>NZ_FOHB01000018.1 GCF_900111375.1 Pedococcus cremeus
CACGTCCGCCTTGAACTTCACACCCAGCTCCACCGCGGAGGAGTCCGCCGCGCTCGCCGTGCCCGGCGTCGCCGAGGCCGACCAGATCGTGCAGCCCGAGCAACCCGTCGCCGACGGAGTCACCGCGTTCGAGGCCGCCGACTGCGCACCCGTGCCGACCGCGTTCGTCGCCGACACCTTGAACGTGTACGACGTCCCGTTCGTCAGCCCGCTCACGACCGCCGTGGTCGCCGGCGGGTTCCCCGTCACCGGCGTCGACGCCAGGGCCGTCGACCCGGCATACGGGGTCACCGTGTAGCTCGTGATCGCACTGCCACCGTCGGACGGCGCCGTCCACGACACCGTCGCCGACCCGTCACCACCAGCCGCAGTCACGTTCGTCGGTGCCCCGGGAGCGGTGGCGCCGCTGCTCGGCGTGACCGTGTTCGACGCCGCCGACTGCGGGCCCGTCCCGACGACGTTCGTCGCGGTCACCTTGAAGGTGTAGGCCGTGCCGTTGGTCAGCCCGCCCACCGTCGACGTCGTCGCCGGCGGGCTGCCACTCACCGTCGTCGTCGTCTGTGCCGTCGTCCCGATGTACGGCGTGACGGTGTAGCTGGTGATCGCGCTTCCGCCGTTGGCGGGCGCGGTCCAGCTCACCGTGGCGGAGGCGTTTCCTGCCGTGGCGGTCACGGCGGTCGGAGCGTCCGGCGCCGTTGCCGCCGAGGGCGTGACGGAGTTGGAGACAGCCGAGTCCGGTCCGGCACCGATCGCGTTCGTCGCCTTGACCTTGAACGTGTATGCCGTCCCGTTCGTCAGCCCACTCACCGTCGCCGTCGTGGCCGGCGGGTTCCCGGTGACGGTCGTCGGCGTTTGGGCCGTCGTCCCGATGTACGGCGTGACCGTGTAGCTCGTGATCGCGCTGCCACCGTTCGACGGCGCGGTCCAGGTCACCGAGGCGGACGCGTCGCCAGCGGACGCAGTGACGTTGGTCGGCGCGGCGGGCGCCGTCGCGTTGCTCGTCGGTGTGACCGTGTTCGACGCCGTCGAGTCAGGACCTGCGCCAACGGCGTTCGTCGCCTTGACCTTGAAGGTGTATGCCGTCCCGTTCGTCAGCCCGCTCACCGTCGCCGTGGTCGCCGGCGGGTTCCCCGTCACCGTCGTCGGCGTCTGCGCCGTCGTCCCGATGTACGGCGTGACCGTGTAGCTCGTGATCGCACTGCCACCGTCGGACGGCGCGGTCCAGGTCACCGAGGCCGACGCGTCGCCGGCGGACGCAGTGACGTTGGTCGGCGCGGCGGGTGCCGTCGCGGACGTCGTCGAGAAGACGACGTCGACGAAGTAGGCCTCCGACTGGTAGGTGCTGCTGGGGAAGGCGCTGGTCGAGGTGTAACGGTAGACGCCGTTGCCTCCGCTCACGCCGTCCTTCAGCGCGTGGAGGGGGCCGTTGTCCACCCCGGAGGCCGCGAAGTACCCGGTGTCGGCGGCATAGTGCCCTGCCGGCGCGAAGTAGGACGCGACGTACACCGTTCCCGCGGTGATGGTCACCGGGTTGGCGAACATGACCTGCTGCCAGCCCGAGGCGGTCTCACCCGTCACGGTGGCCGAGGCGAGCTTGGTGCCGGTGCTCGTCCACAGGTTGGCGATGTGCGTTCCCGTGTTCGTGTTCGCCTTGTAGAAGCGGATCCCCTTGATCTCGCCGTTCACGTCCGCCTTGAACTTCGTGCCGATCTCGGTCGCGTTGGGGTCGCCCTGGTCAGGGGTGTTCGGCACGGTCGTCGCCGTCCAGATGGTGCAGGCCGTGCAGCTCGTCTTCGACGGCGTCACGGCGTTCGACGCCGCCGAGTCAGGACCGGTGCCGACCGCGTTGGTGGCGGAGACCTTGAAGGTGTATGCCGTCCCGTTGGTCAGTCCGGTCACCGTGACCGTCGGGTCCGAGATGGTGCCGCTCACCGTGGTCGGCGTCTGCGCCGTCGTGCCGATGTACGGCGTCACCGTGTAGCTGGTGATGGCGCTGCCACCGTCCCCGGGGACGGTCCACGCCACCTGCGCCGAGGCGTCACCGGGGGTGGCCGACACGCCCGTGGGAGCACCCGGCACGGTGGCCGCGCCGCTGTTGGCGTTGAACATCACGTCGACCCAGTAGTTGCGGGCGCTGACGCTGGTGTTGGGGAACGTCGTCGTGGCGGAGGTCTTGTAGACCCCGTTCGTGGTGCCGCTGACGTTCCGCAGGGCGTGCAGGGGCGGGCTGTCCATGACGCCGTTGGAGTAGGGGTCAGGGGACGGCGCGTTGTACATGTAGTCGTCGTCCTGGGCCGTGTGCCCCACGGGCGCGAAGTACGACGCGACATACGTGGTGTTCGCGTTGACCGCCACGGGCGTGGCGAAGGTGACCTGTTGCCACCCGGATGCGCTCTCGCTCGTGAAGGTCGCCGACGCGAGTTTGGTGCCGGACGACGTCCAGAGGCTGCCCACGTGCGTGCCGGTGTTCTTGCTCGACTTGTAGAAGCGGACGCCGGTGACCACCCCGGAGACGTCGGACCTGAACTTGACGCCCACCTCGACGGCGCTGGCGCTGCCGGAGTCGGCCTGGGTCGGAGCCGAACCCGTGCCCCAGATGGAGCAGGTGCAGCTGACGTTGAGCGACTTTCCCGCAGAGGGCGTCTCGAGGTTCCCGCTGTCGTCGACGGCACGCGACCTGATGGTGGTGCTCGGGTTCCCGTGTGCCACCCAGCTGTAGGTCCAGCTCGTCGTGCCCGTGGCGGGGTGCCATGTCTTCCCGTCGTCAGTGGAGACCTCCACCCCTGCGACCACGCCACCGCCCGTGTCGGCCGCCGTGCCGGAGATGGTGATCTTCCCGCCGTCGCCGACCGTGGACGCGCCTGCGGGCGAGGTGATCGTCGAGGTCGGCGCCGCGGTGTCCGTGGACGCCGTCGCGGCCGTCAGTCCGGACAACAGGGCGTACGGCTGCACCCCCATGTCGGCGAAGAGGTTGACCGTGGCCTGCTGCATGTTCCGGTCAGGGCCGTTGCCGGGGTCGAGACCCCACGACCACTGCACCGTCCCCGCACCGAAGACCAGCGCCCCACTGGGTGCGCGGTACAGCGTGAGGTTGTGGGTCGCCGTGCCACCGGTCTTGGTGGTGCTGCCGTAGTCGGTGAAGACCTCGGCCGAGGTGGACGTCGTCGAGGACATCCGGAAGGACCCCGCCGGCCGGAAGCCGTTGTCCGGGTCGACGTCCCACTCGTAGCCCAGCGTTCCGAGCCCGGCTCCGAGCGTGAGCGTCTGGCCGGTCGGCAGGCTCGCGACGCCGGTGTTGCGCCAGAACCGCAGCTGGGAGTACTGCGCGGGCACCCTGATGTCCGTGGTGCCGGAGTTCACCTGGAACAGCTGGCCGGTGAGGGCGTTCTGGGGCCTGCCGCCGTCGCCGGGTGGGCTGAACCGCGGGTCCTGCCACGTGCCCGTCCAGGCGACCGGGTCGGCCTGCCCGTCGTAGTGGGTGTCCTTGTAGGCCACCAGGGTCCGGTTCGGCGTGCTGGTCCCGTCGTAGCTGGCCTCGGTCCTCGTCTTCCAGAAGACCTCGTTGCCGCTGAAGAACGCGAGGTTCAGGCCCTTGTCCCGGGCCGCCTCGACGTTGGCGCGCTGGGTGCCCGACCAGTACTCGTCGTGCCCGACCGAGAGGAACGCCTTGTGGTTGTTCAGCAGGGAGCCGCCGGTCGTCGTGCCGACGTCGATCCCCGTCGTGTAGGACACGTCGAAGCCGTTGGCCTCGAGGAACCGGATCATCGGGTACTCGGTGTACATCAGCCAGCTGCGGCCACCCGAGTCGTCCTCAGCCGAGTGGAACGGACGGTTGTACGACACCTTGGACGCACCCTTGTATGCCGCCGGGCTGCCGGGCGGGCAGCTGACCGCACAGGTGTAGAGGCTGTTGCCGCCGTAGGTGTTGTAGGCCTGCCAGGTCTCGTCGGAGGTCTGGAACAGCAGGTCGGAGTGGCTGTTGTCGTTCTTCACGATGAACACGATGTGGCTGGCGCCCGTGGCGTCCTCCCGCACCAGGTGCGCGATGTAGACGCCCGAGACGGCGTCGGTCGGAACGGTCCAGGACGCCGAGACGGCCCAGTTGCCGCAGTCGATCAGCCCGGTGGAGTCCTGCAGGGTCAGGCACGACGGCTGCGTCTGCGGCAGCGTCGCCGACGGCTTGAGGTTGGCGGCAAGCTTCCGGGCACCGTTGCCCTGGTAGTAGCCCATGCGCAGGATGTCGAAGTGGTAGGCCTTCGACGGGGTGTTGATCTTGAACCGCACCGTGTCACCGGGGTTCACGCTGATCGAGGTCGCGAAACCCTGGATCGACGGTGAGCCTGCTCCCGTGATCGACCAGTCGCTCGATGGCGTCCCCGGCTTGCTGTTCTCACACGCGATGACGTTGACCGGCGCCGCGCACGGGTCAGCGGCGGCCGCCGGAGCCGCCTGCATCACCTGGAAGGGCAGGACGAGGGACAGCGCGAAGAGCGCGAGGAGGCTCACCGCGACACGGAACCGGCTGTGGGGCATCTAGATCGCCACCATCGCTCGTAGTCTGCGAACGCAGCGGCCCCGAGTGGGCCCGATGCTGCCGATCGGTACGCCCAGCTCGGCACTGATCTGCTCATAGCTGGGCTGCGGGTCCTGCGTCATGAGCTCGAGCATCGAGCGCCAGGCGTCCGGCAGGGTCGCCACGGCCGCTTGGGCGCACTCGGCCTGCTCCCGCGTGATCAGGGCCTCGTCCGGGGGTGCCTGAAGCCGGTCGTGGTCGTCGAACGTCGACTCGTCGTCACTGGGCACGAAACGCTGACGGTGGGCGACGTGGCGCAGCGACTCGCGCTGCGCCGTGGTCGACAGCCATGAGCCGACGCGCGAGGGCTCCCTGACGTCGTCGATGTTCTCGAAGAGCCGCAGCCACGTCGTCTGCACGACGTCTGCGGCGTCCCACTCGCTGAGCCCGTGCCGGAAGGCGATGTGCCACAGCAGCGCCACGTAGCGCCCGACCAGCACGTCCCACGCCGCGGGGTCTCCAGCCGCCGCATCGCGGACGAGCTGGGCAACCTCGCTGTCCGCCTGGCCCGTACTCGCCTGGCCCGACGTGGAACCGGCCCCGGCCCCGCCCCGGTCCGTCGCCCTCTGCTGCCTCATGACGTGTGCACCTCGCGGCCGGCAGCGACGACGTCACGCTGCGGCCTCCACCACTCGACGAGCTCGCGAAGCCCCTCCTCGAGGCCGACCTCGGCCACGAACCCGAGGTCGGTGGCCGCTGCTCGGGTGTCGGCCAGGCGGCGGGTCACGCCGTTCACGGCCCGCTCTGGCCCGTGCTCCACGGCCAGGTCGGAGCCCATGGCCCGGAGCAGGGCCTCGGCCAGCCCGAGCAGGCTGGTCTCCTGGCCGCTCGCGACGTTGTAGACACCCTCCGTGACGTCGCTCGCCGCGGCGAGGAGGTTCGCCCTGGCGATGTCGCGGGTGAAGACGAAGTCCATCGTCTGGCGACCGTCACCGAAGATCAGGGGCGGCTCACCGTCGGCGATCCGCTCCATCCACCGGACGAGGACCTCGGTGTAGAGACCGTGCACATCCATCCGCGGGCCGTAGACGTTGAAGTACCGCAGGCCGACGTGGTCGAGGCCGTACATGGCGCGGAAGCTGCGCGCCATGCCCTCGTTGAAGGACTTGGCCGCGCCGTAGAACGTGTCGTTGTTGTGGTGGTGGTGCCGCTCGCCGGTCGGGAAGGACTCGGCCAGACCGTAGACGGAGGCGGACGAGGCGTAGACCAGCTTCTGCACCTTGGCCTGGACTGCCGCCTCCAGCACGGTGAACGTGCCGTCCACCAGCACCTCGAGCGCGAGCCGCGGCTCCTCCGCGCACTGGGTGATGCGGATCGCGGCCTGGTGGAACACCAGGTCCTTGCCGCGGGTGACGTCGTGCACCAGGTCGCGGTCGCGCAGGTCCCCCTTGACGAGGGTGACCCCACCGCGGTCGAAGGCGTCGGCGAGGTTCTCCTCACGACCACGGACCAGGTTGTCCAGCACGTCGACGTGCGCGACGCCCGCGTCGAGGAGCTGGTCGACGATGGTGGACCCGATCGTGCCTGCCCCTCCGGTCACGAGCACGCGGGCTCCCCGTAGAGCACTCATCGGGTCGCCCCTGCCCACAGGCCATCGGTGGCGGTCAGTGCAGGGACCAGTGGCGCCACGGGCACCATCCCGCCCTGGGCCGCCAGGCTCGACCGCGTGGCCTCCAGCACCGAGAGCACGCGCAGGCCGGCCCTTCCGTCGGTCTGTGGCGCCCGTCCGTCCCTGATGGCGGCGGCGAACTCCGACACCATCAGCTGAAGCGCCTCGTGCTCGGGCAGCGACGGGGCGTGCATGTCGCCGAGCCGGTAGCTGACGTTCACCGCGGCCCGCTCGGTGAGGTCGGCGGCGTCGGCGGTGAACCCGAGCTCGACGCCCCGGTCGTACACCGAGAGCCGCTGCTGCGGGTTGAGGTCGTCCCAGACGACCGTGCGGCGGCTGCCGCCGATCACCATCTGGCGGATCTTGGTGGGGCTCAGCCAGTTCACGTGGATGTTGGCGATGGACCCACCGGGCAGCGGCATCGTGAGGTAGCCCAGGCATGACCGACCGGCACCGATGGGGTCGCTGCCGTGGGCGGAGACGCCCTCGGGCGACAGGCCGCCGGGCAGGATGAAGTCGAGGATCGACAGGTCGTGCGGCGCGAGGTCCCAGAAGACGTCGACGTCCGGCTGCACGAGGCCGAGGTTGATCCGCACCGAGTCGACGAAGAGCAGGTCACCGAGCTCGCCTTCGGCGATCATGCGCCCCAGGTGCTGGACGACCGGTGTGTAGCAGTAGGTGTGGTCGCACATGAGGACCAGGCCGAGCTCGTCGGCGCGACGCACCATCGCCTCGGCGTCCTCCCGGCTCGAGGCCAGCGGCTTCTCCACCAGCACGTGCTTCCCCGCCTCGAGCGCCGCCATGGCGATGGGCCGGTGGGTGTTCGCCGGCGTGGCCACGGCCACCGCGTCGACATCGGTCCGGGCCAGCAGGCGCTCCAGCGACGTCTCGACGTCCACGGTGCTCCGGTCACCCACGACCTTGCGGGCCCTGGCCTCGTCGAGGTCACACACGGCCACGAGGTCCCAGTCCGGGCTTCCCCTGAAGTTGCGCACGAGGTTGGGCCCCCAGTAGCCCGCTCCCACGACACCAACGCGCAGCGTCATCCTTGTTCCCCTTCCACAGCCGTCCCGCCCCCGGGCCGGCTCCCACACCGCCGTGCGGCGGTCCCTTCACCACTTCTGGCCGAGTCGGTCGGCCAGAGCGTCACCACGTCCCCCGCTGCTCCACGCAGGCGGGCCATCAGTACGCCCCCGTCCCCCGCAACACCGCCCGCGCGGTGCGGAAGATGATCTGCAGGTCGAGGGCCAGCGACCAGTTGTCGACGTACCAGAGGTCGAGCCGCAGGGACTCCTCCCAGGAGAGGTCACTGCGACCGCTCACCTGCCACAGCCCGGTCAGGCCCGGCTGGACCCGCAGCCGTCGTGCCGCGTCGGGCTCGTAGCCCTCCACCTCGCTCGGCAGCGGCGGCCGTGGGCCGACGAGCGACATCTGGCCTCGAAGCACGTTGAGCAGCTGGGGAAGCTCGTCGAGCGAGTACCGCCGCAGCACACGACCGACCCGGGTCACACGCGGGTCGCGACGCATCTTGTAGAGCACCGTGTTGCCGGCGTCCTGGACGCCCAGCAGGTCGGACAGCCGCGCTTCGGCGTCGACGCACATCGTGCGGAACTTCAGCATCTGGAAGTGCTCGCCCTTGGCACCCACCCGGGTCTGGCGGAACAGCACGGGGCCCGGCGAGTCGAGCCGCACGGCTACGGCGATCACGAGGAGAACTGGGAAGGCAAGGACCGCGGCCGCGACCGCGAGTACCCGGTCGACCACCTTCTTCACCGCGCGCCGTGCACCTGACATCACCGGTCGCTCGACATGCAACAAGGGCATGCCGGCTGCACGCCGGATCGACAGCCGGGGGCCGGCCACCTCGAAGATCCCCGGCGCCACGATGAGGTCCACCTCGCGCTCCTCCAGCGCCCACGACAGCCGCCGCAGGGCGTGGCCGCACAGGTCCGGATCTGCAGAGACGGCAACCACTTCCGCGTCGAAGAGGTCGACAGCCGACATGGCTTCCTCGGGGTAGCCGAAGACCGGCACGCCTTCGACGTCGGTGGCCTCGTCGTCATCGGTCATGAGCCCCGACACACACGCTGCGACGACCTGCATCCCCTGGCCGGGGGCGCGCCGGATCTCGCGGATGAGCGGGCCGATCGAGCGGGCGTCCCCGATGACCACCGTTCTCTGCACGTCGAGCCCTCGCGCGCGGCGTGACTGGAGGCGTCGCCTCAGCAGGTGCCGCTCGGTCATCCCGATCACGAACAGCATGGGGAGCACGGTCATGATGAAGCCGCGGGAGAGCTCGAGCTTCAGGACGTAGGAGATGACGGCCACCAGCGCCAGCACCAGGAACGTCGAGTGGAACACCGCGCGGTACTCCTCGGTGGCCGTACCGAGGTACCGACGCTCGTAGCCATGAGTCGCGGCAAGGGCCCCGACCCACAGGACCGGGATCAGCGCCAGCAGCTGGCTCTCGTGGGTGGTTGGTCGCATGTTCGACCACATCGCCAGGGCAGCCGCGGCAGCCGCGGCGCCTGCGACGAGGTCCAACAGGAAGGCGTTGCGCCGGTAGGTGACGTCCCACGGCCGGCGCGAGCCGAGGCCGCCGGCCTCCCCCGCTGCGCGCGGCGGCGCGGACGCACGGTCCCCGAGGCGAGCGACGATGTCCCTCGCCGCCTCGCCCACCAGACGGGCACCGTGCGCGTTGCGGCGCCCGGCCCTCACGAAATCAGTCATGCCCACTCCCCAACCCCAATGCCGCTGAGAGCCGACGCTAGCCCTGCGTGTGGGCGGGGTGACAGGGGAACAAGCGACCTACTTGACCCTTCCAAAAGCCAAGTGGGACAAGGAAATGCGGTACCTAGGAAGGTCTGTGGAGAGCTCTCTCCACCGCCGGTAGTACGTCATCGGCAGTAGGACCCTCGACCGCAGACCCCACTGGCTCCCGCGCATGGCGTAGGCAATTGGGGCATACCGGTACCCGGCGGCCCCCGCCTCCGTCTTTCGGACTGTGGGGACCGTCCGAACTACGCAGATCGCGGCCGGACGGCTGTCACCGAAAAATGGTCAGTGACTAGTCACGCACTCCTGGGCGCTTTGTACCGGAGCCTTCCGGGTGAGCGCGGGTCAGGCCGGGCTGTGCCAGCGCTGCTGGGTCGCGAGGAGCCCGTCGGAGAGCAGCTGTTCCGTGGCGTCGGCCGCATCCGAGAGCAGGAACGGCAGCTCCTTGCGCTCGGTCACCGAGAAGTCCCGCAGCACGAAGTCGGCCGGGTCCATCCGGCCGGGCGGACGCCCGATACCCACCCGCACCCTGAGGTAGTCCTTGGTGCCCAAGGCGGAGCTGATCGAGCGGAGCCCGTTGTGACCGCCCTCTCCGCCGCCGATCTTGAGCCGGATCGCGCCGGCCGGGATGTCGAGCTCGTCGTGCACGACCACGATCCGCTCCGGCTCCACGGAGTAGAACTTCGCCAGCGCCTTCACGGGTCCGCCCGACTCGTTCATGTAGCAGGACGGAACGGCCAGCACGGCGCGAGGTCCGGGTGCACCACCCGGCAACGTGCCCACACGCACCTCACCGACGGCGGCGCGCGCCTTGTGGGACCGCAGCTTCGAACCAGCTCCGTGTCGCGTGACCAGCTCGTCGACCACCATGGCACCGACGTTGTGGCGGTTGCCGGCGTAACGCGGTCCGGGGTTGCCCAGACCGACCACGAGCCACGTTCCGTTGGCATCCATGGCCGGACAGTATGCCAACGCCGTCCCCCCGTTGGTGCAGGCGCCCTGGTGGGCCGTTCGGCCGACATGGCGCAATCCAGCCTCACCGACGTGGCACCGGTGCCAAGGTCGGGACATGGGGACGGAGACGACGCCGCTCGCGCGGAAGATCGCCGGGGCGGTGGACGACCTTGCCCTGGACCTGCGGGGACGCACGGTCCTCACCGAGGCCGCGACCGGTCCGTACGTCGTGACGGTGCTGCTCGCTGCTGCGGCGGGGGCGAAGGTCTACGCGTTCGGCAAGGACACGCGCCACGGGTCGTTCACCGACGCCGTGCGCGAGACGAGGTCCGCGATGGCTGCGACCGGGCTCGACGGCCGTGACGTGACCTTCGTCGACCGGCTGACACCGGAGGTGGTCGGCGCGGCCGACGTCATCACCAACAGCGGTCATCTCCGCCCGCTCGACGAGGGACTGCTTCGACACGCGCGCAGCTCGGCCGTCATCCCGCTGATGTACGAGGCCTGGGAGTGGCGCGACGGTGATGTCGACCTCGCCTACGCCCGCAGCCGCGGGATGGCGGTCGGGGCCACGAACGAGCGCCACCCCTGTGTCGACGTCTTCGGTTACCTCGGTGACATGGCACTGAAGCAGCTCTTCGACGCGGGCGTCTGCCCCTACCGCAACACGCTTGTGCTCGTGACCAACAACGACTTCGGCCCCTACATCGCGAGGACGCTGGGAAAGGTGTGCGACGGCTTGGCGGTCGTGGCGCCCGACTCGCAGCAGGAGCGGTATGCCGCGCTCGCCGGCGTCGAGTGGGTCGGTGGCTTTCCTCGCGTCCGGGTGCCCGACGAGTTCCGGGCCGCCGAGGCCGTCGTGTTCACGGCGTACCCGTTCGACGACGTGTGGATCCGCGATGGCGGCCCGATCGACGCAGCGGAGGTCGCCGGCGCGTTCGACCACCCCCTGCTGCTCCGGTATGCCGGCGACGTCGACATCGAGGACCTCGAGGCCCACGGCGTGCGCTACTTCCCTCCCCACGTCAGCTCGGGACACATGGGAGTACTCCCGTCCGCCATCGGGATCGACCCCGTGATCCGGCTGCAGGCAGGTGGCCTGAAGGCGGCAGAGGCGCTCCTGACCGGGGTGCACAGCCACGCCGGACTCCCGGTGGTGGAGCTGCTGTGACGACGGCCTTCCCGACCCTGCTGGCGATCGGCCGCTCACGCCTCCTGTTCGACTCCATCGAGCACCTCGCCGACCGGGGGTACCCGTTCGGCGTGATCGTCACGGCGCCCGAGAGCGCCGAGTACGACGTCAGCCCCGCGGACTTCGAGCAGCTGGCCGGGCGACTCGGCTGCGACTACTTCCTCACCACCAAGGCGGCTTCGGCAGAGGTGTGTGGGGCGCTACGTCGTCGGGGAGTCAGCGCCGGGATCAGCGCCAACTGGCAGTACGTGCTGCCCCCGTCGTTCCTGGACCTGTTCCCACTCGCCCTCCTCAACCTGCACCTGGGCAACCTCCCCGACTACAAGGGGAATGCGACGGTGAACTGGGCGATCCTCAACGGCGAGAACGAGATCCACGCCAACATCCATCGAATGGTGGCGGACCTGGATGCTGGGGACGTCCTGGCCCGGGAACGGATCACCATCGACGAGGTGACCTACGTCGGAGACGTGCTGGCCGAAGCCACGCGGGTGGCTCCCGACCTGTTCGAGCGGGCCCTGACAAGCCTCGCGGAGGACCCCGGCGCGTGCCTGGTCCGAGGACGGGTGGAGGGTCTTCGCTGCTACCCCCGCCTGCCCCAGGACGGGCTCATCGACTGGACCCGGGCGGCGGTCGACGTCGCGCGCCTGGTGCGCGCCTCCTCACGGCCCTACCCCGGAGCCTTCTCGTACCTCTGCGACCGCCGCGTCGTCGTGTGGCGGGCTCGGGTCGCTCCGACGACGCCGTTCCTCGCCGTTCCCGGCCACGTCCTCGGCACCGACCCCGACGGCACCCGCCTTCGGGTTGCGTGCGGCGCCGGAGCAGTCGACCTCGAGGAGCTGTGCGTCGACGGCGCGCCGGTGCCGGCGGCAGCGCTCACGCGAAGCATCCGGGCCCGGTTCTCGAACGCGCCGATCGACGGTGGGCCCTAGGGCCAGAGCAAGCCCGAGATGCGCGGAAGGCCGGGTCCGACACGGACCCGGCCTTCCGGCACACAGACTTCTGAGGGCTGGCGTCAGGCCTGCTCGCCCTCGGCGGCAGCCTCACCCTCGGCCGGAGCAGCCTCACCCTCGGCCGGGGCCTCGGGCTCCTCGTGCTCGATGCCCGCCTCGGCCTCGGCCTCGGCCAGCTCGGCCTCGAGGGCCTCGGCGGTGACCTGAGCGGTGACGTTGACGACCAGGACCTCCGGGTCGGTGAGCAGCACGGCGCCGCGCGGCAGCTCGACCTGAGAGGCGTGGATCTGGGTGCCGGCCTCGACGCCCTCGACGGAGACGATGACGTTCTCGGGGATGTTGGTGGCCTCGACCTCGAGCTGCAGCACCTGGCTGTCGACGGTGACGACGGTCTCGGCAGCGGCCTCGCCCTCGACGTGCACCGGGACGTCGACCGTGACCTTCTCGCCACGCTTCACGACGACGAGGTCGACGTGCTCGATGACCGGCTTGATGGCGTCACGCTGGATGTCCTTGGCGAGCGCGAGCTCCTCCTTGCCGTCGATCTCGATGGTCAGCAGGGCGTTGGCCTGCTTGAGCGCCATCATCGTCTCGTGGCCGGGCAGCGTGATGTGCACGGGCTCCGTGCCGTGGCCGTACATGACCGCGGGGATCTTGTCGGCGCGGCGGATCTTGCGGGCGGCACCCTTGCCGAACTGGGTGCGCTTCTCGGCGACGAGCTTGGACTCGGACACGGTGGACTCCTATCGGGGGGGACATCAGTGGACGCGGTAGGCCTCGACGCGGGGCGCAGCACGGAGACTCCACCGCGTCGATCACGGACGGGCGCGGCCGGTAGCCGTGCAGGGTCCCTCGCCGAGGCACAACCCGAGAAGTTTAGGGGACAGGCGTCGGGACCGTGAAATCCGCGTCGGAGCCGTCGTCGAAGGGGCGTGCCTCGGCGGTCGCCCGGCCGCCGACCCGCTCACCACCGCGCCCGTCGACCCGCAGCTCGCCGAGGCGGACGGCGACGACCCCGGCGACGACCAGCAGACCGCCGGCGAGCTGCACCAGGCCCGGCAGCTCCCCGAGCAGCACCCAGGCGATCACGATGGCGAAGAGCACCTCGGTGAGCATGAGGAAGGAGGCCAGGGTCGCCCCGAGGTGGCGCACGGCCCCGATGCCCGCGGCATACGCGAAGGCGGCAGCGACGACGGCGAGCTCGGCGATCGGCACCCACCAGGCCAGCTCGGTGCCGCCGACCACCACGGGGTCGGTGGAGGCCTGCATGGGCAGCAGTCGCGCCAGCCCGGCGAGGCCCAGGACGACGGCCCCGACCACGAGACCCGCCCACGCGAGCGCGAGCGGCGGCAGCGACTCCTCGTGCTCGCGCTCGGAGAGGAGGAAGTAGCCGACCAGCCCGGTGGCCGCGAGCAGGCCCCACGCGACACCGGTCAGGCTCAGGCGCACTCCCCCGACGACGTCGAGCACCAGCAGCAGGCCGGCCATCGCGAGGACGACACCGGCGAGGGTGAGACGCGTCGGGCGCTTCCCGCGCGCCCACAGGTAGCCGACGATGAGCACGGGCGCGAGGTACTCCAGCAGGAGGGCGACGGCCACCGAGAGCCGCTCGACGGCGTTGAAGTAGGCGAACTGGCACAGCGCCACCGCGATGAGGCCGTAGGCCACCGCGAACCCGGCGTTGCGGCGCAGCAGGTGCCACCGCCCGCGCAGCACGAAGACGGCCGCGGGCAGCAGCGCGAGCGCCGCGCCGCTCATGCGCGCGGTCACCACGGCGCCGGGGCTCCACCCCGCCACGAGGAGCGACTTGGCGAACGCGCCCGAGCTGCCGAAGGTCGCGGCCGACGCCAGGGCGAGCCCGAGACCCAGGCCGGCGCGGCGCGTGGTGGTGGGGGGCTGTGCCATGGGTCCTCTTCCGACGGTCAGGGCGCTTCCTCCAGCGGAGCCGCCTGTCAGGAGTGAAGTGCGTTTATGGTGATGACGGTACGGATGGCCGACGACAGGAGTCAAGGTGCTATTTGCCCATGACACGGAGACGGCGCTCGTTGCTGCGGCTGCGCTGGTGAACACGGCGACCGACGGCGACTCGCTGCGGACCGTCGAGGACCTCGACCGGTTCGTCGAGCGCTACGAGTGGACCGGCTCGCGCACGCGGGACGATGCCGAGCTGCGGGCCGTCCGCGACCTGCGCCCCCGGCTGCGTGAGATCTGGCTCGGCGACACCGGCACCGTCGTCGAGGGGGTCAACGCCCTCCTGGCCGAGCACCACGCCCTGCCACAGCTCGTGCGGCACGACGGCTGGGACTGGCACCTGCACGCCACCTCCCCCGAGGCACCGCTCGCGACGCGCATGGCGGTCGAGGCTGCGATGGCACTCGTCGACGTGGTGCGCAGCGGCGAGACCGGCCGGCTCGGGGTGTGCGCCGCCGACGACTGCGACGACGTCGTCATCGACCTGTCGAAGAACCGCTCACGCCGCTACTGCGAGAAGGGCTGCGCCAACCGGGTCCACGTGGCGGCCTACCGGGCCCGCCGCGCCAAGGGCGCGTGACGCAGGTATGCCGCGGGCAGTGGCCCGCGGCATACCTCGAGTAACTCAGGCGCGGCCGTCGAACAGGCTGGTGACGGAGCCGTCCTCGAACACCTCGCGCACCGCGCGGCTGATCAGCGGCGCGATCGACAGCGTCGTCAGCTTGTCGAACTGGCAGTCGTCGCCGATCGGCAGCGTGTTGGTGACGATGACCTCGCGCGCGGCACAAGCCTTGAGGCGGTCGACCGCCGGCCCGGACAGGATCGCGTGCGTCGCCGCGATGACCACCCCGGAGGCGCCGGCCTCCATGAGTGCATCGGCGGCCTTGGTGATGGTCCCGGCCGTGTCGATCATGTCGTCGACGAGCACGCAGACCCGGCCCTCGACCTCACCGACGACGCGGTTGGCCACCGTCTCGTTGGGCCGGTCGATGTCACGGGTCTTGTGGATGAAGGCCAGCGGCGCGCCGCCCAGCCGCTCCGACCACTGCTCGGCGACCTTGATGCGGCCGGCGTCGGGCGAGACGACCGCGAGCGACTCGTGGCCGTACTTGTCGCGCACGTAGTCGCTGAGGATCGGCAGGGCCATGAGGTGGTCGACCGGGCCGTCGAAGAAGCCCTGGATCTGCGCGGTGTGCAGGTCGACGGCCATGAGTCGGTTGGCTCCGGCGGTCTTGAGCATGTCGGCGACGAGCCGCGCCGAGATCGGCTCGCGGCCGCGGTGCTTCTTGTCCTGCCGGGCGTAGCCGTAGAACGGCAGGACGACGGTGATGCGCTTGGCGGAGGCGCGCTTGAGCGCGTCGATCATGAGCAGCTGCTCCATGATCGCCTGGTTGATCGGCGTCGCGTGGCTCTGGATCACGAACGCGTCGGACCCGCGCACGGACTCCTGGTAGCGCACGTAGATCTCGCCGTTGGCGAAGTCGTAGGCCGTGGTCGGCACGAGCTCGGTGCCCAGGAGCGCGGCGACCTCCTCGGCCAGCTCGGGGTTCGCGCGACCCGAGAAGACCATGAGGTTCTTCTGGGTCGTCTTCACGATGCCGGTCACGACTGGTCCGCCTCTCCTGCGTCAGGGGTATGCCGTTCGGCTGCCTCCGCGGCGGCCGCCGTCTTGGTGCCGGCGCGCTTGCGCGCCACCCAGCCGTCGATGTTGCGCTGCTGCCCGCGGGCCACGGCGATCTGGCCGGGGTCGACGTCGCCGGTGACGGCGGACCCCGCTCCGACGTAGGCGCCGTCGGCGATGTTGACCGGCGCGATGAGCACCGAGTCGGAGCCGACGAAGCTGTGCCGGCCGACCGTGGTGTGGTGCTTGGCGACGCCGTCGTAGTTGGCGAAGATCGTGCCGGCGCCGATGTTGGCGCCCTCCCCGATGGTCGCGTCGCCACAGTAGGTCAGGTGGGGCACCTTGGCGCCGTCACCGATCCTGGCGTTCTTGGTCTCGACGAAGCCGCCGATCTTGCCCTTGGCGCCGAGCACCGTGCCGGGCCGCAGGTAGGAGAACGGGCCGACGGTGGCGCCCGCGCCGATGACGGCGAGGAGGGCCTCGGTGCGCTTGACCTCAGCGCCCTCCCCGACCTCGGTGCCGTCGAGCGTGGTGTCCGGGCCGACCGTGGCGTTCGCGCCGACGACCGTCGGGCCGAGGAGCTGGGTGCCCGGCAGGATCGTGGCGTCGCGGCCGATGGTGACGTCGGCGTCGACCCAGGTGGTGTCCGGGTCGACGATCGTCACGCCCTCGCGCATCCACTTCTCGCAGATGCGGCGGTTGAGCTCCTTGCCCAGGCGCGCGAGCTGCACGCGGTCGTTGACGCCCTCGGTCTGCCACAGGTCGTCGATGAGGTGGGCGCTGACCCGCCGTCCGGCTGCACGGGCGATCGCGAGCACGTCGGTGAGGTACTTCTCGCCCTGCGCGTTGTCGGTGGTGACCTCGGCGAGCGCGGAGCGGAGGACATCGGAGTCGAAGGCGTAGATGCCCGAGTTGATCTCGGTGATGGCCAGCTGCTCGGGGGTCGCGTCCTTGTGCTCGACGATGCCCTCGACCGCGTCGTCGCCGCCCCGGATGATCCGGCCGTAGCCGGTCGGGTCGGCGAGGTTGGCCGTGATGACGGTGACCGCGCTGCCGCTCGTGGTGTGGTGCTCGACGAGCTGGTGGAGCGTGTCCGCGGCCAGCAGCGGCACGTCGCCGTAGGTGACCAGGACCGTGCCCTCGAGCTCCTTCGGCAGGACCTCGAGCGCGCACTCGGCCGCGCGGCCCGTGCCCTTGACCTCGTCCTGGTCAGCGATGACGGCCTTCGGGTCGACCTCCGCCACATGGGCGGCGACGAGGTCGCGCTCGTGGCGGACGACGACGGCCAGGTGGTCGGGGCCGGTGGCCCGTGCCGCGGCGATCGCGTGGCCCACGAGGGTCCGGCCGCCGATGCGGTGGAGGACCTTCGGGGTGGAGGACTTCATCCGGGTGCCCTCACCTGCGGCGAGGACGATGACTGCGGCGGGGCGGACGGTGCCGGTGGGGCTGTTCACGCGTGAGGGCTCCAGTGCTCGGGTGCCTCAGGACGCCGTCATGCTACCGGCCGGATACCAGTGGTCCACCCGGCGGCTGCTCACGCGAGGACGAGCTCGAGGTCGAGCCAGCGGGCGAGGTCGCGGGCCTCGCGGTCGACGGCGTCCCGCACGCGGGCGTTGAAGGGCTCGTCCTCGTGCACCGCGTGGACCCGGAGGACGCCGGCCGCCTGGTCGGCGGTGGCATCGAGCTTCCCGACGAGCCGGTCGCCGTACAGGATGGGCATCGCCCAGTAGCCCCACCGCCGCTGGCCCACCGGCTTGTACATCTCGAGCTGGTAGTCGAACTCGAAGATCTCAGCCATCCGCTTGCGGTCGACGACGAGCCGGTCGAGGGGCGACAGGAGCGCCGCCCTGCCGCGGAACGGCTGGCCGAGCCGCTCCGGGTCCACCCGCCAGGTGCCACGGACCCCTTCGATGACCGCTGGTTCACCGGCCTGGCCGGCGTCCAGCGCCTCCACGCCGCAGTAGGGGCCCTTGCTCCGCGCGATGCCGAGGGCCCTCAGACGGCGCTCGTCGCGAGCCGCCCGGGCGTCCTCGGCCGGGACGACCTCGCCGTCGGGGTGGACGCGGTGGGCGAGGTCCCACAGCCGCTCGCGCCCCTCGCGTGCCGACACCGCCACCTCGCCGCGGCGCTCCATGAGGTCGAGCATCCGTTGCACGTTGCGTCCGTTGTTCCAGCCGCTGGAGCGCCACGGGAGCACGCAGGTGTCCGGGAGGTCGCGCGCGGGCGTCGGGCCCTCCGACCGGAGGTGGCCGAGGATGTCGTCGCGACAGACGTCGTTGGTCTCGAACCAGTCACGCAGGTCCTCCTCCCAGTCGCGGAGCGGGCCACGGCCCGGCCAGTCGGCCATGTCCTCGCGGAACAGCGCCAGGTCCTCGGCCGGGCGGATCACTCCCTGGTACTCCACCAGGGACCGCTCGTCGAGCAGCCCGTCGAGCGCCGCAGGGTCGTAGCGGGAACCGAGCCGGGTCCAGCAGACCAGGTCGGCGCTCGGGGCCACGGCAGCGGTGAGGTCGACCTGCAGGAGGCCGAGGTGGCGCACGACCTCCAGCAGGTCGGCTGGTCGTGGTGCCGCGAGCAGCTGCGCCCGAACGGCGATCCGGCGTGCCTCCTGACGGGTCAGCCGGTGCTCCATGGGCCGACCGTAGGGCAGCGAGAGGACAGCGTGCGGACTGAAGAGCCGACCCCGCGCGGCCTGACGAGCCGACGCCAGGCGGTTTGACGGCCCACACCGCCCGGCCTGAGCGGTTGCCCAGCCTCACAGGTCACTCATATGTGGCGACACGGGTCCTGACAGGGCCGCCGCCGACTGTGGAGGCACGACCACCGGGCGATGGGCCCGTCCAGCCGACGAGAAGGACATGAACATGGCTGTCAGGAAAGAGATGGCGATCACCGCGGCGGCCATCGCCGCCGCGGGAGTGCTCGTGGCAGGGGTGACAGCTGTCTCCAACGCCTCGACGACGACCCAGGTGGCCAACACCGGCTACTCGATGCCGGGCCAGGGTGGGTACGGCGGCCAGGACGGCGACGGCGCCCGGGGCGGCATGGGCGGCATGGGCGGCGGCATGGGTGGTCACCACCACACTGCCGTCACCGGCACCGAGCTCGCCAACGTCAAGGCCGCCGTCAAGGCCAAGGACTCCTCCATCACCGTGACCACCGTCATGAAGGAC
>NZ_FOHB01000017.1 GCF_900111375.1 Pedococcus cremeus
GCTCACCATGAGCTACGACGACCTCAAGGACCGGCTCGGCGCGGCCACCACCCTCGGTGGGCTCGATGCCGGCACCCACCTGCCCCCCGAGACCGTTCGACGGCTGTGCTGCGACGGGTCCGTCATCCCCATCGTCCTCGGCGCCGACGGGGAGGTCATGGACTGGGGCATCGAGAAACCGCTTCTTCACCGACGCCCAGACCAAACGGCTCTGGCTGCGCGACGGCGGCTGCACCTACCCCGGCTGCGGGGCACCGCCGCAGTGGACCGACGCGCACCACCTGGTGCACTGGGCCGACCTCGGCCCCTCCGACCTGGACAACGGGGCCCTGCTCTGCGAGCGGCACCACACGATCGTGCACTCGAGGCGGTTGGCCGGCCGGGTCGTGCGGGGCTCGTTCGGGGAACGGGTCGAGTGGGACCTGACGCCGGGTTCCTACGACGAGCTGCTCGCCAGGCGCGCAGCGCAGGAACCAGCGTGACCCCGCCCCACACCCCGCCGACCACCGGCGGGTCCTGCGGCATGTCCGAGGGTCATGGGCGCCCCCGGGAGCACACCCGGCATACCGTGCTGGGGCTGGCGCCGGAACTGTCCGGATTCCGCGGATTCCGGAGTCCCGGCTGTGGCAGGCTCGCGAGGAGCCCGGAGGCCCGGAGGCCCGGGAGCCAGTGAGTCAGGGCGAGGTAGGGAGGCCGGAGATGGGGGCACGCGCGCTGCCGGAGGCGCCGAAGTTCGCGACCGAGTCCGAGCGCGAGGTCTGGCAACGGCTCGTGGACCAGCTGCGGCCCGAGGACGTCGTGCTCGCCAACGTGCGTCTCACCGACCAGCGCAAGGACCACGAGATCGACCTGGTCGCCCTCCTGCCGGGCGCGGGTGTCGTCGTGGTCGAGGTCAAGGGCGGCAGCGTCTGGGTGAAGGACGGCCAGTGGACGCAGTCCCGCGGCTCAGGCACCAAGCGGATCGACCCCGTCGACCAGGCCCGCACCAATCTCTACGCGCTGCGCCAGTACATCGAGGCGGACCCGCGCTGGAGGAACAGCTCCCGCAGCCGGATCCGTTGGGGCCACACCGTCGTGCTGCCCTACTCCGACGTCCACGACGACTTCTGCATGCCGGACTGTCCGCGGTGGGCCGTGCACGGCCGGGACGACCAGGACGACCTCGCCGGACGGGTGTGGGACATCCCCACGCAGCAGGAGGGCGGCCACCGCGTCCCGGACGCGGACGACGTCGAGCTCATCATCGAGATCCTGCGTGGGCGCCACCTCCCGGCCTACGACCCGGCGTCTGTCGCGGACGACCGCGAGCGTGAGGCCGACCGCCTGACCGCGGAGCAGGCGACTCTGCTGAAGGTCACCCGGCTGCTCAGCCGGGTCGAGGTGCGTGGGGGAGCAGGCAGTGGCAAGACCGTCCTCGCGCTCACTCAGGCCAAGGAGCTGACCCGCGGGTCCCATGACCGGCCGGCGCAGCGCGTCGCGCTGGTCTGCTACTCCATCGGGCTGGCGGAGTACTTCAAGCGCGAGGTCGCGCTGGCACCCCGGAAGCACCGACCGGCCTTCGTGGGCACGTTCCACGAGCTCGGCCGGTCGTGGGGCGCACCGGACGGCAGTCGCGAGGACAGCGCCTTCTGGGAGCACGAGCTGCCGGAGACCATGGCCGCCCTGGCGGACCAGCTGCCCGCGGGGCAGCGGTTCGACTCGGTCATCGTCGACGAGGCCCAGGACTTCGCCGACCTGTGGTGGCGGCCTCTCCTGCAATCGCTCAAGGACGAGGAGACCGGTGGGCTGTACCTCTACAGCGACGAGAACCAGCGCATCTTCGCCCGGTTCGGGCAGCCGCCGGTGCCACTGGTGCCGCTCGTGCTCGACCACAACCTGAGGAACACCCGCCAGATCGCCCAGTCGTTCGGCCCGCTGGCGCCCATGCGCATGACGCTCCGCGGCGGCGACGGCGCCGACGTGCGGTTCGTCGCGACCAGCGCGGACGACGCCGTCAGCGCCGCCGACGACGAGGTCGAAAAACTGCTCGGCGACGGCTGGCAGCCCCAGCACGTCGCGCTCATCACCACCGGCAAGCGGCACCCCATCCAGGTCGAGCGCGCCGAGGGCACGGACCAGCGCGACTACTGGCGCTCGTTCTGGGAGAACGACGACGTCTTCTACGGTCACGTCCTCGGCTGCAAGGGCCTCGAGCGGAGGGCGGTCGTGCTCTGCGTCAACCAGGGCGAGGTCACCGACCGCTCCCGCGAGCGGCTCTACGTCGGCATGTCCAGGGCCACCGACGTGCTCGTCGTCGTCGGCGACCCGGCGGTGGTGCGCGAGATGGGCGGCGACCAGGTGGCCGCCCGCCTCGGCCTGTGACGTCGGGACCTTCGGCACCCGCGGCATACGTCAAAGATGGGTGGTTCGCGGCCGAGTGCCACACCTAGCCTGTGAGTGGCTGCGGTGGCGCCTGCGGGGACCGGGCGCCCCGCAACCTTCGCGTCAAACGCATCCGGCCGAGGCCGGCGCAAACCACCGTCCGCCTTGCCATCGACGGACGCGCGACCCCCAGCGGCCGGACCTAAGGTGAGTCCCATGGCGAACGTCACCGTGATCGGCGGCCACGGCAAGGTGGCCCAGCGTCTCATCCCGCTGCTCCTGGAGGACGGTCACGACGTCACCGCGTGGGTCCGCAACCCCCAGCACGTGCAGGAGGTGGCGGAGACCGGCGCCCGCGTCATGGAGGCCGACGTCGAGCAGCTGGACATCGACGAGATGGTGCAGCGGCTGCGTGGCCAGGAGGTCGTCATCTGGTCCGCCGGTGCCGGCGGTGGCAGCCCCCAGCGCACCTACGCCGTCGACCGCGACGCCGCGATCCGCTCGATGGACGCCGCGACAGAGGCCCAGGTCCACCGCTACGTGATGGTGTCCTACTTCTACAACCGCCCCGAACACGGTGTGCCCCAGGACAACTCGTTCTTCCCGTACGCCGAGGCCAAGGCTGCCGCCGATGCCCACCTCCAGCAGAGCCAGCTGCGGTGGACCATCCTCGGCCCGAGCACCCTGACCGACGACCCCGGCACCGGCCACATCGAGACCGGTGAGGGCGTCACCGCCTCCTCGGTGAGCCGCGCCGACGTCGCCGCCGTCGCGGCCTACGTCGTCAGCCACCCCTGGACGGCCGGCCGGGTGATCGACTTCAACAGCGGCGACACCCCCATCGCCGAGGCACTGGCCTGACGCCGCCCGAGCTGTCTGCCGCGGGCCGCGCTGCTCGACGACTCTGACGAAGAAGTACCAGTCCCGCTGCTTCAGCCGCAGGGGCCTGAGCCGAGCAGCCGCAGCCCCTCGAGGTCGCCGGGGCCGAAACCGAGCATGCCCGAGTCGTTCTTGGCGTTCATGAGCTCGTCCCTGGCCGGCACGTGGGTGAGCCCGACCACGTGCGCCAGCTCGTGCATGACGATGGCCCTGCCCTGGGCCCAACCGCGCGAGGAGTGGCCGAGCAGCCGCTGCATGCTCGGACCGTCGAGGTAGACGATGCCGGTCACCCACCGCTCGCTGGTCGAGATGGCGTGCTGGTCGGGGATGGGGCCGCCGATGCCCGCGATGTTGCCGGCGAGGTCGGGGATGACGTCCGGGTTCGTCCACGCCACGAGCACGGGGGAGGGGCCGTTGCCGTAGCGCGCGACGTCGCGGCTCGGCCGACCCTTCCGTGGCGGCTCGGTCGTGGTGCCGTCGATGGCGAACACCAGCCCGGACGCGGCGCTCACCTCCTTGACCGCCTCGCGCAGCAGGCCGTCGGCCCCGGTGGGGGCGTCGGCGGTGTTCACGACGATGTGGATCACCTTGCACGGGTCGAAGGTCACCGGGTCGTGGCTGAACCCCGGGCGCGTGGCCATGAAGGCGTAGTCGGTGGAGGTCGAGGCCTGCGTGGGCCGCACCCCGAGCGGGACGTCGCTGACGGGGCGGACCTCGGCGGGCCGGCCGGTGATGATCGGGCCGGCCATCTGCCACCAGTCGTCCCAGAGCAGGACGCCGCCGCCGACGAGCACCGCCGTCACGGCCCAGGCCAGGCGACGCTGCGAGCGGGTTGCCCGGGTCCGTGGCGCTGCCCGGTAGGCGGTCGTGGTGGGAAGGCCGTGAGCGCCGAGGGGGTCGTGGGCACCGAGGGCGTCGAGGCGGTCGAGCTCAGCCAGCTGGCGGCTCATCCACCGCCGGCGTCGCGCCGCCCCGAAGGTCAGCGCGTCCCAGAGTCCCCCCGCGCGCACGCCGTCATGGTGCCGACCGGCGGCCGTGCGGAGGTCCGAAAACGGTCAGTACCGGCCGAACGGACGAGGCGCCACGTCACAGCGGTATGCCGCGAGGTCGCGGCGCCCTCCGATGCACCGGAGACGCCGCCGGCCCCGCGGTGCCGGCCGCGCGGCATACCGACCACTGGGGTGGCGCGGACCGCGCGAGGCGACGCACACTCGCAGCGTGACCGCCGCGTTCAACCACACGATCGTGCACAGCCACGACAAGCAGGCCTCGGCGGAGTTCCTCGCCGAGATCCTCGGGCTGGAGGCGCCGACGCCCTACGGGCCGTTCGTGACGGTCCGGCTCGGCAACGGCGTCACCCTCGACTTCGCCGACGAGTTCGGCACGCCGCACCAGCAGCACTACGCGTTCCTCGTCACCGAGGAGGAGTTCGACGCCGTGCTGGGGCGGCTCACCGAACGGGGCATCACCTACTGGGCCGACCCGTTCCACCGCCGCAAGGGGCAGGTCAACACCGAGGACGGCGGGCGCGGGCTCTACTGGAAGGACCCCAGCGGCCACAACCTCGAGGTCATCACCGTGCCCTACGGCGGCTGGTGACCCCTCGCCCCCTGTGAGGAGTGCTCGGGCTACTCCTCGTACTCGGGGGCGCCGTGCGGGTAGTCCTCGCTCTCGTTGACGGGGATCTTCTGCTCCAGCACATCGGCCTCGTTGGCCTCGACGTCGACAGCGGGGGGCTCCTCCTCAGGCAGCTCCTCGCCCGCGACCGGCTCGGGCTCGCTGTCCAGACCCCTCTGCTGCTCCTCGAGGTCGGCGAGGGGGATGTCATCACGCGACGTGGTCATGCTGTCCTCCTTCTGCGCGGCCGGCACGGCCCGGGACTGGGCCGGCGTCGCCCTCAGTGTCACCCGGGCACACGGGGGTGGCACAAGGGCCCTTCGGCGGGTCGACAGGCCTGCCCCGGTGTCGCTTCGTCGGGGATTGTCGGTGCGCGCTGGCATGATCGCGGCATGCAGAGAGTCGACGGCCGCCTGGTGCTGAGCCCCACGGACCTCACCAAGCACGTCGCCTGCCCGCACATCACCACGCTCGACCTGCTGGCCCTCGACACCCCTGCGGCCGACCTCGGGGCCACCGACCCCGACGACGCGCTCAACCTCGTCTTCGCCAAGGGCCTGGCGCACGAGGCCGACTACCTCCAGGTGTTGAGCGACCGCGGCCTGTCGGTGGTGGAGATCGAGGGGTTCGGCCGTGACCGCGAGGCGGCCGAGGCGGCCACCGTGCAGGCCATGAGCGACGGTGTCGACGTCGTCTACCAGGCCACCCTCTTCGACGGCGCCTGGGTGGGGCACGCCGACTTCCTGCTGCGCACCGAGCGGCCGAGCCTGCTCGGCGACTGGTCCTATGACATCGCCGACACCAAGCTCGCGCGACGCCTCAAGGTGCCGGCGCTGCTCCAGATGGCAACGTATGCCGCGCGGCTGGAGGTGCTGCAGGGCGTCGCCCCGAGGCGGCTCGTCGTCGTGACCGGCGACAAGGCCGAGCACCCGTGGCGGCTCGTCGATGTCGCGCCCTACGCGCGCCGCCGGCGCGAGGCCCTGCTCGAGGCCATCGAGACGGCCACGCCCACCGAGTCGGTTCCCAGCAGCCAGTGCTCCCAGTGCCGCTGGCAGCACCGGTGCGCGCAGGAGTGGGTCGACAGCGACGACCTGGTGCAGGTCGCGGGTCTGCGCGCGGCGCACCGGGAGGCGCTGCGGGCCAACGGCATCCGCACCCTCGCCGAGCTGGCCGCCGCCTCGGTGGAGGACGTGCGGGACGCCGTGGGGAGCGGGGTCGCGGCCCGGCTGCTCCAGCAGGCCCGGCTGCAGGTGGCCGAGCGCACGACGGGCGAGCCGCGGTACGAGCTCCTGTCGCCGGAGCCGGGGCGGGGACTGCAAGGGCTGCCCGAGCCGAGCCCGGGCGACGTCTACCTCGACTTCGAGGGCGACCCGTGGGCCGACGACGGCCGCGGCCGGGAGTACCTCGCCGGCCTCTGGGACCGGTCGGGCACGTTCACCGGCTTCTGGGCGCACTCGGGTCAGGAGGAGAAGGAGCTCACCGAGGGCCTTCTGGACGAGCTCATGCGGCGCTGGGCGGCCGACCCCGGCATGCACGTCTACCACTACGCCGCCTACGAGCGCACCGCGCTGGAGCGCCTCACCGGACGCCACGGCACCCGGGAGGCCGAGCTCGACCAGCTGCTCCGCGGCGAGCGGCTCGTCGACCTCTACGCCGTGGTCAAGCAGGGCCTGCGGATCAGCAAGCCGTCGTACTCCATCAAGAAGCTCGAGGACTTCTACTGGGGCCACACGCGCTCTGCCGGTGAGGCGGGGGCCGAGGAGGCGGTGGCCGACGCCATGACCTCCGTCGTGGAGTACGAGCGCTGGCTCACCGAGCGCGACGACAGCATCCTCGAGCGGATCCGGGCCTACAACGAGGACGACGTCCGTTCCACCCACGACCTGCACGCGTGGCTGGAGGAGCGCCGCGACGAGCTGGCGGCGCAGGGCCACGACCTCACCCGGCCGTTGCCGCCCGGGTGGGAGGAGCCCGGCGAGGAGGAGCGCGCCGAGACCGCCCTTGCCGAGCAGCTGCTCGAGGCGGGGCACGACCTGCTGGCCGGCTGCGTCGGCTGGCACCGGCGGGAGGCGCGACCGGCCTGGTGGGACTACTTCCGCTACGAGGGGCTCGACACCCGCGAGCTGGTCGAGGACGCCACGGCGGTCGGCGGCCTGGGCGCGCCCACCTTCGTGCGGGACGTGCTGAACGCGAAGGGCAGGCCGACCTCGAAGGTCTGGCGCTACGCGTTCGAGCCGCAGGACTGCAAGCTGCCGGTCGACAAGTACGTCCACGACGTCGACACCCACACCTCGGTCGGCAGGCTGTGCGGCTTCGACGGTGTGGAGGGCTGGCTCGAGCTGTCGATGAAGGCATCGAAGGAGCCGCCGACCCCGCGTGGGGTAAAGCCGCCCGGGCCGCTGCTCGACGGTGTGCTCCGGGAGTCGATCGCCGCCACGGCATTCGAGGTGCTGGCGGGGGAGCGGCCCACCGCCGCAAGGCTCCTCGACCGCGTGGTGCCGAGCGCCGACGTGCTCGCGCTGCGCCCGGGCGAGGGACCCGCCGAGGCGGTGGTGCGCGTCGGGCGCGGGCTGCGCGGCGAGGTGCTCGCCGTGCAGGGACCGCCCGGCACGGGCAAGACGTATGCCGCGGCCCAGCTCATCCGGGCGCTGCTCGACGACGGCCTGCGCGTGGGGGTGACGGCGCTGTCGCACGCGGTGGTCGGCAACGTGCTCGAGCAGGTCGAGCGGCCCGCGCTGCAGAAGGTGTCCGAGCTGCCGGACGACGATCCCGGCGCCGCTTCGCAGGTGCGGTTCACCACCGACAACGGCGAGGCCCGAGACGCCCTCCTGTCCGGCGAGGTGTCCCTCGTCGGTGGCACGGCGTGGCTGTGGGCCCGCGAGGACATGCGCGGTGCCGTCGACGTGCTCGTCATCGACGAGGCGGGCCAGTTCTCCCTGGCGAACGCCGTGGCGGTGGCTCCCGCCGCGACGTCGCTGGTGCTGCTCGGCGACCCGCAGCAGCTGACCCAGCCCACACGTGCGACCCACCCGTACGGCGCCGGCGTCTCCGCGCTCGAGCACCTCATCGGCGAGCACGACACCGTGCCGCCCGACCTCGGCGTCTTCCTCGGCACCACCTGGCGTCTCCACCCGGAGGTTGCCGCGTTCGTCTCCGAGCTGTCCTACGAGGGCCGGCTCCACGCCCAGGCCGGTCGTGAGCGGCAGGCGATCGGCGGGGAGGGCCCGCTGTCGGGCTCGGGTCTGCGGTGGGTGCCCGTCGAGCACGTCGGCTGCTCGGCGTCCAGCGACGAGGAGGCCGTCGTGGTCGCCGACCTCGCCAAGGACCTGCTCGCCCGGACCTGGACCGACGTCGACGGTGTCACCCACCCCATGACCGAGGACGACATCCTCGTCGTCGCACCCTTCAACGCGCACGTGGCACGCCTCCATGGGGAGCTGCCCGCCGGCATACGGGTCGGCACCGTCGACCGGTTCCAGGGCCGCGAGGCGCCCGTGGTGGTCTACGCGATGGCCAGCTCCACCGCGGCCGACGCGCCGCGCGGCGTCGACTTCCTCTACGACCTGCACCGGTTCAACGTCGCGCTGTCGCGGGCCAAGGCGATGAGCGTCGTCGTGGCCAGCCCGGCGCTGCTCGACGCCCCCGTCCACTCGCCCGAACAGCTGCGCGCCGTCAACGCCCTGTGCCGCTACGTCGACGAGGCCGTGGAGGTCGGGCTGTAGCACCCGGGCTGCTCCACCACCCGGCGTCGACCGCCTGCTGGCGGCCGACACACCTGCGCGGGTGCCGCCCCGCCACTAGCCTCGGCCCATGGACAACGGCATCCGAGCGCGCGTCCAGCAGGCCGCGCGCGGCCTGGCGCCCGGCTACTTCGCGCTGGTGATGGCCACGGGCATCATCTCGATCGGGTTGCGCCTCAAGGGGATCCTCCTTCCCTCGACGGTGATGCTCTACGTCTGCGCCGTCGCGTTCGTGGTGCTCGCCGTGCTCACCGTGGTCCGGCTGGTCGCCTACCGCGCCGAGCTCCGCGACGACTTCCTGGACCCCAGGCGCGGCTTCGGGTTCTTCACCCTCGTCGCCGGCTGCAACGTGCTCGGTGCACGGCTGGCCATGGAGCAGCACACCGGTTGGACGACCGCCCTCGCGGTGATCGCCCTCCTCCTGTGGGTCGTGCTCGGCTACGTCGTGCCCTGGACCGCGGTGCTCGGGCGGTCGGCGCGGCCGGTGCTCTCGTCGGCCAACGGCACGTGGTTCATCTGGGTCGTCGCCAGCCAGTCGGTGGCCGTCAGCGCCGCCACACTCCAGCCGCACGCCGCCACCTGGCAGCGCGGGCCGCTCGCGATCCTCGCCGTCTTCTCGTGGTCGGTGGGAATCTTCCTGTATGCCGCGTCCGGCGTCTTCGTGTCGCTGCGCCTCATGCTCTACGAGCTCAAGCCGACCGACCTCGAGTCGCCGTACTGGGTGTCGATGGGAGCGGCGGCCATCACCGTGCTCGCAGGCGCCCGCATCGTCGAGATGGCCAGCGCGCCGATGGTCAACGCGACGCGGGGCCTGGTGGCCGGCACCTCGGTGGTGTTCTGGAGCTTCGCGACCTGGCTCATCCCGCCGCTGGTCGCCGCCGGCTGGTGGCGCCACCGCACCCACCGGGTGCCGCTCACCTACAACGCCACCCTGTGGAGCATGGTCTTCCCGCTCGGGATGTATGCCGTGGCCGGCATCTACCTCGGGCAGGCCGACCGCCTGCCGGTGGTGGGCACGATCGGGTTCGCGGAGCTGTGGGTGGCGCTCGCCGTGTGGGTCATCGTGGCCGTGGCCATGACGGTGCACCTGTGGCGCACCGTCGTCGTCAGCGACGCTCGTCAGCGGCTTCGCTGAACGGCAGGCGCAGGCTCACCCGGAACCCCGAGCCGAAGGGCGCCGCGGTCACCTCGCCTCCCGCGAGGGCGGCCCGCTCCGCCATGCCGGCGAGCCCGTAGCCGTGGTCGGCCGACGCCACCGTGCCAGCGGGGGCCACCGCGCCTGCGGTCGCCGATGTGCCCGCCCGTGACCCGCCGTCGTCGGTCACGGTGAGCGTGACGTCCTGCGAGCCCCAGGCGAGCACCAGCGAGACGTCGGCGTCCGGGGCGTGCTTGCGGACGTTGGACAGCGCCTCCTGCACGGCGCGGTAGAGCGTGAGGCCGGCGTCGGGGGGCAGGTCGACCGCGGTGCCGGTCTCCGTCACCGTGACGACGCCGCCGGTGGCGAGGCGGTGCTCGTTCACGAGGTCGTGGACCTGGTCCGCGCCGGGCAGGGCGTCGCCGCGCAGTGCTGCGACGGCGCGCCTCGACTCCACGAGGCCGCTCTTGGCCAGCCGGTGGGCCCGGCCCACCGCCTCCTGCAACCGCGGGTCGGTGCCGCTCTCACCGGCGAGCAGCCTGGCCGCCTCGAGCTGGAGGGAGAGGCCGGAGAGCGTGTGCGCGAGCACGTCGTGCACCTCCCGGGCCATCCTGGAGCGCTCGACCTCGGCGACCGCGGCCCGCTCCGCCTCCCGGCTCGCCTCGAGCTCGATGACCAGCTGGTCGACCCGTTCGCGCTGCTCGCGCTCCCGGCGCAGCGAGGTGCCCAGCAGGTAGAAGAACGCCGCTCCGGCGTCGGTGGCGAGCGTGAGCAGCACGGTCTCGGAGGCGATGAGCAGCTGCTCGACGTTGTAGAGGGCCGTGCAGGCCACGAGGATCACGGTGCCGACCTGCTGCGGTGGCCGCAGGGGCGTGAAGGCCGCGATGACGAACAGCCCGATGACGGGGCCCTCCGGGTCGGCGGCGTGCATGACCAGCACCGCGACCGCCATGGTGGTGAGCAGCCCCATCGACCAGCGGGGGGCCAGGCCGGCGCGGGTGAGGAACACGGCCGCCGCCGCGGCATACGCGACGGTGGAGAGCAGGAGCACCAGGCCGCGTCCGTGCGTGGCGAAACCGACGCTGCCGAAGGCAGCCTCCAGCACCACGATGAGGACGATGCCGAGGCCGAGGGGCAACAGGAAGCGACTGGGGGAACGGCCCGGTGCACGGTCTGGGGAGCTGCCGGGGACGCGCGGGGCCGTGGCCGGGGCGGACGAGGTCACGCGCACAGGCTGGCAGATCGCGCGCGTCGCGGGGATCGGCCCGACGGTCGAGGTCGCCGGCGTTTCTCCACCCGTGGGTGGACGCCCCCGGACCCCCGCTTCCACCCGCCGCTCGATGCTCCACGCGGGCCGGATGGCCGAGAGTTGCGGGACACGCACGACTCGCCGAGAGGACCCGACATGGCTTTCGCGCTCACCGGCCCGGCCGCCCGTCTCGCCGCCAGCCCACGGGCTGCCGCCACCACGTACGTCACCGCCTGGGCGGCCGGCCTCGCCGTGCTGCCGGCGGGTCCCGACCCCCACGGCACGGCTGCCGAGGCGGTCGCCACGCTGGGCGCCCACCGTGGCGCCGCGGTGCTCCAGTCGTGGCTGGTGCACGGCGTGGCTGCCGCAGCCCTCGCGTGGCTCGCCCTGGCCCTGCTCCGTGTGCCGCTCCCTCGCCGGGAGGGCGGTGGGCAGGTGAGCCGTGCACGCGGTTGGGCCCGCGTCGCGGTCGGCGGTGCGGTCGCGCTCTCGCTCGTGCAGGTCGTCCTGCTGCATGCCGCCGTGCTCACCGCCGACCCGGCGGCCCCGACGGCCGCCGCGGGCTGGCTGCACGCGGTCAACCTCGTCGACCTCGCCAAGCTCGTCTTCCTCGGCGCGAGCGTGGCCCTCCTGGCACGAGCGGTGCTGCCCGCCAGCGGGGCTCGGGGCGTGACCACCTTCTCCGGGGTCGTGGCCGTGGTGCTGCCCGTGGCGGGCCTCGCCTTCCTGTGGGACTCGCCGGTTCTCTCCGCCGTGCTCACCGCCTCACTGGTGCTGCTCCTGGCCTGGGCCTTGGTCGTGGCGTTCTGGGTGTCACGCGGCGCGGCCCGCGACGCCTCACCGGCGGCCGACGGCACACTGGGCGCAGAGCCGGCTGTCAGCTGATCGCCGGACCGCGACGAGAAGGTGGACGAGAAGGTGAATGAGGAGGTGGGCGTGGCGGCGCAGCCGGAAGGCCCCGTGCGCGTGCTCGTGGTCGACGACCAGAAGATCGTGCGCGAGGGGCTGTCGACCCTCCTCGGCCTCCTCCCGGGGGTCGAGGTCGTGGGAACGGCGGTCGACGGTGAGGACGCCCTGCGTCAGGTCGCCTCCGCCGACCCGGACGTCGTGCTCATGGACCTGCACATGCCGACCCTCAACGGCGTCGACGCCACCGACCGCCTGACCACCTCGGGCGCCCGCGCCCGGGTGGTCGTGCTGACGACCTACTCCGACGACGAGTGGGTCTTCGCGGCGCTGCGGGCAGGCGCACGCGGCTTCCTGACCAAGGACGCCGGGGCCGACGAGATCCGGCACGCCATCCTCACGGTGGCCGCGGGCCACGCCCAGCTCGACCCCACCGTGCAGCGTCGCCTGCTGGAGCGGCTGGCCGGTGGTGACCCGGTGGCGACCGCGTCCGACGTCCAGGCCGGTGACGCCGGTGAGGACGCGTCAGGGGGAGGCGCGCCGCTGCCGGATGCGCTCACCCAGCGCGAGGCCGAGGTGCTCACGCTCATCGCGCAGGGTCGCTCCAACAGCGAGATCGCCGGTGACCTCTTCGTGTCGGAGGCGACCGTGAAGACCCACGTGAACCACCTGTTGGCCAAGACGCAGATGCGCGACCGTGCTCAGCTCGTGGCCTACGCCTTCCGGCACCGGTTCGTCACGCCCTGAGGCATCCTCAACCCTCGCGGCCCTCGACGGCGGTCGGCTCCATCCTCGGGTGGACCCGGCCGCCGTCCGCGTTTCCACCCTGGTGCCGATGGCGACGGCCGCTCCCGCTCCTAGCGTTGTCCTTGTCTTCGAAACCGGAGGCCAGAAACCCCGAATTGCCATGAAGGACAATGCAAATGACCACAGAGCAGCTCCTCCTCAACGCCGGCCTCCTCTTCTTCGTCCTCGTGACGAACCTCGGCACGCGAACCCTGACCACGCGGCGCCTGCTCTTCCCCCTGGCCGTGGTGGCCGTGGCCGGTGCGGTCTACCTGCGCGACCTGCCGACCACCGGCGGCGACGGGCGCCTGGTGCTCGCCGGAGCGCTGTCGGGGGTGGCCCTCGGCTGCCTGGCGGGTCTCCTGATGCGGGTTCGCCGGGCGGCAGCCGGCCACCTCGTCACCCGGGCGGGCTGGGCGTATGCCGCGCTCTGGGTCGCGGTGATCGCCGGCCGGGTCGTCTTCGCCTACTCCGCCACCGGCTGGGCTGCCCGCGAGGTCGGGGAGTTCTCGATGCGCCACCAGGTCACCGGCGCCCACGCCTGGACGGCTGCCTTCGTGCTGATGGCCCTGGTGATGGTGACGACCCGCGTCGCGGTGACCGCGCTCTGCAGCCGCCTGACCGGTCGCGACCAGCTCGACCGGGGCGATGCGGTGCGTGACGAGGCCGTGCGGAACCACGCAGTGCGTGACCACGCAACGGTCGTGGCGGGAGCCCGCTCCGCCCGCTGAGCTGGGGATAACCTCGCGGACGAAATCGCCGTAGGCGCAACGATGCCCGCATGAGCTTCCACGACCTTCCTCCTGACATCAGAGACCGCTCGCTGACCGACCCGCGCCTCGCCGCCGACGTGATCGACCTGATCATCGGCGACGAGGCGCGGGCGTGCGGCAGCGTCGGCCTCATGCTGTGCGACGACGCCGACCGGGGCCTGCAGCCGGTGATCCTCACCGATGTGCCGGAGAACGCCTCCAGCGACGGCCTGCGCCAGCTCCTCGAGCTGCTGCTGCCTGTCGTGGCCGAGGACCGGGGCTCGGTGCTCATCGGCCGCGGCCGGCGCCGAGGGGTCGCGCCCAACGACCTCGACCGCGAGTGGCACCAGCTGGCGATCGACTCCTGCGCCGCAGCCGGGGTCCGCCTGCTCGGCTTCCACCTCGCCACCCGCGACGGCGTGTTCGCGTTGCCCGAGCCCCTCAGCGCAGCCTCCTGACGCGCGCCCACGCGGCATACCGGCCTGTGGTGCGTGTCGAGACGCTCCGGCGCGGTCAGTCGAGGTAGGGCGACGGCGACGCTGGCGCGCCCCAGGCGATGGCCAGCTCGACGGCTCGGTCCCAGCGCTCGAGGTGCTGTCGTCGGACCGCCGGGTCCAGCTCCGGGTGCCACTCGCCGGCCTTGTGCCACTGGCGCTTGAGCACCTGCCGGTCGGGCCAGTAGCCGGCGACCAGGCCGGCGGCGTAGGCGGCGCCGAGGGCGACGGTCTCGGCCATCATCGGCCGCACGACCGGCACGTCGACGTAGTCGGCGACCGCTTGCATGAGCAGGTTGTTGGCCGTCATGCCGCCGTCGACCGCCAGGCTGCTGAGGGGCACGTCCACATCGCGGTTCATGGCGCGCGCGACCTCGCTGATCTGGAGGGCGCTCGCCTCCAGCACGGCCCGTGCGAGGTGTCCCTTGGTGACGTAGCCGGTCAGTCCCGCCACGATGCCCTGGGCCCTGCTCTCCCAGCGCGGGGCGTACAGCCCGGAGAACGCGGGCACGACGTAGCAGCCGCCGTTGTCGTCCACCGTCATGGCGAGGGTCTCGATCTCGGCGGGGGAGCGGATCAGGTCCAGGCTCTCCCGGCACCACTCGACCAGGGCACCGGCGACGGCCACCGACCCCTCGAGCGCGTAGACGGCCGGCTCACCGGCGACCTGGTGCGCGACGGTCGTGACCAGGCCGTGTCGTGAGCGGGCGATCTCGGTGCCGGTGTTGAGCAGCAGGAAGCTGCCGGTGCCGAAGGTGCACTTGGCCTCGCCCGGCTCGAACGCGGTCTGCCCGAAGAGCGAGGCCTGCTGGTCGCCGATGACGGCGGTGATGGGGATGCCGGGGACCGGGTCGCGGGTGGTGGCCAGCTCGGCCATCGACGGACGGATCTCCGGCAGCATCGCGGCGGGCACGCCCATGCAGGCCAGCAGCTCGGGGTCCCACGAGAGGGTCCGCAGGTCCATGAGCATCGTGCGGCTGGCGTTGGTGACGTCGGTGACGTGCAGGCCGCCGTCGACCCCGCCGGTGAGGTTCCACACCAGCCAGGTGTCCATGGTCCCGAAAAGCAGGTCGCCACGCTCGGCACGGTCCCGCAGAGACGGGTCGCTGTCGAGGATCCAGCGCAGCTTCGGCCCGGAGAAGTAGGTGGCGGCCGGCAGCCCGGTGCGCTCGTACACCGTTGCGGCGTCGAGGTTCTCGCAGAGGCTCTGCAGCAGCTCAGCGGTTCGGGTGTCCTGCCAGACGATGGCGGGCGCCACCGGTCGCCCGGTGTCGCGGTCCCACACCACGGTGGTCTCACGCTGGTTGGTCACCCCGAGGGCGACCACCTGCTCGGGTGCCGCCCCGGCGTTGGAGAGCGCCTCGGGCACGAGCCGTCGCACGATCTCCCAGATCTCGAGGGCGTCGTGCTCGACCCAGCCCGACCGCGGGAAGTGCTGGTGGTGCTGGCGCTGGGCCAGCGAGACGAGACGACCCTGCCCGTCGAAGAGCAGGCAGCGGCTCGACGTCGTCCCCTGGTCGAGGGCCGCGACGTAGCGCTCCGTCATGAGCGGCCGTGCCCGAACTCGCGTGAGATGGCTCGGGCCGCCCACAACACGTCCTCCGCGAGCCGGCTGCGCGGGCGACCGCGGGCGTCGCAGAGGGAGTCGACCGGTCCGCCGATGCCGATGGCCGCCACGACGTAACCCCCTCGGTCGCGCACCGGGGCGGCGATGCCGGCGACCCCGGGGGCCGACTCCTCCACGGCCGTGGCGTAGCCGGCGTCGCGGACGTCGGCCAGCTCCCGGACCAGCGTCGAGCGGTCGGTCACGGTGCGGTACGTCAGCCCCTCCAGGGGCCGGTCGAGCGCGGCGCGGGCCGCCCCCGGGTCGAAGGCGGTCAGCACCTTGCCCAGCGCCGTGGCGTGCAACGGGACGGCCTTCCCGGTCTCGAGCGTCTGGTGACCGGCACCCACCCGGAAGACGTGGTGCGCCACGACGGCCTCACCGTCGCGGAACATGGCGACCCGGGCTGCCTCGCCGGTGCGGGCCGCCAGCGCGTCGGTCCAGTTGATCGCGCGTGACCTCAGCTCGTTGACGTCGAGCTGGGTCGAGCCGAGCTGGAGCAGGTCGCGGCCGACCCGGTAGCGGCCGTTCTCGTCGCGGTCGACGAACTCCACCTCGCACAGCGTGCGCAGCAGGCCGTGGGCTGTCGGTTTGGCCAGGCCGAGGGCGCCGGCGACCTGCGCCAGGGCCAGCGGTTCGCTCTCGGCGGCGAGGAGCCGCACGATCGCCGCGGCGCGCTCCACCGACTGCACCGACCCTGGCATGAGCCCACCGTCCCACCTCGTTCGACAATGTCAAACGGAGTGACGTTCGACCATGTCGAACGGCTCGCGTTGTCCGCCCTCCGTGGCCCGCCTAGCGTCACGGCATCCCCTCACGGCAGCTCCCACCCGGAGCACGCGGCCGCGGGAGACCCGAAAGCCACTCGTACAAAGGAGTACTGACATGGCAACGCTCGCAAGGCGGCCGCTTGTCGGAGAGCTCGTTGCGGAGTTCCTCGGGACGCTGGTCCTCATCCTCTTCGGTACCGCGGTCGTGGCGCAGGTCGTCACCAGCAAGGGCGACCTCGGCGACCACGACTCGATCGCCTGGGCCTGGGGCCTCGGCGTCGTCTTCGGGGTCTACACCGCCGCCCGCATCAGCGGCGCGCACCTCAACCCGGCCGTGACGGTCGCCCTGGCGGCCTTCCGCGACTTCGAGTGGCGCAAGGTCCTGCCCTACTCGGTCGCCCAGGTCGCCGGCGCCTTCGTGGCGGCTCTGATCGTGCGGGCCGGCTACGCCGAGGCCATCGCCACCATCGACCCCAAGCACACGGTCGCCACCCAGGGCATCTTCTCGACCCTGCCCGGCAACGGTGCGATGGACGTCAGCCACGGATCGGCCCTGCTCGACCAGATCATCGGCACCGCCATCCTGCTGTTCCTCATCCTCGCGGTCACGGACACCCGCAACAGCGCCCCGGTCGCCTGGATGGCGCCCTTCATCGTCGGCCTGATCGTGGTCGCCATCGGCATGGCCTGGGGCACCAACGCCGGCTACGCCATCAACCCGGCCCGTGACCTCGGACCCCGCCTGGCATCGTTCATCACCGGCTACCAGACGGCCTTCGAGGACCAGAACGGCGCGCTCTACTTCTGGGTCCCGATCGTCGGCCCCATCGTCGGTGGCCTGCTCGGGGCCGCCGCCTACGTCCACCTGGTGGAGCGGTTCCTGCCGCTCGCCGAGGAGGAGACCGAGGTCGGCGAGGTGCCGACCGAGGCTCCGAACCCCCACTCCGAGGCGCAGTCCGTGCGCTGACCCCCACGCGGACACCCCAACTCGACCTTTCCACCAGCACAGCAAGGAGCACGTCATGGCTGATTTCGTCGGCGCCGTCGACCAGGGAACGACCAGCACCCGCTTCATGGTCTTCGACCACAGGGGCAACGAGGTGACCCGCCACCAGCTCGAGCACGAGCAGATCATGCCCAACCCCGGTTGGGTCGAGCACAACCCGGTCGAGATCTGGGAGCGCACCAGCTCGGTGCTCCAGACCGCCATGAACAAGAAGCGCCTGGGACCGACCGACCTCGCGGCCCTCGGCATCACCAACCAGCGCGAGACCACCGTGGTGTGGAACAAGCGGACCGGCCGCCCCTACTACAACGCGATCGTCTGGCAGGACACCCGCACCGACAAGATCGCCGCCGCGCTCGACCGCGACGAGCGCGGAGAGGTGATCCGGCGCAAGGCCGGCCTGCCCCCGGCGACCTACTTCTCCGGCGGCAAGATCCAGTGGATCCTCGAGAACGTCGAGGGCGTGCGCGAGGCGGCCGAGAAGGGTGACGCCCTCTTCGGCACCACGGACTCCTGGCTGCTGTGGAACCTCACCGGCGGTCCGCGTGGCGGCGTCCACATCACCGACGTCACCAACGCCAGCCGCACCATGCTGATGAACCTCGAGACCCTGCAGTGGGATGACGAGCTGCTCGAGATCTTCGGCATCCCGCGGCAGATGCTGCCCGAGATCCGTCCGTCGTCGGACCCCACCTTCTACGGCGAGACCCTGGAGAACGGCCCGCTGGGCTGCTGCATCCCCCTGGCCGCGGCGCTCGGCGACCAGCAGGCGGCGATGGTGGGGCAGGTCTGTCTGGAGGCCGGCGAGGCCAAGAACACCTACGGCACCGGCAACTTCCTGCTGCTCAACACGGGTGAGGAGCTCGTGCGGTCGGAGAACGGCCTGCTGACCACGGTCTGCTACCAGTTCGGGGACGCCAAGCCGATCTACGCCCTCGAGGGCTCCATCGCCGTCACCGGATCGGCCGTGCAGTGGCTGCGCGACCAGCTCGGCATCATCTCCGGCGCCTCGCAGAGCGAGTCGCTGGCGCGGCAGGTGGAGGACAACGGCGGTATCTACTTCGTGCCGGCGTTCTCTGGCCTGTTCGCTCCCTACTGGCGCTCCGACGCGCGCGGCGCGATCGTCGGGCTGTCGCGCTACAACACCAACGCCCACCTGGCCCGGGCCACCCTCGAGGCGATCTGCTACCAGAGCCGCGACGTCGCCGACGCCATGGAAAAGGACTCGGGAGTCAAGCTGGAGGTGCTCAAGGTCGACGGCGGAGTGACGGCCAACGACCTCTGCATGCAGATCCAGGCCGACGTGCTGGGCGTGCCGGTGAGCCGGCCGGTGGTCGCCGAGACGACCGCGCTGGGCGCTGCGTACGCTGCTGGTCTGGCCACCGGCTTCTGGAAGAACCCGGAGGAGCTCCGCCAGAACTGGAACGAGAGCAAGCGGTGGACGCCGGAGTGGAACGACGAGCAGCGCGAGCACGGTTACCGTGGCTGGCAGAAGGCCGTGGAGCGGACGCTCGACTGGGTGGAGGTGTGACGATGCCGGTACAGGCAGTGCGTCTGGACCCGCGGAGCCGGGAGCAGGCACTGGAGCAGATGGCGGCCGAGGAGCTCGACGTCCTCGTCATCGGGGGCGGCGTGACGGGCGCCGGCGCCGCCCTCGACGCCGTCACCCGTGGGTTGCGGGTGGGGCTGGTCGAGGCGCGTGACTACGCCTCGGGCACCTCGAGCCGCTCGAGCAAGCTCATCCACGGCGGCCTGCGCTACCTCGAGCAGCTCAACTTCGGCCTCGTGCGCGAGGCGCTGCGTGAGCGATCGCTCATCCTCAACCGGCTGGCGCCCCACCTCGCCCGGGCGGTGCCGTTCCTGTACCCGCTGCAGAACCGCGGCTGGGAGCGTCCGTACGTCGGCAGCGGCGTGCTGCTCTACGACACCATGGGCGGCCGGCACGGGGTGCCCTCGCACCGGCACCTGACGAGGAAGCAGGCGCTGCGGGCCTTCCCGTCGCTGCGCAAGGACGCCCTCGTGGGCGCCGTCCAGTACTGGGACGGCCAGGTCGACGACGCCCGCCACACCATGATGATCGCCCGCACCGCCGCGGCATACGGGGCATTGTGCGCCAACAGCGCTCGCGTCCTGGGCTTCCTCCGGGAAGGCGACCGCGTCGTGGGCGCCGAGGTGCGCGACCTCGAGTCCGGTCGGACGTATGCCGTGCGCGCCAAGCAGACGATCAACGCCGCCGGCGTGTGGACCGACGACATCCAGGACATGGTCGGCGGGCGTGGGCAGTTCAACGTCCGCGCGTCCAAGGGCGTGCACATCCTCGTGCCGCGTGACCGGATCCACGCCAGCACCGGCATCATCAGCCGCACCGAGAAGAGCGTCCTGTTCATCATCCCGTGGGACACCCACTGGATCATCGGGACGACCGACACCGACTGGAACCTCGACCTCGCGCACCCGGCGGCCAGCCGCAGCGACATCGAGTACCTGTTGGGCCACGCCAACCGGCTGCTGGCCACGCCGCTGACGCATGACGACATCACCGGCGTGTATGCCGGGCTGCGGCCGCTGCTCGCGGGCGAGTCGGAGGCGACGAGCCAGCTCTCGCGCGAGCACGCCGTCGTGAGCCCGGTGGCCGGCCTCGTCATGGTCGCGGGCGGCAAGTACACGACCTACCGGGTCATGGCCAAGGACGCCGTCGACGCCGTGGTGCACGCCCTGCCGTGGAAGGTGCCCAAGTCGTGCACCGACACGGTGCCCATCATCGGGGCCGACGGGTTCCAGGCCGCCTGGAACCAGCGGCAGGCGCGCGCCGACCGGGCCGGCATCCACGTCGCGTGGGTCGAGCACCTGCTGCGCCGCTACGGCACGCTCACCGACGAGCTCCTCGACCTCATCCGCGAGAAGCCCGAGCTGGGCGAGCCGCTCGAGGGGGCGCCGGAGTACCTGCGTGTCGAGGCGTACTACGCGGCCCTGGCCGAGGGCGCCCTGCACCTCGACGACATCCTCACCCGGCGCACCCGGATCTCGATCGAGACCTTCGACCGCGGCCAGTCCTCGGCGCCGCACGTGGCCGAGCTGGTGGCGCCCGTGCTCGGCTGGGACCAGCCCACCATCGACGACGAGGTCACCCACTACCTCGCCCGGGTGGAGGCCGAGCTGCAGTCGCAGAAGGAGCCGGACGACCAGACGGCCGACGCCGCGCGGCTGGGTGCTCCGGAGGTCCGGCGCCTGGGCGCCGAGCGCACGGCCTGACGAAGCCGGCCGGCCACGGGCGACCGTGGCCGGCCGCGGCGCCCCCAGCCGGCTCCGACGACTCTGGCCGAACGGGGGAGGTGGCGCTCTGGGCTGTCGGTGAAGACTCCCAGCGTGATCGGCGAGGACTTCGCCGGTGTGCTGGGTGCGGCACAACGGGGGGACGAGGGGGCCTTCGCGCGGCTGTGGCGGGACGTGAACCCGTCGCTGCTGCGCTACCTCAGCGTGGTCTCCCGTGGCGACCACGACGACGTCGCTGCCGAGACCTGGGCCAGTGTGGCCCGTGGCCTGACCCGTTTCCAGGGTGACGAGGAGCACTGGCGCGCATGGCTGTTCGCCACGGCGCGGCGTCGGGCGGTGGACGACGGGCGCCGTCGGGCCCGTTCCAGGGACCTCGCGGTCGGGAACGGGACGGATCTCGACGAGCTCTGCGTGGCCGTCCGTGCCGCCCGCCCCTCCGTCGACCCTGCCGACGTGGTGCTGGCCCACCAGGCCGTCGAGGAGGCGGTGGCCGCCATCCGTTCCCTGCCGCCCCTCCAGGCCGAGGTGCTCATGCTGCGCCTGGTGGGCGGACTGTCGAGTGACGTGGTGGCCGCGCTGTTGGACAGCACCCCGGGAGCCGTCCGGGTGGCCGCCCACCGCGGCCTGAAGCGGCTCTCGCAGCAGCTCGACCGGACCGGTGTAACGCCATGACCCGTCGTGACGCTTCTCCTGATGACATGGGAATCCTGCCGTGGTCCAGCACGCGTGGCCGCCCTCACCCCCGGGGCGGCCACGCGGGGCTGTCGTCAGGAGGGAGCGTCGAGGACGCCGAGCTCGCGCACGACCCCGAGCTGGCAGCCGGCTGGCAGGCAGTGGTCGCGGTGGCGACGGCGCCTCCGCGGGCTGGCGAGCTGGACGGGCTGGAGCGCGCACTGAGCCACTTCAGGAGAGCCGTTCCCGTGTCGACCGTGGACACGCGTGACGAGGGGAGATGGCGCATGACACCGACCACGCTGGGCAGCCGCATCGGTGTGGCTGCCGCAGGAGCCCTGCTGCTCGGGTTCGGGGGAGTCGGGGCGTTCGCGCTGACCGGCTCCAGCACTGAGGGTCGCACGGCCGCGGTGCCCACCGTGGCGCCCACCACGGGCCCGGGCGGCGTCCCGGCGCCGTCCGCGCAGGTCTCCGGCTCCGACGAGTCCGACGAGTCCGGCGACGCGTCCGACGACGCCGGTGACGCCGACGGTTCCGGCACACCGAAGTCGGGTGCCGCGCCCACCACAGCCGTGGGTCCCGACGCCAAGGGGCCGGCGGCTCACGGCCTCTGCACCGCCTGGTCGCACGCCAAGCCGTCGAAGCGCACGGCAGGCCACTCGGTCGCCTTCCGCAACCTCGTCACGGCAGCCGGAGGTGCGGACAAGGTCGAGGCCTACTGCGCCTCGCTGCCGCGTCCCTCGGCAGGGAAGCCCGACAAGCCGTCGAGCCACCCCACCGGCCCCTCGAGCGGCAAGGCGGGCAAGGGCTCGGCGCACCCGACCGGCAAGCCGTCGTCCCTGCCGGGCAGGCCGTCGACCCTGCCGGGCAAGCCGTCCAGCCTGCCGGGCAAGCCGTCCACCCTGCCGGGCAACGGCACTGGGCCGAGCCAGCCGTCAACGGGCGCGGCACCGGCCGTCACGCCGACCACCCGGGGCTGAGGCGCGACGCTCGAGGGTCACTGGCAGCATGGGGACCGGTCGTCCGACACCGACAGGAGTGCTGCCTTGATCTTCATCACCGCGAAGTTCCCCGTCCTTCCCGAGCACGCCGACGCGTGGCCCGAGCTGAGCCGCGAGTTCACCGAGGCGACCCGCGGGGAGGAGGGCTGCCTGTGGTTCGACTGGTCGCGCAGCCTCGACGACCCGAACGAGTACGTGCTCGTCGAGGCCTTCCGTGACGACGCGGCCGGTGGGGCCCACGTGCAGTCCGCGCACTTCCAGAAGGCGACGTCCGAGCTGCCCGCCTACCTCGCCGAGACACCGCGGATCGTCAACATGAGCGTGCCCGGCACCGAGTGGTCGCGCCTCGGCGAGATGGAGGTCCGGACACGGGACTGACCGCCCCCGTCGACCCCGGGACCTCCCGGGGTCCCAAAGGGAGCAAAACGCCCCGACCGAATGCGCCAGCGTGGATACTCGGCCTGTGAACGTCCGCTCGGTGTCGCCGGAGGGAGGGGGCGTCCTGCTGCCCTTCCGCGGTAACCGGGACGACGACGAGCATCGCGCCGAGCACGACGCGGCGCCACCCACCGTCGTACACCTCACTGGTCGCCGCCGCGTCCCCGCTGAGGAGGACCGGCGGCGCCGTCCCCGGTGGCAGCCGGTGAGCGTGCTCCTCGCCGCGGTGGCGGTGGTGGTGGCCGGGGCCGTCACTGCCGCGCTGACCGGCGTGCTGCCGCTGGCAACCGAACGGCCGGTCCCGCGACCAGCGGTCTCCGCCCCGCCGACGTCCGCCAGCGTGGAGAACGGCAACCTGCCCGCGGCCTACGGCCTGTGCAAGGCGTTCGACCGTGCCGCCCAGCGCGGTGACGACATCGCCACGGCCCAGGCGTTCCGCAACCTCGCGCACGCCGCGGGCGGGGCCAGCCGGGTCTCGGCCTACTGTGCGCCCTTCCAGGGGCTCGACCCCGGGCGGGCCGGATGACGTCGCCACCGGTGCTCGACGGCTGGGAGGAGGGCACCCACACCGCCGAAGGCCGCACGCACCCCACCTACCGACGAGGCACCGGTCCCGGTGTGGTCGTCATCCACGAGGTGCCCGGCATCACCCCCGAGGTGGTCGCCTTCGCCGAGGAGGTGGTCGGGGCGGGCTTCACCGTCGTCATGCCCCACCTCTTCGGCACCCCCGGCGCCCCCGGGACGGTCGGGGAGGTGCTTCGGGTCGTCCCACGCCTCTGCGTCAACCGTGAGTTCACCATCCTCGCCGCCGGGCGCACGTCACCCCTGGCCGGCTGGCTGCGCAGCCTCGCCCGCGAGCTGCACCAGGACGTCGGTGGTCCCGGCGTCGGTGTCGTGGGCATGTGCTTCACCGGAGGGTTCGCGCTGGCGACGATGGTCGACCCGTCCGTCGCAGCGCCCGTGGTGGCGCAGCCCTCGCTACCGATGGCGGTGGGCAGGCGCCGGAAAGCCGACCTGGGCCTGAGCCCCGCAGACCTCGAAACCGTGAAGAGCCGTGTGGCACAGGGCTGCTCGGTCCTCGGCGTGCGGTACGACGGCGACCCCGCCACGGGCACACGGTTCGAGACGCTGCAGCGCGAGCTGGGCGACGGCTTCCTCCGGGTGGACCTGCCCTCGGCGGGCCGGGGACAGCACGCGACGCTCACGGCGCACCGCAGCCAGGAGGCCGTCGACCGGGTCCTCGCGTTCTTCCGCCAGCGGCTCCAGTCGAGCTGACCATCGGCGCGCGGCGCGTGTGCCGGGGGGCCCCGGCCACGCGGCATACCGGTGCTGGTCAGGAGGTCGAGAGCGAGCTCTCCTTGTGGGCCGCCCTCTTGCCCGTCTTGGAGGACTCGACGCTAACGGCGCTACCGCGTCACCGCGCTCCCGGGCGACGTCTTCTTCGCGCGTGTGCGCACCGCCCTCGCCGCGGCGTCGGACCCGTCGGAAGCCAGCATGTCGAGCACCGCCCGCTCGAGCTCGGCCTGTCGCACGTCGGGGGAGTCGTGCACCTTGCGTGCCACGTGGGCGATGGTGGTGCCGTCCTCGTAGAGGTCGATGACGCGCGGGTCGATGTAGGAGTTCTTCGCGATGGTGGGGGTGTTGCCGAGGTACTCCGAGACCTCCTGCACGGCCGCCTTGATGGCCCGCTGGCGCGAGCGCTTCGTGTCGCCGGGCTCGTCCGACATGGCCAGTGCGGTCGCCGCGATGACGGTGGCGTGCCAGGTGCGGAAGTCCTTGGCGGTCAGGTCACCGGCCAGGATCTCCCGCAGGTAGGTGTTGACCAGGGTCGCATCCAGGGAGCTCCAACGGCGCGAGTTCTGGTACGCCAGAAGGCGATCGCCGCCGCCGCGCCTCTTGCGCATGCGCTCGAGGGCGGCCATGACCTCGACGTCGTCGATCTCGATGCAGTGCTCGATGCCCGACTTGCCCGTGAAGCAGAAGACGAGCTTGCCGCCCTTGGCGCGCACGTGCCGCTTCTCGAGCGTGGTCAGCCCGAAGGAGCCGTTGGCGTCGGCGTAGGTGTCGCTGCCGATGCGGAAGTAGCCGAGGTCGAGCAGTCGCACCGCTGCGGCACTCGCGCGCTCCAGCGGCATACCGTCGAGGCCGAGGTGCTCGAGCACCTGCTTGCGCGCGTCCGGCAGCTTGGCGGCGGCCTCGCTCACCCGGTCGAACTTCATCCGGTCGCGCTTGACCCGCCAGTCGGGGTGGTAGAGGTACTGCCGCCGACCCGCGTCGTCGGTGCCGACTGCCTGGACGTGGCCATTGGGGTACGGGCAGATCCACACGTCCTTCCACGCCGGCGGGATGGCGAGCGAGCGGATGCGCTCGACGTCCTCGGCAGGGAGGCGGTTTCCGTCGCCGTCGAGGTAGACGAAGCCCTTGCCGGCGCGACGGCGGGTCCAACCCTTCGAGTTGGGGGAGACGGTGCGCAGCCTGGCCATGGACGGACACTAACGCGCAGGTCAGCGACCTGCGCGGCGACGACAGCGTCAGGTATGCCGGGTGCTCGCCTATGCGGTGATCGGCCAGTTCGGGTGGCTGGCGGGGGGGCGGTTCCGTTCGTACCAGCGCAGCACCCGCAGCACCCCGACGTCGTCGAAGCGCCGACCGGCGACCTGCAGGCCGACCGGGCGGCCGTCGCTGGTGAAGCCGGCGTTGACCGTGCCCGCGGGCTGGCCCGAGAGGTTGTAGGGCGCGGTGAAGCCGATGTGCGCCATGCCGCCGTCCTCGTGGCCGAAGGGCATTGGCCACTCAGCGGGGAACGCCGCGGCCGGCGCGACCGGGGACAGCACCGCGTCGAACGGCTCGGTCGCGGCGACCGTCCGCTGCTGGATCGTCATGATGCTCCGGTAGCACTCCATCAGGCGGGCGCCGCTGACGTCGGCGCCGCCGTGCACCCACTGCACGATGAAAGGGAGCACGCGGCGCTTGCGTTCGACGGGCAGCGCGGCGTAGTCGACCCACGAACGCACCCGCCAGAACAGGTCGAGGTCGGCCAACAGCTGCTCCTCCATGAACGCAGGGAGGAGCTCGACCACGGCGCCGGCGCGCTCGAAGGTGGCGGCGGCCTGTTCCACCACAGCGACGACCTCCGGCGTGACGGGCGTGCCACAGCCTGCGTCGAGCTGCAGCCCCAGCCGCATCTTGCGGAGGTCGAGGTCGGTCACGTCGAGGTCGTCCGGTCCGAGGGCGAGGCGCTCGGGCGGCAGGCTGGTCCAGTCGCGCTCGTCCGGTGCGCTGATGACGCCCAGGAGGAGCGCCGCGTCGTCGACGGTGCGCGTCATGGGCCCGGCACACCGGCCCAGGAACGGCGTGTCGAGGGGCACCCGGCCGGCGCTCGGCTTGAGCGTCGCGAGGCCGAGCCACGTGCCCGGCAGCCGGATCGAGCCGCCGATGTCGGTGCCGACGTGGAGCGGGCCGTAGCCGGCTGCGGCTGCGGCACCCGCACCGGAGGACGAGCCGCCGGTGGTCCAGCGCGGGTCCCAGGGGCTGCGCGTCGTGCCGTGCAGGCTCGAGACGCCCGAGGACAGCATGCCCCAGTCGGGCATCACCGTGGATCCGAGCAGCACACCGCCCGACTCGAGGATGCGGTCGACGACGGGGGAGTTCCGTTCCGGCACAGCGGGGTCGACCCCGGCGCAACCGAGCGGCATGGGCACGCCGGCACGGGCGAGGTTCTCCTTGACGGTGGCCGGCACGCCGTCGACCGGGCCGAGCGGACGTCCCGCTCGCCAGCGCTCTTCGGAGGCCAGCGCCGCCCGGCGCGCCCCCTCGGGGTCAGGGCACCACAGCGCGTTGAGCTCTGGCTCGCGCGCGTCGACGACGCGATGGACCGCGGCCAGCACCTCGACCGGGGAGAAGTCGCCCCGCGCGTAGCCCGCGACCAGCTCGGTCGCGCTCAGGCGGGCGAGGACGATGCCGTCGGCTGTCCTGGTGGCGTCCTGGTCCACGTGCGTCCTCCTTCCCGGCGTCGAGGGTGACCTGACGAGTATCGGACGCGACCCCGGCCTGCGCAGCCCAGTGGGGCGGCCGTCTCTCCATGCGGTCGTCCACAGGGCGGTTGGCGAGGTCACACCGTCCACAGGTCGCGCGGGTGGGGTTGTGTGACAAGAGCCGGTATGCCGCCAAAGCCGTTGCGCTGCAACGGTATCCGTTCATTGCGGCTTGAGCTGGGTTGTCGGTGGTCGCCCCTACGGTGGTTGTCATGTCCACCCCTCCAGCCTCCGCGTTCGGTTCCCGGCCGGTGCTGTCCGCCGCCCGGGCCGCCGATGCCGTGCTGGCCGGCGGCCGGGCGCAGGTCGGCCAGCTGTGGGCGCTGTCCGACACCGAGGTCGCCTCGACGTTGGGGCACCTGGAGCGGGTGAGGGCCGCCGCGGAGGCCCAGCAGGTCGCCGTCGTGACCGAGGCCCGCTCCCGCGGGTTGGGTAACGAGCAGGGCTGGTCGGGGGTGGACTGGTCCACCCAGGCCGCGCCGACCATGAGCACCGGGCACGCCTCCACGTTGCAGGTGGTCGCCGACGCCTGCCGGGACCCGCGGCTGGACGATCGCGCGACCGCGGTGGAGTCCGGGGCCATCTCGCTGGCCAAGGCGGCGCAGCTGGCCCGGTTTCACCGCTGCGCCGCGCCGGTGGCCGACCCGGTCCAGCTGGCCGACGACACGGCCACCCTGATCGCCGCCGCCCCGACCTTGACGGAGCGGCAGCTGGCCCTCGCGATCCGGCACGCCAGCGCCCTGCTCCGCCCGGAGAAGGACGCCGAGCACCTCGCCGAACGGCAACGCGCCGCCCGCGCCCTGTACAAGGGGCCCGGGCCGGGCGGGATGTCCACCTACCGGGTGGTCCTGGACCCCGAGGGCGCCGCCATCCTCGACGCCGCCCTCGACCCGCTCGCCCGACCGCGGCCGGCCCAGGGCGACCCGGACCTGCGCACCCCGGCCGCCCGCCGCGCCGACGCCCTGCTGGCGATCGTCGGCCGCGGCGTCTCCGCCCCGGGCAAGGCCCCGAAGACCGCCAAGGCCCAGCTCGTCGTCACGATGAGCCTGGAACAGCTCACCGGCGCCGTCCGCGGCGCCGGGCTCACCCTCGGCCAGGAGCTCCTCACCGCCGGCACCGTCCGCCGGCTCGCCTGCGAGGCCGACCTGATCCCCGCCGTCCTCGGCACCAACAGCGAGCTGCTCGACGTCGGCCGCCGCAAACGCCTCGTCCCACCCGCCATCCGGTTGGCCGCCTGGCTGCGCGACCGCGGCTGCACCTGGCCCGGCTGCACCGTGCCCGCGCAGTGGTGCGACGCCCACCACGGCACCCCCTGGTGGCAGGGCGGCCACACGTCGCTGG
>NZ_FOHB01000014.1 GCF_900111375.1 Pedococcus cremeus
CACGTGCTGGAGGGGCTGATCGGGATGGCCGAGCAGCACGGCCCGTCCGGGTGCCGGCTGCTGCGCGACGGGCTGATCGCCAAGTACGGGCGCCAGGACGTGCTCCAGGACCAGCAGAACATGGGCAAGTCCTTCATCCGCCTCTCCCAACCCAACGACACCGGCGCCAACACCTTCGAGTACCGGCTCACCCTCGACATCGAGGGCAAGGCCGTCCTCGAGGCCGCCCTCGGGCCGTTGTCCGCGCCGAAGCCGGTCGACGGCGAACGCGACCTCCGGTCCTCCGACCGGCGCCGCGGCGACGCCCTGGTCACCCTGGTGCGCCGGGCGGTGGCGGCCGGGGACGAGGTCGGCAAGACCAACAAGACGACGCTGCTGCTGACCATGAGCTACGACGACCTCAAGGACCGGCTCGGCGCCGCCACCACCCTCGGCGGGCTGGACGCCGGCACCCACCTCGCCCCCGAGACCGTGCGGCGGCTGTGCTGCGACGGCTCCGTCATCCCGATCGTTCTGGGAGCCGACGGCGAGGTGATGGACTGGGGTCTGGAGAAACGGTTCTTCACCGACGCCCAGACCAAACGGCTCTGGCTCCGCGACGGCGGCTGCACCTACCCCGGCTGCGGGGCCCCACCACAATGGACGGACGCCCACCACCTCGTGCACTGGGCAGACCTCGGACCCTCAAATCTCGACAACGGGGCGCTGCTCTGCGAGCGGCACCACACCATCGTGCACTCGAGGCGGTTGGCCGGCCGGGTCGTCAAGGGGTCCTTCGGAGAACGGGTCGAGTGGGACCTCACCCGCGGCTCCTACGACGACCTCCTCGCCCGACGCGCCGCCAGCAACACCGCAACCGAACCAGCGTGACCCCGCCCCACACCCCGCCACCCGCCGGCGGGGCCACAGGCATGCCCGGCGGCCGGGACCTCTTGCCTATGCCCAGCACCCTCATCAAAGTCCGCAGGCGCAACACCCCGGAGGAGGAAGTCGCTTGACTGACGCCGTGGACGAGCGCCTCGTGGCCGCGTTCAAGATCCCTCGCGAGGACCGCTACATCCGACCCACCACATTCGAGCCGCACCGCAGGTGATCGGGCTCGAGGACGGACAGGCCGACGCCTAGGCCTACCTAGTCCTGATGAGCGATGTTGCAGCTCTCGCCCGCCTCACACACTGAAATGAGTGGAGGTGGTCGTCATGACCATGTGGTTGCTCATCCTGCTTGTCGTCGTCGTGGTGGCCGCGTTGGCGTGGCGATCCGAGCGCCGCAGCCGGAGGATCCATGGTTCGGGGTCCGGTTCTCGGGGCGTGGCAGAACGCGCGGAACGGGCTCGTACGTATGACGAGGGCAGGGGCGCATCGAACTGAGCTCGCCCTGCCTCGTCCACGGTCAACGCGTGTCGGCGAGGCGGCATTGACAGCTGGAGGTCCAGGGGTCAGCGGCGCTCGCCGGGGACATGGCAGCCGGTCCCATGTGGATGGCGCACCGTGTCGGCAGCCTGCTAACGTCCCGAGAATCGTGATCGACCAGCAGGAGGTGAGACCCATGAACGCAGTATCCGGATTGGGTGCTCCCCGGCAGGACACGTCCCGCGACTGAGCTGGTCGCGACTGGGAGCGCCGGAAAGGCAACTCGCGAAAGGCGACTTCCATGAACACCTCACCTTCTTCAACTCCGCGCCAGGACGCCCTGTCGGACGGACGAGCCCTGGTCCTCGCCGGCGGCGGAGCGGCGGGCAACGCCTGGGAGCTCGGTCTCATCGCCGGCCTGTCCGACGCCGGCGTCGATGTGACGGAGGCCGACCTCATCATCGGCACGTCGGCAGGATCGACGGTGGCCGCCCAGGTGACCAGCGGGACACGCCCGGCCGACCTGTATGCCGCGGTCCTGGCCGAGTGGCCCCGGCCTCGTAATGGCGGCGCCGGCGGCACCGGACCGGACCGGGGACCCGCCGCCCATGTCTCGGGGCCGAGCTACCTGGAGTGGTCGAACGCCATCATCGGAGCTGCTGAGAGCGCGTCCGACATGCGCCGCAGGATGGGCGCTGCGGCGCTCGAGCTGGATGTGTCCGACGGTGCCAGCCAGACGCGCTGGCGCGAGGTCGTCGCGGCTCGGCTTCCCAGTCACCACTGGCCGCGGCAGCACCTGCTGATCACGGCCGTCGATGCCTGCACGGGGGAACCGGTCGTGTTCGATCGCAACAGCGGAGTTGACCTGGTGGACGCCGTCGCCGCCAGCACCTCGGCGATGACGCCCTACCGCATCGGCGAGGACCGGTACCTCAACGGCGGCTACCGACGCAGCGAGAACGCCGATCTGGCGGCCGGGTGCGGGCGGGTGCTCGTGCTGTCACCGTTCGGCGGCAGGACGCGTATGCCGCTGGAGTGGGGCATGGACCTGGCAACCCAGGTCGACGAGCTGCGCGCAGGCGGCAGCAGGGTGGAGACGGTGTTCCCGGACGGCGGCGCTGGTGATGTCTTCGACGCCGATGCACTGGATCCATCGACCCGTCCGCAGGCAGCGCGAGGAGGGTACGACCAGGGTCGAGGCCTCGCGGAGCTGGTCGCCGGAGTCTGGTGCTGACGTCGCCGTGCAGTAGCAGCTGACAGGGTGGCGTCGCGGTCATCCTCACCGATGGCGCAGCCCTCACCCGTGGCAGAGCGCAGGCTCGTGGGGAGCAACGATGAGTTCCGGGTCGCGCGGTGGTCAAAGCCAGCAGGACCGCTGGCAGACCGACGTGTTCGTACCCGAGGGAGACCCATGGCACAGCTCATCTACTCGATGATCACCTCACTCGACGGCTACGCCGAGGCGGCGGAGGGCGACCTCGGCTTCGGGGGCGCCGACGACGAGGAGGTGCACACCTTCATCAACGACCTCTACCGCCCCGTCGGCACGTACCTCTACGGCCGACGGATGTACGAGACGATGGTCTTCTGGGAGACCGCGCACGCGCTGCCCGACGTGCCGCCGTTCATCGCGCAGTACGCGCGCGACTGGCAGGCCGCCGAGAAGGTCGTCTACTCCACGACGCTGGAGTCGGCGTCCAGCGCGAGGACCAGGATCGAGCGGACGTTCGACCCTGACGCGGTGAGCAAGCTCAAGGCCGAGGCCGACCACGACCTCACCATCGACGGCCCGAACCTCGCTGCGCAGGCGATCGCGGCCGGCCTGGTGGACGAGTACCACCTGTTCCTCACCACCAGCGTGGTCGGCGGTGGCAAGCGGTTCTTCCCCGAGGGCGTGCGCCTCGAGCTCGAGCTGGTCGAAGAACGTGCCTTCGACAGCGGACTCATCTTCGCGCGCTACCGGACCCGCTGAGCCGCGCCGGGTGGTGACGGTGCCGGCGGCCGGGCCGGAGCGGATCAAGCCGCGGGCCGCAGCGGATCAGGCTGCGGGCCGGAGCGGATGCCGAGGGCCTAGGGAGCCGGCTCCTCGATGACCGGGCTGGCGAACCGGCGGCGCCGGCTCGGGTGGTTGGCAACCATGTCGACCGACAGCATGAGCAGGGCGACCCACACGATCGCGAAGCCGAGCCAGCGCTCCGTCGACATGTGCTCGCCGAGCAGCACCACGCCGCAGATCAGCTGGAGGATCGGCGTGATGAACTGCAGCAGCCCCACGGTGGTCAGCGGGATGCGACGAGCCGCGGCGGCGAACAGGAGCAGGGGCACCGCTGTGACGACTCCGGAGAGCAGCAGCAGCAGCGGGTGCAGGGGAGCGTCCTCGCTGAAGGTGGTCCCGCCGGTGATGCTCAGCCAGAGCAGCACTCCGACGGCAACGGGGAAGAGCACCGCCGTCTCGGCGGCGAGCGAGTGCATCGCCTCCAGGCTGGTGCCGACCTTCTTCTTCACCAGGCCGTAGCCGGCGAAGGTGAAGGCCAGGCTCAGCGCGATGAGCGGGAACTGGCCACCGGCCACGCTGAGGTAGACACCGGCCGCGGCACCGATCGCCACGGCTGCCCACTGCAGCGGTCGCAGGCGCTCGCGGAGCACGAGCACCCCGAGCGCCACGGTGACGATGGGGTTGAGGAAGTAGCCGAGCGCCGCCTCGGTGGTGCGGCTGCTGATCACCGCGAACACGTAGATGACCCAGTTGCCGGCGATGAGCAGCGCTGCGACCGTCACGCCTGCCGCCAGGCGGGGCCGGGCCACGAGCTGCCGCGCCCACGTGAAGTCGCGACGGATGCCCAGGACCGCCAGGCACAGCACCAGCGTCCACACGATGCGGTGGGCCAGGATCTCCCAGGCGCCCGAGGGCTTCAGGGCGTGGAAGTAGAGCGGGAAGACGCCCCAGATGGCGTAGGCGAGGAAACCGTAGGTGGTGCCGCGCCGGACCTCGTTCTGGTCAGCCGGGCTCACCGGCCGGCGTCCGCGCTGGTCCGCACGTCCGAGCTGGTCAGACGCAGGTTCGCGCTCACCGGCATACCGCTGTCACGCGACGGTCCAGGTGTCTCGACCGTGGATGAGCCTCTCGAGGTCGGCGTCCGTCGCCGGCCCGCCGCCCTTCTCGACGGCGGAGTCGACCTGGGCGCGCACGAGGTCGTCGTAGGTCGGCCGGGCGACGCTGCGGAAGACCCCCATCGGCACGTGCGTCATGTCCGGGGTGTCCAGCCGCGAGATGGCGAACGCCTGCGCCGGGTCGTCGGCACCCACCTGGTGCACCACGACGCCGTCGTCAGCAGCCTCGCCCTCGGGCACGAACCGCAGCCCCGCCTTCGTGCGGACCAGCACCTGCCGGTCGTCCTCCGCACCGAGCCGCACCGGCTCACCGTCGACGAGGTGCACGAGGCGCGCCTGCTGCTGCTCGCGGTCCTTGATGAGGTCGAAGGCGCCGTCGTTGAAGATCGGGCAGTTCTGGTAGATCTCCACCAGGGCGGTACCGCGGTGCTCTGCGGCCTGGCGCAGCACCTCGGTGAGGTGCTTGCGGTCGGAGTCCATGGTCCGGGCCACGAAGGTCGCCTCGGCACCGAGGGCCAGCGAGACCGGGTTGAACGGCTGGTCGACCGAGCCGAGGGGGGTCGACTTGGTGACCGCCCCGACGTGCGAGGTGGGGGAGTACTGGCCCTTGGTCAGCCCGTAGATCTGGTTGTTGAACAGCAGGATCTTCAGGTTCACGTTCCGGCGCAGCGCGTGGATGAGGTGGTTGCCGCCGATCGACAGCGCGTCGCCGTCGCCGGTGACGACCCAGACCGACAGGTCCTCGCGGCTGGTGGCCAGGCCTGTGGCGATCGCGGGGGCGCGGCCGTGGATGGAGTGCATCCCGTAGGTGTCGAGGTAGTACGGGAACCGGCTCGAGCAGCCGATGCCGGAGACGAAGACGATGTTCTCCCGCTTGAGGCCCAGCTCGGGGAGGAAGCCCTGCACCGCGGCGAGGATGGCGTAGTCACCGCAGCCGGGGCACCAGCGCACCTCCTGGTCGGAGGTGAAGTCCCGCTTGGTGAGCGTGTCGGCGTCCTCGGGGAGGCGCGGAACGGACGCGGTGCCCGCACGAGGCGAGCTGCCCGGCATACCGAGCTCGGTGGTGGTCATGCGGTTCCTCCGTTGTCGGACACCGTCTGGGCGCCGACGATGGCGTCGGCGAGCTCGACGGTGGTGAAGGGCAGCCCGCGCACCTGCGTGAACGACTGCACGTCCACGAGGTACTTCGCGCGGAGCAGCATCGCGAGCTGGCCCATGTTCATCTCGGGGACGAGGACGGTGCGGTAGCGCCGCAGCACCTCGCCGGTGTTCGCGGGGAACGGGTTCAGGTGCCGCAGGTGCGCCCGGGCGACCTTGGCGCCGGTGTTGCGCACGTTGCGGACGGCGGCCGCGATGGGGCCGTAGGTGGAGCCCCAGCCGAGCACCAGCACCTCGGCCTCGCCGCTGGGGTCGTCGACCTCGAGGTCACCCATGGTGTCGGCGATGCCCGCCACCTTGCCGGCGCGCAGCCGCGTCATGCGGTCGTGGTTGTCGGGGTCGTAGGAGATGTTGCCGGTGACGTCGGCCTTCTCGATGCCACCGACGCGGTGCTCGAGGCCCGGCGTGCCGGGGACCGCCCATGGCCGGGCGAGCGTGGTCTCGTCGCGCAGGTACGGGTGGAAGACCGGCTGGCCCTTGGCGTCGACGCCGTTGGGCTCGGTGGCGAACTCGACCCGCAGGTCGGGCAGGTCCTTCACCGAGGGCAGCCGCCACGGCTCGGAGCCGTTGGCGAGGTAGCCGTCGGAGAGCAGGAAGACCGGGGTGCGGTAGGTGGTGGCGATGCGCACCGCCTCCATGGCGGCGTCGAAGCAGTCGGCCGGCGAGCTCGGGGCGACGATCGGCACCGGCGACTCGCCGTTGCGGCCGAACATCGCCTGCAGCAGGTCGGACTGCTCCGTCTTGGTCGGCAGGCCGGTGGACGGGCCGCCGCGCTGCACGTCGACGATCACCAGCGGCAGCTCGAGCGAGACCGCCAGGCCGATGGTCTCCGACTTCAGGGCGACGCCGGGGCCCGACGTGGTCGTCACGCCGATCGCGCCGCCGAAGCTCGCACCGAGGGCGGCACCGATGCCGGCGATCTCGTCCTCGCACTGCATGGTCGTCACGCCGTAGCGCTTGAGGCCCGACAGCGTGTGGAGGATGTCGGAGGCCGGCGTGATCGGGTAGGAGCCGAGCACCAGCGGGAGCCGCGCGCGGTGGGCGGCGGTGACCAGCCCGTACGCCAGCGCGATGTTGCCGGTGACGTTGCGGTAGGTGCCCGAGGGCATCTTCGCGGGCGCGATCTCGTAGGAGACCGAGAACGCCTCGGTCGTCTCGCCATAGTTGAGGCCGGCGCGCAGGGCGGCCAGGTTGGCCTCGAGGATGTCGGGCCGCGAGGCGAACTTGTTCTTCAGGAACAGCTCCGTGCCCGTGGTCGGCCGGTGGTACATCCAGGAGAGCAGGCCGAGGGCGAACATGTTCTTCGCCCGCTCCTTGTCCTTGCGCGAGAGGGTGTTGAAGCCGGCCAGCGCCTCGACGGTGATGGACGTCAGGGCCACGGGGTGCACCTGCCACGAGTCGAGGGAGCCGTCCTCGAGCGGGTTCTCGGCGTAGCCCACCTTGGCGAGGTTGCGCTTGGTGAACTCGTCGATGTTGACGATGACCGTCGCGCCGCGGGGCAGGTCGCGCAGGTTGGCCTTGAGGGCCGCCGGGTTCATCGCCACGAGCACGTCGGGGGCGTCACCCGGGGTGAGCACGTCGTGGTCGGCGAAGTGCAGCTGGAAGGAGCTGACGCCCGGCAGGGTGCCCTGCGGCGCCCGGATCTCTGCCGGGAAGTTGGGCAGCGTCGACAGGTCGTTGCCGAGCGCTGCCGTCTCGGACGTGAAGCGGTCACCGGTCAGCTGCATGCCGTCACCGGAGTCCCCAGCAAAGCGGATGACCACACGGTCGAGCTGCTGGACGGACTTGCTGCTCATCTGTTCCCCGCCACCTGTTCCTCGGCAGTTTCGTGTCTCGTCGGCGGCTGCCCACGGCGTTTCTTCCATGGTAAGTCCGGCCTTACCTGCGGTGTTTCCGGACCCGCATTTCGGACGACCCCGGCCTCGGGCGTCCACCCGACCTCCTCTCAGCCTTACCCTCCGACGCCCGACGTATGCCGCGTCCGCGCCGCGGTATGTCGCATGCGGCCACGTGGGCGTTCCGGGTCCGGGTCGCCGCTGCCGCGGCGACCTCCCGCCACGTCCCGGCGCAGGTCGCTAGGCTGCCAAGGGTGTCGCCCTATGTCGTCGTCGCAGCGGTGGTCCTGGTCGGGCTGCTGCTCTTCGTGGCGGCGATGGGCGCCCGGGCACTGCTGGCACCGAAGGCCCCGACCCGGGCGAAGCTGACCACCTACGAGTCCGGTGTCGACCCGGTGGGCCAGGGCTGGGCGCAGACCCAGATCCGCTACTTCGTCTACGCCTTCCTCTACGTCATCTTCGCCGTCGACGCGGTCTACCTCTTCCCGTGGGCGCTGGTGATCCGCTCCACCGGCCTGGGCGCTGCCTCGCTGGTCGAGATCGGTGTGTTCATCGGCATCCTGCTCATCGGCCTGGCCCACGCGGCCCGGCGCGGCCTGCTGCGGTGGTTCTGATGCCCGTCGACCTCCCGCTGCCCCGGGTCGGCCCGGCCACCGACGTCGCGCCCCAGCCCGTCAAGGTCGTCCTCAACTGGGGACGCCGCTACTCCCTGTGGGTGTTCAACTTCGGGCTGGCCTGCTGCGCCATCGAGTTCATCGCCGCGTCGATGGCCCGGCACGACTTCATCCGCCTCGGCGTCATCCCCTTCGCCCCCGGGCCGCGGCAGGCCGACCTCATGGTCGTCTCCGGCACCGTGACCGACAAGATGGCTCCGGCGATCCGTCGCCTGTACGACCAGATGCCCGAGCCGAAGTACGTCATCTCCTTCGGTGCCTGCTCGAACTCCGGTGGCCCGTACTGGGACTCGTACTCCGTCACCAAGGGCGTCGACACCATCATCCCCGTCGACGTCTACGTGCCGGGCTGCCCGCCGCGGCCGGAGGCGCTGCTCCAGGGCATCCTGCGCCTGCAGGAGAAGATCGCCGCCGAGTCGTTGTCCACCAAGGGGATGCGCGCCAAGTACGCCGGACACCGGCTCGCCAGCGCCGGCGAGCTCGCTCGCGGCCTGGTGCGGCGCCCGGCGAAGCAGGACGAGGCGGCCGGCGATGGCTGACCCCGATTCGGTGACCCGGCGCGAGGTCCCGCTCGCGGCGTGGGCGACCGCGGTCGCCGAGGCCCGCGACGCGGCATACACGTTCTTCGACTGGCTGACCGCCGTCGACCAGACCGACGCCCCCGAGGACGCCGGCTTCGACATCGTCTGCCACCTGATGGACCCCTCCACGCCCACGGCGCTGCGGCGCGTGCTGCTGCGCACCCGAGTGCCGGAGGGTGCCGCCGTGCCGAGCATCACCGGGGTGTTCCGGGGCGCGGCCTGGCACGAGCGCGAGACCCACGAGATGTTCGGTGTCGACTTCGACGGGTTCGACGACGGCACCGGGCTCGGGCTGCGCCCGCTGCTGCTGCCCGACGGGTTCGAGGGCACGCCGCTGCGCAAGAGCTTCGTGCTCGCCGCGCGCGCCTCCAAGCCGTGGCCCGGTGCGAAGGAGCCGGGCGAGAGCGAGCACACCAAGCCCACGGGCCGACGTCGCGTGCAGGCACCCGGCGTGCCCGGTCCCGACTGGGGGCCGCGGTGACCGACGTGCTGGAGGTGACGCTGCGCAGCGTCAGTGTGCTCGCCGCCTTCCTCGTGCTGCCGCTGCTCGTCGGCCAGGCGGAGCACAAGGTCATGGCGCACATGCAGGGCCGGCTCGGCCCGATGTATGCCGGTGGGTTCCACGGGTGGGCCCAGCTGGTCGCCGACGGGGTCAAGTTCGTGCAGAAGGAGGACATCACACCGGCTGCCGCCGACCGCCGCGTCTTCCGGTTCGCGCCGGCGGTGGCCCTGGTGCCCTACCTCGTCGCGATGGCGGTGATACCGCTCAGCCCCGACCTCGTCGCCGCCGACGCGCCCGCCAGCGCGCTGTTCGTGCTCGCCACCACCGCCGTCGGCATCCTCGGCACCCTCATGGCGGGATGGGCCAGCGCCAACAAGTACTCGCTGCTCGGCGCGATGCGCTCGGCGGCGCAGCTGCTCTCCTACGAGCTGCCGCTCGTGCTCGCCGTCGCCTCGGTGTGCCTGGCCGCCGGGTCCCTGAGCCTCGGCGGCATCGCGCAGGCGTGGTCGCCGTGGTGGCTCATCTGGCAGCTGCCCGGGGCGCTGGTGTTCCTCGTCGCAGCCGTCGCCGAGCTGCAGCGACCGCCCTTCGACATGCCGGTCGCCGACGCCGAGATCGTCTTCGGCGCCTACACCGAGTACACCGGGCTGCGGTTCGCCTTCTTCCTGCTCGCCGAGTACGCCGGCATCGTGGTGATGTCGCTTCTCTTCGCGGTGCTCTACCTCGGTGGCTGGCAGGGGCCGTTCTCCGACCAGCTCGGCTGGCTGTGGACCCTGCTCAAGGGCCTCGTCATCGCGGTCGTCATCATCTGGCTGCGGGTGGCCTGGCCCCGGCTGCGCGAGGACCAGCTGCAGCACCTGGCGTGGATCGTGCTGGTGCCGCTGGCCCTGGCCCAGCTGGCCCTGACCGGTGTGTGGGTGGTGGTGTCGGCATGAGCGAGCCGCGCACACCCCGCTCGGGCGGCGCCCTGCCCGGCCTGCTGAAGGGCCTGGCCACCACGGCGCGGACGCTCGCCCGGCCCACCCACACGACGGAGTACCCCGACGCGCCGCCGCACCTGCCGCCCCGCTCCCGTGGCGTCATCGCGCTGCTCGAGGAGAACTGCACCTCCTGCATGCTCTGCGCGCGCGAGTGCCCCGACTGGTGCATCTACATCGACTCGCACAAGGAGACCCTCCCCGCCACCACCCCCGGCGGCCGCGAGCGGCAGCGCAACGTGCTCGACCGGTTCGCCATCGACTTCTCGCTCTGCATGTACTGCGGCATCTGCATCGAGGTCTGCCCGTTCGACGCGCTGCACTGGAGCCCGGAGTTCGAGTACTCGGAGCTCGACATCCGCGACCTGCTGCACGAGAAGGACCGGCTGGGGCAGTGGATGCCCACAGTCCCGCCACCGCCGGCCCTCGACGAGCACTCCGCCGAGCCCGCCGAGGTGGCCGCCGCCAACAAGCCTGCTCGTCCCGCCCGGGCAGCCGGCGCGCCACCGCCCGCGCGTGCCGCTCGCGCCGAGCGCCCCGAGCGGCCCGAGCGACCGGCCCGGGCCGAGCGACCGGCCCGGGCCGAGCGACCCGAGGGCACGGCCCGCCCCGAACCTCCCGCCGACTCCGTACCCGCGGAGCCGCCCACGCCGCCCTCAACCGCCTCGGAGAGCGGCTCTGCGGAGACGAAGTCGCCAGAGCCGACGTCGGGGGAGGATCAGTGACCACCCTCGACATCGCGTTCGCCGGGGTCGGCCTGGTCGCTGCTGCCAGCGGCCTCCTCGCCGTCACGACCCGGCACGTGGTCCACGCAGCCCTCTGGCTCGTGGTGTGCCTCGGCTCGGTCGCCGGCTGCTACCTGGTCCTCGGCGCCGAGCTGGTGGCCCTGGTGCAGCTCCTCGTCTACGTCGGCGCCGTCGTGGTGCTCGTGCTCTTCGCGCTCATGCTCACCCGCGCGCCGATCGGGCCGAACCCCGAGGTCACCACCAGCCGGGCCCACCGGGCCCTGGCAGCGGTGCTCGGCGCCGGCGTCACCGCGCTCCTGCTCTCCGTGCTGCTGCCCGTCGCCGGGCCGGCCCGCAAGCGCCCCGGCACCTCCAACACCGCTGTGGCGGAACAGGTCTTCGGCACCTGGGTCTGGCCCTTCGAGGCGCTCTCGCTCCTGCTGCTCGTCGCCCTCGTCGCGGCGTTCGCGATCTCGCGGATGACCCGCGCCGCCGAGGTCGCGCAGTCGGCGCTGCCCGAGATGACGGCGCCCGAGAGGATCTCGCAGTGATCCACCTCGCCGGCCCGTACGCGCTCGCGGCCGTCCTCGCCGGCCTCGGTGCCTACGGCGTGCTCGCCCGCCGCAACGCCGTGCTCATGCTCATCGGGGTCGAGCTCATCCTCAACGCGGCCAACCTCCTGCTCGTCTCGGTGGGCTCGGTCGGCGCCGACACCTGGCAGGCCGGCAACGTGCTGACCCTGTTCGTCATCACCATCGCCGCGGCCGAGGTCTGCGTGGCGCTCGCGGTGGTGCTGGCGCTGTTCCGCCTGCGCGGCGACGTCGACCTCACGAGGCGGGCCGAGTGAGCCTGGCCGCGGCACGACTCGTCGTGCTCCTCCCCGCTGCCGCGGCTCTGGGCGGCCTGCTGCTCGCCCGCCGTGGCGCAGCCCCGGCCCGGTGGGTCGCCGTCGGCGCCTCGCTGGCCACCGTCGTCGTGGCGCTCGCCGGGCTCGCCTCGGTGGGCGGCTCGCAGCGCACCCACCTCGGGCAGCTCCTCCCCGCCCTGCGGGCCGGAGACCTGGAGGTCCCGCTGCTGGTCCGGGAGAGCGCCACCCCGGCGCTCATCGCCCTCGTCGTCGCCATCGTGGCCTGGGCCGTGCAGTCCTTCGCCGGCTGGTACCTGAGGAACGACGACCGGTATGCCGTGTTCTCGGCGACCGTGTCACTGTTCAGTGCCGCGATGCTCCTCGTCGTCCAGTCCGCCGACCTCATCCTCACCTTCGTCGGGTGGGAGGTCATGGGCTGGTGCTCCTACCTGCTCATCGGGCACTGGAGCCGTCGGGCGAGCGCCCGCCGCGCCGCCCTCAAGGCCTTCCTCGTCACCCGCTTCGCCGACGTCGGGTTCCTGCTCGGCGTCCTGGCCCTGGCCTCGGGACCGGGCTCGACGGCATACCCGAAGGTCCTGGCGCACTGGGCGCCGGCGGCCGCCGTCTGCAACGACACCGCGGCGTGCGCGGCGCCGAACGGGACCCTGCGGACCGTGGCCATGGTGCTGCTGCTCATCGGCGTGCTGGGCAAGTCGGCCCAGTTCCCGTTCCACGACTGGCTGCCCGACGCGATGGAGGGCCCGACGCCCGCCTCGGCGCTGATCCACGCGGCGACCATGGTGGCGGCCGGCACCTACGTGCTCTCCTCCCTCTTCAGCGTGTTCGCCGCCACCGACGCCGCCCGGTGGGTGCTGGCGATCAGCACCGCGATCACCATGGTGTGGTCCGCCCTGCTGGCCTTCGGGCAGAGCGACCTCAAGCGGCTGCTCGCCTACTCGACGCTCAGCCAGGTCGCCCTGATGCTCTCGGCGCTGGCGGTCGCGCCTGCCCTGGAGGGACCAGGGGCCGGGCTGCTCCACCTCTACGCGCACGCCTTCTTCAAGGCCCTGCTCTTCCTCCTCGTGGGGTGGCTCAGCGTCACCGTCGGCGGCACCGCCGCCGCGACCATGCGCGGAGGCCTCCGCGGCCACGCGGTGATCCGGCCCGCCATGTTCGTCGGCCTGCTCTCGCTGGCCGGGGTGCCGCCGCTCGTCGGGTTCGTCAGCAAGGAGTACGTCATCGGCGCCGCGGAGTCCGGCGCCCTGCACGGGCAGGCCCGCTCGATGCTGGTGCTGGCCGCCCTGCTGGTGACCGTCGTGCTCACCGCGGCCTACTGCGTGCGAGCCTGGCTGGTGCTCGACGACCTCACCGCCGCCCGGCCGGAGCTGCACGAGAAGGACGAGGCGAACTCGCCCGTCATGGCGGCGGTCTCGGTGCTCGGGGTGCTGACCGTCTTCGGCGGCCTCGTGGTGCTCACGCCGTGGCTGCCCCTCGACGGGCACTTCTCCTGGTGGATGGCGCTGGTCAGCGTGCTGCTCATCGTGGGGGCCGGGCTGGCCGTGCGGGCCACCGTCACCCAGGGCGACCCGGCCGAGCGCCTGGTGGGTGCCCGCATGGCGCGCTTCGACGCCGGCTTCGGCGTGGACGCGCTCTACGTCAGGGCCGTCGCACGCCCCGTGCTCGCCCTCGCCCGGTTCGTCGTCTTCCTCGACCGGGAGGTCGTCGACGCCTACGTGCGCGGCAGCGCCGCCACCGCCCTGCTCAGTGGCCGCGGGGGTGCGCGGATCCACCGGGCCGAGCGGTCGTCGACGTCACTGGTCTGGGTGGTCGTGGGCCTCGTCCTCGTCGCGGCCGCGGGGGTGACGCTGTGGTGATCCTGATCGCCCTCCTCGTGCCGGCTGCCGTGGCCGTCTGGCTGCTCGGCGCCGGCCGCCACCTGGCCCACCAGGTGGTCAACCGCGTCGCGCTGGTGGCCGCCGCCGTCACCCTCTCCGCTGTGGTGGCGTCGGTCGTCGCCCGGCCGTCCATCGACCGGCCGTGGGTGCCGGCACTCGACCTGCGCTGGCAGTTCGCCGTCGACGGCATCAGCGCCCCGCTCCTGGTCATGACCGCCGTGCTCGGGCTGGCCGTGGTCGCGCACTCCTCCCGGCGACGGCCGGAGGGCGGCACGTCTGCGGCCTTCCACGCCTGCCTGCTCCTGGTGGTGGCCGGCGCGCTGGGCACCTTCTACGCCCGCGACGCCATCCTGTTCTTCGTCGCCTTCGAGGTGGTGCTGGTGCCGATGTGGGTGCTCATCACCCGCTTCGGCGACGCCCACCGCGCCGAGGAGCGCGCCGACGCCGGCGCCCGCTTCGTGCTCTACACCGCCCTCGGCTCGACCCTCATGCTCGTCGGCATCCTCGGCCTGGTCAGCGCCGCGGGCACCGCCGACCTCCAGGTGCTCGCCCGAGGCGCCGGCAGCGGCATACCGCGGCACACCCAGCTGCTCATCGCGCTGGCCCTGGTCTCCGGGCTGGCCGTCAAGGTGCCGCTCTTCCCGGCCCACACCTGGCTGCCGTCCGCGCACACCATCGCACCGACCGCGGGCTCGGTGCTCCTCGCCGCGGTGCTCCTCAAGATGGGCACCTACGGCCTGGTGCGCCTGCCGGTCGCGACGGTGCCCGACGCGTTCGGGCGGCTGGCGCCGCTGGTTGCCGTGGTCGGGGCCGTCGGCATCCTCTGGGGAGGGCTGGCCTGCCTGGTCGAACGAGACCTCAAGCGGCTGATCGCCTACTCCTCCGTCGCGCACATGGGTTTCGTGGCGCTCGGCCTCGCGTCGGGCACCCGCACCGGCCTGCAGGCGGCGTTGTTCGCCAACGTCGCCCACGGCGTGGTCTCCGCCCTGCTCTTCTTCGTCGTCGGCGGCCTCAAGGAGCGCTGGGGTTCGGCCGACCTCGCCGTCGCCCGGGCGGCGCTGCGGGAGGTCACCCCACGCCTCGGCTTCGCCCTCGTCGTCGGCCTGGCCGCGTCGCTGGGGCTGCCGGGCCTCGCCGGCTTCTGGGGCGAGTTCCTCAGCCTGTATGCCGTGTGGTCACCCGCCGGGGACCGGCCGGCGGGCCTGCTGCGCGCCACCGCCGTCGCCGGGGCCCTGGGCACCGTGCTCGCCGCGGCCTACGCGCTGCGCGTGGCGCGCATCGTGTGGATGGGGGAGCGCGTCGAGCCGGCCATCGCCGACAGCCGAGGCGTCGAGTGGGTCGTGGTCGGCGGCCTCGTGGTCGCCGCCCTCGTGCTCGGCGTGCTGCCGCAGGTGCTGCTGTCGGTCACCAGCGACGCCGTCACGGCCCTGGTGGGTGGTGGCTCGTGAGCTCGGTGGTCTCCTTCGACGCCCTCGTGCTGGCGCCGGTGCTCGCGCCGGCGGCCGGGGCCCTGGCGGTGCTGGTGCTCGACGTCGCCGCTCCGCGGCTGAGGGTCGCCCACCACGCCGTCGGCGTGCTGGCCCTCCTGGCCGGCCTGGCGTTCGCGGTGCCGGCCGCGCTCGGGGTGGAGAGCGCCCCGGCCCGCTCGCTCTGCCTGCCGGCCCCGGCCGGTGCCTGCTTCTACGAGGCCGGGCCGCTCGCCGGCGCGCTGCAGCTCGGTGCGCTCGCCTCGGCGCTGGTCGTGCTCCTCCTCGTCTGGCCGGACCGCGGCACCGAACCCGGCACCGAATCCGGCATCGAACCGGCCCGCGACCCGCTGCGCGGTGGCCCCGCGGTGGTCGTGGCCCTGGTGCTCGCGGCGACGGCGGGCGCGGCAGCCGTCGCGGCGGCCAAGGACCTCGGATCGTGGCTGGTCGCCCTCGAGCTGGCGACGCTGCCCGCCGTGGCGCTGGTCGCGCTCCGCGGCACCAGCCGCGCGAGCGCCGGTGCCGTGTCGCTCCTGACCACCTCCCTGGTCTCCTTCGCGATGGTCGCCCTCGGCGCAGCGCTGTGGCTCGTGGCCGCCGGCCAGCCGGTCTTCTCGGTGGCGGCGGTCGAGCGCGCCCACGCCGCCCACGACACCTGGGCGGTGCTCCTCCTGGGCGTGCTGCTGCTGGCCGGGGGCCTCGGTTTCAAGCTCTCGCTCGTGCCGTTCCACGCCTGGACACCACAGGCGTATGCCGGCGGCACCGAGCCGGTCGCGGCGTTCCTCGCCGCCACGTCGAAGGTCGCCGCGCTCGCCGCTCTCGTCGCGGTGCTGCGGCCCCTTTCCGCTGCCCAGGCCGCCGTGCTGGTGGTCGTCGGGGTGGTGGCGGTGGCGTCGATGACGCTGGGCAACGTCCTCGCGCTCGTGCAGGACGACCCGGTGCGGCTGCTGGCGTGGTCGACGGTCGCGCAGGCCGGCTGGGTCGTGCTGCCGCTGGCGACCGTCGTCCCGGCCGGGCTGGCCGCCAGCGGCGGCTACCTGCTCGCCTACGTCATCGCCACGCTGGTGGCTTTCGCCGTCGTCGTGCTCGTCGTGCACGCAGCAGGACCCACCGGCGACCCGGCCGCGGGCCGCACGCTCGCGGCATACAAGGGGATGCTGCGCACCCGGCCGCTGCTGGGGGCGGCCCTGGGGCTCGCCCTGGTGTCCCTGGCCGGGCTGCCTCCGGGGGTGGTGGGCCTGGTCGCCAAGGTGCTGGCGCTGCGCCCGGTCGTGGCCCAGGGGCTGTGGGTGCTCGCCCTGTTCGCCGTCGCCAACGCGGTGCTCGGGGTGGCGGTCTACCTGCGCTGGTTCGCGGTGCTCTTCCAGGAGGCCGACGCCGCCGTGGGCACGGCGATCCCCAGCGCGCGACGTGCCCCCCGCGGCCCCCTCGCGGCGCTTGCGCTGAGCGCCACCGCGCTGGTGCTGGTCAGCGTGGCACCGCAGCTGCTCCTCGGCCTGGTCGCCTGACGCGGAACGCCACGCACGGCTCCTGCGTTGGTGAAGGCATGCACAACCACTTCAACGGGCTGAAGACCGCCGCGCTCTTCGGGGCGATCTTCGCGGTCCTCCTCGGTATGGGCGCCGTCATCGGGAACGGCCGGTACCTCTGGCTGTTCGCCCTGCTCGGCGTGGGCATGACCGCCTACGGCTACTGGAACTCGGACAAGCTCGCGATCCGCGCCATGCACGCCTACCCGGTGAGCGAGGCCCAGGCGCCGGTGATGTACCGCATCGTCCGTGAGCTCTCCACCGCCGCGGGCAAGCCGATGCCGCGCCTGTACGTCTCGCCGACCCAGGCCCCCAACGCCTTCGCCACCGGCCGCAACCCCGAGCACGCCGCCGTCTGCTGCACCGAGGGCATCCTCGGCATGCTCGACGAGCGCGAGCTGCGCGGGGTGCTCGGGCACGAGCTGATGCACGTCTACAACCGCGACATCCTCACCGGCTCGGTGGCCGCCGCGATCGCCGGCGTCATCACCAGCGTCGCGCAGATGCTCATGTTCGCCGGCATGTTCGGCGGCGGGGGCAACGATGAGGACCGGCCGAACCCCATCGCCCTGCTGGCGATGGCCCTGCTGGCGCCGTTCGCCGCAATGATCATCCAGATGGCGATCAGCCGCACCCGGGAGTACGACGCCGACGAGGACGGCGCCACGCTGACCGGCGACCCGCTCGCCCTCGCGTCGGCGCTGCGCAAGCTCGAGGCCGGCACGGCCCGCGCCCCGCTCGCCCCGACGCCGCAGCTGCAGAACGCCAGCCACATGATGATCGCGAACCCGTTCCGTCCCCAGGACGTCTCGCGCTTCTTCTCGACCCACCCGCCGATGGCCGAGCGCATCGCCCGCCTCGAGCAGATGGCCTACGGCTACCGCGCCCGCTGAGCGCTGGAGGCGAGACGACACGCAGCCCGGTGGCCGCCCGTTTGGGCAGCCGGTCGCCGGGCTGATATCGTTGGCGGCAGTTGCAGTTGCAGTTCCTCGATTGAGCGGGCCCGCCGACGTGAGCGGGCCCTTTCTTTTACAGCGGGCATGTCCCGTGCTGGGGGTTTGAGCGGCAGCTTGGCACCCGCGTCCGCGGGGGCCACCGGCCAATTGAAGGAGACTCCCATGGCACAGGGAACAGTGAAGTGGTTCAACGCTGAGAAGGGCTTCGGCTTCATCGAGCAGGACGGCGGCGGCGCCGACGTCTTCGTGCACTACAGCGCGATCAACACGGGCGGCTACCGCTCGCTCGACGAGGGCCAGAAGGTCCAGTTCGACGTCACCCAGGGCCCCAAGGGCCCGCAGGCGGAGAACGTCACCGCGCTCTGAGCTAAGCCTCACGCATCCCGCTGCCCCGCAGCGGAACAGGAGCCCCCGGCCACTCGGCCGGGGGCTCCTGTCGTCCCGCCACCCGAGCCGGCTGACAGAATGCGGCGCATGCCCTCACTGACGCGGTCCGAGGCCACCGAGCGTGCGGCGCTCATCACCGTCACCTCCATGGAGGTCGACCTCGACCTCACCGGCGGCGACCGGGACGACCACGAGGAGTTCGGCTCCCGCACGACGATCCGGTTCACCTGCAACCAACCGGGCGCGACCACCTTCCTCGACCTCCGGCCGGCCGCCCTGGAGTCGCTGGTGCTCAACGGGTCCGAGCTCGACCCCGCCTCCCTGCGCGACGGCCGCGTCGAGCTCGCCGACCTCGCCGCCGAGAACGAGGTCACGGTCGTGGCGACCATGCGCTACAGCCGTGACGGGCAGGGCCTGCACCGCGCCGTCGACCCCGCCGACGGCCAGCACTACGTCTACGGCCACCTGTTCCTCGACGCCGCGCCGACCGTCTTCGCCTGCTTCGACCAGCCCGACCTCAAGGCGCCGTATGCCGTGACCGTCACCGCGCCCGAGCACTGGACGGTCGTCGGCAACGGCGCGGCGATGTCCACGGCGCCGGGGCGCTGGGAGCTGGCGCACACCCGGCCGCTGGCCACCTACTTCGTCACCGTCTGCGCCGGTCCCTGGGCGTCGGTGCGCAGCGAGCACGACGGCATACCGCTGGGCATCCACGCGCGGGCCTCGCTGCGGGAGCCGCTGGAGCGGCAGGCCGAGCAGATGCTGGAGGTGACCCGGGCGTCGTTCGACTACTACCACCGCCTCTTCGGCATCCGGTACCCGTTCGGGGAGTACCACCAGGTCTTCGTGCCCGAGTTCAACGCCGGCGCGATGGAGAACCCCGGCTGCGTGACCTTCCGCGACACCTACGTCTTCCGCGGCGCCGCCGCCCGTGACGAGGTGCTGACCCGCACCAACACCATCGCCCACGAGATGGCGCACATGTGGTTCGGCGACCTCGTGACCATGCGCTGGTGGGACGACCTGTGGCTCAACGAGTCGTTCGCCGAGTACATGGCCCACCGGACCACGGTCGACGCGACCGAGTTCACCGAGGGCTGGGTCGACTCGACCGTGGCCCGCAAGATGTGGGGGTATGCCGCGGAGCGCACCCCCTCGACGCACCCGGTGGCCGGGGGAGCAGCCCTCGACGCACAGGCGGCCCTGCAGGACTTCGACGGCATCTCCTACGCCAAGGGCGCCGCGACCCTGCGCCAGCTCATCGCCCACATCGGTGACCACGCGTTCATCGCCGGCGTCAGCGCCTACCTGCGCGAGCACGCCTACGGCAACGGCACCCTCGCGGACTTCCTCGGCTTCATGGAGCGGGCCTCCGGCACGGACCTCGGCGAGTGGAGCAAGGCGTGGCTGCTCACCGCAGGCCTCGACGTCATCGCCGCCGACCAGGAGTCGGGCGTCGTCACCCGCGAGGCGCCGGCGGCGTTCCCGGCCGACCGGCCGCACACCCTCGACGTCGCCGGGTTCACGGCCGGTGCCGAGGTCTTCCGCGTCGAGGCCACGCTCACCGGCCCCAGTGCCGAGGTGGCGGCCCTGCGTGAGGCGCCCCGGGCCGAGCTCGTGGTGCCCAACGCCTCGGACCTGACCTGGGCCACGGTGGCGCTGGACCCGAGCACCCTGCAGGCGGTGCCCCAGGGCCTGGCCACGCTGCCGGACCCGCAGGCGCGGGCCGTGGTCTGGGCGGCCCTGGTCGACGGCGTCTGCCTCGGCAGGGTCGACCCCCGCGTGGTCGTCGACACCTTCGGCCGGGCCTGGCCGCAGGAGGACAACGAGTCGGTGCTGAACCGGGTCGCGGGTGTCCTGCTGGGCCGGCTCGTGCCCTCGTTCCTGCCGGCCGAGGAGGAGGCCGGCGCCCGCGCCGTGGTCGCGCAGGCGGCCGCCGAGCTGCTCGACGCCAGTGAGCCGGGCTCGACCCGCGCGCTGCTCGGCGCCCGGGTGCTCGCCCGCAGCTCGGCCGACGAGGCCACGCTGCGGCCGTGGGCGGAACGCTCGGGCCTGCCGGCGGGGCTCGAGCGCGACTCCGACTTCCGCTGGCTGGTGGTGCGCAACCTGGCCGGTCACGGCTTGGTCGACCGCGACTTCATCGAGCGGGTCCGCCGCGACGACGACACCCTCTCCGGCCGGCTCGGCGAGCTCACCGCCCGGGCCGCCCTGCCGGGCGAGGCGAAGTCGTGGGCGTGGGAGCAGCTCACCGCCAACCGCGAGCGGTCCAACTACGAGCTCAACGCCCTCGCCGGCGGCTTCTGGGCCGGCGACGACCTCGAGACGCTGCGGGGCTTCGTCCCGCGCTACTTCGCCGACGTGCCCGCGATGGCGCAGTGGGTCGGTGCCGACGCCCTCGGGCGGGTCGCCACCCTCGCCTACCCCTCGCGGGTGGTGGAGCCGGCCACGGCCGACGCGAGCGCCGAGGCGCTGGCCGGTGACGGGCTCACGCCGGCGGTGCGGCGGTCGGTCGTGGATGCCGACTCCGAGCTGCGGGAGGCGCTGCGCTCACGGGCGCTGTTCGGCTGAGCGCCCCTGCCGGGCTCGCCCCTGCCGGGCTCGGCCCTGGCCGGCCATGTCTGCCGGGCCCACGTCCGGCGCGAGCACCGGCCCGAGCTCGGGGTGGTTGCCCGGCTTGGGGTCCACGTGCGCGCCCTGCGGGCCGCTGTCGCCGTCGCAGGACGCGCCGGGTTCGTTGCCGCTGAGGTTCCAGCCCGGCACGTGGTCGCGCAGCGTCGTCCGCTTCATGTGCGCTGTGGTCATGGCATCCTCCACCGGAGCGCGGACGGCCCCGGTGGCCGCGCCACGTCCGGGAGAGACAACGAACCCCGCGGCCGTCTCGTGCCGCGGGGTTCGTCGTCTGCTTCAGGTCGGTCGGGTGACCGCCACGGGTCAGCCCGGTTGGGCCTCGTCCTCACGGGCCTCGTCGTCGGAGGGCGCGCCGCCCTTGCCGCCGGCGCCACCGCCCTTCCCGCTCGGGCCGCTGTCGCCGTCGCTCGAGGCGCCGTCCTCGTTGCCGGACAGTCCGCCACCGGGGACCTGCTCGTCCTGGGGCTTCTCAGACATGCGCACACTCCTGTCGCTCGGGAACCGCGTGCGCTCCCCAACGTATGCCGTGCGGGAGCCGGCCGCGCGGCATACCGGCTCGGGCTCCGCGGGGGCTCAGCGGTAGTTGGTGTACTGCAGGGCGACGTCGAGGTCCTTGGTCTTCAGCAGGCGCTGGACCTCCTGGAGGTCGTCGCGCGACTTGCTGGTCACGCGCAGCTCGTCGCCCTCGATGCGCGCCTTGACCGTCTTGGGCGCCTCGTCGCGGATGATCTTGGAGATCTTCTTGGCGTCCTCCTGCGAGATGCCGTCCTTGAGTGACCCCTCGAGGCGGTACTCCTTGCCCGAGGCCTTGGGCTCCTTCTCGCCGAAGTCGAGGGACTTCAGGGAGACCTTGCGGTGCACCAGCTTGGTCTCGAAGACGTCGAGGACGGCGAGCGCCCGCTCGGCGGTGTTGGCCTTGATGAGGACGTTGTCACCGCTCCACTCGATCGAGGCCCCGACGCCCTTGAAGTCGTAGCGCTGGGCCACCTCCTTGGCGGCCTGGTTCAGGGCGTTGGACACCTCCTGCTTGTCCACCTTGCTGACGATGTCGAACGAGCTGTCTGCCATGGGGTTCGGGTCCTCTCCGGTGTGGCGGGTGGGGCGAATTCGCATTCGCGACCGTGCTTGCTATCCTTCCATGCGCACCAGGCAGGTTGCCCGAGCGGCCAATGGGAGCGGACTGTAAATCCGTCGCGAAAGCTACGAAGGTTCGAATCCTTCACCTGCCACCCAGTGCACGAGGAGCCCCTGACCGCACCGGTCGGGGGCTCCTTGCGTCGAGGCGGCGTTCGTCCTTCGGGCGCGGGTCGCGCAGGGGCCTCAGGCCCGGGCACAGGCGGGCTGTTGCCGCAGGCGCTGCACCAGGCCGAACGTGGTCAGCAGCACGGCCAGCAGCGCACCGCTGACGTCGGGGCCGTAGCCGTCGAGGACCACCAGTGCGCCCACCAGCGTCAGGCCCGACACCGCGGCGCAGGGGGTGCAGCCGAGGTCGGGTCGCCACCCGCGAGCCGGCAGGTAGCTCGCCAGGGTCAGGGAGCCCGCGGCAGCCGCCAGGCCGACCAGCGTCATCCACACCGACGTGGCACCCGAGGTGGGCGCGGCGGCCCGGAGGAGGACGAGGAGCACCAGGGGCAGGCCGACCGCGGCCGCGACCCACCGGCGGCGGGGCCAGGAGCGGAGTGTCACCATCACGAAGGAATCATACCCCTAGGGGTATGCCTTCATCGAGCCGTCGCCGCGCCACCTCGACCTCGGCCGGGAGCCGGTGTCGCGCCGCCAGGGCCCGGGGCAGCCGCGACAGGCACTGCACCACCGCACGGCGTCCGGCCGGCCCGGACCGCAGTGCAGAGCCGGCCTCACCCAGCACCACCGGCCAGGGCCGGCGCATCACCATGGTCAGCAGGCGGTTGCGCTCGATGAGCGCCTGCCTGGCCAGCGGGTCGCGGGCAGGAGAGGGGTGGTGGTGCGCCACGACCTGGTCGACGTAGGCCAGGCCCCACCCCAGCGCCGCGAGGTCGAGGGCGAGCCGCTCCTCCTCGCCCATGAAGAACACGACGTCGTCGAAGCCGCCGGCCGCCAGGAAGGCGTCGCGCCGCACGACCGCGCCGCACGCCAGGAAGCCGAGCACCGACGGGCCGGGCAGGTCGGGCGCCGTGCCCAGGGGCGAGTGGGCCATCGCCGCTTCGCCCGGGTCCGGGCGGCCGTCCGCGCCGACGAGCACCCGTCCGGCCAGGAGGGCGAGGCGGGGGTGCTCGCGCATCAGCCGGACGGCCTCGCCCAGGGCGCCCGGCGCCCACCAGGAGTCGTCGTCGGCGAAGGCCACGAAGGGGGTCGAGGCCCGGTCGACCCCGACGTTGCGTGCGGCGGCGCCGAGGTTCTCGCCGAGCTCGACGACGTCCACGTGCGGGAAGTGTCGCCGGACGAGCCCTGGCGTGCCGTCGCCCGACCCGTTGTCGACGAGCACGACGGGCACCTCGTGGTGCGGCAGCGAGCGCTGCAGGTCGGCCCAGCGGTCGCGGGTCATCACCACGACCGTGACGGAGTCGGCCGGCGGCTGGACCGGAGGGTCGACGCGGGGGTCGGGAGAGGCCCCTGGGGAGCGGTGAGGGGCAGGGGCGGCAGAGGGGCCGGCGGGGGAGTCATCCACCGATGACGACTACCCGCGCCGACCTGCCGTATGCCGCGCGCTGCCGCATTACTCGCGAGTTACCCGGAACCCGTGACAGTCTCGGCCTGTTGACCTGTGCACCACGTCACAGCAGAGTCGAGCCGATCCCTGGAGGGCGCCGTCCATGTTCCGTCGCATTGCCATCGTCAACCGGGGAGAGTCCGCGATGCGGCTCATCCACGCGGTGCGTGACCTCAACGCTGAGCGGCCGGTGGACGAGCGCATCGAGACGGTCGCCCTCCACACCGAGGGCGAGCGCAAGGCGATGTTCGTGCGCGAGGCGGACCTGTCCTACAACCTGGGTCCGGCCGGCGAGCGGCCGTACATCAACCACGCGGTGCTGGAGAGGGCCCTGCTCGAGTCGGGCGCCGACGCCGCCTGGGTGGGCTGGGGCTTCGTGGCCGAGGACCCGGCCTTCGCCGAGCTGTGCGACCGCATCGGCGTGACGTTCATCGGCCCCAGCGCCGAGGCGATGCGCCGGCTCGGCGACAAGATCGGCTCCAAGCTGATCGCCGAGGAGGTGGGCGTGCCGGTGGCCCCGTGGAGCCGCGGCGGTGTCGACACCCTCGAGGACGCGACCGCGGCCGCTGCGCGGATCGGCTACCCCCTCATGCTGAAGGCGACCGCGGGTGGTGGTGGCCGCGGCATCCGCAAGGTCACCTCCGACGCCGACCTCGCCGACGCCTACCACCGCACCCGCGACGAGGCCGAGCGTGCCTTCGGCTCCGGCGTGGTCTTCCTCGAGAAGCTCGTGACCGGTGCGCGGCACGTCGAGGTGCAGGTCATCGCCGACGGCCAGGGCACCGCCTGGGCGGTCGGCGTCCGCGACTGCTCGGTGCAGCGCCGCAACCAGAAGGTCATCGAGGAGTCCGCCTCGCCGGTGCTCGACGCCGAGCAGGTCGCCGAGCTCAAGGCCAGTGCCGAGCGGCTCGCCCTGGCGGTGGGGTACGCCGGTGCCGGCACCGTCGAGTTCCTGTACCACCCGGGCGAGCGCTTCTTCGCCTTCCTCGAGGTCAACACCCGCCTCCAGGTGGAGCACCCCATCACCGAGATCACCACCGACCTCGACCTGGTGAAGCTGCAGATCCACGTCGCCTCCGGCGGCCGTCTCGAGGGAGAGCGCCCGCGGGAGAGCGGCCACGCCGTCGAGGCCCGGCTCAACGCCGAGGACCCCGACCGCGACTTCGCCCCCTCGCCGGGCCGCATCACGCTGCTCGACCTGCCCTCGGGTCCCGGCATCCGCGTCGACACCGGTGTGGGGGAGGGCGACTCGATCCCTGCCGACTTCGACTCGATGATCGCCAAGATCATCGCCTACGGCCGCACCCGTGAGGAGGCGCTCGCCCGCCTGCGCCGGGCCATGACCGAGACCACGGTCGTGATCGACGGCGGCGCGACCAACAAGAGCTTCATCCTCGACCTCCTCGACCAGCCCGAGGTCGTCGACGGCACCGCCGACACCGGCTGGATCGACCGGGTGCGCGCCGAGGGCCGCCTGGTCTCGCACCGCCACTCCGGCATCGCGCTCGTCGCCGCGGGCATCGAGGGCTACGAGGAGGCCGAGGCCGTCGAGCGGACCCGGCTGCTCGAGACGGCCCACGGCGGACGTCCGCAGGTCCAGCACCAGGTCGGCCGCGCCATCGACCTCAAGCTGCGCGGCACGGCATACAAGGTCACGGTGGCCCGCACGGGCCCGCACCGGTTCCGGGTCGCCATCGGCACCGGAGCCGACGAGCGGGTGGTCGACGCCGACCTCGACCGCATCGACGCGTACGCCAGCCGGCTGACGGTCCGGGGGCGCACGCACCGCCTCATCACCGCCAACCACGGCCCCGTGCAGCTCGTCGAGGTCGACGGGGTCACCCACCGGGTCAGCCGCGACGAGGGCGGCGTGCTGCGTTCACCCGCGCCCGCGCTGGTGGTGGCGACGCCCGTCGCGGTCGGCGAGGAGGTGGCCGCCGGCGCCCCCGTGCTCGTGCTCGAGTCGATGAAGATGGAGACCGTCGTGCCGGCCCCGTTCGCGGCCCGGCTCCGGGAGCTGCTCGTCTCGTCGGGCAGCCAGGTCGAGACCGGGGCCCCGCTGCTGCGCCTCGAGCCCGTCGGTGACGCCGAGGAGGTGGCCGAGCAGGGCGGCGGCGAGGCGGTCGACCTCGACCTCGACGACGTGCCGGCGGCGGAAGCCAGTGCCGCCGACCGGGCCACCCGCAAGCGCGCCGACCTGTGCGCCATGGTGCTCGGCTACGACATCGACCCGCGCGACGAGGGCCGCACGCTGACGGACTACCTCCGGGCCCGCGACGAGCTCGCCAGCGCCGGACAGCCACCGGTCGGTGAGGAGGTCGCCGCCCTCGGCGTGTTCGCCGACTTCGCCGAGCTGAGCCGCAACCGCCCCGCCGACGAGGACGTGCACACCGAGCACCGCGTGCACAGCCCCCGGGAGCACTTCCACACCTACCTGCAGAGCCTCGACGTCGAGCGGGGCGGCCTCCCGGACGCGTTCCGCGGCAAGCTCGCCCAGGTGCTGCAGCACTACGGCGTCACCGAGCTCGACCGCACCCCCGAGCTGGAGGAGGCGGTCTTCCGGATCTTCCTCGCCCAGCAGCGCAGCGCCCCCGACGTCCACCTGGCCACCGCGCTGCTCCAGCGCTGGCTGCAGGAGCCGTGCCCGCAGGCGCCGGTCGACCTGGCTGCCCGCGAGGTGCTCGACCGGCTCGTGGTGGCCACCCAGCTGCGCTTCCCGGTGGTCGGCGACCTCGCCCGCAGCGTCCGCTTCCGCTGGTTCGACCAGCCGCTGGTCGACGAGGAGCGGGCCAGCGTGCTGGCCGGCGTCCGCGACGAGGTCGCCGCGCTCGCGGCCGATCCCGACGCCCCGGACCGGGCCGCGCGCATCGACCGGCTTGCGGCGATCCCCGAGCAGATCGTGCGGTTCCTCGCCGAGCGGCTCGAGCAGGGGGTGCCGCAGCGGGAGCCGCTGCTCGAGGTGCTCGTCAAGCGCCACTACCGCGAGCACGACCTGCACGGGCTCAGCGCCGCCAGCGAGGAGGGTGGCCGCCCCTTCGCCGTCGCCGACTACACCCTCGACGACCGCCACACCCACCTCGTCACCACGGTCGGCCTGGTCTCCGAGCTCGTCGAGGGCACCTCGCTGGTGCGCGACGTCACCGGGGAGGTCGCGGCGCGTCCGATCGGCCACCAGGCGGTGGTCGACCTCTACCTCTCCTGGCCCGACGCACCCGAGTCGCCGGACGACGTCTCCGCCCAGCTCGCCGCCTTGCTCGAGAAGCTCGACTTCACCGGCCAGCTGCGTCGCGTCGCGGTCGCCGTCTGCCCCGGTGGCGGCCGCGAGGTCGGCTACTTCACCTTCCGCCCCACCGCCGACGGCATGGCCGAGGACGTCCTGGTGCGCGGTGTGCATCCCATGGTGGGCCGCCGGCTGAACCTGTGGCGCCTGCGCGACTTCGACGTCACCCGGCTCGAGGCGCCCGAGGACGTGCTGCTCTACCACTGCGTGGCCAGGGGCAACGACGCCGACCAGCGCCTGGTGGCCCTCTCACAGGTGCGCCAGCTCCTCGTGGTGCGCGACGAGGACGGCACCGTCACCGCCCTGCCGCACGCCGAGCGCGCCATCGCCAACTGCCTCGAGGCGATCCGCCGCGCGCGCAGCGCCCGTGGTGCCTCCGGCCCGCGGCTCGACATGAACCACGTGTGGGTCGAGATCTGGCCGGTGATCGACGCCGACATCGACCAGCTCACCGCGCTCCAGTCGAAGATCGCCCCCTTGACCCTCGGCGCCGGCATCGAGGAGGTGCTGGTCACCGGCCGGGTCGCCGGTCCGGACGGCCGGGAGCACCCCATCGCGGGCCGCTTCTCCTACCAGCCGGGCTCCGGGGTGGTCACCTCGATCGAGGAGCCGCCCACCGAGCGGCTCAAGCCCCTCGACGAGTACGCCCAGAAGGTCGTCAGGGCCCGCCGCCGCGGGCTGGTCTACCCCTACGAGCTCGTCTCGCTCGTCGCCGGCCAGGGCGGCACGGCCACCGAGTACGACCTCGACGACTCGGGTGCGCTCGTGCCGGTCGACCGGCCGTACGGGCTGAACAAGGCCGGCATCATCGCCGGCGTCGTCACGACCCCCACCCGCCTGCACCCCGAGGGCGTCACCCGCGTGCTGCTCGCCGGCGACCCGCTCAAGGCGCTCGGCTCCGTCTCCGAGGCCGAGTGCTCGCGGGTCATCGCGGCGATCGACCTCGCCGAGCAGATGGGCGTGCCGGTCGAGTGGTTCGCCCTCTCCGCCGGGGCGCGCATCTCCATGGACTCGGGCACCGAGAACATGGACTGGGTGGCCCGGGCGCTCAAGCGCATCATCGAGTTCACCCAGGCGGGCGGCGAGATCAACGTCGTGGTCGCGGGCATCAACGTCGGCGCCCAGCCCTACTGGAACGCCGAGGCCACGATGCTCATGCACACCAAGGGCATCCTGGTCATGACCCCCGACTCGGCGATGGTGCTCACCGGCAAGCAGTCGCTCGACTTCTCCGGTGGCGTCTCGGCCGAGGACAACTTCGGCATCGGCGGCTACGACCGCGTCATGGGCCCCAACGGGCAGGCGCAGTACTGGGCCCCGGACCTCGCCGGCGCCCGTGACGTGCTCATGGCGCACTACGACCACACCTGGGCCCGCCCGGGCGACGACGGCCTGCGCCGCGTCGAGACCACGGACCCGGTCGAGCGCGACGTCACGGTCTTCCCGCACGAGATGCCCGACAGCGGGTTCACCACGGTCGGCGACATCTTCTCCAGCGCCACCAACCCCGACCGCAAGAAGGCCTTCGACATCCGCACCCTCATGCGGGCGGTCTCCGACCAGGACCACCCGACGCTCGAGCGGTGGGCCGGGATGGCGGACGCCGAGACCGCGGTGGTCCAGGACGCCCACATCGGCGGGTATGCCGTGTGCCTCCTCGGCATCGAGTCCAAGAACGTGCCGCGGCGCGGCTTCCCGCCCACCGACGGCCCGGACACCTACACCGCCGGGACGCTGTTCCCGCGGTCGTCGAAGAAGGCGGCGCGGGCGATCAACGCCGCCAGCGGGAACCGGCCGCTGGTGGTGCTGGCCAACCTGTCCGGCTTCGACGGCTCCCCGGACTCGATGCGCAACCTGCAGCTCGAGTACGGCGCCGAGATCGGCCGCGCCATCGTCAACTTCGAGGGCCCGATCGTCTTCGTCGTGGTCTCCCGCTACCACGGTGGGGCGTTCGTCGTGTTCTCCAAGGCGCTCAACCCCAACATGACGGTGCTCGCCGTGGAGGGCTCGTTCGCGTCGGTGATCGGCGGTGCCCCGGCGGCTGCCGTGGTGTTCTCGCGCGACGTCGACGCCCGCACGGCGGCGGACCCCCGCGTCACGTCCCTGGAGGCCGAGCTGGCCGAGGCCACCGGCGCACGACGGGCCGAGCTGGTCACCGAGGTCGCGGAGGTGCGCAGCGCGGTCCGAGCCGAGATGCTGGGCAAGGTGGCAGCCGAGTTCGACAGCGTGCACAGCATCCACCGCGCGGTCTCCGTCGGCTCGGTCGACGCGGTCATCCGCGCCGAGGAGCTGCGACCGCGCATCATCGAAGCCATCGAGTCGAGCACGACGTCAAGGAGGTCGTGAGTGATGACGGAGGAGCCCTTCGAGCCCGGGCACGACGAGCGGGAGCGCCACCGGGTGGCCATGCAGGCGGTCATCATCGAGCTGGCCGAGCGCAGCGGGGGCCGGCCGGTGCCGGAGGTGGTGGCCGACCTCGAGCGGTCGCTCGCCGCGCAGGGCCTGCCCCAGCAGCCGCACAGCTGGGTCATGGCGGTGGCCCAGGACGCCGCCAACGGCCACGCCTACGTCGAGAGCTACGAGGCGGTCCGGGACGCGGAGGAGATGGTCCACCCGGGCCACGAGTCGGACACCCACCCCAGCCTCGAGTCGTGGGAGCGCAGGGAGGAGGAGTCCCAGATGATTCCTCCCGACGTGCCCGACGACGACGCGCGCTAGACCCGCGCGATGGAGCTGCGGCACATCCGGTACTTCATCGCCGTCGCCGAGGAGTGCCACTTCGGACGTGCCGCCGAGCGGCTGCACATCGCCCAGCCCCCGTTGTCGCAGCAGATCAAGCAGCTCGAGGCCGAGCTGGGCGTGCAGCTGCTCGTCCGCTCGACCCGCCGCGTGGAGCTGACCCAGGCCGGGGAGCGCTACCTCGAGCGGGCTCGCGCCATCGTGGCCGGGGTCGAGGAGGCGGGGCGCGAGGCAGCCCGCGTGGCGGCCGGCGAGGTCGGCCGGGTGTCACTGGGCTTCGTGGGGTCCACGACCTACGAACTGCTGCCCCGGCTGACCCGGGTGCTCCGCCAGGAGCTCCCGCTGGTCGAGCTCGACCTGCACGGCGAGATGCTCACCCCCGACCAGGTCGCCGGACTGCACGACGGCACCCTCGACCTCGCCTTCCTGCGCCCACCGGTGCGCGACCCGGACCTGCGCCTGAAGGTCCTGCGCCGGGAGCCGCTGGTGGTCGTGCTGCCCGAGGCCCACCCCCTCGCCGGACTCGACGCGGTGCCCCTGCCCGACCTGCGGGCCGAGCCGTTCGTCAGCTTCCTCTCCCAGCACCGCTCGGTGACGTTCGACGCGGTGTTCGACGCCTGCCTCGCAGCCGGATTCGAGCCCGACGTGCGCCAGGAGGTCGCCGAGACGTCGACGCTGGTGTCGCTCGTGGCGGCCGGGCTGGGCGTGGCACTGGTGCCGGAGTCGGTGCAGCACCTGCGCGTCACCGGTGCCGTCTACCGGCCCCTCGAGGGGGAGCCGGCCGGCATCGAGCTCGCGGTGGCGCGCCGTGCCCGCGAGGACTCCCCGCACATCGCACGGATCCTCGAGATCGCCGAGCGCCTGCTCACCGAGGGCGCGGCCGACGGTGTCAGCGAGCCGTCAGGTGCTCCAGCACCGCCCGGTTGACGACCTCGGCCTGCTCCTGGCTGGCGAGGTGGGCGGCGTGCGGCACCACCAGGAGCCGGCCGTCCTTGACCGACGCCGCGATCCGCTCGAGGTGCTCCGGCGGCGTCGCCGGGTCGTCGGCGCCGGCGACGGCCAGCGTGGGCGCGGTGATGTCGGGAAGGTCGGCGGTCAGGTCCATCGCGGCGATGGCCTCGCAGCACGACGCGTAGCCCTCGGGAGGCTGGTCCGCCACCATCGCCCGGGCCGCCTCGAAGACCTCCGGGTGGGAACGCCGGTATGCCGCGGTGAACCACCGCTCGACCACCGGCTCGGCCACCGCGCCGGTCCCGCGGGCGCGCACCGTGGCGGCCCGGTCGTGCCAGCCCTGCGCCGGTCCGAGCAGCGCCGACGTGCACAGCACCACGAGGCGGTCGACCCTCTCCGGGTCACGCGCGGCCAGGCGCAGGGCCGTCATGCCGCCGAGGGAGAGGCCCACGAGGTGCGCGCGCTCCACGCCCAGGTGGTCGAGGAGGCCGAGCAGGTCGTCGGCGAGGTCGTCGATCGAGTAGGGCCCGGCGGGCACGGGGGAGGCGCCGTGCCCACGGGTGTCGTAGCGCACGACGCGGAGGTGCTGGGCCAGGGCGGGCACCTGGGGGTCCCACATCGCGTGCGTCGCGCCCAGGGAGCCTGACAGCACCACGACCGGTGCGTCCGCCGGCAGGTCGGGGGAGGCGTCGACGACGTGGTGCACCTTCACGCTCACGCGACCGCCTCGAACACCGCGGCGAGGCCCTGGCCGCCGCCGATGCACATGGTCTCCAGGCCGTAGCGGCTGCCGCGGCGGCGCATCTCGTGGGCCATCGTGGCGAGGATGCGCGCCCCGGTCGCCCCCACGGGGTGTCCGAGCGAGATGCCGGAGCCGTTGACGTTGAGGCGGTCCCAGTCGACGTCGCCGAGCTTCCACTCGCGCAGCACGGCGAGCACCTGGGCGGCGAACGCCTCGTTGAGCTCGATGAGGTCGATGTCGGCGAGCGTCAGGCCGGCGCGCTCGAGCGCGGCGGCGGTGGCCGGCACCGGGCCGATGCCCATGACCTCCGGGCCCACGCCGGCCACGGCCCAGGAGCGCAGGGCCAGCAGCGGGCGCAGCCCCCGGCGCTCGGCCTCCTCACGGGTGGTGACGACGCACAGCGCAGCGGCGTCGTTCTGGCCGCTGGAGTTGCCGGCGGTCACCGTCGCCTCGGGGTCGGTGCGGCCCATCACCGGCCTCAGCGCAGCGAGGCCCTCGAGCGTGGTGTCGGGCCGGGGGTGCTCGTCGCGGTCGACGACGACCGGGTCCTTGCCGCGACGACCCGGCACCGTAACGGGCACGAGCTCCTCGGCGAACCGGCCCTGCTCCACGGCGGACGCGGTCCTCTGCTGGGACCGCAGGGCGTACTCGTCCTGCTCCTGCCGACTGATGGCGTACTCCCTGCGCAGGTTCTCCGCGGTCTCGATCATGCCGCCCGGCACGGGGTGCAGCTCGCCGCCGGCGGTGACCCGGGCGCGGGCGAGGCGGTCGGCGAGCTCGACGCCGTCGCCGCGCACGCCCTGGCGCAGCAGGGCGTAGTGCTCCACCTGGCTCATCGACTCCGTGCCGCCGGCCACCACGAGGCGGGACGCCCCGCTGCCCAACTGCATCGCGGCATACAGCACCGCCTGCAGCCCGGAGCCGCAGCGGCGGTCGACCTGCAGTCCCGGCACCCCCGTGCCGAGGCCGGCGTTGAGCGCCACGACGCGGCCGATGGCCGGCGCCTCGCCGTTGGGGTTGCAGTTGCCCAGGACGACGTCGTCGATGTCGCCCTCACCGAGGCCGGTGCGCTCGAGCAGCGCCTTCAGGGCGATGGTGCCGAGGTCGGCGGCGCTGAACCCCTTGAGGGCGCCGTTGAAGGCCCCCACCGGGGTGCGCAGTGGTTCGCAGACGACGATGTCGGTGCCGGTGCTCATGGGGTCAGTCTCCTACGGGCGGACGTGCCGTACGCGCCGGGACCGGGCCGTGCCCCGGCGCACGAGGACCCACCCTCGGGTCCCGCACTGATTCGGGGCCAATACCTGTTTCGCCCTGATTGAGACCTCCGGCGTCTGGGGTGCCCCCGACGTCCGCTCCATGCGTTGGGCCCAGCGGACTTGTGGGGAGCCCTTCTCCGGCGCGCGCTGGTAGGTAATGCTGTGGCCATGGACCCCCGGGAAGCGTTCTCCTCAGCGACCGAGCTGGCGGAGCGGCTGGGGGCCACGGGGTACCTCGTTGACGAATCCCTCGCCACCGTCACCTGGCTGTCCCTGCGGCTCGGCCGGCCGCTGCTCCTCGAGGGCGAGCCGGGCACCGGCAAGACCGCGCTCGCCGAGGCGGTCGCCCAGACCCTCGAGCTGCCGCTCATCCGGCTCCAGTGCTACGAGGGCATCGACGCCACCCAGGCGCTCTACGACTGGGACTTTCCCCGCCAGATCCTCCACCTGCGGGCGCTGCAGGCCGTGGCGCCCGAGGGCCACACCGACGTCGCCGCCGTCGAGGACGAGCTGTTCGCCGACCGCTTCCTCGTCGCCCGCCCGGTGCTGCGCGCCCTCCGGGAGTCGCCGGCGGTGCTCCTCGTCGACGAGGTCGACCGCGCCGACGACGAGTTCGAGGCGTTCCTGCTCGAGGTGCTCTCGACGTGGCAGGTCACGGTCCCCGAGCTCGGCACGATCGCCGCGGCGACACCCCCCATCGTGGTGCTGACGTCCAACCGCACGCGCGAGCTCCACGACGCCCTCAAGCGGCGCTGCCTCTACCACTGGATCGACCACCCCGGCCTCGCGCGCGAGCTCGCCATCGTGCGCAGCCGCGCACCCGAGGTGAGCGCCAAGCTCGCCGAGCAGGTCGTCGGGCTGGTGCAGCGGCTACGCGCCGAGGAGGACCTCCTCAAGCCCCCGGGCGTGGCCGAGACCCTCGACTGGGCGCGGGCGCTGCACGAGCTGGGCAGCAGCGACCTCGACCTCGAGCGGGCCGCCGCGACGGTGGGCGTGGCCGTGAAGTACCACGAGGACGCCGAGCGGGTGCGCGCCGCTCTCGACCGGATCCTGGGGCGGTAGGGCATGGCAGGCCCCCACGCGGCCGACGAGCTCCTGCTCGGCTTCGCCCGCGCCCTGCGCGCCGCCGGGGTGCCGGTGACGGCCGACCGCGAGCGCACGCTGCTCGAGGCGGTCGCCGAGGTCGGGATGGACGACCGGGCGGCCACCTACTGGGCCGGCCGAGCCACCCTGTGCGGGAGCCCGGCCGACCTCGAGCGCTACGACCAGGTGTATGCCGCGTGGTTCGGCGGGCGTCCCTGGGACGGGGCCTCGCCGCCGCGCGCGCACCGCACCGTGACCGTCGCCGACCTCTCGGAGGGCGCGCAGCCCTCCGGGGCGGGTGGCGACGAGGACGACGACGTGGTGCGCGCGGTGGCCAGCGCCACCGAGGTGCTCCGGCACCGCGACGTCGCGGAGATGAGCCCCCGTGAGCGCGCCGAGCTGGCGGCCCTGTTCGCCAGGCTGCGGCCGCGGGCGCCCCGCCGGCGGGCGCACCGGCACGAGCCGTGGCGGCGCGGCACCGTCGACGCCCGGCGCACCCTGCGCGCCGAGCTGCGCCGCATGGGCGAGCCGGGCACGGTGCAGTGGCGACGCCGCGGGCAGCGGGCCCGCCGGGTGGTGCTGCTCGTCGACGTGTCCGGGTCGATGAGCCCCTACGCCGACGCGCTGCTGCGGCTCGCCCACACCTACGCGTGCGCCGGCCTGCCCGTGGAGGTCTTCACGATCGGCACCCGGCTGACCCACGTCACCCGCAGCCTCAGCCAGCGCGACGCCGAGCGCGCCCTCGTCGCGGCCGGGTCGGCCGTCCCGGACTGGTCGGGCGGCACCCGGCTCGCCGACGGCATACGGGCCTTCCTCGACCGGTGGGGACGGCGCGGCATGGCCCGCGGGGCGGTGGTCGTGGTGTTCAGCGACGGCTGGGAGCGCGACCAGCCGGAGGCCCTCGGCGAGCAGATGCGCCGGCTGCACGGGCTCGCGCACCGGGTGGTGTGGGTGAACCCGCACCGCGGCAAGACCGGCTACCAGCCGGTGCAGCAGGGCATCGTGGCCGCGTTGCCCCACATCGACGACTTCGTCGCCGGCCACTCGATGGCGACGTTCGAGCACCTCGTGGAGGTGGTGGCCCTTGCGTGACGTGATGACCGACCTGCTGCGGTGGTGGCGGGCAGGGGAGCGCGTAGGCGTCGGCACCGTCGTGGCGACGTGGCGCTCGGCACCCCGCCCGGCCGGCGCCGCGATGCTGGTGGGACCCGCCGGCGAGGCCGTGGGCTCGGTGTCCGGCGGCTGTGTCGAGGGCGCGGTCTACGAGTCGGCCCAGGGGGTGCTGCAGGGGGAGCGACCCGCGCTGCGGCGCTACGGCGTCAGCGACGACGAGGCGTATGCCGTGGGGCTCACCTGCGGGGGCATCCTCGACGTCTTCGTCGAGGAGGTGAGCCGCGAGACCTTCCCCGAGCTCGGCGAGGTCGCCGAGGACGTCGAGGCCGGGCGGCCGGTCGCCGTCGCCACGGTCGTCGACCACCCCGACCCGGAGCACGTCGGGCGGCGGCTCGTCGTGCGGCCCGAGGGCTCCGCGGTCGAGCGGCAGGGCTCCCTGGGCAGCAGCCGCGCCGACGACGCCGTGGCCGACGACGCCCGCGGACTGCTGGCCTCCGGGCGCACCGAGACCCTCACCTACGGGCCCGACGGGGAGCGCCGCGGTGAGGGCATGCGCGTGTTCATCGCCTCCTACGCGCCCAAGCCGCGGATGCTGGTCTTCGGTGCCATCGACTTCGCCGCCGCGGTCGCCCACGTCGGCTCCTTCCTCGGCTACCGCGTCACGGTCTGCGACGCCCGGCCGGTCTTCGCCACGAAGAGCCGCTTCCCGTCCGCGGACGAGGTCGTCGTCACCTGGCCGCACCGCTACCTCGCCGACGAGGTCGAGGCCGGCCGGGTCGACGAGCGCACCGTGATCTGCGTGCTGACCCACGACCCCAAGTTCGACGTGCCGCTGCTCGAGGTGGCCCTGCGGCTGCCCGCCGTCGCCTACATCGGGGCGATGGGGTCGCGGCGCACCCACCACGACCGGCTCGAGCGGCTGCGCGCGGCCGGCCTGACCGAGGAGGAGCTGGTCCGGCTCTCGAGCCCCATCGGCCTCGACCTCGGCGCCCGGACCCCCGAGGAGACGGCGATCAGCATCGCCGCCGAGGTCATTGCCCTGCAGTGGGGCGGTCGGGGCGACCGGCTCGCTGCCCTCGAGGGCCCGATCCACCACCACGAGCACCCACCGCTGTCCGAACCGACCGCCTCTGCCACCACGGAGCTCATCACGTAGTTCCCTGCACCACCTCGTCCAGCACAGTCACAGTCACAAAGGAGTGATGATGACCCGCATCAACGTCCGTGTCGACGGCGTCACCTACACCGACGAGGTGGAGCCGCGAACGCTCCTCGTGCACTACCTGCGAGAACAGCTGGGCAAGACCGGCACCGTCGTCGGCTGTGACACCAGCAACTGCGGGGCGTGCACCGTGCACCTCGACGGCCGCAGCGTGAAGTCGTGCAACGTCCTCGCCTTGCAGGCCGACGGGCACGAGGTGACGACGATCGAGGGGCTGGCCACCGACGGCCGGCTGCACCCGATGCAGCAGGCCTTCCACGAGTGCCACGCGCTCCAGTGCGGCTACTGCACGCCAGGGATGATCATGCAGGCCATCGACGTCCTGAACGAGAACCCGAAACCCTCCGAGCAGGAGATCCGCGAGGGGCTCGAGGGCAACCTCTGCCGGTGCACCGGCTACCACAACATCGTGAAGGCCGTGCAGCAGGTGGCCGGCACCGGGGAAGGGGAGCGGGCATGACCGTCACCGACGAGCGCAGCACGGCAGCCGGGCCCGAGGTCGGCAGGTCTCGGCTCCGCAAGGAGGACCAGCGGCTCATCACCGGGCGCACCCGGTGGACCGACAACATCGTGCTCCCCGGCATGCTGCACGCAGCGATGGTGCGCAGCCCCTTCGCCCACGCGAACATCCGCAGCATCGAGACCGAGGTGGCCGAGCAGGCACCGGGGGTCATCACGGTGGTGACGGGTGCGGACGTCAAGGACACCCAGGGCGCCGTCGCGACCGCCTGGCCCATCACCACCGACCAGAAGACTCCCGACCACCTGCCGATCGCGATCGAGCGCGTGGCCTGCGCCGGGGAGATCGTGGCGGTCGTGGTGGCGCGAACGGCCGCGGAGGCGCGTGACGCCGCCGAGCTCGTCGACGTCGACTACGAGGAGCTCCCGGCCATCCTCGACGGCAGAGAGGCGGCGGAGGACGCAGTGCTCGCGCACCCGTCCCTCGGCACCAACACCTCCGCGGTCTGGCGCCTCGACTCCGCCGAGTCCGGCACCGGTGGCAACGTCGAGGAGGAGATCGCCAAGGCCCGCACCGACGGCATCGTCATCGAACGTGAGTACCGCCAGCAGCGACTCATCCCCTCCTTCATGGAGCCCCGTTCGACGGTCGTCGACCCCACCGGAGAGCAGGTGACGGTGTGGACCTCGACGCAGGTGCCCCACCTCCTGCGGTTCCTCATCGCGGCGACCACCGGGATGTCGGAGTCCAAGATCCGGGTGATCGCCCCCGACGTGGGCGGCGGCTTCGGCGGCAAGCTCCAGACGACCGCCGAGGAGTTCGCCACGCTTGCGGCGGCCCGGCGGGTCGGCAAGCCGGTGAAGTACACCGAGACGCGCTCCGAGTCGCTGGTGTCCGGCCACCACGGCCGTGACCAGTACCAGCGGCTCACGCTCGCGGCCTCCAAGGACGGGACGGTGACCGCGCTCAAGGTCGACCTCATCGCCAACCTCGGGGCCTACGTGGGGCTGGTCGGTGGTGGCACGCCCGTGCTGGGTGCATGGATGTTCAACGGGATCTACAAGTTCAAGGCCTACCAGTTCAACCTGCGCACGGTCCTGACCAACACCACGTGGGTCGACGCCTACCGCGGCGCCGGCCGGCCGGAGGCGACCTTCGCCATCGAGCGGATCATGGACGAGCTGGCCGCCGAGCTCGGGGCCGACCCGCTGGAGATCCGCGAGCGCAACTGGATCACGCATGAGGAGTTCCCCTTCGCCTCCGTGGCGGGCATGACCTACGACTCCGGCAACTACGAGGCCGCGACGGCCCGGGCCAAGGAGCTGTTCGACTACGACGGCCTGCGCCGCGAGCAGCAGGAGCGCCGCGACCGCAAGGACCCCGTCCAGCTCGGCATCGGCGTCTCGACCTTCACCGAGATGTGCGGCCTGGCGCCGTCGCGCGTGCTCGGCTCGCTCAACTACGGCGCCGGTGGCTGGGAGCATGCGTCGATCCGGATGCTGCCGACCGGCAAGGTGGAGGTCATCACCGGGACGTCGCCGCACGGCCAGGGCCACGAGACGGCGTGGAGCCAGATCGCGGCGGACCGTCTCGGCGTCCCCTTCGAGGACATCGAGGTCCTGCACGGCGACACCCAGATCGCCCCGCGCGGCCTCGACACCTACGGCTCCCGCTCGCTCGTGGTGGGCGGCGAGGCGGTTGTGCGGGCGGCCGACAAGGTCGTTGAGAAGGCCAAGCTCGTCGCCGCCCACCTGCTCGAGGCCAATGCCGAAGACCTCGACTTCTCCGGTGGCCGGTTCACCGTGAAGGGAACGGACCAGGGCATCGGCATCACCGAGGTCGCCGCCGCGCAGTTCACCTCGCACAACCTCGCCGAGGGGATGGAGTCCGGCATCGACGCGGACGCCACCTTCGACCCGGTGACCTTCTCCTTCCCCCACGGCACCCACTTGTGCGCCATGGAGGTCGACACGGAGACCGGTGGGACACGGATGCGCAGGTACGTCGCCGTCGACGACATCGGCCAGGTGGTCAACCCCCTCATCGTGCAGGGCCAGGTCCACGGCGGGCTGGTCCAGGGGATCGCCCAGGCTCTGTGGGAGGAAGCGGTGTTCGACGAGCAGGGCACCCTGGTGACGGGCTCGTTCGTCGACTACACCCTGCCCACGGCGGCCGACACGATCAGCTTCCTCACCGACAACACCACGTCGCCCTCGACCACCAACACGTTGGGCACCAAGGGCGTGGGCGAGGCGGGGTGCATCGCCTCGACCCCCGCCGTGGTCAACGCGATCGTCGACGCGCTCCGTCCACTCGGCATCGACGACGTGCGTATGCCGTGCACGCCCGAGCGCGTGTGGACGGCCATCCAGTCTGCGGGCGCCTCTGCCGGCGGAGAGGTCTCGGGTGGGGCGCAGCCCCACTTCGACGAGGACGCGCCGAACCAGGACGGCCCCGAACCGGGGGCTGCGGAGGCCGGGCAGAAGGGAGCGGACCAGTGATCCCCGTCCAGTTCGACTACGCCGCGCCGACCACCCTGCAGGAGGCGCTCGGTGTGCTGGCCGAGGCCGGTGAGGACGCCAAGGTCATCGCCGGCGGCCAGAGCCTGCTGCCCATCCTGCGCATGCGGCTCAACGCGCCGGAGAAGGTCGTCGACCTCGGCCGCATCGAGGAGCTGCGCGGCATCACCGACGAGGGAAGCCACCTCGTCATCGGCGCCATGACGACCTACGCCGACGTGCTCGCCAGCAGCGCCGTCCGCGACCACGCCGCCCTGCTGGTCGAGGCTGTCAAGACGGTCGCCGACCCCCAGATCCGGCACCGCGGCACCGTGGGCGGTGCCCTGGTGCACGCCGACCCCGCAGGCGACGTGGGCGCCCCTGCCCTCGCGCTCGGTGCCGAGTTCGTCATCACCGGGCCCGGAGGCGAGCGCACCGTGCCGGCCGACGAGTTCTTCCGCGACCTGTTCGAGACGGCCGTCGGCGAGGGCGAGCTGCTGACCCGCATCCGGGTGCCCAAGCACACCGGGTGGGGTGCGCACTACGAGAAGTTCGTCCGGGTGGCCCACCAGTGGTCGATCGTCGCGGTCGGGGCCACGGTGCGCGTCGACGGCGGCTCCATCGCCGAGGCGCGGGTCGGGCTGACCAACATGGGGTCGACACCGCTGCGCGCCACCGCCGTCGAGCAGGCGCTCGTCGGGCGGCCGGCCACCGAGGAGGCCGTCCGCGAGGCCTGTGCCGCCGCTGCGGAGGGCACCGACCCGCCGTCGGACCTCAACGGCAGCGCCGACTACCGCCGCCACCTCGCCACGGTGCTCACCCGCCGGGCGGTCCTGGCGGCGGCGGGGGCCTGACGCGATGGAGCTGAAGCACAGCTTCACCGTGCCGGCCGGGGCCGAGGACGCCTGGCGGACCTTCATGGACCTCGAGACCGTGGGTGGCTGCTTCCCGGGCGCCACGGTCACCGACGTCACCGCCGACGGGTTCTCCGGCACGGTCAAGGTCAAGCTCGGGCCGATCGCCCTGCAGTACGCCGGGTCGGGCTCCTTCGTCGAACGCGACGAGGCGGCCCGGCGGGCGGTCATCTCGGCCAGGGGCAAGGACAAGCGGGGCAACGGCACGGCCGGCGCCACCGTGACGATCCAGCTCGTGCCCGACGGTGACGGGACCACCCGGGCCGACGTCACGACCGACCTGACCGTCACCGGGAAGCCGGCGCAGTTCGGCCGCGGCGTCATGCAGGACGTGTCCGACAAGCTGCTGCAGCAGTTCATCGACTGCATCGAGGGCAAGCTGGCCCCCGAGTCGGCGGCGGCCGCCGAGGTGACGACGGCTCCCGAGGGAGAGGCCGCAGCTCCGGTGCCCGCTCCGGCGCCAGCACCGGCAGCGGCGCCAGCACCGGCAGTGGCCCCGGCTGCGCCCACCCGGGTTCCGGCCGCCGCGGAGGAGAAGGCGATCGACCTCGGGCGCACCGTCCTGCCCGTCCTGCTGCGCACCTGGGGGCCACCGTTCGCGGCCGGCGTGCTGGTGTCAGCCGTCGTCATGTGGCTCCTCGGCCGGCGGCGCCGGACCGGGTGACGACAGCCGGTGGACGACACGCCGCTACCGCACGGCGCGGTGGTGAGCACACGGCATACACACGGCATATCCGTGGGGTCTTTGGTTTGTGGTCCGCCGGCTGCGCTGGTCCGCCGGCTGCGCGGGGTGTCCTACTGTGTGGTCACCGTCCCCGGCGCAGGGGGCGTTCACTGTCGAAAGGTGCAGCAGTGGCGCAGCAGACCGTCGTCGTCCTGAACGGCCCCAACCTCAACCTGCTCGGTGAGCGGGAGCCGGAGGTCTACGGCCACGAGACGCTGGCCGACGTGGAGGCCCGCTGCCGGACCGTGGCCGCGGCCGCGGGGCTCGAGGTCGACTTCCGCCAGAGCAACCACGAGGGCGTGCTCGTCGACGCGGTGCAGGAGGTGCGCACCAGCGCGGCCGGCATCGTCATCAATGCGGGGGCCCTGACCCACACCTCGGTCGCGCTGCGCGACGCGCTCGCGGCGGTCGCCGTGCCGGTCATCGAGGTGCACATCTCCAACATCCACGCCCGTGAGGCGTTCCGGCACCACTCCTACCTCTCGGCGGTGGCCGACGGGGTCATCGTCGGCTGCGGCACGCAGGGCTACGAGCTGGCCATCGCCCGAGTGGCGCAGCTGCAGTCGGCTCCCGACTGAGCGACCGGGCGGCTGGCCTGGTCACGGCACGGACGCCTCGTCCTCGCGGGTGACGAGGGCGAGGTAGAGCACGACGCGGTGCTGCGCGACGTCGAGGCTGAGGCCCGTGAGCTCCTCCACCCGGGACATCCGGTTGCGCAGGGTGTGCCGGTGCACCCCCAGGGCGCGCGCGGCCGTCTCCCACGAGCCGTTGTGCTCGAGGAAGACCTGCAGCGAGCGGAGCAGGTCACCGTCGCCGACCCGGCCGTCGCCGGTGAGCGGGGCGAGCGAGGCGCGGGTGAGGGCGCGGACCCGGCCGCGCACCGTCGCGTCGGCGAGCACCGCCCCGAGCGCCATCCGGTCGTACCAGCCGACGGGGACGCGCTCGTGTCGCGCCGACTGGCTGGCCTGCCGGGCCTGCACCAGCGCGTCGGCCGCCAGGGCCGGCGTCACCGGCCCGCTGACGCCGACGGCCGACGCGTGCTCCCCGACCTCGGCGAGTACCTCGCGCACTGCGTCGACGACCTCGTCGGCGTCGCCGGCCCGCACCAGCGCGACGACGCCGGTGCCGCTGCGCACGAGGGCGTGGGGGGCGGCCGAGGCCGCGAGCCGTGACTGGAGGAGAGCGCTCACCTCGGCCTCCCGTCGGGTCGGCACCACCACGACGCGCACCTCCTCCCGGGCGGTGAACCCGAGGTGTCGCAGGTGGCCGACCAGCCGGCCGTCCGCCGGAGCATCGTCGAGCAGGAGCCCGAGCACCGTCGCCCCGACGGACTCGCGAGCCTCCTCGAGCTCGCGCGGCTGGTCGAGCTGCAGCGTGGCCACCGCGACGGCGTGGTGCACCATGAGGCGCTCGTCGGAGGACGGGGGTGGGTCCGCGGCGACGGCTAGCCACCCACGCGGGGCGGCGCGACCGGCCAGGACGTGGAGGTCCACCGCGCCTGACGGGGTCTCCACGCGCTGCATGCCGGGGGCGGCCCGCCGTGCCGGGATGGACCGCAGCGAGGCCGCCAGCGCGCGGGCGAGGGGATGCGCGCGGTGCGAGGCCGCGAGCACCAGTCCGTGCTCGTCGAGCAGCACGACGGGCCGGTCCAGCTCGCGCCCGAGCACCCCGACCAGCCCGCTCGCTCCCTCCCGCAACGCGCGGCGGGTCAGGGCCTGCTGGAACGCCACCACCCGTTGCAGCGCGTGCTGCTGCTCCTCGGCGAGGCGGTGGGCGACCGCCTGCGACACGGCGATGAAGGGCGTCGGCAGCGGCACCTCGAGCAGCGGCAGGCCGACCTCCTCGCACCGCTGGCGCAACCCGGCGGGGATGGCGGTGAAGCGCACACCCACCCCGAAGGCCAGGGCCGCGATGCCGACGGCCCGCAGCCGCTCGACGTAGGCCGCCTGCTCGGTCTGCGTGCGCGGCAGGCGGAGACCGGTGGTGAGCACCAGCTCGCCGCCGGCGAGCCACGGGCTGGGGTCCTGCAGCTCGATGGCGTGCGCCCACTCCACCTCCACCCCCTCGGCCGAGCCGCAGACGAGCCGGAGGGCGAGGTCCTCCTGCTCGAGGAGCCAGCCGAGCTGGACCGGCATACGGGTCCCTTCCGTTGGCCTGGGAGATCGTGACCGTGGACGCGCTGACCGTGGACGCGCTGATTCACCGTGGCCATGGACGAGAAGTCCAGCCTAGGACCGATCCGTTCGACGAAGTGTCCATATGCCGCCGACAGCCCGGTTCCTAGCGTTGCCGGCGTCGGCTCGCCGCCTCGGCGACCGCGTCACCGAAAGGACCGGCCCATGACCGTGGAGCACACCGCCGTGCATCACGACGACGAGGACGCGCACCTCGCCTCGCTCGGCTACACCTCTGACTACAAGCGCGACATGAGCCTGTGGGGCAACTTCTCGCTCGGCTTCACCTACCTGTCGCCGGTGGTCGGGGTGTACTCGCTGTTCGCCTTCGCGCTCGCGACGGGCGGTCCGCCGATGATCTGGGCCGTGGTGCTCGCCGCCGTCGGCCAGCTGCTGGTGGCCCTCGTCTTCGGCGAGGTGGTCTCGCAGTTCCCCGTCTCCGGTGGCATCTACCCGTGGGCCCGGCGGCTGTGGGGCCGGCGCTGGGCGTGGATGGCGGGATGGGTGTACATGATCGCCCTCGTCGTCACCATCGCGAGCGTCTCCTACGGCGCCGGCCCGTTCGTCGCGATGGTGCTCGGCATCGAGCCGTCGACCAACGTCACGATCCTGTGCGCGCTCGCCCTCATCGCCCTGGTGACGGTGCTCAACTTCGGGGGCACCGAGCTGCTCGCCAAGGTCGCCTTCTTCGGCTTCGCCGCCGAGCTGGCCGGCGCGCTCGTGGTGGGCGGCTGGCTGCTGCTCACCGAGCGGCACCACGGTCTCGGGGTCCTGTTCGACACCCACGCGGTGGCGTCGAGCGGCTCCTACCTGCCGGCCTTCCTCGCGGCAGCACTCATCGGCGTCTACCTGTACTACGGCTTCGAGGCCTGTGGCGACGTGGCCGAGGAGGTCAAGAACCCCCGCGTGCAGATCCCCAAGTCCATGCGGATGACGATCTACATCGGGTGCTTCGCCTCGTTCTTCATCACCCTCGCGCTGGTGCTGGCGGTGCCTGACTTCGCGGCGGTCATCTCCGGCAAGGACGCCGACCCCGTGACCACCGTGCTCCAGGACGCGTTCGGCACGGTCGGCTTCCGGCTCGTCCTGGCGGTCGTGCTGATCTCGTTCTTCTCGTGCGCGCTGAGCCTGCAGGCCGCGGCCAGCCGGCTCATCTACGCCTACGCCCGCGACCACATGATGCCGGCGAGCCACCTGCTGTCGCGGTTCTCGGCCCGCCGGGCCGTGCCTCCCTACGCACTGCTGCTCGCCGCGGCGGTCCCGGCCGTCATCATCATCGGGTCGAAGGTCTCGGCCGACGCGCTCACCAAGATCGTGTCCTTCGCCGCCCTCGGCATCTACCTCGGCTTCATGATGGTCGTCCTGGCCGCGCTGCGGGCCCGGCTCAAGGGCTGGGTGCCCTCGGGGAAGTTCACGCTCGGCGCCTGGGGGATGCCGGTCACCGCCGCCGCCTTCACCTACCAGGTGCTCGCCGCGGTCAACATGGCCTGGCCGCGCACGCCCGACGTGCCCTGGTACGACAACTGGATCGTCGTCCTCTCGGCGCTCCTGGTCATCGGTGTCGGGCTGGCCTACATGTCGATCGCCAAGCCCTACCTGCGCAAGGACACCCCCCACGGCGACGCTGTCCGCCAGCCCGACCACGTCTGAGGAGACCAACCGTGTCGAACACCCCCACGTCCGGGACCGCACCCGTGACGACCCTGCACAACGTCATCGGCGGCGAGGCCGTCGCCCCCACGGAGGACCGGTGGACCGACGTCACCGACCCCTCGACCGGGGAGGTCTACGCCCGCGCGCCGCTGTCCGGTGAGGACGACGTCGACCGCGCGTATGCCGCGGCGGAGCGCGCCTTCGAGGGCTGGCGCGAGACCACGCCGTCGGAGCGCCAGCAGGCCCTGCTGCGCATCGCGGACGCGGTGGAGGCCCGTGCCGAGGAGCTGGTCGAGGCGGAGAGCCGGAACACCGGCAAGCTCGTCCCGCTGACGCTCTCCGAGGAGATCCCGCCGATGGTCGACCAGCTGCGCTTCTTCGCGGGGGCCGCCCGGGTCCTCGAGGGCAGGTCGGCCGGTGAGTACCTGAAGGGCCACACCTCGTGGATCCGCCGCGAGCCGGTGGGTGTCGTGGGGCAGGTGGCGCCGTGGAACTACCCGATGATGATGGCCGTCTGGAAGCTGGCCCCGGCCATCGCCGCCGGCAACACCGTGGTGCTCAAGCCCAGCGACACCACGCCGGTGTCGACCCTGATGCTGGCCGAGATCGCGGCCGAGCACCTCCCGCCGGGTGTGCTCAACGTCGTCACGGGTGACCGCACGACCGGCAGCCTGGTCGTCGGGCACCGCGTCCCCGCCATGGTCTCGATCACCGGCTCGGTGCGGGCGGGCATGCAGGTGGCCGAGAGCGCGAGCCGCGACCTCAAGCGGGTCCACCTCGAGCTCGGCGGCAAGGCGCCGGTGCTGGTGTTCGACGACGCCGACCTCCGGGCCGCCGCCGAGGGCATCGCCGTCGCCGGGTACTTCAACGCGGGCCAGGACTGCACCGCCGCGACCCGGGTCCTGGTGCACCAGAAGGTCCACGACGAGTTCGTGGCCCTGCTCGCCGAGCAGGCGAGGGCCACGACCACGTCCTACCGGAACGGCCGCCACGACGAGGACGCCCTCGTGCCACCGGTCAACAACGCGCACCAGCTCGAGCGAGTGCTCGGCTTCCTCGCCGACGTGCCGTCCCACGCCGACGTCGCGGCCGGTGGTGGCCGGCAGGGCGACCGCGGGTTCTACGTCGAGCCGACGGTCGTGACGGGCCTGCGCCAGGACGACCGCCTGGTGCAGGACGAGGTCTTCGGGCCGGTGATCACCGTGCAGTCGTTCGACGACGAGCAGGACGCCCTCGCCAAGGCCAACGGTGTGCAGTACGCGCTGGCCTCCTCGGTGTGGACGTCGGACTTCGGCCGGGCCATGCGCCTGTCCCGGGCGCTGGACTTCGGCTGCGTGTGGATCAACACCCACATCCCGCTGGTGGCCGAGATGCCGCACGGTGGGTTCAAGCACTCCGGCTACGGCAAGGACCTCTCGCTGTACGGCCTGGAGGACTACACCCGCATCAAGCACGTCATGGCGAACATCGAGGCCTGAGCGATGACCGACACCCTCACCTCCCTGCCCGGCTCCGGCGAGGTCGCCCAGCGCCGGCTGCTCCAGACGCCCGTGCCGGGACCTCGGTCCACCGAGCTGCACGCCGCACGCGGGCACGAGGTCGCCCGCGGCTTCGGCACCACCCTGCCCGTCTTCGTCGAGCGGGCCGAGGGCGCGATCCTGGTCGACGTCGACGGCAACCAGCTCATCGACCTCGCCTCCGGCATCGCGGTCACCAGCGTCGGGGCCTCGCACCCGAGGGTGGCCGCGGCGGTGGCCGAGCAGGCGGCCCGGTTCACGCACACCTGCTTCATGGTCACCGAGTACGAGGGCTTCGTCGACGTCGCCCGGGCGCTCAACCGGCTGACCCCCGGCGACCACGAGAAGCGCACGGCCCTCTACACGACCGGCGCCGAGGCCGTGGAGAACGCGGTGAAGATCGCCCGGGCCGCCACGGGCCGTCCGGCGGTGGTCGTCCTCGACCACGCGTACCACGGCCGCACGCTCATGACGATGTCGATGACGGCCAAGCACCTGCCCTACAAGGCGGGTTTCGGCCCGTTCGCCCCCGAGGTCCACCGGGCCCCATCGGCCTACCCGTACCGGTGGCCCGGCGGCCCCGAGCGCTGCGCCGAGGAGGCCCTGGCGCGGCTCGAGGAGCTGGTGATGACGCAGATCGGCGCCGAGAACGTCGCTGCGATCGTGGCCGAGCCGGTGCAGGGGGAGGGGGGCTTCATCGTCCCGGCGCCGGGGTTCCTCCCCGGCGTGGCGCGGTTCGCCCGTGAGCACGGGATCGTCTTCGTGGCCGACGAGATCCAGACCGGGTTCGGCCGCACGGGTGCCATGTTCGCGTCCGAGCACGAGGGCCTCGTGCCCGACCTCGTCACGTCGGCGAAGGCGCTGGGCGCGGGGCTGCCGCTGTCGGCGGTCACCGGTCGGGCCGAGCTCATGGGCGCCGTCGACCCGGGTGGCCTCGGTGGCACCTACGCGGGCAACCCCGTGGCCTGCGCAGCGGCCCTGGCAGCGATCGCCGTCATCGAGGAGGAGGGCTTGGTCGACCGGGCCCGCGCGATCGGGGCCCGGGCGCTGCCCCGGCTGCAACGGCTGGCCGAGGACTCGCCCGCGGTCGGTGAGGCCCGCGGGCGCGGCGCCATGCTGGCCCTCGAGCTCGTGCGGCCCGGCACCACCGAGCCCGACCCGGCGGCGGCCCGGGCCGTGGCGGCGCACTGCCACGCCGAGGGAGTCCTCGTCCTGGTCTGCGGCACCTTCGGCAACGTCATCCGGCTCCTGCCGCCCCTGGTCATCGAGGCAGAGCTGCTCGACGACGCCCTCGACGTGCTCGAGCACGGAGTGAGGGAGCTCGCATGGTCCACCAGCTGACCACGCGGGCGGAGGGCCCCGACCACGCACCGGTCGACGGTTCGGATGCCGCGCCGGATACCACACCGACCGGCTCCGACACCAGCCACGACCCGCGCACCGGCGAGGCGCTGGGCGAGGTGCCCTGCACGTCGTCAGCCGAGGTGGAGACGGTGCTGTCACGAGCAGCGGATGCCGCACCGACCCTGGCCGTGACCAGCCCTGCCGAGCGCGCCGGGTGGTTGCGGGCGCTGGCGGACGCGCTCGAGGCACCCGACACGGCGAACCGGCTCGTGGCGCTGGCCGACCGCGAGACCGCCCTCGGCGAGGTCCGGCTGACCGGCGAGCTGGCCCGGGTGGCGGCGCAGCTGCGCTTCTACGCCGACGTGGCGCAGGAGGGGTCCTGGCTGCGGGCCACCGTCGACCACGCGACGGCGACCACCCGCTGGCTCGGCCGGGTGCAGCAGCCGCTGGGGCCGGTCGCCGTCTTCGGGGCCAGCAACTTCCCGTTCGCCTTCGGTGTCCTGGGCAACGACACGGCCTCCGCGCTCGCCGCGGGGTGTCCCGTGGTCGCCAAGGCCCACCCGGCCCACCCGTTGCTGTCGGCCGAGCTCGGCAGGCTGGCGACGGGGGCCCTGGGCGAGGCGGGTGCCCCGGCCGGCGCCTTCGGCCTGGTGGCGGGGTTCTCCGCCGGCGCGACGCTGGTGGCCTCGCTGCACACCGCCGCCGTCGCCTTCACCGGTTCCCAGCAGGGCGGCCTGGCCCTCTGGCAGCTGGCCAACCAGCGCGACGTGCCCGTCCCCGTCTTCGCCGAGATGGGCACGGTGAACCCGGTGGTGCTCACCGCCGGCGGTGCGGCCCGGCTGGCGCAGGTGGCCGACGGCTTCGTCGGCTCCTTCACCCTGGGCACGGGCCAGTTCTGCACCAAGCCCGGGCTGCTGCTGGCCCCGGCCGGCTCGAACGCGGCTGCCGCCGTGGGGCTCGCTCTGGAGGCTGCGGCTCCGCGCGGCTGGCTGCTGACGGACGGCATCGCCCGGGCGGCGTCGGCAGGCGTGGAGGAGCTGGTGGCAGCAGGCGCGCGAGTGGTGGCGCAGGTGCCGATGGCCGACGGCGGGTGGGCCGCGCCCGCGACGGTCCTCTCGGTGCCGGCCGCCGCGCTGGTGAGGGGAAGCCGCCTGCTGGAGGAGTGCTTCGGGCCGGTGGCCCTGGTCGCGGAGTACGCCGACGCGGACGAGCTGCGCCACGTCGTGGGGCAGCTGCAGGGAGCCCTCGCCGCGAGCGTCATGACCGCTGGGCCCGACGACCCCGACACCGCTGCGGCGGTGTCGCTGCTGGCGCCCCTCGTCGGCCGGGTCGCCGTCGACGACTGGCCGACGGGCGTGGCCTGGACCTGGGCCCAGCAGCACGGCGGCCCGTGGCCCGCCACCACGGCGCCGTGGGCCACCTCGGTGGGGGCCGCGGCGCTCGACCGCTTCACCCGCCCGGTGGCCTTCCAGTCGGTGCCGGATGCCGCCCTGCCCGCGGCGCTCCGGGCGGACAACCCCTGGCACCTGCCCCGACGGGTCGACGGCAGGCTCGAGGTGCCCTCGTGACGGCGCCGCTCGACGGCCTGCTCGTCGCCGACTTCAGCCGCGTGCTCGCCGGGCCGTACGCCACCGCGACGCTGGCCGACCTCGGTGCCGAGGTGGTCAAGGTCGAGCGGCCGGGACTCGGCGACGACACCCGTCACTGGGGACCGCCCTGGACGGCGACGTCCTCGTCCTACTTCGAGTCCGTCAACCGGTCCAAGCGGAGCGTCGAGCTCGACCTCAAGGACCCCGCCGACCTGGCCCTGGCCCGCGAGCTGGCCGGACGCGCCGACGTGCTGGTGGAGAACCACCGCAGCGGCGCCCTCGACCGCCTCGGCCTCGGCTACGCGGAGGTCAGCCGCGACAACCCGGGCATCGTCTACTGCTCGGTCACCGGCTTCGGCAGCGGTGCCGGGGCGGAGGTGCCGGGCTACGACTTCCTCGTCCAGGCGGTCGGCGGCCTCATGAGCATCACCGGCGACCCGCACGGCGAGCCCACGAAGGTCGGCGTGGCCCTGGTCGATGTGCTCACCGGCAAGGACGCGGTCGTCGGGGTGCTGGCCGCGCTGGCGGAGCGAGCGCGCACCGGGCAGGGCCAGCACGTCGAGGTCAACCTGCTCTCGAGCCTGCTCGGAGCCCTGGCCAACCAGGCCGGCGCCTACCTCGCGACCGGCTCCAGCCCGACGCGGATGGGGAACCGCCACCCGTCGATCGCTCCCTACGAGACGCTGCGCTGCCGCGACCGCTCGGTCGCCCTGGCGTGCGGCAACGACGGACAGTTCCGCCGCCTCGCGGAGGCTGTCGGCGTGCCGCACCTCGCCGACGACCCCAGGTTCGCCCGCAACCCCGACCGCGTGGCACACCGCGACGCCCTCGTGGAGGCGCTCGAGGACGCCCTGGGCGAGGACGACGCCGACTCCTGGGTCAAGCGCATCGGCGACACCGGGGTGCCGGTCGGCGTGGTGGGCGACATCGGGTCGGCGATCGCCCTCGCCGAGTCGCTCGACCTCGGTCCCACCGTGGACGTCGGGCCGGGCCACCCCCGGCAGGTCCGCCACCCCGCCACCTACTCCCGCAGCACCACCCGACCGATGGGTGCCCCGCCGGCCCTGGGGCAGCACAATGACGAGATCCGGGCTTGGCTCACCCGGCCGGCCGGCAGCCGCCCCGAGGCGGCGGGCCGGACGACCGAAGGGACCGAGCCGAGCACCCGGCACACCGAAGGAGACGCACCGTGACCACCCAGCAGCAGAAGCTCCCGCCGGTCGACCCGATGGACCTCGCGGGCATCGACGACCTGCTGACCGACGACGAGAAGGCCGTCCGGGCCTCGGTCCGCCAGCTCTGCGACAAGCTCGTCGACCCCTACGTCGCCGACTGGTTCGAGCGGGGCGAGATCGACGACATCCGCGGCCTGGCCCGGGAGTTCGGCTCGCTCGGCCTCCTCGGCATGCACCTCGAGGGCTACGGCTGCGCCGGGATGAGCGCGACCGAGTACGGCCTGGCCTGCCTCGAGCTGGAGGCCTCCGACTCGGGGGTGCGCTCGCTGGTCTCGGTGCAGGGGTCGCTCGCGATGTACGCCATCTGGCGCTGGGGGAGCGAGGAGCAGAAGCAGCAGTGGCTGCCGCGGATGGCCACGGGCGAGGCGATCGGGTGCTTCGGCCTCACCGAGCCCGACCACGGCTCCGACCCCGGCTCCATGCGCACGCGGGCCCGCCGGGACGGCGACGACTGGGTGCTCGACGGTCGCAAGATGTGGATCACCAACGGGTCCATCGCCGACGTCGCGGTGGTCTGGGCCAACGCCGGCGAGGAGCACGGCGGCATACGCGGTTTCGTCGTGCCCACCGACACCCCTGGCTTCTCCGCACCGCTGATCAAGCACAAGCTGTCGCTGCGGGCGTCGGTCACGAGCGAGCTGGTGCTCGACGGCGTGCGGCTCCCCGCCGACGCCGTGCTGCCCGAGGTGCGAGGGCTCAAGGGCCCGCTCTCCTGCCTGAACGAGGCCCGCTTCGGCATCGTCTGGGGCGCCCTCGGCGCGGCCCGGTCCTCGCTCGACGCCGCCCGCCGCTACGCCATGGAGCGCGAGCAGTTCGGCCGGCCGATCGCGGGCTTCCAGCTCACCCAGCAGAAGCTCGCCGACATGGCGCTGGAGTACACCAAGGGCCTCCTGCTGGCCCTGCACCTGGGCCGCCGCAAGGATGCCGGCACGCTGCGCCCGGAGCAGGTCAGCCTCGGCAAGCTGAACAACATCCGCGAGGCGCTCGAGATCTGCCGGACGGCGCGAACCATCCTGGGCGCCAACGGGATCTCGCTGGAGTACCCCGTGATCCGCCACATGAACAACCTCGAGTCGGTGCTCACCTACGAGGGCACCGTCGAGATGCACACCCTGGTGGTCGGGCAGGCCCTGACCGGGGTCTCGGCGTTCCGTTGACGGCCGGCAGGACCCCTTCGGGGGAGCACGGACGGCCCGATTTCAATTGTGAGCCGGTGTCCGTGTAGTCTTCCCGACGCACTCACGCGCTCGCCTCGGCGGGCTCGTGGAAGGCCCCCTTAGCTCAGTCGGCAGAGCGTTTCCATGGTAAGGAAAAGGTCGTCGGTTCGATTCCGACAGGGGGCTCTGGGAAGGCGCCCACCGGCGCCGCGCCCCGAGGCGGGGTAGCTCAGATGGTTAGAGCGCACGACTCATAATCGTGAGGTCGCGGGATCGATGCCCGCCCCCGCTACTGCCGCGAAGTCAGGGCGACGATTTCAGAAACAGCCCTGGGGTCGCGTACCCTGTTGTGTCGCCGCGCCTCGCCGCAGCGGCCCCCGACAGTTTTCACCCGTGTCATCTCGAGAGCAGGTTGCCCCGTGGCTAGCAAGAGCGCAGACGTCCGCCCCAAGATCACCCTGGCGTGCACGGAGTGCAAGGAGCGCAACTACATCACCAAGAAGAACCGTCGGAACAACCCCGACCGTCTGGAGATGAAGAAGTTCTGCCCTCGCGACGGCCGCCACACGGTGCACCGCGAGACCCGCTGACCGCACCCCAGCAGCGTCGACAGCCGCCCCGGACCCCTCGGTCCCGGGCGGCTTTGTCGTGGGCCGGGCGGCTTTGTCGCGGGTTCGCCGTCGCCCCATAGAGTGGTCGCCATGTCCGTCAACGCAGAGTTCGCGGGGCGCACCTACCCGCCCAGTGGCCCGTATGCCGTGGACGCGGCGAGCATCGCCGCGTTCGCCGCGGCGATCGGCTCCACCGACCCGGTGCACACCTCCACGGAGGCGGCCCGGGCCGCCGGCTACCGCGACGTCATCGCGCCGCCGACCTTCGCGGTGACCTTGGCGCAGCAGTGCGACCGACAGCTCATCGAGGACCCCGAGGCGGGGATCGACTTCTCCCGGGTGGTGCACGGCGAGCAGAGGTTCGTCCACCACCGGCCCATCACGGCCGGCGACACGGTGCTCGGCACCCTCACGGTCGACGGCGTGCGGGCTGCGGGCGGCCACTCGATGGTCACCACCCGCACCGAGCTCGCCACGACGGACGGGGAGCCGCTGTGCACCTCGACCTCGACCATCGTCGTCCGGGGAGGGGAGTGACCATGGCTCCGCGCAGCCTGAGTGGGACCGCCGTCGGCGACACCTTCGGCCCCGTGACCATCCCGGTCACCCGTGAGGCCCTGGTGGCCTACGCCCACGCCTCCGGTGACCACAACCGCATCCACCAGGACGAGGACTTCGCGAAGTCGGTCGGCCTGCCCGACGTCATCGCCCACGGCATGTGGACCATGGGCGCCTCGGGTGCGGTCGTCGAGCAGTGGGCCGGTGACGGCGGACGAGTCGTCGAGTTCGGCACCCGGTTCACCAAGCCGGTGGTGGTGCCCCAGGACGGCGCCGAGGTCGAGGTGACCGGCGTGGTGAGGTCGGTCGACGAGGAGACCCGGCGGGCCGTGGTCGACGTGACCACCACCTGCGGCGGCGAGAAGGTGCTCGGGCGCTGCACCGCCGTCGTGCAGCTCGACTGATGCGCGAGGAGCACGACGTCCCGCTCGCCGAGCTGACGACGATGCGGGTCGGTGGCCCGGCGGCCCGGCTCGTCACCGTGGAGACCACCGACGAGCTGGTCGACGCCGTGCGCGAGGTCGACGACGCCGACGAGCCGCTGCTGGTCGTCTCCGGCGGCTCCAACCTCGTGGTGGCCGACGAGGGCTTCCCCGGCACGGTCGTGCGCGTCGCGACGTCCGGGGTGGCGGTCGAGTCCGCCGACCTCTGCGGCGGCGTCATGGTGCGGGTCGCCGCGGGTGAGAGCTGGGACGGCCTCGTCGCCCGGGCCGTCGCCGAGGGGTGGTCCGGCATCGAGGCGCTGTCCGGCATACCGGGCTGCACCGGCGCCACCCCCGTGCAGAACGTCGGGGCCTATGGCCAGGAGGTCGCCCAGACCATCGCCTCGGTGCGCACCTGGGACCGCCACGAGCAGCGCGTGCGCACGTTCAGCAACCTCGACTGCGCGTTCACCTACCGGCACTCGATCTTCAAGGGCCACTCGCGGTTCGTCGTGCTCGACGTGCTCTTCCAGCTCATGCCGGGTGACCTGTCGCAGCCGATCGGGTACGCCGACCTGGCCCGCCAGCTCGGCGTGGAGACCGGCGCCCGGGTGGCGCTCACCGACGCCCGCGAGGCGGTGCTGCAGCAGCGGCGCAACCGCGGCATGGTGCTCGACCCCGACGATCCCGACACCTGGTCGTGCGGTTCCTTCTTCACCAACCCGATCCTCGGCGTGCCGCAGTTCGCGGCCTTGGAGGAGCGCGCGTCGCAGCGCCTCGGTGCCGACGGGCCGGTGCCGCCCCGGTTCGCCGACCCCGACGGCAACATCAAGACCAGCGCCGCCTGGCTCATCGACAAGGCGGGGTTCGGCAAGGGCTACGGCCTGCCCGGGCCCGCGGCCCTGTCGACCAAGCACACCCTGGCCATCACGAACCGGGGTGGGGCCACGGCCGCGGACGTCGCCGCGCTGGCGCGGGAGATCCGCGACGGGGTGCGGGAGGCCTTCGGGGTGTCGCTGGTCAACGAGCCGGTGTTTGTGGCCCATCAACTGTGAGGCTCAGGGTGGGCCATCAGCTGTGAGGCTGAGGGTGCACGCCCTCTGACGACCGGCCCACCTGCCGCTGTCGTCAGCCGGAGCCGGCAGCACTGCCCTCAGCCGGCGTAGTCCACCGCGTAGCGCAGGTGCAGCACGCCCGTCGGCAGGGTGTCGCTCGACAGGAGGCGAAGGGGCACCGTGCCGGTGCCCTCGAAGAGTCGCTGCCCGCTGCCGACCGCGATGGGGTGCACGAGCAGGGCCAGCTCGTCGAGCAGGCCCTGTGCGATGAGCCAGCGCACGGTGGTGGCCGACCCCGACATGGCGATGTCCCCGTCCACCCGGTCCTTCAGGGCCCTCACCTGGTCGGCGACCGCGGCGTCGTCCGGGCCCGTGATGACGGTGGTGTTCTGCCACGTCGGGTCGAAGGCCTGGTGGGACAGGACGTACTTCGGGTGGTTGTTGATGAAGGACGAGAAGGGGACCTCGGCGCCCTGCTGCGGCCAGTACTCCGACCACTCCCGGTAGAGGGTGTGGCACCATGAGGAAGGCGCGGGAGGTCTCCATCCCCGACTCGACGACCTTGCCCATGGCGTCGTCGAAGTAGGGGAAGTGCCACTGGTCGGGCCTCTCGACGACGCCGTCGAAGGAGATGAAGAAGTTGGAGACGATGCGGCCCATGGCGTGCTCCTTCTGTCGGCGGGGTGGGCGTGGTCGGCGGGGGTCGGCGGGGTCGGCGGTGCGCCTCGTCACCACGCTAGACCGGCGGCGCCCGCGGTTGTCATCGGTTGGGACGGGGTCACCGGTGCAGGCCCGGCGAGATGTTCCGGCTCAGGCGGGGGCGGCGGCCAGCCAGGCGTCCACGTCGGCCAGCGCCGCCTTGCGGGTGCCCTCGGGAGCCCGGCTGGCCTCGATGGAACCCCGGGCGAGGGCGGCGAGGCCGGCGTCGTCGAAGCCGAGCGCCTCGCGGGCGGCCTCGTACTGCGCGGCCAGGCGGGAGCCGAAGAGGAGCGGGTCGTCGGCACCGAGGGCCACGGGCACGCCGGCGTCGACGATGGCACGCAGCGGCACCTCGTCGGGGCTGCCGTAGACGCCGAGCGCCACGTTGCTGAGGGGGCACACCTCGAGCGCGACGCCGCTCTCGGCGACCAGCTCCAGCACGCGCGGGTCCTCGGCGCTGCGCACGCCGTGGCCGAGCCGGTCGGGCCACAGCGACTCCAGGGTGGCCTCGACGGCGGTGGGTCCGAGGAGCTCACCGGCGTGGGGCACCAGGGCGAGCCCCGCGTGGCGGGCGATCCGGAAGGCGTGCGCGAACTCCTGCGTGACGCCCCGGCGCTCGTCGTTGCTCAGGCCGAACCCGACCACCGTGCCGGGGCCCTCGCCGGCGTACTGCGCCGCCAGCCGGGCCAGCGTGCGCGCGTCGAGCGGGTGGCGGATCCGGCTGGCCGCCACGACGACGGCGACCTCGGCGCCACCGCGGGCGGAGGCGGCGCGGGCCTCGTCGAGCACGATCTCGAGGGCGGGGGTGATGCCGCCGACGAACGGCGCGTAGGACGTCGGGTCGACCTGGATCTCCAGCCACCGGGAGCCCTCGGCGGTGTCGTCCTCGGCGGCCTCGCGCACGATGCGGCGCATGTCGTCCTCGTCGCGCACACAGGCGCGCGCGGCGTCGTAGAGCCGCTGGAAGCGGAACCACCCGCGCTCGTCACGGGCGCTGAGCCGCGGCGGCCACGCCGCGAGGAGCGAGTCGGGCAGCCTGATGCCGTGCTTGTCGGCGAGCTCGCGCAGGGTCTCCACGCGCATCGAGCCCGTGAAGTGCAGGTGCAGGTGCGCCTTGGGGAGCGCGGTCACCGGACGCGGCATGCCCGCAGTCTGTCATCCCGGCCGGCGCGGCTCAGCGCACCACGGCGGGCGACCACGCCTTCTCGATGAGCACCCTCGGCTGGCTGGTGCCGTCGGCGGCCACGACCCAGACGTTGGTCTCGGCCGCCCTGCTGCCGTCACCGGGAAGGCCGTAGACGAGCTGCCGGTCGTCGAGCCACTCGACCTGGTCGTCGACGCTGCGGCCGCCGGGCAGCACGGTCTCCCGTCCGCTGGCGAGGTCGAGCACGGCCACCCGCCAGTCGCCGGCGCGCCGGTCCTGCCGCTTCTTGTAGGCGACGTGGGTCCCGTCGGGGGAGAGCGAGGGGCACTCGGCGTCGGCGCGCAGGGTGGTCAGCGTCCGCCGCGACAGGCTGCCGCGGGCCAGCCAGTTCTGCTTCCCGAAGGACGCCGTCACGTAGAAGGTGTCGCCGTCGGCGGCGAACGTCACGCCCCAGAAGTTGCGGTCGGCCGGCCGGACCGTGCGGCCCCGGTGCACGAGGCGGAAGTCCTCGAGGTCGCTGCCGCTGCCGTCGGCGAGCGTCGTGATGACGGTGCGGGTGGAGAAGCCGGTCGCGGTGTAGGAGTCGCCGGCGACGAACGTCGTGGTGGCGGCATGGCTGCCGTCGCGGGAGAGCCGGGCCCGGCTCGGGGTGCCGGTCAGCGGCAGCCGGCGGGGCGACGCCTCGCCGCGCGTGGTGACGGTGGCCCTCCAGGTCGTGCCGGCGCCCCCGTCCGAGCCCAGGCACAGGGTGCGTGTGGAGGTGGCGAACACGCGGTCGCAGGACTGCCCGGTGACGGCTCGGGGACCGCCCGGGTCCGAGAGCGGCACCATCGCCACCTTGCCGTAGTCGGGCCCGATCGCGGCGTTGCGGAAGACGATGCGCGGCTCGTCCTGCAGGCTGGCCACCGACACGGCCGGCAGGGCCGGGGCGGCGGCCGCCGCCTCCCGCTGCCCGTCCCGGGCCACCAGCACGTATGCCGCGGTGCCGCCCAGGGCGAGCAGGCAGACGACGACGAGGGCCACCAGCCGGGCGCGTGCACTCATGCGCCGGCCCCTGTGTCGCCCACGTCCCGTGGGCGCATCGCGGCGGAGGCGAGGCCCGGGGTCGGGCGCTCCACGCCCCGCAGCAGCCACCAGGCCAGGGGCACGGCGACCACGAGGGCCGCGGCCACGGCATACACGGCAGGTCCTCGACCCAGCCACAGCCACAGAGAGCCGAAGCCGACGGAGGAGGCGAAGCGCGCGGCCGCCACCACCGTCTGGGTGGTGGCGATGCCACTGGCCCGCACCTCCGGCGGCACGAGCGTCGCGGTGAAGGCAGCCAGCACGCCATCGGTGGCGGCGTAGAAGGCGCCGAGGAGGAAGAGGCACGCCAGCGTCGCGGGCAGGCCGCCCACCGGTCCGGCCGCGCACAGGTAGGCGCCGACGAGCAGCAGGTGGCCGCCGACGAGCACGCGCGCCCGACCCCAGCGGTCGGAGAGCCGGCCGAGCGGCACGGCGAGGGCGAGGTAGGCGACGTTGGTGCCGACGAACAGCAGGGGGAACCAGGTCGCCGCCAGGTCGTCGCGGCGGGCGAGGGAGAGGTAGAGGAAGCCGTCGCTGATGGTGAGCACACCGAGCACCGCGGCGGCCAGCATGAGGCGGCCGAACCGTCCCTGGCGCAGCAGCCGCAGCGACGGCGGGGTGGGTGCGGCCGCAGGGGCTGCAGCTGGGGCCGCAGCTGCGGCTGACGTCGCGGTTGCTGCGGTGGTCATCCGGTCGCGGCGGGGGCGCAGGTCGGGCACCAGCAGCAGGAGGACGGCGAGACCCATCACCGCTGCCGCGAGGGAGGCGACGAAGACCGCCGAGTAGTCGCCGGGTACGAGCCACAGGATGGAGAAGGCGAGCAAGGGGCCGATCGCCGCCCCGGTGGTGTCGAGTGCCCGGTGCATCCCGAAGGCGCGGCCGAGGGTGGCCGTCGGCGTCGAGGCGGCGATGAGCGCGTCGCGAGGCGCCGTGCGCAGTCCCTTGCCCAGCCGGTCGACCGTGATCACCGCCGTGACGGCTCCGAGGCCCTGCGCCGCGAGGAGGGCGACCTTGGTGACGGCGGAGAGGCCGTAGCCGGCGAAGGCGACCCACTTCGGGCGGTCGGCCCGGTCGGAGAGCCAGCCGCCGAGGATGCGCACGACGGCGCTGACGCCCTGGTAGAGGCCGTCGACGAAGCCGAAGGCGAGCGGGGAGAGGCCGAGCACCGCCGTGAGGTAGAGGGGCAGCACCGCCGAGACGGCCTCGGAGGAGACGTCGGTGAGCAGGCTGACCAGGCCGAGCAGCACGACCGTGCTGCCCACGGGAGTGCCCACCCGACTGCGCACGCCCCTCGGCCGGCTCCGCACCCCGTTGCGGCGGAGGGATGCTCCCTGGCCGGCTGCAGCTGCGTCCGCGCGCGGCCGGTCGGTCATGTACACCTGGGCGCCCCCTCCCTGCGGACGCTGACGGGGCCCGAACCGTGACACCTGAGTCTAGGTTCGGGCCCCGTCGTCGGAGAGGGGTTCGGCGGTTCGTCCCGATCCGCCGGAAGTGCCGGAAGTGGGTGCGTCGGCTGCGCGTTCCTACTCGTCGATGATGTGCATGGCGGCCTCCTCGGCCGAGGCCGCGGCCCCGTTCACGCCGACGTCGCGGCCGACCATCTCGTGGTCGACGTCCTCGTGCGCGCCCTCGTCGGGGGCCACGAGCCGGCCGGCCCGCGCGTCGCCGACCTCGGCGTCGCCGATGAAGTCGTCCTCGGCGGCGATGGAGTCGGGGTCGTCGCCGCCGACCCGGTCCTCGTCCTCGTTGTCGAGCCCGCTCTCGTTGTCCGGCGCGCCGTAGGCGGTGTTGGGGTCGGGCTCCTCCTGCCGGATGCGCTGCTCCAGGTTCTCGCCCTGGCGCTGCTCCTCCACGGTGGTGCCGAAGGCGTCCACACCGCGGGGCTTCTCCGGCGGGGAGTAGCCGCGGTCGAGCTCGTCGGCAACGTCGTCCTGGTCGAGGGTGTCGTAGGGCTGAAGCTGCCCCTCGTCGTCGACGCTGTAGCTGGCGATGTCGTCTTCGATGCTCTCGCGTCCTGGCTGATCGCTCATGCGTTCAGTCTCTGCCGGGTCGCCGCAGGGCGCAAAGGGACCAAGGCCTCAGGCCGCCCGGCCTTCTTCCCCGGCCGGACCTTCTTCCACTGCCGGGCCTGCTTCCAGCCGGAGGCCCTTGTTCCAGCCGAGGGGCAGCGCCCGGTCAGCCCCTCCGCTGGAGGGACTCGGCGGCGGCCAGCAGCACGCAGGTCGCCACGGCCTCCATCGCGGCCGTGACCTCCGCCAGCACGGGGAAGGTCGGGGCCAGCCGGATGTTCCGGTCGCCGGGGTCCTTGCCGTAGGGGAAGGAGGCGCCGGCCGGGGTGAGCGCGATGCCGGCGTCCTTGGCGAGCTCCACGACGCGGGACGCGGTGCCGTCCAGCACGTCGAGGCTGACGAAGTAGCCGCCCTTCGGCCGGGTCCAGCTGGCGATGCCCAGGCCGTCGAGGCGCTCGCTGAGCACCCGCTCGACCTCGGCGAACTTGGGCGCGATGACCTCGCGGTGGCGGACCATGTGGTCGCGCACGCCCTGGGCGGAGCCGAAGAACTGCGCGTGCCGCAGGTGGTTGACCTTGTCGGGGCCGATGGAGCGCTTGCCGAGGTGGCCGAGGTGCCAGGCCACGTTCTCCGGCGACGCGGCGAGGAAGGCGACGCCGGCGCCGGCATACGTGATCTTCGACGTCGAGGCGAACACGAGCGGGCGGTGCGGTTTCCCGGCGGCGGAGGCGAGGCTGAGGATGTCGGCGCTCTTGGCCTCGTCGGCGGTCAGGTGGTGGAAGGCGTAGGCGTTGTCCCAGAAGATCTTGAAGTCGGGTGCGGCGGTCTCCATCGAGGCCAGCCGGGCGGCGACCTCCTGCGTGGTGACCGAACCGGCCGGGTTGGCGTAGGTCGGCACGATCCACATGCCCTTGACGCTCGGGTCGTCGGCCACCAGGCGCGCCACCGCCTCGGCGTCCGGGCCGTCCTCGCGCATGGGCACGGTGACCATGTCGATGCCGAAGTGCTCGAGCATCGCGAAGTGGCGGTCGTAGCCGGGCACCGGGCAGACGAAGGTGATCTTCTCCTCCTGCGACCACGGGCGGGGGGAGTCGACCCCGCCGTGCAGCAGGAGGTCGACCAGGCAGTCGTGCATCAGCGTCAGGCTCGAGTTGCCGGCGGCCACGAGCTGGGACGGCTCGACGTGCAGGAGCTCGGCGAAGATCGCCCGGAGCTCGGCCAGGCCCTGCAGGCCGCCGTAGTTGCGAACGTCGGTGCCGCTGGCGTCGACGTGGCCGTGCGGAAGGGCGAGCAGCTCCTCGGCGAGGTCGAGTTGCGCTGGCGCCGGCTTGCCGCGGGTGAGGTCGAGCTTCAGGCCCTTCTCGCGCAGGGCGGCATACGCGGTGCGCTGCTCCTGGGCGAAGGCCTCGAGCTGCTCCGGGGCGAGCTCGGCGACGGGCGTGTGGCTGGCGGGGGCGGTCTGCTCGGTCACCCGTCAATGGTCGCAGAGCGCCCGGTATGCCGTGCCGCCGTGTCCGGAGCGCGGTCACCGTGCGCCTCGCCGGCCTGGGAGCCGCCCGGCGGGCCCGCCGCCGCGGCTCTGCAGGCGCCCCGGGCGGCGAGTTCGCATCCGGGCCTTGACGTCACGTATGCTTCATCCTCGGTTGACTTCAGCCATGCTTCCGGCGTGCCCGCGGTGCGTTCGGATGGAGGTAGGGTCGACCATCCGGAACCTGCCGCCCCCTTGGCGAGTTCCGTAGGGCAGTGGCTCAATTGGTAGAGCACCGGTCTCCAAAACCGGCGGTTGGGGGTTCGAGTCCCTCCTGCCCTGCGAGTAGCAGAACGTTGACGAGCAGTACAGCAACACAGCAGTACACCCACAGTGTGACGAGCCAGCGAGAAGAGGAATCGTGACGGACGTGAGCGCGGAGACGCGCGACTCGGGCCGCGCCAGTCGCAAGCGCGACCGTCGTGGCAACCCGTTCTCCCGGTTCTTCCGGTCGCTGAGCCTGTTCGTCAGCCAGATCCTGGACGAGCTGCGCAAGGTCGTCCGGCCGACCCGCTCGGAGCTGGTGAACTACACGATCGTCGTGATCGTGTTCGTGGTGTTCATGATGGCCCTTGTGTCCACGCTGGACTTCGGCTTCACCAAGCTCGTCCTGTGGCTCTTCGGCGGCTAGCCCGCCGGGGCTCACCACCGCCGAACCGGGACAGCACGACCCGGCGACACATTCCAAGGAAGTAGGTCATCAGCGTGTCCGACCAGTGGACCACCGAGAGCGACGAGGTCGCCGCCGGCACTGAGCAGTCCGTCGAGGACGTCGCCACCCCCGAGACCGAGGCCGACGCCGCTGGCGCCCCAGAGGCTGCCGACATGACGGAGGCCGACACCACCGACGAGGCCGCGGACCCGGCTGCCCCCCAGTTCGTCGCCGCCGAGGCCACGACTGACGAGGCCGTCGCGGACGAGTCCTTCGTCGACGAGACCACCGCGGACGAGACCTCCGTCGACGAGGCCCCCGCGGACCCGGTCAAGGAGTTCAAGGACAAGCTCGCCAGCCAGTTCGGTGACTGGTACGTCATCCACTCCTACGCGGGCTACGAGAACCGCGTGAAGGCGAACCTCGAGAACCGCATCGCCTCCCTCAACATGGAGGACTACATCTTCCAGGCCGAGGTGCCGATGGAAGAGGTCACCGAGATCAAGAACGGCCAGAAGAAGCTGGTCCGCCGCGTGCGGATGCCCGGCTACGTCCTGGTCCGCATGGACCTCACCGACGAGTCGTGGGGCGCCGTGCGGCACACCCCGGGTGTGACCGGCTTCGTGGGCAACGCGCACCAGCCGGTGCCGCTGAGCCTCGACGAGGTCTTCACGATGCTGGCCCCGGCCGACCTCGGCGCCCCGGCTGCTGCCGGTGCCGCCGGTGGTGGCGCCGGTGGCGCGGGCAAGCCCCGCGAGGCCGCGGTCGTCGACTTCGAGGTCGGCGAGTCGGTCACCGTCATGGAGGGCCCGTTCGAGACCCTCCCGGCGACGATCTCCGAGATCAACCCCGACACCCAGAAGCTCAAGGTTCTGGTCTCCATCTTCGGCCGGGAGACCCCGGTCGAGCTCTCGTTCAACCAGGTCGCCAAGATCTGACCGAGCGAGGCACTGCAACCGGGTCATCGCCCGTAGGCGTGGGCCCACAACCAGCGAAGGACAGCAATGCCCCCCAAGAAGAAGGTCTCCGGCTTCATCAAGCTGCAGATCCAGGCCGGTGCGGCCACCCCGGCCCCGCCCGTCGGCCCGGCCCTCGGTCAGCACGGCGTCAACATCATGGAGTTCGTCAAGGCGTACAACGCTGCGACGGAGTCCCAGCGCGGCAACGTCATCCCGGTGGAGATCACGGTCTACGAGGACCGCTCCTTCACCTTCATCACCAAGACGCCGCCGGCCGCTGAGCTGATCAAGAAGGCCGCTGGCGTGCAGAAGGGCTCCGGCGAGCCGCACAAGACCAAGGTCGCGAAGCTGAGCAAGGACCAGGTCCGCGAGATCGCCGAGCAGAAGATGCCCGACCTGAACGCCAACGACATCGACGGCGCCATGAAGATTATCGCCGGCACCGCCCGCCAGATGGGCATCGACACGGAGCTGTGACGAAGGCGGTGGGTCCCACGCTCTGCGTGGGCGGACCCGACCGAGCGCCAGCGAGGGAGGCCCGGACCGCCGAGGAACAGCGACAATTGAACACAGGGCTCTGACGAGCCTCCCCGGTATGCCGCCTCACGCGGCATACCGGGACCGTGGCAGGACCAGCGCTGGTCCGTTCACCACAACTCCACCACCACCCCAAGGAGCAGAAATGAAGCGCAGCAAGGCGTACCGCGCCGCTGTCGAGAAGATCGACTCCTCCAAGGTCTACGCCCCGCTCGCCGCGGTGCGCCTGGCCAAGGAGACCTCCAGCACCAAGTACGACGCGACCGTCGAGGTCGCCATGCGTCTCGGGGTCGACCCGCGCAAGGCCGACCAGATGGTCCGCGGCACGGTCAACCTGCCGAACGGCACGGGCAAGACCGCCCGCGTCCTGGTCTTCGCCAACGGCGACAAGGCCGAGGCCGCTCGTGAGGCCGGCGCCGACTTCGTCGGTTCCGACGACATGATCGAGAAGGTCTCCGGCGGCTGGCTCGACTTCGACGCCGTCGTCGCGACCCCCGACATGATGGGCAAGGTCGGTCGCCTCGGCAAGGTCCTCGGCCCGCGCGGCCTCATGCCGAACCCGAAGACCGGCACCGTCACCATGGACACCGCCAAGGCCGTCACCGACATCAAGGGCGGCAAGATCGAGTTCCGCGTCGACAAGCACGCGAACCTCCACTTCATCATCGGCAAGGTCTCCTTCGACGAGAAGGCGCTCGTGGAGAACTACGCGGCCGCCCTCGACGAGATCCTGCGTCTGAAGCCGTCGGCGTCCAAGGGCCGCTACATCGAGAAGGCCACGCTCACCACCACGATGGGCCCGGGCATCCCGCTCGACTTCTCCAAGACCCGCAACCTGCTGGTGGAGGAGGAGGCTTCGGCCTGACCCACCACCGCACGCCAGAGCCCGCCGCCCCTCGGGGTGGCGGGCTCTGGCGTTGGTCGGTGACGAGGGGCGGGAGGACCGATTTGGAGTCGGTGCACCTCGGCCCGTACTGTGGACCCTGACCAGAGACCGCTCGGTTGTCGCGTGCCCCCCGTGGGTGCACGACCGAAGGTCCCGCGAAGCGGGCAACCAGCGCAGGCCACGTTCCAACCGGCTCCATCCGGCTCACACCGATGGACGTGCCGGTCGCCCCGTGCCCTGCGCCGGGGCTTTCTTCATGTGGGCCCTCGCCGTGTGGTCGCTCTTTACGGAAGGGAGGCCCCGCATGGCAAAAGCTGAGAAGGCTGCCGCCATTGCCGAGCTCACGGACAAGTTCCGGACCTCGGGCGCGGCTGTGCTGACCGAGTACCGCGGTCTGTCGGTGAAGCAGCTGACGGACCTGCGCAACTCGCTGCGCGGCAACGCGACCTTCGCCGTCGTGAAGAACACGCTGACCGAGCTCGCTGCCAAGGAGGCCGGAGTCACGGCCTTCGACGGCCAGCTCCAGGGCCCCTCCGCCATCGCCTTCGTCGAGGGCGACCCGGTGGAGGCAGCCAAGGGCCTGCGTGACTTCGCCAAGGCGAACCCCCTCCTCGTGATCAAGGGTGGCGTCCTCGACGGCAAGACCCTGACCCCCGAGGAGATCACGAAGCTCGCGGACCTCGAGTCCCGCGAGGTTCTCCTGGCCAAGCTGGCTGGCGCCCTGCAGGCGTCCCTCAGCCAGGCCGTCTACCTCTTCGCCGCGCCGCTGTCGCAGACCGCTCGCGTGGTCGACGCGCTGCGCGCGAAGGTCGAGACGGAGGGTCCGGCTGCGGCCGCCCCCGCCGCCGAGGCTGCCGAGGAGACCACGGACGAGGCCCCCGCGGCCGAGGCCACCGCAGACGTCGCCGAGGGTGGCGACGAGAGCTGACTTCGGCGGGGTGACCCCGACGAGCCGGCTCGACCAACGAAAACCGCCACTCACGGCATACGAAACAGAAGAAAGGACGCCCATCATGGCGAAGCTCTCCACCGACGAGCTCCTTGAGGCCTTCAAGGAGATGACCCTCATCGAGCTCTCCGAGTTCGTGAAGCAGTTCGAGGACACCTTCAACGTCACCGCTGCGGCCCCGGTTGCCGTTGCGGCCGCTGGCGCCCCCGCCGGTGGCGGCGAGGCCGCTGCCGCCGAGGAGCAGGACGAGTTCGACGTCGTCCTCGAGGCTGCTGGCGACAAGAAGATCCAGGTCATCAAGGAGGTCCGCGCGCTGACCTCCCTCGGCCTGAAGGAGGCCAAGGACCTCGTGGACGGCGCCCCCAAGCCCGTCCTGGAGAAGGTCGACAAGGCTGCTGCCGAGAAGGCCAAGGAGGCCCTCGAGGGCGCCGGGGCCACCGTCACCCTCAAGTGACCTCGCGCTCCTCTTAGGGAGCACGAACTCCGCGAAGGCGGGTCCGACCACTGGTCGGGCCCGCCTTCCGGCGTTCCCGGGGGAGGGGGAACTACAGGTGAGGGGAGGCGAAGTCGCAGCGGGCGGTTCAGAAGCGGCTGAACGGCGCGGCATACGTGAACGTGCCGGTGAGGGCAGGGTCGTATGCCGCGAGCGTGCGCACCTGGAACAGGTCGCCCCACGCCGGCTCCGGCGCCGTGATGCCCACCTCCGAGGCGGGCCGGAAGCCGAACCGGCGGTAGTAGCCGGGGTCGCCGAGCAGGGCCACCAGCGGCTCGCCGAGCGCGTCGGCCGCACCGAGCACGGCGTGCATGAGCGCGGACCCCACCCCGGAGCCCTGGTGCGCGGGATCGACGCTGAGCGGGCCCAGCCCGAGCACGGGCGAGCCGTCGACCGTGCCGCGGGTGCAGACGACGTGACCGGCCACCTGTCCCTCGACCTCGGCGACCATCGACAGCTCGGGCACCCAGCCGGGGTCCGCGCGCAGCCACCCCACCAGGGTCGCCTCGCCCGGCGCCCCGTCGGGCTCCACCGGGGGAGCGGAGTGCGGTGCGGTGGCGAACGCGGCGGCGGTCACCGCCCGGATCGCAGGGACGTCGTCGGAGGTCTCTCGCCTGATGAGCACCGGGCCATCCTGCCCGTCCCGGCCGTAACCCCGCGCCCACGTTTTCGTTGAGCAGCGCGAGACCGGGGCCCTCGCGGGCAACACAAGCACCACCACGACGAGGTGAGCAGTGGGCGTTGAGATCAGGGTCGAGGGACTGACCAAGCGGTTCGGGTCCCAGACGATCTGGAACGACGTGACCCTCACCCTCCCCGCGGGCGAGATCTCGGTGATGCTCGGCCCCTCGGGCACGGGCAAGTCCGTCTTCCTCAAGACTCTCGTGGGGCTGCTCAAGCCCGACGCCGGCTCGATCTGGATCGAGGGCCGCGACCTGACCCGGCTCCGGGAGCACGACCTCTACGAGGTGCGCAAGCTGTTCGGGGTGCTGTTCCAGGACGGCGCGCTGTTCGGGTCGATGACCCTCTACGACAACGTCGCCTTCCCGCTGCGCGAGCACACGAAGAAGAGCGAGTCGGAGATCCGGAACATCGTCCTGGAGAAGATGGAGCTCGTCGGTCTCCAGGGCGCCGAGAACAAGCTGCCCGGTGAGATCTCCGGCGGTATGCGCAAGCGCGCCGGACTGGCCCGCGCTCTCGTCCTCGACCCCGAGATCCTGCTCATCGACGAGCCGGACTCGGGCCTCGACCCCGTGCGCACGAGCTACATCAACCAGCTGTTCATCGACCTGAACGCGCAGATCGACGCGACCTTCCTCATCGTCACGCACGACATCAACTCGACCCGCACCGTGCCGGACAACATCGGGCTGCTGTACCACAAGCACCTCGCCATGTTCGGGCCGCGCGAGATGCTGCTCAGCTCCGAGGAACCCGTCGTGCGACAGTTCCTCAACGCCCAGACCATCGGTCCGATCGGCATGTCCGAGGAGAAGGACGCCGACGAGCTCGCGGCCGAGTCCGGCCAGGAGCTGCCGCCGCTGCCGCCGATCCCGCTGCAGCTGAAGACCAGCAACGGCGTCCCGCGTCGTGGCGAGCGCCCGCCGGGCGAGTGGTGCCGCGCCAACGGCGTCACCCCGCCCCCCGGATCGTTCGAGTCGCACACCGCCGGCCTCACCGGTGGGGGTGCCCAGGGCGGTGCCGCCCGTGTCGCCGGCGCCGAGGCCGACGGCGCGACGGCGGCCGGTGCCCCAGGGAGCGCGGACCGCGAGGGGGTGCTGTCGTGAGCAACATCGCCGTCGCCGCGCTGCGCCAGAGCGGCTCGCTCTTCGCCCTGGTCCTCGACGTCCTCCGGGCCCTGCCGAGGCGGCCGTTCCAGACCAAGGAGTTCATCCAGCAGTGCTGGTTCATCGCCTCGGTCACGATCGTGCCGACGGCGCTCGTGTCGATCCCCTTCGGCGCGGTCATCGCCCTCCAGCTCGGCACCCTCACCCGCCAGCTCGGCGCGCAGTCGTTCACCGGCGCCGCCAGCGTCCTCGCCGTGATCCGGGAGGCCTCGCCGATCGTCACCGCGCTGCTGATCGCCGGTGCGGGCGGCTCGGCCATCTGCGCCGACCTCGGCTCGCGCAAGATCCGCGAGGAGATCGACGCCATGGAGGTGCTCGGCATCAGCCCGATCCACCGTCTCGTGGTGCCGCGGGTGCTGGCGGCGATGCTGGTCTCGCTGCTCCTCAACGGGCTGGTGTCCGTCGTGGGCGTCGCGGGCGGCTACTTCTTCAACGTCATCATCCAGGGCGGCACCCCGGGCGCCTACATCGCCTCGTTCACGGCGCTGGCCCAGCTCGCCGACCTGTGGACCAGCGAGATCAAGGCGGTGATCTTCGGCTTCATCGCCGCGGTCGTCGCCTCCTACAAGGGCCTGACGGCCGGTGGCGGCCCGAAGGGTGTGGGGGACGCGGTGAACCAGAGCGTGGTCATCACGTTCATGTTCCTGTTCGTCGTCAACTTCGTGGTCAGCGCCATCTACTTCCAAGTCGTCCCGCAGAAGATCTGAGGCGGGCAGCGACATGAGCAGAGCAACCGAACTCGCCCACCGCCCGGTGGAGGCGCTCGACAGCCTCGGCGAGCAGATGCGCTTCTACGTGCGCTCCCTCGCCTGGAGCGGCCGCACGCTGCGCCGGTACAAGAAGGAGGTCATCCGGCTGCTGGCCGAGGTCTCCCTCGGCACCGGCGCCCTCTCGGTCATCGGCGGCACGGTCGGCGTCATCGCCTTCCTCGCCTTCTTCACCGGCAGCCAGGTCGGCCTCCAGGGCTACTCCTCGCTGAACCAGCTCGGCACCGGCGCCTTCACCGGCTTCGTCTCGGCCTACCTCAACACCCGCGAGATCGCCCCGCTGGTCGCCGGACTCGCGCTCGCGGCCACCGTCGGCTGCGGCTTCACCGCCCAGCTCGGCGCGATGCGGATCTCCGAGGAGGTCGACGCCCTCGAGGTCATGGGCATCCCCTCGCTGCCGTTCCTCGTGACCACCCGGATGATCGCCGGCTTCGTCGCGGTGATCCCGCTGTACGTGCTGGGGCTGCTCTCGTCCTACGGCGCGACCCGGTTCATCGTCACGGAGTACTTCGGCCAGTCCAAGGGCACCTACGACCACTACTTCCACCTGTTCCTGCCGCCGGTGGACATCCTCTACTCGTTCCTGAAGGTCATGGTCTTCGCGGTGGTGATCATCCTGATCCACTGCTACTACGGCTACACCGCGTCCGGTGGCCCCGCCGGTGTCGGCGTGGCGGTGGGCAAGGCCGTGCGCACCTCGATCGTGGCCATCAACATCGTCGATTTCTTCTTCTCGCTGGCCGTCTGGGGCGCCGTCACGACTGTGCGGATCGCGGGGTAGCCGATGTCCGAACAGCAGCCCGAACAGCAGCCCGAACAGCACCCCGACCAGCACCTCCAGGTCACCCAGGTCGCCCAGCACCCCGAGCAGGGGGTCGGCCCGGCGCGGGGCTGGGTCTCGCGCCTCGGCGACCGCGCCTACGGCATCGCGTTCCTCCTCGTCGTGGCCGCGCTGGTCAGCGTGTCGATCGCGTCCTTCAAGAAGGTCTTCACCGACGTGGTGATGGTGTCGCTGCAGACCGACCGCATCGGCTCACAGCTGCAGACCTCCAGCGACGTCAAGCTGCGGGGGCTGATCGTGGGCGAGGTCCGTGACATCCGCACCACCGGTAAGGGTGCGGTGCTGTCGCTGGCGCTGAAGCCCGAGATGGTGCCGCAGATCCCGGCCGACGTCTCCGCGCGGCTGCTGCCGAAGACGCTGTTCGGTGAGCGCTACGTCGACCTGGTGCCGCCGGAGAACGTCGACGTGAGCGCCGGTGGGGCGCGGACCGTGCGGGCGATCCGGGCCGGTGACGTGATCGGCCAGGACCGCACGAAGGTGGCCATCGAGCTCGAGCGGGTCTTCGACGACCTGCTGCCGCTGCTGCGCACGGTGCAGCCGGAGAAGCTGTCGGCCACCTTGAACGCGCTCG
>NZ_FOHB01000013.1 GCF_900111375.1 Pedococcus cremeus
TGGACGAGCTCGGTGAGGTTGAGCCGGTTGAGGATGGCGTCGATGTCCAGCTGGGCGGCGATGGTGTTGAGGTCGACGCGTTGTTGGACGAGCTCGGTGAGGTTGAGCCGGTCGAGGATGGCGTCGATGTCCAGGTCGGCCGCGATCGCGTTGAGGTCGACGCGTTGCTGGACGAGCTTGGTGAGGTTGAGCCGGTCGAGGATGGCATCGATGTCGATGCGTGAGGCGATGCCGTCGATGTCGACGCGCTCGAGGACGGGTTCCAGGGCGAGCCGTGCTGCCACGGCATCGACGTCGAGGCGTGAGGCCGCCGTGTCGAGGTCAACGGCCGCCACCACGGTGTCGAGGTCGACGTGGTGCAGGACGAGCTCGGTGAGGTCCAGGCGCGACAGCACCACCTCGACAGCCGACGGGACAACGGCGTCGACCACCGCCGACACCCTCTGCTCGATCAGGCGTCGCTGGTCTGCCCCGATGCACCCCAGGCCTCCCAGCAGTCGCTCCGGCTGCAGAGCCGACGGCACCAGCGGTGGGCGCAGCGCCAAGCCCACCACGGGTCGTGCCGCCGACGCGCCGGCCCGCATCAGGCGACCCGCTACCCCGATGCCGATCGCCGACGTGCCCAGCGCCACGTCCGCCAACGACGGGCTCGCCCCATCGCCTTCCGCCCCGCCGGGTCGCCCACGGGCCGTTTCACTCGCGCCGGCCGGCCCGCCTGCCCGCTCGTCAGGGTGGCTGAGTGACACCAGCCGTGGCCGCCCGAGGTGCACCCTTCCCAGCCCCCTGGCGACCTCTCGGCGCAGCCCTGGGCGCGACCGGCTCGACGACCCGGGAAAGTCGTCCGGGTTGTCGAGATGCCCCGCGGTGGCCACGTGCCGTCCCTGCTTCAGGCCGCTGCTCGGGGAGCCTTCGGGGTGAAGTCGGCGATGTCCATCTGCCCACCGCGCACCGTGAGGCAGGTGGACTCGGGCACCTCCCGCCACGCGCCGTGCAGGTCTCCGAGCGGCTCGGAGACGACCAGCCGGGTGTCGTCCGACAGCCCGTGCAGCAGTGGGTAGTCGGGGTACTGCTCCCGAAGGGTCGAGATGTCGGTGCTGTGGAACAGCGAGCGCGACTGGCCCTCGCTGGAGTACCGGAACGCCCACGTGGTCACACCGTCGGTGGTGGCCACGGTCATCTGGATCGGGTGCTCCACACCGTGACGCCGGCCGGTCTCCTCGATGTGCCCGACCGCGCGGGCGACGGCGGCCGGCGGGTCTGCAGCCAGCCCGTAGCTGAGGGCGAGGTAGAAGAACACCTCCGAGTCCGTGGAACCCTCGATCTCCGGGTACAGCTCGGGGTCGATCTCCAGCACCAGGTCACGCTTGACGAGGTGGAAGTCGCGGATGAGCCCGTTGTGCATCCACAGCCACTCGCCGCGCCGGAACGGGTGGCAGTTCGACTGCTGCACCGGCGAGCCGGTGGAGGCCCGGATGTGCGCGAAGACCCGCCCGGAGAGCGCCTGCGACGACAGCTCACGCAGGTTGCGGTCGTTCCACGCGGGTTCGGTGCTGCGGAAGATGCCCGGCACGGTGTGGCGGCCGTACCAGCCCACCCCGAAGCCGTCACCGTTCGTCGTCTCGGCCCCCATCCGTGAGTGCTTGCTCTGCACCACCAGCGAGTTCTGGGGCTTGTAGAGCAGGTCCTCCAGGCAGACCGGTGATCCTGAGTACGCGAGCCATCGACACATCGTCGCCTCCTTCCGACCCATCGCAGCAGGTCCCGGATGGGCCCGGATCACCCTCTGCGGGTGACTGGACTCGCTCAGCAGGCCCCGCGGGGAGATGGCGAGGTATGCCGCGTGGCGACCACGCGGCATACCTCGCCTATCCTTGGTGGCGGATGAGTCGGCCAGGCGGTCGCGTCGGTGAGCAATCACCGCCGAGGAACGTCCGGGCTCCACAGGGCGCAGTGGTGGCTAACGGCCACCCGGGGTGACCCGCGGGACAGTGCCACAGAAAACAGACCGCCAAGGCGAACCGCCGGCCCTCGGGCCGGTAGGCGTCAGGGCAAGGGTGAAACGGTGGTGTAAGAGACCACCAGCGGCCCCGGTGACGGGGTCGGCTTGGTAAACCCCACTGGGAGCAAGCTCAGACAGTGTGCGTCCGAGGGCTGCCCGCCCGAGCACACGGGTAGAGCGCTGGAGGCAGTCGGCAACGGCTGTCGTAGATGGATGACCGTCGCCGCGCCGCTGGTAACGGCGGCGCGGAACAGAACCCGGCGTATCGGCCGACTCATCCACCCCTCGTGGGTGTGCCTCGCTTCGGTCATTGACGGCTCGGACCTGCGGGAGAACACTCGAATGAGGCGAGAAAGGGGTCCGCCATGGCTTGGAACCTGGCTGGCAGCTACCTGGAGACCTGTTCGTGCGAGCTGATGTGTCCGTGCAACCTCTCGTTCGACCACGGAGCCACCTACGACTTCTGCCGGGTGACTCTGGTGTTCAACATCCGCGAGGGCCAGGTCGAAGGCACCGACATCGCCGGGCGCAGGGTCGCGTTGATCGCAGACACGCCCAAGGTGATGACCGAGGGCAACTGGCGCCTTGGCGTGTACATCGACGCGGAGGCCAGCGACCAGCAGTTCGACATGCTGGTCAAGGTGTTCGGCGGGCAGCTGGGTGGGCCGATGGGTGCCCTGGCCCCGCTGATCGGTGAGGTGGTCGGCGTGGAGCGGGCCACGATAGAGGTGACCGACGACGGCCTTCGGCACAGTGTCCGGGTCGGCGACACCATCGACTTCGAGATCGAGGACGTCGTCCCGTTCGGCGTGGAGACGGGTGAGCCCGTGCGCTTCCACGGGATGTTCCACCCGGTGGCCTCGGACCTCACCATGGCGGAGGCGCGGAGCAGCCGGATCAACGCGTTCGGCATCTCCTACGAGGGCAAGACGGGGTTGTCGACGTCGGAGTTCTCCTGGGCCGCCTGATCGGCCATGGGATCGTCCACCGCACCCGGTGCCGGCGACGGCCTGAGCCCGGCATACGCAGCGGTGCGTGCGCGGCTCGGCCTGGTCGCCGCACTGTTCACCCTCGCCGTGCTCGGCTGGGTCTGGGCCGCGCACGAGATGAGCGGCATGGACGCCGGGCCCTGGTCCGGCCTGCGCGGTCTGGGTTGGTTCCTCGGTGTCTGGGTCGTCATGATGGCGGCGATGATGCTGCCATCGGTGGCACCCACCATCGCGCTGTACACACGGCTCACGCAGCGGAGCTCGCCGCTGTCGCCGTGGATGTTCGCCGTCGGCTACCTCCTGACGTGGACCGGCGCGGGGTTCGTCGCCTATGCGGTCGGCGTGCTCGCCGGCGCCCTGTTCGGTGACGCGCTCCGGTGGGACCACGCGGGTCGCGGCTTGGCCGCTGCGATGCTGGCTGTCGCGGCTGCCTACGAGCTCACGCCGCTGAAGGACGTGTGCCTGGGCAAGTGCCGCAGTCCGTTGGGCGCGCTCCTCGGGTCGTGGCGAGAGGGTCGGACCGGCGCGGTGCAGATGGGCGCGCGCAACGGTGCCTGGTGCGTTGGCTGCTGCTGGGGACTGATGGCCGCGTTGTTCGCGCTGGGAGTGATGAGCCTCTCGTGGATGGCTGTGGTGGCCGGCATCATCGCCGTCGAGAAGACGCTGCCGTGGGGCCGTGGCGCCACCTACGCCACCGCGGTCCTGCTGCTCGTCCTGGCCGTGCTCCTGCTGGCCGCGCCCCAGATGCTGCCGGGGCTGACCATCCCTGGCGGCCCCATGATGTCCGCCGGCTGACGTCCTCGACACAGAAGCCCCCGCGGGAAGGCGGAGGCTTCGTGAGGAGAACCGCTGGGCGATCCCGTCAGACCGTCAGTCAGACGATCAGGACGACCGCGGCGGTCACCGCACCGGCCAGGGCGAGCGCGCCGAGCGCGAAACTCGTGATGGCAGGGGCGGTCCAGTTACCGGACCGGTCGCGAAGGCTGGCGCCGAGCATTCCAAGGCCTGCGGTGAGCAGAACACCGCCTGCGATGAAGCACCCGAGGTACCAGGCCGCGCTGAGGCCAGCCAGCACCCAGCTGGTCGGTGCGAAGTAGGTGTACGCACCAAACGCCGCGACGACGACGCCAAGGGTGATCAGCGTGTAGTCGACGGTACGGCTTCGGAACAGCCGCGGAAGATGGTCCACCGAGGTCTGCCCCTTCATCTGGGTCTGTGTCATCTCTCTCCCCTCCTTTCTCTCTCCACCTTCAAGCGTTCGCTGCAGAGAGGCCTGGGACAGAGCCGTTGGACCCGAGTCTCGTGCGGGTACCCGGCGCACGAGCAGCTGACGGCGCCGGGCGGGGGTCAGCTCTCGCGCCAGGAAGCGCCAGGAAGCGCCAGGAAGCGCCAGGAAGCGCCAGCCTGAGCCGTGGACCTAGGCCCCGCTGACGCCGGTCAGGCTGACGCCGACTCGAGCTGGCCCGCGAAGTGCTCGGCGAACCGCTTGACCGCGTCCCACTCGGTGTAGACGTAGTCACGGGAGGTGTCGGTCCCGAGGTGGCCCGGCTTGTCCCCGGCGATCTTCTTCATCATGTGCCGCTTGACGAAGCCGTAGTGGGTGTAGAGCAGCGCTCCGCCGAACAGGGCGATCTTGTCGGGGTGCCACCCGGTCTCTTCCGCGAACTCCTCCACGTACCCCTGTGCCTCCTGGGTGTCCCCGTGGGCGGCGAGGCTGACGGAGAAGAAGGCCGAGGGGAGCCGCTCCAGGGTGTCGTGGTTCCTGCGCACGAACTCGACCACGTGCTTGTCGTGCTTCCCCATGTGGATGGACGCTCCGATGACCAGGGCGTCGTAGCCGTCCGGAACCGTGTGTTCCAAGGTGGTGATGTCGGCGGTCTGCACGTCGTGACCGAGGTCGTGCAGGACGTCGGCGATGACCTCGGCGATTGTGGCGGTGTGTCCTTCGGTGGTTCCGTAGGTGATGAGCACTCTCGCCATGGGGCCGACCTCCTCGAGTAGGCGGGTCAGATCAGTGGGTTGGGTGACGGCTCGGCCGCTGCGCCGCTCGGTCACCCCCCGGGTCGCGGAGGCGATCTGGGTCCCGCCTCCCGGTCGTTGCAGTTGTCATCACTGTCGGCTGCCCAGACCGACCCAGGTAGGGACCTTGTTCCCAACCGGACGCCGCGGAGCTCAGCGGCGGTGCACGGGGATCGCGTGTACCCCTCTGGCCTCCGAGAGCACCAGCACCTCCTCGTCTGGTGCCGCGGCCAGGGCGGTGAGGACGGCATCCACCGACCACGGCGCCCCCATGGAAGCAGGGTCTTGACCAGGTGCCCGGCCGGACAGGGCCAGAGGCGCCCCTCGCGACCTCAGTCCTGCTCAGCACGGGTGGGGCCACCTATCTGTTCGTGCTGCAGGGCCGCTCGGTTGACTCGTGACAGCTGCTCGGCGCGCTGTTGGTCCCCCGCCCGAGCAACGGGGACCGGGTCGGAGGAGTACCACCGCGCGGCTGCCGTGCGGAGTCGGGCCCGCAACCCGGTCGATGGCTCGGGCGTGCTGACGTCGTCGCAGTGGGACCGGTCGCGCCTGTGGCTCGGGCCAGAGGTCTCAGAGCTCGGCACGACGGCCCGGGACCCGGTGGCCGTGTCCGGCTGTCCGCGCGCCACCAGTCGCCACTCGTCGTAGGGCGACAGCTTCTCGTGCCTCTCGAAGAAGCCGCCTCCGGCCGTGCGGACCAACCTCCCCGTCTCTCGGCCGTGCACCACCTGGGCACGGTCGCGACGCTGCAGCGACAGGCAGGTCCGGTGTGCTGCCCACGCTGCGAGGACTGGTCCGACCAGGACCGCCACGCGCAGGGTCCAGGTGATCGCCTCGAGCGACAGGTGCAGCTTGAGCGCGATGATGTCGTTGCCCCCGGCGAGGAACAGCGCCGTGTAGAAGGCCAGCGCGGCCGCACCGATGGCTGTGCGTGCTGGAGCGTCACGCGGCCGGTCCAGGAGGTGGTGCTCCTGTGGCCCCGCGCGAGTGGCCCACCGCTCCAGGAAGGGGTAGCTGGCTGTGACCCCGTACATGATGGGCATGAGGAGCACACCGGGAAGAAGGACGTTCAGGCTCAGGGTGTGACCGAAGGCATGGATCTCCACCGGAGCCATGAGTCGCAGTGCTCCCTCGGCGAAGCCCATGTACCAGTCCGGCTGCGACCCGGCCGACGCGGCGGTGGGGTCGTACGGACCGAAGAGCCAGATGGGGTTGATCGCGACCAGTCCGGCGATGAGGGCAACCACGCCGAAGACGATGAAGAAGAAGCCGCCGGCCTTGGCGGCATACACCGGGAGCAGCGGGAAGCCCACGACGTTTCTGTTGGTCCGGGCTGGTCCCCGGAACTGGGTGTGCTTCTGGACGACCACGACCAGCACGTGCACCACCGCGAGCGAGACGATGAGCGCCGGGAGCACCAGGACGTGGGCGGTGTAGAGGCGTGGGATGATCTCGTGCCCCGGGAAGGGGCCACCGAACACGGCGAAGGCCAGCCAGCTGCCGATGACCGGCACTGACAGCATCAGCCCGTTCGCGATGCGCAGGCCGGTGCCGGACAGCAGGTCGTCGGGCAGTGAGTAGCCCGCGAAACCCTCGATGATCGCCAGCAGCGACAGGGTCGTCCCGATCAGCCAGTTGAGCTCACGTGGCTTGCGGAACGCCCCAGTGAAGAACACCCGTCCCATGTGGACCGCGATGGCCACCGTGAAGAGCAGGGCCGCCCAGTGGTGGACCTGCCTGATCAGCAGGCCACCCCGCACGTCGAACGAGATGTCGACCGTCGACCGGTACGCCTCGCTGACGGTGATGCCTCGAAGGGGCGCATAGGTGCCGTCATAGACGACCCGTCCTGCGCTGGGGACGAACCACACCGTCAGGATCGTCCCGGTGACGAGCAGCACGACCAGCGAGTACAGCGCCACCTCACCGAGCATGAAGGACCAGTGTTCGGGAAAGACCTTGCGCAGCAACCGACCTGCGGGCTGGGTGACGCCGGTCCGGTCGTCAATCCACCCTGCAAGCCCCCCGAGCTGCCGTTCGACTGCCATCACGACACCCGGTACTGGGCGACGTCCGCGGTGCGGAGGGTGAGGCCATGGCCGGGTGCGTCGTCGTCCGGCGTGAGGGTGCCGCCTCGAGGGTCGAGGGTTCCGTCGAAGAACATCGACTCGATCCGCACGTGGTCGTGGAACCACTCGAGGTGGCGCAGGTTGGCGGTCGCCGCGGCGACGTGGACGTGCAGGTGGGGCGCACAGTGACCCGACACGTCGAGCCCGAACGAGGCCGCCACCGCAGCCGCGCGGAGCCACTCGGTGATGCCACCGCAGCGCGACGCGTCCGCCTGTAGGCAGTCCACGGCTCCCGTCTCACACAGCCGTCGAAAGTAGTAGAGGTCATTGCCGTACTCGCCGGCGGCGACGTCGGCGTCGACGGCGGCGCGCACCTGGCCCAACCCCGCGTGGTCGTCGGAGGACACCGGCTCCTCGAACCACCGGATGTCCAGGTCATGGGCTGCCCGCATCACCCGCACCGCCTGCTTGGCGGTGTACCCGCCGTTGGCGTCGACGAAGAGCTCCACCTCGGCGCCGATCAGCTCGCGGCTGTGCCGCATGCGCTCCAGGTCCCGCTCGGGGCGTGTGCCCCAGGACTCCCCGATCTTGATCTTCACCCGTGGGATGCCCTGCTGGACCCACCCCTCGAGCTGGTGCGCCAGCTGGGCCTGGTCGTATGCCGTGAAGCCGCCGCTGCCGTAGATCGGAACCTCGCTGCGTACGCTGCCCAGCAGCCGGTGCAGGGGGATGCCGAGCAACCGTGCCTTGAGGTCCCACAGTGCGACGTCGACCGCGCCGATCGCGTACGAAGCCAGGCCTGGACGACCGGCGTTGCGCACTGCGCGGATCATCGACTGCGAGACGCCGGGCACGTCGAACGCGTCGGCACCGCACACCACGGGGGTCAGCAGCTCCTCCACCAGGCGCGCGGCGGCGACGGGAGCGTAGGTCCAGCCGGTGCCCACGGTGCCGGCGGCAAGGACCTGCACCAGCACCAGGGTGGTCGAGTCCCAGGCCAGTGTCCCGTCGGCTTCCGGCGCATCGGTCGGGACGGTGTACGCGCTTACCTGCACGGCGTCGACTCCTGTCCGCCAGATGGGCCCAGGTCCTTGGTGGGTCACGTGTCGGACCCCCTCGTGCCGTCGGGGTGGTCGCCTTGCACACCCCGCATCCACTCGACGTCGTGGATGGCGAAACGCGCCGCGGGCGGCGCGCCGGTGATCATCCGTCACCGCCCGGCATGACCTCGGCGATCTTGGTCTTGACACCCTCCCGGACCACGCCCCAGCGGTCCTCGTCGCCCTTGAGCAGCGAACGGGCGGTGGCCTTCATCTCCGTCCAGGTCGCGTGCGGCGGCACTGGGGGCACATCCGGGTCGACGTGCACGTCCAGCACGGTGGGTCGGTCGGCGCCGAAGGCCTGACGCCAGGCATCCGCCAGCTGGCCGGGCTCGGTGACGCGAACCGCGTGGAGGCCGAGGCTGCTCGCAAAGCTCGCGTAGTCCACGTCCGGGAGGCGTTGGGACTCCTCGAACTTGGGTGAACCCTCCATGGCCCGCATCTCCCACGTGACCTGGTTGAGGTCGTTGTTGTGCAGGATGGCGACGACCAGCCGCGGGTCGCTCCACTGCTGCCAGTAGTGCTTGACGGTGATCAGCTCGGCCATGCCGTTCATCTGCATGGCGCCGTCCCCGGCGAACACCACGGCGGGCCGGTCCGGGTGGGCGAACTTCGCGCCGATCCCGTAGGGGACACCGGGGCCCATCGTGGCGAGGGTCCCGGAGAGCGACCCGCGCATGTCTGCCCGGAACTTGAGCTGGCGGGCGTACCAGTTCGCGGACGACCCCGAGTCCGCCGCGACCATCGCGTTGGGGGGCAGCTGCTCGGAGGCCTCGTGGAAGAGCAGCTGGGGGTTCACCGGATCTGCTTCAACCCGGGCCTCGCGCGCCATCGCCCCCCACCAGTCCGCGACGTTGGACTCGATGTTCTGCCGCCAGCCGCGGTCCTCCTTGCGGCGCAAGTGCGGGATCAGGGCCCGCAGTGTCGCCGCCGCATCGCCGACGAGGTTCAGCTCGTAGGGGTAGCGCATGCCGATGAACTTGCCGTCGAGGTCGATCTGGACGGCGCGGGCCTGATCGAACGCCGGCATGAACTGGGTGTAGGGGAAGTTCGACCCCACGGTCAGGAGGGTGTCGCAGTCCGCCATCATCTCGTAGCTGGGTCGCGTGCCGAGCAGACCGATCGACCCCGTCACCCACGGCAGCTCGTCGGAGAGCACGTCCTTGCCGAGCAGCGCCTTGGCCACGCCGGCGCCGAGGAGCTCGGCCACCTGCTCGATCTCGGCCCGGGCACCGCGTGCCCCCTGACCGATGAGGATCGCGGGTCTGCTGCCACTGTTCAGCAGCTCGGCCGCCTCGCGGACCGACTCGTCACGCGGCACGACGTCGGGCCAGCGGATCCCCATGCTCGAGGGCACCATCTTCATCGCGTGGGTCGGCGCCGAGTACTCCAGCTCCTGCACGTCCGAGGGGATGATCACGGCCGTCGGTGCCCGCTCCGCCATCGCCGTCCGGATGGCCCGGTCCAGCACGTTCGGCAGCTGCTCGGGCACCGTGACCATCTGGACGAAGTCGCTCGCCACGTCCTTGTACAGGCTCAGCAGGTCGACCTCCTGCTGGTAGGAACCACCCATGCCGCTCCGCGCGGTCTGCCCGACGATGGCCACCACCGGCACGTGGTCGAGCTTGGCGTCGTAGAGGCCGTTGAGGAGGTGCACGGCACCCGGGCCCGAGGTGGCCATGCACACCCCGACGCGGTCGCCGTACTTGGCGTAGCCGACGGCTTCGAAGGCCGACATCTCCTCGTGCCGGGACTGGACGAACTGGGGTGTGTTGTCGGCGCGCCCGAACGCGGCGAGGATTCCGTTGATGCCGTCTCCGGGGAAGGCGAACACGTGCTCGACCCCCCAGCCACGCAGTCGCTCCAGCAGGTGGTCCGAAACGGTGGGTGCAGCCATGTCTACTCCTGGGTGTTGGACTTGGCGGTGTTGGACTGGGCCGGCCCGGAGGAAACGGCCCGGGCCACAGAGGCGGCCGGGGCGGGAGAGCCGCCGCGAGCGCCGCGCGCGAGCAGGTCCGCCGTGCGAGCCGCGACGGCCATGATGGTCAGGGCAGGGTTGGCGCTGCCCTGAGTCGGCAGCACGCTGCCGTCGGTGATGTACAGGTTGGGGACCGCGAAGCTGCGACACGAGGCGTCCACCACTCCATGGCGTTCGTCCGCGGCCATCCTTGCCCCGCCGACGAGGTGCGCGAACCGGTCGATGGTGATGACCTCACTCGCCCCTGCGGCTCGCAGGATCGACTCCATGACCTCGCGCGCCGCCTCCATGAGCATCCCGTCGTTGTCACACTGGGAGTAGGAGAAGTGGGCCACTGGCATGCCGTGGCGGTCCTTCTCCGAGGCCAGGGTCACCCGGTTCCCGGGCTGGGGCAGGAACTCGCAGAGAGCCCCGAGGCAGGCCCAGTGGGGATAGTCCGTCATGTACCGGCGCAGGTCGTCGCCGAAGTGGCCCTGCGCCGAGACGTGCTCGGCCCAGGTGATCGGCAGGGGAGAGACGGTCTGGACCGAGAAGCCCCGCTGGTACGGCTTGGTCGGATCGGTCTCGTAGAACGCCTCCGTGCTCACCTCGGGAGGTGGCCCTTTCCACATCCGGACCTCCGCCTCGAACCGGCCGGCGCTCTGGGGTGCGCCCTGCACCATCAGGTATCGGCCGACCTGGTCGAAGTCGTTGCACAGGCCGTCGGGGAAGCGGGTGGACGCCGAGTTGAGCAGCAGGCGCGGTGTCTCGATGGAGTAGCCGGCCACCGCCACCATCCGCGCCCGCTGGAACCGCTGCCTGCCCCGCCGCACGAAGTGCACCCCGGTGGCGCGTCCGGTGCGGTCGTCGACCTCGATCCGGGTGACCATGGCATCGGCGCGGACCTCGGCACCGTGCGCGAGGGCGTCGGGGACATGGGTGATGAGGGGCGAGGCCTTGGCATTGACCTTGCACCCCTGCAGGCAGAATCCGCGGTAGATGCAGTGGGCCCGGTGGCCGAACCGGCCGTTGGCGATCGCAACCGGCCCGACCTTGGCCGTGATGCCGAGGGCCTCGGCTCCTCGCAGGAAGACCTCACCGTTCCCGCTGACGGGGTGTGCCGAGTGCGGGTACCGGTGCGGGTCACCCCAGGGCCAGTCCTCGCCGGCGACCGGGAGCTCGCCCTCGATGTCCTCGTAGTACGGGCGCAGGTCGGTGTATGCGATCGGCCAGTCCGCTCCGACCCCGTCCTGGGAGAGGGTGCGGAAGTCGCTGGGGTGGAACCGGGGGGTGTAGCCGGCGAAGTGGACCATCGAGCCGCCCACTCCGCGGCCCGAGTTGTTGGATCCCAACGGCACGGGGTTCTCGCCAGAGATGACGCGTGGCTCGTTCCAGTAGAGGTGGTGCGAGCCCGCCTCGTCACTGACCCAGTCGCGCTCGGGGTCCCAGAACGGGCCCGCGTCGAACGCCACCACGCGCCAGCCCTGGCGCGCCAGGCGCTGCATGAGGGTGGACCCACCCGCGCCGCAACCGACGATAACGAGGTCGACCTCGTCGTCGTCCTCGAAGGTGCGCATGTCGGCGCGGAGTCGGTGGTTGACGTCGCGGCCATCCGCCGGGACCAGCCACGCCGACTCGTTCCGGCGCCGCAGGGACCGCGCGCCGAGCCCCTTCACGACCCGCCCTCGCCGGCGAGGGGGTCCAGGCCGGGACGGGTGTCCTGCACCTCCCACGGCTCACGGGCGTCGAGGCCCATGTTCTTGTATCCCCGAGGGTATGCAGGGCCGCCAAACCCGATCTCGTCCCAGGCCCACGGGTGGGAGTAGAAGGCGGTGTCCGCGTAGCGGGTCCACAGGCTCCACACCCACGTGACCGGCATGCCGTGCCACTTCCCGGTGGCGTTGCGGACGGCGTGGAGGACCGCCGTCTGGTCCTCCCAGGAGCAACCCACGAACCCGGTGTCGAAGGCCTCGCGCGCGTCCTGCTCGAGTCCCGCCAGGCTGTCTCTCCAGGCCTGGCCGTCTGATGGCATGTCGACGTGGCGCCACCCGTCGGCCTGTCCTTCGGCGAGCCGGGCGTCGATCATCCTCACCACCGGTACGCGAGGGTCCTCGCGCTGTCCCAGGAGCTGGTCGGTGAGGGCGCAGGCCAGGTCCTCCTCGTGCGGCGTGAAGAAGCGCAGGTCCGTGGGGATCCCGATCCGGGGAGCAACCACGCCGGTGGTCGCGGCGTCCCAGTGCTGGGACTGCCCGATCGTGTCGAAACCGGGATAGCGCCCGCCGCCGTGCGCCGGGTCGAGGGGGAGGCTCGTGCGCGCACGGCGGGAGTGGGTCACTTCTCCCTCCGCAAGACGGACGCGACCAGACCCATGCCCCCGACGAGGGTGACCAGGAGGGGGGCCAGCAGGGGTGGGCCCATCTCCACGTTGTATCGCCAGTTGCGCCACCCGCCGGGCTTCTGCGCGACTGCGCGGGCGTGCAGGTAGGTGCCCTGCAGTCCGTTGGCGAGGATCGCAGCGGAGGCAATGGGCAGGGCCGTCTTGGCGGCCCGGTCGCTCGCCACGCCGGCGATGCCTGCCGCGGCCCCGATCGGTCCGAGAGCCACGGGCGACCACATCCACGGGTTGCCGAAACTGGCCTTGTCGTGCTCGAAGTAGATCTCGGCGGCAGTGACCACCGCGCCGGCAGCGGTCAGTGCCGACAGGGTGCGCTCGAACCGACCGTGCCGGACGTTGCGCACGAGGCGGTCGATGCCCAGCAGCGGTGTGGTGAGGGGGTCGGCGTTAGCGGCCACGGTGAGCTCCTCGAAGATATCCAGTGCTGTCAAACAATGATTGCGGTGACGCAAATGGTTCTTCGAGGATCACACGGACATCCCGAGACGGCAAGCGCAACTCTTGCTTCGGCGCAACGAATGGCATACTTCCTTGCGTGAGTGCCAAGGCGATGACGCACGCTGACGACCCCGACCGCCAAGCCGACGCGGTGATGCGTGCTGCGCGGGTGCTCGTGGGCGTGGTCGCCCGGTCCGTGGCCGAGGTCGAGGACCTCGTCTCCATGCCTCAGCTGCGTGTTCTCGTCCTCGTGGCCAGCCGCGGCCGTCTCAACCTCGGGCAGGTCGCGGACGCGCTGGGCGTGCACCCGTCAAACGCGACCCGCATGGTCGAGCGGCTCGTCGTGGCCGGGCTGCTCGCGCGCACCGAAGACCCCGATGACCGGCGCTACCTCGCGCTGGAGCTCACCTCGAAGGGCCACGATGTCGTCGAGCGGGTGATGGCCTACCGCCGTGCCTCGATCCTCGAGGTCATGGCGAAGATGAAGGGTACGCAGCGACGAGCCCTCGCCCGCGCGCTCGAGTCGTTCGCCGAGGCAGCGGGAGAGCCGTCGCGTGGCGAGGAGGCCTGGGTCCTGGGCCTGCCGTCCTGACCGGTGCGAGTGTCGGGGTGGTGTGGCCACACCTCACAGCGGTTCGTGCGGAGGCAGCTGCAGCCCCACGTCCTGCATGGCCGGACCACTCACGACGTAGATGTTCCCCGCGGCGATGTCCGCGGCCACGGCGTCCAGCCACGCCGGCGGCGGCAGCGGCAACGCGCGCGCGTCCAGCGCCCTCACCAGCGCCACCCGCGCCTGCTGCGGGGAGCCACCGCTACCTGCCGTGAACGCCTCGTAGACCGCTGCCTGTCGGTCCGCGTCGCGCTGCCGGCGTGCCCGCGGCCCGGTGTCGGCGTCCTCGTCCCGGGGCGTGCCGGCTCCCCGGGGCCGGGCCGGTGCCGGCAGGTCGAGCAGGTCGGGACTCGACGTCGGGCTCGGAGCAGGGGCGTGTTCGAGCGGCGGTGCTGGGCGGGGTCCTCGCGGCGACGGCGAGGGGCCCGCGAACAGGGCGGCGACGACGGCGTCGGTCGTGGCGGTCCGGGTCCGGCCTGGTGACCACGCTGCCAGGACGAGCATGCTGCCGGCGTGGAGCAGGTCGACCGCCCGGCTGGCTCGCCTGACCCGGTTCCGCCCATCGCGCATGAGCACGACCGCCTGGAGGACCTGCCTGGCGCCCAGGACCCGGGCCGTCACGCGGCCGGGCCGGTCCAGCCGAGTGCCGGTCAGGGCGACGGAGCACCGCTGGGGGTCGACCAACAGGGCCGCGCCGTAGGCCAGCCGGACCACGTCGCGGGTCCTCATCGCTGGCCCCGGCCGCATGGGTGGCCAGGAGCGGCGCTGGTGGCGGCGGCGACCTGGGGCAGCCCACCTGGTCGTCGCCCGTCGTCCGGGATGCCGTTTCGGTGCTCGCTCATCGTCTCTCCTCATCAGCGCTGGAAGGGGGGTGGGTGGCCCTGGGCCCACCACGGTCAGGTCATCGGCATGGCGCTCGGGCCGGCGAGCCTGGTCGCCGACTCGATGAGGAGCGCGTGCACGAACGCCTGGGGGAAGTTGCCGCGCAGCTGGCGTTGCTCGACGTCGTACTCCTCGGTGAACAGGCCGGGCGCCCCGCAGGCGGCCCGGTTGCGCTCGAACCAGCGCATCGCCTCCGTGTGCCCACCTTGCTGGTGGAGGGCCATGGCCATCTGGAACCCGCAGAGCAGGAAGGCGCCCTCTGCCTCTCCGAGCGGCCTGGCGTCCTGGCGAAAGCGGTACAGGTAGCCGTGCGAGCCGAGTTCGCGTCGCACTGCCTCGACGGTCCCCACGGTGCGAGGGTCCGACGCCGGCACGGCCCCACGGATGCCCGGGACGAGCAGGCTGGCATCGACGCGCTCGTCGCTGGGCGAGCGCTGCCAGCGACCCGTGGGGTGCAGGCAGTCGCGCGCCGCGTCGGCCACCATGGCGTCAGCCAGCGAGCTCCAGTCTGCTCCCTGCCTGGTCGGCGCGTGCCGCCCGATGGCGCGCAGCCCGGCTGCGCACATCAGGCGGGAATGCGCCCAGTGCTCGGGGTTCAGCTCCCAGATCCCGGAGTCCGGCCGCTTCCACCGGCGCCGGATCGCGGTCACCGTGGTCTCGGCAGCCTTCCAGTGGTCGACGTCCAACCTGTCATGGCCTGCCGCGGCCGCGAGGAGGAGCAGGACCTCGCCGAAGGTGTCGAGCTGGAACTGGCCACGGACCCAGTTGCCCACGATGCTCCGTCCACCGGGGTAGCCGGGCACGTGGAGTGCGCGCTCCTCCGGCACCTGCCCCCCCGTCACCGTGTAGGCGGGCGCGAGCTGGTCACCGTCGGCGAGCACTCTCTCGCTGACGAACCGGACGGCCGAGTCCACCAGGGACAGGCCCTCGCAGGCGGCCATCGCCTGGCCGGCGAGGCACTGGTCGCGGACCCAGGCGTAGCGGTAGTCGTAGCTGCGGCCCTCGGCAGCGCGCTCCGGTAGCGCCATGGTCGCTGCCGCGACCATGGCGCCGGTGCTGGAGGTCATGCCGCGCAGGACGGCGGCGGACTGACGGGCGTCGTCCGCGGCGATGGTCACGTCCATGCGGGGGACGGCGCAGCTCCAGGCGTGCTCAGTGCTCTCCCACGCCACGTCAGCGTCTGGCGCGGGACCCTCCCAGGGGCGGGTGGACAGCTCCAGCACCAGGTCGTGGTGAGCGCCCTCCGGCACGTCCACATCCAGCTCGAGCACACCGTCCCCGAGGGGTCGGGCCTTCCCGGCGCCGCTCCACCTCACGTGCAGCGAACCCGTGCGACCGGTCCACACGCCGTCGCTCTGTCTCAGCCGCGACAGCCCGAACCGGCCGAACTCCGCCCGGGGCGCGAGCAGCACCCGCACCCGAGCTGGACCCGAGGTGGCGAGGAGCCGGCGCAGCAGCACCGCCGTGTCAGGGTCGCCGGGGAAGGACAACGCCTCTCGGCACTCGATGACCCCGTCACTCGTGACCCAGCGGCTGCGCCAGATCATCGAACCGTCCTCGTAGCGTCCGCCCCACACGTAGCGACCGTGCGCGGGCGTCACGGCATACGCGCTCGGCACACCCAGCAGTGACGCGAAGACGGCGTCATCGTGCCACTTCGGCGCGCACATCCACGCCACGTCCCCTCGCGGCCCGACCAGGCAGCCCCGTTCACCGTCCGCAAGCAGGGCGTACTCGCGCAGGACGTGCGGCGGGAAGAGGGAGGAGTCCAGACGACCCATCCTCAATCAATACCATGCAACGATTGCATTGGCGCAATTATTGAAGCGGTGGCAACGCCGTGAGCTGGAGCCGCGGAGCTCAGCGGCGGTGGACGGGGATGGCGTGCACCCCGCTCGCGTCGGAGAGCACGAGCACCTCCTCGTCGGGGGCGGAGGCGAGAGCGGCCAGGACGGCGTCGACCGACCAGGGCGCCCCGCCGTCCTCGGTGCTCCAGGCCTGCACCCGCCCACCCGTGGCGTGGGCCACGGCCCTGGCGATCTCGGGATCAGCCGGACCCACGAGGAGGACGTAGCGCGGCCCGTGCGCGGCGGCCGGCACCGCGGAGCGGCTGCGCTGGTGGACGGCCCAGTGGTATGCCGCGATGGCGCCGGTGCTCAGGAGGATGCCGATCGGGACGCGCATGCTGCGGAGCGTCTCGGCGCTGACGGTGCCCTGCACGAGGTCCTCGAAGAAGAGGTAGACACCGACGACGAGTGCGACGACCGCCGTCAGTCCACCGAGCCCGAAGAGGAGGAGCAGGTAGGCGCGCCGGGTCGGCGAGGCGGCCTCGTCGGCGGGGGAGGCGTGGAAGGCCCGCTGGATGCGGTGCCAGTAGAACCACCAGACCGGGCCGCCGACGACGAGCAGCGTCGCCGACGCGAGCAGCGTGTTGACCGGGCTCTGGGCGAGGCCTTCGGTGGTGGTTCTGGTCAGCGCCTCGACACCGGACACCGCGAGCATCGCCAGGCCGACCCCCGCCGCCACCAGGCCGATGGCGGACAAGAGGTACTCGTAGACGCGCCGAACCTCGGTGCGGGTGGGCAGGTGGGCCTCCTGGAGGACCCGCTGGTGGTACCACCAGACCAGGGTGCCGGCGGCAGCCGCCCCGATCGCCCACGGCGCGCCGTTGAAGTGACGCACCGCGTCGGTGGACTCGGGGTCACCGAGGAACCAGACCAGCGCCGTGTAGAGGACGGTGCTCGCCGACACGACGGCGGTCACGAGGCCGCCGGCCACGCCGGGCAGGAGGACGTAGCCCAGCCAGAGGGTGTCGCGCTCCTGCCGTGCTGCCGTGCGTACCCAGTAGAGGAACCACACCGGCGCCCCGACCACCAGTGTGATGGCGCCGCGGATCGCCTCATCGCGGTTGCTCGGCCCCGCGTCCCCGCCAGCGAGGAAGAGCATCGCGAGCGCGCCGCCGAGCAGGGTCGCCAGACCGGTGGCGGTGGTGACCAGGCCGGTGAGCGAGCCGGCCAGATGGTGCACCGCGGACCGGCTCGCGGGAACGAACCGGAGGTGCAGCCACCAGTGCGCCGCCCAGACGGCGCCCCACACGATGAACCGCGCCAGCGCTCGCGGGTTGTCGGGCTCGACGCCGAGGGCCCAGCCCAGCGACGACTGGAACCCGGTCATCGCCACGACGAGGGAGGTGACCGCCGCCGCCGTCACGTAGAAGGCCCAAGCGAACGAGACACGCTCCAAGGGGTCGAGGAGCAGGCGGCGGCGCGACCACAGCGCCAGACCGGCATACAGCGGAACGCCCACCACCGTGAAGGCGAGGTCGCGTGCGAGTGCGACCTCGTCGGAGGTCACCACGGGGTTCCGGTCGAGTGCTCGGCCGAGCAGGCCCGCGAGGCCCACCGCCATGACGACGAGCGAGCCGAAGAGCAGCAGGTACTGGAAGAAGCGGCGGATGGCGTGGGCCTCCGTCACCGGGCCACGTTCGCGGCCCAGGCCACGACGCGCCGCCACGACGACGAGGACGACCACCACCAGGAGAAGCAGACCGACGACCACGTCACACCTCCCTTTCAGGGCAGGAAACCAGTCTGGCGGGCGGCGAAGCCGCACGTCAGGGTCGTTGGTCTCGACCTGAGGGGCAATCGGTGCGTGTCCTCGGCATACTGCCCGGGTGCGCCTGCTGCTCCTCGCCGACACCCATGTGCCGAAGCGGGCGCGCGACCTCCCCGCAGCCGTCTGGACGGCGGTCGGCGACGCCGACCTCGTCGTCCACGCCGGCGACTGGGTGGTGCCCGAGCTGCTCGACCGGCTGGAGGAGCGCGCCGCCGGAATGCTGGCGGTCTGGGGCAACAACGACGGCCCTCGGCTGCGGGAGCGGCTGCCCGAGCTGGCCACCGCGGTGGTGGAGGGCGTGCGCCTCGGTGTGGTGCACGAAACCGGCCCGAGCGGCGGCCGCGAGGCCCGGATGCGCGCGCTGTACCCCGACCTGGACCTGCTCGTCTTCGGCCACAGCCACATCCCGTGGGACACCTCGTTCGAGGGGCTGCGACTCCTCAACCCCGGCTCACCCACCGACCGGCGGCGGCAACCCCACTGCACCTACATGACGCTGACCCTGGTGGACGGCCGGGTGCACGACGTCGAGCTGCACCGCCTCGAGCGCCCCACGGCTCGCGGGACCTAGGGCCCTAAAGGGCGGACCGCGCCGCTGTTGGAATGAGTCAGTCCGCACGGTGCGGGCGAGCGGAGCGGAGGTGGACCAGATGAGCGTGAGCATGCCGCAGGGAACCGGTGTGGAGAACCTCGGCCACGTGGACCTGCTCTCCCGCGAGGAGCTGCGGCGGCTGGCCGCCGCGAGTGGTCCGTGCGTGTCGATCTTCCTCCCCACGGCGCGCTTCGGGCCTGAGACGCTCAGCGGTCCGTCCCGCCTGCGTGGGCTGCTGTCGGAGGCGACGACGCGCCTGGCCGAACGTGGCGTCGATGCCCGGCAGGCCGAGGCCCTGCTGGCTCCGGCGCGGTCGCTGGTGGGCGACGAGCCGTTCTGGCAGGGGCTCAGCGACGGACTGGCGCTGTTCTGCGCCCCGGGGGTGAGCGCGCGTTTCCGGGTGCCGGTCGCCTTCACCGAGGAGGTGGCGGTGGGGGAGGCGTTCCGCGTGCGACCGCTCCTGCCCGTGTCGGCGGCCGACGGCCTCTTCCACGTCCTGGCCCTGGCCCAGAACTCGGTGCGGGTCCTGGCGGCGACCCGCCTGACCGTCGGTGAGCTGCCCGTGCCGGGCCTGCCCGGGTCGATGGCCGAGGCCATCCCGCAGGAGGAGATGCAGCGCTACGGCCAGTCGCACTCCGTCGGGGGCAACGGCACGAAGTTCCACGGACAGGGCAACGAGGCCGACTACGACAAGGTGGCGCTCGACCGCTACTTCCGGGCTGTCGACGGACCGCTCGTGGCACGGCTCGGCAACACCAACGGCGACGTCCCCCTGGTGCTGGCCTGCGTCGGCTACTACGCCCCTCTGTACCGGCACGTGAGCCGGTACCCCGCGATCTGGCCGAAGGCGGTGGAGGGCAACCCGGAGGAGCTCACGGCGGCGCGGCTGCACGACGCCGCCTGGGCGCTGGTCGAGGAGCACTTCGCCGAGCGGGGACGCGAGTGGCTGGAGCGCTACCACCACCAGATGGGCACCGGCCGCACGGCGAACGGCGCCGCCGATGTCCTGGCGGCGGCCCGCGACGGCAGGGTCGACACCCTGCTGCTCGACGCCGAGGCCGCTGACGGCAGCGAGCTCGACGAGGCGTTGGCCGCGGCCGTCCGCCACGACGGCCGGGTCGTCTGCCTCCCCGCCACCGACCTGGGGACGGAGCCGGCCGCGCTGCTGCGCTGGTGAGCCGCGGAAGAGAGGCCTCGGCGTCGGCTGCTCAGGCGATGACGGCGTCGATCGTCTTCTTGAGGGCGCTCGGCTGCGACGGCTTCTTCGGGGCACGCTTCTTCGCCGCGGCGAGATCGGCGCCGAGCTCCTGGAGTGCCTTGCGCCCCAGGCCCGTCCGCACCTTGGGGAACCAGTCCTGCTCCTCTTCCTGCATGTGGTGCTCGACGTTCTCGATCAGCACGGTCGTCTTGGCCTCGAACCGCTCGTCCGTGGGGCGCATCATCGACAGCTCCATGACGAGGACGTCGGCGACGTGGTGCTCCTCGTACGACTCGAGCACGTCGTCCTCGAGGTCGGGCAGCAGGTCGCGGACCCGCGGGTACATGACCTCGTTCTCGATGTAGGTGTGGATGGTCAGGAGCTCGATGATCTTCTTGACGGTCTTGCCCTTCTGGGCCGTCGTGGCCTTGGGGCTCTGGAAGTCCTTGAACTGCTTGCGGATCTCCTTGTGGTCGTTCTTCAGCAGCACGATGGCGTCGGTCGACATGGTCTCTCCCCAAGTAGTCGCGCCCCGAGGGACGCGTGGTGTGGCCCGGGCGCCTGCACGCGGGCCGTTGTCCCGATGCTAGGGGCGCACGTCCGGAGTCGCGCGGAAGCGGAGGAGCCACAGGACCACTCCGGCTGCGAGCACCAGCGCGCCGGCGAGCACCGAGGAGGGCGGCAGGGCGAGGCCGACGGCGGTGCAGCCCACCAGCCCCAGTGCCGGCACGGCGCGCGCGCGCAGCGACCGCTGGAGGGTCCACGCGCTGGCGTTCGCGATGGCGTAGTAGGTCAGCACGCAGACCGACGAGAAGCCGATGGCGCCTCGAAGGTCGCCCGCGAGCACGGCCAGCCCCACCACGACGCCCACGGCCACCTCGGCCCGGTGCGGCACGCGGTATGCCGGGTGGACCCGGTCGAGGGCGCGCGGCAGGTACCCGTCGCGGGACATCGCGAACGTGGTGCGCGAGACCCCCAGCACCAGGCCGAGCAGCGAGCCGGTGGCCGCCAGCGCGGCACCCGCCCGGACGACCGGGAGGAGCCCTTCCGCGCCGGCGGCCGTGACGGCGTCGGCGAGCGGTGCGGTGCTGTCCGCCAAGCCGTCGACACCCAGGGCGTGGGAGGTCGCCAGGCCGACAGTGGCATACACGGCTGCGGTGATGGCGAGTGCGACGGGAATCGCGCGGGGGATGGTGCGCGCGGGGTCGCGGACCTCCTCGCCGAGCGTGGCGATGCGGGCGTAGCCCGCGAAGGCGAAGAAGAGGAACCCGGCGGCCTGCAGCACGCCCAGCAGCGTCCCGCTGCCGGTGGCGGCGCAGGCGGTGCAGCTGGCGGCGGGCGCGGCCCAGGCCGTCACCACCACGACGGTGAGGACGAGCAGCACCAGCCCGACGATGATCCGGGTGGCCACGGCACTCTTGTGCACGCCGACGTAGTTGAGGGCGGTGACCGCGGCGACCACCAGGACCGCCACCGGACGGGCGGCGGCCGGCCAGAGGTAGGTGCCCACCGTCAGGGCCATGGCCGCGCAGCTGGCCAGCTTGCCGGCGACGAACGCCCAGCCCGCCAGGAAGCCCCAGAACCGGCCCAGCCGTTCACGCCCGTAGACGTAGGTCCCGCCCGACTGGGGGTACAGGGCGGCGAGTCGCGCGGAGGAGGTTGCGTTGCAGTAGGCGACACCGAGCGCGAGCAGCAGGCCCAGCCACAGCAGCGGTCCGGCCGCCTCCGCGGCGGGCGCGAAGGCCACGAAGACGCCCGCCCCGACCATGGAGCCGAGACCGATGACCACTGCGTCCGCGGTGCCCAGGCGACGCTCGAGGGTGGGCGGCATGGCCGCACGCTACGACCTCGGCCCCGTCGACGCCGTGCAGGGCCCGGCATACGGTGGGGGCATGCGCCTGACCCACCTCGGACACGCCTGCCTGCTCGTGGAGGTCGCCGACACCCGGCTCCTCGTCGACCCCGGCATCTGGTCGCCGCGGGCGTTCGACCAGCGCGACCTCTCCGCCGTGTTCGTCACCCACCAGCACCCCGACCACCTCGACCGCGAGCGGCTTCCCGAGCTGCTGCGGGCCAACCCCGGGGCGACGCTCTTCACCGACCCCGGCACCGCCCCCCAGCTCCAGGACGCCGGAGTCGACGTCGAGGCGTTCGAGCAGGGTGACGAGGTGACGGTCGGCGGGGCTCACGTCGCGGCCGTCGGACGCGAGCACGCGCTGATCCACGAGGAGATCCCCCGGATCTCCAACACCGGTGTGCGGATCGGCGCCGAGGGGGAACCCACCCTCTTCCACCCCGGGGACGCGCTCGACGCCGAGCCCGGCGAGGTCGACGTGCTGGCGTTCCCGCTCAACGCGCCGTGGATGCGCAGCCGAGAGATGACCGGCTTCCTCCGACGCGTCAACCCTCCGTATGCCGTGCCGATCCACGACGCGCTCCTCAGCGAGCGCGGCCGAACCCTGTACCTCACGCAGGCGGACAACCTCGGCGGCCAGGACACCGAGATCCGTGACTGCGGGCACGGCGAACCGGTCGAGTTCCGCCGCTGACACCGCGCTCGGACCAACCCCGGGCGCAGGGCGTGGGCGTCGGAGTCCACGACCACCGCACTGCTAGCGTCTGGGCATGACCGGGGGACCCCAGACACCTTCTCCTGCAACCGCGTCGGGCACCGGGCCGGGCATCGGGTCGGGCACCGATCCGGCGCTGCGGATCCGGGGGTTGCGCAAGCAGTTCGGCCAGACCGTGGCCGTCGCCGGCATCGACCTCGACGTGCCGCGGGGCTCCTTCTACGGGCTGGTCGGGCCCAACGGCGCCGGCAAGACCACGACGCTGTCGATGGCCACCGGGCTGCTGCGCCCCGACCAGGGCAGTGTCCACGTGCTCGGCACCGACGTCTGGGCCGACCCCGTGGCGGCGAAGGCGCGCATCGGCGTGCTGCCCGACGGGCTGCGGCTGTTCGACCGCCTCACGGGGCTGCAGCTGGTGGTCTACGCCGGCCTGCTCCGCGGCATGGACCGTGACGACGTGGTGCAGCGGGCCGGCGAGCTCGTCGCCGCGCTCGGCCTCGACGACGCCGCCGACAAGCTGGTGGTGGACTACTCGGCGGGCATGACGAAGAAGGTCACCCTGGCGTGCGCGCTGGTCCACGGACCACGGCTGCTGGTGCTCGACGAGCCGTTCGAGGCGGTGGACCCGGTGTCTGCCAAGACCATTCGCGGCATCCTGAGCCGTTACGTCGAGGGCGGCGGCACGGTGGTGCTGTCGAGCCACGTCATGGACCTCGTGGAGCGCATCTGCACCGACGTCGCGATCATCGCCGGCGGCCACGTCCGGGCGGCAGGCAGGCTGGACGACGTGCGGGCGGGGGCCAGCCTCGAGGACCGCTTCCTCGACCTGGTCGGTGGCAGCACGGACGTGAAGGGGCTGGCGTGGTTGCACACCTCGTCCGACTGAAGCTCCTGCTGCTGCGGAACACGCTGCGCCGCAGCCCCGCTGCGCTCGTCGGCATGGGGCTCGGCGTGCTCTACGGCGGCGGGATCCTCGTCCTGGTGCTCGTGGGGCTGGTCTCGCTGCGCTTCCTCCCGGACCTCGAGCCGAGCCGCACCGCCCTCACCCTCGGCGGCGCCTTCCTCGTGCTCGCCTGGGCGGTGGTGCCGGTGGTCGCCTTCGGCACCGACCCCACCCTCGACCCGAACCGCTTCGCGACGTTCGCCGTGCCGGAGCGGCAGCTCGCCATCGGGCTGGCCGCCGCGGGCTTCATCGGCCTGCCCGGTGTGGCCACGACCCTGCTGGTGCTGGCCACGTTCGTCACCTGGTCACGTGGGGTGCTCCCGCTGCTCGGTGCGGTGGTGGGTGGTGCCCTCGCCCTGGCGACCTGCGTGCTGCTGAGCCGGGTCATCACAGCTGCCGCCTCCACCCTGCTCTCCAGCCGCCGCGGCCGTGACGTCGTCGCCGTGCTGGGCTTCGTCGCCCTCGTCGGCCTCGCCCCTGCGCTGAGCGTCGGGGGCAGCTTCGAGCTCACCCTCGCCGACCTTGCCGGGGTGACGACGGTGGTGGGCTGGACCCCGCTCGGCTGGGCGTGGGCGGCCCCGGCCGACCTCGCCGACGGGCTGCTGCTCACCGGCCTGGCGCGGCTCGTCCTGGCCGGGGCACTGGTCGCGGTGCTCCTCCTGCTCTGGCAGCGCCAGCTCGTGACGGCGGTGCACGACCCCCGCTCCTCGGCCCGCGACGCCGGTGCCACCGAGTCGGGGATCGGGCTGCTGGGCCGGCTGCCGGGCACCTCGTTGGGTGCGGTCGCGGCGCGCTCGGCGATCTACTGGCGGCGCGACCCGCGGCTCGGCTTCCCCGCCCTCATCACGACGCTCTTCCCCGCCGGCCTGCTGTTCGCCTGGCACCTCGGCGGCTCCGAGCTGGCCCTGGTCGCGATGCCCCTGGCGTCGGCCTACATGCTCGGGTGGGGACAGCACAACGACGTCGGCTACGACTCGACGGCGTTCTGGCTCCACGTCGCCAGCGCCGTCGACGGCGTCAGCGACCGGCTGGGCCGGCTGTTCCCCTCCGCGGTGCTCGGGACGATCTGCCTGCCCGTGTATGCCGTGGTGGGCGCCGCCCTCGGTGACCGCTGGGACCTGCTGCCCGCGACCCTCGGTGCCGGTGCCGCCCTCCTGCTGGCCGGGTTCGGGGTGGCCAGCGTGACGAGCGCGCTCAAGCAGTACCCCGTGCCGGGGCCGGGGGAGAGCCCGTTCAGGACACCTCCGGGTGGTGCGGGGATCACGCTCGTCGTGCAGGCAGTCGTCGGCCTCGCCGTGCTGCTGCTCGCCTTGCCGGCGCTGGCCCTCGGGGCCCTGGCCTGGTTCGGCCACGCCTGGGCGGCCTGGGTGGCGCTCCCGGTCGGGGTCGCGACGGGCATAGGGGCCGCCGTGGTCGGCGTCCGGGTCGGGGCCCGGCTGTTCGAGCGCCGGATGCCGGAGCTGCTGCAGGACCTCGTACGGGTCCGCTGAGCCGGCCGCGACGGGACGCCGGACCCTCGGCGACGACGGCCGGTCAGTGCGCCGACGTGGCCGCGAGCTGGGCGGCCCCGATGATGCCGGCCCGGTTCTCGAGCTGGGCCGGGATGATCGGCGTGCGCAGGTCCAGCAGGGGAAGGTACCTGTCGGCCTTCTTCGACACGCCGCCGCCGACGACGAACAGGTCGGGCCAGAGCAGCGCCTCGAGGTGGCTGTAGTAGCGCTGCAGCCGCTTCGCCCACTCCTCCCACGACAGGTCCTCGGCCTCCCGCGCGCCGGACGAGGCCCGCGTCTCCGCGTCGTGGCCGTCGACCTCGAGGTGGCCGAGCTCGGAGTTGGGCACCAGCACGCCGTCGTGGATCAGCGCGGTGCCGATGCCGGTACCGAGGGTCGTCAGGATGACCAGCCCGTCGCGACCCCGCGCGGCACCGTGGTACATCTCGCCGATGCCCGCGGCGTCGGCGTCGTTGACGGCGATGACGGGGTGGTCGAGCAGGTCGTGCAGGTGGGTCACCACGTCGAAACCGACCCAGTCCGGGTGGATGTTGGCGGCCGACCGCACCACCCCGTGGGTGACCACGCCCGGGATGGTGACGCCGATCGGCAGGTGCCCCTGCGTGCCGTCGAAGTGCTCGACGATCTCGCCGATGACCTCGCAGACAGCCTGGGGCGAGGCGCCTTCCGGCGTCGGGATGCGCAGGCGGTCGGTGGCGAAGTCGCCACGGTCGAGGTCGACGGGGGCGCCCTTGATGCCGCTGCCGCCGACGTCGATCCCGAGTGCGGTGACCGGTGCCGTCATGTGCTGCTCCTTTCGCTGCCACCACACCCTAGGTCGCGAGCGGTCGGCCTGCGCGGTCACCGGAGCGGCAGCGGCGCCTCAGGGGAGGGTGAGGATCTCGTTGCCGCTCTCGGTGATCAGGATGGTGTGCTCGAACTGCGCCGAGCGCTTGCGGTCCTTGGTGACCACCGTCCAGTCGTCGTCCCACATCTCCCACTCGTGGGTGCCGAGGTTGAGCATCGGCTCGATGGTGAACGTCATACCGGGCTCGATGACGGTGTTGTAGGACGGCGCCGCGTCGTAGTGGGGGATGATCAGGCCGGAGTGGAACTCGGCGCCGATGCCGTGACCGGTGAAGTCACGCACCACGCCGTAGCCGAACCGGCGGGCGTAGGACTCGATCACGCGGCCGATGACGTTCACCTCGCGGCCGGGCTTCGCGGCCTTGATGCCGCGCATCATCGCCTCGTGGGTGCGCTCGACCAGCAGGCGCGACTCCTCGTCGACGTCGCCGCACAGGTAGGTCGCGTCGGTGTCGCCGTGCACGCCGTCGATGTAGGCGGTGATGTCGATGTTGACGATGTCGCCGTCCTCGAGGGGCCGGCTGTCGGGGATGCCGTGGCAGATGACCTCGTTGACCGAGGTGCACAGCGACTTGGGGAAGCCGCGGTAGCCTAGCGTCGAGGGGTAGGCGCCGTGGTCGAGGAGGAACTCGTGGCCGACCCGGTCGATCTCGTCGGTCGTCACGCCGGGGGCGATCGCGGCGGCCGCGGCCTCCATCGCCTGGGCGGCGATCCGCCCGGCGACGCGCATCTTCTCGATGGTCTCGGCGTCCTTGACCTCGGGGCCCAGGCCCTTCGCCGGCGCCGGCCGGTCGACGTACTCGGGCCGCCTGATCGAGGCGGGCACGGGGCGCCGCGGCGACACGGTCCCGGGGGCGACAGTTGCGTACGTCAGCGGCATACGGTGGAGTCTAGGCAGCCCGACCCGCACACCGACATGGAGGCTCTCGATGGCTTTCTGGTTCAACATCTCCACCGGCAAGGTCGAGACCGACGAGACCCGCAGCCGCGGTGAGGACGTCATGGGCCCCTACGCCACCGAGGAGGAGGCGTCGCACGCCCTCGAGACCGCCCGCGCGAAGACCGAGCGCTGGGACGAGGAGGACCGCGCCTGGGCCGACGAGGACGTCGACGACTGAGGCCGGTGGGGGTGCTCCTCGGCAGCGACTCCTCAGTCGTTGCGGCGGTGGACGCTGACCACGTAGCCGCCCTCGGGACTCCAGGGCTGGCGGTCCCAGGTGCCGTGGCGCCGCAGGAACGACAGCCCCGCCACCGTGCAGGCGTTGTCGTAGTCCTCCAGCGGGGTCACCGGCACACCCGCCGGCAGGTGCGACGCGTCGAGCCCGAACCCGGCCACCACCAGACCACCCGGCTCCAGATGCGCGGTGATGCGCTCCATCGCCGCGAGCAGCGTGCCGGGCGCCAGCAGTGGCACGACGTTGCCGGCGAGCAGGACCAGCTGGAACGCCTGTGAGCGGAGCTGCAGCCGGCTGAGGTCCTGCTGCAGCCAGGAGGTGGCGGGGTCGCGCCGCCGCGCCACCTCGATCATGTCGCGGTCGGCGTCGACGCCGACGCAGTGGTAGCCGAGCGCGGTCAGCTGGGTGGCCACGCGACCGGTGCCGCACCCGGCGTCGAGGACGCGGGCCGGTGGCGGCAGCACCGACTGCACGAAGGAGGCCTCGCCGTGCACGTCGAGCCCCTTGGCCGCCAGATCGTCGAAGCGGCGCTGGTATGCCGTGGCGGCACCGATGCCGCCGGAGACCTCCGACCAGCGGGTGCGGGGCTCGCTCTCGGGGACCGGGATCTCGTGCTCGCTCATGGGGCCAGCGTAGGGCCGCTCACCGCACCAGCTTGGGCAGTACGTCGCGGCCGAAGACCTCGATCCACTCGCGCTGGTTGCGGCCGACGTTGTGCAGGTAGACCCGGTCGAAGCCGAGGTCGACGTAGCGCTGGATCTCGGCGCGGTGCACGTCGAGGTCGGCCGAGACCACCATGCGGCCGTCGAAGTCCTCGGGTCGCACCAGCTTGGCCATCTGCTCGAACTCGAACGGGCTGCGGATGTCGGCCTTGGGGAACTTCATCCCGCCGTTGGGCCACTCGGTCACGGCGTTCTGCAGCGCCTGCTCGTCGGTCTCGGCCCACGACAGGTGCAGCTGGAGCACCTTGGGCATGGTCGACGGGTCCTTGCCGGCCTCGCGAGCGCCCTCCTCGAACTTCGCGAACAGGCCCTCGATCTTCTCCAGCGGGGCGCCGACGGTGATCATGCCGTCGGCGAACTTGCCGGTCTTCTTCGCGTTGATGGGCCCGGCCGTGGCGACCAGTACCGGGGGAGCGACCTCGGGCATGGTCCACAGGCGGGTGGTCTCCATCTTGAAGAACTCGCCGGAGAACTTGGTGTCCCTGCCCTTCAGGGAGGCGGAGAAGAGCTGGTTGACGAGCTCGATGGCCTCCCACATGCGGCGCGAGCGCTCGCCGGCCTCGGGCCAGTAGCCCGGCACCACGTGCTCGTTGAGCGCCTCGCCGGTGCCCAGGCCGAGCCAGCTGCGGCCGGGGTTCATGGCCTCCAGCGTCGCCGCGGCCTGCGCCACGATCGCCGGGTGGAACCGGAACGACGGACAGGTGACGCCCGGGCCGAGGTCGCCCTCGGTGCGCTCACCGACCGCGGCGAGCACGTTCCACACGAAGGACGCCTGGCCCTGCTGTGGCACCCACGGCTGGAAGTGGTCGGCGGCCATGCACCCCGAGAAGCCGTGGGCCTCGGCGTGCACGGTCAGGTCGATCGCCTCGCGCGGTGCGAACTGCTCGAGCATGGCGGCGTAGCCGACCGTGAGGGAGCCGTCGGGGGTCATCGCGTGGGTCCGGTCCGTCATGCGGTCACGGTATCCCGCAGCCGCGCGGGGTGAGAGTCTCGGCCCCATGCCTGACGACACCCCCATCTCCGCCGATGAGCAGGCAGTGCTCGACGCCGTCGACGAGCAGGGACTGCTGCGTGACCTGGCCGCGCTCGTGGCCATCCCCTCCGTGGGCGGCACCGAGGCCGAGGTCGCGGCCCAGGAGTGGTGCGCCGGCCGGCTGGCCGAGCTCGGCCTCTCCGTGGACGCCTGGGACATCGACGTGGCCGCGGAGCGGGCGGCGCCGGGCTTCCCCGGGATGGAGGTGGAGCGCACCCGTGCCCGAGGCTGCGTCGGCGTTCTCGATGGGGGCGCGCGGCCCACGAGGGCGCAGGGCGCCGGTATGCCGTCGCTGGCCTTCTGCGGCCACACGGACGTGGTGCCCCCGGGAGACCCGGCGGCCTGGCCGGAGGGCGACCCGTGGCGCCTGCGGCGGACCGACGGCGTCGCCGCCGGGCGCGGAACCTGCGACATGAAGGGCGGTCTCGCCGCTGTGCTGGGGGCGGTGTCGGCCCTCGTCTCGACCGGCGTGCGGCTGGACCGACCGCTGGCCGTCCACGCCGTCAGCGCCGAGGAGGACGGCGGGCTGGGGGCGTTCGCCACCCTGCGGCGCGGACACCGCGCCGAGGCCTGCGTCATCGCCGAGCCGACCTCAGGTGCCGTCGTGCCGGCGAACGGAGGCTCGCTCACGTTCCGGCTCGAGATCCGTGGCCGGGCCACGCACGGCTCGACCCGCACCCGGGGTGTGAGCGCCGTCGACCTGCTGGCGCCGGTGCAGGCGGCGCTGGGCGAGCTGGAGGCGGAGCGGAACGCCTCTGCGCCACCGTTGTTCGCGCACCTCGACCTGCCCTGGCCGCTGTCCATCGGCGTGGTGCACGCGGGTGACTGGGCGAGCACTGTGCCCGACCGACTGGTCGCCGAGGGACGGTACGGCGTCCGGCTGGGGGAGTCGCTCGACGACGCGCGGGCCGCGTTCGAGGAGGGTTTGGGGCGCGCCGGTGCCGCCCACCCGTGGCTGCGCGACCACCCGGTGCAGGTCAGCTGGCCCGGGGGCGAGTTCGCCTCCGGGGCCTTGCCGGACGGTGACCCGTTGCTGCCCGACCTCGTGAGCTGCGTTGTCGCACAGGGCAGCTCTGCGCCGGCGGTGCTGGGTGCCCCTTACGGGTCAGACCTGCGCCACTACGCCGCCGCGGGGATCCCCACCGTCCAGTACGGGCCGGGCGACGTCGAGCACGCGCACGCGCTCGACGAGCACGTGCAGGTGGCGGACCTGGTGCGGTGTGCCCGGGTCTACGCCCTGCTGGCGCTGCGCCGGTGCGGGCCTCACATGGCGTCGGGGCGCTGAACTCGGGTCGCCCACCTTCGGGCGTCGACCTACTCCTCGAACGAGTGCTCGGCGGCCGGGAAGGCGCCGGAGGCGACGTCCGCGGCATACGCCCTGGCTGCCTCGGCGAGGGTGCCGCGCAGGTCGGCGTACTTCTTGACGAAGCGCGGTGGCTTTCCGCCCCGGAGCCCGGCCATGTCCGACCACACGAGCACCTGGGCGTCGCAGTCCGGACCGGCGCCAATGCCGATGGTCGGGATGGACAGGACCTCGGTGACCCGGGCGGCGAGGGGGGCGGGGACCATCTCCATGACGACGGCGAAGCACCCGGCCTGCTCGAGGGCCACCGCGTCGTCGACGAGGCGGTCGGCCGCGTCACCGCGGCCCTGCACCTTGTAGCCGCCCAGCACGTGCTCGCTCTGGGGCGTGAAGCCGACGTGCCCCATGACGGGGATGCCGGCGCGCACGAGCAGCTCGATCTCGGGGACCATGGCCTTGCCGCCCTCGAGCTTCACCGCGTGGGCGAGGCCCTCCTTCATGAACCGTGTGGCGGTGCCGAGCGCCTGCTCCGGGCTGGCCTGGTAGGAGCCGAACGGCAGGTCGGCGACGACCATCGCGCGCCGGGCCGAGGTCGTCACAGCCTTCACCAGCGGCAGCAGGTGGTCGACGGTGACGGGCACCGTGGTCTCGAAGCCGAAGACGTTGTTGCCGGCCGAGTCACCGACGAGGAGCACGGGGATGCCGGCCTCGTCGAAGATCTCCGCCGAGTACTGGTCGTAGGCGGTGAGCATGGCCCACTTCTCGCCCCGCTCCTTCATGGCCTGCAGGTGCGGGATGCGGACCCGCCGCACGGGGGCGCCACCAGCCCGGGCCTGGGGGCCGGAGCCGTAGGGAGCCGTGGTCTCGCCGGTGGGAGAGGAGTCGCTCATGCCGGGATCCTAGGGGCCCGCACAGGGAAGGGGCTCAGGAGTCCTGCTCACGCCACCGGCTGGTGATGGGCAGCCGGCGGTCGCGCCCGAACGCCAGCGCCGAGATCTTCGGCCCGGGCGCGAACTGCCGGCGCTTCCACTCGGCCCGGTCCACCAGTGAGACGACCTTGTCGACGACGTCGGCCTCGAAGCCGGCCTCGACGAGCTGCGCGCGACCCTGGGCGCCGGAGACGTAGCGCTCGAGGATGGCGTCGAGCACGTCGTACGGCGGCAGCGAGTCCTGGTCGACCTGCCCCGGGCGCAGCTCGGCCGACGGGGGCTTGGTGATCGAGTTCGGCGGGATCGGCATGGTCTCGCCGCGCCGCTCGGCCTCCTCGTTGCGCCAGGTCGAGAGCTGCCACACCAGGCTCTTCGGCACGTCCTTCAGCGGGGCGAAGCCGCCCACGCTGTCGCCGTAGATCGTGGAGTAGCCGACGGCGAGCTCCGACTTGTTGCCGGTCGCCAGCGTCAGGTGGCCCTCCTCGTTCGACAGGCCCATGAGGATCACCCCGCGACACCGGGCCTGCAGGTTCTCCTCCGCGACGCCCGTGAGCCCCAGCTCGCCGAGGAACGCCTCGACCATCGGCTTGATGGCCTGCACGCGGTAGTGGAGCCCGGTGCGGTCGGCCAGGTCGGCTGCGTCGTCCTTGGAGTGCTCCGAGGAGTAGGCGCTGGGCATCGAGACGCCGTGCACGTTCTCGGCACCGAGGGCGTCGCAGGCGACCGCGGCGACGAGGGCGGAGTCGATGCCCCCGGAGAGGCCCAGCACCACCGAGCGCATGCCGTTCTTGCGCACGTAGTCGCGCAGCCCGAGCACGAGGGCCTGGTACACCTCGCCGACGGGGTCGAGGCGCTCGGCGCACGGCGCCGGCCGCGCGGCATACGGCTCGGCGGTTTCCTCGCTCACCGAGGTGAAGGTGACGCCCTCGGTGACGTCGCTCGGGTCGAAGGTCGACGGGGCGACGTCGAGGTCGACGACGAGCAGGTCCTGCTCGAACTGCGGTCCGCGCGCGAGCACCGAGCCGTCGGGGGAGACGACGATCGAGTCGCCGTCGAAGACGAGCTCGTCCTGCCCACCGACCAGGTTGAGGTAGGCCAGGACGCACTCCGCCTGCCGGGCTCGTCGGGCGGCCAGCTCGAGGCGCACGTCGTCCTTGTCGCGCTCGTAGGGCGAGCCGTTGAGGACGAGCAGCAGCTCCGCACCGGCCTCGCGGGCCATCGAGACCGGTCCGCCCTCCTGCCAGATGTCCTCGCAGATCGCCAGGGCCACGTCGACGCCGCGGACCCGCACGACGGCGAGGTCGTGCCCCGGGGCGAAGACACGCGCCTCGTCGAAGACGCCGTAGGTGGGCAGGTGGTGCTTGGCGTAACGGGCGACGACCTCGCCGCGGTGCAGGACGGCAGCGCAGTTCTGGGGCAGCTCGCGCTGCGGGTCGGTGTCGAGGGTGCCCGGGGCGGCCCGGTCGAGGTAGCCGACGACGACCGGCAGGTCCCCGTGGCCGTCGGCGGCGAGCTGTGCGGCGAGGTGGGTCAGCGCGGCCCGGGACGCGTCGACGAACGAGGTGCGCAGCGCCAGGTCCTCGACGGGGTAGCCGGTCAGCGCCATCTCCGGGAAGGCGACCAGGTGCGCCCCCTCGGCAGCGGCGCGGGCGGTCCACTCACGGACCAGCGCCGCGTTGCCCGGGAGGTCTCCGACGGTGGCGTTGACCTGGGCGAGGGCGAGTCGGAGCTGAGCCATGTCGGCACCCTACCGAGGGCCCCCGGGGGGCGCGGCGCTGAGCGTTCCGGCGGCGCGCGACGGCCCTCGCGGCGGCGTCGCATCCGGGCTCGCATCCGGGCTGGGATCCGGGCTCTCGCGGGTCGTGGAGGCGGCCTCGGACCCTCCGGAACCGTCGCCTAGATACCCGATCAGGTATGTGAATTTTTGACGAGTCTTTACGTTCCGGCCGGTGGAAATGCCGGAAATTCGTGTTCTGATCTCGGTTTGTGTGCCGCTTCTGGCACACGAACACCACTGGAGGATCTGTGAAGAGACGTCACGTGAGCGTCCTGTCCGGGGTGGCGGTGGCAGCCGTCGCGCTGAGCATGGCGCCCGTCCAGGCGCAGGCAACCCCTGTGCAGGGCGACAAGGAACCGAAGGCCACGAACCGGGCCCACGACCTTCCCAACCCGCTCGGCGACGCCCAGCGCGCACTGCGCAAGGAGGCCGTCGAGAAGCTGGTCAAGGGGGAGGCCACCACGGAGACCCGCGGGGGCCAGCGGGTCATCAAGATCAAGGGGAACGCCAAGGCCCCCAAGGGGAGCAAGGCGTCAAAGGACCGCTACGTCTCCTACCCCGTGGAGCGTGAGGAGGACATCTTCACGATCCTCACCGACTTCAGCGACCTGACCCACAACAACATCCCTGAGCCCGACCGCAACTGGGACGGCAGCAGCACGGACGACAACTCGACCTACTGGACGAAGGACTTCGACCGTCAGCACTACCAGGACATGATGTTCGGCGACGGTGAGTCGTTCAAGGACTTCTACCTCAAGCAGTCCAACGGTCGGTTCCTCGCCAAGGGCGACGTCTCCGACTGGGTGCAGGTCAAGGGCGAGGCCGCCACCTACGGCAACAACGACAACGAGCAGCAGGGCTACTGGTCCTACATCACCGACACGGTGAACGCCTGGTACCAGGCGCAGCTCGCGGCGGGCAAGACCAAGGCCGAGATCAACGACTACCTCAAGCAGTTCGACAAGGTCGACCGCTACGACGCCGACGGCGACGGCAACTTCAACGAGCCCGACGGCTACATCGACCACTTCCAGGCCATCCACGCCGGAGAGGGCGAGGAGGCCGGCGGCGGTGTGCTCGGTGCGGACGCCATCTGGTCGCACCGTTGGTACGTCAACTCGACCGACTACGGCCAGACCGGCCCGGCGCAGGCCAAGCTCGGCGGCGCCAAGATCGGTGACTCCGACATCTGGGTCGGCGACTACACCACCGAGCCGGAGAACGGCGGCCTCGGCGTCTTCGCCCACGAGTTCGGCCATGACCTCGGCCTGCCCGACCTGTACGACACCCAGGGCGGTGACAACGGCACCGGCTTCTGGACCCTCATGTCCGGTGGCTCCTGGCTGAACCACGGCACCGACTCGATCGGCACCACGCCCGGCTACATGGGTCCGTGGGAGAAGCTCCAGCTCGGCTGGCTCGACTACAAGGTCGTGCCCTACGGCCAGGACTCGACGGTCAAGCTCGGCCCGGCCGACAAGCCGGCGTCCACGTCCAACTACCAGGCGCTCATCACGCCGCTCCCGGACAAGACGGTCACGACGGCCTACAACAAGCCGCACTCCGGCTCGTACGAGTGGTGGGGCGGTGCCGACGACAGCCTCAACAACACGCTCTCGCGCACCATCGACCTCACCGGCAAGAACTCGGGCTCGGTCTCGGCGTGGCTGCAGTACAACATCGAGAAGGGCTACGACTACCTCTACGCCGAGGTCAGCACCGACGGTGCCAACTGGTCGTCTGTCGGCTCCCCGGTCACGGGCCCGACGGACAACAAGGCGCTGACGCCGTGGCAGCAGCAGACCTGGGACCTCACGCCATACGCCGGCAAGAGCATCCAGTTCCGCTTCCGCTACGCCACCGACGGCGGACTGCACTACGAGGGCCCGTTCGTCGACGACATCGCGGTGACCGCCGACGGTGCCCAGGTGTTCAGCGACGACGTGGAGTCCGGTGACAACGGCTGGACGGCCCAGGGCTTCTCCCGCATGACCGGCACCACCTCTGAGCAGGCCAGCCACTACTACATCGCCGAGAACCGGACCTACACCGGTTACGACGCGACCCTGCAGACGGGCCCGTACAACTTCGGGTTCGCCAACACCCGCCCCGACTGGGTGGAGCGCTTCCCGTACCAGAACGGCATGCTCGTCTGGTACATCGACGGCCAGTACACGGACAACAACACCCGCAACCACCCCGGTGGCGGCGAGGTGCTCCCGGTCGACGCCCGTCCGGCTCCGGTGCGGTTCTACGACGGCACCAAGCTCGGCAACCGGCGCCAGCCGTTCGACGCCACCTTCGGCCTCGAGAAGACCGACGCGGTCACGTTCCACAAGAACGGCATCGCCACCGAGGTCCCCTCGCAGCCGGCGATCCCGACCTTCGACGACAGCAACCCCAACGCCTACTGGGACGCCACCAACCCGTGGAGCTCCACCAAGGTCGCGGGCACCGGCACCGTCATGAAGGTCAACAAGTCCAGCGACGGCGGCAACGAGCTGCAGGTGCAGGTCAGCTTCAAGTGACCTCACCGTCAGCTCACCAGCAGGACTGAGCTGACCGGCGGGACAAAGGAGTCCGGCCACAGCGTGACAGCGGGGCCCCGGGAGCGATCCCGGGGCCCCGTTCGCGTGCGCGGTGCTCCACTGCCGAGCCAGCGCCTCGCCCTAGTGTTGGGGCCGTGAACCACGACTACGACGACGTCGTCATCGGTGCCGGCCACAACGGGCTGACCGCCGCCGCCTACCTCGCGCGGGCCGGGCGGCGGGTCCTCGTCCTCGAGGCCGCCGACCACGTGGGCGGGGCGGCCGTGTCGGCCCGGGCCTTTCCCGGCGTCGACGCCCGGCTGTCGCGCTACTCCTACCTCGTCTCGCTGCTGCCGCGCCAGGTCATGACCGACCTCGACCTCGACCTGCGGCTGATCCGGCGCCGCTACTCGTCGTTCACCCCGCTGCCGTCCGACCCGCGCCGCTCGGTGCTGGTCGACAACGGCGACCCCGCCGCCACCGCCCACGCCTTCGAGGTGCTCACGGGGTCCCTCGACGCCCATCGGGACTGGCAGCGCTTCTACGACCGCATGGCCGCCCTTGCGCGAGTCGTCTTCCCGACGGTCCTGGAGCCGCTGCGCGCCGCCGACGAGCTCGCCGAGCGGGTGGGCGACGACGAGCTGTGGAAGGGCGTCACGCAGCGGCCGCTCGGCGAGCTGCTCGAGGCCACCTTCCCGGACGACACGCTGCGCGGCATCGTCGCGACCGACGCCCTCATCGGCACCTTCGCAGACCTGCGGGGCGACGACCTGCGCCAGAACGTCTGCTTCCTCTACCACCTCATCGGTGGCGGCACCGGTGACTGGGACGTGCCGGTCGGCGGGATGGGGGCGCTCACCACCGCCCTCGCCGGGGCCGCGTCGGCAGCCGGTGCCGACATCCGCACCGACGCCCGGGTGCTCAGCGTGACTCCCGACGGAGACGTCGAGTGGGAGGGCGGATCCGCCCGGGGCGCGGCGGTGCTCGCCGCCTGCGCGCCGGCGGTGCTCAACGGGCTGCTGGCCGCCGGGGGAGCGGCGCCGGTCCCCACCGAGGAGGCACCCGAGGGCGCGCAGCTGAAGGTCAACATGCTGCTGAGCCGGCTGCCGCGCCTGTTGGACCCGGACGCAGACCCCGCTGCCGCGTTCGCCGGCACCTTCCACATCAACGAGGGCTACCAGCAGCTCCAGGACGCGTATGCCGCCGCTGCCGCCGGCCACGTGCCGCAGCTCCCGCCGTGCGAGATCTACTGCCACAGCCTCTCCGACCGCAGCATCCTCGGCCCGGAGCTGGCCGCCTCGGACGCGCAGACCCTCACCCTGTTCGGCCTGCACATGCCGGAGCGGCTCTTCCGTGAGGACCACGACGAGATGCGTGACCTCGCCCTCAGCCACACCCTCGAATCGCTGAACTCGGTGCTGGCAGAACCCATCCAGGACGTGCTGCTGCGCGACGCCGACGGCGCCTACTGCCTCGAGGCCCGCACCCCGGTCGAGCTCGAGCGGGAGGTCGGCCTCCCCGGCGGCAACATCTTCCACCGGTCGCTGCAGTGGCCATGGGCCGAGAGCGCCGCGGACGTCGGGACCTGGGGCGTGGAGACGCCGCACCCGAAGGTGTTCCTCGCGGGGGCCGGCGCGCGCCGCGGAGGCGGGGTGTCCGGCATACCGGGCCACAACGCCGCCCAGGCGGTGCTGGGCTCGTAGCCCACGCAGGTCCCACACCGTGGCGCGCCGCGCCACCACGACACCCGAGTAGGGCAGGATTCGTCCCATGGATCGTCAGCAGGAGTTCGTCCTCCGCACCATCGAGGAGCGCGACATCCGCTTCGTGCGGCTGTGGTTCACCGACGTGCTCGGGACGCTCAAGTCCGTGGCCGTCGCGCCGGCCGAGCTCGAGGGTGCGTTCGCTGAAGGCATCGGCTTCGACGGGTCGGCCATCGAGGGCTTCGCCCGGGTCTACGAGGCCGACATGCTGGCCAAGCCCGACCCCGCGACGTTCCAGGTGCTGCCGTGGCGTGGCGAGAGCCCCGGCACCGCGCGGATGTTCTGCGACATCGCCCTCCCGGACGGCACGCCCGCCAAGGCCGACCCGCGACACGTGCTGCAGCGCGCGCTGGGCAAGGCGGCCGACCTCGGCTTCACCTTCTACACGCACCCGGAGATCGAGTTCTTCCTGCTGGAGCAGGGTTTCCGCCCGGGGGAGCGGCCGGAGCCGGTCGACAACGCCGGGTACTTCGACCACGTGCCGCACGGCACCGGCCACGACTTCCGGCGCGCCGCCATCACCATGCTCGAGTCGATGGGCATCTCGGTGGAGTTCAGCCACCACGAGGGCGCCCCCGGTCAGAACGAGATCGACCTGCGCTACGCCGACGCGCTGTCGACGGCCGACAACATCATGACCTTCCGCACGGTCATCAAGGAGGTCGCGCTCGAGCAGGGCATCTTCGCCTCCTTCATGCCCAAGCCCTTCGCCGAGTTCCCCGGCTCGGGCATGCACACGCACATGTCGCTCTTCGACGGCGAGAGCAACGCCTTCTACGAGGCGGGCGCGCCGTACCAGCTGTCAAAGGTGGGGCGGCAGTTCATCGCCGGCCTGCTGCGCCACGGCGCCGAGATCACCGCGGTGACCAACCAGTGGGTGAACTCGTACAAGCGCCTCTGGGGCGGTGGCGAGGCGCCGGCCCACCTGACCTGGGGCCACAACAACCGCAGCGCCATGGTGCGGGTGCCGATGTACAAGCCCGCCAAGGGCCAGAGCAGCCGGGTCGAGCTGCGCACCCTGGACTCCGCGTGCAACCCCTACCTCGCCTTCGCGGTGATCCTCGCCGCCGGTCTCAAGGGCATCGAGGAGGACTACGAGCTGCCGGCCGAGACCGAGGACGACGTGTGGGGCCTGACCGGCTCGGAGCGCCGCGCCATGGGCATCGAGCCGCTGCCGGCCACGCTGCACGAGGCGATCGCCGTGATGGAGCGGAGCGAACTGGTGGCCGACACCCTCGGCGAGCACGTCTTCGACTTCTTCCTGCGCAACAAGCGTGCCGAGTGGGACGACTACCGCGGCGAGATCACGCCGTTCGAGCTCAAGCGGTACCTGCCGGGCCTGTGACGGGGGAGTGGTGAGCCCTCGTCAGCCCTCCCGCACGGCGACCCTGGCCCGGCTGGGCTTCGCCGAGGCGGCCCGGGCCGAGCAGCTGCTGGGCGACCGCGCCCTGGCCGGGCTGGTCGACCCGTTCGACGACGAGTTCAGCGACGGCCTGCCGGACGCCCTCGGCGACACCGCCGACCCCGACCTCGCGCTGCTCAGCCTCGTGCGGCTCATGGAGTCGGTGCGGGCCGACGAGCCCCGGCGGCGCGACAGCGAGGCCGACCCAGAGGGTTCGCTGTCCGGGCTCGTCGCCGCCCTGCGCCACGCCGGGGCGGCCCGCGACCGGCTGCTCGCGGTGCTGGGGGCGTCGACGGCCCTGGCCGACCACCTCGTCGCGCACCCCGAGCACTGGCGCGACGTCACCGAGGCCAGAACCCTGACGACGCAGGAGCGGGTGGACCACCTCACCGGCGCCGTACGGGAACCCGGTGGGCTCACGGCATACGACGCCCTGCGCGTCGCCTATCGGCGTGAGCTGCTCGGCATCGCGGCGATCGACCTGACCTCCGACGGACCGACGGCGACACTGCCGGACACGGCGGAGGCGCTGGCCGACCTCGCCGAGGCGGCCCTGGAGGCGGCCCTGGTCATCGCGCGGGCGGAGCTGGGGGAGAAGGCCGACACCTGCCGGCTGGCCGTCATCGGGATGGGCAAGACCGGGGGCCGGGAGCTCAACTACGTCAGCGACGTCGACGTCATCTTCGTCGCCGAGCCGGCCGACGGCGCCGACGAGACCACGGCGCTGGCCGCCGCCACCGCGCTGGCCACCCACCTCATGCGGGCCTGCTCGACGTCCACGGCCCACGGGGTGCTGTGGCCGGTGGACGCCGCGCTGCGCCCGGAGGGCAAGCAGGGACCGCTCGTGCGCACGGTCGCCAGCCACCGTGCCTACTACGAGCGGTGGGCCAAGACGTGGGAGTTCCAGGCGCTGCTGAAGGCCCGGGCGGTCGCCGGTGACCGGCAGCTGGCCCGGGAGTACCTCGACGCGGTGAGCCCGCTGGTGTGGCAGGCGGCCTCGCGCGAGAACTTCGTCGAGGACGTGCAGGCGATGCGCCGGCGGGTCGAGCAGCACGTGCCGCCGGCCGAGGCCGACCGGCAGCTCAAGCTCGGTCCCGGCGGGCTGCGCGACGTCGAGTTCAGCGTGCAGCTGCTGCAGCTGGTGCACGGCCGCGCCGACGACTCGCTGCGCTCCGGCACGACGCTGGAGGCGCTCGACGCCCTGGCCGTGGGCGGCTACGTCGGGCGCGACGACGCCGCGGCGCTGGACGAGAGCTACCGGTTCCTGCGCACCCTCGAGCACCGGATCCAGCTCTTCCGGCTCCGCCGCACCCACCTCATGCCCACCGCCGACCCCGACCTGCGCCGCCTCGGCCGTGGGCTGGGCTACCGCAGCGAGGCCGAGGTCGAGGTGGTCACCCGGTGGCAGCAGCAGGCCCGCGAGGTGCGGCGCATCCACGAGCGGCTGTTCTACCGGCCGCTGCTGGCGGCGGTGGCGCGGCTCAGCACCTCCGAGGCCCGGCTCGGGCCCGAGGCGGCCCGCGAGCGGCTGGCGGCCCTCGGCTTCCGCGACCCCGCCGGCGCGATCCGCCACCTCGAGGCGCTGACCTCTGGGGTCAGCCGGAGGGCGGCGATCCAGCGGACGCTGCTGCCGGTCATGCTCGGCTGGTTCGCCGACGAGGCCGACCCCGACGGTGGGCTGCTCGCGTTCCGCAAGGTCAGCGAGGACCTCGGGTCCACCCACTGGTACCTCCGCCTGCTGCGCGACGAGGGCTCCGCCGCCGAGCGGCTCGCGCACACCCTCGCCCGCAGCCGGTATGCCGCGGACCTGCTCATGGGCGCGCCCGAGGCGGTCGCCGTCCTCGGCGAGAGCGCCGGGCTGGCGCCGCGGCCCCGCGAGGACCTCCTGCGCAGGATGACCGCGGCAGCCGCACGCAAGGACGACCCGGAGCGGGCGGTGCAGGCCGCGCGCAGCGTGCGACGCCACGAGCTCTTCCGCATCGCGGTGGCCGACCTCACCGGCCAGCTCGACCTGAGGGGCGTCGGCCACGCGCTCACCGACGTCACCGAGGCGCTCGTCGAGGCCAGCCTGGACGTCGCCCAGCGCGCGGTCGCCGAGAGCCACGGCGGCGAGCTCGCCACCTCCCTCCTCGTCGTCGGCATGGGCCGGCTCGGCGGGGCCGAAGTGGGCTACGGCAGCGACGCCGACGTGATGTTCGTGCACGAGCCGCGGGCCGGTGCCTCCGAGGAGGAGGCGCAGGCCCAGGCGTTGGAGGTGGTGCAGGAGCTGCGGCGGCTGCTCGCCAGCCAGGGCCCGGACCCGCACCTCGGCATCGACGCCGACCTGCGTCCCGAGGGGAAGAGCGGGCCGCTGGTCCGCAGCCTCGACAGCTACCGCTCCTACTACGCGCGCTGGTCGCTGACCTGGGAGTCACAGGCGCTGCTGCGCGCTCGGCCCATCGCCGGTGACGAGGACCTCGGCCGCCGTTTCCTCGAGCTGGTCGACCCGCTGCGCTGGCCGGAGAAGGGGCTCGGGCCCCGCGAGGTGCGAGAGATCCGCCGGCTCAAGGCGCGCATGGAGGCCGAGCGGCTGCCGCGCGCCGCCGACCCCAAGACGCACTTCAAGCTCGGCCGTGGCGGGCTGAGCGACGTCGAGTGGACCGTGCAGCTGGTGCAGATGTGCCACGCCCACGAGGTGCCGGCCCTGCGCACGACCTCGACGCTGGAGGCCCTGCAGGCGGCTGTCGACGCCGAGCTGCTCGACCCCGCCCACGCGGAGGACCTGCGGGCGGCCTGGACCCTCGCCTCGCGGATGCGCAACGCCTCGGTGCTCTTCCGCGGGCGGCCGGTGGACTCGGTTCCCTCGGACCTGCGGGTGGCCGACGGGGTGGGCCGGATCATGGGGATGGACCCCGGGAGCGGGGCCGAGCTGGCAGACCTCTACCGCCGGTTCGCCCGACGCGCGAGGGCAGTTGTCGAAATGGACTTTTACGACGCGTCCTAGAAGTGGACTTTTGTGACGCCTCTGAGGAGGGTACGGTCAGCCCATGCAGCAGAGGGGCTGGGGCGGGGAGGGTGTGCCGTCCTATCGGGAGGTGTTGAGGGCGCCGGGGTTCCTCCCGTTCTTCCTGGCCGCGTCCCTGTCGACCTGGGGCGACTACATCGCCCGGATCACCGTCGCTGCCGTCGTCTTCGAGCGCACCGGCTCCGCGGTCGCGACCGCGGCCACCTTCGCCGTCTCGCTGCTCCCCAGTGTCTTCGGTCGCATGGTGCTCTCGCCGTTCGCCGACCGGCTGCCCTACAAGTTCGTCCTCATCGGCACCCACCTCGTGCGCGCCGCCTTCGTGGTCGCCCTGCTGGCGGCCGTGGTGTCGTCCGCCCCCGTGGCGCTGCTGCTGGCGCTGCTGTTCCTGCTCGAGCTCGCCGGTGGGCCCACGGTGGCGGCCAACCAGATGCTGCTCACCGACCTGTTCCCCAACCGGCGCCTCTACGGGAAGGCCTTCGGGCTCAACACGCTCGCCGAGCAGACCAACCAGGCGATCGGCCTGGCCATCGGCGGCGTGGTGGTCACGACGGCCAGCCCGGTGCAGGGCCTGCTCTTCGACCTCCTCACCTTCCTCGTGGCCTCGGTGGTCCTCGCGATCGTCGTGCCCCGTCGCGACCCCGTCGGCCTGGCCTCGGAGGGCGTCACCGGCTTCGTCCGCGACATCGTCGAGGGCGGCCGCCACCTCGTGCACAACCGGGTGCTGACCTCCCTGCTGCTCCTGAGCCTCACGAGCACGCTCGCCATGGCTGCCCCCGAGGCCGTGGCCATCCCCTACGTCAACACCCACTCCGGCCAGCCGGGCTGGGGCGGCATGCTCATGGCCGCCCCCATCCTGGGTGCCGTGGCCGGACTCCTGGTGGTGAGCCGGTTCGGCGCCGAGGAGCAGAACCGCTCCGTGCTCGGCATGGCCCTCGTCATGCCGCTGCCGCTGCTGGTGACGGTGTTCGAGCCGCCGCTGCCGGCCGTCTGGGGTGCCTGGTTCGCCTGCGGCGCCCTGCAGGCCTACATGCTGCCGCTCCAGTCGACCTTCACCCTCATGGTCCCGGCCGAGCTGCGCGGACGCGTGTTCGGCCTGGCCGGCGCGCTCTCGGTGGCGTCCACCGGCGTCTTCTACCTGCTCGCCGGCTGGATCTCGCAGCACACCACCCCTGCCGCGGCGATCGGCGTCTGCGCCGTCGTCAGCCTGGGCGGCATCGTGCTCGTGGCCGCGCGCTGGCCGCGCACCGAGCTGGCCGACGCGGTGGCCCGCACCTTCGGGGTCCAGGAGACCACCTCCCGCGCAGCCTGAGGCCCTTGCCCACTGCGCAGTGACGACCAGCAGGGCTGCACGGGGCCGGCCTCCCGGAGGCTGGACCGCGGACGGGAGTGCGAGCCGCGCCACCTAGAATCGGGTCCATGATGTCCACGATCGACCTGCGCGGCCGCGTGCTCAGCATGCGCGAGCTGCGCCAGGCCCTGCCGCGCGCCGAGTTCGACGTCGAGGCAGCACTGGAGACGGTGCGGCCGATCACCGAGGCCGTCCGTCATCGTGGAGCCGAGGCCCTCTACGAGCTGGGGGAGCGCTTCGACGGTGTGCGGCCCCCGTCGCTGCGGGTGCCCGCCGCGGTGCTCACCGCGGCGCTCGAGGCCCTCGACCCGGCGGTGCGCGCGGCGCTGGAGGAGTCCATCCGCCGAGCCCGCGTGGTGCACGCCGACCAGCGGCGCACCGACACGACCACGCAGGTCGTGCCCGGCGGCGAGGTCACCGAGCGCTGGGTCCCGGTCGACCGGGTCGGCCTCTACGTGCCGGGCGGCCTGGCGGTCTACCCCTCCAGCGTGGTCATGAACGTCGTCCCGGCCCAGGCTGCCGGGGTCGGCTCGCTCGCCGTCGCGAGCCCGCCGCAGCGCGACAACACCGGCGCGTTCGCCGGCTACCCGCACCCGACGATCCTCGCCGCGTGCGCGCTGCTCGGGGTCGACGAGGTGTATGCCGTGGGCGGCGCCCAGGCCGTCGCCGCGTTCGCCTACGGGTTCGAGGACGCCGACGCGACCTGTGAGCCGGTCAGCCTCGTCACCGGCCCGGGCAACATCTACGTCGCCGCCGCCAAGCGGCTCCTCAAGGGCCTCATCGGCATCGACGCCGAGGCAGGCCCCACCGAGATCGCGATCCTCGCCGACGAGAGCGCCGACGCCGAGCACGTCGCGGCCGACCTCATCAGCCAGGCCGAGCACGACCCGCTGGCCGCGGCGGTGCTCGTCACCGACAGCCCCGACCTCGTCGAGCGGGTCGCGACCGCGCTCGAGCGCCGGGTCGGCCTGACCAAGCACACCGAGCGGGTCCGCACCGCCCTGACGGGGCAGCAGTCGGGCACCGTGCTCGTCGACGACCTCGACGCCGGCCTCGCCGTCGTCAACGCGTATGCCGCCGAGCACCTCGAGATCCAGACGCGCGACGCCGCAGCGGTCGCTGCCCGGGTGCGCAACGCGGGAGCGGTCTTCGTCGGTCCCTGGGCGCCGGTCAGCCTCGGCGACTACGCGGCCGGCTCCAACCACGTCCTGCCCACCGGTGGCTGCGCCACGCACAGCAGCGGCCTGTCCGTGCAGTCCTTCCTGCGCGGCATCCACGTCGTCACCTACGACGAGGCGGCCCTGCGCGAGGTCGCGAGCCACGTGGTGACGCTCGCCCAGGCGGAGGACCTGCCGGCGCACGGCGAGGCCGTCACCGCCCGGTTCGGCGACGCGCTGTGAGCCGGCTCCGCGAGCTGCTGCGCCCCGACCTGCGCGGCAAGACCGCCTACGGCGCGCCCCAGCTCGAGGTCGCGGTGCGGCTCAACACCAACGAGAACTCCTACCCGGTGCCCGACGACGTGGTCCGTGACATCACCGCGGCCGTGGCCGAGGTGGCGCCCCACCTGAACCGCTACCCCGACCGCGAGTTCACCGAGCTGCGGACCGCTCTCGCCGACTACCTGACCTCCACCTCCGGCGTCGTGGTGACGCCGGAGCAGGTGTGGGCCGGCAACGGCTCCAACGAGGTGCTCCAGCACCTCCTGCAGGCGTTCGGCGGCCCGGGACGCACGGCACTCGGGTTCACACCGGCATACTCGATGCACCCGATCATCAGCGAGACCGTCGGCACCCGCTGGGTCGACGGACGCCGGGGCATCGGCGCCGACGCGCCGTTCGACCTGACCGTCGAGTCGGCGGTCGAGCAGGTGCGCGAGCACCGGCCCCACGTCGTCTTCCTCTGCTCGCCCAACAACCCGACGGGCACGGCGCTCTCGCTCGAGCTCGTCCGGGCCGTGCACGACGCCGCCCCGGACGCGATCGTCGTCGTCGACGAGGCCTACGAGGAGTTCGCCCGCGAGGGGGTGCCGAGCGCGCTGACCCTGCTCGAGGGCCGCGAACGCCTCGTGGTGACCCGCACGATGAGCAAGGCGTTCGCGTTCGCCGGTGGACGGCTGGGCTACCTGGCCGCCGTGCCGGCGCTCACCGACATGCTGCGGCTGGTCCGCCTGCCCTACCACCTGTCGTCGCCCACGCAGGCCATCGCGCTGGCCGCCCTGCGGCACGCCCCCGAGATGCTGTCGACCGTGGCGGTGATCAAGCAGCAGCGCGACCGCATCGTCGACGGGCTGCGCGAGCTGGGGCTCGAGCCGGTGCCGAGCGACGCCAACTTCGTGTTCTTCGGCGGCCTCCCGGATTCGGCGGTGGCGTGGCAGGCGCTGCTCGACCGGGGCGTCCTGGTCCGCGACGTCGGCATCGCCCACTACCTTCGGGTCACGGCCGGGACCCCGGCCGAGACCGACGCCTTCCTGGCGGCGATGGCGGAGGTCGTCCCGACCCTGCGTTCCGCCGACACCGCCACCGACCCGACCCCGGCCGACGTCCCCGTGACCGCCACGGCCCCCGCCCCCGCACAGGAGCCCTCCGCATGAGCACCCCCGACCGCACCGCGTCGCTGAGCCGGACCACGTCCGAGAGCAGCGTCGAGCTCGAGATCAACCTCGACGGCACCGGCGTGGGCGAGGTGAGCACCGGGGTGCGCTTCTACGACCACATGCTGCTGTCGTTGGCCAAGCACTCGCTCATCGACCTGCGCGTCAAGGCCACCGGTGACGTCGACGTCGACGCCCACCACACGGTCGAGGACGTCGCCATCGTGCTCGGCGACGCCCTGCGCGAGGCGCTCGGCGACAAGCGGGGCATCTCCCGCTTCGGCGACGCCACGGTCCCGCTCGACGAGGCCCTCGTGCAGGCGGTCGTCGACGTGGCCGGGCGCCCCTACGTCGTGCACACCGGCGAGCCGGAGGGGCAGGCATACGTCGTCATCGGCGGCAACTACGTCGGCTCGCTCACCCGCCACGTGCTCGAGTCGTTCGCCTACCACGCCGGCATCGCGTTGCACGTGCGCGTGCTGTCCGGTCGCGACCCGCACCACATCGTGGAGGCACAGTTCAAGGCCGTCGCCCGTGCCCTGCGGGCCGCGGTCGCGCGCGACCCGCGCGTGACCGGGGTGCCGAGCGCGAAGGGCAGCTTGTAGGAGTGAGCGTTCCGTGGCAGTCGGCACGCCACGGGCGGGGCGTGCTCCTGCTGCGCGGTGAGCCGGACCAGGTGGCGCGCTGGGCCGCGCGCGGGCTGGTGGCCACCCGGGTGGTGCCGCTGCCGTCGTGGACCGCGGTCCTGCCCGCGGAGGCCGGTTCCCGTGCGCAGCCGCCGTACGACGACGCGCTGAGCGTGCTCGCCTCCCGGCCGGTCGCGCACCGGCTGCGGGCCGCCGTGGGCCTGTTCGCCATCGACGGCCGCGCCGTCGTGACGGTGCAGGGCCACGGGTGGCGGGCCGTGCAGCGCTGGCTGGTGTGGCAGCCCGGGCGTGGTGCCACCCGCGCCCCGGGCCTGCAGGTGGCCCGCCCCGCCGACCTGCTCGCCGCCGCCGGGGCCGGCACCCGCGGCGTCGGCGCCGAGCTCGCCGCCCTGCTGCGCGAGACGCGTGGCGACGCCCTCGAGGTGCTCACCGACCTGATGCGGGTGCTCGGGCTGCCCGGCGACGGCCTGCTGGCCGACGGCCCGCGGCGCGACGAGGGCGAGCTCGTCGAGCCCGACCACCGCGTCGTCGCCCGGTTCGACGCCCTGATGCTGGAAGAGGCACGCCACCGTGCCGAGCAGGAGGAGGAAGCCCAGTGAGCCGCACGAGTCGCCAAGCTCCACGAGTCGTCGTCCTCGACTACGGCAGCGGCAACGTCCGCTCCGGCGTGCGTGCCCTCGAGCACGTCGGCGCCGAGGTCGAGCTGACCGCCGACCGGCAGGCCGCGCTGGCCGCCGACGGCCTGTTCGTGCCCGGCGTGGGCAACTTCCACGCCTGCATGGCCGGGCTGCGCCGCGCCGGCGGTCCGCTGCTCATCGAGACCCGCCTCGCCGGCGGCCGGCCGGTGCTCGGTATCTGCGTCGGCATGCAGGTGATGTTCGACGGCTCGGAGGAGCCGAGCGGCCACCCCGAGGAGGGCCTGTCCGAGTGGCCGGGGACGGTCACGCGCCTCAAGGCCGACGTCGTGCCGCACATGGGCTGGTCCACCGTCCGCCCCCCGGCGGGCACCCGCCTCTTCGAGGGCGTGGAGGAGGAGCGGTTCTACTTCGTGCACTCGTATGCCGTGCAGGAGTGGACCATGGCCGAGTCCCACGGGGCGATGGCCGCCGTGGCGCCCAAGGTCACCTGGGCCGAGCACGGCGGCGACTTCGTCGCGGCCGTGGAGAACGGGCCGCTCAGCGCCACGCAGTTCCACCCCGAGAAGTCCGGCGAGGCAGGCCTCGCCCTGCTCGAGAACTGGGTGCGCAGCCTGCGCTGACGCCCGGATGCGCCGCGCCGGGAGCCGTCCACGCGGCATACCGGCCCCGCCCACACCGACCACCTTCCCTGCCCACCATCCACCGTCCCCGTTCCACGACCGACCACGACACCGACCCGAGGACTCTCATGACCGACGCCACCGAAGCCCCCCGCCTCGAGCTGCTGCCCGCCGTCGACGTCGCCGGGGGTGAGGCCGTCCAGCTGGTGCAGGGCGTGGCCGGCAGCGGCGGCCAGTTCGGCGACCCGTGGGAGGCAGCCAAGGCGTGGCAGGACCAGGGCGCCGAGTGGCTGCACCTGGTCGACCTCGACGCCGCCTTCGGCCGGGGCAGCAACCGCGAGCTGCTCGCCGAGATCGTCGGCCGGCTCGACATCAAGGTCGAGATGTCCGGTGGCATCCGAGACGGGGAGTCGCTCGAGGCAGCCCTGGCCACCGGCTGCCGTCGGGTGAACCTCGGCACCGCGGCGCTGGAGAACCCCGAGTGGACGGCCTCGGCCATCGCCGAGCACGGCGACCGGGTGGCCGTCGGCCTCGACGTGCGCGGCACCACGCTCGCCGCCCGCGGCTGGACCCAGGAGGGTGGTGACCTGTGGGAGACGCTCGAGCGCCTCGACCGCGAGGGCTGCGCCCGCTACGTCGTCACCGACGTCAACAAGGACGGCATGCTCAAGGGGCCGAACCTCGACCTGCTGCGCGAGGTGTGCGAACGCACCGACCGCCCGGTGGTGGCGTCCGGCGGGGTCTCGACGCTGGCCGACATCGAGGCGATCCGCGGCCTCGTCCCGCTCGGCGTCGAGGGGGCCATCGTCGGCTCGGCCCTCTACCGGGGCGCCTTCTCCCTGCCCGAGGCCCTCGACGTGGCGGGCCGCCCGTGACCGCCGTCCAGCGGCACAGCAGCGGCGGCCCGTGGGAGGACGCCTTCGGCTACTCCCGCGCCGTGCGCACCGGCGACCGCATCATCGTGTCGGGGTGCACCGCAGTCCGCGACGGCGCGGCGGAGCACAGCGACCCGGCGGCCCAGGCGCGCAGCGCGTTCCGCACCGCCCTGGAGGCGGTCGAGGCGCTCGGCGGCACCGTGGCCGACGTGGTGCGCACCAGGATGTACCTCGTGCACCGCAGCGACGCCGACGCGATCGGGCGGGTGCACGCAGAGCTGTTCGGCGACGTGCGGCCCGCCGCGTCGATGGTCGTCGTGGCGGCCCTGATCCTGCCCGAGCTGCTCGTCGAGGTCGAGGTCGAGGCGGTCGTGACCGAGGCGGCCTCATGAGCGGCGGGTCGCACGACTCCGCCGGCGTGCCGTGGGGTGGCCGGGAGCTCAGCGGCACCGGTTTCGACCACGACACCGGCGCAGCCGACCCTGCCCTCGTCGCCGCCCTCGACCAGCCGGGTGACGAGCCGACCCTCATGGCCGCGGTGTCGGCCGCTCGGCTCCTCGTGCCGGTGGTCGCCGAGCCGGTCAGCGTCGAGGAGCCCGGTGGCCTGGTCGCGGAGAAGCAGACCGACATGGCCGCGGTGACCCTCGTCGCCCCCGACGGACAGCGTGCCCTGCCCGTGTTCACCAGCCTCGAGACGCTCGCGAGCTGGGACCCGCAGGCGCGGCCGGTGCCGGTCACCGCCAGCCGGGCCGCCCAGGCCGCGGTGTCGGAGCGGTGCGACGTGATGGTGGTCGACGTGGCGGGACCGCGGACGGTCGTGCTGCGGCCGAGCATGGTCTGGGCGCTGGCGCAGCAGCGCGACTGGCTGCCGGCGCACGAGGACCCGACGGTGGAGCGGGCCGTGGCCGCCGCCGTGCGGCCCGAGGCCTCGGTGCGCGGCCACGCCGTCGGCCCCGGGCAGCCCGAGGGACAGGGCATCCTCGCGGTCAGGTTGGAGCTCGAGCCGGGGCTGTCCGCCGAGCAGGTGCAGGCGGTCGCCACGCGCGTGGGCGAGCGGCTGGCCACCGACGGCGAGCTGCGGGCCCGCGTCGACGGCCTCGCCTTCGCCATCCGCTGACGGCGTCCTCGGTCGTCGAAAAGGTGGTGAAGGCGGCGCGAGGCGGATGAGACCCTGAGCGGGTGCCCATCCAGCGCTACCGCCGTGTCCTGTCCAGCCCTGCCCTGCGGCAGGCGCTGTTGCTCGGGTTCCTGGTGCGCATGCCGATCTTCGCCGGTGGTGTGGTCCTGACCCTGCACGTCGTCAGCACCCTCCACCACACCTACGGTGCCGCCGGGTTCGTCTCCGCGGCGGCCACGATCGCCATCGCCGTCAGCGGTCCGTGGCGCGGCCGGCTCCTCGACCGGATGGGGCTGCGCCGGGTCGTGCTGCCCTCGATCGTCGTGGCCGCCATCTGCTGGTCCATCGCGCCCTTCGTCGGCTACTGGTCGCTGCTCGCGCTGGCGGCACTGGCCGGGCTGTTCGTGATCCCCTCGTTCGCGATCATCCGCCAGGCGGTCATCGCGGCGGTGCCCGAGGACGACCGGCGCACCGCCATCTCCCTCGACTCGGTCGCCGTCGAGATGTCCTTCATGGTCGGGCCCGCGCTCGGGGTGTGGGCGGCCACGGTCTGGCCGACCTCGTGGGTGCTCTTCGTGATCGAGATGGCCGGCGTCGGCGGGGGTGTCCTGCTCTGGTTCGCCAACCCGGTCCTGCGCGAGGCTGCCGAGGCGCCCGAGCTCGACGAGAACGGCGCCCCGGTGGCGGCAGCTCCGGTGCCGCGGTCGGCCTGGTTCCGAGCCCGGTTCCTCGCCATCTGCCTGGCGGCCACGGCCACCACCGTCGTGCTGGGCGGCTCCGACATCGCCATCGTGGCGGCCCTGCGCGCCTTCGGCGACCAGGCGTCCATCGGCTGGGTGCTGGCGGTCTGGGGCCTGGGCTCCCTCGTCGGCGGCCTGGTCTACGGCGGGTTCCACCGGTCGATCTCCGCGTTCTGGCTGCTCGGCGGCCTGAGCGTGGTCACCGCCCCCATGGCCCTCGCCGTCGGCGCGCCGTCGCTGGCGGTGCTGTCGTTCGTGGCCGGCCTGCTGTGTGCGCCCACCATCACCGCCACGGTCGACCAGGTCAGCCGCGTCGTGCCGCTGTCGGCGCGGGGCGAGGCCATGGGGTGGCACGGCTCGTTCATGACCGCAGGGATGGCGCTGGGCGCGCCTGTCGCCGGGCTAGCCATCGACACCCTCGGCTGGCAGGCGGGCTTCACGCTGGTCGCCGTCGTCGGGCTGGCCGTCGCCACGGCCGGCGCCGGGGCGACCCGGGTCCGCCGTCGGCGCCTGGTCGCAGCGCAAGCCGCCTGACCCTCCCATCGAAGGGTGTGGTCGGTCGCCCAAGGCGACGCCCCAGTGACCCACCGGCACCTCTCGCGTCAGCGAGCGGCCGGCGGCGGCCGGCTGCCGGCGGGCAGGGCCGCGGGTACCGGCATACGGTGGAAAGCCCATCGCCGAACTCAGGAGTGCACCCATGCCGGTCTCCGACGCCGTCGTCATCGGCAGCGGTCCCAACGGCCTCGTGGCGGCGAACCTGCTCGCCGACCAGGGCTGGGACGTCACCGTGCTCGAGGCGCAGCAGACGGCGGGTGGGGCGGTGCGCTCCGCCTCCGACGTGCACGACGGGTTCATCCACGACACCTTCAGCTCGTTCTACCCGCTGGGCGTGGCGTCGCCGGCCATCCGCGGCCTGCAGCTCGAGCGGCACGGCCTGGAGTGGGTGAACGCCCCGGCCGTCGCGGGGACGCCGTTCATGTCGGGTGAGTGGGCCGTCATGCACCGCACCCCGGAGGAGACCGCAGCGGCCCTCGACGCCCTGGCTCCCGGTGACGGGCAGGCCTGGCTCGACGTGTGCGCCGGGTGGCAGAAGATCGGCGACTCCGTCGTGGCGGCGCTGCTCGACCCGTTCCCGCCGGTGCGCTCGGGGGCGCGGGTGGCGGCGAAGCTGCCCGGGGCAGGCGGTATCGACTTCGTGCGCATGATGCTCTCGCCGCTGCAGAGCATGGCCGGGCAGCGGTTCAAGGGCAATGGCGCCCAGATGCTGCTGGCCGGCAACGCCGCCCACGCCGACATCCCGATGGACGCCCCGGGCTCGACGATCATGGCGTGGCTGCTGGCGATGATCGGGCAGCACCTCGGCTACCCCGTGCCGAAGGGTGGCGCTGGCATGTTCAGCGGCGCCATGGTCCGGCGCTTCACCAGCGAGGGCGGCGACCTGCGGGTCGGCCACCATGCGCGGCGGGTGCTGGTGCGCGACGGACGGGCCACCGGGGTGGAGACCGACGACGGCCAGGTGTTCACGGCGCGCCGGGCGGTGCTGGCCGACGTCAGCGCCCCGGCGCTGTACGGCGGACTGGTCCCGACCGAGGAGCTGCCCTCGCGGCTGCTGCGGCGGATGAAGCGCTTCGAGTGGGACCCCGGCACCGTCAAGGTCGACTTCGCCCTGAGCGGCCCCGTGCCGTGGGCGACCACCCCGGACGCGGCTCCCGGCACCGTGCACATCGCCGAGTCGATCGACGAGATCCGGCAGAACGGCGCCCACCTCGCCGCCGGGGCGGTGCCCGCCACGCCGTTCCTGCTGTGCGGGCAGATGGCCGTGGCCGACCCGAGCCGGGCACCGCAGGGTGGGGAGTCGCTGTGGCTCTACACCCACGTCCCGCACCACACCACCTCGGACGCCGGCGACGGCACCATCACCGGCCGGTGGGACCGCGACGACACCGAGCGGATGGCCGACCGCATGCAGGCCCGGGTCGAGGCCTACGCACCGGGGTTCGGCGACCGGGTGCTCTCGCGCCGGGTCCTCGGCCCGCGCGAGCTCGAGGGGCGCGACGAGAACCTCGTCGGGGGCTCGGTCAACGGCGGCACCGCAGGGCTGCACCAGCAGCTCATCTTCCGTCCCGTGCCCGGCCTCGGTCGTCCCGAGACGCCGGTGAAGGGCCTCTACCTCGCGTCGGCCTCGGCACACCCGGGCGGTGGCGTGCACGGCGCGTGCGGCTCCAATGCCGCCCGGGCGGCGCTGGCCCACGACCGGGTGCGGGCCGCCCGCTCCCTCATGGCCACCGGTAGGAAGGACATCCCCGCATGAGCACCACCACCCGTCTCCTCCACTGCCCGCCCGAGGACGTCTTCGACGTGCTCGCGGACGGCTGGAGCTACGCGACCTGGGTCGTCGGGGCCGCCCGCATCCGCGACGTCGACCGTGACTGGCCCTCCGTCGGTGCACGCATCCACCACTCCGTGGGCGCCTGGCCCCTGCTGCTCAGCGACACCACCTCGGTCGAGGCCGTGGACGAGCCCCACATGCTGCAGCTGCGCGCCCGGGCCTGGCCGACCGGGGAGGCCCGGATCGTGATCCGTTGCGAGCCGCAGGGCGACGGCACCCTGGTGACGATCGAGGAGTGGGCCGCGTCCGGTCCCGCGGCGAAGGTGCCGCAGCCGGTGCTGGACCCGGCCCTGCACGCGCGCAACGTCGAGGCGCTGAAGCGGCTGGCATACCTCGCCGAGAGCCGCGCCCGTCGCCACGACGACAGCGGGGGCCACGGGGGAGTGCCCAGGCTGCGCCGCCCCGGCTCGGCGGCGGACCCGCGCGACGAGGCCTGAGCAGCAGGCAGCGAGCCGCTCCCGCTGGCGGAGGCCGACTATCGCCCCCGGGCGAAGTCAGGCGACGGGACCGGTGAACTTCTCGCCGGGCCCCTGGCCGGGCGCGTCGGGGATGACCGACGCCTCGCGGAAGGCGAGCTGCAGCGACTTCAGCCCGTCGCGCAGCGGGGCGGCGTGCTGGCTGCCGAGGTCGGGCGCCGAGGCGGTGACGAGTCCGGCGAGCGCGGTGATGAGCCGGCGGGCCTCGTCGAGGTCGAGGTGCTCCTGCGCGTCCGGGCCCTCCGCCAGGCCGCACTTGACGGCCGCCGCGCTCATCAGGTGCACCGCGGCCGTGGTGATCACCTCCACCGCGGGGACCTCGGCGATGTCACGGGTCGCCTGCGCGACGTCGGGGCCGGGGAGGTGGTCGGCGGAGTGGTCGGTGGGGTGGTCGGCGGGGTGGTCGGTGCCGGCGGGATTGGGAGTTTCGCTGCTCACGCTGGTAGCCTTGCAGATCGACCGGCCGTTCCTGCCCGCGGGGTGACCCACGAGCGGGACGGTGTGCAAGAGAAGCGCCACCATGCTTCCACCCGCTGTGACCGAGAGGTCGCCGGGTTCCCCGGGTCAGCAGGGCGTATGCCGCGAAGCGCGACTTCACGGCATACGCGTCACCTGCGAACCCCGGGACCGGATCTGGTGAGGCTTCTCGCGCGACGGCAGCGGGGAGCCTCTTCTCGTTGCTGCGGGCGCAACCCTTGACCAAAAGGAGCACCACTATCAGCGAGCCTCGCATCAACGACCGCATCCGGGTCCCGGAAGTGCGGTTGGTTGGCCCCAATGGAGAGCAGGTCGGCATCGTGCGCGTCGAGGACGCGCTGCGTCTGGCCGCCGAGGCCGACCTCGACCTCGTCGAGGTGGCCCCGATGGCGAAGCCCCCCGTTGCCAAGCTCATGGACTTCGGCAAGTTCAAGTACGAAGCGGCCATGAAGGCGCGGGAAGCCCGCAAGAACCAGGTCAACACGGTCATCAAGGAGATCAAGCTCCGCCCGAAGATCGACCCGCACGACTACGGCACCAAGAAGGGCCACGTCGAGCGGTTCCTCAAGGGTGGCGACAAGGTCAAGGTGACGATCATGTTCCGCGGTCGCGAGCAGTCGCGCCCGGAGCTGGGTTTCCGCCTGCTGCAGAGGCTGGCGGAGGACGTGATCGAGCTGGGCACCGTGGAGTCTGCTCCGAAGCAGGACGGCCGCAACATGGTCATGGTCCTGGCCCCGACCAAGAAGAAGTCCGAGGCCAAGGCCGAGCAGCGACGGGCCCGCTCCGCAGCTGCCACAGAGGGTGCCGCTGACGCCCCCGTGGATGCCCCCGTGGATGCCCCCGTCGAGGGTGCGGACGCGCCCGTGGAGGAGCAGCAGTCTCCCGAGACGGCGCAGTAGCCGGCCAGGCGGCCGAGCCGGCGAGAGCCGGGCTCGGCTGGACGCCGCCCCGGCCCCCAGACCACCGCAGTACGAAGACACGACTGAAGGAGATCGGCTTCCCATGCCGAAGAACAAGACGCACTCCGGCGCCAAGAAGCGCTTCCGCCTGACCGGCAAGGGCAAGGTCATGCGCGAGCAGGCCAACGGCCGCCACCTGCTCGAGCACAAGTCCTCGCGCTACACCCGTTCCATCGCGAACGACGTCGAGGTCTCGAAGCCGGACGCCAAGAAGGTCAAGAAGCTCCTCGGCCGCTGAGCCGCCTCCCCACCCACCCCCCTGTGTGACGGGGCAGCACAGCAGCCTCGAAGCTAGACAAGACAGCAAGGAGAACTCACGTGGCACGCGTGAAGCGGGCGGTCAACGCCCAGAAGAAGCGCCGGGTCGTCCTCGAGCGCGCCAGCGGCTACCGCGGGCAGCGCTCGCGCCTGTACCGCAAGGCCAAGGAGCAGGTCACCCACAGCCTCGGTTACGCCTACCGCGACCGTCGCGCCAAGAAGGGTGACTTCCGTCGCCTGTGGATCCAGCGCATCAACGCCGGCGCCCGCGCCAACGGCATGACCTACAACCGCTTCATCCAGGGCCTGAAGGCCGCTGAGGTCGAGGTCGACCGACGCATGCTGGCCGAGCTGGCCGTCAACGACGAGGCCGCCTTCGCCGCCCTCGTGGAGATCGCCCGGGCCAACGTGCCCGCGACCGCCGACGCCAGCGTCTGATCCTGCGCTGAGCTCCGGCTGACGAACACACCCGAGCGCCGGGACATGCCCCCGCTGAGCACCCCCCTGACCAACCCACGGTCGGACCGGGTGAAGGCGGTGCGGGCCCTGTCCCGGCGCTCGGTGCGTTCGCGCACCGGCCGTTTCCTCGCCGAGGGACCCCAGTCGGTCCGTGAGGTGGTCCGCTGGCGGCCCGAGACGGTCCTCGACCTCTACGTCACCGCCGAGGCCGCGGCCCGGTACGCCGACATCGTGGCTGCCGCGCAGGAGGCCGGCCTCTTCGTCCACGAGGTCACCGAGCCGGTGCTCGCCGCGATGGGCGACACCGAGCAGCCCCAGGGCCTGGCGGCGGTGTGCCGGGTGGTGCCGGCGTCGCTCGACGGTGTCCTCGAGGCCGGTCCCCGGCTGCTGGTGCTCCTCACCAACGTGCGCGACCCGGGCAACGCCGGCACCGTCATCCGCGGCGCCGACGCGGCCGGCGCCGACGCGGTGCTGGTGAGCGAGAGCTCGGTCGACGTGTTCGGGCCCAAGGTCGTCCGTTCGACGGCCGGCTCCCTCTTCCACCTGCCGGTGGTCACCGGCCTCCCCGCGGAGGCGACGATCGAGCGGTTGCAGGCCCACGGCATACGCGTCCTCGCGGCCGACGGGGCGGGGGAGCGGCTGCTGCCCGAGCTCGACCTCAGGGCGCCGCACGCCTGGGTCATGGGCAACGAGGCCTGGGGGCTCGAGCCCGACGTCCGCGACCGGTGCGACGAGGTGGTCCGGGTGCCCATCCACGGCAAGGCCGAGTCGCTCAACCTCGCGATGGCGGCCACCGTCTGCCTGTACGCGTCGGCGGGCGCACTGCACCCGCTCGGTCGCTAGGGTGGCGCCCATGTTCTTCCGGGACGAGGAGCTGATGGCCCCGGCCGAGGCCGCGCGCGCCGTCGAGATGCTGCCCGACGGCCTCGTCGCGACCGACGGCCAGGCCCGGGCCATCTACTGCAACTCCCGGTTCGAGCAGATCACCGGCATCGCGGCGGCCGACCTCGTCGGGCACGACCTGCGCGAGGTGCTCACGCTGCAGGACAGCGACGGCAGCTCGTGGTGGGACTGCACCAAGCCGTGGGACGGCCTGCGCACCCGCACCGGCCACCGCGAGAAGCTCCTCATGCTCGGCAACGGGCGCGAGGTGCTCGTCACCGCCAGCTACATCCGGCCCGGGCGCAACCAGCGGGTCAACCGCGTCCTCGTCATGCTCCGCGACACCGAGCAGCGGCGCCGCACCGAGGCCAACCACGCCGCCCTCATCTCCACCGTGGCGCACGAGCTGCGCTCACCGCTCACCTCGGTGAAGGGGTTCTCCTCCACGTTGCTGCGCCGCTGGGAGCGGTTCAGCGACGAGCAGAAGCGGCTGATGATCGAGACCATCGAGGCCGACGCCGACCGGGTCACCCGGCTCATCAGCGAGCTGCTCGACGTCTCGCGCATCGATGCCGGACGGCTCCAGATCCGCCCCCAACCGCTCGACGTCGCCGCCATCTACGAGCGGCACGTCGAGCGCGCGGTGGCGACCGGCCACGACCGCGAGCAGTTCGTCGTCGACGTGCCCGACGACACCCCCGAGATCTGGGCCGACCCCGACCGGCTCGACCAGATCCTGGCCAACCTCATCGAGAACGCGGTGCGCCATGGTGAGGGCACTGTGACCCTGGCAGCGGCCCCCGCCCACGACGGACTGACGGCGCTCGCCCGCCGTCGGCTCGAGGGCCAGGTCGACCTCGTGGTCAGCGACAACGGCAAGGGCATCGAGCCGGCCCACCGCGAGCTGGTCTTCTCGCGGTTCTGGCACGGGTCGGGCCGCGGCAGCACCGGGCTCGGCCTCTACGTCGTGAAGGGCCTGGTCGAGGCCCATGGCGGCCGCATCCTCGTCGAGGACGCGCCGAGCGGCGGTGCGCAGTTCCGCTTCAGCCTGCCGACGGAACCGCCGGACTACCTCGCCTGAGCCGCCGGACCCACCTCCCCGGTGCCCGCGGGGCGGCATACCCAGTTGCCGTATGCCGCGTGGCCGGGGCACGCTGGGCCCATGGCCTCGCGCACGCTGCGATTTACCGCGCCCTCGGACGCGGTCGCGGCGCTGCGCTGAAGCGCCCGCCACTCGCCTCCGAGGGCTTCCCCGGCGCCCCCTAGACTCGGTGCGCCGCGCCAGGACAACGAAGGCAAGCCGCGCAGAGTGGAAGAAGATGTCTGGACCCAACAAGCAGTACGACCCTGTCGAGGTCGCCGCGCTCGACCCGGCCGCCATCGAGCAGGCTGTCGCCGACGCCCTCGCCGCCATCGGTGCGGCCAGCAGCCTCGAGGAGCTGAAGGCGGCGCGGCTGGCCCACCAGGGTGAGAAGAGCCCGCTCGCGCTGGCCAACCGCGAGATCGGCGCCCTCCCGCCGAGCGCCAAGGCCGAGGCGGGCAAGCGCGTCGGCCAGGCTCGCGGCCAGGTCGGCCAGGCGCTCAAGGTGCGCCAGGAGGAGCTCGAGGCCGAGCGCGACGAGCGCATCCTGGTCGAGGAGACCGTCGACCTCACGGTGCGCGTGCCCCGCCGCCGGCTCGGCGCCCGCCACCCCATCAGCCTCGTCTCCGAGCGCGTCGAGGACATCTTCGTCGCGATGGGCTGGGAGATCGCCGAGGGCCCGGAGGTCGAGTCCGAGTGGCTCAACTTCGACGCGCTCAACCTCGGCGCCGACCACCCCGCCCGGCAGATGCAGGACACCTTCTTCATCGACCCGCCCGAGCTGGGCCTGGTGCTGCGCACGCACACCTCGCCGGTGCAGGTGCGCACCATGCTCGACAACGAGCCGCCGATCTACGTGCTGTGCCCTGGCAAGGTGTTCCGCACCGACGAGCTCGACGCCACGCACACCCCGGTCTTCCACCAGTTCGAGGGCCTCGTGGTCGACGAGGGCATCACCATGGCGCACCTCAAGGGCAGCCTCGACGCCTTCGTCTCACGCCTGTTCGGCGACGGCACCGTCACCCGGCTGCGCCCGTCGTACTTCCCGTTCACCGAGCCGAGCGCCGAGATCGACTGTCGCTGCTGGATCTGCGGCGGCCAGGACCCGAACTGCCGCACCTGCGGCGGCACAGGCTGGATCGAGATGGGCGGCTGCGGCATGGTCAACCGCCGGGTGCTGACCGCGAGCGGCATCGACCCCGACCGCTACACCGGCTTCGCCTTCGGGCTGGGCATCGAGCGCTCGCTCATGCTGCGCCACGGGGTGGGCGACATGCACGACATCGTTGAGGGAGACGTGCGGTTCAGCACGCAGTTCGGGATGGAGATCTGATGCGCGCGCCAGTGTCATGGCTGCGGGAGCTGGCCGACGTGCCGGCCGGGGCCACCGGTGCCGACATCGCCGCGAGCCTGGTCAAGGTGGGCCTGGAGGAGGAGGCGCTGCACGGCGGCGACATCCAGGGCCCGCTTGTCGTCGGGCGCGTGCTCGAGGTGACGCCCGAGAAGCAGAAGAACGGCAAGACCATCAACTGGTGCCAGGTCGACGTCGGCCAGAACGGCCAGATGCTCACCGAGGGCACCCCGCAGGGCATCGTCTGCGGCGCCCACAACTTCAAGCCGGGCGACCACGTCGTCTGCGTGCTCCCCGGCGGGGTGCTGCCGGGACCCTTCGAGATCTCGGCCCGCAAGACCTACGGCCACGTCTCCAACGGCATGATCTGCTCGGCGCTCGAGCTCGGCCTCGGCGAGGACCACGACGGCATCATCGTGCTCGAGGAGTGGCTGGGCGACAACCCCGACGTCGTGGCGGGCCTCACCCCGGGCCAGGACGCCATCGAGCTCCTCGGCCTCGCCGACGAGGTCGTCGAGGTCAACGTCACGCCCGACCGCGGCTACTGCTTCTCGATGCGCGGCGTCGCGCGCGAGTACGCGCTGTCCACCGGTGGCGCCTTCCGCGACCCCGCCGGCATCGAGGTGCCGGAGGCCAACGACACCGGGTATGCCGTGCGGCTCACCGACGCCGCCCCCGTCAACGGCAACGACGGGTGCGACCGCTACATCGCGCGCGTCGTGCGCGGTGTCGACGTGAACGCGGCGACGCCGTCCTGGATGCAGAAGCGCCTGACCCAGGTCGGGATGCGCCCGATCAGCCTCGCCGTCGACGTCACGAACTACGTGATGATGCTGCTCGGTCAGCCGCTGCACGCCTTCGACCTCGACACCCTCTCCGGCTCGGTGGGCACCCGCCGCGCCCGGCCGGGGGAGCGGCTGAAGACCCTCGACGACGTCGACCGGGCGCTGCACCCCGAGGACCTCCTCATCGTCGACGGCAGCGACACGGCCCTGGCGATCGCCGGCGTCATGGGCGGTGAGTCGTCGGAGGTCACCTCGTCGACGACCAACGTGCTCATCGAGTCGGCCCACTTCGACCCCACCACGGTGGCCCGCTCGTCGCGACGCCACCGGCTCACCACCGAGGCGTCCAAGCGCTTCGAGCGCGGCGTCGACCCCGACGTGACGGCGGCCGCCGCCGAGCTGGCGGTGCGCCTCCTCGTCGAGCTCGGCGGCGGGACGCCCGACCCCGGCGTCACCGACATCGACCACCGGAGGGGCCGCGAGCCGTTCGCCTTCGACCTCGGGCTGCCGAGCCGCTACGTCGGGCTCGACTACCCGCGCGACGAGGTGCTCGCGACCCTGCGCGCCATCGGGTGTGAGGTCACCGAGCCCAGCGGTGTCGGTGACGTCTCCGACGCGTTCGGCCACGGCGACGTCGTCTCGGTGCTGCCCGCCTCCTGGCGGCCCGACCTGGCCGACGGCCCTGACCTGGTCGAGGAGGTCGCGCGCGTCCGCGGCTACGACCAGATCCCGTCGGTGCTGCCGCAGGCGACCGCCGGGCGCGGCCTGACCCACGGCCAGCGCACCCGCCGCGTCATCGCGACGACCCTTGCGCAGCAGGGCCTCGTCGAGGTGCTCAGCTACCCGTTCATCGGGCGCGACCTCTTCGACCGGCTCGGCTACGCCGCCGACGACGTGCGCCGGCGCACCATCACGGTGGCCAACCCGCTGTCCGACGAGGCTCCGCTGATGCGGACCTCCGTGCTCGACACGCTGCTGGAGACCCTGCGCCGCAACGTCGCCCGAGGCAACCGCGACGCCGCCATCTACGAGCTCGGGCTGGTCACCGTCGGACCCGAGCAGGTCCGCAGCGCGCCGGTGCCGGGCATCGAGGCGCGGCCCGACGACGCGACCCTGTCGGAGATCCTCGGCGCCGTGCCGGCGCAGCCCCGCCACGTCGCCGTCGCCGCCGCGGGTGACGCCGAGCCTGCGGGCCCGTGGGGCCCGGGCCGACCCTTCGACGCGAGCGACGCCGTGGCGTGGGCCCTGGCGGTGGCCAAGGCCGTGGGGGTGGAGCTCGTCATCTCCGCCACCGAGCGGGCGCCGTGGCACCCGGGCCGGTGCGCCCAGCTGGCGCTGCCTGACGGCACCGTCGTCGGCCATGCCGGCGAGCTGCACCCCAAGGTGGTGGCTGCGCTCGACCTGCCGGCCCGTGCCGTGGCCGGTGAGCTCGACGTCGACGTGCTGGTGGCCGCCACCGGCGAGCCGCTGCAGGCGGTGGCCCTGTCGACCTTCCCACCCGCCCACACCGACGTCGCCCTCGTCGTCGACGAGGCGGTGCCCGCGGCGGCCGTCGAGGCCGCGCTGCGCGAGGGCGCCGGCTCGTCGCTGGAGTCGCTGGTGCTGTTCGACACCTACCGCGGCGACCAGGTGGGAGAGGGCCGCAAGTCGCTCGCCTTCCGCCTGACGTTCCGCTCTGCCGAGCGCACCTTGACCACCGACGAGGTGAGTGCGCTCCGCGACCGAGCCGTCGAGTCGGCGGCCCGTGCCACCGGGGCGGTCCAGCGGTGAGCACCCCCGTCGCGGTGGTGACCGGCGCCTCGCGGGGCATCGGCCACCACGTCGCCGAGGGCCTCGAGAAGGCCGGGTATGCCGTGGAGCGCGGCTCGCGGGCCGTGGCCGAGGTCACCGACCGCGAGGCCGTCGAGCGCTGGGTCGGCGACATCGTCGCCCGGCACGGCCGCATCGACCTGCTGGTCAACAACGCCGGGGTCATCGACACCGAGGTGCCCATCGAGGAGTCCGACCCCGACGAGTGGTGGCACACCATGGAGGTCAACGTCCTGGGGCCCTACCTCGTCACCCGGTTCGCCCTGCCGCACATAGTGCGGGCCGGGGGCGGGCGTGTCGTCAACCTCAACAGCGGCGCCGGCGTCCGTCCCGGCGCCGTGGCCTCGGCCTACAACGCGAGCAAGACGGCGCTGGCCCGCATCACCGGCTCGACGCACCTCTCCGGGGCCGCACACGGCATACGGGCCTTCGACCTCGCCCCGGGCGTGGTCCGCACCGACATGACCCTGTCGATGCCCTCGCACGAGGGGCGCACCGAGTGGACCGAGCCGCACGAGGTCGTCGACCTCGTGCTGGCGCTGGCCTCGGGCGACCTCGACGCGTGGTCGGGCCGCATGGTGCGCGCCGGTGTCGACACCCCGGAGTCGCTGCGCGAGCGCGCGGACGCGGGGCTGGACGACGCCGCGCGCACCATCACCCTGGTGCCGTGGGGGAGCGACGACCCGCTGGGCTGACCTGGCGGACCGGGCCTCCACCTGCTGAGACGGGCCCCCGCCGGTCATGCATAGGTTCGCGTGACTGTGTATAGTCATGCACATGATCCGCGCAGCAGTGGCAGGTGCGAGCGGCTACGCCGGCGGTGAGATCCTCCGGCTGCTCCTCGCGCACCCCGAGGTGGAGATCGGCGCCGTCACGGCCGCCTCGAGCGCCGGGCAGCGCCTCGGCTCCCTCCACCCGCACCTGACGCCGCTGGCCGAGCGCGTGGTCGAGGAGACGACGCCCGAGACGCTCGCCGGCCACGACGCCGTCTTCCTGGCCCTGCCCCACGGCCACTCCGCGGCGGTGGCCGAGCATCTGCCCGACGATGTCGTGGTGGTCGACTGCGGCGCCGACTTCCGCCTCCGCGACGAGTCGGCGTGGACCACCTTCTACGACACCCCGTATGCCGGGTCGTGGGCCTACGGCATGCCCGAGCTGTCGGTGGGCGCCGACGGCAAGCAGCGTGAGCAGCTGGCCGGGACCCGGCGCGTCGCCGTGCCGGGCTGCTACCCGACGGCCGTCAGCCTGGCCCTCGCACCCGGCTTCTCCGCGGGCCTGCTCGACCCCGAGGACGTCGTGGTGGTCGCCGCGTCCGGCACCTCGGGCGCGGGCAAGTCGCTGAAACCGCACCTGCTCGGAGCCGAGGTCATGGGGGCGATGTCGCCGTACGGCGTCGGCGGTGTGCACCGGCACACCCCGGAGATCGAGCAGAACCTCACCGGGGCCGGTGGAGACCAGGTGACGGTGTCCTTCACGCCGACCCTGGCGCCCATGCCGCGCGGCATCCTCGCCACCTGCACCGCCCGGCTGCGAGGGGGCGACGACCAGCGACCGACCGCCGCGGACGTGCGCGCCGCGTGGGAGAAGGCCTGTGCGGACGAGCCGTTCGTGCACCTGCTGCCCGAGGGCCAGTGGCCCTCGACCGGCAGCGTGCTCGGCAGCAACAGCGTCCACCTGCAGGTCGCGCTCGACCAGCGAGCCGGACGTGTGGTCGCCGTGGCCGCGGTCGACAACCTCACCAAGGGCACCGCGGGCGCCGCCGTGCAGTGCCTCAACCTCGCGCTCGGGCTGCCGGAGACGACCGGGCTCCCCGTGGCGGGGGTGGCCCCGTGAGCCTCAACATGCACCTGATGCGGCACGAGCCGCCGATCGCCTTCGCCCGTCTGGCGGCCGGCGAGGAGCCGTCGTGGGACTGGCGCACCGGCCCGCTGTCGTCGATCACCTACACCGACAGCGAGACGTCGGTCGTCTGTGCCTATGACGAGGTCCCCGAGGGCGTCGTGAGGCAGGGGCCGCTGGTCGGCTTCGAGATCGCCGGGCCGCTCGACTTCACCATGGTCGGTGTGCTGTCGGGCCTGCTCGAGCCGCTCGCCCGGCAGCGCATCAGCATCCTGGCCCTGTCGACCTACGACACCGACTGGATCCTGGTCGACGCCGAGCGCAGTGACGACGCGGAGAAGATCTGGAAGCGCGGCGGCCACGCGGTGGCCCCGGCACGGCTGAGCGGAGGCACCTCGTGAGCGTGACCCGTCCTGCGGGCTTCCGGGCTGCGGGGGTGACCGCGGGCCTGAAGGCCAGCGGCGCGCCGGACGTCGCCCTCGTCGTCAACGACGGTCCCGACCACCACGGCGCGGCCGTGTTCACGAGCAACCGCGTCGAGGCCGCGCCGGTGACCTGGTCGCGCCAGGTCGTCGCCGACGGGCGGGTCGACGCCGTGGTGCTGAACTCCGGTGGGGCGAACGCCTGCACCGGTGCGCAGGGTTTCGCCGACACCCATCGAACGGCTGAGCACGTCGCGGAGGTGCTGGGGGCCTCCGCAGGCGACGTCGTCGTGTGCTCCACCGGGCTGATCGGCGAGCTGCTGCCGATGGAGCGGCTGCTGGCCGGCGTCGACGCCGCGGCGGCGAGCCTGGCGGACGACGGTGGCCCCGCCGCCGCGACCGCCATCATGACCACCGACACGGTGAGCAAGCAGGCGCAGGTCGAGCGTGACGGCTGGAGCGTCGGTGGGATGGCCAAGGGCGCGGGCATGCTCGCCCCAGCGCTGGCGACCATGCTCGTGGTCGTCACCACCGACGCCGTGGTGGAGGCGGACGCGCTCGACGACGTGCTCCGGGCTGCCACGGCGGCCACCTTCGACCGCATCGACTCCGACGGCTGCCAGTCGACCAACGACACGGTGGTGCTGCTGGCCTCCGGGGCCTCCGGTGTCACCGCGAGCGCCGGCGACCTGGCCGAGGCGGTGAGCGAGGTGTGCGCCAGCCTGGCGCGCCAGCTCATCGCCGACGCCGAGGGTGCCCACCACGACATCGCGATCAAGATCCGGTCCGCGGCCACCGAGGCCGACGCCCTCGAGGTCGGCCGGGCCATCGCGCGCAACAACCTCTTCAAGTGCGCCGTCTTCGGCAACGACCCCAACTGGGGTCGTGTGCTCGCGGCGGTCGGCACCACCCGGGCCGCCTTCGACCCCCACCAGCTCGACGTCTCGATCAACGGCGTGCAGGTGTGCCGCGCTGGAGGAGTGGGGGAGGACCGCAGCCTGGTCGACCTCACCGGCCGCGAGGTGCACGTGCTGGTCGACCTGCACGCCGGCGCGGAGTCCGCCACGGTGTGGACCAACGACCTGACCCACGACTACGTCCACGAGAACTCGGCCTACAGCTCATGACGACCCCGACCAGCGCCCGCAACACCGTCCGGGGCACCATCGACGCCGCGGCCCTGCGGGTCGCCCAGTCCAAGGCGCAGGTCCTCGTCGAGGCCCTGCCCTGGCTCGAGCGCTTCCGCGGAGCGCTCGTCGTGGTCAAGTACGGCGGCAACGCCATGACCAACGACGCCCTCAAGGCCGCCTTCGCGCAGGACGTCGCCTTCCTGCGGTATGCCGGGCTGCGCCCCGTCGTCGTGCACGGCGGCGGCCCGCAGATCGCCGAGATGCTGGGCCGGCTGGGCCTGGAGAGCGAGTTCAAGGGCGGCCTGCGGGTCACCACCCCCGAGGTCATGGACGTCGTGCGCATGGTGCTCACCGGCCAGGTCGGGCGCGAGCTCGTGGGCCTGCTGAACCAGCACGGGCCGGTCGCCGTCGGCCTCTCCGGTGAGGACGCCAGCCTCTTCGGCGCCCGCCGCCGCTCCACGGTCGTCGACGGCGAGGAGGTCGACCTCGGCCTCGTCGGCGACGTCGAGACCGTGAACCCGTCGGCGGTGCGCGACATCCTCGACGCCGGCCGGATCCCCGTGGTCTCGACGGTCGCTCCCGACCTCGATGTCGACGGACAGGTGCTCAACGTCAACGCCGACACCGCGGCGGCGGCGCTCGCCGTCGCGCTCGGTGCCTCCAAGCTCGTGGTGCTCACCGACGTCGAGGGCGTCTACGGCAGCTGGCCCGACCGCGACTCGCTCCTCTCGTCGCTGTCGGTCTCCGGCGCCAAGGCCCTGATGGAGACGGTCGACGCGGGCATGATCCCCAAGCTCGAGGCCTGTGTGCGCGCGGTCGAGCAGGGAGTGCCGCAGGCCCACGTCGTCGACGGCCGGCAGCCGCACTCGCTGCTGCTCGAGGTGTTCACCTCCGAGGGCATCGGCACCATGATCGTCCCCGACCAGACCGAGGAAGGGCACTGATGGGCGAGCGCAACGACGAGCTGCTCGAGCGCTACCAGCGCTCCGTCATGGGCGTCTTCGGGCTCCCGCCGCTGGTGCTCGACCACGGCTCCGGCTGCCACGTCTGGGACGTCGACGGCAACCGGTACCTCGACCTCGTCGGCGGCATCGCGGTCAACGCCCTCGGCCACGGCCACCCCGCCCTGGTGACCGCCGTCTCCAAGCAGGCGGCCGAGGGCATCCACATCTCCAACCTCTTCACGTCCGAGGTGCAGATCGCCCTCGCCGAGCGGCTCCTCGACATCGCCGGGGCGCCCGAGGGCTCGGCCGTCTTCCTCTGCAACTCCGGGGCCGAGGCCGTCGAGGCCGCCATCAAGCTGAGCCGGCGCACCGGCCGCACCGGCCTGGTCGCCGCCGAGGGGGCGTTCCACGGGCGCACCACCGGCGCGCTCGCCCTGACCCACAAGCCGGCCTACCGGCAGCCGTTCGAGCCGCTGATCCCCGGTGTCACCCACGTGCCCTACGGCGACGAGGCGGCGCTACGTGCGGCGGTCACCGAGGAGACCGCGGCCGTGGTGCTCGAGCCCATCCAGGGCGAGGCCGGCGTGCTCAGCCCGGGCACGGCATACCTGCGCACTGCGCGGGAGGTGACGCAGGAGCACGGTGCCCTGCTCATCCTCGACGAGATCCAGACCGGCATCGGCCGCACCGGCACGTGGTTCGCGTTCCAGCAGGCCGGGATCGTGCCCGACGCCATCACCGTGGCCAAGGGCCTCGGCGGCGGCGTCCCGGTCGGCGGCCTCATCGCGTTCGGCGACCACAACGCCCACCTGCTCACCGCCGGCCAGCACGGCACGACCTTCGGCGGCAACCCGCTCGCCGCCGCGGCCAGCCTGGCCGTCCTGGAGACGATCGAGTCCGAGGGGCTGCTGGAGCACGCCCGGGTCGCCGGTGACCACCTCGCCGACGCGGTCACCGCCCTGCGGCACCCCCTCGTCACCGGGGTGCGGGGCGCCGGCCTGCTGCGCGCGATCACGCTCGCCCACGACGTCGCGCCCCAGCTGGCCGCGGCCGCTCGAGGCGCCGGTTTCATCGTCAACCCAGTGGCCCCGGCGGCCATCCGACTGGCGCCGCCGCTGGTCGTCACCCTCGAACAGCTCGACAGCTTCGTCGACGCCCTTCCGGCGCTCCTCGACGCCTGCGCCCCCGACAGCGCCGACACCACCCACACCACCCACACCCCTGCGCCCGCCGACACCCCGGAGGACCCCCGATGACCCGCCACTTCCTGCGCGACGACGACCTGAGCGCCGAGGAGCAGCGCGAGGTCCTGCGTCGGGCGGCGGCGCTGAAGCAGGCGCCCTACTCGGACCAGTGCCTCGCCGGGCCGCAGTCGGTGGCGATCCTCTTCGACAAGCCGACCCTGCGCACCCAGGCCTCGTTCACCGCCGGGGTGGCCGCGCTCGGCGGCTACCCGATGGTCGTCGACGGGAGGCTGGCTGGGGTCGGCGAGCGCGAGTCCATCGCGGACACCGCCCGCGTGCTGGGCCGGCAGGTCTCCGCGGTCGTGTGGCGCACCTACGGGCAGGACCGGCTCGAGGAGATGGCCCGGTATGCCGGCGTGCCGGTGGTCAACGCCCTCACCGACCTCTTCCACCCGTGCCAGGTGCTCGCCGACCTGCTCACCGTCACCGAGCACAAGGGCGCCCTGCCCGGCCTGACGCTGGCCTACCTCGGCGACGGTGCCAACAACATGGCGCACTCCTACCTCCTCGGCGGCGCGCTCGCCGGGCTGCACGTGCGCGTCGGCGCCCCGGCCGGCCACCAGCCCGACCCGACCGTGCTGACCCGCGCCAAGGAGATCGCCGCCGAGCAGGGAGGCTCGGTCACCGTCACCGACGACCCGCAGGCCGCGGCCGCCGGTGCCGACGTGCTCGCCACCGACACCTGGGTCTCGATGGGCCAGGAGGCGCTCAAGGACTCCAAGGCCGGCAAGGACAGCCCCTTCCTGCCGTACTCGCTCACCACCGAGCTGGTCGGCCTCGCCGCCCCCGACGCCATCGTGCTGCACTGCCTGCCCGCCTACCGCGGGCTGGAGATCGCCGCCGACTTGATCGACGGGCCGCAGGCCGTGGTGTGGGACGAGGCCGAGAACCGGCTGCACGCCCAGAAGGCGCTGCTGTCCTTCCTCCTCGAGGCGTCCCGGTGACCGGCCCCCGGACGGTGCGCCGATGACGGTCGTGTCGACCCGCACGGGCCGCCAGCGGCGCATCGTCGAGATCCTCGGCCGCACGGCGGTGAAGTCGCAGTCCGAGCTGCTCGACCTGCTCGCCGCCGACGGCATCGAGGTCACCCAGGCGACGCTCTCGCGTGACCTTGTCGAGCTCGGCGCCGTCAAGGTCCGCTCCGGGCGCGCCCTCGTGTATGCCGTGCCGGGGGAGGGCGGCGACCGCACCGCCCGCCCCGCGCAGGACGGTCAGGAGGCCTCGGCGCGACTGAAGCGGCTGTGCGAGGAGCTGCTGGTCTCGGCCGAGCCGTCGCACAACCTGATCGTGCTGCGCACCCCGCCCGGCGCCGCCGGCTACCTCGCGTCGGCCATCGACCACGGCGACCAGAGGGACCTCCTCGGCACCATCGCCGGCGACGACACCATCATGGTGATCACGACGGGACCGGAGGCGAGCAAGGAGCTCGCTCACCTGTTCCTCTCGCTGGCCGACCACCGCGAGTAGCCGGCGAGCCACGACCGGACGCCACGACCGGACGCCACGACCGAACGCACCGCAGCGCTGACCCCGACCACCCAGGAGAGACGACGACCGTGACCGGCGACCAGCCCCCGACGAGCACCGCCCCCACCGACCGCGTGAGCCTGTGGGGCGGCCGGTTCGCCGGTGGTCCCGCCGACGCGCTGGCCGCGCTCTCGAAGTCGACGCACTTCGACTGGCGGCTCGCGCCCTACGACATCGCCGGGTCACGCGCCCACGCCCGGGTGCTGCACCGCGCAGGGCTGCTCGACGACTCCACGCTGGAGGGGATGCTCGATGCCCTCGCCCGGCTGCTGGCCGACGTCGAGTCCGGTGCCTTCGTGCCGGCCGAGGACGACGAGGACGTGCACACCGCTCTCGAGCGCGGCCTCATCGAGCGCGCCGGTGCCGATGTCGGCGGTCGCCTGCGGGCCGGGCGCTCCCGCAACGACCAGATCGCCACGCTGTTCCGCATGTACCTGCGTGACCACGCCCGGTCGGTCGCGACGCTGGTGCTCGATGTCGTCGACGCCCTCGTGCACCAGTCCCAGCGGCACCTCACCGTGCCGATGCCGGGCCGCACCCACCTCCAGCACGCCCAGCCGGTGCTGCTCTCGCACCACCTGCTCGCGCACGCCTGGGCCCTCCTGCGCGACGTGCAGCGGCTGCAGGACTGGGACGCCCGCGCCAACGTCTCGCCCTACGGTTCGGGCGCCCTCGCCGGCAGCTCGCTCGGCCTCGACCCGGAGGCCGTGGCCGCCGACCTCGGCTTCGCCACCTCGGTGGAGAACTCGATCGACGGCACCGCCTCGCGCGACTTCGTCGCCGAGTTCGCGTTCGTGGCGGCGATGACGGCGGTCGACGTCTCGCGGCTGGCCGAGGAGGTCGTCCTGTGGGCGACCAAGGAGTTCTCCTTCGTCACGCTCGACGACGCCTACTCCACGGGCTCGAGCATCATGCCGCAGAAGAAGAACCCCGACGTCGCCGAGCTCGCCCGGGGCAAGGCCGGCCGGCTCGTCGGTGACCTCGCCGGGCTGCTGACCACCTTGAAGTCGCTGCCGCTGGCCTACAACCGCGACCTGCAGGAGGACAAGGAGCCGGTTTTCGACGCGGTCGACACCCTCGAGGTGCTGCTGCCGGCCTTCGCGGGCATGGTGGCGACGATGGAGTTCAACACCCACCGTCTGGCATCCCTGGCGCCGCAGGGCTTCTCCCTGGCCACCGACATCGCCGAGTGGCTGGTGCGCGAGGGCGTGCCCTTCCGGGTCGCCCACGAGGTGGCCGGTGCGTGCGTGCGGGCCTGCGAGCAGCGCGGCATCGAGCTGTGGGACCTCACCGACGACGACCTCACCGCCATCTCGCCCCACCTGACGCCGGGTGTGCGCGAGGTGCTGAGCGTGGAGGGCTCGCTCGCCTCGCGCAGCAGCAAGGGCGGCACGGCCCCCGACCGGGTGCGGGAGCAGCTGGCGGCCCTGACGGGTGCCGCCGCCACTGCGCGCGGGTGGGCGAACGCGGCGGTCGGCGTCCGCTGACATGGAGGTGGGGCGGCGCCTGACACGGGACTTCTTCGGCGAGGACGTGCTCGACGTCGCCCCTGCCCTGCTGGGGGCCATGATCTCGCACGCGGGCGTCACGATCCGGCTCACCGAGGTGGAGGCGTATGCCGGGGAGAAGGACCCGGGGTCGCACGCCTTCCGCGGGCCCACCCCGCGCACGCAGGTGATGTTTGGCCGCGCGGGCCACCTCTACGTCTACTTCACCTACGGCATGCACTGGTGCGCCAACGTCGTGACGGGGACCGAGGGCGAGGCCAGCGCGGTGCTGCTGCGCGCCGGCGAGGTCGTCGACGGCCACGAGGTGGCCGCCGAGCGGCGGGCGGGGATCGCCGAGCGCGACTGGGCCCGCGGCCCGGCCCGCCTCGCCTCGACGCTCGGCCTGGACGGCACCCAGACCGGCCTCGACGCCTGCTCACCCGACGGGTCGGCAGCGTTCCACGCGGCCGCGGAGCACGTGCCGGCCAGCCGGATCCGCACCGGGCCCCGCGTGGGTGTCGCCGGGGCCGGTGGCGACGCCGAGCGCTACCCCTGGCGCTTCTGGCTGGACGGCGAGCGCAGCGTCTCGGTGTACCGCCCCGCGAAACCGCGTCGCAGGCGCGAACCGGCGTAGGGCAGGCTTGGCACCGTGCCGGGAACCCGGCACACCTCGACACATGAAGGAGCACCAGGACCGTGAGCGACATCCTCGACGAGCTGCAGTGGCGGGGGCTGGTGGCGCAGACCACCGACGAGTCCGCGCTGCGGGAGGCACTCGCCGACGGGCCGGTCACGCTCTATTGCGGCTTCGACCCCACCGCGCCGAGCCTGCACATCGGCAACCTCGTGCAGCTCATCACGATGCGGCACCTCCAGCGGGCGGGCCACCGGGTGCTGTGTCTGGTCGGCGGGTCCACGGGCCTCATCGGTGACCCGAAGTCGACCTCGGAGCGCGACCTGCACGACCCCGAGACGGTGGCCGACTGGGTCAAGCGGATCCAGCAGCAGGTGCAGCCGTTCCTCGACTTCGACGGCGACAACCCCGCGGTGATGGTCAACAACCTGGACTGGACGGCGCCGATGACGGCGCTGGAGTTCCTGCGCGACGTCGGCCGGCACTTCCGGGTCAACCACATGATCAAGAAGGACGCCATCTCGGCGCGGCTCAACACCGAGCAGGGCATCTCCTACACCGAGTTCAGCTACCAGCTGCTGCAGGGGATGGACTACCTGCACCTGTTCCGGGAGTACGGCTGCACCTTGCAGACCGGGGGAGCGGACCAGTGGGGCAACCTGACGGCCGGCTCCGACCTCATCCACCGGGTGGAGGGGAAGTCGGTGCACCTGCTGACGACCCCGCTGATCACCAAGGCCGACGGGTCGAAGTTCGGCAAGACCGAGTCGGGCACCGTGTGGCTCGACCCGGACATGATGTCGCCGTACGCCTTCTACCAGTTCTGGGTCAACGCCGAGGACGCCTCGGTGATCTCGTACCTCAAGGTCTTCACCGACCGCGGCCCGGACGAGATCACTCGGCTCGAGCAGTCGCTGGCCGAGAAGCCGTTCCTGCGGGAGGCCCAGAAGGCGTTGGCCGCCGACGTGACGACGCTCGTCCACGGCGCCGAGCACACGGCGGCCGTGCAGGCGGCGTCGGAGGCGCTGTTCGGGAAGGGCGACGTGACGAGCCTGGACGAGCGCACCCTGCTCGACGCCACGTCGGAGCTCCCGGGGGGTGAGGTCTCCGTCGGCAGCTCGGTGGTCGACGCCCTGGTCGCTGCCGGGCTGGTGGAGTCGCGCAAGGCCGCCAGGCGGGCCATCGCCGAGGGCGGAGCCTCGCTCAACAACGCCAAGGTGACCGACCCCGAGGCCGTGCTGGGGGAGGGGGACTTCCTCCACGGCCGGGTCGCCCTGCTCCGGCGCGGTCGCAAGTCCCTCGCGGCCGCCCGTCGGGTGGGCTGAGCGCCCGACCTGGTGGACGACCTGGGTGAGTGACCTCCCTGAAGGCCCGGTGTGTGCAGCGCGCACACCGGGCCTTCGTGGGTCCGGGAGCCTGCTCTGAGGGGGTCACAGGCCGCTGACCTGCGGATTTGTCTTTTTCCAGACCGTCCCCGTAATGTTCTCTTCGTCAGCCCGACAGGGAGGAACGGACACCACCGCGGTCACCACCGCGAAGCAGGCCGGTCCCGGGGCAGACACCACCAGACCACAGCCTGGCGCCGAGACTATCGGTTCCGTCAGGCGGTCACTCCAGCGCCTGGCGCCGGACGGTGGCTCGTCAGGATGCGCGACCACACTCCGCAGAGCGGATTTGGAAGCCAGCAGGGCGAGGAAGTAACGTAGTCGAGGCCCCGGACGCCGAAGCGAAACGCTGAGGCTGATGGTGTGCGTCCGAACCTTGAGAACTCAACAGCGTGTCAAAAATCGATGCCAATTACCTCGTCTCGAGGTGGCGGCGAACCGGGCTAAAGGTCTGGGGATGCGGTCATGTCGAACGAAAATCCTTTGGTTGACAATGAATTTCTAGCAATGGCTAGTTGTTCTTGCTCAGTCAGTGAAACAACCCTTCTTGGGTAGCAGTTTCGTGGTCTTCGGGTCACGAGCTAAACATCAATGGAGAGTTTGATCCTGGCTCAGGACGAACGCTGGCGGCGTGCTTAACACATGCAAGTCGAACGGTGATCCAGGAGCTTGCTCCTGGTGATCAGTGGCGAACGGGTGAGTAACACGTGAGTAACCTGCCCCTGACTCTGGAATAACCCCGGGAAACCGGAGCTAATACCGGATATGACACCAATCCGCATGGGTATGGTGTGGAAAGTCTTTCGGTCTGGGATGGACTCGCGGCCTATCAGCTTGTTGGTGAGGTAATGGCTCACCAAGGCGACGACGGGTAGCCGGCCTGAGAGGGCGACCGGCCACACTGGGACTGAGACACGGCCCAGACTCCTACGGGAGGCAGCAGTGGGGAATATTGCACAATGGGCGAAAGCCTGATGCAGCGACGCCGCGTGAGGGATGACGGCCTTCGGGTTGTAAACCTCTTTCAGCAGGGAAGAAGCGCAAGTGACGGTACCTGCAGAAGAAGCACCGGCTAACTACGTGCCAGCAGCCGCGGTAATACGTAGGGTGCGAGCGTTGTCCGGAATTATTGGGCGTAAAGAGCTTGTAGGCGGCTTGTCGCGTCTGCTGTGAAAATCCGAGGCTCAACCTCGGACTTGCAGTGGGTACGGGCAGGCTAGAGTGTGGTAGGGGAGACTGGAATTCCTGGTGTAGCGGTGAAATGCGCAGATATCAGGAGGAACACCGATGGCGAAGGCAGGTCTCTGGGCCACTACTGACGCTGAGAAGCGAAAGCATGGGGAGCGAACAGGATTAGATACCCTGGTAGTCCATGCCGTAAACGTTGGGAACTAGGTGTGGGTCTCATTCCACGAGATCCGTGCCGCAGCTAACGCATTAAGTTCCCCGCCTGGGGAGTACGGCCGCAAGGCTAAAACTCAAAGGAATTGACGGGGGCCCGCACAAGCGGCGGAGCATGCGGATTAATTCGATGCAACGCGAAGAACCTTACCAAGGCTTGACATATGCGAGAACGCTGCAGAGATGCAGAACTCTTTGGACACTCGCATACAGGTGGTGCATGGTTGTCGTCAGCTCGTGTCGTGAGATGTTGGGTTAAGTCCCGCAACGAGCGCAACCCTCGTTCTATGTTGCCAGCACGTGATGGTGGGGACTCATAGGAGACTGCCGGGGTCAACTCGGAGGAAGGTGGGGATGACGTCAAATCATCATGCCCCTTATGTCTTGGGCTTCACGCATGCTACAATGGCCGGTACAAAGGGCTGCGAAACCGTGAGGTGGAGCGAATCCCAAAAAACCGGTCTCAGTTCGGATTGGGGTCTGCAACTCGACCCCATGAAGTCGGAGTCGCTAGTAATCGCAGATCAGCAACGCTGCGGTGAATACGTTCCCGGGCCTTGTACACACCGCCCGTCAAGTCACGAAAGTCGGTAACACCCGAAGCCGGTGGCCCAACCCCTTGTGGGAGGGAGCTGTCGAAGGTGGGACTGGCGATTGGGACTAAGTCGTAACAAGGTAGCCGTACCGGAAGGTGCGGCTGGATCACCTCCTTTCTAAGGAGCACTGGTCGCGCAAGCGATCCAGAGCCCGGTCTGTCCCCGAGTGTGGGGCAGCGGGTGCTCAAGGGTGGAACATCGATTAGTTGGCGCTGACACCGTCTCGTGTCGCAAGTACAAGCTCTTCCTCCGTCGTTGATGGGGGCAGGGCAGTGGAACGCGGTGGGGGGTGGGGGAGGCGCCTGGCACGTTGTTGGGTCCTGAAGGCTCGGGCGAAAGCCTCCTTCGGGTCGTCTTGGACGGCTTATCGGACCCTCACTGCGGTCGAACCGCCACACGGTCAGCTCCTGGTCACCTTGATGGGTGAAGAGGGGTTGGTGTGGTAGGCGCCGGTTGTGTGGGGGGCCGCCCGTTTTTTGAGAACTGCACAGTGGACGCGAGCATCTTTGTGGCTCAAGTTTTTAAGGGCACACGGTGGATGCCTTGGCACCAGGAACCGATGAAGGGCGTAGGAATCTGCGATAAGCCTCGGGGAGTCGATAACCAGACTGTGATCCGAGGATGCCCGAATGGGGAAACCCGGCTGGAGGCAAGTCCAGTCACCCTCGTCTGAACACATAGGGCGATGGGAGGGAACGTGGGGAAGTGAAACATCTCAGTACCCACAGGAAGAGAAAGCAACCGCGATTCCGTGAGTAGTGGCGAGCGAAAGCGGATCAGGCCAAACCGTATCTGTGTGATACCTGTCAGGGGTTGCAGGTACGGGGTTGTGGGACGTCTTGGTCAGCGCTGACACGCTGGCAGGGAGTTACAAATGCGTGTGATAGTCGAAGGGCATTGAAAGGCCCGGCACAGAGGGTGCTACCCCCGTAGACGAAATCGCGACGCACTCCCAAGACCCATCCCAAGTAGCACGGGGCCCGAGAAATCCCGTGTGAATCTGGCGGGACCACCCGCTAAGCCTAAATATTCCCTGGTGACCGATAGCGGACAAGTACCGTGAGGGAAAGGTGAAAAGTACCCCGGGAGGGGAGTGAAATAGATCCTGAAACCGTGTGCCTACAATCCGTCGGAGCCTCCTTGTGGGGTGACGGCGTGCCTTTTGAAGAATGAGCCTGCGAGTTAGTGCTCCGTGGCGAGGTTAACCCGTGTGGGGAAGCCGTAGCGAAAGCGAGTCCGAATAGGGCGTTTTAGTCGCGGGGTCTAGACCCGAAGCGGAGTGATCTACCCATGGCCAGGTTGAAGCGACGGTAAGACGTCGTGGAGGACCGAACCCACTTAGGTTGAAAACTGAGGGGATGAGCTGTGGGTAGGGGTGAAAGGCCAATCAAACTCCGTGATAGCTGGTTCTCCCCGAAATGCATTTAGGTGCAGCGTCACGTGTTTCTTACCGGAGGTAGAGCTACTGGATAGCTAATGGGCCTCACCAGGTTACTGACGTTAGCCAAACTCCGAATGCCGGTAAGTGAGAGCGTGGCAGTGAGACTGCGGGGGATAAGCTCCGTAGTCGAGAGGGAAACAGCCCAGACCACCAGCTAAGGTCCCTAAGCGTGTGCTAAGTGGGAAAGGATGTGGAGTTGCATTGACAACCAGGAGGTTGGCTTAGAAGCAGCCACCCTTTAAAGAGTGCGTAATAGCTCACTGGTCAAGTGATTCCGCGCCGACAATGTAGCGGGGCTCAAGCACACCACCGAAGCTGTGGCATTGACATATTTGCTCGGCACCGACACCTGCGGGTTCGGTGTCCAGGCGTGTTGATGGGTAGGGGAGCGTCGTGTGGCCAGGGAAGCGGCGGAGTGATCCAGCCGTGGAGGCCACACGAGTGAGAATGCAGGCATGAGTAGCGAATGACGGGCGAGAAACCCGTCCGCCGAATAACCAAGGGTTCCAGGGTCAAGCTAATCTGCCCTGGGTAAGTCGGGACCTAAGGCGAGGCCGACAGGCGTAGTCGATGGACATCCGGTTGATATTCCGGAACCGGCGAAGAACCGCCCATGATGAACCTAGTGATGCTAAGCGCCCGAAGCCGCCGGCACCGACCCTTCGGGGAAGGACTGGTGGTGGAGCGCGCGACCCGATCTAGTAGTAGTCAAGCGATGGAGAGACGCAGGAAGGTAGCCTCCGCGTGGCGATGGTAGTCCACGTCCAAGGGTGTAGGGAGCGACATAGGCAAATCCGTGTCGCACATATCCTGAGACCTGATAGTGACCGCGTATGCGGGAAGCAGGGTGATCCTATGCTGCCAAGAAAATCTTCTAGCGAGGTTCGAGCCGCCCGTACCCCAAACCGACTCAGGTGGTTAGGTAGAGAATACCAAGGCGATCGAGTGAATCGTGGTTAAGGAACTCGGCAAAATGCCCCCGTAACTTCGGGAGAAGGGGGGCCCGGACCCTGAAGGAGCTTGCCTCCTAGGGTGAAGGGCCGCAGAGACCAGGGAGAAGCGACTGTTTACTAAAAACACAGGTCCGTGCGAAGTCGCAAGACGATGTATACGGACTGACGCCTGCCCGGTGCTGGAAGGTTAAGAGGACCGGTTAGCTCTTCGGAGCGAAGCTGAGAATTTAAGCCCCAGTAAACGGCGGTGGTAACTATAACCATCCTAAGGTAGCGAAATTCCTTGTCGGGTAAGTTCCGACCTGCACGAATGGCGTAACGACTTCTCCACTGTCTCAACCACGAACTCGGCGAAATTGCACTACGAGTAAAGATGCTCGTTACGCGCAGCAGGACGGAAAGACCCCGGGACCTTTACTACAGCTTGGTATTGGTGTTCGGTACGGCTTGTGTAGGATAGGTGGGAGACTGTGAAGCATGCACGCCAGTGTGTGTGGAGTCAACGTTGAAATACCACTCTGGTCGTTCTGGATATCTAACCTCGGTCCGTGATCCGGATCAGGGACAGTGCCTGGTGGGTAGTTTAACTGGGGCGGTTGCCTCCTAAAAGGTAACGGAGGCGCCCAAAGGTTCCCTCAGCCTGGTTGGCAATCAGGTTTTGAGTGTAAGTGCACAAGGGAGCTTGACTGTGAGACAGGCATGTCGAGCAGGGACGAAAGTCGGGACTAGTGATCCGGCGGTGGCTTGTGGAAGCGCCGTCGCTCAACGGATAAAAGGTACCCCGGGGATAACAGGCTGATCTTGCCCAAGAGTCCATATCGACGGCATGGTTTGGCACCTCGATGTCGGCTCGTCGCATCCTGGGGCTGGAGTAGGTCCCAAGGGTTGGGCTGTTCGCCCATTAAAGCGGTACGCGAGCTGGGTTTAGAACGTCGTGAGACAGTTCGGTCCCTATCCGCTGTGCGCGTAGGAAACTTGAGAAGGGCTATCCCTAGTACGAGAGGACCGGGATGGACGAACCTCTGGTGTGTCAGTTGTCCTGCCAAGGGCACCGCTGATTAGCTACGTTCGGAAGTGATAACCGCTGAAAGCATCTAAGCGGGAAGCACGCTTCAAGATGAGGTTTCCACGGGGCTTGCCCCGAGAGGCTCCCAGCTAGACTACTGGGTTGATAGGCCAGATGTGGAAGTGCAGCAATGCATGCAGCTGACTGGTACTAATAGGCCGACAACTTGACTACACACTTCTGCTGAAAAGGCAGAGAAGATTGCTTCGCGTCCACTGTGCGGTTCCCGAGAAACGGTCGGGAACACCTGATTGACATCTCCATAGAGTTTCGGCTGTCATAGCGAAGGGGAAACGCCCGGTCCCATTCCGAACCCGGAAGCTAAGCCCTTCAGCGCCGATGGTACTGCACTGGTGACGGTGTGGGAGAGTAGGACGCAGCCGAACATACTTT
>NZ_FOHB01000011.1 GCF_900111375.1 Pedococcus cremeus
CGCCGGCTCGCCTGCGAGGCCGACCTGATCCCCGCCGTCCTCGGCACCAACAGCGAGCTGCTCGACGTCGGCCGCCGCAAACGCCTCGTCCCACCCGCCATCCGGTTGGCCGCCTGGCTGCGCGACCGCGGCTGCACCTGGCCCGGCTGCACCGTGCCCGCGCAGTGGTGCGACGCCCACCACGGCACCCCCTGGTGGCAGGGCGGCCACACGTCGCTGGCCAACACCGCCCTGCTCTGCGGCCGGCACCACACCCTGGTCCACGACCGCGACCTGACCTGCACCATCACCGACACCCAGGTCACCTGGCACCTGTGACGGCCCCGCCCCACACCCCGCCCACTGCCGGCGGGGCCTGCGGCATGTCCGAGGGTCATGGCCACCCCCGGGGAGCACACGCGGCATACCGTGCGTGGAACCATGCTGGGAGCCGCGCACGGTCGGTGCGGAGAGTCCGAAAGGCCCGGGCGCCGACCCAGCCCCGCCGGTACGGTCGGGCCATGCGATACGAGTACAAGGTCGTGCAGCTTCGCGAGGGCCTCATCGGCGGCAAGATGTCGGCGGACAAGCTGGAGAAGGTCCTCAACGAGTGGGCCGCCCAGGGCTGGCACCTGCGGACCATCACCACGGCCGAGGTCAAGGGCCGCGTCGGTCCCGGTGGCACGGAAGGTGTGCTGGTCACGTTCGAGCGCCCGGTGGGCTGAGTCGTGCCGCACTCGTCGGCCGAGCACATCGAGCTCACCGAGCGGTACGCCGCCCACAACTACCACCCGCTTCCGGTGGTGCTGGAGAGTGGCGAGGGCTGCTGGGTCACCGACGTCGAGGGACGGCGGTACCTCGACTGCCTGGCCGGCTACTCGGCGCTCAACTTCGGCCACTGCCACCCGCGCCTCGTCGCCCGCGCCACCGAGCAGCTGCAGAAGCTCACCCTGACCAGCCGGGCGTTCTACAACGACGAGTTCGGCCCCTTCGCGCGTGACCTCGCAGCGCTGACCGGCAAGGACATGGTGCTCCCCATGAACACCGGCGCCGAAGCCGTCGAGACGGCGATCAAGGTGAGCCGGCGCTGGGGCTACCAGGTCAAGGGGGTGCCGGCCGGCCGCGCCAGCATCATCACGATGGACGGCAACTTCCACGGCCGCACCACCACCATCGTCAGCTTCTCGACCGACCACGTCGCGACCGCTGACTACGGGCCGTTCACGCCGGGCTTCCCGCGGGTGAAGTACGGCGACGTCGACGCCATCGCCAACGCGGTCGACGAGACCACCGTCGCGGTGCTGTTCGAGCCGGTGCAGGGGGAGGGCGGGGTCATCCTGCCGCCGGACGGGTTCCTGCGCGACCTGCGGGCGCTGTGCCGTGAGCGCGACATCCTCATGGTGGCCGACGAAGTGCAGTCCGGGCTCGGACGCGCGGGCACCACGTTCGCCTGCGACCGCGAGGGCGTCACCCCCGACATCTACATCCTCGGCAAGGCCCTCGGGGGCGGCCTCTACCCGGTGTCGGCCATCGCGGCCGACGCCGACATCCTCGGCGTCATCACCCCAGGCAGCCACGGATCGACCTTCGGCGGCAACCCGCTGGCGGCGGCCGTCGGCAGGGAGGTGATCGCGATGCTGGAGGAGGGGGAGTACCAGCAGCGGGCACAGGTGCTCGGGGCCCGGCTCGAGGCCGGTCTGCGCACCATGGTCGGACAAGGCGTCGTCGGCATCCGGGTGCGGGGACTGTGGGCCGGGGTCGACCTCGACCCGGGCCTGCTGAGCGGGCGTGAGCTGTGCGAGGGCCTGCTCGAGCGCGGTGTGCTGGCCAAGGACACGCACGGGTCGACGATCCGCCTGGCGCCGCCGCTCGTCGCCACCGAGGAGGAGATCGACATCCTGCTCGACGCGCTGCGCGACACCCTGGACGAGGCCCAGTCCCAGGAGGCCCAGTCCCAGCAGGCCCAGCCCTAGGAGGCCCATTCCACGGCGTCCGCGAGCTCGAGGGCCGCCGTGCGCATGGCCGAGAGGCTGCTTCGCAGAGCGTCCCGATACCCTTTCCGACGTGCTGTTCCCCCTGACCGTGGCCCTCTACGCCGCGTCGGCCGTCCTCGCCGCGATGGCAGGCTGGTACGCGTGGCGTGACCGGCTCATCGACGACCGGGTACTGCTCGTCGCCGGGCTGCTCGAGGTCGGCCTGCTGGTGCAGGCGGTCGTGGTGCTGGTCAGCGTCGGGGACGTCGGCGGGGGCGGCGCCGAGAAGGCGACGTACGCGGCATACGGGCTGACCCTGCCCTTCGTCCCGCCGGCGGTCGCGTTCCTCGCGATCAAGGAGAAGACCCGCTGGGCGATGGGCGTCGTCGCGGCCGGCGCGTTCGCGGTGGCGATCATGACCGGCCGCCTGCAGCAGATCTGGGACCTTCATGTCTGAGGAACGGGTGAGCACCCGGTCGGGACCGGGCGTGGTGCTGGTGGCGGTGTATGCCGTGATGGCGCTGGCTGCGACCGGACGGTCGGTCCTCCAGATCACCGAGTACTTCTCGCGGGCCCCGGTGGCCTACCTGCTCTCCGCGCTGGCGGCGGTGATCTACATCGTGGCCACCGTCGCGCTGGCGCGGGGGAGCCGCACGTCGTGGCGCGTGGCGCTGGCGGCGATCCTCATCGAGCTGGTCGGGGTGCTCGTCATCGGTCTCGTCTCCTACTTGGTGCCCGAGGCCTTCCCCGACAAGACGGTGTGGTCGCACTTCGGGTCCGGCTACGGCTACGTGCCGCTCGTGCTGCCGGTGCTCGGTCTGCTCTGGCTGCGCCGCACCCGCACCACCGCTCAGCGCCGGTAGCAGCGGACCCAGTCGACGGCGAGCAGGGGCACGACCTCCTCGTCGTCACCGGTGGACCAGTCGGGAAAGTCGAAGACGGCCACCATCGCCTGCATCGGGTAGGTCGGCGGTCCCTGGCAGGTGCGCACCAGCGTGCCGTCAACGAGGAAGTCGACCCGGTCGGGCAGCCAGTCGACGGCGTAGGTGTGGAACTCGGCGACGTCGAGCGGCAGGCGCACCGCGGCGAAGTCCTCCCGCACCTGCGGGTCGCGGAAGGAATGCAGGCCGGTGCCGACGGCGGTCGAGCCGTCGGGTCGGACGGCGTTGCCGAACACCTCGACCACGCAGATCTCCGCCGACTGCTCCGGCACCTGCTCCAGACCCACCAGCCAGAAGGAGACCATCGATCGGGGCGTCACCTCGCCGCGCAGGCGGACCTCGAGCAGCCCACCCCTGGGCGTCCAACCCCAGAACGGCGCCTGCTGCTCCCGGACCGTCAGGCCGGTTCGGTAGGGCTGTTGACCGGAGGTGCTGCCCACGGGTCCGGACGCGTTGCCGGACTGCACGCCCGAGACCCGGAGCGGGGGACGGTGGTCGGGGCCGCACCACAGCCCCTGCTGCGGTGGGATGGTCAGGACGAGGCAGGAGTCGCGCACCTCGTAGGTCGCGGCGGATGCCGCGAGGGAGCTCCATGCCGGCAGGTAGTGCGGCAGCCAGACCCCGCGATCGAGGTCCGGCCGGTCGAACTCGTCGGCGAAGACCCTCTCGAGCCCCTCGGTGGGCGGCGTGGACGCCATGCCGACCATGGTGCGGCCGCCGTGCCCCTGGTGCCTAGGCGGACCGGGCTCGCTCGATCCGCTCGAGCAGCCGGACCGTCACGGTGTCACCGGCCTCCTTGCCGATGGCACGGCGCACCGCCGTCTTGACGGGCAGCTTGTGGTTGCCGTCGCCGAGGGCCATGAAGGAGCTCTCGAACGGCTGGCCGTCGACCGTGCCGCGGACCCTGACCAGGCCGCGGGTGCCGAAGTAGCTGGCCGACTCGGGCCAGACCACATAGGTCCAGCCGCCGGTGGCCGAACTCTTCTCCAGGGTGGCAGTGAACTCGATGTCCATGCCGTCAAGACCGTTCCTGGACGGCGAACTCATCGCGCAGCCCTCCGCCCTTGCGGGTCAGTCCCGGTGGTCAGTCCTCATCGGAGCTCTCGTCGTGGGGCTCGAGCAGGAGCACGGGGATCACCCGGTCGGTCTTCTCCTGGTACTCCGCGTAGGGCGGGAACGCCTCGACGCAGCGCTCCCACCACTCCTCGCGCTCGGCGCCGTCGATCTCCCGCGCTCTCGCCGTCCAGGTGCTGGTGTCGTCCTGGAGGTCGATCACCGGGTTCTTGCGCAGGTTCGCGTACCACTTCGGGTGCTCGGGGGCGCCGCCCTGGCTGGCCACGGCGGCATACACGCCGTGGTGCTCCACGCGCATGAGCGGCACCTTGCGCACCTTGCCGGAGAGGCCGTGCAGGGTGAGGAGCACGACCGGGCGGTCCATGATCTGCACCGCCCGCGTGGTGCCCGACTCCTCGATGGCCTCGACCTGCTCGCGGACCCACGCGCGCGGGCTCGGGACGTACTCACCCTGGATCGTCATGTCACCATCAAAACAGGGGCTGGATGCAGCCGCTCGACGGGTCCTGGTGCCACTAGCGGACCGGGGTCTGGAGCCGGAACAGCCGCCACACCCCCGGGACGCCCTTGAGCTGGTGCTCACCGCACTCGGTGAACCGCAGACCGGCGCCGGCGAGCATGGTGCGCACCGTGTCGGTGACCAGCACGTCACCGGGGCCGGCCGAGGATGCCACGCGAGCCGCGATGTGGACGGTCACCCCCATGACGTCGTCGTCGCGGACCAGGATCTCCCCGGCGTGCACTCCTGCCCGGACCTGAAGGCCGTATGCCGGTGCGTCGGTGACGATCTCCGAGCCGCACCGCAAGGCCGCGGACGGCACCGGGAAGGTGGCGAGGAACCCGTCGCCCGTGGTGTCGACCTCGTGGCCGCCGAAGCGGTCGATCGACCGGCGGACCGCTGCACGGTGTGCCGACAGCAGGTGCCCCCAGCTGACGTCGCCCGTCCGGGCCAGCTCCTGGGTCGAGCCCACCACGTCGGTGAAGAGGAGGGCGGCGACCTGTGTCGCGGCACTGCTGAGGTTTCGCGTGCCGGTGAGGTGTTCCTCGGTCTCGTCGATCACCTCGTCGGTCGGCACGATGCTGGTCAGCGGCAGACGGGCGTGGACGATCTTCAGGGTCGCGTTGGCGAGCTGGCTCGCGAGCCACTCGATGGACTCCTGGGTCACGAGCGGGAAGTCGCTGTCGTGCAGCAGGAGCACTGGGGCCCGAACGTGTGCGAGGTGCGGTCGCAGGTCCACCCGGGTGTAGGCCTCGAGCAGACGGACGGCGGCGGTAGGGGTCGCCGAAGCCGACTCGTAGCGGCTCCACCAGTCGAGCACACGCGGGTTGGCGGCGAGCTCCGGTGCGAGACGCTGCAGCATGACCGCCTGTCCCCACCCGCCGGCGGCCAGCACCTCGGTGGTGGCGGATACATCCGGTCGTGACCAGCCCGTCACGCCGTCCTCACCCGGCTGCCCCGTCGCGGTGACCTCGCCGGCCACCACCATCTCGACACGGTCGGGGTGACGAGCCGCGGTGGCGAGCGCGGCAGCTCCGGCGTCCAGCCAGCCGATGAGGACGGCCCGCTCGCTGCCCGCAGCGTCCATGACCGCCACGATGTCGTCGCTCGCCTGCTCGAGCGAGAGGCTCTCGGTGCTGCGCTCGGACAACCCGCTGCCCCGCTTGTCGAAGGTGATCAGGCGGCCGAGTGAGGACAGGCGTTCCAACAGGAGCGCGTGCTCCGGGTGCTCCCAGAAGACGTCCAGGTTGGAGGCGAAGGCAGGGGAGAACACCAGGTCCCTGGGCCCCTGGCCGCACACCTTGTACGCGAGGTCACCGGTGGCGGTGGGCGCGTACTGGGTCCGTGGGATCACCGGTCCTCCTTGCCTGTCACGCGGTACCGCTCACTATGGCGCGTGCTGCATCGGGCGACCAGATGTCTCGACAGGAAGCGGCATGCTCGGAGAAGCGGAGGGGAACGAATGTGGACGGGTCGGAAGTCCTGTGGTCACCAGCGGCAAGCACTGACAGGGTGGTCCCTGCACGGCATACGGCATCGCGTGCTCGCGCGGTGCCCGGGGTGTGAGGAGTGTTGGATGCGCAGGGTGACGGCAGGCGAGCACGGGCAGGTCCTCGACGAGCAGGCGCTGGCGGGGGTCGACGCGTACTTCCGCGCGACCAACTACCTGTCCGTGGGGCAGATCTACCTGATGGACAACCCGCTGCTCAAGGAGCCGCTCGCGGCCGAGCACATCAAGCCGCGGCTGCTGGGGCACTGGGGCACCACCCCCGGTCTGAACCTCATCTACGCGCACTGCAACCGGGTGATTCGCGAGCGCGACCTCGACATGATCTACATCATCGGCCCGGGGCACGGCGGCCCGGCCATCGCGTCGAACGCCTGGCTGGAGGGCAGCTACAGCGACGCCTACCCCTCGATCCGACGGGACGCAGGCGGGATGCAGCGGCTGTTCCGGCAGTTCTCCTTCCCCGGCGGAATCCCGAGCCACGTGGCACCCGAGCTGCCGGGGTCGATCCACGAGGGCGGTGAGCTCGGCTACTCGCTGGCGCACGCGTTCGGTGCGGCCTTCGACAACCCCGACCTGGTCGTGACGTGCGTCGTCGGTGACGGTGAGGCCGAGACGGGCGCGCTCGCGACGTCATGGCAGTCGACCCGTTTCCTCGACGCGTCGCGCGACGGTGCCGTGCTGCCGATCCTGCACCTCAACGGCTACAAGATCGCCAATCCCACGGTGCTGTCGCGGATCGGGGACGAGGCGCTCGAGAAGCTGCTCCAGGGCTGCGGGTGGAAGCCGTACCTCGTGGAGGGCGACGAGCCCGAACTGGTGCACCAGGCGATGGCCGCGACCCTCGACAGGGTGCTCGACGAGATCAAGGGCATCCAGGCGCAGGCCCGCGCGGAGTCAGGGGCACCGTCTCCGGGTGAGCCCGAGGTGCTGTGGCCGATGATCGTGCTGAAGACGCCGAAGGGCTGGACCGGCCCCGACAAGGTCGATGGTGTGCAGGTGCAGGGCACCTGGCGCGCCCACCAGGTGCCGTTGGCGTCGGTGCGCGGGAACGTCGAGCACACGGCGGTGCTCGAGCAGTGGCTGCGCAGCTACCGCCCGGAGGAGCTGTTCGACGAGCAGGGCCGGCCCGTCGAGCTGCTGCAGGAGTGGGCGCCGAAATGGGACCGCCGGATGGGCGCGAACCCGCACGCCAACGGCGGTCGCCTGATGGTCGACCTCGACCTGCCGGACTTCCGCGACTTCGGGGTCGAGGTGCCGCGCCCGGGTGGAAGCGTGGCCGAGGCGACCCGTGTCATGGGCGGCTTCGTGGCCGAGGTCATGCGGCGGAACATGCACAACTTCCGGCTGTTCGGGCCGGACGAGACCGCATCGAACCGGCTGGCCGCGGTCTTCGAGGTGACCAACAAGACCTGGAACGCACAGGTGCTGCCGACCGACGAGCACCTCGCGCCCGACGGCCGCGTCATGGAGGTGCTGTCGGAGCACCTGTGCCAGGGCTGGCTCGAGGGCTACCTGCTGACCGGTCGGCACGGCCTGTTCAGCTGCTACGAGGCGTTCATCCACATCATCGACTCGATGTTCAACCAGCACGCCAAGTGGCTCAAGGTCACGCGCAACATCGAGTGGCGTGCTTCCATCCCGTCGCTCAACTACCTGCTCACCTCGCACGTGTGGCGCCAGGACCACAACGGGTTCTCGCACCAGGACCCCGGGTTCATCGACCACGTGGTGAACAAGAAGGCCGAGGTCATCCGGGTCTACCTCCCGCCGGACGGGAACTGCCTGCTCTCGGTGGCCGACCACTGCCTGCGCAGCCGCGACTACGTCAACGTGGTCGTGGCCGGCAAGCAGTTGCAGCCGAACTGGCTCACGGTCGACGAGGCGGCGGCCCACTGCGCGCGCGGCCTCGGCGTGTGGGAGTGGGCGAGCAACGACGACGGCGATCCCGACGTGGTGCTCGGGTGCGCCGGAGACGTGCCGACGCTGGAGGTGCTGGCCGCGGCCGACCTGCTGCGCCAGTACCTGCCTGACCTGAAGGTCCGTGTGGTGAATGTCGTGGACCTCATGAAGCTGCAGTCGGCGAGCGAGCACCCGCACGGGCTGCCGGACGCCGAGTTCGACGCGATCTTCACCCCCGACAAGCCCATCATCTTCGCCTACCACGGGTACCCGTGGCTCATCCACCGCCTGACCTACCGGCGGACCAACCACGACAACGTGCACGCGCGCGGCTACAAGGAGGAGGGCACCACGACGACGCCCTTTGACATGGTCGTCATGAACGACATGGACCGCTACAAGCTGGTCATGGACGTCATCGACCGGGTGCCCGGACTGGCGACCAAGGCCGCGGTGGTGCGCCAGCAGATGGTCGACAAGCGGGCCGTCCACCACCGGTACGTGCGCGAGCACGGCGAGGACATGCCGGAGGTGCGCGACTGGACGTGGCCGGAGTCATGACCGGTCGGGGGTCGGCCGAACGTGTCCTGGTCGTCAATGCCGGGTCGTCCAGCCTGAAGCTGAGTGTGCTCGACCGAGACGACGCCGTGGTCGAGAAGCACGAGATCGACCACTGGGACGACGGCGACGCCTCCGTGCTCCACGAGGTGGCCGGCGGCTGGTCCTTCGACGCCGTGGGGCACCGGGTGGTCCACGGCGCCGAGATGACCGAGCCGGTGGTGGTCGACGACGCGGTGCGTGGGCAGATCGAGGCGCTGACGTCGCTCGCCCCGCTGCACCAGCCGCGTGCGCTCGCGGGCATCGACGCGACGCGCAAGGCGTTCGGTGACGTGCCATCGGTGGCGTGCTTCGACACCGCCTTCCACGGCACGATGCCCGCTGCAGCGGCGACGTATGCCGTGCCGGCAGCCTGGCGGGAACGGTGGCCCCTGCGCCGGTTCGGCTTCCACGGGCTCTCGCACGCGTATGCCGCCCGGCGCACCGCCGCGCTCGTGGGGCGTCCCGTGGAGGACCTGCGCATCGTGACCTGCCACCTGGGGGCAGGGGCGTCGTTGTGCGCGGTGGCCGGCGGGCGGAGCGTGGACACGACCATGGGGTTCACGCCGCTGGAGGGCCTGGTGATGGCCACCCGTTCGGGGACGGTCGACCCCGGGATGGTGCTGTGGCTGCTGCGCGAGGGCGGGTTGTCCGCCGACGAGGTGAACGACGCCCTCGAGCACGACTCGGGCATCAAGGCGCTCGCAGGGACGTCGGACCAGTCGGAGGTGCTCACCCGAGCCGGGACCGGCGATGAGGCTGCCGAAACTGCGGTCGACGTCTACGTGCACCGGTTGGTGCGCGAGATGGGCGCGATGGTGGCGTCGCTCGGTGGGGTCGACGCGATCACGTTCACCGGTGGGGTGGGGGAGAACTCGGCGTCGGTCCGGGAGCGGGCCGTGACGGGGCTCGGGTTCACCGGGGCGCGAATCTCCGCATCAGCCAACGAGTCTCCGGAGCTCGACGCACTCGTCCACGACACCGAGAGCCCTGTCGCCGTCGCAGTCGTCGAGGCGCGTGAGGATGTCGAGATCGCACAGCTGGTTCGACAGGTCACGGCCAAAGGTTGAGCCGCCTGCGGGCCTGGGCGGGTGACGTCTTGGCCGCGCCAGCCAACGCGCCGGCTCTCGACGTCAGTTGGTGTAGAGCCGGGCCTTGGCCTCGCGGACCTGGAGCGTGGTGACGGGCTCGTCCTGGAGGTCGGCGATGGTGTCGATGTCGACCCACTCGCCGCCGTTGACGCGGAACTGTCCGGTGAGGCGGGAGTCGACGCTGACTGCAGCGGCGTCGATCGGCTTGGCGTAGGTGTGCTTGACGCTGCCGTCGGGGTAGCCGCCACCGGCGTCCTCGACGGGGCCGGAGGAGGTGCCGTCGCCGTAGTGGAAGGTGTAGGAGTGGGAGTCGACCTTGAACTCGACCGACCACGACAGGAGCTTGACGGGGGCGCTGACCTCGCCGGGCTCGAGTCCGTTGTCGCGGGGCCAGGTCGCCTCGTAGTAGGTGGGCAGGTTGACGAGGGTGACGTTGCCCTTGGGCTCGATCTTGACGGTGGGCTTGGAGAACGGCAGTCGCCGGAACGCTTCCTGGATCTGCCCCATGGTCGGAACCGGCGGCGGTGCCGGTGCCTCCGAGGGTGCGGTCTCGGTGCCGCAGGAGTCTCCTACTAGCTGCCACGGAGAATCGGCCGGTTCCGTTGCGCGACGCCAGACGTAGTAGAGCGGGTTGTCCGACGGTGGTGTCCGATACCGGCAGGCGGTCAGGGCGTAAGAGCAGTTTGTTACGTCCTCACTGCCTTCGACGCTGCGAGCACGATTCGCGCCGCACGCGAGAACAAGTCGGTATTCGAAGCGTGGTTTCGAATCTTTCACCTGTGCAGCGTTCTTCACCGGATCGGATGCCTTTGCAGGCGGGTCGGGCTTCGATGTGGCGGTCTCCTGCCGCGTCTCTACGTATGTGTTGATGTAGTAGTTGTCGGCTTTGCCACTTGGGCCCGGCTTGGTTGCGGCGCTTGCGCCCGCATCTGAACACAAGGCAGCCAAGAGCATGGCCGCAACTGTGGCGCCGACGCGGACCATCAACCCGTCACCAATTTCGAGTCGCTCACCTTCCACCCGTCAGTACGCCACACGACAGAAGTCCTGAAGGCGAGCTTCGATCCCTTGCTGGTGGAGACGACGGTGCCGTCCTTGGCAATCACTTTGGAGGGCCGGTCTTCGGCAAGAACGTCCACGACGTATCCGTCCTTGACCTTTGCAGGCGTCACCTGGCTCTGTTTGACCTTCAACGATCGCCAGTTGACGTGTTGGCCCCGCTCCTTCATGGCATCGGCCTTCTGAGCGAACGCCTGGCAAGAGACGCACTCGGGGGTTGCAAGGTCCCGCAACTGGCTCGAGTCGGCACGGAATTGTGAATCGCTGAGTACTGCGTAGTAGAACTCAGCGAACGCCTGGGCGCCTTCTTCGGTGTGGGCTCGGGCAGCAGCCGGCACGTTCACCGTCGCCGTGGACGACGACGTGGCACTGCCGGAGCTCGACGTGGGGCTCGTGCTCGAGCTGGAGGACGAAGTGCTCGTGGACCCCGCCGAGGTGGGGGTCGGCTCAGCATCGGCTCCGTCGCTGCAGCTCGTCACGGCCAGCGCTGCAGCCAGGCTGGCGGCGGCGATGGCGGCCTTCGCGTATCCGGTCAAAACTCTCCCCATCTCGACCCGGGCGGCGTCGCCCGTCGCGGCAGTTCGGCACCGAGTGTAGAGGTTTGCCGCTTTTGGACCATTTGGCTTGTCCACAGGCGGGCCCCACCAATCCCCGCTGCGTTGCTACAAGGACCAACGAAGACGCCGGCGCGAAGTCACGCCAGGTTCCTCGAGCGGAGGTGCCGTCTGGGGTGCGGGGGAGGGCGGGCGGGGAAGAGGATCGGGCCTGACGAGTAGGACCACAGTGCAGAGGGGCCCGGCCCGCCGGACCGGGCCCTTCTGCGTTCCCCTGTGGTGTCCCCACGGGGCAGTCTGCGTCAGGTCCGGCGCCGGCGCCACCGCCTTTACCCGACTCGGAAGACCTCGTTACCCGTCCGAGATGAGAGACGGCGCTCCACCTTCAGGTCGCGTTATGCCTATCATCACGGCAGGTCATGAGTGTCAGCGCGAAGCCCCGGCTCGCTGACCGGCAACCCTCCAACCGCGGTGGGGTGCCCCGGGTGAAGACCTGGCGTGAGGCGACAGCCGAGCGCAAGCGCGGGAGACCTCATCACGTGTCCCGCACCGTCACCGACGGTGCTCATCACCGCCGTCGGTGACGCCCTTCGGGCACTCCGGCACGTTCGACGACCGAGGTGCCCACGGGCGTCCTGGGCGCAAGCCCGACTCGTGCACACGGCATACGACTGACACATGAACTGATGCGAAAGGCACCCCTGATGAGCGACACCCCGAACTGGTCCTTCGAGACGCGGCAGATCCACGTCGGCCAGGAGCCGGACGCCGCGACCGGCGCCCGCGCGCTGCCGATCTACCAGACGACCTCCTACGTGTTCAAGGACACCGAGCACGCCGCGAACCTGTTCGCGCTCAAGGAGTTCGGCAACATCTACACGCGCATCATGAACCCGACGCAGGACGCCGTCGAGCAGCGCGTCGCCTCCCTCGAGGGCGGCGTCGGCGCACTGCTCGTCGCGTCGGGCCAGGCCGCCGAGACCCTCGCGATCCTCAACATCGCCGAGGCGGGTGACCACGTCGTTGCCAGCCCCAGCCTCTACGGCGGCACCTTCAACCTGCTCAAGCACACGCTGCCCAAGTTCGGCCTTCAGGTGACCTTCGTCGAGGACCCCAACGACATCGAATCGTGGAAGGCGGCGGTGCAGCCCAACACCAAGCTCTTCTTCGCCGAGACGATCTCGAACCCCAAGTCCGAGGTGCTCGACATCGCTGCCGTCGCCGAGGTCGCGCACGACAACGGTGTGCCGCTCGTCGTCGACAACACGATCGCCACGCCGTACGTGATCCGCCCGCTCGAGTGGGGCGCCGACATCGTCGTGCACTCGGCGACGAAATACCTTGGCGGACACGGCACCTCGATCGCCGGCGTCATCGTCGACGGCGGCACCTTCGACTTCGCCAAGGACCCGGAGAAGTTCCCCAACTACAACACCCCGGACGAGAGCTACCACGGGCTCGTCTTCGCGCGGGACCTCGGCGTGGGCAGCCCCCTCGGCGCCAACCTCGCCTTCATCCTCAAGGCGCGCGTGCAGCTGCTGCGCGACCTCGGCCCGGCGATCTCGCCGTTCAACGCGTTCCTCATCGCTCAGGGCATCGAGACGCTCAGCCTGCGGGTCGAGCGCCACCTCGAGAACACCCGCAAGGTCGCGGAGTACCTCCAGTCCAAGGACCAGGTCGAGCGGGTCGTCTGGGCGTCGCTGCCCGAGCACGAGAGCTACGCCAAGGCGCAGAAGTACGCGCCCAAGGGAGCCGGTGCGGTGCTGGCCTTCGAGATCCACGGTGGCGTGGAGGCGGGCAGGCGCTTCGTCGAGGCGCTGACCCTGCACAGCCACGTCGCCAACCTGGGTGACGTTCGCTCGCTGGCCATCCACCCGGCGTCGACCACCCACTCGCAGGGCCCGGACGAGGACCGACTCGCGGCCGGCGTGACGCCGGGCCTGGTTCGCCTCGCCGTCGGCATCGAGCACATCGACGACATCATCGCCGACCTCGAGCAGGGCTTCACGGCCGCCAAGAGCGCCTGACACCAAGAACCGCCTGGCGGGGGAACCGCAGGGGCGTGCCGCGGGGCCGGGTCGCAGTGGCGACCCGGCCCCCGGTCATGAGCGGGTCAGTCCGGTGCGGGCCTCATGCCTGCAGGCTGGCGCCCATCGGCTCACCGGCCCAGCTCGTGCAGACCCATCCCGAGGAGTCGACCTCGACCTCCACGGCCTCACCGTTGTCCAACGGGTGGGAGTCGACGAACGCCGCGTTCACGTTGCGCGCCAAGTGGGCCAGCCCGAGCTCGATGATCCCGCCGTGCGATACGAGCAGCACCGCCTCACCGCGGAACCGGTCAGCGACCTCCTCGACGACGCGCTGCAGCCGCCCGACGACGTCGTGGCCGGTCTCGCCGAAGATCGTGCCGTCGAGGTCGCCGTCGAGCCAGGCGGCGTAGACGTCACCAGGCTCGTCCTCCTGCCGCAGCGGCGGGGTCCACCGCTCGTCGTTGATGAGCTCCCGCAGACGGTCGTCCGGCACGACCTCGAGCTCGAGCCGGTCGGCCACGATGTCGGCGGTCTGCCGGGCCCGCAGCATGGTGCTCGACCACACGGCCGCAACCCGCAGGCTGGCCGCGACGGCGGCCAGCGCCTCCGCCTGCGCCACACCGCGTTTCGTCAGCGTGCGTGGGCTCTCTCCGTCCGGCGTCGACGCGGCACCGTGACGGGCCAGCACGATCCGTGCCGGGCACTGCAGGTCTGCCATGGGACTCCTATCGGGTGATCCGGAAGACGCCGTGCGCACCGCGCTCCGCATCCACCATGATGTGCGAAACGAACGGGTAGTCGCCCGCTTCCGGGAAACTCAGCTCCACGAACCCACCCTGCGCCGGCTGCAGCGCCAGGGCCTGGGCGCCCCCGACCGTACCCGCCGAGCCACGGCGAGTCAGGTAGCTGCCCTCCAGGAACACGGTGTCGAACTGGGAGCCGACTACGTGGAACGAGCTCGGCCGGTTCGGCCCGGCGTCCAGCACCCAGACGCGCACCCGCTCGCCGGCCCGAGCCTTCAGCTGGTCGTGGTCGTACTGGTTGGCGAAACCGTTGAACACCGTGGCATCCGGTCGCTCGGCCGCCACCTTCGCCGGGTCGGCGGTCCCACCCTGCGCGCCGAGGTAGAGCTCGGACTGCACCAGCAGGTACTCGCGGTCGACCCGCGGCAGCCTCGGCGGGTCGATGACGACCGCGCCGAACATGCCGTTGGCGATGTGCAACGACATCGGCATGGAGCTGCAGTGGTACATCCAGATGCCGGCACGCTGCGCGGTGAACGAGAACGTCAGCGACCCACCCGGCGCGATGGTGCGCATCGGGGCGTCGGGTGCCAGGGCGCCCGCGTGGAAGTCGATGGAGTGGCCCATGCCGGCGTCGTTGCGCAGCGTCACCTCGAACCGGTCGCCGACACGTCCGTGCAGCACCGGGCCGGGGGCCGTGCCGTTGAAGGTCCACAGCCGTTGCCGTACACCCACGGCCACCTCGCGCTCCACCTCCTGCGCGACGAGCGAGACACGGTGCACCCGCGAACCAGGCGCCGGGGCGAGCCGAGCGTCGCGGGCGGTGAACCCTGCAGGGGGCTTGGCCAGGAAGTCCGGCCGCACCGCCGCACCTCTCGCAGCGGAGTCGTGCGGCATCGTGCCGCCCTGCGTCGTGCCGCCCTGCATCGTGCCGCCCTGCCTCGGGCTGTGGTGCGCGTTTCCTGACTTGGGCGACGCCGCGGCCGGCACGTCAACCACGTTGACGGAGAACACCATTCCCATCTGCCGGTGCCCGACGATCGTGCACCACCCGTCGAGGTCGCGGCCCACGACGTCGACCTGCACCCGTCCGGTCTGCCCGGTGGAGAGGCGCCCCGTGCTCTGGCCGGTCTCCAGCGCCAGGTCGTGTACGTCGCTGTCGCGGTTGACCACCTCGATGACGAGCCGGTTCCCGGCGGGCACGTCGACGGAGTCGGGGTGGAACCGCATGTCGCGCGCCTCGACGCGCACCGACGTCGTGTGACCGGTGGCGGCGACACCAGCCGAGGCGGCCGAGGCGGTCCCGAGCGCGGTCGGGTCGACCGCGGCCCCGAGCGCGACCGCCAGCACCACGGCCGAGAGACCGGCCATGGCCCATCCGGTATGCCGCGTGCGCACCTCCGCGAGTGGCTCGGGCTGGTGCCGTGCCCGGGTCGGCGCGGCGGTGCTTTCACTGCGTCGGGCAGTTCTGAGCGCCAACGGCAGGAGGACGAGGAAGGAGGCGTAGGCCGCCAGCACCAGGGCGGAGACCAGCACCCGCACGACACTCGGTGCCGGCAGCAGGAGCAGCACGAGACCGGCGTTCGCGACCACGACCCGCAGAGCAGCCCCACGCTCGAGCACGTCGGTGGTGGCCCGCACGACCGACGGCCCCCCACCGCGCACGACCGGCAGCAGGTAGGTCAGGGCACCGAGGAGCACCTGGGCGGCGAACCCGGCGGCCAGCGGGACGGCCACGCGGTGGGTCGCCTCGCCCGCCGCGGCCCAGTCCGGCGCCAGGAGCACCAGCCCCGCCAGCCAGGCGAGTGACACCGCGAGCCACGCCACCGCCGCGAGCACCGACCACGCGGCATACGTCTGTGGTGGTTTGGCGCGTGCGGCGCTGAGCATCGGCCGCAGCGACCACAGGGCGGCGGCGAGGTAACCGAGGAGGGCCACACCGGTGACGACGCGGACGCCGGCGAGGGCGGCGGCGATGACGAGCACGAGGGACACGACGAGGACGGGGAGGGCCTGGCGCGACTGGCGCTCGGCACCCTCGGCGATCCGCGTGCGCAGGATGGTGGGCCACAGGGTCAGGAGCGTGCCGAGCACCGTGAGCCCGAGCCAGCCGAGGACGTTGACGGCCACGTGGGCGAGCACGAGCCGGCCGTGGAGCAGCTCGCCGAGGTGCCGCGCCAGCAGCGTGCCGAGCGCGGCCCCCACGGGCAGGCACGCCGACGCCGCGACGTAGTAGCGCACCGAGGCGCCGAAGCGGGACGGCAGCGCCCGGTGGCCCTGCAGGGCGATGGCGACACCGTGGGCGGCAGCCGCGCCCCCCACGCCCACTGCTCCGGCCAGCGTGAGCGTCCAGGTGCCGGTGACGATCCCGGCGACGACAGCGAGCACCCCGGCGTTGAGGACCACCAGCCGCACGACCTGCCCGCGCCGTGAGGGGGAAGGGTTCTTCAGGAGGGCGTCGGCGAAGTGGGCGCTCCAGACGAACACGGCGTTGGTCACCGCGCCCAGCAGCAGCAGGTGCACCAGCAGCCAGCGGGACTCGGGCACGAACGGGTGGGCGAGCGAGACGCCGAGCAGGCCCACCAGCCAGGCGATGACGCCGCTGTTGGCGGCCAGGTGCCAGCGCAGGCGCGGACCCGAGCGCCCGGGCCCTGCGGTCATCGGGCCGCTCCCACCGTGAGCGTCCCGTGAGAGGCAGGAACCTGGGGCGGGGGAGCGGTGTCGGGTGTGCCGGACGTCGGGCGTCGTGGGCCTGGCTCGCGGCGCGATGATGCCGACCACACCATCACCCCGAGGAAGAGCAGGACGGCGGCCGCGTTGCCGATGCCACCGGCCCGGCGCGCCACCTCGACGCCCCAGGCATCACCGACAAGCGCGCGCACGACGAGCGAGGCCTGGAGCAGCAGCGCGGGGGCGTACATGGAGGCCCGGTAGGGGAGCCGGACCCGCAGGACCGCCGGGAGGATGACCGGCGCGTGGGCCATGATCATCGACAGCGTGAAGCCGAGGAAGACGCCGTGCACGGCCGCGTCGTAGGCCGGTCCGTCGAGCACCGGCCCGGCAAGCAGCCAGGTGCCGCCGGCCACCGCGAGCCACGCGTAGCCCGCCAGCAGGCAGACGGCGATGAAGCGCGGCAGGCCCCTGGCGCGCACCGTGCGGCGGGCCACGTCGTGCACGGCCAGCCAGCCGACGAGGATGAGGAGGGACGCGCCGAGCAGGGGGAACCCGGCCGTCGGCCACAGCAGTGAGGCGACCGCGGACACCGTGACTGCTGCGGCGGTCAGCACCAGCGCGGCCGCGCTGCCTGAGCTGAGGATCTGCAGGCGCGCCAGCTCGAGCCGCTCTCCGGCGATGGTGAGGACGACGAAGCCCGCCAGCCAGGGCAGCAGCCGGGGCACCGGGACGGAGCCGAGCCACAGGAGGGCGCCACCCGTGGCCAGCACCGCGCCCAGCGCCTGGATGAGCACAGCGTCGTCGCGCTGACGGCGCCAGAGCGCCACGTAGACCATGGCCAGTGCGGCAGCGCCGGCGGTCAACAGCGACTGGCCTGCGCGCAGCGGCAGGGGCGCCACGAGCAGGAGGCCACCGACCCCGAGGAGGGCCGGGGCGGCATACCCCGCGGGTCGTCGCAGGGCGACGGCGCGCTCCAGCGCGACCAGGGTGCCGACGAAACCCAGCACGAGCAGCGGTCCGTGCACGACGGGGAGCCGCTGCGAGAGCGGCAGGGCGGGGGCGCCGAGCAGCCGCAGGCCGGCGTCGACCCCCAGCAGCAGGGCCAGGCCCGCGGGGAGGAGGAACGGCAGCCGACGCCAGCTCACGGCTGGTCGCCGCCGGTCCGGGCCGTCGCCCCGGTGAGGTGGAGGAGGCAGGCGCCCGGCTCGGCGAACGGCACGAGGGACGTCTCGTCGCTGCGGGTGTGCCACGACTCGAGAGCGCCGCGCACGATGCCGAGGTGCACCGAGCAGACGACCTCCGGCTCCTCCCGGGCGGCGGCGATCAGTGGGCACTGGCGCAGCCGCACGGTCTGGACGCGGCTGTCGGCGGTGGGGTCGAAGCCCAGCCCGGTGAGGAGGTCGACCACCTCGCGCCGGGCGCCGGCAGGGGAGGACGGCGCCACTCGCTCGGACGCCAGCTGCTCGCCCCAGGCCCGGCCGGCCTCGACGGCGTCGTCGCGCGGGTGGGCGCTGGTCCGGGCGAGCTGCATCGCGAGGGCCGTTGCGAGACCGGCGTACTCGCGCACCACGGGCTGCTGCACCTCGGTCGCGGCGTACAGCCAGGCCGGCCGTCCGCGGCCGGAGGACTCCGCCCGCTCGCGCGTCGCCAGTCCGGCCTCGACGAGGGCGTCGAGGTGCTCACGCACCGTGTTGGTGTGCTGCCCGCTGCTCTCCGCCAACGCGGCCGCCGTGACCGGCCCGGCGAGGCAGGCCAGCTGGTCGAGCACCGCTGCGGCAGCCCGGCTCGGGGCCGCCCCCGCGGCGGCCGTCGCCGATGCCGGGCGTGGACCGAGGCCGGGGGTCGACAGTCGCTGCTCGAGGCTGGTTGGAATATTCACGGAAACAAGTGTATTAAATAACCAGACGCCCTGCCACTCGCAGCAGGACCCCACCGGGAGGACATCGTGGACACCGTCGTCATCGCATCGACCGAGCAGGACGCCGCCGCCGTCGAGGCGGTCAAGAGCCACCACGCAGAGATGGCCGGCACGTTGCAGGCCCTGGCCCGCCGGGTGGCCTCCGCCGCTGACGACGAGACGGCGCTCGCCGCCCGCGACGACCTGGTGCGCTGGGCCCAGCGCGACCTCGTGCCGCACGCCCTCGCCGAGGAGAAGGCGATGTACCCGCCGGCCCACCGCGACGACCGGGCCCGCCTGCTCATCGACGCGATGCTGGCCGAGCACCAGCTGATCCTCTCCCTGGTCGAGGGCCTCAGGACGGCACCGTCGCAGGTCGAGGCAGCCGCGGAGGCCCGCGCGCTGGCAGTGACCTTCGAGAGCCACCTCACCAAGGAGAACGAGCAGGTGCTGCCGCTGCTGGCCAGCTCGCCCGAGGTGTCGGTCGCCGGTGCGCTGGCCGGTATGCACGAGCTGCTCGGTGGGCATGACGACCACAGCGGCCACGCGCACGACCACGGCCCCGACCACGGGCGCGGGCACGGCCACGAGGAGGCCGCGGCAGATGCGGCCACGACCACCGGCGGCTGCGGCGGTGCCTGCTCGTGTGGCGAGACCGACGGTGCCGAGCTGCCCGAGCTCGACGCCCGCACGGTGCCGCACGCCATCCGACACGCCACGATCTTCGGCGCCCTCGACGCCGTCCGGACCGGCTCCGGCATGGTGCTCGTCGCGCCCCACGACCCGCAGCCGCTGCTCAAGCAGCTCGAGGGACGTGCGCCCGGTGCCTTCGCGGTCGACTACCTCGAGCGCGGCCCGGAAGCCTGGCGCCTGCGCTTCATCCGCGTGGCCTGACCTTCCACAGGGTGGCCTGACCCGCCGCCCGAGTGTCCTGACGCCCCACCCCCGCGCCGGGCACGGCACCCCCCTCGGCCGTGCCCGGCGCCACCCTGTCCCGGTGGGGTCCGGCCAGACCCTGTGGACAACCGGCCGGCCCCGGCCACGGATCGGCCTAGCCTCGCCGTCATGCCTGAGATCGCGGTCAGCGCCGACGACCTCGTCCGGCTCGGCGACGAGCTGGAGGAGGTCCGCGCGTTCCTCGCCGCCCTCGGCCGGGTGACCGGCGTGGAGCCGTGGGCGTTCGGGCCGGGTGACACGGGTGGGGCGGTGACCGACGTGCTCGGCAACTGGGAGCGCTACCGGCTGCTCCTCGCGCGCCGCCTCGAGTCGCTCGGGCTGGCGGCCCACACGGCCGGCGCCGGCTACGTCGAGGTGGAGGCCCGGGTGGCCGACGCGATGGGGGGACCGTTGCGGTGAGAGGCGGCTACGCGCCGATCCCGGGGAGCCCCGACGTCGTGGAGGGCTTCGCCGCCGGGTTGCGCGCCGAGGCACAGCGCGTCGCCTCGGCGCAGGAACGGCTGCTGGCCCTGCGACACGGCTCGAGGTGGGACAGCCCGGCTGGGCGGGCCTTCGCCGCCGAGGTCGTCGCGCTGCCACCGGTGCTCGACGCGGTGGCCCAGCGGTATGCCGGCGCCGCGGCTGCCCTGCGCGAGTTTGCCTGCGCGTTCCGCGAGGCCCAGCAGGAGTGCAACCTCGCCATCACCCTGCGGGAGAGGGGACTGCTGCGGCGCGACCGGTACCTCGAGGCGCTGGGCCGCGCGGAGACCAGCGAGCTGCCGCAGGAGCGGGCCCGGGTGCCGGAGCTGCAACGGCTGATGGTGGAGGCTGCTGGTGAGGTGCTCGACAACGAGCGCCGGTGGTGCGCCGCGCGCAAGCGGTTCGACGAGGCCGACCGCCGGTGCAGCCGGCTCCTCGGTGGTCTCGCCCACGATTCCCTGACCGACTCGCTGCAGTACGACACCGTCAAGGGTGCCGCCCGGCTGTCCGACTCGGTCAGCGCCAACGCCGCGTGTGCCGCGCTCGTCCCCACCTGGCGGCCGGTGGCGGTGGCGGTCGGCGCGACAGCGACCGCCAGCGGGTTCCTGCTCGACGGTGTCGTCAAGGTCGCCTACGACGAGGGGCAGTGGAGCACCCTGGCCGAGGAGGCGGCCCTCGACACGGTCGGCTTCGCCACCGGGGCGCTGCGCGCCGGTGCCCTCGCACGCGGCCTCTCGGGCAAGACGCAGGGGCCGGTCGGGTTCAGCAGCGCGGGGGATCGGCTGCGACACGGCCTGGCCTCCGAGGCTCGAGACGGCGTCCCGTGGCGCGTCAGGCCGGCGCCCAAGGCCACCACGCCGCCGAACCCTCCACCGGGCGCTCCGCCGGGCACTCCGCCGGGCGCATACCGGCCGCTCCCGCTGCGGCAGCGGGTGCGCGCCGCCGCCAGGGAACGGGCCATGCGCCCCGTGCGTGCCGCCCGAGCCGACTGGGCGAGTGCCACCCGCAGCGGGGCGGACGCCCGGACCATGCTGCTCACGGCCTGGGGCCTGAAGGGCGGCACGACTGCCTACACGCGGGGGAAGCAGGTCAACCAGGCGTGGGAGAAGGCTCAGGAGCGCAGCAGGGCCAGGGTGGCCAGGGCGCGGCCGTAGTCGGTGCCGTCGTGCTCCACGCCGAGGTCGCGCAGCAGGTCGCTGACGTGGTGGTCGGTGGTCCTCGTCGACAGCCGGAGGGCCTCGGCGATGCCGGCGTTGGAGCGTCCCTCCGCCACCAGCGTGAGCACCTGCAGGTCGCGTTGTCCCAGGCCGGCGAGGGGTGCCGATGCGCGGCGTGCGGCCACCATCGACTCGACCACCTCGGGCGAGAGCGCCAGGCCGCCTCGTGCCACGCGCCACAGGGCATCGAGCAGACCGAGGACGTCGCGCTCCGTTCCCTTGAGCAGGTAGCCACTGCCAGGGCCCGCGCCGTCGAGCAGGGCCAGCACGTGCTCGTGCCGGAGGTGGTCCGCCACCACGAGGCATCCCAGCAAGGGCTGTTCGGCCTTCAGCCGGAGCACCGCGGCGACACCGGACCCTGGGCCGCTGGCCCGGAGGTCAGCCTCGACGACGACGACGTCCGGGGCGTGCCGGCCGACCGACTCGAGGAGGCTCGGCAGCTCGCCGACCGACGAGACCACCTCCACGCCACCGGTCCGCAGCAGGAAGCCGAGGCCGTCTCGGAAGCTGCACGACTCGTCGGCGACGACCACACGCAGGACCTGGGCGGCGGGCGCAGCGGCTCCGCGTCGCCCGCTCACGGCGGCACGGGGCTCTCCCGGCTCCTGCTGGAACCGGGAGAGACCCACTGGCTGCGGCGACCGCTCACCTGAGCGGCTGTCCCGACGGGTGACTCGTTCGCTCCTCACCTGCGAATCTCGACGACCCGGCCCTTGCCGGTGACCTTGCCGGTCTTCTGGTCCATCGGGGCCATGGTCCCGGCGTAGAGGTGGCCGGCGCTGTACTCCACCGACAGGGCGCCCGGCAGCGTCAGGAAGGGTCGCGGCTTGCCCTGGTGGACGGTGGAGATCCGTCCAGCGAACAGCTCCGTGACGAAGATGGTGCGGCCGGCCAGCGCGAGGTTGGTGGCCCCGGCGAAGCCGGTGGCGATCCGCAGCGTCTGACCGGTGTAGCCGTTGACCACGTACACCGACCCCCGGGCGCCGAGGCTCGGGTCCTCCGGGCCGCCGGGCAGGGTGGTGACGTACAGCAGCCCGTGCGGTCCGACCTCGACGTCGGTCGGTACGGGTTCGAACGCGTAGGTCGCGCCGACGACACAGGACGGCAGGTGGTTGGCGGCTGCCGCGGCCTTGGTGATCTTCACCGGCTGCGGCGGCAGGACTGCCAGCGTGGAGATGTGGCCCTGGTTGTCGACCTTGACGAGGTCGTTGCCACCGGCGTCGGCGACGACCCAGTAGTCACCCCACTGCACGACGGAGTACGGGTGGGAGTCCTTGATGCCCGTGTAGCTCGCCGGGGGAGCGTCCGGCCCCAGCTTCTTGAACGCGTCGATCTGGCACTGGGTCGGGTTCTTGATCCCGTAGTGGACGTCACCGTCGGGGTTTGCGCTCTTCTCGTAGTCCGAGAGGGAGAAGCGGCGGGTGCCGACGTCGGACCGGGTCAGGTTGAGCCACGACTCGCCCTTGGCGTGGTCGGTCGACGTCCACGCGAGGGTGCGGCCGGCCCGCGACCAGGCCAGGCCCGCCACGTCGCTGTCCTTACCCGGGAAGGTCGCAACGGTGCTCAGAGTGCCGTTCGATCGGATCCGCGACACCGTCTGAGTGCCGCCGTCGGCGACGTAGACGCCGTGGTCGTGGTTGATGTAGCCGTTGCGCACCGCGATCTGGAACGGTGCGATCACACGGTCGGTGAGGGTGACCACCCTGGGTGCCCTCGGTGCCTTGGTGGCGGTGGTGGGGTGGGCGCTCGCCCCGGTGGCGCCTACGAGCGCGATCGTCGTGGAGGCGACGACCGCGATGGACAAGCGGCTGGTGCGCATCGGTGTTCTCCCATCGTTCTCCCCGCCGTTCACGGGATCGTTCTCGACGCTAACGACGGGGCCGGAAACCTCCGTACAGCATCGCCACTAGGGATCAGGGACTGGCCCGCTCGCCCAATTGGGTGAGCGCGTGGGGCCGTCGGCTGCGCACGTATGCTGGCCGCATGTCCAGCCCGCGCTCCGACGACCCCGCGTCGGGCGGGTCCCCGCAGGCCCGGGAGCGGAAGGCCGAGGCCCGGGAACGGAAGCCCGAGGCCCGGGAACGGAACGTCGAGCGGGGGACGGACGGCCGGGGTGCGTCCCGTCGTGGTGGAGGCGGCCGAGGCGCGCGGCGTCCGCGCGGACCACAGCGGCCACCGCGCCGGGCGGTTCCCGTTCCCGACCTGCACTACCCGGAGCACCTGCCGGTGGTGGAGCGCAAGGACGACATCGCGGCGGCCATCCGCGACCACCAGGTCGTCGTCGTCGCGGGCGAGACCGGCTCGGGCAAGACCACCCAGCTGCCGAAGATCTGCCTCGAGATCGGCCGCGGCCGCGAGGGGCTCATCGGCCACACCCAGCCGCGGCGCATCGCCGCCCGCTCGGTGGCCGAGCGCATCGCCGAGGAGCTGGAGGTCGAGCTCGGCGGTGCGATCGGCTACCAGGTCCGGTTCACCGACCTCGCCAGCGACAACACGCTGGTCAAGGTCATGACCGACGGCATCCTCCTGAACGAGATGCAGCACGACCGCGACCTGCGCAAGTACGACACGATCATCATCGACGAGGCGCACGAGCGGTCGCTCAACATCGACTTCATCCTCGGCTACCTCAAGCAGCTGCTGCCGCGCCGGCCGGACCTCAAGGTCGTCATCACCTCGGCGACCATCGACCCCGACAAGTTCGCCCGCCACTTCGCGCAGCCGGACGGCACGCCCGCACCGGTCGTCGAGGTCTCCGGTCGCACGTACCCGGTGGAGGTCCGCTACCGCCCACTGGTCGACCCCGACCGCGAGGACGCCGAGGAGCGCGACCAGGTCACCGGGGTCTGCGACGCCGTCGAGGAGCTGTGGACCGAGAACCGGGGCGACGGGGGCGGCCAGGACATCCTGGTCTTCCTGTCGGGGGAGCGCGAGATCCGTGACACCGCAGACGCGCTCGCCTCGATGGGACTGCCCGACACCGAGGTGCTCCCGCTGTTCGCGCGGCTCTCGGCAGCCGAGCAGCACCGGGTCTTCAGCCGCCACGGTGGCCGCCGGGTCGTCCTTGCCACCAACGTCGCCGAGACGTCGCTGACCGTGCCGGGCATCCGCTACGTCGTCGACGCCGGCACCGCGCGCATCTCCCGCTACAGCCAGCGCACCAAGGTCCAGCGCCTGCCGATCGAGCCGGTCTCGCAGGCCAGTGCCAACCAGCGCGCCGGCCGGTGCGGCCGCGTCGCCGACGGCATCTGCGTCCGGCTCTACTCCGAGGACGACTTCCAGAGCCGGCCGGAGTTCACCGAGCCGGAGATCCAGCGCACCAGCCTCGCGTCGGTCATCCTCCAGATGACCTCGCTCGGCCTCGGTGACATCGCCGCGTTCCCGTTCGTCGACGCCCCCGACTCGCGGCAGGTCGCCGACGGCGTCCGCCTCCTCGAGGAGCTCCAGGCCTTCGACACCGGGTATGCCGCGGAGGCGGCGCCCGCGGGCCCCGCACCGAAGCGGGGACGGGGCCGCGGACGACGGCTCACGGCATACGGGAAGGCACTGGCGCGGCTGCCCGTGGACCCGCGGCTGGGACGCATGCTGCTCGAGGCGGACAAGCTCGGGTGCACCCGTGAGGTGCTCGTCATCGTCGCGGCACTGTCGATGCAGGACCCGCGCGAGCGGCCGGCCGACAAGCAGACCCAGGCCGACCAGTCGCACGCGCGGTTCCGCGACGAGCACTCCGACTTCATCTCCCTGCTCACCCTGTGGCGCTACCTCAAGGAGCAGCAGAAGGCGTTGAGCGGCAGCGCCTTCCGCCGCATGTGCAAGGCCGAGTTCCTGCACTACCTGCGCGTGCGCGAGTGGCAGGACCTGCACACCCAGCTGCGCCAGGCGTGCCGGCAGCAGGGCCTCGACCCCGACCGGGCAACCGCGGCCCGGGACGAGGAGCCGAAGGCTGACGTCATCCACCAGGCGCTGCTCGCCGGGCTGCTCTCGCACGTCGGCCTGCGCGATGAGGTCAAGCGCGACTACCTCGGCGCCCGCGGGGCCCGGTTCGCCATCTCGCCGGGCTCGACGCTGTTCCGGCGGCAGCCGACCTGGGTGATGTCGGCCGAGCTGGTGGAGACGAGCCGGCTGTGGGCACGCACGAACGCCCGGATCGACCCGGTCTGGGCGGAGCGGCTGGCCGCCCACCTGGTCAAGCGCACCTACAGCGAGCCGCGCTGGTCACGGAAACAGGGCGCGGCCCTGGCCACCGAGCGGGTGACGCTGTACGGCGTCCCGCTGGTCGCGGCGCGCACCGTGCAGTACGGGCGGATCAACCCCGAGGAGTCGCGCGACCTGTTCATCCGGCACGCGCTGGTGGAGGGCGACTGGGAGACCCACCACGAGTTCTTCCGCGCGAACCGCGCTCTGCTGCAACGCCTCTCAGAGCTCGAGGAGAGGGCACGCCGGCGGGACCTCATCGTCGACGACGAGACGCTCGTCGAGTTCTACGACCGGCGCGTCCCGGCCGGCGTCGTGTCGGCACGGCACTTCGACAGCTGGTGGAAGAAGGCGCGTCGCGAGACACCGGACCTGTTGACGTTCACCGAGGAGCTGCTGACGAGCGAGTCGGCCGAGGAGGTCTCCGCCGGCGACTACCCCCGAACCTGGCGGCAGGGTGGCCTCGAGCTGCCCTTGACCTACCAGTTCGAGCCGGGCGCGGCGGCCGACGGCGTGACGGTGCACATCCCCGTGCAGGTGCTCAACCAGGTGCACGACGAGGGGTTCGACTGGCAGGTCCCCGGGCTGCGCGCCGACCTCGCCACCGCCCTGCTGAAGTCGCTGCCCAAGGCCACCCGCCGGCACTTCGTGCCCACGCCCGACCACGCCGCCGCTGCTCTGCGTGACGCCCAGCCGGGTGGTGGACGACGGCTGGTCGACGAGCTCTCACGGGTGCTGCACGCGCGTACGGGCGTGCAGGTGCCCCAGCAGGAGTGGGACGTCACCCGGGTGCCCGACCACCTGCGCATCACCTTCAGCGTCGACGACGACCGCGGCCGTTCGCTCGCCGGCGGCAAGGACCTCGAGCAGCTGAAGGCGCAGCTGGCCGGCCAGGTGCAGCGCCGGATGTCGCGCGCAGGCGCGGCGATCGAGCGCAAGGGCCTGAAGCAGTGGGACTTCGGTGCCCTGCCCCCGACGTTCGAGACGCGGTCCGGCGGCCAGGTGGTGCAGGGATACCCGGCGCTCGTGGACCGTGGAGACTCCGTCGACCTGCTCGTGCTGCCGGGGGAGCGGGAGGCTGAGGCGGCCACCCGGCTCGGGGTGCGGCGCCTGCTCCTGCTCAACACGTCGGCGCCGTGGAAGCGCGTCCTCGCCCGGCTCACCAACACCCAGAAGCTGACGCTGGGCAGCAACCCCCACGGCAGCGTGCCGGCCCTGCTGGAGGACTGCCTCGCGTGCGCCGTCGACGCCGTCGTGGCCGAGCGCCGGCCCGGACCGGTGCGCGACCCGGAGGCGTTCGAGGACGTGCTCTCCGCGGTGCGCACCCACGTCGTCACGCGGGTGCTGAACGTCGTCGACGAGGTCGAGCCGGCGCTCGTCCTCGCCCGTGAGGTGGAGCAACGGCTGGCGGCGCTCCATGGCCCGGCGGTGGCCCCGCTGGCCGCCGACCTGCAGGCACAGCTGCACAGCCTGGTCTACCCGGGCTTCGTCGCCGACACGGGCCTGGCCCGGCTGCCGCACCTGCGCCGCTACCTGCGCGGGATGCTGCAGCGCATCGAGAAGGCTCCGACCGCCCTGGCCCGCGACGCACAGGGGCAGGAGGTCGTCGACCGGGTCGAGGAGGCCTACGCCGACCTCCTCGACTCCCTGGCACCCGTGGACCGCCGCTCGCAGCCCGTGCTCGACGTGGGCTGGATGATCGAGGAGCTGCGGGTCAGCCTGTTCGCCAACGGCCTCGGCACCGCGCAGCCGGTCTCGGAGAAGCGGATCCGCAAGGCGATGGCCGCCCTGGCCTCCTGACGAACGCCCTCCTCGGCCCTGCCGTCGTCCGGTCAGTCCGGGGCCGCTCGACCTCTCGGCGCACCGGTCAGCCCGGGGCCGCCCGACCTCTCGGCGCGCAGGTGAGGAACACCTTGGCAGACTGTGGTGTTGATCCCTCGAGAAGGACCACCCTGAGAGAGGTTTGACCGTGCAGAACCCGTCCGAGCTCTACCGCTTCGAGACCGACGCCGAACCGCAGGAGCTGCGGGCCTCGGTGATGATCGTGACGCTCGGTGGCTTCGTCGACGCCGGCAACACCCAGCGCCTCCTGAGCGACCACCTGCTGGCCACGACCGAGGGGTCCGTGGTGGCCTCCTTCGACGTCGACCAGCTGCTCGACTACCGCGGTCGCCGCCCCGGCATGGTCTTCGACACCAACCGCTGGCTCAGCTACGAGGACCCCTGCCTGGCCCTGCACCGCCTCGTCGACCGCGACGGCACCCCGTTCTTCCTGCTCACCGGCCCCGAGCCGGACTACCAGTGGGAGCGGGTCGTCGAGGCCATCCGCCAGCTCGTCGTGGCCCTGGGCGTCGACCTCGTCGTCAGCGCGCACGGCATCCCGATGGCGGTCCCGCACACCCGTCCGATCGGCATGACGGCCCACGCCACCGACCCCCGCCTGATCCCTGAGCAGCTCAACCCGTTCGGCCGCGTCGAGGTGCCCGGCAGCCTGGCGTCGCTGCTCGAGCTGCGACTGGGGGAGTCGGGCCACGACGCGATGGGCTTCGCCATCCACGTGCCGCACTACCTGGCGCAGTCCGAGTTCGCCGACGGCGCAGTGACCGCGCTCAACGCGATCACCGGCGCCACCGCGCTCAACCTGCCGATCGACGACCTGGTGGCGGCGGCCGGGCTCAACCGCGCCGAGATCGCCCAGGAGCTCGCCGGGTCCGAGGAGGTCGCCCAGGTGGTGGCCGCCCTCGAGCGCCAGTACGACACCTTCGTCGAGGGCCTGCAGAAGCCGAGCCTGCTCGCCACCGACGTCAGCGAGCTGCCCTCGGCCGACGAGATCGGCGCCGAGCTCGAGCAGTTCCTGCGCAACGTGGCCGAAGACGACGACGAAGGCCCGACCGCCTGACGGAGAAGCACCGAACAACGCCGAAGGGGCGGGGACCGCGTGTCCCCGCCCCTTCGGCGTTCCTGCCGCGACGAGGCGGTGTGCCGCGGTCAGACGCGCGCGTGTCGCGCCCGGGTGAAGCTGTAGATGCCGTAGGCGGCGATGCCGAGAGCCACGGCGGTCAGCAGACCCGGGCCGAACGGCTGGTCCTTCAGCGTGCGCAGGGCACCGTCGAGGCCCTTGGCCTCCTTGGGGTTGGCGTGCAGCGCAGCGAGCCCGAAGAGCACGCCGACGACGGTCAGTGCCACCCCCTTGGCGATGTAGCCGACGACACCGAGGCGGACCGCCCAGGTGCCGGGGTCGTCCTCGAGGTCCTTCAGGAACCCCTCGGTCGCGCCCTTCCACACGTGGTAGACACCCACGCCGATGACGACGAGGCCGACGATGCCCACGAGCCACTGGCCGCCCGGCTTGCTCATCAGCTGCTGGGTGAGGTCCACGGTCTGGCTCTTGCTGCTGCTGGACTTCCCGCGGGCGAAGGTGAACGTCGTCCACGCCAGCGCGAGGTAGACGACCGCCTTGCTGAAGGACTTGACCTTGGACATCCAGGCGTCCTTGTCGGAGCCCGGGTGGCCGAAGGCGGCGTCGGCCAGCTGCCACAACCCGAGGCCGAGGAAGCCGAGCACGCCGACCCACAGCGCCAGCTTGCCGGCGCCGTTGCCGGCCAGCGACTGCAGCGCCCCGCTCTGGTCGGCGCTCTTCCCCGACCCTCCGATGCCCCAGGCGACCTGCAGCGCGATCCACCCGATGAGCAGGTGGAGCAGGCCGCTGACGGCGTAGCCGACCCGGGCCGCGGTCTCGAGGGCGGGGTGGTCGCTCGCCTGCCGCGCGGTGCTGATGACGTCACTCATGCGCACAGCGTGGCACGGACCTCACTCCTTGGCCTCCGACCAGCGGTTGACCACCGCCGTGTCGGCCACGAACCGCACCTGCGTCGAGCCGGTCCACCGGCGCGCGCTGTCGTTCAGCGCGGTCACCACCCGGGCACGGGCATCCTCGGCGTGCTCCGCGGGCACGTGCACGAGCAGCTCGTCGTGCAGGCAGAGCACGATCTGGGCCCCGAGGTCGCGGGTCGTGGCCCGCACGGTGGCCGCCCACGCCTTGAACAGCTCGGCCGCAGCGCCCTGGATGACCGCGTTGCGGGCGTAGCGACCCCGGGCCGCGGCCCGCGCCGGGTCGTCGCCGAGGGCCGCGTCACCGGGCTGGCCGAAGGGCAGGAAGCCCCCGGTGTGGACGGCACGGCCACCGAAGGTGCGCAGCACCTCGCGGCGCACGCCCGCGGCATACATCTGGTCGAGGTAGGCCATGGCGGTGGGGTACGCGCGCTCGAGTCCCTTGAGCGCGTCGGCGGCCGCGCCCCGGCGGCCGCCGTACATGGCGCCCAGCACCGCGACCTTGGCGACCGCCCGTTCCACACCCAGGGTCTGGGCGACCGGCGCGTACAGGTCGTCGGAGAGGGTGGCCGCGGCGAACGCCCGGTCACCCGACACCGCTGCCAGCACACGGGGCTCGATCTGCCCGAGGTCGGCACGGACGAGGACGTGGCCGGGCTGCGCGGCGACGGCCGGCCGCAGCGAGGTCGGCAGGTTGTGCAGGCCGTTCTGGGCGGTCATCCGCCCCGCCGCGCCGTCGCAGGCGGTCCAGGAGCCGCGCAGCCGGTCGTCGGCCCCGACGTGGGCCTCGAGCCAGGGGTAGCCGTAGGTGGTGGCGATGCGCTCGGCCGTGCGCCAGTCCAGCAGCGCCGCGACCAGCGGGTGGGTGTCGCGGTAGGGCGCCAGCACCCCCTTGCGGGTGTTGGGCACGTCGACGCCCACGCTGAGCAGCAGCTCGCGCACCTGCACCGGGTTGCGCAGGTCGGTGTGCTCGCGCCCGGGTGCGAGCCGCAGCACGACGGCATCGCGCTCGGCGCGCACCTCACGGGCGTGCCGCTCGTCGCGGGGCCGCGGTCCGGCTGCCTCGGCGATGAGGCGCTCGGCGGCGGGCCGGTCGATGGGCAGCCCGTCGCGCTCCAGCTCGAGGCACAGCAGGGCCGCAGCCGACTCCGAGTGCGCGGTCGCGACGGCTCGCGGCCCCAGGCGCCTGAGCTGGGCCTCCTGCGTGGCCGCGCAGTCCAGCGCGGAGCGGCCCCAGGCGACCAGCCGCTCGGCCGTCAGCGGCCAGGCCGGCGTGCCGACGTCGGGTCGCAGGTAGCCGTCGGCGCGCACCGGGTCGTCGAGGACGACGGGCTCGCCCTCGCCGCCGGGGGACTCGTCGACGCCGAAGTCGAACAGGTCGCCGGCCGAGGCCGCGGGCAGGGCTGCGGCGTCCAGCTCCCGAGCGTGCGCCCAGGCCACCTGCGGTGAGGCTTCCCACCCTCCCGAGAGCAGGCGGTGCGCCTCGGCGACGTCCCAGCAGCGGGCCAGCGGGAGGCGGGCGGACACGAGGGCCCGGGCGTCGGTGCCGGCCCCCCACCAGGTCCAGCGCGGCGACCGGTCGCGCTCGAGGCGCTCGACGACGGCGACCACCTCTTCGACCGGCCCGACCTGCACCAGGTCGTCACCGACGACGGCGAGCAGCGCCGGCGTGGTGGAGGAGGAGGGCGGCGCGGCCACCACCGCGACGCGGCCGGATGGCGACGCGACGACCGGGGTCGCGCCGGCAGCGGCGGTCATCGGCTGCTCAGGCAGCCCGGGACTTCAGCGCGACCTGCCGCTTGATGCGGCTGAGCATGCCCACCATGCCCCGCAGCCGCAGCGGGGAGACCGCCTCGGCGAGCGAGAACCGGTAGGGCGCGTCCTCGGGCACGGCGAGGATCTCGTCGACCGAGAGGCCGTCGAGCCCCTGGTGCAGGATGCCGGCGAAGCCGCGGGTGGTCGGTGCCTCGGGAGGGGCGGAGAAGAACAGCGAGACGACCCGCTTGCCCGGCTCGGGCGCGGACTCCTCGTCGACCTCGACGGTGAGGAACAGCGGCGACTGGCACTCGTGCACCTGTTCCATCGACTCGGGGGCCGCGGCATACCGCTCCGGCAGCGCCGGCAGCTCCTCGCTGAACTCCAGCAGCAGCTGGAGCCGCTCGGGGACGGGCAGCTCCGCGAAGTCCTCGGCGATCTCCGCCAGCTCGGCGGGCAGACCGGTGGTGTCGGGCACGGGGACCGCCTACTTCTTCTCGACGGGCACGCGCACGGCGTTGCCCCACTCGGTCCACGAGCCGTCGTAGTTGCGCACGTCCTCGAACCCGAGCAGGTGGGTCAGCACGAACCAGGTGTGCGAGGAGCGCTCGCCGATGCGGCAGTAGGCCACGGTCGGCTCCTGCGGCTTCAGGCCCTGCTCCTGCAGGTAGATCGCCTCGAGCTCCTCACGCGACTTGAACGTGCCGTCCTCGTTGGCCGCGCGCGCCCACGGCACCGACTTGGCGCCGGGGATGTGGCCGCCCCGCATGGCGCCCTCCTGCGGGTAGTCGGGCATGTGCAGCAGCTCGCCGGAGTACTCGCCGGGGGAGCGCACGTCGACCAGGGGCTGGCCGAGGTGGGCCAGCACGTCGTCCTTGAAGGCGCGGATCGGGGCGTCGACGCGCTCGACGACGGGGTAGTCGGCCGGCTGCGGCGTCGGCACGTCCTTGGTCATCTCGCGGCCCTCGGCGACCCACTTCGCGCGGCCGCCGTCGAGCAGCCGCACGTCCTCGTGGCCGAAGAGGGTCATGACCCACAGCGCGTACGCGGCCCACCAGTTGTTCTTGTCGCCGTAGATGACGACGGTGGTGTCGCGTCCGATCCCGCGGGCGGACATGACCTTCGCGAACTGCTCGCTGTCGACGTAGTCGCGCGTCACCTGGTCGTTGAGGTCCTGGTGCCAGTCGAGCTTGAGCGCACCGGGGATGTGGCCGGTGTCGTAGAGCAGGACGTCCTCGTCGGACTCGAGCACCACGATGCCGTCGGGGTTTCCGGCCTCGAGCTGCTCCGCCAGCCACGCCGTGGAGACCAGCCGCTCGGGGTGGGCGTAGTCGGCGAACTTCGACTCGGGAACCTGCTGCTCAGGGGTCTGCGCGTCAGCCATGCGCCCACGATAGACCGGCAGGTCCGGGCGCCCCGTGGCAGGATGGCCGCACCGTCACGAGGAGGGCGAAATGGGCATTCTGGACCTTGACCGCGGCAAGCACGGCGAGACGTCGACCGCCGCGGGGAAGCGACCGTCGGCGCTCGAGCAGGCCGGCGCCGGCCCACAGGACCACGGCGCGTTCGGCAACGGCGTCGTGCGGGTCATCGAGGGCATCCTCGACACCGGCATCGACGGCAGGGGACCGTTCCACTCGGCGCAGCAGGTCGCCGACGTCGCCCTGTCGAACCACCCCGACAGCGAGCAGGCGATCGACGTGATCGTCTCCTCGCACCTCAAGCTCGCAGCCGCCGGCGGCTTCGCCACCGGGCTCGGCGGGTTCGTCACGCTGCCGGTCGCGCTGCCGGCCAACGTGGTCGAGTTCTACCTCGTGGCCACCCGCATGGTGGCGGCCGTCGCCTCGGCCCGGGGCTACGACCTGCGCCAGCCGCAGATCCGCTCGGCCGTCCTGCTCACCCTCGTCGGCGCCGACTCCGACGACCTGCTCAAGAAGGCCGGCGTGGCCACCACCGGCCGGCTCTCCAACCTCGCCGCACAGCGCCTGCCCGGGCCGGCCCTGATGGTGGTCAACAAGGCCGTCGCGTTCCGCCTCATCAGCCAGGTCGGCAAGAAGGCGCTGGTGCGCATGGGCAAGGCCGTCCCCTTCGTCGGTGGTGCCGTGGGCGCGGGCCTCGACGCCTACCTCCTCAAGCGGATCGCCGAGGAGGCGAGGCACGAGTTCCCGCGCCGCAGCCGCGGCCTGACCGCCTGACACCGACGACGGCGCCTGGGTATGCCGCCCGCTCACCCGAGCGGGCGGCATACCGCTGCTGGAAGCGGGTAGGGGAATGGTGTCGGCCACTCGGACGTTGGAACTGTGTTCCACTGGCTCAATGTTCGGCCGACCGTGCCCGGACGATGGGAGATCACCGATGGCCATGTCTCGCTGGGGAGTGTTCCGCACCCTCGCCACCGCCCTGCGTACCGCCGTCCGGCCAGGGGGTCCGAGCATGGGGGAGCGGCTCTCCGCCCTGCCGCGCCTGCTGCGCGCCACCGTCCGCGGTGAGTACCGCGGCGCCACGGCCGGCAAGCTCTTCCTCGTCGCCGCGGCGGCCGCCTACGTGCTGTCGCCCTTCGACCTGGTGCCCGAGGCCTTCCTCAGCATCTTCGGCCTCGCGGACGACGCGGTGGTCGTGACCTGGATCGCCGCGACCATCGTCAACGAGACCGACGCCTTCCTCGCCTGGGAGCGAGGGACGGCCGCTGACTCGCGCACCGGTTGGAGCGGCGGCGCCCGGAGCGCGCGCGAGCGTGCGCCGCGTGGCGCCTCGGCGCAGGCGCAGACGGTGCCCGGCGAGGTCGTCCGCTGAGCTGACCTGACGCTGGCCTGACGGCCGTCGACGCCCCGGTTGTGCACAGCCACCCGGGGCGTCGTCACGTCCTCCACAGGACCTCGACGGAGTCTCGTGGGGCTCCGGTGCGCGCCGCGACCGTGGGGCCATGAACCCGATCAGGCTCCGCGGCCCCGCCGACGTCCTCGCCGTCCTCCCGTTCCAGCTCGGCTACCACCCGCACGAGGCCGTGGTCGTCGTGGCGGTGTCCCACCGGTCCATCGGGCTGGTCCAGCGCCTCGACCTCCCGCCCGCTGACGAGGTCGACGCTGCGGTCGACGCCCTCCTGCCCGCGCTGGAGCGCGAACGGCCCGAGGCCGTGCTGCTGGTGGGCTACGAGTCGGCGCAATCCAGTGCGGTGCCGGTGCTCGACGCCCTGCGCGACGCCTGCGAGCAGCGGGGCATGGAGGTGCTGGACCGCCTGCTCGTGCGGGAGGGGCGCTGGTATGCCGTGGACTGCGCGACCGGCTGCTGTCCCGAGGGCGGGGCGCCGCTCCCGGCGCCGGAGGACACCCCGGCAGTGGCCGACTTCGTGGCCATGGAGACCGCACCCCTGTCGGACCGGGAGGCGGTGACCCGCCAGCTCGACCCCGACCCGGTCCGGTCCGCCGAGGTGGCGGCGGCGATCCGGCAGGTGGGACCCCGCACCACGTGGCGGGCCGCCGGCCGGACCCTCGGCAGGGCGCCGGCCGGCGCGGCGTTCGGGTTGGCGCGAGGTGACCTCCCCGACCCGGTCACCGGAGCGCTGCCGTTGCCCCCGCCGCCGACGGTGCCCCCGTTCCTGCGGGTGGTGGGGAGCAGGAGCTGCAAGGAGCCTCCGGCCGAGGTCCTCGACGGTGACCTCGAGCGCGAGGCCGAGTGGGCGGCGGAAGCGGCAGCAGCCGAGCGTGCCCGGGACGCCCGACGGCTGCGCCAGCTCTCCGGCTGGGCGGTGGTGTGCGACGTGTCGGCCGGACGGCCGCCCCTCGACGGCCTGGCCCCCGAGGAGGTGGCCGACCTCGCGCTCTCCCTGCGCGACGTCCACCTGCGTGACGGGCTCATCGCCTGGTTCAGCCCGGGGACCCTGCCGCTGGAGGCCCTCGACGGCGACCTGCCCGACCAGCTGCGCAGCTGCCTGCCGCGGGCCTCGTGGGTCGGGGCCCGCCGCAGCCGGGGTCGAGCCATTGCGGCCCGCCGGCTGCAGGGCCGCCTGGTCGAGCTGTGCCGGATGCTGCCGGCGGAGGAGGCCGCCCCGGCCCTGACCGTGCTGGCCCACGTGGCGTGGTGCGTGCTGGGCGACGGAGCCCTGGCCCGGGCCGCCGTCGAGCGGGCCCTGGCGCTCGAACCCGACTACCGGCTGGCCCAGTTGGTGGCCGCCATGGTCAACGTCGCCTTCCGCCCGACCGTCACGGCCTGACGGCACCGGCGCAGCGTCCAGAAACCGGACAGCGGGGACCACGTGACGGGCGCCGGTCCTATGCTGGGCGCCAAGGTCACGAGTTCCAGCGCGAAGCCCCGGCTCGCTGGACGGCAACCCTCCTCGCGGTGGGGTGCCCCGGGTGAGGACCGGGCCGCGGCGACCGTCGCGGCAAGCGCGACCACAGGAGCTGTGCCCCATGACCACCACGTCGTCGACTCCTCGACTCTCCTCGGGAGCCTGGCTCTCCGCGGGGGCGTGGCGCGAGGGCGACCCGGTGGGGGACCGGCGGTTCGTCTCGGTGGGACCCGTCGAGCTCGAGGCCGGCGGGCGCCTGCCTGACGTCACCGTCGCCTACGAGACGTGGGGCACCCTCAACGAGGCCCGCGACAACGCCATCCTGGTCGAGCACGCCCTCACCGGCGACAGCCACGTCTCCGGTCCGGCCGGACCGGGGCACGCGACGCCGGGCTGGTGGGACGGGCTCATCGGCCCCGGCTGCCCCTTCGACACCGACCGCCACTTCGTCGTCGCCGCCAACGTGCTCGGCGGCTGCCAGGGCACCACGGGCCCCGCCTCGACGGCGCCCGACGGCCGGCCGTGGGGGAGCAGGTTCCCGTTCGTGACCATCCGCGACCAGGTGGCGGTGGAGGCCCGGCTCGCCGAGCTGCTCGGCATCGAGCGCTGGAACGCGGTCCTCGGCGGGTCGATGGGCGGCATGCGCTCGCTGGAGTGGGCGGTCACCCATCCGGAGCGCGTCGAGACGGCCATCGTGCTGGCCTCGACCGCCTACGCCACGGCCGAGCAGATCGCCTGGTGCCAGCCGCAGCTGCTCGCCATCCGCAGCGACCCCGCCTTCCACGGCGGCGACTACTACGAGCGGGGCGCCGGCCCCGAGCAGGGTCTCGGCATCGCCCGGCGGATCGCCCACGTGACCTACCGCAGCGAGCTCGAGCTGCACGAGCGGTTCGGCCGGCTGCCCCAGGGCGCCGAGCAGCCCGTCGGGGGTGGGGGCCGCTACGCCGTCGAGAGCTACCTCGACCACCACGCGGGCAAGATCGCGGCCCGTTTCGACGCCAACTCCTACCTCGTGCTCACCGAGGCGATGAACTCCCACGACGTCGGCCGCGACCGTGGCGGCGTCGCGGCAGCGCTCAGGCGCGTCATGGGACGCCTGGTCGTGGCCAGCGTCGACTCCGACCGGCTGTACCCGCCGCGGCTGTCCGAGGAGATCGCCGCCGCGGTGCCCCACGCCGAGCACGTCAGCATCACCTCCCCGTACGGGCACGACGGGTTCCTCATCGAGACCGAGCAGGTGGGAGCCATCCTCCGCCAAGCGGTCGCGCGACCGGCCGGGGCAGAGGAAATCCGGTAGCGTCTGGCCACCGGGCCACCCCCAGCCGCCCGGACGCCGAACAAGGAGGTTCCTGTGGCCATCGTTGTGGGTTACGTGCCTACGAAGGAAGGTCGCGCTGCTCTGCGTCGCGCCGCCGACGAGTCCCTGCTCCGCAAGACGAAGCTGATCGTGATCAACTCCAACCGCGGTGGCAAGGACTATGACGCCAAGGAGGCCGAGCGCTTCGAGAAGGAGCTCCACAACGTCCAGCACGAGCTCGACGAGGTCGGGATCGAGCACGAGGTCCGGCAGCTGGTCCGCGGCAACGAGCCCGCCGAGGACCTCATCGCGGTGGCCGAGGAGACCTCGGCCGACTTCATCGTCATCGGCCTGCGCCGGCGCACCCCGGTGGGCAAGCTGATCCTGGGCTCGAACGCCCAGCGGATCCTGCTCGACGCGTCCTGCCCGGTGCTCGCCGTCAAGGCCGAGCCCGAGGCCTGACCGGACCCGCACGCGTGCGGGCCGATACGCGAGCCCGTGCGCGGCATACCGGTGGTCCGTTTGGCGGGTTTTGCCGCTCCGGTGCGAGAGCAGGGGCCGACTCGTTTTACAATGTCACTTACGCATACCGGCGAGCAGGTCCCCCGCAGCCCCTGAGAGCCGGTTGTCGTGAATACTTCCGCCTCCGCTGTTGTTGTCATGGTCGTGCGCTTCGGCCCTGATGGCGTGCGCTGCTCTGTCCGCGACGAAAGGTAGTCCGTGTCGCCTGTGTCCGATAACGCCTCCGAGAGCCCGTCTCGCCCACTGCCGAAGGAGTTCGCGCACTCCGCGCTGCAGAACCTCCTCCTGCTGGGCCGTACCAACGGCTCGGTGGACAGCGAGCAGCTGCGGGTCGCCCTGGTCGAGGCCGAGGTCGAGCCCAAGCGCATGAAGACGGTCCTGCGCTCCCTCGAGGAGCAGGGCATCTCGATCACCCTCGACGCCGCGACCGCCACGCGAGCCGTCGCCGCGACCTCCTCCGCCCGCCGCACCGCGTCGGCCTCGACGAAGAAGACGGCCGCGAAGAAGACCGCGACGAAGAAGGCTGTCGTCGAGGAGGCCAAGCCGGCCACCAGCAAGACCGCGGCCAAGACCGCCACCAAGGCGACGGCGACGAAGGCCGCCGCCAAGAAGGCCGGCACCACCGCCGAGGCCACGGCCGCCGCCGCCCCGCCGGCCAAGAAGTCCGCCGCGAAGAAGACCGCGTCCAAGAAGGCCACCGCCACCAAGACCGCACCCGGGACCGAGAGCGCCGAGGGTGTCGAGCCCGAGGAGGACGAGGACGTCGAGGTCGAGCCGACCGATGTCGTCGAGTCCGAGCTCGAGGAGGTCGTGATCGAGGAGGACGCCGACGACGAGTCCGCGGCGACCCCGGCGAAGACCGAGGAGGCCGAGGAGCGCGGCGGCTTCGTCCTGCGCGACGACGACGAGGAGGACGCCCCGGTCCAGCAGGTCGTCACCGCCGGCGCGACCGCCGACCCGGTCAAGGACTACCTCAAGCAGATCGGCAAGGTCGCCCTCCTCAACGCCGAGCAGGAGGTCGAGCTCGCCAAGCGCATCGAGGCCGGTCTGTTCGCCGAGGAGAAGCTGAACTCGGGCGACAAGATCGACATGAAGCTCAAGCGTGAGCTGTGGTGGATCGCCCAGGACGGCAAGAAGGCCAAGAACCACCTGCTCGAGGCCAACCTGCGCCTCGTGGTCTCGCTGGCCAAGCGCTACACCGGCCGCGGCATGCTCTTCCTCGACCTGATCCAGGAGGGCAACCTCGGCCTGATCCGTGCGGTCGAGAAGTTCGACTACACCAAGGGCTACAAGTTCTCGACCTACGCGACGTGGTGGATCCGCCAGGCCATCACCCGCGCCATGGCCGACCAGGCCCGCACCATCCGCATCCCGGTGCACATGGTCGAGGTCATCAACAAGCTCGCCCGCGTCCAGCGCCAGATGCTGCAGGACCTCGGTCGCGAGCCCACCCCGGAGGAGCTCGCCAAGGAGCTCGACATGACCCCCGAGAAGGTCGTCGAGGTCCAGAAGTACGGCCGCGAGCCCATCTCCCTGCACACCCCGCTCGGCGAGGACGGCGACTCCGAGTTCGGTGACCTCATCGAGGACTCCGAGGCGGTCGTGCCGGCCGACGCGGTCAGCTTCACGCTCCTGCAGGAGCAGCTGCACTCGGTGCTCGACACCCTGTCCGAGCGCGAGGCGGGCGTGGTCTCGATGCGGTTCGGCCTCACCGACGGCCAGCCCAAGACCCTCGACGAGATCGGCAAGGTCTACGGCGTGACCCGCGAGCGGATCCGCCAGATCGAGTCCAAGACGATGAGCAAGCTGCGCCACCCGAGCCGTTCGCAGGTCCTGCGCGACTACCTCGACTGATCGGCACCGCTGCCACCAGGCGCAAACAGGCCAGGTCGTCCTTCGGGGTGCCTGGCCTGTTGGCGTCCTGCGCAGTGGCTGACGCGGAGGTCTATGGTGGGGAAGGCGGCGTGGCCGCGATCCACGGGTCTGGAGGGGGCGCCGGAGATGCCGAATGTCCCGTTCTCCACCGAGGACCTGCTGGCCTCCATCGGGCAGGCTGTCATCGCGACGGACCTCGACGGCGTGGTGCTCTACTGGAACGCTGCCGCCGAGGACCTGTACGGGTGGACGGCCGAGGAGGCGCTGGGGCGCAACATCGCCACCCTGACCGTGCCCACGATGTCCGAGCAGATGGCTGCCGACATCATGCTGGCGCTGCGCACTGGGGCGCGTTGGTCCGGAGGGTTCGCGGTGAGCGGCCGGGACGGCTCCGTCTTCCCCGCCCTCGTCACGGATGCCGGGATCCACGTCGACGGGGAGCTCGTCGGCATCGTGGGCGTGTCGGCCCATCTCGGCACGGCGCTCAGACCGCTGTTGGAGCGCTCGACGGATGCCGCGCTGGTGGTGCGCACAGACGGCATCGTCACCTATGCGAGCCCGGCCGTGACCGCCCTGTTCGGTTGGCAGGAGTCAGCGGTGATGGGCCAGTCGTTCATCCCCCTGGTGCATCCCGACGACCGCGCACCCCTCGCAGAGTTCCTCACCCAGGTGACCGAGCGACCCGGTGGCTACGCCCCCCTCACCCTGCGGATCCGCCACGAGGACGGGTCGTGGACGTGGGTCGAGGCTGCTCTGACCAACCTGTTGGACGACCCGGTCGTGCGCGGTGTGGTATGCAACCTCCACCGGAGCATCAGCCGCCCCGCCCAGGAACGGGCTGAAGAGCGGATCGCCCAGCTGCAGCGGGCCCTGGACTCCAGGGTGGTCATCGAGCAGGCGAAGGGCTTCCTCGCTGCGCGGGAGGGCACCGTCCCCGACCTCGCGTTCGAGCGCCTGCGCAGCCATGCGAGGGCGCACGACCTCAGCGTGCGCGAGGTGGCCCAACGGCTCCTGGACGGGGAGCTGGACCTCGGACCCACAGCCCGGACCTCGCCCCCGACGCCACCACATGGTACAAAGGGCTCGTAAGCCTTAGACCCGGCTCCTCCATCGAACGGCGGTGTGATGGCCGGGTTCTCGACCGATGGTCTGGCGTTCTCCGTCCGGGTCCACGAGGTGCTCTGTTGGCGCGCCGGTCCCGTCTGGGCTGTCAGCCTCCCCGAACTGGGCCGTGCCTCTGTAGCCGGTCGTCTGTCCGAGGTCGAGGGTGTGGCCCGGGCGCTGGTCGGTGATTCCGACCGGCCGCCGGCAGGCATGGGCTTCGACATCGTGTTCCTGCCGGACACCCTCACCGCTGCCCTCGGCGCAGCTGACACGGCACGCTCAGAGACCGACGGCCGCGGGCTCGATACCGTACGTCGGTCACTGGGACGGCGGCTGGCCCGCGACGGCCTGGCACCGACTGACGTCGCGGCAGCTCTCGGGGTGGCTCCGGAGCGAGCCGAGGAACGCGTGGGCGCCCCACCCGGTGAGGGGCGGCCGGCGGGGCCGTCGCCCTCCGTGCGGCTGTCGCCCCACAAGGCTCGTGCGACGCGACCTGCCGAACCGACGCCGCACGCCGGCTACCGGCACGAGGCACTGCTCTATCGCGACGACGACGAGTTCCTCGCAGGAACGGTGCCCTTCATCGAGGAGGCGCTGGCGCTGGGCCAGCCCGTCATGGTGGCCCTCCCCGAGCCCCATCTGACGCTGGTCCGCCAGGAGCTCGGTGCGGCGGCCTCGACGGTCCGGTTCGTCGACATGGGCCACCTCGGAGCCAACCCGGCGCGGATCATTCCCGCCTGGCGGGAGTTCATCGACGAAGCCTGCCGAGACGGGCAGGAGGCGCGCGGGATCGCTGAGCCGCTGTGGCAGGGACGCCACGCGGCCGAGGTCGCCGAGTGCCAGCTCCACGAGGCCCTCCTCGACCTCGCCGTGGAGCCCTCGCAGCCCCTGTGGTTGCGCTGCGCCTATGACGTCCAGCGGCTCGGGTCGCCGGAGTCCGAGGGTGCCCTGCACAGCCACCAGGCCATCGTCGGGGGGACCCCCCACTCCCACGACGCCGGCCGCCCAGAGCCGCCGGGCATTGGCACGTTCAACGAGAAGCTCCCCGATCCGCCCCCCTCTGCCGACGTGCTGGACTTCGGGCCGGCCAACCTCATGGTCGTCCGGTCGCGGGTCGCCGAGCAGACGTCAGCCGTCGGTCTGGACCCCGAGCGAGCGGCGGACCTCACGCTCGCGGTCTGGGAGCTCGCCGTGAACAGCACCGAGTACGGCGGCGGACCGGCGGCGCTGCGTATCTGGCGCGAGCCGGACGCCCTGGTCTGCGAGGTCGCCGACCCGGGCCACATCGACGACTACCTCGTGGGACGGCGCACCCCGGACCCCACGTCGCTCGGTCAGCGCGGCGTGTGGCTCGTCAACCAGCTGTGCGACCTCGTCCAGCTCCGCTCCGGCACCGAGGGCACGACAGCGCGCATCTTCACCTGGCTGTAGGCGGTCCCTGCGCCGGCCGTGGCGGGCGTCGGCAGGTCGAGGAGGGCGCGGGACCTGCGGCCCTAGCCGGTGGGCGCGGTGGAGGCGTGTGCTGGTGGTGGCGCGGAGGGCAGCGCCAGAGGTGGTTGTCATGGCTGGCGGTCGGACACAGGAACTCGTCGTGGGGTGGCTGGCGACCGTGGCCGCCGTCGCGGCGCTGCTCACGGGCAGCCTCCTCACCGCCCCAGCCGCCCGCGCGGCGACCCTTCTCGGCAACGACGTGTCGTGGCCGCAGTGCGACAAGGCTGTCGGCGGCCTCGGCCTGCCCATGCCGCCGGACACCGCGGCGTTCGCCGTCATCGGGCTCACCAAGGGCCTGCCCTTCACCGAGAACCCCTGCCTCGCCGACCAGGTCGCGTGGGCGACCCAGCACGGCACCCCGACCCACGCCTACACGATCGCCGCCTTCCCCACGACGGCGCAGCTGGGCACCTACGGCACCCAGGGGCCGTGGCGGGCCACCACCCGGGCCGGGCAGCTGTCCAACGTCGGCTACGCCGAGGCCCGCTTCGCCCTGCAGAGCCTCCAGGCCGTCCCGTTCACGCCACCCGTCGTGTGGGTCGACGTCGAACCGCGCCCCGCCCAGCCGTGGCCGTCCGACACCACGGCCCAGCGCCGCGAGAACCGCTACGTCGTCGAGGGGCTGATGCGCGGGCTGCGCGACGCGGGCGTCGCCTACGGCCTCTACTCGTATGCCGCGGGCTGGCAGGCCATCACCGGTTCCTGGTGGCTCCCCGGCGTGCCGGTGTGGGCCACGGCGGGCCGGCTCGACTACCCGGATGAGGCCCTCGACCGTTGCACCCAGGCCAGCTTCTCCGGCGGGCGGGTGGTCCTCTCCCAGTGGTACGACGACGTGGCGGACTACGACCGCACCTGTGAGCCGTACGCCTTCACCCCGCTGCCCGTGCCGGCGTCGACGCTGTCGATGTCGACGGCCGACTTCAACGGTGACTGGGTCGGTGACGTGCTCGCGCGCACCGCGACCGGCGACCTTCGCCTGTATGCCGGTGCGGCGGGCACCCGTCTCGCCGCCGGCCTGCGGATCGGCAGCGGCTGGAACGGGCTGAGCCTGCTGGAGACGCCCGGTGACGTCGACGGCGACGGCCCGCTCGACGTCCTGGCCCGCGAGGCGTCGACGGGGTACCTGTGGCTGTACCGCGGTGACAGCCACGGGGCCTGGCTGCCCCGCGTTCGCGTTGGCACCGGGTGGAACGTGTTCAACGCCCTGGTCGGCCCCGGCGACTTCACGGGTGACCAACGGGTCGACCTGCTCGCACGCCGTGCGTCGACGGGTGAGCTGTGGCTCTACGCCGGCAACGGGAAGGGCGGGTGGAAGCCGGCCGTGCGGGTCGGGACCGGCTGGAACGCGTTCAACGCCCTCGTCGGCCCGGGCGACGTCAACGGTGACGGTGCGGCCGACGTGCTCGCTCGTCGTGCCTCGACCGGCGACCTGTGGCTCTACCCCGGCAACGGGAAGGGCGGCTGGAAGCCTGCCGTGCGGATCGGCACCGGCTGGAACGGCATGACCGCGATCATGAGCCCCGGGGACCTCGACGGCGACCGCGTGCCCGACGTCGTGGCGCGCGACCGGTCCGGCGTCCTGTGGCTGTACCCCCGCACCGCCAGCGGGACCTGGCGGCCGCGGGTGCGGCTCGGCGCCGGCTGGAACAGCCTGAACGCGCTGTTCTGAGTCGTCAGCGTTCTCCGGGCCGTCAGCCGTCCGCCCTCAGCCGTCAGCCCTCAGCTGCGGCCGAGGCGGGACCGCACCGAGTCCCAGGCTCGCTGCACCGGCTCGGTCACGGCCGCCCGCCGCTCGCGCCACTCCACGAGCCCGTCCTGCGGCCAGAGCAGGGCCCGCACCCGGTCGCGCCGCCGCCGCACCCCGGACACCGCGTGCACGACGCGCTCGGCGTCCTCGCGGATGTCGACGAGCGTGGTCCCCGGCCGGGCGTAGCGTGACTGCTCCACCGTGTCGACGACGCGCTTGAGGGAGGCGACCTCGGCGCCCTCGAGGTAGGCCTCGCGCTGGTAGAAGCGGCCGGCCTGGCGTGGGGTGCTGCCCCGGGGCGCGACGACCCCGAGGTCGCCGATCCGCTCCACCATCGCCTGCCACTCCACCTCGACGCGCTGGGCGTCGTCGGGCGCCTCGTGCAGCCGTCGGCGGCGCCGCAGCCGCGCGGCCACCGGCACGGCGACCGTGCCTGCCACGCCGACGACGAGGCCGAGGAGCACCCAGCCGAGCAGGGTGAGCCGGCCCGAGGACCACCAGGCCGAGAGCACACCGGTGTCGGCGCTGCCGGACGTGGTGGCCCGGTCGGAGGCACCCGGGTCGTTGGCGCCGTTGTCGCGGCGGGGTGCCGACGTGGCCGACACGCTGGGTGCGTCCGTGGCGGTCGACTGGGTGTCGGGCGTCTGCACCTCTTCGAGGGAGTACGGCGGCGCCTGGCCGCTGCGCGAGGCAGGCGTCGGTTCGAACCGGAGCCAGCCTGCGCCCTCGAAGTACAGCTCCGGCCAGGCGTGGGCGTCGGCCGCGCGCACGGTGTAGGTGCCCTTGTCCAGGGTGCCGGGGAGGAACCCGATGGCCATGCGCGCGGGGATGCCGGCGGCCCGCGCCATCATCACCATGGCGGTGGCGAACTGCACGCAGTAGCCCTGCCGCGTGGTGAGGAAGTGCGTGATCGGGTCCATGGGCACGTCGCGCCCGGTCTCGTCGCGCACCGGCCCGGCGAGCTGGAGCGAGTAGGTGTAGGCCGAGCTGCGGAAGTGCTCCTGGATCGCCATGGCGGCCTCGATCCGCGTCGCCCCCTCGGGCACCACCTGGCGCACGAGCGACTCCACGGTCGGTGCGGACTCCCGGTCGACGCGGAGGGCGTCGAAGCGCTGGCTGTCGGAGAGCCGGTCGGTGGTGGGCTGCTCCAGCAGCGCGCGCGGCGGGTCGAGGGCGACGTAGTCCATCCGGTACGACGTCACCGACCGGTTGGTGCGCAGCACCTGGGTCTGCGGGTCGACTCCCCAGGAGGCGTCGTCGACCTCGCCGGCCACCAGCGGGTAGGGCGCCGCGAGCTGGGGTGCCTGCAGGCGCGAGTCGTCGACGCTGATCCGGTAGCGCTTGCGGGGGACGTCGCTGGAGATGTCGTCGGGCAGGGCCACGCGAGGGCGAGGGCTCAGCTCGCTGTCGCTGCGGTCGGGGCGCCACTCTCCGCCGCGGTAGGTGGTCAGGACACCGACCCGCAGGGGAGTGGGCGACGCCGCGGTGGTGGTGTACGACAGCACGGGGGACTGCGACCGGTCCTCGAGGCTGCGCGTCAGGTCGAGCGTGCTGTTGAGCCCGATCTGCCCGTCGCTGAAGCCGGTGGAGTCGGTCGCCCTGCCGAGCCCGTCGACGAGGTACCGCGTCGGCAGGTGGGGGGTGACGACCGGCAGCACGACGGCCGCAGCCAGGGCAGCCACGCCGAGGGTCCGCCCGAGGGACGCGAAGCCCATGGTGCCGTCGCGGTCGGACGTGGCGCGGCCCCGGCTCTGCAGCGGCGCCGTGGTGCTCCAGCGGCGCACCGAGGCGATGCCCTGACGCCCGACCATGATGAGCCACACGCCCGCGGCGATCACGAAGTAGACCGGGTGCAGCGAGCTGCCGGAGTTGGACGCCGAGATGAGGAACGCGGTGAGGAGGGGCAGCCCGGCGAGGGCCGGGGAGCGCCGCATGACGGCGAGGTGGTCCACGAGCATCGCCGTCAGGCCCATGGCCAGCCCGACGCCGAGGATGATGCCGCGGTTGGTCGGTGCCGGCGCCGCGTAGTTCTGGATCGTCTCGCGGGCGTCCACCAGCAGGTTGTTGAACGCCAGCACCGTGTCCACGCCGGGCAGGCCGTGCCAGAGGTGCCCGCGGCCGTAGATCCAGCCCGCGCCGACCACGAGGGCCACGAGCTGCACGAACAGCACCCCCGTCTTGGAGGTGGTCAGCCACCGGCCCAGCAGCCCGGCCGCGGCCACGAACGCGACCATGAGCATGGTCGGCCGGATCCAGTCGTCGGGGGTGAACAGCGTCGTCAGCGGCCAGCTCACCACGGCGGTGGCCAGGGCGGCGATCGCCGTGTCGGCCAGGCGGGTGCGGCTCATGCCGGTACCGGGTTCGACGCCCCGGCCAGTGCCGCCCAGGCCGAGGGGAGCTGGTCGTCGGCACCGACCACCACCGCGCTCCAGCCGGCACTGCGGAGCACCGCGACGCACGCCGGTTCGGTGGGCGCGTTCGTGGGCCTGCGCTGGCCGCCGAAGCTGGCGGAGTCGACCACCATGGCGAGGCCGGTGCCACCCGGCTGGCGGAGGGCCGCGACCTGCCGGGCGAGGTCCTCGTCGAGCGCGGTGACCACCGCGATGACCAGGCCACCCGAGGAGGTCACCGGGTGGGCTGCGTGCAGGACCTCCGCGAACTGCTCGGGCTGCCCCGCCTGGGCCTCTGCCAGCACCTCGAGCGCGTGGTCGAGGTCGATGGCGGCGCCCGCGCGCCCGTCGTCGGCGGTCTCGTCGGTGACGAGGTGCACGGCATACCCCTGCTCGGACAGGTGTGCGGTGACGGACGCCGCGGCGGTGACCGCCCACTCGAGGGAGCTCGAGCTGCCGCTGCCGCGGTGACCCGCGGCGCGTGAGTCGACCACGACGACGGCGCGCCGCCGGGCGGGCCGGTCCTCCTGGCGGACCATGAGGTCGCCCGTCTTCGCCGTCGACGGCCAGTGGATGCGGCGCAGGTCGTCGCCGTCGCGGTAGGCGCGGATGGAGACGTCGTCCTCGCCGTGCAGGGCCACCATGTGGGGGATCGCTCCCTCGGCGCCGATGCCGCTGCCCGGCGGTCGTCCCGAGCCGAGCGGCACGATGCGCGGGAGCACGAGGATGTCGCCGGCCCCGCTGATGGCCGCCACCCGGGTGCTGAGGCCGAACGGGTCGCGCAGCCGCACCCCGAGCGGGCCGAGCCGGTGCCGCCCGCGCACGTGGGAGCGCACGGTGTAGTGGATCTCCTGGCGGTCGCCGCGGCGCAGGCGCGAGACGACGAAGCGGGGGCGGTCGCCGAGCGCGTAGTCGAGCTGCTCCTCGGCCATGAGGAGCGGGCTGGCGCTGGGTCCGGCGTTCTCGATGGTGACGGTGACCGTCGACGGCTCGTCGACCTGCACCCGGCTGGGGCGGGGGGTGCGGTCGAGGGCGAAGCGCAGGTCGTGGCGCCGCATGATCAGCGCGCTGAACAGCGGGAGCGCGATGAGGAGGATGCCGATGCGGGTCAGGTCCGAGAAGCCGAGCCCGATGCCGCACAGCGCCAGCGTGATGCCGGCGGACACGAAGGCACGGCCGCGTGTCGTCAGCAGGTCGCGGAGCCGGCGCACGACGTCCCCCTTCCCTCAGCGGTTGGCCGAGGGCACCGGCACGCGGCGCATCAGGTCGTGCAGCACGTCGGCGGTGCTCTTGCGGGCCAGCTGGGTCTCGCCCGTGGGGATGATGCGGTGCGCCAGGACGGCCACGGCGATGGCCTGGACGTCGTCGGGCAGCACGTGGTCGCGGCCCTCGAGTGCGGCGTGCGCCCGGGCGGCACGCAGCAGCTGCAGGGTGGCCCGCGGGGAGGCACCGAGCCGCAGGGCGGTGCTGGTGCGCGTGGAGGACGTGAGGTCGACGACGTACTGCTTGATCGCCGGGCTGGTGTAGACGGCGCGCACCGCCCGGACCATCGTCGAGATGGTGTCCGCGTCGGTCACGGGCTCGAGCTTGTCCAGCGGGCTCGTCTGCCCGTGGGTGTCGAGCATGGCCAGCTCGGCCCGCGTCGAGGGGTAGCCGAGCGAGATGCGGGCCATGAACCGGTCGCGCTGTGCCTCGGGCAGCGGGTAGGTGCCCTCCATCTCGATGGGGTTCTGCGTGGCCATGACGATGAAGGGTCGCGGGAGGCCGTAGGTCTGCCCGTCGACCGTGACCTGGCCCTCCTCCATGCACTCGAGCAGCGCCGACTGCGTCTTCGGCGAGGCGCGGTTGATCTCGTCGCCGACGACGACGTTGGCGAAGATGGCACCGGGGCGGAACTCGAAGTCGCGCACGTCCTGGTTGAAGACGCTCACGCCGGTGATGTCGCTGGGCAGCAGGTCAGGGGTGAACTGGACGCGCCGCACCGAGCAGTCGATGGAGCGTGCGAGGGTCTTGGCGAGCATGGTCTTGCCGACGCCGGGCACGTCCTCGAGGAGCAGGTGCCCCTCGGCGAGGAGCACGGTGATGGCGGTGCGCACGACGTCGGGCTTGCCCTCGATCACCGAGTTCATGGCGCGGGAGAGCTGCCCGGCCACCCGGGTGACGAGCTCGAGCGAAGCCACCTCCCCCTCGCGTGCCGGGGCGGGGGAGGAAACGGGTGCAGCGGCCGGCACGGCCGGCTGCCCGTCGCCCGCTGCGGCGTCCTGGTCGTGCACGAGTCGTCCCTCCGTCGGCTCCGTGATCGCCACGTCCGATGTCCCTTCGTCGATGTCGCTCGATCTTCCCCCACAACGCTCCACCACGACAGGGTTATGCCGCGGTGCACCTCTCGGGAACGCGTCGGGGGCCGTCATGGTGCCCGGTCGACGGCCTCCCGGGGCCCGTTTCCTGCCGATCCGCGCCAGATCGTCACCGCCCGGTGACCCGGCGGCCTCCTCGCGCGGCTCTCTTCTCCTCCGACGAGGTGCGTGTGCGGAGATCCTCCCCACTTCCCTCCACCGCGCTGACCTGCACTGACGCGACACCTCGAACGGGAAAATCGCGCATTCTGGTCGTGAAGTGGATAACGGTGGAGTAAAGTGGGGCGCATCAGAGGCCGATGGTGCCACGCAGCACGCCAGAGGGGAGGTGGAGGCGCGTGTTTCTCGGGACCCACAACCCCAAGCTGGACGAGAAGGGGCGGCTCTTCCTCCCTGCCAAGTTCCGCGACCGGCTCGCCGACGGCCTCGTCGTCACCCGCGGCCAGGAGCGCTGCCTCTACGTGTTCCCGATGGACGAGTTCGTGCGTCTCGCCGGGCAGATGCAGCAGGCGCCCACCACCAGCAAGGCCGCCCGCGACTACATGCGCGTCTTCCTCTCCGGCGCCTCCGACGAGGTGCCCGACAAGCAGGGCCGCGTGACCATCCCGGCGGCGCTGCGCGAGTACGCCGGGCTGTCCAAGGACTGCACCGTCATCGGTACCGGTGCCCGCGTCGAGGTGTGGGACACCGCCGCCTGGAACGCCTACCTCGAGAGCACCGAGCAGGCCTTCTCCGACCAGAGCGAGGAGGTGATCCCCGGACTCCTCTGACGTAAGAGCCGGCGGTCCCTGGAGCCAGGTCTCCAGCCGCTTCGCCACCCGAGGCGACTTCCCCCGTCTCGGGCGACAAAGCGGATGGAGACCTGACCGCAGGGGCCACCCACAGGCCGCACGCGGCATACGACCCCCCACCCCCAGCCACCGCAGCACCGCACCCCAGCACCACCCACAGGAAGTAGACGCGCATGGACAGCCGAGGACGCGCCGAGGACCGGCACATCCCTGTGCTGCGCGACCGCATCCTCGACCTGCTGGAGCCCGCGCTCACCGAGCCGGGCTCGGTCTACGTCGACGGCACCCTCGGCATGGGAGGGCACGCGCAGGCGGTACTCGAGCGCTGCCCGAACGCGCGCGTCGTCGGCATCGACCGCGACCAGGAGGCGCTCGCGCTGGCGGGGGAGCGGCTGGCTGCGTGGGGTGACCGCGTCACGCTGGTGCACGCCGTCTACGACGAGGTCGCCACGGTGGTGGCCGACCTCGGCATCGACGGGGTGCAGGCCGCCCTGTTCGACCTCGGGGTCTCGTCGCTGCAGCTCGACGAGGCAGACCGCGGCTTCGCCTACAGCCAGGACGCGCCGCTCGACATGCGGATGGACCAGAGCCGGGGGCTGACCGCGGCCGACGTGCTCAACACCTACGAGGCGGCCGAGCTCGAGCGCATCCTGCGCGAGTACGGCGAGGAGCGGTTCGCCCGCAAGATCGCCGCGGCGGTGGTGCGCGAGCGGGCCGTCGAGCCGTTCACCACCTCCGGCCGCCTGGTCGAGCTGCTGAAGAAGGTCGTGCCGGCCGCCTCGCAGAAGAGCGGCGGGCACCCCGGCAAGCGCACCTTCCAGGCGCTGCGCATCGAGGTCAACGCGGAGCTGTCCGCCTGGGCGTCGGCGCTGCCCGCTGCCGTCGAGACGCTCGCGGTCGGCGGACGGGTCGCCGTGCTCAGCTACCACTCGCTCGAGGACCGCATCACCAAGCGCGTCTTCGCCGCCGGCGCCCGCAGCAGCGCTCCCGAGGGACTCCCCGTCGAGCTGCCGGAGCACCGGCCCTACCTGCGGCTGCTCACGCGCGGGGCCGAGGAGCCCAGCGCGGAGGAGAAGGCCGCCAACCCCAGATCTGCGTCGGCCCGGCTCCGGGTCGCCGAGAAGACACGCTCCACGAAGGGACAGCACCGATGAGCCAGATGACTGCGACGGCGAGGGTCGCATCACGGGCACCCCAGCGCCGTTCGACGGCACCACAGCCGCTCCGGGTCGTCCCCGGCAAGGCCGGACACCCGGGCAGCGCGATGTTCGCCGCCCTCTGCATGCTCCTGCTGGTCGGCGGCCTGATGGGCCTGCTCATGCTCAACACCACGATGGCCGAGGGCTCCTTCACCCTGCACAAGCTCCAGGCCACCTCGGGACAGCTGACCGACACCGAGGAGGCCCTCACCGCGGCCATCGACGCGCAGAAGGCGCCGGCCAACCTCGCCGCGCGCGCCTCGAAGCTGGGCATGGTGCCCGCCGACTCCGCAGCCTTCCTGCGGCTCAGCGACGGCGCCGTGCTCGGCGTGGCGAAGCCGGCGAAGAAGCAGGCCGGCTTTACCGTGGTGACGGCTCCCCAGGCGAAGGCCCACTCCCACAGCGGGACGTCGGCCACGCCGGCGAAGGGCGCCGCAGCCGGGCCGAGGACCACCGTGACACGCAAGGGGGACGTGACGACGACGACCATGGTGGTGACCAAGCCGGACGGCTCCGTCGTGACCACCCGCACCAGCGTCAACGCGCGCACGAGGAACACGACGAGCACCACCTCCACGACCCACCCCGCCCAGACCGCCCGTACGCCCGACCGTGGGCAGACCGGCCAGAAGAGGCAGAACGGCCGCACCCCGGCGGCGACGCCGTCGCGCTGACGGCCCCGGCCCACAGCAGCACCCCCGCACCAGCAGCACCCCCGCACCAGCAAGACTCCCGCCAGCAGCACCCCGCACCAGCAGCACCCCGCACCCGTAGCGACGCCAGCAGCAACCCCACCAGCATCGACCCAGAGGTATCGACGTGACGCAGCCCCGAGGCACCCGGCCGGGCCAGGCCGGCTCGGCGTCGAAGGGCGCGACGCGTCGGGCGGCACCGCGGCGCGAGGGCGCCCCGCACCCCAAGGCGGCCCCGAAGGCCGGGCAGGTCCGGCAGGTCGGCGGCCAGGGCGCGGCGGGCCAGCGGCGCGTGCCCCCGGTGAGCGCCCGGCAGGGCGCCGGCACCGGACGGCCGGCGCAGCGACCGACACGACCGGCCCGCCCCGAACGGGGCCCCGAGAACCGCGCCTCCGCGCCGCGGCACCCGGGTGGTCGCAAGCCGAAGTCCCTGCGACTCGGCACGGCCAACCCCCGCCGCCGGATGCGGGTCATGGTGTGGACGGTCCTGTTCGTCTTCAGCATCTTCGCCGCGCAGCTGCTGCGCCTGCAGGGGTTCGACGCCGCGGCGACCTCGGCCGACGCGCTGTCGTCGCGCACGGCCAAGGTGCCCATCCCCGCGATGCGCGGTCGCATCCTCGACTCGCAGGGCACCGTGCTCGCGTCGAGCATCGAGCGGCGCACGGTGACGGTGGACCAGACCGCGGTGGCGCAGTACAAGAAGAGCGTCAACGGCGTCTACCAGGTGGTGGGCGCGGCCGGCGCGGCCGCCGACCTCGCGCCCCTGGTCGGCATGTCGGCCGCCGAGCTGACTCCCGTCCTGACCGGCCACGCCCGCTACCGCGTGGTCGCCAAGAACATCACCCCGCTGAACTGGCGCAAGATCTCAGCCCTCGGGATCCCGGGCATCTACAGCGAGCCGACCCCCGACCGGAACTACCCGACCTCCACCGCCGCGGCCTCGCTCGTGGGCTTCCTGCGCTCCGACGGCAGCGCCGGCGCCGGTGTCGAGGTCATGCTCGACAAGTCGCTGTCCGGCAAGGACGGCCACACCGTCTACGAGCAGGCGCTCGACGGCCGGGTGATCCCCACCGGTCACCAGCAGACCACCCCGGCCGTGCCCGGGCGCGACGTCAAGCTCACCATCAACTCCGACCTCCAGTGGTTCGCGCAGAACGCGTTGGCGCAGAAGGTGATCCAGACCAACGCGCTGTCGGGCACCGTCGTGGTGCAGAACGTGAGGACGGGCGAGCTGCTGGCCGTCGCGTCGTACCCGACGTTCGACCCGAACCAGCCGGGGCAGAGCCAGGACAACTGGACCAACAAGGCGTTCAACGAGGTCTACGAGCCCGGCTCGACCGCCAAGGTCATGACCGCGTCAGCCGCCATCGAGGAGGGCGTCGTCTCGCCCTCGACCGTCGTGGAGGTGCCCAACCGGATCCGCCGCAACGGCACCGAGTTCAAGGACAGCCACGACCACCCGACCGAGTACCTCACGTTCGCCGGCGTGCTCGCCCAGTCGAGCAACATCGGCACGGTCCTCGCGGGCGAGCAGATGAAGGCGACCACGCTGCACGACTACTTCTACCGGTTCGGGCTCGGCCAGACCTCGGGCATGGGGTTCCCCGGCGAGGGCGAGGGGCTGCTCGAGCCGGTCAAGGACTGGGACGGCAGCCAGCGCTACACGATCATGTACGGCCAGGGTGTCTCGGTGAACGCGCTCCAGGCGACCGGCGTCTTCCAGACCATCGCCAATGGCGGGGTCCGGATCCCGCCCCGGCTCATCGCCGACGTGGGCGACGGCAAGGGCGGCTGGGTCAAGGCCGAGCCGGCCAAGCCGGTGCGGGTCGTGTCGGCGAAGACCGCGAAGACCGTCCGCGACATGCTCGAGGGCGTCGTCGGCAACGAGGGCACCGCGCCCGAGGCGAAGATCCCCGGCTACCGCGTGGCCGGCAAGACCGGCACCGCCGACCGCTACGACCCCAAGCAGGGCCGGTACTCCGGCAAGACCGCCAGCTTCATCGGCTTCGCCCCGGCCGACGACCCCCAGCTGGTCGTCTCGGTGACCCTCCAGAGGCCGATCAAGGGCTACTTCGGCGGCGTCGTGGCCGGCCCGGTGTTCCGTGACGTCATGACCTACGCCCTGCAGGAGCTCAAGATCCCGCCGACGAACACCAAGCCGCCCAAGGTCCGCATCAAGGAGGAGGAGACGCCCGCCAAGGACGACCCCACCGTGCTGCGCGACCGCAAGTCCGGCGGCGTCCGCTGACGGTGGGGCCGGTAGTCTCCTCCTTCGTGTCCACCCCCCGTCCTGCCGCCGTGCGCGCCACCCCGCTCGCGGCCGTGGCAGCCCTCGTGGGGGCGCCGGCCCCGGCCGGCGACGCCGTGGTCACGGGAGTCACCCTGAACTCGCGCGCGGTCACCACCGGCGACCTGTATGCCGCCCTCCCGGGCGCCAACGCGCACGGTGCCACCTTCGCAGGGGCGGCCGTGGAGGGCGGGGCCGTGGCGGTGCTGACCGACGCGGCCGGAGCGCACCTGCTCGACGAGGCCGGGCTCGACGTGCCCCGCGTCGTGGTCGAGGAGCCCCGGGCGGTGCTCGGCGCCGTCGCGTCGCGCGTCTATGGCACCGAGCACCAGCCGCTACGGACGTACGGCATCACCGGCACCAACGGCAAGACCACCACGGCATATCTCGTCAGCTCGGCCCTGCACGCCCTCGGGCAGACCACGGGCCTGATCGGCACCGTGGAGACCCGCATCGGCGACGAGCGGGTCAAGAGCGTGCGCACCACCCCGGAGGCCACCGACCTGCACGCACTGCTGGCGGTGATGGCCGAACGCCGCCTCGACGCCTGCGTCATGGAGGTCTCGAGCCACGCCCTCGACCTGCACCGGGTCGACGGCGTCGTCTACGACGTGGCCGTGTTCACCAACCTCTCGCAGGACCACCTCGACTTCCACGGCGGGATGCGCGAGTACTTCCTGGCCAAGGCCGCCCTCTTCACCCCGCAGCGGTCGCGTCAGGCCGTCGTCTGCGTCGACGACGAGTGGGGCCGCGAGCTGGCCGGCCTGGCCTCCGTGCCGGTCACGACGCTCACCTCGTGCGCCGACGTGCCGGCCGACTGGCGCCTGGTCGCCGACGAGCTCGACCCCGCGGCGTTCACGCTCTCCGACGGGAGCACCACGCTGCGGCTGCGCTCGGCCCTGCCCGGCGACTTCAACCGGGTCAACACCGCCCTGGCCGCCCTCGCCCTGCTGGTCTCCGGCCACGAGGCTGCGGAGGTGGAGCGCGCCTGCGCCGCCGACCCGGACGTGCCCGGCCGCATGGAACCCGTGGCGGTTCCCGGCGGTGAGCACCTGCCTCGCTGCGTGGTCGACTACGCCCACACGCCCGAGGCGGTGGCTGCGGCCCTGCGCGCGCTGCGGCCCACGACCACCGGGAAGCTCGCCGTCGTGATCGGTGCCGGGGGCGACCGCGACCGCGGCAAGCGGGCCGCCATGGGCCGGGCCGCTGCCGAGCACGCCGACCTCGTCTACGTCACCAACGACAACCCTCGCTCCGAGGACCCGGCCACCATCCGGGCGGCCGTCCTCCAGGGCGCGCGGGACGCCGCGACGACCGCCGAGCTCCACGACGTGGACCGTCGCTCCGTGGCCATCGCCCAGGCCGTGCAGGCCGCCCACCGCTCCGGTCCCGGTGCCACCGTCGCCGTCGTGGGCAAGGGCCACGAGACCGGCCAGGAGGTGGCCGGCACCATCTACCCGTTCGACGACCGTGAGGAAGTGCGCAAGGCCTTGCAGCAGCTCATCACCGGGGGAGCAGACGCATGATCCCTTTGACCCTGAAGGAGATCGCAGACCTGACCGGGGGACGGCTGCACGGGACCGACGAGGCCGGGGCTGCCGCTCTCGTCGTCGACGGCCCGGTGGTCACCGACTCGCGGGAGGCGGGGCCCGGTGGGCTCTACGTCGCCCGCGTGGGGGAGTCCATGGACGGCCACCAGTTCGTGGGTGACGCGCGTGCGGCGGGCGCCGTCGCGGCACTGACGACCCGCGAGGTCGAGGACCTGCCGTGCGTGGTCGTCGACGACGTGCAGGAGGCGTTCGCCGCCCTCGCGCGCGGCGTCATCGCCGCCCACGGCGAGCTCACCGTCATCGGCATCACCGGCTCCTCGGGCAAGACGAGCACCAAGGACCTGCTCGCCAGCGTGCTCTCCTCGGCCGCCCCCACCGTGGCGCCCGCCGGCTCGCTCAACAGCGAGGTCGGCGTGCCGCTGACGGTGTGCCGGGTCACCTCGCAGACCCGCTTCCTCGTCGTCGAGATGGGGGCCCGCGGCGTCGGGCACATCGAGTACCTCACCGGGATCGCCCGACCCCACATCGGCATCGTGCTCAACGTGGGCAGCGCGCACGTGGGCGAGTTCGGCTCGCGCGAGGCCATCGGCCGCGCCAAGTCCGAGCTCGTCGCGGCGCTCGAGCCGACCGGGCTGGCGGTGCTCAACGCCGACGACCCGATCGTCTCGGCCATGGCCGCGGCCACGCCGGCCCGGGTCGAGCTCGTCGGCACCGGCCCCGAGGCCGACCTGAGGGCCACCGACATCGCCCTCGACGAGGCCGGTCGCCCGTCGTTCACCGTCTCCGGGCGGGGCGTCGACGGCGACGTGCGGGTCACCCTCCCGCTGCACGGCGAGCACCACGTCGGCAACGCCCTGGCCGTCATCGCGACCGCCCTGGAGTGCGGCCTGCCCATCGACGCCGTCGCCGCATCCATGGCCACCGCCACCCCCGCCAGCCGCTGGCGGATGGAGGTCACCGAGCGCCCCGACGGGGTCACCGTCGTCAACGACGCCTACAACGCCAACCCCGAGTCCATGCGCGCGGCGCTGAAGGCGCTCGTCGCGATGGGCCACGGCCGCCGCACCTGGGCCGTGCTCGGCACCATGCTCGAGCTGGGCGACGAGTCCACCACCGAGCACGACGCGATCGGCCGGCTCGCCGTGCGGCTCAACATCTCGCGGCTCGTGGTCGTGGGGGAGACCGCCCGGCCCATGGCCACCGGGGCCCAGCACGAGGGCTCCTGGGGCGACGAGGCCACCTGGGTGCCGGACGCGGACGCGGCCTACGACCTGCTCGACCGAGAGCTCGCACCCGGCGACGTCGTGTTGCTCAAGTCCAGCCGTGACGCCGGGCTACGGTGGCTCGGAGACCGACTGGCCATGACCAAGGAAGGCAACCCGACGTGAAGGCTGTCCTCATCGCGGCCGTCGTCTCACTGGTCGCCGCCCTCTTCGGCACGCCGATGTTCATCAAGTTCCTGGTGCGTCGCGGCTACGGGCAGTTCATCCGCGACGACGGCCCGACGTCGCACCACACCAAGCGCGGCACGCCCACCATGGGTGGAGCGGTCATCATCGCCGGCTCCCTCCTGGCCTACGCCGTGGCCCACCTGGTCACCCTGACGCCGGTGACCATGAGCGGCCTGCTGGTGCTGTTCCTCATGGCCGGGCTGGGACTGGTCGGCTTCCTCGACGACTACATCAAGATCAGCAAGCAGCGCAGCCTCGGCCTCCGGTCGGGGGAGAAGCTCGCCGGGCAGACGCTCGTGGCGGTGCTGTTCGCTGTGCTGGCGCTGCAGTTCCCCAACGACAAGTCGCGGACCCCGGCGTCGACGCACATCTCCTTCGTGCGGGACACCAACCTCGACCTGGCGTTCGCCGGCACGATCGTGGGCCTGATCCTCTTCGTCATCTGGGCCAACCTCATGATCGCCGGCACGTCCAACGGTGTGAACCTCACCGACGGCCTCGACGGCCTCGCCACCGGCGCCTCGGTGATGGTGTTCGCGGCCTACGTGCTCATCGGCATCTGGCAGTTCAACCAGAACTGCCAGACCAACGCGGGCATCAAGTGCTACGAGGTGCGCGACGCCCACGACCTGGCGGTGGTGGCGGCCTGCGGCATGGGCGCCTGCTTCGGGTTCCTGTGGTGGAACGCCTCGCCTGCCAAGATCTTCATGGGCGACACCGGCTCGCTGGCCCTCGGCGGCGCGATGGCCGGGCTGGCCATCACCACCCGCACCGAGCTGCTCGTCGTCATCCTGGGCGGCCTGTTCGTCGCCATCACCCTGTCGGTGATCATCCAGGTCGGGTCGTTCAAGCTGACGGGCAAACGCGTCTTCCGGATGGCGCCCCTCCAGCACCACTTCGAGCTGGTGGGGTGGAACGAGGTCACCATCGTCATCCGGTTCTGGATCATCGCCGGGCTCTTCGTGGCCCTCGGCCTCGGGCTCTTCTACGCAGAGTGGGTTGTGGGAGCGACGTGAGCAGTGGACCCATCGGGGGACGACTGGACGGGCTGACCAGCGCCGGCGCCGACTGGAGCGGACTGCGCGTGCTCGTCGCCGGTGTGGGGCTGAGCGGCTTCGCGGCCGCCGACGCCCTGCACGAGCGCGGCGCCCGGGTCATCGCCGTCGACGGCGGCGACCCCGAGCGCAGCACCGCGCTGCGCGAGCGGGCCAACATCCTCGACATCCTGGGCGTCGACGTGCGGCTCGGCGCGGAGCACGTCGCGCACCTGCCGTACGAGACGCCCCTGGACCTCGTCGTCACGTCACCGGGCTGGCGCCCCGACCAGCCGCTCCTCGCCGAAGCCGCGCAGGCCGGCATACCGGTGTGGGGCGAGGTGGAGCTGGCCTGGCGGATGCGACCGGAGGTCGGCGCCGCGCCGTGGCTCACGGTCACCGGCACCAACGGCAAGACCACCACCGTCAACATGCTCGCCTCGATGCTGCGCGCGGCCGGCCTGCGCGCCACCAGTGCCGGCAACGTCGGCACTCCCATCCTCGAGGCGGTGCTGCACCCCGACCCCTACGACGTCATCGCGGTGGAGCTGTCGAGCTTCCAGCTGCACTGGTCGGACTCGCTCGCCCCGCACGCCTCGGCCTGCCTGAACGTGGCCCCCGACCACGTCGACTGGCACGGCTCGTTCGAGGAGTACACCCGGGCCAAGGGCAAGGTCTACGCCAACACCAAGGTGGCCTGCGTCTACAACGTGCAGGACCCGGTGACCGAGCAGCTGGTCATGGACGCCGACGTGCAGGAGGGATGCCGCGCGATCGGGTTCACCCTCGGCGTGCCCGGCCTGTCGATGGTCGGCGTCGTCGAGGACGTCCTCGCCGACCGGGCCTTCGTCGAGCAGCGCAGGACCTCGGCCGCCGAGCTCGCCACCCTCGAGGACGTGCGGGGCAGCCAGGCGACCCTGGCGCCGCACTACCTCGCCAACGCCCTCGCGGCCGCTGCGCTCGCCCGCGCCTACGGCGTGCCGCCGGTCGCGGTCCGTGACGGCCTGCGCGCCTTCACGCCCGACCCGCACCGCATCGCCGACGCCGGCACGGTCGACGGTGTGCGCTACGTCGACGACTCCAAGGCGACCAACCCACACGCCGCCGCCTCCTCGCTCAGCGCGTTCGAGCACGTGGTGTGGGTGGCCGGGGGTCTGCTCAAGGGCGCCGACGTCGACGACCTGGTCCGCGAGTCCGCGTCCCGGCTGCGCGGTGTGGTGCTGATCGGCAGGGACCGGGCCCAGATCGCCGAGGCGCTGGCCCGACACGCGCCGGATGTGCCGGTGGTCGACGTCCCCACCACGGACACTGGGGTCATGGACCTCGTCGTCGCGCACGCGGCCGACCTCGCCCAGCCGGGCGACGTCGTGCTGCTCGCGCCCGCGGCTGCCTCCATGGACATGTTCGAGAACTACGGCGCGCGCGGTGACGCCTTCGCCGAGGCCGTCGCCCGTCGGGCGGCTCGCGCCGAGGGGGAGTAGCCGTGAGCAGTGCCGCAGCCACCCCGGGGAAGGCGCGCCACACCGACTCGCGCCAGGCCGACTCCGGGCGCGTGGCCACGTGGCTCCAGCGCCTCGAGTCCCCGGTGACGACCTACTACGTATTGCTCAGCGTCACCGGCGTGCTCGTCGTCATCGGGCTGATCATGGTGCTCTCCGCGTCGTCCATCGTGTCCTACAAGGCGAGCGACTCGTCCTACACGATCGCGATGCGACAGGCCCAGTTCGCCGCCGTCGGTGCCGTGTTCATGGCCATCGCGTCACGGATCTCCGTGTCCCGGTGGAAGCTCCTCGCCGTGCCGGCCCTGCTCGCGGCGATGGTCCTCCAGCTGCTCGTCTTCACGCCGCTCGGCAAGAGCGTGAACGGCAACACGAACTGGATCGGCGTCGGCGGGATGACCCTGCAGCCGTCGGAGATCGGCAAGCTCGGCCTGGTGCTGTTCGGCGCGGCCGTGCTGACCCGCAAGCGCAAGCTGCTCGGCAGCGTCAAGCACGTGGTCGTCCCCTACCTCTTCCCGTTCGCCCTCGCTGCCATCGGCCTGGTCCTGCTCGGGCACGACCTCGGCACCGTCATCGTCATGTGCGCCATCGTCGGCGCGGTGCTCTTCACCGCGGGCGTCTCGTGGAAGCTGTTCGCCGTCGGTGTCGCCGGGTTCGCCGCCATGGCCGTGACGATGGTCTTCACCAGCGCCAACCGGCTCTCACGCTTCGACGTGTGGCTCGGTCGCGACACCGACCCCTTCGGCGCCGCCCGCCAGCCGCTGCACGGCCGCTATGCCCTCGCCGACGGCGGCTGGTGGGGCGTCGGGCTCGGTGCCAGCCGCGAGAAGTGGCAGTGGCTCTCCGAGCCGCACAACGACTTCATCTACGCCATCATCGGCGAGGAGCTCGGCCTGCCCGGCACCCTCGTGGTGCTCGGGCTCTTCGTTGCGCTGGCGCTGGTCTGCTACCGCATCGTCCTGCGCACCGACGACCTCTTCGTGCGCCTGGCGACCGGCGGCGTGATGGCGTGGATCGTCGTGCAGGCCATGGTCAACATCGGCGCGGTCATCGGCCTGCTGCCCGTCATCGGCGTCCCCCTGCCGCTGGTCTCCTCCGGCGGCTCGTCGCTCGTGACGACGATGATCGCCCTCGGCATGCTGCTCTCCTTCGCGCGCAGCGAACCCGGCTGCGCGGAGGCGCTCGCCGCGCGCCCCTCGGTGGTTCGCCGCTCGCTCGCCGTGCTGCCCACCCTGTCCGTCGGCCGTGCCCGGAAGGGGGACCGGTGACCGCTCTGCCCTCCTCGGTGCTGCTCGCTGGTGGGGGGTCGGCCGGCCACGTCTCGCCGCTGCTCGCCCTCGCCGACTGCCTGCGCCGGCGCAGGCCCGACCTGCGCGTGACCGCCCTCGGCACCGAGCAGGGCCTCGAGGCCAGGCTCGTCCCGGCCCGCGGCTACGACCTGCGCACCATCCCGAAGGTGCCGCTGCCGCGCCGCCCCTCCGGCGACCTGGCCCGACTCCCGGGCAACCTGCGGGCCGCCGTCGCGGCCGCCGGCCGCGCGATCGACGAGACCGGTGCCGAGGTGGTGGTGGGCTTCGGCGGCTACGTCTCCACGCCGGCATACCTCGCGGCGCGCAAGCGCGGTGTGCCCATCGTCATCCACGAGCAGAACGCGCGGGCCGGGCTCGCGAACCGCCTCGGGGCGCGCTTCACCCGTCACGTCGCGACGACGTTCGCGTCCACCGCCCTGCGCGGCGCCACCGTCATCGGCATGCCGCTGCGCCAGGAGGTCGCGCTGCTCGACCGCGACGCGCGCCGCGGCGAGGGACTCGAGCAGTTCGGCCTCGACCCGCAGTGGCCCACCCTGCTGGTCACCGGTGGCTCCCTCGGTGCCCAGCGGCTCAACCAGGCCTTCCAGGAGCGGGTCGACGCGCTGCGCTCCTCCGGCATCCAGGTGCTTCACCTGACCGGCATCGGCAAGGAGTTCGAGCCGGTGTCGGAGGTCAGCGGGCCGCCGTACGTCGTGGCCGCCTACGCCGACCACATGGAGCTGGCGTATGCCGCGGCCGACCTCGTCGTCGCCCGCGCCGGCGCCAACACGGTCTGTGAGCTGACCGCCGTCGGCCTGCCCGCGGTCTACGTCCCGCTGCCGATCGGCAACGGCGAGCAGCGGTTCAACGCGGCTGACGTCGTCTCCGCAGGGGGCGGCATCCTCGTCGCCGACGCCGACTTCACGCCCGCGTGGATCGACAGCCACCTCATCCCGCTGATGGGCGACGCCGAGCGGCTGTCGGCCATGGGAGAGGCGGCCGCGGGCGTGGGGGAGCGCGGCGCCGACGAGCTGCTCGCCGACATGGTGGCCGACGCGTACGCCGAGTCCGCGGGGAGCCGGCGGTGAACGGCACGAACGCGCGCTTCGACTTCCGCGCGCCGGTCCCGGCCCTCGACGACCTGGGCCGTGTGCACTTCATCGCCATCGGCGGCGCGGGCATGTCCGGGGTCGCCCGGGTCATGCTGGCCCGCGGCTGCACGGTGAGCGGCTCGGACGCCAAGGACTCACCGGTCATGGCCGCCCTGGCGGCCGAGGGGGCCGAGGTGCACGTCGGTCACGACCCCGCCCACCTCGACGGCGTCGACACGGTGGTCATCTCGTCGGCGATCCGCGAGACCAACGTCGAGCTGGCCACCGCGCGCGAGCGGGGCCTGCGGGTGCTCCACCGTTCGCAGGCCCTGGCGAGCACCATGGCGTCGTCGCGACGCGTCGCCATCGCCGGCGCCAACGGCAAGACCACCACGACGTCGATGCTCACCGTGGCCCTGCAGCACTGCGGGGCGGACCCGTCGTTCGCCGCCGGGGGAGAGCTGGCCAAGCACGGCACCAACGCCCACTGGGGCACCGGCGTCATCTTCGTCGCCGAGGCCGACGAGAGCGACGGCTCGTTCCTCGTCTACCGGCCCGAGGTCGCGGTGGTGACCAACGTCCAGCCGGACCACCTCGACTTCTACGGCACCTTCGACAACGTCAGGACGGCGTATGCCGAGTTCGCCGCCTCCGTGGTCGACGGCGGCCTCGTCGTGGCGTGCCACGACGACGCGGGCTCCCTCGCCCTCGCGGAGGCCGTCCGGGCGCAGGGGCGACGGGTGCTCACCTACGGGTTCTCGCCGGAGTCCGACCTGGTCCTCGGGGAGCCGCTGGGCCACGGCCTCATGGCGCGCACCGAGCTGAGGGACCCCGACGGACGGTCCTGGGACCTCCGGGTCAACATCCCCGGCCGCCACAACCTGCTCAACGCGGCGGCCGCCTTCGCGGCAGCCACGCAGGGCCTGGGGCAGGACCCCGCGCAGGTGCTGCAGGGCCTGTTCTCCTTCACCGGCACCCGCAGGCGCTTCGAGCCCAAGGGCACGGCCGCCGGCGTGAGCGTCGTCGACGACTACGCCCACAACCCCGGCAAGGTGGCCGCCGTCGTCGGCACGGCAGCCGAGCTGGTCGGTGACGGGCGCCTCGTCGTCGTCTTCCAGCCGCACCTCTACTCGCGGACCCGCGACTTCGCGACCGAGTTCGCCGCAGCCCTGGCGCCGGCCGACATCGTGCTGCTCATGGAGGTCTACGGTGCCCGCGAGGACCCCATCCCGGGAGTCTCCTCCGAGCTCATCGCCGACGCCCTGCTGGCCCTGCGGCCCGACGCCGACGTCGAGGTCGTCTCCTCGTGGTCGGCCGTGGCCGGTGAGGCGGCCCGGCGCGCCCGTGCCGGGGACCTCGTCATGACGGTGGGGGCCGGCGACGTCACCATGGTCGGCCCGGAGATCCTGCGGGCGCTGCGGGACGCATGAGCCGGCGCACGAGCACACTCCCGCCGCGGGGCCTCGCCTCCTCGCGCGAGCGGTTCCAGGTCCGGGCGGACCGGGTCCGGCGCCGCCCGTGGCGGCTGACCGCCTGGGTGGTGGCGGTCCTGGCCCTCGTCGCCGGGCTCGTCTGGCTCGTCGCCTTCAGCCCCGTGCTCGCGGTCCGCACGGTGGAGGTGGTGGGCGTGCCGGCCGACGAGGTGAGGCCGATCAGGTCGCTGGCCGCGGTGCCCCTGGGCACCCCGTTGGCCCGGGTCGACGACACCGCGGTGGCCGACCGGGTGCGCCAGCGGGCCACCCTGGCCGACGTCTCGATCGAGCGGTCCTGGCCGTCCACGCTGGTCATCCACGCCAGCCCCCGGGTGCCCGTCCTGGTGGCCAAGAACCCTCAAGGTCAACTTCACGTTGTGGATTCTCGGGGGGTGGCATATGCGCAGGTCAGGACCGCTCCCAAGGGGGTTCCGATGGTGCACACCGCCTCGAAGGCAGCCCTCTCCCGCGATGCCCTCATGGCGGCCGTCGACGTCGTTGAGGTGCTGCCGCCGGCCCTGCAGAAGGAGACGACCAACGTCACCGTCAGCGGCGCCAACCTGGTGACGATGCGGGTGCGCGGCACTACCGTCGTCTGGGGCGGAGTGGGCCAGCCGGAGAAGAAGCTCGGCGTCATGACGGCGCTGCTGAAGGGCAGGCCGAAGCTCATCGACGTGAGCGCGCCGGACACCCCCGTCACGCGGTGAGCCGAACCTCGCGCGGGCTCGAGCAGGACCTCCCGGGCCCTGCGTTGGGGACTGCATCCGGCATGCGTCCGGTACTGCGTCCGGCATGGTGGAGGACCTCGACGTAGAGTGACCGTTGAGGCTTCTGTGGCGCCTGTGACAGGCCTCGTCCAGCCCTGGTCGTCGCCGGGCAAAAAGTCGCTCAAGCAGTCTCGCGACACGCGGGGGCGGCGGTTGATTGCGCCCACCTACCCGCATAGCGTCTGCGACGGCAGGGTTGACATAATTCTAACCCTCTAGTGGACACTGAGGCTTTTGACTTGGACTCGGGTAACCGCGACGGGGCTGCAAGTGTGAACGTGCCGGCTCGAACCACCCAGAAACGCTTTCAGGAGAGGCCCACCGACGTGGCAGCACCACAGAACTACTTGGCCGTCATCAAGGTCGTCGGCATCGGCGGTGGTGGCGTCAACGCCATCAACCGGATGATCGAGGTTGGCCTCAAGGGCGTCGAGTTCATCGCCATCAACACCGACGCGCAGGCGCTCCTCATGAGTGACGCCGACGTCAAGCTCGACGTCGGCCGTGAGCTCACCCGCGGCCTCGGCGCCGGGGCCGACCCGGAGGTCGGCAAGAAGGCTGCCGAGGACCACGCGGAGGAGATCGAGGAGGTCCTCAAGGGGGCCGACATGGTCTTCGTCACCGCCGGCGAGGGTGGTGGGACCGGCACCGGTGGTGCGCCGGTCGTCGCCAAGATCGCCCGGGGCCTCGGCGCCCTCACCATCGGTGTGGTCACCCGGCCGTTCACCTTCGAGGGCCGCCGCCGGGCCAACCAGGCCGAGTCCGGCATCCTCAACCTCCGCGAGGAGGTCGACACGCTCATCGTCATCCCGAACGACCGGCTGCTGTCGATCAGCGACCGGGCCGTGTCGATGCTCGACGCCTTCCGCAGCGCCGACCAGGTGCTGCTCTCGGGTGTCCAGGGCATCACCGATCTCATCACCACCCCCGGCCTGATCAACCTCGACTTCGCCGACGTCAAGTCCGTCATGCAGGGCGCCGGCTCGGCCCTCATGGGCATCGGCTCCTCGCGGGGCGACGACCGCGCGGTGCAGGCGGCCGAGCTGGCGATCTCCTCGCCGCTGCTCGAGGCCAGCATCGACGGCGCCCACGGCGTCCTGCTGTCGATCCAGGGCGGCAGCGACCTCGGCCTCTTCGAGATCAACGAGGCGGCCCGGCTCGTCCAGGAGGCCGCGCACCCCGAGGCCAACATCATCTTCGGTGCCGTCATCGACGACGCCCTCGGCGACGAGGTGCGCGTGACCGTCATCGCCGCCGGTTTCGACGGTGGCGCGCCGATCAAGCGCAGCGACGAGCGCGCGATCGGTCAGATCCAGGGCTCGACGCAGCGTCAGCAGCCGCCGGCCCAGCAGCAGGCGCCGCAGGCAGCCCAGCGCCCGCAGCAGCAGGTGCCGATGTTCCCGCCGGCGCAGCAGAGCCCGCAGCAGCCCCGCCCGGTGGCCCCGCAGCCGACCGCGCAGCAGGCTCCCCAGCACGACAACGGCCAGCAGCCGGCACCGCAGCACAGCAACGGCCAGGGTGCCCCGGCGCCTGCCGGCCAGCCGGCGCAGCACCACCAGCAGCAGGAGCCCGCCGCCCGTCCGCCGCGCACCGTCACCTTCGACGACGCCGACGACCTCGACGTGCCGGACTTCCTGAAGTAGCACCGCCTCGAGCAGGACCGCGGTGCCACGTCTGCGCCGCACACCACAGCCGAAGGGCCGCCCGGAGCACCGGGCGGCCCTTCGCCGTCACCGGTGGCATACGGTGTCGCCTGTGTTCTTCTGGCGCGAGCGGTCCGGACGTCTGGAGTGGGCCTTCACCGACCGGCAGGGCGGCACGAGCGGGGCGCCCTACGACGCCCTCAACCTCGGTGGTCACGTCGGCGACGACCCTGCCGCGGTCACCGGCAACCGCGAGGCGCTCGCCGCGTCGCTGGGCCGGGCACCCCAGGAGCTGCTCTTCCTCGACCAGTGCCACGGCACCGAGGTCGTCGTGGCCGACGGTCCGTGGCCCGACGGGCAGGCCCCGACGGCCGACGGCGTCGTCACCACCACCCCCGGCCTGGCCGTCGCCGTGCTGGTCGCCGACTGCACCCCGGTTCTGCTGGCCGACCCCGAGGCCGGCGTCGTGGGTGCCGTGCACGCCGGCCGACCCGGCATGACGAGTGGGATCATCGACCGCGCCGTGCTGGTGATGCGCGAGGCCGGCGCCCGCACGATCCGCGCGGCGGTGGGGCCATCGGTCTGCGGCCGCTGCTACGAGGTGCCCGCCGACATGCGTGACGCCGCGGCTGCGGTGTCACCGGAGTCCTGCGCGGTCTCCTGGGCGGGCACGCCCGCCATCGACGTCGCGGCCGGAGTGGTGGCACAGCTGCGTGCGAACGACGTTGCGGTGCAGTGGGTCCCGGGCTGCACGCGTGAGTCCGACGAGCTCTACTCGTACCGCCGGGACGGCCGCACCGGCCGGTTCGCCGGCGTGGTGCAGCTGGTGTCCTCATGAGCCGCCGCGACGAGCTGGCGGCCGGCCTGGCCGCCGTCCGGGCGCGGGTCGAGCAGGCCTGCGCCGCCTCCGGGCGCCGCCCCGACGAGCTCGAGCTCATCGCCGTGACGAAGTTCTTCCCCGCCTCCGACGCCGACCTGCTCGCCGAGCTCGGCGTCCGGCACATCGGGGAGAACCGCCACCAGGAGGCGGCGGAGAAGGTCGCGGCGCTGCGGCACCGTGACCAGCTCACCGTCCACTTCATCGGCCAGCTCCAGACCAACAAGGCCGCCGCGGTGGCGATGTATGCCGACGTCGTCCAGTCCGTCGACCGGCTGCGCCTCGTCGACGCCCTCCAGAGGGGTGCCCACCGGGCCGGGCGACGGCTCGGGGTGCTGGTGCAGGTCTCCCTCGACGAGGCCGACCACGAGGGCCGGGCGGGGGCCGCTCCCGAGGAGGTGCCCCTCCTGGCCGACGCCGTCGCCCAGGCGCCCGACCTCGAGCTGCTGGGCGTCATGGCGGTCGCACCCCTCGGGGCCGACCCGGCACCTGCCTTCGCCCGCCTGCGGGAGGTGGCCCGCGGCATACAGGAGGACCACCCCGACGCGACCTGGGTGTCGGCCGGCATGAGCGCCGACCTCGAGGCCGCCATCGCCCACGGGGCGACACACCTGCGTGTCGGCAGCGCAATCCTCGGATCTCGTCCGTCACTTCGGTAACTTCAGCCGCGAACCGCAACCGTGCGGCGTCACCGCACGCTGACCCGGACAACAGACCCGCACGACAGACCAAAAGGGAGCTCTCATGGCAGGGGCGCTGCGCAAGACGATGGTGTACCTCGGGCTCGCTGAGGACGACGAGCGCTACGAGGGCTACGACGACTACGACTACGACGAGCCGCAGCGCGATGCGCACCGCGAGCCGCAGCAGCAGGAGCGCTCGGCCGCCGTCATGCCCCTGCCGCAGCGCACGCCGGTCGCGGCCGTGGTGCGCGATGTCGAGGTGGGTGGCCTGAACCGGATCACCACGATCCACCCGCGGACCTACAACGAGGCGAAGAACATCGGCGAGAGCTTCCGCGACGGCACGCCGGTGATCATGAACCTGTCCGACATGGACGACTCCGACGCCAAGCGCCTGGTCGACTTCGCGGCCGGCCTGGTCTTCGGCCTGCACGGCTCCATCGAGCGGGTGACCTCCAAGGTGTTCCTGCTCTCGCCGGCGCACGTCGAGGTCTCGGCCGAGGAGAGCGCGGCCGCCCCGGCGCGCGGCCTGTTCAACCAGAGCTGAGCCGCTCCTGACCCGCTCGGTCGCCGCACGACCTGACATGGCACGCTGACCGCCATGAGACTCGGCGTCGTCGGCAGCATCCTCGACTTCCTGCTGTACATCTTCTTCATCCTGCTCATCGGACGACTGGTCCTGGACTGGGTGCAGGTGTTCGCACGGGAGTGGCGCCCGCGCGGCGTCGTGCTGGTGATCGCCGAGGCCGTCTACACGGTGACCGACCCGCCACTGAAGGCGATCCGCAAGGTGGTGCCGCCGCTGAGCCTGGGCTCGGTGCGGATCGACCTGGCCTTCCTCATCCTGATGCTCGGCGTCTCCATCCTCATGGGTGTCATCCAGAGCTGAGCGGGCATCCAATAGGGTGAAGGCTGCCCCAGTCTCTGGGATGCTTGCGACTGCACTGCTCTTGACTGCACATGACTGCTAACGAGGTGGCTAGATGGCGCTCACGCCCGAGGATGTCCTCAACAAGAACTTCACGCCGACCCAGTTCCGTCGGGGGTACGACGAACGCGAGGTCGACGACTTCCTGGACGAGGTCGTGGCCGAGATGCGTCGTCTCATCAAGGAGAGCGACGAGCTCCGCGAGCAGCTGAACGAGTGCCGTGAGAGCAAGGGCATGGCGCCCGTCGCCAAGCCCGACGCCCAGGCCGAGGCCCGCAAGGCCGCGGCCGCCAAGGAGGCCCAGGCCGCCGAGGAGAAGGTCACCGCCCAGTCGCAGGAGCGCATCGCCACCATGCAGGCCCGTGCGGAGGAGGCCGACAAGGCGGCGCGTGAGCGCATCGCCGAGGCGACCCGTCGCGCGGAGGAGGCCGAGAAGGCCGCGCAGGAGCGGATCCGCGCCGCCGCAGAGCAGCAGTCGGCCGCCGAGCAGCAGGCGCAGCAGGCCGCCCAGCAGGCGCAGCAGGCGGCGCAGCAGCACGCCGCCCAGCAGCAGTCCGCTCAGCAGCAGGCCGCTCAGCAGCAGGCCCAGCAGGCCCAGCAGCAGGCCGCCCAGCCGGTGCCCGCCCGGGCCGAGGGTGGCTCCGAGATGGCCGCGGCTGCCGGTGGGGGCGCCAGCGCCGCGAGCCTCATCGCGCTGGCCCAGCGCCTGCACGACGAGCACGTCGGTGAGGGCGAGACCACCCGTGACCGCCTCATCTCCGAGGGCCAGGCGCGCCACGACGACCTGGTCCAGACCGGTCAGGCCCGTCACGACGAGCTGATCCAGACCGGCCAGGCCCGTCACGACGAGCTGATCCAGACGGGGCAGACGCGCCACGACGAGCTGATCAAGGACGCCACCACGCGTCACGAGCAGATGATCACCGAGGCTCGCGAGCGCTCGACCGGCATGGTGCACGAGGCCCAGCAGAAGAAGAACCAGATCCTCGAGCAGCTCAACCGCGAGCGCGGCCTGCTGGAGAAGAAGATCGACGAGCTCCGGGGCTTCGAGCGCGACTACCGCGCCCGCCTGAAGTCCTACATCGAGGGCCAGCTCGAGCAGCTCGACCACACCGGGGTCGACCTCGAGCCCGAGGGCGAGCAGGCCCAGCAGCAGGGCTGAGCACCCTCACCGCACGCAGTCGCCAGAGGGCGCCGACCCGCACGGATGTGCGTGGCCGGCGCCTTCGGCGTTTCCTGAGTGGCGGCTGCGAGTCTGCGTTTTGCCGTTGAGTACCGCCGGTCCAGGACTTATCCTCGCCGCACCTGACCGCGCCCGTGGGGACGGGCGCACCGCGACCCAAGGGGCCTGCCATGGCTGCACGGACGGCGACCGCCGCCACGAGAAGTGGTTCGAGCGCGTCGAAGAAGGGTTCACCGGCCAAGGCTGAGACGAAGTCCGCCTCCGCCGTCACCAAGGCCGCCTCGGCCGTGAAGAAGGCGGCCTCCGGTGTGAGGAAGGCCGCCTCGGGCGTGACGTCGAGACCGGCGAAGAAGGCACCACCGGCGAAGAAGGCGGCACCGGCGAAGAAGAGCGCACCGGCAACGACGGCCAAGAAGGTCGCGACGTCGAAGACGGCCGCACCCACGAAGAAGGCGCCCACGAAGGCGGCACCCGCCAAGGCGGCGTCGGCCACGAAGGCGGCACCCACGAAGGCGGCACCCACGAAGGCGGCGTCGGCCACGAAGGCGGCACCGGCGAAGAAGGCAGCAGCACCCGCCAAGAAGAGCGCACCCGCGAAGAAGGCGGTGGCCACGAAGGCCGCAGCGGCCACGACCCCGGCGAGGAAGGCCACCACGACCGGCAAAGCCGGTACCAAGGCCCCTACCGGGGCCACGGGCCGGGCCAGTAGGAATACCGCAACCAAGGCCGCAGCAAGCCAGGCTTCTCCGGGAAGGACAGCCGCACCCATGAAGAACACCACGCCCGCGAAGAAGGCCGCCTCGAGCACGGCAACACCGGTCACGAAGACCGCGACGAAGGCAGCGGTGAAGAAGACCACCGCCGCGAAGAAGACCACCCAGAAGGCAGGCGCGACCTCCGGTGGTCGCACCAGGCAGCCGGCGACGCCGCAGTCGCTGCGGGTCCGTGAGGACGAGACGCCGTGGACCGCCGAGGAGCTGGCCGAGGTGCGCGCCTCCATCGAGGCCGACGTGGCCCACCTGCGCGAGGAGATCCAGGTCGCCGAGGCCGATCTTGTGGGCCTGATGCGTGACGGTGGCGACGGCGCGGGCGACGACCAGGCCGACGCGGGAGCCATGACGTTCGAGAGGGAGCACGAGATCTCGGTGGCCAACAACGCCCGAGAGATGCTCATCCAGAACCTGCACGCCCTCGAACGGCTCGACGACGGCACGTACGGGATCTGCGAGTCCTGCGGCAACCCGATCGGCAAACTTCGCCTTCAGGCCGCTCCTCGTGCGACCCTATGCATGCCATGCAAGACGAAGCAGGAGCGCCGCTGATCGCTGCGCACGACGAGACCATCCCGCCCGAGCAGAAAACCGCGCAGCGCAGCCGGCTCTTCGCCGTCCTCGGCACCACCGCCGCCCTGGTGCTGGTGCTCGACCAGCTGACCAAGCTGTGGGCTCTGCGCGCCCTGACGCCGGGCGAGCCCATCGACGTGGTGGGGACGCTGATCCGGCTGAACCTCATCCGCAACCCCGGTGCAGCCTTCTCGATCGGCACCGGTGCCACGTGGGTGCTGACGCTGATCGCGTGCGGCGTGCTCGTGTTCATCCTGGTCACCGCGCGACGCCTGGGCAGTGTGACCTGGGCGTGGGCGCTCGGGCTCCTGCTCGGGGGCTCGGTGGGCAACCTCTCCGACCGGCTGTTCCGCGAGCCGGGCCCGGGCCGGGGCCACGTGGTGGACTTCATCGACTACTTCGGCTGGTTCATCGGCAACGTCGCCGACGTCGCCATCGTGGGCGCGGCCTGCGTCATCGCCGTGCTGGCGACGGTCGGGATCGGCGTCGACGGCAAGCGCGCCGAGCACGGCCGGCACGAGGCCGGTCATGAGAAGCGCCGACACGAGCCCGGGCAGAGCGAGCAGGCGGGGGGCCACCATGAGTGACACGCGCACCCTGTTCGTGCCCGACGGCCTCGAGGGCGAGCGCGTCGACGCTGCCCTCGCCCGCCTCTTCGGCGTCTCCCGGACCCGGGCGGCCGACCTGGCCAAGGCCGGCGACGTCCAGCTGAACCACCAGCCGGCCGGCAAGTCCGACCGGGTGACCGCCGGTGACCTCCTCGAGGTGACCCTGCCCACGGTCGACGCCAGCCCGACCCTGAAGGTCATCGCCGAGCCGGTGCCGGGGATGTCGATCATCCACGACGACGACGACATCGTGGTCGTCGACAAGCCGGTTGGGGTCGCTGCCCACGCGAGCGTCGGCTGGACCGGCCCGACCGTGGTCGGTGGCCTCGCCGCAGCCGGCTACCGGATCGCCACCTCGGGCGCCAGCGAGCGGCAGGGCATCGTCTCCCGCCTCGACGTGGGCACCAGCGGCCTCATGGTGGTCGCCAAGAGCGAGTACGCCTACAGCCGCCTCAAGCAGGCCTTCCGCTCCCGCACGGTCGACAAGACCTACCACGCGCTCGTGCAGGGGCTGCCCGACCCGGTCGTGGGCACCATCGACGCGCCCATCGGACGGCACCCGAGCTATGACTACAAGTTCGCGGTGATGGAGTCGGGCAAGCCGAGCGTGACGCACTACGAGGTGCTGGAGGCCTTCCGGGCGGCGTCCCTGGTCGACATCCACCTCGAGACCGGCCGCACGCACCAGATCCGCGTGCACTTCGCCGCGCTGCACCACCCGTGCGCGGGCGACCTGACCTACGGCGCCGACCCGAAGCTGGCTGCCCGGCTCGGCCTGGAGCGGCAGTGGCTGCACGCGGTGGGCCTCGGCTTCGAGCACCCGGGCACGGGGGAGTACGTCAGCTTCACCAGCCCCTACCCGGAGGACCTCCAGAGGGCGCTCGACCGCCTCTGACCACACCGTGAGGTGAGGTATGCCGCGGGGCCGACCCCGCGGAATACCTCACCTCCTCCACGTGCCGGACCCCACGTGGTTCCAGCGGTGGGACCATCAGCCATGGCGGTGCGGCCACCACGGCGCAGGCGGGGTGAGGGTGGTGTCAACCCCACCGGGTCGCTCGTGCGATCTGAGGGCATGGGGTCGTCGCCGCCACTGGGACCGCCGCCCGTCGGTGTGGAGCCGACGGGCGCCGTCACGGTGGGCGAGCGCTCGTTCGACGACTTCTACCGCCGGGAGCTCGCCGGGCTCGTGGCGCTGGCCCGCGCCCTGTGCCCGCCGGGCATCGCCGAGGACATCGCGCAGGAGGCGATGCTGGTGGTCTACCGGCGGTGGCCGGAGGTCCGGGACCTCGAACACCCGGAGGCGTACGTGCGACGGGTCTGCGCCAACCTGGCCGTCTCGCAGTTCCGCCGCCGGCTGGCCGAGGCTCGAGCCTTCAGCAGGAGCAGGGTGCCCGACCCTGGTCCCGAACACGGCGAGCACGCCGACTTCTGGCGCCTCGTGCGCTCCCTGCCTCGGCGGCAGGCCCAGGCGGTCGCGCTCCACTACCTCTACGACCTCTCCGTCGCGGACGTCGCCCGCACGCTGCAGGTGTCGGAGGGGTCGGTCAAGGTGCACCTGAGCCGGGCCCGGCAGTCGCTGGCGCGCCAGCTCGGCGTCGACGTGGGGGAGGATCCATGAGACTCGACGAGCTGGCCCGCGCTGCGGCGGAGGACCTGAGGGAGTCGGCCGACAGGGACCTCGATCCCGCCGTGTCACTGGGCCGCCTGCGGCGCACGAGGAGGCGCCGGAAGGCCGCCTGGCTGACCGCTGTCGCCGCCGTGGTGGTCGCCACCGCCGTGGCCGCCTCCGACGCCCTGGGCGGTCGCCGGGCCGTTCTGCCCCTCGTCCCCGCCGAGCCGACCAGGACCGCGGCCTCGGCCCGGACCACCGCCCCGCCCCGGCCGGACGAGGCGTTCGTGGTCCGCAGCGGGACGGGCCTCCTGAGCTGGTCGTCGCGGGGGCTCGAGACGCTGCACGGCATCGAGGCGGAGGTGCGCTCGTTCGCCTTCTCGCCGGACGGCAGCCGCGTCGCCTACGGCACACCGACGTCGATCGTGGTCGCGGACCCCGACACGGGACGGTCGGAGCGGCTCGCCGCCTGTCGAACGGACGCCTGTCCCGTGACCTGGACGCCGGACGGCCTGGAGGTGCTGACCAGCTCACCGGGGTTGCTCCGCCGCATCGAGGTGAGCACGGGGGTCGAGCGGACGGTGGCGCTGCCGGCCGGCTGGGACCCCCTCAGCCTGGACGTGAGCAGGGAAGGCCTGGTCCTGATGGTGGTGGGCGGTCCGGACACCGGCCGCCTGGCGACCGTCCCCCTGTCGGGTGGGATGCCGGCCGTGGTGCACACGTTGCCGCGCGCGACGTTCGGCTTCGACGCCCGGTGGTCACCGGACGGCCGCCGCGTGGCGTGGATGTCCAAGGCGGAGCCGGACCTGCCGAGCGTGTCGGTCTCCGACCTGGTCGTCAACGTGGTGGACGCGGACGGCGGACACGCCCGCCGCCTCGCCGTCGTCGGTCGCTGCGCCTGCCTGGGGCACACACCGGGCCTCGACTGGTCGCCCCGGGGGCGCCTCGCCGTGATGAGCAGCGACACGCGGACCCAGACCGCCTTCGAGGTGGGCCCGGCCGGGAAGCTGACCCGGATCGGCGGCGGCTCGGGACCGGTCGCCTGGCGGCCCGCGACTCCCGGCTGAGCGGTCAGGATGAGCGGTCAGGCTGAGCGGTCAGGTGTGCGCCCGCCGCCAGCCGCCGACCCCGTGGGCCGGCCCCGCGGCATACCCAAACCGGGGGCTCCTGCGACACGTCCGGCGACACGCCGAAGGGTGTCGGTGCGGCGGCTTATGATCGTCGACGATGTCAGCACAGCCCGCCTCGCCCTCGTCCAAGGACAGCTTCGTCCACCTGCACGTCCACACCGAGTACTCGATGCTCGACGGGGCGGCGAGGATCGACGACCTGTTCAGGACGGCCGCCGAGATGGGCATGCCGGCGGTCGCGACGACCGACCACGGCTACGTCTTCGGCGCCTACGAGTTCTGGTCCAAGGCCCGCAAGTACGACGTCAAGCCGATCATCGGCGTCGAGGCCTACCTGACGCCGGGCACGCACCGCACCGACAAGACGCGGGTGAAGTACGGCGACGGCGGCCGCGACGACGTCTCCGGCTCCGGTGCCTACACCCACATGACGCTGCTGGCGAAGAACAACAACGGCATGCACAACCTGTTCCGCATGTCGTCCCTGGCCAGCCTCGAGGGCTACTACTTCAAGCCCCGCATGGACAAGGAGCTGCTCCAGACCTACGGCCAGGGCCTCATCGCCACCACCGGGTGCCCCTCGGGGGAGATCCAGACCCGGCTGCGCCTCGGCCAGTGGAAGGAGGCGCTGCAGGCCGCCTCGGACTTCCGCGACATCTTCGGTGCCGAGAACTTCTTCTGCGAGCTGATGGACCACGGCCTCGGCATCGAGCGCCAGGTGCAGAAGGACCTGCTGCGCCTGGCCCGCGAGCTGAGCATCCCGCTGGTCGCCACCAACGACCTGCACTACACCAAGCCCGAGGACTCCACCGCCCACGCGGCGCTGCTGTGCGTCCAGTCCGGCTCGACGCTGATGGACCCCAACCGGTTCAAGTTCGACGCCGACAGCTTCTACCTCAAGAGCCCGGCCGAGATGCGCCACCTGTGGCGCGAGCTGCCCGAGGCGTGCGACAACACGCTGCGCATCGCCGAGATGTGCGAGGTCTCCTTCACCGAGGGAGAGGGCCGCTACATGCCGCGCTTCCCCTGCCCGCCGGGGGAGAACGAGGAGTCGTGGTTCGTCAAGGAGGTCGAGACCGGCCTGCGTGAGCGGTTCCCCGAGGGGGTGCCCGACTACGCCCGCAAGCAGGCGGAGTTCGAGATCAACGTCATCGTCTCCAAGGGGTATGCCGGCTACTTCCTCGTCGTCGCCGACTTCATCAAGTGGGCGAAGAGCAACGGCATCCGGGTCGGTCCGGGCCGTGGCTCCGGTGCGGGCTCGATGTGCGCCTACGCCATGAAGATCACCGACCTCGACCCGGTGCCGCACGGCCTGATCTTCGAGCGGTTCCTCAACCCCGAGCGGAAGTCGATGCCCGACTTCGACGTCGACTTCGACGAGCGCCGGCGTGGTGAGGTCATCAAGTACGTGACGGAGAAGTACGGCGAGGAGCGCGTCGCCCAGATCGTCACCTATGGCACCATCAAGGCCAAGCAGGCCGTCAAGGACGCCTCGCGCGTCATGGGCCACCCCTTTGCCATGGGCGAGAAGCTCACCAAGGCGATGCCGCCGGACGTCATGGGCAAGGGTGTGCCCCTGTCGGGCATCTACGACCCGAGCCACCCCCGGTATGCCGAGGGCGGTGAGTTCCGCGCGCTCGTCGAGTCCGAGCCGCACGCCAAAGAGGTCGTCGAGACCGCCAAGGGCCTCGAGGGCCTGAAGCGGCAGTGGGGCGTGCACGCCGCCGGCGTCATCATGTCGAGCGAGCCGCTGATCGACGTCATCCCGATCATGCGCCGCGAGCAGGACGGCCAGATCATCACGCAGTTCGACTACCCGAGCTGCGAGACGCTCGGCCTGGTCAAGATGGACTTCCTCGGCCTGCGGAACCTGACCATCCTCGACGACGCCATCGAGAACATCCGGATGAACCGCGGCGAGGACATCGACCTCGACGCGCTGTCCAAGGACATGACCGACAAGGCCACCTACGAGCTGCTCGGCCGGGGCGACACCCTCGGCGTCTTCCAGCTCGACGGTGGCGGCATGCGCTCGCTGCTGCGCCTGATGCAGCCGGACAACTTCGAGGACATCTCCGCGGCGCTCGCGCTCTACCGCCCCGGCCCGATGGGCGCCAACGCGCACACCAACTTCGCCCTTCGCAAGAACGGCAAGCAGGAACTCGACTACATCCACCCCGACCTCACGAAGGCGCTCGAGCCGATCCTCGGCATGACCTACGGCCTGATCATCTACCAGGAACAGGTCATGGAGATCGCCCAGAAGCTCGCGGGCTACACGCTCGGCAACGCGGACCTGCTCCGCCGTGCGATGGGCAAGAAGAAGAAGGAGGTCCTCGACGCCGAGTTCGCCAACTTCGAGCAGGGCATGCTCGACAACGGCTACTCCAAGGAGTCGATCCAGACCCTCTGGAGCATCCTCCTGCCGTTCTCCGACTACGCGTTCAACAAGGCGCACACCGCCGCCTACGGACTCGTGTCGTACTGGACCGGCTACCTCAAGGCGAACTACCCGGCCGAGTACATGGCCGCCCTGCTCACCAGCGTCCGAGACGACAAGGACAAGTCGGCGCTCTACCTCGGCGAGTGCCGGCGCATGGGCATCAAGGTGCTGCCGCCCGACGTCAACGAGTCGGTCGCGAACTTCGCCGCGGTCGGCACCGACATCCGTTTCGGCCTCGAGGCCATCCGCAACGTCGGCCGCAACGTCGTCGACGCCATCGTGGCCGCCCGCGAGGAGAAGGGGCGCTTCACCTCCTTCAAGGACTTCCTGTCCAAGAGCCCGGCGGTGGTCTGCAACAAGCGCACCATCGAGTCGCTCATCAAGGGCGGCGCGTTCGACGGCATGCAGGAGAGCCGGCAGGGCCTGGTCCGCGTCCACGAGGACTACATCGACCACTTCATCGACATCAAGCGCCAGGAGGCCATCGGGCAGGACTCGCTCTTCGGCGGCTTCGGCGACGACGAGGGGGGCATCGGCTTCGACGACTCGGTGCTGCCGCCCATCCCGACCGCCGAGTGGGACAAGCAGACCCTGCTCGGCTTCGAGCGCGAGATGCTCGGCCTCTACGTCTCCGACCACCCGCTGTTCGGCATCGAGCACGTGCTCTCCTCGCACGCCGACACCTCCATCGCGTCGCTGACGGGCGAGGACGGCAAGCCGGAGGGATCGACGGTGCAGATCGCCGGCCTCATCACCGGCCTGCAGGTCAAGCGCACCAAGAAGGGCGACCTCTGGGCGATCGTCACCGTCGAGGACCTCGAGGGCGCGATCGAGTGCCTGTTCTTCCCGTCGGCCTACATGACCGTCTCGACGATGCTGGGCCACGACAAGGTGGTCGCGGTCAAGGGCCGGGTCAACCGTCGCGACGACTCGGTGTCGATCTACGCGCAGGACCTGACCCTCCCCGACATCACCGACGGCCCGCGGGGACCGGTCGTGGTGACGATGGAGACCACCCGGGCCACCGCCGGCAAGATCGAGCAGCTGAAGAGCGTGCTGAGCTCGCACCCCGGCTCCACCGAGGTGCACGTGCGGCTCAGCCAGGCCGGCCGCTCGGTGCTGATGAAGCTCGACGACAGCTACCGCGTCAACGCCACCGAGGCCCTCTTCGGCGACCTGAAGGTCATCCTCGGGTCGCGCTGCCTGTCCGGCTGACCTTCGCCAGCACGGTATGCCGCGGCGTGCCCAGCGGCGCGTCACGCCAACGGCGGGCGTCGCCGGCCCGTCGGGCCCCGCGGCATACAGTGCTCCCATGCCGACCCCGCCCTCCGCGCCCCGCCGCGAGCACGTCCGCGAGCACCACGGTGACCGCGTCGTCGACCACTACGAGTGGCTGCGCGACAAGTCCGACCCGCAGGTCGTCGCGCACCTCGAGGCGGAGAACGCCTACGCGGAGGCGGTGACCGCCCACCTCGAGCCGCTGCGCCAGGCGATCTTCGAGGAGATCCGGTCGCGCACCAAGGAGACCGACCTCACCGTGCCCGTGCGCAGCGGCGACTGGTGGTACTACGGGCGCACCTTCGAGGGTGCCCAGTACGCCGCGCACTGCCGCGCGCCGGTGGGTGAGCACCCGAGCCGTCCCGAGCCGGAGGCGGGCAGCGCGGTGGCGGGGGAGCAGGTCCTGCTCGACGGCAACGTCGAGGCGGAGGGACACGAGTTCTTCTCGCTCGGCGCCCTCACCGTCAGCGCCGACCACCACTGGCTCGCGTATGCCGTGGACACCGAGGGCGACGAACGTTTCGCCCTGCGCATCAAGGACCTGTCCGACGACACCGTGGTCGACGAGGCCGTCACCGAGATCGGCTACGGCTGCGCCTTCTCGCTCGACGCCCGGCACGTCTTCTACACCCGCGTCGACGAGGCCTGGCGCCCGCACCAGGTGTGGCGCCACGAGGTCGGCACGCCCGCGGAGCAGGACGTGCTGGTCTACGAGGAGGCCGACCCGCGCTTCTGGATGGGCGTCGGCACCTCGCGCGACGACCGCTGGCTCATGATCGGCATCGGCTCGAAGACGACCTCCGAGGTGCGGCTGCTCGACGCCGCGGACGCGACGGGCGAGTTCCGGGTGGTGGCCCCGCGGCGCGAGGGCGTCGAGTACGAGGTGGAGCCGGCCCGCGACCGGCTGCTCGTCGTGCACAACGCCGACAACCCCGACTCCGACCTCGCGTGGGCGCCGCTGGACTGCACCAGCCACGAGCAGTGGCGGCCGTTGCTGAAGGCCGAGAAGGGCGAGCGGTTCCAGGGCATCGACGCCTTCGACGACTTCGCCGTGCTCTCGCTGCGCCGCGACGGGCTCACCGCGCTGCGGGTGCTGCCGCGCGAGGAGGCCTCCGACACGGGCTTCGGCGCCGGTCACGAGCTGCCGTTCGACCAGCCGGTCTACCAGGTCGGCCTGGGCGACAACCCCGAGAGCGCGACGCCGAGCATCCAGCTGGTGTTCGAGTCGATGGTGACCCCGCGGACCGTCTCCGACTACGACGTGGCCAGCCGGAGCCTGACCGTGCTCAAGCAGCAGGAGGTGCTCGGCGGCTACGACCCCGACGCCTTCGAGCAGCGCCGAGAGTGGGTCACCGCGCAGGACGGGACGCAGGTGCCGGTGTCGCTGGTCTACCCGCGCGGCACCCAGCCGGACGGCACGCACCCGGGTCTGCTCACGGCATACGGCTCCTATGAGGCGTCCTCGGACCCCTACTTCTCCGTCGCCCGGCTGTCCCTGCTGCAGCGGGGGTTCGTCTACGCGATCGCCCACGTGCGCGGCGGTGGGGAGATGGGCCGCGCGTGGTACGACGAGGGCAAGCTGATGACGAAGAAGAACACCTTCACCGACTTCGTCGACTGCGCCGCCCACCTCGTCGACTCCGGGTGGGTGGCCCCGGACCGGCTGGCGGCCGAGGGAGGCTCTGCCGGCGGCCTGCTCATCGGCGCCGCCGTCAACCTGGCGCCCGAGCGCTTCCGGGCGGTGCACGCGTCGGTGCCGTTCGTCGACGCCCTCACCACGATCCTCGACCCGAGCCTGCCGCTGACCGTGGTGGAGTGGGAGGAGTGGGGCAACCCGCTCGAGGACCCCGAGGTCTACGCCTACATGAAGGAGTACACGCCGTACGAGAACGTGCGGCCGGTGGAGTACCCCGCCATCCTCGCCACGACGAGCCTCAACGACACGCGGGTGTTCTTCACCGAGCCCGCGAAGTGGGTGGCGCGGCTGCGGTCCACGGTCACCAACGACCCGGCCACGCGGCCGATCCTGCTGCGCACCGAGATGGTGGCGGGCCACGGCGGCAAGAGCGGGCGCTACGACGCCTGGCGGCAGGTCGCCTGGGAGTGGGCCTTCCTCGTCGACCAGGTCGCGCCGCAGGCGGCCCGCGCCGCGGCCTCCTGACCGTCACGCCCACCGGGGGTCCGTGACGTCCGGCGCAGGACACGGAGGTGACAGATCCGGCGCAACTGGCGGATGCGGCTGATCTGACCAATACCGCCCGCAGCGTGACGAAGCGGGTCTACGCTCGTCGGTGGTCATCATGGCCGGAGGGTGGGCTTCTCGGTGGTGGAACAGCGTCCTGGAGCGAGTGCGGCCGAGCTGCTGCGCGCACGTGACTGGTCCACGACCTCCCTCGGTGCCAGAGCTGCCTGGCCGGCCGCGGTCGAGCACGTCGTAGCGACCGTCCTCGAGTCGCCCCTTCCGCTGTGCTACCAGCACGGACCAGCGCTCGAGATGGTCTACAACGACGCGTTCGCCGAGCTCCTCGGCTCCAAGCACCCCGCCGTCTTCGGACGCCCGACCCGCGAGGCCGTGGCCGAGGTGTGGGACCTGCCCAACGTGGGCGCGGCGTTCCGACGGGTGCTCGAGACGGGGGAGCCGTTCCTCGAGAACGGTGTGCGGCTGTCGCTGCGGCGCGGGCGGCCTGCGCCGCTGCGGCTCGACGACGGCTACTACACCCGGGCGGCGTCGCCGGTGCGCGACGACAGCGGCGCGGTGGTGGGCGTGCTGCACATGGTGCTCGAGACCACCGAGGGCGTCGAACGGGTGCAGGAGCTGGCCAGCCTGGCGGGGTCGCTCGCCGTCGCGGCCACGGTGGACGACGTGTGCAAGGCGGCGCTGCACCACATCGCGCTGACGCTGCCGGCCGTCGAGGTGGTGGTGTGCCTGCCCGACGAGCTGGCACCCGGGGCGCCCACGGGAGAGCTGCGCGCCACCCGGCACCGAGCCGACGAGCGGGTCTCCCCGCTCGAGGAGCGGCTGCCGTTGATCTGGACGCCGCTGCGCGGCCCGGAGCGCGAGGTCGTGCAGGAGGCGCTCAGCGAGGGTGGACTCGCCCAGCACGACGACCTGGCCGTGATCCCGCTGCCCACCGACGGGCACACCGGCGCCGTCGTCCTGCGGCTGGAGCAGCACCCGCTGCCCGCCGACGCGCACACCCTGCTGGCGTCCGCGGCTGCCCTGGTGGGACAGGCGCTCGCCCGGGCGCACCTGTTCGACCGGGAGCGCAGCACCGCGGAGCTGCTCCAGCGGGCGCTCCTGCCCCAGGGGCTCCCGCAGTCGGGGTCCTTCGCGCTGGCCGGGCGCTACGAGCCGGTGGCCACCGGAGCCGTCGCGGGGGGCGACTTCTACGACGCGTTCACGATCTCGGACGGTCGCCTGGTGCTCGTGATCGGTGACGTGATGGGGCGTGGCGTGGCCGCGGCGACGGTGATGGGCCAGATCCGGGCTGCGACGCGTGGCGCCGCCATCTCCGACCCCGAGCCCGAGTCGGTGCTCTCGGCCCTCGACGAGCTGGTCCTCGGGCTGGACGACCTGTGGCCCGACGCCGTCCGCACGGGAGGGGCGCAACGGCAGGGGGGCGGTTTCGGCGGAGAGCTGTTCGTCACCATGCTCTACGGCCTGCTCGACACGCACACCGGCGAGGTGACTCTCGCCAGCGCCGGTCACTGCCCGCCGGTGCTGATGCCGTCCCGTCGCACCCAGCCGGGTGACGCGGCCGACGACCACTCCGACGACCCCGACCGCCCCGACCGAGCCCACATCGTCGACCTCGTGAGCGGTCCGCCGCTCGGGCTGGGCGGTGTGCGACCCGTGCAGACCGTCAAGCTCGACGTGGGGGAGGTGCTGCTGGCGTTCACCGACGGCCTGCTCGAGCGACGGTCGGGAACACTGGCCGAGGGGGAGGAGCGGCTGCTGGACCTGCTGGACTCGGTGCCGACCGACAGCCCGCGCGGCGTGTGCCAGCGCGTGGTGGAGGGCATGGCCGCGTCCGGTGGCTTCGAGGACGACTGCGCGCTCCTGGCCCTCGGCCGCAGCTCCCTGGAGCACCGTCGCGCCAGCCTCGTCGTGCCTCCGCTGCCGGATGCGGTGCGGCCGGCGCGAGACTGGGCCCGCGCCCAGATGGCCGCCTGGGGCGTCGACGAGGAGGCCCAGTTCGCCGTCGTGACCGGCCTCTCGGAGCTCGTGACGAACGTCGTGCTGCACGCGAGCACCGACGCGCACGTCAGCCTCGAGCTCGACGGCCTCCGGCTCACCTGCAGCGTCAGCGACACGGGAAGCCGCGGGCTGCCGACGAGCTCGTCGCAGGGTGCCACGGCGACCCGGGGCCGGGGGCTGCAGCTGGTGAGCAGCCTCAGCAGTGCCTTCGGCGCGCATCGCAGCACGACGGGGTCGACGGTGTGGTTCGAGGTCGACGTGGCGCCGCCGGGCGCCGGGTGAGCTCAGGGGCGCCGGGCGCCGGGTGAGCTCAGGGGCGCCGGGCGCCGGGTGAGCTCAGGGGCGCCGGGCGCCGGGTGAGCTCAGGCGCTTGGCAGCGGGTAGGTCAGAAGTCGCTGGCCTCGCGGATGTGGAGCTCGGCGATCGTGGCCTTGGCCGTCTCGAGGTCTGCGAAGAGCCCGGACGTGCCGTGGTAGGTCGCGGTGAAGCCGACGACGTAGTCGCCGGAGATGCGCCCCACGACCTGCCCCGAGGCGTCGGAGAGGACGTACAGCCCGGCGCGCTGGCGGGTGATGAGAAGCCCGTCCGCGTCGGCGCCCTCCAGACCCTCGAGACGCTCCGGCAGCGTCATCCGGCTCGTCGTGGGTACGTGCCGCAGCTCGTCGGCTGGTGGCAGCTCCTCGGCGTGGCCGTCGTGGGCGGCATCGCGCGGTGCGCGTCGCGACGTGATCCGTGAAACCCGTTGGCTGATCGCCCGCATCGTGACCCCCTGCTCGACCCCGCCGGCGGTCCCCGCCGCCTGCGTATGCTGCGATTCAAGAAAGAGTAAAGGGAAAGTAAAGAAAGCGGAAGTCCGCCGTTCGGTGGGTGTGGCGTCGGAGGATGCGCGGGCGCCCTCGTCCGGGCACTCTGGGTGGTGGAGAGCCGGAGTGCGCACAGCCGGTGCCCACCACCGCCGGACACGCTCGAGGAGGCCACAGGTGAACGCTCGACCCCCCGTGCCGCCGTTCAGCCGCGAGGACGCCCTCACCAAGGTGCGCGCCGCCGAGGACGCGTGGAACACCCGTGACCCCGAGCGGGTGTCGCTGGCCTACTCACCGGACAGCCGCTGGCGCAACCGCTCGACCTTCCTCCGGGGCCGGGAGGAGATCGTCGCCTTCCTGCGACAGAAGTGGGAGCGTGAGCTCGACTACCGGCTCATCAAGGAGATGTGGGCGTGGGGCGAGAGCCGCATCGCGGTGCGGTTCGCCTACGAGTCCCGCGGCACCGACGGGCTCTGGTACCGCTCCTACGGCAACGAGAACTGGGAGTTCGACCAGCAGGGCCTCATGGTGGCCCGTCACGCCAGCATCAACGACCTGGCCATCGAGGAGCAGGACCGCCTGTTCCACTGGCCCGCCCCGGGGCGGCGCCCCGACGACCACCCCGGCCTCAGCGACCTGGGCCTCTGACGGCCTCCGGCCCACGGGCGGCGCGGACCCCGGGCCGGCTCTGCCCCACGGGCAGCGGCCGGTACCGGTCAGCTCTCGGCAGCGGTGATCAGCCCGTAGTGACCGTCGTACCTCAGGTAGAGGACGCGTCCGCGCCCGCTGTCGGGGTCGAGGTAGAACAGGAAGCCCTCGCCGGACAGGTTGAGCCGGGCGATCGCGTCGGCCTCCGACAGCGACGGTGCCGCGCTGGAGGCGCTCACGAGGGTCTCGTGCTCGGCGTAGGGCACGACGTCGCCCTGGAGGGCGAACCGGCCGTCACCATTGCGGTAGACCACGGCGTCCTTGCCGGACCGCAGGTCGGTGAACAGGTAGAAGTCGTGACCGAGCAGGTCCATGTCGAAGGCCGCCTCGTCGGGCGTCAGCTCCTGGAGGGCGAAGGACTTGCGGCGCACCACCTCGCGCTGCTCGGGTGGCCGAGGGAAGGTGGCGGTCCGTTGGGTCGGCAGGTCGCCGTGACGCCACTCGTGGGTGCTGGCCTCACCGATCCAGCGGTGCCGGCTCCGCTGGCGGTCGCCGTGCTGCACCAGGTTGCGCTCGAGCTTCTCCTCGAGGAGGTCGACGGCGGCGAACATGTCGTCAGCGACCGCGTGGGCGCGCACCGGTGTGCCGTTGACGTCGAAGGAAGCCTCGGCGCGAGCGCTGCGCTCCACCGCAGGGTCGGGTGACATGGTCAGCACCACCCGGGCCGCCAGGATCGGCTCGTGGGCCAGCCGCACGACGTGCTCGACCTTGCTGCGGGCATGGTCTGCGGCCCCGGCCGGGACCTCTCCCCGCTGGGTGACCTCGACGGGAGCCGGCGCCGCGGGCGCCCTACGCGACGCCATGACTGCCTCGGCTGAAAAGGACGGCGGTGTGGGACACGGCGCTCACCTCCAGGGAGCTCGATGGTGCTCAGCGTTCGACGGTGTCCAGCGGCTCGGCCCTCGCGGGCCAGCGCTGTCATCCGGCGTCTCCACGCTAGGCAGGCGGAGCGGTGCGGGCCCGGGCCGATGGTCCCGGCTTGGCCGGAGCCGGAGCCGGAGTCGGAGTCGTGGCGGGTAGGGTCCGGCACGTGCTGGAACCACGAGGGGTCTCGGACGAGCAGGCGACCGTGCTGCGCCAGTGGGCTCCGGACCTGCAGGTCCTGGCGGACTGGAGCTGGGGGCTGACCGACACGGTCGTGCTCCACGCTCGGACCGGCGCTCGCGAGGTCGTGGTGAAGGCGGCCGGGCCGGGGAACCACCACATCGGCCGGGAGATCGCCGCCCACCGCCAGTGGGTCGCCGCCCTCTCCGGTCGGGGCCGGGCGCCGCGGCTGCTCTGGACCGACCAGGCGGCCAACCTGCTCGTCACCGAGCACCTCGACGGCGAGCTGGTGCTCGGGACCCGGGCCGAGGGTGACCCGTCGACCTACGCGCAGGCCGGTGAGCTCCTGGCAGTGCTGCACGCCCAGGCGTCGCACATCGACGAGGACTACGAGCGCCAGCAGAACGCCAGGACCCTCCAGTGGCTCGACGGTCCGCACCGCATCGACGGCGCGACGGAGGTGGAGCTGCGTGCTCATGTGGCCGACTTCCCTTGTCAGGCAACGGTTCTCGTGCCGACCCACGGCGACTGGCAGCCCCGCAACTGGCTGCGGCACGGCGACGACGTGCGGGTGATCGACTTCGGCCGGGCTGACTGGCGTCCCGCGCACACCTACTTTGCCCGGCTGGCCGCCCAGCAGTTCCGGGGGCGCCCGGACCTCGAGGCGGCGTTCGTCCACGGCTACGGGGAGGACCCCCGAGAGCCGGGCGCCTGGCGCCGCAGCCTGCTGCGCGAAGCGGTGGGTACGGCGTGCTGGGCGCACCAGGTCGGCGATGTCGCCTTCGAGGCTAGGGGACACGAGATGGTGGCAGATGTCCTTCGGCTGACGTGACTTTGCGCGAGGATGCAGGTGTGACGCCGGTTCCTCGTGCGCGGTCGTTCGGGCACCCCACGACGGTCCTCGGCGTGCGCCTCAGCTGGGCCGGTGACGTGCCGTGAGCAGCCGGGACCGCGGCCGTTGGCTGGGTGCCGTCCTCGCGGCGGTCTGGCTGGCGGGCGTGCTCCTGGTCGACGTGGTGACCACCTCGGACTTGCTGGTGCTCGCGGTGCTGTACGCCATCTCGCCGCTCATCGCCTGCTCGGTGCTGCCCACCGTGCCGACGGCCGGCTACGCCGTCGGCGCCGTCGTACTGGCGGTCGGCTCCAACGTCTGGGGCGGTCAGTGGGGAACCCCCCAGATGTGGGTCCGCGTCATCGACGTCGCCCTGGTGAGCGTGGCCGCGGTGGCGGTGGCCGCGGTGCGGGTGCGGCGCGAGAGGCGGCTCGCCCGGGTGGAGCGCATCGCGGAGGTGGCCCAGCGGACCATCCTGCCGGTGATCCCGCCCCGGGTCGGGTCGGTGACGACCGGAGCACGCTACCTCTCGGCCTCCGAGGACACTCTCGTCGGCGGCGACCTGTTCGACTGGTTCCACGCCGACCAGCGGATCTGCTTCCTCGTGGGCGACGTCCGGGGCAAGGGGCTGGGAGCGGTGGAGCAGGCAGCGCGGGTCATCCGGGCCTTTCGGCAGTCCGCGGCCGCCGGCGGCGACCTCGCCGCCATCGCCGCGCAGATGAGCAGGTACCTCATGCCCTTCTTCGACGAGGAGGAGTTCGCCACCGCTGCGCTCGTGCAGCTCACCGACCAGGGCCACGTCACCCTCGTCGACTGTGGGCACCCGCCACCGCTGCTCGTGCCGCGCGACGGTGAGCCGACCTTCATCGAGGCCCCGGTCGGTCTCCCGCTCGGGCTCGGCACCGACTACGAGCCGGCCACGCGACCGTGGTCGCTGGGTGACCGGGTGCTCCTCTACACCGACGGGCTGAGCGAGGCCCGTGACGGCGACGACGAGTTCCTGCCGCTGCTGCCGTTGGCGGAGCTGCTGCGCTCGGCCGATATCGAGGACGCCCTCGACGAGCTGCTGGACGAGGTGCGCCGGCACGTCCCGGCAGCCCGTTTCGCCGACGACCTGGCGGTCCTCCTGCTGGAGAACGCCGGAGCCGAGGAGTGGTCGCCGGTGGCCGCCGGCGACAGCCTGGCGGCCAGCAGCTCCCCGATGCGCGCCGCCCAGCACGACCTGACCACCGGAAGCTGACACCCGGCCGATGACACCCGGCTCCTGACACCAAGGACCGACGGCTGCGCCTCAGGCCAGCACCACCACCGGAGCCGAGCCGGGAACCGTGGCCCCGTCGCCGGTCACGCGCACGCACACCGCGGCGAGGAGGCAGGCGTCGTCGGACCGGGAGGCACCGGTCAGGAGAGCGGCCTCCACGGCCTGGCAGACGGCTTCGGCGCTCGACCCGCGGTGTCCGGAGAAGGCGCGGGCCAGGGCGTCGAGCCCGTCGTCGATGGGGCGGGTCCGGTCCTCGACGAGCCCGTCGCTGTACAGGAGCACCGCGCACTCCGTGTCGAGGCGTACCCGGCCGGTGGTGAACGTGGCGTCGGGGTCGACGCCGAGCATCAGGCCGGCGGGTTCGAAGAGGTATGCCGCGCCCTCCTTCGTCGCGACGAGGGCCGGTGGGTGCCCCGCGTTGGCGAACGACAGCTCGCCGCTGGCGCGGTCGAGCACGGCGTAGAAGACGGTGGCGAGGGCATCGGGATGGAGCTTGGCCAGGGCCGTGTTGGTGCGCCGGAGGACGGAGGCCGGGTCGGCCTCCTCCACGGCATACGCCCGCAGGGTGTTCCTGATCTGGTTCATCGCCGAGGCCGAGCCGAGGTCGTGGCCGACGACGTCCCCGATCACCAGCGCGAACAGCGTCCCGCCGAGCGGGAAGGCGTCGTACCAGTCACCCCCGACCCCCACACCTTCCGTGGCGGGGAGGTAGCGCACGGCCAGGTCGAGCCCGGGCGCGGCCGGCAGGGAGTCGGGAAGCACGGACCGCTGCAGGGTCTCCGCGACACCGTGCTCGCGGGCGAACGCCCGCGCGTTGGTGAGCCCGACGGCGAGACGGCGCCCGAGCTCCTCCACCACGGGGACGTCGGACTCGGCGAAGGCGACGCGCCCCACGCTGCGGCCCACGACCAGCACCCCCAGGCGCTGCGTTCCGACGCTCAGCGGAGCGGTGAGCAGGCTGGCGCCCTGCAGGCTCTGTGCCGCTGCCCGTGCGGCTGGGGTGAGGTGGGGGAGGGTGGCCACCAGGTGCGGTCCGAGGTCGCGGACGAGCCGGCTCTGGCCGTGGTCTCTCGCGACCCGCAGCGACGGCGCGTCGTCCCAGTCGAGTGCACCGTGGAGGACGTCCAGCAGCACCTGCGCATCGGGTTCGTCGAGCCGTTCGCCGACGGCGAGCTGGAGGGCGCCCTCGCGGTCCGGGGTGAAGACCACCGCGAAGTCCGCGAGGGTCGGCACCATCAGGCGGGTGGCGTGCTGCAGGAGGTCGTCGCTGTCGCGAGCGGCTGCGACCAGCGCGCCGGCCCGGAGCAGGAACTGGAGCCGGTCGTCCGCCCGCTCGGCCTCGGAGCGGGCCTCCAGGGCGCTCGCGATGAGGGAGGCTCGCTCCTCCTCGGCCCGCTTGCGGTCGCTGAGGTCGACCACGAAGGTGACCCAGGCCAGCGGCTCGAGGCCGGTGACGGCGGCACCGATCAGCACGGGCACCCGACGGCCCTGCGCGTCGAGCAACTCCTTCTCGAACGGCCGGCAGGACCCGTTGGCCCGCATCTGCGCGATGGCCGCGTCATCCATCGGGGCCCACTCCGGCGGGGTCATGGTGCGCCAGTCGACCCGGCCCGCGGTCAGGTCCGACCGGTCGTATCCGACCATGCTGAGGAACGCCTCGTTGGCCTCGATGATCCGCCGTTCGTCGGCGAACACGAACCCCAGGACGTTGGTGTCGCGCAGGCGGCGGAGGAAGCGGTCCCACTCGCGCAACGCCCCTGCGGCGCGGCGCTGCTCGGTCATGTCGGTGAACATCGTGTAGACGCGCTGCGGCACACCGCGCTCGTCGAACGCGTCGGGGACGGCGGTGACCAGCAGCCAGCGGCGCTCACCGGTCCGACCGTGGGCCACACCCATGACGACGTCGGGCACCACCTCGCCGGTGCGCAGCGCCTCCATCGCGGGGTGCTCGGAGCCGGGGAAGGGCGAGCCATCCTGGTGCGTGGCGGCCCACGAGGGGTCGTCGGAGCGCAGACCGACCAGTGCCTCCGAGGGCGCACCCAGGATCTCGGCGGCAGCTGGATTGACCGCGATGATCGTGCCCGTGGTGTCCTGGTAGACCACCCCGTGGAGCATCGTCTCGAAGAGCCTGCGGTATCGCTCTTCGGCTGCCTCTGCACGTCTGGCGTCGCCATGCAGGGCTTCCGGCCCGGGGACGGCTGGAGTCGGCACCGTCTGCCCTCCCGTCCAGCGGCGGTCCGTTGCCCGACCGTAACACCGGGCCCGAAGCCGGGCCGCGCGATTGGGAATTCGTGAGCCATCTGACCGAAATGTGAGGTTCCTCGCTGGCCAGCGCGTGGTGCTGCGCTCGACGGCGGTGGAGGTGCGGACCGGCGGGAGACGCGTGAGCATGGCGGTGGCACCGCTTGTCGGTCGACGCGCGGTGCGCACCACGACAGAACCTCAGCACCGAACGAGGAGGACCGCCATGCCGGCCAAGGAGGAGCTGCCTTCGACCCTGCGTCGCTCGTCACGCAAGGCTCAGGAGACCTGGTCCAAGACGCATGACTCGGCCGTCGAGGAGTACGGCGAGGGGGAGCGGGCGCACCGCACCGCCTTCGCCTCCCTCAAGCACAGCTTCGAGAAGGTGGGAGACCACTGGGAGGAGAAGGGCGAGAAGGGTCCCTCGGACCACCAGGCGGCCAAGGGTGGCGCCAGCGCGCGCAGCGGTGGGAAGACCGCGGGTGGCGTCGACGCCAACGCCTCCAAGTCGCACCTCTACGACATCGCCAAGCGTCTCGGGGTGCAGGGACGTTCGAGGATGAGCAAGGACGAGCTCGTCGAGGCGATCCAGAAGGCCAACGACCGCCAGACCCGTCGGAGCCGTTCCTGACCTGAGCGTGCACCGGATGCCGCCGTCAGGCGGCCGCCGACCATGGAAGGGGAGGTATGCCGCGGGCCCCGGCCACGCGGCATACCTCTCGTCTGCCGCTCAGTCGACGCAGAGGCAGAACGGGTGTCCCGCTGGGTCGAGGAAGACCCGGAACGAGGTGCCCGGCTGGTGCTCGTGGCGGGTGGCTCTGAGAGCGCGCACCTCGGCCTCGGCCCGGTCGAGGTCCTCGACCATCACGTCGAGGTGCATCTGCTGGGGCAGCTCCTGGCCCGGCCAGCGGGGCGGCGAGTAGTCCGCCACCTGCTGGAAGCAGATGCACTGGCCGTAGTCGGCGCGGACCTCCGCCCAGCCGTCGGAGGTCTTGACCTCCCAGTCGAGCAGTGCGCCGTAGAAGGACGCGAGAGCCTTGGCGTCGGGACAGTCGATGACGATGCTGGGGAAGCGGGCGATGGCCATGGCGGCACCGTAGGACGGGAACCGGACGGTTCGTGTCCACAACCGCACGGATTCGGGGTGCTGGGCAAGTCTTTGCCGAATGTTTGCCCGGCCCCTCGGTTGGCGTCGGCCGTCGTGGGCACGGTGACCACATGGTGTCTCGAGTCATGGTCACGTCCGCAGCAACCGTCCTCGCACTGGGAGGGGTGGCCCTGGGGGCGAGCTCGGCACAGTCGGCGAGCTCGGCACGGTCGGTCCCGTCGACCGGTGACATGGTGACCGAGGGGGAGGGGCTGCCACTGGGGCTGCCGGGCCTGCCGGAGACTCGGTCCACCACCGTGCTCCAACCGGGCGTGACCCTGACCCGCATCGAGAGGGGCGCCTTCGACGTCGCAACGCCCTGGGTGGTCGAGCTCAGCATCCCGTCGTCTGCATCGAGCCCGGACCCGGACGCACCACCGCGGTCGGTGCAGGACGAGGCGAGTGCGCAGGACCTGGTGCGACGGCTGGACGAGGCGGGGTTCGACGCGGAGGCACAGCCTGTGCGTCAACCGGCGGTCGCGGACGTCCCAGCAGGAGTGATCGGCTACCGCGTCCGCCTGACCGACCAGTTCGCGAGCAAGTCCGCGGCCGACCAGGACGTCGCCCGCCTGAAGGCTGCCGGGTTCTCCGGTCGCTCGTGGTACTCCGGCTGGGACGGCGGAAGCCTCGACAAGGGGCACTGGGCCGTCAACGTGCTGACGGTGGACCCGAGGACCTTCCGCGGCGACCTGGGCGGGACCTTCGGCCCGGACCTCGAGAACCGCGAGACGACGACCGCCTTGAGCGCCTACGCGCACGCCAAGGCAGCGGTCAATGCGGGCTTCTTCGTGCTCGACCCCAACGCAGGGGCGCCTGGCGACCCCGCTGGAGTGGGCGTCTACGACGGAGCACTCGAGTCGGAGATGGTCGCCGGCCGACCCGCCCTGGTCCTCCACGAGACCGCGCGGCACACCGCGGTCGTCCGTCCCGAGTGGCGCGGCACCCTGCGCACGGGTGGGAAGACCCTGCGCCTCGACGGCCTCAACCGGGTTCCCGGCCTGATCCGCAACTGCGGTGGCGACCCCTCCGACCAGCCGACCTTCCGCCCGCTGCACGACGTGACCTGCACCGACCCGGATGAGCTGGTCGCCTTCACCCCCGTCTTCGGTGCCTCCACGCCGAGCGGGCCGGGCGCCGAGGTGGTCCTCGACCGTCAGGACCGGGTCGTACGGGTCATGGACGAACGCGGCACCGTGCTCGGGCGGGGTGAGCGGTCGGTCCAGGGCACCGGCTCCCTCGCCGAGGCGATCGCACGCCTGCGGCAAGGGGAGCAGGCGCAGCTCCGACTCACGCTCACCACGCCGCAGGGTGGGCAGCTGGTGCGGCCCGGGGTCAATGTCATCAACGGGGGACCGCAGCTGCTGCGCAGCGGCGCGCTGCACATCACCCAGGCGCAGGACGGCATGGTGCACCCGGGTGACCCGTCCTTCGCCTACGGGTGGGTGCTGCAGCGCAACCCGCGTACCTTCGCGGGCGTCGACGGCCAGGGCCGCACGCTCCTCGTGACCGTGGACGGCCGACAGCCCGACCAGCTGGGCCTGTCGATCCCCGAGACCGCGCAGGTCTCGAAGGCCCTCGGCATGCAGGACGCGATCAACCTCGACGGTGGCGGCTCGACGGCCATGGCCAGCGACGGCCGGCTCATCAGCCACCCGTCCGACGCGACGGGGGAGCGCCCGGTCGGGGACGCCATCTACATCCGGTGAGGGTCAGGCTCGACGGGCGGTTCTGCCTCCCCTGGCGGGGGGCGGCCGGCGGTACCAGCTGCGCCCCTGCGGCGGGCACGGCCGATCTACGCCACGATGTGCTGCATGGTGCACACGCCCTGGCTGGGTCAGGCGGACGCGAAGGCCGGCGACGCTCTCGAGGCGCTCCTGCGCAACCACCACCGGACGCGGCTGCGGCGGCTGGGCTGGTCCGACGCCCTGAACCCCTCCCGTGAGGAGGGGTGGTGGTCGACGCGCGCGGTGGTGCGCGGCGGAAACACGGTCGAGGTGCTCATCGACGGCACGTCGGCACTGGCCGAGATGGAGGCCGCCATCCGGGCAGCGCGGCACACGGTGCACATCTCCGGGTGGCACGCGTCGCCCGACTTCAGGCTCACGCGTCGGCCCGGTGCACTCCCGCTGCGCGACCTGCTGGCCGAGGTGGCCGAGCGTGTGCCGGTGCGCCTGCTGCTGTGGGCGGGACCGCCACTGCCACTGTTCCAGCCCACCCGCACGATGGTGGAGAGGGCTCGAGACGAGTTCGTCAGGGACAGCCGGGTCCGGTGCGTGCTCGACAAGCGCGAGCGCACCATGCACTGCCACCACGAGAAGATCATCATCATCGACGACGAGGTCGCCTTCGTGGGTGGCATCGATCTCACGGCCCTGCAGGGCGACCGGCACGACGACCCCCAGCACCCGCCCCACACACCCCTCGGGTGGCACGACGCCGCCACCCGCCTGCGCGGGCCGGTCGTTGCCGATGTCGCCAGGCACTTCACCCAGCGATGGGGTGAGGTCGCCGGTGAACCGCTGCCATGGCCGGTCGAGCCCGAGCCGGTGGGGGACATCGAGGCCCAGGTGCTGCGCACCGTCCCGGAGACCACCTACGGCTTCGCGCCGAAGGGCGAGTTCACGATCCTCGAGGCCTACCTGCGGGCGCTGCGCTCAGCCGAGCGCCTGGTCTACCTCGAGAACCAGTTCCTGTGGTCCCCCGAAGTGGTCGACGTCCTCGCCGCGAAGCTCACGCGACCCCCGCACGACGACTTCAGGGTCGTCCTCCTGCTGCCGGCGAAACCCAACAACGGGGCGGACACCACGCGCGGTCAGCTCGGGCGGCTGCTGCAGGCAGACGGGGGCGCGGGACGGCTCCTCGCCACCACGATCAGCGCCCATGAGGGTGACAGGTCCGCTCCGGTGTACGTGCACGCCAAGGTCGGCATCATCGACGACCGCTGGCTCACCATCGGCTCGGCCAACCTGAACGAGCACTCCCTCTTCAACGACACCGAGCTGAACGTGCTGGTGTGCGACCCGACGCTGGCCCGGCAGACGAGGCTGAGGTTGTGGTCCGAGCACACCGAACGCCCGGCCGAGGCCATCGAGGGGGAGCCGCACACCGTCGTGGACGAGGTGTGGCGACCGATCGCGGAGGAGCAGAGCCGGCGACAACGCGAGGGTATGCCGCGCACGCACCGACTTGCGCTGCTGCCCAATGCATCTCGCCGTACCGACCGCTTGCAGGGACCGGTCCGGGGGCTGCTCGTCGACGGGTGAGCCGGCCGTCGGTTCGCGTGGGAGACGCGGACGCCGGTGTGCTGCTTCAGGTGGCGAGCCGGTCGCTGAGCAGCCGGACGATCGGCCAGGCGCCGTCAGACCAGTTCGACATGACGGTGTAGGTGACCGAGAAGGAAGGTCGGTGCACGCTGGCGAAGGACACGCCCGCGTCGTACCCCTCCATGAAGGCTCCGTCGTTCGTCGCGTGGAGGTGGAAGCCGAGGCCGTAGCGCCGGTGTTCCTCGGGCCAGTCACTGCGCGGTCTCACCATCTCGGCCACCCGCTCGAGCGGGACGATCCGTCCGGCAAAGAGGGAGTCCCAGAAGGAGCTGATGTCGGCGGCCGTCGAGTAGATCCCTCCGTCTCCGCTGCCGACCACGGGAAGGTGGAGCACGTTGGTCCCCAGGCCGTCGACACGGAGGTAGCCCCGTGCGGCTCGTCCGGGAAGCTCGTCAGAACGCAGGAACGCGGTGTCCACCATGCCTGCCGGCTCGCAGACCAGGGTGCGAACCAGCTCGTGGAACTGCACGCCGCTCGCCCGTTCCGCCAGCAGCGCCAGCACGACGTAGCCGGCGTTGTTGTACGCGAACTGCCTGCCGGCGGGGAAGACGGTCTGGTGGCCGTCCAGCACCGGCAGGTACTGCTCCGTCGTCGCGAGCTCGTGCACGGGCACCGACATCACGTAGTCGGTGATGTCATCGACGACGTCCTCGTCGAGGTAGTCGCCGATCCCGGACCGGTGTGCCAGCAGGTGCTCGACCGTCACGTCGTCGGCGACCAGGGGCAGGTCGTCTCCGAGCAGCGACCGGGCGGTCGTGTCGAGGGCGAGGGCCCCACGCTCGACCAGACCCATCACCGTCAGTGCCGTCAGGCTCTTCGTCGCGCTCGCAGTGGCGAACTGGGTCTCGACCGTGTTCGGGATGCCGTGGCCACGGTCGGCGAGCCCGTATGCCGCTGCCAGCTCCGTCACGCCCGAACGGTCGACGCGGACCACCCCGGAGAAGCCGGTGCGGCCCGCCGCCTCGTCCACCACGTCCTCGAGGGATGACATGGCACCGAACCTAGTCACCGTGGCGTCACGGTGACCGGGACGCGCGCCGGCACGGGCAGGTCGGGACTCACGCTGACCGTGGTCGCTTGGTACCGCCCGGCAGGTAGAGGCGCCATCGAACCGTCCCGCTCGCAGGCCGGCATCCCGTTTCCACCGTCCATCGAGCACTCCTGGTATGCCGCCGCAACGGTGACGGGGTAGGTGCTCACTCCGGCCGGAATGATGATGTCCTGGGCGCAGAGGGGCCAGGACGGGCTCGGGCGGTGACCCTCGCCGACCAGGAGAACGCTGAAGACCGACCCACAGCCCAGGATGTGGAACGGCTTGCCGCTGTCGTTCTCGACCGTGATCGTCGCCGGCAGCGACGAGCCGCCTCGCACGGTCGTGCTGGGCAGCGTGATGATGGCTCTGACAGAGCCGGGCGGCACCGGGGTGACAGGGCTGGCCAGCGCCGCGGTGACGGATCCGGGCGGCGCCGGGGTCACCGCGCTGGCCGGCGCTGCGTCGGGGATCGCGCCCTGGAAGAGCGCAGAAGCACCTGCGCCGAGCACTGCGAGCGTCAACATGGTCCGGGTCGAGTTCCTCACGCCCCTTGGACCCCGCAGCGCACCCAACGGTTCCGTCGAGCGCCGTCGCGAAGCCCCTCCCGTATCCGTACTAGTCCGGATACGTCATGCCATGGCTGCTTGCGCGGTCGTACGTTCCGAAGCACCGCCTTTCCGTTGTGGAGGAACCATGAGAACGAAGCGCATCGCCACCAGTGTGGTCGCCGCCCTCGCGGCAGTTCTGACCGGAACGGCCGTGGCCACCGCCGCCACGGGCGACACCCTGGTCTCGGTCGGTAGTCCGCCAACACCCTTCTCGCAGAACAAGCAGAACGAACCGGCTGTGGCGATCGACGCGCACAACCCGTCCGTGGTCGCGGCCGGATCCAACGACGAGATCGACATGGAGTCCTGCGCGGCCGGCGCGCCGAACACCTGCCCCTTCACCCCGGGCGTCGGCGTCTCGGGGATCTACTTCTCCTCCACTGGCGGCTCGTCGTGGACCCAGCCCACCTACACCGGCTGGACAGCCCGCAACTGCCTCGGCCCGGCGCCCTGCACCCCGGGCGTGGGACCGATCGGCACGCTTCCGAAGTACTACGAGGCAGGCCTCGTGTCCGACGGTGACCCGGCCCTGGCCTTCGGCCCGCGTCCCGGCGTCGACGGGAGCTTCTCCTGGTCCAACGGGTCACGCCTCTACTACGCCAACCTGACCGCGAGCTTCAACAGCGGCAAGCAGGCTGCCTTCAAGGGGTTCGAGGCGATCGCCGTGTCGCGGGTGGACGACGTGGCCGCCGCAGCGTCAGGTGACAAGAACGCATGGAGCTCACCGGTCCTCATCTCGAAGCAGTCGTCGACGACGTTCTCCGACAAGGAGCAGATCTGGGCCGACAACGCCGCGTCGAGCAAGTTCTTCGGGAACGTCTACGTGTGCTGGGCGTCCTTCCGCAGCAACTCGCGTGGGCAGGCGTTCCCGACCCCGCTGACCGTCGCCCGCTCGAGCGACGGGGGCGTGACGTGGACGACCAAGCAGGTCGGCCCGGCCAGTGACAACCGCAACAACGCGCAGGCCGACGGGTGCACCGTGCGGACCGACAGCACCGGCAACGCCTATGTCTTCGGCGTCGGCACCCGAGGCGGCCAGACCGTCCAGATGATGTACCGCTCCACCGACGGCGGCGCCCACTGGACCGGACCGACCATCGTGTCCACCGCAGTGGCGCCGGGCGTGTTCGACCCCGTGCAGGGTCGTCCGGTCATGGACGGGGTCGCGGGGGCCCGGGTCGACCTCGCGGTCGGACCCAGCGTCGATATCGCGAACGGTGCGCCGAACGGCACCAACGCCACGAACGAGATCTTCATGACGTGGTCGGACGCGCGGGCGGGGCTCAACAACGAGCAGATCCTGCTGACGCGGTCGCGGGACGGTGGCGCCACGTGGAGCGCGCCGGCGACGGTGCCGACGGGCGTGGCCGGTGACCGGCCCGTCTACACGGCTCCGGCGGTCTCGCCGGACGGCACGGACCTCTACGTCGTGCACAACTCGTTCACCACGCCCTACCGCACCAACACCACCGATCCTCGGGGGCTGGTGGGAGGAGTGCTGCACGCGGACATCGTCGCGGGAGCGCCCACTGGCTGGACCGCCTTGCACCGAGGCGCCCTCGGTGACCCGCGCGGCAGCAGCGCCAACGCGCTGACCGCCGAGTTCCTCGGCGACTACGTGTATGCCGCCGCCACCAACAGTGGCGTCGTCGGAGTGTGGAACGACACGCGCAACGCGGCGGACTGCCCGGCGATCGACGCCTACCGCGCCTCGCTCTACACCTCGACGCCGTTGCCGGCGCCGGACGTCCTCGCGTCATGCCCGGCCACGTTCGGCAACAGTGACATCTACGGCGGGAGCTACGCCGACCCGACCCCGTAGACGGTCTGTCCCACCCAGGCGGCCCGGCCACTCGGCCGGGCCGTCCTGCCTGGCAGACGGGCGCCTGCGTGGGGGCGGATCGCACCGTCTTCACACGTGGTGTATCTGCGTGATCAGTGTTCGTTTGCGGAGCCGGTGAGACGTTCGGCGAGTTCCCAGAAGCGCCGGCTCTGCTCCGTGTCACGTGACTGCGGGCTCGACTCCATGGGATGCCGCTCTCCGAAGAACTTCCCGCCGACACCTTCGAGCGAGGGGTCGACAGCCATGAAGACGAGGGAGTCCGTCGCCTCGTCAACGGAGGTGGCGAACGGCATGTGTGGCATCACGGAGGACATCAGCAACCGCATGACACCAGTGGTGCTCGCCGCCGCGGTGGTCGGTACGAAGCCGGGACAGACCGAGTTGGCGGTGATGCGCCGGGGTCCGAGCCGGCGCTGCAGCTCATAGGTGAACCACAACACGGCGAGCTTGGAGTTCTTGTACGCGCGATCCGGGTGGTAGCCGCGCTCGAGCTGGGGGTCGTCGAAGTCGAAGTCGACCGGGGCGCCACGTGACCCCGGAAGGTGCAAGCGGGAGCTGACCGTCACGACACGCGCCGACACGGACCGTTCGAGGGCAGGCAGCAACAGGGCGGTGAGCAGGAACGGCGCGAGCACGTTGACTGCCAACGTCTCCTCATAGCCGTCGACCGTGAGCCGACGGGTCTTGCTGGTCTGCATGACGCCAGCGATGTGGAACAGCACGTCGACCGGCTCACCACGGTCGGCCTCCGTGGTCGTGAAAGCGCGGACCTGCGCGAGCGACGACAGGTCGACCCAACGCGCCTCGACCTGGACGTGCGGGTGGCTGCCGCGAATCTCCTCGACGGCGGCCTCGGCGGCTGCTGGGTTGCGGCCCACCAGGATGACCCGGTGTCCCACAACTGCCAGCTTCTCGGCAGTGGCCCGACCCAGACCCCGACCTCCCCCCGTGACCAGAACGGTTTTCGTCACGATCCCCAAGGTAGACCGCACTCCAGGAAGGTGAGTCCAAGAGGACCCGGTCTCGTCCCATGCCGGTACGAACGCCCAGCCGAAATGGCGGCTGACGATGCCAGACCTCCAAAGACGTTCTCGCAGCATCAGCCGCCGTTTCAGGCGGCACTCATCAAGCCAGAGACCCGTGCGGGCCCGGGGGTGCCTCCACTTGACGGACCATGGCGAGGACCCCGTGATCCTCCTCGAGGAGGTGCTGGGTGACGGCGCGACCGAGGTAGCCGCTCGCCCCTATGGCGAGCACGCGGACACTCACCGTGCCGACCCCCTCGCCGAACGGCTGGCCAGGAACCCGGCCAGGTCGGCCTCGAGCGCGTACCGCGGCTTGGCGCCGGTGATGGTCATGACCACCTGGCCGTCGCGGTAGACGTTCATCGTGGGCATCCCGGTGATGCCGTAGCGCGCTGCGGTGACGGGGTTCTCGTCGACGTTGAGCTTGACGACGCGCAGTGTCTCGGGGTTGTCGGCGGCAATGGCGGCGAGCACCGGTGCGACCTGCAGGCACGGGCCGCACCACGGTGCCCAGAAGTCCACGAGGACGGGAATCTCGGACTGCAGCACCTCAGCCTCGAAGTCGGCGTCGGTGACGTGTTGGATCTGCTGGATGTCGGTCATGGTTGTCCTTCCAAGGGGTGGGTCGAGCCGCAGGCCCGGCGGCGATGGGCCGCCGGACCCGGGTGGCTCAGGCGTCGGCCAGGGAGTAGCCGGCCTCGGTGACGGCGGCTCGCACGGCGCTCTCGTCGACCGGGGTGTCGCTCGTGACGGTGACCGCTCCGCTGGCGAGGTCGACGTCGACGTCGGTGACGCCTGGGACCTGCTCGATCTCCTCGGTGACCGAGGCGACGCAGTGGCCGCAGGTCATGCCGGCGACGGTGTAGGTGGTCTGGCTCATGGTGTCCTCCTTCGGGACGGGGGGTGTCGGCGGCCCCGGTTGGATCCGCCGCGGCCACGGACGTGGCACGGTCGTGGGTTCCGGTGGTGCCGGTGGGGGAGGGTCTGGCGGCGTCAGCCGTGGACCGGCTCGGCGACCGGCTCAGGGGCAGGGGTGCGCAGCGTCGCGGCGGCGGCCAGGGCCCCGACCAGGGCGATGACGGCCGCGCCGACGAACGCCGCGGAGAAGCCGTCGGTGAGCGCCCGGGCGTCGCCGAGCTGTCCGGCGCCCGCCCCAGCCGCGATCGCGGTCATGGCGGCCAGGCCCAGGGCGGAGCCCACCTGGTAGCTGACGTTCACGATGCCGGAGGCCAGGCCGCCCTCCTCGGGCCGCGCCGAGCTGATCGCCGTGCCGAGCGAGGGGATGAAGGCCAGGCTCATGCCGAGGGCCGCCACGAGCGATGCGGGCAGCACATCGACCCAGAAGGACCCGTCGGGTCGGACGAAGGACAGCCAGCCGAGGCCGGCGGCCAGCAGCAGCATGCCGGCGACCACCATGGCCTTGGGCCCGAACGCGGCGATGGCCTTCGGGGCCAGCGCGACCATTCCGAGCATGATGAGGGCCGTCATCGGCAGCAGCGCGGCGCCGGAAGGGAACGCGCTGTAGCCGAGCACCTGCTGCAGGTAGAGGTTCAGGAAGAACCACATCGGGATCCAGGCGCCGCCGAGGAGCAGCTGGGCGAGGTTGGCCGCGCCCAGGTTCGGGGTGCGGAAGATGCCGAGCCGCACGAGCGGCTCACGACGCGAGAGCTGGATGACGAAGAAGCCGACCAGCAGCACCGCGGCGAGCGCCAGTGCGACCCAGGTCGACGTCGAGGCCCAGCCGACCTCGGGAGCCCGGACCACGGCATACACCGCGGTGCCGAGGCCGCCGGTCACGGTGAGGGCGCCGAGCAGGTCGATCGACCCGGAGCGGGCACCACCGGCCGGCAGCAGGGCGGGCGTTGCGAGCAGCACGAGCACGGCGATCGGCACGTTGAGGTAGAACACCCAGGGCCAGGACAGGTACTCGGTGATGACGCCACCGAGGAAGACGCCCGCCGTGCCGCCCGCCGGCGCCGCGGCGCCGTAGAGCGCGAGCGCCTTGGTGAGCTCCTTGGGGTTTGCGCCGAACGTCATCATCAGCAGGGTCAGCGCGGAGGGCGCGATCAGCGCTGCGCCGGCGCCCTGGACCGCTCGGCCGGCGAGCTCGACCGCAGGAGTGCTGGCGACTGCGGCCACCACGGAGCCCGCCAGCAGGACGAGCCAGCCCGTGGTGAAGATCCTGCGCGCGCCGAACAGGTCGGACAGGCGGCCGCCGAGGAGCAGCAGCCCGCCGAAGGCCACGACGTAGACGTTGAAGACCCAGGAGAGGTCTTCCTGGCTGAAGCCGAGGTCGGCCTGCATCTTGGGCAGGGCGACCCCGATGATCGAGGTGTCCATGATGACCATGAACTGAGCCGCGGCGATGAGGGCTAGGCCCTTCCAGCGCCGCGACGCGATGGTGGTGCTCATTTCTCTCTCCTTGTCGGCATGGGTGCCGGGTGTCGGATCTGGGTGGATGGTGGTGGTCGGATCAGCTCGTCGAGCCGGCCCGCTCGGAGGCGCTGAACTGCGTGCGGACGTGGGAGCCGTCGCAGAACGGCTTGCTGGCTGACTGCCCGCAGCGGCAGAGGAAGACCGTCCGCCGGGTCTGGTACGCGTTGCCGTCGTGGTCGACGAGCTCGACGTCGCCCTTGACCTGGAGCGGCCCGTTCTCCACGACGGTGATGCGAGTCGCGGCGGGGGTGGCCGGTCCTGCGGCCTCGGAGGCGGTCTCCTGGGTGCTCATGGTTCTCCTCGAGCGGTTGCGGTTCTCTGATACCCCACCGGGGTAGCCGTCTCCAAGTCTGGAACCCAAGAGTTGTCGACCGCTGTCCAAGCGCTGTCCATCCCCTTGCACAGCGGTGTTTTGGCGCCGTGGAGGTCTCGCGATGCCTTGTTGACGGCAAAACGGCGGCATACGGTACGGGGGTATCTGGTTGAGAACGTCGCCTGAGCCGCCCCTGACAGGGCACCGGCCCCCACCCCCAACCCAGGAGGAAAGCCATGAAGCCCGTGACCACCATCGGCCTCTTCGCGGTCGCGCTGTCGGCCGTCTTCACCGGCGGAGCCGCCGCCGGCAAGGCCGTCGGACCGATCGGCGAACCGGTCAGTGACCACTCCGGCGGCCCTGGTGCCAGCCACGGTGGCTCCGACCACGCTGCATCCGGCGGCACCGGCCATGCCCAGCCCGGTGCGACCAGCCCCTCGGACCGCCTGCCGGGGGGCCTCATGGTGTCCGCGGCCGGCTACACCCTGCAGCTGGACGCCGACCGGGTGACCGCCTCACCCACGGCGAGGCTGTCGTTCACGGTGCTGCGCCCGGACGGGTCGCCGCTGCGCGACTACACCCCGGCCCACGGCAAAGACCTGCACCTCATCGTGGTGCGCCGTGACCTGAGTGGATACCAGCACCTGCACCCGGTGCGTGACCGGGCCGGGCGGTGGACCAGCCCGGTGAACCTTGCAGTGCCCGGTACCTACCGCGTCTTCGCCGACTTCGTGCCGGCCGCGGGTGACCCGGTGACGCTGGGAGCCGACCTCGCAGTGCCCGGGGACTACCAGCCGAGCGCGCTCCCCCCGGTGACGGACACGGCGACCGTGGGCGACTACACCGTGCAGCTGAGCGGCCGGCTGACGCCGGGCCAGGAGTCGCCGGTGGTGCTCGCGGTGCTCCAAGGTGGCAGGCCGGTGAAGGACCTCGAGCCCTACCTGGGCGCCTATGGGCACCTGGTGGCGCTGCGGGCCGGTGACCTCGCCTACCTCCATGTGCACCCCGGCGGCCACCCCGGCAACGGTGCGACCATGCCGGGCCCGCGCGTCGACTTCACCGCCGCCGTGCCGAGCGGCGGCGCGTACCGCCTCTACTTCGACTTCAAGCACGAGGGCGTCGTCCGCACAGCGGAGTTCACCGTGCGCGCCGACGCGGCCGGCGAGTCGGCCACGGCCGGCGGCACCGACCGTCCCGGCGCCACGAGGACCCCCAGCACGGGGGTGTCGCCCGCCCCCAGCAGCCCCTCTGCCGCGACCGGCCACGACGCCGCGCCGCACACCCACTGAACCGCCTCGTCGAGAAAGGAACACGCCATGAGCACCAACCAGGAAACGGCCGACGTCAGCACCGGTGGCCCTCCGGTCGAGCTGGTGATCGGAGGTATGACCTGTGCCTCGTGCGCCTCGCGGGTGGAGCGCCGGCTGAACAAGCTCGAGGGCGTCAGCGCGACCGTCAACTACGCCACCGAGAAGGCGCGCGTCATAGCGGGTCCGGGCGTGAGCACCGAGGACCTGATCGGTGCGGTCGAACAGGCGGGCTACACCGCGCAGCTGCCCGAGCGGCCGCGTGAGGACGGCACCGTGGGGCCGCGAGAGGACGACGACCCGGTGCGCCCGCTGCGGCAGCGCTTGGTGGTGTCCGTCCTGCTGTCGCTGCCGGTGGTCGTGCTGGCGATGGTGCCCGCCTTGCAGTTCACCCACTGGCAGTGGCTCTCATTGGCCCTCGCCGGGCCGGTCGTGGTGTGGGGCGCGTGGCCGTTCCACCGGGCGGCGTGGGTGAACCTGCGGCACGGTGCCGCCACCATGGACACCCTCGTCTCGGTGGGAACCCTCGCGGCGTTCGGCTGGTCGCTGTACGCCCTGTTCCTCGGCGACGCCGGAACCCCCGGGATGACGCACCCGTTCGAGCTGGCGATCCGCCGCACCGACGGCTCGGCCAACATCTACCTGGAGGCCGCCGCGGGCGTGACCAGCTTCATCCTGGCCGGGAGGTACTTCGAGGCCCGCTCCAAGCGGCGTGCCGGGGCGACCCTGCGGGCGCTGCTCGAGCTCGGTGCCAAGGACGTCGCGGTGGTCCGCGGCGGGGTCGAGACGCGGATCCCGGTCGACCAGCTGGAGGTGGGCGACACCTTCGTGGTCCGTCCCGGTGAGAAGGTCGCCACCGACGGCACGGTCGTGGAGGGCGCGTCCGCGGTCGACAACTCCATGCTGACCGGCGAGTCCGTCCCGGCCGAGGTCGGCCCGGGCGACCCCGTGGTCGGTGCCACGGTCAATGCCGGCGGCCGGCTGCTGGTCGCAGCGACCCGGGTCGGCACCGACACCCAGCTGGCCCAGATGGCGCGAATGGTGGAGGACGCCCAGAACGGCAAGGCCGCCGCCCAGCGGCTCGCTGACCGCATCTCCGGAGTCTTCGTCCCGGTCGTGATCGCCCTGTCTCTCGCCACGTTGGGGTTCTGGATCGGCGCCGGCAGCGGGCCGTCCGCGGCCTTCACCGCCGCGGTGGCAGTGCTCATCATCGCCTGCCCGTGCGCCCTCGGGCTGGCCACGCCGACGGCCCTCATGGTCGGCACGGGTCGCGGCGCCCAGCTCGGCATCCTCATCAAGGGTCCCGAGGTCCTGGAGTCGACCCGCCGCGTCGACACCGTGGTTCTCGACAAGACCGGCACCGTCACTACCGGGCGGATGACGCTGGTCGACGTGCACGTCACCGAAGGCGAGGACGTCGACGAGGTGCTGCGGCTCGCCGGGGCGCTGGAGGACCACTCGGAGCACCCCATCGCCCAGGCGGTCGCCAAGGGCGCCACGGAGAGGGTCGGCACGCTGCCGTCACCGGAGGACTTCGCCAACGTCGAGGGCCTCGGGGTGCAGGGCATCGTCGACGGGCACGCCCTGCTGGTCGGCCGTGCGCGGCTGCTCGACCAGTGGGCCCAGCACCTGCCACCGGACCTCGAGGCCGCCATGGCAGCGGCCGAGTCGGCCGGCCAGACTGCGGTCGCGGTGGGCTGGGACGGCAGGGCGCGCGGTGTGCTCGCCGTCGCTGACGCCGTCAAGCCCACCTCCAAGGCAGCCATCGACCAGCTGAAGGCGCTCGGCCTCACTCCCGTGCTCCTCACCGGTGACAACCACACGGTGGCCCGTGCGGTCGCCAGGGAGGTCGGCATCGAGCAGGTGGTCGCCGAGGTGCTGCCCGCCGACAAGGTCGCCGTCGTCAAGGACCTGCAGGCCCAGGGCAAGGTCGTGGCCATGGTCGGCGACGGGGTCAACGACGCCGCTGCCCTCGCCCAGGCCGACCTCGGCCTGTCGATGGGCACCGGTACCGATGTCGCCATCGAGGCCAGCGACCTCACCCTGGTCACCGGCGACCTGAGGGCCGCGGGCGACGCCATCCGCCTTGCGCGGCGGACGCTGGGCACCATCCGCGGCAACCTGTTCTGGGCGTTCGCCTACAACGTGGCCGCGCTGCCCCTGGCGGCGGCCGGGCTGCTGAACCCCATGATCGCGGGGGCCGCCATGGCCTTCTCGTCGGTCTTCGTGGTCTCCAACAGCCTGCGGCTGCGTGGCTTACGCTCCAGCGTGGCGGACCGGTGAGGACGTTCGAGGTTCGCCCCGGTGAGGTGCCGGCCGTGACCGGCCCCACCGGGGCGGCGCAGGTCGTGGCGGCCTTCCTGGGCCGTGTCCGGGTGACCGGCGACCCGGACGCAGCGCGCGAGCTGATGGCGCCGACCGTCGTGGCGCACCAGGTCGTCGCCGAGGGCGCGCACCAGGTGGTGCGCACGCCGGAGGAGTATGCCGCGCACGTGCGCGACATGCTCCGCACCTTCGGCCCGTTCCGCTACACCGTCACCGAGCTCCTCGGGGAGGCTGACCACGTCTACGTGCGCTGGCGCCAGGAGGGCCACCACGTCGGTGAGTTCGACGGCCGTGCCCCGACCGGGGCGCCGCTGGTCGAGGTGGGCTCGGCGGTCTACCGCGTCGCCGCCGGACGCATCGTGGAGTACTGGGTCCAGCTCGACCGGCTCGGTCTCTCCCGTCAGCTGGATGTCGGCGGACAGTGATCCGACAGGGCGGCAGAGGAGGATGGGTCGAGCGCGAGCAACAGGTGAGCGGAGGAGGAGGCCGATGGGCCACGAGATCACGCTGCTGGTCGACGGCATGGGCTGTCGCAGGTGCGTGCGAGAGGTGTCGCGCTGGTTGCGTGACGTCCCCGGCGTGACGACTGTCGAGGCCGACGCGCACACCTCTCGGGTCCGGCTGACGGGCACCATGCGCCTGGGTGACGTCCTCGACGTCTTCACCGGCACGGCATACACCCCCCGTCCCGGTGCCGCACCCGGCGCCACCGTCGGTCGGTGAGGGTGCTGCCCGCGTCGGCGGCTCGGTGCGCCTGCAGGCGACGAGCGGGTCGTTGCCGGCCCGCGCACCGTCCGGCACCATGACCCTGTCGAAGGGTGGTACCGCGGTGGACGACGTGCGCTACCTGCTGCTGGGGCCCATGGAGGTCCTCGTCGACGGCGAGCCGGCCCGGCTCCCCGGCCCCGCCGAACGGGCGCTCCTGGCCCAGCTGCTGCTCGTGCCCGGGCGCACCGTGCCGGCCACGGCGCTGGTCGACCGCCTGTGGTCGGGCTCGTCACTGCCGGTGGACCCCGTCAACGCCCTGCAGATCCGGGTGTCCAAGCTGCGGCGGGCGCTCGCGGTGAGCGGGCTGCGGGACCTGGTCGTGCGACACGGCACCGGGTACCGGGTAGACGTGGACCCCGAGAGCGTCGACGCGGTCGCCTTCGCGGCCAGGGTCGGCAGCGCCCGCGCCGGCGCCGCCGGGGTGCTTCATCCCGGCGAAGAGCACCTGGCGCGCTACGACGAGGCACTGGCGCTGTGGCGAGGACAGCCGTTGAGCGACTTCGCGAACGAGCCGTGGGCGACCGTGGAGGCGGGCCGGCTGAGGGAGCTGCACCTGGCGGCCCTCACCGAGCGGGCGCAGGTCGCCCTGGGCCTCGGCCGGCCTCTGGAGGCCGTCGCCGACCTCGAGCCGCTCGTGGCCACAGACCCCACGCTGGAGTCGCTGGCCGGCCTGCTGATGGTGGCGCTGTACCGCGCCGATCGACAGGCCGACGCCCTCGAGGTCTACCGGCGGACGCGCAAGGTACTGGACGACTCGCTCGGGCTGGAGCCGTCCGTGACCCTGCGGTCGCTGCACGAGCGGGTCCTGCGCCAGGACCCGTCGCTGGGGGAGCCGGCCGACCTCGCTGCGCCCTCGGTCGCCGCCGCCAGGCTGCGACCGCCCGAGGAGGCCTGGCTGTCGGCGAGCAGCCTGCCCACGGTGGCCCGCCCCCTCGTCGGACGCGACGAGCAGCTCGATGTCCTCACCGAGCTCGTCGGCGAGACCCGCCTGTTGACGCTGGTCGGTCCCGGTGGAGCGGGGAAGACCTCTCTCGCGCTCTCCGTGGCAGCGCGCGCGTCGGACCGGTTCCCCGACGGGGTGTACGGGGTGCGGCTGGCCTCGGTGGGCTCCGCCGACCAGGTGCCGTGGGCGGTGGCCGAGGCCGTGGGGGTGCCGTTGGACGGCGCGGCCGCCGACCACGACGTCCGGAGCCGGCTGTCCGCCTTCCTCGCTGGGCGGCGGTCTCTGCTGCTCCTCGACAACTGCGAGCACGTCGTCGACGCTGCCGCCGCCGTGGTCGATGAGGTCCTGGGCCGCTGCCCCCACGTGACCGTGCTCGCGACGAGCCGCGAGGCCCTCGCAGTGCCCGAGGAGGTCCAGGTCACCGTCGGGCCGCTCGAGACGCCACCGGTCGACGTGTCCCCAGCAGAGGTCCTGACCTACCCGGCGGCCCAGCTCTTCGCCGAGCGGGCGCGCGCGCTGGCGCCGACGGCGGTGTCGTCCGACGGTGACCTCGCCGCCGTGGCGACGATCGCTCGGGCCCTGGACGGCATGCCCCTGGCACTGGAGCTGGCCGCCGCACGCGTCACCACGCTGTCACCCTCGGAGATCGCCGCCCGGCTCGTCCACCGGTTCGCGCTGCTCACGTCGGGCAACCGGACCGCGGAGGCGCGGCAACGGACGCTGCGGGCTGCCGTGGACTGGAGCTACGACCTGCTCACCCTGCAGGAACGCCAAGTCTTCGACCGGCTCGCCGTCTTCCACGGTGGTTGGACGCTGGAGGCCGCAGAGGCCGTGCTGGGTGGCGAGGCGCTGCGGGTGGGTGAGGTGCTCGACGTCGTCGGTCGGCTGGTGCAGCGGTCGATGATCGTGGTCGAGCGTGGGGTGGCCACGCGCTACCGGATGCTCGAGACCCTGCGCGAGTATGCCGCCGAGCGGCTGGACGCTGCTGGCGACGCCGCCGCGCTTGCGCGCCGGCACGCCCGGTACTACCAGCAGGTGGCCGCCGAGTGCGAGCTGTTGCTGCGCCGTGGTGGGCAGCGTGAGGCGCTACGGGTGCTGCGGGAGGAGCAGCCGAACATCCGCGCCGCGCTGGCGTGGTGGGGTGCGAAGGCCGGTGACCACGACGCAGCGCTGGAGCTGGCGGGCTCGCTGGGGCTGTTCTGGCACCTGGGCCGGCACCTCGAGGGACGTGAGGTGCTGCGGCGACTGCTGGCCACACCGACCGGCTCGCCGGCGGCGAGGGCGCGTGCCCTGCAGGCGCTCTCGCTCGTGGAGCGGCCCCGAGCCTGCCTTGTCCACCCCAGCCCGGAGTGCGCCGCTGCTGCCGCCGAGAGCCTTGCGGTCTTCGAAGAGGCCGGTGATGCCTCGCGCGCAGCGTTGTCGAAGGTGCTGCTCGCCGTCGAAGCCGTGGCCGGCGCGGACGGAGGGCGCCACGAGGCGTTGCTCGACGAGGCCGCTGCACAGTTCGCCGCCGACCGGGACGCCTGGGGTGCGGCGGTCATCGGCTTCGTCCGCATGGAGATCGCCCTCAAGAGGGGTGACGAGGAGGCCGTGCGTCTGGGGCGCGCGACGGCAGCGGCGTTCCGCCAGCTCAACGACCCATGGGGGCTCTCGGCCACGCTCTACCACCTCGGCTGGGGGCTGCGGCAGTACGGCCGCCACGAGGACGCGGCACGGGTGTTGGAGGAAGCCATCGACGTGGCAGCCTCCGCCAGCCTGTGGAACACGGTGCAGTGGGCCCTGGCCGACCTGGGCGTCACGCAGCTCGATCTGGGGCACCCCGAGGAGGCCCGCAGCCTGTTCCAGCGCGCGGCGGATGCTTCCCGGCACGTCGGTGACGGCGCGGGTTCCGTCCTCGCCGACTACGGAACGGGGCTGTTGGCGCAGCTCTCGGGAGACTGGCAGCAGGCGCGGACCCACTTCGGAGCCGCAGTCGCCGGGTTCACCGAGCTGCGAACGCCCGTCATGCGAGGGCTGGCCCTTGCCCAGCTCGCCCGTTGTGACGAGGCCGTCGGCGCAGCAACGCTCGCTCTCGACGGCTACGAGCAGGCGGTGGCCCTCGGGCGCTCGACCGGGGAGCCGGGGTTGACTGCCACGGGCCTCGAGGGGCTGGCCCGCCTGGCCCGCGCGGCCGGCGACGTGGACACTGCCGAGAGCCGGTCCGCCGAGGCAGCAGCCCTGCGCTCTGCCAGCATCAGGCCGGTGGCGCCGCACGAGCGGGTTGCCTCGGAGGTCGCCCCGGAGGTCGCCCCGGCCGGGTCGACGCCGTGAGCCGAGCAGGTCCTTCGCTGCGAGCGGGCTCCTCCGTCAGGTGCCAGCCTTCGGTGCACTGCGTCACCCGCGCTCCGGGCGCTTCGCGCCCTTCGCGCACCCCACCGCACCGAACCGCGGCCCGCACACCGAATAGGCAGACAGGTGGCCGGACAGACACGGCCCCTCCGAGCCGCTAGCGCCAGCCAACGTCCGCTCATGCCGCGGAAGCAGTTCACGTCCAGAGCAGAGGTTGGGGTTTCGCAGCGACTGAACTCCCAGCGTTGGCTGCCGAACTTGTCTTGCGTGCTGTCGGTGTGGCGACGAGCCACAGGTGGCGGATGAGGAAGACGAGTCGTCATCGCGCCGGCTGCTCTTGCCACGTCGCCTGGGACAACGGTCCGGGTCGCAAGTACAGGGCATACGACAGCCACATCAGCGCTGCGCCGACAGTAGCCGCCGCACCGGCTACACGTGCCTGCCGAGAGCGCGGGGTCGGTAGCCGATGTCAGCCCCCACCCAATCGCGATCAGTCCCCCGATGAAGACGAACAGGAAGTTGCGGGGATTGCTCCGCACATCGGACCAGAACGCGGTGGGGGCGACTGGCCGGTCTCTCTGTGACCCCCGGTGCCGAGTTGCCAGACGGCGAGGAAACCAGCCGGTCGTGACGTTGGACCCTGCTCGTCGCGACGCCCCGGCAGGCAGAGTTCAAGATGCCCTCTAGGCAGAGTGGAAGTTGAGGAAGCGGGGCATAGCGATGCGCAGAGAGCCGAGACTGTTGCTCGTCACGTTCGCCGGGTTCCTGCTCGTCATCGCATTGCCGGGCTGTTCGAACTTGCAGACGTCACAGCAGGCGGATCGTCTCTCCTCGGCATGCCAAACCGTCCGAAGCGGCTTCGTCGAGATGGAGAACAAGTCAATCGAGGGAACGCGAGCAACGATCGATGCACTCAACCACTACAGCGACGCGTTCAACGGCGTGACGAGCGGACGCGTCCCCTCCGGGAGCCCTCAGTACCAGGCGACCATGAAGAAGATGCAGGCGGACAAGCGGGCGGCAACCACCGCGATAACCGCGTCTCAGCAGAAGGGCGCGCTGTTCAGAGCTGCGATCGCGCGTTGCGACACCGGGACTCTCCCCAAGGGTTGCCTCGCCGAGTGGGACCACTTCAGGCTGAGTCTCAAGCAGGAGGCCCGTGAGGCGAAGGCGAGCGCGACAGCGCTTCGGGCCGCAACGAAGATGGTTGCGACGTGGAACGCGGCTGGAGCACGCGTCACCCCCGCAACGAATGCCGCTATAAGTCAGTACAACGCGGCCCGCGATGCCCTGTCGGCGACAGTCGACGAACACAACCGGCTGACAGGCCAGTACCGAACCGTGCAGGAGGCATGCACGAAGGCGGCGCAGGGCTGACCGCACGACAAGGTACCGTCCGCGACTTGGAGACTCTACGAGCGAGGCGGATCGTCGTTCGTTTGCTGGGAACGTTGGCCCTTTGCTTTTGCAGCGCAGGACGTTCAGTCTTCAGCCGTCGTCAACACTTCGCACATTTGAGCGGCTCATGGCGGTCATCGCGGACGATGAACCTCCCCGCCCTGTTTGGTCCTGCTCGGGACCAACAACGTCCGCTCATCGGCAGATCCGGTAAACGCCTGCCCGGCGTGTAGCCGTCAATAGGGACACACCCAGTGAGTCCCCGAGCGAACTCATCGCTGGACTGGACTCGGAGGTGCAGCGTTTGCGTGGGCTGGCTCACGACGGCTGGGAGCGCTTCCCTAGCCGGCTACCGTCCAGCCGGTGAGTTCGCTGCCGGGCTGAGGTCGCGGGCGACGTCCCAAGGCGTGATGGTGAGGAGGACTTTGCCGCGGGCGTGTTCGGTCTCGACGTAGCGGACGGCGTCCGCACCGTCGGCCAGGTCGAAGACCCGGTCCACGACCGGGGCCGCGGCTCGTGTGCCGGCGAGTATGCCCAGCTTGCGCAGCTGGGTGGTGGTGGGCAGTGCCTGCGGGATGACGATTCGCGGGCCGGGGGTGCGCGACAGGAACTGGGCGCGGACCAGCAACCCGAGGGGGCCGACGAGGTGTCCGGTGCCGGGTACGCCGCCTCCGGACAGCACCAGCGCGCCGGTGTTGCGCACGAGCTTGCGCAGCTCACGCACTGACCGGTTTCCGACGAGGTCGAGTACGGCGTCGTAGCGTTCACCGGTGGCGCAGAAGTCAGTGGTCGCGTAATCGATGACTTTGTTAGCGCCGAGCGCCTTGGCCTGGGCTGCGTTGCGGGCGCTGCAGACGGCGGTGACGTACATGCCTCGGGCGTGAGCCATCTGAATGGTGAACGTGCCGACCCCGCCGGAGGCGCCGTTGATGAGGATGTAGTCGCCGGACCGCAGGCGTGCGGCGTCCAGGCAGGTGAGCGCGGTGGTGCCGGCCAGGGGCAGGGTGGCCGCCTCCTGCGGTGTCACGGACGCCGGGACCTGTGTGATGGCGTCTTGGGAGGCGACGGTGTACTCGGCCCAGGCGGCATCGGCTTCTCCGAAGACGAGGTCTCCAGGCCGCCAACCGGTGACGTGCTCGCCGACGGTTTGGATGGTGCCGGCGAAGTCGGTTCCGCGAATCGGCACCTGTGGTGCTTGGCGGCCGAAGACGGTGCGGTCGAGCACGCGGGCCAGGCGTGGTTCGCCGCGCATGATGTGCCAGTCGCGGGCGTTGACCGAGCTGGCGTGCACGCGCACCAGGACCTGGCCGGGTCCGGGTTCGGGGACGGGGGCGGTCACCAGGCGCAGCACGTCCGGTGGCCCGTACGCGTCCTGTGCGAGGGCGCGCATCGTCGTGGGCGTCGCCTGAGTGGGCTCAGGTGAGTTGTTGGTCGGCTGTGGGCGTGGGGCAGCTGTCGCCGAGGCCCCGGTGGTGGGTGTGAAGGCCATGGTCACTTCACCTCCGAGCGCAGCAGGGTGACCAGGCCGATGGTCAGCGGCGCGACCAGCCACGCCGCGGACGTCACACCGAGCTGGGCCCACTGCTCGGCGCTGAACCCGCCGTGGAAGAGGGCGTCCTGGCTGTAGTTGGGGTCGACCCAGGGCTGGGCATTGCGGAACCACTCCTGCCCCATGGCAAGGAACGTCAGGAGGGTGGGCGCGACGAACGCGTAGATGAAGTACGTGACGATGGCGCCGGCCGACGCGCGGATGAGGACGCCGAGCATGAACCCGACCGCCATCAGGAGCGTGTTCGCAAGGGCGTAGTAGGCCAGGTCGGTGACGGTCTGGTCCCAGACCGGCTCCAGACCGTGGATGGTCGTGCCGGCGATGTTGCCCAGGGCTCCGAGGGGGAACGCCAACACCATGGCGACGACGCCGACCGTGAGCATGGCGATGCCTTTGGCGAGGATGACGCGGCCACGGTGCGGGACGAGGGAGAACGTGGTCAGTCCGCTGCGTTGGGTCCACTCGGCCGTGACGGACAGCAGTGCAATGAGCGGCAGCAGGACGCTCATGGGTTTCCCGATGGCCAAGGTGAAGGTGCCGTAGCTGAGCTGGTCGGCTGGTGCGAACGCGATGACGAGGACGGTGGCCGCAACGGCGGCCAGCCCGGTGCCGACCAGCAGCCAGAACCCGGAGCGAGTGTCGAAGCACTTGCGGAGCTCGACAGTGACGAGGCGCCGCACCGGGATGCGGGCGTGCGCGCCGGCTGTGGGCGACGTGGCGGTGGGTGTGGTGGTCGGCGTGGTGACGTCGGACAGGGCGGTGGTGCTCATGCGACTGCTCCTTCTCGCTGGGTTTGGGCGGTGAGCTCGAGGAACATCTCCTCCAGGCCCGCGCCTTCCGCGGGGCGCAGCTCGAGCAGGGCGACGCCGGCGCGGGCAGCGTGCTGGCCGACGTGCTCGGGGTCGGCGTCGACGCGCAGGGTGGTGATGCCGGTGGCGCCACGGACGCCGTGCCCGGTGTAGGTCGTGCCAGCGCTGTCTAGGGCGGTGGTGAGGGTGGCGCCGTCGCGGGTCTGGACGAGGGTGCCGGTGCTGGCGAGCAGGTCGGCCTTGGTGCCTTGGGCGACGATGCGGCCGTGGCCGATGACGACGAGGTCGTCCGCGATGACCTCGATCTCGTGCAGCAGGTGCGAGGACAGCAGGACGGTGCCGCCGCGGTCGGCGTAGCTGCGCAGGAGGTCGCGCATCCAGCGGATGCCGGCGGGGTCGAGGCCGTTGGCGGGTTCGTCGAGGATGAGGACCTGCGGGTCGCCGATGAGGGCGGTGGCGATGCCGAGGCGTTGGCGCATGCCCAGGGAGTAGTCACGCACGCGCCGCTGGGCTTCGATGTCGGTGAGGCTGACCTTGGCGAGCATCTCCTGGACCCGGCTCGCCGGCAGGCCCATGGTCTGCGCGGCGAGGGTGAGGATTTCGCGTCCGGTCCGGCCGGCGTGCTGGGCGGAGGCGTCGAGCAGGACCCCGACCTCGCGTCCGGGGTTGGGCAGGTCGGTGAACCGGCGTCCGAGGACGGTGGCGGCGCCGGCGGTCGGCCAGGTGAGGCCGACCATCATCCGCATGGTCGTGGACTTCCCGGCGCCGTTGGGGCCGAGGAATCCGGTGACGCGTCCCGGCCGGGCGGTGAAGGTGATGTCGTCGACGGCGACAGCGGAGCCGTAGCGTTTGGTGAGTCGTTCCACGGTGAGCATGAGCGGGTCCTCTCGAAGCCAGAGCCAGCGGTGCTACGACTGGGGCGGGGTGGCGGTCAGGGCGGTGGGCTTGAAGCCCTTGAAGGTCATGTACAGGCCGACGGTGAGCTCCCAGACGAAGATGAGTGCGCCACCGGGGGCCCACCAGATGGACCCGTGCTCGGTGGCGCCGAGGATGGTCGCGATGGTCGGGGCGAGCAGCAGCGGTGCGGCGGCCAGGCCCATGGCGGGGATGAATCGGGGCACGAGCCGGGACTTCAACAGCAGGGTGGCGAACAGCAGGGCGTTGACGCACGCGGCGAGGTTGGGGCCGAGGAGGAAGGTGTAGTCGCGCATCGCGACGAGTTCGTGGCCGATGGTCACCAGGGTGTTGGCGTTGGTTCCTGACGCGGTGGCGTCGCGCAGCGCGACGACGGCGAGGAGGCAGATGACGCCGACCATGATGACGGCGGCCTCGTACATGCGGGAGGTGACGAACCCCAGCGCCATGGAGCGGTTCTGGCGCTTGACCACCGGGTAGACGGCGACGGCGGTGCCGATGCAGGTGAGGGCGTTCACGACGTCGAGGAGGCAGCCGATGATGACGCGGGTGTCCTGCCCAGGGCCGACGATGTAGTTCGGGTTGTCCAGGACTGGCTTGAGGAAGTACACGACCGCGGCGATGGATGAGGCGAAGGTGAGCAGGTAGAAGATGCCGGAGGCTCGCGCGTGGTTGCGGGTCCAGTCGGTGGCGGGGCGGGCGGTGGAGTTGGGGCGTGCTGAGGCGATGGTGGCCATGTCAGTCTCCTGGTTCGGTGGTTGGGGTTGGGATTTCGGACTCCTGTTGGTGAAGGGAGAGCAGGGTGATGCCGAGGTCGCCGAGCTGGCGGAGGAGTCCGTGCAGGGCGGCTTGGTCGGTGACGTAGCCGTGCAAGACGCTGGTGCCGTCGTCGAGCGGGGTCAGGGTCATGCCGTCGAAGCGGGCGGCCCAGTGGGCGCCGAGCTGTCCTTGGAAGCGGATCTCGTACCAGGCTCGGTCGCGCCCGGTGGGGGCTGGCTGGTGCGTCATGGCCTCTCCTGGAGGACGGTTGGAGGTGAACTGGCTCGGTGCGTCGCAAGCTAGGAGCGCATGTGGTGAGCAGCCATCACCGCATTTGGTGAACGGCACGGTGAATCTCGGAGTCACACCGCTGGCCCTCAGGGCCCGAACCCGGACGAATGCGCCCACACCAAGGCTTGCGACCGGCGGTTCTACGGTGAACACCTCTGGTGAGGGACGCGGCCGCTGCTTACCGTGGACGGGCGACTTGGCTTCGGCTGGGCCGCGGTCGCCCCGGGAGGCCGCGCATGCAGGACATGTCCACCGCAACCGTTCGAGCGCCAACGCCCCAGGCCCACGTCGGGTGGGGTTTCGTGACCCTCTACACGCTGTCGTATCTGGGCACGTGCCTGCTGTTCATCGCACCGCTCGCGGTCACTCTGGCGCTGAAGGTGAACGACCTGGTCGGCCCGCCCGCCGCCCCCGCGAGCCTGGCCCTGGTCGCCGGCGCCGGTTCAGCGGTGAGTCTGGTCGGCAACCCGATGTTCGGCCGGTTGAGCGACCGGACCTCCTCGCGGTGGGGCATGCGCCGCCCGTGGATGGTCGGCGGACTGCTCGGGGGCACGGCCGGAATCCTGGGCGTGGCCACGGCGACGAACATCGCCACGGTCGTCCTCGGGTGGTGTCTGGCCCAGCTGTTCTTCAACGCCGTCCTCGCGGTGCACGTGGCCGTCCTGCCCGACCAGGTCCCGACCACGCAGCGCGGCCAGGTCTCCGGCGTCCTCGGGGTGTGCCTGCCGGTGGCGTCGATCGGTGCGACCTTCGTCGTGAAGCTGTTCTCCGGGCATCAACTGGCCATGTTCTTGCTGCCGTGCGCCGTCGGGGGCGTGTTCATCGTTGTGTTCGCGCTGAATCTGAAGGACCGCAGGCTCGCGGCCGAGGTGAAGCCGGCGTGGACGCCGCGGGAGGTGGTGACAACCTTCGTCGTCAACCCGCGCCGCCACCCGGACTTCGCCTGGGCGTTCCTCAGCCGGTTCCTGCTGGTGATGGCGTACGCGTTTCTCACCACCTACCAGGTGTACTTCCTCCTCGACCGCCTGCATGCGGCCGAGGCAGAGATTCCGGACTTGGTGTTTCTCGGGACTGTGGCGCAGTCGTCAGCGGTCGTGCTGGCGTCCTTGGTGGGTGGGCGCATTTCCGACCGGGTCGGGCGCAGGAAGGTGTTCGTGTGCGCTGCCGCGCTGGTGTACGCCGTGGCCATGGTGCTGCTCAGCATCGCCACGACGTTCCCGATGTATCTCGTGGCCGTGGCGGTCAGCGGTCTTGGGTTCGGGCTGTATTTCGCCGTCGACCTCGCCTTGGTCACGGAGGTGCTGCCCGACCCGGACAACGCCGCCAAGGACCTGGGGGTCTTCAACTACGCCGGGGCGGTCCCGTTCACGCTCGCCCCCGCGCTGGCGCCGGGAATCCTGTCGCTGGGGGCGGGCAGCTACAGCGTCCTGTTCGCGGTGGCGGCGGCTTGCGCTGCTGCAGGGGCGTTCGCTGTCCTCCCGGTGAAGGCGCTGCGCTAACGGTCCAAACCCGGGGGCAGCCGTCATCCTGTGTGCTGTGCGGGGTCATTCGTCCTGGCGGCTCAACAGGTTGAGCTCTCGGGCGCGGCTGACCGCGGCTCGCCGGCCGCTGACACCGAGCTTGCCGTACACGTTCCTGGTGTGAGTTCGCACCGTGTTCAGGGACACGACCAGGTGCCGGGCCAGCTCCGGTCCGCTGAGGTCGGTGGCGAGCAGCCGGAGGACTTCCAGCTCGCGCTGGCTGAGCGGGTCCACCAGGTCCTGCCGTGGTGGCCGCACCCTGGCTTGGGCTGTCGGGGGAACTTCAGGCGTGCAGGCAGCGAGCAGCGTGCCAACCCAGGCAGACTGCTGCTCCTCTGGGGTGAGCAACTGGACCAGCCTGGGCAGGTCGCCTGCATGGTCGGTGAACGGGCGGGTGAAGCGTTCGGGGCCACTGAGCCGGAGTGCGAGCCGCAGGTGGTCGCCAGCTTCCTGGTGGTCGCCGGCCGCGAGGGCGGCACACGCCTCGAGCACCGCGATCTCCACGAGGGTGCCGTGTCGACCGCCTGCATCGCTTGCGGCGTGCAGCCGCGCCAGGAACGGGCGCAGCTCGTCCAGGTGCTGTGCTTGGCCACCTCGGCTCTCAGCAAGGAGGAGCGTGGCCAGGGTGATGTGCTCATGCTCCCGCACGTATGTCAGCTCGTCGTCGGGCCGCAGCTGGTGGGTGGCCGCCCATGCGCGGGCTTCGTCGAGACGTCCTTGACCGATGAGTAGCCGTGCGCGCGTGGCGTGCACGGGCCGGACGTCCGGCTTGAAGTCGGGGACGTAGAGCCGCTCGGCCTCCTCGAGCAGGGTCAGCGCCTCGTTGACGTCACCTCGGGCCGCACGTGCGAGGGCCATGGTGACCCGGACCTGTGAGGCGTGCTGCGGCATACCGGCCGCTTCGCCGAGCTCCTGGGCTCGACGCAGGTGGCTCTCCGCGTCATCGAGCTGACCGCGCTCGAGGGCGACGCCTGCTAGGCCCGCGTGCATGTCTGCAGTACCTCTCGGCACAGCCTCGGTGGTCGTGGTCGTGGTCGTGGTCGTGGTCAGGGCGAGGGTGCGCTGCAGCGTTCGTGTCGCGTCGCTGAGCCGGCCTTGGGTGATGCGGATGTCTGCCAGTGTCGTGGTGCAGCCCAACACGTCTGAGAGGTGACCGGCCTGGAGGAGCTCCTCGACGCACCTCGAGTAGCACTGGTGGGTGGCTTCGATGTCCCCAAGGCGCCAGTGGGCCAGCCCGGACAGGCCCCACGCGCCCGCGCGGGTCGGGTGGTCGTCAGGAGCTGCCGCGGCCGTGGCAAGGGCTACGTGCCGCTGCGTGCCGTCAAGGTCCTCGGTCACCAAGGCGTAGGCCGCGCGGTACAGCTGCACCTTTCCGGGCAGCCGGGGCACTTCGGTCGGGTCCTCAACCAGCACAACGGGCTCGGCCGCCCTCGCGGCAGCCAACCGGGCGAGGAGCGCGTCCAGCTCGTCGAGGCGTGCCGGTACCGAGCTCACGTCGTTGTGGGCCATCAGCCCTGCGATGAAGCCCATGGCCAGGGCAGGGCGCGAGCTGACGACGTCTGCGGGAACGGCGTCGACCCAGCGGACAATGGTCGCTTCCTGCCGGTCGCGGAGCAGCCTGGGCATCGCCGTCTCCATGAGCGCGGCCGCACGCGCGGGGTCTCCGGCTGACAGGGCGTGCCGTACGGCCGGAACGGGCCGCTCGTCTGCGTCGTACCAGGCGCTGGCCCGCAGGTGCAGAGTCGCCAGCGGAGTGCCCGCTGGGTCGGTTGCTGCGTGTGCGCGCAAGACGTCCGCGAACAGGTGGTGGTATCGGTACCACTGGCGTCGGGCGTCGAGCGGGATGACGAACAGGTTCTCCCGTTCGAGCTGTTGCAGGGTGTCGCCGCCTCCGGTGTGGCCGGTCACCGCGTCGCACAGCGGGCCGGTGAGGCGCTCGAGGATGGAGGTGCGGAGCAGGAACTCCCGAACATCCCGTGGTTGACGGCTGAGGACTTCCTCGACGAGGTAGTCGACGATGAACCGGTCATCACCGGCGAAGTCGGCGAGGAAGTCGGCGACGTCGGTGCGGTCCTGCAGTGACAGGACGGCCAACTGCAGTGCCGCCGCCCAGCCTTCCGTGCGGCTCTCGAGGATGGCGGCCTCGGGTGGGTCGAGGTCCACGCCGGCGCCGTGCAGGTAGCTGGTCGCTTCGGCGTTGGTGAACCGCAGGTCGGCGGCGCGGATCTCGACGAGCTCTCCGCGGGCACGCAGGCGGCTGAGCGGCAGGCTCGGGTCGGTTCGGGTGCTGAGCACGAGGTGCGCCTGCGGCGGCAGGTGCGTGAGGAGGAACGTGACCGCCTCGGCGATGTCCGGGCCGTCGGCCAGGTGGTAGTCGTCCAGGACCAGCACGACGTCGTGTTCGAGTTCCGCGAGCCGGTTGAGGAGCTCGGTGAGCATTGCGGGTGTCGGCCGGCCTGCGCCCTCGAGCAGAGGCAGGACGCCGGAGCCGATGTCGGGGTTGGTGGCAGACAGGGCGGTGACGACGTAGGTCCAGAACGTCGCTGGGTCGGTGTCGCCGGAGTCGAGGGAGAGCCATGCGACCAGGCCGGGGGCGCAACGTTGGTGCACCCAGTTGGCGAGGGCGGTGGTCTTGCCGAACCCGGCTTGGGCAGCGACCAGGGTGAGCTTGGTCGACACGCCCTGGTCAAGTAGGTCGCTGACTCGGGCGCGAACGAGGGTGCCGGCCTTGGGGCGCGGGACGAACATCTTGGTGGTGAGCAGGGGACCTGTCATGCCCGCTCCGATCGCGACACCCGGCTGGCTGTGTGCAGCGTAGAACAGCCGCGACCGGCGCCGAGGTGCTTTCGGGCCCAGGTCGCGGCGCCCGCCGAACGGCAGAGCCCGAACCTTCGGCAGGGGGATGAAGGTCCGGGCGGTCTGTTCGCCGGGACAAACTGGCGGGGGTTGCCGTGGCGTGGCCTAGCGTGCGGTGTCCCGCGTGACCAGGCGCGCCCGGACCTTGTGCAGCTGCGGCATGAGTCCGTAGATGACGATGGGGACGGCGATGGTGGCCAGGACGAAGGTGCGCAGCACCGGGTTCATCGGCCGCAGCCAGCCCCCCAGGGCAAGGTTGATCAGGGTCAGGGTGGGGAACACGCAGAGCCAGATCATGAGGGCGAGCTGGTGCTTGCTCGGAGGCGTGAGCCGCGGTGGCGTGGCTGGCGTGCCGGGGTTGGGTGCACTGGGGTTGGGCATGGTGGAGCTCCTGAGGGTGGTGTTGGTGAGGGCGATACGTGCCTTGACGGCGCGGGTCCGATCAGGGAACGAAGCCGTGATTGAACAGGTCCACTGCCGCGCTGATGTCGGCGTCGACGAGGTCGTTGTTGATGGCGATGGCGGCGGCGGACCCTTCGCCTGCCGCGGTGATGACCTGGGCGCGCGGGTTGGTGACGTTGCCGGCGACCCACAGACCGGGGACCGTGGTGGCGCCGTTGGTGCCGGTGGTGACCCAGCCTTGGTCGTCGAGCTCGCATCCGACGCCGGCGAGGAGGTCGGAGTGCGGGGTGAACCGCGGAGGGACGAACACCGCGTGGCGAGGGATGACGCGTCCGTCGCTCATCGCGACCCCGTGCAGGGCATCGTCCTGGATGACGAGGTGGTCGATGTCGCCTTCGACGATGCCGATGGCGCGCGCGACGAGCTGGGACCGGTCCAGCTCGGAGAGGGCGCCGTCGGGGACGAACAGGACGAGGTCGTGGGTCCACTGCCGGACGATGTGGGCGTAGCGGACGGTGTCGGGTCCGTGCCACAGGACCCCGAGCGGCTCGTCTCGGACTTCCCATCCGTGGCAGTACGGGCAGTGCAGGGCGTCCTTGGCCCAGCGGTCAACCAGGCCGGGGATGTCGGGTAGCTCGTCGTGCAGCCCGGTGGTGACCAGTACTCGTCGGGTCTTGAGGCGCTGACCGTCGGCGAGCAGCGCCTGAAAGCCTGAACCGTCGCATCGAACCAGCTCGCGCACGGTGCCGTTCACGATGACGGCGCCGTACCCGGCGACCTCCTCGCGGCCGGTCTCAAGGAGGTCAGTCGGCGGCATTCCGTCCCGCGACAGGAACCCCTGCATGTGTGCCGCGGGCGCGTTGCGTGGGTTACCGGAGTCGACGATGACGACGTTGCGGCGGGCCCGGCTGAGCACCAGGGCTGCGGACAGACCGGCGGCTCCGCCACCGACCACGAGGACGTCGTAGTTGTTCATGCGGACACCTTGGGGCCGTTGCGCCTGACTGCACCAGCTTCGTTGCTGTTCCCGGGAACGGTGACCGCTTTGCCCGCGTATCCCGCCATGAGGGTGTATCCGAGCCAAGCCACGGCCAGACCAGGCCGCCGCTCCGTCGGGGTGTGTTGGCCGCGTAGTTGCCTCATGCGCGAGACGGTACGAACGCGCTTGATGAGAAGCATCACCACATGTGATGAATGCGTCTGACGAACTCGAGCGGGGCCACGGCCAAGTGTTCCCAGCAATGGGCAGCCGGCCCAGAAACGGCAACGTCCGTTGCCAGCGCTACGGCGGGTGAGGACCATGTGGGCATGGAGGATTCCTCGGCGGCCATCGCGAAGGCGCTTGAGCAGGTCGGCCCACGGCTGAAGCAGCTGCGGGCGCACCGTGGCGTGACGTTGACCGCGCTGGCCGAGTCAACCGGTATCTCCAAGAGCACCCTGTCCCGGTTGGAGACCGGTCAGCGCAAGGCCAGCTTAGAGCTGCTGCTTCCGCTGGCTCAGGCGTATCGGGTCCCGCTGGACGACCTCGTCGGTGCCCCTGAGGTGGGTGACCCGCGCGTGCGGCTCAAGGCCAGCAAACGCAACGGGCGCACGGTCCTCCCGCTGACCCGCCAACCCAGTGGGGTGCAGGCGTGGAAGATCGTGGTGCCTGTCAGCAACAGCACCCCTCAGCTCAGGACTCACGAGGGGTACGAGTGGCTGTACGTGCTTTCCGGTCACATGCGGTTGATCCTCGGCGACCACGACCTCGTACTGACGGCGGGCGAGGTGGCCGAGTTCAACACCAATGTCCCGCACTGGTTCGGCAGCGACGGCATCCAGCCCGCGGAGGTGCTGAGCCTGTTCGGGCCACAAGGTGAGCGCGTCCATGCACGCGCCCGGTCGGCCGGCAAGGAGCACTGACCGAGGACTTCAACACGGCTGTCGCAGGCGAGGAGGCCGTGTGTCGACCGGTCTCGGTTTGCTCTTCCCAGTACCGGCCCCTTGGAACCCCCTGTGGTGCCGAAGCGGCCGGCCTGGCTCGTGGGGCTCAGTCTTGCGGGCGATGAAGGCGTCCATCCCGGGGACTGAGAAGCGCAGGAAGCCGCGCTCGGGAACGTGGACCAGGCCCTTGCGGAGCACCTCGTCGCGGGCGACGGAGATGCCACGGGCGTTTCTTCTTCCCGAGGGCGTGTGCCAGGTCGGAGACCGCTGCGGCCTCGGAGCCGCCGATCTGGGCGAGGGCGCAGCAGCTGCCGCTGCACCGGGGTGGCTCGCTCCCATCGGGCCCACCAGTCAAACAGCGGGCTAGTCATGGGCCGTGCACCTCAACGGCTCACGATGATGGCGACCCTGTCACGGGCCCCCGGTTCTGAGCCCGGGTGCGGCCTTCACCGTCTGGCTTCCCCTAGCGACCGCCGTAGCCCGCCTGGGCCATTCCGGTGCCCGGAGCGATGCGCGCATGCTCGATGAGGTGAGGGGTCGCTGAACGACGCAAGGGGACCCGTCATGGCGCAGCGCAGCACGCTCCATACCGCCACCGTTGACCAGGCTGCTGCTGGGCGGGAGCCGCCGCGCGGACGCATCGGCAGGGTGGTGGCGGCGTCGCTAGCCGCTGGGTTGGTGGCCGCGGTGATCCTGTCCTTCTTGCCGGTTGCCACGGTGGACGTGGACTTCTCCACGGCGATGGTGCTGTTCGGCTTCGCCCTCGGGTGGGCGCTCTTGGCCGTGCTGTCCACCCGGCTGACCGAACAACCACAACGCTGGGCCGTGGTGCCAGCGATCTTCATGGCGGTGGCCGGCGCGCTCGTGCTCCTGGCCCCGGACTCCCTGGTCGACGCGCTCGGCTGGGTCTGGCCACCGGCCCTGCTGGTCCTGGTGGTGTGGGCGTGGACCCGTGCCCGGCGCGACCTGCACAGCCGCACCAGGCGGTGGCTGCTGAACCCGGTCCTGGCGGTCCTAGGGGTCCTGGCCCTGGCGGGGGCCTACGAGACGATCGGTGGGGCCACCGCTCCCGCGGTCGCCATGCGCGGTCAGCTCGTCGACGTTGGGCCGTACCGGCTCCACCTGGATTGCACGGGCTCGCGAGGTCCGACGGTGGTTCTGGAACCTGGTGCCGGCGGGTCCGCGGCCTCGATGGGTCTGATCGCGCCCGCGGTGGCCCGCGACACCCGCGTCTGCGTGTACGACCGGGCCGGTCGGGGCTGGAGCGACGCGCCCGCGAGCCCGCCCGATGGTGCCCAGAACGTGACCGACCTGCACGCCCTGCTTCACAACGCCCACGTCCCCGGGCCGTACGTGCTGGCCGGGCACTCCTTCGGCGGGTACTACGTGATGACCTACGCCGCGCGCTACCCCAGTGAGGTCGCCGGTCTGGTCCTGATCGACGCCTCCAAGACGAGCGGTGGCCCCGTGTCCCCGCCCAAGGCTGGTTCCTACAGCCTCCTGCAGCACGCCACCTCCCTGGTGGCAACCACCTCCCACCTGGGGTTGGGCCGGCTCATCGCAGCCACCAGTTCCCCGCAACTGCCGGCGAGCTACCGCAACGACATGCGTGCCACCGCCGCCACCGGCACGGAAATGGCCGGGGTGCTCGGTGAGTACGGCGTCGCCAATCGCTCCGCCGCCGAGGCCACGCAGCTTCGCTCTCTGCACGGGAAGCCGCTGGTCGTGCTGACCGCCAGCCAGGGAAACGTCCCCGGGTGGATGGTGTGGCAGAACCAGTTGGCGACGCTGTCGACCAACAGCATCCACCGAGTCGAGCCGGGGGCGGCGCACGCCTCCTTCGTGGAGGAACCCGAGCACGCCGCAGCCGTCACCCGGGCGATCCACGACGTCGTCGTCGCCGTCCGCACCGGCGCGCCACTGACCAAGCCCTGACGGCAAAGGCGACCTCCGGCACAAGTCACACCGGTGCGCCGCGCACCACCGTAAAGGCAGGGCCTTTGGCCCTTCATGCCGTCTGGCACACGGCCGATGTTGACCTCAACAAGACCCGACGACGGGTCGCTCGCCGCATCACTGCTTCTCCGAACGGCCCGCTTCCCCCTCGGGGCCCGGGCCCGAACGCGAAGGAGCACACCATGCGAGCACCACACACAGCCACCACCCTCGGCAGCGCCGCCCCGGCGCGCGACGGACCAGCCCAGCAGGTAGCCCGGTTCGGGCGGCACGTGGCCGAGATGTGCGCCGTCATGTGCGTCACCCTCATCTTGACCGGACTTGCCGTCACCGCGGCGGCCGCTGCCTTGGGGACCTCCAACCCCATCACCGGCGCACCGGCCGCGACCGCAGCGGTCGCCACGCTCGCCCTGGCTGCCTCCATGACGGCCTGGATGCGGTACCGCGCCATGGACTGGCGCCCCACCCTCGAGATGGCCGGGTCGACCATCGCCGCCGGCGCGGTCATGTTGACCGGCTACGCGGCCGGAGTCGTTCCCGCGGACGCGCTCGTCGGCGGCACCTGCGGTCTGGCGTGCGTCGCCATGGTCGCCGTCATGCTGTTCCGCTTCCGGCTCTACGCCTCCCACGCACACCACGCGCCCAGCGGGCACTGATCCTGCCCAATCACGACACACACCCACGCCGGTGACTGCAGCCGACGTGGAACGGAAGGGGGAGTCCCACCATGCGCACCATCACCGCCATCGCGGTCTTCTTGTTCGGCACCACGTTCCTGTGGCTCACGCCCGCCACGGCCGGCAAGAGCGGTCAAGACCTCAGCGGAGCGCGCTGGGTAACCGTCCAGGTCCTGGTTTGGGCGACCATCCTCGGGTTCACCGCAGCCGCCTGGGGCATCTACCGGTCCCTGTCCTGGTGGACGCCAGTGCTGGCCGCGGCCGCCTTGGCCGGCATCGCCGCGGCCGGGCTGTACGCCTTCGCCGTGCGGGAGGTGCCCGACGTGGCGAACGTAGCCAGCAACGTCCTGCTCCACGCGGGCATCAGCTTGGCGTTGCTTGTCGCGGTGGCCCTGCCGACCGTGCGGCAGACGTTCATCGAACGCCTCTGACTTCGACCGGGCCGCGGTTCCCGGTCCCGTGGCGCCCGGTCCAGCAAGCCGCGGGGGGCAGCCGCTGCGATGGCGCCCCCGCGCGCCGCAGGACACATCTTTTGCGGACCTTGCGTGAAGAGGTGCTGGGCCGGGGAGGCTACTTCTAGCGCTGGTGCCTCCAATTTCGCGGGGCGATGTCCGCCGCGTACCCAAGGTGAGGGCGTCTACGCCCGAGAGTCAGGCTCGGGTGTAAACGCCTTCCCCAGCATACGGTGTGGGTTTGTATCTCGGCTGCGGCAGAGGGTTGGCCACAACGCCCTTCGCGCGTCCAAGGGGGGCGCGAAGGGCGTTGGATGAGCGTGGGCCCATTCCACACGGCCCAACGCCCGACCGGCAATCGCCCAAATGGCTTGCCGTCGGTCCGAAAGAAGGGCAAGGACCGCCGAGAGAGCCCACAGCAGGAATTGGCCTCCGGACCACGGGGCCCCACCTCAGCGGAGGGTGTAGACCACCACACGCCACGGTCGCCTCAGCCGGAGGCGTACGCGGCGAGGATGCCCCACGAGGCGGCGTTCTTGCTCCGACCCCGACGGCGGCGCTTGGTGCTGGTGAACGCCAGATCGTCGAACGCGACGACCTCCGGCTAGGACGTCGGTCTCGCGACCCTGCTGCGCTCAGAGGTGAAGCAGCACGTCCACCTGGCCCGGCAGCGCCTCGGACTGGGCGGCCCGGGTCAGGTGGACGCGTCATGCACCAGGATGGCGATTTGAACCCGGTTGTTGAGTTCCAGCTTCACCAGCAGCCGGGAGACGTGGGCCTTGACCGTTGCCTCGCTCATGAACAACTGGGTGGCCACTTCCGCGTTCGAGGCTCCCGACGCGATGGCGGTAGCAACTTCGAGTTCACGGTCGCTCAGCGCCGCGAGTCGAACCGCCGCGGCATCGCGGCGGGAGACGGCACCGCTGTCACCGAAGTGCGCGAGCAGAGTACGCGTCGCCGATGGGGAGATGATGGCTTCACCGGCCGCTACCAGACGGACTGCGTTGATGATGTCCAGCGGGGGAGTGTCCTTGACGAGAAAGCCGCTCGCTCCCGCGCGAAGGGCACCGATGACGTGCTCGTCGGCTTGGAAGGTCGTCAGGACGATGACTTGGGGGGCCGGGTGCAGCCGACGCAGTGCCGTGGTCGCGGCAATGCCGTCCATCTGCGCCATCCGAATGTCCATGAGCACAACATCGGGGCGACGCTCCCGGACGGCGGCCACGGCGGCGGCTCCGTCATCAGCTTCCCCGACGACCTCCACGTCGTCGGCCGAGGACAAGATGATGCGCAGACCGGCACGAACGAGGGCGTCGTCGTCAATCAGCAGGACTCTCACCACCGCAGGTCCGCCTCCACGACGAAGTCGCCCGACGCGTCCGGACCGTGCACAAGGGTTCCGCCGGCGAGCTGGACTCGCTCCTGAAGCCCGAGAAGACCAGCCCCCGCCCCGGGCAGGTCGGACCGCGACGCGACAGTGCTCGAGTCCGCGTTACGCACACTCACGTGCAGGCCCTGCCCCGGCGCACCGGTCACCCGTACACGTGTCCGGGCACCGGATGCATGCTTGCCGACGTTCGTCAGTGCTTCCTGGACGATGCGGTAGGCGTCGCGTCCGAGGGCACTGGGAACCTTGTCGACGGCAGTGACCTGCATGTCGTAGTCGATGGCGGCACCCGTTTGACGCGTTTCTGCGACCAGCCGGTCGACATCGCCCAACGTGGGTTGGCGGACGGCGGGGATGGGTGCACGGTCCTCTTCGCGAAGGAGCCCGATGACGCCGCGCAGCTCCTCCAGCGCTTGGCGGGCGGTTGAGCGCATCAGGGTTGCTGTTGCCTTGACATCGTCCGGCGACAGGTCCGGTCGCACCTCCAGGCCCCCGGCGTGCAGCGCCAGAAGGGAGATGCGGTGAGCGAGCACATCGTGCATCTCACGAGCGATTCGCGTGCGCTCAGCCATCCGTGCCTGCTCCTCGTGGAGCCGCTGGTCCGCTTCCGCCCGCAGCGCCCGCTCGCGGAGAGACGCCAGCAGCATCCGTCGTGCCCGCAGGAACATGCCGGAGGCGGTGGCCGCGATGGCCAGCGGTGTGGTCACCGCTAGCACGGACAGCGCGCTCGTTGTTCCGCTGTATAGCGCAAAGAGGAGGACGGACGGCACCCAGAGCACCGTTGCCGCAATCGCCGGTCGGGCGGGGCGGTGCACCGCGAGGGAGAAGAGCGCGATGAGGGCGGCGGCTGTCGCGAAGATGGAGAACGTCCCGAACGCCAGGCATGCCAGGGCGACACCGAACGGCCACCGTCGACGCCACCACAACGCTGCACAGGCCAGCACGCCGCCCGTCACGTCGATGAGGACTTGGGCTGAGGTCAGTACGCGGGTTGCCTCGTGCAGCTGCGGGCTCAGGAACAAGAACCCGCTGACCACCCCGAGGAGACACACCGCGCAGTCAACGGCCCGGTCACGTCCGCGCCTGCCAGGTGATGGCTGCAGCGACGGCAAGGCAGCGGCCCGCGAGGGCGAATGACCCCACTCCCTCCACCACCAGCTCCGGCCCTCGGACATGGCCTCAGCGTAGGTGCGGACCGAGGGCGCCGGGAGCCGCCAATGGTCGATTGACCGGCCGACGAAAGTCGACGATGCAGAGGGTTCCCGTACCCGGACGGCGTTGGGGGCGTCGACTCCCGGGCGATGCGGGCGTCCCTCTTCGCGTCGCAACCTGAGAGGGCTCCACTCGCACTCTCATTCTCGGAGGTCCACATGTCCGCCCACACTCTCAGCCAGCCCACAACCGGTCCCACCCAAGCCACACAGTCGCTGTCCGTGCGACGCCTGAACGTCATGCGAGGCGGCTACCTGCTCATGGCGGTCGGCTTGGTACTCGTCAAGTGGCCACTGCTGCCCAGCGCCCACACGCTGCCCCTCTACGAGGGCGTTACCGTGTGCCTGCTGACTGCCATGTCGCTGCTCGCGTTCCTCGGATTGCGCTACCCCGGCAAGTTCGTGCCGGTGCTCGTGTTTGAAACCGCATGGAAGGTCCTATGGCTCGGCCTCGTCGCGCTGCCCCAGGCCCTCGACGGGACCATGGACGCTGCCACCAGTGAAATCGTCGTGAACTGTTCCTTCGTCATTCCCATCATCGCGGTGACGCCGTGGCGGTACTTCTGGCGCACCTACGTGCGGGCCACCGGCGAGCGGTGGCGCTGAGCGGGTCATGAGCCAGTCCACGGCCTGCGTGGGTCGGGCCCAACCGAACGCCGTGGCGCACCCAACCCTGTACCAGCTCAGGCTCGCCGGGCGCGTCGTCGCCGACCGTGTTGCCACGGTCGGCGAGGCCGTGACAACCAGCTTCGACGACGACATCACCACGATGACATTGGCAGTGGCACAGCCAAGCGAGCTGGTGGGCAGCCCGAAGTGCAGTTGTTGGCCGGTGTAGCAGCCGGAATGCAGATCGGCATCGTCTTCTGCGCGCGCCATTGCGGTCCTATGCTCCGAGAGACTAGGTGGGGCGGTTACCCGGGAGGGGTGGCGCAATGCTCAAAGGTGAACCTCGGATCAAGAACTTCGACACGCCTGATGAAGTCCTGACTTTCGAGGGCGCAATGGCGGAGACCGTGGTGGTTGGCGATCTTGTGGTCGGACGTATGGTGATGGAACCTGGCTCGCGGTGGTCGGAGCGGGTGCGCGACATTGCGGGCACCGACAGTTGCGAGTTCCACCACGTCGGGGTGGGCGTTTCCGGTAGTGCGCGTTTCATCATGAACGACGGCACAACGATCGATGTCCGTGCAGGAGATGTCTTCGACATACCGGCCGGCCACGACACTCTGGTCACCAGCGATGTGGCCGCGGTTTCCATCGTGTGGGGCGGTTGGCAGGGCTGGGGCAAGCCATCGGTCGGTGATCGCGTCCTGATGAACCTGGTCATGACCGACATCGAAGGCTCGACGCTTCACCTCACGCAGATCGGTGACGCTGCTTGGAATCGGCTCCTCGAACGGCACAACGCCCTGGTCCGCGAGGTGCTGGACAGGTATCGGGGCCAGGAGGTGGACACCACAGGGGACGGGTTCCTGTTGTCCTTCGATGGTGCGGCTCGAGCAGTGCGAGCCGCCACGGACATCCGGAACGCCGTCGCAGAGCTTGACCTCAAGGTCCGCGCCGGTGTGCACACGGGCGAAGTGGAAGTCGTTCCCGGGGGGATACGAGGCGCGGCGGTGCACGAGACAGCGCGGATCATGGCTCTCGCGAAGGGCGATGAGGTGCTGCTCTCTGACCTCACCATGCAGCTGTCGATGGATGCGGGCCTGGCCTACGAGGATCGTGGTCTTCATGAGCTCAAGGGCATCCGAGCACCCCGACATGTCTACTCCGTTGTCGGAGATGGACGGACCAGTTGAGCGACCGCGCGCCGTCCCGCGTCCTGTCGGGAGGGCTATGACGCGGGATGTGCCCGTTTGAGTAGCCCCTGTGCCGCAGCAGGCCGGCAGAAGCCACACCGGCTCTTCGGACAAGTCACTTCCCGGACCCGCCAAGACCAAGCCTAAGCGCATCCTTCCAGCCGCTTCTTGACACCGAATGGAGCCACGAGCGGACGCTTCCATCCCCATCACCCGGTGAAGAAGATTCAGCGAAGGAGCCCTTCGTGCCGCGCGTCAAAGGTGGCGCCGCATGCACATGCACCACGGAACGAAGCCCATCACCGTCACGCCCCTCGAGCGCTCGGACCGGCCCTATGGGTCCGGCGCTCGAGCTACTTCGCGAGCTGAGCCTCGCCCCGCACGGCTGACACCACGTCCATGATGGCCTTGGAGCTCTGGGCCGCATCCGACGACTTGGCGACCAAATCCTCATGGGCCGCACCGGCGACCGTGCGGTGAGCACTGTTGGTCGACAGGGCCGCCAGACGGTCCTGCTTGGCGGACCAGTCTGGGGCGCTTCCCTCGCCTGCAGTCACGACGACCAGCGGCTTGGCGCCGAAGTCTGTCAGCTCCGCCGCCTGCTGCATCGCCTTGTTCGACTGGACGTACTCGTCGATCGTGCTCTTGACGGTGTCCGGGTGCGCGATGCTGGCGCGGATCTCGTCGCGGGACCTCGGCGGCAGCGTGCCTGCCTCCACGTGCGAGTACAGCCGGGTCAGCCCAACCTCCCCGATCGTCGCGGCAACCGCGGACAGATGACTCAGCGGGTCGTATGAACCCGGCGTCGTCGGCTTCGTGGGCTTGGTCGCTGGCTTGGGGTTGGTGGAGTCCAGCAGCACCATCCCAGCCACCTCGTCGGGGTACTTGGCGGCGAAGGCCAATGTGTACAGGCCGCCGAAAGAGTGTCCGGCCACCACGTACGGACCGGTGACGTGCGCGCGGGCCAGCAACATGTGCAGGTCGGCAACGAGCGCGGCACCGTCCTGGGGCGCGTCAGCCGGGTCGCTCCACCCCCGGCCGGCCCGGTCGTACACGCAGACCCGGGTCTGCTCGGCAACGGCCGGCGCAATCCAGCCCATGTTCGAGGAGAACTCCCCAGCCCCCGGTTGCAAGAGCACCGTCGGAGTCCCGGAACCAGTACAGCGCAGGTGCAGGCTCCGCCCGCCGACGTCGTCCAACTGGCCAGGCATCGGGTGCGCCTTCGCATCCGTTCGCGCCCCCAGAACCTGGTAGGCACCGCCGACCGAGGCCAGTGCCAGTACGAACAGCAGCGGGTAGACGAGGAGCGGCCGAGTTCGACTGTGCAAGTGGCGGCGGGCCTGCACCCACGACCAGACCGCCAACGCAAGCAAAACCGGTGGCCACACCCAGGCCAGCGCGCCCATCACTGACGAGCCGAAGCTCAGCAGAAGAACACCACCCACCCCCATGAACGCCGTCAACGCCCAAGCCCACCGCTGCGGCTGGTCGGTCAACCGCACAGAAAGCGCAGCCAACATGGCCCACCCCACCGCGTATCCGCACAGCAGCGCCCCAGTGACGCGGGGCACGTCGGCGGCGACGAACGGGGCGAGAGCCAGCAGCAGAGCCACCAGCCAGCCGGCAGCGAACGAGCCCAGCACGATCCATGCGATGCGGCCGCGACCCCCCGGGCCGTCACCGGCGGATTGCCGGTCCTTGCGGTGAGGAGTTGGTTGCGATGCCGTCGAGGTAGCGGTCACGATGGACTCGATTCCATGCACTGCTGGCGTCGCGCGAGTGCAGCCATCCGCACTTAGGGCACGTGCCGCCACCTCAAGGTAGGCGTCCCCTTCGGCCTGCTGAACCACCTGATGGGACTACTTCGCGTGCCCCGCCGCGCCCCCTTGTTCGAGCGCGCAGGCAAACCCCGCACGTGAACTTCGCGCATGGCAGAGCCTTCGGTCGTGCTCCAACTGACTTCATCAGCCCGCAAGCCGTGGAAGGACGCAACGCCCGGATCGCGGCATGTCCGGACGAGCCGTCCATGGGAGAGGGAAACGGGCTACCTCTTCAGCGGCTGAACAGGCGCCGGAACAGCGACTCTGGTCTCGTGGCCGGTGTCGGTACTGCGGAGCCCTCTGGCAGCAACGGTGCAGCGTGCGGATCCCCGGTCAGTAGGAAGTCCGTCACTGCCACCGTCACGTTGCCCGAGTCATCAAGTCCAAGCCAGGTGGGGTATTGACCGTCGCCCCATCCCGACGAGCAAACAACTATCGGAGTTGCTCCCTCTTCTGGTGCCACCAGGACCGCACTTCGTGTGCCGACGCCATCGCTGAACAGTGCCTTGGACACGGGGTCTTCGAGCATTCCGCCGTCTGCGCCCAGGACTCGTCCAGCCACCTTCATTGCCTCTGGGCTGCCGAAGGAACCAGTTCCTGCGTCGACCGCATAACCGAAGAAACCTTCAGGGCCGAGGGTCATAACGTCTTGGCCAGGGAGAGTCGCTATGGCCCATTCTCGGATCGGGTTCGAACCCACCTTCAAGATCAGTGCCACGATGCGCTCATGGCCTTCTGCGATGAGCGCTCGTGCCGTAATGACCTCTGCGACGTCCCTGCCGAGTTGTTGGACGAAGGGCTGCGGCTCAGCCTCCATGACGTAGGGGTCGGCGGCGACAAGCTGGCCGCCGGGCAGTGACAACGTCCCGACCGACTCACGGCCAAGGACGTATCGAACGTCCTCCTGCTGGTCGTGGTCGCGCAGTTGACCCTCCAGGAGTGCCGAGTAGATCCAGCCCGCTCGCTGCTTCCACCAGGGAGCGGCGGACTCTGTTCGGACGTGTTGGGGCGGCAGCTCGGTCACGGCCGCAACCTAGCGGACCTTCGTGCCAAGGCGTCCGCTCATCGGCACGAGCGGATCGCGGCACGTTCGGATCTTCCGATCGTGGTCGCCGTAGGCTCCACCGCATGCCTGATGACCACGGTGCTCCAGTCGGCAGAGGGGCGCTCCGGGCCACTTACATCGGTGGCACCTTGGCGATTGGACTGTTGACGGGCGCGGTCTCCGACGCGCTCAGTGCCGCGGGTTGGGACGACACCATGCCTCGGCCCTTGGCTGCCTTCATCATCGGCGTTGTGTTCGGCACCGCCAGCACGGTTGTGAGCGGTCGCCTTGGGAGACGACGCGGTCGGCGCTAGACGCGACAGCAGTGCAGCGCGAGCCGACCTCACGCCCATTGCCGGAGCCAAGCTGATCGCGGCATCAGCGGACGTCCAGGGGCGGCGATAGACACATCCTGCCGTGCAGTGATCATTAGCCTCATGGAGGACCAGCAGGCGCCGCAGTCGGCCGAGGGTGAGGCGAAGGTCATCACGCTTTGCGGCTCGACCAAGTTTGAGGCTGAGTTCGCCGAGGTCAACCAGCGGCTCACGATGGAAGGTTGCGTCGTGATCAGCCTCGGGATGTTCAGCCTCCCCGATCTGCCGGACTACGACCGGACAGCCGACAGCTCGGACCTGAAGGGGCGTCTCGGCCGCCTGCATTTCCAAAAGATTCGCATGGCTGACGAGGTGTACATCGTGGATCCGGGCGGCTACGTGGGTGAGTCAACCCGACGGGAGATTGCCTACGCGGAGTCGCTCGGCAAGCCGGTTCGGTATCTGAGTCGCGAGCGCTTGGCTCGAGCGGGAGACGGCCCCCAAGAGTGAGTCCGACCGGGCGGTCCGCACATCGACAGGACCGCGCGGATCGCGGCATGAGCGGACGTCATATGCCGCGTTTGCCCCCGTCGTTCTTCGGCCGCAACGGTGGGTTGTGCTCGACCCATCCGCGCTCTCGAAACTCGCGACGCTGCCTCTCCTGTTCGCGATGGGGATCTGGCCGTGACTTCAGGCCATGCGCACGCAGATATTCATTGCGGGTGTCCAAGATCAGGTCGCGCATCAAGTAACGACGGCCATCACCCCCGGGAAACCACTCGACATTGTTCTGCTCTCCGATCGAGCTCACCTCGGTGAAACGGCCGTCGCCCCACCAGATGTCGAGGCCGCCGTAGCCGCCTTGAACTGCTGAAACCTCTTCGATCGGAATGACCCGACTGAGCAGCACTCCACGCACGTGCATGGCATCTTCATGGAGACGTAGCCGCGGCCGCAGAGGATAAATGGCCAGCAGCGCTGCAAACGGGACTACCCACCAGATCGGTTCGTAGGGCTCGCCTGCGTATGGCCAGAGGGATCCCAGCAACATCGTGACGGCGACCGCCGGGAAGACGATGCGCTGCCACCACGGAGCTCGCCATGTCGCAACGATTGGCGAAGCAGGAGGCGTCACTCTGAGGGGCACCGGCTTCCTTTCGGTCGGATCTCCCGAGCATCTCACCAAGACACTTTCCCGACGCCCCATCCGACCGCACATCGGCACGACCGGACGGCGGCAAAGTGGGATGACGCGCTTCGCGCTGGCCCGGCATCCTGAACCAATGACGACCGCTGCGCCGTCGCCCCGCGACGCCCGACCCGAGGACATCGAGCAGTTACTGCCACTGTGGGCGTCGCTGTTCGACCAGGAACCCCCGCTGCTCGACACGTGGGTCGATCACGCGAGGGCATGGTTCGGTAGGACGGTAGGCGCCCGGGAGACGGCGAGGTTCCCGGTCGTCGACATCGACGGGCGCATCGTGGCCTGTGCGATCGGCACCCTGGAGACTGGTGTCCCCAACCCGCAGAGCCCCCGCGGCAGGGCCGCACGTCTGTCGAACGTCGTAACGCTGCCGGAGCACCGCGGCCGAGGCTTCGGGGCGGCCCTGGTTGACGTCGTCATCGAGTGGGCCCGCAGCATCGACGCTGATCGCGTGGACCTCAGCGCAACCCCGCAGGGGCAGCGCATTTACGAACGCGCCGGTTTCCGGCTGACGTCAGCCCCGCGGATGAAGCTCCCCCTGGAGAACAGCTGACGGGCGCTCGTTGGCGGAGGTTGACTGACACGCGCCGCATGCGGCAGATCAGTGCGTTTCCGGGCGGTGCGCGAGGAGCTCGACACCAAGTCCTGCGAGGCCGAGTGCTATGAGTAGCGCCGACGGCAGCAGGAGTGGAGAGCGCCAAGGCTCAAAGGCGCCGTAGCCTTGGACTGCCACGGCCAGCGCAGCGGCCAGGGCAGCTCCGACGACGAGTTCGAAGATGCTGAGGGTCAGCGACAGCCAGCCAACCCCACCATCTTGTGCACGACGGAGAACGACGATCGCGGTGCAGGTGAAGCCCATGGCGACCAGCGCGAGCAACAGCCCCAATCCGAGGAGTACTCCCTCCAACTCGGCGTTGGGCGCTCGACCGGCCACGATCATTACGCCGGCGAGAACGAGTGCCGCCACACCAACCAGCAGATGGCCAAGGTTGATCAGGCTACGTGCGCCCCGGGGTCGCCAGTCGGTTCCCATGAACCATGGAAGCATTCAGCGACGGAGACGAGCATGACCACCGGTAGTCAGCATTATGAGCGCGGAGTGCTCCCCGTCGACCACCATCGGCTTTCCATGCTGAGGCTCTCTGCCAGCGGCGGCGGATCCGACCCGCGCCCACCGGCGCATCGAAGGTGCCTTGGGTGCGACGAAGCGTGACCAGTACTCACCTCTGGCCCTGATGGGCTCTGTTGACCCCGGTTGAACGCGTCGCACACTGAGGTGAATGGAGGTGGTCGCCATGACAGTGTGGCTGCTTATCCTGCTCGTCGTCGTCGTTGGCGGCGCCTTGGTGTGGCGATCCGAACGCCGCAGCCGAAGGATCCATGGCCCTGGCGGGTCTCGCGGCATGGCGGAGCGCGGGGAACGTACTCGCAGCTACGACGAGGGCCGGGGGGCCTCCGGTGGTGGTGGGCTCTAGCGGCGCTGCAGCTGGACTCCACGGTCGGCAGCCCGGTGGCCACGACGCTCAGGCCGTCCGGGTCCTCCTGCGCCGCGGGCCCCTGCGCACCGCCGGCCCCGGGACGGCGAGGCAACGGCGGAGGCCACCATGACAGCGCCGTCGAAGCCGGTGCTGTGCCGGATCAACCTCCGGCACGCGTGGGAGTGGGCCCACACCCCGGATGGGGACCGCTTCATCCGCTGCCGCAGGTGCCACAAGGAGAAGGGTGATCGCCCGGGCTGGCGCGACCTGACGGGCGGCTGAGACGTACCGCTCCGCGATTGTGGCCTCTGCGGACGCCACCTTTGACGGACTGCCGCAGATGTGAGCGCTACTCGACCGGTTCCCATCGCAGGTGGACCTACTCGTGGCCCGCCGTCAGTTCGCGCTCGGAGAAGCGTTCAACGGCAAACAAGTCCGTTTCGATCGCCTGGCTGAAGTCCGCCGCGGACGACCTCGTCCGGCCGCTGCAGGACCGGCCGGACGATGAGTTCCACGAAGCGCGTGAGTCAATCCAAGAACAAGCTCCGACGAAAGGCTCGCTGTGTCGAAGATCGTCTTGTACACCCTCATCTCGCTCGACGGAGCAACACAGGACCCTCACAGGTACTTTCCGGAGACCAGCGAGGGGCCCGGGCCCCCCGTGTTCGATGAGGAGCTGGTGCGCCTCGAGACGGACATGATCAGCCGTCAGGACGCAG
>NZ_FOHB01000001.1 GCF_900111375.1 Pedococcus cremeus
AGGGCGTCTTCGAGCCCGTACCGGGCCAGGATGAACGGGCGCACCTTCCGGCAGGCGTTCGGTCCGTCGTCGGCGGCGATGTCGACCAGCGTGGTCAGCGCCGGTTCCTGCATCAGGTCACCGAGCAGCGGGCTGAGCTTCTCGAACTCGGACACCACCGTCGCCGCCGACCGCACCGGCAGGCGGCCGGACTCGACCGCCTCCTTCACGGGCTGGTTCACGGCCTTCCCGAAGGCGGTGGCGACGTTCACAATCGCCGCCGCCCCACCGGCCTTCGTCGAGGGGGCGTGGGCCCGCACCCACTGGGTCGGGGTCATCGCCGCCGACCCGCCCGGGGTCTCGCCCCGTGACAGGGCGTCCCGGAGCACCGACACCCGGCCGAGGTCACACGCCATCCCGAGCGCGTCGACCTCCTCCATCAGGCCGGCCAGCCCGTCGGGTCCGCCACCGGAGGGGCACTGCCACGTCACCTCGGCCAGCCCCTGCAGCGCCTCCCGGGCGGCCGCGAACCGTTCGCGGCGCTCGGCCAGGCTCAGGCAACGACCCGCCTGGTCGCCGTGGCGCTGGTTCCCCTCCATGACCACAACCGTAGGGGCGACCACCGACAACCCACCCCAACCGTAGAACAACGAACACCGTTGGGAGACAGCGCTTTTCGCGGCATATCTCACCGACCATCGCAACCCCTCACGTGCCACCTGTGGACGGTGTGACCCCACGCGATCACCTGTGGACAACCGCGAACGCGCTCTCGTTGCATTCTGCAACCGTCCGGACGCTCGAACCCCACCTCATCCGAACGGTTCTTGATTTATCCGAAATGCGACACATCGGACCCACGGGTGTCACCCTTCACTGTGGTCCCAGACCACCGCCCGACTGCCGCCGCTCACTGCCCTGGACTCTCACGTGCGCCTCCTCCCCGCTGCCCTCGCCGTCGCCCTCACCCCCGTCTTCGTCGCGCTCCCCACCGTCTCCTTCGCGAGCACCGACCGGCCCCACCCGGTCGCCCCGAAGGTCACCACCACCGGCGTGCCTGCGGTCGCCGCAGCCGAGCGCGCTCCGAGCACCGGCGCGCCGAACACTCCCGCCCCCAAGACCGCCAAGGTCACCACCGGCCGCGCCCTGTCTGCCGCCAGCACCCCGCAGACCCGCCCGCGCTTCACCGTCGCCGGTGTCTCGTGGGCCCGCGGCAGCGGCCTCACCGCCACCGACATCGGGGTCAGCGTGCGGGTCAAGGAGGACTCCGGCTGGACCGGTTGGGAGCCGCTGCAGGCTTCCGACGACGGCCCCGAGTCCGGCACCGGCGAGTCGAAGGGCGCCCGCGTCGGCACCAACCCCCTCGTCACCGACGGCGCCACCGGGATCCAGGTCCGCGTCGAGACCACCGGCGGCCGCAGGCTGCCCGACCTGCAGGTCACCACGATCGACCCGGGCCGCTCCGCCGCCGACGACAACCTGACCGCCCACCAGCCGGCGGCCTCCGCCTCGGCCGCAGCGGTCAAGCCGACCATCATCACGCGCGCCCAGTGGGGTGCCGACGAGTCGCTGCGCGGAGCCGAGACCTACAACAGCACCGTCAAGGCCATCGTCATCCACCACACGGCCAGCTCGAACGACTACACCGCGTCCACCGCCGCCGCCCAGATCCGCGGCATCTACGCCTACGACACCCGCGGGCTCGGCTGGACCGATATCGCCTACAACTTCCTCGTCGACAAGTTCGGTCGCATCTACGAGGGCCGGGCAGGCTCGATCACCGGCGCGGTCCGCGGTGCCCACGCCATGGGCTTCAACACCGACACCATGGGCGTCGCTGCGCTCGGCAACTACGAGACCGCGAGCGCCCCGGCAGTGATGGTCGACTCGCTCGCCAAGGTCGCGGGCTGGAAGCTGTCGCAGTACGGCGTCAGCCCGAGCGCGACGACGCGCCTGACCTCGGCGGGCGGCAGTGGCGTCAAGATCGCCGCTGGCACCACCGTCACCCTGCCGACGGTCAACGCCCACCAGAACACGTCCTACACGCTCTGCCCGGGCAAGTACCTCTACCCGCAGATGGGCACCATCCGCACCAAGGCCGCGTCATATGCCGCCTACTCCTCCACCACCGGCCCGGCGCCGGTGGCGACGAGCCGCCTCTTCGCGGCATACGGGTCGCTCATCCTGACCACCGGCTCACGCGGGTATGCCGTGCGCGACCTCCAGCTCGAGCTGAACCGGCGCGGGTTCTCCGTCGGCACCGCCGACGGGGACTTCGGGCCCGCGACCCTCGCGGGCGTGCAGAAGTTCCAGCGGGCGGCGCAACTGGCGGTGACCGGCAAGATCGCGGCGAACGACTGGCGAGCGTTGTCGGGCCTGTCGTACACGAAGGTCACCACGACCCCCACGACGACTCCCACCACGCCTACGACCCCCACCACGACGACCACGCCCGCCGCAGTGCCGGGCCTGGACGGCGACGGCCGCGGTGACGCCATGGGGCGCACCGGCCTGGGTGACCTCTACTGGTACCCCGGCCGGGTCGGCACCTTCGCGGCCCCGGTCAAGATCGGTCCCGGCTGGAACACCTACCGCTTCGTCATCTCCCCCGGTGACCTGACCGGCGACCGGCGCGCCGACGTGCTGGGCGTGACCTCCACCGGTGACGCCTGGCTCTACAAGGGCACCGGCACCGGCCGGCTGCTGAGCCGGGTGCTGGTGGCGCGCGGCTGGAGCGCCTACACCGACCTCCTCACCCCCGGCGACTGGACCGGCGACCGCAAGCCGGACGTGTTGGCGCGCAAGGCGAACGGCGAGCTGTGGCTGCTCACCGGCAACGGCACCGGCGGCTTCTCCGGTGCGCGGCGGATCGGCACCGGCTGGCAGATGTACGCGCAGATGATCACGCCCGGCGACGTCACCGGGGACGGCAAGGTCGACCTCATGGGACGCACGCCGGCCGGGGCGCTCTGGCTCTACCGCGGCACCGGCACGACGGCCGGCACCGCGATCGGCTACGAGCGCGGCACGGTGATCTCGACGGGCTGGCAGGGCTTCAACACCGTGTTCTCCACCGGCGACGTCACCGGTGACGGGCGCGCCGACCTGGTGGCGCGCAACCCGTTCAACGCCAACTACGTCTACGCCGGCACCGGCAAGGGCACCTTCGCGGGAGCGAAGCGGATCACCGCGCCGTGGGGTGACACCACCCGGATCTTCGGGGTGCGCTGACCGGGTGCGCTGACCTCGCCCGTCGAACGGTCACCACCCCGCCGAACATCCGCTCCTCGACAACCCGAACCGCAGAGCCTCCACGGGCCGACGCGGCACATCGCCCCTAGCCTTGCTGCATGCCGAGCCTCCCAGCGCTGTTCCGACGGATCCGCGAGACCTTCTGGTGGCGCCCGGCCGCCCTCGTGGCGGCAGCAGTCGTGCTGGCGGAGGTGTTCGTCATCACCGACCGGCTCCTCGACACGACGAGCTGGAGCCAGGGGTCGGCGTGGCAGCTGGGCGTCGAGGGATCACGGGGGTTGCTGACCGCCATCGGCAGCTCGATGCTGGGCGTCGCGGCGACGGCCTTCTCGATCACGGTCGCCGTCATCGCCACGGCGAGCTCGAGCTATGGACCTCGCCTGGTGCGCAACTTCATGACCGACCGCAGCAACCAGCTCGTGCTGGGCTCATTCGTCGCCACCTTCGTGTACTCACTGCTGGTGCTCCGCTCCGTGCGTTCCGCTGACCAGGACCTCGGCACCGACGCGTTCGTGCCGTTCCTCTCGGTGCACACCGCCATCCTGCTCGCGCTGGTCGACGTGGGCGCGCTGGTCTACTTCATCCACCACATCGCCGAGTCGATCCAGATCTCCACGCTGGCCGTGCGACTGCGCGAAGAGCTGACGTCCGTGGCGCAGCGAGAGTACGCCGACCCGCCCCGGCAAGCGAGGCGCGACGTCGACGGAGCCGTGGCGGAAGCCCGGTACCAGGGCCACGCGGTCAGGGCGACGCAGGCGGGTTTCGTCGTCTCCGTCGACCGCGACCGCCTGGTCGACGTCACTGCTCGGGCAGGCGGGCTCGCCGTCATGGATGTCGGCGTCGGTGACCACGTCATCCCGGGCGAACCGCTGATGCACAGCACGGCAGCAGATGAGCACGACGAGGCACTCGGCGAGTGCGTCGGCGTCGGTGACGCGCGCACACCCGTGCAGGACGCGCGCTTCGCCGTGCAGCAGCTGGTGGAGATGGCCGTGCGGGCGCTCTCCCCCGGCACCAACGACCCCTACACCGCGCGCAACGCCATCCAGGAGCTCGGGGCCGGCCTGTCGGTCATGGTCGCTGCCGGATCCCCGCCGGCCGGGTGGGCCGACGACGACGGGCGGCTGCGCCTGGTCCTCGACGTGCCGTCGCCACTCGACCTCGCCGACGAGGCCCTGACCGACCTCCGAGTGCACGGCAGCTCCGAGCCGTACGTCGTCCGAGAGATCCTCCGCCTCGGCGAACGGCTCACCACCGCGGGCGACGGCGAGGTCGGCGAGCTGGTGCGCACCCACATCGCCCTGGTGCTCGACGCCTTCGCCGAGTCAGGGTGCCACGCCGACACCGTCAGGCTCCGGGAGATCGCCAGCTCGATGGCGCTGACTCGAGCCTGACCGCTGCCGGCGCCCTCGGAGAGGACAGCGCCCACCCGGGTGTCGCCCGGCCCAGGGCGCCGCGCGCCTTCTCGGTGCGGGGGTCAGCCGGGGAGCCCGGCGGCGAGCCTGCCGAGCGCGTCCTCCCAGTGCTGCTGGTCGCCGCGCGGGTCACCCGCGATGCCGCGTCCCTCGTGGTAGAGGTCGACGCACGTGCCGTCGCCGTCGGGCTTCAGCTGGACGTCGAGCATGCTGAGCGGGCCGTCGTCGTGGGGGTGCCAGCTGACCCGGACCTGCTCGAGCGGGTGGTAGCTGCGGGTCACGCCGTGGGAGCCGTCGGCTGCGTGCCAGGACTCGCCCTTGCTGCCGAGCCGCGCGCCCTCGCCGAGGAGCGCCTCCGTGCCGGCCGGGCTGATCAGGTGCTGCCACACCTGGCTGGGGTCCGCCGGGAGCGTCCTGCGGGCGTGAACTCCCGCTTCGGGCTCGCCGGCGTCGGTGTCGTCGGGGACCGTGTCGACCTCAGTGCTCATCGAGACCTCCGTTTCAGCGGGCCGCCCCGGGTGGGCGTGCCCACGAGGACAGTCGACCGCGTCAGGGGTGCCGCTGGCAACAGGTCGAAGGACCAGGTCTGGTCAAGTTTCGCGCCGCGCCCCGCGGGCGGTGGACGAAGGGGGTATGCCGCGTGGGCCGGCGGCGGGGGGACGGGGACACCCACGCGGCATACCCGGCGGGGTCCGGCTCAGGCCGGCAGGGGCTGGCCCTGCGGCTTGCCGAGCCGGGCCCTGGCCTGGTCGACGTCCATGCCGTGCAGCCGCAACAGGTTCTCCCCCAGGATCTTCCTCTTCGCCTGCTCGGTGAGCTGGGGGTAGCCCCAGCCGTCGACGAGGTCCTGCGGCAGCTGGAAGTCCCAGAAGGCGCGGATCGCCCACTGCGGGTGGAAGAGCGGCGCCTCGGAGCCGTAGACGATCTTGTCCTCGCCGCACCAGAAGAGCAGCTTGCCGAGGATCTCGGCGAACATCCGTGGGGCGCGTACGACGAAGTTGATGGTGGCAGCGAGGCTGGCGTGCAGGTTGGGGTACCGGATGAGCTGCCAGCAGGTCTCGTCGATGAAGGGCAGACCGACGTGGTAGATCACGAAGTTGATGTCGGGGAAGTTCGCGGCGGCGCCATCCATGTCCCAGGTCTGGGTGAACTCGACCGGCTGGGGTCCGAGCGGGACGCCCTTGTGCACGCCGACGAGGTTGATGCCCAGCTTCTGCAGGTGCTCGAAGACGGGGAAGGCGACCTTGGGGTCGTCCATGCGCCAGGGCACCGGTCCGCCGTCCTCGTAGCGGACGTTGTAGAACTTGAACCCCTTGGCGCCGAACTCCTCGACCTGGCGGGTGATGTCGTCGAGCGCCTTCTTCCCCTCCAGCGGGTTGCAGGTGCCCCAGAACACGGTTCGGTCGGGGTCGAGGGCGGCGAGCTCGGCGCAGCGCTGCCAGGCGCTGAGCCCGTCGCGGTAGAGGTCGGTCAGCGGCAGCGGCATCGCGATGACGAGGTCGTTGTCGGACTGGTTGTAGACCATCTCCCGGATCTCGTCCGGGCTCCACTTGTGCAGGAACTCCTCCGAGGGCATCACGGTCTCGCCCTCGGGGGTGAGCGTGGCGTGGAAGGCGTAGAGGTGGTTGGAGAACATCGTGCCCGCCGGCCCGTAGGCGTTGTCGGCCTCGAAGTTGAAGGGGTGCGCCACCCCGTCGAACACGATCGCGTCACCGATCATGGCTCACTGCTCCTTCACTGCGGGCTGGCCTGTGGTCCAGTGCTTCTCGACGTATGCCGCGGGGTCACCCGCGGTGGTGGGCGGCGGGAGGAACCGGAGCTTCTCCCGAGCCGCCGGGGCGAGGCGGTCGGTCGACCAGGCCCGCTCCCACACGATCTCGACGTCAGCGCTCGTCACTCCGGGCATCGACTCCACGCTGCTCCTGATCTCGGTGAGGACCGTCGCCGCGAACGGGCACCAGCCGCTGGTGAGCAGCAGCTCCACCCGCGCGTGGCCGTCGCTGCCGACGTGGGCTCGGTGCAGCAGACCCATGTCGACGACGCTGATGCCCTTGTCGCGGCAGCAGGGGTCGTAGACAGCGGTGAGCCGCTCCTCGATCGCCGGGTCGATTGCCGGGTCGACTGCCGGGTCGATGGCCGGGTCGATGGCTGGGGCTCTCGTCATGGCGGCAAGTCTGCGACTCGGTGGGCGGCGGCAGTAGCCCCCGGGATTTCCCATGGCGAAACCCCTGTTCCCCGCCCCCGGGGCGTGGCTACCCTCGATGAGGACGGCGTCGTCGGGAGGAGAACGGCGCCGCCCACGAGGAGGGCGCCCATGAGCCAGTCCGAGATGGTCGCGCCAGCTGTCTCTGCGCTTGCCCCCTCGCGCGGGCCCGAGCCGGAGGACCTCGTCCAGAGTGTGTCGCGGGCGCTGCGGGTGCTCGAGGTGGTGACCGCCTCCCCCGGGCTGCCGGTCAAGGCGATCGCACGACGGAGCGGCCTCAACCTGTCGACGACCTACCACCTGGTGCGAACCCTGGCCTACGAGGGCTACGTGCGGCGGCTGGCCGACGGCTGCTACGACGTCGGCACCGAGCTGCCGCGACGTTTCCACGACGTGGTGGGGTCGCTCGGCCGGCCACCCCGGTCGCGCGACGTGCTCTCCCACCTGGTGCAGGTGACCGGCCTGTCCGCCTACCTCGGGCGGCTCAGCGCGTCAGGCATGGTCGTGGCCGAGGTGGTCGAGGGCCCGGGCTCCCCCTACCTCGAGGACTTCGAGGTGGGACTCGACGTCGCGGCGCACGCCACCGCGCTCGGCAAGGCGCTGTTGTCGGCGATGCCGCGAAACGCGCGCAAGGAGTACCTGCGGTCGCAGGGACTGCCTGCCTTCACGTCCCAGACGACCACCGACGCCGAGACACTCGAGCACTGGCTGCGCTCGGTCGACCTGACGAGGCCGGTGGTCGAGCACGGGGAGTACCGCGACGGGGTCTCGTGCGCGGCGGCGCTGGTGCCCTCTCCGATGGCGGACTCCGCTGCGGCTGGTGGGCCCGCGGCGGACGAGACCGTGTGGGCGGTCGTGGTCTCCGCGCGCACCCTCGACATCGCGCCCCCGGTGGGCGACGAGCTGCTGAGGGCAGCACAGGACCTCTCCCCCGCCTGACACCTCTGCCGGTGACCCGCGGCCGGTGACGCGCGACTGTGCCCCGTGGCTGACTCAGGTCAGGGAGTGCCCTGCACCGGTTTCAGGGGTGCGCCGCTGGCGAGGATCGCGGAGGTGAGCGCCTTCGCCGACTCGGCCGGCGCGTTCCGGTTCGTCAGCAGCACGAGGTCGAGGTGCGGCAGCTTCGGCAGCCCGGCCGACGCGGGCAGCTCGACGAGGTCGGCCGGCATGAGGGTGCGGGCCATGACCGCGACGCCGAGACCCGCCCGCACCGCGGCGAGCACGCCATTGACGCCCTTGACGGTGCAGGTGATCCGGCTGCGGCGGCCCACGCGCTCGAGGGCCTGCACGCTGATCGCCCGGCTCAGGCTCGGCGCCTGGTAGACGACGAGCGGCACCTGCTGATCGGGCTCGAACCGGGTGCCCTCCACCGCCACCCAGACGAGCTGGTCGCGACGCACCAGCTGGCCCCGGCTGGGGCTCGGGGTGTTGGCGCCCCGCTTGACGAACGCGACGTCGAGGTGGCCCGACTCGACCCGCCGCAGCAGTGCCTCGTTCTGCAGCACGGTCAGCTCGAGGTCGATCCGCGGGTACAGCTGGCGGAAGTCGCGCAGGATCTTCGGCAGCGGGGTCAGGGCCAGGTCGTCGGTGACACCGAACCGCAGCCGACCGGAGAGGTGCGAGCCGGTGAAGTAGCCGACCGCCCGCTCCTGCGCGGCCAAGATCTCGCGGGCGAACCCGGCCATAGCCTCGCCCTCGGAGGTGAGCGCCACGCTGCGGGTGTCGCGCACGAGCAGCGGTCGGCCCACGGCCTCCTCGAGCCGGCGCACGTGCTGGCTCACCGTGGGCTGTCGTATGCCGAGTGCCTCGGCTGCTCGGGTGAAGCTCAGTGACTGCGTGACAGCGAGGAAGGTCCGCAGCAGCTCGGGGTCGTACACGTCAGCCGTCCTTCATTACGTTTCACAATGGCACTTATACGACTCATTCTGCCCCGGAATGGACTTTCGCACCGTCCGGATCGCCGACAATGGACGGGTTCGCCTGGACCACCAGCACACCACTCGACTCCACCGCAGCAGGACGACCATGACCCTCTCCGACGCAGCTTCTGTCCGACTCGCCAATCCCCTTGTCCGCCAGCGCCTCTCGCGCTCCTTCCCCGCTCTGACCAACCGCAACTTCCGCCTGCTGCTCCTCGGCCTGCTGGTCTCGGGCACGGGTGGCTGGATCCAGCGCATCGCGCAGGACTGGCTGGTCCTCACCCTCACCGACAGCCCGACCGCCGTGGGAGTCGTGACGGCGTTCCAGTTCGTGCCGACGCTGGTGTTGGGCATGCACGGCGGGATGCTGGCCGACAGGTTCTCGAAGCGCCGGCTGCTGCTGGTCACCCAGGTCTCGATGGCGCTGACCGCTGCAGCCCTCGCCGCGGTGACCCTCGCGGGCCACGTCGAGGTCTGGCACGTCTACGGGCTCGCCCTCGTCCTCGGCGTCATCACCGCGGCCGACAACCCGGTGCGCCAGTCCTTCGTCTCCGAGGTCGTCAAGGGGCCACAGCTGCCCGGCGCCATCAGCCTCGTCTCCTGCACCTTCCAGATCGGCGCGATGGCCGGCCCGGTGCTCGGTGGCCTCCTCATGGGATCGGTGGGCGCTGGCTACGCGTTCGCGATCAACGCCGCCAGCTTCATCGCACCGGTCGTGGCGCTGTCGCTCATGCGCGACACGGGCGGCGCCTCAGCGCGGCGCAGCTCGGCCGCGGCCCCGGCACCAAGCATCCGTGAGGGGCTGCGCTACGCCCGGCGCACCTCCACGGTGCTCTGGCCGATCGTGATGGTGGGGGCCTTCGGCTTCTTCACCATCAGCCTGCCGGTGACGCTGGCCGCCTTCGCCAAGAACGAGTTCCACTCCGGCGCCAGCGGGCTCGGGCTGCTCAACGGCGTGGTCGCCCTCGGCGCCCTGTTCGGCGCCATGCGCACCGCACGCCGCACCTCGATGCCGCGGCTGCGCAGCGTCGGCGGCGCCGGTGCAGCCCTGGCTGCGGCGATGCTCCTGGCAGCCGCGGCCCCCAACCAGACCAGCTTCACCATCCTGCTCGTGCTGGTCGGCGCCGCGAACCTCGGATTCCTCACCACCGCACAGTCACTCGTGCAGGTCGCCGCTCTCGACCACCTGCGCGGCCGCGTCGTCGGGCTCTACATGCTGGTCTTCATCGGCAGCGGCGCGATCGGGGGCCCGGTGGTCGGGTTCATGGCCGAGCACTTCGGCGCGCGCGTGGCCCTGCTCGCCTCCGGTGCGCTGCCCGCGGTCGTGACGGTGCTGGTGTGCCAGCGGCTCGCGCGGCGCGCCGACCTGCGGCTCAGCCTCACCTCGTTCTCCGTGCGGATGGTGCGCCCCACCGTCGTGTCGCGCTGATCCCCGGTGGCAGGGCTCAGAAGGGCATCGCGATGAAAGGTGAGGAGTAGTCCTCCACCCGCTCGAGCACCCGCGCTGCCTCTTCAAGGGTCAGCTGCGAGCTGGCCTTCTCTGCCTCGATCATCTGCCGCAGCAGGCGCGTCTCCCCCGCGGTGGCGATGCCGGTGATCTGCGGGTAGGTGCCCAGCACCCAGGCGACGGCCGCGGTGATCGGCTCCTGCTCATCCAGCGGCCGGTACCAGGTCGAGTACACCTTCGGCTCGTCGTCGCGCCAGTTGCGACGTGCGATGGCCTTGATGGCCATCACCGCGGCGTCCGTCCTCGCCGCGGCCTCGAGCAGGCCCTCGAGGTCCTCCCGGTATGCCGGGTCGCTGGCCAGTCGGTAGCTCACCGGAGTCAGCACGCTGTCGAAGTCGAAGCGGCGCAACGCCTCGGTGTGCACCGAGGGTGCCGCGTGAGTGTGCCCGGTGACACCGATCGCACCGGCGAGCCCCTCCTCCTTGGCCCGGACGGCCGCCGCCAGGCCACCACGGGGAGCCGTCAGCAGGTCGAGGTTCTCCAGGTCGCACACCGCGTGCAGCTGGATGAGGTCGACGTGGTCGGTCTGCAGGCGCTCGAGCGACTCGTTGATCTGGCGCCACGCGGCCTCTTCGGAGCGCTCACCGGTCTTGGTGGCGAGGAAGATGTCGTCACGGATCCGCGGCATCCAGGGGCCGAGCCGCAGCTCGGCCTCGCCGTAGTCGCGGGCGACGTCGAAGTGGTTGATGCCGGCGTCGAGGGCCTCCTGGATCGAGGCGTCGGCTGTGTCCTGGTCGACGTCCGAGAGGGAGGCGGCGCCGTAGATGAGGACCGAGCTGTCGTGGCCGATGCGTCCGAGGCGGCGGGTCTGCATGGCGCTGACGCTACGCCTGCACCGCCCCGCGGGCGACCGGTCGCCGCGAGCTATTGACGCCTTGCTCGGCACATCGACGCCCTGGTGCCGACTCACCGAGTGGTCGGGTCCGGGGGTAAGAGGTCGGCCATGCCCCGCAGCCAACTCTCACACCGTCTCCCTGCCGCACCGTGGCTGGACACGGTGCCGACCCGCTGCCACTGCGAAGGGAAACCCCATGAGCGCGACCTCCACCACCTCGCGGCTACGACTCCTCGTCCCCGGCGTCGCCATCGCTGCACTGCTCGCCGTGCTGGCCCTGGCCCTCCCCCGGGCCAGCGCAGACGCGCTCGCCGCCCCGGCCACCCATGCCCGACACGATGGTCACGGCGGTCACGGCGGAGCGGTCGCCACCGTCCGCCTGCCGCACACCGCCGCCCAGCTGGCCCTCCACGACCAGATGCGGCGACTGTGGGAGGACCACATCACCTGGACGCGGCTCGCCATCGTGACCTTCGCCGACGGCTCCGCCGGCTTCTCCCCGACCGCTGCCCGGCTGCTCAGGAACCAGGGCGACATCGGCAACGCCATCAAGCCGTTCTACGGCGACGCGGCCGGCAAGCAACTCACGGCTCTGCTGCGCGACCACATCACCATCGCGGTCGAGGTGCTCCAGGCCGCCAAGGCCCACGACGCCACGGCGTTCGCGTCAGCCAAGGCTCGCTGGTACGCCAACGCCGACGACATCGCCGACCTCCTCGCCTCCGTCAACCCGCGCTTCTGGCCCCAGTCGATGATGCGCGCCGACATGCGGGAGCACCTCGACCAGACGCTGGCCGAGGCGGCGAACGAGCTCGCCGGCGACTATGCAGGCAGCATCGCCGACTACGAGCAGGTGCACACCCACATCCTCGCCATGGCCGACCTCCTGAGCTCCGGCATCATCCGCCAGCTCCCGGGACGCGTGGGCTGACCGAGTGGGCTGACGGAGGGATGGCCGGGCAGCTCGCAGAGAGCTGACCGAGAGGTGACCGAGCGGCTCAGGCCTGGCGCGCGGCGAGGATGCGCCCGCGCGCCTCACCGAAGCCGATCCGCGACCCGCCTGCGCCGGGTGCAGAGGCCGTGAGCACCACCTCGTCACCGTCCTGGAGGAAGGTGCGCGGTTCCCCCGCCACCTGCACCGGCTCCGTGCCGCCCCAGGTGAGCTCGATGAAGGCGCCGCGGGTGTCCTCCTCCGGCCCGGAGATGGTGCCCGAGGCGAACAGGTCGCCCGTTCGGGTCGAGGCGCCGTTCACGGTCAGGTGCGCCAGCATCTGCGCGGGCGACCAGTACATCTCGCGGTACGGCGGCCGGCTGACGACCTCACCGTTCCACGACACCTCCAGGTCGACGTCCAGCCCCCACGGCCGCTCCGCCGCGAGGTAAGGGAGCGGCTTCGGGTCCTGGTGCGGGGTGGGCACCTTCGCCTCCTGGAGGGCGAGCAGGGGCACGACCCACGGCGAGATGGTGGAGGCGAACGACTTGCCGAGGTTCGGCCCGAGCGGCACGTACTCCCAGGCCTGGATGTCGCGGGCCGACCAGTCGTTGAAGAGCACCACGCCGAACAGGTGCCGCTCGGCGTCCTCCACCGAGATGGTGTCCCCGAGGGAGGAACCCGTGCCGACGACGAAGCCCAGCTCGGCCTCGATGTCGAGCCGCACCGACGGCCCGAACACCGGAGCCTCGCCGTCGGGCCCCTTGCGCTGGCCCCTGGGTCGGACGATGTCCGTGCCCGAGGGGACGATCGTGCCGGCCCGCCCGTGGTACCCGATGGGCAGGTGCTTCCAGTTCGGAGTCAGCGGATCGGGGTTCTGCGGCCGGAAGAGCCGGCCGAGGTTCGAGGCGTGGTGCTCTGACGCGTAGAAGTCGACGTAGTCGGCGACCTCCACGGGCATGTGCAGGGTGACGTCGGCAAGCGGGAAGAGCACCTCGTCGGGCACCTCCTGGCCGAGCCGTTCGCGGAGCTCGGCGCGCACCTGACCCCACCTCTCGTACCCCTGGGCCATGAAGGCGTTGAGGGTCGGCCGGGCGAACACCTCGTCCCCCAGCAGGTCGGCCAGGTCGACGACGGTGTCGCCGAGTCGGGTGGCGACCCGCGGTTGCGAGCCGTCGACGGAGTAGACGCCGTAGGGGAGGTTGTCGAGTCCGTAGAGGGAGTCGGAGGAAACGGTCACAACGGTCATGCGAAGACTCCTTCGGCGGCCTCGAGGAGGCCGAGGGTGGCGAGGTCGGACACGGGCTCGTCGATGCTGCAGGTGCCGATCGAGCGGAAGCACCAGCGCACCTGCTCGGCCTGACCCAGCGGCCAGGCACCGGCCGAGGCGGCCAGCGCGGCGCCGTCACGGTCGGCCAGCAGCACGGACGCCTCCGTGACGTCGGCGCCGTCCAGCGCTGCGGCCACGGCGACGAGGACGTTGAGGAAACCATGCTGCTCGAAGCCCGTTGCTGCATCGGTGTTGCGCACCGCGTGGTGCAGGCCGGCCGTCGCCTTGAAGGGCACCCGCGCACGCACCAGGGCGACGATGCCGGCACCCAGCTCCGCGGCATCCGGGTAGAGGTCGGCGCGGACGCCGCCGGTGCGGAGCTTGGCGAGGTATGCCGTGCCGGCCAGCGCGTCGAGGAGGGTCGCGCGACGCTCGTCGCGGGGCAGCTCGACAAAGGCCGTCACACGGCTGCCGTCGGCCGTGCGGGCGAGGTCGCCTCGGAGGGCCAGGTCGAGTGCCGGCACGACCTCGTCGACCTCGGCCACGTCCGCAGGGACTCCCACCTCGACCGCGCGCACGTCGAGAGCCGGAACGAGGGCCGCCGCCTCGAGGGCCGCGCGCACGGCTCTCGGTCCCGGCACCGTCACCGAGAGCGCGAAGGACCGCGGCGGCAGCCCTTGCACGAGCGGGCCCAGTGACGGCAGGGCAGACGCCGCGACGACGAACGGGCCGACGAGGGGCCCCTGCGCAGACGCCAGGTGTGCCAGGTGCGCCGGCACGGCTTGCGCCAGCGGCACCGAGCCCGGCGGGAAGACCGCGGCATCGTCCAGGAATCCTGTGAACAGGCGCATCTCAGCTCTCCCCCAGCCTGCGACCGCCCGACCACGAGAAGGCGTAGGTCCCGTCATCGGTGGCTCGAGCTGCCTCACCGAGGTCGAGCGGGCGGAAGGTGTCGACCATGACGGCCAGCTCGTCGAAGAACTCGGCACCGAGCGACCGTTCCATCGCGCCGGGCTGCGGCCCGTGCGGGTGGCCGCCCGGGTGCAGCGAGATCGAGCCCTGCGTGATGCCCGAACCCTTGCGGGCCTCGTAGTCGCCACCGCAGTAGAACATGACCTCGTCGGAGTCGACGTTGGAGTGGTAGTAGGGCACCGGCACGGCCAGCGGGTGGTAGTCGACCTTGCGCGGCACGAAGTTGCAGATGACGAAGTTCCACCCCTCGAAGACCTGGTGCGCCGGCGGCGGCTGGTGCACCCGCCCGGTGATGGGCTCGTAGTCGGAGATGTTGAAGACGTAGGGGTAGAGGCAGCCGTCCCAGCCGACGACGTCGAACGGGTGCTGCGGGTAGACGTGCACCGTGCCGGCGATGCCACCCGCCCCGGGGCCGCGGTGCTTGATGAAGACCTCGACGTCCTCGCCCTCGACGACGCGCGGCGTCGACGGCCCGCGCAGGTCGCGCTCGCAGTAGGGCGCGTGCTCGAGGAGCTGGCCGTACCTGGAGAGGAACCGCTTCGGCGGACCGATGTGCGAGTTGGCCTCGATGGCGTAGATCCGCACCGGTGCCTCCCCGGTGGGCACCACCCGGTGGGTCGTCGCGCGCGGGATGACGACGTAGTCGCCCTCGGCGACCTCGAGGTCGCCGAAGAGCGTCTCCACCGTGGCGGTGCCCGACTCCACATAGAGGCACTCGTCACCGATGGCGTTGCGGTACAACGGGCTCGGCGTATCCGCCACCACGTAGGCCAGCCGAACGTCGCCGTTCCCGAGCAGCAGCCTGCGCCCGGTCACGGCGTCCACGCCGGTCGCACCGTCGTCGAAGAGCGCATGCGTGGAGAAGTGCCGCGGCGCCAGCGGGTGGTTGGGCACCAGGGTCTGGTCGGGGAGCTCCCACCGGCGCACGTCGACAACCGCGGACGGGATGTTGACGTGGTAGAGCAAGGACGAGTCCGAGGAGAACCCCTCCTCTCCCATGAGCTCCTCGTAGTAGAGCCCACCCTCCGGGGTGCGGTGCTGGGTGTGCCGCTTGGGCGGGATGCTTCCCGCGCTGCGGTAGTAGGGCATGTCGTCTCCTCGTTCTCGTCAGCGCACTGAGGCCGCGGTGGTGACGGCCTGTGCGAAGTCGTCGGTGGACACCCCGTCGGCGAGCAGCAGTGCCAAACGGGCCAGGAAGCCCTCGCGGTCGTCGGACGGCACCGCGTTGATGCCGTCGGAGAGGGCCAGCCAGGCCGACTCCCTCCGTGCCTCGTCGGCCGGCACGGCCACGACGGCGTCGGCAGGGCCGGCCTCGGACTCGACGACCCCCCCGCCGGCCAGCACACGCTGCGGCAGGCCGGCCAGCTCGTCGACGCGACCTCGCGCCAGGAGCAGCCCGTCGGGCCGCACCACGAGCACATCGCCGGGCTGGGCACCCCAGGCTGCGGCCACGGCACCGTCGCCGTCGTCGACGACGGTGACGTATGCCGCGGTGGCGGGCTCACGGCACACCAGCGCCATGGTGGCGTCCTCCGGCGCGAAGGCAGAGGCCAGGGCGTCCCGCAACCGCGACGCGGCCTCGACCGACACCGGGTCGAGCTCGACGCCGAGCACCGCGAACCCGGTGCCGCGCAGCTCACCCAGCGAGCTCTCCTTGCCGTCGGCCAGCACCACTCGGCGGTCCTCGACCGGGTCACCGGGCAGCAGACCGGTGGTCAGCGCCTCGGTGGTGGCCACGGTGAGGGCGGAGCGGCGCGCGTGGGTGGCGCTCGACTGGCGCGGGTTGATGAGGTGGCTGAACTCCGGTCGCACGGTGGCCAGCGCCAGCAGGGCGTCGCGCGTGGTGCGGTGACCGTGGCTGCCCGGGGTCATGATGAGCGTGGACTTGCCGGCATTGGCGACGTTCTGCCGCCACGCGTCGTGCCGCTCGGCCGAGTAGGTCTGCAGCAGAGACCGGTCCGCACCGGCCGACAGCACCGCGGACAACATCCAGGTGAGGGTCTCGGCGTCCTCCATGCCGGAGTTGAGGCCGCGGACGCCGAAGATCGGCACGAGGTGGGCGGCGTCGCCGGCGAAGAGCACGCGGTCGTGGACGAAGCTGTCGAGGGCCAGCGCGTGGGCCTTGTAGAAGCCGTGCCACTCCAGCGTCCACGGGCGGTCGTCACCGAGCCACGCCAGGTGGCTGGCGATGCGTGCGCGGATGCGCTCCTCACGCGTCTCGACCTCTGCGTCCTCGCTCGGGTCGAGCTGGTAGTCGATGCGCCAGATGTCGCTCGGCTGCCGGTGCATGATCACCGTGGAGCCGGGGTTGCTCGGCGGGTCGAACCAGACCATCCGCTCGGCGGGCAGCTCACTGACCCAGTGGATGTCGGCGATGACGTAGCGCCCCTCGTAGCTGGTGCCCTGCAGGCCGACGCCGACGAGTTCGCGCACCGCGCTGCGTCCGCCGTCGGCGGCGACGACCCACCGCGCGCGCAGCGTGCGCGGCCCGTCGCAGGTATCGACGGTGACCGTGGCCTCGTCGTCCTGCTGGGTCAGCCCGGTGACGGCGGCGCCCCAGTGCAGCGTGACCAGCGGGTGCGCCTCGAGGGCGTCAGCCATCACCTGCTCGAACTCGGACTGCGAGACGTTGACCATCGGGCCGCGCACGTCGTGCTCGTCGTGCTTCATGAGGAAGTGCAGGACCTCGGCATCGCGGTAGAAGCTCCGCCCGCCCTGCCAGGGCAGCACGAGGTCGCTCAGGTGCTCACCGACGCCGAGCCGGTCGGCGACCTCGAGGGTGTGCCGTGAGATGCAGATCGCCCGGCTGCCGAAGGAGACCTGGGTGGCGGCCTCCAGCACGGTGACCCGGATGCCGCGCTGTGCCAGGCCCAGGGCCACGGCCATGCCGACCGGGCCGGCGCCGACGACCACGACCGGCAGGGCGGGTGCGTCGGCGGGCAGGGAGTCGAACGACGAGGGAGCGTACGGGTGCGGTTGGTAGTAGGGCGAAGTCTTCATGTCAGCGCGCCCCTTCGGTGATCTCGGGCTGCGAGGCGGGCTGGGCGGCATACGTCTCCTCGGCCACGTGGGGGCGGCGCAGGAGCACCAGGGTGGCCGCCAGGCTCACCAGGCTGACCAGGACGAAGTAGGCGGTGATGGCGGAGGTGGTGCCGAAGCTCGCGTAGAGCCAGGTGGCGACGAAGGGGGCGATGCCGCCGCCGAGGATCGCGCCGACCTGGTAGCCGAGCGAGGCACCGGAGTAGCGCACGTGCGCCGGGAACAGCTCGGCGAAGAGGGCGGACTGCGGGCCGACGGTGCTGCCGAGCACGAAGGCCAGCAGCAGCATCGCGACGAGCATCACTGGGATCGAGCCGGTGTCGAGGAGGGTGAAGAACACCGAGGAGACCGCGAGCAGGGCGACCGTCGAGGCGACGTAGACCCGGCGCCGGCCGACGCGGTCGGAGAGGTGGGCGGAGATGCCCATGCCGGCCATCCAGACGGGGCACGAGGCGATGAGCAGGGCCAGCATGGTGCCGCGGCTGAAGCCGAGCTCCTTGGTGCCGTAGGAGAGCACGAAGACCATGAACACGTAGGCGATGCCGTTGGTGGCGATGAAGGTGCCGCCGGCGAGCAGCACGGTCTTCCAGCTCTTGGTGAGCACCTCGAGGATCGGGATCTTGGTGATCCGGTCCTCCTGCTCGATGGCCTTGAAGGCTGGGCTCTCCATGACGCCGAGCCGGATCCACATGGCGGCCGCGACGAGGGTGGAGCTGAGGAGGAACGGGATGCGCCAGCCCCAGGACGTGAACTGGTCGTCGGTCAGGAGCTGCGTGCACAGGAGGAAGACGATGTTGGCGAGCACCACACCGGCGGGCACGCCCATCTGCGGGGCGGCGCCGTAGAGGCCGGCCTTGCCCTTGGGGGCGTGCTCGGTGGCCATGAGGACCGCGCCACCCCACTCGCCGCCGACGCCGACCCCCTGGAGGAAGCGCAGCAGCACGAGCAGGATCGGGGCCCAGACGCCGATGGTGGCGTAGTTGGGCAGTAGGCCGATGCCGACCGTGGCGACGCCCATGGTGAGCAGCGAGGTGACGAGCATCGACTTGCGGCCCGTCTTGTCACCGAAGTGGCCCATGATCGCGCCACCGAAGGGCCGGGCGATGAAGCCGACGGCCAGGGTGGCGAAGGCCGCGAGGGTGCCGGCGAGGTCGGAACCGCTGGGGAAGAACTGCGGGCCGAGCACGAGGGCGGCGGCCGTGCCGTAGATGAAGAAGTCGTACCACTCGATCGCGGTGCCGACGAAGCTGCTGGCGACCGCTCGTCCCGCGCCGCTGCTGGGCTGGGTGGTGTCGCTGGGGGCGCTCTCGGAGGTGCCCTGCGGGGTGCGCTGGCGCGTGGCCGAGGTGGCCTGGTCGACGTTGACCGTGGATGCCATCGGTGTGCCTCTCTGGAGGGGTTCGACGGGCCGGCGTCGGCGCCGGTGCCGTTCGCCCCAGAGTGAGGGCTGGCCATTAGCGTTGAAAAGCGGAGGTTTTCCGCGTGAATCCTCAGAATTTTCGAGGTATGCCGAGGCGACCGTCCTCGGCCAGCCTCACCGCGAGCGTGATGAAGGTGCGCGCCGCCCGGCTCAGCAGGGAGTCCGGTGGCCACACGACCTCGACGGACACCGGGGGCAGGATCGGGGCGCCGATGTCCTTGACCACGACCGGGTTGCCCTCGTACGTCACGTTGGCGCTGGGTCGCTGGAGCAACAGGGTCCAGCCGAAGCCGCGACCGACGAACGATCGGGCGGTCTCGTAGGTGCGGGCGCGGTAGACGACATGAGGCGTGAATCCCGCTCTGGCGCAACAGAAGTAAGCGTGGTTGGAGCTCGGTGGCGCGTCGAGCAGCACCATCGGGTCGTTCTTCAGGTGACCGAGGTCGATCGGGCCGTTGGTGTCGGCGAGGCGATGGGTGGCTGGCAGCACGGCCCGCGGCTCGAGCTGGGCGAGCTGGGCTGACCTCCACGTCGGGTCGAGGTCGAGGTCGTACATGATCGCCAGGTCCAGCTCGCCGCTCTCGAGGCGGTGGGTGAGCTCGTCCTGGGTGTTCTCGTAGACCTCGACCCGAGCGTCGGGATGGGCGGCGGTGAACTCGCTGACCAGCACGGGCAGGACCGTCGGGGCCAGGCTCGGGTAGCAGCCGACCCGGACGAGGCCGGCGACGCCACGCTCCTCTCCGCGGGCGTCGGCTTCGAGCTCGCCCGCCTGGTGGAGCAGGTACTTCGCCCGGGTCAGCACCGCCTCGCCGGTCGGGGTGAGGCTGACGCCCGTGGCCTTGCGCCGCATCAGGAGCTGGCTCTGCAGCGCGCGTTCGAGCTCGGTCACCGACGCGGAGAGCGCCGAGGGCGAGACGTGCAGGCGCTCTGCCGCGCCGCTGATCGTGCCCGCTTCCGCCACGGCGACGAAGGCGGCCAGCTGGTTCATCGTGAACGCTGGTGCGCCCTCAGCCCTTGCCACGCCGAGACGCTATCCCACAGGGGTCGGCGGACGGTGGTCAGTCGTCGTCGAAGCCGCGCTTCGCGAGCTCGATCGCGTTCTCGACGCAGTGGGTGACCGTGCAGGCCGCGATCGAGGACTACCCGTACTGACAGTCACACGAGCTGCCCTGTGGTCGCCGTCATTGGTGAGGTGTACCGGGTGAGCCCCACCCCGTACACCTCACCAATTGGGGAGTGACCGTCAGACGGCCGGCATTTCGATGACCCCGAGGATGTTGCCTGCGGGGTCCTTGAACCAGGCGATCGCGCCGCCCATCTCGCGTGAGATGCCCTTGGCGTCGGTCTTGATCGGGTCCTCGGTGTAGTGCTCGAAGGTCACGCCCTGGGCGGCGAGGTCGTCCACCGCCTTCTCGACGTCGTCCACCATGATGTGGAGCACGGTGAAGGTCGCCGGTTCGTGGTTGTCCTTGGGGTAGACCATCGTCTGCCCACCGCCGCCGTACTTCAGGAGCAGCCCGTCGAACTGCTCCTCGACGTCGAACCCGAGCGTCTCGGAGTAGAAGGTCTTGCAGGCGGCTATGTCGTTGCTGGAGAAGCTGCTCATCACCTGGCTGCTGCCGAACATCGGATCGTCCTTCCCGGGGGTGGATGGGGATCTGGTCTGAGAGCTCCAGTCTTGCTCCGCCCCCGCTCGGCGGCTTCGTCCCGATGGCGTGCGAGGAGGCGACCACCCCGTATGCCGCGCGCCACCCCTTTGGCGTGGCCGCGGCATACCGGGAGTCACCCCGCGGAGGCAGGGACTCGCGGAGGCCCTTGTCAGTGGGCGGGCTCGAGGGTGGGCGCGCCCTCCTCCGCGGGGAGGGGTGCCGCGTCGAGCTCGGCGTCCTGGGAGGCGAGCCGGCTCGGCCACCACGTGCGCCCGCGCAGATCGAGGTTGAGAGCCGTGACGAGCACCGGCCGCACCACAAGGGTGTCGAGCAGGACGCCGAGCGCCACGGCGACACCGATCTCGGCAAAGGTCACGACAGGGAGCGTGCCGAGCACGGCGAACGTTCCCGCGAGGACGAGGCCGGCGGAGGTGATGACCCCGCCCGTGGCCGCCAGTCCCACCAGCGCGCCCCTGCGGGTGCCGATCTCCCTGGCCTCCTCGCGGACACGGGTCATGAGGAAGATGTTGTAGTCGATGCCGAGCGCGACGAGGAACACGAAGACGAACAGCGGCAGCGACGAGTCGGCCCCGGCGAAGCCGAACACGTGCCGGAAGGCGAGCGACGAGAGTCCGAGCGCGGCCCCGAAGGAGAGCACCACGGTGCCGATGAGCACCAGCGGCGCGGTGATCGCCCGCAGGAGCAGCACCAGGATCAGCAGCACCACGGCGAGGATCAGCGGGATGATCCGCACGTTGTCGTTGGCGGCCGCACGCAGGGTGTCGGCGCGGGTGGCGGTGTCACCGCCGGCGATGGCGTCTGCTCCGGGGACGACCGCGATCGCCGACCGGATGCGGTCCACCGTGCGGGTGGCCGCATCAGAGTCCGGGGCCGACGTCAGGGTGGCCTGGATCAGTGACCGTCCACCGCGAGTCACCGGGTCACCCACTGATGCGACTCCCCGGACCGACCTGAGTGCGATGCCGACCTGGGTCGTCCGGTTCGCGTTCGCGAGCACCATCACCGGCGAGCCGGCGCCCGCCGGGAAGTGCCGGGCCAGCACCCGCTCCCCCACCACCGACTCGGGCGTGGTGTAGAACGCGTCCTTGTTCTGCAGGCCGACCGCGTTGAGCTGCAGGACACCCAGCGAAGCGACGGCCAGCAGCACCGAGGTGACGACCCAGGTGCGCCGCGGGGCACGGGCGATGCGGGCGCCGATCCTCGCCCAGACACCATCGCGGGTGTGGTCGTAGGAGCCGTACGTCGGCCGCACCGGCCAGAAGATCCAGCGACCGCAGACGACCAGCAACGCAGGGAGCAGGGTCAGCATGACGGCCAGCCCGATGGCGATGCCGATGGCAGCGACTGGTCCCAGGCCCTTGGTGGAGTTCATCGTCGCCACGAGCAGGCAGAGCATGCCTGCGATGACAGTGGACCCCGAGGCGAAGATCGCGGGCCCGGCGCGGTGAAGCGCGAACGCCATGGCCTCGTGCCGGTCCTCGTGGCGGCGGAGCTCCTCGCGGTAGCGGGCGACGAGCAGCAGGGCGTAGTCGGTGCCGGCACCGAAGACGATGACGGTGAGGATGCCGGAGCTCTGCGCGTTGACGGTGAGCGTGTCGTCCTTGGCGAGGAAGTAGATGACGCCCTGGGCCACGAACAGGGCCGTGCCCGCCGAGACCACGGGGATGAGCCAGAGCACCGGGCTGCGGTAGGTCAGCAGCAGGATGACGATGACGACGGCCATCGCGGAGTACAGGAGCTTGCCGTCGATGCCGGAGAAGGCGTCGGCAGAGTCGGCGGAGTACCCGACCGGGCCGGTGACGTGCATCGACAGGCCGGCAGGACTCGACCTGGCGATGGCGTGCATGTCGTCGACGGTGGCCGGCAGCTTCTCCCACCCGTTGGTGCCCATGTCGACGGGGACGATGACCTGAAGCGCCTTGCCGTCCCGCGACGGGATCGGGCCGATGCTGTCGTGGCGGACGGGTCCCAGGCCGTTGAGCTGCTTGACTTGAGCGGCGACCGAAACCAGGTCGGCTCTCGTGACGCCTGCCGGTCGCTCGTAGACGAGGACCGCGGGGAACTCGTTCTTGCTCTGGAACGCCGTGATCTGCTTGACCACCTGCGTCGACTGGGCGTCCGTCGGCAGCCACGCGACCGCCTCGTTGTTGAGGACGCCCTGCAGCTTGCCCGCGGGACCGAACGCCGCGGCCAGCACGAGCAGCCAGAATCCGACGACGAACCACTTGGTGATCCTCGATGACGGGAACCGGGCCAGCCGCCCGACGTCACTGGTCCGTGTCTGCGTCATCGACGTTCACCTCGCTGTCGCGCCTGCCCCCTTGTCTGCGGCTCTCCCATCGACGGTAGGCACGGTGAGCGGCGGGCGAAAGGGGTTTCCGGGGTGGTCCGCTGGCCATTCAGGGAGGGTTCAGTGGCGACCCTGACCGCGGAAGGGGACGTCTCAGGACGTATGCCGCGGGCCGGAGCCCCGCGGCATACCCCCCCGCTTTGCGGAACCGACTCAGCGACGACTGTCACAACGGGGAGGGCTGTCTTGTCCTTGGTGGTACAGACCAACCGACGAGGGAGTGAACGATGAAGGTGTTCGTCGCAGGAGCGACCGGCGCGATCGGACGGCAGCTGGTGCCGCGGCTGGTCGAGGCGGGCCACGAGGTCCACGGGATGACGCGCAGTGCGTCGAAGGAGCAGCTGCTGCGCGACCTCGGCGCGGTGCCCGTCGTCGCGGACGCACTCGATGCCGACCAGGTCGCCGAGGCCGTCGGACGGGTGCAGCCCGACGTCATCGTCCACCAGCTGACGTCCATCGGGCCGATGGACCTCAGGCACTTCGACCGCGCGTTCGCGATGACCAACCGGCTTCGCACGGAGGGCACGGACCACCTGCTTTCCGCCGGCCAGGCTGTCGGCGTGAAGCGGTTCGTGGCGCAGAGCTTCTTCGCGGCCTACGAGCGCACCGGCGGACCGGTCAAGACCGAGGAGGACCCGTTCGGACCGCACCCGGCCAAGGAGATGCGCGAGACGGTCGCCGCGATCCGGCACGTCGAGGACGCGGTGCTCGCTGCGACCTGGACCGAGGGCATCGTGCTCCGTTACGGCGGGTTCTACGGACCGCACACCTCGCTCGGGCCGGACGGCGACCAGACCAAGGCCGTCCGGCGGCGCCAGTTCCCGGTGGTGGGCAAGGGCGGCGGGGTCTGGTCTTTCATCCACATCGGCGACGCCGCGGAGGCGACCGTGGCGGCGGTCGACCGCGGCCGCCGCGGGGTCTACAACATCGTCGACGACGAGCCGGCCCGCGTTGCCGAGTGGTTGCCGACGCTGGCGCGTACGTTGGGCGCCAAGGAGCCGATGCACGTGCCCCGGTTCGTGGGGCGGCTGTTGACCGGCGAGGTCGGAGCCGTGATGATGACCGAGCTGCGAGGCGCGTCCAACGCCAAGGCGAAGCGTGAGCTCGGCTGGAGCCCGGCGCACCCGAGCTGGCGGCAGGGCTTTCAGGGGCTGACGGAGACTGACCCTGACGACGCGCGTCCTGACGCCGCGGCGGCGAAGGGCAGGAGGTGACGTGACGACCCGGGACGAGCTGCTCGACGAGCTGCGGCCGACGTCGTTCGCCATCGCCTACCGGATGCTCGGCAGCGTCTCCGAGGCCGAGGACGTGGTGCAGGAGGCGCTGCTGCGGGTGCACCAGTCACTCGACGCGGGCGAGGACATCGCCTCACCGCGGGCCTTCGTCGCCACGGTGACGACCCGGCTGGCGATCAACGAGCTGCGCTCCGCCCGGGCGCGGCGAGAGCGCTACGTCGGCGAGTGGCTGCCGGAGCCGATCCTCACCGACGGCTCCGGCGGGGCGACCGACCCCGCTCGGCAGGCCGAGACCGCGGACTCGCTGTCGCTGGCGATGCTGGTGCTGCTCGAGAGCCTGTCCCCCGAGCAGCGCGCGGTGCTCCTGCTGCACGACGTGTTCGGCTACGGCTACCCGGAGATCACGGGCATCGTCGGCAAGAGCGAGGACAACGTGCGCCAGCTCGCCGCCCGCGCCCGACAGCACGTCAAGGCGCGCCGGCCACGGTTCAGCACGACACGCGAGCAGCAGCAGGAACTGGTGCAGCGGTTCTTCGCCGCAGCCCAGCAGGGCGACCTCGCGGGTCTCGAGGCGCTCCTCGCGCACGACGTCCAGCTCACGGGCGATGGTGGCGGCAAGGTTCCCGCCCTGGCCCGGTCGCTGCGGGGTCGCAGCCGGGTCGCGCACACGCTGACGAACTGGCTGAGGCTGCTCGCCCGGTTCCCTCAGGTGTCGGTCCGCCAGGTCGAGGTCAACGGCGACCCGGGCGCGCTGTTCCTCGACGACCAGGAGCGCCTGCTCGCCGTGTGGGCGCTCGACATCGCCGACGGCGAGGTCACCGGCATCCGCTCGATCGTCAACCCCGACAAGCTCGGTCACCTCGGCCCGGTCGGCGACGCCAAGGCCATCCTCCGCTCGGCTCGCTGACAGCCGCCGAGGGATAGTCGTCGACCCGGTCACGACTGCGGTCATTCACGACGCAGGCCCACACCAGACGAGGCGTCGCGCACCGAGGCCGATGACAGCGACGCCGCCACCAGCCCGATCGCGATGACGACTGCCGCGAGGGCGAGCACCCAGTCACCGGCCACGGCATACGGGGTCCGTCGGTCAGCCAGCACCAGGTCGACGACAGCGCTGGTGCGCTCACCGGACGGGAGCCACAGCAGGCGCCGCCCCTCGTCGTCGAACACGGCGGTCGTCCCCGTCAGGGCGGCATGCACGGCTGGGCGTCCCATCTCGACGGCCCGCACGGCGGCAGCGGCGGCGTGCTGGGGCTGCGCCCACGTGCCTTGGAAGGTCGTGGTGGCGGTCTGGTAGACGAGGAGCTCGGAACCGAGGCCGACCTGGCGGCGGCTCATGTCCGGAAACGTCGACTCGAAGCAGATGAGGGGTCCGAAGGTCACCTTGCCCGAGCGCATGACGACGGGCCCGCTCCCGTGTCCTCGATCGACCTCGGCGGCATTGCTGACACGCGCGACCCAGCCGAGGACGCGGCGCAGTGGGATGTACTCACCGAACGGCACGAGCCTCGTCTTGACGTAGCTGCCGTCGAGACCACCGGGCGTGACCAGCGTCGACGTCTTCAGGATCCTCCCGTCCGCGGTGCGGGCGTCGACGTTGACCAGCACGTCTGCGTCGATGCGCCGGGCGAGGTCGACCAGCTCGCGGACGACGGCAGGGCTCCTGGCGGGGTCGTAGTCCACGCTGCTCTCGCCCCACACCACGAGGCCGGGCTTCTGGGGAGCGAGGTCCTCGGTGAGCCGGACCTGCCGCTCGAGCCTGCCTTGGCGGCCGCCCATATCACCGGGCTGGACGATGCCGACACGCACGACGTCACCGTCCCCCGGGTCAGAGCGCGCCGCCGCCCACACGGGGCCGACGGCGAGGGCGGACACGGCCAGGGTCGACAGCACGAGGCGGGTCCCGGCGCGGTCGGTCAGGAAGAGAGCCACCAGGGCGACGTTGACGGTGACGACGAGGAATCCGGTCAGCCAGACTCCGCCGAGCGCGGCAGAGGCCAGGAGGGTGGGCTGGTTCCACTGCGACACACCGAGCAGGGCCCAGGGTCCGCCGAGGCTCTGCCACGACCGCACCGCCTCGACCGCCACCCACCCTGCGGGCAGGACGATCACCGCCCCGAGCAGCGTCCGGGACGGAGGGTGGCCAGCGAGGGTCCGCCACACCGCCCACCCCCAGGGCACCCACAGCAGCCCGACGCCGAACGCGACGAGGACCAGGGCAGGCCCGGTCACCGGCGCGAGCCAGTACGCCGTGGAGGCGATGTAGCCGGCACCGCCCCACCAGCCTCGGAGCGCGGCCTCCCGGGCCGTCGGCGAGGCGCGGAGCACCAGGAGGAGGGGCACGAGGCCGACCCAGGCGAGCCACCACCACGCCGGTGCCGGGAACGCCAGCGACGGGACGGCCCCGGCCGCGAGAGCCAGCCCCCGTCCCCGCCACCGATGCGTCGGCCGTGGAGCGCGTGCCCGACTCGCGACCGGCCAGACGCCCAGGAGCCGTGCGACGGCCAGCCATGCCGCCAAGAAGGCCACCGCAAGGCACCACAGGAGCGGCCGGACCCGGCTCGGCTCCCACAGGGGCACCATCAGCAGACCGGCCAGCACGAACGCGACGTTGTAGAGGACGTCGTAGACGGAGAAGACCCGCCCGCGGACCACGTCCACCGTGGCGCCTCCGACGAGGGCGTCAACGAGCACCTTCAGCAGCTGGAACGACAGTGCGGTGATCCCGAGGCCAACGACGAGGACGACCAGGTTCGGCGCGAGTCCCCCTGCGTACAGCGCCGCGGCGGGCGGCAGGAACGCAAGAGGGAGCAGTGCCACGGGCTGCCACCGGCGCGCGCACATCGGTGCGGCGATCGAGCCGGCGAAGGCCGCGACTCCGGTGACCGCAAGCGCCAGACCGTAGCCAGAGACCTCGAGCCCGAACTGGGAGTCGGCCACCAGCACCAGCAGGACGAAGGCGGCGCCGAGGAGGAACCTGTGCAGCGCCACCGTACCCAGCGGCCTGCCGATGCGAGGGTTCCGCAGGGCACGCGCCCCCTCGACGACGTCGGCGAGGGCGAGCCGCAGGCGGCGAAGGAGCACGCGCCCGTGGCCGCCGCCGACATCAGGCAGACGGACGAACGTGACAGCCGCCGCCACGTAGAGCAGGGTCGCCAGGACGAATCCGGCCTCGGCGGACCAGCCCACGAACGTCGCCCCGCCGACCGCCCCGACGAACACCGCGACCATGCCCGCCATCGCCGAGAGCGCGTTGGCCGGCACCAGCTCGTCCAACGGCACGGTCCGCGGAAGGACGGCACCCTTCGCGGCAAGCACGAACCGCGAGGTCGACAGCAGGAGCAGCACGCCTACGAAGGCGCCAGGCTCGGACCCCACGACCACCGTCGCCACCGCGGTCACGGTCAGCGCGGCTCGCAGCAGCGACATGGTGACCAGGACCTTGCGCCGCGGCCACCGATCGATGACCACACCGGCGAAGGGGCCGACCAGGCTGAAGGGAAGCAGGGTCACCGCGAGCAGCGCCGCGATCCGGCCGGGGGTGGCGCCGCGGCCGACCTCGAAGACCACGAACTGCGCGAACGCGATCTGGGCGAGACCGTCAGCGGCCTGCCCCAGGGCCTGACCGGCCACCAGGGTCCGGAACGGTCCGTGCAGCAGGCGGGACCAGGCCTTGCCCGTGCGGGCAGGACCGGGCGCGGTCACCCGCTCCGGCGCCTCCATGCCGGCAGCGTCCGTGACCGGACGGACCGCTGCCAGAGCCGAAGGTCACCGGCCCGACTCGGCGGCCCGCCGTCGAGGAGCCGCGGCTCCGGTATGCCGCACGGCCGGCTGAAGCGCCTGGCACCAGGAGCAGGTCTTCAAGTCCGTGGCGTGACGTCTCTCGGCCGGCGCACCGGCGGATGTGGGGGCGGTGGGGGCGCCACGATGTAGCCACTCGCCACGTCGCCGTAAACCCGCAAGGCTCCCGGCCGGTTGCTCCACAGCCACGCCAGGTGGGCGCAGACGATTGCGTCGATCTCGTCCTCGATCCGCTCCAGCTCGACCTTGCGCTGCGCGCCGGCCGCGTTGGCCCGCAGCACAGCCCATCGCTCGCTTGAGCGGAGGTCCAGCTCTGGGAAGTGCCGATCCATAGCGTTGAGCAACACCTCGTATGCCGCCTTCAGCGACGCCAGATCCCGGCCCCGCTTCGCCTTGTAGGGGATGGTGTACGGCAGCCCGAACAGGCCGACCATCGCCGGGTGCGGGTAGACCTCGAGGCAGACGGGCGCCCCGGGCCGGCCCATGTGCGCGGGGTCGATGCTCCACCCCAGCCGATCCGCCAGGGTTGCACTCCGCGGCGGGTTGAAGTGCGGGTTCGACGTGTTCGCGGGATAGGCGCCGGCGCCGTACCTGCCGAACACCGCACCGATCTCGCGTTCGCACGGCCGCTGGCCGGTCGGGTTGGTGACGATCAGCGGAGCGTCGACGGCCACCGTGGCCAGCTCCGCGGCATACGGCCTGAGGAAACCGGCGATCTCCGCATCGGTGACCACCGACCCGGACACCATCAAGGCGCCCTGTGCGGAGACCACGGCGACACCCGTCCGGGCTCGCTGGCCCCAGGCGAGGTCGACTCCGGCGTGCGCAGTGCGGGTGCGGCTCACGATCGACTCCCTCCTCTGGTCGCCGTCACGGGCATCGAGCCCTGCGGTCGAGGTTGCTGCGGCGCACGTGCAGTCGCAACCGCGGCGTAAGTGCAGTCAGGTGACCGATGACCGTTGGAGGCCGAGCTCGCACAGTGGGACGCGGGTCGAGCAGAGATGGAGCACAGACCGCACCGCTCCACGCCAGGCCCTCCCGACCGACCTCGTCGAGCGTCGGCGCCACCACTCACCAGGAGGTTCGCATGCCCACCGTGACCGTCGGACACGAGAACGACCACGACATCGAGATCTACTTCGAGGACCACGGGACGGGACGCCCCGTGGTGCTCATCCACGGCTTCCCGCTCGACGGCCGCTCCTGGGACAAGCAGGCGCGGGTCCTGCTCGACGCCGGCTACCGGGTGATCTCCTACGACCGCCGCGGCTTCGGCATGTCCAGCAACACCACCGTGGGGTTCGACTACGACACCTTCGCCGACGACCTCGCAGCCCTCCTGGAGCACCTCGACCTGCGCGAGGCTGTCCTGGTCGGCTTCTCGATGGGAACGGGCGAGGTCACGCGCTACCTGTCCCGGCACGGCTCCGAGCGGGTCACCAAGGCCGTCCTGATGGCGTCCGTGCCGCCGTTCCTGCTCAAGACCGACGACAACCCGGAGGGCGTCGACGGCTCGGTGTTCGAGGGCATCAAGGCAGCGATCGTCGAAGACCGGCCCGCCTACTTCAAGGCCTTCCTGGACGACTTCTTCAACGTCGACGTCCTGGGAGGCACGCGCATCAGCGAGCCGGCCTGGCAGGCGGCCTTCGGGATGGCCCTGGCGGCCGGCCCGTACGCGACCTGGGCCTGCGTCGACACCTGGCTCACCGACTTCCGCGCGGACGTCGGCAAGATCGACGTGCCGACGCTCCTCATCCACGGAGACGCCGACCGGATCCTGCCGTACGAGGCCACGGCGGGCCGCCTGCCGGGCATGATCCCGGACCTCAAGGTCGTCACCGTCGCCGGTGGTCCTCACAACATCGCCTGGACGCACCCGGACGTCGTCAACCCGGCCCTGCTGGACTTCATCGGGTCCTGAGCTCGACCGCAGCTCGGCGTCCCGGCCTTCTCGAGGCGGGGACGCCGAGTTGTCCGGAGGTCACCGGGTTCGCGGGCCTGCGCTTCAGCCTGTTCCCCTGGCGCCTGCCGGCCGTCACACTGTCCCTCGTGCAGCCAGCGGACCGGTCGACCGGGTCCTCGTCCGGGGCACCGTCCGACTCGTCGCCCGACTCGTCCGGGCCGTCGCCCGGGCCGTCGCCCGGGCCGTCGTGGGGGTCGTCGTCGCCGCTCCTCGTGGGCCGTACCGAGGAGGTCGCGGCGATCGATGCCTTCCTGGCGCAGGCCTCCCAGGACGGTGCAGCGCTGGTGGTCACCGGCGAGGCGGGCATGGGCAAGTCCACGCTGCTGCAGGCCGCCGCCATCCAGGCCACAGAGCGCTGGGGAGCGCACGTCCGACGGGTCTCCGGCGCGCAGTTCGAGCAGCAGCTGAGCTACTCGGGGCTGCACCAGCTGCTGTTGGCCGACGCCACGGATCCGGCGGCGGAGCTGATGACGCTGCCCGACGCCCACCGCGGGGCCTTGGAGGCCGCGCTGGGGCTGCGCGTGGGAGCGGCACCCGACCGGCTGCTCCTCACGAGTGCCACTCTGGCACTGCTGCGGCGGTTGTCGGCCGACGCGCCCGTCCTGCTCGTCATCGACGACCTGCACTGGCTGGACCGTGCGAGCGCGGGGGCGCTCAGCCTCGTGGCGCGGCGCCTCGCGGGCAGCCGGGTCGGGATGCTGCTGGCGCAGCGGTCCGGCACCGAGACCTTCTTCGACCGCGCCGCCGTGCCCGAGCTGCGCCTGGCACCGCTGGATGACGACGCGGCGATGGACCTCGTCCGGGTGCTTCACCCGGGTCTCCACCCGTCAGTGCGGCACCGCATCGTCAGCGAGGCCGGCGGGAACCCCCTCGCGCTCAGCGAGCTGCGCCGCGGCATCACCGCGGCGCAGGGGTCGGGAGCCGACGCGCTGCCGGCCACGCTCGTCCTGAGCGACCGGTTGCGTGGGATCTTTGCCGCGCGCGTGTCGGCGCTGCCGTCACCGACCCGCCGGCTGCTCCTCCTCGCGGCCCTGGACGACGGCGCCCAGGCGGGTACTGCGTTGATGCGGGTGATCGCCGCCTCGGACGTCGACCTCGAGCCGGCCGAGAGCAGCGGGCTGGTCTCGGTCGACCGACGCCACCACCGCGTGGTCTTCGCCCATCCCCTGACCCGCGCCGCCGTCGTGGACCTCGCGTCGCCGCCCGAACGGCGAGCCGCCCACCGACGGCTGGCGCAGCTCGCCGAGGACGCCGATGTGCAGGCACTCCATCTCGCCGAGGCGGCTCTGGGTCCCGACGAGACGGTCGCCAGCACGCTCGTGGGCGTCGCCGAGCGGGCCCTCGACCGGGGCGACGGTGTCCGGGCGGTGTCGCTGTTGCTTCGGGCACACGAGCTCAGCGTGCGGCCGCAGGACCGGGCCGAGCGCCTGGCCGACGCCGCGTTCATCGGCGCGCACGTCACGGGTGCACTCACCGGAGCAGGCACCCTGCTCGAGCGTCGCCGGGCAGAGCACCCCGACGTGGCACGGACCCTCCAGTCCGCGACCGCTGCGGCAGCCCACCTGCTGAACCAGGACGGCGACATCGACACCGCCCACGCGATCCTGGTCGGCGCGCTGGACACCACGCCGCCCAACGAGACGCATCGCCGCGGTGTCGAGGACGCCATCGTGACGCTGATGACGGTCTGCTCCTTCGGAGGGCGAGTGGAGCTGTGGGCAGCGTTCGACGACGCCGTCCGACGCTTCGAGCCGCTGCTGTCCGAGCCTGTGCGCATCGCCGCCACGACCTTCGCCGACCCGGTCCGCTCGACGCCGGAGCAGCTGCGCCGCCTGCACGACCTGGTCGAGGCCCTCGACGGCCGGTCGAGCCCGATCCGCGTGGTCGAGCTCGCCCAGGCACGCTGGTACGTCGGGGACGTGCCACGGGCACCGCTGGAGCACGTGGTGGACGGGGCCTCCACCGGTGGAACCGTCGCGCTCGGAGCGCAGGCGCTCGTCATGCTGGCCGTCGACGCCTTCTTCTCCGGGTCGTGGGACGAGGCCGGCGCTCTCGCCGACCGGGCCGTGGCCACGTGCGAGGAGCACGGTTACGCACTTCTGCTGTGGGGTGCGCGGCTGCCGGGGATGCTCCTGGCCGCGGCCCGCGCTGACACGGCATACCTCGACGTCGCTCACGCCCGGATGCGGCAGTGGGCCCTTCCGCGCAACGCGCTCGCCGTCCGGACGTTCACGGCGTACGCGGACGGCCTCGCCGCGCTGAGCCAGGCGCGCTACCGCGACGCCTTCGAGGCGTACCGGTCGATCAGCGAGCCGGGTACCTTCCCCCCACACGAGCAGGTCACCACGTGGATGGTGATGGATCTCGTCGAGGCAGCCGTGCACAGCGGCGACCTGGACGCAGCCCGTGCCCATGTCGACGCCGCCGCCCGCGCGCGGATCCCGGAGCTGTCGGCGCGCTCCCGCTTCCTGTGGCTCGCTGCGGCGGCTCTCGCCGCGGACGACGCCGGCTACAAGAACCGCTTCGAGGAGCTGGTCGAGGACCCGTCGTCCGCGCAGTGGCCGTTCGCGTTGGCCCGTCTCGAACTGGCCTACGGGGAGCGGCTGCGGCGCGACCGGGCCATGCGCCGCGCCCGCCCGCACCTGGAGCGGGCACGGCAGCGGTTCACGGCGTTGGCTGCCACGCCCTGGTCGGAGCGCGCCGACGCCATGCTGCGGGCGACCGGCCCGACGCGGCGCGTGGGGGCCGGACGCGCACAAGAGCTCACGGCACAAGAGCTGGAGATCGCGCGGCTGGCCGCCTCCGGACTCAGCAACCGGCAGATCGGTGAGCAGCTGTTCCTCTCGCCCCGCACGGTCGGCGCCCACCTGTACCGGGTCTTCCCCAAGCTCGGCATCACCTCGCGGGCCGCGTTGCGCGACGCCCTCACGGCGCGCGGCCACTGAGGCGCGCCCCGCCGCCTGAGGGGGGCCCCGCCGCCTGAGGGGGGCCCCGCCGCCTGAGGGGGCGCACCCGCCGTCAAACGACTGATGTTGGCCCGGTCCTTCACGGCCGAGCATGCATGTCGGAGGGGTTCACAGACGTGGCGTATGCCGCCGTCCCCCGGTCCGAACGGAGTCCCCATGACCGAAGTCCTCGAGATCACGACGTTCACCCTGGCGAAGGGCCTGCAGGCTGAGGACTTCGTCGAGGCCAACACCGACATCAACGAGTACCTCCAGCGGCAACCGGGCTTTCGGTGGCGTCGCATCGTGCAGCGCGACGACGGCACGATCGTCGACATCGTCGCCTACGACGACCTGGCGCACGCGCGCGCCGGCGCCGCTGGCATCACCGGCGAGATGGCCGACTCCCCGGTGCACGCCGCCATCGACCACGGCACCGTGGACTGGCAGCTGACCACCGTCGTGCAGCACGTCCCCTGAGCTCGCCGCGCCGTGTCGCCGACGCCGCTCGAAGCGACCACACCGTCGTCGATCGACTGATGTTGCGGCGGTGACCCGACGAGCACGCTTGATCCGGCGCCGCGCCCGCGGGAGCCGTGAAGAACACCTCCAACTCCAACCCCAGGACAGACGATGAACCTCTCCCCCGCCCTGAGCAGCGACACCCCCACCATGAACGCCGCCGTGTTGCACGAGTTCGGCTCGGGACTGACCCTGGGCAGCCTCGCGCGGCCCACGGCGGCTCCCGGAGAGGTGGTGGTGCGAGTCGCGGCGAGCGGCGTGAACCCGCTCGACACCAAGATCCGGGTGGGCAACGCGGCGCACGCCCAGGTCACCCTGCCGGCGGTGCTGGGCATCGACCTCGCCGGTGTCGTCACCGAGGTAGGTGCCGGCGTGACCGGGTTCGCCGTCGGCGACGAGGTCTTCGGCATGACCGGCGGTGTCGGCGCCGTCCAGGGGTCGCTGGCCGAGTACGCCGCGGTGGACGTGGACCTGCTCGCGCACAAGCCGGCTCGCTCGAGCATGTCGGAGGCTGCCGCCCTGCCGCTGTCCGTGATCACGGCGTGGGAGGGCCTCGTCGACCGTGCCTCGGTGCGCGAGGGGCACCGCGTCCTGGTCCACGGCGGCGCCGGTGGGGTGGGGCACGTCGCCGTGCAGATCGCGCTTGCCCGTGGTGCCACGGTCTTCGCCACGGAGTCCGGCACCGGGCTCGAGACCGTCCGAGGCCTCGGCGCCCAGCCGATCGACTACCGCACCACCCCGGTCGAGGACTACGTCGCCTCAGCCACCGACGGCGAGGGGTTCGACGTCATCTTCGACACGATCGGTGGCCGCACGCTGGACCAGTCCTTCGGTGCCGTCCGTCGCTACACCGGCCACGTCGTGAGCATCCTCGGGTGGGGCACGCACAGCCTGGCGCCGCTGAGCTTCCGCGGCGCGACCTATTCCGGCGTCTTCACCCTGCTACCGCTCCTGACCGGCTCGGGGCGGGCCCACCACGGCCAGATCCTTCGGGCGGCCGCCGCCATGGTCGACGCGGGACAGCTGACGCCCATCGTCGACTCGGGCACCTACGACCTGTCCTCGGTCATGGGCGCCCACGCGGCCGTCGAGAACGGCACGGCGCGCGGCAAGGTCGTCGTCAGCGTCTCAGGGTGACCACGCGGTATGCCGCCTGCGGCACCATCGGCGCGCAGGCGGCATACCGGTTCTGGTCAGCTGGGGACAGCGTCACGCCCACTCAGACGAGCGACTCCTGCAGCTGGCCCAGTCCGACAGCGGCAGCGTCCTGCTCCTTGCGAGCCGCCAGCCAGGTGCCCAGCGCCAGCACCCAGAGCATGTAGACCGGGATGGTGAAGTAGAACGGCAGCAGGATCCCGCACAGACCAGCGGGCACCGCCCAGATCCGCAGCCAGGTCGGCAGCCCAGCCGCGCGCGCCAGCACCAGCGCCGCGACCCCCACGAAGAACGCCGGACCACACAGCGCGAGCAGGTTGCCGACCTCCCCGAAGACGTAGACGACCGGGTGCGGCACCCCGGCGCTCACCGGCGCACCTCCCTCGGCGAACGAGACGACAACGCCCGTGATGACGAAGCCGCCGACGACGCTGGTCGCCGTCGCGGCGATCATCAGCGGCCAGACCACGTCGCCGGCGCGCGGCCACAGGGTGCGCGCCGCGTGGCCGAAGGCGAGCAGCCCCAGCGCCGAGAGCACCCCGAGGTAGCCGAACCCGAAGGCCGGCCAGAAGTGCCCGCTCGAGATGTAGCCCGCGACCGCGTCAGGTTGGTAGTCGCCCCCTGGGGCGGCGACTCCCAAGAAGCCGGCGAGCGTGCCGATGACATAGACGACGAGCCCGAGCCCGGCCTTGCGTGTGGTGGTCATGTGTTCCCTCCCTGGTGTCGTTGGTTGACGTCGTCGACGCTACGAACCGCGCCGCGACCGCGTCGTCGCGCCGCGGGAGGATTCCGCCTGTCCCGCAGGAGGATCCCCGGGTCCTCCGCAAGGAGGACGACCTCGCCGCTCGGCGGCAGTACCGTCGGCCCATGAGCCGGCGCAGCTGGGCCTTCGACATCGCGGTCGCTGCGGTCGTCGGCGTGCTCGGCCAGCTCGAGGCGTGGACCGGCATGATGTCGACGCACCGCCAGGGACCTCTCTGGGCACAGTCCCTGTTGTATGCCGTCACGAGCCTCCTGCTCGTGGCTCGCCGCGTGCGCCCGCGCACCGTCCTGGTGGCGATGTGGGTGACGTGCACTCTGGAGTTCGCGGTGTTCGGGTCGCCCGAGGGCAACGCCGTCGCCCTGCCCTTCGTCATCGCGATCTACACGGGGGCCCGTCTCCTGCCCACGAGACAGTCGCTGTGGGGTCTCGCGATGGGGCCGCTGATGTGGGCCTCGTGGGCGTTGCTCGACCCGATGAACCGGAACGCGCCGGCGTCGACGACCCTCTTGACCCTGGTGTGGTTGTCACCGTTCGTCATCGCGTGGCTGCTGGGGGCCTTGGTGCGGGTCACCCGCCTCTATGCCGAGCAGCGCAGGGTGACCCGCGAGCAACGGGCGTCGCGGGCCGTCGCCGAGGAGCGCAACCGCATCGCGCGCGAGCTGCACGACGTCATCGGGCACAGCGTCTCGGTGATGACCGTCCAGGCCTCGGCCGTCCGCCGGCGCCTCACTCCCGACCAGGTGGCGGAACGCCACGCGCTCGAGGCGGTCGAGGCGGTGGGCCGCGAGGCGCTCACCGAGATGCGCCGGATGGTCGGCGTGCTGCGACAGGAGGATGAGTCCGCCTCCCTCGAGCCACCGCCCGGGCTCGAACAGCTCGACCGCCTCGCCGACAAGTTCCGAGCCTCCGGTCTTCCGGTGGAGGTCTCGGTGAGCGGCTCGCCCCAGCCACTGGCTCCGGGGCTGGACCTCACGGCATACCGGCTCGTGCAGGAGGGGCTCACGAACACGCTCCGGCACGCGCGCGGGCCGCAGCGGGCCGAGGTGCTCATCGACTACGGGCCCGAGCAACTGCAGCTGGCGGTGCGCGACGACGGGCAGCCCGCAGCCGCGCACGACCCGGCTCCCGAGGCTGGCAACGGACTGCTGGGGATGCGCGAAAGGGTTGCGGTCTATGGCGGTTCGCTCACCGCACGCGCACGACCAGAGGGCGGTTTCGAGATGCTCGCCACGCTGCCCCTGGGGCCGGCATGAGCGACCGGATTCGTGTCGCCGTCGTCGACGACCAGGCGCTGGTGCGCACGGGGTTCCGGATGATCCTCGAGATCGAGCCGGACCTGGCGGTCGTGGGCGAGGCGGCGGACGGAGACACGGCGGTCGCGCTGGTGGAGTCGGCCCGGCCCGACGTCGTGCTCATGGACGTCCGGATGCCTGGCATCGACGGCATCGAGGCGACGCGCCGCATCTTCACCGACGCAGCGGGGCAGACGCGCGTGGTGATGCTGACGACGTTCGACATGGACGAGTACGTCTACGCCGCCCTGCAGGCGGGGGCGAGCGGGTTCCTCCTCAAGGACGTCCAGCCCGAGCTCCTGGTGGCGGGCATCCGCGCGGTGAACTCGGGTGAGTCGCTGCTCGCACCGAGCGTCACCCGCCGGATGATCGAGTCGTTCCTCGACCGGGCCGCGCCGGTCGTCCCTGCCGCAAGCGACCGGCTCAGCGCGCTCACCGCGCGCGAGCTGGAGACGTTGCGGCTCATGGCTCGTGGACTGAGCAACGCCGAGATCGCCAGCGAGTTCGTGGTCTCGGAGACGACGGTCAAGACACATGTCGGCCGGGTCCTCATGAAGCTGGGACTGCGCGACCGGGTGCACGCCGTGATCTACGCCTACGAGACCGGTCTGGTCGGCTCGGGCGCGTGAGGAAGCCACGGAGCGGCGCCGTGCGTTCAGGAGGCGGTGTCGCCCCAGTTCACTACGCTGCCTCGAGGAAGCGCGCGTTCCCCTCATGCAAGGAGACCGGTCATGACCGACCTGCAGTCACTCGTGGCGCCGACCTACCAAGGTCTCGCCGAGCTCCTGTCCGCCGATCCTGAGGCCTGGGACGCGCCGTCGCTGTGCGAGGACTGGCAGGTGCGGCACGTCGTCGCCCACGTGACCATGCCGGTGCGGCTGACGCCGGAGAAGTTCGGCGCCGAGATGGCCGCTGCCGGCGGTGACTTCACCGTCCTCTCCAACAACGTCGCAGAGCGGGGCGCGTCGCTTCCCCACGCCGAGCTCCTCGGCCAGCTGCAGTCAGAGTCGCTCCACGCCTGGCAGCCGCCGGGCGGCGGCGCGAGCGGAGCCCTGAGCCACGCGGTGATCCACTCGCTCGACGCGACGATCGCCCTCGAGCGGCCGCCGGTCGCGCCGGATGAGGCAGTCTCCGCCGTCCTCGACCTGATCGCCGCCTCCGAAGGCTCATGGTTCGGCCTCGATGTCACTGGCACCAGGTTCGAGGCCAGCGACTCCGACTGGAGCCACGGCGAGGGTGAGCCGGTTCGCGCTGACAGCGCCTCCTTGGTGGCGCTTCTTGCGGGTCGCACGCTGCCCGACGGCCGGGCCCTGCCCCGGCTCCAGCAGGACTGAGTCGCAGGGCCCCGCGGGGCGTCGGGGTCCGGCACCCACTCCACCCGTGGGTGGAGAGTCGAGGTGGCGCAGGTTCCAACCCGGGGGCGACGCGGTCAGGTGGGGGGTGCGGCGACAGTGGAGCCAGACCACAACCCGTCTCGACCTCGGAGCACACACCATGACCACCGGCCAGTACTTCCTCAACCTCGCACTCCTCGCCTGGATCCTGTCGAGCAACCTCGGCACCCGCACCCTGACCCGCCGCCGGATCACCACTCCCCTGTTCGTCGTGGCGGCGGCAGGCTGGTTCTTCCTCGACGACGCGCCGACGCTGGGCAACGACGGCCTGCTCGAGCTCGCCGGCTTGGGCGCCGGCCTCCTCCTCGGCGTCGTCGCCGCCCTGACCATGCGGGTGCGTCGCGACGGTGACCGTGTCACCACCACCGCCGGTCTTGCGTATGCCGCGGTGTGGGTCGCCGTCATCGGCGGTCGGGTCGCGTTCGCCTACGGTGCCGAGCACTTCTTCCCCCGGGCGATCGGCCAGTTCTCCCGCGACCACCTCATCACTGGCGCCGACGCGTGGACCGCGGCGTTCGTCATGATGGCGCTGGCGATGGTCGTCTCGCGGCTGACGGTGACCGGCCTGCGTGCCCTGCGAGTCTCGGGCCGCCCGCTCGGCACCGGCTGGGTGGCGGCTGACGGTGTCGCGACGAGCACGGTCTCGGTCCGGGGTCGCTGAAGCGTCGCCCGCCGGCGCCCGTCAGCTCACGGCCGTCAATAGGACAGGTATGCCGCCGGCCGCACCAAAGGGTGCGGCGCGCGGCATACCTGTTGTGTCAGTTGCAGGCAGACCTTGGCGCCGCCGGATGGGCGCTCAGCCGTGCTGCAGCAGTTCGCCCACATCGACCCGCTCCAGGACACGTGCGATGTCGGGCTCCTGGCCGAGGTCGAGAGGCGTCAGCACCTTGGCCGCGCCCTTGCGGTTGATGACGAGCTCCGTTGCTGCGTCCGCCAGCACGTGCCCGGCGTCCGCGCTCCCCCACTGGATGCCGCGCAGGGCGGACCTGTCAACGCTGCAGGCCAGCACTGGTTCCACAACAGGCTGGCCGTAGGCGTCTTGGCGCGGCACCCGGATCGCCACGACTCGCGTCTCCTCGAGGCCTGGTGCCACGGCAAAGGCCTCCTTGACCGTGACGAGGACGAGGCCGCACACCATGAGCGTGTAGAGGTCCGCCTGCTGGCTCTTGGTCATCTTCCTCAAAGACAGGTTTCCGGCGTCCGTCGTGGTCGGGTACCGCTCGGGCACCACATCGACGTCGGGCACGAGGACCACGACGGAGACGCTGTCACCGTCGACGGCGACTGGCGCGGCGGGAGCGTCATTGTCCTCGAACGCCGTGAAGAGGGCGCCCATCACCAGCTCCGGATCGTTGGCCGTGAACGATTCCCAGGATGCATCCAGCTCGGCCTGGCGAGCGCCCCGTTCACTCTTCAGCCTGGCGGACTCAGCCGAGATCTCGTCCTGTGCCGCTGCATCTGCGGCTGCCTTCGCCTGTCGTCGTCCTGCAAGGTCGAAGAACCCGACTCCGGCGCGCGCTGCCCGACGGTGGCGGCGTCGGATGGCTGCCTCGTCGGGCAGCGCCGTCTCCAGGGCCACCGGCTTCTGCGAGACGGTGAACTCGGCACGGTGCAGGTTCTCGATGTTCTGCAGGGCACGGGCCAGGTCCTGCGCCGCTTCCGCCTTTGCCGCCGCGGCGACGCTGCGTCCCGCCGCAGCCGGCGCGTGACCAGAGGTGCGGCGTCCGCCTCCGAGAGACGTGTAAAACCCCACGGGGCCGAACCCGGTCGAGACGCCGGGACGACCCGAACCGACGTGGAGGCGCGCGGCCCGCGGGCCGATGCTCGTCCGGACGCCCCGGCTCGAGGCCCTGATGCGTATGCCGGGTGCGACCCGGACCGAGAACCCCACCTACCGCGCTTTTCCGGTTGGGACCATGCCGGTCACGGCCTCGCGGCTGCACCGGGAGGGTGTGTGCGCTCTGGTCATGGCGACGGACGGCACTCCCCGGGACCCATGCCGTCCACCTACTCGCACGCGAGCTCGCCTCCTTCACTGTCGAGGTGGGTGCTGTAGCCCGGGTCGCCAGCGTAGAGCGAGGTGGCCCGCAGGTCAGGCATCCGAGCACCAACCGGGTGACCGAGTTCGGCGCCGGCGACCACGCCGGCCTGCGCCAGCTCGGTGGCGGCTGCCGGGCCGCCGGCCGTCGCTCAACGCGCCTGTCGCTGCACCGCACAAGGGAGCGCCGCGCCCCGGCTCCCCAGCCGAGGGCGCGGCGCCCCGATGGTTCCCCCGATGCCCTCCGCCCGCGGCGCCTTGTTCGACCGGTGGCGGAGGACGTGTGTTCAACGAGCCTGGGCCGCGCTGAAGATCTGGAACAGTGCGTCGCCGTACCTGCTGAAGAAGTGGTCGACGCCCTTGCCGTCGCTGGACTTCGTCGACAGGCCCTCGAGCTTCTCGACCGAGCGCGGGATGGTGAACTTCTCGAACATCGTCACACTGAGCGGGATGCCCTGCGCCTTCGTCTGCTCCAGCGCCCAGGCGAGCTGCGCATCGGTGAGCGGCTCGCCGCCGAAGAAGAGGTGTGCCTCGGCGAAGAGGTCGGACATCTGCAGGGTGTACCAGTTCGCCGAGTGCGAGGCGCCGGCGTTGCCCTGGGCGGACCGGTTGGCGATGTAGCACTCGTGGGCCGACGCGGCGCCGATGCCGGTGGCCAGGAGCCCCACCGTCGTGGCGGCGGTGAGCAGGGTCTTGCGGATCATGTGGGTGTCCTCTTGGTGGCGTGCGCCGCCCCGTCGGCCGCGCTTCGGCCCCCACTATGCTGTCGACGAGGAGCCGCCACCACGCACACTGGGCGGACACCTCCGAGTGTGCGAGAAGTGTGCGAGTCGCCTGGACCCGGCGCGAGACCCGGCCCCACACACGCGGTCCCGCCGCCCGCGGTCCCGCCGCCGTAGAAGCCCTCGGCAGCTAGGGCCGGGCGAGCCGCAGTCGCGGTCCCGTGGCGAGCGCGAGCGCTGCACAGTCGTCGACGTCGAGCATCCGGCCCTCCTCGACGGCCTCCGCGAACGCGACCGGGCCCAGCAGCGACCGCGCCTGCTGCTCGACCTTGGCGCGCAGCGCCATGTCGGGTTTGTAGTAGCCGTAGACCGAGGCGCCGACCCGGTCGCGCAGGGCCTGTCCGGCACCGAGCAGGACGGCCACCCGTCTGGCGCTGCCGTGGCCGCCGCCCTCGCTGCCCTCGAGGACGGCCAGCGCCTCGAGGAAGTAGGCGAGGTTGGCGAGATCCCTGGTCTCGGTCGAGAGCCGGATGCCCTCCTCGAGGTGCTGCCGGGCCTGTTCCGGTTCGTCCAGGGCCGTGGCGGCCTGGGAGGCGGTGAACAACCCGATGTAGGTCACCAGGCGGTCGCCGCGGGCACGCGCCGCGTCGATGCCGCACTCGACCAGGCCCGCAGCCTCGTCGGCGTGCCCCTGCAGCAGCCGCACCGTGCCCAGCCAGATGTGCACCAGGCTCCAGAGCCAGTCGTCGTCGTCGAGCCCGAGACCACTCAGCTCCGCCGCTCTGGTGAGCAGACGCTCGGCATCCTCGAGCTCTCCGCGCGCGATCGCGACGAGGGCCTCCCCTGCGGTGCCATACGCCTGCGCGTGCAGGTCACCCAGGCGATCACCGATCTGCCGCGCCTCGCGCCATCCCGGGCCACTGGTCTCCAGGTCGCCCTGGGCGAACGCCATGGACGCCCGCGTCAGGAGCACGTCGACCCGCGCCGGCTCCGGCAGCTCGCACGCGAGCGCGCGTGCGGCGTGCCGTCGGCCGGTGATGAGGCTCCCCCGCAACCACCAGTAGAGCCACAGCGCGAAGCAGAGCCGTGCCGCCAGCTCCGGTTCGTCGAGCTCGATGGCACGGTGCAGCGCCGCGTCGAAGTTGCCGTCGTCCAGGGCGGTCGCCGCGAGGACGTCCACCGCTTCCGCTCGCCGGTATGCCGGGAGGTCGGCCTGCGCCCTCGCAAGGAAGTGGCGCACATGGCGAAGTGCGGTGGTGCGGAACTCTTCTGCGTCCAACCGGCTGAGGGCGTACTGGCGCACCGGGTCGAGCAGCCGGTAGCGGGGCGTGCCGTCCGGCAGCGGCCGGTAGAGGACGAGCGAGTGCTCCACGAGGCGCTCCAGCCGGTCGAGCACTCCCTCGTCAGCGACCGCCTTAGCCGAGTCGAGGCCGAAGCCGTCGACGAAGGTGCCGAGCTGCCGCAGCAGGAGCTGGGCGTCCGGGTCGAGGAGGTCGTAGCTCCAGTCGAGGGTGGCGGTCATCGTCCGCTGGCGTCGCGGGAGGTCGGCCGCCCCCTCCCTGCCGAGCACCACCTCCAGCCGACGCAGGAGATCGGCCGGCTCGAGGGCCCGCACCTGTGCAGCGGCCAGCTCCAACGCGAGTGGTATGCCGGCGAGCTGGGTGCAGAGCGCGGCCACGGCTTCCGCGTTGGCCGGCGTCAGGGCGAACTCGGGGCGCACCCCCTGCGCGCGGGCGACGAAGAGCGAGGCTGCGGGTGAGGCTGCCACGGCTTCGACGGACGGCGACGGGTCCGTGGACGGCTCGGAGGTCGGGAGGGCGAGCGGGCGCACGGGCTGCTCGTGCTCACCGCGGACCCGCAGCGGCGCCCGGGACGTGCCCAACACGACGAGGCGCGGGCACGCCTCGAGGAGCCGCGCCAGTGCTGTGCCGGCGGGAAGCAGTTGCTCGAGGTTGTCGAGCACGAGCAGGAGCTGACGGTCCTTCAGCGCCTGGAGCACCACCTCGTCGGCGTCCAGCCCCTCGAAGCCGGCGAGCCCGACGGCCCGGCCGATCGTGGGGATCACCAGGTCCGGGTCGGAGACCGCGGCCAGCGGCACCCACGCCACCCCGTCGCGGAAGCACTCGGCGACCGCAGCAGCTGCGGCCAGCGAGAGGCGGGTCTTGCCCACGCCGCCCAGTCCGGTGAGCGTCACCAGCCGAGCCGTTCCCGAGGTGAGCAGGCGAGTCAGCCCACGGACCTGCTCCTCTCGACCGACCAGCGCAGTGAGGGGCGTGGGGAGCGGCTGTGGCTGCCGCGTGTCCGAGCGGCTGCGGTCCGTTCGCGTGGGTGCGGCAGCGTCTGATGGGGAGGTGCGACTCACGGCCCGGGGCGGCACGGCGGCGAAGAGGGCGGCTCGTGCGGAGTCGTCGAGATCGAGGGCGTCGGCGAGCGAGCGGATGGTGTGGGGGTAGGGGCGGGTGCGAACGCCCCGCTCCAGCGCGCTGATGGCGTGCGAGGTCAGCCCGGCTCGCTCGGCCAGCTCCTCCTGCGTCAATCCCGCGCGTTCGCGCAGGGTGCGCAGCAACGCGCCGAAACCCCCTGCTGACGACATGGCCAGAGTGTAGGTAGCCGTCGCCGTTCTCGGGCTCGTTTCCCCGGCGCTGCTCGGATCGTCCGAAGGAACAGGGTTTCAGCCGTTGGCCCCAATCGCTCACGGTGCCGGGTACGAAACGAGCCCCTCACGCCCTCCGGCGGAACCGTCGGACGAAGCCGGTGCCTCACGAAGGGCCAACGGTTCGAGCGCTGCCCGAGGACTGCGGCCGGGGCTTCCTCTCAAGTTCTCACACGGAATCGGTCGCGGAGACGCTCGAGGTAGCGCTCCGGAGTGCCGAGGTCCTTGCCGAGAGGTTCCGCTGCCTGGGGATGGATGTGCCCGGTGGTCAGGTCGACATAGCCGAGCTCGGCCACCCCATCGGTGGGATCTGCACGCCACCCGTAAAGACGATCGAAGCTGCCCCTGCGCCAGCGGTACCCGACGTGGAAGGCCACCCAGGTGCGGGTCATCACGCCCAGGAGTCGGCCGCCGGGCAGGGCCATGGGCACCTTGGGTAGGGCATCCGCGCGAAGGTCCAGACTTCTCACGGTTGCATGCATCAGGACACCGCGCACGGCGGAGTCCATGTCGGGCTCCGTCACGGCGATGGTGCCAGCCACAGTGTCCTTGTAGCCAAGGTTTCGCCCGGACTCGTCGTTGACGTACAACCGGTGCCGCCCTGCCCGAGACCAGGGCTGGACATACAGATAGACGTTTGCTCGCTGGTACAGCGGATGGGCCTTCTGCGACACCGGCTTTGGCACCGACTCCTTGGAAGGGTCCGCGCCGGCGCCAGGAAAGGCGAGCGTGAGATGCCGGACGGCCGCTTCCGCCAGCGTGACTCCGATGTCTCGGGAGGTCGATGTCACGACCTCCTCGACGCGGGATACGCCAACCAGGAGAACACCGCCGAAGCGCTCCGACGCGCGGTGCTGGTGGCGTTCGTGAGTGAGGACCAGTGCTCCCGCAACCGGCAGGTCCAAGCCGGCGCTGACAAGCGACGTCCGCACCTCACCTATTCCGTCGGTCAGCTGACGCACGGCCTTGGACACGTCGCGCCCACCGACTCGAAGGACGCTATTTGCGCTGACATCCCCTGACCAGTTCTTTGCGTCAAGGACGAGCACGCCGCCCGGCCCGACCAGCAGGTGGTCGAGGTTGCCTCCGTGAGGCAGAGCCCGGTCGTGGAGGACGTGCCACCCAGTCACCGTCAGTGGCGCCACCGCGTGCGCGACCGCCAGCTCCCCCTCAGATCCCAGCTCGAAGCTCTGCGCGCGTCGACGCGCATACGCCGCCTTTCGCTCAAGCATTGCTGCGGCCTCGGCCGCATGCTCCGCCTCGCGGCGGGCCCCCTTCCCGGCACTCATGCGCCGAACCTACCCATTGCAGCCGGATCGCCAGTGTGTTTTGGGACGATTTGCCGTCAGCTAGAGCGTCGCTCTCAACAGCCGTGACCTCCGACGACCCGAGCTCGCGCAGGCACGTGATCGCGACACGCCACCCTCACGCTCGGGATGCGCCACGCCACTCCTCGACGAGTAGCGCGTAGCCGTAGCTGTCGAGCCACTCCCCCGACCGGTGCAGTGCGTCAGCCACCGCGTGCACCTCGCGTCGCATGCCCAGTCGCTCCATGAGCCGCCACGACGCCTCGTTGTCGGCGAAGCAGGTGGCCGTCACGCGTCGAAGTCCCAGCTCGTCGAAGCAGATACACACCAGCTCGCGGACGGCCTCGGTCGCGTACCCGTTGCCCGCGAAGCTCGGGTCGAGGACCCAGCCCAGCTCGGCCTGCGTCGCCCGTGCTTGGTCCACGACCTCCTTCTGGGCCCACGCGTCGTCGACGCGCAGCATGAGGTCGCCGATCACCTCACCGTCCAGCTCGATCACGAGCGTCGTTGCCAGCCGCGCGGGGTCGGTGAACGTGGCCCGGTAGGACTCCTCGCTGGTCGGCACCTCGGTGATCCACCGGCATACGGACTCGAGGCGCCGGAAGCGCCACGTCACCTCGGCGTCCTCGGGACGTGCCGGTCGGAGCAGCAGCCGTTCAGTTCGTCTGGGCCACGTCAGGGCCGCAAGCGGGTCAGTCACCCCGCCCACGCTAGGCGGCAGCGCGCGCACGGCGAGGAGTGGCGCGCCCAGGTCGCGCAGCCCCGCGAGGACGCCGTGCAGCTGGGACTGGTCGGCGACCGGGCCGGTCAGCGTCGACGTGCCGTCGCTGCCGTGGGTGAGGGCCAGCCCGGCGAGGATGTTCGACCAGTGGCCGTCGAGGTGGCCACCCACCCGGAACTCGTATGCCGCGCTCACGGCCGCTCCCCCACGGCGAAGGCGACCCGCTGGTGGCGGCCCGGGTCAGCGCCAGAACCGCCGCCCACGCCTGCGTCGGAAACGGGACGGCGCCGGATCACCCACTCGGCGACGGCGAGGTTGATGACCCACGCGGCTCCGCGCGACGCGTCGAGGGCCAGTGGGCTGTGCCCGAGCACCGCCCCGCCGATGCCCTCGGTGAACGCCTGGGTGCCGGCGGCGAGGGCGATCGCGTAGGCCCGGGTCATCCAGGCCCGGTGGGTGGCCACGTCTCCACGGCGGATCGCCGTGACGCCCAGCCCCAGGCTGGCGATCATGGCCGGGCCGAACACGACCCGCAGCACGAACAGCAGCGGCCCGGAGTCCTGCTGTGGCGGGAAGAAGAGCGTCAGCCAGAGGGCCGACAGCGCGACACCGAGCCCGGCAACAACCAGGACCCGACCGGCGGCCCGGTGCCACCCTGGCCGCCGCCTCCGGAACCCGGGGGCGAACTGGAGCGCCCCGAGGAGCGCGTAGACGGCGGCCGAGACGATGTGGACCACGACGGGCAGCGGGGAGGCGGCGAACCGGGCGTCGGCCGGGATCAGCTGCGGGCCCCCGGCGAGCTCGACCAGCCGGGCGGTGCCGGCCAGGAGCGGGATGGCGCTCACCGCCACCAGGGCGGCCGGGGCGCGCCAACCCCGCTGCCGGGTGGTCATCGGACCGAGAGCTGCGCGGTGGGCGCAGCAGCGGTGGTGGTGGGGACGGCACCGGTCGCCTCGCGACGCTGGTCGCGCCACAGCGAGACCCCGAGCCCGATCAGGGCGATGCCAGTGGGCACGGCCATCGGCCGGTTGAACGACGCGGGCAGCACGGCCAACGCCAGCGTCGAGGCGTTGCCGACGGCGAGGAGCACGGCGGCCCAGCGAGCGAGCACGCGCGCCCGGAAGGTTGTGATGCCGACAAGCAGTCCGCCGAGCACGTAGCAGATGCCGGTGGCCGCGAACACGACCGACAGCGCGCCGATGTCCCCGACCGGCTTGCCGCCGAAAGCCGCGGCGACGACGTCGCTCGTCCAGCCCGGCGCCACCTGCGCGGCACTGGGGAGGGCGAACGCGGCGAGGAACGTGGTGGCGAACATGAGGAGGTAGCCGGCGCTGAGGACGAGCCAGCCGGCGAGGCCGACCAGGCCAACCCGGGCGCGCTGGCGCAGGTAGAGGCCGGTGAGGCCGGCCAGCGCCAGCGCCGACATGAGCGTCTTGGCACTGTTGCGCACCACCCAGTCGGTGGTGCTGACCGAGTCGAGGTCCATGGCGGGGTGGTTGATCTGAACGGCGATGAAGATGGCGCCGGCGAGGGCGGTGGCGATGCCGGCCGCCTGGCCGAGGCGCGTGGTGGTGACGGTCATGGCTGGGTTCCTTTGCTGGCGTCCGTCGCGGCGGGGTGCCTTCGACAGCTCGAACCTAGGAACCGGCGGGGTGAGGCCGAATCACCATCCGATGTGATCGACGTGGTGATTCACCACGACGGGATGGGTGGGTCAGAGCAGCCCGAGGTCGCTCGCCCGCTGCACGGCCGCCCGTCGGGTGTTGACGCCGAGCTTGGTGAAGATGTGCTTGGTGTGGGTCCGCAGCGTGTTGACCGAGACGTACAGCTGATCCGCGATCTCCGGCCCGCTCAACGCCGTGGCCAGCAGGCGCAGCACCTCGAGCTCCCGGTCGCTGAGCTCCTCGGCTGCGCCGGGTGCGTTGTCTCCCAACGCCTTTCCGTATGCCGCGTGGCCGGGCCTGCGGGCCGGCGCACCGCGTGCGGCGGCCGCCTCGGCCTGCTCCAGCAGCCGCAGGGTGTCCTGGTCGTAGCGCTCGAGGTACGACGGCTCGGCGACCCGCTCCACACGCTGCTCGGCAGCCCAGTCACGTGCGTCGTCGAGCCGTCCCTGCCGGATCCGGACGCGGGCCCGCAGCGCAGGAATCGGGCGGACCTCGGGGAAGAAGCCAGGCACGTGGAGGGCCTCCGCCTGGTCGAGCAGGTCGACCGCGCCGTCGAGGTCACCGCGCGCCTCGTGGAGCCGGGCTGCCGCGACGTACCACCGGTGCCGGTTCTCCAGCAGTGACGCGGACTCCCCCAGCGCCTCGGCTGCCGCCAGGTGCTCCTGCGCCGCGTCGAGCTCGCCGAGGTCGACGAGCACGTCGGCCAGCCCGACGTGCAGGTCGCCGTGTGTAGCGAGCGCGGCGCCCGGGTGCCGGTCGGCCTTGGCCAGGGCTCGCTCGAAGAGCCTTTGGGCCTCCTCCGGGCGCCCGCGGGCCACCCACATGTCGCCGAGAGGGACGGTGCTGCCGAGCTCGTCGGCGACATCGCCGGCGGCCGCCATGCTGCGCACGGCCTCGCTGAAGGTCGCGACCGCCTCGTCGAGGTCGCCCCGCGCCCAGGCTGCCAGCCCGAGGAAGCCGGAGGCGCCGGCGCGGGCCATGTGGTCCTCCGGCCCGATCGCGGCGAGCGCGCGGCGGGCGTGCTCGGTGGTCGCGGCGGTGTCGCTGCGGGCCTGGGCTGCCGAGGCGCGGAAGATCGCGATCGTCGCGGGCAGCGTGCGCAGCTCCTCCCGCGTCGCGACGGACGCGCCAGGGGACGCCGATGGAGGCGATGCCGCCAGAGCGCGTTCGGCGTCGTCGAGCCAGGCGGTCAGCCCGTCGAGGTCACCCTCGACCAGCCTCGACCAGCCGCGGTAGGTGGCCAGCAGCGCCCGCTGACGGACCACCTCGTCCGAGAGCGCGGTAAGCCAATCCCGCAGCAGACGGTCCTGACGCTCGCGACGCAGGTCGGGCAGGGCCGCCTCGACGAGGTCGGCGGCACGTTCGGGGTCGTCACCCGCCAGCGCATGGGCGACGGCGTCCTCTTCAAGTCCGTGCGCGGCATACCAGTCGCTTGCCCGGCGGTGCAGCGTCGGACGGTGATCCGGCCGCTCAGCAGTCTCACGGGCTCGGAGGGCGTCGGCGAAGAGGTGGTGGTAGCGGTACCACCGGCGCTGGCTGTCGAGAGGGACGACGAAGAGGTTGTCGCGCTCGAGCGCCTCGAGCATGGAGGTGCCGTTGGTGCCGCCGGTGACGGCGTCGCAGAGCGGTCCGGTGAGCCGGTGGAGCACGGCGGTGTCGAGGAGGAAGGCGCGCACGTCGTCGGGCTGGCGGCGCAGCACCTCCTCGACGAGGTAGTCGAGGACGAAGCGGTGGCTGCCGGTGAAGTCCTTGACGAAGGGGGTGGCGTCGTCGACGCCGCGCAGTGCGAGGCCGGCGAGCTGGAGCCCGGCGACCCAGCCCTCGGTGCGGGCCTCGAGGGCGGCGACCTGCTCGTCGGTCAGCGGCAGGCCCATGACGTCGGTGAGGAAGGCGCCGGCCTCCGCGGGGGTGAAGCGCAGCTCCGCGGCTCGGAGCTCGACGAGCTCGCCCCGGGCGCGCAGCCGCGGCAGTGGGAGCGGCGGGTCGGCGCGGGTCGCGACGGCGAGGGTGACCTGGGACGGCAGGTGGTCGAGCAGGAAGGTGACGGCCTGGTGGATCTCGGGAGCCTCGATGACGTGGTAGTCGTCGAGGGCGATGACCGTCGGTCCTGGCAGCTCGTCAAGCTGGTTGACGAGGCTGGTCAGCACCGCCTCGACGGGCACGGCGGCCACCGTCTCGAGCAGTTCGTCCGCCTCGGGGGTGGCGGCTCCGGCTGCTTCGAGGGCGGCAATGAGGTGGGCGACGAACCGACGAGGGTCATTGTCGCCGGCGTCGAGGGACAGCCACGCCACACGGGTCTCGTTGTCGGTGGATCGCTCGGTGACCCACTGGCTGAGCAGGGTGGTCTTGCCGAAGCCGGGCGGCGCGGAGACGAGCACGAGCCGCGCGTGCTCCGCGGCGTTGAGACGCTCGGTGAGCTGGGCGCGGCGCACGATGCCGCGCCGAGGGATAGGGACGTGGATCTTCGTCCCCGGTACGGTCACTCCGCGAGCATAGGTCTGCGGCGACGCCGCGCACCGGGATGTCGCCGACGCCACGAGCCGACCGGCCGCATCGACGACCGCCACACCTGTGCGGGCTCGCTGACCCCACGCCAAGTTGATGCCGGCATATGCGCCATCGGTTCGAGTCACTATTGCGTGGTCCTCTGAATGGGCCGTCGAGCGGTTCCGTACTGCTACTTCAACCCAAGAAAGTCCGGCAGGACTTCTGACGCTATGCCGGCGCTCCTAGCCGTCCTCATTACGCGCCGATAGACGTCCTTGTAATCATCGGGTGAGCCGGCGAACTTCTCGGCTGCCTCCACTTCGCCCCTACCGCCGTGCGTTCGGCTCCCGTCGAGGTTGGCCATCTTCGCGAGGATGCTCGAGGGAGGCCGTTTGAAGAGTCGTGCGAGCAGTTGCACGGGCTCTTCAGCGAGATGCGCAGTTGAGCCACCGTACCGGCGATGGTTGACCACTCGACTTGCGTACATGCACAGGAGGATCTCGACTGGCGTGAAGGCGACCTGCCGCTTGCCAGGCGGCACAACGCTGCGGTCCAGTATGGCTTGCCACTGCTGCCGCAGTTCGGAGAGAGAGGGCCTGAAGATTGCGTCCATGCTGTGGGCCATCAGTCGCCACTCCTGTCGTTGACGACGCGCACGAGGCTGTTCCATCGGGCGCGTGAGGTGTTGAAGCCGGAGGACTCGCATCCGACAGCGACGACGTAGTCACCACTGCGAATGTCCCGGGTTGAGGGGAGGACAAGGCGATAAGGGGCTGCGCCGTCTTGACTGTCCAAAGCTAGTTGAAGTTCGTGACCCGAGGTGACTGAAACGGCTTCACCGACCAGGTCACCGCGGACGTTCCAGTCGTCCGCGCGTGCCTCCCAGTAGTCCTCGCACAGCACACGAAAGTCACACCACCGGCAGCTCTCGGACGAAGGCGAGGCAGGGATCATCTGACTTTCGATGGCGTTGTTGAACATCGCGACGTCGGAGCACGCCTTCGCGATCGTCTGCGCCACCATCTCCTCACAGACCGAAGTTTGTTCCTCGGCGCCCTTGACATCGACGATGACAACCTCGTGCGGGAGCCGACCAAGGGCAACTCGGACTAGGTGCGCGTAGATGAGCAGTTGCCGCAGCTGTCCTGACGTCATTGATCCCTGATGAACCCCAGCCTTGAGGTCCACGACGCGTAGCCGTCCGTCCACCTCCTCCACCCGGTCGGGATATCCGAAGAGCCCGGTGTCCGGGTCTTCGAGCCTGCGTTCCACCCACGGCAACGGTGGGTGCCCCCCAACGCTCACTCTCGGAGTCGGCACTGGCCTCGCCGTACCGGGCGCGCCGTTAGAGATTTGACCGGACTGGTATCTCCGCTTGAGGCTCCTGATCAGCCGAACCTTAGTGCTTGCGTACCCCGGCCAGGAGGTGGGCAGAGGAACCTCACGACCTGGCCACCGTTGGCGCAGCTTGTCACGTTGTTCCTCGACAACCAGGGTCCACATCTGCGTCAGCCAGTCATCGAGGGAGACCCCCCGGGCCGGGCTGCCCTGCAAGGTCCTCTCCGTGAATGCGTGCGCGGCGATACCAAGGGCCGTCCGGGTACTAGGCCTGCTCCACCCACGGGTTTCCGAATCTTGCTGATAGCCAGCCTTCTTCGGGCAGGTCTCCAAAGCACTGAGGAGTGACGGAGAGGCCGCATTGAGCGGTGCCGGACGAGGGGTGATCCACATGGCCGTCACGTCAACCACCGGAGAACCGCCAGCGGTCGGCGAACAGCGGTGTACACGTCGGTCAGCTCCACTGAGGCGAACCCGAGGTCGGACTCAAGCTCATCAAGGGCTTCCACCTGCTCCTCCACGTAGAAGTCCTGGTCCTGGTGCCAGAGCGGATGGCCGATCAGCACAGCCCTCTTGGAGACCGTGCTGGCCAGGTAGGGCAGGCCCATCTCGGTGCGTCCGAGATGCAAGGACAGCAGGGGGGTGCTGCTCAGAGCCTGCGCGACGCTAAACCCAAGTCGCGACCATCGATCGAACTGCAGCGGGCCGCCGGCGGCCAGGTCGAGCATGTCCAGGGCGAGCCGCCAGTCCAAGGCTCCATGCAAGCTGCGGTTGTCATAGGAGCGCAGGCAGTCGAGGCAGGAGCTGGTGCAGGAGGCATGAGCCGGATCGAGCCACTCGTCATCCAGTTCTTTGCGTACCCGCGTGACGAGCTCGTTGAACACGTCAGCGCGACCCAGCTCGCTGGCGTACCCGGCACCATTGTCCAAGGCGTCAGCCAAGAAGACCGACATTGACCCGTCATCCATGGGATGCAGTCCAGCGACGAGCTCTTGGGGATCCACATCAAGGAGACGCTTGGCACCACGTCGGATCACCTCGGAGAGGGACCAGTAGGCCGCACGACCCGCGGGCGTCTTCTCTTTTTGCGCGGGAACGAAGCCTCGCGGCAGTGCGTCTGAGCGGATCTGAATCGTCAGAACGTCGGTGGTCCGGATCTCGCCGATGGCGATGTGGTCGTCCGCTCGAGAAGTGGGGGGCCACCCGTGCCGATCCGGGAACAGGTTGCTGTCTGTGACGATCCAGCTCCCGTCCAACTGGCGAGCGATTGGAAACAGGCGGCCACGGTTGTCGTTGATCTGCAGCAGGTTTGCCTGTTCGTGAGAGGCCAGAACTGCACCATCCACCGTGCAGTTCGTCGTGGGGGGCGAACTCACTGACAGCAGCGGCATGCCCGCCGAGGGTGCGGCATCGTTCTCGTCGTCGTAGTCCCTAGACACATAAGTGGTGCGAAAACCAACCGGCTGGTGGAGGGGGACCTCACGGAGACCACCCCGGCAGATAGGGCAGACAAGATTGGTCGGCTCGATCTGTGCCGCGCCGCAGTTGTCGCACTGCCCGATGATCTTTCTGGGACCCAACGGGTCCCGAGGCGCTGGAGCGCCGTAGCCCTTGACACTCCAGGCAGCAAATCCCGCCACAGTGTGGAGACTGCCATCGCGGACCACCTGCGCTCCGGGTGCGAACATGGACACCGCCAGGTCGAGCGACCGCTCCGATACCGCGGCCGCGTCCATGTCTGCCCGGGACTTCGGCTTACGGCTCATGAGCTGCCTCACCCGAGTCGGGAAACCGAACATTGGAAGAACGCCTGCGGTCGCGAGCAGCTCGCTCAGCTCGGGGATCGCGCCACCGTCATCGACCACGGCGTTGTCGATAGCGAGCACGAGGCCGTCGGCGCTCCAAGCGTGCACCGCCCGGAGATCGTCGGCCGAGAGGTTGGTGAACTGGGCAAACCGATCGATCACCTGCCGACGACGTCCGTTGTCAGACAGCCACCGCCTCACGTGCTCACGGCGAGACGGCCAGTCCTGCGCCAGCCCGAAAGTTCCGTGAATGCTCTCGGTGGTCCATGCCGGAGGCTCAGGGAGGCTTGCGAAAGCCAGTCGCAGAAGCTCAGCAGCGATGACGCGCTGCACGATTCGCCGTCTCCCAAGGTCGAGAAAGGGCTGAGGGGGAACATCACCGGTCATGCGGCGGGGGTTCGTGAAGTAGTCGTCGTCGTGACTGCGGTCCCGGCATACCGTCACGGCGTAGGAGAAGGCCTGTCCTGAACGGCCGGCGCGGCCAACTCGCTGTTGGTAGTTGAAGCGCTGGGGTGGCATGTTGGCCATGAGGGTCGACTTCAACGAACCGATGTCGACACCGACCTCCATAGTGGTCGTGACGCTGAGGACATCCAGCGGCGTGGTCAGGAAGTTCTCCTCCGGTGCCGGTAGCAGCACACCCTTGAACACCCGCGCTCGCCGCCGCTGCTCCTTAAGGGGCTTCGTCTGTCCCGTGAGCTCTGCAACTGCCATCCGCCGGGGCTCCTGCGCGGCGAGCCAACCGTAGTAGTCGTCATGGTGGTTGTCCTTCGAGCCAGCCACCAGCTTCGCCGACCCACAACCACGGTTCGCACACACCCCTGCCGAGGGATGGAGGTGTTTGAACGAGCAGTTCTGACATTCCCACACCTGCGTGCCGCCGCGGACCAGCGTCAACGGTGTGGCAAGGCTCGAGAGGTTGATCAACCACTCGCTTACCGCACCGGAACGCTGCAGCTCTTCTTGGACCCATTGGGTCAGCTCGCCCTCGCCGACAGCCTGGTGTTTCGCGACCGCTCGAAGGTACGCCGCCACAGCTGACGGCGCCTTGTGTGTGCCGCTGGCGTCCCCGCCGGTCCACCGGCGACGGATCCCGAGAATCCGGAGGACGGACTGCAGCACCTCTGCGTTTGCCTGGCCGCTCAACGGCCCGCGGGTCGCGTCCATCTTGCCGGGAGCCACATGGGCGAGACCGACGGACTCGATGTCCCTGCCCGCTCGGTCAAACAGCGCCTCCGACATGGAGACCAGGAGCTTTTCGCGGTGCATGGCAGCCTCCTGCTCCCGCACCCCCAAAGGCAGCGGCTCCCACAACCCTGGGGCAGGCGGGGCGAACGCGGTCCACCATGGACTGCCGTCGGAGTTCTGCGTAGCGGAAGGACCCGGCCCAGCGGGCGAAATGCCCTTCGCGACAAGACGATCGATCATCGCTTGCCGCAGCTCCGCCCAGGGGACCTGGCTGGAGACGGTACTCGCGAAGGCTGCCTCCACCTGACGGCTCTCATCGGCCGACAGCTCCTGCCACCGAGCCTTCTGCAGCAGATCGAGGACTCCAGGGTTCGCCTCCTGAAATGCCTGTACCTGAAGTTGCTCCGCGGCGGACAGGACCTCGTTCCGCACCGAACGCTCGACGAGAGGTCGTAGTTCCACCTCGGTGTCCATGACCTGGCGAACGACTTGTCGAACAACATCTCGGTAGTGGTTCTTGGCCACGCCAGCCGCGGTGCGCGCGGCGTCGTCTCGGCTGTCCGTGAAGACTATGGTTCTGCTGTCCTCGGGCCGCTCCCCCATACTCCGGACTAACTGCGAGAGGTATAGCTGCGTGGACTGCGCGGTCCCGGCGGTGTGCGCGCGGATAGGGCTTCGGACGGTGCCGTCGAAGAACGTCGTGTTGTCGTTCCAGTATGAGGTGTCGCAACGAGGGCACCGGTCAGGTAGCGCTGGGACCGAGTGCCTGCTTCCTTCGGGGAGCTGCGTCGCCTTCAGGATCCAACCGTTCGCAGACTGGCTGTCCTCCTGCACCAGGCCAAGTGCGGGGTCCAGGGCGGCGGTCGAGAAGCAGAAGCTCACCTTCCCCGGGGCCTTCTTGGAACCGGGGGCGTCTGAGTCTTTTACCTTGGGCATCGCTCTGTCCCAGGAGGGGTCAGACGAGGCGGGCCGGTCACCTGGCCAGAACCAGACGTACTCGCCGTAAATACGTCGGAAGACCGGCTGCGCCTCCATCGACGGGATATCCACCGCCGACGGTCCGAGCACGTAGCCACCGCCTTCCTCCTCGGAAGGAGTGTCGACAACGAAACCGCCCAGGCTTACATCGCCGCACTCGAAGCAGTAGAGCAGTTCCATGACTCGGCAGCCACAGTCTGAGCAGGTTGTCGTGGGAATCCCAAAGATCCGGCCGATGCGTCTGCCTGGCCGGTCTTCGGACGCCACTCCGCTGCACGAGGCATTCGTGCAGGCCCAGAACCCGCGGACCGTACGCACGAACTGGTGGGCGCGCAGCGGGACTCCGGCGCGGTCCCCTCCAGCCGCCCCGATCCGCTCCAGAACGGCGCGCAGCCCCTCGAGGCCTTCGTCATTGTTGTTGAAGAGCCGCTCGGCCACCACGCTTGCCTCGGTCGCCCGAATACGGTCCTCGTCCGGGTCGAGGCAGCTGAGCGCCACCGCCCGGGAGAGCTCTGCAGGGGTAGTGCGATCCTGCCCGCTGGTCACCGCTTCCCTATTCAGGGTGATTGGTTGTCCGAGAGATCGGGGCGCCCCCGCTGTGACCGAGAACGATGAACGGTCGATGCCGAAGAACTCTTCGAGGTACTTCAGGCCGCCCTCCCCCGGCTCGAGGGATGCGCTCGTCGCGATGCAGCGCAGCTTCCGGGAGTCAGCGTCGAGTCCCAGCCGACTCATGAGGTTGCGGACAACCATGGCCACCTCACTGCCCTGGGTGCCGCGGTAGAGGTGCAGCTCATCAACGACCAGCGTGAAGACGTTGTCTTCAGATGACGCCAACCAGTCCCGTGTCTGACGGAACAGGTCTTCCTCGTGGCTTCGCATCAGCATTGCGTTGAGCATCGAGTAGTTCGTAACCAGGATGTCCGGTGGCGTGTCCACCATGTCCCACTTCACGAGGAGCTCGTGCGAACGTGGGTCAGGGAACTCCGCCAAGTCGCCCGGGCTCGCGCCGGCGCTCTCAAGCTTGGTGAACTCGTCGCGCATAGCCCGAAGCTCGGCGGCCACGTCCAGGATGGCGTTGCTGCCCGGTTTGGGTCGTGAGGTCTGCCCCATGGACACACCGGTGTACCTGCCGAACCACAGAGGCTTCCCAGGCTGGCTCAGACCGATCTGACGCACCGCACGGCGGAGGCGGGTCATCTGGTCCTCCACCAATGCGTTGGTGGGGTAGAGGACTAGTGCGCGGACCGCGGCCGGGCGCGTCTCATGCACCCGAGGGGAATGCCAGGCGCGCGGGTTGAGGTTCGTGTCCCAGACATGTTTCGGCTTGGGCTGCTCCTCCCAGCGCTGAGCCTCCTCGACGAGACGCAGCAAGGTGGGCAGCCAGAAGCTCTCGGTCTTTCCAGAACCGGTTCCGGACGTCACGACCACGTTGCGGCCGGGTCCTGCACCGGGTTGAAAGTGACGGCGCACCGCCTCAGCCTGGTGCTCCCTCAGCTTGATCGGTTGCCCGACCGGCGTGAAAGACCCGAACAACGCTTTTCCCACGAGCAGGGCGCTCCGCTCGCTCACGCCCATCTCTTGGGTGACGTCAAGCAAAGGCACTGTGGCGTCGTAGGGCAGGACGGGCTCGAGGAGGCATTCGCTCAGCAGCGTGCCCGGGGCCGTGAGGAGGCGGCGCCGTTCGGCGAGGAGCCGAGGGTCGCGGAGCCAGAAGGCTGTGTCGAAGTACTTGAGGTAAGCAGAGGCAAGGTCGTCGCGCAGGCTCAAAGGGGTGGTCATTGCTGTTCCTTTACTGGCTCATGAGCCCTGTCAGGCCGCGAGCGACCCGTGACGGGACCCCGGGGTAGGCAAGACAACGGGTTTTGGGGGACGGCGAGGGCGGGGCACCTGAACAAAGCGCAGCGACGCGTCCATATAGACCCGGGAGGTCGGCTCCCAGAGCTGTGACCAGCGTCTGGGACTGCGGAAGGTGAGCGAGCAGCGGCCGGCCGGCTGCCCGGGCGGCCAGGTGCTTCACCAGCTGGACGGAAGCCAGACGGCCCTGTCGTCTCCGGGCCCCGTCCTCGTCAATCCACAAGGTCACGGACCTGAAGGACTGTTCCAGGCGATAGGCACCTGCGCGAGCCACGCCTGGGATCGGCTGCCAGCTCGCTAGGTCCAGGTCGAAGACTTGAGCCTTGGTGTACGCGGGTATGTCGACCAACGGAAGCGCGGCCTCGACCTCACCCAAGGTGGGCAAGGCGCACAACAGCTGCCAGGCGGCATCAGGCGCAACATCACAGTCTCCGATCTCCTCGGCCATAGCCTGTGCCGCATCCAGGTCGACGCCGCGTAGCGTCCATTGTGTGAACATCCCGGCACCGTCGGGGCGGTCGGCGGTCAGTCGGCCGCCGAAGTCGCTGACAACAGACCCAAGGTCGGCGCGTCGGCTGTCAGACCAAGCACCCGTGAGAAGAAAGCGCCCATCCTGAAGCTCGGCCAGCTGACATGGGGTGACTTCCCACTCGACAGGCAAAAGCCGGTCGTCGCGCCGCACGTCGATATGTCCCAGCACCTCAAGGGTGCGCACGAACTCGTCGACGAAGAGGCTTGACCCCTCCGACTGGGTGGCTACCCGCTCCAGAGCCCCAATCGGCCCACCCCCGAGGTGGATCAGAGCGTCGAGGCAGCTATCCGGGTCCACCCTCATCGTGAAGCGCGGCGGTAGCGCAGCGATGTCCAGGCGGAACTCGTTTGCGCTCTTGGCTTGCCTCTTCTTAGCCCTTGGCCTCGCTGGGAACCTCTTGACGAGACCGCACCCTGTGCATACTCCGTCGATATGGCCTCGCACGTAGCCACCCATGAACGTTGGCAGCTCCAATCGGTGCATTCCCGTCACAAGGCACGAGTTCGGGTCCGCCTCTCCGAGGACCACCGGGATGACTCGCTGCACCGACGTGCCCTTTTGCGTGGCCCACCCGGGGGAGGTCGAGGTGTCCATATCCACTGCTGGGCTGGCCGGCGCCCCAATCGCCCTTGGACCATCGACGAGCAGATCGGACTCCCCCGACATCTCCGTGGCTGAGAGCGCACCCAACCGGCCCACGTCTAGCTCGTGCACCAAGCGGGTGCAGGTCTCCCAGCCGATGAGATCCGGGGTGTCACCCGACCTCAACCGCAGGGTCGACTGGGCGATAGAGACACCGTCTGAGCGCAGGGATATCTCGTAATCCCCGTCGCCTAGGCCTTCGTCTGCAAGCGGAACGACAATCATGCTCTGCTCTTGTACCCAAGCAAGCTCCACCGGGTCGCCAACCGTCCCAGCCATCGAGCGCAATATCACCTCGAGCTTGCGCGCGTCCGTCACAGCAGCGCGGATTTCTGGCGGCAGGTGGCTGGACCACTTGCGCACGCGCCCCGGCAATTTCATGCCGCCGGCGAGAGTCAGTTGTGCGGATGTCAAGGGAATCAGGGGGTTGAGGTCCGCACGCTTGACGTCCTGGGGAACGGCGTAGATCTGAACACCGTCAACGAGGAGCCACCCCTCAGGCAACCCCGGCATCGCGACTACCCCGTCACGCGCCTCGCACGCGAAGAGAGTGTCGTAGCACCCATGTTGCCCAACGATCTCGAGCACATTCTCGGTAAGGGTCGGCTCGTCCTTCACGAGGATCATGGCGTCCTCAGCCAACTGCATGCGTTCGGCCTCCACGAAGACGCCGAGGAGGTCATCTCGATGAAGCGGCACCACCCTCCGAGGTTGCCGCGTGGCAGTCTGGCCATGAACGCCCTCCGCAAGGGTGACGTTGGCGCCCACGAGGGATATTTCGTCGAAACGACTGGCCGGAGCAGGCCGTAACCTACCCCCCGCGGCCGGCACGACGGAGACTGTTGGCACCCCCTCGGCACTCTTGACCTGTAGTTCGGTGACGTCGACGGGTTTCGCGAACCTGGCCGCGAAAGACAACTCGACGTTCTGACCGCCCAAGCGACGCCTCAACAGGGCGGTGAGCTGCAACTCACCGCCGATGGGAGTCTCTCCAGTGTCCCCCCTGTCATAGCTGCCGTCCCAGTGTGCGAGCTCGACGCTCACGACACCGGCGATGCGTTCGCGAGCCTTTCCACCCCGCCACAACCTCTGCAAGTTCGTGGTCACCGGGCTCGGGTTCTGGCCGATCCACAGGTCGAGCAGCCGCTCGAGATCACCCGGGATGACCTCGGCGCCAGGCGCAAAGCCGAACATGCGGAAGAACTGCGGAAGACGTCGCCGGTCCGCCGACCGGACCAGGGCTTGTGACTGTGGAATTCCGACGTACCGATGACCAAGGGCGTATGCCGTGGGCATGCCGAGTTGCCCCTCGTACATCTCGAGGTACTCGTTGACGGACCTCCAAAAGTCCTCACTCGTGTTCGAAAACGCGGTGTCGAACCGTCGCGACTCTGTGGCGGGTACTTGCAGTAGCGCCTGGAGTCGTGGGCGGTAAGCGTTCGCGGCGAACTGGTTGTCTGCACCCATCTGGTGAGCAGCCAACGTGTAGACCGCCAACAGGGCAACGACGGGTGGTGGCGACTTCACAAATGACTTCTGCGACCGTGCCCGCCTAAGCTCGAGACGCCACTCCTCCAGACTCGAGGCATGCATAGCCAACGGACGATCGTCATGTAGCCACAGTGAGCGTCGAACGTCACGGACCAGCGTCTTCACGGCATCGTCCGTGATACCCAGATCGGTGGCTACCTTCTCGATCAATTCCGGATCGACGTCAAGGTAGGCCGGGTGGTCAGCCAGCTCGCGGCTGAACCATTGCGCGCTTAGCGCGGCATTCCAAGCCAGATACCTCTGCCACTTCTCTGCTGCGTTGCTCAACTCACCACTCCACGACCCCCGCGGCTTCCTTGTCGCGGCCCAGCCCGAAATTAGCGGAGCACACCGACAGTCGCTGGCGAATCGTCGAATTCTCGGACAAATGACCTACAGCGGCACTGGCGCCACTTCTGAGACATGACGGGTCGCAGGCGTGCGCAGCGCCGAGGCCGAACGCGAGCGGCAATCACCAAGAGTGAGCAGGGTCGGCCATCGAGATCCTCAACGGTCACGCAGGACACGCGCGAGTATGCCGGGCCTGACAGGCATGAGATGTCGCGTGGGCAGCGTCGCGGCCGCGAGGACCGGTGTACCAGCGCGGCCTGGCCTTCGGCGATCTGGGCAAGCCAGAGTTGCGCGCATTGGCGCGACAGGCCCATCGCCTTGCCGGCGGACCCCGGTCCACCACCATCAGGCGACAAAGGACGTTGAGAGGGGCGTCTGCGTGGGACACAAGAACCTCCGGGTAGGTGCGACCTTCGACAAGCCACACCTCAGCCCGGAGGTTCTCCCCCCGTCAAAGACCCACTGTCACCAACCTCGTAATCGAGCACAACTAGTTCTGGATACCGGCCGTCTCCAGCAGGCGAGGCACCAGGGCGTCCCAGCCTTTGACGGGATTGAGGTCTCCTCGAACTTGGTCCTGCAGTACCACCTTGAACTCGACCGACGACGGGTCGATGTTTCTAAGGCCCACTAGGTCGGAACTCGAGAGGAGTTCGAGCCGGTCGTCGGTCATGTCGTAGAGACGCTCGAAGCGGACGAAGTACCGTCCGCTGTACCGGCCCTTCCACTGATCTCGATCGTGGTCGTACCCGATGGAGATGTCACCGCCGTATTGCTTGATCTGGGCGAGCAGGTCCGCCCGAGCTGCAGTTGGCGTGAGGGCGAGCAAGGAGTTGACCAGGTCAGGGAGCGAGGTTCCGCCCACTCCCCGACTGAGCCACTCGATGCCGAGGCTCAGCAGGAAGATGTTCGTTTCCGCAACTCCGCCGTTCCCGGAGCCCAGCTCGATCTGGTGCACGCCGGACACATGATGGGCCGAGACCCGGCCCTGCGTAACCTTCACCTCCACGCCAACAGTGTTGAGTTGGAAGTCTCGGGCCGAAGGCACGCTTCCCGCCCAAGCCTGGAGCACGTCGGGCCGACTGGCAGGGGACGCCCCGAGAAGAAGACGGCGCAATAGCTCGAGCTCCCCGATCAGACCGTTCAGGACAGGGTCGCCAACCGTATTCCGCTGCAAAGCAAGGCCCAACATTGGTTCGACGGCCGAGAATGCCTCCTGTCGCTCGTGCGCGAGGTCATTGTCAATGAGGTCGACGCAGAGAACGGCCGCCAGCCGATCGAAATGCTCCCCGAACGGGAGGACGATTCTCGCAGCCGCAAACTCACCGCCCGAGTAGGCCCACACCTGGTGCTCCAGGAGATCCTCCACGATCCGAATCGATGCGCGCAACGGACCCCCTGCCAGGAAGACCTCGATACAGCTGTCCTGGTTCCGGGCTACTGCCAGCGGGGCGTTCTCCACCCAATGAAGATCGCGGTGGAGGTGGTCCGCCGCTGCCTCGAGCAGGCCAATGTCCCTCTTCAGACGCTCGTATGTCGCGCTCTTGCTCTCCAACGCCGCTACGCCTTCACCGCGTGGACCTGATCGGGACCGCCAACGGGGATATTGAGCGCCGGCGCGATCGAGACGCCACCGCCGGTGCGCTCAATGACGTTAAAGAGGAGAAGTCCGTCCGATCCGCGTTCGCGGGCGCCGCTGGGCGTGAGGTTTGGCAGCACCGCCGTTGGATAGCAGTCGAAGAACTCATCCCCCCAGATTGCCCCTCCATGGTCAGTCCTCGCCCCCCATCTCGACCAGAGGCGCGAGCCATCGTCACGCCGCTGCATACCGTAAACAGAATGTGGGAGCTCAGAGAGTGGACCCTCAACGACCTTGTCCCCGGAGCCGAAGCGAAGTCCTACACGAAACCGAGGCTGCTCGTCACCGCGCACGGCCAAGTCGAGCAGACTCCAACGCTGCGGTGGCTCGTCCGTGCTGAAGGTGGCCATTACCCTGCGCTCGAGGGCGAGGGCCCAGAAACGCAGGTACGCCGCGAGGTTGCTGGGGCTCTCCACGCCCCAACTCGACGGCTCCGTGTCGAGCCGCATTCGGAACACCGGAAACAACGGGTCGGTGGGGGCTAGGCCCGCTACACGTTCCACCGTCTTCCAGCGCGCATCAGCCTCAGGGTCAACTGCGCCGTCTCCAACGGCAGGGTAGGTCAATTGATCGAGGAGATCGGCCGTCTCGGTCAGCGTCAACGTGCGGTGGAGCAGAAGACCGCGAGTTCGCGGAAGGCCGCCAACGCTGGTCGCCGGCTCCATAAACACGTCTCTGACGACGTGCTGGTTTTCGATATCGGTAAGCGGCGGATTCAACCACGTCATGAAGGGAGTCGGGCCGGGCCAAAGTCCGCGTCCCCGAGTACCCCGAACCTTCGCTGTCGCCTTGAATGCCCGGCTCTGCAGCACAGTCGGGGGCGCTGGTTCATCCTCCGACATTGCGTCAAGAACCTGGACCCGCAGAGCTAGGTCCGTCTCGTGGTACTCCTCGAACAGCTTGAGCTGGCTCGCTGGCATGAGCACGCGACAGACGTCGATGTAACTTCCGCGGTAACCGAACCACCTCTGCATCTGCATCTGGGTGTCAGATGCGGGATCATCGGTCGACCTCGTGAAGAGTGTTGTGCTCAGGCCTTCGAGCGTAAGACCTCGGCTCATGACGTTGCCAGACACGAAGATGGTGCTCTGGTTCGGCGCGACCCGCCAACCGTCTTCGATCCGAGACGGTTCGAAGACTGGTCGGTCCGCCGAACGCTGATCACTGTTGATCACCGCGACCTTCGTGGCCGGAATCAGGTCATTGACGATCCGGACTCGGACATGGTCCCAGTCCAAGTCGGGCCAGACGGGCGTCACACCCTCCTGCGCAGCGACGACTTGGTTTGCCTGCTCGTAGTTGGTCAACCAGGTGGCCCAGCGGTCGGGGTGCTCGTCCATGTCTCGGACGATTCCGGCGGTGCCGAGGTTCAGGCGTCCATTAGCGATCAGTAAGGTGCCATCTCCGGGCGGAAGGCCTGATGACCATTCAAGAATTCTGGCCGCAGTGTCGAAATGGGCATCCAGGGCGGCCGACGGGTGCACCAGCATCGACATGACCGGTCCTGCCGCTGCTTTGGCCTCCAAGGCTGAACCGTAGACATGCGTTGCTGCCTTTGTTGGGCCGACCGCCCCCGAGTCGCGTGCAAGCCTCACAGCGCTAGCGACCAGGAACCCGCGGATAGCGTTCGGCAACCGGTCTTCCTCCGGGACCGAATCAATGGGAACGCAAAGTGGTATCGAGCCGAGCGGGGATTTGTAGTAGGCGTCCCCACCCGTGTACCAGCCCGGAACACCTTCGTGCACCTTGAAGCTTGGTTCACGCTTCTTGTCATCTCCATGGGAGCCCGGCGTCCTGAGGCAGACCACAAAATCAGTCGGCGCCAGCGGGTTGGACGGGTCCTGCAGGAAGTTCGCCTGAGGAGTTGCCGTGTACGCCAAATAGGTAGCGCGAAGTTGCGCGATCGCGGTCCGGCCCGGGTTCTTCCGCGACTCCCAGAGGTCGACGATGCGTCGGGGCACCTGGCGCTCCTGAAGGCTCGCCCCTGCGGCGAGATCAGCCTCCGCGATGGACGAGTCGTCAGCCTCGTCGTCGATCACAAGAAGGTGGAAGGGCCGGTCCAGCCTCTCGACGACCGGGTAGACCACCTCGCGGAGTGTCCGCGCAACCCGTTCCAGGTGTGACACCTGCTTCATCGCGACAAAGATGATCGGACGGTGGTTGGAAAGGGCGCGGTTAGCCTGTTGCTCGGTCAGCGTATACAAGCCGGGCCCCGGCGCGCCATCGACGATGCTGTTCGGGTCGGAGACCGGCAACATGACTCGGCGTAGGTGCCGGTCTGTAAACGTGTCAAGCTGATCGAGCAGCCGTTCCCACGTCTGCAACCAAAGGGCAGTGCGGGTCCCACCGAGTACCACGATCGCATCCAGTCCAGCGTCGAGAGATTTCGCGACCACGGCGAGCATCGAGGCCGTCTTTCCCGACTGCACCGCGCCCATCACGACCCCTCGCCTTTCGCCGGACCGTTCTTCGTCGACCGCAGGGGGCGGGGCATTTACTAGGATGCAACGCTCGACGATGAAAGAGGCGTCCGCGTCGATGACCTTTCGGCTCTGATACCCGACCTTATCGGCCAAGACTGCGTCGTAGCGGCTCCACCAAGTCTCCTTCGAAGAAGGCTCTGCAATCCAGATGTGCTGAGGGGCGCCGTGGCTCACACCCGAACTCATCCGGTGTGCACCGACACGAGGTCACCGAGGCCAGACGCACCAAAATCCGACGTCAGCTTGTCATCGACGTCCGCGATGTCGACCTGCAGTAGGGCGAGGAGCTCGCAGACAACCCTGGCGATGAACTCCCACTGGTCCTTGGACTGCGACTTCCTCGGCCGTACCCATTTTGCTGAAGCCTTCTGAATTTCGCTGAACTTGTCCTCGAGCTCGTCGACCAGCGCGTCACCGCGAACCACGTGAGCGGCGCTGAGCGCGATGAGTGACGAGACGAGTTGAAGCTCCTGCCACTTCCCGGTGCCGCGCGAGTTCACGAATGTCTTTGACCAGATCTCCTGGCCGATGGCGGCGTGCGCGTCGAGCCCTTTGTCGAGGACCACCATTGCTTTCAGAACCGTCGCCTGATCGCGAAGACGGTCGGTCTTGTCGTCAGAGATCCGCTTGAGCAACGCATTGATGTGGTTGGTTGTCGATCGGCCGGGAAGTGCTTCACCAGGGAGGAACAGCGCTGCTGAAACCCAAGATAACAACTTGGTTCTCTTGTAACCGGCCCGAGGGAATCCGTATCCGTTTAGAATTGTCTGCGTTGACTGCAAGTCATGCCACTCGGACTGAAGGAAAGTCGCATCGTCCTTGACATTTCCGGAGTCACCAGCCGTGACGACGAGAGCCTTCATGAAGGCGAGGTGGTGGTAGAGAGCATTGCGGATCTCCTCCGCGTTGAGATGCTTCCCCTGCTTGTTGTAGAGGCTGAATACTTCGTGGATCTGCTCGTCCGACACCTGTTTGTAGGTGATAACTGGGAGGCGATAATCCGCGGATGACTTCTCGAAAACGTAGCTCACCGCTCGCGGCACCCCGAGGACGGGAATTTTAACGTCACGAACTTGGCAGTAGTACTTCCCGCGCAGGGCGGCCAGGGCGCCGCTGAGTGGCTTCACCTCCCCCGAACGCAGAGGGAAGGGGAAGTAACTCTCACGTTCCAGCGTGGCCGTCAGCGCTTCGGGACTGCGCTTCTTCCAAATCTTCTTGAACTCGGGGTAGTCCCTCTGGAAGGTGTTCAACAGGTCGGGAATCTCCCACTCCACGGCCCTCTTCCGCACCTCCTCGAGCGCAACCGGGTGACAGCCCGTGAAGCGAAGGAGAGCGGTAAGCCGCTGTTTTCCGTCGACAACCTCGTAGGCGGTCGTGCCCGCCTCCAGGTCGACTCTCTCGAGGATGATCACTGAAGGCAGCGGGATACCGCGCAGGACCGACTCGATGAGTTGCTGTGACATCGTCGTCACCCACACATCGGCTCGCTGAAAGGACGGACTGAGGTTCAACTCCGCGTTCTCGGCGTATCCAACGAAGTCGCTGATGGTCCACGTCGTCGCCTCAGCGTGGATCGGACCGCTGCCCTCGACCTCGTCCTCTTCGGAAACCTCCTCCCACTTGTCCGCCCAGACGCCGGTAGCACTCTCAAGCGTTGCCGTCCCCTCGTCGATCTTGGCGACTTCTTCGATGAAGGCATTACGGAAGTCCACAGCACGGTCGAGTCGTTCGGCGAGTCGTTGCAGCAGGCTACTGCCGTCAGGCGCGGGCAACCCTGCCGCTCCTTGCCTCGGCTCGAGTTCGAGCGCTTCGGCCAACGAGCGGTCAAATGCCTCGTCTGACTCCTGATTGAGTTCCTCGTCGAGGTGCAGCCATTCGACCACCTCCACGAGACCTGTCCGCCAGCTTCCGTCCGCGAAGTCAACAGCGCCGGACCGCACCTCTACGCGGTTATCTGAGAAGCCCGAAGGTGCCTGCTCCGTGCTGCTGAGATCGGCGATCGCGTCGGCGATCCGTCGCTCTATCTCGGTGTCCACGCCAGTCATTTGGTGCGCCTCACTTTTGCCTATCCCCAAAGGGTTTGCCACGCGGATACTTGCCGGCACCTCGGTCTCGTCCAGGTCGAGAGCATCCAGCAGCCTGTTCATGCCCACCAGAGTGATCGTGTCGCCCGCAGAGTGGCAGGAACTGTCCCACGCGACGCCAAGCCGCGCCGCAATCTGGGCCCCACAGGCAACTTTGGTATGAACGGTGGTTAGGTCCAAGCCCACGACACGCCCGAGGGCCTCTAGGGCAGAGCGCTTCTCCTTGCTCCCGGGCCCCAGCGGTTCAGCCGGAACGCCAGCAAGCCGGTACATCCGCTCGGTGGCTTCCGCTTTCGATTTCGCACTCACTCGACGTGCACTCCAATTGTTGCGATGGGCATCGATATCGCACGCTACCCGGAATCAGGGAAGGGGCTGCGGCATCTCGTGCGGCCCCACCGTGGGATCATCGTTCAGAGGTGGTGCAGTGAACAAGGACGAGCCCGCGCGGGCGCGCCCAGGCCCGATTCTGTCTGAGCGCATGTCGACCCTGGCTCGGCGGGATACCAAGCCCGAGGTCGACCTCCGTCGTGCCCTCCACCGGAGGGGCCTCAGGTACCGGGTTCAGTTCAAGGTCCCCGGAAACAGGCGTCGCACCATCGATATCGCATTCACACGGGCGCGCCTCGCCGTTTACGTCGACGGATGCTTCTGGCACGGCTGCCCCGATCACCACGTCCTGCCACGCACAAATTCCAACTGGTGGCAGTGGAAGGTCGAACTGAACAAAGCACGGGACGCGGACACGAACCAGGCCCTCGAGCGCGCCGGCTGGATTGCGCTGAGGTTCTGGGAACACGTTGACCCGGAGGAGGCAGCGTTCGTGATCGAGGAGACCTACCGGTCGCGACTGAGTTGAGTGAGAACGCTGTCCGGGCCGCGCCGGCCATCCTCCGAGGCAGTACGCACAGCATCAACGATGTGCTGCGGAATCTCCTCGGAGTGCTCCAGCACGTAGCGGCAGAATAGGAAGAAGACGACCCCGACGTTGACCCCGTTACCCATCTGCTTGTACGACGCGGCATCCTTCTGCTGCACCCACCCGTTGGTGTGCTCCTCATCCGACTGGCGGAACTCGAACCAGTCCGGGAGCCCCTGCAAGCGGGCGGTCTCGCGGGGGGTGAGACGACGGCGAGTCCCCAGAACAGAGGTCTGCGTGATGGCCACGAGCGCGGGCACGTAGTCGGGTCGCTTCGCCCGGATTCCCGATGGCCTGAAGTGAAGAATCGATTCTTCGAGCGCGACGTGCGGGCCAGCCTGCCACTCGAACTTGCGACGCGAAGCCGGGAAACTGTCGATGGTCATCTGGTAACGATCGATGACTTCCGCATGGCGCTCGTAGAAGCGCGCGTTCTTGATCAGGAAGTCCGCCTTCCATGCCGGGAGGGGCTCACCTCTTAGTTCGGCTGCTTCGATGATGTCCGCAGCCGCTTGGACGGTGCGGAAAGCATCGGCCCAGATTGGGAATCCTGGAAGGCGCTCCCCGGGATCGAGGCGCATGGCGACGTCCGTTAGGAGGCTGTTCCAGGTGTCGATCCACTTCCTCTCGGTCGACTCCAGCTCGTACCTGCTATCCGCGGCCTTCTCGAGTGGCAGATGTTCCTCGAGGCTCCATTTCTTTTTGTTCCAGTCGCCGAATGAGGTCCTAGTCGTAACGATCGGATCGTCGTAGTTTGCCGCATCCTCGGCGGTCTCGCGCCCGACGTGGTGGGCGAGAATAAAGACCCGCTCGCGCGCCTGCGGCCGACCGCCGAGTTCGGGAGGCAGCAGGTGCGGCGAGAGGACTGCTGGCTTGCTAGCCGTTCGATAGCCGAGCTGCCGCAGGGTCCTGACGATCGTCGCGAGAGTTTCAGTGTGCCGCGGACCTGCCAGGTTGCGGACATTCTCAAGAAGAACAACCGAGGGCCTACGCTCTTCATCTTGCAAGATCTGGGCAATGTTCCAGAAAAGGGTGCCTCGGGTCTCTTCCATCCCGAGTTGTTTGCCGCTCTTGGAGAACGGCTGGCAGGGGAACCCGGCGGCCAACACGTCCGCATGCGGAACCTGAACCTTCGGTTCGGTGAGCGGGACGATGTCACCGCTGACCCGGAACTTCGAGACCCCTGCAGGCGGCGCTGCACCCATCTTCCGTAGCGGCCTTAGCCAGTTGTAGTCGTAAACGCCAGCCGCGTCCCGATCGATCTCACTCGCGAAGACCCACTGCCCTCCAGCGGCGTGCAAGGCGGCGTGGAAGCCGCCGACACCCGCGAACAGGTCGGAGAAGGTGAAACCTGAGGATGTCGAACCCATGTTCGAACCCTAACTGCTCAGGCGGATTCACCCTTTGAGCGACCCGCGCATCCCATTTACCGTTAGAAGCACCCCGCGTCGGTTGCCGACAGCTCAGTAAGCGGCAGGACGCTGCCCCACAGTGGGCGAAGGGGCCAGTTCAGCATCGACTGTCACTCGCAACCGATGACAACCGCATCGTGCGCCTCACGAGACGCGGTTTGGCCCCCGACCATTTGTCGGTCGAGGGCCAAACCACAGCGCCTTCTCAGCTGCAGCCGCTGGTGCTGCCGCAGCCTTCGCACACGTAGCAGGACCCAGCGGGGCGCATCTTCGTGCCGCAGGTCATGCAGATCGGCGCGTCGGCAGCCTTGCCCTGGAACTTCTCCAGCAGCTCGGCCGAGCTCGCCACACCAGACACCTCACGAGCGGAGGCAGCACCGGCGCCGAACTTCACCTCGGACGCCTTGTCGTCACCCTTCGGCTCGGCCGGCTTGGCGGCCTTGGCGACCGGAGCCGACTGCTGCAGGCTCTCGAGCTCGTCCTCGATCTCCTCGTCCGACTCCTCGGAAACCGGGGCGTACGAACCGGTCTCGAGCTGGCGGGCGCGCTCGTCGGCGGTGTGGATCCCCATGAACGAGCGGGTCTCGAAGTCCATGTGGTCCAGCGCCAGGCGGCGGAACACGTAGTCCATGATCGACTGCGCCATGCGCACGTCCGGGTCGTCCGTGAGGCCGGCCGGCTCGAAGCGCAGGTTGGTGAACTTCTCGACGAAGGTCTCCAGCGGCACGCCGTACTGCAGGCCGATCGAGACGGCGATCGAGAAGGCGTCCATCACGCCGGCCAAGGTCGAGCCCTGCTTGCCGAACTTGAGGAAGATCTCGCCGAGCTCGCCGTTCTCGTAGGTGCCGGCGGTGAGGTAGCCCTCGGCTCCGCCGACCGCGAACGAGGTGGTCTGCGAGGTCCGGCGCTTCGGCAGGCGCTTGCGCACCGGGCGGTACTCGACGACCTTCTCGACCTTCACACCCGCAGCCGCGGCGTCAGCAGCAGCGGCCTTGTCCTTGGCGGTGGAGCCACCGTCGGACAGCGGCTGGCCGACCTTGCAGTTGTCGCGGTAGACCGCGATCGCCTTCAGGCCGAGCTTCCAGCCCTGCATGTGGACGTCCTCGATCTGCTCGATCGTGGCGTCCTCCGGCAGGTTCACGGTCTTGGAGATCGCGCCGGACAGGAACGGCTGCACCGCGGCCATCATGCGCACGTGGCCCATCGGGGAGATGGCGCGCGCACCCATCGCGGTGTCGAACACCTCGTAGTGCTCCGGCTTCAGGCCGGGGGCGTCGATGACGTGGCCCTTGTCGGCGATGTACTCGACGATCGCCTCGATCGACTCCTCCTGGTACCCGAGCTTCTTCAGCGCGCGCGGGATGGTCAGGTTGACGATCTGCATCGAGCCGCCACCGACGAGCTTCTTGAACTTCACCAGGGAGAAGTCGGGCTCGATGCCGGTGGTGTCGCAGTCCATCATGAAGCCGATGGTCCCGGTCGGGGCCAGCACCGACGCCTGGGCGTTGCGGTAGCCGCTCTTCTCCCCCACCTTCACCACGGCGTCCCACGCCTTGGTGGCCGCGCGGTGGATGTCGTTGTCCATCGTGTCGAGCGGGCGGATCGCGTCGTTGGCGGCCTGGTGCTTGCGCATCACGCGCTTGTGGGCGTCCGCGTTGCGGGCGTACCCGGCATACGGGCCGACGACGCCGGCGAGCTCGGCGGAGCGCTTGTAGGCGGCACCGGTGAGCAGCGAGGTGATCGCCGCGGCGAGCGAGCGCCCACCCTCGGAGTCGTAGCCGTGGCCGGTGGCCATGAGCAGCGCGCCGAGGTTGGCGTAGCCGATGCCCAGCTGGCGGTAGTCACGGGTGGTCTCGCCGATGCCCTCGGTCGGGAAGTCGGCGAAGCAGATGGAGATGTCCATCGCCGTGATGACGAGCTCGGCGACCTTCTGGAAGGTGGCGGTGTCGAAGGTGTCGTCCTCGCGGAGGAACTTCAGCAGGTTGAGCGACGCCAGGTTGCACGAGGAGTTGTCGAGCGACATGTACTCCGAGCACGGGTTGGACGCGGTGATCCGGCCGGTCTCGGGGTTGGTGTGCCAGTCGTTGATGGTGTCGTCGTACTGCAGGCCCGGGTCGGCGCACTCCCACGCGGCCTTCGCGATGTCGCGGAAGAGCTTGCGGGCGTCGACCGACTCGATGACCTCACCGGTGGTGCGGGAGCGCAGGCCGAAGTCGGTGCCCTCCTCGACCGCGCGCATGAACTCGTCGGAGACGCGCACCGAGTTGTTGGCGTTCTGGTACTGGACCGAGGTGATGTCCTTGCCGCCGAGGTCCATGTCGAAGCCGGCGTCACGCAGCGCGCGGATCTTGTCCTCCTCGCGCGCCTTGGTCTCGACGAACTCCTCGATGTCGGGGTGGTCGACGTCGAGCACGACCATCTTCGCCGCGCGGCGGGTGGCGCCACCGGACTTGATGGTGCCCGCGGAGGCGTCGGCACCGCGCATGAAGGAGACCGGACCGGAGGCGGTGCCGCCGGAGGACAGCAGCTCCTTGGAGGAGCGGATGCGGGAGAGGTTCAGGCCGGCACCGGAGCCGCCCTGGAAGATCTTCCCCTCCTCCTTGTACCAGTTGAGGATCGAGTCCATCGAGTCGTCGACCGCGAGGATGAAGCAGGCGGAGACCTGCTGCGGCGACGAGGTGCCGACGTTGAACCAGACCGGGCTGTTGAAGCTGAACACCTGGTGCAGCAGGGCGTAGGTCAGCTCGTGCTCGAAGATCTCGGCGTCCTCGGGCGTGGCGAAGTAGCCGTGGTCCTTGCCGGCCTTGACGTAGGTCAGCACCACGCGGTCGATCAGCTGCTTGAGGCTGTTCTCGCGCTTCTCGGTGCCGAGGGCGCCGCGGAAGTACTTGGTGGTGACGATGGTGGAGGCGTTGACCGACCAGAAGTCGGGGAACTCGACGCCGCGCTGCTCGAAGATCGTCGCGCCGGTCTTCCAGTTCTGCTGGACGACGTCGCGCTTCTCCCAGGTCACCTCGTCATAGGGGTGCACACCAGGGGTCGTGTAGATCCGCTCGATGGCAATGCCCTTGCCACGACCGTTCTTGCGGGCACCTGCACGTGCTCCGGCGGTTTCTGTCATTGGTGGCCTCCCTGACCCCTCGTGATGGTGTGCTGCGGTCATTACGTGAATTCTCGGTCCGACCACCGACAGTCGACGCTGTCAGTCGGTCATCCCCCGTGCGGTCCTGCTGGTGGTGCAGTGGTGGTGCTCTGTGCGTTGGTTCCGGTATGCCGCTTGCTCTGGCCGGGCGGCATACCGGAGCTCTAGGGCTGCTTGCCTGCGGCAGGCGCGTCGCCGGGCTCGACGCCCGTGGCGTCACGCTCGGCACGCAGCAGCGTGATGGCGGCCTCGAAGTCCTCGAGGGAGTCGAAGGCCTGGTAGACGGAGGCGAAGCGCAGGTACGCCACCTCGTCGAGCTCGCGGAGCGGGCCGAGGATCGCCAGGCCCACCTCGTGGGCGTCGATCTCGGCGTGTCCCGCCTGTCGGATGCACTCCTCGACCCGCTGGGCCAGGAGCGCGAGGTCGTCCTCGGTGACCGGCCGGCCCTGGCAGGCCTTGCGGACCCCGGCGAGGACCTTGGAGCGGCTGAACGGCTCCGAGGCGCCCGAGCGCTTGACCACGGTGAGGCTCGCGCTCTCGATGGTGGTGAAGCGGCGGCCGCACTCCGGGCACTGGCGGCGACGGCGGATCGAGCTGCCGTCGTCAGTGGTGCGGGAGTCCATCACCCGGGAGTCGGTGTGGCGGCAGAAGGGGCAGTGCATGTGGGGCTCCTTCCGCTGCGCTTCTCGACGTTCTCCCTGGGGACGACCATGTGGACCGTCTGGGGACAATCTGTGGGTAACCGGCCTCCGCCTGTGAACTACATGTGGACGAATGACAACGGTGTAACCACTAGATGTAGGGATATCTTGTCCCACCCCGCCCCCCGATGCAAGCGGCTCGCTCAAACATCGTCCGAACGATGTATCGCCGCAGGTCAGGGGCGTGGGAGGCGCGCCGCGCCGTGACGGATGAGGCTCGTGTGACGCGTTCCGCGACCCTACATGTGGGGTGTGGGCGCCGGTCCCGACCCCCACATGTGGTGGACAAGTGGGGGTGCACAAGCGGCGGTATGCCGCGTGGCCGGCCCCGCGGCATACCTCGCCTGGCTGCGACCCGGGCCTCCCCCGTCGACACGCTGGGAAAGGGCCCTTCAACGGCCACCGAAGGGCCGTTTCCCAGCGTGTCGACGTCAGCAGGAGGAGAGCGGGAAGGGGGCGGGAAGGGGGCGGGAAGGGGGGCGGACAGGGGTCGGGAGGGCGGGCGGGCCGCGCTACTGGAGGATCGCCACCCGCGCGGTCTGGCGAGGGGCCAGTAGACGACGCGATCAGGGATCACGTTGTCGTCTCCTGGCCCATCGACGGTGGGCCGTGTCGGCGGTGGATGCTTTGCTGAGGTCATGGCCACCGCGACCACTGAGTCCACGTGGGAGACGCACCCCGTCACGCCCGACCGGTTCGAGGACTTCGCCGACATCGTCAACAAGAGCCGTCGCGCCAACACCTGCTGGTGCCTCTCGCACCGGCTGAAGGCGAGGGAGATCACCGAGCTCGGCGGCACCGGCCCGGACGCCCGCGAGCAGGCGATGCGCCGGCTCTGCGAGCGCGAGCACCCGCCGGGAGTCGTCACCTACCTCGACGGCACGCCGGTCGGCTGGTGCAACATCGGCCCGCGCTCGGAGATCACCCGCCTCGCGCAGTCCAAGCTCATCCCGCCCACCGACGACCTGCCCGTCTGGAGCATCGTCTGCGTCGTGGTGCGCTCGGGCTACCGCAGGCGCGGCGTCACCGCTCCGCTCATCGAGGGTGCCGTCGCCTACGCCGCCAGCCACGGCGCCCCGGCCGTCGAGGCCCACCCGGTCGACCCGCAGGGCCGGATGGACCTGACCATGGCTTTCGTCGGCACCAGGAAGATGTTCGAGCGGGCCGGTTTCCGCGTCGTGGGCCGCACCGACGCGATCGCAGGCGGTATGCCGCGGCTCACCATGCGCCGCGACCTCACCTGACCGGACGCGCGACCGGTCCTCCGAAGGGTCACTGGAGGATCGCCACCCGCGCGGTCTGGCGGCCGTTGCCGTCGTCCTGGCCGACCCACCCGATGGCGAACGGCGCGACGTGCCGCAGCCCGATCGTCCAGGTGAAGACACGGTCGCTGAACCCGGTCTGCACGCCCTCGACGACGTTGCGCGCTCCCCCGGAGCGGAAGCGGTAGACGGCGAAGACGGGGTCGTAGCGCGCCCCCTCCGCGTCGGTCATCGCCGGGGGCATCGAGACCGCGTCGACCGGCGAGCACCGCACCCGGAGGAACGCACGCCCGCCGATCGGGATCACGTCGTTGGTGATGTCCTCGATGATCGGCGGGTCGACGTAGACGGCGACGCACCGCGGGGAGCCACCGGTGAAGTCGAGCCAAACGATGTCGGTGCCGTCGTCACCGTCGGCCGCCGCGCCGCCGGTCGCCACGGTGTAGTGCCCCATCGGCTGGACCCCGGAGACCACCGGGCCGAAGCTCATGCCCGCCGGGGCGCCGGGTGACGCGGTCGGTGCACCGGTGGCTGCCCCCTCGGGGACCGCGTCCGCGCCGGACGACGAGGACGGGGGCGAGCCGGCGACGCAGCCGGCCGCCAGCAGGGCACCCACGGAGGTGGTCAACATCCGTCCGAGGCTGCGCCCGGATCCCATGGCTCAACAGTGCGCTCGGCCGCCCGTCCGCACAATGCCGTCCGCCCGCACAATGGCAGGAGTCGGGCTACTGCATGACCACCAGCCAGGCACCCTGGACGCCGCCCTCGCCGGTCGCGCTCGGGCCGTCACCCCCGCCCAGGCGATGCCCAGCGGAGCGCGGTGGCGCAGGCCGACCGTCACGGTGAGGACCCCGGCTCCCCATCCCGTCACCACGACCTCGGCGATGTTGCGCGCGGTGGAAAAGTGGGACTCGCCCCCGAGCCGGTAGCGACCTGACGCATCGAAGCGCTGGGAGGCCTCCGCCCCCTGTTCGCGCTTTGTCAGGTCGAGAGCGTGCACCGGCGAGCACCGCATCCGCACGAAGGCGCTGCCGGCGACCTCGACCACTGCCCCTGTCTGCTCGTCGGTGATCGGCGGGGTGACGTACTCGGCCACGCACCGCGGTGCCCCACCGGTGAAGTCCCACCAGAGCTGGTCCATGCCGTGCTCGTCATCACCAAAGACGCTTCCACCGATCGCCATGATGTGGGCGCCTACGGGATCCACCGGAGAGGTCGCAGGCCCGAAGGTCAGGCCGGCGGGTGTGGTGGGCGCAGTCGTCGAGGTGGAACGCGATGTCGGTGAGCCGTGTCCCGATGTGGAGGACTGGTCCGTCGCCCCACAGGACCCGACGGCCAGCACGAGCGCCACAGCCGCGGCGGCCAACCCCTTCCCCACGGCTTCAGCGTGTTCCCGCAAAAGGCACAAGGGCGCAGGGCCATTGGGCCTGCACCGTTGCGCCTGCCGAGCCGGTGAGGGCCCTGAGAGGAACGAGGACCCGCCGCCGTTCGGTGCTTCGCGGGCCCATCGGGTGGACGGACGTGCTACGCATCGCGCGGCAGGCGCGGACGAGGGCCGCCACCACGGCATACACGACCGTGCGGCGACCACAGGAGGGTCACAGGGCGGGCACAGGTACGCGCTGCTGCGCAGGGCCGCTCGCCACCGGCCGCGTGATCCGTCGCAGGTCGAAACAGCCACGCGTCACCTCGAGGGCGTGCGCTCTCGGAGCAGTCATTAGGACCTCCGCTCGTTGAACCCGCGGCGACGACGCGCGGAGGCTGGCAGGTGAGCAGGGGGCCGTCGCAGACCACGGAGGTTCATCCATGAGCGAGCTCACCATCGACAGGCGGCAGGCCGTGCGGGCCGCCGCGGGAGTCGCTGCCGGCGGGATGCTGGTGGCGGGGGCAGGGGTAGGAGCGGCCGCCGCCAGTGACCGGCGCGACCACCACGACTACGGCAACGGCAGCGCCCTCTACGGGAGCTGGCTGATCACCCACCGCAACAACGCCCCAGCGCCACCCGAGGTGACCAAGGCCATCATCAGCCTGATCCCCGGCGGGGTGCTGATCGCCAACGACATCGACCCGGTCGCGACGCCGGCCAGCGGCAGCTGGGCTTACCGCGGCGGCGGCCGGTTCGTCGCCACCTTCTGGGGTGGCTTCCCCGCCGAGGGCACCATGCACGCCGGTGTCTACCGGGTGCAGGCCCGCGGCCACCTGAACCGGGACGGCACCGTCTCCGGCACCTTCCGGGTCAGCGTCTACCCCAAGGGCCAGCCGACCCAGAGCGCCACCGGCACGTTCGCCGGCAGCAAGATCCCGGCGGACTGACCGCCACGTGACTGGGGTGCGGGCGACCCCCCGGGCCCGCACCCCTCCCCCGAGCACTCCACGAGCGCTCCCTCGAACACCAGGAGCACGACATGACTTCCACGTTGACCCGCACCGCAGCGGCCCTCGCCGTCGCGGCGCTTCCGCTGATCGCCGGAGCAACCACCGCCCAAGCCGGTGACAGACCGAGCGACGGCAGGCAGAACTACTGCAAGCACAAGAAGCACGAGGACGGAGCGAGCTTCCAGAGCATCGCTCCTCGAGACCAGTGCGACCCCCGTGACCCCAAGCCCCCGTACAAGCCCCCGACCAAGGACCCGCGCGGCGACAGGCACGACGAGCACGGCACGTATGACCCCGCGAAGTACAAGGACAAGAAGCACGAGGAGCCACGACACGAGGACTCGCGACACCACTACCCACGGCACGAGGACCCACGGCACAAGCCCCCACGCCACGAGCCGCCCAAGCACCACCGTCACCACGACGACGGGTACAAGCACCACCACAAGCGGCACCACAAGGTCGCGACCGATCCGTGGAACGAGGTGCGCACCGCAACGGCCGCGTTCTTCTCGGTCGCTGCCGCCGAGCGTGCCGGCTACGCCCGGCCGCCAGCAGGTGTGCCGCTGCACGGCTGCATCGCCCAGGACCCGAACTCCAACAAGGCCCCGGCGATGGGGTTCCACTGGATCAACATGAAGCTGGTGGACGCCAAGGTCGAGGCGACCAAGCCCGAGGCCCTGGTCTACGAGCCCAACAAGGACGGCAAGCTCGACTTCGTCGCGGTCGAGTACGTCGTGCCGAAGGACGCCTGGGAGAAGGCCGGCAACCTCACGCCACCCAAGCTGAACGGCGTGGAGTTCATGCTCACCACCTCCCCGAACCGCTACAAGATCCCGGCGTTCTACTCATTGCACGCCTGGATCTGGAAGTCGAACCCCGACGGCATCAACGAGCCGTTCAACCCGCGCGTCAGCTGCGTCTACGCCGGGCTCATCAAGTAGTCCTCACATCCTCACATCGTCCCCTGCAGCGGCAGGTCGGTCGGTGACGTGGTCGCCCCCGCCGCGCCCGGCCGGCCTGCCGCCCGCTGCTGTCCGCAGGGCCTTTCGCCTCTGACGTCGCTCGAGACCTCCTGAAGACTGGAGGTCGGGGACGTGCGCAGAGGACGCGTGTGGAGGACCGGCGCTCTCACGATGGGGGTCTGAGGACGGTGCTCTGACAACGGTGCTCTGACGACGTCTGCCGACCGATCAGAAGGAGCGCCACATGAGCAGCACGAGCACCTACCGCGACTCCTGGATCAACCCCCGGCTCAAGATCTCCGCACTCTGGGTCTCCATGCTGTTCGTCTTCGTCTACGTGGACCTGTTCGGCCTGTACCGCGCCGACGTCCGTGCCGACCTCGAGGCGGGCAAGATCTCCGCGTTCTCCATCGGCCAGGGCTACCTCCTGGGCGTCATCGTCTACGTCGCGCTGCCCAGCCTGATGGTGTTCCTCAGCCTCGTCCTGCCCGTGAAGATCACGCGGACGGCCAACATCGTCCTGGCGGTCCTCTACGCCGTCACCGTCGCGGGAAGCGCGATCGGCGAGTGGAGCTACTACATCCTCGGCAGCGCCATCGAGGTCGCCCTGCTCGCGGGCATCGCCTACTACGCCTGGACCTGGCCGAAGGCGGTCAGCGAGAGCGCCAGCACGACGCACGAAGCCCGGGTCCGCGCCGGCTAGCGCCACCTGCACGAGACGCGTGGGCGCTCATCGGTCCACCGGCCCGGTCAGAGCTGCCCGGCGTACATCCCGTGCCGCGCCAGCGGACCGAGCAGCTCGCGCTCCTCGTAGGAGAAGTGCGAGAGCAGTGTGTCGGTCATGAGGTCGACCGCCGCGCGCAGCCGCTCGTGGTCGCCCGGGTGGGCCACCAGCTCGACGAGCGCCCGGTCGACCCCCTCGAGCACCTCGTGGATGACGTGGTGCTCCTCCACCAGCCTGTCGACCACCGGTGCCAGTGACGGCTCGGTGCGGCGCAGGTGCGGGAAGATGCCCTCGTCCTCGAGCGTGTGGTGCTGGGTGACGATCCGGCAGTAGGCCTGGCAGAAGCCACCGAGCGTCCAGTCGTTCTGCCGCAACGACATCCGGTTGATCTCCGAGCGTGCGCTGCCGATGTCACGCGCCCCCTCGACCACCTGCTCGACGATGTCGCGCACCTTGCCGAGCTCCGCTCGCAGCGCGTCGTGCACGTCCACCAGGTGCTGGCTCACCTGCCGACCACGGTCGGTGTATGCCGTGTCCGCCACCTCGGGCGCCGACGGGCGCGCCGCCTCGTCCCACGGCATACCGGCGCTGAGGCGCGTGCCGGGGTCGGGTGTCGGCTCGACGCCCAGCTGTGCCGTCTCCGGCGTCGCGGTGACCACGGATTCCCTTGTGCTGCCGTTGTTCTCGGAGAGCTCCTCCGGTCGGTCCGAGGAGGCCGACGTGGGCGGCGGCTCCACGCCGAGCCGCTCCGCCTCGACCAGCTCGCGCACCTCGGGCGCCACCACCTGCCCGACGTGCTGGAGCAGCCCTGGGTCGTCGCCCGCCACGATGAACGCGGAGACGCCGTAGGCCAGCGCCAGCTCGGCGAGCAGCTCGGGCTCGAGCTCGCGCGGACCGATGTTGAGCAGGCGTCGCACGTCGGCGGGGTGTCGCCCGGCGGCCAGAGCCGCCTCGTCGATGACCGCGTTCCCCCGGCCGATCGCCTCCACCCCGCCGAGGTAGGACAGGCTCGGCAGCCAGCCGTCGGCGAGGCGGCCGACGAGGCGGAGCATCCGCGGCTTGAGCGCGCCCACCCAGATGGGGATGTCGTGTGCCGGCGCGGGACCCCGCTTCGCCCCGACGACCCGGTGGTACCTGCCCTCGACGCGCACTCCCCCGCGGGTGCCCGTGTCCCACAGCGCGCGGATCACCTCGATGGCCTCCTCGAGCGACTCCACCGCCTCACCGGGTGACAGGCGGCGGCCGCCCATCGCCTCGATCGCGTCCCAGAAGGCCCCGGCCCCGAGCGCGAGGTCGACCCGGCCGTCGCTGAGCAGGTCGAGGCTGGCGGCGGCCCTCGCGAGCACGGCCGGAGGCCGCAGCGGAAGGTTCACCACGTTGGCGGACAGGCGGATTCGCGAGGTGCGGGCCGCGGCATACGACATCAGCGTCCAGGTGTCGAGGAACGCCGGCTGGTAGGGGTGGTCCTGGAAGGTCACGAGGTCGAGGCCGGCCTGCTCGCTCGCCTGGGCGAGCAGCACCGCCTGCTGCGGCTGCTGGGCCGTCGGCGTGACGAAGCTGCCGAAGAGCAGGTCGTGTCCGTAGTCGCTCACAGGTCCACCTTCTCCTCATCGGGTGTGGCGCACAGCCGGGGGTCCTGTGCAGCCGAGTGCGGTCGGGTCCAACGACCCCTCGCTTCCCTCGATTCTTCTCCATAGCCTGAGCACGGCGCGGTGAGGGACACCGCGTGCACGGCGATGAACGCAGCGGAAGGGTTGGGAGCACATGATCAACTACGAGCTGGACGGCAAGGTCGCGGTCGTCACGGGCGGCGCCTCGGGCATCGGCAAGGCCTGCGCGCACGCGTTCGCCCGCAGCGGTGCCGACGTGTCGATCTGGGACCTCAACCAGAGCGCCCTCGACGCCGCCGCCGACGAGCTCAAGCAGCACGGCCACCGGGTGCACACCGCCATCGTCGACGTCAGCGACAGCAGGGCCGTCGACACGGCGATGGAGGGTGTCGTTGGCGAGCTCGGCAAGGTCGACATCGTCGTGGCGAACGCCGGCATCGGGGGCGACATCTCCCCCAGCGGCGACTACAGCGACGAGGGCTGGCACAAGGTCATCGGCATCAACCTCGACGGCGTGATGTACACGCAGCGCGCCGCGATCCGCGCCATGAAGAAGTCCGGCGGCGGCTCCATCATCAACATGGCCTCGATCCTCGGCTCCGTCGGCTTCGCGATGTCGAGCGCCTACGTCGCCGCCAAGCACGGCGTCGTCGGCATGACCAAGGCCGCCGCGTGGGAGCACGCGGGCGACAACATCCGGGTCAACGCGGTGGGCCCGGCCTTCATCAAGACGCCGCTCGTGGAGAAGAGCCTCGACGCGCAGACCCTGAAGTTCCTCGAGTCGCAGCACGCCCTGAACCGGCTCGGCACGCCCGAGGAGGTCGGCGAGCTGGTGGCCTGGCTCGCGAGCGACGCGGCGTCGTTCGCGACCGGGGCCTACTGGGCCATCGACGGCGGCTACCTGGCTCGCTGAGCCCCGACTCCTCACCTGAGCCCCGCCTCCACACAGGCTCTGGCGCAGAAGGGGTCGGCGCCAGAGCCAGCTTCTCGCTACCGGGTCGGTCTGCCGACCCGGTAGCGCAGGTGCGTCGCCCAGGGCGACTGCACGACACCGAGCTGCTCGAGCTCCCACTCGCCGGTGGTGCCGTCGAAGAGCCGCTTGCCCGCCCCGAGGAGCACCGGCGAGATCGTCAGGTGCAGCTCGGCGAGGTGGCCACCGGCCAGTGCCTGCCGCACCACGTCACCGCCGCCCATCACCATGACGTCGCGCTCGCCGGCGGCCTCCCGGGCACCGGCGAGCGCCTCGTCGAAGCTGCCTGCATAGTGCATCCCCGCCGCGGTGGGCGGGTCCTGCTCCGGGTGGTGGGTCGGGATGAAGGTCGGCAGTCCCCAGGGGTTGGTGTCGCCCCAGCGGTCCGCGGCCTCGAAGGTGCGCCGCCCGGCGACCACGGCCCCGAGCCGCTCCCTCCACGCGTCGAGCACGGCCGCGTCCTCGCCGGCCGGCGCGCCGGTGGACTCCTGGTCGTACGTCCACGGGCCGCCGAAGACCCAGTAGTGCAGCCGCTCGCCCCCGACCCCGAGCCCACGGCCCGGCCCGTCGTCGGGGCCGGCGTGGTAGCCGTCGAGCGACGTCGTGATCGACGCCAGCACCGTGCCCATGAGCGTCTCCTTCCTCAGGACTGCGGCGCGCCGCGGTAGAACTCCGCGAGCGCCGGCGCCAGGACGTCCGTCGCGATGCTGTGGAACTCGCCCTCGAAGGCTCGGTGCGTACCGTCGGGAGCCGCTGCGGCGCACTCCTGCGCGGCCCGCTGCAGCCACTCGGGGCTGGCCGTGCTGCTGACGAACAGCGCCGGCACACGCAGCTTCGACAGGAGGTCCACCGGCACGAGGTGCTCGACGTCGCCGAGGCACTGCGTGTCGTAGACCAGGGTCGGGGCCAGCGCCAGCATGCCGGCCCACATCGGTGACTGCCGTGCGCCCGAGATCGCCTCCGGTGGCAGCCCGATGCCGGACATGAAGAACTCCACGATCTCCGCGTTCCGTCCCTGCTCCCTCAGCCGCACCAGCGTCGGCAGGTAGTCGGGGTCGGGCGGCGGGCCACCCTCGACGCCGTAGGGCGGCTCGAGCCCGGAGAGGGCCCGGACGGGCGCACCGTGCGCCGCCGCCTGCAGGGCCAGCGCCGCGCCGGACGAGACCCCGTGCAGGCACGCAGCCGGCCCAGCACCACCGGGCTCACTGCCCACCGAGCGGATCACGGCGGTGAGGTCCTCGATCTCCCGCTCCACGGCATACGGCTCGGTGTCGCCGCTGTCACCGCGGCCGCGCCGGTCGTAGCTGACCGCGGTGAACCCCTCCTCCGCGAGCGCCTGAGCGAGCTCGGCCCAGGTGCGCCGGTCATTGAAGGCACCGCCCACGACCACCACCTGCGGGCCCTCGCCCCACCGTTCATAGGCGATGACCGTGCCGTCCGCCGACGTCGCTGTGTCCATGGTCCCCATCGTCTCCTTCGCCGGTCACGCCTGTCGGGGGTTCAGACCAGCGGGACGACCAGAAGTCATCGGGCACCGGGTTGTCGGTCCCCTGCGACAGGATGAGGCCATGGACCGCAGCCGCGTGCTCCGCCGTCGCCTGGCCACCCAGCGCCTCAGCTCGGCGCCGCTGCCGAGCGCCGCCGACGTCGTGCGGCTGCTGACCTGCGTCCAGTCGCAGGAGCGCGACCACGCCTTCTTCTCGCTGGGCCTGCGGTCGCGGGCCGCGACGTATGCCGCGGTGCGCGCCGAGCTCGACAAGGGCACCTTCGTGCGCACCCACATCCTGCGACCCACCTGGCACTTCGTGGCGGCCGAGGACCTCCGCTGGGTGCTGGCCGCGACCTCGGAGCGGGTCATCCGCGGCATGGCCGGCCGCCACGCCCAGGTCGGCCTCGACGACCCCCGCCACGTCGGCCGCTCGCTCGACGTGCTCACCGAGCTGCTGTCGGGCCGTTCCTTCCCCACCCGTGCCGAGATCGCCGCCGAGTTCGACCGCCATGGCGGCCTGCCGGCCCGGGGCGAGCAGCTCAGCCACCTCGTCCTGCTCGCGGAGCTGCGGGGACTGGTCTGCTCCGGTCCGATGCGGGGAGTGCACCACACCTACGCCCTGGTCGACGAGGTCGTGCCGCCCAGCCCGGCCATCGACCGCGAGGAGGCGCTGGCCCGGTTGGCGCAGCGGTTCTTCGCCGGCCACGGACCGGCCGCGGTCAAGGACTTCACCCGCTGGGCGTCCCTCACCATCGCCGACGCCACGGCGGCCATCGCGGCGTGCGGCTCCGCCGTGGAGCAGGTGGACGTCGACGGTGTGCCGCACTGGTACGACCCGACGGTGCCGTCGCGCACCACGGCCGCGCGCGCGGCATACCTCCTGCCCGTCTACGACGAGGCGGTGCTCACCTACCCGACCACCGGGTTCGCCGTCGCCGACGGGCACCCCAACGTCGGCGGCGTGGACCCGTTCTGGGCGCCGGTCGTCGTCGACAACACCGACGTCGGCCTGTGGAAGCGCACGGTCGGCAACGGAACGGTGGCGGTCGAGGTGCGGCTCGCGCCGTCCACGAGCGACGAACAGCGCGCCCTGGTGCGGGGCGGCGCCGAGCGGCTCGCCGCGTTCGTCGAGAAGGAGCTCGTCTACACCGAGGCCGAGGGCAGGCCGAAGCTCTGGCGCGAGGGCCGGGGACTGCGCGCCGCCCGGTGAGGCGGCTTCCTCAGGAGGCGCGGCGAGGTCAGGAGGCGGGGAAGAACAACCGGATCGCCGTGCCCGGGCCCCAGGAGCGCACCACGGCCTCGTCGGCGAGGGTGCGGGCGATCCACAGCCCGCGGCCCCCGAGCTGGTCGGCCGGCGGCGGCGCGTACCCGGCTGTCGCCGCGTGCATGCCCGAGCCGGCGTCGCTGACCTCCCACACCATCGCGTCACCCTGTCGCCAGTGGCTGACCTCAGCTGTCCCGGCGGCAGTGATCGCGTTGGCGACCAGCTCGTTGACGGCGAGCGTGACGTCGTCGCGCAGGGCCTCCTCGGTGGCGGCGGGCAGCGCCGACGCCACCAGCGAGCGTGCCTCCGCGGGCGCCGCGACGACCTGGCAGTCGCGGCTCGCCGGCGGCGGCGACCACGGCGGCTCGACCGACCGCAGGAACTCGTCGGTGGGCCGGTAGTGCGGCGAAGGGGCCGTGCGGCTGCCGTCCCACACGTATGGGTGGACCCGCAGCGCGCTGTCGAGCAGGGGCTGCGGCACCTGACGGCGGTCGTGCAGGCACAAGGTCCAGCAGGGCTGGCCGGCCAACAGCTCGTTGGCCACGGCGTCGTAGCGGCTCCACGCAGCGCCCCACGCCTGCGCCATCCACGTCGGCTCCGACAGCAGTCGGCACGGCGTGCCGGCCTGCAGCCGCTGCCGGAGCGCGTCGCGGTAGAAGGCCAACGTCTGGGCCGCACCGACCCACGTCTCGTCGGCGTCGGCGAGGAGCGCCAGGTCTGCCAGCCGCGCGCCGAAGTGGTCGTGCAGCAGTGCGTGCACGCCGGCCCCGGCCACCACGAACACCGGCTGCTGCCCCGCCAGCCCCTCCTCCACGAACGGCACCACGCGGGCGCGCAGGTCGGCGTCGGACTCGTACAGGCACACCTCGTGGACGAGGCCCCCGCCGGTCCACGACGAGTCGGCAAGCATCAAGCAGCACCCCCCATCGACGTGTCGGCATCTCCCCGGGACACCGCTGTCCCCCCGGCGTCTCACCCATCGTACGGAGACAAGGGACGATGTGGCGTCGTCCGAATTGCGTGTTTCCTGCGCGGCCCGCTCAGGCCCGCGAGAGCACTCCTCAGGACCGCGAGAACACCAGCCGGACCGCGGTGCCTGGGCCGTGCTGGCGCACGAGCAGCTCGTCGGCCAGGCTGCGGGCCAGCCAGAGGCCGCGGCCACCCAGCAGGTCGAGCGGGGGCGGCGCGTAGCCGGCGGAGGCGTCGTGCAGCCCGGGACCGGCGTCCGCCACCTCCCACACGCGGTGGCCGTTCACCGCCCAGGTGCTCACCTGCGCGCTCCCCGCCGCGGTCACCGAGTTGGCCACGAGCTCGTGCACGGCGAGCAGCACGTCGTCGACGCGGTCACCGGCGTCGCGGGCCGCGAGCTCGCGCACCCAGCGTCGCGCCGCAGCACAGTCGGTCACCAGGGCGGCCTCACGTTCCTGGGGCGGCGGGACCCACGCCGGCTCCACCGATCGCAGGAACTGCTCGGTCGGCTCGTAGTCCGGCGACGGGACGACGGCCGCGCCGTCCCACACCAGCGGGTGCGTGCGGAGCTGGTTGTCGATCAACGGCTGGGCGACGCGTCGGCGGTCGTGGAGGCAGAGACTGTAATAGGGGTACTCAGCGAAGGCGTCGTTGGCCACCGCCTCGAACCGGCTCCACGCCTCGCCGCCCGGCACCGTCAGCCAGGTCGGCTCGCCCACCAGGCGCCACGGGCGCCCCTCCTCCAGCAGGGGACGCATGCTCTCGTGGTAGGCCGCCAGGGTCGCCTGGCCGGTGCCCTGCCAGAAGCCCGCCGAGTCGGCGAACACGGCCAGGTCGTCGACACCCGGCCCGAGGTGCGCCGACAGCACCTCGCGCACCGGTTCGCTCGCCACCACGATGGTGGCCTGCCCCTGCTCCAGACCCTGCTCGACGAACGGGACGACCCGCTCGCGCACGGCGGCCTCGTCGTCGTAGACGAACGCCTCGTGGGCGAACCGCTGACCGGTCCACCCGCCGACGCTGTTGTCGACCGTCATCGCGGTGCTCCCCCGTGCAGGTTGAACGCGGCGAGCGGCAGGACGGCCGCCCTCCGCACTCCCGTCAGCTGGAGATCTCGGTTGGCGCAGGCCATCGTCTCGCGCGCCTCGGCCAGCACGCGGCTCGCGCTGACGTCGATGAAGTCCAGCCGGTCGAGGTCGACCTCGAGCACCCCGGTCGTGGCCGCCAGCACGGCGTCGAGCAGCCGCCGGAACTCAGCAGCCGACGAGGCGTCGAGCTCGCCGAACAGCCGCACGGCACCGGAGGCGTAGGTCAGGGCGAAGCCCGGCTCCTGACCTACCGCGCGCTGCAACCGGTGCAGGGCAGCGATCTCGCGCCACTGCTCGCCAACCCGGTGGCGGTCGAAGGCGCAGATCCCCGTCACCGGCGTCACGGCATACATTGCCTCCAGGGCCAGCTCGTAGTCGACGAACGCCGCGTGCCCGGCCGCGTCGGTGACGAGGTCGGTCACGTCGCCCACGACGCGAAGCCCGTGGTAGCCCGCGCTGACGGCGCGCTGGGCCTCGGCGCGGAACGTCTCGACCTGCGCCCGGGGCTCGAACCGACCGGTGGCGTGGTAGAGCTCGGCGATGCTGTGGAGCCGTAGCCGGCCGTTCTCCAGCATGGCGTCACGGCCGTCGAGGTCCGCGAGGTCGTCGCACAGAGCCGCCGGGTGACGGTTGCCGACGTAGACCAGCTGTTCCCCGCGTCCCGCTGCCTCGGTGAAGGTGTCCGCCAGCACCGTGCGCAGGTCGGCGCGGTCCTCGTAGGCCCAGGCCACGTGGTCTCCGTGGTCGAGGTCGACGGCTCGCTCGAGCCGGCGCAGCGCGGTCACCCGTTCACTCTAGGTCGTACATCTCCGGACGCCACCCCGTCTGTCCGACATCTCCGCATTCGCAAGTTGTCCGGACTTTTCTGCTACCGTGAGACGACACCCCCTGGGGTATGCCGACCATCCGGGAACCGCACCAGCGCACTGCTGGAGAAGTGGGAGCCATGACCGCACTCGTCGTCGTCCTCGCCGTCCTGGTGGGCGTCCTGCTCGGGCTGCTCGGAGGCGGTGGCTCGATCCTCACCGTCCCGCTGCTCGCCTATGTCGCCGGTCTGCCGACGCAGGAGGCCATCGCCGCCTCACTGGTCGTCGTGGGCGTCACCAGCCTGGTGGCCAGCGTCTCGCACGCGCGAGCCCGGCGCGTGCAGTGGCGCACCGGCCTCACCTTCGGCGCGGCCGGAATGGTGAGCGCGTATGCCGGCGGCAGGCTGGGTCAGCACGTCCCGGACGGCGTGCTGATGGTGGCGTTCGCCGTCGTCATGCTGGCCGCCGGGATCGCCATGCTCCGCGGTCGAGCCGCAGGGTCCGAGACGTCCCACCCGATGGCGCTGGGCAAGGCGGTCGGCTACGGCGCCGCGGTCGGCGTGCTCACCGGCTTCCTCGGCGCCGGCGGCGGCTTCCTCATCGTGCCGGCTCTCACCCTGTTCGGCGGCCTGGCCATGCCGGTCGCCGTGGGCACCTCGCTGCTGGTCATCGCCATGAACTCTGCCGCCGGGCTCGTCGGCCATCTCTCCTCCACCCCGATGCACTGGGGCCTGGCCGCCATGGTGACCGCGGCCGCGGTGGTCGGGAGCCTGGCCGGCGGCCGCCTGGCTACACGGGTGCGCCCCGAGGTGCTGCGTCGCGGGTTCGGCTGGTTCGTGCTGGCGATGGCGGCGTTCATCCTCATCCAGGAGATCCCGCAGAGCACCTGGCAGCCCCTCTCCCCGCTGGCCAAGGCCGCCGTCAGCCTGACGGCCGCCCTCGTGGTGCTCGCCCTCGGGCTGCTCGGGCAGAAGCTCGGCCGCCGCGTGGACGCCGCCGCCGAGAGCCGGCGCGTGGCCGCCGCAACGGCCGCAGGCACCCGTGACGAGGACCGGCGGTCCTGAGGTGGCGGCGGCACCCTCCCAGTCCTCCCGGGCCTCCAGCTCTTCAAGACCGTCCCTCCCGGACCGGCTGAGCCGGGGCAACGGTGTGCCGCTCTGGCGCCAGCTGCACGACGACCTGGTGGCCCGCCTGGGCGCCGGGAAGTTCGAGTCCGGGTTCCCCGGCGAGGTCGAGCTCCAGCGCGACTACGGAGTCTCGCGGCACACGGTGCGCGAGGCGCTGCGCGGCCTCCGCGAGGCCGGCCTCATCGACTCGGGGCGCGGTCGCAGCACCCGCGTGCGGAGCACCACGATCGAGCAGCCGCTCGGTGGCCTCTACTCGCTCTACCGGCAGGTGGAGGCGCTGGGGCTGGATCAGCGCAGCGAGGTGCTCGGCCTGGAGAGCACCCACGACGCCGAGGTCGCCGCAGAGCTGGGGCTGCCGGCCGACGACGCGCTGGTGCGCCTGGAGCGGGTGCGGCTGGCCGACGACGAGCCGCTGGCCCACGACGTCGTGTGGCTCCCCGCCTCCATCGCCGACGGACTGCTCGAGGTCGACTTCACGCACGCGGCCCTCTACGACGAGCTGGCGCGCGTGGCCGGCACCCGACCCACCGGCGGCCGGGAGCGGATCACCGCCGTCAGCGCCGACGACGACACGGCCCGGTTGCTGGGGATCGCGCCGGGGGCCGCCTGCCTGGCGATCGAGCGCCTCGGGCAGCTCGCGGACCGCACCACGGTCGAGTACCGCCGCTCGACGGTCCGTGGCGACCGCTACGCCCTGCTGACCTCGTGGACCCCGCAGGGCTACCAGCTGGGAGCCGGCGACCTGCCTCGGTGACTGATCAGCGGACGACCTCGCGGTGGGAGCCGTCGACGCGGCGGGTCCAGCCGCGGCTGTCGAGGTGCTCGAGCAGGGGCACGGCGACCCGTCGGGTGGTGCCGAGCGCCTGACGGGCCTCGCTGAGGGTGAACGGCTGGGGCAGCCGCGCCAGCACGCGCATCGCCATCGCCGGCCCGGTGGGGAGGAGCAGCACGTCGTCGGGCAGCCGCAGGAAGCGTCCGGATCGCACGGCCGCCGCGACCTCGCGGGGCCCGAGGCCGGCGGCGTCGAGGTCGGGCCGCTCCGGGGCCGCGAACGGCTCGGCGGCCAGGCGCTCCTCGAGGCGGCGCAGCCCCGCCTCGGCGGCCCCCAGCGACGCGGTCACGCCGGGCAGACCCACGCGACCCGCCTCCACGAGCAGACCGGCCTCCGCGGCCACCGCCGAGAGCAGGGCGCGGTCGGGGATGTCAGCGGCCTCCCTCGCGGCGTCGAGGGTGAGCGAAGGCTCGAGGTGGTCGCGCTGCGCCCGGGCCGCGACGGCGGCGCGCAGGGCCTGGGCCCACCGCGCCCACCGCTGCCGCGACACCAGCCAGTCACCCTGCCGCACGAGGTCACCGGGGAGCGCGTCACCGGGCGTGCCACCTGGCGCTCCGTCAGGCGTTCCGTCGGGCGTTCCTTCGGGTGCTTCATCGGGCACGGCGATTCCGAGGGCCCGTGCCGCCTGCACCGTCATCGCCCCTCGACGAGCCACCTCACGGGCGAGGTCGGCCTCGCCCGTGGCAGCGGCCAGCTCGACACCGCGGCGGGCGCCGGCACCGCGCCGAGCGAGCGCCGGGGGGTCGGCGTCGAGGACGAGCGCCCCTGCGACGACACGCTGCGCGCCGGGATCGCGCAAGATGGCGCGGTCGCCCGCCTGCAGCGGCAGCTCGACGGGCAGCGTGAGCCGTGCGGTGTCGGCGGACAGGGGCCGCACCCGCACCTCATGGGCGGCCGTGCCGACGTGCAGCATCGCTCGCGTCGGCAGCTCTCGCGGGTCGGTGCTCAGGCGGACGTCCACGACGGCCGTGGACCGCCAGGCGCCCGGTGCCAGCAGCACCGAGCCCCGCGCGACCTCGTCGGTGGCGACGCCCCGCAGGTTGACCGCCACACGGGCGACCGGCGCGACCCGCTCCCGCGGGCGCTCCAGCGACTGCAGGCCGCGCACCCGCACCGTCCGGCCGCCGACCTCCAGCTCGTCACCGACGCTGATGGTGCCCTCCCCCAGGGTGCCGGTCACGACCGTGCCGCTGCCCTTGATGGTGAAGGCGCGGTCGACCCAGAGACGCACCCGGCGGTCCGTCGCCGGTGCTGGCAGGGAGGCGACGAGGCGGTCGAGAGCCGCGCGCAGCTGCGGCATACCGTCGCCGGTCCGCGCCGAGACGGCGAGGGCCTCGCACCGCCCCAGGCTCGAGGCGGCGAGCCGCTCCCCCCCGTCGGCCAGCGTGACCGTGGGGTCGGCGAGGTCGCTGCGGGTCACGACGAGCAGCCCGTGTCGGATGCCGAGCGCGTCGACCGCGGCGAGGTGCTCACCCGACTGCTGGCGCCAGCCCTCGTCGGCGGCGACGACGAACACCACGGCAGGGGCCGGGCCGAGACCGGCGAGCATGTTGCCGATGAAGCGCTGGTGCCCCGGCACGTCGACGAAGGCGACCTCCTCACCAGACGGCAGGGTCGTCCAGGCGTAGCCGAGGTCGATCGTCAGGCCGCGGCGGTGCTCCTCCTCCCACCGGTCGGGCTCGATGCCGGTGAGCGCGCGCACCAGGGCCGACTTGCCGTGGTCGACGTGTCCGGCGGTGGCCAGGACGTGCACGCGTCAGCTCCCCACGCCGCCGGTGGCGAGTGCCGCCCGGATCGCACCGAGGAGCTCGTCGTCGGATTCGGTTGGCACACAACGGAGGTCGACCAGGCACCGCCCGCGCTCCACGCGAGCGACCACACCGGGCTCGCCGCGCCGCAGGGCCACGGCGCACCAGTCGGGCAGCTCCACCGCACATCCGGGCAGCTCCAGCCCGGGGGCTCCCCCGCCCCCGACCGCCCCCGCGACGTCGACGACCTCGCGGCCCATGGCACGGGCCAGCGCCTCGGTGCGCTGCCGCACCACGCCGGCGTCGGCGTGCAGGTAGGAGGTCACCGGCGGGCGCGGCCCGCGCAGCGTCGCCTCCAGGGCGGCGAGGGTGAGCTTGTCGACCCGCAGGGCGCGGGCCAGCGGGTGGCGGCGCAGCTGTTCGACGACCTCGGCGTCGCCGAGCACCAGCCCGGCCTGCGGGCCGCCGAGCAGCTTGTCGCCGCTGGCGGTCACCACGGTCGCGCCGCGGCGCAGCGACGTGGTGGCGTCGGGCTCCTCGGGCAGCATCGGGTCGGGGCGCAGCAGGCCGCTGCCGATGTCCATGACGACGGGGACGCCGAGCGCAGCGAGCTCCTCGAGCGCGGCCTCGGAGGTGAACCCCTCCACCCGGAAGTTGCTGGGGTGCACCTTGAGGATGCAGCCGGTGTCGGGTCCGATCGCGTCGGCGTAGTCGCGCACCGTCGTGCGGTTCGTCGTGCCGACCTCGCGCAGCCGGGCGCCGGTGGAGGCGATGAGGTCGGGCAGGCGGAAGCCGTCGCCGATCTCGACCATCTCGCCGCGGCTGACGACGACCTCGCGGCCGGCGGCCAGCGCGGTGGTGGCGAGCACCAGCGCCGCAGCGCCGTTGTTGACGACGAGTGCGCCACCCGCGCCGGGAACCGCCTCGCGCAGGGCCTCCAAGGTGCCGCGACCGCGCTTGGCGCGGGCGCCCGTCTCGACGTCGAACTCGACGTCGACGTAGCCCGCGGCCGCCTCGATCGCCTCGATCGCGGCCTGCGACAACGGCGCCCGTCCGATGTTTGTGTGCACGACGACCCCGGTGGCGTTGAGGAGCGGGCGCAGCGTCGTGGCACGGCTCGGCAGGGCCGCCTGCGCGACGCTGCCCACCTCCTCGGGCGCAATCTCCCCGGCACGGGCCCGCTGCTGGGCCGCGGTGATGGCGCCCTTCACGAGCGCCTCACCGTGACGGGCGACGGCCGCGGCGAACGCCGGCTCGGCCAGGAGGCTGTCGGTGCGCGGGATGCGGCGGCGCGGGTCGGTCTGCGACATCGACCACTCACCTCCAGCGCGGCTTGGACGTTTGGCGGAGGTGGACGGGAATCGAACCCGCCAGACCGAGATGCTCGGCCTCACCGGTTTTGAAGACCGGGGGGACCACCAGGAACCCAGACACCTCCGCGGCACACCGTAACCGACCCTCGCCGCAGGCGCCCCGAGGGCCCGCAGGAGGTGTGCCGCGGTGCCGACGGCGCGCGGGCGGCATACAGTCGCGGCGTGGGCACCACGACGACGCAGGCCAGCGGGCGGGCCAGTGAGCACCGCCTGACCCAGTTCGCGCACGGGGGCGGGTGCGCCTGCAAGATCCCGCCCGGCGAGCTCGAGGAGATGGTGCGCGGGCTCGTCGGCGCCGGCCACCCCGACCTCATCGTGGGCCTCGACGACGGCGACGACGCCGCCGCAGTCCGCATCGAGAACGGCCTCGCGGTGCTGGCCACCGCCGACTTCTTCACACCGGTCGTCGACGACGCCTACGACTGGGGCCGCATCGCTGCTGCGAACGCCCTCTCGGACATCTACGCCATGGGCGGCCGACCGGTCGTGGCGGTCAACCTGCTCGGCTGGCCCCGCGACGTGCTGCCGCGGGAACTGGCCCAGGAGGTGCTGCGCGGCGGGTTCGACGTCGCCCGCGAGGCCGGCTGCCCCGTGGCCGGCGGCCACAGCGTCGACGACCCCGAGCCGAAGTACGGCATGGCCGTCACCGGCCTCGGCGACCCCGACCGGCTGCTGCGCAACGACGCCGCCACCGCCGGCACCCCCATCAGCCTGACCAAGCCGCTCGGCGTCGGGGTGCTGAACAACCGGCACAAGGCGACCGGTGAGGTCTTCGAGCACGCGGTCGCCTCCATGGCCCGGCTGAACGCCGAGGCGTCGGTGGCGGCGCTCGAGGCAGGCATCCGGGCCGCGACCGACGTCACCGGCTTCGGGCTGCTCGGTCACCTGTACAAGATGGCCCGCGCCTCCGGGGTCACCGCCGTCATCGACGCCGCCGCCGTCCCCTACCTCGAGGGCGCCCGCGAGTCGCTCGCCGAGGGCTTCGTGCCCGGCGGGAGCAAGCGCAACCTCGACTGGGTCCGCCCGCACCTGCAGGCCGCGGTCGGTGAGGACGAGCTCATCCTGCTCGCCGACGCACAGACCAGCGGCGGGCTGCTGCTGGCCGGCGAGATCGCCGGCGCCCCCGTGGTGGGCGAGTTCGTGCCCTCGCAGGGCCCGGCGATCGTGGTTCGGTGAACGGCGAGACAGCCCTCAGCGGGGTCGACCGCCTCAGTGGGGTCGACCGCCTCAGCGGGGTCGACCGCCTCGTCGCGCAGGCGCGTGAGGGACTTCGCAGGCTCACGCCGGCGGAGGCCCTGACCGCCCAGCAGCGAGGCGCCCTGCTCGTCGACACCCGCACGGAGGCGCAACGACGACAGCAGGGCGAGCTGCCCGGAGCGCTGGTCATCGACCGCACCGTGCTCGAGTGGCGACTCGACCCTGCCAGTCCGTGGCGCGTGCCCGAGGTGGCCGGACCCGACCACGAGGTCGTGGTGCTCTGCCGGCAGGGCTACAGCTCGAGCCTGGCCGCCGCCTCGCTGCAGTCCCTCGGCCTGCACCGGGCCACCGACGTCATCGGCGGGGTCGAGGCCTGGCTGGCCGCCGGTCTGCCGACGAGCAGGGGCCCGGCCGACGTCCGCGAGTGACGCAGGCCGGGCCCCTCTCGGCAGGGCCAGTGGACGTGCTCAGTGGACGTGCTGCTCCTCGGTCGGGGGCTTGGTGATGAGCGGGATGACCAGGGCGGCGAGGGCGATGATGCCGACGACGGTGAACCCCAGCGTGTAGGCCTTGGTGTCGCCGATGAGCTTGGCGATGAGCAGCGGCCCGATCACGCCGCCGATGCTCCAGCCGATGAGCATCAGGCCGTAGATCGCGCCCGCGTTGGAGACGCCGAAGAACTTGCCGGCCGTCGACGGCATGGTGCCGAACGCGCCGCCGTAGCAGGTGTAGACCAGCGCGGCCAGGATCGCGAACAGGGCGGCGTTGGCCACGTGCGGGATGAGGATCAGGCAGACGCCCTGGATGCCGAGGATGCCCATGAAGGCCGGCATCTTGCCGATGCGGTCGGAGATCCAGCCCCAGAAGATGCGGCCCCCGCCGTTGAAGATCGCCAGGGTGCCGACGAGGCTGGCGGCCGCGACCTTGGAATAGCCGGCGACGTCGGTGGCGCTGCCCGCCGCCACGCTGATGAGTGAGATGCCCGCCGTGACGCTGAGGGTGAGGATGGCGGTCAGCAGGTACCACTGGGGGGTGCGCAGCGCCTCGTCCTGGGTGAAGTCCCGCCTGGCCGCCACCGGTCCGGTGGCCACCGGCTTGTCCTTGGCCGGTCCCGCCGCCGCAGTGGTGAGGCCGGGAGGCACGTAGCCCTTGGGCGGGTTCTGGAAGAGGGACGCGCCGATGAGGATGGCCACGAGGTAGCCGATGCCGAGCGGCAGGAACGCCTTGGTGGGCATGGCAGGCGTGTTGTCGATCAGGCTCTGGCCGAGCGGTGCGGTGATGACCGCGCCGAAGCCGAAGCCTGCCACAGCGATGCCGGTGATGAGGCCGGGCTTGTCGGGGAACCACTTCTGCAGCATGGCGATCGGCACGATGTAGACCATGCCGAGGCCGAACCCACCGAGCAGGCCGTAGCCGACGATCAGCAGCCAGAAGCGGTCTGCGTCGGCGAACGAGGCGAGGATGACACCGATGCTGTAGATGACGCCGCCCACAAGAGCGACCACCCGCGGGCCCCTGCGGTCCTGGATCCGGCCGCCGATGTAGCTGCCGACGAAGATCATGCCGATCACTACCTCGAAGGGCACCGACGCCTTGGACTTCGACCACCCGAACGCCTCCGGGGCCTGCAACGCCTTGCCGAACACGCTCCAGGCGTAGACGGCGCCGATGGCGAGCTGGACGAGGACTGCGGCGACGAGGATGAGCCACCGGTTCGGTGCGCCCGTGGTCGTCGCCTCCCCCGTGGAAGCTGTTGTGGCACTGCGACTTTCCGTCACGGCATACCCTCCCTGGACGTCCGGTGCGGTCACCGGATGGTGGTGATGGAGTCGTTCGTGACCCCATCGGCCCGGCGACGCTCCAGCCGTTCACGCTGGGGCTGCACGGTGTACTTCGGGTCCTTCGCCGACTCCATACCCGCTTCGAAGATGCCGAAGCGGGTCAGGGCCGAGCCGGCCAGCAGGGCGACGCCGCTCAGGCCGGCGCCGATGCGGTTGCGGCCGAACAGCATCGCACCGATCGCGCCGCCACCGGTGAGGATCTCGGCAGCGCGCAGGAGACGCCCGGCCTTGCCCTGGTGCAGCGGCTCGGCCAGCAGCGGGTGCATGTTGCGCCGCAGGAGCTGACCGGCCCCCAGCTCGAGGGCAGCACCGCTGACGGCCATCTTGCGGACCGGTCCGTTCTGGTCGGCGGGGCTCATGATGAGCGCCAGGCCGGCGGCCGCGGCGTTGGCCGAGCCCACGAACACGAACGGCAGCTCGCGGTACGACTCGTGCCACGTGGGTGCGGCGGTGTCGGAGAGGAGCACCGCGGTGTATGCCGCCAGGGGCGCCGAGAAGAGTGCCGAACCGATGGCGGCCGGCGGGTCGACGACGCGCAGCGTCTTGGCGAGGAGGCCGTCCTGGTGAGGCAGCTGGCGGCCGATCTCCGCCGCCGCGGCCACGCTGGCGAAGGTGCCGAACGCCGCCAGGATCCAGGAGCCGACGGACATCGGCGACGTCAGCTTGATGGTGCGCATCATGTTGAGCGCGCGCTCCGGGCGACCGAGGTCCTTGGCCAGGGCTCCACCGCCGAGGGCGACCGCCGCCAGCGCGGCGAACCGGCCGCGGCGACGCAGCGCCGGCAGGTTGCGGGCCGACCCGCCCGCGCCGATGAGGCCCGAGCCCGCCGCGAGCCCACCGAGGAAGAGGTAGGTGGGGATCTCCTCCGTCCACGGGGGCGCCTTGACGACGCTGCGGCCGTAGTAGCTCTCGAACTTCGCGTCCGGCACCATCAGCGACTCGTCGCGTCGCTTGCCACCACCGTTGCCCCGTCGGCGGCCGCTGCGCGGCAGCTCGGGCGGGCGGTCGGCGTCGAGCGGGTTGGTCGTCATCGTCGTCTCCCCAGGAACGAGGCTGCGGCCATGGCGAGCATGGCCAGGCCGGCCATGCCGGCCTTGCGGAACATGTCGGGCAGGGCCGCGGTCGGGACCCTGGGGTCCGGCGGCAGGCCGTAGACCTCCGGCTCGTCGAGCAGCAGGAAGACCGAGCCGGTGCCGCCGACGCCGTCCTCGGCATTGGCGCCGTAGAGACGGGCCTCGGTGAACCCGTTGTCGCGCAACGTGCTCACCCGCTCCTGCGCGGTGGCGACCATCTCGTCGAGGTCGCCGAACTTGATCGACGTCGTCGGGCAGGCCTTGGCGCAGGCCGGCGTCTGGTCGTCGCGAAGGCGGTCGTAGCAGAGCGTGCACTTCTGCGCGTTGCCGTGGTTGGTGACCGTGTTGTCGGTCGGCCGGCGCTCGATCACCCCGAACGGGCAGGCCGCCACGCAGTAGCCGCAGCCGTTGCAGACGTCGGGCTGCACCACCACCGTGCCGAACTCGGTGCGGAACAGCGCGCCGGTCGGGCAGACGTCGAGGCAGCCCGCGTGGGTGCAGTGCTTGCACACGTCGGAGGACATCAGCCAGCGGAAGTCGGGGACGGTGCCGGTGGCCGCCGCCATGGTCGCCTGCGCGACCGCGCTCTCCATGCCACCGACGAGGTCGACCGGACCACCGCTCGAGTCGATGCCCGGCGCCGCCGGCGACGGACCGATGCCGGCGGTGTGCGGAGGCGACATCGGCTGGCTCGGCGGCATGACCGGCATACCGAGGTCGACCAGGCGACGCCCTGACTCCCTCGCCTGCTCGATGCGGTCGCTCGTCTGCTCGATGAAGGCGACGTGCCGCCACGTGCTCGCGCCGAGCGCGCCGGTGTTGTCGTAGGAGGACCCCAGCAGGTCGAGGTTGCCGTCCTGCGGGATGGCGTTCCACTCCTTGCACGCCACCTCGCACGCCTTGCACCCGATGCAGATCGAGGTGTCGGTGAAGAAACCCTTGCGCTTCCTCGGCTCCTCCCACGCCGCATCGGCGATGGGGTCGGTCGGCCCCGACAGCTGGCGGTCCAGGTAGCCCATCAGTGGCCGTCCTCGGTCGGGTTGGATTCGGTCGGGTTGGACTCGGCTGTCTTGAGCTGGTTGGAGGTCTCGACGGTGACACCGGCCCGTGACTGGTACTCCTCGACCAGCCGCAGGATGGCCTCGCCGCGTGGCCGCCGACCGGGCCGGATGTCGCACGAGCCCACCTTGGACTCCTGGATCTGCACGTTCGGGTCGAGCGCCACACCGAGCAGGTCGTTGGCGCTGTCGCCACTGACGACGGCCTCCTTGCCGACTCCCCAGTGGTAGGGCAGCCCGATCTGGTGGATCGTCCTGCCGCTGATGACCAACGGGGTCATCCGGTCGGTCACCAGCACCCGGGCCTCGATCGCCGTCCGGGCCGACACGATGGTGGCCCATCCACCGTTCACCAGCCCGCGGTCCTCGGCGAGCTCCGGGGAGACCTCGCAGAACATCTCGGGCTGGAGCTCGGAGAGGTACGGCAGCCAGCGGCTCATGCCGCCTGCGGTGTGGTGCTCGGTGAGCCGGTACGTCGTGAACACGAACGGGTAGACCTCAGAACCCGGTGCCGTGCCGGACGGGCTCCACAGGTTGTCCTTGCGCGGGAACACGCGTCGGGCCGGGTTGCTCTGCTGGCCGTAGAGCGGGTTCTGGACCGGGGACTCCTGCGGCTCGTAGTGCGTCGGCAGCGGGCCGTCGAGCATGCCCTTCGGCGTGAACAGCCAGCCCTTGCCGTCGGCCATCATGACGAACGGGTCGTCACCGGCGAGCCCATCGGGTCCGCCCGTGCCGGGCTCCGGTCGGTACGACGGCGCCTTGGTCTTGACGAAGTCCGGGGTGTCGAGCCCGGTCCAGGTCTGGTTCTCCTCGTCCCACCAGACGTACTTCTTGCGCTCGCTCCACGGCTTGCCCTCGGGGTCGGCCGAGGCGCGGTTGTAGAGGATGCGGCGGTTGTCGGGCCAGGCCCAGCCCCACTCCTGCGCGACCGGGCTCTGCTCGCGACCGGGCTTGCGGTTGGCCGCGCGGTTGACGCCCTTGGCGTACACCCCGGAGTAGATCCAGCACCCGCAGCTCGTGGACCCGTCGGCCTTGAGGTCGGTGTACATGTCGGCCAGCTCGCCGGCGCGCTCACCGGAGAGGTGGCGGCCGTTGATCTCCTGCAGGACCGCCTCGCCGCTGATCTCGCCGTCCTCGTCGAGCGGGTAGTCCCAGGTGAGGTCGAGCAGGGGGCGGTCGCGCGGGTCGTCGGAGCCGGCGAGCCGCTCCCGGATCCGCTTGCCCAGCTCGAAGAAGAACTCCAGCTCGCTCTGGCAGTCACCCGGCGGGTTGACCGCCTTGTGCCGCCACTGGAGCAGCCGCTGGGTCTGCGTGAACGTGCCTGCCTTCTCGACGTGTGAGGCGGGCGGCAGGAAGAAGACCTCGGTGCCGATCTTCTCCGTCTCCAGCTCACCCGTGGCGATCTCGGGCGCGTCCTTCCAGAACGTCGCCGACTCGATCATCTGCAGGTCGCGCACCACGAGCCACTTCAGCTCGGCCAGGGCCAGGCGCTGCATCCGGCCGTGGGCCGACCCGACGGCGGGGTTCTGCCCGAGCAGGAAGTACCCCTCGACCTCGCCGTCCTTCATGGCCATGGTCGTCTGGTACGTGCCGTGGGCGCCGGTGAGCCTGGGCAGGTAGTCGTACGCCCAGTTGTTCTCCTTGGTCGCGGCGTCGCCCCACCACGCCTTGAGCAGGCTCACGGCATACGCGTCGGCGTTGGCCCAGAAGCCCTTCTGCGCCTTGTTGGCGATGGCGGCGACGTAGTCGTCCCACGTGTCGTGGTTGCCGACCATCGGCATGGCGAGGTAGCCGGGAAGGATGTTGTAGAGCGTCGGGATGTCGGTCGAGCCCTGGATGCTGGCGTGGCCACGCAGCGCCATGATGCCGCCGCCGGGACGCCCCATGTTGCCCAGCAGCAGCTGGATGATGGCGGCCGTGCGGATGAACTGGGCGCCGAGGGTGTGCTGGGTCCAGCCGACGGCGTAGCAGAACGCCGACGTGCGGTCCCGGCCGCTGTTCTCGGTGAGCGCCTTGGCGACGTAGTGGAAGTCGTCGACGCTGACGCCGCAGACGTCGGCCACCATCTCCGGGGTGTAGCGCGAGTAGTGCCGCTTGAGGATCTGGAAGACCGTGTTGGGGTCCTGCAGTGTCTCGTCGCGCTTGACCCGCGCGTGCTCGAGCGCCGGGCCACCGGAACCGTGCTCGTCGCCGGCGGAACGCTCGGACGTGCTGTGCCCGTGCTCGTGGCCGGCCGCAGGTCCGCCGATGGTGCCCGGGGAGGCGTCCTCCCCCTCGCCCTCAGTGGCGTACGCCCAGCTCGACGGGTCGTAGTTGCCGAGCTCCTCGTCGTAGCCGGAGAAGAGCCCGTCGAGTTCCTCGGTGTCCTTGAACTCGTCGCTGACGATGGTGGCCGCGTTGGTGTACGCGACGACGTACTCCTTGAAGTACAGGTCATTGGCGAGGATGTGGTTGATCAGCGCGCCGAGGAACACGACATCGCTGCCAGCCCTGATCGGCACGTGCTTGTCGGCCGTCGCCGACGTGCGCGTGAAGCGCGGGTCGATGTGGATGACCTTGGCGCCCTTAAGCCGAGCCTCGGTCACCCACTGGTAGCCCACCGGGTGGCACTCGGCCATGTTGGAGCCCTGGATGACGATGCAGTCGGCGTTGGCCAGGTCCTGCACCTGCTGAGTCGCGCCACCGCGCCCGAACGAGGACCCCAGACTGGGGACCGTGGACGAGTGTCAAATACGGGCCTGGTTCTCGATCTGTATGGCGCCCGCGGCGGTGAAGAGCTTCTTGATGAGGTAGTTCTCCTCGTTGTCGAGGGTGGCTCCCCCCAACGAGGCGATGCCCATGGTGCGCCGCAGCGGCCTGCCGTGCTCGTCGGCGTCCTGCCAGGTGCGGCGACGCGACTCGACGAACCGGTCGGCGATCATGTCGATGGCGGTGTCGCGGTCCATCCGCTCCCAGGACGTGCCGTGGGGGCGCCGGTAGAGGACGTGCGTCTGGCGTATGGGGCTGTTGACCAGCTGCTCGCTTGCAGACCCCTTGGGGCAGAGGCGCCCTCGCGAGATCGGCGAGTCGGGGTCGCCCTCGATCTGCACGACCTTCTCGTCCTTGACGTAGACGCGCTGACCGCAGCCGACGGCGCAGTAGGGGCACACGCTCTGCACGACCCGGTCGGCGGTCTTCGTGCGCGGCTCGAGGGTGCGCGTGCGCTCCGACGTCACCGCCGGGCCACGCCCGAGGAAGTCACCACTCCTGAACTGCCGCAGCACCGGCCACGACAGGAAGGTCTTCTTCGCGTCCATCAACCCGCCTCCTTTGTCGGCACCCTAACCCCGCCTGTCACAGCCCGCGATCCGAAGCGACCGCTCATTTTCGGCCGCAGCTCGCAGCTTCATCACGCCACCGACAGCAGGAAGGCGGCAGCGAAACCGAGGGCCGTCACGATGCCCACCAGGGCGCCCGCGTGCTCCACCGCCTCGGGGACCATGGTGTCGACGAGCATGGTGAGCACGGCACCGGCGGCGAAGGCCTCGACCGCCCCGGTGGGCCCGTCGCCGGCGTGGCTCAAAACGGCATACCCGAGCGCGGCCGCGAGCGTGGACGCCGCGGTGACCGCGACCCAGATGCCCATGATCGAGCCGGTGGAGCGGCCGCTGGCCTTCATGCCGGCCGAGGCCGACAGGGCCTCGGGCACGTTGGAGAGGAAGACCGCGGCGACCACGGCCACCCCCACGCTGCCGCCGCCGATGAGGCTCACCCCGATCGCGGCACTCTCCGGTATGCCGTCCAGCAGCGACCCGAGCACGAGGACCATCCCGCCGGTGCCGGCAGCGGACTTGTGGGGGCTCTTGCGGCGGTCCCCGCCGCGTCGGTCGATGAACCAGTCGCCCACGAAGAACGTCAGGGACCCCGCGATCATGGCGACCACGGCCGCGACGCCACCGGCGAGGTCGGAGGCCTCACGCATGAGCTCGAAGGTCAGCGCGCTGATCAGCACGCCGGAGCCGAAGGCCATGACGAGCCCGATGCTGCGCAGCGACGTCGAGAGCCTGATGCCGGCATACCCGCCGACGAGGAGCGCGGCCCCTCCGACGAAACCCCAGAACGCCGCCTCCAGCACCGGCCCCCACCGTCCTCTTCTCGTCTGGCGACACTGCGTCGGCGCCCGTCCGGGCCCGCCGTTCCTTCGGCGTGCGAATTACAGGGGTGATATTCACCCATTTGTCGTACATCTGCGACTCGGTCAGGCAGTCTGTTACCGGCCCTGGCCCTGCTGCGGTGCTTTTCTCCCTGGTGTGGGGGCCTCCGTAGCCGCTCCTCGTCCCCTACCCCCGGGAAGTCATGCGCAACGCACTGCTCCGCCCGTCCGCACGTCTGGCCGCCGTCATCCTCCTCGGCTCCGCGGCCGTCGGCACGTCGACGACCTCGGCCGGCGCCGCCTCGATCGTCTACGAGTGCAAGTCCGCCTCGACCAGCTGCATCCGCTTCTCCGGCTACGCCGGCAGGTCGGTCTGGGGCTACCCGGTGAACAGCACCGGCAACAACTGCACCAACTACGCCGCCTACCGGCTCGCCCGCAACGGCGTGCCCCAGCAGAGCGGCCTGGGCAACGGCGGCGGCTGGGCGACGAACGCGAAGAAGCGCGGCTTCCGGGTGGACACCACCGCGCGCACCGGCGCCATCGCCCAGTGGAACTACGGGAGCGTCTACGCCCCGAGCGCCGGGCACGTCGGATACGTCGAGGAGGTGACGTCGAGCTACATCACCATTTCTGACTCGTCGTGGGGTGGCGGCTCGTACCGCTGGCGCATCCCCAAGGGCGACCGCAACTGGCCGAGCAACTTCATCCACTTCAAGGACACCGCCTACCAGCCGCCGGCCTCGGGCAGCTTCGTCAAGGTCCGCGAGACCGGCGAGACCTACCAGCTGGTCGGCAGGACCCCGGTCTTCGTCTCTACCTGGACGGCGTTCGGCGGCTGGAAGCCGACCCACCTGCTCAGCAGCACATCGCTGGCCTCGCTGCCGCGGTACCCGGCGGAGGGCACGTTCCTCAGGGGGGCCCAGCGCGGGGAGATCTACCGGGTCGCCGGTGGCGCGCCGGTCTACGTCTCCACGTGGAGCGCGTTCGGCAGGTCGCAGCCGACGACGACCGTGGACCAGGCGGCCATCGACAACGCCGGTGCCGGTAGTCGGTGGAACCACCTGCGGGCCAAGCCGGCCGAGGGCACGCTCATCAAGGGCGCCCAGCGGGGCGAGGTCTACCGCGTGGCCGGGGGCTCGCCTGTCTACGTCTCGGCCTGGGCCAACATCGGCGGCTGGGCCCCGTCACTCGTCGTCGACCAGGTGGCCATCGACAAGGCCGGCTCGGGCGCCCAGTGGAACCACCTCACCCACAAGCCGCGGGACGGCGCCTACCTCAAGGGCCGGACCAGCGGGCGGGTGTACCTCATGAAGTCCGGCGTGGCGCAGTACGTCTCGTCGTGGACCCAGGTCGGCGGGTGGAAGCCCTCCACGACGGTGGACCAGAAGGCCATCGACATGGCCGGGACCCGCACCCCGGTCAAGTGGAGCCACATCGCCGACACGGCGAAGCTCTGAGCGGTTGGTCCGCCGTCAGCCGCGGGCGGGGACGACCAGGACCTGACCAGCGTGCACGTGGGCGCTCGGCAGGTTGTTGGCCAGCTGAAGCTCGGCGACGGCAGCGGCGACCGGCAGGCCCGGCAGCTCCCGGACGGCGATCTCGGAGAGCGTCTGCCCCTGGGCGACCGTGACGGCGTGGTCGGCCACGGGGGCCGGCGCGGCGGCACCGGCCCGGGAGACCAGGGCCACGGTGGCGACGGCGAGGAGGACGGCCGCGACCGTCAGGGTGACGGCCAGGCGACCGGCCCGGGTGAGGCGGAGCCGGCCGGGCGCCGACGTGGGGACGGCATCGCCGGTCGGCACGAGGACCAGGCTCGGGCGGGCAGCGCGACCGGGTACGGACCCCGGCACCCGCACCGGCGCGGCGTTCAGGTCCCAAGCGGCTGCTGCACTCATGGTCTCTCCCCTCTCCTGGCCCCACGGCTGCGGGACCGTGCTGTCCGAACGGGTGTTCGAACAAGCTCCTGGTCGATTTGTAGCACGCATGTTCGAACGGTTCAAGACACGCGTCGAACACATGTTTGGCAACTGTGTTCGAACTCCATACGCTGTGCTCATGCCTCGAAGCACATCAGAGGCCACTGACAACCCATCTCGACCAGCACCCGCGCCGACCCGGTGAGACCCCGGCCCACGGCACCTGACCTGCACGAATGAGGAGCGGCATGAGCGACGACAACGTCAAGGAGCTGCCGGAGCGAGAGCGCGGCGACGGGCTCACGGTGCGCCAGCGCCGGGTCCTCGAGGTGATCCGCAACGCGGTGGACCGCCGTGGGTACCCGCCGAGCCTCCGTGAGATCGGTGAGGCCGTGGGGCTGACGAGTCCCAGCTCGGTCGCCCACCAGCTCGCGACGCTGGAGCGCAAGGGCTTCCTGCGCCGCGACCCGAACCGGCCGCGCGCCATCGAGGTGGTCTCCCCCGACCGGGGCAAGGGCAAGGGGACCGGCCGCGGCGCGGGGCGCGCCGCCGACCTGCGTGGCTACCGGGGCGGGGCTGCAGCGGACGACGCCGACGCGGGCTACGACGAGACGGGGATCAACGACCAGCGCCCGGAGGCGTCCTACGTGCCGGTGCTGGGCCAGATCGCCGCCGGCGTGCCGATCACGGCCGAGGAGCTCGTCGAGGACGTCTTCCCGCTGCCCAAGCAGCTCGTCGGTGAGGGCCAGCTGTTCCTGCTCAAGGTGGTCGGCGACTCCATGGTCGACGCCGCCATCTGCGACGGCGACTGGGTCGTGGTGCGCCAGCAGCCGACGGCCGACAACGGCGACATCGTCGCGGCCATGCTCGACAACGAGGCGACCGTCAAGACGTTCAAGCGCAAGGACGGCAAGGTCTGGCTGCTGCCGCACAACCCGGCCTTCGAGCCGATCGACGGCGACCACGCCACCATCCTCGGCAAGGTCACGGCCGTCCTGCGCCGCGTCTGAGGGGGCAGGTGCGTCGGACGGGCTGACGCCTGAGGGCGCTGGCGAAGAAGTCGGCGCGGGGCGTCAGTCGCCGAACACCTCGAGGTAGCGGCTGACGACCTCCGTCACGTCGTCGGTGGCGGCGGCCTCCTCCCACAGCTCCCACCACTCGTTCTGGTCGGGCCGCAGCGCGCGGTGCAGGGCCTGCGAGGCCAGCTCCTCGAGCTCCTCGTCGACGTCGAGGGGGTCGCTGTCCAGCCAGGGTGGCAGGTAGCGCTCCCCCACCACGGCTTCCGGGTCCTCGCTCGCGGCCACCACGGCCGCGGCGGCCACCGCCTCGGCCATCACGGGCGCGTCGATGTACTCCTCGGTGCCGACCACGCGGCGCAGGGCCCGCAGCACCCTGACAGGGCGCTCAGCCGGCTCGGCCTCCTCGAGCTGGTCGAGGAAGTCGAGCGCGTCGTCGTTCTCGAACGGTCCGGTTCGGACGCGTGCCATGACACCACCCCATCGTCACCTGCTCGCCGACCTACTGGCGGACGGGTCGATGGTAGAACCCGGCGCCGCCGTCAGGACACCCTCTGCCGCGAGGATCTCCCCGCTGCGACAGCAGATGTCTGCCGCCGTGGGTCAGGGCAGCCGCTGCCACCAGGCGGTGTCGACCCACCGGCCGTGCTTGTGGCCCACCTCGCGCAGGACCCCCACCCGCTCGAAGCCGAGGGCCGCGTGCAGGGCCTCGCTGGCGTCGTTGGGCAGGGCGATGACGGCCATGGTGGTGTGCACGTCGGCAGCGTCCAGCCGGGCCAGCAGCTCGGTGTACAGCGCCCGCCCGAGCCCACGGCCACGCGCCGACGAGGCGAGGTAGACCGAGGTCTCGCGCGTCGCGGCATACGCCGGCCTGGGTCGGAACGGCCCCGAGTAGGCGAAGCCGCCCACGATGCCGCCCTCCTCGGCGACCAGGAAGACGTCGCGGGGGTCGGCCGCGTCGAGACGGGCGGCGAAGTGGCCCGGGCCCTTGGGCTCGGTGTCGAAGGTGCCCACGCCCTGCTCCACCTCGACGTTGTAGATAGCGGCCACGGCGGCCAGGTCTGCCTCGTGGGCGGGACGGATCAGGGTCACACGCGCGATGCTAGGGGCATGCAGACCAGCAGCGAGTCGCGAGGCGGCCGGGGGCCGCAGATGTGGGACGAGCGGTATGCCGCGTCCGACCGGGTCTGGAGCAGCGGCCCCAACCGCGAGGTGGCGGCCATCGTCGGTGACTGGCCACCGGGACGGGCCCTGGACCTCGGCGCGGGCGAGGGGCGCCACGCCCTCTGGCTGGCCGAGCGCGGGTGGCAGGTGACCGCCGTCGACTTCTCCGCGGTCGGCATCGACCGCGGGCGCGAGGAGGGTCGCAGCCGGGGCGTGGAGGTCGAGTGGGTGGTCGCCGACGTCACCGCGTGGGAACCGCCGGCCGGCACTGCCTTCGACCTCGTCCTCGTCGCCTACCTGCACGTCCCGGAGGACGTCTTCTCGCGGCTCGGCCAGTGGCTCTCCCCCGGCGGCGCGCTGGTCGTGGTCGGGCACGCCCTGCGCAACCTGACCGAGGGTGTCGGCGGCCCGCAGGACCCGAGCATCCTGCACACCACCGAGCAGCTGCGGGCGTCCGCGTCCGGGCTCGAGGTCGAGCGCTGCGAGGAGGTGCTGCGCCCCACCGACGCCGGCGACGCGATCGACGTGGTGCTGGTGGCCAGGCGACCCGCCGACCGGGCCGCCGGCTAGGCAGCGAGCCGGCTGACCAGCTCGGTGAGCGTCGTCCCGAGAGGCGCGTCGAGCCGGTGCGTCGCCTCCCCGTCCCCGCGCGTGGGTCCGTGCGTGATGATGCCGACCGGTATGCCGTGCGCGGCGGCCCGCCGCACGAAGCGGTAGCCGGACATCACCTTCAGGGACGACCCGAGGACGAGCAGAGCACGGGCGCGCTCGGTGAGGCTGAAGCAGTGCTCCACCACCGGCTTGGGCACCGACTCGCCGAAGAAGACGACGTCGGGCTTGAGGGTGTCGCGCCCGCAGACGAGGCAGAGCGGCACGACGAAGTCCTCGACGTCGAGGGCGTTCAGGGCGATGTCGCCGTCGGGGCGGATCTCGTTGCTGCTGACCTCGTAGCCCGGGTTGGCCTGGCGCATGCGCTCGTCGAGGTCCCACCGGCTGGTGCGGTCACCGCAGGTCAGGCAGACCACCCGCTCCAGGGCGCCGTGCAGCTCGGTGACCTCCGCCGCCCCGGCCGCCTGGTGGAGGCCGTCGACGTTCTGCGTGATGACCGGGCCGACGATCCCCGCGCGCTGGAGGGTGGCGACGGCACGGTGGCCGGCGTTGGGGCCGGCGCTGGAGAACCGCTGCCACCCGACGTAGCTGCGCGCCCAGTAGCGCTGGCGCGCGGTCGACGACCCGACGAACTCGGAGTACTGCATGGGCTGCACGCGCCGCTTGCCGTCGGGTCCGCGGTAGTCCGGGATCCCGGACTCCGTGCTGATCCCGGCGCCCGTGAGGACGAGCACGTCGCCGCCGGCCAGCAGGTCGACGAACTCGTCGAGGACGGTGGCAACGCCGGGCATGCCCACCAGTATGCGTCAGGGGTCACCGCCTGCCGCAGTGCGGCCGTGTGGCAGGGTCGTCGACCATGAGCGTCCTCGACATCGCGATCAACCGGCTCGACGGCACCCCGGCGACGGTGGGCCAGCTGACGGAGGGAAAGCCCGCGCTGCTGGTCAACGTGGCGAGCCAGTGCGGGCTCACGCCGCAGTACACCGGGCTCGAGGAGCTGCAGCGCGAGTACGGTCCCCGTGGGTTCACCGTGGTCGGCATCCCATGCAACCAGTTCGGCGGCCAGGAGCCCGGCACCGCGGAGGAGATCGCCGAGTTCTGCTCGGCGACCTACGGCGCCACCTTCCCCATGACGGAGAAGGTCGAGGTCAACGGCCCCGGACGCCACCCCCTCTACGAGGAGCTCACCGCGACGGCGGACGACGAAGGGCGCGACGGTGACGTGACGTGGAACTTCGAGAAGTTCCTCGTCGACGGCAAGGGCGCCGTGGTCGCACGCTTCGCTCCGCGCGTGGAGCCCGGCGACGAGCGGCTCCGCGAGCGCGTCGAGGGCCTGCTCACCGACTGAGGGCATGCCCACTCGGCCGGCCACCTGGCCGCTAAGCGGGCGGACGGTACATCACGGGTCATTCCGGATCTGGCTTCTTCGATAACATCTCGTTATCCTTGACCCATGATCGACGCAGCGGGCCTCCGCGTCATGAAAGCCATCGCCGACGAGGGCAGCTTCACCGGGGCCGCCCTCGCCCTGGGGTACTCCCAGCCCGCCATCTCCCAGATGGTGCGCCGCCTCGAGCAGCGCACCGGCACCGTGCTCGTCGAGCGCATCGGGCGCAGTGTCCGCCTGACCGAGGCCGGCCAGGTGCTCGCCCGCCACGCCGTCACGGTGCTCTCGGCGCTCGACGCCGCCGAGGAGGAGGTCGCCGCCATCGCCGGCCTGCGCGCAGGACGCGTGCGGCTCATGGCGTTCCCGTCGTCGTCGGCGACGCTGGTGCCCCGGGCGCTGGCCCTGGTCCGCGAGCGCTTCCCCGAGGTCAAGGTCACCTTCACCGAGGCCGAGCCCCCGGAGTCGCTCGCTGCCCTGCGAGCCGGTGAGTGCGACCTGGCCGTGGCGTTCGCCTACGAGGGCACCGACCTCGGCCGCGGCGAGGAGGACCTCGACCTGTTCGTGACCCAGAAGCTGCTCGACGACGAGGTGCGGCTGGCCCTGCCGAAGGACCACCCCCTCGCCGACCGCGATGTCGTCGACCTGGCCGACCTCTCCTCCGAGCCCTGGATCGCCGGGTGCCCGCGGTGCCGCGGCCACCTGCTGCAGATGTGCTCGGCCGAGGGGTTCTCCCCCGACGTCGCGTTCGAGACCGAGGACTACGTCGCCGTGCTCGGCCTCGTCGCGGAGGGCCTCGGCGTGGCCCTGATCCCCGACCTCATCCTGCGCACGGCGCACCACAGCGACGTGGTCACGCTGCCCATCCGGCCGGCGTCCCGTCGTCAGGTGCACGTGGTGACCACCCCGGACCTGCAGCGGGTGCCCGCGGTGCAGGCGACCATCGACGCCCTGGTCGAGGCCGCCAAGGCCCAGCCCCGGGTGCTCGCCAGCACCTGACCTCACCGGCTCGTCGCCACGGCGACGCCTGACCCGCGGGCCACGACCGCGACGTCGCCGCGCTGGTCGGTGCGGTAGACCACGGACCCGTTCCGCCGCAGGACCTCGAGGTGCTTCGGAGCCGGGTGGCCGTAGTCGTTGTCCTTGCCCACGCTGATGAGGGCCACCGGTGCGCTGACGGCTGCCATGAGCTCGGTGTCGAGGTTGGACGACCCGTGGTGGGGCGTCTTGACGACGTCGAGCCGTGACGCCTCCGCAGCCATGGCGGGGTCGCGGCGCAGGGCCAGGAGGACCGCGTGGGCCGCCTCGCGCTCGACGTCACCCATCAGGAGGGCGTCGACCTCGCCGCTGCGCACCGCGAGCACCACGCTGGCGTTGTTGGGCACCGAGCCGGCGCTGATCCGCCGTGCCGGCCACCACACGTCGGCGGTGACACCCGCCCAGCGCAGGCGGTCGCCGGCATACACCTCCCGCACGGGGACCCCTCGCTCCGCGGCCCAGGCCTGCACCCGCTCCCACTGGTGGGGCGGGTCGCGGACGGGCGTGGCCAGGACCTCGCGCACGTCGCGCCCGGCAAGGGCGCCCGGCAGCCCGTCGACGTGGTCGGCATGCAGATGGGTGAGGACCACCGCGTCGAGGGCGCGCACGTCGAGCCTGCGCAGGCACCGGTCGACCAGGGCCGGGTCGGGGCCGGCGTCGACGAGCACGGCGCGGCCCGGCGTGGTCGCGAGGACGAGCGCGTCGCCTTGGCCGACGTCGCAGGCCACCAGCCGCCAGCCCGGCGGTGGCCACGTCGCCGGGCTCGTCGGCACCGCCGCCGCTCCGACCACGAGGGTCACGGCGAGGGCGACGAGCGGCCGCACCCGGACGTGGTGGAGCACCCACGGGGCGACGACCAGGGCCACCGCGGTGAACGCGGCGAGCAGCACCGCGCCCGGTGCACCGTCGGGCCACGGCAGGGTGCCACCGGGCACGGTGGCACAGCTGCGGGCGACCCAGGCAATGCCGAGGGTCGGCAGGGCTCCGGCCCAGCAGAGCGCCGTGCCGAGCGGCTGCCAGATGCTGGCGGTCAGGGCCGCGGCGACGCCGGCCACGGTGGCCGGTGCGACCAGCGGCGCGGCGAGGAGGTTCGCCACCACCCCGACGGTGCTGACCGATCCCTGCAACAGCACCACCACCGGTGCGCACATCGCCTGCGCCGCAACCGGAATCGCGAGGGTCGGCCCCCAGGAGCCGATGCGGCGTGGCAGGCGCCGCCCGATGGCATCGCCCCAGCTGCGGACGAACAGCAGCAGCCCGAGGGTCGCCAGGGTGGAGAGCGCGAACCCGTAGGTGCGGCTCAGCCACGGGTCGACCAGCAGCAGGCAGAGCACCGCCGCCGCGAGCACCGGCAGCCCGGCCGCCCGCCGCGACCGGCTCAGCCCGACCAGCCCGATCGCGCCCATGGCAGCGGCGCGGATGACGCTCGGCTCCGGGCGGGCCAGCACGACGAAGCCCGCCAGCACCACCAGCGCGACAACCGGCCGCCAGAGCCTGCGGAAGCCCAGGAGCGAGGCGGCGCCGAGGGCCGCGGCCAGGACGATCGCGACGTTGGAGCCGCTGACCGCCGACAGGTGCGTCATCCCGGTGGCCAGCATGGCCTCGGTGAGGTCGGCGGGCGTCCGGCTGGTGTCGCCGATGACCAGAGCCGGCAGCAGGCCGCGGGCGTCGGCCGGCAGGGGTGCTGCCGCCGCCCGCAGTCCGGCGCGCAGGTGCTCGGCACCGCGGGCGACGAACCCGGGTGGCGTGACGAGGACCGGCGTGCCCGTCGGGCGCAGGACGGCGACGACCGGCTCCCCGCGCTCGGCCGAGAACAGGCGCCCCTGGCCGCTGAGCCGTTCCCGCCAGCGCACGCCCGCCCAGCGGTCGTCACCGACAACGAGAACCGGCGTGTGGGTGCGGCACCGCTCGCCGCGGGACGACACCTCCGTCACCGTCAGCCTGAGCAGCACCGTCTGGGAGTCACCCACGCCGCGCAGGACGGGCTCGCTGGCCACCACGCCCTCGATCCGCACCACCGCCCGATCGCGGGCCAGGTCGGCCACCGGGCCCGCTTCCCGCGACCACGAGTGCCCGGCCGAGGCCAGCAGCACCAGTGATGCCGCGGCGGCACACAGCGCCAGCCGGGTGAGGAGGTCAGGCATGCGGGCCAGCCGGCCCGTCGACCGGCGGGCCAGACGGTCCGCCGAACCGCGGGCGAGGCCGACAGCGACCAGGGCCACGACCAGCAGCGCCGCCGACAGGCCGGCCCGGACGACCGGGGCCAGGCCCAGGGTCGCAGCGGCCAGCGACCACGCGGCGAGGGCCGGCATGAGCAGGCGCAGGTCGGGCCCGGGCGACACCCTCCCCCGGCGCCCGCCCGGACGGCTCACACGGTGACCTTGTCCTGCAGCTGCGCGAACATCTTCTCGCCGATGCCACTGACCTCGCCCAGCTCGTCGACGGAGGTGAAGCGGCCGTGCTCGGTGCGCCAGTCGACGATGCGCTGCGCCAGGACGGGCCCGACGCCGGGGAGCTCCTCGAGCGCCGCGGCGGAGGCGGTGTTGAGGTTCACCGGTCCGGTCGCCGCAGCGCCTTCTCCGCCTGCGCCGCCGGACGGACCTGGTGGAGCGGGCGGCGGCGCCTCGCCGGGCTTGGGTACCCGCACCTGCTCCCCGTCGACCAGGGGGCGCGCCAGGTTCAGGGCGGTGAGGTCGGCACCGGGCAGCGCACCGCCGGCCTTGGCGAGCGCGTCACCCACCCGTCCACCGGTGGCCAGCACCACGAGTCCGGGACGGCGCACCTGTCCGACCACGTGCACGACCACACCGCGGGCGGTGGAGGTGGCACCAGTGGCAGCGGCGCCTGCAGGACCGGTGCCTCGGGCTGCGGCGGCCCCTGCCCCGTCACCGAAGCCCCCCGGGCCGGAGGTCCGCGACACCACGGAGGTCCCCCTCTCGGCCGCTGCGGTCCGCTCGACGGGCTGGGGAGCGCTGGCCGCCCGCGCCCACGCCACGCGGACACCGAAGACCGCCACCGCGAGCACGACCACGAGCACCATGCCCAGGACCGCCGCACGAGGTGCGCTCAGTCGCGCCCCGGCCAGCGCCTTCGGCACCGTCAGCAGCGCCGGCCCGGGTGGGCGGGGCCGCCGGTGCCGCCCCGGTGGGGCAGTACGCGTCGGCGCCGGACGCGACGGCACCGGAGCGCGACGTTCCCCCGCCGGCCGGTCGCGACCACCTGCAGCGGCAGGTCCGGAGGGATCGGCGTCCTGGCCGAGCAGCCACTCACGCTGAGGGAGCCACGGCTCCCCCGGGCCTCGGGGCGCCGCGGCTGGGTCTGCCGTGCCCGCGTCGCCGGCGCCCAGCAGGGCCAGCAGGCGAGGTGACGGCTCGGCGGAGCGGCGACGCGACGGCATACGGGCACGCTAGGAAGCGGCTGCCACGGCGGACCACGGGCAAGCCGCCCTTGTGGACGGTGTGACGGACCGCCGTCAGGGTGTGGACGAGTCGCGGCGCGCCGCGACCCACAGCTCGATGTTGCGGCGGTGGCGGTAGATGACGACCAGGGCCAGCACCACGCACCAGGCGCCGACGTCGCGGGTCCCGCCCGGCACCCAGCCGACCCAGGTGCCGAGGCCCAGCAGGAGCAGCACGAGGCAGGCCGAGACGGAGGCGCCGGCCACCCACCGCATGCGCCAGACCAGCACACCGAACACCACCACGATGGCGAGGGCGAACCACGGCTGCACCGCGAGGATCGCGCCGAGGGAGGTGGCCACCCCCTTGCCGCCGTGGCCGCGCAGGAACGGCGACCAGATGTGGCCGAGCACCACGGCCAGACCGGCGCACAGGGCCGGCACCGTGCCCATCACCGCCTGCACGACGACCACCGGCAGGTAGCCCTTGAGCACGTCGAGGAGCCCGACGACGACACCCCAGCGCACCCCCAGCACCCGCCCGGCGTTGGTGGCGCCGGGGTTGCCCGAGCCGGAGTGCGCGAGGTCGTGGCCGAGCACCTTGGCGACGATGGACGCGGGGTTGACCGCGCCGAGCAGGAAGGAGGCCACGAGCACCACGCCGAGCGCCAGCACCGACTCGAACAGGCCGGCGACGTCCCACTCGACGGCGAGCAGCCCGGCCGGCGTCGCCGTCGTCGCCGTCGTCGCCACCACGGTCGAGCCCGCAGCGCTCATGCCTGCGCCGGTCATGGCTGCGCCCGTCATGGCTGCGCCAGTCATGACGTCGCCAACCTGGGCGAGACGGCGACCGCGATGGTGCCCGGTCCGACGTGCGCCCCGACGACGGCGCCGAGCTCGACGACCCGCACCTCGTGGGCGTTGCCGACGCGCTCCCGCAGCCGGCGGGCTAGGTCCTCCGCCCGGGCGGCGGAGTCGAGGTGGTGCACCGAGATGTCGACCCCGTCAGAGCCCTCCGGTGCCCGTTCCGCGGCCGCCACGGCCAGCTCCTCGAGGCGGGCGAGCGCGCGGGCGGAGGTGCGCACCTTCTCCAGCGCGCTGATGTGCCCGTCCTTGAGCGACAAGATCGGCTTGATGGCCAGGGCCGAGCCGAGGAACGCCGACGCCGAGCCGATGCGCCCACCCCGCCGCAGGTGTTCCAGGGTGTCGACGTAGAACACGACTGTGGAGGCCTCGCAGCGCGCAAGTGCCTGTGCCGCAACGTCTTCCGCGGTCACACCGGCGGCCGCGGCGTCGCAGGCGGCCAGCACGGCATACCCCATCGCCATGCCGAGCGAACGCGAGTCGACCACCGTGACCGGCACCGGCGAGTGCTGTGCCGCCAGGTGGGCCGACTGCACGGTGCTCGACATCTCGCCGGAGATGTGGATCGACACGATCGCGCTGGCGCCGTTCGCGGCGGCCGCCTCGTAGGCGGCGAGGAAGGCGCTCGGCGACGGGCGGGAGGTGCTCACCGGCTTGTAGGCCCGCAGGGCCTTCGCGACCTCGGCGGTGCTGATGTCGACGCCCTCGCTGAACTCCTGCCCGGCGACGACGACGTGGAGCGGCACAACCGTGATGCCGCGCTCGGACACGACCGACGCCGGCAGGTATGCCGTGGTGTCAGTGACGATCGCGACGCTCACGCGCGCAGGCTACCCGTCGACCCCGCCGCTGCCGGGCAGGACGGGGTCGACGGGCCGGTGGCGTCAGGCCGGGACGACGTTGACGAGCTTGGGTGCGCGGACGATGACGGTGCGCACACCGTTCTCCGTCGCGGCAACCACCTTGGGCAGCGCCAGCACCTGCTCGCGCAGGTCGTCCTCGCTGATGTCGGCTGGCACCTCGATGCGGTCGCGCACCTTGCCCTTGATCTGCACCACGCAGGTCACCGTCTCCTCGACGAGCATCGACGCGTCCGCCTTCGGGAACGGCGCGAAGGCCAACGTCTCGTCGTGTCCCAGTCGCGACCACAGCTCCTCGGCGATGTGCGGGGCCAGCGGCGCCACCATCAGCACGATCTTCTCCGCCGCCTCGCGGGGCACGGCGTCGAGCTTGGTCAGCGCGTTGTTGAGCTCGATGAGCCGGGCGATGGCGGTGTTGAACGACAACGCGGCGTAGTCGCGACCGACGGCGTCGATCGTCTTGTGCAGCACCCGCGCCGTGTCGGCGTCGAGAGGCGCCTCGACGACCCGGACCTCACCGGTCTCCTCGTCGACGACGTTGCGCCACAGGCGTTGCAGGAAGCGCTGCGACCCGACGACGGCGCGCGTCTCCCACGGGCGGGACAGCTCCAGCGGACCCATGCCCATCTCGTAGACGCGGAACGTGTCGGCGCCGTACGCCTCGTACATCTCGTCGGGGCTGACGACGTTCTTCAGCGACTTGCCGATCTTTCCGTACTCACGGTTCACCGGCTGGCCCCGCCAGCTGTAGATCGGGTCGCCGCCGTACTCCCCGGCCGTCTCCTCCACCTCGGCCGCCGGGACGTACTGCCCGCGCTCGTCGGTGTAGGCGTAGGCCTGGATGTAGCCCTGGCTGAAGTACTTCCGGAACGGCTCGTCGCTGCTCAGGTGGCCCAGGTCGTGCAGCACCTTGTGCCAGAACCGGGCGTAGAGCAGGTGCAGCACCGCGTGCTCGACACCGCCGACGTACAGGTCGACACCGCCCGGGTCCTGCACGCCCGCGGGCGCACCCGCGACCGGGGTGGCGTGCGGGCCCATCCAGTAGGCCTCGTTCTCGGGGTCGACGAGGGCCTCGGTGTTGGCCGGGTCGAGGTAGCGCAGGTAGTACCAGCACGAGCCGGCCCAGTTGGGCATGGTGTTGGTCTCGCGGCGGTACTTCTGCACGCCGCGTCCGTCGCCCAGGTCGAGCTCGACCTCCACCCACTCCGGCACGCGTGACAGGGGCGGCTCCGGGCTGGAGGCGGCGTCGTCGGGGTCGAAGGTCTTGGGCGAGTAGTCGGGCACGTCGGGCAGGCTCACCGGCAGCATCGACTCGGGCACCGCGTGGGCGTTGCCCTCCTCGTCGAAGACGATGGGGAACGGCTCACCCCAGTAGCGCTGGCGCGAGAACAGCCAGTCGCGCAGCTTGTAGCTGACCGTGCCCTCACCGAAGCCCTTGGCCTCCAGCCAGGCGATGATCGTCGACTTGGCCTCGGCGACGCCCATGCCGTCGAGCGAGATCTCGTCGTTGGAGGAGTTGATCGCCGGCCCGTCGCCGGTGTACGCCTCGTCCTCGGGGTGGCCCTCGGCCGGCTGGACGGTGCGGATGATCGGCAGCTCGAACTTGGTCGCGTACTCCCAGTCGCGGTTGTCCTGCGCCGGCACGGCCATGATGGCTCCGGTGCCGTAGCCCATCAGCACGTAGTCGGCGACGAAGACCGGGACCTGCTCACCGTTGACCGGGTTGGTGGCGAAGGCCCCGGTGAAGACACCGGTCTTGTCCTTGCCCTCGGTCTGGCGCTCGACCTCGCTCTTGCGCGACGCCTGCAGCTGGTATGCCGCCACGGCCTCCTTGGGGGTCGCCGCGCCGCCGGTCCATGCCTCCTTGGTGCCGGCGGGCCAGTCCCCTTGCGAGACAATGGAGTCCAGCAGCGGGTGCTCGGGGGCCACCACCATGAACGTCGCGCCGAACAGTGTGTCGGGGCGGGTGGTGAAGACGTCGATGCTGGCGTCCTGCCCGACGACTGGGAAGGACACGCGCGCGCCCTGGCTGCGGCCGATCCAGTTGCGCTGCATCAGCTTGACCTTCTCGGGCCAGTCGACCCGGTCGAGGTCGTCGGCCAGCCGGTCGGCGTACGCGGTGATGCGCATCATCCACTGGCGCAGGTTCCGCTTGAAGACGGGGTAGTTGCCGCGCTCGGAGCGGCCCTCGTTGGTGACCTCCTCGTTGGACAGCACCGTGCCCAGGCCGGGGCACCAGTTCACCGGCGCCTCGGAGGTGTAGGCCAGCCGGTAGCCGTCGAGGATCGCGCTCTGCTCGGACGCGCTCAGCGCCACCCAGTCGCGGCCGTTCGGGGTGGGGCGCTCGCCATTGGCGAACTGCTCGACCAGCTCGGCGATCGGGCGTGCCGCGCCACGGCCACCGTCCTCGCGCTCGGCCTCCGGGTCGTACCAGCTGTTGTAGATCTGCAGGAAGATCCACTGCGTCCAGCGGTAGTAGTCGGGGTCGATGGTGGCGATGGTGCGCCGGTCGTCGTGGCCCAGGCCGAGGCGCCGCAGCTGGCGCTTCATGTTGACCATGTTCTCTTCGGTCGTCTTGCGCGGGTGCTGGCCGGTCTGCACGGCGTACTGCTCCGCGGGCAGGCCGAACGCGTCGTAGCCCAGGCAGTGCAGGACGTTCTTGCCCGTCATGCGGTTGTAGCGCGCGAAGACGTCGGTGGCGATGTAGCCCAGCGGGTGCCCGACGTGCAGCCCGGCTCCGCTCGGGTACGGGAACATGTCGAGGACGAGGAGCTTCTCGCGTCCGGCCACCTTCTCGGGCTCGGCCCAGGGGCCGGCGGGGTTCGGGGCGTGGAAGGTGCCCCACTCCTGCCAGCGGTCCTGCCAGGCGACCTCGATCTGGCCGGCCAGCTCGGCCGTGTAGCGGTGCGGCGTCTCGTTCATCTCATCCCTCGCGTCGTGGTGTCGGCTGCCGTTCTCGCACAAAAAAGCCCCTCGCGCAGGAGGGGTTCGCCGCGGTGACGTCCGTGGGTCCGGTTCGTCAGCGCGGCTGCCGAAGAAGCAGCGACCGTGCCATGCAGTCAGGTTACCGCAGCAGGCCCAGCACGATGAGCACCTGTCCGAGGTGGTAGGTGACCATGACCAGCAGCGACGCCCGTGGCCAGGGCCGCACGAACCGCGCGTGTGCCAGCACCGCGTCACTCACCATGAACACCGACGCCCCGGCGGCGACCAGCGGGCGGCCGGTGCCCCACGCCGTGACCACCATCGCGCCGATGACGAGCATGTATGCCGCGACCGCGGCTCCCATCGCTGCCCCGCCCTGGGCGGCAGCACCCACCAGCACCGGCCTCGCGACCAGCGCGACGACCACCACGACCGGCACCAGGCCCGGCAGCGCCAGCGCCAGGGTCTGCGGCCCGGCCGGAAGGAAGGCCGCCGTGTACGCGAGGTGGCCGACGAGGAAGGCCGACAGCCCTGCGAGGAACCGGCGCTCTCCGTCGCCGAGCAGGGCGACGTCGCCGACCAGTCCGAGCACGAGGCCGGCGAGGAGACGGTGCCCGGAGACGGTGTCCGCCGCACCCATCGAGAGAGCCGCGGCGAGGAGGGCCACCATGGTGAGCGGCTTGGCGAGCCGCTCGAGGCCGCGCGAGCCGCGCCACACGGCATACCAGTCGAGGACGGCGAAGCCGGCCACCAGCGCCCAGAGCACCCCAGTCACGGCCGAACCCTCCCACAGGCCGGCTGCGCCGTTGCCGTCACCCGGCAACGGCGCAGCTCGCGTCAGGTCAGTGGTGGTAGGCGTGCACCACCGCGTGGCCACGGCCCCGCGCGATGAGGGCGCGGTTGACGGGAACGGTGACGACGAACGCGATCACCAGCGAGGCGACCAGCGAGCCCCAGAACAGCAGGTCGGTCAGCCCGGCCTCCATCGCACCGGGGATGACCAGCATGCCGAGGTTGTCGATGACCTCCATGACGGTGATCGAGACGGTGTCGGCCGCGAGCGCCACGCCGAGGGCCGCCTTGAGCGGCAGGCCCGCCCGCAGCACCGGCCAGATCGTCAGCGAGTAGCCGAAGACGAAGGCCAGCACGATGGCGAGCACGATGCTCGGGCCGTTGGACCAGCCCCACCAGGTGGCGAGCGCCAGTCCGAGGACCTCACCGATGGCACAGCCGGTGAGGCAGTGGAGGGTGGCGCTGACGGCCTGCGACCACTGACCGGTGGCGGCGTGGTCGGAGTGAGACTGGACCTCGTGGTGGTGCACGTGTTCGCTCATGGCTCCTCCAACGTATACCCCCGGGGGGTGTATTCCCCTGCGGCATTCCGCGTAGCCGCCACAACGCATATTGCCGGATCCGGGCACGTGCTCCACCTCCTACCGTCGGCACATGGAGGGGACGCTGCGCCTCATCGCCTGGATGGAGCGCCACGCAGGGGCCTGGGGCGCGGCCGGGGCGGTGCTGCTCTTCGCCTTCTGGAACGCGCTCGCCCGTGACGTGGCCCTGCCCCCCGCGGTGCACACCACCCTCCAGCTCGCGACGACGGTGCTCATCACCGTCGGCGTGGCCGGGCACCAGCTCGAGCAGGGCACCCACCCGGCCAGCTGGGTCGGCTGGGCCGGAGCCGCCGCGGTCGGCATGGGCTTCTGGGGGTCGCTGCTCCTGATGTGTGCGGGCCTGCTGCTGTTCGGGATCGCCATCGTCCGCTGCAAGGTGCACCGCCCCACGAGCGGCGTCTTCCTCGCGGTCGGTGCGGGGCTGCTGCTCCTGAGCACGTCGCTGGCACCGGGCTTCGGCACCGACAACTCGGTGCCCATGCCGCTGGAGTGGCTGCTGCTCATGGACGCCGGGCTCCTGCTCATCACCAAGGCCATGGTCGACCTCGCCCTCGCTGCGGCGACCGAGCAGGAGCGGTCCGCGGCCGCGTAGGGTGCGCGGCATGACCGCCGCCGTCCCCACCACACCGACGTCGCAGGACCTCCGCCGTGTCATCGACGACCTGCTGGTCCGGTTCGCCGTGCTGCCCGACGACGCGTGGGAGGCACCGGCCGCCGGTCTGGACTGGACCTGTCGCGACACCCTCGGGCATCTGCTCGACGACTTCGGCTTCTACGCCATGCAGCTCTCCGGCGTGAACCCGCCGCAGACCTCCTACGTCGAGCTGCTCGAGCCGGCCCCGTGGCGCGACGGCTCGCCACCCATCGTGTTCTGGCCCGACCCGGCCACCGGCACCCGCGGCATCCTCAGCGCCCTCGACGCCACCGGGGGCCTGCTCGTGGCGGTGACCGCCACCGCTCCCCCGGAGCGCCGTGGGTTCCATCCGGCGGGCCTGTCCGACCGCACGGGCTTCGCGGCGATGGGCATCGTCGAGGCGGTGGCCCACGCCCACGACATCTTGTCGGCGCACGACGTCAGCTACGCCGCCGACGCGGACATCTGCGGCCGGGCCCTCGACCGCCTCTTCCCCGACGCCGCACGCACCGGCGACCCCTGGCACGACCTGCTGGCCGCCACCGGGCGCACGCCGCAGACCCGCGGGACCGCCTGGCGCTGGTACGCAAGCGTTCCGTCGGACTGACACCGGCCGAACCCGCCGAACCGGCCGGGACATGGCTGCGGGCCCGGTTCAGATGAACCGGGCCCGCAGTTCCCACCCCCAGCTTTCGTTGTCCCCTACTTCTTGAAGCTGAACTTCGCGGTGTGATCCGTCCCGTCGGCCAGCCTCAGGGTGAAGGTGCCGGACTTGCCGGCCCAGGCCTTGTCGGTCTTCCAGACGTAGACGTACTGGTCGGCGACCGGGTCGTAGCTCAGCGAGCTGCCGCCGGCCGTGACGGTCTGCTCGATCGCGTCACCGGTCTGCGAGGTGCCGGTGATCGTGAACTTCGGGTAGCCGGCCGCGATAATGTCCATGCCCTGGAAACCGCTGAGGCTGAACTTGATCGGGATCGAGCTGCCTGCCTTGGCGACGTTGACCTTGTCCATGTCGACCGGCTGGAAGAAGCCGTGGAAGTCGTAGACCACCGAGTAGCTGCAGGCCTCGGTCGCCGCCGACTGGTGCCCGACGTTGTCGACCGCGGTGCCCGCGGGCGCCACGACGCTGCGCGACCCGACTGCGCTGGTGTCGAGGGCGACCTGACCGCTCGCCGCGGTGGCGAGGCCGGAGCCGAGGTCGGAGGCGGTCCAGGTGGCGTATGCCGTGGAGCCCTTGACCACCGGAGCGGTGGGGCAGGCGAGCGAGACGAGCGGCGCTGCCGCGTCGACGGAGCCGCTGAACGTGGTCGGGGCGGAGACGTTGCCCGCCCGGTCGGTGACCGTACGAGAACCGGTCGTGAAGGGCCCGGTCACCGTCACCGTCTCCGAGTCACTCCAGGCGGCGACACCGCTGCCGACGGAGCTGTCGGGCAGGTTGGGGTCGCCGTTGTCCGCGAAGCTGACCGTCACCGAGTCCTTCCACCAGGCACCCGTGGCGACATCGGTGTAGTCGGCGGCCCGGTCGGGCGATGCCGTCGGCGCGTTCGGCTTGGTGCGATCCACCACGACGGGGCTGGACGCCGGGCCGTACGCACTCTCCAGCGCCGGGCTGGTGCTGGTCTCGACGGCCTTGACCCGGTAGGTCCAGGTGCCCTCGGCTGGAGCGCCGGCGACGAAGGTGTGGCTCGGCGAGGTCAGGCCGGTCGCCACCGGCGTGAAGCCTGCGTCGTCGGCGTCCTTGCCCTCGAGCGTGTAGGTGACGGCGTTGTTCTCGGCGTCCGTCGAGGGCGCCCAGCTGAGCGAGAACCCTCCCTGCGTCGGGGTGGCGCTGGCCACCGGGGCGCCAGGAGCCGTTGGCGCGGTGTTGGTGGGACACGGCGCCGTGTTCCACGAGACCTTGAGCGAGTCCGTGCGTCGGATGGTGTCGCCGTCGGTGGCGACGCCGGTCGCCACGAACGAGATCGAGCCGGTGCCGGCGCCCGAGACGGTCGAGGTCGCGAGGCGCGCCACCACCGTGGCGGTGTCCTGGCTGACGTGGCCAGAGCCGGGAGCGAAGCTGGTCCAGTTGGACTCGAGGTCGATGGTGGCGTCACTGCCCGGAGCAGCAGTGAGCCCCGTCCCGGTGACGCCTGTCACTGAGACCGCGACGGCGGTGCCGTTCGCGAAGACCGGGTCTGCCTTGTCGCCATTCCCCCTGCGAATGGCGGCGACCAGGACGTTGCTGGTGACCACGGACTTGCACGCGACCGTGCCGAGGTCGAGGGTGCCGCCGGCGGTCGAGGTGACGTCGTCGCCGGTGAGGACGATGTTGTCGGCGAAGGCGGCGCTGACCCCCGCGCCGACCAGGGCGGCAGCCGTCAGACCGGCTGCCGCGGACTTGCCCAGAGCACGCATACGCGATGCTCCTTTCGAGTTCAGCGTCGCGGGAGTCCCCCACAGATCCGCTTTGCCCGCGGATGGCTGTGTCGACATGACGGAACGTAGACCGCGTCTAGACGGAGTCTTTACCCCTACGCCGGAAGTACGACCGAAGAGCCGATGACAAAGGGTCGTGAACCGGGCACATGCGGCATCCGTGTCGGAGGAGCGCCTTAGGCTGGTCGGCACGGGTCGCAGCCGGCGACCCGACCTACTGCTGGGGGGCGACGGCATGACCGGGCATGGAGCGCGGCACCTGCGTGCGCTGCCCCTGGCCGGCCTGGCCGTCATGCTCGTCGCCGGCGTCGTCGCCGGGCCGTACACCCCGTCGTGGTTCGACGGCGCCGAGGCCTGCACCCGCACCCCCTGCCCGGTCGACGTGGACCCGCAGCTGGCCCTGCGCGTGCTGTCGTGGGCGACGTGGGGTGGCCTGCTGCTGGTGGTGGCGGGAGCCGGCCTGGCTGCGGCACTGCTGGCCCACCGAGACGAGGGCCCCACCGGCCCCGCCACGGCAAGCAGCTTCCGCGGAAGGCGGGCCCTGCTCCACTCCGGCACCGCGGCGGTCGTGACGGCCGTCGTGGTCACCGTGGGGGCGTCGGCGTCGCTCATGGCCGGCCTGGCTGCCAGCTCACAGCTCGCCCTGGCCGCGGCCGTGGGCGCCTGGCTCGGCCTCGGCCGCCTGCTGGAGCTGGTCCATCGCAGGCTGGGGCGCGCACGAGGTGCGGCCACGGCATACCTGCTCTCGCTGGCCGTCGCGGCGCTGTCGGGCCTGGCCATGGCGACGGTGCTCGTCGCGCGCGAGGCCGACGCCTGGTGGGCCGGGGTCGGGACGGCTGGGCTGGTCGCCGCCGGCGTCACGGCGCTCGCCGACAGGGTGGCCTGGGACCGGTGGCCGGCCGTCCGTGCGCTGGGCGGGGTCGTCGCGACGGCCGCCGCTGTGACGGCCCTGGTCGGAAGCCTGTCACCGCTCGGCCTGCTCGGCCCCATGGACCGTCCGACCGGGCGCGCCGACCTGACGGACATGACGCCGCCGCAGTCGCCCCCACGCCCGACGGGCCCACCGGCCACCGCACCCGGCACCACGCCCTCCCCCACGACCGACCCCGGGGTGCGGACGGGACTCCGGTGCAGGGCGGCCGACCTTCGCCTCGCACTCACCGGCTTCGACGCCGCCATGGGGGCGCGCGTCGCCACGCTGGAGGCCACCAACCTCAGCGGACGCGCTTGCTACGTCGACGGTTTCGCGACGGTCGCACTCTCCCAAGGAGGCGGCGCCCTTGACGTGCGCAGCGGCACGACGTCGACCAGCCAGCCCGGGATGGAGGGACGTGCCACGCGCGTCGGGTTGTCTCCCCACGAGACGGCCCGGGCGGTGCTCTACTGGCGCGGATTCGGCGCCGCCGCCGACACGACCACGCCCCAGACCCTGACGGTCACCCTGCACCCCGGGACCCGTGGGCAGCCGGTCACCGTCGAGCCCTACGCCTTCGACCTCGCCGACGGCGGCGAGCTGCGCGTAGGCAACTGGGTGCTGGCGGGGTAGGTCGGATGGCCGGGTACGTCAGGCGGACATGTGGGTGAGGTGCCGGGTGGGTCAGGTGGCCGGGTGCGGGGTGCCCGGGCGTGCCGAGCTGCCGCGGGCCGCACCGGTCAGCTCGCGCCGCACCTCCCAGGCGAGGACGAGCATCGCCAGGCCGAGCACGATGGCGTACCAGCCGATCAGCCACGTGATGACGAGGACGCCGGCGCCGGGTGTGATGACGAGGACGACCGCGAACCCCATGGACAGCACGCCCACCGCGCCGAGCACCCACTCATGACGCAGCTCGCGGCGCAGCTGGATGGCGGTGACGAGCTTGGCGAGCCCGGACAGGAACGCCCAGATCGCGATGACGAACAGCAGCACCAGGCCGGTGATGTCGGGCCAGATGAACGCGACCAGGCCGGCGGCCACCCCCAGCACGCCGTGGGCGACCAGCCACCCGCGTCCGCGGACGACGTCGCTGGTGAATGCGGCGACGAGGGTGCCCACACCGTCGAGGAGCATGAACGTGCCCCAGGTGATGACCACAGCCCAGAGCGTGATCTCGGGCCACACGAGCGTCACCACACCGAAGGCCACCGCCAGCACTCCGCGCAGGGCCAGCAGGCGCCAGTCACCGACGTAGTCACGAACCATGGTGGGCCTCCTCAGGCGGCTCGGAACGCGCCGCGGCAGACGTCGCGCCCCTCCAGTACACGGCGTGCCGACCGGTCTGCTCAGGGGCGAAGGTCCTCCACGCCGGCCGCTGCAGGGTCGACGGATGCCGAGCCGGCCCCAGCCTCGTCGGCGGCCGATCCGGCCGCGCTGCCCCCGGCTGCCTCGCCGGGGGCACCAGCAGGGAGAGGCCTCCGTGGACCGGTCAGCAGGAAGGTCCGCATCGGCCCCTTCCCCTTGACGTCGACCACCCCGCGAGGCCGCAGCTCGAAGCTGCCCTCGAGCGCGCCCGCGACCCGCTCGGTCACCTGGATCTGCCCCGGGAGGCCGTGGGACTCCATCCGGCTCGCGGTGTTCACCGTGTCGCCCCAGAGGTCGTAGATGAACTTGCGCCTCCCGATGACGCCGGCGACGGCCGGTCCCGCGTCGATGCCGATGCGCACGGCCAGCCACGGGTGTCCCCCGCGTTGGGCGAGGTCCGCGATCTCCGCGCGCATCGCGAGCGCGGCGCGGGCGGCGGCCTCGAGGTGTCCCGGTCGCGGCTCGGGCAGCCCACCGGCCGCCATGTAGGCGTCGCCGATGGTCTTGATCTTCTCCAGCCCCTCGGCGTCGGCGACGCGGTCGAACGCCGAGAAGATCTGGTCGAGCAGCGCCACCAGGTCACGCGGGGCCATCACGAGCGACCGCGCGGTGAAGCCCACCAGGTCGGCGAAGAGCACGCTGACCGAGTCGTAGTGCTCGGCGATGACCCCGCTCTCGCGCTTGAGACGCGCGGCGATCGGCTCGGGCAGCACGTTCAACAGCAGCCGCTCGGAGCGCTCCTGCTCGGCCTCCAGGGCCTGGTGGGCGCGAGCCCGCTGCTCGACGAAGTAGGCCAGCATGACGTAGGTGCACAGGGTGACCCCGACGACGTTGAGCACGAAGAACGCGGTGACGAAACCCGCCGGCAGCTCGGCCGGGTGCTGCGACAGCCACGGATCGAGCACCGCCAGCAGGACCAGCAGCGTGAAGTAGGCGACGAGCCACGGAACCGACCGCCGCGTCCCGAGCAGGGCCAGGGCCGCGAGCGGGGTGAAGATCGACCACAGGCTCATCCCGCTCGAGGCCACGAACCCGCCGAGCGAGGCCTGAAGCAGGGCCGGGAGCACGAGGAACACTACGAACTGCGTCTTGCGGAACAGCTCGAACCGGTGGTTGTGCGCGAGGACGACCAGTCCCAGCACGGTGATGACCTGGTAGGCGGCAGGGATCGCCGCCGAGAGGGGGTACCCGTAGACGAGGTAGGTCGTCACCCACACGAACGAGACGAGGGAGATCAGCACCGACGCGAGGATGAGCGTCCCCGACCGGACCTGCTCGTCGTCTGACCCGTCCGGCGTCGAGCCGAGCGCCGTCAGCGCGGCCAGTACGGCCCTCGGGCGCGCCACGGCACGCCTCGGCCAGGGTTCCGGAAGCGCGCGGTGCGACGGCGCGGCGCCCACCCATCGAGCGTACGGCCGCGACGCCCACGCCCGCACCGGATCGCCGGGCTCAGCGGGTGGGCGCCTCGCCGTGCACGACCAGCACCGGCACGTGCGCGTGCTCGGCGCAGACGGCGCTCACCGAACCCAGCAGCAGGCCGGTGAACCCACCGTGGCCGCGGCTGCCCACGACCAGCATCTGTGCGCCCTCGCTGGCGTCCAGGAGGGACTTGGCTGCGGGACCCTGCACCACGCGGGTGGTGAGCTTGGGTGGCCGGTCGTTGCCGTATGCCGCGTCGAGCGCCTCCTCGAGAACCTGCCGGGCGTTCTCCTCCGGGTCCCAGCCACCGACCATGCCCCACCCAGCGGCTGCCGGGTAGGTCCACACCGTCACAGCCTCCACGACCGCCCCGGTGCAGCCGGCCAGCGTGCGCGCCCACCTCAGCGCCTGCCGCGACGGCTGCGACCCGTCGACCCCGACCACGACCCGTGCGACGTCGTGCTGGTTGTCCTGCGTGCCGACCATCGAGGGGCTCCTCCCTGCCGCGCCGATCGGCCGACCCGCTGCTGCGGGTCGTTCCTGGCACGTCCAGCGTGCCCCCGCGCCGCGCGCCCGCGGCAGGGCCGAAGGTCCGCCGCGCGGCTCCTCCTACCGATGGCGTAGTGCGAGCGGGCCGTTGGCCCCCACCAGGCCGCCCAACGCCTCTGACGCCGGCGCTCCACCGACGCCCAGACTGCCGGTATGCCGTCCCGCACCCCCGTCGTCGATCAGCGCCAGCGCCACGCCCGGAACCGGCACCGGCCGCTGCCGAGGGTCGACGCGGAGCCCTCGGCACCCGAGTGCGGGACCAGCCCACCGGCGGCCGTCACGGTGCCGGCGACGACGCACGCGGCGGTCCTGGCCCGGGCCTTCGTCCGGACGCACCTGTGCCGTGAGCACGCCCGCTGGTCCCTGCCCGAGGTCACCCTCGTCGTCAGCGAGCTGGTCACCCGGGCGCTGTTCGCGGGAGTGCAGCCGATCACGGTGGAGCTGTCCTGCACCGGCTCCGCGGCCAGGGTCGCGGTGAGCGACACCGCACCTGACGACGTCGAGCACCACCGCGACTCCCGCCTGCTGGTGGCGACCAGGGTCGCCGCTGACTGGGGGCGGGAGGACAGCGGCGGCGAGCCCATGGTGTGGTGCACCGTCGCAGCCAGGGACCGAGGCAGCCCCACGGGGCCGCCCAGCAGCGGCCCGCCCCGGACGCGCGTCGCCCCACCGTGGGCCTGACAGAGGGGCCGAGCGGACCGACCGCAAGCACACGCGTCTCACGTCACGCCGCCCGAAAACGACGAAACCCCTCCCGGTCGGACCGGGAGGGGTTCTCTTCTCGGTGGAGCTGAGGGGACTCGAACCCCTGACCCCCTCCATGCCATGGAGGTGCGCTACCAGCTGCGCCACAGCCCCGTGCGATTTCTCGCCCGTTCCCCCGAAGGGGACGCCAGAGTTTATCCACGGGACCCCCTGATTCACCAAATCGGGGGCGCACCAGCGGCTCAGGCCCGGGCGGCCTGCCCGTCGAGCGCCTCGATCCCCGGTGGACCGACGTTCCAGCGCACCAGGCGCCACCCGACCCGGCCCTCGGTGACCTCGGCCCAGTGGCAGTTCCCCAGCCCCCCGAGCGTGGTCCACGCGGTGCCCTGGTCGAGGCCCACGAGCTCGGCCACGACGGCCCGCCCGGCCACCCCGTGGGTGGCGACGACGACGGTCTCCCCCGCGCCCATGCCGGCGAGCAGCTCCTCGGCCGCCTCGGCCGTGCGGTGGGCGACGTCGGCCACCGACTCGCCGTGCTCGCCGCGGACGAAGTCCTCGCCGCGCAGCAGCTTCTCCTGCTCCTCCGGCCACTGCGCCCGCACCTCGGCGCCGCTCATGCCCTGCCACACCCCGGCGTGGATCTCGCGCCAGCGCTCGTCGTAGGCGATGGGCACACCGCACGCCTCGGCCACCGCCCGGCCGGTGATGGCCGCGCGCTGGAGGTCCGAGGCGACCACGCGCACGGGTGAGAGGGCCGCCAGGGCCTGCCCCGCGGCATACGCCTGCTGCATCCCCCGTTCGGAGAGGGGGCTGTCGAGCTGGCCCTGCCAGATGCCTGCGGCGTTGTGGGTGGTCTCACCGTGCCGGAGCACGACGATCCGGCGCCCCTGCGTCACCGGCGCACCGTCACGCCTCGCGGCGCTTCTGCACGCCGAGCTCGATCTCGGGGCAGTCCTTCCAGAGCCGCTCGAGCTCGTAGAAGTTGCGCTCCTCGTCGTGCTGGACGTGCACCACGATGTCGCCGTAGTCGATGAGCACCCAGCGCCCCTCGCGCTCGCCCTCGCGGCGCACCGGCTTGGCGCCGGTCTCGCGCAGCTTGTCCTCCACCTCGTCGACGATGGCGCCGACCTGGCGGTCGGTGCTCGCCGACACGATGACGAAGACGTCGGTGAGCGCGAGCTGCTCGCTGACGTCGATGGCGGTGATGGTGGTCGCCAGCTTGTCCTCGGCGGCGAGGGCGGCGACCTTGGCGAGGTCGAGGGCGCGTTGCGTTGCGGGCACTGCTCTCCTACGTGTGGTTCCGGGGGCGGCCCGCGATCGCGCGGTCCGCGGCATACAGGTGGTACTTGTTGATGTACTGCACGACCCCGTCGGGGACGAGGTACCAGATCGGCTCGGACCGGCCGACGCGGTCGCGGCAGTCGGTGGAGCTGATCGCCATCGCGGGCACCTCCTGCAGGGTCACGCCGTTCCCCGGCAGGCCCGGGTCGGCGAGCTCGTGCCCGGGCCGGGTGACGCCGATGAAGTGGGCGAGCTCGAAGAGCTCCGCGACGTTCTTCCACGACAGGATCTCGGCCAGCGCGTCGGCGCCGGTGATGAAGAACAGCTCGTCGCCGGGGCGCTGGGCCGTCAGGTCGCGCAGGGTGTCGATGGTGTAGGTGTCGCCGGGACGGTCGATGTCGACCCGGCTGACGGTGAAGCGGGGGTTGGACGCGGTCGCGATGACCGTCATGAGGTAGCGGTGCTCGGCGGGGCTGACGCCGTCCTTGTGCCAGGGCTGCCCGGTCGGGACGAAGACGACCTCGTCGAGGCCGAAGAGCGCCTGCACCTCACTGGCGGCGACGAGGTGGCCGTGGTGGATCGGGTCGAACGTGCCACCCATGACGCCGAGGCGCATGCGTCAACCGCGTTCGCTGGCCCGGGTGTGCGCCTCGCCGCCCGACATGTGCCCCGCTGCGCCGCGGAACATCCACAGCACGGCGAGGAGTAGTGCGAAGCCGGCCAGGGCCAGCGCGCCGAACATGTACGGGGACATGGGCAGCTCGCGCGTGTGCTCCTCGGCGGCGGTGTACAGGTTGACCAGCGACGACGACATGCGGCACAGCCTACCCGGCGCCGGTGCCCCCGCCCGCCGACACCCGTCACCACACGCCGGTATGCCGCGCGCCCGCCAGGCGTGACGACGCACCGGTGCGCCGCGCCGGCCAGGCGTGACGACGCACCGGTGCGCCACGGCGTCCACAGCAGCCCGGGACCGCGGCTGGGGAGGGCGGCCCATGGCAGCCTCGGTGGTCCACAGATCTTGTGCACAGGGCTGTGCACAAGACGTCACCCGTGCGGGGAGGGCTGTGGACGGCGCTGTGGGTTGGTGGAAGGGTGAACAAGTTTTCCGGATTCCGTTGCGGCACAGCATCACCCGGCGCTAGAACTTGCTCACTCGCTCCACGAGGTGGTCGGTGAAGGTTCCGACACCGCCGCAACGGGGAGCAGGGCCAGCCGGATAACGGCAGGCCCGCCCTGTCCGGCCGCGCCGGAGAGGGTTCCGGGGCGTGCCCCGGGTCCGCGGGCGCCGCCGCGGAGGGCCTACCGCGACTTGGGTGGCCCGACCGTCGCCGGTGACGGGGTCCACCCCCACCCCTGCCACCGTCGTAGTGGCCATCAGCGCACGGTCACCCGGTTCGCGCAGCGGACCGACCCCCTGTGGCCCTCGGTGCCCATCCTCCTGCCGCGCAGGCGGTGGGCACCGAGGTCCTCCCCTTGCCCCTCCCCCTTGTCCCTCCCCCTTGTCCCTCCTGTCCCTCCCCCTCGAGCCGAGCGCCTGGCCCTAGGCTGGGAGGCATGCCACCCGCGCTGAGCCCCGAGCTGAGCATCGTCGTCCCCGTGTACAACGAGGAGGACGTCCTCCCGCTGCTGGCGCAACGGCTGCGCCCGGTGGCCGACGGCCTCGGCGCCACCTACGAGGTGGTCACCGTCGACGACGGCAGCACCGACTCCACCGCGGTGGTGCTCCAGCGGATCCGGCGCGAGTGGCCCGAGCTGCGCGTCGTGCGCCTGCGCGCCAACGCCGGTCACCAGGCCGCGATCTCAGCCGGCCTCGCGGTGGCCCGCGGCGACTACGTCGTCACCCTCGACGCCGACCTGCAGGACCCACCCGAGGTCATCGCGCAGATGCTCGCCGTCGCGCGCGACGAGCGGGTCGACGTCGTCTACGGCGTCCGCTCCGACCGCTCGAGCGACTCGGCGTTCAAGCGGCTGAGCGCCCGGGCGTTCTACCGCGTGATCCGGGCCCTGTCGGGCACCTCGGCGCAGAGCGACGCCGGCGACTACCGGATGATGTCGCGCGCCACGGTCGAGGCGGTGAACTCCCTGCCCGAGCACAACCGGGTGCTGCGCTTCATCGTGCCCGCGCTCGGGTTCCCGTCGGCCTCGGTGTCCTACCGGCGCGACGAACGTGCGGCCGGCCGCTCGAAGTACCCGCTGGCAAAGATGCTGCGCCTGTCGATCGACAGCGTCACCGGCTTCTCCATCGCCCCGCTGCGCGCCGCGACGTGGCTGGGCCTGACGGGTGGGCTGGCGGCCGTGGCGCTGCTCGTCTACGCGCTCGTGGCCCAGCTCGTCGGCCACACCCTCCCCGGCTGGACGTCCACGGTCGTCGCTGTCGCGGGCGTGGGCGCGGTGCAGCTGCTCTGCCTCGGCATCCTCGGCGAGTACGTCGGCCGCATGTACGCGATGATGCAGGCCCGCCCGACCTACTTCATCGCCTACGACTCGCTCACCGGGCCGGCGACGAGCTCCGACGCGCCGTTGCCAGCAGAGTCACACCAGGCATCCCTTTGACGGGCAGGTAGCGCTCGGCCGTCACGACCGCCCGCAGCCCGGCGTTGACCAGCGGGTGCAGCTCGTCGAGGTCGCTCCCCCGGCTGCTGCGACGCCGCAGGGCCACGACCGGCCGCAGCAGCACGTTCCACGACGTCAGGGACTCGAGCTCGAAGCCCCCACGCTCGAGCACGTCGCGCAGGGTGACCCGCGTGTAGCGGCGCACGTGGTCGACGGCGACGTCGTGCTCCGACCACAGGCGCGGGTCGGCCGGCACGGCCACGAGGAAGGTGCCTCCCGGCCGCAGCACCCGGTGCACGTCGGCGACGGCGGCGTCGTGGTCGAGGATGTGCTCGAGCACGTCGAAGGCGACCACGAGGTCGAGGCTGCCGTCCGGCAGTGGCAGGGCGGTGGCGTCGGCCCGCACGACGTCGAGCCCCCGGCCGCGGGCCACCTCGGCCCCGTCGGCGCCGTACTCCAGAGCCGCGACCGACCAGCCGGCCGCCTTCAGCACCCGGGTGTTGCCGCCACCGGCGGCGCCCACGTCGAGCGCCCGGCCGGGCGTGAGGTTCTTGATGGCGCGGGCCAGCAGGTGCCGGCGCTCGCGGTACCACCAGTGGGTGTCCTCCAGCGCGGCCAGCTTGCGAACCTCGGTGCCCTCCACGGGCGGTCATCCTGCCACGGGTGGGGCACCGGTCCTGCACGGCGTCGGTGTGCCGCGTGGTGGGCCGCCGGTCCGGGCGCCCGTCAGTCGCTCAGGCGCGGACCTGGCCGTCGCCCTCCACGACCCACTTCGTCGTCGTCAGCTCCGGCAGCCCCATCGGGCCCCGGGCGTGCAGCTTCTGGGTGGAGATGCCGATCTCGGCGCCGAAGCCGAACTCGCCGCCGTCGGTGAACCGGGTCGAGGCGTTGACCATCACCGCCGCCGCGTCGACCTCGTGAGTGAAGCGCCGGGCCGCCGCACGGTCCTCGGTCACGATGGCCTCGGTGTGGCCCGACCCGTAGGTGCGGATGTGCTCGAGCGCCTCGTCGAGGTCGTCGACCACGCGCACGGCCATCTCGAGCGCGAGGTACTCGGTGCCCCAGTCCTCGTCGGTGGCGTCCTCGTGGGCCACCCCGGCCTGCTCGGCCGCCGCGCCGGAGGCCTCGTCGGTGTGCAGCCGCACGCCGGCGCCGCCCAGCTCGGCGAGCACCTTGGGCAGGAAGTCGTCGGCCACCGCCCGGTGCACGAGCAGCGACTCGGCCGCGTTGCACACGCTCGGCCGGTGCGTCTTGGCGTTGACCGCGATCGCGAGCGCCTTGTCGAGGTCGGCCGCGACGTCGACGTAGACGTGGCAGTTGCCCACGCCGGTCTCGATGACCGGCACGGTCGACTCGGTCACGACCGTCTGGATCAGGCTGGCCCCGCCGCGCGGGATGAGCAGGTCGACCAGGCCGCGCGCGGTCATCAGGGCGCGCACCGCGTCGTGCCCGCCGCCGTCGAGCAGGCTGATGGCGTCCTCGGGGAGTCCCTGCGCCACCAGCGCCTTGCGCAGCACGGCGACCAGGGCGCGGTTGGTCGACGCAGCGGCCGAGCCACCGCGCAGCACCACGGCGTTGCCGCTCTTGAGGGCCAGGCCGGCCGCGTCGACCGTGACGTTCGGACGCGCCTCGTAGATCATCCCCACGACACCCATGGGCACCCGCACCTGGCGGATCTCCAGCCCGTTGGGCAGCGTCGAGCCGCGCACGACCTCCCCCACCGGGTCGGGCAGCGCGGCGATGTCGCGCAGCGCCTGCGCGACTCCGGCGACCCGTCCCGCGTCGAGGGTGAGCCGGTCGAGCAGGCCCTGGGCCATGCCGTTGTCGCGGCCGCGCTGGAGGTCCTCGGCGTTCGCCTTGATGACGTCGTCGGTGGCGGCGTCGAGGGCGTCGGCCATGGCCCGCAGCGCGGCGTCCTTGTCGGCGCGCGAGAGCAGGGCGAGACGGCGCGAGGCCGTGCCCGCGGCCGTGGCCAGCTCACGCACCTGCTCCACGGCGGCCGGGTCGATCATCGAGGTCGTCGACATGCCCCAAGGGTATGCCGCGGGCTCACCGCCCAGCCGCGCGTCCCGTCCCCCGGACCGACCCCGGATCGACTTCGTACCCGCCGTGCCGCGCGATCACCCCTTCCGGGGCCCGCATCACCGGCACGGCGGGTACGAAGTCGCCGGCACGAGCGCGAGGCGAGTGACCGCACGGCCGGCGCGCGGGCGGCATACCGGCTTTGCCACAATGCCCGGGTGAGCATCCTGTCGATCCAGTCCTCGGTCGCCTACGGCCACGTCGGCAACAGCGCGGCGGTCTTCCCGCTGCAGCGCCTCGGGGTGGAGGTGTGGCCCGTCTACACGGTGCACTTCTCCAACCACACCGGCTACGGCCAGTGGCGTGGGCCGCTGCTCCCGGCGAGTGACGTGCGCGAGGTGATCACGGGGATCGAGGAGCGCGGCGCGTTCCCCGGCGTCGACGCGGTGCTGTCCGGCTACCAGGGCGGTGAGGACATCGGCGACGTCATCCTCGACGCCGTGGCCCGCGTGAAGAAGGCGAACCCCGACGCCATCTACGCGTGCGACCCGGTGATGGGCAACGCCAAGAGCGGCTGCTTCGTGCACCCCGCGATCCCGGTGCTGCTGCGCGAGCGCGTGGTGCCGGCCGCCGACCTCATCACGCCCAACCAGTTCGAGCTCGGCTTCCTCACCGAGACCGAGCCCGAGACCCTCGAGGACACCCTCGACTCCGTCGACAAGGCCCGCGCCATGGGCCCGCAGACGGTGCTGGTGACCAGCGTGCTGCGCCCCGACCGCCCCGAGGACACCATCGAGATGCTGGCCGTGAACGGCGACGGCGCCTGGATCGTGCAGACCCCTCAGCTGCCGATGAAGGCCAACGGCTCCGGCGACGTCACGGCCGCGCTCTTCACCGCGCACCTGCTCTCGACCGGCAGCCCGGCCGAGGCGCTCGGGCGCACCGCGAGCAGCGTCTTCGACCTGCTGGGGAACACGCTGGAGTCCGGTGAGCGCGAGCTGCAGCTGGTGCAGTCGCAGGAGAGCATCGCCCACCCGAAGATGCAGTTCGAGGTGACGCAGGTCCGCTGACCGGGCGCTGCACCGGGCGGGTCAGCCGGGGTGCGCGAGCAGGCTGTGCGCCAGGGTCACCGCCAGCCACGTGCGGTACTCCGCGTGGGTCCAGCCCCTGCTCGTGACGAGGCTGTCGTAGTTCGCCTGGGCGCACACCGCCCAGAGGATGTCAGCGGCGCGCTCGACTGACAGGTCGGGTCGCAGTGCTCCGCGCTCGTCGAGCAACCTCGCGAGCCGGCGCAGGCCGTCGAGCCGTTGCACCGCCTGGGCCTCCCGGAGGGCCGCCAGGCTCTCGTCGGCAGTCGCCGCGGCATCCAGCACACGCAGCAGCGGCGCCACCCTGCTCCACACCCCCGGCTGCGTCGCAGCGTAGGCCTCGAGCTGCCGGCGGGGGTCGCGCTCCTCGATGACCCTCGCGATGCCCGGGCGATGCTCCACGGGGACCTCCGCCCGCTCGGCGCCCCCCGCGAGAGCGGCCTGGACCGCCGCCTCCAGCAAACCCGCCTTGCCGCTCGTCGAGCGGTAGACCGTCTCGACGGCCACGCCGGCCTCGGCGGCGATCAGCGGGATCGTCGCCTGCACGTAACCACGCTCCAGGAACACGCGAGCAGCAGCGTCGACGATCCGGGCGCGGGTCTGCTCCTTCTGCGCCCGGCGGCCCGGCGCGTCATAGCGCCGCCTGGGTCTTGTCTTCTCCATCATTAGCGAGAATGATACTGGCATCAATTAGATCCTCCGCGACTGGACACAGCCACGGCGACGTCAGGAGCGACGATGAGTACACGAGAGGCCACCCGGGGCCAGACCGACAACACGCTCGCGACCCGGCGGGTGCTTGAAGAGGCCTTCCCGGCCGACGACGAGACGCTGCTGGCGCAGCTGGTGACCGACGACGTGGTGAACCACATGGCCCCACCCGGCACCCCGCCCGGGCTGGGCAGCATCGCCTTTCCCATGCACGCCCTGGCCAGGGCGTTCTCGGACCAGAAGTGGACCATCCACCGGATACTCGAGGACGGCGACATGGTGGCCGTGCACTGCACCCACAGCGGCCGCCACACCGGGGACTTCTTCGGTCTCCCCGCCACCGGCAGGACCTTCTCCTACGAGCAGATGCACATGAGCCGGATGGTGGACGGGCGCACCGCCGAGGTCTGGGAGGTCCGCGACGACGCCGCGTTGATGCGGCAGCTGACCGGGACGCCGCGCCGCTGACCTCGGCGTCTGCATCCGACCAGAGCGGGTCAGAGGATGACCAGGTCGTCGCGGTGGACGACCTCGCGCTCGTAGCCCGGCCCGAGCTCACGGGCCAGGTCGTGCGTCGTGCGGCCCAGCAGGTCGGGGAGCTCGGTGGAGCTGTAGTTGACCAGTCCGCGCCCGATGACGGTGCCGTCGGGGCCGCACAGCTCCACGGCGTCACCGTCGCCGAACGCGCCGACGACCTCCGTGACCCCGGCCGGGAGCAGCGACTTGCGACGCTCGACGACCGCGTGCACCGCGCCCGCGTCAAGCATGAGCCGGCCGCGCGGGGTGGTGGCGTGGGCCAGCCACAGCTTGCGTGACGCGCGGCGCGAGCCGGTCGGCACGAACAGGGTGCCGACGTCCTTGCCCTCCAGCGCCTCACCGGCCTGGGGGGCACTGGTGAGCAGCGTCGTGATGCCGGCGGAGTTCGCGATGGACGCCGCCTCGACCTTGGTGACCATCCCGCCGCTGCCCACCGACGAGCCGGTGCCGCCGATGCGCACGTGGTCGAGCCCGAGCCCGCCGACCACGAGCGGGACCCGCTGCGCACCGGGCTGGCTGGGCGGGCCGTCGTAGAGCGCGTCGACATCGGTGAGCAGCACCAGCGCGTCGGCGTGCGCGATGTGCGCGACGAGGGCGGCCAGCCGGTCGTTGTCGCCGAACCGGATCTCCTGCGTGGCGACGGTGTCGTTCTCGTTGACGATCGGCACGATGCCGAGCTCGAGCAGCCGGTCGATGGTGCGCTTGGCGTTGGTGTAGTGCGAGCGCCGGGTCACGTCGTCGGCGGTGAGGAGCACCTGCCCGACCGTGAGCCCGTGGGCGCCGAAGGCGCGCTGGTATGCCGCGACGAGGGCTCCCTGCCCCACGCTCGCCGCCGCCTGCTGCGTGGCGAGGTCCCAGGGGCGCTTGGTCAGGCCGAGCGGGGCGATGCCCGCAGCGATGGCTCCGCTGGAGACCAGCACCACCGAGCCACCGGCCAGGCGCCGCCTCGCGAGCACGTCGACGAGGGCGACGAGCCGCTCCTCGTCGAGGCCGCCACCATGGGGGTCGGTGAGCGACGAGGACCCCACCTTGACGACCAGCCGCGACGCGTCGACGACGTCGCGGCGCCGGTTGGCGGCGGTCATGCGGCTCGGCTCACTCGACGTCGTCCTCGTCGGCCGCCGTCGTCCAGTGACCGGCCCTGCGCTCGGTCGCCAGCTCGTCGCGGGCGGCGGTCTTGGCGGCGCGGCGGTCTGCGTACTCCGAGCGCTTCTGGTCGCGGGTGGGGCGGCTGCCCTCCTCGAGGCGAAGGTCGGTGCCGCGCGGGCCGGTGAGCAGCTCGGCACCGGCGCTCATCGTCGGCTCCCAGTCGAAGACCACGGCGTTGTCCCTCGGGCCGATCACGACCGTCGCCCCCGCGACGGCTCCGGCCTTGAACAGCGCCTCCTCGACCCCGGCTCGGGCGAGCCGGTCGGCGAGGTAGCCGACGGCCTCGTCGTTGGAGAAGTCGGTCTGGCGCACCCAGCGGGTGGGGCGCTCGCCGTCGACGCGGAAGACCTCGCCGTCGGGGGTCATCTCCTTGACGACCCTGAAGCCGCTGTCGTCGACGGCCTTGGGGCGCAGCACGATCCGCGGCTGCTCGACGACCTCGATCTCCTTGCGGTGCTCGGCCACGTGCCGGGCCATCGCGAAGGTCAGCTCGCGCAGGCCGGTGCGGGCGACGGCGGAGACGACGAACACCTCGAGCCCGCGCGCCTCGAGGTCGGGCCGGACCATCTCGGCGAGCTCGCGGGCCTCGGGCACGTCGGCCTTGTTGAGCACCACGATGCGGGTGCGCTCGCCCAGGGGGCGGCCACCCAGGGAGTCGTCGGGCACGTACTGCGCCAGCTCCTCCTCGATGACGTCGAGGTCGGTCATCGGGTCGCGGCCGGGCTCTAGCGTGGCGCAGTCGATGACGTGCACCAGCACCGAGCAGCGCTCCACGTGGCGCAGGAACTCGAGCCCCAGCCCCTTTCCCTGGTGGGCGCCCGGAATGAGGCCCGGCACGTCGGCGACGGTGAACCGCTCGTCACCGGCGACCACGACGCCGAGGTTGGGCACGAGGGTGGTGAACGGGTAGTCGGCGATCTTCGGCTTGGCCGCCGAGAGCACCGAGACCAGCGAGGACTTGCCCGCCGAGGGGAAGCCGATGAGCGCGACGTCGGCGAGCGACTTCAGCTCGAGCACGACGTCGCGCGCGTCACCCGGCTCGCCGAGCAGGGCGAACCCGGGGGCCTTGCGCCGCGGCGACGCGAGCGCCTTGTTGCCCAGGCCGCCACGGCCGCCGCGCGCGATGACGAACTCGGCGTGCTGCCCCACGAGGTCGGCGAGCACCTCGCCATCGGCGGCCTTGACCACCGTGCCCTCGGGCACCGGCAGCACCAGGTCCTCGCCGTCGGCGCCGTTGCGCTCGTCACCGGCGCCGGGCTTGCCGTTCGGCGCCTTGCGGTGGGGGTGGTGGTGGTAGTCGAGCAGCGTGGTGGCCTGCGGGTCGACCCGCAGGACGACGCTGCCGCCCCGGCCACCGTTGCCGCCATCGGGACCGCCGAGCGGCTTGAACTTCTCCCGCTTGACGGAGGCCACGCCGTGGCCGCCGTCACCCGCGGCGACGTGCAGCACGACGCGGTCGACGAAGCTGGCCATGGTCTCTGCTCTCTGTCAGGGGGCGTCCCGAGTCTAGGACGCCGAAAATGTGCGAAGGGGGCGGGCCGCACTGGGCCCGCCCCCTCGCGAGGTTCGGTGGCCGCGGGCAGTGAGCCCGCGGCATACCATCACTCCGCGGCGACGGTCTCCGCCGGGACGATGTTCACGGTCTTGCGGCCGCGCTTGGCGCCGAACTTGACCGAGCCCGCCACGAGGGCGAAGAGCGTGTCGTCGCTGCCGCGGCCGACGCCCTCACCGGGGTGGAAGTGCGTGCCGCGCTGGCGGACGAGGATCTCGCCCGCGTTGACGAGCTGGCCGCCGAAGCGCTTGACGCCGAGTCGCTGTGCGTTGCTGTCGCGACCGTTACGGGTCGAGGACGCACCCTTCTTGTGTGCCATGTCAGTTCCTGCCTTTGTCTGAAGTCGACTGTTTGACGAAGTCTGGGGGGCTCGCGGAGGCTCAGGCCTCGATCGCGGTGACCTTGACCTGGGTCAGGTGCTGACGGTGGCCCTGGCGCTTCTTGTAGCCGGTCTTGTTCTTGTACTTCATGATCGTGATCTTCGGGCCCTTGGCGGGCTTGACGACCTCGGCGGTGACCTTCACCTTGGCGAGCTTGTCGGCGTCGCTGGTGATGGTGGAGCCGTCGACCACCAGGAGCGGGGTGAGGTCAACGGTGTCGCCGGCCTGGGCGGACACCTTGTCGATGATGAGGACGTCGCCGACCGACACCTTTTCCTGTCGGCCACCAGCGCGAACGATCGCGTACACAGTTGAACTCACTTTCGTCTTTCGGAAGGCACGCGCTCTCTGTCTGGACCGTCCGATAGCTACCCGCGCGAGCGGACATCAGAGCGGTGGGCGCACCGAGGGACAAGACTACCGGTATGCCGCCCGCTCACCAAACCGCGGCGGGCGGCATCCGGGCTGGTCAGGCGGGGGGTGCGCCGGCCGCGCCGGAGCCCTCGCCGGCGGCCACGGGGGCCGTGGAGCGCGGCGGGCCGGCAGGCGCCACCACACGGCCGCGCCGGCGCCGCTTGGGCGTAGTGGCCGGTGCCGGCTCGGTGGCAGGGAGCTCGGCGGCCGGCTCCTCGGCCGAGGTGGTCTCGGCGGGCCGCTCACCGGGGGTCTCGCCGCGGGTCTCGGCGTGCGTGCTCGCCTCGGCTGCGGCGGCGGCCTGCGCCACCGGCACCTCGGCGGGGTGGGCCGTCACGTCGGCGCGGTGGGCCTGCTCCTGCTCCTCGGACTCGCTCTCGCGGACCTCGAGGTCGGGCTGGTCCTGCGCCGGCAGGGCCGACTCATCCACTGGCAGTCCGGCGCTCTTCATGGCGGCGGCGTGCGCAGCAGCGGCGATCTGCGCCGGTGTGGGGCCCGACGGGGTGGCCGGCTGCTGGGCCTGCTGCTGCGGCTGCTCCTCGGCCTGGCCGCCGCCCTTGCCGCGACGGCCGCGGGAGCGCCCGCCGGCGCTGCCGCCGGACTCGCCGCCACCCTGACCGCCCTGGCCGCCCTGGCCGCCCTGGCCACTCTGGCCACCATGGCCGGCGTGGCCACTGCCTCCGCCGTTGCCACCGTTGCCGGAACGCTCGACCGGCTCGGCGTGCACGATGATGCCGCGGCCGTTGCAGTGGTCGCAGGTCTCGGAGAAGACCTCGATCAGGCCGCTGCCGACCCGCTTGCGGGTCATCTGCACCAGGCCCAGCGAGGTGACCTCGGCCACCTGGTGCTTGGTGCGGTCGCGGCCGAGGCACTCCAGCAGACGCCGCACGACGAGGTCGCGGTTGGACTCGAGCACCATGTCGATGAAGTCGATGACGATGATGCCGCCGATGTCGCGCAGCCGGAGCTGGCGCACGATCTCCTCGGCCGCCTCGATGTTGTTCTTGGTGACGGTCTCCTCGAGGTTGCCGCCCGAGCCGACGAACTTGCCGGTGTTGACGTCGATGACCGTCATGGCCTCGGTGCGGTCGATGACGAGCGAGCCGCCGGAGGGCAGCCAGACCTTGCGGTCCATCGCCTTGGCGATCTGCTCGTCGACCCGGTGGTGGGTGAAGAGGTCCTCCTCGGAGGTCCACTTCTTCAGGCGCTCGGCGAGGTCGGGGGCCACGTCGTTGATGTAGTCGCTGACCTCGGACCACGCCTGGTCGCCGGCGACCACCAGGGAGGTGAAGTCCTCGTTGAAGACGTCGCGGATGACGCGGATGGTGAGGTCGGGCTCGCCGTGGACGAGCGACGGGGCTCCCCCGGACTTCCCCTTGGAGCCGGACTTGCCGTCCGCCTTGGACTTGATGCGCTCCCACGTCTTGGTCAGCCGCTCGACGTCGGCGCGCAGCTCCTCCTCGCTGGCGCCCTCGGCCGCCGTGCGCACGATGACGCCGGCGCTCTCGGGCACGACCTCCTTGAGGATCTGCTTCAGGCGGGCTCGCTCGGTGTCGGGCAGCTTGCGGGAGATGCCGGTCATGTTGCCCTCGGGCACGTAGACCAGGTAGCGGCCGGGCAGCGAGATCTGGCTGGTGAGGCGGGCACCCTTGTGGCCGATCGGGTCCTTGGTGACCTGGACGAGCACGGTGTCGCCGGACTTCAGCGCGTTCTCGATGCGCTTGGGCTGGTTGGCCTCGAGCCCGGCGGCGTCCCAGTTCACCTCACCGGCGTACAGCACGGCGTTGCGGCCCTTGCCGATGTCGACGAAGGCGGCCTCCATCGACGGCAGGACGTTCTGGACGCGGCCGAGGTAGACGTTGCCGGCCATCGAGACGTTTGTCTCGCGGGAGACGTAGTGCTCCACGAGCACGCCGTCCTCGAGCACGCCGATCTGCGTCTTCCCGTCGCGCTCGCGCACGACCATGGTGCGCTCCACGCTCTCGCGGCGGGCGAGGAACTCGGCCTCGGTGATGATGGTGCGGCGACGACCAGCCTCGCGACCCTCGCGGCGACGCTGCTTCTTGGCCTCGAGCCGGGTGGAGCCCTTCAGCGAGGTGGGCTCGTCCCGGTCCTTGCGGGGCTCGCGGACCTTCGTGACGACGCCGGGCTCGGTCTCGGCCTCTGCGCCACCGTTGCCGCTGCGACGGCGACGACGGCGGCGACGGCTGGTGGCGCTCTCGCCCTCAGGACCCTCGTCGTGTCCCTCGGTGCCCTCGGCCTCCTCGGCTGCCTCGGTGGCGGCCTCGGCGGCCTGGCCCTTGTCCTGCCGGCCCGGCTCCTGCTCGGCGGTCTCCTCGCCCTCGCCGTTGCCACGGCCACGGCGACCCTTGCCGCCGCGGCTGCGACGACGACGGCCGCGGCCGCCCTCGGACTCCTCCTCGGCGGCCTGCTTGGCCTCCTCGGCCTCTGCCGGCTCGGCGGGCTCGAGCGCCTCAGGAGCCTCAAGAGCCTCAAGAGCCTCAAGAGCCTCGGCGGCCGTGGTCTCCTCGACCTCGGGCTGGGCCTTGCGGGAACGACGGCGGGTCGGGACGGCCGGGGTCTGGGGAGGCTGGAAGAGCACCCCGAGGCTCGGGACGGCCGGCGCCGCGGCTGTGGCAGCAGCCAGCTCGGTCGCGTCGGTCTCCTCGTCCTCCTCCTCGTCCAGCGGCGGCACCTCGGCGCCGGCCGGCTCGAGCAGCAGGTCGTCGCTCAGGGCCGGCTGCGGCAGCTCGGCGAGCGCGGCAGCAGCCGACTCCGCCCGGTCCGCAGGCTCCTCGGACTCCTCGGGCTGACCCTTGGCGGCCGCCTTCTTGGCGGGCTTGCGGGTGGTCTTCTTGGCGGCGCGCTTGCGCGTCGCCTTCTTCTCGGCCTGCTGCTCGGCCTGGGCACCCTGCTCGGCGGTCGACTCGGCACCAGTGGGCTCGGCTCCAGCCGGCTCAGCGGCGGTGAGCTCGGCCCCGGTCGCCGGCTCCGCGGCCGGCAGGTCCCCCGCCGGCTGCGCCGGTGCGGGGGCCGAGGCCTTCTTGGTCGCCCGTCGCGGTGCTCGCTTGCGGGCGGGCGCGGGGATCTGGGGGCTGTCCCCCTGGGGAGCCTCGCCCTGCGGGGTTTCGTTCTGCGCGTCCTGGGACAGGTTGTCGGTGGAGGCCATCGTGGCGTCCTCTCGTCACCCACGGGGTGAGCGCCACACCCGAGCGGCCGAGGCCTCTCCATTCAGCACCGTGGTGCATGTGGGTCGTTCGCCGTGTCGCGGGCGGGTGCCTGCGGCTCGGAAGTCGGTTGGTTACCCCTGGCTGGCTCGCGCTGGGTCGCGCGTCACCGGTCAGGCGCCGGCGCCGCCCTTGTCGGCAGCCAGTGGGTCGGCCACCCCAGCGGTTGCGGGTTGCAGCGGGCCTTGCGCCAGCCGGGTCACCAGGGGTGGTGTCGGCGGCGCGAGCTCCGTTTCTGCTCGCAGCGCGGTCAGGACGTCGTCGGGACGTACGGCAGGTGTGGTGTGCCGGACGACCACTCGCAGTATCGCACACCCCGGCTGATCCGACGCTGCTGTCGACAGCGACACGACGGCGCCACGCACGTCGAACGTCTTGGGGCCGGTCTTGAACATGCGGGTGACCTCGGCCCGCTCGCGGGCCAGGAGGCCGTCGACGGCCCGCTGCAGCTCCCCCTGCTCGACGCCGCGGAACTCCATGACCCAGTCACTGGCCTCGAGCCGGTCGGCCAGCGACCCCGGGCCGGCCTCCACGACCTCCAGCACGTCGAGGCCGTCCGGCAGCGCCTCGTCGAGGGCGGCACGCACGGACTCGGGCTCGACGCGGTCGGTCACGGAGATCTCGAAGTACTCCGCCTCGCTCGCGGTGCCGGTGGGGGCGGCGTTGGCGTAGGAGATCTTGGGGTGGGGGTGGAAGCCCGCCGAGTAGGCCATCGGCACGCCCGCCCGCCGCAGCGCCCGCTCGAGCGCCCGTTGGAAGTCGCGCGTGGAGGAGAACCGCAGCCGTCCGCGCTTGGCGTAGCGCACCCTCAGCTTCTGGACGGCGGGCGCTGGCGGGGGTCCTTCGGGGGTGCGCTGGCGGGCCATGGGGTCCAAGCCTAGGAGGTGGACCGCGGTGCCCGGCCCCCCGGGCGGCCGCGGCTCCGCCGGGTCGCGTCCTGGGGTCGATCCTCACTGCGGAACCAGTGGCCATTGCACCGACGGACCACTGAAACGGTGGCGAGACGGCTCTTTCGCTGTCGACATCGTCGCACTAGCCTTCGGCCATGGCGACCCTCGACCGCACCCGGCTGGCCTCCCTCCTCGACGCCGAGCAGGCGGCATACACCAGCAACCACCCCCGCAGCCGCACCCTCTTCGGGGAGGCGGGGAACCTCTTCGGCCGGGTGCCGATGACGTGGATGAACATGTGGACCGGCGGCTTCCCGCTCTACCTCGACCGCGCCACGGGCAACCGCGTCACCGACGTCGACGGGCACACCTACATCGACTTCGCGCTCGGCGACACCGGCGCCATGGCCGGGCACTCCCCCGCCCCGACCGTGGCCGCCGTGCAGCGCCGGATGGGCGAGCTGGGCGGCATCACGACCATGCTGCCGACCGAGGACGCCCAGTGGGTGGGCGCGGACCTCACGCGCCGGTTCGGTATGCCGCTGTGGTCGTTCACGCTGAGCGCGACGGACGCCAACCGCTGGGCGATCCGCCTCGCCCGGCTCGCCACCGGACGGCCGAAGGTGCTGGTCTTCGCCTACTGCTACCACGGCTCGGTCGACGAGGCGTTCGCGCTGCCGGGACCGGAGGGCAAGACCGAGAGCCGGCCCGGCAACGTCGCCCCGCCGGTCGACCTCGACCTGACGACCCGAGCGGTCACCTGGAACGACCTCGACGCCGTCGAGAAGGCCCTCGCGCACGGCGACGTGGCCGCCATCCTCACCGAGCCGGCCCTGACCAACATCGGCATCGTGCCGCCCGAGCCGGGGTTCATGGAGGGACTGCGCGAGCTGGCGACGAAGTACGGCGCGCTGCTCATGATCGACGAGACGCACACCTTCTCGACCGGCTGGGGCGGCGCCACCCGCGCGTGGGGCCTGCAGCCCGACATCTTCGTCATCGGCAAGTCGATCGGCGGCGGCATCCCCTCCGGCGCCTACGGCATCACCGAGGACGTTGCCCGGGCCGTCACCCGGCACACCGACGCCGGTGAGGCCGACATCGTCGACGTCGGCGGCGTGGGCGGCACGCTCGCCGGCAACGCCCTGTCGACCGCCGCCATGCGCGCCACCCTCGGCGAGGTGCTCACCGAGGACGCCTTCGCCCACATGACCGAGCTCGCCACCGCGTTCACCGCGGGCGTCCAGGCCACCCTCGACGAGCTCGATGTGCCGTGGTCGATCAACCAGCTCGGCGCCCGGGCGGAGTACCGGTTCGCCCGGCCCGCCCCCACCACCGGCGAGGCGTCCGCCGCCGCGGCCGACGAGGAGCTCGACGCCTACATGCACCTCGCGATGGTCAACCGGGGCATCCTCATGACGCCGTTCCACAACATGGCCCTGATGTGCCCGGAGACCTCACGCGAGGACGTCGACCGGCACACCGCGGTCTTCCGGGAGGTCGTGGGCGCGCTCTTCGTCTGAGCCAAAGCACCGACCGCCCTTTTCGCGTAGACGCGAGGCCTCGCGGTCGTAGACCGGCTACGTCCTGTGCCCGACGAGCCGACCCGCGCGCCCGGCGTAGCGTCGGGCGCTGGACCACTTCACAGGGAAGCGGCCCTTCCACGACAGGAGGGCGAGAGGTGTTCATCCAGATCATGCAGGGCAGGTGCCGCGACGAGGAGCGGCTGCACCGGCTGAGCGACGAGTGGCGCGAGACGCTGGGGCCGACGGCCGTCGGCTGGCTCGGTGGCACCTACGGCGTCACCGACGACGGCGAGTTCGTCGGGGTCGTCCGGTTCGAGTCCAAGGAGGCCGCCATGCGGAACTCCGCCCGGCCCGAGCAGGGCGCCTGGTGGCAGCGGATGCAGGAGTGCTTCGACGGTGACGTGATGTTCCACGACTGCGACGACGCCAGCATCTGGCTCGAGGGCGGCTCCGACGACGCCGGCTTCGTGCAGGTGATGCAGGGCCGGGTCAGCGACCCCGAGCGGTTCCGGCACTTCATGGAGCAGCCGATGGACACCCTCCACGAGGAGCGCCCGGAGATCATCGGCGGCACCCTCGCCATGCAGCCCGACGGGTGGTTCACCGAGACGATCGCCTTCCGCTCCGAGGCCGAGGCCCGCGAGGGCGAGCGCAAGGAGATGCCGGAGGACGTGCGCCGGGAGTACGAGACCGAGATGTCGATGATGGAGAACGTCACCTACAAGGACCTGCACCACCCCTGGTTCGCCAGCCGCGGCTGACATCGCGCCGCAACGGCACCGTTGCCGAACGCCCCGCTCGACTTCTCGTCGGCCCCTCTTGCGCCCGGGGTGGGCACCGCCGTATGCCGCGTGGGCCCCGCGCAGCGCCCACGCGGCATACCGGGGACGTCGGTGCCGAGGCTGCGCGCGGCTGGGACCGCGTGGAGCGGTCAGCTCGCGCGTGGTGGCGCGAGCGGGAACGGCTCGTAGCAGTCGTAGGTCTCGTGCCGGGTGACGAGGCCGTCGCGCACGGTGAAGAACCCGGCCATGTGTGCGGTCAGCCGCGTGCCGGCCCGCAGCGCCCCGACGTCGTGCACCACGACCCCGGTCCACGTCGACTGCGCGGCTACGCGGTCGCCGTCGACCACCAGCTGCAGCACCTCGACGTGCTGGTCCTTGAGCAGGTCCTTGCCTGCGAGGAAGCCTGCGACCATCTCCTCGCGCCCGTGGGTGCGGCCGTGCGGCGACATCGGGCTGGGGTGCTCGATGTAGACCACGTCGGGGGCCAGGACACCGCGCAGGTCGTCCTCGTCGGAGCCCGGGGTGCCCACGATGGTGAGGTAGGTGTGGACGGTGGCGGCTGAGGTCCTGATCACCTCTCCACGGTAGGCACGGCGGTGGGAGCAGCGGTCGGGGCTTTTGACCTGAACCGGCCGGGATCGAGGCCCGGGTCAGGGTGGCGCAGCGTCTCGTCGCGCAGGTGCGAGGTCTTCCAGTTGGCCACCAGCACGAACGAGACCACCACCAGCAGGGCCCACGAGCCGAACTTGCCGACGTGCACCATCGACCAGCCGTCGGCCTGGTCGGGGTAGCGGTAGGCCGCGAAGATCGTGGAGATGTTCTCGGCCAGCCACAGGAAGAACCCGATCAGCACGAAGGAGAGCGCCAGCGGCATCCGGTAGCGGGCCTCCCCCACCGTGTAGTGCACCCAGGTGCGCCACGTGGCCGCCACGAGCAGCAACGCGAGCACCACGCGCACGTCCGGCAGGAAGTGGTGGGTGACGAAGTTGGCGTAGACGGCCGCCGCGAGCACCGCGGTCGGCCACGGCCGGTAGCGGGTCAGCCGAAGGTCCATCAGCCGCCACGCGCGCGCGATGTAGGAGCCGACGGCGGCATACATGAACCCGCTGTAGAGCGGCACGCCGCCGACCTTGGTGAGGGCCTCCTCGGGGTAGGCCCACGAGCCGAGGCGCACCTTGAGGACCTCGAAGGTGAGGCCCACCAGGTGGAAGGCAGCGGTGCCCAGCACCTCGCGACCGGTCTCGAGGCGCAGCGCCCAGAACGCCAGGGTGGCGACGACGCCGTACATGAGCAGCGCGTCGTAGCGGGCGACCGGCAACGGCACGACGGTCGACAGCGCCAGGCCGGCGAAGATGACGACGGCGAAGGCGCACGCGCGTGCCTCGAGCCACGCGAACCGGAGCAGCTGCGCGACGGCGTGCACAGCTCTGCGCGCGCCCCTCTGCCCGGCTCCCCCCATGCCGCTCACTCTAGGCGGGCCCGGCCGCGCCAGAGGGCAAACACGTCAGAGCTCCAGGCGCAGCAGCGAGTCGGCCGCCTCACGAAAACCGAACGCGGAGTAGAGCGGTCGCGAGATCTCGCTCGGCGCGAGCACGACGCGCACCATGCGCTCCGCCCGGGCCCACTCGACAAGGGCCTGCATGAGCAGGCCGCCCACGCCGCGTCGCCGGTGCCCCGGGTCGACCCAGACGTTGGCGCCGTAGGCCCACCGCGACGGTGGGATGCCGGGCTTCGGCATCCGCTCGAACACCGCGGCGTTCGCCATGCCGACCGCCTCGCCGCCCGGGGTGCGCGCCACCCACGCGCGCCGGTGGCCGGACTGCTGGTCCCACCACCGCCGCATCCGCTCGCCGAACGCCTCGACGGCAGCGTCGTCCGTGGCGTGCAGTCCCCGGTCGGCCGACCACGCCAGCCGCATCCGGGTCAGGTCGGCGAGCTCCTCGGCGCCGGCCTGCTCCACGGCATACCCGCTGGCGCTCACCCCCGGACCGGGTGGCGCGGTCCCGCCTGCGCTCACAGCGACAGTCGCGCGAGCCCGCTGCCCGCGTCGTCGAGTCCCAGTCGCTGCAGGGTCAAGCGGGCCATCTCCCACTGCCCCCGGCCACCCGGGTGGATGGGGTCGTCGAGCCACGGGGTCGGCGGCTCGTCACCGAACCGGTCGGTCCAGTGGGCGTGGTGGTCGACGAGGAGGGCGCCGTGCCGCTCGGCGACGTCGCGGCAGACCTGCGCGTATGCCGCGAGGTCGGGCCGCGGGCGCTCGGCACCGGGCCCAGTGGTGGTCGGGGTGTGCACGACCACGGCCGCGCCCGAGTGCTGCAGGTGCTCGACGATCGCGGACAGGTCAGCGGCGAACCGCTGCCGTCCGTCGGGTCCCTCGACGGCGTCGTTCATGCCGAGGGCCACGCTGGCGACATCCGGCCGGAAGCGCAGCGCGTGGTGCTCGAGCGCCCCGAGCAGGTCGCCCGCCGTCCACCCGGAGACCCCGGTGTTGACCACCACGTCGTGCACGCGGCCCAGCTCACCGCGCAGCCGCTCGGCCACGTGCTCGACGTAGCCGCGCAGGCCGCGGGTGTGGTGCAGCCCGTGGGTGATGCTGTCGCCGGTGAAGAGCCAGTCGAGAGGACGTCCGGAGCCGATCAGGTCAGGGAGGTCAGGCACCCCGCGACCCTACCGACTCAGTGGGAGTGCGACGCCTCGAGCATCTGCTCGCGGCCGGAGCCGAGCACGGTCAGCGGCAGCAGCGTCTTGCCGGTCGGGCCGATCTCGATCTCGGTGCCCATCTGGGGACACACGCCGCAGTCGAAGCACGGGGTCCAGCGGCAGTCGTCGACCTCGGTCTCGTCGAGGGCGTCCTGCCAGTCGGCCCAGAGCCACTCCTTGTCGAGGCCCGAGTCGATGTGGTCCCAGGGCAACACCTCGGTCTCGCCGCGCTCGCGGGTGGTGTACCAGGCGACGTCGACCGGCAGGTCGGCCAGGGCCTCCTCGGCGCAGCGCATCCACCTCTCGTAGGAGAAGTGCTCGCTCCAGCCGTCGAACCGGCCACCGTCACGCCATACCGCCTCGATGACCCGGCCGACACGGCGGTCACCGCGGGAGAGCAGGCCCTCGACGATGCCGGGCTTGCCGTCGTGGTACCGGAAGCCGATCGAGGAGCCGTAGCGCTTGTCGGACCTGATGGCGTCGCGCAGCTTCTCCAGGCGCGCGTCGGTCTCCTCGGCGCCGAGCTGGGCGCACCACTGGAACGGCGTGTGCGGCTTGGGCACGAAGCCGCCGATGGAGACGGTGCAGCGGATGTCGCGGCGGCCGCTGACCTGCCGGCCGGTCTCGATGACCCGCTTGGCGAGGTCGGCGATCTGCAGCACGTCCTCGTCGGTCTCGGTGGGCAGCCCGCACATGAAGTAGAGCTTCACCTGCCGCCAGCCGGCACCGTAGGCCGCGGCGACCGTGTTGATGAGGTCGTCCTCGGTCACCATCTTGTTGATGACCTTGCGGATCCGCTCACTGCCGCCCTCGGGGGCGAAGGTCAGGCCGGATCGGCGTCCGTTGCGGGTGAGCTCGTTGGCCAGCTCGATGTTGAACGCGTCGACGCGGGTCGAGGGCAGCGACAGGCCGGTCTCGGTGCCCTCGTAGCGGTCGGCGAGGCCCTTGGTGACCTCGGCGATCTCGGAGTGGTCCGCCGAGCTGAGCGAGAGCAGGCCCACCTCCTCGAACCCGGTCGCCGCCAGCCCGCGCTCGACCATCTCACCGATGCCGGTGATGGAGCGTTCGCGCACCGGGCGGGTGATCATGCCCGCCTGGCAGAAGCGGCAGCCGCGGGTGCAGCCACGGAAGATCTCCACCGACATGCGCTCGTGCACCGACTCCGCCAGCGGCACGAGCGGCTGCTTCGGGTAGGGCCACTCGTCGAGGTCCATGACGGTGTGCTTGGCGACCCGCCACGGCACGCCGGACGCGTCGGGCTTCGGGGCCACGCGCTTGATCCGCCCGTCGGGCAGGTAGTCGACGTCGTAGAACGCCGGCACGTAGACGCCGCCGGTGCGGGCCAGGCGGAGCAGCAGCTCGCGGCGGCCACCCGGACGGCCCTGCGCCTTCCAGTCCGACACGATGTCGGTGATGGCCAGCACGGCCTGCTCGCCGTCGCCGACGACCGCGGCGTCGATGAAGTCGGCGATGGTCTCGGGGTTGAACGCCGCGTGGCCGCCGGCGATGACGACCGGGTCGTCGTCGCCACGGTCGACCGCGTGCAGCGGGATGCCCGCCAGGTCGAGCGCGGTGAGCATGTTGGTGTAGCCGAGCTCGGTGGAGAACGAGATGCCGAACAGGTCGAAGTCGCGCACCGACCGGTGGGCGTCGACGGTGAACTGGGGCACCGCGTGGTCGCGCATGAGGCGCTCGAGGTCGGGCCACACGGCATACGTGCGCTCGGCGAGGGCGTCCTCACGCTCGTTGAGGACTTCGTAGAGGATCATGACGCCCTGGTTGGGCACGCCCACCTCGTAGGCGTCCGGGTACATCAGCGCCCACCGCACCGTGAGGTCCTCGCCCCCGGGGCCGAAGCCGCCGCAGTCCCAGTCCTTGACGGTCGAGTTGAGCTCACCACCGACGTACTGGATGGGCTTGGAGACCTGCTCGAGCAGCGGCTCGAGAGCAGGGAAGACGGACAGGCCAGACATGGGCTCAAGGGTAACCGCGCCCATGCCACAGCCCGAATCGCGAGCACCGGGTCGGCTTTCCCAGCGCTTTCCCAGACTGTTCGCAGCCACCGCCCCTAGCGTCTGCCCATGCGTTCCCGTGCCCTCACCGTGCGCCTGTTGGCCGGCACCGCCGCCGGACTGCTGCTGATCGCCCACCTGCACCACCACGCCGGCCACGACGCGTCCCCGACGGTCGCCGTGCGAGCACCCGCTGTGAGCGCGGAGTCGGCCTCGCTGACCCAAACGCACTGACCCAGCCGCGCTGGCCCAGACGGCCCGCCCGGCGTCGTCCCCGGCGGCATACTGGCGGCGTGGAGGCCGCAGAGCGGGTGCACGAGGCCATGCGGGCGGTGCCCCGCGCGCGGTACCTCCCGAGGGCCCAGCGGTTCTTCGCCCCGGCCGACATGGCGCTGCCGATCGGGCACGGTCAGACCAACTCGCAGCCGAGCACCGTGCGCGCCATGCTCGAGCTGCTCGACGTCCGACCCGGCCAGCGGGTGCTCGACGTCGGCGCCGGCTCGGGGTGGACGACCGCGATCCTGGCCCACCTCACCGGGCCCACCGGGTCGGTGGTGGGCGTCGAGCGGGTGCCCGCCCTCGTCGAGATGGCGACGGCCAACGTGGGCAGGGCCGGTATGCCGTGGGCGAGCGTCGTGTGCGCGACGCCGGGCGTGCTCGGGGCACCCGACGAGGCACCGTTCGACCGGATCCTGGTCTCGGCCGAGCCCGACCACCTGCCCGCCGACCTGGTTGCCCAGCTGGCCCAGGACGGCGTGATGGTGATCCCGGTCGGCGGGCGGATGCTACGCGTCCGGGCGACAGCAGCGGGGCCGGAGGTCGAGCGCACCGGCTACTACCGCTTCGTGCCCCTGGTGCCCTGACGGCCGGTCCGCGCCTGCCTTTTCCACAGGGCTGCCGAGGTCGCCACACCGTCCACAGGGGGCACTGGTGGGCTTGCGTTTCATCGACCCGTATGCCGTGAAAATGGTTGCGTTGCAACGGTTTCCACGCGTCGCGACTTGAGCTGGGTTGTCGGTGGTCACCCCTAGGGTTGTCGTCATGGAGGGGAACCAGCACCACGACGAGCAGGCAGGTCACTGCCTGAGCCTGGCCGAGCGCCGGGAGCGGTTCGCCGCCGCGCGGGAGGCGCTGCACGGACTGGACGCGGTGACCTGGCAGTGTCCCTCCGGTGGTGGGCCCGACGGGCTGGCCGGCCTGATGGAGGAGCTCGACGCCCTGGTGACGGCCGGAGGCGCCGGCCAGGTGGCCGTGCTGCGCGACGCACTCCAGCGCGGTGAGACCTCCGGCGGGTCCGCGGCGATGACCCCGACCCAGTGGGTCCGGGCTCACGCCCCGTCGACCAAGGCCGGTGGCGCCGCGGCGATCGTGTCGGTCGCGACCGCGTTCGGGAAGGCCGTGAACCAGCCGGTGAAGGAGGCGGTCGAGGCAGGCCGGTTGCCGGTGCGGTCCGCGGCAACCGTGGTGTCGGAGTTCGAGAAGCTGAGCCCGCTGCTCGGTGACCCGATGCAGGAGCCGGCGCTGACCACGCTGGTCGACATCGCCGCCGACGACGGCCCCCAGGCCTGCCGGAAGGTGCGCCCGTTCATCCTCGCCCGGTACGGGCTCGAGGATGCGTTGCAGAAGGAGCAGGACGCCGGCAAGGCGTTCATCCGCCTCTCCCAACCGGCCGACGCCGGAGCAGGCACGTTCGAGTACCGGCTCACCCTCGACGTGGAGGGCAAGGCCATCCTCGAGGCCGCGCTCGGACCGCTGTCCGCGCCGAAGCCGGTCGACGGGGAACGCGACCTCAGGTCCAGCGACCGGCGCCGCGGCGACGCCCTCATCACCCTCGTCCGCCGGGCGGTGGCGGCCGGGGACGAGGCCGGCAAGACCAACAAGACCACCCTGCTGCTGACCATGAGCTACGACGACCTCAAGGACCGGCTCGGCGCGGCCACGACCTTGGGCGGGCTCGACGCCGGCACCCACCTCGCCCCCGAGACGGTGCGGCGGCTGTGCTGCGACGGGTCCGTCATCCCGATCGTCCTCGGCTCCGGCGGCGAGGTGATGGACTGGGGCGTCGAGAAACGCTTCTTCACCGACGCCCAGACCAAACGGCTCTGGCTGCGCGACGGCGGCTGCACCTACCCCGGCTGCCAGGCGCCGCCGCAGTGGACGGACGCCCACCACCTCGTGCACTGGGCCGACCTCGGCCCCTCGGACCTGGCCAACGGGGCGCTGCTCTGCGAGCGGCACCACACCATCGTGCACAGCCGGCGTCTGGCCGGCCGAGTCGTGCAGGGGCCCTTCGGGGAACGGGTCGAGTGGGACCTGACCCGCGGCTCCTACGACGAGCTGCTCGCCCAACGGGCAGCGCAGGAGCCAGCGTGAACCCGCCCCACACCCCGCCGACCGCCGGCGGGGCCACACGCATGCCCGGCCACGCTCGGCCCCGCCGAGCGCCCTGCACCATCCGGAGACGTCAGGCGCTGGTGGTCTCAGGCGCTGCTGGTCGTCAGGCGCTGGTGGTGGCTTTCCTGGTCCGGCGGGCGTTCAGGCGGAGCTGGGTGACCCGGGCGATCCCGGCGATGGCGACGACCACGCCGCCCCCGACGGCGGCGATCAGCAGTGCCATCCCGAGCGGGATGGTGCCGGAAAGGCCGAGGAAGTGGACGTCGACCTTGGTCGTGTTCTGCAGCATGAAGACGATGAGCAGGATGAGGAGGAGCAGCGCGGCTCCGGTGGCCACCCAGACGGCGCTCGCCCGAGTGAGGGGTGGAGCACCAGCCTCAGGTGGAGGCGCAGCTGGGGGAACCTCGCCGGAGGAAACCTCCTCCGACGACGGAGTCTCCATCGGCCCCTCGTCGGATGGCGCCGGCGATGGAAGGTTGCTCGTCATGGTCCGCCTCCCCCGGATCGGCGACCGCAGCAGGACATCTCCATGGTCACGCCCGCCGAGCTTCGAGACAAGGCTCTGGACCCGCCGACTCCCGGGTCCCGTGCGCAGGCCGATCCGGCCGTGAACGCCAACGGGCCTCGTCCCGTCAGAACGGTCCGGTCAGAACAACCGGAGCCCGGCTACCTGCGCCTCGAGGTCGAGCAGCAGCCGCTTGCGTGGCAGCCCGCCGCCATAGCCGGTGAGGTCTCCCCCGGCGCCGACCACGCGGTGGCACGGGACCACGATGCCCAGGGGGTTGCGGCCGTTGGCCAGGCCGACGGCGCGCGAGCCGTTCGGGTGGCCCAGGCGCCGGGCCAGCTCGCCGTAGGTGGTCGTCTCCCCATAGGGAATCCGCAGCAGCTCGGCCCAGACCCGCTGCTGGAAGGCCGTCCCCTCCGGTGCGAGCGTGAGGTCGAACTCGGTGCGCCGCCCGGCGAAGTACTCCTCGAGCTGCGTCGCGGCGGCTGTCAGCACCTCGTCGTCGGCAGGGGCCGGTTCGCCGTAGGCGAGGACGCCGGGGTGGTGCCGCTGGTCCTCCATCCAGACCCCGACCAGCTCCGCCCCTCGGGCGACGAGCACCAGCCGACCGACGGGGGTCGACTCCATCACCACGTGGCGGCGGACGGCGGGCGAGGCCGCTCCGGAGAGGAACTGGCCCGTCATGCCGCCGACCCTTCCGACTCCGAGGCTCCCGAGCCCAGCCTCTCCGAGTCGGCCCCTCCCGTCTCCCTGTCCCCCGGTTCGTCGGGGAGCCGACCGGCAGCGTGGTCGCTGAGGCACCACAGGTGCTGCACGGCGTACGCGCCCCACGGCCGCCACCGACGCTGGGCCTCGGCCACCGCGGCACCGCCCGCAAGGCCCAGCTGGGTCAGCCCCGAACGCACGGCGAGGTCGGAGGCCGGGAAGGCGTCGGGGTCACCGAGTCCGCGCATGGCGAGCATCTCGACCGACCAGGGGCCGATGCCGGGCATCGCCATCAGAGCCCCACGTGCGGCGGTCCAGTCCTCCCCCGGCCCGAGCCGCACGTCGCCGGAGACCAGCGCTCCGGCGAGCCCGACCAGGGTGCGGGCGCGGCTGCCCGGCATGGCCAGGGTGGCGGGGTCGAGCGCGGCGACGGCGTCGGGCGACGGGAAGACGTGCGTCAGCCCGCCGTCGGGGTCGGTGAGCGGCTCGCCCAGGTCGGCCACCAGCCGGGCCGCGAGGCGACGCGCGGCGGCGGTGGAGACCTGCTGCCCCAGCACCACGCGCAGGGCGAGCTCCTCGGCGTCGACGGTGCGGGGCACGCGGCGTCCCGGGGCGGCTGCGACGAGGGGCCGAAGGGAGAGGTCGTGGCTGAGGTGCTCGTCGACCGCGGTCGGGTCGGCGTCGAGGTCGAGCAGGGCGCGGCAGCGGGCCACGGCGCTGCCGAGGTCGCGCAGGTCGGTGAGCCAGACGCGGGCGGCGACGTGGTCGGGCTGCGGGGTCAGGGCCACCACTGCCGGGCCGTGCGGGAGGCGGAGGCTGCGCCGGTAGGCCCCCCTGCGCCACTCCTCGACCCCCGGCACGCGGGTCTCGACCAGGTGACCGAAGAGGCTGTCGGGAAGCAGGGGTGCGCGGAACGGCAGGCGCAGCGCCACGTGGTGCCACGCCCCACCGGTGGCCGCCTCGCGGTCGACGGGTGTCGTGGACGGGGACCGGCGGCGGCGCAGCTCGGTCGGCGTGAGCGCGAAGACCGCCTGCACGGTGGCGTTGAACGACCGCAGGCTGGAGAAGCCGGCAGCCCAGGCCACCTCGGTCATCGGCAGGTCGCTGGACTCGATGAGGGTGCGGGCGGTCTGGGCCCGCTGCGCCCGCGCGAGGGCGAGCGGTCCGGCGCCGAGCTCGGCCGCGACCACGCGCTCGACCTGGCGGGTGCTGTAGCCGAGCCGGCGCGCCAGGCCGCTGACGCCCTCGCGGTCGACGACGCCATCAGCGATCAGGCGCACGGCCCGGGCGGTCGTGTCGGCCCGTGTCGACCACTCCGGTGAGCCGGGGCTCGCGTCGGGCCGGCACCGCTTGCAGGCCCGGAAGCCGGCGGCCTGGGCGGCAGCGGCACTCGGGTAGAACCGCATGTTCCGCGGCTTGGGCGGCACCACGGGACAGCTCGGTCGGCAGTAGATGCCCGTCGTCAGGACGGCGGTGAAGAACCACCCGTCGAACCGGGCGTCCTTGGCCTGCACGGCCCGGACGCAGGCCTCGGTGTCCTCGTGCATGCGGACAGTCTGCCTCCCGGAGCCGACACCCACCGGCAGGAATCCGACATCGTCCTCCGTCCACCGGCGTCCTGCGTCCACCGCCCCGGACGCACGGCGCCCCGCCACCCGGGTGGGTGGCGGGGCGCGGCGTCGGGACGACCCTGGTTCAGCTCTTGACCGTGGTGTCGGAGTAGTGGGCGTCGAGCTGGCCGCGGTAGCGCTCGTTGACGACCTTCCGGCGCAGCTTCATGCTCGGCGTGATCTCGCCGTCCTCGACGGAGAAGTCGCGGTCGAGGATGGTGAACTTCTTGATCTGCTCCCACCGGTTGAGCGTCATGTTGAGCTCGTCGATGTAGGTCTGGACCATGTCGCGGCACCGCTGGGACGTGACGACCTCGCTGTAGGGCTTGCCGGCCATGTTGTTGGCGGCCGCCCAGCCCTCCATCGCGTCGGGGTCCAGGGTGACCAGGGCCGAGACGAAGTGGCGGTCGGCGCCGTGCACCAGCATCTGGCTGACGTACGGGCACATGCCCTTGAAGATCGCCTCGATCCGCGACGGGGCGACGTACTTGCCGCCCGAGGTCTTGAACATGTCCTTCTTGCGGTCGGTGATCTTGAGGAACCCGCGGTCGTCGATCTCGCCGATGTCACCGGTGTGGCACCACCCCTGGACGTCGAGCGTCTCGGCCGTCTGGTCCTGGGCGTTGTGGTAGCCCTGCATGATGCCCGGGCCACGGACGAGGATCTCGCCGTCCTCGGCGACCTGGACCTCGGTGCCGGGGGCGGGCCAGCCGACGGTGCCGTGGCGGTAGGCGTTGGGGCGGTTGACGAACGAGAAGGCGCTCGTCTCGGTGAGCCCGTACCCCTCGAGGATGAGGAGGCCGAACGCGTCGAACCACCTCGCGATCGCGGGGTCGAGGGCCGCCGATCCGGAGACGAAGAAGCGCACCCGTCCGCCGAACCGCTCCCGCACCTTGTGCAGCACCAGCCTGTCGGCCAGGGAGTACTGCAGCCCGAGCAGACCGGACGGCTCGCGGCCCTCGGCACGCAGGGCGGCGGCCTTGCTTCCGACGCCCTCGGCCCACTGGAAGAGGCGGTACTTGATGCCGCCCTCCTCCTCCATCATCATCCCGATGCGGCCCTTGGCCTTCTCGAAGATGCGTGGGGGAGCCCCCATCCAGGTCGGCTTGACCACCGCGAGGTTCGGGACGATCTGGTCGACGCGCCCGTCGATCGCCGTGGGGAAGCCGATCTGCATCGGGATGATCAGGAACACCTTGCCGAGCACGTGCGACAGCGGCAGCCAGAGGAACTGCAGGTCGTCCTTGCCGAGGATGCCGATCGAGTCGACCGCCGCGGCCTCGTAGGTCCAGGCGTCGTGGGTGAGCCGCACACCCTTGGGCCGACCGGTGGTGCCCGAGGTGTAGATGATGGTGGCCAGGCGCTCGGGGGTGAGGGCGTCGATGCGCTCGTCGACGACACCGGAGTCGGTGGCGAGGAGCTCGGCACCCATCTGGTCGAGCTCGTCGAGGGTGATGACCCAGTCGCCGTCGGGCGTGCCGTCGTAGGTGACGACCCGGGTGACGTGCGGGATCTCGTGGCGGACCTCGCGCAGCTTGGCGATCTGCCCGTCGTCCTCGGCGAAGACGACGCGGCTGTCCGAGTTGGACAGGATGTAGGAGACGTCGCCCGGGATGGTCGTCGGGTAGATCGTCGTCGTGGCCGCCCCGGCACACATGATGGCCAGGTCGCAGACGGCCCACTCGTAACGGGTGGTGGAGGCGATCGAGACGCGGTCCTCGGGGCTGACGCCGAGCGCGATGAGGCCGGCAGCCAGGCGGTAGGCCTGCTCACGGGCCTCGCCCCAGGTGACCGGCATCCACTCGCCGTTGCTCGGGAAGGAGTAGGCCACCTCGTCCTTGGAGGCCTCGACCCGGTTGCGGAACAGGTGGGCGACGCTCGGCGCCCGGTTGTCGATCAGGCTCCTGTCGACCGGCTCGTCGGCAGGGGTCCGGTAGTGCAGCGTCATCGCCATCCTCACGTAGGGGGGTCCGTGTCGGCCGGTCTCCGGAAAGGGCCGCCTGTTCGCCTGCCCTGTCGGTGCAGGCCCGTTGGCGGGATCGTCCCACGGGGACCAGTGGTGCGGGGGGTGATTCGAGTGAATCGTTGCGGTTCACCCCGCACAAGGGACTTGGGACCCGGCCATGCTGCCAACGAGGCGCAACCGGCCGCCGCGGGCCCGTCTCAGCGGCGCAGCCCCGCCGCACCGCCGCACCGCCGCAGCCCGCCTGCTCAGCGGCGCTGGCCGGCGAGGTGGACGTTGTTGACCAGGCCGATGGCGAGCCAGCAGGCGAACATCGACGACCCGCCGTAGGAGACGAACGGCAGCGGGAGGCCGGTGACGGGCATGAGTCCGAGGTTCATGCCGACGTTCTCGAAGACCTGGAAGGTGAACCAGGTCGCCACCCCGAGGGCCAGGAGCCGGCCGGTGGCGTCCTGCGCGCGTGAGGCCACCACGACGGAACGGATGACTACGAACCCGAGGAGCAGCAGCAGCCCGGCGGCACCGAGGAAGCCGAGCTCCTCCCCCGCCACCGAGAAGACGAAGTCGGTCTGCTGGTACGGGATGAAGCCGCCCTGCGTCTGCCGGCCCTCGAACAGTCCCTGCCCCTGCCAGCCGCCGGAGCCGATCGCGATGCGCACCTGCCGGGTCTGGTAGCCGATGCCGTGTGGGTCGGCCTGCGGGTCGGCGAAGGCGGTGAGCCGGTCGCGCTGGTAGTCGCTCAGCAGCGGCGTCGTCAGGGCTGCCACCACCCCGGCGGTGACGAGGCCGAGCGCGAGCGCCAGCCGGCGCTTCGGGGCACCGCTGAGGGCCACGACACCGAACGCGAGCGCGCCCAGCACCAGGGCGGAGCCGAGGTCGGGCTGCAGCATGACCAGGGCGATGGGGACCGCCGCCACCGCCCAGGCGACGGCGACGTCACGACCGTCGGGCACGGCGCCCCGGTCGAGCCGCTCACCGAGCACGATCGCGAGCCCGAGGCACAGGGCGGCCTTGGCGAGCTCGGAGGGCTGCACGGAGAACCCGCCCGGCAGCAGGATCCACGAGTGCGACCCGTTGACGGTCGAGCCGATGGGCGTGAGCAGCAGCACCAGCCCGGCCACCGAGAGCACGTAGAGGGCGGGCGCCAGGGCCCGCAGCAGCTGGTAGCCCGTGCGCGTCACCGCGGCCGCCAGCGCCACCCCGAGCGCCGTGTTGACCAGGTGACGGGTGAGGTATGCCGTGCCGGCCGCGTTGCGCGTCGCCGACCACACGAGCAGGGCGCCGACGAGCGAGAGCCCGAGCGCGCCGACCACCAGCCCCCAGTCGCTGCGCGCCCAGGTGCCGGGCGCCGCCGGCCCCCACGCCGCAGACCACCGCCCGGGAGGCAGGCGTGTCGGCCGTGCCGCAGGAACGCGCCCCCGCACGGCCGGGCCGGTCAGGACGGGACGACGGTCTTGAGCACCTGGCGGCACTGCTCGATGTCCCCCGCCATGGCCGTCAGCAGCTCCTCGACGGAGTCGAAGCGCAGCGTCGGCCGGATGTGCTCGACGAAGTCGATGGCCACCCGCTCGTCGTAGAGGTCGAGGTCGGTGCGGTCGAGGACGTAGGCCTCCACCGTGCGCACGGTGCCGTCGAACGTCGGGTTCGTGCCCACCGAGATGGCCGAGGGCAGCGTGCGGTCGGCGTGCTCGGCCGGCAGGTCGAGCCGGGTCATCCACCCGGCATACACGCCGTCGGCGGGCACCAGGCCGAGCGCGTCCTGGTCGAGGTTCGCCGTCGGGTAGCCGAGGTCACGTCCGCGGTGCGCCCCGTGCACCACGGTGCCGACCACCTGGTGGGGACGGCCCAGGATGCCGGCGGCGGCACCGACCCGGCCGGCGGCCAGGTGCTCGCGCACCGCGGACGAGGACCAGCGGTGGAGGCCCTCGTCGCCGACGTCGTTCACCACGACGACCTCGAAGCCGTGCCGCGCCCCGAGCTCGCGGAGCAGGTCGACGTCGCCGGTGTAGCCCTTGCCGAAACCGCGGGTGTCCTCCCCCACCACGAGCACCTTCGCCTGCAGCGCCTCGACGAACGTGCGCACGACGTAGTCCTCGGGCGTCTGGTCGGCGAACTCGTGCGTGAACTCCAGCACGAGCAGGCCGTCGAGGCCCGTGTCTGCGAGCAGCTCGTCGCGCAGGGTGTCTGGCGTGATCAGCGGCAGGCCCTTCTCGCGGTGGAACAGCGCGGCCGGGTGCGGGTCGAACGTGACCGCCACCGAGGGCAGTCCGTGTCGGGCGCCCTCCTCGACCAGGCGGCCGAGCACCGCCCGGTGGCCACGGTGGACCCCGTCGAAGTTGCCGAACGTCGCCACGCAGGGGCGCAGCGAGTCGGGGGTCTGGGCGGGGTCGGTCCAGCGGTGCACGGAGGACACTCTACGAACCCGAGGGGGCGAACACGACGAGCGCCCGCGCTTTCAGCCCGGACTCGTCGAGCATGGCCACCAGCGTGCCGTCCGGCGCGAAGGCCGCGACGGGCTCACGACGGCCGGCCGGGGCGGAGGTGATGCGCTGGCCGTAGCCGACGGCACGCGCCTCGGCCTCGCTGAGCTCGCGCGGGGTGAAGCCGCCGCGGGCCGCGTCGGCGATCGGCAGCAGCGGCACCTCGTCGCGCTCGGCGGCGGCCTCGAGCTGCTCGAGGGTGTGGGCCTGCTCGAGGGTGAACGAGCCGACCCGGGTGCGCCGCAGGGCGGTGAGGTGGCCACCCACGCCGAGCGCGGTGCCGAGGTCGCGGGCCAGCGCCCGCACGTAGGTGCCCGAGGACACCTCCACCTCGACGTCGACGTCGAGCACCGGCACACCGTCGGCCTCGGCGCGGCGGGTGGCCAGGACGTCGAAGCGGTGCACCGTCACCGGTCGCGGCGGGAGCTCGACGTCCTCACCGGCCCGGACCCGGGCGTAGGACCTCTCCCCCTTGACCTTGATGGCACTGACCGCGCTGGGCACCTGCTCGATGTCACCCGTGAGGGCGAGCACGGCGCCGCGGAGAGACCCGGCGGTCACCCCGTCGGCCGGGGTCGAGGCCGTGACCTCGCCCTCGGCGTCGTCGGTGATGGTGCTCTGCCCGAGGCGGATGGTGGCGGTGTAGGTCTTGTCGCAGCCGACCAGAAAGGTCAGCAGCCGGGTGGCCTTGTTGACCCCGAGCACCAGCACGCCGGTGGCCATCGGGTCGAGGGTGCCGGCGTGCCCGACGCGGCGGGTGCCACACAGGCGCCGGGCCCGGCCGACGACGTCGTGGCTGGTCCAGCCGGCCGGCTTGTCGACGACGAGCAGTCCGTCAGCGACGGGCATCTGCTTCGCCGTCGAGGTCGGCGGTGTCCCACACGGTCTCGTCGGCGCCCTCGTCGAGGTCGTCGTCCTCGGTCGCGGGCTTCTTGTAGGGGTCGGCCTCGCCGGCGTACTTCGCCTCGGCCGCGGCAGCGGCCACGGCGGCGTCGCGCTCCTTGGCCTCGCGCAGGAGGTCCTCGAGGTGCGCGGCCGTCTCCGGGATCGCGTCGGCGAAGAAGTCCAGGCTGGGCGTCAGGCGGATGCTGATCTGGCCGCCCACGAAGGAGCGCAGCCGCCCCTTGTTCTTCTCGAGCAGGGCAGCGGTCCGGGCGCGCTGCGCCTCGTCGCCGAAGACGGTGTAGAAGACCGACGCGTGCTGCAGGTCGTTGGTGACCCGCACGTCGGTGATGGTGACGAAGCCGAGGTCGGGGTCCTTGACGATGCGCTCGACGTTGGCGGCGATCAGGACCTTGATGCGGTCGGCGATCTTGCGGGCGCGTCCGGCGTCAGCCATGGCTCCTCCTGAGGTGGACGGTGGGGTCGTGCGGGCGCAGGGACGCCGCCCGCACGAGGGAGAGGTGCGGGTATGCCGGGTGGTGACCACCCGGCATACCCCTCACCTCGGTGCGTGCCCCTGCGTCAACAGGGGCACGCCGTGCCGCGTCAGGCGCGCGGCTTCTCGCGCATCTCGTAGGTGGAGATGAGGTCGCCGAGCTGCAGGTCGTTGTAGGACCCGAGGTTGATGCCGCACTCGAAGCCCTCGCGGACCTCGGTGACATCGTCCTTGAACCGGCGCAGGCCGGCGATCTCGACGTTCTCGGCCACCACGACACCGTTGCGCGTGATCCGCGCCTTGGTGCCGCGCTTGATCTCGCCGCTGCGGACGATCGAACCGGCGATGTTGCCGAACTTGGACGAGCGGAAGATCTCGCGGATCTCCGCCGTGCCGAGCTGGTGCTCCTCGTACTCCGGCTTGAGCATGCCCTTCAGGGCTGCCTCGATCTCCTCGATGGCGTTGTAGATCACCGAGTAGTAGCGGATCTCGACGCCCTCGCGCTCGGCGTAGTCGGCGTTCTGGCCCTCGGCCCGAACGTTGTAGCCGATGATGATGGCGTCGGACGCCATCGCGAGGTTGATGTTGTTCATCGTGATCGCACCGACGCCGCGGTCGATGATCCGCAGGTCGACCTCGTCGCCCACGTCGATCTGCAGCAGCGCGTCCTCGAGCGCCTCGACCGAACCGGAGACGTCGCCCTTGAGGATGAGGTTGAGCGTCTCCACCTTGCCGGCCGCGAGCGCCTCGTTGAGGTCCTCGAGGCTGATGCGCTTGCGGGCCTTGGCCAGGGAGGCCTGACGGTCCGCAGCCTCACGCCGCTCGGCGATCTGGCGGGCGGTGCGGTCGTCGGGAGCCACCACGAAGGTGTCACCCGCACGCGGCACGGAGGACAGGCCGAGCACCTGCACCGGGCGGGACGGACCCGCCTCGTCGACGTTCTTGCCGTGCTCGTCGAGCATGGCGCGAACGCGGCCGTAGGCGCTGCCGGTGACGATCGCGTCACCGACGTGCAGGGTGCCGGTCTGCACCAGCACCGTCGCGGTGGCACCGCGGCCACGGTCGAGGTTGGCCTCGATCGCGACACCACGGGCGTCCTTGTCCGGGTTGGCCCGCAGGTCGAGCGCTGCGTCGGCGGTCAGCAGGACGGCCTCGAGGAGGCTGTCGATGTTCTGGCCGGCCTTCGCGGAGACGTCGACGAACATCGTGTCGCCGCCGTACTCCTCGGCGATGAGGTTGTACTCGGTCAGCTGCTGGCGCACCTTGGCCGGGTTGGCACCCTCGACGTCGATCTTGTTGACCGCGACCACGATCGGCACGTCGGCCGCCTGGGCGTGGTTCAGCGCCTCGATGGTCTGCGGCATCACGCCGTCGTCGGCGGCGACGACGAGGATCGCGATGTCGGTGACCTTCGCACCGCGGGCACGCATGGCGGTGAACGCCTCGTGACCCGGGGTGTCGATGAAGGTGATCGGCCGGTCGACACCCTCGTGCACCTTGTGCACCTGGTAGGCGCCGATGTGCTGGGTGATGCCGCCGGACTCGCCGCCCGCGACGTTCTCGTTGCGGATGGCGTCGAGCAGGCGGGTCTTTCCGTGGTCGACGTGGCCCATGACGGTCACGACCGGTGGACGCGCCTCGAGGTCCTCTTCCTCCTCGCCCTCGATGCCCGTCTCCAGGTCGATGTGGAAGGCGTCGAAGAGCTCCTTCTCCTCCTCCTCGGGGGAGACGACCTGGATGTCGTAGCCGAGCTCGGCGCCGAGCAGCTTGAAGGTGTCCTCGTCGAGCGACTGCGTGGCCGTGGCCATCTCGCCGAGGTGGAAGAGCACCGTCACGAGGGCGCCCGGGTTGGCGTCGATCTTGTCGGCGAAGTCGCTCAGGGACGAGCCGCGGCGAACGCGGATGACGGTCGAGCCGTTGCCGCGAGGGACGCTCACGCCACCGATCGACGGCGCCTGCATCTGCTCGAACTCCTGGCGCTTCGCGCGCTTGGACTTGCGGCCGCGGACCGGACGACCGCCACCGCGGCCGAACGCACCTGCCGTGGAGCCACGACCGGCGCCACCACGGAAGCCACCGCCACCGGGACGACCGGCGAAGCCACCGCCGCCGCCGGGACGACCGCCACCGGCACCGCCGGGGCCACCACCGGGACGACCGCCCGGACGGGCCGGACGCTCACCGGGTCGGGCGACCGCGCTGCGGTCGGGCATCATGCCGGGGCTCGGACGCGGGCCACCCGGACGGGGACCGGCCGCACCAGTGCCACCCGGACGGGGCCCGGGACGGTTCTGGGGACGCGGCATGCCCTGGCTCGGGGCGAACGGGTTGTTGCCGGGACGCGGCGAACCCTCGCGCCCGCCACCCTCGCGGCCGGCACGCATGCCCTGGCTCGGGGCGAACGGGTTGTTGCCCGGGCGCGGGGCGCCGGGACGGGGACCGCCGGGCCGGGGGGCGGACCCACCAGCGGGACGCGGCGCGCCCGCACCAGCGCCACCCGGGCGAGGTGCACCGGTGCCGGGACGCGGGGACGGCGGCACGCCGGGGCCCTGGCGGCCCTCGTCACGCGAGGACTGCACGCGCGCGGCCGGGGCCTCGGGGGTCTTCGGCGCGGGACGGGGGCCGGGCGTCGGGCCGGACGGCGCGACAGCAGGCTTCGCCGGGGCGGCGGGCTCGGCCGCGGCCGGAGCGGCCGGAGCCGGGGTCGCCGGAGCCGGAGCGGCCGCAGCCGGGGCAGCCGGAGCTGCGGGGGCCGGTGCAGCCGGGGCAGCAGGCTTCCTCGCCCCCGGCTTGGCGGCGGGCTTCGCCTCGGCCTGGCCGTCGCCGCTGCCGCGGAGCTCCGCGGGGAAGGTCTCCTTGATCTTGCGGACGACCGGCGGCTCGATGGTGGACGACGCGGAGCGGACGAACTCGCCCTGCTCCTTCAAGTGGTTGAGCAGTGTCTTGCTCTCGACTCCGAGCTCCTTGGCGAGCTCGTAGACACGGACCTTGGCCACGTTTCTCCTGTCTGGTCCGTGCCGGGACAGGCGCGGACCGTCGTTAATGCTGGGGGGTGCTCATCGCTGAGTACTCATCGGGTGCTCATCAGCGTCAAACCCGCTTTCGGTTCCCTCATTCGGACGGTTTTCCCTGCTTTGCTGCCTCGAGGTGGTCCCTCACCGGGTTCGGGTCCAGGGCGGCGCTGACACGCAGCGCGCGCCCGAAGGCCCGCCGGCGAAGGGCTTGGTCGAAGCAGTCGGTCGTCGGGTGCAGCCATGCGCCACGGCCCGGCGAACAACGTCGCAGATCAGGTACAAGCAGGAACTGGCCCTGTTCATTCCTCATCGCGACCACTCGCAGGAGCACCGACCGGCTATCCCTCCCACGACACCCCACGCACGTCCGGGTCGGGCGCGCTGCGCCCTCGTCGTGCCGTGCACGGGTGCGCCGAGGCTGGAGTCCAGTCCGGTCGGTCCCCACCACTCTACCCGTTACCGGGGCGCGTGTGCGCCACCGGCACCGCCGGTCCGGTCACCACCGGCACCAGCGGCTCCACCAGCACCATGACCAGCGGACTGCCCACCACGCTGACCGGCCCCGGACGCACCGGTCGAGCCGGTCGAGCGGCCGCCCTGCTGGCCGGAGGGGGCGTTGTCGGGGCGGATGTCGATGCGCCAGCCGGTCAGCTTGGCGGCGAGGCGGGCGTTCTGGCCCTCCTTGCCGATGGCGAGCGAGAGCTGGTAGTCGGGCACCACCACGCGGGCCGCGCGCAGCTTGGGGTCGACGATCTCGACCGACTCCACCCGCGAGGGCGAGAGCGCCGCCGCGACGAACACCTTGGGGTCCTCGGAGTAGTCGACGATGTCGATCTTCTCGCCGTGCAGCTCGGTCATGACCGCGCGCACGCGCGCGCCCATGGGGCCGATGCAGGCGCCCTTGGCGTTGAGTCCCGCGACCTTGGAGTGCACGGCGATCTTGGTGCGGTGGCCGGCCTCGCGGGCCAGCGCGGCGATCTCGACGCTGCCGTCGGCGATCTCGGGCACCTCGAGCGCGAACAGCTTGCGCACCAGGTTGGGGTGGGTGCGCGACAGGCCGATCTGCGGGCCCTTCGGGCCGCGGCGCACGCTGACCACGAAGCAGCGCAGGCGCTCGCCGTGCACGTACTTCTCCCCCGGCACCTGCTCGGCCAGCGGCAGGATGCCCTCCACGGTGCCGAAGTCGACCAGCACGTGGCGGGGGTCGGAGCTCTGCTGGATCACGCCGGCGACGACGTCACCCTCGCGACCCTTGAAGTCGCCGAGGATGGCCTCGTCCTCGAGGTCGCGCAGGCGCTGGACGATGACCTGGCGGGCGGTCGACGCGGCGATGCGGCCGAAGCCCGAGGGGGTGTCGTCGAACTCGGGCCCGAGCTCGGGACGCCCGCGCTCCTCGCCCTCGGCCGGCTCCGGGGTCTCGAGCTCCTCGCGGGCCCACACGATCACGTGGCCGGTCTTGCGGTCGAGCTCGACCCGGGCGTGCTTGTAGGCGCCCTCGGTGCGGTGGTAGGCGACGAGCAGCGCCTGCTCGATGGCAGGGATCAGGATCTCGAGCGAGATGTCGCGCTCGCGCTCGAGGGCCCTCAGGGCCGCAAGGTCGATGTCCATGTTCAGTTCTCCTACTCGCTGCTGTCGGTGCCGTCGTGCGCGGCGCTGTCGTGCTCGTGACGCTCGTGACCCCGCGAGAACTCGACCTGGACCGCGGCACGCGCGACGTCGGCATACCGGAGCTCGAGCTCGCGTGCGGGCTGCTTCTTGACGGCGGGGACCTCGATGGTGAGCCCCTCGGCGCCGGCCCGCAGGATGCGGCCGGTCACCGGCTCGCCCTCGACGGGGGTCAGGGTGACCAGGCGCGAGACGTTGCGCTGGAAGTGCCGCGGCTCGGTCAGTGGGCGGTCGACGCCCGGAGAGGTGACCTCGAGCGTGTACGGCTGCTCGCCCATCACGTCGGAGGCGTCGAGCGCGTCGCCGACGACGCGGGTGGCGTCGGCGACCTCGTCGAGGGTCAGCGACGGGGTGGGCTCGGTGACATCGGCGCCGTCGGCGTCGAGAACGCGGTCGATCCAGACGCGCACCAGGCGGCGTCGTCCCGCCGGCGTGACCGCGACGTCCTCGACCAGCAGGCCCAGGGCGGCGAGCGGGCCCTCGACGGTAGGACGGATCTGCTCTCTCACGCTCATGCGGATCGTCCTCTCTGAAGTTCTCGGGTCCGTGCGCGCACACTCTATCCACGGGGGCAGCCGCGCTGCATGTCGCCCGACGACACCCGGTGCGGCCGGTCGGCATCCCGCCGCGTGCCATGATCGGGCCCATGCCCGAGACGCGTATGCCGTGCGGCCCGAGCCGACGGTCGGTGCTGGCCGTCCTCGGGCTCGGCGCTGCGGGGGTGGCGCTGTCCGGGTGCGGGATCCGCCTCGAGGACGACGCTCCCCGCGTGCCGCTCGTGCCCACCCGGGAGCCGGTGCCGGGCGAGGCGTTCCTGATCGGGCTGTGGCTCGGTTCGCAGGACCTCTCGGCCCAGGCGTCCGCCCTCGGGGGGCCCGGCACCGGGCTGCCCGCCCGGCTCGCCCTGCTGCACCGCGCCCAGGCGGAGGTGCTGCGGACCCTGCTGCGCAGCGAGGGCGTGCCCGACTCGGTGGTGGACGACGCCCGGGAGCGGCACACGTCCACGCCGTCGACCACGTCGAGCCCCTCCGCCGCGTCCCCCACGTCCGGCGCCACGCCCGGCCGGTCGAGCACCGGCGCGCCCACCTCCCCCTCGCGCTCCACCCTGGCGGCAGCCGAAGCCGCGACGCTGTCCCCCGAGTCGTTCGCGGCGCTCAAGGCGCTCGACGCCAAGGCGGTCGTGACGCCGGCGGCCGCCCTCGCCCAGCGGGCCGCCGCCGCGACCCTCCTGGGCAAGCTGCCGGCGTGGCCCACCCAGGAGGACGTGCCGGCGGACCTCGCCGCGGCGGCGCTCGAGGCCACCCGCGCGGCGGTCTACGGGTTCGAGGTCGTGGCGGCTCAGTCGGCCGGGGCCCAGCGCGCCCAGGCCACCGCGACGCTCGCGACGCTGCGCGCCCGCGTCGCACGGCTCGAGCAGCCGGCCGGTGACAAGGCCCCGCCCGCCTCGCTGGGCTACCCGCTGCCCTTCCCGGTCACGACCCCCGGTGCCGCGAAGCGCCTGGCCCTGCACGTGCTCGAGGGCCTGCGGGCGAGCCAAGCCGCCGCGACCGGGCGGGCGGCCCGCGACGCCACCGGGCTCGCGGCCACCGTGCAGTGGCTGGCCGAGGCCGAGGGCCTGTGCCACCGCTGGGGCATGGCCCTGCAGCCCTTCCCCGGCCTGGAGTGAGCGTGCCCTCGACCACCGAGGCCGCCGCCCTGATCCCCGACGGGTGGCGTGAGCAGGTCTCCCGGCTGCCCGCCGAGGGTGGCCCGTCCGGCGCGACATGGGCGGCCGGTCTCCCCCGCCTGCTGGCCGACCTGCTCGACCACTGGGGCCTGTCCCCCACCGGGACCGGCATGACCGGCTGGACCGCAGTGGTCGTGCCGGTCACCCGCGAGGGTGACCCGCTGGTTCTCAAGGTGGTGTGGCCGCACCACGAGGCCGCGGCCGAGCCGCTGGCCCTGCGACACTGGGCGGGCAACGGGGCGGTGCGCCTCGTGGCGGCCGAGCCCTCGCGCGGGGGCCTGCTCCTCGAGGCCCTCGACCCCACGACGGACCTGCGGTGCGAGCCGGTCGAGGACGCCTGCGAGGTCATCGGCGGCCTGCTCCGCCGGCTCCACGTGCCCGCGCCGCCGCGGGTGCGCACGCTCAGCGACTGGCTGGAGCGGCAGCTCGGCCGGCTGCCGCAGCACGCCGACACGGTGCCCCGCCGGATGCTCGACCAGGCCGAGTCGCTCATGCGTCAGCTCGCGACGGTGCCGGAGGTCGACGGCACCCTGCTGCACACCGACCTGCACTTCCAGAACGTCCTCGCCGCCGGTCGCGAGCCCTGGCTGGCCATCGACCCCAAGCCGCTGGCGGGTCGTCCCGGGTTCGAGCTCCCGCCGGTGCTGTGGAACCGGCTCGGCGAGCTCGGCACCGGCTCGGCGTTCCGCTGGTCGGTGCGCCGCCGGCTGCAGGTCGTCTGCGAGGCGGCCGGCATCGATGAGGACGAGGCGCGCGCCTGGGTCGTGGTCCGCGAGACGGCCGAGGCGATGTCCGCAGCCGACGACGGCGACCGTGACGCGCTCACGCTGGCCATCTCGCTCGCCAAGGCGATGGACGACTGAGCCGTCTCTACCCGACCCAGGTGTACTCGACCTCGGGCCGCCCCGAGCCGGTGTAACGCGACCGGCGCACGGCCAGACGGCCCTCGCAGAGGTACTCGGCGTAGCGCCGGGCCGTGACCCTGCTGACGCCGACCGCCTCGCCGAGCTCGGAGGCCGACAGGCCGGCACCGGCCTCACGCAGCGCCCGGCTCACCCGGGCGAGCAGCTCCTCGCCCATGCCCTTCGGGAGCCGGGCCTCGGTGGCCGCCCGGACACCGGAGACGACCTCGTCGACCTCCGCCTGGGTGCCCACCTGCTCGGCGCCGTGCAGCTGCTCGCGGTAGGTGCGGTAGGCCAGCAGCCGCTCGCGCAGCGTGGCGAAGACGAACGGCTTGAGCACGTACTGCACCACCCCGAGCGACACCGCCGCCCGCACCACCTCGAGGTCGCGCGCCGAGGTGAGCGCGATGACGTCGGCCCGGTGCCCACCCGCCCGCATGGCCCGCACCACCTCGAGGCCGTGCCGGTCGGGCAGGTTCATGTCGAGCAGCACGAGGTCGATGCGGTGCTCCTGCAGTGCTTGCAGCGCGGCCTGGCTGGTGCCGGCCGTCGCCACGACGGCGAAACCGGGCACCCGCAGGACGTATGCCGCGTGCGCCTCCGCCGCGACCGGCTCGTCCTCGACCACGAGGACGCCCAGGACGCCCACGCCGTCCGCGGCGCCCCGCTGGCCACCTGCCTGCTCGCCGCTCACGCACCCGCTCCCATCGGGAGGCGCACGACGAACCGGGCGCCGGGCGGCCCCTCGACGCGCAGGTCGCCCCCGAGCCGGTGCACGGACTGCGCCACCAGCGCCAGGCCCAGGCCGCGGCGGCCCGCGCCGGCGGCTTCCTTCGTGGAGTACCCGCGCTCGAAGGCCCGCTCGACCTCGTCCGGGGCCAGCCCGGGGCCGCTGTCCTCGACGACCAGCACGGAGCTCCCCTCCTCCACGTGGGCGTCGAAGCGGACGCGCCGCGGGCCGTCGACGGTCGCCACCGCGTCGAGGGCGTTATCGACGAGGTTGCCGACGATGGTGACGAGGTCGCGCGCCGGCACGAGGTTCTCGGGCCAGTGGGCTCCCTCGCCCACCTCGAAGTCGATGCCGCGCTCCCCCGCCTGGGCGGCCTTGCCGAGCAGCAGTGCGGTGAGGGCCGGCTCCTGCACCGCCCCGACCACCCGGTCGGTGAGCACCTGCGAGGCGGCCAGCTCCTCGGTCGCGAACGCGAGCGCCCTTTCAGGGTGGCCGAGCTCGATGAGGGAGACGACGGTGTGCAGCCGGTTCGACGACTCGTGGGCCTGCGAGCGCAGCGCCTCGGTGAGGCCGCGGGCCGAGTCCAGCTCACCGGTCAGGTCCTCGAGGTCGGTGCGGTCGCGCAGCGTGACCACCGACCCGAGCCGGCGCCCGGCGCGCACCGCCGGCGCCTTGTTGAGCACGACGACCCGTGCCTCGGTGACGTGCAGCTCGTCCTCCCGCGGCTGCGGGTCGGTGAGCGCCTGCTGCAGCTGCGGCGCGAGGCCCAGGCTCTCCACGGGCCGGCCGCGGGCGTCGTCCGGCAGACCGAGCAGCCGCACCGCCTCGTCGTTGGCCAGGATGAGCCGGCCGTCGGGGTCGACGAGCAGCAGCCCCTCGGTCACGGCGTGCAGCACCGCGTCGTAGTACTCGTACATCTGGGTCAGCTGCTGCTCACCGAGGCCGTGGGTCTGGCGCCGGACCCGCCGGGCCACCAGCGCCGTGCCCACCCCCGAGAGCAGTGCCGCGGCGAGTCCGGCGAGGAGCAGCCCCGGCACCTGGCCGCGCAGCCGCTGGGCCACGGCTGCCTTGCGGATGCCGACCGCGACCAGCCCCACCACGCGGCCACCGTCCTCGACCGGGACGACGACCCGGCGCGAGGGCCCCAGCGTGCCGGTGTAGTCCTCCACCACCGTGCCGCCGGCCGCCGCCGCGGCGATGTGGCCGATGAACTGGCGGCCCACCTGGGCGGGGTCCGGGTGGCTGTAGCGGGTGCCCGTCGGGCTCATGACCACCACGAAGTCGGTGGCCGTCTCACGGCGCACCCCCTCGGCATACGGCTGGAGGACCCGGCTGCGGTCGGTCCCCTGCACGGCCTTCACGACCTCGGGCGTCGCCGCCACCGACTCGGCCACCGCCGTGGCCCGCGCCGTGGCCTCCGCGGTCGCCGACCGCTGCGCCTGCACGCCGGCGCCGAGGAGGCCGGCGCCGACCACCAGCACCGCCACCAGCACCTGGAGGGCGAAGGTCTGCCCGGCGACCGACCAGCGCGACGGCGGCACCAGCCGGGGCCTGCCACCGGCGGTCGGCGCCGCGGAGGCGGAAACGGACATCAGCGGCATACTGGACAGCTGCGGGGGCGGCAGCGCGTGCCCAGCGGCCAGAACTCAATGAACACAAAGGTGACCCTAGTCACCACGGCCAGCACCCTCGTGGTTGATCACCGCTCCGGGCACCGCCGCCCGGACCGACCCGCTGGAGGACCACCGTGAGCAGCACCACCGACAACGCCGTCGAACCCCGGCCGACACGCAGGCGCGACCGCACGCACTACCTCTACGTTGCCGTCATCGCCGCCATGGTGGGCGGCATCGTCGTCGGCGCCATCTGGCCCGACTTCGGCGTCCAGCTCAAGCCGCTGGGCACCATGTTCGTCAACCTCATCAAGATGATGATCACGCCGATCATCTTCTGCACCATCGTCCTCGGCATCGGCTCCGTCCGCCGAGCCGCCCAGGTCGGCCGCGTCGGTGGCCTCGCCCTCGGCTACTTCCTCACCATGTCGACGGTCGCCCTCGCGATCGGCCTCGTGGTGGGCAACCTCATCCACCCGGGTTCCGGGCTGCACCTGACCAAGGAGCTGGCCGCCGCCGGCCAGAAGCAGGTCGCGACCGCCGGGGAGAGCGGCTCGACCATGGACTTCGTGCTCGGCCTCATCCCCGACACGCTCGTCTCCGCACTGACCTCCGGCTCGGTGCTGCAGGCCCTGCTCGTGGCCCTGCTGGTCGGCTTCGCCCTGCAGAAGATGGGCCGGGCCGGTGAGCCGATCCTCGGTGGCATCAAGCACCTCGAGCGGCTCGTGTTCCGCCTGATGGCCATGATCATGTGGGTTGCCCCCGTGGGCGCCTTCGGTGCGATGGCCGCCGTCGTCGGTGCCACCGGCCTCGGGGCCCTCAAGAGCCTCGGCCTGCTGATGCTCAGCTTCTACATCACCTGCGCCATCTTCGTGTTTGGCGTTCTCGGCCTCATGCTCAAGGTCGTCACAGGGCTCAACGTCTTCTCGCTGCTGCGCTACCTCGCCCGCGAGTTTCTGCTGATCCTGTCGACCTCGTCGTCGGAGTCGGCCCTGCCGCGCCTCATCGCCAAGATGGAGCACCTGGGCGTCTCGCGTCCGGTCGTCGGCATCACCGTGCCGACCGGCTACTCCTTCAACCTCGACGGCACCGCGATCTACCTCACCATGGCCTCGCTCTTCATCGCCGAGGTGATGGACAAGCCGTTCAGCATCGGGCAGCAGATCTCGCTGCTGGTCTTCATGGTGATCGCCTCCAAGGGCGCCGCGGGCGTCACCGGTGCGGGCCTGGCGACCCTCGCGGGTGGCCTCCAGTCGCACCGCCCCGACCTCGTCGACGGCGTCGGCGTCATCGTCGGCATCGACCGCCTCATGAGCGAGGCCCGCGCGCTGACCAACTTCGCCGGCAACGCGATCGCCACCGTGCTCATCGGCACCTGGACCGGACAGCTCGACAAGGTCCAGTGCGCCGCGGTGCTCGCCGGCGACCGGCCCTTCGACGAGGCCACGATGGTCGACAACGACCACGACACCGTCCATGACGCTGAGCCGGCACAGCTGCCGGCGGCCGCGGCCGGAACCAACGCCGGCACGGCTCCCAGTGAGCGGGAGACGGTCGGGTCCACCCGGATCTGACGCCCGGGGAGGCGAGCTTTCGCTCCGCCGCTCCACCCCCTCACGAGACGAGCCCGGCCGGGCACACCGGCCGGGCTTGTTCGTGTCCGGTGGGCTCTCTCAGAGCCGCACGGGGAACCCGAAGCTCGTCTCGACCCCGCGTGAGAAGAGCACGCTGTCCGGCGGCCGGTCGACGACACCCTCGAGACCAGCGGCGGCGACGAAGCGGTCGTCGAGCTCGAGCACCTCACCCCGGTGCAGCGGCCACGGGCCATGGGTGTTCGGCACCCAGAGCGGACGACCCGCGACGGTGGTGTGCAGGCCGAACCGCGCGGTGAGGAAGAGGTCGATGGCACTCGGCTCGGGCAGGGCCTGCCCCACCCGCACCCGCAGCCGGCTGTCCGGTCGCGCCGAGGACGGGTATGCCGGTCCCGCCGGGACCGCGCGCCGGTGCCACGGCGTGCGGTGCCACAGCGTGCGGTCCCACGGCGTGCGGTGCCGCCGTGCGGCATACGTCACCACCGTGCCGGTGGGGTCCGCCGGCACGGTGCTCGGAGAGGCAGCCATGCGGGCCCACTGGTACGGCGTGCCGAACAGCAGCCGGGCGCCCACGACGACCGGCAGGCGCTCTGCGTCGAGTGACAGAAACACCACGCCGCGGCGGCCCGCATCGTCGCGCGAGTAGACGCGCACGTTGGTCTCGAGGAAGGTGCCCAACCACGGCACCGCACGTCCCCGGCCGACGCCGGCTCCGACCATGCGGAACGGGATCAGCCCACCCAGCCCGAGCCGTCGTGCACGTCGGGTCGCACCCCGCCAGGCATGAACTGCTCGAGACGGATGGGGTCGACCCTCCAGTGCACGAACGTGATGTCACGCCAGTGCTGGTGCATGACAGGGCGACCCGGCAGCGCCGGCCCCTGGGCCTAGAGCTCGTGGGCGGACGGCGTGGTCATGCCGACGCCGCGCACGGGGTCATGCCCGGCGGCCCGCGAGCTCGAGCAGCACCGCGCGCGCGGCCCGCCGTCCTGAGACCAGGGCGCCCTGCTGGCTGGCCGTGTCACGGTGGTCGCCCGCCACGAAGAGGCCGTCGCCGAGGGCGACGGGCCGGCGCGGCTGGAGCGGCGGCAGCTGCCGCGGCAGCGACCGGGCGACGTCGTGGCGCACCACCAGCTCCCAGTCGGAGGTGGACGTCCCCCAGAGACGGTCGAGCTCGCGGCGCACCACCCGCTCGTCGGCCTCGGTCGGCAGGAGGGTGGTCGCCTGGACGAGGCTGCGCCCCGGCGGGGCGTAGGCCGGCGCGACGGCGCTGAGGACGGCGGTGTTGACGACCGGCCCACGGCGAGCGTCGACGACGAGCATCCGTTCGGGGCGCGGGGCCCGGGACGCCGCGAACCACCACGTGCGTAGGCCGTTCATGGTCTCGGCGCGGCGGTCGAGCAGGCGCGACCCGAGCAGCGCCCCGGCGTCGGGGCCGTCGGTGGCGACGACGACGGCCCGGCTCCGCAGTGGCCCCGAGGCGGTGCGCACCGACGGTCCGCCGGCTCCCCCACTCCCGGCGTGGACCTCCTCGACGGCGGTGCCGCAGCGCACCGGTCGGTGCAGCCCCGCGGCGAGCTGGCGGGGCAGCTCCCCCATGCCGCCCGCCGGCACGCCGGGCGTGCCGAGCAGGAAGCAGCGCACGAGCAGGCGCACGAAGGCGGCCGACGAGGCGCCGGTGTCGTCGGCGAGGACCCCTGCCAGGAAAGGCTCGAGGACCTCGCGGCGCAGCGCTCCCCGGGCTCCGGCGGCATCGAGCGAGGCCGCGAGGGTCGTGTCGGCTCTGGACAGGAGGCTGCGCGGGCTGCCCAGCGCCGGGGCGGCCCAGCGGGCGAGCGCGAACAGCTCGACCGGGTCGAGGTAGCCGGCGCGCCAGGCCGACCGCACCGTCCGGGGCAGGAGCCGCGGCGCCCTGCGCGGGTCCGCCAGCACCGCGAGTGCGCCCGGGCCGTCATGACGGCGGACCGCCACGCCGGGCTCGAAGGTGCGCAGCCGCAGCGCGTCGACGTCCACGAGGCAGCGCACCGCCGGGTAGGCCGGGTTGACCAGCTGGAACCCGATGTCGCAGCGGAAGCCGTCGACCAGCTCGGTGCGCACCCGGCCCCCGACCTCCGGCGCGGACTCGAGGACGACCACCGCCAGCCCGGCCCGCTCCAGCGTCCGTGCGCAGGCCAGCCCCGCCAGGCCGGCCCCCACGACCACGACGTCGGCGTCGTCCGCGCTCACCGGTGTCTCTCCCGCACGCACCTACGGTGACACGGCGCCGCCCACGGCGCGCTGCAGGTTGGGGGCGGTTGGGCTCGGCCGGGCGGGCGCGAACCCGCCGCGTGTCGTCAGAGCGGTGCGAGGGGCGTCACCGTGGTCCAGTCGGGGCAGGCTCCCAGTGCACGGCCTTGAGCAGCTGGAACTCCCCCAGCAGGTCGGGCCCGTACCCGCGGCCCTGGCCGCTGGCCCGGCGCGGGTCCGCCGACCCTCCCGGCGCCCCGCCGAAGACCGCGTTGACCTTCACCGTGCCGACCTCGAGCTCCTCCACGGCCTGCAGGGCGTGGCGCTGGTCAGGGGTGAGCACGGTGGCGGCCAACCCGTAGGCCCCGCTGTCGGCTGCGCGCAGCGCCTGCTCCCAGCTCGGCACCACGACGACCGGCACCACCGGCCCGAAGGTCTCCTCCGTCATGACCGGCAGGTCGGCCGCGACGTCGACGAGCACCGTGGGCGCGTAGAAGGCCCCCGGCAGGTCGAGCCGGTGACCACCGGTGAGGCAGCGGGCCCCTCGCGCGAGGGCGTCGTCGACGTGCGACTCGACCACGGCGAGCTGGCGCTCGTCGACGAGCCGGCACAAGGTGGTCTGCTCGTCGCGCGGGTCGCCGGCGCACAAGGCCTCTGCCCGCTGAACCAGCTCGCGCAGCAGCGCGTCGGCGACCGCCTCGTGGACGTAGACGCGCTCGACGCCGGTGCACAGCTGGCCGGCGTTGGTGAACGCGCCGATGGCGACCTGCTCCGCGGCCCACGCCGGGTCGACCCCCGCGTCCACCACCAGGGCGTCCTTGCCACCGTTCTCCACCAGCGCCTTCGCACCGCGGGCGCCGCAGGCCGTCGTGATGGCTCGACCGCCGGTGCTGCTGCCGACGTGCGCGACGACGCGCACCCGTTCGTCGGCGACGAGACGGGCGCCGACGTCACCGTCACCGGGCAGCACCTCGAGCACCCCGGGCGGCAGGCACTCCTGAACGATCTCCGCGAGCCGGATTCCCGGCGCCAGGCTGCGCTCGGAAGGCTTGTGCACCACCGTGTTTCCCGTGACGAGGGCAGCGGCGAGCAGGCCCGCAGCGGCGGGGTACGGGTCGTTCCACGGAGTCAGGACGGCCACCACGCCGTAGGGCTCGGCACGCACCCAGTCGGCGCTGCCGGCAGACCCGGCGAGGGTGCGGCCTGCGACGCCGAGACCACTGACGGCCGCCTCGTCGAGCAGGTCGGCGGCCACCTGCGCCGACGCGACCGACTCACCGTGCAGCCGTCCGGTCGTGTCGCACAGCAGGTCGCCGAGCTCGGCCGCAGCCGCTCGTACCGCGGAGGCGGCCCGGCGCAGCGCTGCGGCCCGGTCCCCGGGTGACGTGCGACGCCACGACGCGAACGCCTGGTGCGCGGCTCCGACGGCACGCTCCACGTCCGCGCCTGACGCGAACGGCACTTCTCCCGGGGAGGGCCGACCGGACGGGCCGGTCGAGGTGTGGGCAGGGCTGACCATCGGCGCCTGTGTCGTCGTCATGGCTGCGTGGTGCCCGATCCTGCGACGGTGAAACATGCCCCGGCGATCACCCATCTCACGAACACCCCGACCAGAGGCCGATTTCCGTGCTCAGGGAGAAGCGGTTCTCGGAGAACCGGAATAGAAGCGCTTCTCCCGGGTAGGCACTTCGCATGCGAGTCCTGGGAGTCAACGCACTGTTCCACGACCCGTCGGCCGCCCTGGTTGTCGACGGGCAGGTCGTGGCCGCCGCCGAGGAGGAGCGCTTCAGCAGGCGCAAGCACGGCAAGCGACCCGTGCCGTTCGCGGCGTGGGAGCTGCCGGAGCAGGCGATGCGCTGGTGCCTGTCGGAGGCCGGCCTGCGACCGCAGGACCTCGACGCGGTCGGCTACTCCTTCGACCCCGCCCTGGCCAAACCCGCCGAGGACATGGGGCTCGACGACCCCTGGGACCACCTGCGACGGGTCTACGCCGAGTCGGCCCCCGGCTTCCTGACGACCGCGCTGCCGGGCCTGGACAGTGAGCAGGTGCGTTTCGTGCCGCACCACGTCGCCCACGCCGCCTCTGCCGCGCTGGCCGCCCCGGTCGACACCGACGAGCGCGCCACGAGCGTGCTGGTGCTCGACGGCCGCGGTGAGCAGGCCTCGCACCTCGCCGGTCGCTACCGTGGCGGCCGTCTGGAAGTGCTTGCGGCACAGGCACTCCCGGACTCCCTCGGGCTGCTCTACGAGTCGCTCACCGAGCACCTGGGGTTCCTGCGCTCCAGCGACGAGTTCAAGGTCATGGCGCTGGCGTCCTACGGCGAGCCGGCGCACCTCGAGCAGCTCCGCGAGACGATCCGCGTGACCGGTGACGGCGGGTTCACCGCCCCCATCCCCGACTGGTCGACGTTCGCGCCCCGGCGCTCCGGTGGCGAGAACGACTGGCCCAAGGAGTACGCCGACCTCGCGTGCTCGGTGCAGGCGCGCCTGGAGGAGGTGCTGGTCGAGCTGGCTCGTTGGCTGCACGAGCAGACCGGCGACCGTCACCTCACCATGGCGGGCGGCACAGCGCTGAACTGCGTTGCGAACAGCCGCATCTGGCGCGAGACGCCCTTCGAGCACGTGTGGGTGCAGCCCGCTGCCGGGGACGCCGGCACCGCGTTGGGAGCCGCGCTCCAGCTGAGCGCCGACGGCGGCGAGCTGGCCGAGCCGATGACCACCGCTGGCCTCGGTCGCCAGTGGAGCGACGACGACCTCGCCGCCTGGCTGCGCCGGGCCGCAGTGCCGTTCACGACTCCGGACGACCTGGCCGGCGAGGTGGCCGACGTGCTGGCCGCCGACGGCGTGGTCGCGTGGTTCGACGGCCGCAGCGAGTTCGGTCCGAGGGCACTCGGGCACCGCTCGCTCATGGCCCACCCCGGTCGGGCCGAGAACCTCGAGCGCCTCAACGACGTCAAGGGCCGCGAGCAGTTCCGTCCCGTCGCACCGATGGTGCTCGCCGAACGCGCCGCCGAGATCTTCCTCGACGGACCGCTGCCCAGCCCGTACATGCTGTTCGTCCACCGGGTGGCACCGCAGTGGCGCGAGCGGATCCCCGCCGTCGTGCACGTCGACGGCACGGCCCGCATCCAGACCATCGACGACGCGGCGACGCCGAACGTGGCGGCGCTGCTGCGCGCGTTCGAGGCCCGCACCGGCCTGCCGGTGGTGGTGAACACCAGTCTCAACACGGCCGGGCGGCCGATGGTCGACGACCCACGGGACGCGCTCGAGCTGTTCGGGTCCGCCCCCGTCGACGTGCTCGTCGTCGGGCCGCACCTGGTGCGGCGCGCCGAGTTCTTCGGGGGCCGCCGGTGACGGCCGCACCCGGGCGCTCGGAGGCGTATGCCGTCGTGGTGCCGACCGTGGGACGGCCGAGCCTCGACGTGCTGCTGAGCTCGCTGGTGTCACACCCCGGCCCGTTGCCCGACGAGGTCGTCGTCGTCGACGACCGGCGCGACCCGGTGCCGCCGCTGGACCCCTCCAGCGCCCTGATCGGTCGCGTCCCGGTGCGCGTGGTGCAGGGCTGGGGTCGCGGTCCTGCTGCCGCGCGCAACCTCGGCTGGCGGCTGGTGTCGGCGCCGTGGGTCGCCTTCCTCGACGACGACGTGGTGCTCCCCGAGGGCTGGACGGAGGGGCTGCAGGCCGACCTCCGCGCGGCTGGACCGGAGGTCGGGGCGACCCAGGGCCGCCTCGTGGTCCCGCTCCCCCGCGACCGCCGCCCCACCGACTGGGAGCGCTCCACAGCGGGGCTCGAGACGGCCCGGTGGGCCACCGCAGACATGGCCTACCGCCGCGAGTGCCTCCTGGCGGTCGACGGCTTCGACGAGCGCTTCCCGCGGGCCTACCGTGAGGACGCCGACCTCGCCCTGCGCGCCCGGCGTGCCGGTTGGCAGCTGGTGCGCGGCGGCCGCACGGCGGTGCACCCCGTCCGCCCCGCCGACGACGGCATCAGCCTGCGGGTGCAGCGTGGCAACGCCGACGACGCGCTCATGCGTCGCCTGCACGGGCGACACTGGCGGACCCTCGCCGAGACCGGGAGGGGCCGACTGCCGTGGCACCTCGCGACCGCCACCGCTGCCGTCCTGGCCGCTGCGGGTGCCGCCGCCTCCAGCCGACGGCCGGGCCGGCTCGTAACGGCCACGTCCGCCATCGGGTGGGGCGCCCTCACCGCGGAGTTCGCCTGGCGCCGCATCGCATCGGGCCCACGGGACCGCGACGAGGTGGTGCGGATGCTGTGGACCAGCGCGGCGATCCCCCCAGCGGCCGTGTGGCACCGGGCGCGCGGCTGGTGGCTCCACCGCCGTGCCGAGGCCTGGCCGCCCCGTGTCAGGGCCGTCCTCTTCGACCGTGACGGCACCCTCGTCCACGACGTGCCCTACAACGGAGACCCCGAGCAGGTGCGGCCCGTCGAGGGAGCTGCCGACTCGGTGGCCCGGCTGCGCGCCCACGGCCTGCGCGTCGGGGTGGTGAGCAACCAGTCGGGGGTCGCCCGGGGGCTGCTCACCACCGACCAGGTGGGAGCCGTCAACGCCGAGGTCGACGGCCGGGTCGGGCCGTTCGACACGTGGCAGGTCTGCCCCCACGGCCCCGAGGACGGCTGCGGATGCCGCAAGCCCCGACCGGGCCTGGTGCGGGCCGCCGCCCGTGCGTTGGGCGTGCGCCCCGAGGAGTGCGTGGTGGTCGGTGACATCGGCGCCGACGTCGAAGCGGCGCGGGCCGCCGGCGCACGCAGCGTCCTGGTGCCCAACGGCAGCACGCGCGCGCAGGAGGTGGCGGACGCCCCGCTCGTGGCCACCGACCTCGCGGAGGCGGTCGACCTCATCGTCGGAGGCGGCCGTGGCTGACCGCCCACCCACGACCCTCGCGGTGCGCCTCGACAGCGACGGCGACGTGCTGCTCACCGGTCCCGCCCTCCGGGCCCTCGCCGCCGGCAGCCGACGCCTCGACCTGTTGGCCTCACCGGCCGGGCACGCCGCGGCGGAGCTGCTGCCCGGCGTCGACGAGGTGCTCCTGGTCGACCCGCCGTGGTCGGGCTACCAGCCGCCGCCGGTCGACCCGGATGCGCTGGAGTGGCTGCTCCACCTGCTGCGGCAGCGCGCCTACGACCTCGTGGTCGTCTTCACCTCGTTCCACCAGAGCGCGCTGCCGGTGGCCCTGCTCGCCAAGTGGGCAGGCGTGCCACGGGTGGTGGCGGCGAGCGAGGACTACCCCGGGTCGCTGCTCGACGTCCGGGTGCGGCGGATGCCGGGTGGGGCGCCTGACGACGGTGGTCCGAGCGGTGGCCACGAGGTGGAGGCCGCCCTCGCCGTCACCGAGGCCGCGGGATTCGCGCTGCCCCCCGGCGACGACGGCCGGCTCCGGATCCGCCCCGTGCCTCCTCGGGGGCCGGATCTTCCCGGCCCGTACGTCGTGCTGCACCCGGCCGCCTCGGTGCCCAGCCGCTCGATGCCGCTCGACCACGCGGCGGCGGTCGCCGCCGCGCTGCAGGACGCCGGCTGGCACGTCGTGGTCACCGGTGGACCCGGGCAGGAGGAGGTCGGTCGACACGTCACCCCTCCGGCCGGGCACGACCTCACGGGGCGCACCAGCCTCGCCGAGCTGGCCTCGGTGCTGGCGGGCGCCTCGTGCGTCGTGGTGGGCAACACGGGCCCCGCCCACCTGGCCGCCGCGGTGGGCACCCCTGTCGTCAGCCTGTTCTCGCCTGTCGTGCCGGCCGAGCGCTGGGCGCCCTGGGGCGTCCCCCACGTGCTGCTCGGCGACCAGGGCGCCGCGTGCCGGCTCAGCCGCTCCCGCGAGTGCCCCGTGCCCGGTCACCCCTGCATCGCAGGTGTGTCCCCGCGCGAGGTGACCGTCGCGGTGGGCCGGCTGACCGGCATACCGGCGGTGCCCGTGCCCGCGCCGGCCCCCGCGGTGGGAGGTGCGCGGTGAGGGTCCTCATCTGGCACGTGCACGGGTCCTGGGCGACCAGCTTCGTCGCGGGCGAGCACGAGTACGTCATCCCCGTCACCGACGACCGCGGACCCGACGGGCGCGGCCGGGCGCAGTCGTGGGACTGGCCGCAGGGCGCCGTCGAGGTGCCGTTGGAGCGGCTGGCCGAGCAGGACATCGACGTCGTGGTGCTCCAGCGACCCCACGAGGCCGCGCTCGTGCGACGGTGGGCCGGGCTGCGCGTGGGCGTCGACGTGCCTGCCGTCTACGTCGAGCACAACGCCCCCACCGAGCACGCCGTGCGCAGCGTGCACCCGGTCGTCGAGCAGCCCGAGCTCGCCGGCTTGCCGGTCGTGCACGTGACGCGCTTCAACCAGATGGCCTGGGACTGTGGTGACGCGTCCACCGAGGTAGTCGACCACGGCATCCACGACCCCGGTCCGCTCTACACCGGCGAGGACGCCAGCGTCGCCGTGGCGGTGAACGAGCCGGTGCGCCGCTGGCGGGTCGCCGGCACCGACCTCGTCATCGACCTCGGGCGGCACCTTCCGGTGCACGTCTACGGCATGGGCACCGACCAGCTGCCCGACGTCGCGCGGGCGCGCGGCGTCGTCGGGTTCGAGGACCGGGTGCACGACCTGCCGCAGCACGAGCTGCACCAGGCCATGGCGCGGCACCGCGCCTACTTCCACCCCTACCGGTGGACCAGCCTCGGCCTGTCGCTCCTCGAGGCCATGACGCTTGGTATGCCGGTGCTGGCCCTCTCGACGACGGAGGCACCGGAGGCGGTGCCCCCCGAGGCGGGGCTGGTCACCAACGACGTCTCGGCGCTGCGCCGCACGGCGCACCGCTGGCTGGCGGACCCGGCCGAGGCGCGCGAGCGCGGCCTCGCCGCTCGCGAGCACGCACTCCAGCACTACGGCCTGAACCGGTTCCTGACCGACTGGGACCGCATCCTCAAGGAGGTGGCAGCACGATGAAGATCGCGATGATCTCCGAGCACGCGAGCCCGCTTGCGGCCCTGGGCGGGGTCGACGCAGGTGGACAGAACGTCCACGTCGACGCCCTCGCGCGCGGGCTGGCGCGGCTCGGACACGAGGTCGACGTCTACACGCGGCGTGACGACCCCCACCTCCCCGAGCGGGTGCCGCTCGAGAAGGGCGCCACCGTCGTGCACGTGCCCGTGGGGCCGGACCACCCGGTGCCCAAGGACGACCTCTTCCCGCTCATGGACGACTTCGCCGACTGGGTCGAGCTGGACTGGGCGCGGCGGGGCGACCCGGCCGTCGTGCACGCGCACTTCTGGATGTCGGGGCTGGCCGCACTGCGTGCCGGACGGGCGCGCGGCGTGCCCGTGGTGCAGACGTTCCACGCGCTCGGCAGCGTCAAGCGCCGGTTCCAGGGAGCGGCCGACACCAGCCCGACCGAACGAGTCGGCTTGGAGCGCAGGCTTGCTCGCGATGTCGACCTCGTGATCGCGACGTGCGCCGACGAGGTCGCCGAGCTGGAGCGCATGCACAGCGGGACCGACCACGTGCGGGTCATCCCGTGCGGCGTCGACACGGTGCACTTCACTCCCCACGGGCCGACGGACACCGGGCCGACGGGCTCGACGGAGCGGCCACGCCTGCTCCTGGTGGGGCGCATGGTGGAGCGCAAGGGCTTCGACGTCGCCATCCGGGCCCTGGCCGACCTCCCGGGCGTGGAGCTCGTCATCGCGGGCGGACCGCCCGTCGAGTCGCTGGACGACGACCCCGAGGCCCGCCGCCTGCGCGCGGTCGCGGAGGAGGTCGGTGTCGCGGACCGGGTGATCATGACAGGGCAGCTCGCCCACGAGGACATGCCGGCCGTCTACCGCTCGGCCGACGTCGTGCTCGCCACGCCGTGGTACGAGCCGTTCGGCATCACGCCGCTCGAGGCGGCAGCGGCAGGACGCCCCCTCGTGGGCAGCGCGGTCGGCGGGCTGCTGGACTCGGTGGCCGACGGGGTCACCGGACGGCTCGTCCCGCCGCGCGACGTGCCTGCGCTGGTCCGTGGCGTGCGCGAGCTGCTCGACGACCCGGAGAAGGGCCGCCGCTGGGGCGCCGCCGCCCGCGCCCGGGCCGTGACGCACTTCGACTGGGGCGTGGTCACCGCCCAGACCGAGCGCGCGCTGCTCGAGGTCGCGCGACGACGTGACGACGGCGCCGACACGGTCGACACCACGGCGGCCTGGCTCGACGCGCACGCCCGGGAGTTCCAGGACGGCATGGCCTCGCTGATGGGCCAGAGCGACGTCGTCCGGTCCTGGGGAGAGCAGCTGGCCACCTGCCTCGTCGGCGGCGCCCGGCTCCTCGCCGCCGGCAACGGCGGCAGCGCCGCCGAGGCGCAGCACCTCACGGCCGAGCTGGTCGGACGCTTCTGCGGCGAGCGTCGCCCGCTGTCGGCGATCTCGCTGTGCGCGGAGAGCTCCAGCGTGACGGCGATCCTCAACGACTACGGGCCCGACGAGGTCTTCGCCCGTCAGGTGGAGGCCCACGGCCGCGCCGGCGACGTGCTCGTCGTGCTCTCCACCAGCGGCACGAGCAGCAACGTCGTGCACGCGGCCAAGCGCGGCCACGAGGTGGGGATGCGGGTCTGGGCCCTGACCGGACCGGCCCCCAACCCCTTGGCATCCATCGCCGACGAGGCGCTCACCATCAGCGCCGGTTCGACCGCCGCGGTGCAGGAGGTGCAGCTCGTGGCGGTGCACGCCATCTGCGCGGCGCTCGACGCCGCGCTGCGGGCCCGTGGCCGGCTCCACGCCCCGACCTCGGAGGTGGTGACCGCGTGACCGCCGAGCGCAGCATCGTGGTCGTCGGCGACGCCGTGCTCGACCGCGACGTGGTGGGCCGCACCGAGCGCATCTGCCCCGACGCCCCGGTTCCGGTGCTCGATGTCGAGGCGGCGACGAGCGGTCCGGGTGGTGCCGGGCTGGCGGCCCTGCTGTGCCGGGCGCCCGGCACCGCGGTGACGTTGGTGACGCCGCTCGGCGACGACGAGCCGGGCCACGAGCTGCGGACCGCCCTCGAGGCCGCCGGCGTCTCGGTCGTGCCGCTGCGGCAGGCTGGCCCGACCCGGCGCAAGACGCGGGTGCGCAGCCTCGGCCAGTCGCTGCTCCGCATCGACGACGGAGGCCCGGGCACGCCCCTCGGACCGCTTCCAGCCGAGGCGCTCACCGCCATCGACGAGGCCGACGTCGTGCTGGTGTCCTGCTACGGCGCCGGCACCACCGCGCACCAGCAGCTGCGCGAACACCTGACTGCGCGGGCCACGGGCCGCCCCGTGCTCTGGGACCCCCACCCGCGCGGTGGGGCGCCGGTGCCCGGCTGCACCTTGGTCAGCCCCAACCTTGCCGAGGCGCGGGCCGAGACCGGTATGCCGGACGGTTCCGGCGACCAGGTCGCGCGCCGCCTGCGCGAGCACTGGTCCGCCGCCGCCGTCTGCGTGACGGCCGGTGCCTCCGGCGCCTGGCTGGCAGCCTCGGCCGGCGAGCCGGTGTACGTGCCCGCGGTGCCTGCCGAGGGCGATCCCTGCGGAGCGGGTGACCGGTTCATCGCCGCAGCGGCCAACGCCGTCGCCCACGGCCGCACCACCAGCGAGGCGGTCGCGGCAGCGGTCGAGAGCGCGAGCGCCTTCGTCGCAGCGGGCGGCGCCTCGGGGTTCCGCCGTCGACACGAGCAGCCCAACCCGTCGCCGGCGGGGGCTCGCGAGACCGGCGCCGTCGCCGCAGGCGCCGAGGGCGCTGTCGTCGACCGGGTGCGCGCCACCGGGGGCTCAGTGGTCGCCACCGGAGGCTGCTTCGACATCCTGCACGCCGGACACGTCAGCTGCCTCGAGGCGGCCCGCAGCCTCGGCGACGCCCTGGTGGTGCTGCTCAACTCCGACGCGTCGGTGCGCCGGCTCAAGGGCCCCGGACGGCCCGTGCAGCCGGCGGCCGACCGGGCCAGGGTCTTGCAGGGCCTCTCCTGCGTCGACGCCGTCCTGGTGTTCGACGAGGACACCCCCGAGCGGGCGCTCGCCGAGCTGCGACCGGACGTGTGGGTCAAGGGCGGCGACTACGAAGGGGCCGAGCTCGCCGAGGCCGAGCTGGTCCGCGGCTGGGGCGGTCGCGTGGTGCTCCTGCCCTACCTGTCGGGCCGCTCCACCACCGCGATCCTCGCCGACGTCCGCTGAGGTCCGCTGACGGCGTTTGACCTCCCCGACAACCGAAGACAACCAAAGACAACCGAGTCCCCCACCAGACCGAGGAGAACCACATGACCCGCGAACGCGACCTGGGAGTCGTCTACGTCACCGGCGGTGCCAGCGGCCTGGGAGCCGCCGTCGTCGAGGCCGTCGCCAAGGCCGGCGGAACACCGGCGGTGATCGACATCGCGCCACCGCCGGACGAGGGCGTGGCCCACGCCATGGCCGACCTGTCGGACTCGTCCGCCGCCGAGGCGGCGGTCGCCGACCTGGTGAGCCGGGTGGGCCCGCCGCAGGCCGTCGTCACGGCCGCCGGCACCGACGCCTGCGGCCCGTTGGCCGAGATCGACACGCAGACGTGGGAACGCGTCGTGCGCGTCAACCTCTTCGGCACCGCCGCTGTCGTGCGCGCCTGCCTGCCGCACCTCGAGGAGGTGCGCGGCACCGTCGTCACGGTCGCCTCCACGCTGGGGCTGCGCCCGGCCGGCGACGCCACGGCATACTGCGCCTCGAAGTTCGGCGTCGTCGGCTTCACCCGCGCGCTGGCCATGGAGCTGGCCGGCCGGGTCGGGGTGACCCTGCTCGTGCCCGGCGGGATGCGCACACACTTCTTCGACGGCCGCACCGAGCAGTACAAGCCTGGGCCCGACGCCGAGCTGAACGACCCCGCCGACGTGGCCCAGACCGTGCTCATGGCCCTGCGCCAGCCGGTCGGGTGTGAGGTGCGCGAGATGGTCGTCGCGACCTCCACGGAGCCGTCGTGGCCGTAGGAACCGCTGCGTGACAACGGTTCTCGCACTCAGGGCACTGGGACTCGGTGACGCACTGACCGGCATACCGGCCCTGCGGGGCCTGCGTCGCGCGCACCCGGACGCCCGGCTGGTGCTGGCCGCACCGGCCGGGGTCGGGGGCTTCCTCGCGTCGTTCGGCATCGCCGACGAGGTGCTCGACACCGCCGGCCTGCAGCCGTTGCGCTGGACCGGCGAGCCTCCCGACGTCGCGGTCAACCTGCACGGCCGCGGTCCGCAGAGCCAGCGGCTGCTCCAGCAGGTGCGGCCTCGCCGCACGGTCGCCTTCGCGTGCCCGGAGGCCGGCCACCGCGACGGGCCGCCCTGGCCGATCCACGCGCACGAGGTGGACCGCTGGTGCGGCCTCGTCCAATGGGCCGGCGGCGACTGCTCGCCCGACGACCTCCGCCTCCCCGGCCGTCGCGAGGAGTCGCACGTGGTGCTGCACCCCGGTGCGGCGTCCGGCTCCCGCCGGTGGCCCGTGGACCGGTGGGCCGCCGTCGCAGCCGGCCTCGCGGGCCGGGGTCGCGAGGTGGTGGTCACCGGGGTGCCGGCGGAGGCCGACCTGTGCGCCCGCGTCGCGGCCGCCCACCCGGGAGTGCGCAACGCGTGTGGCGCCTCGTCCCTCGCGGAGCTCGCCGACCTGGTCGCCTCTGCCGCGCTGGTGCTGTGCGGAGACACCGGGATCGCCCACGTCGCAACGGCATTCGGCACGCCGTCCGTGCTCCTGTTCGGCCCCGTGTCACCGGACCACTGGGGACCGCGCATCGACGCCGACCGTCACCGGGTGCTCTGGCACCCCCACGTCGGTGACCCCGCCGGTGACCCGCACGCGGACCGGACCGACCTGCGGCTGGTGCGCGTGCAGGTCGACGAGGTGCTCGCCGCCGCGGAGGCACAGCTCGCGGTCGCTTCGGTGGGCTGAGCCCACCTCAGCCGCCGTCGGCGGGGCGCAGTGCCCCTTGCGGTCAGCTCGCCTCGAGCTCCACGGTCCTGAACCAGCCGACCGTGCGCTCCAGGCCCTGTTCCCACTCCACCGCGGGCTGCCATCCCAGCAGCTGCTGCGCGCGCGTCGTGTCGGGCCGGCGGACCTTGGGGTCGTCGACGGGCAGGTCGACCAGCTTGATCTCGGAGCCGGACTCCGTTGCGGCGACGACGTCCTCGGCGATCTGCAGAACCGACATCTCGTCGGGGTTGCCGATGTTGACCGGCCCGGGGTCGCTCGTGGCGGCGAACGCCAGGATGCCTGCCACGAGGTCGTCGACGTAGCAGACCGACCGCGTCTGCGAGCCGTCGCCGGCCACGGTGATCGGCTGCTGCAGCAGCGCCTGGCGGATGAAGGTGGGGATGGCGCGGCCGTCGTAGGGCCGCATGCGGGGGCCGTAGGTGTTGAAGATCCGCACGATGCCCGTGTCGACGCCCTCGCTCTCGCGGTAGGCGGTGGTGAGGGCCTCGCCGTAGCGCTTGCCCTCGTCGTAGACGCCGCGCGGGCCGATGGGGTTCACGTGGCCCCAGTAGTCCTCGGACTGCGGGTGCACCTGCGGATCGCCGTAGACCTCGGAGGTCGAGGCGAGGATGAGGCGAGCGCCCTTCTCCTTGGCGATGCCGAGGGCGTGCCACGTGCCGATGGAGCCCACCTTCAGCGTGTGGATCGGCAGCTTGAGGTAGTCGACGGGCGATGCGGGAGAGGCGAAGTGCAGCACCAGGTCGACGTCGCCGGGCACGTGCACGAAGTCGGTGAGGTCACAGGGCACGACGCGGAACGCCTTGTGGTGCATGAGGTGCGCGACGTTGTCCGGGCTACCCGTGAGGAAGTTGTCGAGGCAAACCACCTCGTCGCCCCGCGCGAGCAGTGCCTCGCAGAGATGGCTGCCCAGGAATCCCGCTCCTCCGGTGACCACAGCGCGCACGTCCGTCCTCCTCGGTGTCGACGTATCCCTGCCACGTAGCGACTACCCGGTGGAGGGCGGTGCAAACCCGGCACCGCAGCGCCGCCGCGCCGATCTGCCCGTCCCTACCGGGCGAGGTGCTCGTCCAGCACCGGCTGCACGAGCCGGGCGGCCTTCGTCGGCTGGACCTGCACGACGCGGTACTCGGCGACCCCGCCGCGGACGAACGGGTCCTGAGCGACGACCGCCTCCATCGACGAGCGGTCCTCGCAGGCCGCGAGGATGAAACCGCCCTCGCGCGGAACCTGCCGCCCCGACATCAGGAACGTGCCCTCGGCGTAGAACCGCTCCAGGAAGCGGACGTGGTCCTCCAACAGGGCGTCGACCTCGGGAAGCGGCGCGACGTAGTCCACGATCAGCGCGAACAGCTCGCGCCCACCCCGCTGTGCATCCGTCATCTGGCTCCTCCGTGTCGGGCTCCTCGGGTCCTTGCCGACCGACGACCCCGGGTGAGCATGCCACCACCCACCCGCCGGCCGGGGCGCGGCGCGGCCACGCGGCATACGGTGGAGCACATGGCCAACCGTCTCTCGGCGTCCACCTCCCCCTACCTGCTCCAGCACGCGGGGAACCCGGTCGACTGGTGGGAGTGGTGCCCGGAGGCGTTCGAGGAGGCCCGTCGCCGCGACGTGCCCGTCCTGCTCTCGGTGGGGTATGCCGCGTGCCACTGGTGCCACGTCATGGCCCACGAGTCGTTCGAGGACGAGGACGTCGCGCAGGCGCTGAACCGCGACTTCGTGTCGGTGAAGGTCGACCGTGAGGAGCGGCCCGACATCGACGCGGTCTACATGCAGGCGACCACCGCGCTGACCGGGCACGGCGGCTGGCCGATGACCTGCTTCCTCACCCCCGACGGCGAGCCGTTCTTCTGCGGCACCTACTTCCCGCGCGACCACTTCCTCCAGCTGTTGCAGGCGGTGCACGACACCTGGCGCACCCAGCGCGACCGGGTGCTCGAGACCAGCGGCTCCATCGTCGCCCGCCTGCAGGAGGTCGGTGGGGCCCTGCCTGCCCGCCCGGTCGGCGAGGACGTGCTCGCCGGCGCGGTGGCCCGGTTGCTCGGGCAGTTCGACGACGAGCGCGGCGGGTTCGGCGGCGCGCCGAAGTTCCCTCCGTCGATGGTGCTCGAGTTCCTGCTTCGTCACCACGGCCGCACCGGCTCGCGCGACGCGCTCTACATGGCGGAGCGCACCTGTGAGGCGATGGCGCGGGGCGGCATGTACGACCAGCTCGGTGGAGGGTTCGCCCGCTACTCCGTCGACGCCGACTGGGTGGTGCCGCACTTCGAGAAGATGCTCTACGACAACGCCCAGCTGCTGCGGGTCTACGCCCACCTGCACCGGTCCACCGGTTCCGCGCTCGCGCGCCGGGTGGCGCTCGAGACGGCGGATTTCATGCTGCGCGACCTGGGCACCGAGCAGGGCGCCTTCGCCTCGGCCCTCGACGCCGACACCGAGGGGGTGGAGGGCCTGACCTACGCGTGGACGCCCGACCAGCTCGTCGAGGTGCTCGGCCCCGACGACGGCCCCCGGGCCGCGGACCTGCTGGGTGTCACCGGGCACGGCACCTTCGAGCACGGCAGCTCGACGCTGCAGCTGCGCCGTGACCCCGACGACGCGCAGTGGTGGCACGAGGTCCGCGAGCGCCTGTTCGAGGCCCGGCAGCAGCGTCCGCAGCCGGCGCGCGACGACAAGGTGGTGACCTCGTGGAACGGCCTGGCCATCGCCGGCCTCAGCGACGCCGGGGTGCTGCTCGATGAGCACCGTCTCGTGGAGGCTGCGGCTCGGTGCGCCGAGCACGTGCTCGGGTCGCACCTCGTCGACGACCGGCTGCGCCGGGCCTCCCGCGGCGGCCGGGTCGGGGCGGCTGCGGGGGTGCTCGACGACTACGGCAACCTCGCCGAGGGCCTGCTCGCCCTCCACCAGGCGACGGGCGAGCCACGCTGGCTGGAGGCGGCCGGGCGCCTGCTCGAGGTGGCGCAGGAGCGGTTCGGCGACGCCAGCGGCAGCTTCCACGACACCGCCGACGACGCCGAGACCCTCTTCACCCGTCCCCGCGGTCAGGGAGACAACGCCGAGCCGTCCGGGCAGTCGGCCGTGGCCGGCGCCCTCCTCACGTACGCCGCCCTCACCGGCAGCAGTGAGCACCGTCGTGCCGCCGACGCCGCTCTGGCCGCCTCGGGCCTGCTCGCCGCGCGCGACCCGCGCTTCGCGGGCTGGACCCTCGCGGCCGCCGAGGCGGCGGCCGCCGGTCCGCTCCAGGTGGCCGTGGTCCACGACGCGGCACAGGGGAAGGCGGCACAGGAGGATGCGGCGCAGCGCTTGCTCGACCTCACCCGGCGTTCCCTCTCGCCGGGGCTCGTGCTCGCCCACGGCGAGCCGGACGCCCCCGGCGTCCCCCTGCTCGAGGGCCGGCCGCTCGTCGGCGGCCACCCGACGGCATACGTCTGCCGCGGCTTCGTGTGCGACGCCCCGGTGACCGAGCCGCAGGCGCTGGGGGCGGCGCTGGCCCGGGCGGCCGTCACCTCCTAAGGGCAGGAGCCGGAAGGCGCGGAGCCGACCGGCCGACCGGGGGCCCGGAGACGAACCGGCGGCCAGGAACGAACCGGCGGCCAGGAACGGAGCCGCCAAGCCCCTAGACGGCGACGAGGTCGGAGACCTGCTCCCACGTCCAGTGCGGGCTCACGCCCGGGCAGTCGAGCAGGTAGTCGACGAGGTGCTCGTCGGGGTGCTCGTGGGTCTCCCGCAGGCCCTGAGCCACCATCGCGAGGTACGCCTCCGACGGCGGGTTGTGCGGCAGGTCGGCGTCGTCCGGGCTGGTGAAGGTCAGCACCGGGTGGCCCTCGAGGTCACCGAGGAGGTGCAGCGACTCGTAGCGTCCCGGCCCGAGACTGTGCTTCCGCTCCTCGAGCACGGTGCTGAGGTCGAGGTCCTCCCCCGGGTCGCGATGCATCTCCTGGGCCGCCACGTCGGCGAACTGCCCCTCGGTGATGAGGTAGGCCCGCGCCAGCGCCCCGCCGGTCGACGACGCGTCGTAGAACGCCACGCCGCCGTCCCACGTCGGGGAGTGCCAGCCGAAGAAGACCTGGCCGGGCAGCTCGATCGGCGCGTCGCCGAGGGGGTGGCTCTGGTCGCGGGCGCCGGGGTAGGTGCGGGTGGCACCCTGCGGGCGGCCGCCCCTCAGGTAGCAGAGGAAGCGGTCGCGGGCGAGGTTCGAGCCGTAGCTGGCGTACCAGACATGCATCGCTCCCCACTGTGCCAAATGATCAGGGGGTAGTTCCAGCTGACCATGGACATCTGGCCCGTCCGGGCCATGATTTCGTCCTATAGGACGAGGCCGACGAGCTCCGGTCGAGCTCACGTCGAGCTCACGGTCCAGTTCCTGGTCGAGGTCAGAGGACGAGGCAACGGTATGCCGGTGCGGCGCCTTCCAGCGCCGCCCGCCCCTGCTCGGGGTCGACGAAGAGCGCCGTCGCCCAGACGTCGGCCCACAGCAGCGAGGGGCCGGTCACGGTGGCCGAGCCCGCTCGGTCGACCGGTGAACCGGTGCGCGGGTCGACGATGTGGGCGCCCCGGGCGGCCGAACCCGAGGTGGCCACCGCACCCACCGTGAGCTCGACGGTGGCGGCGACGAGGCTGCGGTCGCGCGGGTCCTCGATGCCGACCCGCCACGCCTCGAGGTCGCCGGCGTCGCGGCCGGCCCCCGCGATGATGTCGCCACCGGCGTTGACGCAGAAGGAGATGCGCGGCACGAGGGCCAGGTGCCGGGCCGCACCCTCGACCGCCCAGCCCTTCACGAGCCCGGTCGGGTCCCAGACGTCCGCCCCGCCGTCGGGGGCGGGCAGCGTCGCCCGGAACAGGCCGCCGGTGCGCTGCTCGGCCTCGCTGCACAGCGCCCGCACCTCACCGACCCACGGGTGGGCGTCGGCCTCGGAGAGCTCGCCCCGGCGCATCCGCATGAGGTCGCTGTCGTCGCGCCAGGCGCTGAAGACGCGGTCGACCCGCCGCAGGTGCGCGAACGCCTGCGCCACCGCGGTCTCCACCTCGCCGACCGGCGCGCGCTCGGTGCCACGGACGTGGATCGAGATCGGCAGGCCCATGACCTGCTCGACCCACACCCGCCGGGGCGGTCGCTCCGCGTCAGCGTTCATCGTGGCCTGCCCGGCCGTGGAGGTTTCGGGAGTGGTCACCACGGCGCTCACAGCCCCGCCTTGTCGAACGCGGACTGCACCGACTGAAGGTAGCCGTCCGAGGTAACCGTCGCACCCGAGATCATGTCGATGTTCGCGCTCTGCGCGGCCACGACCTCTTGGTTGAGGACCGGCACGGCGTAGGAGTTGATCTCCTGGTCGCGGTTGTTCCCGCTCGGCACCTGCAGCGCGGTGGCGCGGGTGACCTTGCCGCCCGCCACGGTGATCTGCACCTGGACCGGCCCCCACTGCGTCATGGCCGTGTCGCCGCTGAAGGTCTTCGTCGAGGACGAGGAGCCCGAACCCGAGGACGAGCCGGACGAGCCTGATCCCGAGGCGGAGCCGGAGCCGTTCGAGGCCGCACCGGCCTGGGCGACGATCGGCGCCGCCGAGGCCCCCTGGCTCGAGGTGGAGGTGTGGTAGCTGAACAGCAGGACGAGCGTGGTGATGGTGCTGAGCGCCCAGAGGGTGATGCGTCGCATGGTCAGGTCCTTGTCGGTGTCGCGCAGGTCGGCAGGGTCGGCAGGGTCGGCAGGGGCGGCAGGGTGGGATCTAGAAGGCGAAGCGCTCGGTGTGGATGTGCTCCTCCGGCACGCCGCACGCGAGGGCGGCGTCGCGGGCGGCGTCCATCCACTCGGGGGCGCCGCAGAGGAAGACGTCGTGGTCGGCCACGTCGGGCACGAGCTGGCGCAGGGCCTGGGCGTCGGTGAGGTGGGCCGCCTGGGCGGGGAGCCAGGTGCGTCGGCCGCGGACCCGGTGCCCCTCCACCACGATGTGGCGGGCACCCCGGGCCACCGCGAGGTCGCGGATCTCGTCGGCCAGCACCAGCCCGTGGCGCGAGCTCCCCCGCTGGATGACGGTGACGTCACCCGGGCGCTGGGGCAGCTCCTCGAGGATCGCCTTCAGCGGGGTGATGCCGATCCCGGCGCCCATGAGAAGCACCTTGCGGCGGGTCCGCACCCCGGCGTGGAGCCGACCGTAGGGGCCCTCCACGAGCACCGGGGTGCCGCGCTTCAGCTCGGTCAGGGCGGCGCTGCCGTCGCCGAGGTGGGCAGCGGTGAACTGCAGGCTGTGGCCGTCGGGCGCCGCGGACAGCGAGTAGGGGTGGCCACGGGTCCAGCCCTGGCCGGACAGGAAGCGCCAGGTGAAGAACTGGCCGGCCTGCACCGGGAGGTGGTGCACACCGCGGCCGGAGACCGTCACGGTCGTGGCCGACGGGCCCTCCGCCCGCACGTCGGAGACCACCAGCTTGGCGCGCAGGGACCGCCTCAGCGGCAGCCCGACCCGGTAGACGAGCACGGCACCGGCCGCCACGGCATACAGGGTCCACCAGAACGCGGTGGCGACGGGCGAGCTGAGGAACTCCTTGCCGGTCCACAGCTGGTGCGGCAGGGCCAGCCCGGCGCCGAGGTAGCCATAGAGGTGGATCAGGTGCCAGGACTCGTAGCGCAGCTTCGCGCGGGCCTTCTTGACCGAGGTGACGACCACCATGACGAGGGCCGCGGTGCCGGCCACCGCCAGCAGCATCCCGGGGTAGTTGACGACGAAGTCGACGAGCGTGCCCCAGAAGCCCTGCGGTGACGCTGCGGCGTAACCGACGGTGATGAGCACGATGTGCGCCCACATGAGGTTGAAGGAGGTGAACCCCACGGTGCGGTGGAGGCGGGCGAGGCCGTCCTGGCCCCACGCCTGCTCGAACCACGGGACCCGCGCCATGAGGAACACCTGCACCAGCAGCAGGGCCGAGGCGACCAGCCCGGTGAGCCGGCCGGTGCTCGTGAAGAAGCCCGACAGCGAGGCCAGGTCGGTGACGCCCCCGCCGCCGACCCAGAGGGCGGTGACCCACAGCAGCACACCCCATAGCGCGGCGCCCGAGGCGTCACGCCACCACGTGGGCACGTGCCGGGGTCGGCGGGGAGCGCGGGCCGCGGCGTGGCTGCGCCGCGAGGACAGGGAGCCGGCGAGGTCTGCGGTGGTCATGCAAGCAGGTTCCGCCCGGAACCTAGGTGCTTGCTGTGAACGCTCTGCGCTCGCGCCATGAGCCTGTGCGACCTGGTGTGCGGCCCCGTGTGCGGCCTCCTTCTCGACCTCCGGTGCGACTTTCCCGACGCGGCGTGGCCAACCGGCATACGGTGGTCGCACGCCGACCGGGGAGAAGGTGTGGACGCCATCAGGTCACGACGGGTGCGAGCGCTCGCTGCCTGCGCGTTGGCGGCGGCGTGGCTGCCGCTGGCCGCAACGCCGTCACCGGCCGCTGTCGCAGGCACCTTCGCCGGCACCTTCGCCGGCACGGCCACGGGGTGGCCACCCGCTGCGGTGGCCCAGGGCTGGCGCGCGGACGCGCCGTTCGACGTGACCTCCCAGATCACCGACCGTGCCGGAGTGCTCACCGGCCAGGTCGACTCCCTGCAGAAGGATCTCGACACGCTGCGCAGCGAGCACAACCTCCAGCTCTACGTCGTCTACGTCAAGAGCTTCAACGGCGCCAGTGGCCAGACGTGGGCCCAGCAGACCTTCGAGCGGTCCGGGCTCGGGGGCAACGACGTGCTGATGGCCGTCGCCGTCGACGACCGCCGCTACGGCACCTGGACCACGCAGGAGTCGGGCCTGACGCCCGAGGAGGACAACGCCGTCCGGACCGACTACATCGAGCCGCGGCTCGCGAAGGACGACTGGGCCGGCGCCGTCCGTGCCGCAGCTGACGGCTACGGCAAGGCCGCGGCCGGCGACCTCTCGGGGTCCGGTGGCGGCACCACGAGCGGTGGGTCCGGTGGCAACGCGCTGCCGTGGCTGCTCCTCATCCCTGTCGTCGGCGTGGCCCTGTATGCCGTGGCACGGCGCCGTTCCCGCCGCCAGCAGGAGCAGGCCGGCGGCTGGCCGCCGGGACAGGGCCCCGCGGCGGCACCCGTGCCGACCGAGGAGCTGCGCCGCCGGGCCGCGGCTGCGCTGGTCGACGTCGACGACGCGATCCGCTCCTCCGCGGACGAGCTGTCGTTCGCGGAGGCCCAGTTCGGCGTGCAGGCGACGCGGCCGTTCAAGGAGGCACTCGAGTCCGCGAAGTCCAGTGCCGCCGAGGCCTTCCGGCTCCAGCGCGAGCTGCAGGACCAGGAGGCTGCCGGGAAGGTGGCCGAGGCGGAGGTGCGCGCCCGGCTGGAGCGGATCATCGAGCTCGCAGGCGGCGCCGACCAGCGGCTGGACGCGCAGGAGGCCGAGTTCACCCGGCTGCGGAACCTCGAGGCCACCATCCCCCAGTTCCTCGGTGAGCTCCGGGGTCGCCTCGGAGAGGTGCGTCGTCGTCTGCCGGTGGCGGAGCAGGAGCTGGCCGGGCTGGCTGCCCAGTACCCACCCGAGTCGCTGCGGACGGTGTCGGGCAACGTCACCCAGGCCACCCGGCTGCTCGACTCGGCCGAGCACTTCGTCGAGACCGGCGAACAGCACCTCAAGGAGCGTGACGACCGTCCGGCGGCCGTGGCAGCGGCCCGGGCGGCGGAGGAGGCCGTCGGCCAGGCCGACGTGCTGCTCACCTCGGTGGGCAACGCCCGTCAGGAGCTGGCCGGTGCCGCGGCCCGCATCGACGCCGCCCTGGCCTCGATCTCCTCCGACGTGGCAGACGCCGAGCGGCTCCACGCCGACGACCAGCTCACTCAGACCGCGCTCGTCGCGGCGCGCTCAGCGATCGCCCAGGGCACGGCGGCCCGCGACGGCGGCGACCCGCTCGAGGCGCTGCGGGTGCTCGCCCGGGCCGAGAAGGACCTCGACAACGCCCTGGCCCGCTACCGCGAGGAGGAGCAGCGGCGCGAGCGCAGCCGGCAGCTCCTCGAGCAGCGGATGGCCCAGGTGCGCGCCCGCCTGGCGAGCATCGACGACTGGATCCAGAGCCGCCGCGGCGGCGTCGGGCACGAGGCGAGGGCCCTCATCGCCAACGCCCTGCGGCTCTACGACGAGGCCACCGCACGGGCCGACGCCGACGCCCAGCAGGCGGGCGAGCTGCTCGACCAGGCGGAGGCCGAGGGCGAGCAGGCCCTGCGCGCCGCCCAGGACGACGTCGACTCGTGGGGCCCGCCGGGCGGGAACATGTGGGGCACCCCCACCGGCCGCGGGCGGCGTGGCCTCGACCCGACGTCGCTCATCCTCGGCGGCATCCTCAGCGGCGGCTTCGGCGGCGGGTGGGGTGGTGGCCGAGGTGGCGGCTGGGGCGGCTCGCAGGGCGGCTTCGGCGGTGGCGGGGGCTTCGGCGGCGGGGGCGGCGGTGGCGGCTTCGGCGGGGGTGGTGGCTTCTGAGAGACCCGACCGCCCACTACGACCAGACCCACCACGACCAGACCGACCGCGACCAGACCGACCGCGCTCGACACGAGCAGCAGCACGACCAGGACAGACACGGCGGAGACGCCGGGAGGAGAAGCAGATGACCCAGAAGACCACGATCCTCGGACGCATCAGCCAGCTGGCCAAGGCCAACATCAACGCGATGCTGGACCGTGCCGAGGACCCCGAGAAGATGATCAACCAGCTCGTCGCCGACTTCACGAACTCGATCGCCGAGGCGGAGGAGGCGGTGGCCCAGACCATCGCGAACACCCGTATGGCCGAGCAGGACCTGAAGATCGACCAGGACGCCGCGCAGGAGTGGGGTGGCAAGGCGGCGGCCGCCTCGCGCAAGGCGGACGAGCTGAGGACGGCCGGTGACACCGCCGGGGCCGACAAGTTCGACAACCTGGCCAAGGTGGCCCTGTCGCGCCAGATCGGTTTCGAGCGTGAGGTGAAGGAGGCCGAGCCCCGCATCGCCCAGATGAACGCGACGGTCGACCAGCTCAAGGCCGGCCTGACGATGATGCGCACCAAGCTCGAGGACCTGCAGAACCGGCGTTCGCAGCTGGTGGCGCGCGCCCGGGCCGCCGAGGCGCAGGCCCAGGTGCAGGAGTCGATGGCGTCGATCGACGTCATGGACCCGACCAGCGAGCTGTCCCGCTTCGAGGACAAGATCCGCACGCAGGAGGCGATGGTCCAGGGCCGTGAGGAGGCCCGGGCGACGACGCTTGAGGACCAGTTCGCCGAGCTCGAGGACCACGAGGACGACGCCGAGGTCGAGGCCCGGCTCGCCGCCCTCAAGGGCGGCGGGGCCTAGCGCGCGCTGACGACGCGGCCGTCGACGAGCAGGACGTCGGCCTGGCCGCCGGTCGGGGCCACCAGGCGCGCGTTGGCCTCGTCGGAGCGGTGCACCCACTCCGCGGCGTCCTCGGCGTCCCGGCCAGCCTCGACGTGGCGGGCGACCAGGCGCTCGCGTCGCACGTCGTCACCGAGGCCGCAGAACCAGACCTCGTCGAGCAGCGCCCGCACCGCCCGCCAGGGACCCTCGTCGAGCAGCAGGTAGTTGCCCTCGGTCAGCACGATGTCGGCCGACGCGGGCACGACCAGCGCGTCGGGCACGGGCTCCCCCACCGCGTGGTCGAAGCTCGGGGCGGTGACCACGGGGCGGGCCGGGTCGCGGACCGCGGCGAGCACCGCGGCATACGCCGGTGCGTCGAAGGTGTCGGGTGCCCCCTTGCGGTCGCGCCGCCCGAGCCGGTCGAGCTCGGCGTTCGTCAGGTGGAAGCCGTCCATGGGCACGTGCGCGAGCCGGCCGGCGAGCGCAGGCCGGCGCGCGGCCGCAGCCAGCACGGCGAGGACGAGTGAGGTCTTGCCGGCTCCGGGCGAACCGGCGACGCCGAGCACGACCCGGCGGTCGTGCGCCTCGCGCAGCCTCTCGAGGCGGTCGAGGAGCAGCCCGACGTCAGGCACCTGGTGCAAGGCGTCGTCGCTGTTCATGGGACGGCTCGTGGGGCGGTTCATGGGCGCCGGTGCTCCTCTCGAGTCGATGTCGTGGTCAGGACCAGAGGCCGAGGACGGAACCGCCGATGCGGACGATGAACGCCACCAGCACGACGATGAACACGACGCGCACGAAGGCGCTGCCCCTGGCCACGGCGGTGCGGGCGCCGGTGTAGCCACCGGCGAGGTTCATCGCGGCCATCAGCGCCCCGACCTTCCACATCACGTGGCCGCCGGGGATGAAGATGACGAGCGCGCCGAGGTTGGTGGCGAAGTTGGCGATCTTCGCCTTGGCGCTGGCCTCGAGGAACGCGTAGCCCATCAGGCCCACGAGCGCGAAGACCATGAACGAGCCGGTGCCCGGGCCCAGCGCACCGTCGTAGACGCCGATGCAGAATCCGGTGAGCATCGCGACGATCGTGTGCTTGTGGCCGTCGAAGCGCAGCGCGGTCTCGTGGCCCATCCGGGGCCGGGCGACCGTGTAGCCACCGACGACGACGAGCATGACGAGGATGATCGGGTTGAACGCGCTCTTGGGGATGTGCAGGCCGATCAGCGCACCGCCGAGGGCACCCAGGAACGCCACCCCGGCCATGGGCAGGGCGGTGCGCAGGTCGGGTCTCACCCGCCGCACGTAGGTCAGCGAGCTGGTGGCGGTGCCGAAGATCGAGCCGAACTTGTTGGTGGCCAGCAGCTGCGCGGGGGTGGCGCCCGGGAAGCCGAGCAGCAGGGCAGGCAGCTGGATGAGGCCGCCGCCACCGACGACGGCGTCGATCCAGCCGGCGCTGAAGGCCGCGACGGCCATCAGCGCCAGGGTGGTCAGGTCGGGGTCGGCCACGCTGCTACCGGGCCACCTCGGCGAGCCACCCGTCGACGATGTCGAGGATGTCGAGCAGCTCGTGCGCCTTCGCGTCGGGCGTGGCGTCGACCGCCACCTGCTGGTCGAGCGGGATGTCGGAGTGCGGCACCCAGATCGCGCGCATGCCGACCTGCTGCGGGCCGTGCACGTCCTCGAAGAGCCGGTCGCCGACGTAGATCGAGCGCTCGGGGCGGGCGCCGACCGCCGCGCAGGCCGCGAGGAACGACTCCGGGTGCGGCTTCACGACGTGGATCTCGGAGGAGTAGACGTCGCCGTCGAGCAGGTGCAGCACGCCGTCGCGCTGGAAGACCTCGCGGTGGTAGGCGCGGGTCCAGATGGTGTTGGAGAGCACGCCCACGCGGATGCCGCGGTCGCGCAGCCCCTCCCAGAGGGGCCGCACCTGCGGGTCGGTGTGGGTGTGCGGCTCCCAGAACCGACGGTATGCCGCGAGCGCCAGGTGGTGCCGGTCGTGGGCCGGGTCGACGCCGGCCTCCTCGAGGATGGCGGCGATCGAGGCGCTCTCGTGGGTGGAGCGCCCCCGCTTCCACGCCCGTTCCTCCGCCTCGTGGATGCGCAGCGCGAGCGAGTCCGCCTCGGCGAGGTCCTCGGCGGGCATCTCGCTGTCCTCGACCGGCAGGCCGTGCACCTCACGGGCGAAGACCCGCCACTGCGCGGGCAGGTCGACCTCGTGCCAGGGCGTCAGCGTGCCGCCCCAGTCGAAGATGACCGCCTCGACGGTCGGGGTCTGCTCGCTCACTCCCCCGCTCCGGCGGGGCCGGCCGCGGCGTCGCCGGTCGCGCCGGTCGTGGCCACACCACCGCGGACGGCGGCGGTGACGGCAGCCACGACGTCGTCGACCGCAACCTCGGTGCGCTCCCCGGAGCGACGGTCCTTGACCTCGACCTTGCCCTCGGCGAGGCCGCGACCGACCACGACGATGGTGGGCACGCCGATGAGCTCGGAGTCCTTGAACTTCACGCCCGGGCTGACGCCCTTGCGGTCGTCGAAGATGACCTCGAGCCCCTCGGCTTCCAGGGCACGGGCGATGTCGGCGCCCTTGGCGAAGACCTCGTCGTCCTTGCCGGTGGCCACGAGGTGCACGTCGGCCGGGCTGATCTCGCGCGGCCACACCAGTCCGAGGTCGTCGTGGTTGCCCTCGGCCACGGCCGCCACGGCACGCGAGACGCCGACGCCGTAGGAGCCCATGGTGACGGTGACGAGCTTGCCGTTCTGGTCCAGCACCTTGAGGTCGAGGGCCTCGGCGTACTTCTTGCCCAGCTGGAAGATGTGGCCCATCTCGATGCCGCGGGCGGTCTCGAGCACGTGGCCGCAGCTCGGGCACTCGTCGCCGGCGCGCACCTCGGCCGCCTCGATGGTGCCGTCGGCGGTGAAGTCACGGCCCACCACGAGGTCGATGACGTGCCTGCCCGGCTCGTTGGCGCCGGTGACCCAGCGGGTGCCCTCCACGACGCGGGGGTCGAGCAGGTAGCGGATCTTGGCGGTGCCCTGCTCGCCGAGCGCGCCGGGGCCGATGTAGCCCTTGACCAGCGCGGGGTTCTCCGCGAACGCCTTCTCGTCGAACGCCTCGACCTCGGCGGGGGCCACCTGGGCCTCGAGCCGCTTCTCGTCGATCTCGCGGTCGCCCGGCACGCCGATCGCGAGCGGCTCGCGGTGGCCGTCGGGGTAGGCCAGCGTCACGATGACGTTCTTGAGCGTGTCGGCCGCGGTCCAGGGCCGGTCCTCGCGGGCGTGGCGCTCGTTGAGGTGGTCGACGAGCGTCTCGATGGTCGGGGTGTCGGGGGTGTCCTCGACGTGCGCGGCGGGCGCGCCGTCGAAGGGCACCGGGTCGGGCACCGGGACCCGCACGGCCTCGACGTTCGCGGCATACCCGCAGCTGGAGCAGCGCACGTAGGTGTCCTCGCCGTGCTCGGCGGTGGCGAGGAACTCCTCGGACTTGCTGCCGCCCATGGCCCCGGCCATCGCCTCGACGATGACGTAGTGGAAGCCGAGCCGGTTGAAGATGCGGACGTAGGCCTCGCGGTGGAGCTGGTAGGCCTTGTCCAGCCCGGCCTCGTCGATGTCGAAGGAGTAGGAGTCCTTCATGACGAACTCGCGACCGCGCAGGAGGCCCGCGCGCGGACGCGCCTCGTCGCGGTACTTGGTCTGGATCTGGTAGAGCGCCAGCGGGAGGTCCTTGTAGGACGAGTACAGGTCCTTGACCGTGAGGGTGAACATCTCCTCGTGCGTGGGACCGAGGAGGTAGTCGGCGTCCTTGCGGTCCTTGAGGCGGAAGATGTTGTCGCCGTACTCCTCCCAGCGGCCGGTCGCCTCGAAGGGCTCCTTCGGCAGCAGCGCCGGGAAGAGCAGCTCCTGGGCGCCGATCGCGTCCATCTCCTCGCGGACGATGCGCTCGACGTTGCGCAGCACCTTCAGGCCCAGCGGCAGCCAGGTGTAGATGCCGGGGCTGACGCGGCGGATGTAGCCCGCCCGGACGAGCAGCCTGTGGCTCGGCAGCTCGGCATCGGCCGGGTCCTCGCGAAGGGTTCGCAGGAACAGGGCGGACATGCGCAGAACCACAGGAGTCTCCTCAAAGGGTGTGGGAACCCCCCGAGGATATCGGTCAGGGGTGCCTGACCCGCACCACGGCGGCGTGCTGGTGCTCGGTGTAGCGGGCGCGGGTGCCGAAGACGGTGAAGCCCAGGTGCTCGTAGAGCTCGCGGGCGGCGGGGTTGTCGACGTTGACGCAGAGCCAGGCCTGGTCGGCGCCCTCGGCGGCGATCGCCGTGAGGCTGCGTGCGGTCAGGTGCGCGCCGAGCCCTCGGCCCCGCCACTGCGGCACGACTCCCACCTGGTCGATCCAGCTGTCCGAGATCGTCACGAAGCCCACGGGCTCCCCCTCGTCGGTGAGGGCGACCCTCGACAGGTCGGGGCGGAAGTCGCGGTCCTCGCGAAGGAAGCCGACCCACTCCGACTCCGTGGGCTCGGGGAACCCCGGGCGGTCGGCGAAGGACCTCACGTATGCCGTGTAGAAGTCGTGCGCGGTGTCGTCGCCGAAGGCGATGGTCCGCACCCCTCCCGGGATCTTGACCCGCGGGATGTCCGACAGGTCGTGGCGCATCACCGTCTCGGCGAACGTCTGCACCATGCCGTTCTCGCGCAGGAGGTCGTCGGCACTCTCTGTGAGGTCTTCCACCACGATGCGCACCGGGCGCCCGTCGAGCTGCTCGCGCGCCCACCTGACGAGCTGTCCGCCGATGCCGAGGCGGCGAAAGGACGGGTGGACCAGACCCAGTGCCGTCATGCCCCCGTCCGGGTCATGGACCAAGCCTGCCGCGGCAACCACCTCGCCGAGCTCGTCGCGGGCGGCGATGCCGGGGCCGGCCAGCAGCCGTGAGCGCAATGTCTCGTCCTGCATGAGCAGCGGCAGCCCGCCGTCCTCGGCGAGACACGCCTGGGCCAGGCGCCGCAGGCCCGGCAGGTCCGCCTCGGTGAGTGGCGCCCAGACGAGGCCTGGCACGTCAGAGCCGTCCTGCCGCGCGCAGGGCGGTGCGGATGAGCGGGACCTGCACCGGCAGCCGGGCCACGGTGGCCACGAAGGTGGCCCGCGACGTCGTGTCCTGGCGACGGACCGCCCGCTTCCCGTGGCTGACGCTCATCTGCACGTTGCCGGGGAACACCGCCAGCAGCAAGGCCGCGCTCGCCCAGCCGGCGACCCGACGAGTGCGCGGGCGCAGCAGCCCGACGGCGCAGACCAGCTCGGCCACCCCTGAGGCGTAGACCAGCCTGCGTGGGGTCGGCAGGGCGCGCGGGACCAACGGCTCGAAGAACTCCGGCTTGACCAGGTGGGTCGTGCCCGAGACGAGGAAGAGCGCGGCCAGCCCGACGATGTCCCGGGTCAGCTCCGGTGGCTGGTCTCCGGTGAGGGTGGCCGGGGCGGCGGGCGCGGTCGTCATGTCGCCATCCTGACAGCGCCGGGAGGCGGGGACGCGGCGATTGGCCGCCCCGACGGCATACCGGCCTGTGCCGGTGGTCACAGGGTCGGCGCGGTCACACCGGGGCGGGGGCAGCAGGTGGCGGGGCGGTCAGAGGAGGACCGTGGTGAAGGAACCGACGTCCTCGAAGCCCACGCGCGCGTAGGTGGCACGGGCGCTGGCGTTGAAGTCGTTGACGTAGAGCGTGACCCACGGGGCGCGGGCGTCCATCACCTGCTCGACGACGGCCGCCATGGCGGGCACCGCCAGGCCGTGTCCGCGCAGGTGAGGGGCGAGCCAGACGCCCTGGATCTGTGCGCAGCCGAGGGCGACCGAGCCGATGTCGGCCTTGAAGATCACCTCTCCGTCCTCGACCACGACGTAGGTGTGCTGGCGGTCGATGAGGGCGAGCAGGGCCATCCGGTAGGCGTGGCCGCTGCCGGTGTAGGGCGCGTAGCCGATCTCGCCGGTGAACATGTGGGCCGCGGCCGGCATGACGAGGTCGACCTCGTCGGCGGTGGCGGGGCGCACCCGGGGGTCGAGCTCGAGGCCGAGCTCGGACGGGCGCTGCATGGTGCTCATGAGGGGCTGGTGCGGTCGCACGGTGCGGGCGGGGCCCCACGAGGGCGACAGCAGCCGCCAGAGCTCGCTCACCTGCTCGGTCGGCCCGAGGATCGAGGCGCAGTGGCGGCGCCAGCGGCGGACGCGCTCCGCGAAGGCCGGGATGCTCTGGGCGTCGGCCTCGACGGGCACGAGGTTGGCGCTGGCCCAGCACATCGACTGGAGGCGGCCCTCCTCCCGGTAGCCGAGGAGGGTGCCGGGCTGGCTGCTCAGCACGCCCTCGAGGATGCGGGCGGCGACGAAGACGTTGGAGGCGAGGTCGCGGCTGCAGAGCTCGAGCGCGTCGTCGCGGTCGGCTGTGGTCAGCGCCTGCACAGGCGACTTGGTGCGCAGCACGTGGTCAGCCTAGGGGCTGAGGCGTGTGGCGGTCGCGTCATTGTGCGCAACCTGGGGTGCATCGTTACCGTCACAGGCATGCGCATCGGCAGGAACCTGGAGATCCGTCCCCTCGGTGGGGCGCCCGGCTGCCTCGCCATGATCCTCGTCTCGGTCGCACTGTCGATCCTGCTGACGGTGCTGCTCAACCTGCTCATCCGCTGACCGTCGTCCACAGGCGGCGGTATGCCGTCACACCGTCCACAGGTGGTGGGGTCCGGGTTGCGGTCGAGCTTCCTGTATGCCGCGAAAACACTTGTCACGCAATGGTTTCCGTTCGCTGTTGCTTGCGACGGGTTGTCGGTGGTCGCCCCTACTGTTGTGGTCATGGAGGGGAACCACAGCCACAGCTTCGGGTCCACGTCGGGTCCGAACGCGGGTGCGTGCCGCGCGAAGATCTCGCAGGCCCGCGATGCGATGGCGGCGCTGCGCGAGGTGCTGTGGCAGGTCCCCTCCGGCGGCGGTGAGGACGGCCTGGCTGGCCTGATGACGGAGGTCGACGCCCTGGGCATGGCGTGTGACGCCGTCCGGGTGGCGGTACTGCGGGAGGCGATGAACCGCGGCGAGTCCGACGGCGGGTCGGCGGCGCTGACCACCGCCCAGTGGGTCCGCCACCACGCGCCGTCGACCATCGCCGGTGGCGCGGCGGCGATCGTGTCGGTGGCCACCGCGTTCGGCAAGCGCGTCAACGCCCCGGTGAAGGAGGCAGTGGAGTCCGGCCGCCTGCCGGTGAAGTCCGCGGCGGTGGTGGTGTCCGAGGCCGACAAGCTGCGCCCCCTCCTGGCGGACGGCGCCGAGCCGCACGTGCTCGAGGGGCTGATCGGGATGGCCGAGCAGCACGGCCCGTCCGGGTGCCGGCTGCTGCGCGACGGGCTGATCGCCAAGTACGGGCGCCAGGACGTGCTCCAGGACCAGCAGACCATGGGCAAGTCCTTCATCCGCCTCTCCCAGCCCGCCGACACGGGAGCGAACACCTTCGAGTACCGGCTCACCCTCGACGCCGAGGGCAAAGCGGTCCTCGAGGCGGCCCTCGGGCCGCTGTCCGCACCGAAGCCCGTCGACGGGGAACGCGACCTCCGACCCTCGGACCGGCGCCGCGGCGATGCGCTCGTCACGCTCGTCCGTCGGGCGGTGGCGGCCGGGGACGAGGTCGGCAAGACCAACAAGACGACCCTGCTGCTGACCATGAGCTACGACGACCTGAAAGACCGGCTCGGGGCCGCCACGACCCTGGGTGGCCTGGATGCGGGCACGCACCTGGCGCCCGAGACGGTGCGGCGGCTGTGCTGCGACGGCTCCGTCATCCCGGTCGTGCTCGGCGCCGGCGGGGAGGTCCTCGACTGGGGCCTGGAGAAGCGCTTCTTCACCGACGCCCAGACCAAACGGTTGTGGCTCCGCGACGGCGGCTGCACCTACCCCGGCTGCGGGGCCCCGCCACAGTGGACGGACGCGCACCACCTGGTGCACTGGGCCGACCTCGGACCCTCCGACCTGACCAACGGGGCCCTGCTCTGCGAGCGGCACCACACCATCGTCCACACCCGCCGCCTGGCCGGCCGGGTTGTGAAGGGGCCCTTCGGGGAACGGGTCGAGTGGGACCTCACCCGAGGCTCCTACGACGAGCTCCTCGCCCGCCGCGCGGCGCAGGGACCAGCGTGACCCCGCCCCACACCCCGCCCACCACCGGCGGCGCCGCAGGCATGTCCCGGGCGCAGCTCAGGCGTGTGTCGCGCGACCAGCCTCGATGCGGGCCAGCTCAGCCGACGGTGACGCTGGGAGCGCCGGCGCTGTCCTCGTCGACCGGCTCGCCCATCTCCTCGGCGATGCGCATGGCCTCCTCGATGAGGGTCTCGACGATCTGCGACTCGGGCACGGTCTTGATGACCTCGCCCTTGACGAAGATCTGGCCCTTGCCGTTGCCGGAGGCGACACCCAGGTCGGCCTCGCGGGCCTCCCCCGGCCCGTTGACGACGCAGCCCATGACGGCGACGCGCAGGGGCACGGTCATGCCCTCCAGACCGGCGGTGACCTCGTCGGCGAGCTTGTAGACGTCGACCTGGGCGCGGCCGCACGACGGGCAGGAGACGATCTCGAGCTTGCGCGGCTTGAGGTTGAGCGACTGGAGGATCTGGTTGCCGACCTTGACCTCCTCGACCGGAGGAGCCGACAGCGAGACGCGGATCGTGTCGCCGATCCCCTTCGAGAGCAGCGCACCGAACGCGGTGGCCGACTTGATCGTGCCCTGGAACGCCGGGCCGGCCTCGGTGACCCCGAGGTGCAGCGGCCAGTCACCCCGCTCGGAGAGCATCTCGTACGCGCGGACCATCACGACCGGGTCGTTGTGCTTGACCGAGATCTTGAAGTCGTGGAAGTCGTGCTCCTCGAACAGGCTCGCCTCCCACACGGCCGACTCGACGAGCGCCTCGGCGGTCGGCTTGCCGTACTTCTCCAGCAGTCGACGGTCGAGGGAGCCCGCGTTGACGCCGATGCGCAGGGACACGCCGGCGTCCTTGGCGGCCTGCGCGATCTCCTTGACCTGGTCGTCGAACTTGCGGATGTTGCCGGGGTTGACGCGCACCGCCGCGCAGCCGGCGTCGATCGCCGCGAAGACGTACTTCGGCTGGAAGTGGATGTCGGCGATGACCGGGATCTGCGACTTCCTCGCGATGGCCGGCAGCGCGTCGGCGTCGTCCTGGCTGGGGCACGCGACCCGCACGATGTCGCAGCCCGCGGCGGTCAGCTCCGCGATCTGCTGCAGCGTCGCGTTGATGTCCGTGGTCGGCGTCGTGCACATGGACTGCACCGAGATGGGGGCGTCGCCGCCGACCTCGACCTTCCCCACCCGGATCTTGCGGGTCTTGCGGCGCGGAGCCAGCACGGGGGCGGGTGCGGAGGGCATGCCAAGCGAAACGGTCATGGAGGAAGTATCCCCTAGGTGTGGTGAAGGGCGGTCAGCCGCCGAGGCGGACGGGGTTGACGATGTCGGCGTAGATGAGCAGGACGGACATGACGATGAGGAGGGACGACACGGCATACGCCACCGGCAGGGCCTTGGCGACGTCGACGTAGCCGGGGTCCGGGCGCCCGCGCAGGCGGGCGACCTGTCGCTTCAGGCCCTCCCACAGCGCACCCGCGACATGGCCGCCGTCGAGCGGCAGCAGCGGGATGAGGTTGAAGACGAACAGCGCCAGGTTCAGCGAGGCGATCAGGCCGATGAGCGTGACGAACTTCGCAGCGGCGCCCCCGTCGATGCGGGAGGTGTCGGTGCTGGCCACCTCACCGGCGACCCGGCCGACTCCGACCACGGAGATCGGGCCCTCGGGGTCGCGGGCGCCCGAGCCGAAGGCCGCCTTGGCCACGCCGACCATCTTCTCGGGGATCTTGAGCACGACACCGGCCGTGCGGGCCACCTGCTCGCCGATGAGCCCCGGGACGGCCGTGACCGGCTGCTTGACGATCTCGGGCGTGCCGCTGGTGCCGAGGAACCCGGCGCGCTCGGTCACGACCTTGCCGGAGGCGTCGGTCTGCGGTCGGCCCTGGGCGTCGTAGACGGGCAGGTCGAGCACGAGCGGCTTGGCCGTGACGGTCTGCTCCTTGCCGCCCCGCTCGAAGACGATGGTCATCGGCTTGTCGAGGTTGCCGCGGATCGCCACGCGCACGTCATCCCAGGTCGACACCTTCTTGCCGGCCACGGAGACCAGGACGTCGCCCGGCTTGAGGCCGGCGGCGTTGGCCGGGGCGACCGGCATGGCGGAGGTGCACTGCTCGGAGCTGTTCTGCCCGGCCTTCTTGATGTCGACGCACTGGCTCACGCTGGAGAGCTTCGGCGTGACCTCGGGCAGGCCGTAGAGGGTGAAGATGCCGCCGAACAGCACGGTGGCGATGATGAGGTTCATCACCGGGCCGCCGAGCATGACGACCAGCTTCTTGGGCACGGCCAGGCGGTAGAAGACCCGCTTCTCGTCGCCCGGCTGCACCTCCTCGAGACTCTGCTGGCGGGCCTCGTCCATGAGCTGGGAGAACCGGCCGGTGCTCGAGACCCGGAGCTTGGTCGGGTCGTCGCCCGGCTTGGGCGGGAACATGCCGATCATCCGGATGTAGCCACCGAGCGGGACGGCCTTGATGCCGTACTCGGTCTCCCCGCGACGGCGTGACCACACGGTGGGCCCGAAGCCGACCATGTACTGGGTCACCTTGACGCCGAACTTCTTGGCCGGCACCAGGTGGCCGATCTCGTGCAGGCCGATCGACGCGCCGATCCCGAAGGCGACGACGAGGACGCCGAGGAGGTACATCACGTGGCGGCCCCAGCGGTGTGGCTGGAAGCGGCGTGCATGTCCGGCAAACCCAACACCTTCCGTGCGCGTGCGCGGGCCCAGGCATCGGCCCGCATCACGTCGTCAACGCTCAAGGCCCCCGAATCACTCCCGAGGGCCGATCCGTGGTCGTCGACGCCGTGCTCCTCCACGACCCGCGAGACCGTGTCGACGATGTCGACGAAGCCGATGGCGCCGTCGTGGAACGCGTCGACCGCCACCTCGTTGGCGGCGTTGTACACGGCAGGGTACGTCCCACCCGCCGCGCCGACCTGCCGGGCGAGCCGGACGGCCGGGAAGGCGTCATCGTCGAGGGGAAAGAAGTCCCAGCTCTGCGCCTGCGTCCAGTCGCACGGCACGTCGACGTCGGCCAGCCGCTCCGGCCACGACAGGCCCAGCGCGATCGGCACCAGCATGCGGGGCGGCCCCATCTGCGCGACCGTCGAGCCGTCGTGGAACTCGACCATCGAGTGGATCATCTGCTGCGGGTGCACCACCACGTCGATCCGCTCGAACGGGATGTCGAACAGCAGGTGCGCCTCGATGACCTCGAGGCCCTTGTTGACCAGCGTCGCCGAGTTTGTGGTGATCACCCGGCCCATGGCGAAGTTGGGGTGGGCCAACGCCTCGGTAGGCGTGACGTCGCGCAGCTGCTCACGGGTGCGGCCGCGGAAGGGTCCCCCGCTCGCCGTGACGACCAGCCGCCGCACCTCCTCGGCGCGGCCGCCGCGCAGGCTCTGCGCGATCGCCGAGTGCTCGGAGTCGACCGGCACGATCTGGCCGGGGCGTGCGAGGGCCTTCACGATCGGTCCGCCGATGATCAGCGACTCCTTGTTCGCCAGCGCCAGCACGGAGCCGGCCTCGAGCGCGGCGATGGTCGGCCGCAGGCCGATGGAGCCGGTGATCCCGTTGAGCACGACGTCGGCGCCGCAGCGGGCGGCGAGCACGCTCGCCTCCTCCCCGACCACCACCTCGGGCCGGTATGCCGCGTGGCCGGCCTCCGCGGCATACCCGGCGACGGCGTCGGTCACCTGCTCGCGGGTGGCACTGGCGACGGCCACCAGGGGCGCCCGGGTGGCGACGGCCTGCTGCGCCACGAGGTCGACGTTGCCGCCCGCGCTCAGCGCGGCGACGGTGAAGCGGTCGGGGTTGCGGGCGATGACGTCGAGGGCCTGGGTGCCGATCGAGCCCGTGGACCCGAGCACGGCGACAGAGCGGGATGAAGTCACTGCCTCATTCTCCCCCATCAACCACACCCTGCCGGACGGGCGTGGTCCCCGTCCGGCAGGGCGGGCTCAGTCGACGAAGATCCGCTCCTCGATGAGCTGCTCCTGCACGATGCGGCCCTCACGCTCGAAGCGCCCCTGCTCGAACCGCTTCTGGAACTCGAGCTCGACCTTGTCGATGCCTCCGCGGTTCTTCTCGATGGTCAGGACCACCCACTGCCGGAACCGCTCGGCCATGTCGAGGTGGTACATCAGGTGGTGCCGGGCCACGATGTCGTACTTGTCGTTGAGGATGAACACGACGTCGGCCTCGTAGGCCAGCGCCGAGGAGCCCCGCAGGTCGTGCACGCGCATGCGCTTGCCGGCGACCAGGCTGGCCTTCTCGGCGGCGACGATGGCCAGCACCGGCGACTCGACGGTGAGGGCGATGTCCTTGAGCTGCTCGACGACGTGGGTGATGCGCTCCTCGTCACCGAGACCCGCACCGGGCACCGGCACCTTCTGCAGGTAGTCGACGAGGACGAACGGCGCCTGGCCGTGCTCCTCCGCCACCGCCTGCACGGCAGCGCGGATCTGGTCGATGCCGGTGTGCATGCCGCTCGAGGCGTGGATGTGCAGCCGGTCGGAGTAGCGCGCGAGCGCCCGCACGGCGTGGGCGCCGCCCCGGGTGTTGGCGAACTGCTCCTCCAGCGAGGTGGCGCGCGTGTGCCGTGACTCGAAGACCTGCCGGATCGTGTTGAGCGTCAAGGCTTCCGAGCCGCCGAGGTCGGCCGCCTCGATGGCGATGAGTCGCTCGAGAACGGCGTGGGCGTCGTGCTCGTAGGAGAAGAAGATCGCCGGCCGGGTGCCGGTGACGATGGCCCGGCGCAGCATCTGCAGCGCCATGGTCGTCTTGCCCAGGCCCTGCGGGCCGCCCATGAGGATGAGCTCGCCGGACCGCAGGCCGCCGGCGAGGGCGGTGTCGAGGGCGTCGAAGCCGGTCGGCCACACGCGGGCCCCGGCCGAGCGTCCCTGCTGGATCTTCGCGGTGGTGTCGGCGAGCACCGTCGTGAGCGACTTCAGGCGGGGGTCATGCGCGGGCGCCGAGGGGCTCGACCCGTCGACGACGACGAGGCCCCCCTGGTCCGCGGTGGAGACCGTGGCTGTCATGGCGCCCATTCGAGCCATACCGGGCACCCGCTGGAAGACGTGTGGGCGAAATCTGCCCGAACGGCCCATCCGCAAAACGGGCGAAGTGGACGAACCGTGCACGACCGGTCCGGGCCGCGCTAGTCCTGCTCCGCGTCCTGCCCGGGCTCCGGTTCGGCATCCCGCCTGGGGAAGCTGATGCCGCTGCTGAGCACGCGGAGCGCGGTGCCGATGTAGATGAGGTTGACGAGCATCTGGACGGTCACGAGCAGGCGGGCGAAGGTGCCGCTCGCGTGGATGTCACCGAAGCCCACCGTGGCCGTGGTGGTCACCGAGAAGTAGAGGGCGTCGGTGCGGGTGGTCATGCCGCTGAACTGGTCCGGGGCGACCGTTCCCGTGATCGCGTAGAGCAAGGCGAAGCTGAGGACCAGCAGGTAGAGGGCGCTCAGCAGCCGTTGGATCCGCACGTACTCGGCGGGCAGGCGCTCGTGGCTGCGGCGGGTCGCCACGCGGAGGAAGACCAGCAGCATCCCCCATGCGACCAGCGAGCCCACCACCCGGCCACCGGCGACCGCCCCCGACCCGGTCATGCGCAGCGGCATCAGGTAGTAGCCGACCGTGAGCAGGACGAGGACCACCGTGGTGTGCCACAGCAGCGCCACCAGCGGCTGGTTCCTCCCCCGCAACGGCACGACTCTTCCGCCTCTCCCCCGCGCCCCGGTCAGGGGGCGATGCCGACGTACTTGGTCTCGAGGTACTCCTCGATGCCCTCGAAGCCGCCCTCACGCCCGAACCCGGAGGCCTTGACGCCGCCGAACGGCGCCGCGGGGTTGGAGACGATGCCCTGGTTGAAGCCGATCATGCCGAACTCCAGCGCCTCGCTGACCCGGATCATCCGCGACAGGTCCTTGGTGAAGACGTAGGCGACCAGGCCGTACTCGGTGCTGTTCGCCAGCTCGAGCACCTCCTCCTCGGTGGAGAACGACGCGATCGGGGCGACCGGGCCGAAGATCTCCTCGGTCATGACCCGGGCGTCCTTGGGCACCCCGGTGACGACCGTCGGCTCGAAGAAGTAGCCCTTGCCCTCGGCGGCCTTGCCGCCCAGCACGATCTCGGCGCCCTTGTCACGGGCGTCCTGCACGAGCTCGGCGACGCCGTCGCGTGCCTTGGCGTCGATGAGGGGACCGACATCGACACCCTCTTCGGTGCCGCGGCCGACCGTGAGCGCCTTCATCCGCTCGGCGAACCGGCTGCCGAACTCGTCCATCAGGCTCTCGTGCACGTAGAACCGGTTGGCCGCGGTGCACGCCTCACCGATGTTGCGCATCTTCGCGAGCATCGCGCCCTCGACGGCCCGGTCGAGGTCCGCGTCCTCGAAGACGATGAACGGGGCGTTGCCGCCGAGCTCCATCGAGACGCGCAGGAGCTGCTCGGCCGACTGCTCGACGAGCTTGCGGCCCACCGGCGTCGAGCCGGTGAAGGTGAGCTTGCGCAGCCGAGGATCACGGATGATCGGCTCCATCACGTCGCCGGTGCGCGAGGTGGTGACGACGTTGAGCACGCCCTTGGGAAGGCCGCACTCCTCGAGCAGCTGGGCCAGGGCCAGCATGGTCAGCGGCGTCTGGCCGGCCGGCTTGACCACCATGGTGCAACCGGCGGCGATGGCCGGGCCGATCTTGCGGGTGCCCATGGCCAGCGGGAAGTTCCACGGCGTGATCATCAGCGTCGGCCCCACGGGGGCCTTCATGGTGACCAGGCGGGTCGCGCCGTTGGGCGACGTCGAGTAGCGGCCGTGGATGCGCACGGCCTCCTCGGCGAACCAGCGGAAGAACTCGGCGCCGTAGGTGACCTCGCCCTTGGACTCGGCCAGCGTCTTGCCCATCTCGAGGGTCATGAGCATGGCGAAGTCGTCGGCGCGGGCGGTGATCTTCTCGAACGCCGCGCGCAGGATCTCGCCGCGGTCGCGCGGCGCCGTGGCGGCCCACTCCCGCTGTGCCGCAACGGCGGCGTCGAGCGCCGCCTTGCCGTCCTCGACGCTGGCGTCGGCGACCTCGGTGAGCACCTCACCGGTGGAGGGGTCCTCGACCTTGATGGTCGCCCCGTCGGAGCTGTCCCGCCAGGTGCCGCCGATGAGCAGGCCGGTGGGGACGGAGTCGATCAGGTCCTTCTGCGACAGGGTCATCAGGAGCTCTCCTCGTTCTTCTCAGGGGTCTCGTCGGTGGTCTCGTCGTGCGCCGTGTCGTCGTGCGCGTATGCCGCGGGCGCTCCCTTGGCGGGCCACGTCTCGTTGTCGTCGTGTGACAGCGCCGTGCTGTGGTGGTGTCCGTGCGCGTGCGGCGTGCTGCCGAACGGCTGGGTGGGCTCGGGAACCCGGCCGGCCAGCAGCGGCTGGGCGGGGTCCCACCGAGTGCCTTCGCGCTCGTCGCGACGCTTGCGCGCGATGGCCGAGAGAGCCTCCAGCACAACGCGGTTCGCGAGGGCGGCGGTGATGTCGGCGTGGTCGTAGGGCGGGCTGACCTCCACGACGTCGATGCCGACCACGGGCAGCTCGAGACAGATGCGGCGCACCGAGTCGAGCAGCTCACGGGCCGACAGGCCACCGGGCTCGGGCGTGCCGGTGCCGGGTGCGTGGCCGGGGTCGCACACGTCGATGTCGACGGAGAGGAAGACACCGTCGCACTCGTCGGTGGCGATGGCGAACGCCTCGGTGAGGCAGTCCTGCAGGCCGCGGTGCACGATCTCGGTCATCTCGAACGAGCGCATGCGCTGTCCGGCCATCCAGTCCAGCGTCTCCGGCGGCGGCCAGTAGCCGCGCAGCCCGACCTGCAGGAACCGGTCGCCGCGCAGGGCCCCTGACTCGATGAGCCGGCGCATGGGCTGGCCGTGACCCCACAGCGAGCCGAACTCGATGTCACCGGTGTCGGCGTGGGCGTCGAAGTGGATCATCGAGACGCGGCCGTGGCCGAGTACGTTGGCCACGCCCTTGGCGTCGGGGAAGGCGATCGAGTGGTCACCGCCGAGCACCACGGGGATCGCGCCGGCCCGCGCCACCTTCTCCACCGCCGCCTCGAGGGCGGGCAGGGCGACCTCGATGTCCCCGGAGTACATCTCGACGTCACCCGCGTCGACCACCCTGAGGTCGACGAGCCCGTCGGTGCGTAGCGCCAGCGACGGCCGCGAGCCGTCGTGTGGCAGGTAGTCGGTCATCCGGATCGCCTGCGGCCCGAAGCGGGTTCCCGGGCGGTGGGAGGTGCCTCCGTCGAAGGGTGCGCCGAGCACGACGACGTCGGCGCCGGCATACGACTCCGGCTCGTCGAGGTCGCACGGCGGCACGCCGAGGAACGTGATGTCGGGCCCGAACTGGGCGCCGTAGCGGGTCATGGCTCGACCCTAGTCCCCGGTCGCGACGGCCGCCGGGCGGTCCTCCATGCCCCACGGGGAGCCGTAGCCCTCCGGCTTGGGAGCCTTCAGCAGGTCGAGGAAGGGGACGGCGTCGAAGGCCTCGGGAGCCAGCACGCCGCTGCCCGACCAGGCACCCGTCGCGAGCAGCTCGAGGGCGACGACCGGGTTGACGGCGGTCTGCCACACGACGCACTGGGCGCCGTAGTCGCGCATCGTCTGCTCGTTGTCGGCGACGTGGTACAGGTACGTGCCGCGCGGCTGCCCGTCCTTGCCGGTGCCGGTGACCCAGAGGCCGGCGCAGGTCTTGCCGGTCATGCGCGGACCGATCGTGGCCGGGTCGGGCAGGCACGCGGCGACGACGTCGCGGGGTGAGACCTCCACTCCCCCGACCCGCACCTTCTCCGTGCGGTCGAGCCCGAGGGTGTTGAGCGTCTTCAGCACGCCGATGAACTCGTCACCGAGGCCGTACTTGAAGGTGACCCGCTTGGCGTCGAGCCAGCGCGGCATGAGGAGGACCTCCTCGTGCTCGACGTTGACGCACTCCACCGGGCCGATGCCCTCGGGGAACTCGAAGACCTCCGGCTCGGAGAACGCCGGAGTGGTGAACCAGCCACGGTCCTTCTCCCACACCACAGGCGGGTTGAGGCACTCCTCGATGGTCGTCCAGATCGAGAAGCTCGGCGCGAACACCTCGTTGCCGTGCTCGTCGTGCACCGCGAGGTTGGCGCCGTCGCGGGTGCCGAGCTCGTCGATCTCCGAGAACAGGTGGTCGGAGGCGTAGCGCGCGAACACGTCCGACAGTCCCGGCTCGACACCGATGCCCACCAGCGCGAGCCGGCCGGCCGCCTCCCACTCCTGGGCGAGCGCGAACTGCTCGTCGCCCAGCTTGACGCCGGTCTCGGCGTAGGGCTGCTCGGGGTGGCGCTGCGACAGGCTCATCGCCATGTCGAGGTAGTCGGCGCCGGCCGCGAACGCCCCGCGGAAGATCGGCATGACGAACCGCGGGTCGACGGCGTTGAGGACGTGGGTGGCCCCGTGCTCGCGGACGAGCGCCTCGACCGCCTCGGCGCTGGACGCGTCGACCTGTGCCGCCACCAGTCGACCCTCCCCGGGGCGGCGGGCGGTGGCCGCCTCGACGGTGGCCTTGGCGCGGGCCTCGTCGTAGTCGGCGACGACGAGCAGCTCGAAGAAGTCGCGTTCGACGGCGATGCGGGCGACGGCGTCACCGACGCCGCCGGAGCCGACCAGGAGGATGCGCACGAGCTATCAGGCTGCTTTCTGTCGTCGGCTGGAGTAGGCCTGTCCGCCCACGACCACGACGAGCGCGATGAGGAACATGATCGTGCCGATCACGTTGATCTGCACCGGTGTTCCGCGGGTGGAGGCGCCCCAGACGTACATGGGGAAGGTGATCGAGCTCGGGCTGGCGTTGAAGTTGGTGATGATGTAGTCGTCGAAGCTGAGCGAGAAGGCCAGCAGCGCGCCGGCGGCGATGCCGGGCGCCGCGAGCGGCAGGGTCACCCGCAGGAACGTCTGCACGGCGTTGGCCCCGAGGTCGGCGGCCGCCTCCTCCAGTCGCGGGTCGAGCGAGGCCACCCTCGCCTTCACCGCCACCACGACGAACGAGAGGCAGAACATGATGTGGGCGATGAGGATCGCCTCGCTGCCGGAGGGCACGCCCATCATCACGAACAGCGTCAGCAGGCTCGAGCCCATGACGACCTCGGGGGTGGCCATCGGCATGAAGACGAGCAGGTTCGTGCCCGCCCGGCCCCGGAACCGGTGGCGGCCGAGGGCGAAGGCCACCATGGTGCCGAGCACCGTCGCGACGAACGAGGCGGTGATGCCGATCCGCAGCGACAGCCCGAGGGACTCACAGATCCCCGGTGTGCCACAGGGGTGCTGCCACGCCTCGGTGGAGAACTCGGTCCACTGGTAGTTGTAGCGACCCCTGGGCTTGTTGAAGGAGAAGATCGCCACCACGACGTTCGGGATGAGCATGTAGAACAGCACGGCCAGGGCCGCGAAGGCCAACAGGTGGCGCTTGACCCACCTCATGTCACACCAGCTCCTCGGTGCCGGCCTTGCGGACGTAGGCCATGACCAGGGCGAGGATCAGCACGAGCAGGACGAACGACAGCGCGGCCGCCAACGGATAGTTGAGCACCCGCAGGAACTGCGCGTCGATGACCTGGCCGATCATCACCGTCTGCGTGTTGCCCAGCAGCTTCGAGTTGATGAAGTCACCGGCCGCCGGGATGAACGTCAGCAGCGTCCCCGCCACGACACCGGGCAGCGACAACGGCCAGGTGACGAACCGGAAGCCCTGTGCCGGCGAGGCGTAGAGGTCGCCGGCCGCCTCCACCAGGCGCGGGTCGAGGCGCTCCAGCGAGGCGTACAACGGCAGGATCATGAACGGCAGGAAGTTGTAGGTCAGGCCGCAGATGACGGCGAACTTGCTCGCCATGAGGTTGTCGTTGGAGGTGAGCCCCACCGCCTGCAGCAGGTTGGTGAGCCCGATGCTGCGGGCGAAGGAGGTGACCGGGCCCACGTCGCTGAGGATCGTCTGCCACGCCAGGGTGCGGATCAGGAAGCTGGTGAAGAACGGGGCGATGACGAGCACCAGGAGCACGTTCTTCCAGCGTCCCGCCTTCAGCGCCATGAAGTACGCCAGCGGGTAGCCCAGCAGGAGGGCGAGCACCGTGGCCGACGCGGCATACCCGATGGAGCGCAGCAGCTGCGGGAAGTAGCTCTGCAGCGCCTCGGCGTAGATGCCGACGTTGCCCGTGAAGGTGTAGCCCTCGTCGATCGAGCCCTCCTGGAGCGACTGCGAGAAGAGGGTGATCATCGGCACGACGAAGAACACGAACAGCCACAGCAGGCCCGGGAGCAGCAGGGCGTAGGGCACCCAGTTGCTGCGCCGGCGCTCCGGCGGCGCCGACGCGCCGGTCGACAGAGCCGGCGCAGTGCCGGTGACGCTGGCCACGTCAGTCCTCCGTGTCCACGCCGGCGTCGGCGTCCTGGTGGGCGTCGAGTGCGAACCCGTGCTCGGCCGCCCACGAGATGGTGACGTTCTCGCCCACCACCGCCCGGGCGGACCCGTCGTTCTGCTGCACGACCGTCAGCTCGCGGCCCCACGGCATCCGCACGAGGTACTGCGTGGCCACCCCCGTGAACGACACGTCGCTGACGGTGCCCTTGAGCTGGTTCGGGCCACCGCCGGTGCCGAGGCGCAGCTTCTCGGGGCGCATCCCGAGGAAGATCTCGCGTATGCCGTCGGGCAGGTGCGCGCGGGAGACCTCGAGGTCGGTGTCGTGGCTGCGGACCACGACGGTGCCGTCCGAGCCGGGCTCGCCGGTCACGGTGGCCCGCAAGAGGTTCGACTGGCCGAGGAAGTTCGCGACGAAGGTCGACCGTGGCGACTCGTACAGAGTCGCCGGGTCGCCGAGCTGCTCGATGCGGCCGCCGTTCATCACCGCGATGGTGTCGGCCATCGTCATGGCCTCCTCCTGGTCGTGGGTGACGTGGACGAAGGTGATCCCCACCTCGGACTGGATGCGCTTGAGCTCGATCTGCATCTGCCGCCGCAGCTTCAGGTCGAGCGCGCCCAGCGGCTCGTCGAGCAGCAGCACGTCGGGCCGGTTGACGATGGCGCGGGCCAGCGCGACGCGCTGCTGCATGCCGCCGGAGAGCTGGACCGGCTTCTTCCGGCCCACCTCCGCGAGCTGCACCAGCTCTAGCGCCTCCTCGGCCTTGCGCTTGGCGTCCTTGTCCCCACGGCGCTTGAGACCGAACGCGACGTTGTCGAGCACCGTCATGTGCGGGAACAGCGCGTAGGACTGGAACACCGTGTTGACGTTGCGCTGGTACGCCTTCGTCGAGGTGATGTCCTTGTCACCGATGAGGATCTGGCCGCCGCTGGGGTCCTCGAGGCCCGCGATCATGCGGAGCGTGGTCGTCTTGCCGCAGCCGGAGGGACCGAGCAGGGCGAAGAAGGAGCCCTGCGAGATGGTCAGGTCGGTCGGTTGCACGGCGGTGAACTGCTCGAAGGACTTCGTGAGCCCGACGAGGCGCAGGTCGCCGGAGAGCTGCTCTGCCATCAGCTCGCGGTCAGCTCTGCCCACTTGGCGGAGTACTTCGTCTCCTCCGCCGGGGTGAGCCCACGGAAGACGTGGGCCCGGGACAGGGTCTGCGGGTCGGGGAAGATCAGCTGGTTCTTCGCCACTGACGGGTCCTCCTTCACCAGGACCTCCTTCGACCCCTTCACGGGCGCGATGTAGTTGACGTAGTCGACGACCTGCGCCATCACCTTGGGGTCGTAGTAGTAGTTGATGAGGGTCTCGGCGTTCTTCTTGTGCTTGGCCATGGCCGGGATCACGAAGTTGTCCGACCAGAGGGTGCACCCGGTCTGCGGCAGCACGTAGCCCAGCGACGGGTTCTCGGCCTGCAGCTGCACCACGTCGCCGGTCCAGGCGATGCACGCGGCGATGTCACCGGCAGCCAGCGGCTTGGTGTACTCGTTGCCGGTGAAGCCGCGCAGCTGGCCGGCGTCCTTGGCCTTCTTGATCTCGTCGATGGCCGCGTTGAAGTCGGCGTCGGTGAACTTCGTGATGTCCTTGCCCATGGCGAGCATCACCAGGCCGACCGAGTCACGCATCTCCGACAGCAGCGTGACCTTGCCCTTCAGGGACGGGTCGGTCAGCAGCTGGTCGACGGTCTCGACCTTCTTGCCACCGGTCGCCTTGGGGTTGTAGGCGATTCCCGCGAAGCCGCTCTGCCACGGGAGGGAGTACACGCGGCCCGGGTCGAACTCGACGTTCTTGAGGGAGTCCTCGACGTTGCCGTGGTTGGGGATGTTGGCCAGATCGAGCTTCTGCACGTAGCCCTGGCGGATCAGGCGGGCGACCATCCAGTCGGTGCTGCACCACACGTCGCGCCCGGTGTCGTTGCCGGCCGCGAGGAGGGGCCTGACCTTGGCGTAGAACTCGTCGTTGTCGTTGTAGTCCTCGGTGTAGTTGACCTTGATCCCGGTCTGCTTCGTGAACGCCTCCAGCGTCGGGCGCTTCTGGGTCTTGTCGTCGACGTCGATGTACTCCGGCCAGTTCGACCAGTTCACCAGCTTCTCGGAAGCGGACATGTCCTGCGCCGACTTGGCACTGGCGCTCGTGCCCCCGGACGCGGAGGGGCTGCGGCCCTTCGACCCGCAGGCGGCCAGCGTCGTGACGCCGAGCCCGGCGGCACCGATCATGAGCGTGCGACGGGAGAGCAGCCCTCGAGCCAGTGAGACGCTGAGGGTGGGAGGGATCTGGTCGTTCATGGGGCGTTTCTCCTGAGAGGGGCGGCAGGGGCGTCGGTGCGCGTGGGGGAAGGGATGCGCGTGGAGGGGGGGCGGGTTGGCCTGGTGGGGGCGTCAGCTCTCGATGTTGGCCATGACGTGCTTGATGCGGGTGTAGTCCTCGAAGCCGTACATGGACAGGTCCTTGCCGTAGCCGCTCCGCTTGAAGCCGCCGTGGGGCATCTCGGCCACGATCGGGATGTGGGTGTTGATCCAGACCGCGCCGAAGTCGAGCCGCTTGGACATCCGCATGGCCCGGCCGAAGTCCCTGGTCCACACGCTGGAGGCCAGGCCGTAGTCGACACCGTTGGCCCAGCGCACCGCCTCGTCCTCGTCGGTGAACTGCTGCACGGTGATGACGGGGCCGAAGATCTCGTTCTGGATCGCCTCGTCGTCCTGCCGCAGGCCCGAGAGCACGGTCGGCTCGAGGAAGAAGCCGTCGCCGAGCGAGGCCACCCGGTGGCCGCCGGCTGCGACGGTCGCGTGGTCGGGAAGCCGCTCGAGGAAGCCCTGCACCCGCTGGAGCTGGTTGGCGTTGTTGACCGGGCCGAAGGCGGCGTCCTCGTCCTCGGGCATGCCGACCTTGGTGGAGGTCCGGGCGAACTCCGCGAGGGCGGAGACGAAGTCATCGTGGATGCGCGGGGCCGCGAGCACCCGGGTGGCGGCGGTGCAGTCCTGGCCGGCGTTGAAGTAGCCGGCGCCGGCGATGCCCTCGACGGCCGCCTCGATGTCGGCGTCGTCGAACACCACGACCGGCGCCTTGCCACCGAGCTCGAGGTGCACGCGCTTGACGTCGTGCGAGGCGCTCTCGGCGACCTGCATGCCGGCCCGGACCGAGCCGGTGATGGCGACGAGCGCCGGGGTCTTGTGGGCGACCACGGCGCGGCCGGTGCTGTGGTCACCGGTCACGACGTTGAAGGTGCCCGGCGGGAGGAACTCGGCGGCGATCTCCGCCATGAGCAGGGTCGTCTCAGGCGTGGTGTCCGAGGGCTTGAGCACGATGGTGTTGCCCGCGGCGAGGGCCGGCCCGATCTTCCAGACCGCCATCATCATCGGGTAGTTCCACGGGGTCACCTGGCCGACGACGCCGATCGGCTCCCGGCGGACCCACGAGGTGTGGCCCTTCATGTACTCGCCGGCCGACTTGCCCTCGAGCACGCGGGCCGCACCGGCGAAGAACCGCAGCTGGTCCACCATCGGCGGGACCTCCTCGCTGGCGGTCAGCGCGTGCGGCTTGCCGGTGTTCTCGGCCTCGAGGCGCACGAACTCGTCGGCGCGCCGCTCGATCGCGTCGGCGAAGCCGAGCAGCGCCTTCTGGCGCTCGCTCGGCGTGGCCTGGCCCCACTCCGCGAAGGCGGCGTCAGCGGCGGCATACGCCTTGTCGACGTCAGCCTGCGACGACACCGGGGCCTTGGCGACGACCTGCGCCGTTGCCGGGTTGACGATGTCGGTCGTGGCGTCGGTCTCCGCGTCGACGTACTCGCCGTTGATGAAGTTGCGCAGGACGCGAGGCGTGGCGGTCAAGGGGCTCTCCCGGTGGCTCGGTGGGTCGCTCGGTCAGGGGCTGGGTCTGGGGCTCGGTGGCGGGCAGGTACGGATTCCGGTGTTTGGAACTGTAGCCAGAAGAACCGCGATTTCAATAGGTTCCGGCGACCAGATCGCAGAAATCAACATGGAATTAACACGAGGACGACGGATTCCGTCGTCTGGGTACTTGCGTCGCCGATGCGGAGACGGCACAGTGGCGGGCGTGACCCGGTCCCCCAACAACCACCACGAGGCGCGCCTCGACGACGTCTCCAAGGCGATCATCGAGCACCTCCAGGAGGACGGACGGCAGTCGTACGCGACGATCGCCAAGTCCGTGGGGCTGTCGGAGGCCGCGGTGCGCCAGCGCGTGCAGCGGCTCCTCGACAGCGGCGTCATGCAGATCGTCGCGGTCACCGATCCCCTGCAGGTGGGCTTCCGCCGGCAGGCCATGATCGGCATCCGCGTCGACGGTGACCTCACTGCCGTGGGGGACGCGCTGACCGAGATGCCCGAGGTCGACTACGTCGTCACGACGGCCGGGAGCTTCGACCTGCTGGCCGAGGTCGTCTGCGAGGACGACGACCAGCTCCTCGAGCTCCTCACCAAGCGCGTGCGGACCCTGCCCGGGGTCCAGTCCACCGAGACCTTCGTGTACCTGAAACTCAACAAGCAGCACTACAACTGGGGTACGAGATGACCACCGAACCGTCCACCGTCTTCGAACCGTCGAGCGACACCCACACGCCGCGCGGCACGCTGCACAGCGAGGCCGCCCGCGACCACCTGTGGATGCACTTCACCCGGCACTCCGTGTTCGAGGACCACGGGGAGGGCGGCCTGGGCCACTCGGTGCCGATCATCACCCGCGGCGAGGGCCACAAGATCTGGGACGACCGTGGCAACGAGTACATCGACGGCCTCTCCGGGCTGTTCGTCGTGCAGGTCGGCCACGGCCGCGAGGAGCTCGCCGAGGCGGCCGCCAAGCAGGCCAAGGAGCTGGCCTTCTTCCCGCTGTGGTCCTACGCCCACCCGCGCGCGATCGAGCTCGCCGAGCGGCTGGCCGCCGGCGCCCCCGGCGACCTCAACCGCGTCTTCTTCACCACCGGTGGCGGCGAGGCCGTCGAGACCGCGTGGAAGCTCGCGAAGCAGTACTACAAGCTGACGGGCAAGCCGACCAAGCACAAGGTCATCAGCCGGGCCGTCGCCTACCACGGCACCCCGCAGGGAGCGCTGTCGATCACCGGCATCCCGGCCGCCAAGGAGATGTTCGAGCCCCTGGTGCCGGGTGCCTTCAAGGTCCCCAACACCAACCACTACCGCGCGCCCGAGCACCTGCGCGACGACGAGAAGGCGTTCGGCCGCTGGGCCGCCGACCGCATCGCCGAGGCCATCGAGTTCGAGGGCCCCGACACCGTCGCGGCCGTGTTCCTCGAGCCGGTGCAGAACTCCGGTGGCTGCTTCCCGCCGCCGCCCGGGTACTTCGAGCGGGTCCGCGAGATCTGCGACGAGTACGACGTGCTGCTCGTCTCCGACGAGGTGATCTGCTCGTTCGGTCGCATCGGGTCGATGTTCGCGTGCGACGACTTCAACTACGTGCCCGACATCATCACCTGCGCCAAGGGCATGACCTCCGGCTACTCCCCCATCGGCGCCATGATCGCCAGCGACCGGCTGTTCGAGCCCTTCAAGAAGGGCACGACCTACTTCCCGCACGGCTACACCTTCGGTGGCCACCCGGTGAGCGCCGCCGTCGCCATGGCCAACCTCGACATCTTCGAGCGCGAGGGCCTGAACCAGCACGTCATGGACAACGGGCCGAAGTTCCGCGACACCCTCGAGCGGCTGCTCGACCTGCCCATCGTGGGCGACGTGCGCGGCGCCGGGTACTTCTACGGCATCGAGCTCGTCAAGGACAAGAACACTCGCGAGACCTTCAACGACGACGAGTGCGAGCGCCTGCTCCGCGGCTACCTCTCCAAGGCGCTCTTCGACGCGGGCCTCTACTGCCGTGCCGACGACCGCGGCGACCCGGTCATCCAGCTCGCGCCGCCGCTCATCATCGGCCAGCCGGAGTTCGACGACATCGAGTCGCGGCTGCGCTCGGTGCTCAAGGACGCCGAGAAGCACCTCTGACGGGTATGCAGCCGCGCCCCCTCTGGTGGGAGGGTGCCCGGGCCAGCGCCGACCCCGACTCGGCGCTGACCGGTGACACCACCGCCGACGTCGTCATCGTCGGCGGTGGCTTCACCGGGCTGTGGACCGCCTACTACCTGCTGCGCCAGGACCCGTCGCTCGACGTGCTCGTGCTCGAGGCCGAGCACGTCGGCTTCGGCGCCAGCGGCCGCAACGGCGGCTGGGTCTCCGCGCTGTGGCCGGTCGGGCCGGAGACCATCGCCCGCACCCACGGTGCCGAGCAGGCCCGGGCCATGGTGCGAGCGCTGCAGGACACCGTCGTCGAGGTCGGTGACGCCGCCCGCGACGAGGGCATCGACTGTGGTTTCGCCCAGGGCGGCACCGTCGTGCTCGCCCGCAGCCGTGCCCAGGCCACCCGCGCGCAGGCCGAGGTCGAGGCAGGCGAGCGGTGGGGTGACGGGACCCAGTGGCTCGACGCCGCGGAGGCGCGCGAGCGCCTCGCCGCCACGGAGGTGCACGGCGGCACCTGGAACCCGCACTGCGCCCGGGTGCACCCCCGGCGGCTGGTCGACGGCCTCGCCGCGGCGGTGTGCCGGCGCGGCGGCCGGGTCGCCGAACGCACACCGGTGGCCTCGGTGGCGCCGGGGACGGTGCTCACTGCGGCCGGCCACAGGGTCACGGCCCGGCACGTCATCCGGGCCACCGAGGCGTGGACCGCGCGGATGCCCGGGCGGCGTCGCACCGTCGCGCCCGTCTACTCGCTCATGGTCGCGACCGAGCCGCTGAGCGCCGCCCAGTGGAGCGACATCGGGCTGGCGTCGCGCGAGGTCTTCGCCGACCACCGCCACGTGGTCATCTACGGGCAGCGCACCGTCGACGACCGCATCGCGTTCGGCGGCCGGGGCGCGCCCTACCACTGGGGCTCGCAGATCCGGCCGGCCTTCGACGAGCACCAGCGCGTGTTCGCCGACCTGCGGGCGACCCTGCAGCAGATGCTCCCCCAGCTCGAGGGCGTGACGTTCACCCACGCCTGGGGTGGCCCGCTCGGCATCGCCCGCGACTGGCACCCGAGCGTGGGACTCGACCCCGAGACCCGCCTCGGCTGGGCCGGCGGCTACGTCGGCGACGGCGTCGCAGCCAGCAACCTCGCGGGCCGCACCCTTGCCGACCTCGTGCTCGGGCGGGACACCGCCCTGACCTCGCTCCCCTGGGTCGGGCACCGGTCGCGTGCCTGGGAGCCGGAGCCGCTGCGGTGGCTGGGCGTCAACGCCGGGCTCCGTATCGCCGAGGCGGCCGACCGCGAGGAGGCCCGCACCGGGCGCCCCGCCGTGCAGGCCCGGCTGCTCACCGCGCTCACCGGGCACTGAGCCCGCACACTGTCGCCGTGGCCCTCGACCCCGCTGACCTCTCCCCCGCCGCTCTCGACTTCCTCACCACCCGGCACCTCGCGACGCTGACCACGCTGCGCCCCGACGGCACGCCGCACGTCGTGCCCGTCGGCTTCACCTGGGACCCCGAGCACCGGCTGGCACGCGTCATCAGCAGCGGCTCGAGCCGCAAGGCGCGCAACGCCGCCGCCGGCTGCCGCGCCGTGCTCTGCCAGGTCGACGGCCGCCACTGGCTGGCCCTCGAGGGGCAGGCCCGCGTGCTCACCGCACCCGACGAGGTGCGGGAGGCGGAGCAACGGTATGCCGCCCGCTACCGCCAGCCGCGGGACAACCCCGAGCGGGTGGTCATCGCCGTGGCCGTCGACCGCGTGCTCGGCAACCTGTGACGGCACACCTGTGACCGCCGACCGGGAGATCGAGACGCTCCACGACCTCGAGCGGACCCTCGCCCTGGGGTTGCCGCTCTGCGGGCTGCGCCTGCAGGACCTCGACCTGACCCGTCACGAGCCGGAGCTCCTGGCGCGCACCGACGTCGAGGGCCTGGTGGTGCTCGGTGGCCGGCTCTCCCCCGAGCTCGAGTCGCACCTGCGGGCCCACCACGCCCTGATCTTCCCCACGGACCCGCATGCCCCGGTGAACCCCTACCGGGCCACGTTGTACCAGCCGAACGAGCTCTACGCGGGGCTGGCCGGGGACGGCTACGACGCCACCCCCGACGCGCTGGCCTACCACTGGTCGCGCGACGCGCAGCTGCGCCACGACGCCTTCGTCACGCTGCTGCGCGCCATCCACGACGACTCCATGAGCGACGCGCTCACCGAGTTCGTCGGCACCCGGCCGGTCGTGGGGGTCATGGGCGGCCACGCGCTCGCGCGGGGCACCCAGGGGTATGCCGCGGCCGCCCGGCTCGGGCACACCCTCGCCTCCCAGGGCCTGGTCGTCGCCACCGGCGGCGGTCCCGGTGCGATGGAGGCTGCCAACCTCGGTGCCTTCTGCGCCGAGCCGGCCCAGCTCGAGGACGCGCTGCAGCGGCTCGCCGCCGTGCCCTCGTTCCGGCCCGACATCGCACCGTGGGCAAGGCTGGCCCTCGTCCTCCACGACGAGGTCATGGGAGCCGGCCGGCCCCGCCGGGTCAGCAGCGTCGGCATCCCCACCTGGTTCTACGGCCACGAGCCCCCGAACGTCTTCTGCGACGGGATCGCCAAGTACTTCTCCAACGCCATCCGCGAGGACGGCCTGCTGGCCCGCTGCACCGCGGGCCTGGTGGTGCTCGAGGGCGCCGCCGGCACCGTGCAGGAGGTCTTCCAGGCGGCCACCCGGCTCTACTACGCCGCCGAGGGCAGCGACCTGCCGCCCATGGTGCTGGTGGGCGCCCGCCACTGGACGGAGGTCCTGCCGGTGTGGCCGGCCCTGCAGGCGCTCGCCCACGGGCACGGCATGGCCGGCGCGCTGCACCTCGTCGACGACGTCGGCGAGGTTGCTGCCCTGCTGCGCACCTGACGCGAGCCCGCACCCGCGGCGGGTCGAACGCGCCCGGGGCTCGAACCTGCCCGGGGCTCGAACCTGCCCGGGTCTCGAACCCGGCCCCGCGGTCAGTCGAAGACGATGGTGCGCCGGCCGCGCAGGATGACCCGGTGCTCGACGTGCCAGCGCACGGCCCGGGCCAGGGCCATCGCCTCCAGCTCCTGCCCGACGCGGGCGAGCTCGCCGGGGCTCATCCGGTGGTCGACCCGGCGGAAGTCCTGCTCGATGATCGGTCCCTCGTCGAGGTCGGCCGTGACGTAGTGGGCCGTGGCGCCGATGACCTTCACCCCACGGTCGTGGGCCTGGGTGTAGGGCTTGGCGCCCTTGAAGCTCGGCAGCAGCGAGTGGTGGATGTTGATGACCCGGCCGGCGAAGTCGGCGCACAGGTCGGCCGAGAGGATCTGCATGTAGCGCGCCAGCACGATCGTGTCGGCCCGGTGCTCCTCGACCAGGCGGCGCAGCTCCGCCTCGGCCGCCGGCTTCGTCGCGGCCGTGACCGGCACGTGGTGGAACGGGATGTCGTGCCACTGCGCGAGGCCGCGGAAGTCCTCGTGGTTGGAGACGATGGCGGGGATCTCGACGTTGAGCGACCCTGTCTCGGCCCGGAAGAGCAGGTCGTTGAGGCAGTGGCCCTGCTGGCTCACCATCACCAGCAGCCGGTGGCACACCGACAGGTCGTGCACGGCCCACTGCATGGCGAACTCGGTGGCGACCGGCTCCAGTGCGGCCCGCAGCGCCTCGACCTCGAGCGGGGTGCCTTCGCGCACCAGGTGCATGCGCAGGTGGAACTCGCCCGACGACGGGTCGCCGAACTGCTGGGCGTCGGCGATGGTCAGGCCCTGCTCGAGGGCCACCCCGGTGACGGCGTGGACGATGCCGCGGCGGTCGGGGCACGACACGGTGAGGACGAACTCGCGACCGGCCTCCGGGGTCGGGGTGGTCTGGCCGTGCACGGCTGCTCCTCGCTCAGGTGGGGGTGGTCCGGGGAGCCGTCACCCTACCGAGCCACTCGTCGAGAAGTTCGCGCGTGACCAGCACTAGGGACGGGTGACCATGACGATGCCGAGGCACATCTCGTCGGTAGTGCCCTCGCCCCAGACGACGTAGCGCTCGGGCTGTCCGGCGAAGGCGGGCAGGACGTCGCGGAGAGCCTGGTCGTGCCGGCACTCCACCGTCAGGGTGTCGCCCGGCTTCACGTGCACCGCGGGGGTGACGGCACGGCTGCCCTGGTCGTCGAAGTCCCAGACGGGGATGTCGAGCACCCGGCGCTCGTCGGGCCGCCCGCGGTTCACCGTGATGCTGATCGAGCGGCCCAGCAGGTGCATGTGCCCCGCGACGGCCCGGATCGTGGCCTTCTCGGTGACCGGGCGGGTGCACCGCTGGGTCGGCGAGGGGCCGACGCCCTTGCAGATCATGTTCAGGAAGTTGCCGGTCACTCCGGCGATCGTTCCGAAGCGCTTCGTGACGTCGGCGACCGAGGCCTCGCGGTTGCACAGCGGGCCGGTGTGCCCGAGCCGGCAGGGCAGCTCCACCGGCGCGGGCAGCAGCACCGTCTGCAGGGTCTTCCGTGAGCCGTCGGCCGGCGCCAGCCGCAGGCGCGCCGCGGTCGTGTCCGGACCTCGCCCGGCGAGCAGGTTGTAGTGCACCTGCATGACGACGCGCGAGCCCTTCTCGAGCGGCATACCGATGTCCTTGGCGAGCACGCGCTCACCGCCGCCCGGTGCCCACGCGCCGAGCCAGGGTGCGGCGTCGAGGCTGTCGCCCTGGCCCTCGACGCCGGAACCGCCGAAGCAGGTCCACCCCTGGCCCGGCTGGGCGGCGTCGAGCGCCTGCGCCCGCGCGACCTGCGCCGGCGGCACCCGGAAGAGGATGACGTGGTGCACGACCTTGGGGTTGCCGGGCAGCACGTCGACGCCGGTCACCATCGCGTCGCGGGACAACCGGGGGTCGAGCAGGAAGCACCGGTAGTCGTCGGTGCCGGTCGACGGCGGTGAGGGCCGGTACGCCGCGGGCACCCGCAGGGTGAGGAACCGCTCGCCCGCGCGCAGGGGCGTGCGCGTCGGCGAGGCCTTCGGCGTGGCGGACGTCCCGTGGGCGTGCGCCGCCGTCGCGGTGGACGGTGTCGCCGGGCTCGAGGAGGTGGCTCGCGCAGAACCGGACGAGCCGGCTGCCGCGCCTGCTGCGCCGGTGGCACCGCCGGACGGCTCCGCGGGACCGGCGCACGCCGCGACGGCGAGCAGCAGCGCACCGCCCCAGGCGGCGGCGCTGCTGCTCAGGCGGACTCGCACGCAGCGAGTCTAGGTGGGCCGCCGCGTCGGCGACCGACTTTCGCTCAGGCGGTGGAGGCGGCCAGCTGGCCGCACGCGCCGTCGATGTCCTGGCCCCGGGTGTCGCGGATGGTGGTCGGGACGCCATGCGCGCGGAGCCGCTCGACGAACTGCTGCTCCACCCCGGGGCGCGAGGCGGTCCACTTCGACCCCGGTGTCGGGTTGAGCGGGATCGGGTTGACGTGCACCCACCCACGGCCGCGTGCGTTGAGCTTGTCGCCCAGCAGGTCGGCCCGCCACGCCTGGTCGTTGATGTCGCGGATCAGCGCGTACTCGATGCTGACCCGGCGCCCCGTGGCGTCGAAGTAGCGCCGCGCGGCGTCGAGGGCCTCGTCGACGCTCCAGCGGGTGTTGATCGGCACCAGCTCGTTGCGCAGCTCGTCGTCGGGGGCGTGCAGCGACAGCGCGAGGGTCACCGGGATGCCCTCGCCGGCGAGCTTGTCGATGGCGGGCACGAGCCCGACGGTCGACATCGTGATGCCGCGGGCCGACATGCCGAGGCCGTCGGGCGCGGGGTCGGTGAGCCGGCGGATGGCGCCGATGGCCGACTTGTAGTTGGCCAGCGCCTCGCCCATGCCCATGAAGACCACGTTGGAGATGCGCGTCGGGCCGGTGACCTCGGGGGCACCGTCCTCGTCGCCGAGCTCGGCGCCCTCGGAGGTGCCGACGCTGGGAGCGAGGTCGCCGCGGCGCAGCTGCCGCGCGGCATACACGACCTGCTCCACGATCTCTGCGGCCGACATGTTGCGGGTGAGGCCGGCCTGGCCGGTGGCGCAGAACGGGCAGTTCATGCCGCAGCCGGCCTGCGAGGAGATGCAGATGGTGACCCGGTTGGGGTAGCGCATCAGCACCGACTCGACGATCGCGCCGTCGTGCAGGCGCCAGGCCGACTTGATGGTCGCCCCGTCGTCGGCGGTGCGCTGCACGTGCGGCGTGAGCAGCGGCGGCAGCAGGTCGCGCACCAGGTCGTCGCGGATGGCCTTGGGCAGGTCGGTCATCTCGTCGGGCAACTCGACGAGCCGCTCGAAGTAGTGCGTCGACAGCTGCTTGGCGCGGAACCCCTTGTGCCCGAGGGACTCGACGGCCTCCTTGCGCTCGGCGGGCGTGAGGTCGGCCAGGTGGCGCGGCGGCTTGCCGCGCCGCGGTGCGGTGAAGGTGAGCTGCCCCGGCCGCGGCTTCTCGGACGACGGCGCGGGCAGGGCCACGGGGGCGGGGTTCTCGGACATCCCCACCAGTGTCTCAGCCCCGGCGCCCCAGCGGAAACGACGGCTGCCGGCCGCGCCTACTGGATGGGGACGAACACCATGAGCAGGGCCCAGCTGAGCGGGGCGGTGACGAGCAGCGAGTCGAGCCGGTCCATGACCCCGCCGTGGCCGGGGAGGATGTGGCTCATGTCCTTGATGCCGAGGTCGCGCTTGATGGTCGACTCGGTTAGGTCGCCGACGGTGGCGCCGATGGCGACCGCCGCGCCCATGAGCAGACCCGCCCACCACGGGCCGTGGAGCCCGAGCGAGATCCCGAGGGAGGCGCCGAGCATGCAGGCCAGGACCGAACCGGCGAAGCCCTCCCACGACTTCTTCGGGCTCACCGACGGGGCCATCGGGTGGCGGCCCCACAGCACGCCGAAGACGTAGCCGCCGATGTCGCTGAGCACGGTGACGAGGATGAAGACGATGACGCGGGCCACGCCGTCGTCGGCCGCGAGCAGCAGCGCGGCGAACCCCGCGAGGAACGAGGGGTACAGCGCGACGAACATGCCGCCGGCGACGTCGCGCACGGCGTCCTTGACCCCGTCGGCCACCCGCCACAGCAGCACGCCGACACAGGTCAGGCCGAAGGTGACCGCGAGCGCCTGGGCGCCGCCCCAGAAGGCCGAGCCCAGCATGCTGACCATGCCCACCATCGAGGGCACGAGCGGCACGTGGATGCCCGCCTGGGCGAGCGCCTTGCGCAGCTCCCACACGCCGAAGCCGACCGCCACGGCCACGATGCCGAGGAAGAGCTCCTTGGCCACGACCAGCGACACGATGACGAGCGCGCCGAGCGTGACGCCCACCGCGATGGCGGCGGGCAGGTTGCGCCCGGCGCGGGACGTCTTGGCTGCCGGGGCGCCGCGGCGGCGGTCGGTGCCCCCGCCCGAGGAGTCGTCGGCGACTGCGGTGGAGCCGGCAGCCCGGCTCTCCCGCAGCTCACGACGGGTGGGGTACGGCGAGGTCATGGCAGACGAGGTGGGTGGCGCGCTGTCGAGGTCCTCAGACCTCGGACAGCTCGGCCTCCTTGTGACGCATGAGCTCGTCGACGCTGTCGACGTACTTCTTCGTGGTCGCGTCGAGGTCCTTCTCCGCGCGCTTGCCCTCGTCCTCGCCGACCTCGCCGTCCTTGACGAGCCGGTCGAGCTGGTCCTTGGCGTGGCGGCGGATGTTGCGGATCGACACCTTGGCGTCCTCGCCCTTGTGGCGGGCGAGCTTGATGTAGTCCCTGCGACGCTCCTCGGTGAGGGCCGGCAGCACGCAGCGGATGACGTTGCCGTCGTTGCTCGGGTTCACGCCTAGGTCGGAGTCGCGCAGGGTCTTCTCGATCGACGACATGGCCGACTTGTCGAAGGGGGTGATGAGGATGGTGCGGGCCTCGGGCGTCTGGAAGGAGGCGAGCTGCTGCAGCGGGGTCGGAGCACCGTAGTAGTCGACGACGAGCTTGTTGAACATGCCCGGGGTCGCTCGGCCGGTCCGGATGCCCGCGAAGTCCTCCTTGGCGACCTCGACGGCCTTCTCCATCTTCTCCTCGGCCTCGAGCAGGGTCTCGTCAATCATGTCGGCTCCTTCGGGCCGTGGGTGCCGGCCTCATCGGTCGTGTCGCGGGGTGGTGCAGGTGTCACGGGGTGGTGCAAGTGTCACGGGTGGTGCAAGTGGTGCGGTCGTCCGGGCGCATCGCCGGCCGACGGGTCGTTCGGGGGTCAGTCGGCGGTGACGAGCGTGCCGATCTTCTCACCGCGGATGGCGCGGACCACGTTGCCCTCGCCCTCCATGCCGAAGACCACCATGGGGAGCTTGTTGTCCCTGCAGAGGCTGAAGGCCGCTGCGTCGACCACGCGCAGGCCCTGCTGGATGGCCTCGCCGTAGGTGATCTCGTCGAGCTTCTTCGCGTCGGGGTTCGTGCGCGGGTCGGAGTCGTAGACGCCGTCGACGCCGCTCTTGCTCATGAGCACCGCGTCGCACTTGATCTCCAGCGCCCGCTGGGCGGAGACGGTGTCGGTGGAGAAGAACGGCATACCGGCTCCCGCACCGAAGATGACCACACGGCCCTTCTCGAGGTGGCGGATGGCGCGGCGCGGGATGTAGGGCTCGGCGACCTGGCCCATCGCGATGGCGGTCTGGACGCGGGTCTCGATCCCCTCCTTCTCCAGAAAGTCCTGGAGGGCCAGGCAGTTCATGACCGTGCCGAGCATGCCCATGTAGTCGGCGCGGGTGCGGTCCATGCCCTGCTGCTGCAGCTCGGCGCCGCGGAAGAAGTTGCCCCCGCCGACCACGACGGCGACCTGGCTTCCCGCCCGGACGGCCTTGGCGATCTGCTGGGCGACGCCTCGGACGACGTCGGGGGCCAGACCCACCTTGCCGCCGCCGAAGACCTCCCCCGACAGCTTCAGCAGCACCCGGCGGTACGAGCGGCTCTCGGTGACGTCGGCTCCGTCAGTGGTCACGTGGCTTCCTCCATGAGGGCTCTCGGGGGCTCGCTGCGGTCGCTCGATCTTTCCACACGATGCGCCCTCGGTTCGACCCGGGCACGTCGCCGGGCGGGAGCGGTCCCCCACATCTGGGAGAATCGTTCGGCCATGCCCGATCCCACCGCCACCGTGCCCCAGAACACCGGACCGCACCCGGTCACCGTCGCCATCACCCGTCGCGTGCGCCCCGAGGACGAGCTGCTCATGCAGGCCTGGGTGCACGCCGGCACCTCGCTCGCCGAGCGGTTCCCCGGCTTCCTGGGCACCGGCTGGGTGCGCCCGGCTGCCGACTCGACCGACTGGCACATGCTCTACCGGTTCGACTCCCCCCAGAGCCTGCAGCACTGGGAGCGCTCGACCGAGCGCACGCGGTGGCTGCGCTCGGCGCAGGACCTCGTCGAGCACACCCGGGTGGAGCACCGCACGGGCATCGAGGGCTGGTTCGACGAGCCGGCAGAGCGCTCGGTCAGCGAGGTGCCGCCGCCCGCTCCGCCGCGTTGGAAGCAGGCCGTGGTGATCTGGGTGGCCTTCTTCCCGACGAACCTGCTCTTCACGTGGCTGCTGACCCCGCTGCTGGGGCACTGGCCACTGGCGCTGCGAGTGCTCGTGTCGACCCTGCTGCTGACACCGCTGATGACCTACCTGGTGCTGCCGCGCGTGACCGCCCTGCTGCAGCCGTGGCTGACCGGTCGGCGCCGAAGGGCCTAGAAACCCCTGGAAGTCCTCGAACGCCTGGGGGCTCTGGAACCGTGGGACCCCCTCTGGAGCCCCCGTGTGAGGCGCCTCAGAACCCGGCGTTCCTGAGCACGAACTCGGTCTCGGTGTCGCGGCCGCCCTGCGGGTCGGGCGCCGGGTCGACCTCCTGCGTGGTCACCGTGTCGGCGATCCGCACGGGTTCCGGCAGGTGCGTGAAGTCCGGCAGCGCGTGCTGCCTCCGCGCCTGGCCTGCGCGGCGTTCGTGCCGCCCCCTCCTGCGCCCCATGACGGCAGTATGCCGCGTGCGCGCGGCGAGCGGGCGGCATACGGTCCCGGGGACGGCGAGAGGCCCGCCCCCGGAAGGGGACGGGCCTCGCGACGTGCGTGCGTCAGGCGTGAGCCAGAGGAGCTCGCTCAGGAGCCGACGCGGAAGCGGGCGAAGGACTGCGCGTTGGCGCCGGCCTCCTCCAGGACCTTGCCGACGGTCTTCTTGGCGTCCTTGGCGAACGGCTGCTCGAGCAGCACGTTCTCCTTGAAGTAGCCGTTGACGCGACCCTCGACGATGCGCGGCAGGGCAGCCTCGGGCTTGCCCTCCTCCTTGGCGGTGGCCTCGGCGACACGGCGCTCGTTCTCCACCGTCTCGGCGTCGACCTCGTCACGGGTCAGCACGGTCGGGCTGAACGCGGCGATGTGCATCGCGACGTCACGGCCGACCTGCTCGTCGCCGCCCTCGAGCGCCACCAGGACACCGATCTGCGCGGGCAGGTCGGGGCTGGTCTTGTGCAGGTAGGACACGACGTTGCCGCCCTCGAGGCGCGCAACCCGCTTGACCTCGATCTTCTCGCCGATGGTGGCGTTGGCCTCGTCGAGCAGGTCCTGCACCGTGCGGCCGTCGCCCAGGGTGCTCTTCAGCAGGGCGTCGGCGTCAGCCGCGCCGGAGGCGACGGCCTGGTCGAGCACCTGCTGGGCCAGCTCGCCGAACTTCTCGCTCTTGGCGACGAAGTCGGTCTCGCAGAGGACCTCGACGAGGGTGCCCACGCCGTTCTCGACCCTGGCGGCGACCAGGCCGTTGGAGGTGGTGCGGCCCTCGCGCTTGGTGACGCCCTTCAGGCCCTTGACGCGCAGGATCTCGGTGGCCTTGGCGCGGTCGCCGTCGGCCTCGTCGAGCGCCTTCTTGACGTCGAGCATGCCGGCGCCGGTCTGCTCGCGCAGCGCCTTGATGTCAGCGGCGGTGTAGTTCGCCATAGATGTTGTCTCGCTTCTCGTCGTTGCGGTTCGGTGCGGGCGGGCTCAGGCCTTGGCGTCGGCGTCGGCGTCGGTCGCGGCCTCGGGGGCAGCGGCCTCCGCCTCGGCGGCGGGAGCCTCGGCAGCGGGAGCTTCGGCAGCGGCAGCCTCGGCAGCGGGAGCCTCGGCGGCGGCCGGAGCGTCGGCGGCGGCGGTCTCGCCGGCCTCCGGGGCGGCGGCGTCGGCAGCCTGGGCAGCCTCGCCACCGAGGAGCTCGCGCTCCCACTCGGCCAGGGGCTCGTCACCGGCGACACCGGCGTCCTCACCGGTCTTGGCACCGGAGCGGGCGATGAGGCCCTCGGCCACGGCGTCGGCGATCACGCGGGTCAGCAGGGTGACCGAGCGGATGGCGTCGTCGTTGCCCGGGATCTTGTAGTCGACCTCGTCGGGGTCGCAGTTGGTGTCGAGGATCGCGATGACGGGCAGGCCGAGCTTGCGCGCCTCGTCGACAGCCAGGTGCTCCTTCTTGGTGTCCACGATCCACACGGCCGAGGGGACCTTGGCCATGTCGCGGATGCCGCCGAGGGTCTTGTCGAGCTTGCCCCGCTCACGGTTCAGGATGAGGAGCTCCTTCTTCGTGCGGCCCGAGCCGGCCACGTCGTCGAAGTCGATCTCCTCGAGCTCCTTGAGGCGCGTGAGGCGCTTGGAGATCGTCTGGAAGTTGGTGAGCATGCCACCGAGCCAGCGCTGGTTGACGTACGGCATGCCGACGCGGGTCGCCTGCTCGGCGATCGGCTCCTGGGCCTGCTTCTTGGTGCCGACGAAGAGGATGGTGCCGCCGTGGGCGACGGTCTCCTTGACGAACTCGTAGGCGTTGTTGATGTACGTCAGCGACTGCTGCAGGTCGATGATGTAGATGCCGTTGCGCTCGGTCATGATGAAGCGCTTCATCTTGGGGTTCCAGCGACGGGTCTGGTGCCCGAAGTGGACGCCGCTCTCGAGGAGCTGGCGCATGGTGACGACGGCCATGCCGTGTTCTCCCTTGTGTCGTTGTCAGTTGCGTCGGTAGACCCGGGTGGTCCCGGCTACCTGCCTGGCGCCTGCACGCACCCCGCCGCACGGTCGTGCGGTGCGGGCCATGAGGCCCGGCCGCACGGCATACGGACTGCCGTGGTGCGCCCCGGTTCGGAAGGTTCCCTCGTCACCGGCGGAAGACGCGCGAATTGTCGGACCGTGCGCATGGGCACACGAGACCGGCTCCCATCGTACGGCCTGCGCGCCTCGGGCGGAAAATCGCGTGCTCAGCCGCCGCAGCCGCGGGTAGGGTCGCGACCTTGTGACCGCCCTGCCCCGCCTGCTCGACCGCGCCACGGAGTGGGCGGTGCCGGCCCGGATGGGCACGGCGTTCCGCTGGAACCTCGCTTCGTCGTGGGTGGGCCAGCTCGGGGACGGGATCGCCCTGGCCGCCGGTCCCCTGCTGGTCGCCTCCCTCACCCGCGACCCCACCCTCATCGCCGCGGCCGCGATGGTGCAGAACGTGCCGACCCTGCTTCTCGGCCTGTATGCCGGCGCCGTCGCCGACCGGGTCGACCGCCGCCGCCTCGTGCTCGCCGCCAACCTGGTGCGGGTCGCGGTACTCGCGGTGCTGGTGTCCACCATCGTCACGGGCACGGTGTCGATCGGGTTGCTGCTCGCGACGCTGTTCGCGGTCGGCGTGGCCGAGCTGTTCGCCGACACCGGATGGCGGGCGGTGCTGCCGATGATCGTGCCGAAGGCCGACCTCGGGATCGGCAACGCCCGGCAGATGTCCGGGTTCCTCGTGGCCAACCAGTTCGTCGGACCGGCCGTCGGGGCGAGCCTGTTCGCCCTCGGGTCCGCCGTCCCCTTCGGGGTGCAGGGTGCGGCCCTGCTGCTGGCGGCAGGACTGTTCGCCAAGGTGCGGCTGCCGCAGGAGGAGGACCCCCAGCGTCCGGAGCAGCACATCGGCCACGACATCCTCGACGGGCTGCGGTGGATCGCGGGCAACGCGCCGATCCGCACCCTCACCCTGGTGATCTTCATCTTCAACATCACCTGGGGAGCCCCGTGGGGCGTCCTCGTCTACTGGGCCCAGGAGCGCCTGCACGTCGGTGCGGTCGGCTTCGGCCTGCTCACGACGTGCTCCGCGGTCGGCGGCGTGGCGTCGGTGCTGCTGTACGACCGGCTCGAGCGGCGGGTGCCACTGGCCCGGCTGATGAGGATCTGTCTGTCGCTGGAGGTGCTGACCCACCTCGCCCTGGCGCTGACCACCGTGCCCTGGTTCGCGATGGCGGTCATGGTGGTGTTCGGCGCGTACGCGTTCGTGTGGGGGTCGCTGTCGTCGGCGGTGCGCCAGCGGGCGACGCCGAACGAGTACCAGGGGCGGGTCGGCAGTGTCTACTGGGTCGGGCTCATCGTCGGGCTGCTCGTGGGGCAGTTCCTCGGCGGCCAGATCGCCGACCGGTTCGGCGCGGCGGCACCGTTCTGGTTCGCCTTTGCGGGGGCCGGCCTCACCCTGGTGGTCGTCTGGCGTCAGCTGGACAACATCGCCCACGCCGACGCGTCGGACCAGACGGACGCCGACGCGCCTGCGGGGGCGGGCGCCGGCGCACCGGACGGAGCCGGCACCGGGGCCTGAGGCGGGGCCGCCGCCGACGCACCCCACGGAGCCGTCGCAGGGGCCGGAGGCTGAGGTCGCCGCGGGCCCGGATCAGTGCCCGGAGCCCAGGCCCTCCCCCGCACCGCGGTCGGACGCCTGCTGGTACAGCTGCTCGAAGAGGTCGACGTACTGCGTCAGGTGGCGGTCGCCGAGGTAGAGGTCGCGCACCCGCGAGCGCGCGGCGGTGCCGAGCCGGCGGGCGTACTCCTCGTCGACGAGCACGTCCTGCAGCCGCTTGGCGAAGCTGTCGAGGTCGGTGGGGTCCCGCAGCAGCAGGCCGCTCTCGCCGTCGATGATCTGGTCCTGGATGCCCCCCACGGCCGAGGCGACGACCGGCTTGGCCTTCCACATCGGTTCGGTGACCGTGAGCCCGAAGCCCTCGACGAGGCTCTTCTGCACCACCACCGCAGCCCGCCGCTGCAGGCAGTTGACCAGGTGGGCGTTCTCGTCGATGTCGTCCATGGGCAGACAGGCGAGGTGCACCCGCGAGCGGCGCCGCGCCGGCAGGGCCTGCCACAGGCCGCGCACCTCGGCGAGCACCTCCGCCCCTTCCGGGTCGTCGCTGACGCCCTGCACGTCAGGCCCGACGAGCATGAGGTGCACGTCCGGGGGGAGGTCGTCGACGTGCTCCGCGAAACCCCTGAGCACCCCTCCCATGTCCTTGAGGCGGTCCCACCGGCTCACCTGGAGCACGAGCCGGGCACCACGGGTCACGGGAGCACCGTCGAGCACCAGCCGCCGGTGCCCGCGCACCGTGCCGGGGGCGCCGTTGCGGCGGGTGAACCGCAGGCTTCCGTGGTCCTGGCTTGTGTTGACCAGCGACGCCTCGCGCAGGGCGGCGTCGACGTCGGCGGGGCTCAGCTCGGTGTTCTTGGCGCTGAACGGGTCCAGCGAGGGCGGGATCACCCAGAGCCGGTCGTCGGGCAGCCATGCCGGCGCGTAGGCACGGCGGGAGAAGATGAACGCGTCGGCGGCCTCGAGGTGCGGCCGCAGGAAGGTCCAGCCGATCTCGGTCAGCTCGGTCGGCTCGTCGCGGCCGATGTGGCAGCGCCAGACGAGGTGCGCGCCGGTGCCGCGCAGCATCCCGGCCAGCCCCGCCGTCTGGGGGTCGTGCAGCAGGACGATGTCGCCGGGGCGGACCATCGACTCGAGCCGGTCGTGGTTGCGGGTGAGCACCTCGCTGTAGTGACGCTGCTCCGCCACCCCGAGCGGGCCACCGTCGCCGGCCATGCCGTGCAGCAGGTTGTGCAGGCGCTTGGTGATCGCGAAGAAGGCCGGGTCACCGTCGAGGACGAGCCAGCGGGTCTCGACGCCGGCGCCCTTGGTGTAGGCCAGCAGGAACTGGAGCATCTCGGCCACCCCGCCGCCCTGGGCGGTCGCGTTGACGTTCCAGACCGTCCGCCCGGCGAGGAGCTCGCGGGCACGCTCGACGTACCGGGCCAGGCGCGCGGCACGCTCCGGCGCCAGCAAGCTGCCCAGCCGGTCGAGGGAGACGGCGTCGATGTCGACTTCCCGCATGACCCTCATGCTGTCACGACCCGGCGACACCGTGCCTGTCTTCGCCCTCTTTGCCCGGCTAGCCTCGGTGCATGGTTGACGGCTCGGGCTCGCCCCTGGTGGCGCGCATGCACGGCTTCGGCACCACGATCTTCGCCGAGATGTCGGCGCTCGCCGCCGAGACCGGCGCGATCAACCTCGGTCAGGGGTTCCCCGACACCGACGGGCCGCGCGAGATGCTCGAGGCGGCGAAGGCCGCCATCGACGCCGGACGCAACCAGTACCCGCCCGGTCCCGGCGTGCCCGAGCTGCTCGAGGCCGTCGCGGCGCACCAGGAACGCTTCTACGGCCTGCGCGTCGACCCGCGCTCGGAGGTGCTCGTCACCGTCGGCGCCACCGAGGCGATCGCCGCCACGGTGCTCGCGCTGTGCGAGCCCGGTGACGAGGTGGTCACCTTCGAGCCCTACTACGACTCGTATGCCGCGACCATCGCCCTCGCGGGCGCCGTGCGCCGCACGTCGGTGCTCCGCTTCCCCGACTTCGCCGTCGACGAGGCCTCGCTGCGGGCGGCGTTCTCCGACCGCACCCGGCTGGTGCTGCTCAACACGCCGCACAACCCCACCGGCAAGGTCTTCACGCGCACCGAGCTCGAGCTCATCTGTTCCCTGGCCCGCGAGCACGACGCCTGGGTGGTCACCGACGAGGTCTACGAGCACCTCGTCTTCGACGGGCTGGAGCACGTCCCCGTGGCCACCCTCCCGGGGATGGCGGAGCGCACGCTGACGATCTCCTCGGCGGGCAAGACGTTCTCGGCCACCGGCTGGAAGGTCGGCTGGGTGACCGGGCCCGCCGACGCGGTGGCGGCGGTGCGGACCGTCAAGCAGTTCCTCACCTTCGTCGGCTCCGGACCGTTCCAGCCCGCGGTGGCCGTCGCCCTCGGGCTGGGTGACGACGTGTATGCCGGGCTGGCCGACTCACTGCAGGCCAAGCGCGACCTGCTGGTCGCCGGCCTGCGCTCGGCCGGGCTGGAGGTCGCGGTGCCCTCGGGCACCTACTTCGTCATCGCCGACACGGCGCCGCTCGGCGCGACCGACGGCCCGGCCTTCTGCCGGCGGCTGCCGTCGGTCGCCGGGGTGGTCGGCGTGCCGGTGTCCGTCTTCCACGACGATGTCGAGGCCGCGCGGACGCTGGTGCGGTTCGCGTTCTGCAAGCGGGACGAGGTGCTGCGGGAGGCGGTGGCGCGGCTGTCCCGGGCCGGCGCCGAGATCAACCGCTGACCCGGACCACCCACCCTCAGCCCACTGACCGTCAGGCACTGACTCTTCGGCCACTGACTCTAAGGCCACTGACTCTCAGGCCACTGACTCTCAGGCCACGCTGCGGGCATGGTCCTCCCGCACCGCCACGGCCACGTCCCACAGCAGGACAGCGGCGTCGCAGACGGTGCAGCAGTACTCGCCCGTGTCGTCGACGGGCATGAGGATCTGCTCGCTGGCACAGTCGCCACAGCGGGCCAGCACTCCGGTCACGAGCATCAGGTCGGCTGTCGTCTCCATGCCCATCACGGTGCCACGAGGCACTGACAACGCCCGCCTGCCACGCCGGGGCGGCCGTCCACAGGCAGGCTCCGGCAGTCCCGTGCTCCACAGCCACGCCCGTCCCCACTGTGCGGCTGGCTCAGGTGGGTCGAGGCTCACCGGCATGGTCAGCCTCGCCCCTGCGCTGCTACCCGTCGCCGCCCTCACCCTCGGCGTCACGGCGATGTCACCGCCCACGCCCGACCCGGTCTCGCCCTCGTCGGCGCCGGCAACCGCCGCCCCTGTCCCTCCTTCCACCCGCACTCCCACCCCACCGGCCATCTCATCCCCTGCTGCAGGCGGCGCCGCACGGTCCGTGGACGTGCTGCGGCAGCGATGGCAGTGGCCCCTCGCGCCCGAGCCCACCGTGGCGAGGCGCTTCGAGCGGCCGGCCAGCACCTGGGGGCCGGGGCACCGTGGCGTCGACCTCTCGGCCACCTCCGGCCAACCGGTGCTGGCAGTCGCGGCCGGACGGGTCGTCCACGTCGGTGTCATCGCCGGACGGGGCACCGTCTCCGTGCTCCACGCCGGGGGTGTGCGCACGACCTACGAACCGCTGACCCCGCGGGTTCACCGGGGCCAGGTGGTGCGCGCGGGCCAGGTCATCGGGCTGGTCGACGGCAGCGCCGCCTCGCACTGCGCCGGCTGCCTGCACCTGGGAGCGCTGCGGGGGCGGGTCTACCTCGACCCGTTGGCGCTGCTGCGCCCGGGGCACGTGGTCCTGCTGCCCCTCGGCACCGGTTGAGCCCTTCTCAGGCGCCGGTGGGGTACGGCCGGCTCAGGCGCCGGTGGGGTACGGCCAGGCCTTGCAGCCCTGCAGGTCGAGGGTCTGCTGGACCATGACCGGCGCCCTCTGCCCCTTCGCGGGGCAGGAACGGTGCTGGTGGCCGAGGCCGTGGCCCACCTCGTGGTTCACCTGGTAGATGCGGTAGCGCTCGACGTCGTCGCCGTAGCTGTCGTCACCGAGCTGCCAGCGGCGCAGGTTGAGCACCGAACGCCCGTTGTTCCAGCAGGAGACCTGCGACAACGTCCTCAGGGGCGCGCAGAGCCGGTCGGTGAGTCCCGGGCTGGCCAGGGTGACCCGGATGTCGACGGCGGCTCCAGCCTTCTCCTCACCGGGGCTCACGTTGACGAACCGGATGCCGTCCTTGCCCTGCCACCCGCGCTCGTGGAGCAGCACCTCGCGGACCGTGCGGGCCACCTTGGTCTCGTCGACCCCCAGGCCCTTCTCGACCTCGACGGTGTAGCGGACGACCCTCCCGCTGGCCGTCGACTGGGGGCCGGGGACCGTGACGACCCGGATCGTGCCGGTGCCGTTCTGGGGCACCTCCACCGTCTCGGTGCGAGGGGCCTCGGTCGTGGTCGAGCCGTCCTCGCTGTCGCCGGTCGGGGTGGCCGACGGCGCCGCCGCCGAACCGCTGGCCGCAGGGCTGGCCTGGATGCCCGGCAGCTGGTCGGCGACCGTGGCCGCCACGTCGGAGGCCTCGTCGCGAGAGACCAGCCGCACCGTGGTGACCACGACCAGGGCGAGGACGACCGCAGCCAGCAGGGTCCGACGCAGGCGGACGCGTCGACTGACCGCACGGCGGCGGTGTCGAGCGGGTGAGCGGTTCACGCGGTCCTCGTGGTCGGGGGGCCGGGTCGGGGCGCCCCATCTTCCCCTGATGGGCGGCACGCGGGCGAGCCGCCTCGCCCATGCACGACCGAATTCCGCCCGCGGCTCAGGCCCGGGGGTGCGCCTGGCGGTAGGACTGCTTGAGCCGGTCGACCGAGACGTGCGTGTAGATCTGCGTGGTCGCCAACGAGGCGTGGCCGAGCATCTCCTGCACCAGGCGCAGGTCGGCGCCGCCCTCGAGGAGGTGCGTGGCGGCGCTGTGCCGGAGGCCGTGCGGTCCGAGGTCGGGGGCGTCGGGCACGTGTGCCAGCAGACGGTGGACGGAGGTCCGCACCTGGCGCGGGTCGACCCGCCGACCCCGGCGGCCGAGGAAGACGGCTGGTCCGCTGTCGCCGGTCACCACCTGGGGGCGTCCGCGGCTGAGCCAGGCGATGAGCGCCTCGCGGGCGGGGGCGCCGAACGGCACCGTGCGCTCCTTGGAGCCCTTGCCCATCACTCGGACCACCCCGGCGGCGAGGTCGATGTCGTCCACGTCCAACGCCGCCAGCTCACCGACGCGGATACCGCTGGCGTACAGGAGCTCCAGGGCCGCTCGGTCGCGCAGGTGCATCGCGTCCTCGTCGTCGGCGGCGACGGCGGCCACGTCGAGCAGCGCGCTGGCCTCCCCCTGCTTCAACACGCCGGGGAGGTGGCGCTGGCGCTTGGGGGCGACGAGCCGCACCGAGGGGTCGGTGGGGATCCGGCCGGTTCGTGCCGCCCAGCCCAGGAACGTGCGCGCCGCAGCGGACCGGCGGGCGATGGTGGCACGAGCCGCTCCCGAGGCGGCCAGCTGGGCCAGCCACGCACGCAGGTCGCGCAAGGTGATGTCCGCGAGGTCGGTGACTCCGCACTCGGACTCGAGGAACCCGAGCAGGCTGCGCACGTCGCCGAGGTAGGCCCGAGCGGTGTGCTCGGAGCGCCCGCGCTCGGCCCGCAGGTGGCGGGAGAACGCCTCCACCGCCTCGGCCGTCGTGTCGCTCACGTTAGGCACCGTCGCAAAGCGGAGACCGGCCTTCAAGCAGCCTCGCCGGGAGGGTCACCACGCATATGACTGGCGTGTCTACTGCTGGTGTGTCGCGGCCCGGGCGCGCGCGTCAGGCCGGTCGGCGCGGTGGACGTCGCCATCCCTCGCCGTCGTGGGCGGCAAGGCCCTTGAGCTGGAGCCGACCGAGGCACCCGAGCACCTCACGCTCGGCGAGGGCCGTGTGCACCGCCAGTGAGGCCACACCCGTCGCGGACCGCACCGGCAGGGCCGCCCACACCACCTTCTCGACCTCGCCGAGGTCGTCCTCCGGGCGGACCTCCCCCCGCTTCACCGGCGCCAGGTCTGCCCCGAGGTAGCCCAGCAGCTCGGCCACCTCGTCGGCGTCGGTCACCAGCTCAGCCTCCCCGCGGCGGATGAGCTCGTGGCACCCTGCGGACACCATCGACGTGACCGGCCCGGGGACCGCTGCGACGACGCGAGCCAGCTTCGTCGCCTCGCGAGCAGTGCTGCGGGACCCCGACCGCAGGCCGGCCTCGACCACCACGGTGCCCCGGGTCATGGCCGCGATCAGCCGGTTGCGCTTCAGGAACCGCCACCGGGTGGGGGCGCAACCGGGCGGCACCTCACTGACGACCGCACCGGTCGCGACGATCCTCTCGAGAAGGCCGCGGTGGGCGTCGGGGTAGGGCCGCTCGACCCCGCCTGCGAGCACCGCGACGGTCAGCCCGTCCACGGCCAGGGCGCCACGGTGGGCCGCACCGTCGATGCCGAAGGCTGCGCCGGACACGACCGTGAAGCGCCGCTCGCAGAGCCCCGCGGCGATCTCGCCCGCGGTCGACTCGCCGTACGGCGTGGCGCTGCGGGCGCCCACCACCGCAGCACTGCGCTCGCACGCCCCGCGGAGATCCTCCGGTCCACGCACCCACAGGCAGTGGGGCGGCACCTCGAGGTCGTCCACGCCGTCGGGCCACTCGTCGTCACCCGGCACCAGCACCCGGGCCCGCAGCCGGGAGACCACCCGGAGGTCCTGCTCGATGTCGAGGGTCTCGACCCGCGGCAGGTACCGTGCCGCGCCTTCGGCCGAGCCGTCCAGAACCGCCGCGAGCGCCTCCTCCGCTCCGTGCTCCCGCACCAGCTTCAGGGCGCGGGCGTCCTCCGGCTCGCTGATGCGGCTCCACGCCATCCGGGCCTCGCGCTCCCCGCGCGGCATACGGCCCCTCATGCCGCCACCGGACCACGGTTGCGCAGCGTGAGGGCCAGCCCGAGGTCGTCACGGTCCGGGCTGTCATGGCCGGCGAGGTCGGCGACCGTCCACCCCAGCCGCAGGATCCTGTCGTAGCCGCGGAGGGTGATCTGCCCGCGGTCGAGGGCGCGGTCGAGGTCGGCGGTGACCCCGCGGGCCAGGCGGAACGTGCCCCGCCGCAGCGTGCTGCCCGAGGCGTGGCCGTTGAGGGTCCACGGCTGCCCGGACCACCGGGCGGCCTGCACCTCCCGGGCCTCAGCAACCCTGGCCGCGACGACGTCGCTGCTCTCGCCGGAGCTCTCCCCCAGGGCGGCGAGGTTGATGGCGGGCATGGCCACCTGCAGGTCGACCCGGTCGAGGAGGGGGCCGCCCAGCTTGGTCATGTAGGCCCGCTTGGCCTGCGGGCGGCACGAGCACTCGGCTCCCTTGCCGAACCCGAGCCCGCAGGGGCACGGGTTGGCGGCCATCACGAGCTGGAAGCGGGCCGGGAAGCGCACGGACGACCGGGCCCGCGAGACCCACACCTCCCCCGACTCCAGCGGCTGCCGCAGCGCCTGCAGCGTGGTCACCTTGAACTCCGGCGCCTCGTCGAGGAACAGCACCCCGTGGTGGGCCTGGGAGACCGCCCCGGGTCGGATCGCACCGCTCCCGCCGCCGACGATGGCCGCGGTGGACGCGCTGTGGTGCGGCGCCACGAAGGGCGGCGTCGCCTCCGCCGCGAGGGCGTCTGGCACCGGGCCCAGCAGCGAGCGCACCGCCAGCACCTCCAGCGACTGCTGGGGCTCCAGCCGGGGCAGCACCGACACGAGCCTTTCAGCCAGCATCGTCTTGCCGGCCCCCGGCGGCCCCATGAGGAACAGGTGGTGGCCACCGGCGGCAGCGAGCTCGACCGCCAGGCGAGCCTCCGGCTGGCCGACGACGTCGGCGAGGTCCTTGGCGCCCCGGTCGGACGCGGTGTCGCGTTCGGCCGCGGGCAGCGGCACCTCCGGCAGCCGCCCCGCCTTCGCCTGGGCATACCGGTGGTGGAGGGTCGCCAGGTCGGGAACGGCGTGCACCCGCACCCCGGGGACCAAGGCGGCCTCCCTCGCGTTGGCGAGCGGCACGACGACGTCGCGGACCCCCTGGGCCGCTGCGGCGAGCACGCTCGGGAGCACGCCGCGCACCGGTCGGATGGTGCCGTCGAGGCCGACCTCCCCGAGGTGCACGACGTCCTCGGCCACCTCGGCCGGCAGCACCTGGGCACCCACCAGGGCCGCGACGGCGATGGCGAGGTCGAACGCCGTGCCCGCCTTCGGGATGGAGGCCGGCGAGAGGTTGACCGTGATGCGCCGCTGCGGCAGCGGCAGCCCGCTGTTGCTGGTGCCGGCCTTGACCCGGTCGGTGGACTGCAGGCACGCGGTGTCGGGAAGACCGCTCACCGCGAAGTGCGGGAGGCCCTGCGCGATGTCGGCCTCGACCTGCACCAGGGCACCGTCGAGCCCGGTCAGCGCCACGGAACGGGTGCGCCCGAAGCCCATCAGCCGACTCCCCGCACGTGGCGCAGGGACGCGGGTCCGGCGTCAGGCCGGAGGATGCCGACCACATCGATCCGCACGCCGGCCGGACGCAGCTCGTGGTCGGCGAGCCAGGCCGACGCCAGCCTGCGCAACCGGGCCGCCTTGCGCCACGTCACGGCCTCCACCGGCTCGCCGAACGCGGTGCTGCGGCGGGTCTTCACCTCGCACACCACGAGGCAGTCGCCGTCGAGCGCGACGAGGTCGATCTCCCCGTGCTCACACCGCCAGTTGCGGTCGAGCACCTCCATGCCGCGCTCGCCGAGGTAGCGCGCGGCGAGGTCCTCTCCGTACCGACCCAGGGTGCGGGTCGGCGACTCCTGTTCCCGGTCTGCCATGCCCCGACCCTGCCGGGGAGGCGACCGGGCCGTCAGCAGTCCCCGCGCCGCCTGTGGACGGTGTGACCCGCGCGGAACCGCTGTGGACGACTAGAAGCCGTTGCCCTTCGGCATCTCGAGCTCGGACTTGGCCAGCTCCTCGACGTTGACGTCCTTGAACGTCACGACGCGCACGTTCTTGGCGAACCGGGCCGGCCGGTAGATGTCCCAGACCCAGGCGTCCTGCATGGTGACGTCGAAGTAGACCTCGCCGCCCTCGCTGCGCACCTTCACGTCCACCGAGTTGCAGAGGTAGAAGCGCCGCTCGGTCTCCACGACGTGGGTGAACAGCCCCACCACATCGCGGTACTCGCGGTAGAGGGCGAGCTCCATCTCGCTCTCGTACTTCTCGAGGTCCTCCGAGCTCATGCCCTATCCCGCGTCTCTCTCGTCCAGAGCGCCACGGTGGCGCCCTTCACCCAGCGTCTCGTCCAGCGCTTCGTACCGCACCTCGGCAAGCTCGTCGTCCCGCACGCCGTCAAGCTCTTCGTCCCGCATGTCGCCACGCTCTTCGTCCCGGATTTCGCCCGGCGTCCCGTCCCGCAGGTTCGGCTCGTCCGCCTCGCCCATCCCATCTTCCACCATGGTCCCGGGGAGACGCCACGAACGCCGGTGGAGGACGCAGGGGCCCTCGGCCTCGAGGGCCGCGACGTGCTCCGGCGCGGCATACCCCTTGTTCTCGGCCCACCCGTAGATCGGGTGCTCGTGGGCTGCCTCGACCATGATGCCGTCGCGCTCCACCTTGGCGAGCACGCTGGCGGCGGCCACCGACGAGCACTTCAGGTCGGCCTTGATCATGGTCGTGACCGGCGGGGTGGCGGGACCGGACCCGGCGAAGGCGAACAGCCCCACCTCCTCCGGAGCGGTGAGCCAGTCGTGGTTGCCGTCGAGGATGACGAGGTCGGGCTCGCTGCCGACCGCCTCCAGCGCCCGCATCCCGGCCAGCCGCAGGGCGGCCATGATGCCGATGCGGTCGATCTCGTCGGCGGAGGCGTGTCCCACGGCGTACCCGAGGCACCACCGCTGGATCTTGGGCACCATCGCCTGCCGCGCGGCGGGCGTCAGCAGCTTGGAGTCACGGACGCCCACGGGCGCGCTGCGACACGTCTCGTCGATGAGCACCACGCCGACCGTGACCGGGCCCGCGAGGGCGCCACGACCGACCTCGTCCATGCCTGCCAGGACGCGGTGCCCGGCACGCTGCAGCGCTCGCTCCACCCGCAGGCTGGGCTTGCGGGTGCGAGGTGGTGCGGCCGGCATCGGTCAGCCGCCACCCGTGGTCGTCGAGTGCGCGGGCTTCTTCTGCTCGCTGCCCGGCGCCGGCACCTTGGCGAAGGTCGCCTTGGGGTTCGACAGCCAGGTCAGGTGGTCCAGCGGCCACACGAGGGCCACGGCACGGCCCACGATGAGGCTCTCGGCCACCGACCCCGTCTTCCCGGTGCCGTTGTCGTGGAAGCGCGAGTCGGAGGAGTCGGAGCGGTGGTCGCCCATGACCCACACCGACCCCTTCGGCACGGTGATGTCGAAGTCCATGGCGGAGGGCGCGTCCCCGGGCTTGATGTACGGCTCGACGAGCGGCACGCCGTTGACGGTCAGGCGCTCCCCCTCGTCGCAGCAGACGACGTGGTCACCGGGGAGGCCGATGACACGCTTGATGAGGTGGTCCTCGGAGTCGTTGGGCAGCAGCCCGACGAACATCAGCCCCTTGCGGATCGTGGTGACGACCTCGCCGTGCGGCGCCTGCGGCAGCGGGTCGACCCAGTTGCCCGGGTCGGAGAACACGATGATGTCGCCGCGCTTGAGCTCGAAGGCCCCGGGCGTGAGCTTGCTGACGATGACCCGGTCGTTGAGGACGAGGGTGTCCTCCATCGACCCCGACGGGATGTAGAACGCCTGCAGCAGCCAGGTCTTGACCACGAACGACAGCACGAGCGCCATGCCGATGACGATGACGAACTCCTTCGTCGCCGCCTTCAGCATCGACCCGACCCCGCCTCCGTCGCGCCCCTCGGCGGAGCGGGAGGCCGCGCGGTCACCCTCGTCGGAGGCCCCGTCGCCGTCCCAACCGCCGTCCGGGTCACGGTCGGCCTCGTCGTCGTGCCGGTATGCCGCCGGCTCGCCGTCGCCGGCGTCCGCACCACCGCGCGGGGCCGGCTCGGTGCCTGCCGCCCCGAGGGGCGTCCCGGGCTGCGGGTCCTCGGCAGGGTCGGCCGGGTTGGCAGGGTCGCCAGAGTCGGCAGGGTCGTGGCGCAGCCAGCCGTCGTCCGGCTCCGTGCCCGACCGCGGGGACTCCCCGTTCGCGGGGGCGTCACCGGCGTCCGTCTCGTCGCCGAAGTCGTGGCGCAGCCAGGCCGGGTCGGCCTCGTGGCCGGCTCCGGCGCGACCGCGCCCCTGGTCCTCGCTCATCGTGTCCCTTCTGCCGCCGGAATCGAACTGAGTGCCGGCGGTGTCGCGAATTCCCCGAGCCGGTTGAGCGGCCAGTAGGTCGCCGAGGCTCGCCCGACGACGTCGCTGGTCCGCACCATGCCGCCTCCCGGGTCACCGAGGTGGGCCCGTGAGTCGGCGGAGTTGCTGCGATTGTCTCCCATGAGCCAGAGCCGCCCCGCAGGGACCGTGACATCGAACGTCGTGTCGCTCGGCCGGGTTCCCGCCGGGAGGTAGCTCTCGTCGACTGGGGTGCCGTTCACGCTGAGTCGGCCCTGCGCGTCGCAGCAGACCACGTGGTCTCCGGGAAGGCCGACGATGCGCTTGACGAAGTCCTGCTCGCCGAGGTCGATACCGAAGAGGGAGGCGGCCCCGCCGAGCGCACGCCCCACCAGTCCCTGCGCCTGGGCGGGGGTGCGGTCGGCCACCGCGAAGGAACGCGTGCCGTCGAACACCACGACGTCCCCTCGCCGGAGGTCGTCGGCGCCCACCGTCTTGTCGACGAGGATGCGGTCGCCGGGCCGGATCGCCGGCTCCATCGAAGCCGACGGCACGTAGAAGGACTGCACCAGGAACGCCCGGACAAGCATCATCACGAGCAGGGCGATGCCCGCGAGCAGCAGCCACGAGGGTCCGCGCGACGCAGAGTCACGCGACGCCGCGTCACGCGAGGTAGGCCCCTGCGCCGTCGGCTCCTCCGCTGACGACGACGCGGCCGCCGCGTCTGCCGAGGCAGACGCGGCGGCCGAGTTCGACTGTGGGGGCTGGGGTCCGGAGCTCATCGAGTCCGGAGCCTAGTCCTCGCAGCTGTGCTGCGAGCGCACCAGGGCACCACGGGCAACAGGAGTGGGATCCGCTGCCGCTCAGCTGGCGGGCGTCTCGCGCTTCTCCTTGATCTTGGCGGCCTTGCCGCGCAGCTCGCGCAGGTAGTACAGCTTCGCGCGGCGGACGTCACCGCGGGTGACGACCTCGATCTTGTCGATGATCGGGGTGTGCAGCGGGAAGGTGCGCTCCACGCCGACACCGAAGGAGACCTTGCGGACGGTGAAGGTCTCGCCGATGCCGCCACCGTGGCGACGGATCACGACGCCCTTGAAGACCTGGACGCGGGAGCGGGTGCCCTCGATGACCTTGACGTGCACGTTGACGGTGTCACCGGCGCGGAACTCCGGGACGTCGTCGCGGAGGGAGGCCTTGTCGATCTCGTCGAAACGCTGCATGGCTGGTTCGCTTTCTCGCAGGTGCCACAGGTCACCAACGGTGTTCGATGGTTCATCGTGATGGGGTGCGCGGTCGCTGGGGCCACGTGCTCCGACGGTGCGGAGCCACTCCCCCTGTGGCAGGGGCCGGGGTTCCAGCGGGCGCGAAGAGCCATTCTGCCACGGTGGCCGCCCCGGCCCGAAATCCGCTGCGCGAGGCTGACGACCTCAGGGCACAGGAGGCACGTTCAGCGCACAGGGGACGTGGGGCGCAGCCAGTATGCCGTGCCACCGCCACTACCGTTGCGGCCGTGACCATCAACCCCGGCTGGCCCGTCGCGGCGGCGCTGCTCCTGCTGATGGCCACCACGCTGACCGCCCACCGGGTGGCGGGATTCGGGCTGGGTCGCTCCGCGCTCGTCGCGGGCCTGCGGGCGTGCCTGCAGCTCGGCGTGGCGGCGGTGGTGATCACCTCGGTCATCGGCAGCCTCCCGCTGTCGATCGCGCTGGCCGTCGTCATGTTCGCCATGGCGGTGCTGACGACCTGCCGCCGTGTCGAGGCGTCGAGCTCCTGGCCGTGGGCCGCCGCCGCCATGGCGGGCGGGGTCCTGCCGGTGCTGGCCGTCGTCCTCGCCACCGGCACCGTGCCGTTCACGGGCCTGGCCATCATCCCCATCGCCGGCATCGTCATCGGCAACGCCATGACCGCCCACACCCTGGCCGGACGCCGCACCTTCGCCGCCCTGCGCGAGGAGCACGCGCAGTACGAGGCCTGCCTGTCCATCGGCCTGCTGCCGGCCCAGGGCATCCTCGAGGTGATCCACCGCCGGACCCCGGAGGCCCTCCTGCCGGGCCTCGACCAGGTCAAGACCACGGGGGTGGTGACGCTGCCCGGCGCGTTCATCGGCGTCATGCTCGGTGGCGGGACGCCGGTGCAGGCGGCCACGGCCCAGGTGCTGGTGCTGTTCGGCATCATGGCCGCCCAGACCGTGACAGCCGGGCTGGCGGAGCGGCTCATCTCCCAGCGCCGGCTGCTCCCCCAGGACCTGCAGCGGGCGCTGGTCGACTGAGCGGCGCCGGCACGGGCGCCGCGTCCGAGCCGGGAGAGGGAGGCGCAGACGGCCCACCGGACCCTGACCGCCCTGCTCGAGGACGCCGCTACGACGGCTGGCTGAGCTCGTCGAGCACCTGGCGGTCGCGGGCGTCGAGGTCCTGCTCGTCGAGGGTGGCCAGCATGTCGGGACGACGCCCGGCGGTGCGCCGCAGCCGTTCGTCGCGACGCCAGCGCGCGATGGCCGCGTGGTGGCCGGACAGCAGCACCTCCGGCACCTCGCGCGCCCGCCAGACGGGCGGCTTGGTGTAGACGGGGTACTCGAGCAGGCCGTCCTCGTGCGACTCCTCCACGAGCGAGAGCGCGTTGCCGATGACGCCCGGGATGAGGCGGGCGATCGCCTCGACCATGGCGAGCACGGCGACCTCGCCGCCGTTGAGCACGTAGTCGCCGAGCGAGACCACCGAGACCGGCATGTGCTCGCGCGCCTCGTCGTAGACCCGCTCGTCGATGCCCTCGTAGCGCCCGCAGGCGAAGGCCAGCCACGGCTGCTGGGCCAGGTCGCGGGCCATCGCCTGGGTGAACGGCACGCCCCCCGGGCCCGGCACGATGAGGTGCGGCGGCGCGTCCGCGGGGCCCTGCGCCAGCACGTGGTCGAGCGCCTCACCCCACGGCTCGGGGCGCATCACCATGCCCGCTCCCCCGCCGTAGGGGGTGTCATCGACCGTGCGGTGCCGATCGTGGGTGAAGTCGCGCAGGTCGTGGACCTGCAGGTCGATCAGGCCCTTGCGCCGGGCGGTGCCGATGAGCGAGAGGTCGAGCGGCGCGAGGTAGTCGGGGAAGATCGAGACGACGTCGAGCCGCACGGTCACTCGCCGCCCTGCTCGCTGTTCCGGTCGGGGTCCTGGTCGGCGTTCTCGTCGGGGTTCTGCTCGAGGTTGAGCTCGAGCAGGCCCGGCGGTGGCGTGAGCACCACCCGGCCGCCCTCGACGTCGACCTCGGGCACGATCTCTTCGACGAAGGGCACGTAGGCCGTGCCGCCGCCGGGCAGCGTCAGCACCAGGAGGTCCTGGGCCGGGCCGACCTCGAGTCCGCTGACCGTGCCGAGCTCGGCGCCGTCAGGGTCCACGGCCCGCAGGCCCACGAGCTCGTCCTCGTACCAGCCCTCCTCGTCGTCCTCGTCCTCGACGACCTCGGCATCGACCAGCAGCCGGGTGCCGCGCAGCCCCTCTGCGCCGGTGCGGTCCGGGATGCCCTCGAAGGCGAGCAGCCAGGTGCCGTTGTGCAGCCGGGCGCTGTGCAGCGTCAGCTCGCGGGGGACGCCGGACCCCGGAGCGGCCTCGGTGATGAACGTGGCGCCGGGCACGAAACGGGCCTGCGGGTCGTCGGTGTGCACCTGCACGGTGACCTCACCGCGGAGGCTGTGCGGCTTGCCGATCCGCGCGACGAGGTACTGCTGGGGGTCGGGCATGGTCGTGATCCTCTCAGGTCCGCGCTCAGTGGCCGTCAGAGGCCTGCGCCAGCCTCCGGACCGCCTCCAGGACGCAACCCGGACGTTCGTGCCAGGGGTAGTGGCCCGCGCCTGGCACCATCGAGCTCCAGGCTCCAGGGACCCGCTCGGCGGTCGCGATCCCGCCCTCCCGCGGCGGTATTGGGCTGTGCTCACCGACCAGGACGCCGAGCGGCACGGCGACCCGCGGGAGCGAGTCCTCCAGCTGCGGCAGCCGTCGCTGGATGTCCGCGAACAGCCCGTCCGCGGCCGGCGCGCTCTGCGCCAACCGCAGGAAAGGCGGCGCGGCTTCGGGGTCGGCGAAGTACCCCGGCCACGCGAGTGCATAGGCCTCGGCGCGCTCCTCCACCGTCAAGGGACGTTCCTGCTCGCGAGCCTCGAGCTCCGCCACCCTTGCCCTCGAGTCGGGCGAGATCCTCGCCATCAACTCGGCCTCGAACTGCGCCATCCCGCCGTCGCCCACCGCACCGAGGGGGTCGACCGACAGCGCGCCACGAAGGCGGCCGGGCGCCGTCACTGCGAAGTGGAAGGCCAGGTGTCCTCCCCACGAGTGCCCGACCACCCACGCCTGCTCCCACCCGAGGTGGTCCAACACGGCCTCGACATCGGCGACTGCCTGGTCGATCGTGAAAGGGCCTTCCTCGGTCGAGGGCGGGAGGCCGCGCTGCTGGAACGTCGCCACCTCGAAGGCCACGGCAAGCTCGTCAGCCACGACGTCGAGGTAGGTGCCCTCCAGACCCGGGCCGCCGTGCAGCAGGAGCACGGGCTCACCGGCGCCCGTGCACCAGCCAGCGAGCGAGCCGTGCGGCGTGGGCGCGAGGAAGGTTCTCCGCTCCATGCTCGGACGATACGCCGCGCATCGCCATGCCCAGGGCTATTGGTGACGGCAGCAGACGGCGGCGTCCGGCATGCCGCGGGGCCGGCCACGCGGCATACGGCTCTTGGGGTGGGCACGCGAAGGGCCGCCGGGAACGTGTCCCGGCGGCCCTTCGACGGCGGTCGCCTGCTAGTGGGTGCGGTCGGTGTCGACGATGTCGATCCGGACGTTGTGCCCGCCGGCCAGGGCGCCCATCACGGTGCGCAGCGCACTGGCGGTGCGACCCGAGCGGCCGATGACGCGCCCGAGGTCGTCCGGGTGCACCCGGACCTCGAGGACCTCACCGCGACGCAGGTCCTTGCGCCGCACGGCGACGTCGTCCTTGTGGTCGACGATGCCCTTGACGAGGTGCTCGAGCGCCTCCTCCAGCACGGTCAGGCCTCGCTCTTCTCAGCCTCGGTGGCCTCGGTGGCCCCGGTGGCCTCGGCGGCGGGAGCCTCGTCAGCCTTGGGCTCCTCGGCCTTCTTCTCGGCCTTCTTCCTGGGGGTGGTCGCGGTGTCCTTGACGGCCTCGGCCTTGCCCGCGGCGGCGACGGCAGCCTCGTACAGGTCCTTCTTGGACGTCTTGGGCTCCTTGACCTTCAGGGTCCCCTCGGCGCCCGGCAGGCCCTTGAACTTCTGCCAGTCACCGGTCACCTTGAGCAGGGCCTCGACAGCCTCGGTCGGCTGCGCGCCCTGGCCGAGCCAGTACTGCGCGCGCTCGGAGTCGATGTCGATGACCGAGGGCTCCTCGGTGGGGTGGTACTTGCCGATCTCCTCGATGGCACGGCCATCGCGCTTGGTGCGCGAGTCCATGACGACGACGCGGTAGAACGGTGCACGGATCTTGCCCATGCGCTTCAGACGGATCTTGACGGCCACTGGTGTGGTCACTCCTGTTTCTGTGTTGTGAGCGCGGCGAGACCGGGTGGGGAACACGCGGGGAGCCGGGAGCTCGGTGTAGGCGTCCAACCCAGCCGAGAGGGTGCTGCGGCCGGACGGGTACAGCTGCCCATTCTGCCAGACCCGTCGGGGTGCTCCTGAACGGCAGCGGTGTCCGTTCACCTTCCAGCATTCAAGACATAACGCCGTGTTAGTTGACCCATAAGCATCCAACCGGTGAACTCCTCCTATTCCAGTCGGAGTTCCTGGCCTCGTTCCTGGCCACGCCGGACGGCCGGCTGGATCTCCCCCCACCGGAACAGGAGCACGTCGTGCGCAAACTCATCCTGCTGGCGATCGTCGGCCTCGGGGCCCAGCTCGTCGACGGCAGCCTCGGCATGGCCTACGGCGTCACCTCCACCACCCTGCTGCTGGCCATCGGCACCAACCCGGCCGCCGCGTCGGCCACGGTGCACCTGGCCGAGATCGGCACGACGCTGGTCTCCGGGGCCTCGCACTGGCGCTTCGGCAACGTCGACTGGCCGGTGGTGCTGAAGATCGGGCTGCCCGGCGCGGTCGGCGCGTTCGCCGGTGCAACCTTCCTGGCCGGCCTCGACACCTCCGTCGCGGCCCCGGTGATGTCGCTGATCCTGCTGGCCCTCGGCGTCTACGTGCTGACCCGCTTCACCGTGCGTGGCCTGCGCACCGACCGGCTCGGCCACCCGCTGCGCAAGCGGTTCCTCGGCCCGCTCGGGCTCTTCGCCGGCTTCGTCGACGCCACCGGTGGCGGCGGCTGGGGCCCGGTGGGCACCCCCGCCATCCTGGCCAGCGGACGGCTCGAGCCGCGCAAGGTCATCGGCTCCATCGACACCAGCGAGTTCCTCGTCTCGGCCTCCGCCAGCCTGGCCTTCCTGCTCGCGCTCGGCTCGCAGGGCGTCAACTTCGCGTGGGTGCTCGCGCTCCTGCTCGGCGGTGCGGTCGCCGCGCCCATCGCGGCCTGGCTGGTGCGGCACATCCCGCCGCGCGTCCTCGGCTCCGCCGTCGGGGGCATCATCATCCTGACCAACACCCGCACGCTGCTGCGCAGCGACTGGGTCGGCGCCCCCGACCAGACCCGGTATGCCGTGTACGCGGCGCTGTTCGTCCTCTGGGGCGCCGCGGTGGCCTACTCCACCCGGGCCCACCTGGCCGAGCGCCAGCTCACCGGGGGCAGCACCCGGACGCCCGTGGAGCAGCCCGAACCGGCGTCCGAGCCGGCCTGAGGTCCGCGGCGCCGCTCGACCGTCAGCCGGGGAGCTGGGGTTTGCCTGCTGCCCCAGTGCGCGCACATCTCAGGAGACGGTGCGGCCCCGCAGCACGATCTGCTGCGGGTGGCCCAGCACCCCGATGTCCCGGCGGGGGTCCTCGGCGTAGACGACGAGGTCGGCGTCCGCGCCCTCCTCGAGGCCCGGGCGGCCGAGCCACTCCCGCGCACCCCACACCCCGGCATACAGCGCCTCGGAGGGCGTGAGCCCGGCGGTGACCAGCTCGGCGGCCTCCTGTGCGACGAGGCCGTGCGGCAGCGAGCCGCCGGCATCGGTGCCGACGTAGACCGGGATGCCGGCCTCGTGGGCGGCGCGCACGGTCTCGTGGCGCCGCGCGTGGAGCGACAGCATGTGCCGGTGGTAGTCGGGGAACTTCTCGCGCGCCGCCTCGGCGATGGCCGAGAAGGTGGCGATGTTGACCAGCGTCGGCACGATGGCGATCTGCTGCGAGGCGAACTGCTGGATGGTCGCCGGCTCCAGGCCCGTCGCGTGCTCGATGCAGTCGGTGCCGGCGGCGGCGAAGTCGTAGAGCGACGCCTCGCCGAAGCAGTGGGCCGTCACGCGGGCGCCCTCCTCGTGGGCGGCGGCGATGGCCTCCTTGAGCACGTCGGCCGGCCAGCAGGGGGTGAGGTCGCCGGCCTCGCGGTCGATCCAGTCGCCCACCAGCTTCACCCAGCCGTCGCCCGCGCGGGCCTCGAGCCGCACCCGCTCGACGAGCTGGTCGGGCTCGACCTCGTGGGCGTAGTTGCGGATGTAGCGACGGGTGCGGGCGATGTGCCGACCGGCGCGGATCACCTTGGGCAGGTCGTCGCGCTCGTCGATCCAGCGCGTGTCCGACGGCGAGCCGGCGTCGCGGATGAGCAGCGTCCCGGCTGCCCGGTCGCCCAGCGCCTGCTGCTCGGCCGTCTCGCGGTCGACCGCGCCGTGGGCGTCGAGCCCGACGTGGCAGTGGGCGTCGACGAGGCCGGGCAGCACCCAGCCGCGCACGGACTGCACGTCGGCGCCGGCGGCGCCGGGGCGCTCGAAGGTGACCTTCCCGCCGACCACCCACGCCTCGGGTCGCTCGTCGTCCGGGCCCACCAGGACCGGTCCCTGCAGGTGCAGCACCGTCGCCGTCATGCGGCCGACCCTACCGAGCACCTGCGCGCTCCGACCGTCAGGCCGATCCGCGCGGGCGGTGGTCGCGCCGAGCTGACGCCGCGCCGGTCAGGCCGAGCCGCGGAGCCGGGTCTCGAGGGCGATGCCCCAGCGGACGAAGGCCCCCCGCTCCACCGGGAAGGACCCCGGCAGGCCGTCGGCCCGTCGCAGCGCCTCGGCGGCCAGCAGGGTGGCCTGGGCCGGCACGTGCCGGAGCTCGACGTGCAGGCGCCAGGCCTCCGCCGGCTCCTGGGCATGCCACGGCAGCATCGCCACGAGCCCGTCGAGCAGCATGACCACCCGGCCGATGTCGTCGGCCGCGGCACGAGGCACCAGGCTGCCCTGGTAGTCCTCCCAGCCGCTCGGTCCGTCGGGGTCGGGACGGCGGGTGATGCTGTCGAGGGCCGCCACGACCTCCGGTGGGGCTCCGACGTCGCGGGCCCGGTGCAGGAGCAGCGGTCCGAGCCCGCGCTCCTCGTCGTCGTCATGGAGGGCTGCCACCACCTGGTATGCCGGGCCGTAGCCCGCCGCCTCCGCCAGCCGTCGCACGGCATACCGGCGGTCACCGCCACGGCGGTGTCCCAGTTCGACGGCCCCCCGATGCGCGCTGTCGGCCAGCGCGATCGCCTCGTCGAGAGTGAAGCTCACGCCGTGACGCTAGAACGACCCTCGCGCGGCCGAGTTCGCTGCCGGCCGATCGGTCCGAACGGCTGAGCCGATCCGTCCCCTTGACCCCGCTTTGTCGCCGCGACACGGCTGGGCAACGTTCTCCGTGCACCTGGGTCGGCTGTCCCACTGCGGGCGGCGCGGCCGGCTCGCAGCAGGGGCCTGCGCCGGCTGGACCGCGATGACTTTCCAGCCCGGCGCGGGTCTGCAGCGTCATGAGCGTCGAGCGAATCGTCTCCGTCAACGGGGTTGAGCTGTGCACCAACGCCTTCGGCGAGTCCCGCGACCCGGCGCTCCTGCTGGTCGCTGGAATGTCGAGCCCCATGGACTGGTGGGAGGACGGCTTCTGCGAGCGTCTCGCTGCCGGACGGCGCCACGTCGTCCGCTACGACCTTCGTGACACCGGCCGCTCCACCACGTACCCCCCAGGGGAGCCCGGCTACACCGGTGCCGACCTGCGCCAGGACGTCATCGCCCTGCTCGACGCCCTCGGGATCCAGGAGGCCCACCTCGTCGGGGTCTCGATGGGCGCGGCCATGGCGCAGTGCGTCGCCGTCGAGCACCCCGACCGCGTCAGCTCCCTGACCCTGATCGACACGACCGCGGCACTGCCCGGCTCACCCGAGGGACTGCCGGGCATGGACCCTGAGCTGTCGGACTACCTCGCAGCGGCCCATGCGCGAGCCGAGCCGGACTGGTCCGATCGCGAGGCCGTGGTCGAGTGGTTGGTTCAGGAGCAGCGTGCGTTCATGCGAGGCGGCTTCGACGAGCCCCGAGTGCGCAGGGTCGCCACGCAGATCGTGGACCGCAGCGTCGACATGGCGGCGATCCTCAACCACGCGCACCTTGATCCCGGCCCTGACCCGGAGGGTAACCTCGCCGACGTCGTCGCGCCGACGTTGGTGGTGCACGGGACTGCCGATCCGCTGTTCCCCCTGCCGCACGGCGAGGCGCTGGCGCGGGCGATCCCGAACGCCGCCCTGCTCCCCCTGGAGGGCGTGGGCCACGAGCTGCCGCCACCCGCGCACTGGGACCGCGTCGTCGCGGCGCTGCTGCAGCACACGTCTGGCGACCACGAGCCTGCGGAGCTGCCGTGCCTGACCGACGCCGCGGGCAGCAGCGACGGCGCAGGGTAGCCCCGCGGCACCTCGCGCGCTGGTCCCCCGAGACCCACCCAGGCCAGCGACCAGTGGGTCTCGTGGGTGGTTGTCGTGGGGCCGGCCCGGGTGCAGCTCCTGGTTCCAGCCTCCCCCGCGCAGCCGCCGTGCGTCAGCGGCCGAGGAACTTCTCGAAGCCCTTGGGCAGGTTCGCCGGGTCGAAGTCGGCCGGCATGCCGCCGTCGCCGTCCCCGGGTGCCCCGAACGCTCCGGCACCGGAGGTCTTGGCCGTCTTCGCCTTCTCGACCGCGGCACGCTCCTCGGCGGCCCGCTTGGCGGGGTTGCCCGACTTCGACTTCTTGCGCTGCGGCTGCTGCTTGCCCTTGCGGCCGCCGCCCATGCCGGGCATGCCCGGCATACCGGGGATGCCACCGCCACGGGCGAGCTGCTTCATCATCTTCTGCGCGTCGGTGAACCGCTCGAGCAGCGAGTTGACCTCGGAGACCTGCACGCCCGAGCCCTTGGCGATGCGGGCGCGGCGTGAGCCGTTGATCTGCTTGGGGTGCGTCCGCTCGAACGGCGTCATCGAGCGCACCATCGCCTCGACGCGGTCGAACTCGCGCTCGTCGAGGTTGTCGAGCTGGGCGCGCATCTGGCCCATGCCCGGCATCATCCCGAGCATCGACTTCAGCGACCCCATCTTCTTGATGGCGGCCATCTGGTTGAGGAAGTCGTCGAAGGTGAAGTCCTCCTCGGCGAGGAACTTCCGCTGCATCTCGGCGGCCTGGGCGCGGTCGAACGCCTTCTCCGCCTGCTCGATGAGGGTGAGCACGTCGCCCATGTCGAGGATGCGCGAGGCCATCCGGTCGGGGTGGAAGACCTCGAAGTCCTTCACGCTCTCGCCGATGGATGAGAACATGATCGGCCGCCCGGTGATGGAGGCCACCGACAGGGCGGCACCACCGCGGGCGTCGCCGTCGAGCTTGGAGAGCACGACACCGGTGAAGTCGACGCCCTCCTGGAAGGCCTGGGCGGTCTCGACCGCGGCCTGGCCGATCATCGCGTCGATGACGAACAGGACCTCGTCGGGCGAGATGGCCGCACGGATGTCGGCGGCCTGCTGCATGAGGTTGGCGTCGACGGCGAGGCGGCCGGCGGTGTCGACGATGACGACGTCGTGCTGACGGGCCCGGGCCTGCTCGATGCCCTGGCGGGAGACCGCGACGGGGTCGCCGAACGAGCGGGTGCCCTCACCGGACTCGAGCACGGCGTCGTGGCCGCCCATGTTGCCGCGCTCCGGGGCGTAGACCGGCACGCCGGCGCGCTCACCCACGACCTCGAGCTGGGTGACGGCGTTCGGGCGCTGGAGGTCCGCCGCGACGAGGAGCGGGGTGTGGCCCTGGTCCTTGAGCCACTTGCCGAGCTTGCCGGCGAGCGTGGTCTTACCGGAGCCCTGGAGGCCGGCGAGCATGATGACCGTCGGCGGGTTCTTCGCCAGCTGCAGCGAGCGCGTCTGGCCACCGAGGATGGCGACGAGCTCCTCGTTGACGATCTTGACGACCTGCTGCGCCGGGTTGAGCGCCTGCGACACCTCCGCCCCGAGCGCACGCTCGCGGATGGCCGAGGTGAACTGCTTCACCACGGGCAGCGCGACGTCGGCATCGAGCAGCGCGAGCCGGATGTCCCGGATCGTGGCGTTGATGTCGGACTCGGTGAGCCGCCCCTTGTGACGAAGGTTCTTGAAGGTGGCGGTCAGGCGGTCGGAAAGGCTGGCGAACACGGGTCACAGCCTAACGGCCGCGGCGGGGCCGCTCTGACCACCGACCCCGCCGCGGCTGTTCCGTTTCCCCAGCAGGGAGCCTCCCTGTGACGGCGGCGGGCTACTCCGCACCGCCGTCACAGGTGTCGATGATCGCCGCCACCGTCTGGGCCACCTTGGCCGGCGACAGCAGCCGGCCACCGAACTCGGTGAGGTAGAAGGTGTCCAGCGTCTGGCCGGCATACGTGGCGATGTGCGCGGAGCGCACCGACAGCCCGGCCTTGGCGAACGCCATGCCCAGCTCGTGAAGCAGGCCGGGGCGGTCCTGGGCGCGGACCTCGAGCACCGTCGCCTCCTCCGACGCGTGCGGCACCACGAGGGCGCGCGCCTGACCGGGGTTGCCCGACCCCGACTGGGCGCTGGTGGGCCCGGCGAACTGGCGGCGCCGGTCGAGCAGCGACAGGGGCGCGCGGTCCCCCTGCGAGAGCCGCGCCAGTCCCCGGGTGATCCGCTCGGCGTCCGGCTCGTCGCCGCTCGGCGACTCCACGTGCCACTCGTCGGCGGCGACCCCGTCGAGCGTGCGCAGGATCGCGGTGCGGACCAGCAGCCCGTATGCCGCGAGCAGGCCCGCGGTGTCGGCGAACAGTCCCAGCCGGTCGCGGTCGAAGATGTCGATGCGGTAGGCGCCACCCTGCGGGCGGACGATGACGCGCGGCTCCCCCGCCGCCACCGCCTGGAGGTCGTCGACGGTGACCTGGGCGCTCTGGACCGCGGGAGCCGTCGCCGCACCCGCGTCGCCGCCCTGGTGCCAGCCGCCCGCGACGGCCTCGGCGAGCTGCCGCAGCAGGGTCGCCCGCCAGTCGGTCCACGCGAGCGGGCCGGCCGCGCAGGCGTCGGCCTCGGTGAGCGCGAGCAGCAGGTCGAACACCTCGCGTGACCCACCGGTGGCGGCTCGCGCAGCGGCGGCCGTGCGCGGGTCCTGGTGGTCGCGACGGGTCGCAAGGTCGATGAGCGTCAGGTGCTCACGCACCAGGGTGGTCACCACCTCCACGTCGGAGGTGGGGTACCCCATCCGGGTCGCGACGGCGGTGGCGACCGGCGCACCGCTCGAGGAGTGGTCGTGGGCGCCCCGCACCTTGCCGATGTCGTGGAGCAGCGCACCGAGCAGCAGCAGGTCGGCTCGGGCGACGCGTCGCACCAGCCCACTGGCGTGCACCACCGTCTCGACGAGGTGGCGGTCGACGGTGTGCCGGTGCACCGCGTTGCGCTGCGGGCGCGAGCGGACGGCCGCCCACTCCGGCAGCCACGCGTCGACGACGCCGGCCTGGTCGAGGCCCTCCCAGACCTGCACCAGCCCGGGCCCGGTGGCCAGCAGGTCGGCGAAGAGGTCACGGGCCGCCTCCGGCCACGGCGTCGGCAGCGTCGGTGCGGTGCGGGCCAGGTTGGCCAGCGTGGTGGGGGCGATGGGCAGGTTGTGCCGCGCCGCGACGACGGCGGCCCGCAGCGGCAGCAGCGGGTCGGTGGCCACCGCGCTGCGCGGGCCAAGCACCACCTCACCGTCGTGCTCGAAGAGCCCGTACCCGAGCGGGTTGAGCCGCGGACGACGGGGACCCACCCGGAGGGTGCGGGCGCGCTGCGCCTGGCCCGCGCGGCGGACGGTGCCGTCGAGGGCGTAGGCGACCGTGCGCGAGGCGTTCGACACGGAGGTCAGGAGGTCGTCGGCGTCGCGGTGCCCGAGGAGCGCCGCCACGGCGTCGTGGTCCTCGCGGCCGAGGCGGTCGCGGCCCCGGCCGGTCACCACGTGCACGGCGTCGCGCACGTCGAGCAGCACCCGGTATGCCTCGTCGACGGCGCCGTGCGGGCGGTCGGCCAGCCAGGCCTCGGCCAGGGCGCGCAGCACCGTCATGTCGCGCAGGCCGCCGCGGGCCTCCTTCAGGTCGGGCTCGAGCGACTGTGCGAGGTCGCCGTGCCGGGTGTGGCGCAGGTGGAGGCTGTCGACGAGCTGCGGCAGCCGCTTGCGGGCCGAGGCCCGCAAGTCGTGGGCGATCACCGAGCGGGTCGAGGCCACCACGTCTGGGTCGCCGGCGATGCCGGTCAGGTCGAGCAGCCCCACGGCGGCGCTGAGGTCACCGGAGGCGACGGTGCGGCACTGGTTGACCGTGCGCACGCTGTGGTCGAGACGCACCCCGGCGTCCCAGATGGGGTACCAGAGGCGGTCGGCCACCTCACCGATGTCCTCACCGCCGAGCGACCGGCCGTTGTGCAGCAGCACGAGGTCGAGGTCGCTGAGCGGGCCGGAGTCACCCCGCGCGAGGCTGCCGACCGCGGCGAGCGCGATGCCTTCCTGCGGCCGCCCGGCCAGCGCCTCGTCCCAGACCGAGACGAGCCACTCCCGCGTCAGCTGTCCCATCCCCTGCCGTCGCGCCGGACCGGCGCCCGGGGCGTCGAAGCCCCGGGCGCCGGCCAGGTCGAGTCGCAGGGCTGCCAGTGCGCCGAGCCCAGTCGTCATACGGCTCAGAGCGCCTCTGCGCCGTGCTCGCCGGTGCGGACCCGCACGACGTCCTCGACGGGCACCGTCCAGATCTTCCCGTCGCCGATGCGGCCGGTCTGGGCCGTCTTGAGGATGACGTCGACGACGCTGCTCGCGTCGATGTCGTCGACGAGCACCTCCAGGCGCACCTTGGGCACGAAATCCACGGTGTACTCAGCACCGCGGTAGACCTCGCTGTGGCCCCGCTGGCGGCCGTAGCCGGACGCCTCGCTGACAGTCATGCCCGAGATGCCGTAGGCCTCGAGGGCCTCCTTCACCGCGTCGAGCTGGTGGGGCTTGATGATGGCCGTGACGAGCTTCATGCCGTTGCTCCCTCAGGGGTCTTGGCGCCGTGCGCCGTGGTCGGGACTGCTCCGCCGCTGCCGAACCGGCCGCCGGAGACCCCGCTGATGTCGTAGGCGGTCTCGCCGTGGACGGCCGCGTCGATGCCGTCGGACTCGACGTCGCGGCTGACCCGCCAGCCCAGGGTGGCCTTCAGCGCCAGCCCGATGACCGTGGTGCCGACACCGCTGATGAGCACCGAGACCAGGGCGATGATGGTCTGGATGGCCAGCTGCTTCACGCCGCCGCCGTAGAACAGGCCGGTCGAGGTGGCCAGCAGGCCGGCGCCGATGGTGCCCCACAGGCCGGCCACGAGGTGCACGCCGACGACGTCGAGCGAGTCGTCGTAGCCGAGGCGGTACTTCAGCCCGACCGCGAGCGCGGCCAGCGCACCGGCGACGACGCCCAGGACGAGCGAGCCCACCGGGGAGAGCGCCCCACAGGCCGGGGTGATGGCGACCAGGCCGGCCACCACGCCGGAGGCGGCACCGACCGAGGTGGCGTGGCCGTCACGGAAGCGCTCCACCACGAGCCAGCCGAGCATGGCCGCGCAGGTGGCCGCGGTCGTGTTGAGCCACACGGTCGAGGCCAGTCCGTCGGCCGCCAGCTCCGAGCCGGCGTTGAAGCCGAACCAGCCGAACCACAGCAGGCCCGCGCCGAGCATGACGATCGGCACGTTCTGCGGCCGCATCGCCTGCGTGCCGAAGCCGAACCGCTTGCCGACGAGGAGGGCGAGCACGAGGCCGGCCATGCCGGCGTTGATGTGGACGACCGTGCCACCGGCGAAGTCGATCGGCAGCACGTTGGCCACCCCGTCGGTCGCGCCGAAGAGCTTGGCCGAGAGGCCGTTCGCGGCGCCGGAGAGCAGGCCGCCGCCCCAGACCATGTGGGCCAGCGGGAAGTACACGAGGGTCACCCAGATGCCGGCGAACACCATCCAGGTACCGAACTTCACCCGGTCGGCGATGGCGCCGCTGATCAGCGCCACGGTGATGACCGCGAAGGTCAGCTGGAAGCCGACGTAAATGGTCTCGGGGATGAAAACGCCCACGCCGAACGGGTCGACCAGGCGGGTGCCGTCCTGGCCGAAGAGGCCGCTCAGGCCGAAGAGGTGGAACGGGTTGGCGAACACGCCGCCGACGTCGGACGAGCCGTCCTGCAGGTTCCCGAAGGACATCGAGTAGCCCCACAGGATGTAGATGACGCCGACGACGCCCATGGCGCCGAACGACATCATGATCATGTTGAGGACGGACTTGGCCCGTGTCATGCCGCCGTAGAACAGCGCGAGCCCGGGGGTCATGAGGAGCACCATCGAGGCGGCGACCAGCATGAACGCCGTCGCCGCCTCGTTGATCTTTGGCGTCTCTGCCGCGAGGGGCAGGAGTGCTGCTGTAGTCATGGCGAACACTGTCGGCCGCCGCGGTTTCAGTCCGTGCGGCTGCGTGTTACAGCCGTGTTAGCGCGGCTGACGTTGGGTAAGCATCAGGTAACCGATCCGGGGTGGTCCCGCATCGTGGGACGCGCGCCGCCGTGAGCGGCACGAGCGACGCTATGCCGGGTGGCCGGCTCAGGTGCCGGCTCACCGGCGGTGCGGCACCCCTCAGAACGCGGAGATGCCGTTCTCAGCGCGCTGGGGGCGGGCCAGGGCACGCACCAGCGCGGTCTGGCCGTGCCGGCGCGCGGCGACGCCGCCGAGCAGCCCGAGCACGGGTGTGATGACGTCCTCGGCGTAGGTCGGGGTGGGCACGCCCACGCTGCTCGCGAGGTCGTCGCCGTGGACGACCATCTCCATCATCCGCGTGGTGAGGAAGTCGTCGGTGGACAGCGACCACCCCTGCCACGGGATGAAGATGATGTCGGGGTCGCGTGGAGCGGCGAGCAGCTCGGGCAGGGCGTCGATGTGCTCGCGGGCGGCAGCCAGCACGACGTCCGGGCCGGCGAGGGCACTTGCGTTGTCGGTGTCGCGGATCTTGGCGTTGACCTCGTCGTGGGGTCCTGCCTCCACCCACGCCGCCCCCGCGTAGTGCTCGAGCAGGGCGATGGGTTCCGGGCTGCCCGCGGGGTCGGCACGCAGCGCCCGGGCGGTGTTGACCCCTTGGTTGAGCAGGTGGTGGGTCAGCCCGCCCACCGTCATCCCGGCGCAGGAGCTCTCCCGGCCCCACGCAGCGAGCACCTCAGGGGTCGTTGCGAGGTCCCAGGACTGGTGGACGGCCGAGAGGAAGGCTGCGGCGTGGCGCGTGGTCGCCATGGCTCAGTCGATGAGGGCGTCGACGAAGGCCTCGGCGTCGAAGGGGGCCAGGTCGTCCGGCCCCTCACCAAGTCCGACGAGCTTGACCGGGACGCCGAGCTTGCGCTGCACCGAGACGACGATGCCGCCCTTGGCGGTGCCGTCCATCTTGGTGAGCACGATGCCGGTCACGTCGACGGCCTCGCCGAACACCTCGGCCTGGCGCAGGCCGTTCTGGCCGGTGGTGGCGTCGAGCACGAGGAGCACCTCGTCGATCGGCGACTGCTTCTCGATGACGCGCTTGACCTTGCCGAGCTCGTCCATGAGCCCGACCTTGTTGTGCAGCCGCCCGGCGGTGTCGATGAGCACCACGTCGGCCTCCATCTCGGCGCCGGCCTTGACAGCGTCGAAGGCCACCGAGGCGGGGTCGGCCCCGTCGCGGTCGGACCGGATGGTCGGCACCCCGACCCGTCCGCCCCAGGTCTCGAGCTGGTCGGCGGCCGCCGCCCGGAAGGTGTCGGCGGCGCCGAGCACGACGTCCTTGTCCTGGGCGACGAGCACCCGCGCGAGCTTGCCGACCGTGGTGGTCTTGCCGGTGCCGTTGACGCCCACGACGAGCACGACGGCGGGCCGGCCCGCGACCCGGCTGGAGGCGATCGAGCGGTCCATCGACGGGTCGACCAGGGCCAGCAGGTCCTCGCGCAGCCAGCCGCGCACGGTGGCCTCGTCGGTGGCGCCCTCGACCTTCACCTTGGAGCGCAGCGACTCGACGAGCTCGGTGGTCGCCTCCACGCCGAGGTCGGAGGCGAGCAGGGTGTCCTCGACGTCCTCCCACGCCTCCTCGTCGAGGCCGCCGCGGCTCAGCAGGCTGAGCAGGGCCTTGCCCAGCGCCGTGTTCGAGCGGGCCAGGCGGGCGCGCAGGCGCTGCAGCCGGCCGGCGGGCGCCTCGGGGCGTTCGATCGTCGGGGTGGGCGCAGGCTCGGCCAGCACCTCCGGCTCCGCGGGCGGCAGCGTGTCGACGCCGCCGCGGTCCTCGATCGTCCGTGTGGGGGTGTCCCGTGGTTCCTCGGCGTCGTCACCGACGCCGGGCAGGACCTCCTTCTCCCGGGGCGGCGCCGTCGGGGCGCTCTTGGTGCGCCCCCCTCGGCCACGCAGCAGCCCGAACAGCACCCCGCCGAGAATGACGAGGATGCCGACGGCGATGGCGATGTACTCCCACAGCTGATCGATCACACGCGCCATCCTCTCAGAGCAACCCGGTCCGGGCATGACCGAGGCCGCCCGGACGGGGCGGCCTCGAGGTCAGATGTGTCCCGGGTATGCCGGGTGGCCGGCACCGCGTGCGCGGCGCCCGAGCCTCAGCTGGCCCGGCGCTCGGGGGTGTCGCCCGCGGCCCGGCCGGCCGGGGTGGCCGCGGAGCTCGACGGTGAGGTCGAGGTGGCGGTTGGGGCGGAGGACGCGGAACCGGCCTCGGGTGCGGTGGCCGGCTCCTTGGAGGCGGCGTTCACGATCGACTCGCTGACCTTGTCCTTGGTCGCCACGAGCGCCTCGCCGGTCTTGTCAAGGGCGTCCTGGGTGCGCTCCTTGGCCATCGCGACGATCTCCTCGCCCTCGGCGGTGAGCACCTCGCGGCCCTCGCGTCGTGCGGGGATGGCGACCAGCGCCACGACCGCAAGGGCCAGAACGACGCACAGCAGCATTCCCACGATGAGCACGACCATGGTTTCAAGAGTGGCCGACCTGGCGGACATCCTCAAATCGACCCGCCGCGCAGGTGGGCAGTGTCACGTCGCCGTGACCGACTCAGGCGCTCTGCGCCGCGACGTCGCGGATGCGCTGCGAGACCACCGTGGTCACGCCGTCGCCCCGCATGGTCACGCCGTAGAGGGCGTCCGCGACCTCCATGGTGCGCTTCTGGTGGGTGATGACGATGAGCTGGCTGGAACCGCGCAGCTCCTCGAAGAGGGTGATGAGGCGGCCGAGGTTGGCGTCGTCGAGTGCCGCCTCGACCTCGTCCATGATGTAGAACGGGCTGGGCCGGGCCTTGAAGATCGAGACCAGCAGGGCCACGGCCACCAGTGAGCGCTCGCCACCGGAGAGCAGCGAGAGCCGCTTGATCTTCTTGCCCGGCGGGCGGGCCTCCACCTCGATGCCGGTGGTGAGCATGTTCGAGGGGTCGGTGAGCAGCAGGCGCCCCTCTCCCCCGGGGAAGAGCCGGCCGAACACCTGCTCGAACTGCGCCGCCGTGTCGTGGAACGCCTCGGTGAAGACCCGCTCGACGCGCTCGTCGACCTCGCGGACGATGTCGAGCAGGTCGCGCTTGGAGCTCTTGAGGTCCTCGAGCTGCTCGGTGAGGAACTTGTGCCGCTCCTCGAGCGCGGCGAACTCCTCGAGGGCGAGCGGGTTGACCCGGCCGAGGGCGTTCATGGCCCGCTCGGCCTTGCGCAGCCGCTTCTCCTGCACCTCTCGGACGTAGGGGGCCGGCTCGGGGAGGTTGTCAGGGTCGTCGTCCGGCCCGGGTACGTGGGGCACCAGCTGGTGCGGGCCGAAGTCCTCGACCAGCACCTCGGGGTCGGTGCCGAGCTCCTCGACGGCCTTGGCCTGTAGCTGCTCGATGCGCAGGCGCTGCTGGGTGCGGGCCACCTCGTCGCGGTGCACGCTGTCCGTGAGCTCGCGCAGCTCGTCCTGCAGCGTCGACATGCTGCGCCGCACCTGGGTCAGCGCCTGCTCGCGCTCGGCGCGCTCCTGCTCGGCCCGGGTGCGCTGGGCCTCTGCCAGCTCGACGGCCGAGGCGAGGTGGGCCGCCGCGTGTGCGGCACCCTTGCGCACGGCCTCGGCGACGCTGGCCTCCCGCTTGCGGCGCTCCTGTCGCGCGGCGAGGCGCTGGCGGGCGGCCAGCTCGTTGCGGGCGGCACCCTCGAGCGAGTCGGCCCGGCCGTGCAGCGCCCGGGCCCGCTCCTCGCGGGTGCGCAGCGTCAGGCGGAGCTCCGTCTCGGCGGTGCGCGACTGGCTGGCGACGAGCTCGAGCCGGTCGCGCTCGTCGGTGGAGGGGTCCGTCGACTCGTCCGGCTGCGCCTGGGCCTCCTCGAGCCGCTCCTCGAGGCCGGCGAGCTCCTCGCGGTCCTTGTCGAGGGTGCCGGTGGCGGCCGCGATGGCCTTCTCGGTGCGCTCGGCCTCGGCCCGGGCGGACCGGACCGTGGCTCCGAGCTGGCCGAGCTTCTCGGCGACGGCCGACATGCGCGCGTCGGACTCGTGCAGTGCCTCGAGGGCCTCCTCGACGCGCTCGCGAGCCTCCCGCGCCTTCTCCTGAGCGGCCGCGAGGGCGAAGCGGGCCTGCTCGCCGCGCCGGGTGGCGTCGGCGACGCGCTCACGGGTCTCGTCGACGGCGGACTGGACCTCGATGAGGCTCGGCGCCGAGCTGCTGCCACCGCGGACCCAGCCCGGGGCGAAGACGTCGCCCTCGGCCGTGACGGCGGTGACGCCGTGCCCACGCCTGACCAGCTCGGCCGCCTGCTCGGCGGTCTCGACGATGGCGACCCGGTCGAGCAGCTGCTCGACGGCGGGCCGTACCGAGGCCGGGGCCTCGACGACGTCACGGGCCCACACGGCATACGGCTCGAGGGCCGGCCACTGGGACGCGTCAGCCACGACCGCGGTCTGGCCGACGAGCAGGGCGGCACGCCCGGCGTCCTCGTCACGCAGGGTGGTCAGCGCACGGGCCGCGTGGTCGACCGACTCGACCGCGAGCGCATCGGCGGCCCAGCCGAGCGCAGCGGCGACCGCGCTCTCGTGGCCGCCCGTGACCTGCAGCAGCGAGGCGACCGACCCGACGATGCCGTGGTCGGCACCCTCCTCGGCCGCGGCGAGCAGGGCGGCCGCGCCGTCCTTGCGCGACAGGCTCAGCTCGAGCGCCTCGAGACGGGCGGTGCCCGAGGTGCGGTCGCGCTCAGCGGTGCGCTCCTCCTCGCGCAGGCGCTCGACCTCGGCCTCGACGGCCTGCATCGCGGCCTCGGCGGTCTCGTAGGCCGAGTCCAGCCCCTCCTCGCCCTCCTCCTCGACGGCCACGGAGGCCTCGAGGGTGGCGAACTCCTTCTCGGCGGCGGCGGCGCGGGCGAGCGACTGCTCGATGCTGCCGCGAAGCCGGCCGACCTCGGCCTCCCCGGCCTCGATGCGGCTGCGGCGGGCGGCGACCTGGCCCTGCAGCTTGGCCAGGCCCTCGCGGCGGTCGGCGGCGGCCCGGGCCAGGCGCTGGAGGCGCTGCTGCTCCTCCTGGAACGCCTTCTCGGCCGCGGCGCGGCGCTCGATCGCGGCCTGCAGCTCGTCCTTGGCCTTCTGGACCTCGGCGAGCAGCGCCTCCTCCTGCTTGCGCGCCTCCGCGGCCTGCCGGCGCAGCTCCTCGGGGTCGCGGCCGGAGGTCGTCTCGTCCTGGGTGTCCTGGCTGAGCAGGCGCACCCGCTCGGCCGCCAGCGACTGGGTGGACGTCAGCTTGTCGCGCAGCGACTGCAGGGCGAACCACCGTTCCTGCGCGCGGGTCGCCCGGGGACGGGCCTCCTCCGCCTCCCGCTCGAGGGCGGTCAGTCGCTCCCGGACCGCGGCGAGGTTCTCCTCCACCTCGGTGCGGCGGGCGATGAGGGCGGTCTCGTCGGCCACCTCCTGCTCGAGGGTGGTGGTCAGCTGGACGAGGTCGTCGGCGAGCAGCCGCAGCCGCGCATCGCGGGCGTCGGCCTGGATGACCGCGGCCTTGCGGGCCGCTTCGGCCTGCCGGCCGAGGGGGCCGAGCTGACGCCGGATCTCCCCGGTGAGGTCGGTGACCCGGGTGAGGTTGGCCTCCATCTGGTCGAGCTTGCGCAGCGCGCGCTCCTTGCGCTTGCGGTGCTTCAGGACGCCCGCCGCCTCCTCGATGAACCCGCGGCGCTCCTCGGGGGTGGCCCGCAGCACGGTGTCGAGCTGGCCCTGGCCGACGATGACGTGCATCTCGCGGCCGATGCCGGAGTCGGACAACAGCTCCTGCACGTCGAGCAGGCGGCACGGGGTGCCGTTGATGGCGTACTCGGAGCCGCCGTTGCGGAACATGGTCCGCGCGATGGTGACCTCGGTGTAGTCGATCGGCAGGGCGCCGTCGGTGTTGTCGATGGTCAGCGCCACCTCGGCGCGGCCGAGCGGCGCGCGCCCGGCGGTGCCGGCGAAGATGACGTCCTCCATCTTGCCGCCGCGCAGGCTCTTGGCCCCCTGCTCGCCCATCACCCACGCGAGGGCATCGACGACGTTGGACTTCCCGGAGCCGTTGGGGCCGACGATGCAGGTGATGCCGGGCTCGAGGCGCAGGGTGGTCGCCGAGGCGAAGGACTTGAAGCCCCTCAGGGTCAGGCTCTTGACGTACACGAGCGGGTCGGCTCCTCGACTGGCGGCGGCTGCGGATCGCCCGTCACTGTACCTGCGGGGTGGGAGCGCTCCGGGGACGCGCGGGGCGGCACACCGCAGGCTGGGGCTGCAGTGACCCGAGTGACAGCAGCGGCGTCACGGCAGGGCGAGCGCGTCGAAGTCAGGCCGTCAAGGGTCAGAACCGGGGCGACGAGGTCACTGCTGGGTCGAGCGGCCGTCGGCCAGGGCCTCGTGGTGGTGGATGACCTCTTCGATGATGAAGTTGAGGAACTTCTCGGCGAAGTGAGGGTCGAGACCGGCCTCGTCGGCGAGCGCCCGCAGCCGGGCGATCTGCTTCTCCTCGCGAGCCGGGTCGGCCGGCGGCAGGCCACGACTGGCCTTCAGCTCACCCACCTGCTGGGTGCACTTGAACCGCTCGGCCAGCAGGTGCACGAGCGCGGCGTCGATGTTGTCGATGCTGGCACGCAGGCGCAGCAGCTCGGCCGGTGTCTCAGCGGGGACGTCTGAGGCGGGTGAGGTCACCCGACAATCGTAGGCACGGGCGCCGCAGCGGCGTCCGCCCGTCTCAGATCCTCTCGCAGCTCCTCGTCCAGATCCTGACGAAGGCGGTCGTTGTCCCGCTGCAGGCGGTCGACGAGTCCTTCGAGGTCCCGGACCCTGCGCCGCAGCTCGACGGTCTCGAGCATCAAGCGCTGGTCAGGTGCCGTGCGGTAACCCAGCAGGGCCTTGGCCATGGTCTCTCCTTGGTCCGGGGCGCGACGATTCGCCCGCGGCGATGCCCGATCGGGGCACTTCTCAGAGTGACAGCCCGGTGACGGATCGGTCAATGCGGGCCACCGCCTGATGGCCCACACGGGCTGGCCTCCCGACCCGCCGCTGTCACTTCTCGATGAAGTCCTCGAGCCCGTCGCGCGGAGGACCCCACGTGGTCACACAGGTGGTGACCTCGCCGGGACGGAGCCGGGTCGACGGCTTCTCCTCGAGCAGGGCCACCAGCTCCTCGACGCGCTCCTTGGGGCCCTGGGCGAGCACCTCGACGCGCCCCCCGTCGGCGTTGCGGGCGTGCCCGACCAGGCCGAGCTCGAGAGCCCGGGCGCGGGTCCACCAGCGGAACCCGACGCCGTGCACCCTGCCGTGCACCCAGATGACCGCCCTCGCAGGTTCGTCCGGATCCATGTGCGCCACCTCCACCTGTCTCGCACGTCCCTCTTCGGGACGGTTGTCATCCCACTCCTCAGTTGTACCGTGCCCGGACACGCGACGACCACCGCCGAAGACCCCCGACAACGTGACGAATGCCGTAGCGTCCACGGGTCGCACGGGGCGCGCAGGGCGCCTCGGGCTGGGCGCCTGGGGGGCGCCGGGGGGAGAAGAAACCATGACTCGTCGCATCGTCAGCACCGCCGTGGCCACGTCGGTCTGCGGCCTCGTCGCCTCGGGGGCGCTGCTCAGCAGTCCCGCGTATGCCGCGGCCACCGCGGGTGCCACGGCCTACGCAGGGCACCTCGCCTCGTCCACCACCGCCTCGTCCATCACTGCATCGCGTGCGGCGACGGGCCCGGCAGCGAGCGCGTCGGCCACCACGACCCGCCGCCTTGCCGGGGCGAACCGCTACGAGACCGCGGTCGAGGTCTCGAAGGCCTCGTTCCCCGCCCCTGTGGCGGCGGTGTTCGTCGCCTCGGGCGGCGACTTCGCCGACGCGCTCGCAGCCGGGCCGGCAGGAGGCAGCCTCGGCGGCCCCGTGCTACTCGTGCCACCCACGGGCACGCTGCCCACCGCGGTCGCCCGCGAGCTCGACCGTCTCGACCCCTCCGACATCTACCTCGTCGGGGGCACCGGCGCGGTCAGCACGCCGATGGCCGCACAGGTCGCCACGCACGGGCGCGTCACCCGCATCGCCGGTGCGGACCGGTTCGTCACTGCCGCGAAGCTGGTGCCGTTCCACGTCTACACCGACGGCGCCGACGGTGGCACCGAGGGCCCGGCCACGGCGGTCATCGCCAACGGGCTCTCCCTGGCCGACGGGGTCACCGCGGGTGCCCTGGCATCGCACCGCCGCAGCCCCGTCCTCGCCTCCCCGCTGCTGCTCACGACGGCGACGTCGCTCCCCGCGTCCACCCGCGAGGCCTTGAAGGGGTTCCAGGAGGTCATCATCGTCGGCGGCACGGGGGCGGTCTCCTCAGCGGTCGAGCGTGAGGTCCGCGCGGTGGTGCCCAAGGCCCGGTTCACGCGCCTGTCCGGGGCCGACCGCTACGCGACCGCCGCCGCCGTCTCCCGGTTCTCGCTCCCGCAGACCCCGGCCCAGGACATCTTCCTCACCAGCGGCACCAGCCTCTCGGACTCCCTCACCGTGGCGCCCGTGGTCTCGCCCGCGAGCGTGCGGTACGCCCTGCTCCCGACGAGGAAGGACTGCGTGCCCGCGGTCATCCTCGCCGAGGTGAACCGGCTCCAGTCGCCGCGTCGCACCGCCGTCGGTGGCACCGGCGTCGTGTCCGACGCGGCCCTCGCGCTCAAGCCCTGCTGAGGGCAGTCAGCGACCGAGCGTGCGAGGTCGTGGCTGGCAGCGGGGGCAGGAGAAGCTCGAGCGGTTCATGAACGACTCGCGCCGGATGAGCGTGCCGCAGCGCCGGCAGGGCCGCCCCTCCTGGCCGTAGGCGTTGAGGGACCGGTCGAAGTAGCCCGACGCGCCGTTCACGTTGACGTACAACGCGTCGAAGCTCGTGCCGCCCTGCCCGAGCGCCTCGAGCATGACCTCGCGGGCGTGGTCGAGCACGCGGTGCAGGGTCGGCTTGGTCAGGGTCGAGCACAGCCGCTCGCCGTGGACCTGGGCGCGCCAGAGCGCCTCGTCGGCGTAGATGTTGCCGATGCCGGAGACGAGGTCCTGGTCGAGCAGCGCGCGCTTGACCGCGCTGTGCCGCTTCTTCATGGCGGCCACGACGGCCTTGGCGTCGAAGGCGGCCTCGAGCGGGTCGGGCGCGATGTGCTCGATGGCCTCGGGCACCCCGTCGTCGTCAAGGTCGGACAGCGCCATGCCCCCGAAGGTGCGCTGGTCGACGAAGCGGAGCTCGGGCCCCTCGTCGTCGAACGTGAACCGGGCGTGCAGGTGCTTCTCATCGGGTGCGCCCGGGTCCTCGACGAGGAGCTGGCCGCTCATGCCGAGGTGGGTGATCAGGCCGTGGCGCGAGCCGTCCGGGGTGTCGAGCACCATCCAGAGGTACTTGCCGCGGCGCCGTGCCTCGGCGACGTGGTTGCCGCCCAGCTGCTCTGCCAGGTGGTGCGCCCCGGGCAGGTGCCGCCGGGCGACGCGGGTGCCGTAGAACTCGGCGCGCGCCAGGGTGCGGCCGACGACGTGGTCTTGCAGGCCGCGGCGGACGACCTCGACCTCGGGGAGCTCGGGCACGGGAGGCCGGCTCCGCTCAGGCCGGGGTGGCCGGTGCCGAGGCGCCGACCGATGCGCTGGCTGAGGTGCCGGCCGAGGTGCTGGCCTGCGCGCTTCGTACGCTGAGGTGCTTCCAGGCCTCCTCGGCGGCGCGCTGCTCGGCCTCCTTCTTGGAGCGGCCCACGCCCTGGCCGAGCACCGTCGCGCCGACCACGGCCGAGGCGGTGAAGGTCTTCTCGTGGTCGGGGCCTTCCTCCACCACGCGGTACTCGGGAACGCCGAGGGAGTCGGCCGCCGCGAGCTCCTGGAGGCTGGTCTTCCAGTCGAGGCCGGCGCCGAGCCGGGCGCTGTGCGCCATCAGCGGGTCCAGCAGGTGGTGCACGAGGGCGGCGGCGTGCTCGAGGCCGCACGACAGGTAGACCGTGCCGATCACGGCCTCCATGGTGTCCGCGAGGATCGACGCCTTGTCGCGGCCTCCGGTGGCCTCCTCGCCGCGGCCGAGCAGAAGGTGGTCGCCGAGGCCCAGGGTGCGCGCGACGTCGGCGAGGGCGCGCATGTTGACCACGGCCGCCCGCAGCTTCGCGAGCTGCCCCTCGGGCAGCTCGGGGTGCGCGGCATACAGGGTGTCGGTGACCACCAGGCCCAGCACCGAGTCGCCGAGGAACTCGAGGCGCTCGTTGTGGGGCAGCCCGCCGTTCTCGTAGGCGTAGCTGCGGTGCGTCAGCGCACGCAGAAGCAGCGACTCGTCGACGGGGGCCCCGACCACCTCGTGGAGGAGGCCGGCGAACTCGTCGACGGGCCGCTGCTGTGCGCGTCCGCCGTCAGAAGAGGGCGTGCTCACGCGGTTGGGACTCAGCCCTGGTGCTCGGTGCGCTCGGCAGCGTCGTAGTGGCGACCCTTGTAGGTGCCGCAGGACGGGCAGGCGACGTGCGGCTGGGTCGGCGCCTTGCACTGCGGGCACGTCGTCAGCACGGTCGCGGTCGTCTTCCAGTTGGCGCGACGCGAGCGGGTGTTGGAGCGCGACATCTTCCGCTTCGGGACAGCCACGTCAGTTCCTCTTCTCTTCGGTGTTGCTCGGGGTGTCGGTGGTCAGCGCCTGCAGCGCGGACCATCGCGGGTCGATCACTTCGTGGTGGTGGTCCGGGTCGTCGGCCAGGTGTGCTCCACACTCGGAGCACAACCCGGGACAGTCCTCCCGGCATACCGGCTGGAACGGCAGCGATGGCACCACCGCGTCCCGGAGCACCGGCTCGAGGTCGAACAGGTCGTCCACCAGCTGGTGCTCCTCGGCCTCGTCGTTGCTGTCCCCCACCTCGCGGTGGTGGGCCGCGCGGTCGGCGTAGGCGAACAGCTCCTGGAACCGCACGTCGACGGGGTAGTCGACGGGGTCCAGGCACCGCACGCAGGCGCCGGTCGCGGTGGCGGTGGCCGAGCCGGTCACCAGCACGCCCTCCATGACGGACTCGAGCCGGAGGTCCAGCCTGACCGGCTGACCCTCCTGCACCGCGATGACGTCCGTGCCGAGGTGTGCAGGCGCCTCGACGGTGCGCTGGACCTCTGCCATGGAACCGGGTCGGCGTCCGAGGCTCTTGGTGTCGAACACCAGCGGCGATCGGGCGTTGAGGTGGTTCATGGCTCCAGTACGTGTCGAGGGACTCGGCCGTCGTCACAGCAGGGACGTAGACCGACCGCTCAGGTTACCGGAGCGCCTGCCACCTTCCCAAATGCGCTCGGGTCAGCGTCTCTCCCTGGTCATGACCGCCTCGAGCTGGCGGGCGATCTGCGGGCCCAGTGTCGCGGCATACGTGGCGGTGATGTGGTCGCCCGCGCGGTGGATGACGACGTGGCCGATCGCGACGGGGCACCGCTCGACGGGGCAGATCCAGGGGGTGAGGTCGATGAGCTCGACGCCGGGCGCCTTGAGCGCGGCGGCACGCTGGGCGTCGAGCCCGGTGTTGGCCAGCGCCGTCTCGCGGTCGAAGGCGCAGCGGGTCAGGTGCCGCGGGTTGCGGGCCATGCAGCTGTCGAGGTCGGACGGCGAGCCGGGGTTGTCGCCGATGACGGCCACGGGCACGCCGGCCCGCTGCAGGCCCTTCCAGCGGCGGGCGAGGTAGTCGACCAGCGCCGACCGGCTGACCTTGTCGCCCCGCAGGGCGGCGTCGGCCTGGGTCGAGGTGACGACGAGGTCCGGGGGGTCGGCGACCAGCTGGCGGATCACCGCCTCGTTCCAGTCGTCGCAGGACTGGTAGTGCGCCCGCGACAGCTCGGTCGTTCCCGCAGCGAAGGCGCACGAGCTCTTGCCGTAGGTGATGATCCGCCAGCCCTGGCCGGGGGCGGCCCGCTCCAGCGCCGGCAGCCACTGCAGGGCCTTAGAGTCACCCACCAGCGCGATGGTCAGCGGGCCGTCCTTGACGCCGAACTCGCAGCGCACCGGTGTGGAGGTGCGCTCGTCGACCTGGCAGCGGTCGACGTCGGCAGACGGCCGGTCCTCCCCCGCCCGCTCCGGGTCCGGGGTGAGCCAGCCCCAGTCGTCGACGGCGTAGTCGGCCGGGTCGGCGCTGGGGGTCTCGCCCAGGGTGCCGGCGCCCAGCTGCTCCAGGGGCGGCAGGGCGCCGGTGGGCGGCTTGGTCTGGAACACCGCCGGAGCGGTGATGAGGGGTATGCCGGCGAGCACGCCCACCAGCGACAGCGAGGCTCCCAGCGTGAGCGAGCGCCGGGTGCTGCGCGCCAGCCGGGGGGTGTGGTGCACCGGGCGCTCGACGAGGCGGTAACCGAGGTAGGCGGGCACCACGCTCAGCAGCACCGCCCAGGCGCGGGCGGTCCCACCCGGCCAGAGCTCGTCGGCGAACACCCGCAGGGGCCAGTGCCAGAGGTAGAGCGAGTACGACAGGCCCCCGACCCAGACCAGCGGTCGCAGGCTGAGCAGGCGGCCCGGCCCCTGCGACCCTTCCCCCCAGCCGGAGAGGATCACGGCCGCCGTGCCGAGGGTGGGCAGCAGCGCCCAGGCGCCGGGCCAGCCGGCCGTGTCGGGCAGCAGGAAGGCGGTGCCGACGACGACGGCGAGGCCCACCCAGCCGAGCACACCCCCGAAGCGCACGCGGTGGGGGTGCTGGTCGACGGCCCAGATCGCCAGCGCCGCCCCCACGCCGAGCTCCCACACCCGGGTGGTGGTGGCGAAGTACGCGTGGGCCGGCACGGTGATGGTGTGCCAGACCGAGTACGCCAGGGAGGGCACGGCGATCGCGGCCAGCAGGACCCCGACCGCCCGCAGGCTGGGGCTGTGGCCCGGGCCGCGGGCGAGCACGCGGGGGCGGAAGCGCCGCAGGACGAACACCAGGAGCACGAGGCAGAGCGGCCAGATGACGTAGAACTGCTCCTCGACCGCCAGCGACCAGTAGTGCTGCACCGGCGAGGGCTGGGTGTCCTTGGCGAGGTAGTCGACCGAGCGGCCGGCCAGCACCCAGTTCACGACGTACAGCGCGGCCCCGACGATGTCGCCGCCGATCTCGCGGCCGCGGCGGCCCGGGATCAGCAGCCAGGTGGTGGTGGCGATGAAGACCAGCACGAGCATCGCCGCGGGGAGCAACCGGCGAGCCCGCCGGGCGAGGAACTGCGGCCACGAGATGTGTCCGGTGGCCGCGAGCTCGCGCAGCAGCAGGCTGGTGATGAGGTAGCCGGAGATGACGAAGAAGACGTCGACGCCGAGGTAGCCGTGCGGGAGGAAGGGCAGGCCGGCGTGGTAGACCATCACCAGCAGGACGGCCACCGCCCGCAGGCCCTCGATGTCGGGCCGGAAACCCTCCGGCCGAGGCGGGCGCGCCAGGGTCAGCTCTCCGTCTGCAGGCGCGCCAGCAGCGCGTCACGGACCCCGTCGCCGACGAGGCCCGAGATGTCGCCGCCGAGGCGGGCGACCTCCTTGATGAGCGAGCTCGAGATGTGCGCGAAGCGCGGGTCACCGGGCAGGAACACCGTCTCGATGCCGGTGAGGTGCCGGTTCATCAGCGCCATCGGCAGCTCGTAGGCGAAGTCGGTGTCGCCGCGCAGCCCCTTGATGATGGCCTCGGCGCCGACCTCGGTGCACACGTCGACGAGCAGCCGGTTCGCGAACACCTCGACCCGCACGTTCGGGAGGTGCCCGACGGCGTCCTCGAGCAGCTTCCGGCGCTCCTCCGGGCTGAACATCCCGGCCTTCGCAGGGTTGTGCAGCACGGCGACCACGACCTCGTCCCAGAGGCGTGCGGCGCGCTCGATGACGTCGGCGTGGCCGAGCGTCACCGGGTCGTAGGAGCCGGGGCACACACACCGTCTGGTCACAGGCGGCAACCTAGCAGCGGAGGACGGGTGGGCCCCGGCCCGGTGAACCCGCTCCTGGGGTCGCCCGAGGAGCCGCTCAGCTCTCGTCCTCGTCGTCGGCGGGGAGCAGGCCCTCCTCGTGGGCCTCCTCGACGATCCGGCGCACGTTCTCGACCGAGCCGCAGCCCTCGTCGAGGAGCCGGTTGCGCATGGCGGCCCACCTCTCGCCGAGGTCCTGGCGCGCCTGCTCGGAGACCTCGGTGCGGGCCGGGTTGAGGATGGTCTGCTCCTCCTCGCCGATGTGGTGGTTGAGGGCCTCGGCGAGCTCCTCCACCGCGTCGTCGAACTTCTGCGTGTCGGTGCCCTTGCACTCCAGCAGCGCGAGCAGCTTCTCGTTGCCCTCGGCGTGCTCCTCCTCGCCGTGCTCGGCCTCGTGGTCGCTGATGGCGTCCTTCGTCCTCAGCTTGGGGTAGACCTCGGTCTCCTCGGCCTCGCCGTGGGCGATCAGCACGTTCGACAGGGCCTCGCGCGCAGCCTCGCGGTCGGCGGTGGCGTCACGCAGCTCGCGCAGCAGCGACTCGAACAGCCGGTGGTCCTCGACGATGAGCTCGACGACGTCGCCGGACGTGGGTCGGGGGATCTCGATCTGCGTCATGGGCACATCCTGCGACAGGCCCACGGACGCCGCGCGTCCAGCGCCGGTGACGACGACAACAGCATGTGAGGACATCAGTGCAGGTCAGCGCGGTGCACGCGACGGCCCCGTCCGCTGGGTGGACAGCGTGGACCGGATTCTTGTGTCAGGACAGGCGATTCGAGACGGTGGAGTCTCGTGTCCTCAATCGAGTAAGGGAGCGACGTGCTCACCCTGACCGACAACGCCAGCAACATCGTCAAGGCCATCGTGGAGCAGAACGGCGGCAGCGAGGACGCCGGTCTGCGCTTCTCGGCCGAGCCCGCCGAGGGAGCCCCCCAGGGCGCCCTCGCGGTCACCACCGTCGAAGCCGGCGAGCCCGGCGACCAGGTCGTCGACAAGGACGGCGCCAAGGTCTACCTCGAGGAGACCGCCGCGGTCGCCCTGGGCGACCAGGTGCTCGACGCCAGCGTCGACCAGTCGGGCGCCGTGCAGTTCAGCATCGCGCCGTCCGCCTGACGGCCCGCACCACCGACGAGGCCCCCACCCCGGACCACCGGGATGGGGGTCTCGTCGCATCCTCGGCGAATCCGTCGCGCCGCGCTGTCAGGCGACTCCGTCGGGCCGCGCTGTCAGGCGACTCCGTCGGCCTCCGGCACGCCGGCGAACCAGACGCGCGTCTCCCCGTAGCGTCGCTCCCCCTCGCGCTCCAGCCCGGAGGGCCAGCGCGGCTCGGGCGACCGTGACGAGCGCTCCACCACGACGAGGGCGTCGTCGGAGAGCCACTTCTGCTCGACCAGCGCGGTCAGCACGTGCTCGAGCACGTCCTCACCGATGTCGTAGGGCGGGTCGATGAACACCACGTCGACAGGCTCGGCGGGGGCGGTGGCGAGGGTGCGCTCGACCGTCGCCGCCCGCACGGCGATGCCCGGTATGCCGGTCTGCGCGGCGTTGCGGCGCGCGACCGCCGCGGCCGTGCGGTCCGACTCGACCAGCACCACCGAGGTGGCGCCGCGGCTCGCAGCCTCCAGGCCCAGGGCGCCGGAGCCGGCGTAGAGGTCGAGCACCGCTGCCCCGGCGAGCACGTCGAGGTGCTCCAGCCGGGAGAAGAGCGCCTCGCGCACCCGGTCGCTGGTCGGCCGGGTGCCACTGCCCGGCGGGGTCTGCAGCCGCAGGCCACCGGCGCGGCCGCTGATGATGCGGGTCATGCTGCGGGTCCTTGGCTCATGCGCGCCTCATCCGCGCTCCAGGAACGCGGCCTGCTCCTCGTCGACCCACTCGCGCACCGCCGCCTGCAGCTCGGGGTGGTCGGCGAGGTCGGGGTCGCGTGCCACGAGGGCGCTGGCGTCGTCGCGGGCCTGGAGGATGACCTCCTCGTCGCGGACCAGCGAGAGGAACCGGAAGCTGCCCCGTCCCATGCCCCGGCTGGAGCGACCGCCGCCGCTCTGGCGGGCGCTCAGCACGTCGCCCGTGCCCCGCAGCTCGAGGTCGAGCCGGGCGAGCTCGAAGCCGTCGGTCGTGCCGGCGACGGCGTCGAGCCGCTCGAGGGCCCCCTCGGCGTCGGTGGCCGTCATGAGCAGGCACAGCCCGGGGTGCTGCCCGCGCCCGACCCGGCCGCGGAGCTGGTGGAGCTGCGAGACGCCGAAGCGGTCGGCGTCCATGACCACCATCACGGTCGCGTTCGGCACGTCGACACCCACCTCGATGACGGTCGTCGAGACCAGCACCTCGACCTCACCGCGGTTGAACGAGGCCATGACCGCGTCCTTGTCCTCCGGCGCCATCCGCCCGTGCAGCACCCCGATGGTGAGCCCCTCGAGGGCGGGGTTCTCGCGCAGCAGCGCCTCCACGGCATACACGCCGGCCATCGGCCGCGGAGCCGCCTCCTCACCCTCCGCCGCCTCGGCGTCGGCGAGCTCCTCGTCGTCGGGTGAGCCGGAAGGCGCGGGGCCGTCGTCACCGATCCGCGGGCACACGACGTAGGCCTGGCGCCCGGAGCGCACCTCCTCCGCGATCCGCTCCCAGGTGCGCTGCACCCAGGCCGGCTTGTCCGCGGGCACGACGTGGGTGGTGATCGGTGAGCGGCCCTTCGGCAGCTCGGTGAGGGTGGAGGTCTCCATGTCGCCGAAGACGGTCATCGTGACCGTGCGCGGGATCGGGGTGGCCGTCATGACGAGCACGTGCGGCGGCTGGGCTCCCTTGCCGCGCAGGGCGTCGCGCTGCTCGACGCCGAACCGGTGCTGCTCGTCGACGACGACGAGGGCGAGGTCCTGGAACTGCACGTGCTCCTGGATCAGGGCATGCGTGCCGACGACGATGCCGGCGTCACCGCTGGCGGCGTCGAGCAGGTTCCGCCGGCGCGCTGGCGCCGACTGGCTGCCCGTCAGCAGCGCGACGCGGGTGCCGATCTCGCTGCCGCCGAGCATGCCGCCCTGGGCGAGGTCGCCCAGCATCGTGGTGATCGACCGGTGGTGCTGCGCGGCGAGCACCTCGGTCGGGGCGAGCAGCGCGGCCTGTCCCCCGGCGTCGACGGCCGCGAGCATGGCGCGCAGCGCGATCACCGTCTTGCCCGAGCCGACCTCGCCCTGCAGCAGCCGGTGCATCGGCACGTCGCGGGCCAGCTCCTCCGCGAGGGTCTCGCCCACCGCTCGCTGGCCGGCGGTGAGCTCGAAGGGCAGCCGGGCGTCGAAGGCGGCGAGCAGGCCGCCCTCCCTCGGGGAGCGCGCCCGGGTGCGCTCGGCCGCCTGCCGGGCCCGTCGCTGTGCCAGGAGCGTCTGGAAGACGAAGGCCTCCTCGTAGCGCAGGCGGTGGCGGGCCCGCTGCACCTGGGCGAAGTCGGTCGGCACGTGGATGCCCTTGAGCGCGTCGAGCCGTCCCGGCAGGCCGTGCCGCAGGCGCACCTTCGCGGGCAGCGTCTCGGGCACACCCTCGTCGTCGAGGTGGTCGAGCACGATGCGCACGCACTCGGCCACCGCCCAGTTCTGCATGCCCTTCACCTGTAGGTAGACCGGGATGGGTCCGCGGTCGGTGCCGTGCGGCCCCAGGCCGCCCTCCATGAGCTGGTATGCCGGGTGGGCCAGCTGCCATCGCCCCTTGTAGATCCCGACGGTGCCGGCGAAGAGCGCTGTGACCCCCGGCAGCAGGACGTCGCGGTGCCCGTACGGCCTGAAGAACGCGAGGTCGAGGTCGTTGCTGCCATCCGTGATGGTGGCCTCGAACATCTCCTTGCCGTTGCGCGTCCGGCGGGTGCCGGAGGTCTTCACCCTCGCGACCACGACGACGTACATGCCGACGTGCAGGTTGGACAGGTCGGCCGAGTGCTCGAGGTAGCGCCGCGGCCAGAACTCGAGCAGGTCGCCCACCGTGTGCAGGTCTCGGGCGCGCTCGAGCGGCCCGGCGGACCGCGCACCGAGCAGCTTCGAGAGCTTGGTGGACTCGTCGACCACGCCGGACACCGGGCTCACTCGACCCCCAGCAGCAGCGGGTAGTGCGGCTGCCCACCGTCGATGAGCGAGACCTCCGCGTCACGGTGGCCGCCCTCCACCCAGCGGGCGAGGTCGTCGGCGAGGCCGTGCGGGGCGTCCTCGCCGGCCACGATGGTCACGAGCTCGCCGCCGCTGGAGAGCAGCCGGCGCATGACCTCACGGGCCACCTCGAGCAGGTCCTGCCCGACCACCGCGACGTCGCCCCCGACGATGCCGAGAACGTCGCCGCGCCGGCACTCACCCGCGCTCGTCAGCGCGTCCTTGCTGGCGATGGTGACCGCCCCGTGGCGGGTCGCGGAGGCCGAGCTGATCATCTCGGGGAGGTTGCGCTGGGCGGACAGCGTGGGGTCGAAGACGGCCATGGCGGCCAGCCCCTGCACGGCGGTGCGCGAGCGCACGACGGCGATGTCGATGCCCTCCTGCTCCCCGGCCGAGGCGGCGGCCTGGGCGGCGAGCAGGGTGTCGCGGTCGTTGGGCAGCAGGATCACCGAGAGCGCGTGGGCGTCGCGGGCCGCCTCGAGCAGCTGCCCGGCCGACGCCCTGCGGCCCGGCCCGCTCTCGACGACGTGGGCCCCGGCGTCGGTGAAGACCGCCGCCAGGCCGGGACCGGCGGCGCACGCCACGACCGCCACGTCGCTGGCCGGGCGCCGGCCCGCCTGGTCGCCGAAGTGGGTGACCCTCACGCGGTAGGGGCGGCCGGCGTGGATGCCCGCCTCGATCGCGGCCCCGGCGTCGTCGACGTGGACGTGCACGTTCCACAGGTCGGGGCCGCCCACGACGAGGAGCGAGTCGCCGAGGGCGTCGAGGGTGTGCTTCAGCGTCTCGATGCGGTCCTCGTCGCTGTCCGCGAGGAGGTACATCACCTCGTAGGCCGGGCCACCGGCCCCACCGAGGGTCTCGCCCCGCGCCGTGGCGCCCTCGCCCTCGGTCGGTTGCACGACCGCGCCATGGGCTGCCCAGTCGGGACGGCGGCGCAGCGACGACTCGTCACCGAACGCGACGGCTCCCGTCGGCAGCGCCGGACCGTCCTCGTGGGCCACCCGGGCGAGCGCCTCGAGCAACAGGACGTAGCCGGCCCCACCGGCGTCGACCACCCCCGCGGCCTCGAGCACCGGGAGCTGTGCAGGCGTCAGGGCGAGCGCCTCCGAGGCCCCCCGCAGGGCCGCCTCGGTGACCTCACCGAGGCCGGTGAGGCCCGCTGCGGCCTCGGCGGCGGCCCGCGACACCGACAGGATGGTGCCCTCGACCGGGTGCGTGACCGCCTTCCACGCGCGCTCGCTGGCGCGGGCCAGCGCCTCGGCGACGAGCACGCCGTCGGCGGACTCGGCGCCGCTCTCGGCGACGGCCTCGGCGAAGCCGCGCACGAGCTGGCTCAGGATGACCCCCGAGTTGCCCCGCGCCGTGAGCAGCATGGCCTCGCCGAGGGAGGTGCACTCCTGCTCGAGGGTGGCCTCTCCGAGGATGCCGCGCTGCTCCTGCCGGGAGCGCACGGCGTCGAGGGCGGCGTCGAAGGTGAGGTAGAGGTTGGTGCCGGTGTCGCCGTCGGGCACGGGGAAGACGTTGAGCGCGTCGATCTCCGCGCGACGGGCCGCGAACGCCGCTCGGGCCACGACCGCCCAGCGGCGGACGTCGGCGGCGGTGAGGCGTTCCAGCACGGTGGCAGGCTAGTGCCTGACCCCGTCAGGGCCGTGGGCATTGCCGCCGTTTTGGTCGAGGCGCCCGCTCTCGGCTACTCTTGACCGGTTCCCATGGGCTGCCCTCATTCGAGGCTGCCCGGGATCCCACCGAGTTTGTTCGTATCGAAATCAGGAGATCACCCGTGGCTGCCAACTGCGACGTCTGCGGCAAGGGACCGGGCTTCGGTCACAACATCTCGCACTCGCACCGCCGCACCAAGCGTCGCTGGAACCCCAACATCCAGCGCGTGAAGGCTCTGGTGGGCGACGCGGGTGTGACCCCGAAGCGTCTCAACGTCTGCACCTCGTGCCTCAAGGCCGGCAAGGTCAAGCGCTGACCAGCCGACCCGCACACCGCTGAAGGCCGGTCTCCCCTCGGGGAGACCGGCCTTTCGCATGTCCCTGCTTCCGCATGTCCCTGCTCCCAGGTCCCTGGTTGCTCGCAGGTCACTGGTGGAAGTGGTCCCATCCCCGCGGCTGCTGGGGCTCCCCGTCGATGGTGACCCCCGAACCGGGCGCCACGGCGCCGAGCACCTGCCAGCCCGCGGGCACCGACCCGGCCGGGAAGGTGGCGAGCAGGCTGTGCTCCTCGCCGCCGCTCAGTACGCACTCGCGCGCGGCGGCGTCGCCGACCGCCGGCACCAGCGCCTCGACGTGCGGGCGCAGGGCGGCACCCGAGAGGGCGACGCACACACCGCTGGCCCGCGCGACGCGGTCGGCGTCGCGCAGGAGCCCGTCCGAGATGTCGATCATGGCGGTCGCCCCCACGGCCGCTGCCTGGACTCCCGCGGCCAGGGGCGCGGTCGGCCGCCGGTGGTGGTCGAGGCACTGCTGCTGTATGCCGCTCGGCGGGCCGACGGCGTCACCGCCCCGCTGCAGCAGGGCCAGGCCTGCGCCCGAGCGCCCGAGGGTGCCGCGCACGGCGACCGTGTCGCCGACGTGGGCGCCGTTGCGCAGCACGGGCTGGCGCCCGGCGAGGTCGCCCAGCGCGGTGATCGAGACGACCAGCACCTCGGCCGGGGCCGACGACAGGTCTCCCCCGGCGACGGCCACGCCCGCCCGGGCTGCGCCCTCGCCGATGCTGCGGGCGAGGTCGCGGGCCCAGGCCACCGGGGTGGCGGGGTCGGCCATCAGCGTCACCAGCACCGCGGTCGGGGTGCCGCCCATGGCCGCCACGTCGGCGAGGTTCTGGGTGAGGAGCTTGGCGCCCACATCGGCGGCGCTCGACCACTCGTCGAGCCAGTCGCGGCCTCGGACCATCGAGTCGGTCGTGGCCACCACCCGACCCGAGGTCGCGAGCACGGCGGCATCGTCGCCGGGCCCGACCAGCAGGCCGGGCTGGAGGGTGAAGAAGGGGAAGATCGAGCGCAGCAGGCCCTCCTCCGACACCTCACCGAGGGTCTGGGCCTCTGTGACCATCACTTCACCTTCCTTGGGGAGACGGGCGGTCCACCGAGACGGTAGCGTCTGGCGTGGCCGGGCCCCCGCCCGGCTGGTTCCCCGTGGGACCTGCTCGTCGAGGGCCCACGTCCAACCCGACTGCAGTGAGGTGTCCCGTGGTGGTGCAGGCCTACATCCTGATCCAGACCGAAGTCGGCAAGGCGGCGACCGTCGCCGAGTCCATCGCCGGCATCCAAGGTGTGGTCCTGGCCGAGGACGTCACCGGCCCCTACGACGTGATCGCCCGCGTCGAGGCCAACACGGTCGACGAGCTGGGCAAGCTCGTGATCGCCAAGATCCAGGACGTCTCGGGCATCACCCGCACCCTGACCTGCACGGTCGTCCACGTCTGAGCGCACTCCTGGGTGCCCAGCGCGCACCGCGGCCGCGTGCCGCGCGTGCCCCACGTCCCACGGCCACCGGTCGCTTCCTCGGAGCGGCCGGTGGCTTCGTTCGTCCTGCCCGCGCCGTGGCGCTGCTCGCCGGGCTGGGCGTGGTCCTGCTGACCGGCTGCTCCTCGGCCGTCGAGGTGACGGCGCCACCGCAGGCCGGGTCGCCCGCCTGCACCGCGGCCGCCAGCCACTGGCCGACGACGGTGTCGGGCCAGGACAGGGTGGAGACCACGGCCGGCAGCGACGCCGTGGCGGCGTGGGGCGACCCGCCCGTCATCGCCCGCTGCGGCCTGAGCGCCCTCGCCCCGACCACCGAGCAGTGCCTCGACGTCAACGGGGTCGACTGGGTGGTCCGCAAGGCCAGTGACGGTGCGGTGTTCACGACGTTCGGGCGCGACCCGGCCATCGAGGTCCTGGTGCCCAACGCCTACGCGCCGGAGCCGTTGCTGCTGCCCGCGTTCGGGGCCGCGGCCAAGGCGCTGCCCGCCAACGGCCACAGCTGCAAGTGACCCGGTCAGGTCGTCAGCGACCGGGTCGAGGCGTCAGCGCAGGCCGGTCCGGCGCGCGAGCGCGAGCTGGATGAGCTCGTCGATCAGCTCGGGGTACGACAGGCCCGACGCGGCCCACATCTGCGGGTACATCGAGTGCGGCGTGAAGCCCGGCATGGTGTTGATCTCGTTGATGACGACCTCGCCGCGGTCGGTGTAGAAGCAGTCGACCCGGGCCAGGCCCTCGCAGCCGAGCGCCTCGAACGCCGCGGCCGCCAGCCGCTGCACCTCGGCAGCCACCTCGTCGGGCACCTTGGCCGGGCAGCTGAGCGTGACGCCCTGCTCCTCGAGGTACTTCGCCTCGAAGTCGTAGAAGTCGTGGCCGCCGTCGTGGTCGACCTCGATCTCGCCGACCTGGGAGGTCCGCGGGGGCTGGTGGTCGCGGCCCTGCAGCACCGCGCACTCGATCTCGCGGCCGACGATCGCGGCCTCGACGACGACCTTCGGGTCGTGCTCGCGGGCGGCCTCGATGGCCGCCTCGAGGTCCTGCGGGTCGCTCACCTTGGTGATCCCCATGCTGGAGCCGGCCCGCGCGGGCTTGACGAAAACAGGGAAGCCGAGCGAGGCGACCGCGTCCATGGCGGCCGCCTTGTCGCGCTGCCACTGGGCGTCGGTCACGACAGCATAAGGCCCCACCGGGAGCCCGGCCCCCTGGAAGACCACCTTCATGTAGTGCTTGTCCATGCCCGCGGCGGAGGCGAGGACGCCGGAGCCGACGTAGCGGATGTCGGCGAGCTCGAGCAGCCCCTGGATGGTGCCGTCCTCGCCGAACGGGCCGTGTAGCAGCGGGAAGACGACGTCGACCTCACCCAGGCTGTCCGGCACCCGGCCGGGCTCCTGCACCGTCAGCGTCCGCTGCGTGCTGCCGAGCGGCACGACGACACCGGCCTCGGTCGGCTGCACCTCCGGCGTGTGGCCGGCGGTGAGCTCGAGCTGGGCGGGGTCGCCGTCCATGAGCACCCAGTGGCCGTCGCGGGCGATGCCGATCGGGATCACGTCGTAGGCGTCGCGGTCGATGGCGCGCATGACGCCGGCCGCGGTCGAGCACGACACGGCGTGCTCCGAGGAGCGGCCGCCGAAGACGAGCGCGACACGGGTCTTGCGGGGGGCGTCAGGCTGGGAGGTCATCGCCCGAGAGCGTAGCGCCCACACTCCGGTGCGCCCGACCCGGCGCGCGCTGCCTCTCCTACTCTGGCCCGGTGACCGCCAACCACTCGTCCGGGCCGGCAGCCGAGCAGCTCGCCGCCGCCACCCGCCTCGTCGCCCTCGGCCGCCAGGAGCGCCGGCCGGGCGCGGGCGTCAACGCCCCGCTGGAGCTCTCCTCCACCTACATCGCCGACGGCCCGGTCAACTACGCCCGCGGCGGCAACCCCACCTGGTCGGCCTTCGAGGAGGCGCTCGGCTCCCTCGAGGGCGGCGAGGCGCTGGTCTTCGGCTCCGGCATGGCCGCGGTGGCCGCTGCAGTCGGCCTCGTGCCGCACGGCGGCACCGTGGTCGTGCCCGCCCACGCCTACAACGGCACGACGGCGCTGCTCGACGAGCTCGCCGGGAGCGGCGCCGTGGTGGTGCGACGCCTGTATGCCGACGAGGTCGGGGCGGTGGGCGAGCTCCTGGACGGTGCCGCGATGCTGTGGGTCGAGTCGCCGACCAACCCGATGCTCGAGGTCTTCGACGTCGAGGCGCTGTGTGCCGCGGCCCGCGAGCGCGGCGTGCTCACGGTGTGCGACAACACCTTCGCCACCCCTCTCGTGCAGCAGCCGCTCTCTCTCGGCGCCGACGTGGTGCTGCACTCGGTGACGAAGTACCTCGCCGGGCACTCCGACGTGATCCTCGGCGCGCTGGTGACGGCACCGACCGAGTCGGGCAGAGCCCTGCACGCGCGGCTGTCGCGGTACCGGTTGCTGCACGGGGCGATCGCGGGCCCGATGGAGACCTGGCTCGCCCTGCGCGGCCTGCGCACCCTGCACCTGCGGGTCGAGCGCGCCACGGCCAACGCGCGCGAGCTGGCGGCCCGGCTGGACGGCCACCCGAGCCTGGACCGGGTGCGCTATCCCGGCTTCGGGGCGATTCTCGGCATCGAGGTGAGCGGCGGTGCGGAGGCGGCCGAACGCGTGGCCTCGGCCACCGCGCTCTGGACCCACTCGACCAGCCTCGGCGGCGTCGAGTCGCAGGTGGAGCGGCGCCGCCGCCACGCCGGGGAGCCCGACACCGTGCCGGAGGGGCTGCTCCGCCTCTCGGTCGGCGTCGAGGACGTCGAGGACCTCTGGCGTGACCTCGACCAGGCCCTGCGGGGCTGAGCGACCCAGCCTGACGGCTGCTGTCGTGGCGGAACGGGTCGACATGCCGCCGGCGGCGCGCCGGACCGGCGCTACTCGAGCTCGTGCTTGCGGGCCCGCGACAGCAGTGACTCCACGACCTGCTGGGGCGTGCGGCCCTCGTGCACGACGGCGGCGACCTGCTCGATGATCGGCACGTAGACGTCGTGCTCGCGGGCCAGCTGGAGGATCGAGTCGCAGGACTTCACGCCCTCGGCGGTCTGCTTCGTGACCGCTTCGACCTCCTTGACGGCCATGCCGTGCCCGAGGTTGACCCCGAAGGTGCGGTTGCGCGACAGCGGTGAGGAGCAGGTGGCCACGAGGTCGCCGACCCCGGCCAGGCCCGCGAAGGTGGCCGGGTCGCCGCCGAGCGCGACGCCGAGCCGGGTGGTCTCCGCCAGCCCGCGGGTGATGAGCGAGGCCTTGGAGTTGTCGCCCATGCCCATGCCCTCGGCCATGCCGACCGCGAGCGCCACGACGTTCTTCACGGCGCCACCGATCTCGCAGCCGACGACGTCGGTGAGGGTGTAGGGCCGGAAGTAGGTGGACCAGCAGGCGTCCGCGACCCGCTCCGCCGTGGCGTGGTCGGTGCAGGCCACGACGCTGGCGGCCGGTTGCTTGAGCGCGATCTCCCCGGCGAGGTTCGGGCCGGAGACCACGACGATGCGCTCGGACTCGACGCCGCCGACTTCCGCGATCACCTCGCTCATCCGCTTGGTGGTGCCGAGCTCGACGCCCTTCATCAAGGAGACGACGGCGGCATCACGCGGGAGGTGGTGCGCCCAGCGCTCGAGGTTGTGCCGCAACGTCTGCGACGGCACCGCCAGCACGACGATGTCGGCGCCCTCGGCGGCCTCCGCGGGGTCGGTGGTCGCCCTGATGCCCTCGGGAAGGCGGATCCCGGGCAGGTAGTCCTCGTTGCTGCCGGCGTTGATCTGGTCGACCAGCTCGGGCCGCCGGCCCCACATGCGCACCGACGTGCCGCTGTCGGCGAGCACGGCGGAGAACGCCGTGCCCCAGCTGCCCGTGCCGAACACCGCAGCAGTGGTCACGGACGGCCCCCCTTCTTGCGGAAGTTGCCGGTGGGCGGCAGGCCCAGGGCGCGGGCGTCGAACCGCACCGCCGGGGCCTGCTCGCCACGCAGCTGCTCGAGCTGGGTGGTGATGGCGGCCATGATCCGCGCCGTCGCCTCGCGGAGGACCTCGGCGTCCTGCGGCCGGTCGTAGAGGTCGGACAGGTCCACCGGCGGGCCGGCGAGCACGTGGATGGTCTTGCGCGGCAACAGGTGCGGCCTCTTGGAGTAGGGCGCCAGGATCTCCTGGGGGCCCCACTGCGCGACCGGCACCACGGGACACCGGGTGGCCAGCGCGATCCGTGCGGCTCCGGTCTTCCCGACCATGGGCCACAGGCCCGGGTCGCGGGTCAGCGTCGCCTCGGGGTAGACGCCGACGCACTTGCCCTCCTCGACCGCGGCCACGGCGGCGCGGTAGGCGTCGACGGCCCGACCGGTGTTGCGGTAGACCGGGATCTGCTGGGCGCCACGCACGATCGCGCCCACCACCGGCACCCGGAAGACCGACTCCTTGCCGAGGAAGTAGGCGGGCCGGCCGTTGTCGAGCATGAAGTGCGCGAAGGTCAGCGGGTCGACGTGCGAGATGTGGTTGGGCGTCACGACGAAGCCACCCGACGTCGGGAGGTGCTCGGCACCCCGCCAGTCCCGCTTGGTGAGGGCCATCAGCAGCGGCCTGAGGATCCACACGGCCAGTCGGTACGCGAAAGGCAGGGGACGTCTGCCGCTTGGGGTCACCACTACTCCACTCTTGACGGGGTCGAGACTGCATCTTCGCGGGTGGCAGGGCCGGTGTCGAGCGACCTGCGGGTGCTTGCGACGATCGTGTCGATGACCACTTCCGCGCTCGAGGTGTCCTGGCGACTCGTGGTGCCCGTCAAGGGCGGCACCCGGGCCAAGTCGCGCCTGCACCCGCCGGCCGGTGTGCCACGGGCCGCGCTGGCGTGGGCCATCGCCCGCGACTGCCTCGACGCCGTCACCTCCGCGCTCCCACCGGCGTGCGTCCACGTCGTCACCGCCGACGACGGCGTGGCCCGGTATGCCGCGGGGCTCGGAGCCGTGGTCGTGCACGACCCGGGCCGTGGGCTGAACGAAGCGGTGCGAGCCGGTGTCCGGGCCGCCTCGACCGCCGCCGCCCACCAGGGCGCGGCGCTGTTGCGGCCGACCGGGAGGCAGGCCACCCGCGAGGGTGTCGGGGTGCTCCTGGGCGACCTGCCGGCCCTGCGTCCTGCCGACCTCCTGAGCGGCCTGAAGGCAGCGGCCGCCCACCCCCTCGCGGTCGTCCCCGACGCCGACGGCACCGGCACGGTGCTCCTCACCTCCCTGGACGGTCACCTCGAACCGGCGTTCGGCGCGGGCTCGGCCGCACGGCATACCGCGGCCGGTCACCACCGGCTCGAGCTCGACCTCCCCCGGCTGCGCACCGACGTCGACGACGACGGGTCCCTGCGGGCCGCGCAGCGGCTCGGGGTGGGGGCCGCGACGACGGCGGTGCTGGCCGGCCCGGGCGCTACGCTGCCGGACATGCAGGCCAGCGTGCACACCTTCGACGAGGCGACCGGTGCCGGCACCGCCCTGCTCGACGACGGTCGCGAGGTCTCGTTCTCCGCCGAGGTGTTCGGCCGCAGCTCCCTGCGGCACCTGCGGCCGGGTCAGCGGGTGAGCATCGACCTCGCCGACGGCAGGACGACCGTCGAGAGGCTCTGGATCGTCGGCATCGGCGACGACCAGCGCATCGGTTAGCCGACGTCGTAGGAGGCGCCGAGGGCGTCGAGCTTGTCGGAGAACCGCTCGTAGCCGCGGTAGATCAGGTCGATGCCGTGCACCTTCGACTGTCCCTCCGCCGCGAGCGCGGCGATGAGGTAGCTGAAGCCGCCGCGCAGGTCGGGCACGGTGATCTCGGCTCCGCGCAGCGGCGTCGGGCCGGAGATCACCGCCGAGTGGCGGAAGTTGGCCCGGCCGAAGCGACACGGTGAGCCGCCCAGGCACTCGCGGTAGAGCTGGATGACGGCACCCATCTCCGCCAGCGCCTCGGTGAAGCCGAGCCGGTTCTCGTAGACCGTCTCGTGCACGATCGACAGCCCGCTGGTCTGGGTCAGGGCCACCACGAGGGGCTGCTGCCAGTCCGTCATGAAGCCGGGGTGCACGTCGGTCTCGAGGGCGAGGGACTCCAGTCGGCCACCCGGGTGCCAGAAGCGGATGCCCTCGTCGTCGATGTCGAAGGCGCCGCCGACCTTCCGGAAGACGTTGAGGAACGGCATCATCGGCTGCTGCTGGGCGCCGCGCACGTAGACGTCGCCGCGGGTGGCCAGGGCGGCGCAGGCCCAGGAACCGGCCTCGATGCGGTCCGGGATGGCCCGGTGGTCGAAGCCGCCGAGCCGTTCGACGCCCTCGATCTTGATGACCCGGTCGGTCTCGACGCTGATGATGGCGCCCATCTTCTGCAGCACGCAGATGAGGTCGATGATCTCGGGCTCGACCGCGGCGTTGCTCAGCTCGGTGACGCCCTGGGCCCGCACCGCGGTCAGCAGGACCTGCTCGGTGGCGCCGACGCTGGGGTACGGCAGGTGCACCTTGGCGCCGCGCAGGCCACCTGGGGCGGTCAGCCGCAGGCCCTCGGGGCGCTTCTGCACGTCGGCACCGAACTGCCGCAGCACGTCGAGGTGGTAGTTGATCGGCCGCTCGCCGATGCGGCAGCCGCCGAGGTCGGGGATGAACGCCTCCCCCAGCCGGTGGAGCAGGGGGCCGCAGAGCAGCACCGGCACCCGTGAGGAACCGGCGTGCGCGTCGATGTCGGCGACGTGCGCCTGCTCGACGTTGGTCGGGTCGAGCAGCAGCTCGCCGTCACGGTCGGTCGAGTCGATCCGCACGCCGTGCAGCTCGAGGAGGCCGGAGACGATCTTCACGTCGGAGATCTCCGGGACGTTGCGCAGTCGGCAGCGGTCCTCGGCGAGCAGGGCGGCCACCATCGCCTTGGAGACGAGGTTCTTGGCCCCGCGGACCTCGAGGTCACCGACCAGGGGTGCGCCACCGTTGACCGTGAGGACGTCAGTCATGCCCCACAGCATGGCAAACGGCGAGGGAGGCCGACACCCGTGGGCGCCGGCCTCCCTCGCCGTCAGTCGGTGCGAGCAGCCCGCGGGTCAGGCCTTCTTCGCAGCGCGCTTGGTCGTCGTCTTCTTGGCGGCGGTCTTGGCCGGTGCGGACTTCTTGGCCGTGGTCTTCTTGGCCGTGGTCCTGCTCGCAGCGGTCTTGGCCGGAGCCGACTTCTTCGCGGTCGACCGGCTCGCCGTCGCCTTGCTGGCGGTCGACTTCTTGGCCGCGGTCTTGGTGGCGGTCTTGGTGGCGGTCTTGGTGGCGGCGGCGGTCTTGGTGGCGGCCGTCTTCCTGGCCGGAGCGGCCTTGGTGGTCTTCTTGGCCGCCGTCGACGTCTTCTTCGCCGTGGTGCCGGTGGTGGCCGCGGCCCTCTTGGCCGGAGCCGCCTTCTTGGTGGTGGCCTTCTTGGCCGCACCCGTGGCGGTGGCGGCCGCGCGGCCCGCGGTGCCGACCGCGACGCCGGCAGCGCTGCCGGCCGCGGCACGAGCGCCTGCCACAGCAGCCTTCGGCAGCTTCTTGGGGTTGGCGACGACGTCCTTGAAGCCGGCGCCGGCGCGGAACTTGGGGACGTTCGTCTTGCGGATCCGCACGGTCTCACCGGTGCGCGGGTTGCGGCCGGTGCGGGCGGCGCGGGCCGACTTCTCGAAGGTGCCGAAGCCGGTGATCGCGACCTTGCCGCCCTTGGCGACCTCGCGGATGATCACGTCCACGACGTGGGTCAGCGCGTCGTTGGCGGCCTTGCGGCTACCCAGGCGCGACTCCAGCTCCTTGACCAGTTCTGCCTTGTTCACGTTGTCCCCTCCACAGGGTCCGGCGCTGGACCAGCGGCCCAGCGAAGGTGGTGAGCGGCCGGGCTGGAGCCCGACATGGTGCTGACGTTATGGCCCAGCACCCGCCGCGTCCACCACAACGATCGGCCGATCCATTGTGTCGCAACGGCATTCGTCCCCTTCTGGGGACCGCCTGACGTCGTCCGGGTAGCCGCTGACGGGGCCAGCGAGACCTCTGCGGTGACGGCGACAGTCCGGGCGTCCCGCAGCGAGATCCCTTGCGCTTCAACCCAGTTCGTGCGGCGGCCGCTCTCAGCTGGGTACTGCGACGGCAACGGAACGGCCCCGGACGGCGGGTCGCGCCGTCCGGGGCCGGGTCCCCGAGGAGGTCTGTCGAAAATTCTTTGGCGGACACGCCGCTGGAGAGGGCAATCCCGCCGTGAGGCCGTGTGGCAGTGGCCTCTCAGGCCCCGATCGTCGTGGGCTTGTAGGACGGTCGACGGCCCTCGAAGTCGGTGACGTCCTGCTCGTGGCGCAGCGTGAGGCTGATGTCGTCCAGGCCCTCCAGCAGGCGCCAGCGGGTGTAGTCGTCGACCTCGAAGGGGGCCACGATGTCGCCGGCAGTGACGGTGCGAGAGACCAGGTCCACGGTCACCGAGGCGCCGGGCTCGTTCTCGAGGTACTTCCAGATCAGCTCGACGTCACCCTGGTCGACCTGGGCCGTCAGGAGGCCCTGCTTCCCGCTGTTGCCGCGGAAGATGTCGGCGAACCGGCTGGAGATGACGACCCGGAACCCGTAGTTCATGAGCGCCCAGACGGCGTGCTCGCGGGACGAGCCGGTCCCGAAGTCCGGCCCCGCCACGAGCACCGAGCCCGCGGCATACGCGTCGTTGTTGAGGACGAAGGTCTCGTCCTTGCGCCAGGCCGCGAACAGGCCGTCCTCGAACCCGGTGCGGGTCACCCGCTTGAGATAGACCGCGGGGATGATCTGGTCGGTGTCGACGTTGCTGCGTCGCAGCGGGACGCCGATGCCGGTGTGGGTGGTGAACGACTCCATCAGTGGCTCCCCTCGGTGGCCGCCGCGGCGGCGACGGGCGCGTCGGCATCCCTGTCGAGCAGGTCGGCCGGGCTGGACAGCGTGCCCCGCAGCGCGGTGGCGGCGGCGACCAGCGGGCTCACCAGGTGGGTGCGGCCGCCCTTGCCCTGCCGCCCTTCGAAGTTGCGGTTGGACGTCGAGGCGCTGCGCTCCCCCGGTGCCAGTTGGTCCGGGTTCATGCCGAGGCACATGGAGCACCCGGGCAGGCGCCACTCGGCCCCGGCCTCGGTGAAGACCGCGTCGAGGCCCTCCTGCTCGGCCTGGAGCCGCACGCGCGCCGAGCCGGGCACCACGAGCATGCGCACGCCGTCGGCGACCTTGCGGCCCTTGACGACCGAGGCGGCCGCGCGGAGGTCCTCGATGCGGCCGTTGGTGCACGAGCCGACGAAGACGGTGTCGACGCGGATGTCGCGCAGCGGGGTGCCGGCCTCGAGCCCCATGTACTCCAGGGCGCGCTGGGCAGCCGCCTTCTCGTTCTCGTCGGCGATCGTCTCGGGGTCGGGCACCGACTCGGCCAGGGGCAGGCCCTGGCCGGGGTTCGTGCCCCAGGTGACGAACGGCGTCAGCGCGCTGGCGTCGAGGTCGACGACCGCGTCGAAGACGGCGTCGTCGTCGGTGCGCAGCTGCTTCCACTCCTCGACAGCCGTGTCCCAGGCGTCACCGGTCGGGGCGTGGTCACGGCCCTTGAGGTAGTCGAAGGTGGTCTCGTCGGGGGCGATCATGCCGGCGCGGGCGCCCGCCTCGATCGACATGTTGCAGATGGTCATCCGCGACTCCATCGACAGGCTGCGGATGGCGCTGCCGCGGTACTCGAGCACGTAGCCCTGGCCGCCGCCGGTGCCGATCTTGGCGATGACGGCGAGCACGATGTCCTTGGCGGTGACGCCCGGCTGAAGCTCACCCTCGACGTTGATCGCCATGGTCCTGAACGGCTTGAGCGGCAGCGTCTGGGTCGCCAGCACGTGCTCGACCTCGGAGGTGCCGATGCCGAAGGCCAGCGCGCCGAACGCGCCGTGGGTGGAGGTGTGGCTGTCACCGCAGACGATCGTCATGCCCGGCTGGGTCAGGCCCAGCTGGGGGCCGACGACGTGCACGATGCCCTGCTCGGCGTCGCCCATCGGGAAGAGCCGGACACCGAACTCCTCGCAGTTGCGACGCAGCGTCTCGACCTGGGTGCGGCTGACGAGGTCGGTGATCGGACCCGGCGTCGTGGGGACGTTGTGGTCCTCGGTGGCCAGGGTGAGGTCCGGGCGGCGGACCTTGCGCCCCGCGAGGCGGAGGCCGTCGAAGGCCTGGGGGCTGGTCACCTCGTGGAGCAGGTGGAGGTCGATGTAGAGCAGGTCGGGCTCCCCCTCGCTGCGTCGCACCACGTGGGCGTCCCACACCTTTTCGGCCAGTGTTCCTGACACGTTCCCTCTCCTCGACCGGGGTCTGTAAGAAACGGCGCCCCTGCGCGCCGTACTGGGAGGTTCGCACCGCGACACACGTGCGTGAACTTGCGTCTCAGGCAATGAGACGTCAATATCAATGCATGGACAACACTAGCGGGGTCGGCGTCCTCGACAAGGCCGCCGTCGTTCTCGGCGCCCTCGAGGCAGGGCCCTCCACCCTGGCGCAGCTCGTCACGGCCACCGGCCTGGCCCGCCCGACCGCCCACCGTCTGGCCGTCGCGCTCGAGCACCACCGTCTCGTCACCCGTGACATGCAGGGCCGGTTCGTGCTCGGCCCCCGCCTCGCGGAGCTCGCCGCCGCCGCCGGCGAGGACAAGCTGCTCGCCGCCGCGGGCCCGGTGCTCGGGGCACTGCGCGACCACACCAACGAGAGCGCCCAGCTCTTCCGCCGCCAGGGCGACCACCGAATCTGCGTCTCGGCCGCCGAGCGCCCGGTCGGCCTGCGCGACTCGATCCCCGTCGGCGCGACGCTGTCCATGCTGGCCGGTTCTGCCGCCCAGGTGCTGCTCGCCTGGGAGGAGCCCGACCGCCTGCACCGCGGGCTGCACGGCGCCAAGTTCACCGCCACCACGCTCTCGGGCGTGCGCCGCCGCGGCTGGGCGCAGAGCGTCGGCGAGCGCGAGGCCGGCGTGGCGTCGGTGTCGGCGCCGGTGCGCGGCCCGTCGGGCCGGGTCGTCGCCGCGGTCTCGATCTCGGGCCCCATCGAGCGGCTCTCCCGCCAGCCGGGTCGGCTGCACGCCGCGACCGTGGTCGCCGGCGCCAACAAGCTGACCGAGGTGCTGGCGCGCCACCACGCGCAGCAACAGCAGCAGAACGCCTGACCCACGGGCCGGTATGCCGCGTGCCTGGCCACGCGGCATACCGGCGGCTCCCCGGTCAGCACGTCGGAAGCATCGGGTCGGCGGGACGTTGGACTCAGGCGGGGCTGGCCACCCTGGGTGACGCTGGTCGCATGACGGAGCACCAGACCCTCACCCGCGAAGGCACCCAGACCAGCCACTACCTCGACACGTGGTGGTCGCGTGAGCTGATCGGGCTTCCGCTCGCCCTCTGGCGGCTGGGGTTCGGGCCGCTGACGGGGCGGGTGTGGATGGTCGTCACGACGAGGGGGCGCTCGACCGGGCTGCCGCGGCACGTCGCCGTCTACCCCCACGTCATCGGCGACCGCATCTACCTGTGGTGCCCGTACGGCGGGCGCTCCCAGTGGTACCGGAACATCGTGGCCAACCCGGTCGCGACCGTGCAGTGGCGCGGCGGGACACAGGTGGTCCGCGCGGTGCCGCTCGAGGACGAGGCCGAGGCGATGGAGGTCGTGGGGGCCCTGCGCCGCTTCGCTGCCTCCTGGTTCGGCCTCTACCTCGCCTCCCAGGGCCTGCACGACACCGACGAGGACATCGCCGCGAACTGGCAGCGCCTGCACCTGCGGCGGCTCGAGCCCACCACGGAGAAGGGCCCGGCACCCCTGACGTCCGACCTGGCGTGGGTGTGGCTGGTGCCGGCCTCCGCCCTGTGGTTCCGGTGGTTCGTCCGGGAGCACAGCGCCTGAGCGAGGCACCGGCCCGACATGCGAAGAGCCCCCGTCCGCTGGACGGGGGCTCTGGGCGCGTAGCCCCGACGGGATTCGAACCCGCGCTACCGCCTTGAGAGGGCGGCGTGCTAGGCCGCTACACAACGGGGCCCTAGCTGGTGCCTGATTCGCCTTCCAACGCTTCAGGCAGCGGAGAGAACCATACCGGCTGGTGTGGATTTCTCCGAATCGGCCTCTGGTCTCGCGACCGGAGGACACGCGCTGGGGTACCAGGACTCGAACCTAGACTAACTGAACCAGAATCAGTCGTGCTGCCAATTACACCATACCCCAAGGGGGTATCACTGCCGAGGCCTCGGAGGTCCGGCGGTGAACCGAGAGGAGACTCTACCGGCCGCACCGACGCTCGCCCAAATCGGGTCGCAGTGCCGTGAAGCTGGGCTCGACAGGCGGCCTGCTGGGGGTTCAACAGGCGGTTCAGCAGGCGGTTCAGCAGGCGGTTCAGCAGGTGGCGTTGGCCTCGGCGTCGAGGGCGCGGATCCGGGCGCACAGGCCCTTGAGCAGCGAGCGCCGCAGGGAGGCGTGCCGGTCGACCAGCGGCCAGAACGTCAGGGGTGAGATGGCGAACGTCTCCACCCCGTCCTCCCCCGCGGCGAGGGTCGCCGAGCGGCCACCGCCGTCGATGACCGAGATCTCCCCGAAGTAGTCGCCCGGGCCGAGCTCGCCGGGACGCCGGACACCGCCCACCTCGACGACCACCGTGCCGTCGAGGACGACCTGGAGGCCGGCGTCCTCGTCTCCTTGCGTCACGACAGGGTGGCCGGCCGGGGTCCGGAGGGTGGAGCCGGAGGCCACCAGGTCGGCGATGACCGGTTCGGGGAGCCCGGCGAACAGGTCGATCCGCGCGAGCAGGTCGGGCAGGGCCGAGCGCGTCAGGTGCGACATCCGCCCAGTGTGGCGCTCACCCCGGGCCGCTGCCTCGTCCGGAAAACGTAGGCGGCCGCGGCAGACGAGCCCGCGTCAGACGAGCCAGCGTCAGACGGGCCCCGGCCGACCGCCACAGACGAGCCCGCGTCAGACGAGCTCGTCGTGCAGGCGCTGGAGGCGGGCGAGCGTCGAGGTCTTGCCCAGGATCTCCATCGACTCGAACAGCGGCGGCGAGATGCGCTGGCCGGAGACGGCCGTGCGGAGCGGGCCGAACGCGAGCTTCGGCTTGATGCCCAGTCCCTCGACGATGGCCTCGCGCAGGGCCGCCTCGATGGCCGGGGCGTTCCAGCCGCTCTCGGAGCCGAGCACCCCGGTGCCCGTGTCGTCGATTCCACCGAGCACCCGCAGCGCCGTTGCGAGCACCTCCTGGGCGCCGTCCTTGAGCTGGCCGCGGGCGTCGTCGGCGATCTCGAGCGCGTCGTCCGCGACGTAGAACGGCGCGACGAGGGCGGTGGCCTCCGACAGCAGCGCCATCCGGGTCTGGATGAGCTCGGTGATCGACTTCAGCCGGGCCAGCTCGCCCAGGCTCGGGTTGCCGGACAGCACGCCGTCACGCTGGAGGAACGGCAGCAGCCGGCTGGCGAGGTCGCCCACCTCGAGCTCACGGATGTAGACGCCGTTGAGCCACTCCAGCTTCTTGAGGTCGAAGATCGGCCCCACCGGGTTGACCTTGGTCCAGTCGAAGTCCTTGGCGAAGTCGGCGAACGAGAAGACCTCGACGTCGTTGCCCTCGGCGTCCTGCTTCGGCGGGTAGGCCAGCAGCGCGAGGAAGTTCACCAGGGCCTCGGGCAGGTAGCCCTGCTCCTGGAACCAGGTGAGCCGGGCGGCCGGGTTCTTCCGCTTGGAGATCTTGGACTTGTCGTTGTTGCGCAGCAGGGGCATGTGCGCGAATTTCGGTGCCTCCAGGCCGAGCCAGCGGTAGAGCAGGATGTGCTTGGGGGTGCTGCTGATCCACTCCTCGCCGCGCACCACGTGGGTGATGCCCATCTCGTGGTCGTCCACGACGACCGCGAGGTGGTAGGTCGGGAAGCCGTCGGCCTTGAGGATCACCTGGTCGTCGGGCCTCGGCGCCGAGACCCGGCCGCGGATGAGGTCGTCGAAGTGCAGCTCGACGTCGTCGGGCACGAGCATGCGCACCACGGGGGTCTCGTTGAAGCCGGGCAGCTCCGCCCGCTGCTCGCGGGTCTTGCCGAGGCAGAGCCGGTCGTAGCCGGTCGGCAGCTTGAGCTTCTGCTGCTTGTCGCGCATCTCGGCGAGGCGCTCCGTCGAGCACCAGCACTGGTAGGCGTGCCCCTCCTCCAGCAGGCGCTGCACGTAGGGCTGGTAAGTGTCGAGCCGCTCCGACTGCCGGTACGGCGCGTACGGCCCGCCCACATCGGGTCCCTCGTCCCAGGTCAGACCCAGCCAGTGCAGGGTGTCGAACACCTGCTGCTCGCTGTCGGCGCGGAACCGCGCCCGGTCGGTGTCCTCGATGCGCAGGACGAACCGGCCGCCCTGCTGCCGCGCGAACGCCAGGTTGAACAGGGACATGTATGCCGTGCCGACGTGGGGGTCGCCGGTCGGCGAGGGGGCGACGCGCAGCCGGACGGGGGCGGAGGAGGTTTCGCTCATGGTGGGTCCGATTCTAGGGGCGCCGCCGTGGCGCCCTTCCCGCACCGGTCGGCCACCCCGCCCGCCGCTGGGGCGGGGCCGTCAGTCCTTGTCGACGAAGGGGTTCGAGAGCACGCCGATGCCGTCGATCTCGACCTCGACGCGCTGGCCGGCCACGACCGGTCCGACACCGGCCGGCGTGCCGGTCAGGATGAGGTCGCCGGGCAGCAGCGTGAACGCCTTGGAGGCGTGCGAGACCAGCGTGGCGACGTCGTGGACCATGTCGGCGGTGGTGCCGTCCTGCACCACCTCGCCGTCGCGGCGGGTGACGAGGGACAGGTCGCTGGTGTCGAGGTCGGTCTCGATCCAGGGGCCGATGGGGCAGAACGTGTCCAGGCCCTTGGCCCGGGCCCATTGCCCGTCGCCGCGCTGGAGGTCGCGCGCGGTGACGTCGTTGGCGCAGGTGTAGCCGAAGACGACCTTCGCGACGTCCTGCGGCTCGACGTCCTTGCAGAGCCGGCCGATCACGACGGCGAGCTCGCCCTCGTAGTGCACCTCGGAGGTGAGGTCCGTCGGGATGATCACCGGCTCGCCGGGCCCGACGACCGCGGTGTTGGGGATCAGGAACATGAGCGGCTCGGCCGGCGCCTCACCGCCCATCTCCTTGGCGTGGTCGGCGTAGTTCTTGCCGATGCCGATCACCTTGCTGCGCGGGATGACCGGCGCCAGCAGCCGCACGTCGGCGACCTCGTGGGTGTCACCAGTCAGCTCGATCTTCGTGTACAGCGGGTCGCCGGTGATCTCGGCGATCTTCTCCCCTGCTCCGTCGACCAGGCCGAACTTCGGGTCGTCTCCTGTCGTGAACCTCGCGATACGCACGAGCCGAGCCTAACGACGGCCAACCCGCACCGCCTGCGGGGGACTCCCTGCGGACTCTCCGGGACCCACGCGCGACCGGAGGGCTCCTGGCGGGCCCCGCTCCCAGGATGGGTGCCTCGTTGCGCCCGACCCCACACCTGACTGCACCGTCCCACCGCGAGACCAGGTGCCGCAAGAGGCGATCTACGCTTGGTGCCCGTGCCGGCACGCGTCATGGACAGGAGTGGGTGGGAGGCCCTCGAGGCGGCCCACCACGCCCGCGTCGACGCCGCCACGGCCGCCCACCTGCGCCGCCGCGGCGACGGGCGCAAGCACCCGGTCGAGGACTTCCTGTTCACCTACTACTCGCACCGCCCGGCGCAGCTGCGCCGCTGGCACCCCGGCCCCGGCGTGCGGCTCGCCGATGCCGCGGGCCTGCCCCGCGCGACGTGGAAGCACTACCGCGTCGAGGGTGACGACGTGGTGCTCGACGCAGCGGCCTTTCTCGAGGCGCGCCGGGAGACCGTCGAGCTCGCGTCACGCCTGGTCGCCTCCACCCTCGGCCGGCAGGCGCAGTTCGGCTGCTTCGGCCTGCACGAGTGGGCGATGGTCTACCGGCTCGGCGACGACGAGGTGCGTCACGCCGGCTGGCCGCTGCGGCTGGGCAGCGCCGGCACCGACGAGGTGGTCGAGGCGCACCAGATCCGCTGCTCGCACTACGACGCGTTCCGCTTCTACACCCCGCCGGCCCGGTCGCTGAACCTGCTCCAACCCACCCGCGAGAGCCAGCCCGACCTCGAGCAGCCGGGCTGCCTGCACGCCGGCATGGACCTCTACAAGCTCGCCTACAAGCTCTCCCCCGCCGTGCCGAGCGACCTCATCATGGACTGCTTCGACGTCGCCCGCGAGATCCGCGAGCTCGACATGCGCGCCTCCCCCTACGACCTCACCGCGCTCGGCTACGAGCCGGTGCCCATCGAGACGCCTGCCGGCAAGGCCGCGTATGCCGCCGCGCAGCGCGGCTTCTCGGCGCGCGGCCAAGTGCTGCGGCAGCGGCTGCTCGACGCGGTGGAGGTCCTGCGGGCCGCTGCCGACGAGGAGACCACGACTCGAACGCGGTGAGTGGGCCGCCGCGGCGCCCCGTAGGCTTGGCTCTCGTGTCCAAGGTCCTCACATCACTCCCCGTCGGCGAGAAGGTCGGCATCGCGTTCTCCGGTGGTCTCGACACCTCGGTGGCCGTTGCCTGGATGCGTGAGCACGGTGCCGTGCCCTGCACCTACACCGCCGACCTCGGCCAGTACGACGAGCCCCACATCGACTCGGTGCCCGGCCGCGCCGGTGCCTACGGTGCCGAGCTAGCCCGCCTCGTCGACTGCCGCGCCGCCCTGGTCGAGGAAGGCTTGTCCGCGATCGCCTGCGGCGCCTTCCACATCCGCAGCGGCGGCCGCACCTACTTCAACACCACGCCGCTCGGCCGCGCGGTGACCGGCACGCTGCTGGTGCGCGCGATGCACGCGGACGGCGTCGACATCTGGGGCGACGGCTCGACCTTCAAGGGCAACGACATCGAGCGGTTCTACCGCTACGGCCTGCTGGCCAACCCGGCGCTGCGGATCTACAAGCCGTGGCTCGACGCCGACTTCGTCACCGAGCTCGGCGGCCGCACGGAGATGTCGGAGTGGCTCAAGGCCCGCGACCTCCCCTACCGCGCGAGCACCGAGAAGGCGTACTCCACCGACGCCAACATCTGGGGCGCGACGCACGAGGCCAAGAAGCTCGAGTACCTCGACGCCTCGATGGAGATCGTCGAGCCGATCATGGGCGTCGCCTTCTGGGACGAGTCCGCGCAGATCGCGACCGAGGACGTCACGGTCCGCTTCGAGCAGGGCCGCCCGGTTGCCATCAACGGCCAGGAGTTCACCGACCCGGTCGCCCTCGTCAACGAGGCCAACACGATCGGTGGGCGCCACGGGCTCGGCATGTCCGACCAGATCGAGAACCGCATCATCGAGGCCAAGAGCCGCGGCATCTACGAGGCCCCGGGACTGGCGCTGCTGCACATCACGTACGAGCGCCTGCTCAACGCGGTGCACAACGAGGACACCATCGCGAACTACCACGCGGAGGGTCGCCGGCTCGGCCGGCTGCTCTACGAGGGCCGGTGGCTCGACCCGCAGTCGCTGATGCTGCGCGAGTCGCTGCAGCGCTGGGTCGCGTCGGCCGTCACCGGCGAGGTCACGCTGCGGCTGCGCCGCGGCGAGGACTACTCGATCCTCGACACCAAGGGCACCGGCTTCAGCTACCACCCGGAGAAGCTGTCCATGGAGCGCACCGAGGACGCCGCCTTCGGCCCCGTCGACCGCATCGGCCAGCTCACCATGCGCAACCTCGACATCGCGGACTCCCGGGCCAAGCTCGAGGGGTATGCCGCCGCCGGCCTCCTCGGCGTGCGTCACCAGGAGCTCGTGGGCGAGCTCGAGCCGGGCGGTGCCCGGGCCATCTCCGCCAATCCGGCGGCTGCGAACGTCGACCTCGAGGACGACGCCCTCGACCGCGCCGCGATGGAGTCCGGCACCGACTGACGCGCACCGGCTGGACGCGCACCGAGGCCCGCGCACCGTCTGACGCGCTCCGGTGGTCCGCGGGCACGCGGCATACCGGTGGACACGCCGAAGGCCCCGCTCCTGGTGGAGTGGGGCCGTCGCGTTGCGGCGGGGGGCGCCGGTGTCAGCGGACGGGCACGCCCGCTCGCACGAGGCCGTAGGTAACGCCGTCGACGAGGGCCTGCCACGAGGCCTCGATGATGTTGCCCGCGACCCCGACGGTCTCCCACGAGGTGGAGCCGTCGGAGGTCTCGATGAGCACGCGGGTGACGGCGTCGGTGCCGTGCGCCGCGTCGAGGATGCGGACCCGGAAGTCGATGAGCTCGAGCTTGTCGAGCTCGGGGTAGGCGGGCGAGAGGGCCTGGCGCAGCGCGTGGTCGAGCGCGTTGACGGGGCCGTTGCCCTCGCCGGTCGCGACGACGCGCTCTCCCCCGGCGACCACCTTCACCGTCGCCTCGGAGAGGGCGTTCTCGTCGCCGCGGGCGTCGGTGATGACCCGCCACGACTCGACCTCGAAGTACTCGTGCGCCGCCTCGCCCACGACCTCACGGCGCAGCAGCAGCTCGAACGAGGCGTCGGCGGCGTCGAAGGTGTAGCCGCGCAGCTCGAGGTCCTTGACCTTGGTCAGCACCCGCGTGAGCAGCTCGGTGTCACCGGCGAGGTCGAAGCCGAGCTCTCGGCCCTTGAGCTCGATGCTGGCGCGGCCGGCCATGTCGGAGACGAGCATGCGCATGTCGTTGCCGACCAACGTCGGGTCGGTGTGCTGGTAGAGGTCGGGGTCGACCTTGATGGCGCTCGCGTGCAGGCCCGCCTTGTGCGCGAACGCGCTCGCGCCGACGTAGGGCTGGCGGCTGTAGGGCGGGACGTTGGTGATCTCGCTGATCGAGTGGGCGATCCGGGTGGCCTCGCGCAGGCGCGGCTCCTCCACCAGGGCCAGGCCGCGCTTGATCTGCAGGTTGCTCACCACGGTCAGCAGGTCGGCGTTGCCGGTGCGCTCGCCGTAGCCGTTGACGGTGCCCTGCACGTGGGTGGCGCCGGCGTCGACCGCGGCCATCGAGTTGGCCACCGCGCAGCCGGTGTCGTTGTGGCAGTGGATGCCCAGGCGGGCCGAGGTGGCGTCGAGCACGTCGGCGACGACGTCGGCCACCTGGTTCGGCAGCATCCCGCCGTTGGTGTCGCAGAGGGCCACGACCTCGGCGCCGGCCTCGACCGCCGCCCGGACGGCTTCGAGCGCGTAGGCGCGGTCCACGGCATACCCGTCGAAGAAGTGCTCGGCGTCGAGGAAGACGCGCCGCCCCTCGCCCCGCAGGAAGGAGACGGTGTCGCGGATCATCTCGAGGTTCTCGGCGAGCGTCGTGCGCAGCGCCCGCTCGACGTGGCCGGCGTGCGACTTCGCGACCAGGGTCACGACCGAGGCGCCGGAGTCGACGAGGGCGCGCACCAGGGGGTCGTCGGCCGCGTTACCGCCGACCCTCCTGGTCGCGCCGAAGGCCGCGAGGGTGGCGTTCTGCAGCCGCAGCTCGTGCTGGGCGCGGGCGAAGAACTCGGTGTCCTTCGGGTTCGCGCCCGGCCAGCCACCCTCGATGTAGCCGACGCCGAGCTCGTCGAGGTGCGCCGCGATGGCGAGCTTGTCGGACACGGAGAGGTTCAGCCCCTCCTGCTGCGCGCCGTCGCGCAGGGTGGTGTCGTAGACGTGCAGGTCGGTCATCAGGGGTTCCTCAGGTGGTGCGGCAGGGATCGAGCTCGGTCTCGTCGCGTCAGTCCCGGTGGTCATTCTCTCCCTGCGCGCCCGCGGTCGGCCCTGGGTGGTGGCCGGCCCCGCCTCGTCTCGTCGAGCTCCCCGACAAAACAAAAGACCCCCCGGGTGTGGGAGGTCTGCGCGACGAGGAGTTCTCGTCGCGCTAGTCGATAATCACCGTGGCGGTAGCCAGCGTCCAGGACGTCACGGGATGAATGTCGCACACCGCGTCCGACCAGCGGAACCCCGGTCCGCATGGTGGTCAGCACGCGACCTGCCCCATGTGCCGTGTTCGGTTCTTGCAGCGGAGGACGAACCTTCCGTGCACCGTGCAAGAACCAGACAACCGTCACGAGGCGAGCCGGGTCCTCGCCATGGCCTGCCGCACCGGTCGTGCCACACGTTCCGGCGCACGCAAGTCCGCCCAGGTGAGCCGCACGACCTCATACCCGGCTGCGCGCAGCCGGTCCTCCCGCCGTTTCTCCCTGGCCAGGGCCTCGCGGCCGCCGGCACCCTCGTACTTCACGAGCCCGTCGAACTCCACCACGACGCGCTCGCCAACGAGGAAGTCGACCCTTCCGACGAAGCCCGCGGCGTCGTAGATGTCGACCTGGCTGCTGACGGGCCAGCCGAGGCCGGTCAGCAGCAGCCTGCTGAGTGACTCACCAGGAGACTCTGCGCGCGCATCCACCACGCTCAGCAGGGCTTCGAGCTGCCGCGACTGCTTCTTTCCGGGAGCGGTCCTGACGCCGGCAGCCGACAGTGCTTCCGAGCTGACGAGACCGGAGTGCAGGGCCGCATCGGCAGCCACCACCCCAGCCCTGAGGCCACTCAGGAAGGTGGTCTGGACGATGGCCAGCTCTGTCGACACACACCGGGCACCGTCGACCACCAGACACGGCTCGAGGTCCGGCAGCACATGGGACACGAGGCCGCTCCTGCGGAACGAGCGCTTGATCTCGGCACAGACATCGAAGCGGGCGAGGTCAACACCCACAAGGGGCAGACCCGCGATGGCAAGCGCGGCATGGTGTGACAGCCAGGTCAGCGGTGGCCGGGTCAGCAGGATCGCCCGGGCGGAACGGGCGTAGCGCTGCTCGGGCGTCAACGCCTCCACTGCCGCAGCAAGCAGGTATGCCGCCTGCCTGACCCGGACCAGCTCACCCTTCAAGGTGAGCCGGCTGAGGGTGAGGTCGTCGACGCCGAGACGGTGCGCCTGCGCAGAGGAGAAGGCTCCGTGCTGGGCGCGCGCGAGGTCGACGAGAGCGGGTTCAAAGGCGCGCATGGGCCGACCCTCGCCCTCGGGACCTGCGAGGCACCACCTGTTCGTCCTCGGCTGTGGACGCAGCGAGGGACGGTCCGGCACTGTGGACGAGCCGTCAGTGTTCGGCTTCCTCCGGTGGCGACTGAACCTTCAGTCCCCGATGGAAGAACCGAACACCGCCTGCGCCTGCCTGTCAGACGAGGCGGTGCATCCAGCCGTGGGTGTCCTCGGTGCGGCCGTACTGGATGTCGAGCAGGGTGGAGCGGATCCGCTCGGTCACCGCGCCGACCTCGCCACCGTTCATGACGACCTCCCCGCCGTCCCAGGCGAGCCGGCCGACCGGGGTGACCACGGCCGCGGTGCCGCAGGCGAAGACCTCGGCGATGTCGCCCGACGCCACGCCCTCGCGCCACTCGTCGATGGAGATGCGCCGCTCGGTGACGTCGTGGCCGAGCTCCTTGGCGAGCTCGACGATCGAGTCGCGCGTGATGCCCTCGAGGATCGTGCCGGTCAGCTCGGGCGTGACGATGCTTCCGTCGCGGCGCACGAAGAACAGGTTCATGCCGCCGAGCTCCTCGACCCACTTGTGCTCGAGGCCGTCGAGGAAGACGACCTGGTCGCACTGGTGCTCGGAGGCCTCGACCTGGGCGGCCAGGCTCGCGGCGTAGTTGCCGCCGCACTTGGCCGCGCCGGTGCCACCGGGTGCCGCGCGCACGTACTCGCTGGAGACCCAGATGCTCACCGGCTTCAGGCCGCCGCTGAAGTAGGGGCCGGCCGGCGAGGCGATGACGCTGTAGGTGACCTTGGCGGCCGGGCGGACCCCGAGGAACGCCTCCGAGGCGAACATGAACGGCCGCAGGTACAGGCTGGCCTCGCCGTGCTCCGTGCCCGGCACCCACGCCTGGTCGACGTCGACCAGCACCCGCAGCGACTCGACGAACGCCTCGGTGGGCAGCGCCGGCAGCGCCAGCCGGCGGGCGCTGCGCACGAACCGTGCGGCGTTCTGCTCGGGCCGGAAGGTCCACACCGACCCGTCGGCGTGCCGGTAGGCCTTCATGCCCTCGAAGATCTCCTGGGCGTAGTGCAGGACGGCCGCCGACGGCTCGAGGGTGAGGGGCCCGTATGCCGTGACGCGGGCGTCGTGCCACCCGTCACCGGGGGTCCACGTGGCCAGGACCATGTGGTCGGTGAAGGTCTTGCCGAAGCCGGGGTTGGCCAGTACCGCCTCGCGCTGCTCGTCGGGGAGCGGGTCCGTGCGCCGCTCGATCGCGAACGTCAGCGTGGGCTCGGACAGTGCCGGGGCCTCGGTCATCAGTGCCTCCAAACGTCTCTGCAGACTCAGCGTCGGGTCTCCCCTGCAGGCTACCGCTGCCCCGGCGCCGGTCGGGCGGGGGCCGACGCTGAGCGCGTGCCTACAGGCGGGCGGTGATCGCGTCGCCGATCTCGGTGGTGGTGCGGGTGGCGGCCCCGCGCTCGGCGAGGTCGGCCGCCACCGCCTGCTCGACCCGGGCGGCCTCCTCGGTGCGCCCGAGGTGCTCGAGCAGCATCGAGACCGACAGGATCGTGGCGGTCGGGTCGGCCTTGCCCTGGCCGGCGATGTCGGGCGCCGACCCGTGCACCGGTTCGAACATGCTCGGCGTGGTGCGCTCCGGGTTGATGTTGCCGCTGGCGGCCAGGCCGATCCCACCGGCGATCGCGGCGGCGATGTCGGTGATGATGTCGCCGAACAGGTTGTCGGTGACGATGACGTCGAACCGGCCCGGGTCGGTGGTCAGGAAGATCGTGGCGGCGTCGACGTGCAGGTAGTCGGTGCTCACCTGCGGGAACTCGGCACCCACCTCCTCGACGGTGCGGCGCCACAGGTGCCCGGCGTGGGTGAGCACGTTGTGCTTGTGCACCAGCGTGAGGTGCTTGCGCTCCCGGGCGGCGGCCCGGCTGAAGGCGTCACGGACGACGCGCTCGACGCCGAAGCGGGTGTTGACGCTGACCTCGGTCGCGATCTCGTGCGGGGTGCCGACGCGCAGGCCACCGCCGTTGCCGACGTACGGGCCCTCGGTGCCCTCACGGACGACGACGAAGTCGATGCCGTTCGGCGCCACCCGCTCGACGGCCAGCGGGCTCGTCGCGCCGGCGTAGAGCCGGGCCGGACGGAGGTTCACGTAGTGGTCGAGGGCGAAGCGCAGCGGCAGCAGCACCCCACGCTCAAGCACGCCGCTCGGCACCGTAGGGTCGCCGATGGCGCCGAGCAGGATGGCGTCGTGGCCGCGCAGCTCCTCGAGCACCGAGTCCGGGAGGGTCTCGCCGGTGGCGTGCCAGCGCCGGGCGCCGAGGTCGTACTCGGTGGTGCTCACCTTGGGGCCGGCCGAACCGGTGGCCGCCGACAGGACCTTCAGGCCCTCGGCCACGACCTCGGGGCCGATGCCGTCGCCGCCGATGACGGCGATGTTCAGGGAGTCTGCGTTCCGGGCGTCGGTGACCATGAGCCCACCCTAGGGACGGTCTTGCAATCTGATATCGATGTCTCACATGACGAACGGCCCCGCGGCAGCTGCCGTGGGGCCATTCCGTCCGTCGCGGGCGACGGTCAGTCGCTGGTGTGGCGACCGTCAGTCGTCGGTGTGTCCCTGCTCCCGCAGGTCCATCGACTCCTGCAGTGCCTGACGTGCCTTCTTGGCCTCTTCGCTCATCTGAATCATTCCTTTGCCGATCCCCTTGTCGCGCAAGGGAAGTCGCTTGTGGTGGGGAGTTCTGTGTGGTGGGGAGTTCTGCGGGGCCTCGTCCGGTATTCCGGGGGGCCTGCCAGCCGTGCAACGCGGGATCTCCGCGGCGAAGGGGCTGGCTACCGGAACTCGCCGCGGCGGTGAATGAGTACGACCTGCCGCGTCATGTCCTCCACGGTACGAGGACGTCCAACTATCCGACAGCGCTTTCCCACAAAGTGAGACGGCAATCTCAGGATTCACTCCTCCGCGAGGAGCCACCGATGTGCCACCCACGCGGCGGTGGGTCAGCCCTCGAGGTCGACGACGCGGACCTCGGCCTCGATCTCCGCGGCAATGGCGGACACCACGTCGGCGGGGATGGCGCTGTCGACGGTGAGGGCCACCAGGGCACGACCGCCCTTGGTGTCGCGGGCGACCTGCATGCCCCCGATGTTGACGTCGGCCTCCCCCAGCAGGCGGCCGACGGCGCCCACGATGCCGGGGCGGTCGCCGTAGGTGAAGAAGGCCATGTGCTCCGAGAGGGGCACCTCGAGGTCGAAGCCGTTGATGCCGACGATCTTCTCGACCATGCGCGGGCCGGTGAGGGTGCCCGAGACGCTGACGACCGTGCCGTCGGCCAGGGTGCCGCGCAGGGTGGTGACGTTGCGGAAGTCCTGCGACGCCGGGTCGGTGAGCAGGCGGGCCTCGACCCCGCGCTGCTCGGCCAGCAGCGGCGCGTTGACGTAGGTGACCGGGTCCTCGGTGAGGTCGGTGAACAGGCCCTTGAGGGCCGAGAGCTTCCAGACGCTGACGTCGTGCTCGGTGATCTCACCGTGCACGTCGACGTCGAGCTGCACCGGCACCGCACCGGCGACGGCGGTGAAGATGCGGCCGAGCTTCTCCACGAGGGCGATGCCGGGGCGGACCTCCTCGGCGATGACGCCGCCGGAGACGTTGACCGCGTCGGGGACGAGGTCGCCACCGAGGGCCAGGCGCACCGACTTGGCGACCGCGACGCCGGCCTTCTCCTGGGCCTCCTCCGTCGACGCGCCGAGGTGCGGCGTCACGACGACCGACTCGAACTCGAAGAGCGGGCTCTCGGTGGTCGGCTCCTTGGCGAAGACGTCGATGCCGGCGCCGGCGACGCGCCCCTCACGCAGGGCCTCGGCGAGGGCCTCCTCGTCGACGATGCCGCCGCGGGCCGCGTTGATGATGCGCACGGTCGGCTTGACCTTGCCCAGTGCCTCCTTGCCGATGAGGCCGAGGGTCTCCGGCGTCTTGGGCAGGTGCACGGTGATGAAGTCGCTCTCGGCGAGGAGCTCGTCGAGCGGGACCAGGCGCGCCCCGAGCTGGCCGGCCTTCTGCGCCGAGACGTAGGGGTCGTAGGCGAGGACCTCCATGCCGAAGCCCTTCAGGCGCTCGGCGACGAGCTGGCCGATGCGGCCGAAACCGACGACGCCGACCTTCTTCTCGAGCAGCTCGACGCCGCCGTACTTGCTGCGCTTCCAGGCGCCGTTCTTGAGGGCCTCGTTGGCCGGGGCGATGTTGCGCGCGGTGGCGAGCAGCAGGCCGACCGCGAGCTCGGCGGCCGAGGTGATGTTGGAGGTCGGCGCGTTGACGACCATGACGCCGGCCTGCGTGGCCGAGGGCACGTCGACGTTGTCGAGGCCGACGCCGGCGCGCGCGATGACCTTGAGGTTCTTGGCCGCGGCGATGGCCTCGGCATCCATCTTCGTCGCGGACCGCACGAGCACCGCGTCGACGTCGGCGAGAGCCGGGAGCAGCTCGTCGCGGTTCGCGCCGTCGCAGTTGCGGATCTCGAAGTCCGGACCGAGGGCGTCGATGGTGGCGGGCGAGAGTTCCTCGGCGATCAGCACGATGGGCTTGGTCACGTGTCAGTCCTTCGTCGGTGGAGTCACGGGGAGGGGTGCGGCCCCCGGGCCCGTCACCGGGTGTGCGGCACGGCGGCGACACATCCGCGGGGACGGGTGGGCGGGGCACCGCGCTGTGCCTCGGTCAGCATACGACCGCGCTCACCATGTGGATGGGCGGTCCCGACATGTGGTCAACACCCCGGTTCGGGCTACTTGAGGATGACGAGCCCGTCCACGTAGGCGCTCCGTGACGACGCCGGCCGTACCACCACGGTTCCCGAGCGCGTGCTGGACGACAGCGGGAGCCAGACCACCTGCCGGTAGCGGGTCGTCGAGCTGTAGGTGCTGACGCGCCCCCACTTCACGCCACCGACCCACACGTCGAGCGGCGCGCACGTGCTGCACGTGGCCACCACGAGCCCCAGGCGTCGGCCCTTGACGCTGGTGCGACTGAGGTACTGGGGCGTCCCGGTCAACCGGGTGTAGGTGCCGGAGAGGTACCGGCTGTTCGTGCTCCGCGTACCGCCGTGGTTCGACAGCGCGCGGTCGTCGAGCGCGACACTCGTGCACCGCTCCGGTGTGAAGGCGCCGAGGTTGCCGACCTTGTCCCTGGCCCGCACCGAGAAGCAGTAGCTGTAGCCGGCGGACAGCTTCAGGGCCAGTGACGACGAGGTCCGCTTCTGCCAGGTCGAGGGATAGACGTATGCCGTGTAGCCGCCGGACGGCGACGCGTACCGTTCGCGCACGTCGTAGGACTCGACGACGCTGCCGCCGGAGTCCTTGGCCGACCAGGCCAGGCTGAGGCTGGACCCGAGGAGCGCGGTGGGCAGCGCGGTCAGCGACACGGAGGGGGCGGCGCGGTCGACCGTCCACGTCGCGGAGACCGGCGCACTGCGCTGGCCGGAGGGGTCGGTGGCGACTGCCGTGACGGTGTGGCTGCCGGCAGCGAGATCGCTCAGCGCCCAGGTGGGGCCACAGGCCTTCCACGCGCCGGCGTCGAGCCGGCACGAGAACGTGAGCCCACCCACCGCGTCGTCGGCGTCCACTCCGCCGAGCCGAACCTGCGCCGAGGCGGACGTGACGGCCGGCACCGAGACGGTCGTCGTCGGCACTGATCGGCTCGTCGTCGTCCAGGCCGGGTCCTGGCCGCTCCAGCTCAAGAGCCGACGCCAGCTGGTCGCAGCTCCTGAGGCAGGCACCCGCACGGCAATCGTGCCCTTGCCCGCGACGCACGACGCACCGCCGACGCCCACGGCGACCTCGGTGCCGGTCGGCGAGAACCTCGGCTCGTTGAGGGAACAGCCCGCGGGAGCCCACAGCACCGAGGCCGTGCCACCTGCCGCGGGAACTCGGTACAGGGCCTTGCCTCCGGTCGACGCCGGCCCGACCCACGCGATCTCCCCGGTGCGGGAGACCGTCACCGACGTCGACACCGTGAAGTTGTCGTCAGGGACTGCTGAGGTTCCGGTGACGCTGGTCCAGGACTCTCCGGCCACCTTCACCCATCGCAGGCCGGCCGGGTGCTCGTTGATGGGCGTCTCGCCACCTGCCATCAGCAGGGCGGTCCCGTCCGGCGACCAGCCGTACGGGACACCCTGGCTGCGTACGGCGGACAGCGCACCCGTCGCGACGTCCACGATGGACACGGTCTCGCCGACGCCGTACCCGTCGACGTACGCGATGCGGCGGCCGTCCGGCGAGAAGCGGAGGCGCTTGAACTCGTGGGCGTAGTTGTTCGAGGTGAGCAGCCGACCGTTGGAGCCGCTGAGGTCGGTGAGGTACAGGCGCGCCGTGTTCGCTCCGTCCTCGTAGGTCGCGACGGCGAGGTGCTGGCGGTCCGGGGAGGCTCCCATGCCGGTCACGATGCCGTCGGAGGGCGGCCTCAGGGACACCCACTCCGGGTCGTCCGGGTCCGATCCGCCGCGGAGGCCGGAGTTGCCCGAGACGACGGCCTCGCTGGGCACCACGCCGCTCAGCTCACTGGAGGGGTTCGACTGCTCGCCGTTCTGCGCCACCGTCGTGACACGGTAGGTCACTGCTGCGCCCGACGGCGCCGACCAGTCGGTCCAGTCCAGACTCGTTCCCTCCGGGCGGGCCACTGTTGACCAGGCCCCCGACCCCACCCGGCGTTCGATGAGGAAGCCCGACAGTGGCTGCATCTCCTGGGCCTGCGGCAGCTCGATCCGCAAGGCCACGGCGCTCGTCGTGCGCCCGAGCCACCGAACCGTCGGAGCAGCGAGCTCCCGGTAGACCTTGAGCCTCGGGTCGGCACTCACTCCGGGCTGGCCATCGACCGTCGCGCTGAGCTGAAGCGGGTATCCGTCCGGAGCCGGCGCCACGTCGTTCGTCGTGCTGACCGTGACCGTCGCGTCGCAGGAGGCGCCGGGCTCCAGCACCACGCCGTCGCACGCCGACGAGGTGCTGGGCTCGATGCCGCTGTAGCCGGACCGGGCAGCGAGCCGTCCGATCGTTGCCGGCGCGTCACCGGTGTTGCGCAGGTGCCACACCGTCTGCACCGAACCGCCTCGCACCACGGAGGGATTGGTTCCCGGACCTTCGAAGGGGACCTCGGCCAACGGCGTCGCCGAGTTGAACCGGACGTGGTTGCGCTGCACGGGGCCGTCGCCGCACGACCAGGCGAAGTCGGCGCCGAGCTGCAGAGGCACTCCGGACGCCCCGTAGACCACGTCGTGCACGTCGACAACCCCACGAGGGGGACCGGACTGGCAGTAGGTTCGAAATCGGATCTCGCCGTCCTGGGGCTCACTCGCCAGGACGTAGCGGCCCGGCCCGGGGAGTCGCCCGAAGGCGAGACCCAACCCCCAGCCCAGGGCCACCGATCCGTCCCAGTCCAGGGTGGGGTCCAGCGTCTGGCTGCGCCCGGGGAGGGGGACGCCATCCGGATCCTCCGGGCCGCTCAACACGAGCGTCCTGGCTCCTGCAGGCGCCGACGAGCCCTCGGGGTCCCTGGCCCCCGTCGCCGGGACAGACTCCGGTCCTGTCCCCGAACCGTCGACAGCAGCGACCGTGTAGGTCGCCGACTGGCCGGGAAGGAGGTTCGTGTCGCTGTACCGCTGGCCTGACCAGCTGAACGTGCTCGTGCTGCCGTCCACGGTGCGGGTGACCCGCCACGAGCGGTTGTACCCGTCCTGCGGCGTCCACTGCACGAAGACACCATCCGGGGCTCCGTAGGCGGTGACGGTCGCCACGAGGGGCTCGGCAGCTGTGGCGACGGTTGCCGCGCCGGATGCGGCTCCGCCCGCGACGAGTGCGGCAGACACCGCGGCTACCAGCACACGACGGCCCCAGGCCCTGATCATCCGACTTCCCCTTGCTGCATCCCCGCACCAGACGTCGGGCCGCGCACGAGGGTAGGCGACCGCTGGGCACAACGGTGCCCCGGTGTCCGTTTTCCACCCGTTCGGACGACGCCCGGGCCCGACACGCCCTCGCCCGCGCCTCCGGTCTGCGGGAGGCGCGGGCGAGGGTCTGGCAGGGCGAGGCGGCTAGGCCCGCTCGACCGCCTCGGAGTGCATGTCCTCGAGCTCCTTGCCGCGGGTCTCCTCGACCCACTTCCAGACGAAGACCAGCGAGAGCAGGGCGCACACGGCGTAGAACCCGTAGGCCAGGCCGAGCGAGACGTCCTTGAGCGAGGGGAACGAGACGGTGATGACCCAGTTCGCCACCCACTGCGCGGCGGCGGCCAGGGAGAGGGCGGCGGCGCGGATGCGGTTGGGGAACTTCTCGCCCAGCAGCACCCAGACCATCGGGCCCCAGGACATGCCGAACGCGACGACGAACAGGTTTGCCGCGATGAGCGCGATCGGGCCCTGCGCGCCGGTGAGCTGGGGGGTGACCGAGCCGTCGGGACCGGTCACCGTGTTGGCGGTGCCGAAGACGAACGCCATCGTCGCCAGGGTCACGGTCATCCCGACCGAGCCGATGAGGAGCAGCGGCTTGCGGCCGTAGCGGTCGACGGAGGCGATCGCGATGAGCGTGGTGGCGATGTTCACCACCGAGGTGATGACGGTGATCTTGAACGAGTCGGCCTCGCTGAAGCCGACCGCCTCCCACAGCACGTTGGAGTAGTAGAAGATCACGTTGATCCCGACGAACTGCTGGAAGACCGACAGGCCGATGCCGACCCACACGATCGGCAGCAGGCCGAGGGCCGGACCGCGCAGGTCGCGCCACGACGGCTTGGTCTCGTGCCGGAGCGTCTCCTTGATCCGCTCGATGCGCAGGTCGACCCCGTCGGTGCCGATCAGGCGGCGGAGCACCTTGCGGGCCTCGCTGTCCTGGTGGTTCGCCACGAGGTAGCGCGGGGACTCCGGGATGGTCATCGACAGTCCGCCGTAGAGGACTGCCGGAACCACCATGGCGATGAACATCCAGCGCCAGGCCTCCAGCCCCATCCACAGCACGTCCTTGGACGAACCCGCCGCCCCGGCGAGCAGGTAGTCGACCAGCAGCGACATGAAGATGCCGGTGACGATGGCGAGCTGTTGCAGCGAACCGAGGCGGCCGCGCACGTGTGCCGGGGAGACCTCGGCGATGTAGGCCGGCGCGATCACGGAGGCGACGCCCACTCCGATGCCGCCGACGATGCGGAAGAGCACGAGCACCTCGAGGTTGCCGGAGAGTCCGGTGCCGATGGCGCTGACGAGGAACAGCACGGCGGCCACCCGCATCACGAACAGGCGGCCGTAGCGGTCGGCGATGCGACCGGCCACCACGGCGCCGAGCGCGGCACCGAGCAGCGCGGAGGCCACCGCGAACCCGAGCGGGCCGGGCGCCACGTCGAATTGGTCCTGGATGGCCGAGACGGCACCGTTGATGACGGCGCTGTCGTAGCCGAACAGGAAGCCGCCGAGCGCGGCGACGCCCGCGATCGAGACCACCCTTCCGCTGCTGACGGTGCCCTCGTCCTCGGCCTCCGGGCCAGTCGCTGTCAACGGTTGATGATCCACGGTGGGTCCTTCCTTCTCTGCAGCCGCCTCAGCCAGTCTCGTGCCACTCTCGGCCGGGCGCATCCGCAGGACCCTAGGCGCAAAGGGCCCCCTCCCACCAAACTGGGCCCCATGCGCGTACTGGTCACCGGTGGCTCCGGGTCGCTCGGCTCCGAGGTGCTGGCCGAGCTGGGCGCGCGGGGCCACGAGGCGCGGCCGGCGAGCCGGCGCACCGGCGTCGACCTCAGCACCGGTGTGGGTCTCGCCGAGGTCGTGGCGGGCGTCGACGCGGTCATCCACTGCGCCACGGCGACCCAGAGCCCGCGTCGCGTCGACGTCGACGGCACGGGCCGGCTCGTCGCGGAGCTGGCACGCCAGCCGTCTCCGCCGCACCTCGTCTACGTGTCCATCGTGGGCTGCGACCGCAGTCCTTTCCCCTACTACCGCGCCAAGACCGAGGTGGAGCAGCGACTCGCCCGGTGGGGCGGCCCGGCCACGGTGGTGCGGGCCACCCAGTTCCACCCGTTCGCCGCCGCCGTGGCGCAGCTGCTCATGGTGGGGCGAGTGGCGTTCTCCATCGGCGACATGGCCGTACAGCCAGCCGACACCGCCTGGGTGGCCGGACACCTGGTCGACGTCGCAACCGGCCCCGTACCTCGAGGCTTCACGCGCACGACCGACCTTGCCGGCCCCGACGTGCTCGCCATGGGCGAGGTCGCCATGATGCTGCGACAGCACGCGGGCCAGGGCTCCCCGCGGGTCGTCCGAGTCCCGCCGGTCGGCGGCGTGCTGCGCTCGTTCAGCGACCGGGTCAACGTGCCCTCGGGCGACGTCGAGACCGGCGGCCGCTCCTTCGCGGCCTGGCTGGAGACCCAGCCGCAACGACTGCCGTCCCTGCGACGCTAGCCCTGCACGCTGCGCCGGCCGTCCGGTGCAGCGCGCCGCTCGGAGTGGCCGTCCGCCGACCGGCCCGCACGGCGCGCCACCAGGGCCGTCGCTCCCCAGAGCGTCGCCACGAGGCCGAGCCCGAGGAGCAGCCAGGGGCTGGCCGCCCCGGTCACCCATGCCTCGACGACCGCGAAGCCGATCGTGGTGTAGACGACCGCCCACACGGCGGAGCCCGCCACCGCGGCGGGCAGGAACCGGCTCAAGGGCATCCGGAGCGCCCCCGAGGCGGCGATGACGGCCGTCTGGAACCCCACCGTGAGGAACGAGAGCGTGACCGCCGGGGCGCCCACGCGCCGCACGAACCGCTCGGCCGCCACCACCGCCGGACGGTCGAGGTGCCGGGAGTGGCGGGTGCGCTCTCCCCCGGCACGCAGGCCGCGGCCGGCCCAGTAGGTGGCGTTGGAGCGCACCAGGGCGCTGGCGAAGAAGAATGCGAGCGTCGCGGCATACGGCCAGGACTCGAAGGCGTCCGTCACTTCGCCGCTCCTGACCTCACGGCTCCAGCCTAGGGACCTCACGACGCGGTATGCCGGTGGGTCGCCTCGGGGAGGCGGCCCACCGGCATACGCGGTGGTGCAGGTGAGAGAGCGGCGTCAGCGGGCGGCAGAGCCCTCGGTGTAGTCGCTGTCGGCGTCCTTGATCCACGACATGAGCTTGCGCAGCTCCTTGCCGGTGGCCTCGATCGGGTGCTGCGCACCCTTCTCGCGCAGCTCCTTGAACTCCGGTGCGCCGGCGTCCTGGTCGTCGATGAAGCGCTTGGCGAAGGCACCGTTGCGGATGTCGCCGAGCACCGCCTGCATGTTCTCCTTCACACGCGGGTCGATGACGCGCGGACCCGAGACGTAGTCGCCGTACTCGGCGGTGTCGGAGATCGACCAGCGCTGCTTGGCGATGCCGCCCTCGACCATGAGGTCGACGATGAGCTTGAGCTCGTGCAGGCACTCGAAGTAGGCGACCTCGGGCTGGTAGCCCGCCTCGACGAGGGTCTCGAAGCCGTACTGGATCAGCTGGCTCGCGCCACCGCAGAGCACCGCCTGCTCACCGAACAGGTCGGTCTCGGTCTCCTCGGTGAAGGTGGTCTTGATGCCGCCTGCGCGCAGTCCGCCGATGGCCTTGGCGTACGACTTCACGAGGTCCCAGGCGTGGCCGGAGGCGTCCTGCTCCACTGCGAGGAGCACCGGCACCCCGCGGCCGTCGACGTACTCGCGTCGCACCAGGTGGCCCGGGCCCTTGGGGGCGACCATGACGACGTCCGAACCCGCCTCGGGCTTGATGTAGCCGAAGCGGATGTTGAAGCCGTGGCCGAAGAGGAGCGCGGCGCCCTCCTTGAGGTTCGGCTGGATGTCGTTGGAGTAGACCGTCCGCTGGACCTGGTCGGGGGTGAGGATGACGACGAGGTCGGCCTCCTTCACGGCGTCGGCGACCGACTTCACCGTCAGGCCCTCGGCCTCGGCCTTGGCCTTGGACTTGCTGCCCTCGGCCAGGCCGACCCGCACGTCGACGCCCGAGTCGCGCAGGTTCAGCGCGTGCGCGTGCCCCTGGCTGCCGTAGCCGATGACGGCCACCTTCCTGCCCTGGATCACACTCAGGTCTGCGTCGTCGTCGTAGAACATCTCGGCCACGTCGGCCACTCCTTCTGGTTGGGCGTCCTGGTTGGGACTGTGTTGGGTTCGTGTGCTGGGTTCGTGCGCTGGTTCGTGCGTCGGTTTCGTGGGTGGTGGGAAAGAGCCGGTATGCCGCGTGGCTCAGGCGGTGCGCAGAGCCCGGTCCGTGATGGAGCGGGAACCGCGGCCGATGGCCACCATCCCCGACTGCACGAGCTCCTTGATGCCGAACGGCTCGAGCACCTCGAGGAAGGCGCTCAGCTTGTCGCGGTTGCCGGTGACCTCGATGGTGAGGGCGTCGCCGGCGACGTCGACGACCTTGGCGCGGAACAGCTGCACCGTCTCCAGGACGTGGCTGCGGCTCTGCAGGTCGGTGCGCACCTTCACGAGGAGGATCTCGCGCTGCACCGAGGCGGCCGGCTCGAGCTCGACGACCTTGAGCACCTCGACGAGCTTGTTCAGCTGCTTGGTGACCTGCTCGAGCGGCAGCGCCTCGAGCTCGACGGTCACCGTCATCCGCGAGATCTCGGGGTGCTCGGTCGGCCCCACGGCGAGCGAGTCGATGTTGAAGCCGCGCCGCGAGAACAGCGCTGCGATCCGGGTCAGCACGCCGGGCTTGTTCTCCACCAGCACCGACAGGGTGTGCTTGGTCATCGGTTGTCCCTCACTCCTCGCGGTCCCAGGTCGGCGTCATGTTGCGCGCGATCTGGATGTCGTCGTTGCTCACGCCGGCCGGCACCATCGGCCAGACCATCGCGTCGCGGTGCACCACGAAGTCGACGACCACCGGCACGTCGTTGATCTCCATGGCCTTCTGGATGGTCGCGTCCACGTCCTCCGGCCGCTCGCACCGCAGGCCCACACAGCCGTAGGCGTCCGCGAGCTTCACGAAGTCCGGGATGCGCCGGCCGACCGAGGTGTGCAGGTCGGTGTTGGAGTAGCGCTCGTTGTAGAAGAGCGACTGCCACTGCCGGACCATGCCCAGGCTGGAGTTGTTGATCACCGCGACCTTGATCGGGATGTCGTTGATGACGCAGGTGGCCAGCTCCTGGTTCGTCATCTGGAAGCAGCCGTCTCCGTCGATGGCCCAGACGGTGCGCCCGGGCTCGGCGACCTTGGCCCCCATGGCTGCCGGCACCGCGAAGCCCATCGTGCCGAGGCCGCCGGAGTTGACCCATGAGTTCGGCCGCTCGTACTGCACGAACTGGGCCGCCCACATCTGGTGCTGGCCGACACCGGCGACGAACACCGACTCGGGGCCGCTGATGACGCCGATCCGCTCGATGACGTGCTGGGGCGCGACCTCGGTGTCGTCCTCAGGAGCGCTGTAGCCCAGCGGGTAGGTCGCCTTCCACTGCGCCGTCTCCTGGCGCCACGCGTCGTAGTCGCCACGACGGCCCGCCTCGTGGTCGGCGCGCACGGCGTCGATGAGGTCGGTGACGACGTCCTTGCAGTCACCCACGATCGGCACGTCGGCGACCCGGTTCTTCGAGATCTCCGCGGGGTCGATGTCGGCGTGGATCACCTTGGCGTACGGGGCGAACGTCGCCAGCTGGCCGGTGACGCGGTCGTCGAACCGCGCGCCCAGCGTGATCAGCAGGTCGGCCTTCTGCAGCGCGGTGACGGCGGCCACCGAGCCGTGCATGCCCGGCATGCCCAGGTGCAGCGGGTGGCTGTCGGGAACCGCGCCGCGAGCCATGAGCGTGGTGACGACCGGGATCTGGGTCAGCTCCACGAGGCCCCGCAGCTCGTCCGACGCACGACCGCGGATGACGCCGCCGCCGACGTACAGGACGGGGCGCCGGGCCTCGGCGATGAGCCGGGCCGCCTCGCGGATCTGCTTGCCGTGCGGGCGCGCCACCGGGCGGTAGCCGGGCAGCTCGAACTTCGGCGGCCAGGAGAAGGTCGTGCGGGACTGCAGCGCGTCCTTGCTGATGTCGACCAGCACCGGCCCGGGCCGTCCGGTCGAGGCGATGTGGAAGGCCTCGGCGATCACGCGGGGGATCTCGGCAGCGTCGGTGACGAGGTAGTTGTGCTTGGTGATCGGCATCGTGATGCCGCGGATGTCGGCCTCCTGGAAGGCATCCGTGCCGATGGAGGCGGAGCTCACCTGGCCGGTGATGGCCACCATGGGCACCGAGTCCATGTAGGCGTCCGCGAGCGGGGTGACGAGGTTGGTGGCACCCGGCCCGGAGGTCGCCATGCAGACGCCGACCCGACCGGTGGCGCTGGCGTAGCCCTCGGCGGCGTGCCCGGCGCCCTGCTCGTGCCGGACGAGGATGTGGCGCACCTTGACCGAGTCGAGCAGCGGGTCGTAGGCCGGGAGGATCGCACCGCCGGGGATGCCGAACACGGTGTCGACGTCCATCGCCTCGAGGGAGAGCACCAGGCTCTGCGCGCCGGTGACCTCGACGGGGGTCTTGGCACGGGCCTGCTGGGCCAGCTGGGCCGGGGATGGTGCTGCCGGCTTGGCGTCGCTCACTTCGTCACCGATCGCTTTCTCCGAGGGCCACCGACGGGTGTCGATGGTGTTGCTCTGGCACAAAAAAACCCTTCGCCCGCAAGGGGACAGAAGGGGTGGCGCGTTCGCTCGGTCGAGCGGACGCGCTAGGTGAGTACGAGAATTCGTGACACACCTGCACTGTCCCCCACGCCCCATTGCGTGTCAATGGATGAGACTGCCGGTCTCGGGATCCGGACCTGTGGTCTCAGTCACTGGCGGGTCGGCCGACCCGTCACGAGCAGACCGCCCCGCCGCTCGCGCTGCCGACGAGGCGGCGGTACTTCGCGAGCACCCCGCGTGTGTACTTGGGCTCGGGGTGCGTGACGCCCTCGGCGCGACGGCGCTGCATCTCCTCCTCGTCGACGACGAGGTCGAGGGTGCCGTTCGCGACGTCGAGGCGGATGCGGTCGCCGTCACGGACGAACGCGATGGGCCCCTCGTCGACGGCCTCGGGCGCGACGTGCCCGACACACAGGCCGGTCGTGCCGCCGGAGAAGCGACCGTCGGTGAGCAGCAGGACGTCCTTGCCCAGCCCGGCCCCCTTGATGGCGCCGGTGACGGCGAGCATCTCGCGCATGCCGGGGCCACCCTTGGGGCCCTCGTACCGGATGACGACCACGTCACCCGGCTGGAGCGAGCCGTCCTCGACAGCATCCATGGCAGCGCGCTCGCCGTTGAACACGCGGGCTGTGCCCTCGAAGACCTCCTCGTCGAAGCCGGCCGACTTCACGACCGCACCCTCGGGAGCCAGCGACCCGGTGAGGATGGTCAGGCCACCGGTCTTGTGGATCGGCCGGTCCATCTCGCGGATCACCCGGCCGTCGATGTGCGGCGGCTTGAGCTCGTCGAGGTTCTCGGCGACGGTCTTGCCCGTCACGGTGAGGCAGTCGCCGTGCAGCAGGTCGGCGTCGAGCAGCGTCTTCATGACCACCGGGATGCCGCCGATGTGGTCGATGTCCTTCATGACGAACTTGCCGAACGGCTTGACGTCGGCCAGGTGCGGCACCTTCCTGCCGATGCGCTGGAAGTCGCCGATGGTCAGGTCCACCTCGGCCTCGTGCGCGATGGCGAGCAGGTGCAGCACCGCGTTGGTCGAGCCGCCGAAGGCCATGACCACGGCGATGGCGTTCTCGAACGCCTCCTTGGTCATGATGTCGCGGGCGGTGATGCCGCGACGCAGCAGGTTGACCACGGCCTCGCCGGACTTGCGCGCGTAGGCGTCGCGGCGGCGGTCGGTCGCCGGCGGCGCGGCGGAGCCGGGCACCGACATGCCGATCGCCTCGGCGACCGCGGCCATGGTGTTGGCGGTGTAGAAGCCACCGCAGGCACCCTCGCCCGGGCAGATCGCACGCTCGATGGCGTCGACGTCCTCACGCGACATCTTGCCCGCCGCGCAGGCACCGACCGCCTCGAAGGCGTCGATGATCGTGACCTCCTTCTCGGTGCCGTCCGAGAGCTTGGCGATCCCCGGGAGGATGGTGCCGGCATACAGGAACACGGAGGCGAGGTCGAGGCGCGCGGCGGCCATGAGCATGCCCGGCAGCGACTTGTCACAGCCGGCGAGCAGGACCGAGCCGTCAAGGCGCTCGGCGCTCATCACGGTCTCGACCGAGTCCGCGATGATCTCGCGGCTGACCAGCGAGAAGTGCATGCCCTCGTGGCCCATCGAGATGCCGTCGGAGACGGAGATGGTGCCGAACTCGAGGGGGTACCCGCCACCCGCGTGCACACCGTCCTTGACCGCCTTGGCGAGCCGGTCGAGCGAGAGGTTGCACGGGGTGATCTCGTTCCACGAGCTGGCCACGCCGATCTGCGGCTTGGCGAAGTCGTCGTCGCCGAGCCCGACCGCCCGCAGCATCCCTCGCGCGGCCGTCTTCTCGAGGCCGTCGGTGACGTCGCGGCTGCGCGGTTTGATGTCGACGCCGTCGAAGGTGCGGGGATCCGTGGTCGTCATGGCCGCAGTCTAGGACCGGCGTCCAGCACGTGGGACAGCGGTCTCGCTTCGTGGTCGCCAGCGGACACCTCAGCCCCTGCTGACGTGGCACCTCAGCAGCGACGCCGAACCCAAGGCCAGGTCGTGCCAGGGCCCTGCGTAGCCGATGACGGCGACCGCCGAGGTCGGGAAACCGGCGGCGAGGCACTCGTGCGCCGCCGTCGAGCCGTCGCCCTCGGTGAGCCCGCTCGCGAGCGTCGCCATGGTGGGGTTGTGGCCCACGACGAGCACCACCTGGGCCTCTCCCCCGGACTCCCGCACCACCTGCAGGGCACCACTGGCGCCACCGGAGTAGAGCCGGCCGTCGTAGTCGACCTGCTCGCCGCAGGCACCGCCGTCCGCGGCGGCCTCCCACGTCTGGCGGGTGCGTACCGCCGGCGAGCAGAGCACCAGCTCGGGGCCGAAACCGTTGTCGCGCAGCCACTGCCCGGCCGCGGCGGCGTCGCGCCGGCCGCGGTGGGTGAGCTCGCGGTCGCGGTCGGGCTTGCCCGGGGCCTGCTCTGCCTTGGCGTGACGGAAGAGGATCAGCACCTTGTCATCGCCGGCGAAGGTCATGCCCGCAAGGATGCCCGTCTCGAGCCCGAGGTGCCAGACCGCAGCGTCTTCTCAGCCGCCCGAGACGGCGTTGATGACGTGGACGGTCGAGGCCGGGCCCACCGGCGTCTGCACCCCTTGCGCGCGCTTGGCGTCCGCGCCGTCGACGAAGACGTTGACGTGTCGGCGGATGTCTCCGCGCTCGTCGCGGATGCGCGAGTTGAGGATGGGCCACGGCTCGAAGGCGCCGTCGAGCACCTCGCCCAGCGACACGGGCTCGGTCAGGTCGACGGTGAGCTCGTGGGCGCCACCCGCGAGGTCGCGGAGCACTCCCGGGATCACCACACGAGCGGACATGCCGGTCATGCCACCGTGAGGGCGCGCACGCAGTAGACGTCGGGCAGCTGGGTGGCCAGCAGGGAGAACGACTCTCCCCCGTCGGTGCTGGCGTAGACCTCGCCGTTGCGGGTGCCGACGTAGAGGCCGGGCTCGTCGGGGTCGCCGTCGGTGCAGGCGGCGTCGCGCAGCACGTTGGTCCACGTGTGCGGCAGCCCGTTCGCCTGGGTGCGCCAGGTGCGACCGCCGTCGTCGGAGCGCTGCACCTGCAGCTGGGCGTCCGGCGGCACGTGCTGGTAGTCGGAGGTGATCGGCACCAGCCAGAGCGTCTCGCCCCGGCGCGGGTGGGCCACCACGGTCATGCCGAAGTTGGTCGGCAGACCCTCCTCGATCGACTGCCACGTGACGCCGTCGTCCTCCGACCGGTAGACGCCCCGGTGGTTCTGGCAGTACAGCCGGCTCGGCACCTCCGGGTCGCGGGCGACCTTGTGCACGCACTGGCCGAACTCGGGCCACTCGTCGTGCGGCATGAAGTAGGCGTGGATGCCCTTGTTGCCGGGGTTCCAGGAGGTCCCGCCGTCGCGGGTGTTGTAGACGCCGCCGGTGCTCATCGCGACGAGCATCGACTGCCGGTCGACCGGGCTGGGCAGCACGGTGTGGATCGCGCCTCCACCGGCGCCCTCGCCCCACTCGGGTCGGTGCGGGTGGTCCCAGAGCCCGCGGTTCAGGGTGAACGTCTCCCCGGCGTCCTCGCTGCGCCACAGTCCCTGCGGCTCGGTGCCGGCCCAGACCACCTGGTCGTCGTGGGGATCGGCGACCAGCTGCCAGGTCGCCTTCAGGGCCGTGTCGGTGTCCTCCGGGAACCGGATCGAGCCCTCCGGGTGCTCCACCCACGTGCGACCGAGGTCGTCGCTGTGCTGCAGCGACGGGCCCCAGTGCGAGGAGCGGAAACCCACGAGGAGCCGGTTGCGGCCGGCCCGGGTGTCGAACAGGAGCGAGAGCACCTCGCTCATCAGGAAGTGGGGCCCCTCGAGCTGCCAGCTGACGCGGTCGGTGCTGCGCGCGAGCCAGAGGCCCTTGCGGGTACCGATGCCGACGATGGTCTCGGTCATCCCGCCAGCATGGCACCGCGCGGTGCACGTGACACCCGGTTTTCGTGTCTGGTGCGCGCCCCGCCGCGGGGAGCACACTGCAGCCATGGACCAGCCTCCGTCGGGTCTCGACGCGCTCGACCACGCGCACCGGCACGCCCTGGCCTGGCTCGCCTCGCTCGAGCGCCGCCCGGTGCCGCCGCAGGCGTCGATCGAGGACGTGGTCCAGGCGCTCGGGGCTGAGCTCCCCGAGCAGGGGGCGGACCCCGCCGAGGTCGTCGACCTGCTCGCCAAGGCCTGCGACGCAGGCCTGACCGGTATGCCGTCGGGCCGGTTCTTCGGGTTCGTGATCGGCGGCACGCACCCGGCCGCGCTGGCCGCCGACTGGCTGGTGAGCGCCTGGGACCAGAACTCCGGGCTGCGCCGGGTGACCCCGGCCCACAGCGCGGTCGAGGACGTCACGAGCGCCTGGCTGGTCGACCTGCTCGGGCTGCCGGCCGGCAGCGCCGTCGGGTTCGTCACCGGCGCCACCATGGCCAACTTCACCGGCCTGGCCGCCGGTCGCGACACCGTGCTGCGCCGGGTCGGGTGGGACGTCGCCGGGCGGGGCCTGCAAGGTGCCCCCAGGGTGCGGGTGCTCGTCGGTGCCGAGCGGCACGACACCGTCGACCTCGCGCTGCGCTACCTCGGGCTCGGCGCACCGCACGCCGTACCGGTCGACGAGCAGGGTCGGCTGCGGGCCGACGCCCTGCACGAGGCGCTGGCCGGCACGCCGGCGGGGCCGACGGTCGTGGTGCTGCAGGCGGGCAACGTCCACTCGGGCGCCTTCGACCCCTTCCCCGACGCGATGGCCGCGGCGCGCGAGCACGGCGCGTGGGTGCACGTCGACGGCGCCTTCGGCCTCTGGGCGGGGGCCACGGCCTCGCACCGTCACCTCGTCGCGGGGGTCGACGGCGCCGACTCGTGGGCCACCGATGCGCACAAGACCCTCAACGTGCCCTACGACAGCGGCCTGGCCATCGTGCGCGACCCGGCCGCGGTGCGGGCCTCGATGGGCATGCACGGCGCCTACCTCGTGCACGACGAGGCCGGCGAACCCTTCGACAAGGTGCCGGAGATCTCCCGGCGTGGCCGCGCCTTCCCGGTGTGGGCGGTGCTGCGGTCCCTCGGCCGCTCGGGTGTGGACGAGCTCGTCGACCGGTTGTGCCGCCACGCCACGGCGTTCGCCGAGGGGTTGCGCGCGATCCCCACCGCGGAGGTGCTGAACGACGTGGTGTTCACGCAGGTGTGCGCGGCGTTCGGCGACGACGAGCGCACCCAGGAGGTCGGCCGCCGGCTGCTCGCCGACGGCACCGCCTGGATGACCGGCTCCACCTGGCACGGACGCAGTGTCCTGCGCATCTCGGTGAGCAACTGGTCGACGACGAGCAGCGACGTCGAGCGCAGCCTCGACGCCGTGCGCCGGGCTGTGGAAGGGCTGTAGGGGCCGGCCCTCAGCCCGGGTGCACGACGTTGCGCAGCGGCTGCCCCGCGGCATACGCCTCGAGCTGGTCGCGCACGAGGCGCACCGCACGCGGCCGGAAGGCCGACGTCGCACCGCCGACGTGCGGGGAGATGAGAACGCCGGGTGAGGTCCACAGCGGGTGGTCGGGCGGCAGCGGCTCGGGGTCGGTCACGTCGAGGGCCGCCAGCAGCCGCCCGCTCGAGGTCTCGGCCAGCAGCGCGTCGGTGTCGACGACCGGGCCGCGGGCGACGTTGACGAGCAGCGCACCGTCGGGCATCGCGGCGAGGAACTCGGCGTCGACCAGGCCGCGCGTGGCGTCCGAGAGCGGCACGATGACGACCACCACGTCGTGGCGCGGGAGCAGGGCGGGCAGCTCGTCGACGCCGTGCACGGTGTCGACGAGGTCGTCGCCCTCCCGCTTCCGGCTGGCCACCGCGGTCACCACGACCTCGAAGGGCAGCAGCCGCTGCACCACCGCGCGCCCGATCGAGCCGTAGCCCAGGACCAGCACGCGTTTGTCGGCCAGCGCCGGCAACAGGCCCGGCGAGGTCCACCGGCCCTCGCGCTGCGCGAGGACGAAGCCGGGTATGCCGCGCAGGGACGCCAGCGCCAGCCCGACCGCGAGCTCCGCGGTCGAGGCGTCGTGCACCCCTCCGGCGTTGGCGAGCCCCACGCCGTCGGGCAGCTGCGCGAGCACGTCGTCGTAGCCGGCGCTGAGCAGCTGCACGAACTCGACAGCGGGGGCGTGGGCCAGCGCGCCGATCCGCTTCCCGGCACCCATGTAGGGCGGCACGACGAAACGGATCTCGTCGGCCCGGTCCTCGGGCGGCCCGTCCATCGACCATGGGACCAGCTCGAGCCCCTCCACGGGCCCCACGTCGTCGATCCAGTCCTGCCCGGGCAGCGACACCACTGTCATGTCCCGAGACGCTATCCCGACGTCAGTGAGGGAGCAGCCGGGGGGCTGCCCTGCCGCTCCCCCGACCGGCGCAGGGCACAGGCGGGCCTCAGCAGCGCGGGCGCACAATGGGACATGCGCACGACACCCGTCGCCCTGGCCACACTGGTGGCCTCCGCACTGGCCGCGGGCGCCTGCTCCTCGGGTGCCGGAGGAGATGGCGGTGTCGCCGCGCCGTCACTCGCCACCGCCTCGTCGGCACCGGCCCCCACCGGGGCCGCGAGCCCGAGCGGGACAGCCACCTCCCCAGCCGGCAGCGCGTCGCCCACGGCGGCGAGGGGTGGGCCCGCCAGGAGCGTGCCGACCGTCCGTCGCACGTTGGCGACACACCTCGACGTGCCGTGGTCCGTGGCGTTCCTCCCCGACGGCTCAGCCCTGGTCACCTTGCGCGACAAGGCCCACTTGCTGCAGGTGCGCGAGGGCTCTCGTGCCGTCGACCTCGGTCGGGTGCCCGGCGTCGAGCCCAGCGGTGAGGGCGGGTTGCTGGGCGTCGCCGTCTCCCCGCACTTCGCCCGCGACCACACGATCTTCCTGTACCTCACCGCGGCCAACGACAACCGCGTGGTGCGGATGCGCTTCACGAGCGGCAAGGCGAGCCGCCCTGAGCCGATCCTGACCGGCATACCCAAGGCGGGCAACCACAACGGCGGCCGCCTGAAGTTCGGTCCTGACGGCTACCTCTACGTGACGACCGGCGACGCGGGAAACCGTCCGAACGCGCAGGACAAGAGATCCCTCGGCGGCAAGATCCTGCGGGTCACCGAGAACGGGAAGCCCGCGCCGGGCAACCCCTTCAAGGGCTCGCCGGTCTGGTCCTACGGCCACCGCAACGTGCAGGGCATCGCCTGGGACCGGGCGGGACGCATGTTCGCCAGCGAGTTCGGGCAGAACACCTGGGACGAGCTCAACCTCATCAGGCCCGGCGCCAACTACGGCTGGCCGGTGGTGGAAGGCCGAGCCGGGCGCAGCGGCTTCGTCGACCCGCTGCGGCAGTGGCCGACCGACGACGCGTCGCCCAGCGGCATCGCCATCACCGCCGACGGCACCGTCTGGATGGCCGCCCTGCGCGGGGAGTCGCTCTGGCGCATCCCGACCCGGAACGGCGTCGCAGGCCAGCCGCAGCGACTGCTCCACGGCGAGTACGGCCGGCTGCGCGACGTGGTCGTCGGCCCCGACGGTCGCCTGTGGGTGCTGACCAACAACACCGCGCGCGGCAACCCCCGACCCGGTGACGACAAGCTCATCGTCATCCCGGTCTCGACCCTGCGCTGAGCCCGGTATGCCGGTGGCCCGGCACCCGCGGTGAGGTCACCGCCGGTGCCGGCCCACGCGGCACACAAGTTCTCGAGGAGAGGTCAGCCGACCCCGAGGCGGGAGAGGATGATCTGGCGGGCCTTGCCGGCGTCGGCCTGGCCCTTCATCTCCTTCATGACCTGGCCGATGAGGGCACCGGCGGCCTGCACCTTGCCACTGCGGACCTTCTCCGCCACATCGGGGTTCGCCTCGATGACCTTGTCGACGGCGGCCTCGAGGGCGTCGTCGTCCTGCACCAGCTCGAGCCCGCGGGCGTCGGCGACCTCCACCGGCGAGCCCTCGCCCGCGATGACCCCGTCGAGCACCTGGCGGGCCATCGAGTCGTTGAGGCGGCCGTCCTTGACCGTCCGGTCGAGCTCCGCGACGTGCTCGGGCGTGACGCCGAACTCGTCGACGCCCTTGCCCTCGGCGTTGGCGCGGCGGGCCAGCTCACCGGTCCACCACTTGCGCGCACCGGCCGGCGTGGCACCGGCCTCGACCGAGAGCTCGATGAGCTCGACGGCGCCGGCGTTGACGACGTCGCGCATCTCGAGGTCGGAGTAGCCCCAGTCCGCCTGGAGACGCTTGCGGCGCTGGGCCGGCGGCTCGGGCAGGGTCGTGCGCAGCTCGTCGACCGTCTCGCGGGCCGGGGCGACCGGCACGAGGTCCGGCTCGGGGAAGTAGCGGTAGTCCTCGGCGTCGGACTTCTCGCGACCACTGGTGGTCACGCCGGTGTCCTCGTGCCAGTGGCGGGTCTCCTGGGTGACCTTGTCGCCGCCATCGAGGATCGCCGCCTGGCGGCAGATCTCGTACCGTACCGCCCGCTCGACCGAGCGCAGCGAGTTGACGTTCTTGGTCTCGGTGCGGGTGCCGAGCGGCACGTCGTCCTGCGCCTGGCCGTCGGCCGCCTTGGCGCGCAGCGAGAGGTTGGCGTCGCAGCGCAGCGACCCCTGCTCCATGCGGACGTCGGAGACGTGCAGGGCGCGCAGCAGGTCGCGCAGCGTGGCGACGTAGGCCTTGGCGACCTCCGGTGCCCGCTCGCCGGCGCCCCTGAGCGGCTTGGTGACGATCTCGATCAGCGGGATGCCGGCACGGTTGTAGTCGACGAGCGAGTACTCGGCGCCGTGGATGCGACCGGTGGAGCCGCCGACGTGCAGCGACTTGCCGGTGTCCTCCTCCATGTGGGCGCGCTCGATCTCGACACGGAAGACCTCGGTGCCGTCCCCCGAGGCGGCGGGGATCTCCACGTCGAGCCAGCCGTTGAAGGCGATCGGCTCGTCGTACTGCGAGGTCTGGAAGTTCTTCGGCATGTCCGGGTAGAAGTAGTTCTTCCGGGCGAAGCGGCACCACTCGGCGATCTCGCAGTTGAGTGCCAGGCCGATGCGGATGGCCGACTCCACGGCCTTCTCGTTCACCACCGGCAGGGCGCCGGGCAGGCCGAGGCAGACCGGGCAGACCTGGGTGTTGGGCTCGGCCCCGAACTCGGTGGCGCAGCCGCAGAACATCTTGGTCTTCGTGTTGAGCTCGACGTGGACCTCGAGGCCCATCACGGGGTCGAACTTCTCGAGCGCCTCGTCGTAGGACAGGACGGGCTCGGTGGTGGCGGTGCTCATGCCGCTCACGCTCCCTTCGCGGTCAGCTCGGGTGCCGTCGCCAGCAGCGGACCGCCCCACTGGTCGACGAGCAGCTTCTCCAGCACGGCGCCGACCCGGTAGAGGCGGGCGTCCTCGGTGGCCGGGGCCAGGATCTGGATGCCGGTGGGCAGGCCGTCCTCCTCGGCGACGCCGCTCGGCAGCGACATGCCGGGCACGCCGGCGAGGTTGGCCGGGATGGTGGCGATGTCGTTGAGGTACATGGCCATCGGGTCGTCGAGCTTCTCGCCGAGCCGGAACGCCGTCGTCGGCGCGGTGGGGCTGACGAGCACGTCGACCTTGTCGAACGCCGCGGAGAAGTCGCGCGAGATGAGCGTGCGCACCTTCTGGGCCTGGCCGTAGTAGGCGTCGTAGTAGCCGGAGCTCAGCGCGTAGGTGCCGAGGATGATGCGGCGCTTGACCTCGTCGCCGAAGCCGGCGTCGCGGGTGGCGGCCATGACCTGCTCGGCGCTCGGGTCGTCGACGCCCTCGGGCAGCACCCGCAGGCCGTAGCGCATCGCGTCGAACTTGGCGAGGTTCGACGACGCCTCGCTGGGGAGGATCAGGTAGTAGGCAGCGAGCGCGAAGTCGAAGCTCGGGCAGGAGACCTCGACGACCTCCGCGCCGGCGTCGACGAGCAGCTGCACCGACTCCTCGAAGCGGGCGCGCACGCCGGGCTGGTAGCCCTCGCCCCCGAGCTCCTTGACCACGCCGATGCGCATGCCCTTGACGTCGCCGCGGCGGGCCGCCTCGACGACCGGCGGGGCGGGCGCGTCGATGGAGGTCGAGTCCATCGGGTCGTGACCGCCGATCACCGAGTGGAGCAGCGCGGCATCCAGCACGGTGCGCGAGCAGGGGCCGGCCTGGTCGAGGCTGGAGGCGAGCGCGACGAGGCCGTAGCGGGAGACGCCGCCGTAGGTGGGCTTGGTGCCGACGGTGCCGGTGACCGCGGCGGGCTGCCGGATCGAGCCACCCGTGTCGGTGCCGATGGCCAGCGGCGCCTCGAAGGCCGCGACGGCGGCGGACGACCCGCCCCCGGAGCCGCCGGGGATGCGCTCGAGGTCCCACGGGTTGCGGGTGGGGCCGTAGGCGGAGTGCTCGGTGGAGGACCCCATGGCGAACTCGTCCATGTTGGTCTTGCCCAGGATGGGCATGCCGGCCGCGCGCAGGCGGCTGACGAGCGTGGCGTCGTAGGGCGGGATCCAGCCCTCGAGGATCTTGGAGCCGCAGGTGGTCGGCAGGCCCTTGGTGGCCATGACGTCCTTGACGGCGATCGGCACGCCCGCCATGACGTGCAGCTCCTCGCCGGCGGCGCGGCGGTCGTCGACCGCACGGGCCGCGGCGAGCGCGCCCTCGGCGTCGACGTGGAGGAAGGCGTGGACGTCGCCGTCGACGGCGGCGATCCGGTCGAGGTGGGCCGAGGTGACCTCGACGGAGCTGACCTCGCGTCGGGCGAGCGCGTCAGCGATCTCGGCCGCGCTGGAGCGGATGATGTCGGTGCTCACGGGTGGTGGTGTCCTGTCGGTGCGGAGGTCAGTCTTCGGCGAGGATGCGCGGCACGGAGAAGCGCTGCAGCTCCGAGGCGGGGGCCATCGCGAGCGCGGCGTCGGCCCCGAGGGAGGGTCGCACCTCGTCGGGCCGCGTCACGTTGGTCAGCGGCATCGGGTGCGACATCGGCGGCGCGTCCTCGGCGCCGGCCTGCTGCACCTTGGCGACCGACTCGAGGATCACCGAGAGCTCGCCGACCATCTTGTCGAGCTCCGCGTCGGAGAGGTCAATGCGGGCGAGGCCGGCGAGGTGCGCGACGTCATCCCTGGACAGTGAAGACATGGGTGCCAGTCTATGGGCTGGCTCACAGGTCACCGGCCCGCGGTCCCGCCCGCCTCTAGGCTGCGCGCATGACTGCCGTCCCGACCCCGTTGTTCACCGCCATCGACCATGTCGGCGTCGCCGTGGCCGACCTCGACGAGGCCATCGCGTTCTACCGCGACACCTACGGCATGACGCTGGCCCACGAGGAGGTCAACGAGGAGCAGGGTGTCCGCGAGGCCATGATGGCCGTGGGCGACTCGGGCTCCTGCATCCAGCTGCTGGCCCCGCTCTCGCCGGAGTCGACCATCGCGAAGTTCCTCGACCGCTCCGGCCCGGGCATCCAGCAGATGGCCTACCGGGTCGAGGACGTCGACGCCGTCAGCGCGGTGCTGCGCGAGCGGGGCGTGCGCCTGCTCTACCCCGAGGCCAAGCGGGGCACGTCGGACTCGCGGATCAACTTCATCCACCCCAAGGACGCGGGAGGCATCCTCGTCGAGCTGGTCGAGCCGGCCGGGGACGCGGCCCACTAGACCAAGCGCTCGGCCCACTAGACCAAGCGCTCGGCCGACCGGCCCCGAGGGATCGGCCCACAGCTCGTCAGCTCAGGTCCCCGCGACCTCGGCGCTCGGGGGCGCGTCATCGGCCTCGGCCAGCGCCAGAACCACGAGCGCGGCGGTCCAGGCCAGCGGTCCCGGCCCGGCGGGCTTCCCCCGCGCCGTCACCTTCTCGGGCAGGCTGCCCCACGGCGTGCGGTGGTCGTCGAGCCAGTCGAGCCAGTATGCCGCGGTGCCCTCACGCCCCGACGCTGCCGCGGTGTAGGCGACGAGGGCCGTCTCCGGGGTCCACGAGACCCCGTCCTGCTTCCACGAGGTGCCGGGCGCCAGGCCTCCGGCGGTCCGCAGCGCCTCGACCTGGTAGCGGGTCCAGGCCGTGACGACCCCGTGGCGCTCCGGCACGAACGGCGGCATGAGCATGGCCACCGCCGCGTCGAGCCCGCCGCTGCCGCCGTACCGCTGGTACCCCGACCCGAAGTGGCGGTCCACCTGACGGGCCAGCCGCGTCGCGGCCGCTCGCACCCGGTCACCGCGCTGCGCGAGGCCGCGCGCGGCATACAGGTCGGCGCTGTGGCCGAGGCCGGAGAGCACGGGCGCCGCCGTGCCGAGCGTCGTGCGCCACTCGCTCACCTCCCAGTAGTCCGGCGAGTCGGGGGGCAGCCGGCGGCCGTCGTCAGTGACCGCGAGCAGGTGGTCGGTGCAGCGGTCCTGCAGACCTGCGAAGGAGTCGGCGAGGGAGCGGTCACCGGCGGCGTGCACGCGCTCGAGGGCCCAGAGCACCCAGCCGCAGCCGTCGAGCTGGGGCTCGCGGTCGTCGGGTGGCCCCGACCCGTCGAGGCGGTAGCGGGCCTCGAAGCCGCTCTCGGGGTCGAGCGGCAGCCGGTCGAGGAAGCCGAGCACCCGCTGCGCCTCCTCGGGGTGTCCGGTCTCGGCGAGGGCGACCGCGACGAACGCGCTGTCCCGGGGCCAGACGTACTGCCACCGGTCGGCCGCCCCTGCGAGCACCGCACCGTTCGAGCGCACCAGCTCGCGCAGGTCGGACAGCGCCCGGCGCGACATGCCCTCCCAGCGGGTCCCGCGGCCGGGGACCCGGCCGGCCGCGAGCCACGCGTCGGTGGCGGCGGAGGCGGCTGCCCCGGCACGGGTGGCGGTGTCCGGTACCCAGGACGACGGCGTGATGAGGATCGGGTCGACGGCGAGCTCCGACGGGCCGAAGGCCAGCGAACCGGTGCCGAGCACCGCTGCGGCGGCCACGACGGCGCCTGCAGCCCTGACTGCTCTGCGCACCCGTCACCACCGCCCGTCTCGTGCTGCCCATGATCGGACGCTTCTGCCCGAGGCCCCCGATTATGGGTGGCGCGACGCCCCAGCCGGCCGGAGTTGCCCGACAAACCTGCTGCGTTCACCGAAAAGCCTGCGGCGCGGGCCGTTCCGGGTGTCACGTGAGACAGGTCACCGCGTGACCGCCGTCTCAAACGCCGCTCCGCCACGAGGAGGCCGCACTAGGTTCGGCGCAACCTGTCCGCTCCATCAACGCCGAGGAGTTCCCCGTGATGCAGGAGATCCGCGACGCCATCCTCTCGGGCGACCGCACGAAGGAGACGTATGCCGGTCTGGCCGTCCCCGAGACCTACCGCGCCGTCACCGTCCACAAGGACGAGGTGGACATGTTCGAGGGCCTGGCCAGCCGCGACAAGGACCCCCGAAAGTCACTGCACGTCGACGAGGTGCCGGTGCCCGAGCTGGCGCCCGGTGAGGCGCTCGTGGCCGTGATGGCCAGCGCCATCAACTACAACACGGTCTGGACCTCGATCTTCGAGCCGGTCTCCACCTTCGGCTTCCTCGAGCGCTACGGCCGCACCTCCGAGTACGCCAAGCGCCACGACCTGCCCTACCACGTCGTCGGCTCCGACCTCGCCGGCGTCGTGCTGCGCACCGGCCCCGGCGTGCACAAGTGGAAGCCGGGGCAGGAGGTCGTGGCCCACTGCCTCTCCGTCGAGCTCGAGAGCGCCGACGGCCACAACGACACGATGCTCGACCCGGAGCAGCGCATCTGGGGCTTCGAGACCAACTTCGGCGGCCTCGCCGAGCTCGCGATCGTCAAGACCAACCAGCTGATGCCCAAGCCCGACCACCTGACGTGGGAGGAGGCCGCCTCCCCGGGCCTGGTGAACAGCACGGCATACCGCCAGCTCATCTCGCGCAACGGCGCGGGCATGAAGCTCGGTGACACGGTGCTGATCTGGGGCGCCTCCGGCGGCCTCGGCTCCTACGCGACCCAGATGGCCCTCGCCGGCGGCGCGACACCGGTGTGCGTCGTCTCCTCCCCCGACAAGGCGGAGATCTGCCGCGCGATGGGCGCCGAGCTGGTCATCGACCGCAATGCCGAGGGCTACAAGTTCTGGAAGGACGAGACGACCCAGGACCCCAAGGAGTGGAAGCGCCTCGGTGCCCGGATCCGTGAGCTCACCGGGGGCAAGGACGTCGACATCGTCTTCGAGCACCCCGGCCGCGAGACCTTCGGCGCCTCGGTCTACGTCGCCCGCAAGGGCGGCACCATCGTCACCTGCGCCTCGACCAGCGGCTACATGCACGAGTACGACAACCGCTACCTCTGGATGAGCCTCAAGCGGGTCATCGGCTCCCACTTCGCCAACTACCGCGAGGCGTGGGAGGCCAACGACCTCATCAGCCGCGGGCTGATCCACCCGACCCTGTCGAAGACCTACACGATGGAGGACGTCGGGCAGGCCGCCTACGACGTCCACCGGAACCTGCACCAGGGCAAGGTGGGCGTGCTCACCCTCTCTCCGGAGGCCGGGTTGGGCGTCACCAACGAGGCCAAGCGCCAGCAGCACCTCGGCGCGATCAACCGCTTCCGCAACGCCTGACGAGCAGGACCCGCGCGTCTCGCGGGTCCTCCCGTGACGGACCTCCCGTGGCACTAGGCTCGCCGCGGGAGGTCCGTCATATGTGGGATCGGTGGAGGGAGTTCCGGCGCCGCCAGCGCGAGGCACTCCGGGAGAGCAACCGGCCGTGGGGTGAGGTACCCGGACAGGTCGGCGAGGAGGACGTGCGCCTGCAGCGCGACCTGCTCTCCACGGTGCTGCCCCCGGTGGAGGGTGCCAACAGGCCCGCGCCGGCGCCGGCACCCGAGGGCGAGGCCGCCGGGCCGCCCGCTCCCGCTGAGGGAGCGGAGGAGGTCGCTACCCCGGAGGTCGCCGCCGACGAGCGCCGCTTCGGCCGGGCCGGTCGCCCGCTGAACCGCCAGTCGCCGTTCTACGTCGGCTTCGTCGGCGCGTTCGGCGTCATCGTCGCGCTCGGGCTCTGGCACCTCATCGGCCGGCTCGGCACCGTCATCACGCTGGTCGTGGTGGCGATGTTCCTCACCCTCGCGCTCGACCCGATCGTGTCGTTCCTGACCCGTCGTGACATCAAGCGCCCGGCCGCCGTGGCCATCGTCTTCGCCGGGGTCGTCGTGATCTTCACGCTGCTCGGCCTGCTCGTCGTGCCGCCCGTCGTCGACCAGGGCACCCAGCTGGTGCAGGAGGCGCCGAGCTACGTCAACCACGTCCTCGACAGCCGAGTCGTGCGTCAGGTCGACCGCGACTACCACCTGGTCGACAAGATCTCCCAGGAGTTCAACAAGCGCATCACCGACAGCACGTTCCTCAGCCAGGTCTTCGGCGGCGTGCTGGGCGCCGGGCGCGCGGTCCTCACCGGCGTCTTCCAGTTCTTCACCGTGCTCATCCTGACGCTGTTCTTCCTCGCGAACCTGCCCAAGGTCAAGGGCGCCGCCTACGGCATGGTGCCCGCGTCCCGCCGCCCGCGCGTGATCTCCCTGTCGGAGGAGATCATGCGGCGCACCGGCTCCTACGCCATCGGACAGGTCGCCGTGGCGACCATCAACGCCTGCTTCAGCTGGCTGATGATGACCATCGTCGGCATCCCGTATGCCGCGGTGCTGGCGGTGCTCGTCGGCGTCCTCGGGCTCGTGCCCATGGTGGGTGCCTCGCTCGGCGCCGGGCTGGTGTGCACGGTCGCCCTCTTCGACGAGCCGCGCAAGGCGATCATCGCCCTCATCTACTACATCGTCTACCAGCAGGTCGAGAACTACCTGGTGGTGCCGCGCATCATGCAGCGCACCGTCTCGGTGCCCGGTGCGGTCACGGTCGTCGCGGCCCTCGCCGGCGGCACGCTCCTCGGCATCCTCGGCGCCCTGCTCGCCATCCCGATCGCGGCCGGGCTGCTGCTGCTCTACGAAGAGGTGCTGCTCCCCCGCCAGCACCGCCACTGACCGTGTGCAGCCGCGGATGCGGACTCACCTCGCGGCGTGGGCGTTCTCGCTCGGGCGACGGAACAGCTCGTGCCAGCGGACCCGGTGGCCGGTGATCACGAGCGCCCGCTGGTAGACGGCCGACCCGGCATACACCAGCAGCACCGCCGTGCCGGCGGTGAGCGCCATGGCGGTCACCAGCTGCCAGACCGGCACCTCGCCCCCGGACCACCGGATGGGCATCGCCATCGGCGCGCTCAGCGGGAACATCGAGATCACGGTGCCCCAGGCGCTCGAGGGGTCGCCCATCACGACGATGATGCTCAGCATGTAGCCGATCACCAGCACGGTGGTCACCGGCGCGACGGCCGCACTCGCCTCGGTGACCTTGTCGACCAGCGCTGCCGACGCGGCGAACAGGAAGGCGTAGACCGCGAACCCCAGCACGAACCACACCACGGCGAGCGCGAGGTCGCCGCTGGCCACGGACGGCAGGCCGACGTAGCCGAGCCGCACGGCGACCGCGAGTGGCACCCCGAGCACGAGCAGCTGCGCCAGCGTGGCGGCACCGACGGCGGAGACCGTGCCGACGAGCACCTGGCTGGGGCGCAGCACCGCGAGCAGCACCTCCGAGACACGGGTCGACTTCTCGACCGCGACGGCTGTCGAGATCGCGCTGCCCGCGAAGGTGAGGGCGAGGTAGAGGGCGATGCCGACCCCGAACCCGACGGCTGCCCGCTCGCTGCTGGCCACCCGGCGCACGGTCACCTGCTGTGGCGGCCGCACGGACGCGAGCGAGGCGATCTGCTCAGGGGTCAGCCCCGCTGCGCGCAGGCGGGCCGCCGACTCGAGGGTCACCACCGCCTGCGACACGAGGCCGGGGAAGGTCTGGTCGACCTCGCTCGCGGTGAAGAGGGTGCTGTCGGCGAGGCCCGCCGTGGCGTCGCCGTCGCGCACGGCCTGCCGGACGGCCGGGGCGTCGGCACGGGCGGTGTACTCGACCGTGAAGTCACCCCGCCTGGCGGCCGACTCCAGGGCGGCCCGCAGCGGCTGGGGCGCCTCCCCCACCGTGGCCAGGGTGTAGGTCGTGGGCTGGTCGAGGACGAGCCGCGGCACCACGACCGCCGCGGCCGAGGCGAGCAGCAGCAGGGCGGTGATGATCCGGTAGGTGCGTGAGCGGAAGGTCTCCAACAGGCTGCGCTGGGCCACCAGTCCGGTGCCTCGCCACCACGTCATCGGTGCACCTCCTCCGGCACGGGTTCGGCTGACACGGCCGCCAGGAACAGCTCCGAGAGGGTGGGCAGCTCGAGGCCGAAGTCGAGGACGCGACCACTCGAGCGCGCGGCGTCGAGCACGGCGAGCGGGTCGACGTCTGGCGGAACCGTCAGCCGCAGGTCGTCGGTGTGGTCGCTGACCACCCGCACCCCGTCGCCGGGCTGCTCGAACGGGCGCAGCCAACCGCGATCGGGCGACTCCACGTGGAGCCGCAGCCGGCGCTGGCCCGAGGCGGCCCGCAGCTCCGAGACCGAGCCGGCGAGCACGGTGCGGCCGTGGTCGACCATGACGATGTCCTCGCACAGGTCCTGCACGAGGTCGAGCTGGTGGCTCGAGAAGAGCACCAGGCAGCCGTCGGCCGCCCGCTGCCGCAGCATGGCCGACAGCTGCTCGACGGCCACCGGGTCTAGACCGGCGAAGGGCTCGTCGAGCACGACGACCCCGGGCGCGTGCACCAGCGCGGTCGCCAGCTGCAGCCGCTGCTGCATGCCGCCCGACAGCCGGTCGCTGCGCTCCTCCCACCGATCGCCGAGCTCGAGCTCGTCGAGCAGCGCGTGGGCACGAGCGGTGGCCTCGGTGCGCGAGAGCCCGTGCAGCCGGCCGAAGTGCACCACCTGCGCGCCGGCCGTCATCGCGGGATACAGACCACGCTCCTGGGGCATGTAGCCCCAGGACCGGCGGTCGTGCACGTCCTGAAGCCTCTGCGCGTCGAGCCAGACCTCCCCGCCGTCGGGGGTGAGCACGCCGAGCAGGATCCGCATGAGCGTGGTCTTCCCGGCTCCGTTGGGCCCGAGCAGTCCCGTCAGGCGCCCCGGCGGCACCGCGCAGGAGACGCCGTCGAGCGCCACCCGCTCCCCGAAGGCGTGCACCACGCGGTCGACCCGCAGCCCCGCTGTACCCACTGGCACGCGTCCACCGTCGCCCGGCCCCAGGGGTCGTCGACAGGGCCGAAGGTCTCGGCCCCGTCAAGTGCAGGTGTCGATGCGCGTTTGGGCAGGCTGCTCCTACGAGGAGAGGCGCGACCGGTCCTCGGCACGGACGAAGCGGCGCAGCACCTCGAGGAAGATCTCGGGTTGTTCGGAGTGCACCCAGTGGCCGGCGCCCTTGACCGTCACGCGCCGCACCCGGGGGAAGTACCGCTCCATCGCGGGGGCGAACTCGTCGCTGATGTAGGGCGACGTCTCCCCGGCCACCCAGAGCACCGGCCCCTCGTAGGGCGACGTACCGGCGAGGTCGTCCTCCGGCCAGCCACCGAGCTCGGCGAGGTCGCGGCCCAGGACCTCGAGGTTGGCCTGCCAGCGCCAGCCGTCGCCGTCGCGGCGCAGGTTCTGGAGCAGGAAGCTGCGCACGGTGGTGTTCGGCACGGCGTCGAGGAGCGCAGCGTCCGCCTCCGCGCGGGTCGTGATGGCATCGAGGTCCATGCCCTGCATCGCGTCGATGTAGCGCCGGAACTCACCCGCGTGGCCGCCGTAGTCGACCGGCGACATGTCCACGACGCACAGCCGCGCGACCAGCTCCGGGTGCCGCAGCGCGAGCACCATGGCGGCCTTGCCGCCCATGGAGTGCCCGACCAGGGTCACCGGGTCGTCGGCGTCGAGCAGCTGCGCCACCCGGTCGGCGACGTCGACGTAGTCGAACTCCTCCGGCCACGACGACCGGCCGTGGTGCGGCATGTCGACCAAGGTCACCCGGTGGTCGGCGGCGAGCTGCTTGCCGACCTGGGTCCAGTTCTTCCCCTGGCCGAACAGCCCGTGGCAGAAGACGACTCGTGACCCGTGGTCGCCGAGGTCGGTGGTGTGCAGGCTCATCGGATCGATCCCCGGGTGTGGCGCCGGTCCCTCGCGGACCAGCACGGTGAGTGCCAGTGGCGGCGGTCGTCGAGACCGCCCATCCCGTCGGCCGGCCACACCACGACGTGGGGCGTGCCCAGCGCGATGGTGTGCTGGCAGCCCGGGCACAGGTAGGCCTTGGTGGACCCCGCCCCGGTGACGCGGCGCACGAACCACTCGCCGCCGGCATACCCCTCGCGCCTCGTGAGCCCGCCGATCGCGCGGTCGACGTTCAGGGGAACGTCGTCGCGGCGGCGACGGTTCGCGCGGGGCATGTTCGCAATTCTCGCAAAGACATGGGTATGCCGCGTGGTCGGCTGCCGTGCGCTGGCCTCAGGCCCGCTTTGCTGCCACCTCCACCGCAGGCTCGGACGGCACCGGCGCCAGGGCCTCGCGCAGGGTGCCCATGGCCCGGTGTGCGGCGACCCGCACCGAGACCGCCGAGCAGCCGAGCACCTCGGCGATCTGGGCGTCGGGCAGGTCGTCGTAGTAGCGAAGGACGAGCACGGCCCGCTGGCGCGGCGGCAGCGTAGCCAGCAGCTGCCACATGTGGTCACGAGCCGCGAGGTCGGTGTCGTGCCCCTCGCCTCCCTGCCCGCGGCCGCGCCATTCGGCCGTCACGACGTCGTGCGAGACCACCTCGGTCGACGACTTCCGGCGCTTGCCCGAGATGAAGGTGTTGACCATGGCCCGGCGCACGTAGGCGTCCGGGCTGTCGGCGTGGTTGACGCTGCTCCACTTGAGGATCACCTTGGCCAGCGTCTCCTGGAGCAGGTCCTCGGCGTCCTGGCGGTGGCCGGCCAGCGACAGCGCAGCGCCCATGAGCCGCGGCAGCGCGGCGTCGATCCAGGCCGCCGCGTCGACGGGCTCCTGCCGCTCCCCGCACAGCCCCACGGCTACTTCCCCTCCGCCGCGGGGAGGCCGGAGTCGCGCACCTTGCCGGCAACCAGGTCCGACAGCCGGATGGCCTCCGCCCTGGCCGTCGCCTCGGGCATCCCCATCACGACCACCGAGACGATGACGTCGCCCACGCGCTGCGACGCCAGGTGCACCGCCACCTGCCCGGGGGCCGAGCGCGAGAGCCAGGTGCGTGACGGGTCCGCGCCCGGCCAGGCGACCCTGGACTGCTCCGGCATCCACACGCAGAAGCCCTGGTCCTCCTGGAGGTCCCTGAACCTCGCTGCGCCAGTTCCCTTCTTCCACCCCGTGACGCTGATGGTCACGTTCGGGTCGTTGGCACCGCCCCCGCCCGACCAGGCGGAGTTCTGCGTTCCCGCAATGGGCAGCGGGCTGGTGTCGGCTGTCTCGCCCTTGGCCTCGGCGACAGCGGTCGAGTCGCAGATCTGGGCACCGGAGGCGGCCGGCGTGCGCGGGCCGGTGATGGGGGCCCCGCCCTTGTAGCTCACGCCATGGCCGAGCTGCTCGACGGTCGGGTAGACGTCGCCGAAGTCGTAGGCGTTCGCCCAGCCGTTGAGCTCCTTGGTGACCACGCCGGGCGCGGAGGCCGCGTTGGGCGGCTCGGTGCTGGTCCCCAGGGCCGCCCCCTCGGCCGGTGGGAAGCCTCTCAACCCCGCGGCCGCGCGCTCTGCAAGGTCCGTGGCTGTGGCACGGGCCCGCGCCACCGAGTCGGCGTGGGCGAAGGCGCTCACGAGCAGGTCCCCGGTCTGGATGACGGCCAGAGCGCGCGGACGCAGGAGCTGGTCGCCGTCGCCGACCCGCGAGGAAGCCAGCAGGTGCCCGTTGTCGGGCTTGCCCGGCCAGGCCACCGGCTCCACCCCGTCGCCGAGCTGGCACTCGAGCCGGTGGTCGAGCAGCTCCTTCATGGCCTGCTCACCGGTGCCGGTCGTGAAACCGGCGATGCTCAGACCGGCCAGCCACCCGCTGTCCTTGGCGTCGGTGAGCTGCCACTCGCGTCCGGCCACCGGCTTGCGCACATCGCCGGTCCAGTTGCACCCGCCGAGGTTGCCCATCAGCTCGGGTTCGCTCGTCGGCATCGCACCGGTCATGTCCCTCAACCCCGACGGCAGCGGGGTCGGCAGGACATCGGGGATCTCATAGGCACTGCCGTCGGGAGCAGGCGTGGCGGACGACGTGGCACCGGCCCCGTTCGACACGGACGACACCGGTGCGGGCGCGCCGGTGACCGCGGGCCGGCTCTCGGTGGCCGATCGGGTCGGGCCGGCCGGTCGCAGCCGCGAGGTCGTCGGACCGGTGGCGCCCGACACCAGCACCACTGCCGCGACGACCGTGGCCGCGACCAGGGCACCACCCGCTCCCCCGAGCGTGACCCGCTGGCGGTGGCGGCGACGGAGCCGCGCAGCCTCCGCGGTGGCGGCGGCATGCACCCCGGTGAGGTCACGACGCCCCTCGCGTCGCGCCTCCTCGAACACCTGCCGCAGCAGGTCCTCCAGCTCGTTCTCGTGGTGGTCGCTCTGCACGACGCCGCCCCCTGTCCGTTTCCTCCCGCTCCGCGCGGCTCCACCCTCCCAGACGCGACGGAGGCGGTGGTCCGTTACAGGACCACCGCCTCAGGTGCCGCTCCCCGGTGTGCCGCGTGGGCGGCATACCGGGGTCAGCCCGGGTAACCGGGGTTGCTGCGGTCAGGCGTAGGTGCGGAAGCCGCGCCCGGTCTTGCGGCCGAGGTAGCCCGCCGTCACGAGGTGCTCGAGCAGCGGCGCGGGGGCGAAGCCGGGCTCGCGGAACTCGAGGTAGAGCTGGCGCTGGATCGCGAGGGCGACGTCGAGGCCGACGACGTCGAGCAGCTCGAACGGGCCCATCGGCAGGCCACAGCCGGTCTTCATGGCGGTGTCGATGGCATCGGCGGTGGCGTAGTTGGCCTCGAGCATCTTCACGGCGTCGTTGAGGTACGGGAAGAGCAGGGCGTTGACGATGAAGCCCGAGCGGTCACCACAGGTCACCGCGTGCTTGCCGACCTTCGCGCACAGGTCCTGCACGGTGGCGACGACCTCGGGTGCGGTCGAGACGGTGGAGACCACCTCGACGAGCTTCATGACCTGGGCCGGGTTGAAGAAGTGCATGCCCACGACGTCCTGCGGCCGCTTCGTGACGGCGGCGCACTCGACCACCGGCAGCGAGGAGGTCGTGGTAGCCAGGATGGCGCCGGGCTTGCAGATCTCGTCGAGGTTCTCGAAGAGGGCGCGCTTGACGCCGAGGTCCTCGACGACGGCCTCGACCACGAGGTCGACGTCGCGCAGGTCGTCGAGCTGGGCCGTGCCGCTGACGTGGCGCAGCGCCTCGTCGCGGGCCTCCTCGGTGAGCTTGCCGCGCTGCACGGCCTTCTCGAGGCTCTTGGTGAGCGCCGCCTGCACGGCCTCGACCTTGGTCTCGGAGCGGGCGACGAAGACGACGTCGTAGCCGGCCTTGGCGAAGACCTCGACGATGCCGGTGGCCATGGTGCCTGAGCCGACCACGCCCACCCGGCTCACCGTGCGCTTCTCGACGCCGTCCTCACCGTCGGGGCGGGGGGTCAGCTGGTCGGTCGCGACCTGCGAGGAGTCGGGCTCGGCGTAGGTGTAGAAGCCGCGGCCGCTCTTGCGACCCTTGAGCCCGGCGCTGACCATCTGCTTGATGATCGGGCTGGGGGCGTGCAGGCGGTCGCGGCCCTGCTTGTACATCGTGTCGAGGATCTCGTAGGCGGTGTCGAGGCCGATGAGGTCCATCAGCGCCAGCGGACCCATGGGGTAGCCGCAGCCGAGGCGCATGGCCGCGTCGATGTCCTCACGGCTGGCGTACCTCGACTCGAACATCGAGACGGCGTGGTTGAGGTAGCCGAAGAGCAGGGCGTTGGCGATGAAGCCGGCCTTGTCGCCCACGACCACCGGCTGCTTGCCGAGGCGCTGCGCGAGGCCCGTGACGTCCTCGAAGACCTCGTCCTCGGTGACGACGGTGCGCACGACCTCGACGAACTTCAGCACCGGAGCCGGGTTGAAGAAGTGCATGCCGACGACGCGCTTGGGGTTGTTGGTGGCCACCGCGATCTCGGTGACCGGCAGGCTCGAGGTGTTGGTGGCCAGCACGGCGTCGGGCGCCACGATGCCGTCGACCTTGGCGAAGATCTCCTTCTTGAGGTCGAGCTGCTCGGGCACTGCCTCGACGACCAGCTGGCAGTCCTTGAGGTCGCCGAGGTCGGAGGTGAAGGTGGCCCGGCCGATCAGGGCGGCCTGGTCCTCGGGCGTGAGCTTGCCGCGGCTGACCGCGCGGTCGGTGGAGTGCTGGAGGTGGGTGCGGCCGCGCTCGACCGCCGCGTCGTCCACGTCGACGGCGATGACGTCGAACCCGTTGCGGGCGAACACCTCCACGATGCCGGCGCCCATGGTGCCGAGTCCGATCACGCCGACAGTGCTGAAGTCACGAGCCATGCGGCGAGTGTGTCAGAGCCGGTATGCCGCGGGGAGACCCCCTCGGCGTGACCCTCCCCACCCCTCCGGTGTCGGCGGGGACGCTCACCAGGTGAAGCCGGCGGCGAGCAGCGAGGACTCGGCGGTGAAGCGCTGGTCGCTGGTCAGCGGGGTGTTCACCGGGTCGCTCTTGTCGGGCACCGGCACCTCGAGGCTGCGGCAGCACTCGAGCAGGACGTAGTCGTAGGCCGCCGTGGTGGCCCGCAGCCGCATCGCCTTGGCCGGCAGGTCGCTGGCGTCGATCCGCTGCATCTCGGCGCCGAGCCGGCGCAGCTCGAGGCCGAGCAGCACGGGCGGGATGGGCTCGTGGAGCGGGAGCCGGCGCTCCCTGGCGGCCTCGAGGCGGCGGGCCAGGCTGACGAAGGGCCACTTCGCCCGGCCGGTCACGCCCCAGAACAGCGCCGAGGCAGCCGTGTAGAACACGGTCACTGCGACCGTGGACCCGACCACGTACTCAGCGAAGGGCGCCATCGACCTCTCCTTTTCCCCGTCAGTGTCCCCTCGGGTGGTCGAGCCGTGCAACGGGCCCTCTGGCCCGGGTTAGGGTGTGCGACTGTGCGTCTGGTGATTGCGAAGTGCAGCGTCGACTACGACGGGCGGCTGAGCGCCCACCTCCCGCTGGCGACCCGGTTGCTGCTGGTCAAGGCCGACGGGTCGGTGCTGGTGCACAGCGACGGCGGCTCGTACAAGCCGCTGAACTGGATGTCGCCGCCGTGCGCGATGGCCGAGCTGTCGCCCGAGGAGCACGAGGCCGCCGACGGCGTCTCGCTCGTGTGGCAGGTGCAGCACGCCAAGTCCGACGACCGGCTCCGCGTGCTCATCCACGAGGTGCTGCACGACAGCTCCCACGAGCTCGGCGTCGACCCCGGGCTCATCAAGGACGGCGTCGAGGCGCACCTGCAGAAGCTGCTCGCCGAGCACATCCACACCCTCGGCGACGGCTGGACCCTGGTCCGGCGCGAGTACATGACTGCCATCGGCCCGGTCGACATCCTGTGCAAGGACCACCTCGGCGGCTCGGTGGCCGTGGAGATCAAGCGCCGCGGCGACATCGACGGCGTCGAGCAGCTCACCCGCTACCTCGAGCTGATGAACCGCGACCCGCACCTCGCCCCGGTCACCGGCATCTTCGCCGCCCAGGAGATCAAGCCGCAGGCGCGCACGCTGGCCCAGGACCGCGGCATCCGGTGCGTCACCCTCGACTACGACGCCCTGCGCGGCATCGACGACACCACCACCAGGCTGTTCTAGCCTCCCCTCCGCCTCCACGGTCGAGGTAACAGCGCGCGGGATCCCCGGCGCGTTCACCTCGACCCGGTGGAGGTCAGCGGAGGGCGACGAGCTCGAGGAGCCTCGCCGCCTCGGCCTGAACGGCGTCGCGGGCCGGCCCGAGGTACTTGCGGGTGTCGACCAGGCGCGGGTCGGCGCCGAGCCGCTCGCGCACCGCCGCCGTGAAGACCGCGTTGAGGTGGGTGGCGATGTTGATCTTCGTCATGCCTGCCCGCACGGCCGCCGCGATGCCGTCGTCGGGCACTCCTGACGAGCCGTGCAGCACCAGCGGCACGTCCACCTGGCCGCGGATCTCGCCGATCAGCGCGAGGTCGAGCTCGGCGGTGCGCTCGGTCATGGCGTGCGAGCTGCCCACGGCCACCGCGAGCGCGTCGACGCCGGTGTCGCGCGCGAAGGCGGCCGCCTCGTCGGGGCGGGTGCGCACCCCCGGTGCGTGCACGCCGTCCTTGCCGCCGATCTCGCCCAGCTCGGCCTCCACGCTGACGCCGGCGGCGTGACAGCGCTCGACCACCGAGCGGGTCACCGCACGGTTCCGGGCGTCGTCGAGCTTCGAGCCGTCGAACATCACCGAGGTGAAGCCCAGCCCGAGGGCCTCGTCGACCAGCGGCTCGCTGACGGCGTGGTCGAGGTGCAGCACCACGGGCACGCCGGCGCGCTCGGCGAGCACGCGGGTGGCGCCGGCGATGGGGGCCAGCGACCCGTGGAATGCCACGGTGTTCTCGCTGACCTGCAGGACAACCGGCAGCCCGACCTGCTCGGCAGCGCGGGTCAGCGCCTCGGCGTGCTCGAGGTGGATGACGTTGAAGGCCGCCACACCCCGGCCCTCGGCACGAGCGTTCTCCAGCACGTCATGGAGCGGGGTGAGCACGGTGGTCCTCCTGGTGCGGTGCGGCGGTCGATGTGGTGGTCTCTGTCGTGGTCTGCTGCTCGACGCGGAGCCGGGTGCGCAACCCGTCGACGTCGTCGGGACGCACATGGCCGGCGAGCGGGTGCAGCACGGCGGCGGCTGACCACGCCACCGCGTCTGCGAGCGCATCGCGGGTGCTCCGGCCGTCCGCGAGGCTCGCTGCGAGGGCGGCCACGGCGGCGTCACCGGCACCGGTGGGGTTCCCGGTGAGGGCGCAGTCGAGGTGGGCCCGCCACACGTCGCCGTCGGCGGTGACGTCGAGGAGCCCCTCGGCCCCGGCGGAGACCACGACCTCACGCGCCCCCCGCTCGAGGAGCATGCGGGCGCCGGCCACCGGGTCCGGCTCGCCGGTGACCTCGACCAGCTCGTCGCGGTTGGGCTTCACCAGGTCGGGGGCTGCGGGCAGCGCCGACAACAGGGCGTCGGCAGAGGTGTCGACGATCGTGCGGGCGCCCGCCTCCCGCGCGAGGCGCACCACCGCGGCATACGCGTCGGTGGGTATGCCGGGTGGCAGGCTTCCCGAGGCGACGACCACCTCGGGGCGCACCTCCGCCAGCAGCGCGCGGAGGTCGGCGAGGAAGCCACGCCACTCCGCCTCGGTGACGGTGGGGCCGGGCTCGTTGAAGACGGTGGCGTCGCCGTCCGCCTCGGAGACCACGGCGACGGATCGACGCGTCTCCCCAGCCATGGGCGAGAAGCGGTGGACCAGGCCGCGGGCGTCGAGGTCAGCCCGCACCAGGTCGCCGGTCGTGCCACCGAGGAGCCCGGTCGCGACCACCGGCCGGCCCTGCTGGACGAGCACCGAGGCGACGTTCAGGCCCTTGCCCCCGCCCACCTGTGAGACCGAGCTGACCCGGTGGCTGGTGTGCAGCTCGACCCGCGGCACGAGGTAGGTGACGTCGAGAGCGGCGTTGAGGGTGACGGTGACGATCACGTGAGGTCCCAGGCGAGGCAGGCGGCGCCCAGGCAGCCGGCCCGGTCGCCGAGGGCGGCACGCGCGAGGGTCGGGGGCCGCTGGAAGGTCAGTGCCCCCGCGACCTCGCGTCGCAGGGGGTCGAGCAGCAGGTCGCCACTCTGGGCGAGTCCGCCACCGAGCAGCACCAGCTCGACCCCGGTGAGCGAGACCGCCATCACGACGGCCCGCCCGAGCGCGGAGACGGCGTGCTCCCACACCGCGGTGGCGACCGGGTCGCCCCGCGCCACCAGGGCTGCGATCCGCTCAGCGGTCACGCGGTCGGCGGGTGCTTCCTCGGAGGTGAGCCGCGCGGCATACGCCCGCTCTATCGCGGAGGCCGAGGCGACCGCCTCGAGGCAGCCCCTCGCCCCGCAGCCGCAGACCGGGCCGCCGGGCTCGACGACGACGTGGCCGAGCTCGCCGGCGTAGCCACCGGCCTGGAGAACCTGGCCGTCAACCATGAGCGCGCCGGCGATGCCGGTGCCGAGCGGCACGAACATGACGTTGTCCGAGCCCTGGGCCCCGCCCCACCGCGCCTCGGCCAGCAGGCCGGCCCGCACGTCGTGGCCCAGACCCACCGGTACGCCGAGGGCGGTCTCGAGCGGTGTCACGAGGTCGAGGTCGCGCCAGCCGAGGTTGGCCGAGTAGAGCGCCACCCCATGGGTGTCGTCGACGAGGCCCGGCACGACGACCCCGCAGGCACCCACCGTGACGGTGAGCCCCTGCTCGGCCGCCGCACGCTTCAGCTCGTGGACGGTGGCGGTCACCGCCTCCACCAACGCTGCGGCGGCACCGAGGTCTGCAGGAGTGGCGGTCGTCGTCGACACCAGCTCGCGCCCCTGGCGGTCGACGAGCGCAGCCTTGACGCGGGTGCCCCCGACGTCGACCGCGGCGACGGCCTCGCCCGCCGCCTGGGCAGCCGCCGTGGCGTCAGCCTCGACCCCGGCCCCGTGGCCGGGTGTGCGCTGCTCCCCCACCGTCAGACCTGCTCCACCGTGACTCCGGCGGCTCGCAGCGCGCGCACCTCGTCCTCGGGCGCGCCCTTGTCGGTGACGAGCACGTCGATCCGAGCGGTCTGGCAGATGCGCGCGAACGCGCGCCGGCCCACCTTCTCACCCGTCGCGACGACGACCACCCGGTCGGCACGCTGCACCATGAGCGCGTTGATCCCGGCCTCGCCCTCGTGCCGGCACGTCGCGCCCGCCTGGGCCGAGACCGCGTCGACGCCGAGGAAGACGGTGTCGAGCCACAGCTCGTTCAGCACCATCGAGGCGAGCGGGCCGGAGAGCTCGTAGGACTCCTGACGGGCGACACCGCCCAGGGAGACGCAGCGGATGAACGGTCGCAGCACCATCTCGGTGGCGATGTTCAGGGCATTGGTGACCACAGTGATCGCCGGGCGCTCGGAGGAGCTCGCGAGGTCGGAACGGGCCGCGAGCCGACGCGCGGTCGCGCTCGTGGTGGTGCCGCCGTTGAAACCGACCACGGAGCCGGCGACCGCGAGCTCGGCTGCGACGGACGCGATCCGGTCCTTCGCGGTGTCACCTGAGGCCTGCTTGTAGCGGGCCGGCAGGTCGTAGGCGACGGCCGTCGCGACGACGCCGCCGTGGGTGCGCGTGACCAGCTGCTGCGCCGCGAGCTCGCCGAAGTCGCGGCGCACGGTCGCCTCCGAGACGCCGAGCTCCTCGACCACCTGGGCCACGGTGAGGCGCCCGTGCTCGGCCAGCAGGCCGAGCAGGGCGCTCCACCGGGCACCGCGGTCGAGGGGCCGCCCACGCTCGGGCGGGGGGTCGGGGTGGCCGGCCTCGCCGGCCGGGTCGCCGACGGCGTCGAGGGCGTTCACTTCACCGACCCGGCCGTCAGCCCGCCCACGAGGTGCTTCTCGATCACCGCGAACAGCACCACCACGGGCACGATGGCCACGATCGCGGCCGCGAAGAGCTGGTCCCAGTGCTGCTCGTAACCGGTCACGTAGGACGTGATGCCCACGGTGAGCGGCTTCTTCGACTCGTCGAGCATGAGGGTCAGGGCCACGACGTACTCGTTCCACGCGGCGATGAAGGTGAAGATCACCGCGGTCACGATGCCCGGCATGGTCAGCGGCAGCATCACCCGGCGCAGCGTGCCGAACCGGCTGCAGCCGTCGAGGTTCGCGGCCTCCTCGACCTCCTTGGGGATGGAGGCGAAGAACCCGTGCAGGATCCACACGGCGAACGCCAGGTTGAACGCCGCGTTGGTGAGGATCAGCGCGGCATACGTGTTGACCATGTTGAAGTTGAACCACTCGCGGTAGATGCCGACGACCAGCGCGGTCGGCGAGAACATCTGCGTGACGAGCACCAGCAGCAGGAACGCCATCCGGCCCGGGAAGCGGAAGCGCGCGGTGTAGTAGGCCGCCGGGATCGAGACGAGGATGACGATCAGGGTCGAGGAACCCGCCACGATCACCGAGGTCTTCAGCCAGTTGAGGAACCGCTCGTCGGTGAGGATCTGCGAGTAGGTGGACAGCTGCCACTCGCGCGGGAAGAACGTCGGCGGGGTCTGCACGACGTCACTGCTCGGGCGCAGCGAGTTGAGCAGCATGACGATGTAGGGCGCGAGGAACACCAGCGCCAGGGCGGCGCCCGCCACGGGCAGCACCCACGAGCGGTGCCGCTGCCAGCCGCTGCGTCGCGAACCACCCTGCGGCGCGACCGAGCTGTTGCCCCGCGACGTCGAGCCGGTACCGGTCTCTGTGACGGTGCTCATGCCGTCTCCTCCCGCCAGCGGGTGAACCTCAGGTAGACCATCACCACGACCAGGATGAGCAGGACGTTGAAGACGCCCGCAGCCGCCGACATGCCCACGTCCTTCTCCGCGCTCTTGAAGGCCAGCTTGTACATGAAGGTGATCGTCGTGTCGTGCGAGAAGCCGGGGTTGCGGTCGTTGAGGGTGTAGATGATCGGGAACGAGTTGAACACGTAGATGATGTTGAGCACCGCGGCCACGAGCAGCGCAGGACGCAGCAGCGGCAGGGTGATCCGCCACCACACCTGGAACGGGCTCGCGCCGTCGACCCGCGCGGCCTCATAGACGTCGCGCGGGATCGCGCCCAGCCCGGCCACGAACACGTAGGCCGTGAAGGGGATCGACACGAACACGCCGACCAGGATCATCGACGGCATGATCCAGGTGTCGCTGCCGAGGAAGTCGACCGGGCCGAGGCCGAACTTCGAGAGCAGCAGGTTGGCCGTCCCGTAGTAGAAGTCGTAGATCATCACGAACGTCTTGGCCGTGATGACCAGCGAGGCGGCCCACGGCACGATGATCGCCCAGCGCACCAGCTTGCGGCCGCGGAAGTCCTTGGTGAGGAACTGCGCCACGCCCAGGCTGATGACGATGGTCAGGGCGACGACCGCGACCACCCAGACGATGGTGTTGACCAGCACCGTGGGGAGCAGCGGGTGGTCGAGCACGTTGGTGTAGTTGGTCCAGCCGGCGTCGCCGAGGCGCAGGCCGGTGATCGAGAACTTGCTCATCGACGCGCGCACCAGCTCGATGGCCGGGTAGACCACGACGCCGGCGATGAGGAGCAGGGCGGGGCCCAGCCAGAGCAGGGCGGAGCCGAGCGAGGCTCGGTCACCTCGTGCGCCGCCCCGGCCCCGGGTTCGGACCCCGGAGCCGCGCGACGGCGTCCCTGCACCGTCGGCGCCACCTGCGGTGGTGGCCGCGGGCGAACCCGCGGCCACCACTGACGACTGCTGGTCGGGCACGGTCAGCTGCCGCTCTCGGCCTGCTTCTGCAGGTCGTCGAGGACCTTCTTCGGGTCGCCGCCGCTACCCACGGCGCCGCCGAGGTTCTGCTGCACGGCGAGCTTGACCTTGTCCCAGGTCGGGTCGTCGGTCGGGGTGAGGTGGGCGTTGGGCAGCGTGTCGAGGTAGACCTTCAGCTTCGGGTCGTCCTTGAAGAACTCGATGCCGCTCTTGGTGACGGGGAGGAAGCCCTCGGCCTTGATGAACTGGTTGACCTGGTCCTTCTGGTAGTACAGGTCGTAGAAGGCCTTGACCGCCTCCTGGTTGCCCGGCTTCTTGAACGCCATCAGGTAGTCGGTGACGCCGAAGGTCTGCGGCTCACTCATCTTGGTCGGCATCGGGGCGACGCCGTAGTCGACCTTCTTCTCCTCGTCGAGCTGTCCGGCGAGCGGCGAGAAGCCGACGACCATGCCGACCTTGCCGGACTTGAAGAGGTTGAACGCGTCGGCGCGGTTCGTCTTGCCGGGGTTGTTCTGGGTGAGCTTCTCGTCGGTGAGCTTCTTGAGGAAGGTCAGTGCCTCGGTGTTCTCAGGCGAGTTGATGGTCCACTTGCCGTCCTTCTTCCAGTCGCCGCTGTTGTTGAACAGCCACATGGAGAACTCGCCCTGGGACTCCTCGGGTCCGAGCGGGAGGGCGTAGGGGATGGTGTCGCCGCCGAGGGACTTGATCTTCTTGGCGTCGGCCTCGAACTCGTCCCAGGTCTTCGGCGGGGCGGCGATGCCGGCCTTCTTGAAGATCGCCTTGTTGTAGAAGAACGCCCGCGCCGACGACAGGTCCGGGAAGCCGTAGAGCTTGTCCTGGTAGGTGCCGCTCTTGACGAACGCGTCGAGGATGTCGCTCTTGGCCGACGCCGGGAGCACCTCGTCGGCGTTGTAGAGCAGGCCGTCCTTGGCGTAGGACGCGTAGGCGTTGAGGTTGAGGATGTCGGGGGCGTTGTTGTTCTGGATCATCGTGCTCGACGTCTGGTCGATCGAGTCCCAGCTCACGACCTGCACCTCGAGCTCGGTGCCGGTCTTCGCCTTGTACTTGTCGGCGAACTGCTTCCAGAACGCCGCCGTGTGGTCCTTGGAGTACTCCGCGGCGACCAGCTTGATCTTCTTGACCTTCTGGCCCGAGTCGCTGGCGCCACCGCCGCCCGCGCTGCCGGCGCCGGAACCCCCACTGCACGCGGCCAGGGCGAGGCCCCCCGCCAGCGCCACCGCGGCAACGCGCACCGCGCCCATGTGTCGAGACGTCATTGTCTGCTTTCCCATCTGTTGTCGACTGACCGTGATCGGTTCGTGTCGTTTCGCTGCCGCTTCGCTCAGAACCGGCGGTGATGAGCGACAGCGTGGACCGCGATTCCGGCCTCCGTCAAGCATTTCCGGCAGATTTCCCGGTCACAGTCCGGCAAACTGGACCAACCGCTTGACTGATCGATTCTGACTGGTCGACAATCTGGGCGATCCGAACCACTCACAGAACGGACGCCGATGACCGCCTACACCAGCCACCTCGCCTCCGAGATCGCCACGCAGCCCGACGACTGGGCCGCGGTCCTGGACCGGGTCGAGGAGGCCCGCGCCGTGCTCCCGCGACCGGGCGAGTCGGTCGCCGTCGTCGGCTGCGGCACCTCCTACTTCATGGCCCAGGCGTATGCCGTGCTGCGCGAGCAGGCGGGCGAGCTCGGCGGCCGCACGGAGGCGCACGCCGCGAGCGAGTTCCCCGCCGGGCGCAGCTATGACCACGTCGTGGCCATCTCGCGCTCCGGCACCACGACCGAGGTCATCGAGCTGCTGACCACCCTGCGCCAGCGGGGCCAGCGCACCACGGCCATCGTGGCCACCGAGGGCACCGCGATCCCGGAGCTCGCCACGCACGCACTGCTGCTGCCGGAGGTCGACGAGCAGTCGGTCGTGCAGACCCGCTTCGCCACCACGGCTCTCGTGCTGCTGCGCGCCACGCTAGGCGAGGACGTCAGCGCCACCATCGCCGACGCCCGCGCGGTGCTCGCCGAGGACGAGGACACCGCCCTCGCCGGTGTGGCCGATGCCGAGCAGCTCACCTTCGTCGGTCGCGGCTGGACCGTGGGCCTGGCCAACGAGGCCGCGCTGAAGCTGCGCGAGTCGGCCCAGTTCTGGACCGAGGCCTACCCCGCCATGGAGTACCGCCACGGCCCGATCAGCATCGCCACCACCGGTCGCGCCACCTGGGCCTTCGGCGAGGTGCCCGAGGGGCTGGCCGACGACGTGCGAGCCACCGGTGCCCACTTCGAGCACCGCGACATCGACCCGCTCGCCGACCTCGTGCGGCTGCACCGGCTCTGCCTGGTGAAGGCGGCACGCGCGGGAGTCGACCCCGACCAGCCGCGCCACCTGTCACGGTCCATCATCTTGTCGTGACCTCGACGCCGCAGGGCCCCACCGACAGGACCGGCACCGACCGCGCCAGCACCACCCTCCTCACGGGACGGGTGGTGCTGCCGTCGGAGACCGTCGCCGACGGCGCCGTCGTCGTGGCCGGCGAGCAGGTCCTGTATGCCGGTCCGCGCGCCTCCCTGCCTCCCGAGCACTCCGGCGCCACCGAGCCGGCCGGATGGGCGCCGGGGCTGACGCTGCTGCCGGGCCTGGTCGACCTGCACTGCCACGGCGGCAGCGGCGGTGAGTTCGGCACCGACACCGAGGGCGCGCGCACCGCGGCGGCGCACCACCACCGTGCCGGCAGCACCACGGTCGTCGGCTCCCTCGTCTCGGCGAGCGCGGAGCGCCTGCTGACGGGGGTACGCGCCTGCGCGCCGCTGGTCCGCGACGGCGACCTCGCCGGCATACACCTCGAAGGACCGTTCCTCTCCACGGCGCGGTGTGGCGCACAGAACCCCGCTGCCCTCGTCGCACCCGACCTCAAGCTGCTCGAGGAGCTGGTGCTCGAGGCCGGTCCGGGCGTCATCGCGCAGATGACGTGGGCGCCCGAGCTGCCGGGGGCCGACCAGCTGCCGGCCGAGCTGGCCCGCCTCGGCATCCTCGGCGCGGTCGGCCACACCGACGCCGACGTGCGCACCGCGCGAGCGGCCCTGGCCGCACTCGTCGAGCACCCGGTGCGCGGCGGCCAGGCGCTGGTGACCCACCTCTTCAACGGGATGCCGCCGATGCTCTCGCGCCAGCCCGGGCCGGTGGCGGCCGCCCTCTCGGCTGCCGGACGCGGCGAGGCCGTGCTGGAGGTCATCGCCGACGGCGTGCACCTCGACAGCGGCACCGTGCAGATGCTCTTCGACACCGTCGGCCCCGACCAGGTCGCCCTCGTCAGCGACTGCATGGCCGCGGCCGGCCTGCCCGAGGGCGACTACACCCTCGGCGGCCTGCACGTGCGGGTGCAGGGCCGCGACGTGCGCCTCGTCGGCTCCGGCAGCCTCGCCGGCGGGGTCTCCTGCCTGCTCGACCAGGTGCGCTGGTGCGTCACCGACCTCGGCGTGCCACTCCCCGACGCCGTGCGAGCCGCCTCGACGACCCCGGCCCGGGCGCTGGCCCTCGACGGGGTCGGCGCCCTGGCGGCCGGTCTTCGCGCCGACGTGCTCGTCGTCGACGACGCCCTGGTGGCGCATCGGGTGATGCGGCGGGGCGCCTGGCTCGCAGCGCGCTGACGCCGCCGGGCCGCTTCGGGTTGCGGTCTCCGGGGGGCGACGGAGACTCGAGGAATGGCTTCCTCCCACACCACCAGCCTGCCCACCCGCGTGCTCGGCAGCTCTGACGCCGGCACCGCCCTCACCGTCTCGGCCCTCGGCCTCGGCTGCATGGGGATGTCGGAGTTCTACGGCACGCCCGACGAGTCCGCCGGCATCGACACGATCCGCCGGGCCCTCGACCTCGGCGTCACCTTCCTCGACACCGCCGACATGTACGGCCCCTTCACCAACGAGAAGCTGGTCGGCCGCGCCATCGCGGACCGGCGCGACGAGGTCGTGCTGGCGACCAAGTTCGGCAACGAGCGGGCACCCGACGGCGCCCGGCTCGGCGTCAACGGCTCACCGGAGTACGTCCGCAAGGCCTGTGACGCCAGCCTCGAGCGCCTCGGCGTCGACCACATCGACCTCTACTACCAGCACCGGGTCGACCAGCGGGTGCCCATCGAGGACACCGTCGGCGCGATGGCCGAGCTCGTGCAGGCCGGCAAGGTGCGACACCTCGGCCTGTCGGAGGCGTCGCCCGCCACGATCCGGCGCGCTCACGGCACCCACCCGGTCACGGCCCTGCAGACGGAGTACTCGCTGTTCACCCGCGACCTCGAGGACGAGATCCTGCCGTTGCTGCGCGAGCTGGGCATCGGCCTGGTGCCCTACTCCCCGCTCGGCCGTGGCCTGCTCACCGGCGCCATCGACCGGGAGGCCACCGCGCTCTCCGAGAACGACTCCCGGCGTTCGCCGTACTTCCCGCGGTTCCAGGGCGAGGCGCTCGAGCACAACCTCCAGCTCGTCGACCAGGTCAGGGAGCTCGCCGACACCAAGGGCTGCACCCCCGGCCAGCTCGCCCTGGCGTGGGTCCTCGCCCAGGGCGACGACATCGTGCCGATCCCGGGCACCAAGCGGGTGAAGTACCTCGAGGAGAACGTCGGCGCCCTCGACGTCACCCTGACCGACGACGACCTCGCCGCGCTCGAGCAGGCCGTGCCGCGGGGCGCCGTGGCCGGCGAGCGCTACGGCGACATGTCCAGCATCGACCGCTGACGCCGACGACGCGACGGCCCGGTCACTGTCCGGACGCGGCTGCGACCGGGTCACCGGCATACTCGTGCAACCCCGCGAGATTGGGCTGGGCCGGGTGCGCAGCCCCCGCGGGACCGGCCGCGAACGCGAGCAGGAGGTTGCTGAGCATGCCTCCGACGACGCGGGCAGTCACTCCGGTCGCCCCCGCCTCGGGCAGCCCGCGCGCGAACCAGTTGCTGCCCGAGGCGAACACCCCGGCGCCCGAGGGCACGTCGTACCACGCGCTGTCGGAGAAGCTGGGTACTCCCCGGCACCGCACGGGTGAGTGGCTGAGCACCTCGATGCGCCGTGGCGTGGGCACGCCGGGGTTCACGCGGTCGTACTCCGGACCGACGAGGTGCGGCAGCCGCAGCCCCGCGCCTGCACCCGTGCCGGCGAACAGCCAGCTCCCGGGATCGGTGACGACGAGTGGGGCGTCGACCGGGTTGCACTCGTAGAAGACGCCGGTCAGCTCGCTCTCGGGCCGCGGGACCGGGGGCTCCCGCCAGTCGGTCGTCACCTCCGCGTCGTCGACTCCGACGAGCGGGTCGTTGAGCCGCTTGTAGTTCACCTCCAGCCGGTCGGGTCCGTACCGGGTGCGGGCGAGCCGGATGTGCCGGAACACCGCGTTGGCACCGAGGAACGCGACGTTGACCCCGGTGTCCCGGGCACGGGTCACCGCCAGCCGCATCGCGCTCGACCAGTACTCGTCGTGCGCCAGCGTGACCACCGCCCGCGCCCCCACGAGCACGGTCGGGTCCATGTGCAGGTCGATGTCCGTGACGTAGGCCAGGGGGACGCCGAGCCGCTCGGCATGGGCAATCGTCGGCAGGTCCAGCGTGAGGAGCTGCCCGGAGCCGTCGCCGTCGTAGGGCCGGTCGAACGACACCGCGGTCGAGCGGTGTGCGAAGTCTGCCTTGCCAGCCGGCCCCTGGTAGAGGCTGTAGCCGCCCCATGCGTTGTAGGCCTGCCAGGTCGTCACCCCGTCGACCAGCACGACGCGCCCGGCCGTCTCGGGTGACCGCACGGTGAGGGGGACGAACCGCTGGCCCGACGGGCTGTCCAGCCGCAGCAGGTATGCGCCCGGCGGCCACTGCCCCGTCGGCAGCAGGAGGCTCGTGGGCCACTGGGTGCGCACCGTCGACGTCGGGCCGTCGTGCCGCGCGGGCGGCTGTCGGGTGCCGCGCAGCCCGGCACGGTGCCAGACCAGGGCGCCGCCCACGGCGCCGTACCACCCCATCCGGTAGGCGGTGACCTCCCACGTCGCCGCGGTGGTCGAGACGTGCAGTCCCACCCGCTCCCCGGGCCGCACGCTCGTGTGGTCCGCCCAGCCCTCGATGGCGTGGTCGGGTCCGCGGTGCGTGATCCGCCAGTGCGGGTCGAGCCGGAGCTGGACGGGTCCTGCTTGCGCCCGGCTGCTGCGCACCCGGTCCGTCGACGAGGTGCGTGGTGCGGCTGAGGTGGGCCCGGCTGACGTGGTGCCGGCCACCCGCGGGGCGGCCCGCATGGCGGGCGCCTGGCTGGCGCCGCAGACCGCCAGGGACGCCAGCGAGCCGATCACGGCCCCCCAGGCTCCCCGCACCATCACCCGACGCTACGACCCGCCCTCGGGGCCGGTCTTCGGCCGTTCGGCTGAGGAGGACGGGCGGGTGCCGGTCGAGCTGGGTTCAGGTGTGCCGCGAGGCGGCCTCCAGAGGTCAGGCCGGGATGGTCTCGGCCCCGCTCGGGGTCGAGAGCCCACGGGAACGCCGGATCTCGTCGACCATCTCGCCCATGATCTGGGTGAGGCCGAAGTCCTTGGGGGTGAAGATCGCCGCCACGCCCTGCTGGCGCAGCGCCCGCGCGTCGGAGTCGGGGATGATCCCGCCGACGACAACCGGCACGTCGCCGGCGCCGGCCTCCCGCAGCCCGCGCAGGATCTCGGGCACGAGCTCCATGTGCGAGCCGGAGAGGATCGAGATGCCGACGAGGTGGACGTCCTCGGCGACTGCCGCAGCCACGATCTGCTCCGGGGTGAGCCGGATGCCCTGGTAGACCACCTCGAACCCGGCGTCACGAGCCCGCACGGCGACCTGCTCGGCGCCGTTGCTGTGCCCGTCGAGGCCGGGCTTGGCGACCAGGATGCGCAGCCGCTCGCCGAGCTCGTCACCGGTGGCCCGCACCCGCTCACGCACCCGGCCGAGCTCGGAGTCGGCCGCCGCGGCCTCGCCGGTGACCCCGACGGAGCCGGAGACGCCGGTGGGCGCGCGGTACTCGCCGAAGACCTCGCGCAGCGTGCCGGCCCACTCCCCCGTGGTGACGCCGGCGCGCGCGCACTCCAGGCTCGCGGGCATGAGGTTCGTGCCGCTGCGCGCGTCGTCACGCAGCCGGTCGAGGGCCTCCTCGACGCGGCGACGGCCCGCCTCGTCGGCGTCACGCTCCTCGCGCCAGCGGCGCACGGCCTCGGCGGCCTTGGCCTCGACGTCGTGGTCGATGGTCTGGATGGCGGTGTCGAGGTCTGCGGTCAGCGGGTTGGGCTCGGTGGTCTCGAACCGGTTGACGCCGACGACGACGTCCTCGCCCGCCTCGATGCGCTGGCGGCGCAGGGCGTGCGAGGCGACCAGCGCCGACTTCATGTAGCCGCTCTCGACGGCGGCCACGGCCCCGCCCAGCTGCTGCACCCGGTCGATCTCGGCGCGAGCAGCCTCGACGAGCTCGGCGACCTTGGCCTCGACGACACGGGAGCCGGCGAACAGGTCGTCGTACTCGAGCAGGTCGGACTCGAAGGCCAGCACCTGCTGCATGCGCAGCGACCACTGCTGGTCCCACGGGCGCGGCAGGCCGAGCGCCTCGTTCCAGGCCGGTAGCTGCACCGCACGGGCGCGGGCGTCCTTGCTCAGCGTGACCGCCAGCATCTCGAGCACGATGCGCTGCACGTTGTTCTCGGGCTGCGCCTCGGTGAGGCCGAGCGAGTTGACCTGCACGCCGTAGCGGAAGCGGCGCTGCTTGGGGTCCTGCACGCCGTAGCGCTCACGGGTCAGCTCGTCCCAGAGCTGCACGAAGGCGCGCATCTTGCACATCTCCTCGACGAAGCGCACGCCGGCGTTGACGAAGAAGGAGATGCGGCCGACGACCTCGCCGAACCGCTCCGCCGGCACCTGGCCCGAGTCCCGCACGGCGTCGAGCACGGCGATGGCGGTGCTCATCGCGTAGGCGATCTCCTGCACCGGCGTCGCCCCGGCCTCCTGCAGGTGGTAGCTGCAGATGTTGGTCGGGTTCCACTTCGGGATGTCCGCCACCGTGTAGGCGACCATGTCGGTGATGAGGCGCAGCGACGGGCCGGGTGGGAAGACGTAGGTCCCGCGGGAGAGGTACTCCTTGATGATGTCGTTCTGCGTGGTGCCGGCGAGCGCCCGGACGGCGGCGGCCGGGTCCTCACCGGCTGCTTCCGCCTGCTCCTCGGCGACCACCTGGTAGAGCGCGAGCAGCCACATGGCCGTCGCGTTGATGGTCATGGAGGTGTTCATCTGCGACAGCGGGATCTGGTCGAACAGCGCGCGCATGTCGCCGATGTGCGAGACCGGCACACCGACCTTGCCCACCTCACCGCGGGCGAGGGCGTGGTCCGGGTCGTAGCCGGTCTGGGTCGGCAGGTCGAAGGCGACCGAGAGCCCGGTCTGCCCCTTGGCCAGGTTGCGCCGGTACAGCGCGTTGCTGGCAGCGGCACTGGTGTGGCCGGCATACGTGCGCATCACCCACGGACGGTCGCGCTCGGGGCGGGCGGCCCGGGCGGCGGGAGTCGGCGTCTTCGCGGTCTCGGCCATGGGGGGAAGGTACCGGCGGCCGCGGCGGGGCCGGGAGGCCTTCAGGCGGTGAGAGGCGCCACAGTGGCGGCGGTGGGGGCACCCGAGGCGCTATCCCCCGCAGGGCGGTGCACCAGGGCGCGCTCGAGGCGTGACGCACGCAACAGCCGCTCGGTGCGGTCCGTCATGTCGACGACGGCGAGGCGGCGGCCGGCCCGGCGGGCCCGGTTGAAGGCCTCCACCAGCACCCCGAGCCCGGTCGCGTCACCGATCTCGGCGTCGGCGAGGTTGAGCAGGACGTCACCGGTCCCTGTGTCGATCACCTCGTGCAGCAGCAGCCGCACATCGGGCACCGAGCGCACGTCGATCCGACCGCTGATCTCCACTTCCTGCCCCGAGGCATGCTCGCGGACCTCGAAAGGAAGGACCCCCACACCGCTCACCGTCATCCGAACCCCCTCGTTCGTGCTGGTATTCACCCACACATACGCACCCGGGGGCACTTACGGTTGTCACGAAACAGATCAAGATCTGGTAAAGGCCGCTCGGCCGGGGCTGGGCGGGCGGTAGAAGGCACGGCCGGAGGGCGGCAGGAAGCCGGGCCGGCAGCCGCGGGAAGGGTGGCGGGAGGGCCCTAGAAGGCGAACTCCTCGTCGGGCTCGCGCGTGACGTCGGCCCCGAGGCCCTGCAGGTCCTCGGCGAAGTGGGCGTACCCGCGGTCGATGTGCTGGGCCCCGCTGACGGTGGTCACGCCCTCGGCGACCAGCCCGGCGATGACCAGCGCGGCACCGGCCCGGATGTCGCTCGCCTCCACGGGTGCGCCGGACAGCCGCTCGACCCCGTGGACCATCACGTGGTGTCCGTCGATGCGCGTCTCGGCGCCGAGGCGGCCGAGCTCCTGCACGGTGCGGAAGCGCGCCTCGAACAGGTTCTCGGTGATCATGGCCGAGCCGTCCGCGACTGCGTTGCAGGCGATCGCGAAGGGCTGCAGGTCGGTCGGGAAGCCCGGGTAGGGCAGCGTGGCGACGTCGAACGAGCGAGGCCGGCGCCCACCGGAGTCGACCCGGAAGCCGCGGTCGGTGCGCGTGACCGTCGCACCGCTCTCCTCCACGAGGGACAGCGCAGCGGTGAGGTGCTCGGCGACCCCACCCACCACCTCGATGTCGCCGCGGGTGGCTGCCGCCGCGAAGGCCCAGGTGCCGGCGGCGATCCGGTCGGACACCACGGCGTGCTCCACCGGCTCGAGACGGTCGACGCCCTCGACCTCGATGACCGACGTGCCGGCGCCGGTGATCCGTGCGCCCATCTCGCAGAGCAGGGCGACGATGTCGACGATCTCCGGCTCGCGTGCGGCGTTCTCCAGCCGGGTGGTGCCGCGGGCCAGCACCGCGGCGGTCAGCACGTTCTCGGTGGCTCCGACGCTGGGGAAGTCGAGCCGGATCTCCGCGCCGTGGAGGCCGCCCGGCGCCTCGGCGACGAGGAAGCCGTGGGTGACGTGCACGGTGGCGCCGAGCGCCTCGAGGCCGGCGGCGTGCAGGTCCAGCCCCCGCGACCCGATGGCGTCGCCCCCGGGGATGGCCACGTCGGCGGCGCCGCACCGGGCCACCAGCGGGCCGAGCACCGCGGTCGAGGCCCGCAGCGCGCGCACGAGGTCGTAGTCGGCGCGGTGGCCGATCTCGTCGGGCACGTCGATGTCGGCCACCCCGGCGGCAGGGTCGTAGTCGACGGTGCAGCCGAGCCGGCGCAGCAGCTCGGCCATGATGGTCACGTCGAGGATCGCCGGCACGTTGGTCAGCCGGGTGCGGCCCCGCGCGAGGAGCGCGACGGCCATGAGCTTCAGGGCGCTGTTCTTCGCACCAGCGACCCTGACCTCACCGTGCAGGGCGGTGCCACCGACGACCCGGAACCTCTCAGCCATCCGTGCAGCGTAGCGACGGCCCGACGGCAACGCCGTGCCGCGGGTCTGGGAGGCTGTCGCCATGGTCAACCTCACCCGCATCTACACGCGCACCGGCGACGACGGCACGACGCACCTCGGTGACATGAGCCGGACGAGCAAGACCGACGTGCGCCTGCAGGCCTACGCCGACGCCAACGAGGCCAACGCCGCCATCGGGGTGGCCCTGGCTGCCGGCGACCTGCGCGACGACGTGAGGGCGACGCTGCTGCGCATCCAGAACGACCTCTTCGACGTGGGCGCCGACCTGTGCACCCCGCTGCAGGAGACCTACGACTACCCGCCGCTGCGCGTGCAGCAGGAGTGGGTCGACGAGCTCGAGGCCGACTGCGACCGCTACCTCGGCGAGCTCGAGAAGCTGCGCTCCTTCATCCTGCCCGGCGGCACGCCGGGCGCGGCCTACCTCCACGTCGCCACCACGGTGGCCCGTAGGGCCGAGCGGCAGGCGTGGGCCGCCATCGCGGCATACGGGCGCGAGCCGGGCAGCGCCAAGGGCGAGGGCGGCGTCAACGTGCTGACGGCGACCTACCTCAACCGGCTGTCCGACCTGCTGTTCGTGCTGGCCCGGGTGGCGAACCTGCCGATCGGCGGCGACGTGCTGTGGCAGCCCGGGGGCGGCCGGGCGGCGGCTCCCCGGAAGAAGGGTGCCGGAACGACGAAGCCCCCCGCAGCTGCGGAGGACTGACCGGTTCCGTCGCCCAGGGCGACTGTGCTCGGAAGCCGCTAGGCGACGTTGACGTTGAAGCCCGGCGGGGCGCTCTCGAGCCAGGAGCGCACGGCGGTGTAGGACGTGGGGGCCAGGGCCAGCTGGAACGTGTCGCCGGCGTAGTGACAGGTGACCTCCACGGCGTCCGGCATGCCGGCCACCACCTCGTGCGGGGCGCTGGGCGAGTCGAGCTGGAGGCGCGCCCGCTCCCACTCGCGACGCGGCCGCATCGACGGGCCGACCAGGGAGAACCACTGGAGCCGCCCGCCGCCGAAGCGCAGCAGGCCGAGCCGGTAGCCGTGCCCGGTGTGGCGGACGGCCGCCACCATGAGCGGCCGTCCGGCGGCGAGCGTCCGGCGCCGGATGAAGATGAACGCCAGCACGCTCACCGCGAGCAGCACGAGCATGCCTGCCACGATCTCGGCGGTGACGAGAGGCGACATGCTCGCGGCCCGCGGCTAGGCGGTGATCTTGGAGGCGTCTACGGCCTCGGCGACGATGATGACGCGGTCGCGGTCGACGGAGAGGAAGCCCCCGTCGATGGACGCGGTCTGGGTGCCGCCGGCGGCACGGATCTGCACCTCGCCCTCGACGAGGACGCCGAGCAGCGGGGTGTGTCCCGGCAGGACGCCCAGGTCCCCGTCCACGGTGCGGGCGATGACCATGTCGGCCTCGCCCTCCCAGACCTTGCGGTCCGCGGCGACGAGTTCAACCTGCAGCTGGCTCACGATGGGTCCTCCAGAGGTGACGGGGGTGTGACCAGTCTATCGGCATGCCAGCGGTGGTCATGACCAGGACCAGCGGTGGTCATGACCAGGACCAGCGGTGGTCATGACCGGGACGGGACCCGCTGCGACCTCGAAGGTGTGACGTCCGGGGGCGGTGGGTACAGCCACCACTGACAGAGCAGGAGGACGAACCAGCCGCACCGGTCGCCGGGGTCGGTGCGGCGAGATGGGGGAACCCATGGCACACGGCACCCTGGCGGCCTACCGCAGGCACAAGCACGCCGGCGAGGCACCGTGCGACGACTGCGTCGCCGGCGCCCGTCGGCAGTGGCGGGCCAAGGCCCGACGGCGGATGGAGCTGCGGCGCGAGGAGGTGCTGGCGGCGGGCCGGCGCAGCCACGCCCGGGCGGTGCGCTGCGTGGTCTGCGGGCGCGTGGTGCCGCCCGTCCAGCTTGTCGGCGTGGAACCCGCCCGCGCCCCCCGCGACCGGGCACTCCCCTGCCACGCCGACTGCGCGGTGCGCGACGGGCGCCGTGTCGTGGCCTGAGCCTCAGTCCTCGTTCGGCATGAGGATCCACAGCACCGGGTAGATGATGATCTGGCTCCCGGGCAGGAGCATCAGGACCAGCACGAACAACAGGCGTGCGGTCCACGGCGAGACACCGAAGCGGCGGCCCAGGCCGGCGCACACCCCCGCGATGACCCGCCCCTGGCGCGGTCGGACGAGGCCCTGCCGGGCGAAGCTGGACTTGATCTGGCTCATGGCCCCAGTCTCGTCGGACTCCGGGCCGACGGCCATCAGGGTCACCACCCATCCGGCCCCCACCGACCCCGACCGACCCCGACTCGACTTCGTACCCGCGCAGCCGCGCAACCGGGCGCAGGACCGCGCGATGGGCGGCACGCGGCATACGGAGTCGGAAGACGACAGCCGGGTATGCCGCGGGGCCGGCTTCCGTGTGGAAGCCGGCCCCGGGGTGGTGCTGGTCGTGCTGAGCGAGAGGAGAGCTCAGAGGTTCTTCTGGATCTCCGCCCACTGGCGCTCGACGTCGTCGAGGCCACCGCACATGAAGAACGCCTGCTCGGCGACGTGGTCGTACTCACCGTCGGCGATCTTGGTGAACGCCTCGATGGTGTCGACCAGCGGAACCGTCGAGCCCTCGATGCCGGTGAACTGCTTGGCGACGTAGGTGTTCTGCGACAGGAACCGCTGGATGCGACGAGCGCGGTTGACGAGGATCTTGTCCTCCTCGGAGAGCTCGTCGATACCGAGGATCGCGATGATGTCCTGCAGCTCCTTGTTGCGCTGGAGGATCTGCTTGACGCGCACCGCGGTGGTGTAGTGCTCCTCGGTGATGTAGCGGCGGTCGAGGATGCGGCTGGTCGAGGTCAGCGGGTCCACGGCCGGGTAGATACCGAGGGAGGCGATCTCACGCGAGAGCTCGGTGGTCGCGTCCAGGTGGGCGAACGTGGTCGCCGGCGCCGGGTCGGTGTAGTCGTCGGCCGGCACGTAGATCGCCTGCATCGAGGTGATCGAGTGGCCACGGGTCGAGGTGATGCGCTCCTGGAGCACACCCATCTCGTCGGCCAGGGTCGGCTGGTAGCCCACCGCGGACGGCATGCGGCCGAGCAGCGTGGAGACCTCGGAGCCCGCCTGGGTGAAGCGGAAGATGTTGTCGATGAAGAGGAGCACGTCCTGCTTCTGCACGTCGCGGAAGTACTCCGCCATCGTCAGCGCCGACAGGGCGACGCGCAGGCGGGTGCCCGGCGGCTCGTCCATCTGGCCGAAGACCAGGGCGGTCTGGCCGAGGACGCCGGCCTCCTCCATCTCGACCATGAGGTCGTTGCCCTCACGGGTGCGCTCACCGACACCGGCGAACACCGACACACCACCGTGGTCGCGCGCGACGCGGGCGATCATCTCCTGGATGAGCACCGTCTTGCCGACACCCGCACCACCGAAGAGGCCGATCTTGCCACCCTGCACGTAGGGGGTCAGCAGGTCGATGACCTTGATGCCGGTCTCGAACATCTGGGTCTTGGACTCGAGCTGGTCGAACGCGGGTGCCTTGCGGTGGATGCCCCAGCGCTCGGTCACCTCGAGGCGCTCGCCCTCCTCGAGGTTGAGCACGTCACCGGTGGCGTTGAAGACGTGGCCGAGCGTGACGTCGCCAACGGGGACGCTGATCGGGCCGCCGGTGTCCTGCACGGCCGAGCCGCGGACCAGGCCGTCGGTGGGCTGCAGCGAGATGGCGCGCACCATGTTGTCGCCGATGTGCTGGGCGACCTCGAGGTTGATGTTCTTCTTCTCACCCGAGAGCTCGACCTCGGTCGTGAGCAGGTTGTACTGCTCCGGCATGGCCTCGACGGGGAACTCCACGTCGACGACCGGGCCGATGATGCGGGCGATCCGGCCAACGCCACCGGGCGTGGTGGCCTGGGTCTCTGCGGTCACAGTGGCAGTCATGTGTTCTCTCTACCTTCTCAACTGGCGTCGGCGAGGGCGCTGGCGCCGCCCACGATCTCGCTGATCTCTTGGGTGATCTCGGCCTGACGGGCCTGGTTGGCCAGCCGGGTGTACTTCTTGATGAGCTCTTCGGCGTTGTCCGTGGCCGACTTCATCGCCTTCTGGCGCGACGCCAGCTCGGAGGCGGCGGCCTGCAGCAGGCAGTTGTAGAGCCGGGCCGCGACGTACTTCGGCAGCAGCGCGTCGAGGACGTCCTCGGCGCTGGGCTCGAACTCGTACAGGGGCAGTACCTCGTCCTCCGAGGGCGGCTCCTCCCCCTCGACGACCTCGAGCGGCAGCATGCGGATGACCTCGGGCTCCTGGGTCACCATGTTGACGAACCGGGTGAAGACCACGTGGAACTCGTCGACGCCGCCCTCGTCGAACTCGCGGGTGAAGTCGGCGACGACGCGCTCGCCGATCTCCCGGGCGATGTCGAAGGTCGGCTGGTCGGTGAAGCCGGTCCACTCGGCGGCGAACTCGCGCCGGCGGAACTTGTAGAAGCCCACCGCCTTGCGGCCGACGAGGTAGGGGACGACTTCCTTGCCCTCGTCACGGAGCTCACCGATGAGGCGCTCGCTCTCCTTGATGACCGACGAGCTGTAGGCGCCCGCCAGGCCTCGGTCGGAGGTGACGATGAGCACCGCCGCGCGGCGCACGTGCTCGTGCTCCTTGGTCAGCGGGTGGTCGACGTCGGAGTACGTCGCCACCGCCGAGACCGCGCGGGTGATCGCGCGCGCGTACGGGGAGGACTCCCGGACCCGCTGCTGCGCCTTCACCACACGCGAGGCGGCGATGAGCTCCATCGCCCGCGTGATCTTCTTGGTCGCCTGGACGGACCGGATGCGCTGGCGGTAGACCCGCATCTGCGCTCCCATATGTTTCCGCCTCTCCTCGTTCGTTCGGTGCGGCCGTGGCCGCGACGTCTAAAGCTGGTATGCCGCTGTCGTTCCAGTGGCGCTGTCGTTCCGGTCGCCGTGGTGCCCGAGGCGCCGTCGGTGCCGGGTGCGCGCGGTGGCGCGCACCCGGCATACCGTCAGCGCTTCTGGCGGACGATCTTCTCCTGCTCGATCTCGGTCTCGAGCTCACCGGCGTCGGGCTCGTGGCCGAGCGGCAGGTTCTCCTCGCCGGAGGCCATGAACTGCTGCTTGAACGCCTTGACGGCGTCCTCGAGGCCCGAGCGGGTCTCGTCGGCGAACTTCTTCGACTCGCGGATCGCCGCCAGCAGGCCGGACTTCTCGCGGCGCAGGTAGTCGAGGAACTCGACCTCGAAGCGCGCGACGTCCTCGACCGCGACGGAGTCGAGCTGGCCGCTGGTGCCGGCCCAGATCGAGACGACCTGCTCCTCGACCGGGTACGGGTTCGCCTGCTTCTGCTTGAGGAGCTCGACGAGTCGGGCACCCTTGGCCAGCTGCGCACGCGACGCCGGGTCGAGGTCGGAGGCGAACATCGCGAAGGCCTCCATCGCGCGGAACTGCGCGAGGTCGAGCTTCAGGCGACCGGAGACGTCCTTCATCGCCTTGATCTGCGCGGCGCCACCGACGCGGGAGACGGAGACACCCACGTCGATCGCCGGGCGGACGTTGGCGTTGAACAGGTCGGCCTGGAGGTAGATCTGGCCGTCGGTGATGGAGATGACGTTGGTCGGGATGTACGCCGAGACGTCACCGGCCTTGGTCTCGATGATCGGCAGACCGGTCATCGAGCCGGCGCCGAGCTCGTCGGAGAGCTTCGCGCAGCGCTCGAGCAGCCGGCTGTGCAGGTAGAAGACGTCACCGGGGTACGCCTCGCGGCCCGGCGGGCGGCGCAGCAGCAGCGACACGGCGCGGTAGGCCTCGGCCTGCTTGGACAGGTCGTCGAACACGATGAGGACGTGCTTGCCCTGGTACATCCAGTGCTGGCCGATGGCCGAGCCGGTGTAGGGGGCGAGGTACTTGAAGCCGGCCGAGTCGGACGCGGGGGCGGCGACGATGGTGGTGTACTCCAGCGCGCCGGCCTCCTCGAGGGCGCCGCGGACACCGGCGATCGTCGAGCCCTTCTGGCCGATGGCGACGTAGATGCAGCGGACCTGCTGCTCGGGGTCGCCGGTCTCCCAGTTCTGCTTCTGGTTGATGATCGTGTCGATCGCGACCGCGGACTTGCCGGTCTGGCGGTCGCCGATGATGAGCTGGCGCTGGCCGCGACCGATCGGGGTCATGGCGTCGACGGCCTTGAGGCCGGTCTGGAGCGGCTCGTGCACCGACTTGCGCTGCACCACCGAAGGGGCCTGCAGCTCGAGGGCGCGACGCTGGTTGGTCGTGATCTCGCCCAGGCCGTCGATGGCCTGGCCGAGCGGGTTGACCACGCGGCCGAGGAACTCGTCGCCCACGGGGACCGAGAGGACCTCGCCGGTCCGCTTGACCTCCTGGCCCTCCTCGATCCCGGAGAACTCACCGAGGATGACGACGCCGATCTGGTGGACGTCGAGGTTCAGCGCGAGGCCGAGCGTGCCGTCCTCGAACTGGAGCAGCTCGTTCGTCATGCACGAGGGCAGGCCCTCGACGTGGGCGATGCCGTCACCGGCGTCGCTGACGCGGCCGACCTCTTCGCGGGAGGCCGCGCCGGGCTCGTATGACTGAACGAAGTTGTCCAGCGCGTCCCGGATCTCCTCCGGACGGATCGAAAGCTCCGTCATCTGATCTCTTCTCCCTTTGGTGGTGCGGCTGCCGGCTTTGGTTGGACCGGAAGTCTGTGGTGTGTCTTGTGGGTGGTGCTTGGTGCCGTGGGGTCGGGGTCAGCCGGCGATGTGCCTGCGCGCGCTCTCCAGCCTGCGCAGGATGGTGCCGTCCACAACCTCGTCACCGACCTGGACGCGGATCCCCCCGACGACCTTGGGCTCGATGACGACCTGGAGCTGGATCGGCTTGCCGTACAGCCGCTGGAGCGCGACGGCCAGCCGGTTGCGCTGCACGTCGTCGAGGTCGACCGCCGCCGTGACCACCGCGGTGACCTGCTGACGACGCTTGGCCGCGAGGTCGAGGTAGTCGCGGAAGATCCGGTCGAACTTGCGGCCACGCGGGGCGATGACCGCCTGGCGCGCGAGCCGGGCCGTCTCGGCCGCGACCTTGCCCTGGAGGAGCTGGCCCACGAGGGTCGCCTGGGCGTCGCGGTCGGCGTTGCGGTCCGTCAGCGCGTCGCGCAGCCCCGGGTTGCCGGCCACGATGCGCTCGAAACGGAAGAGCTCGTCCTCGACCTGGTCGCCACGGCCACCGGCTTCCGCCAGGGCGAGCACGGTCTCGACCGCGAGGCTCTCCACGGTGTCGGTCAGGTCGCGCTCGGAGGACCAGCGCTGCGCGACCAGCTGGGACACGAGGTCCACCGCGGCCTGCGAGACCTTGCCGCCGAACAGCTGCCCCACCAGCCGCCGCTTGGCGTCGGCGTCACGGGACGGGTCGCCCACGGCGCGACGCAGGGTCGCGTTGCCGTCGAGGACCGTGGTGATGCCGAACAGGTCCTCGGCCAGGGTGCCCCAGTCCGCGCCGGAGGCCAGCGCGGACTGGAAGGCACGCTGGCCTGCGGCTGCTGCGGCGCGCGAGGAACCGCGCATCAGGCGTCCCGACCGTCAGCCGTGCCGAGGTCAAGCTCACCCTGGGCGTGGGTGTTCTCGCCGGTGGCGCCGGCACCGACCTTCTCGGGCTGGATCTGGCCGGCCTCGAGCTCGGCGAGGAAGCGGTCCACGATGCCCTTCTGACGGGTCTCCTCGTGCAGCGACTCGCCCACGATCCGGCTCGCCAGATCGGTGGACAGGCGCCCGACCTCGGAGCGCAGCGAGACGATCGCCTGCTGGCGCTCGGCCTCGATCTGCTTCTGCGCAGCCTCGGTGATGCGGGTCGCCTCGGCCTGGGCCTGACCGCGCATCTCGGCGACGATCGAGGCGCCCTGCTCGCGGGCCTCCTCACGGATGCGAGCAGCCTCGGCGCGGGCCTCGGTGAGCTGCGCCTGGTACTGCTCGAGCGCCGCCTGGGCCTGCTGCTGAGCCTCTTCGGCCTGCTGCATGCCGCCCTCGATGGCGGCGGTGCGCTCGGCATACGCCTTCTCGAGGTTCGGCACGACCTTCTTGGTGACGACCCAGAGGAGGATCGCGAAGGCAATGAGGCCGAAAATCAGCTCACCCCAAAGGGGCAGGATCGGCAGCCGCTGGCCGGTGGTGTCCTCGGCGGCCGCCAGGCCCACCACCTGCGTGATGCCGGTGAAGTGCTGCACGGGGTTCTCCTAGTGCTGTGGTGCCAGAAGGGGCTTCGCTGGTGTGGTCGCCGGTTTACTTGAAGACGAAGGCAAGCACCAGACCGAAGATGGCCAGCGCCTCGGCAAGGGCGAAGCCGAGGATCGCGATGCCCTGGAGCATGCCGCGGGCCTCGGGCTGGCGGGCGACACCGTTGATGTAGGCGGCGAAGATCAGGCCAATGCCGACACCGGGGCCGATCGCAGACAGGCCGTAGCCCAGGATCGCAATGTTGCCAGTCATCTGATGGTCCTCTTTCGTTCTTCAGTGATCCGTGCGGCACTGCGCCGCCCGGAAGTGTGAGTGGTCGTATTCAGTTGTGGGTCAGGTGGTCGTGCACCGCTCCCCGGTCGCGGGGAACGGCCGTCTCAGTGCTCGTCGGCCAGGGAGCCGGCGATGTAGGTCGCCGCGAGCAGCGTGAAGATGTAGGCCTGCAGGAACTCGATCAGCCCCTCGAAGGCGGTCAGCACGAGCGCCAGGAGGAAGGAGCCGATGCCGGCGATCTTCAGGCCGAAGGCGCCGTGGATGAGCATGTACTCGCCGCCGAGGATGAAGAGCAGCAGGAGCATGTGCCCGGCGAACATGTTGCCGAAGAGTCGCAGGGCCAGCGTGAGCGGCCGGGTGATGAAGTAGGTGATGAGCTCGAGCGGGATGATCAGCACGTAGATCGGCTTCGGCAGACCCGGCGGGATCATGTGCTTGATGTGGCCGCCGAAGCCGTTCTTGCGGATGCCGACGGCGTGGTAGACGACGAAGACCACGAGCGTGAGCGCGATCGGGACGCCGATGCGGCTCATCGTCGGGTACTGCACCGGCGGGATGATCCCGAAGAGGTTGTTGACGAGGATCATCGTGAACAGGGCGAAGAGCAGCGGGACGAAGCGCAGGAAGTCGCGGCTGCCGATGATGTCGCGCGCCAGACCGTTGCGGACCATGCCGTAGATGCCCTCGGTCACCCACTGGCCCTTGCTCGGCACGATCGCGGCCTTGCGGGTCGTGGCGACGAGGAACCAGGAGATGAGCGCCACCGAGATGAACAGGACGACGATCGGGCGCGTGATCGCCCAGTCGCCCTGACCGATGAGCGGCTGGTAGAACTCCGCCGGCGTGGGGGCTTGGAAGCCGCTCCCCTCGCCACCCTCGGCTGCCAGGATGCTGGCACCCAGCACGTTCAGACTCACGTGTTCTCCTCGAGCTTTTTGGTCGGACCATTCCGCAAGGCGCTGAAGGCCTCCGGGCGCGTCGTGGCACCGGCAGAGGCCGGTCGCAGCCGACGCGCAGAAGTCACTGCGTACCGTACCGGAACCACACGAGGTACAGCGACAGGGCCATACCGCCCACGATCCCGACGGCAACGAGCCAGGTCGTGCCCAGCCACGCGTCCAGCCCCCACCCGATGAGACCGAACATCGCCGGCCCCGTGATGAGGTACGAGACGACGTTCCACATGCGCGCCTCCTCCAGCCGCTGGTGGCCGTCGTCGGCCTTCTGCAGCGGAGTCTGGCGCGACGTCTGCCCTGAAGTCTGACCGGGCGTCTGTCCCGGAGTCTGACCCGCATGGGGCCGCGGCTCCTCGGGCGTGGACGGGCCGGGCGCGGTCGGGTCGGACGGGCCTGTCATCGCGGCCTCCTGCGGTGGTCATGAGGGGTCCTGCCCATCCTGCCCCCAGCGGCAGGCGCGTCGAAGACGGGGCGCCTCGAGCGCACGAAGGCGACCACCTGGAAGACCTGCCAGACCAGTGCGACGGCGAGGGCGGTGAGGCCGAAGGCGGTGCCGTCGAGCCAGGATGCGTCCTTGAGCGCGACGATCACCAGCAGCAGGAAGATCATCTGCCCCAGGAAGACGGCCATGGCGCTGGCCAGGAACCGCAGCGGGTCCGCGGCGCTGTTCAGGCGGCTCATGACCACCATGCCGAGGGCGAAGAACGCGATCGCGACCACGAAGCCGAGCCCCGCGCTCCAGGCGGCCTTGCCTCCCCCGGCCAGCCAAGCGACCAAGACCGCGATCGGCCCCACGACGAGGGTGGGGAGGAACGCGCCACGCAGCATGGCCGCGAAGGGGTCGGAACCCTCTCGAGCGGGAGTGTGCGTCATGGTGTTGCCTGCCTGGATTCGTCGGGGCGGACGGCGAATTCGGGTGCTCGGTGGCCCTTACCACGGCCACCTGGGATGCTTGTGAAAACTATCACGAGCGCCCCGAGGCCTCCTAATCCGTCTCGCGGGCCCGCTCCCGTCGCGCCCGCAGCTCGCGACCTGCGTCGACCGCCTTGGCACGCATGCCCTGGCGCACCGTCTGCATCACGAAGACGACGACGGCGATCACCGCGCCCTCCGCCAGCGCCCCCAGGACGGTGTCGGGACCCCGCGCCCCCGGCAGGGCCCAGCCGGCCAGGGGTATGGCGAACCCGATGACGACGGCGATGACGGCCCGTCGTCCGGTGCTCATGCCCATCGCGGCAGTCAACCCCACATCCGCCGGCCCCGCCAGACGAGGACGGTCGCGGTCAGCGACCGCCGAACACCCGCTTCACCGCCGACGCCAGCTTCTGGAGCCCACCCTCAGGCCCGGGCACCACCACGCCGGCACGCAGCGCGGCGGCCGACTGGGCCGCCTCGGTGCAGGCCTCTGCCGTCGGCAGCGGCGCGGCCGAGTGCAGCGGAGCGCCTCGCAGCGGGGTGCCGGTGACCCAGGAGACCTCCTGGGCCCGCTCGCTGATGCTGGGCTGGTCCCCTGCAGCCGGCTGGTCCGTCACGTTCGTCGTCCCCCTCGGGTCAGGCCGGCAGCACGCCGGCGATCTCGTCGCAGGTCCGGTCGGCAGGGCGACCGTAACGGAGGAAAGCACCGCAGGAGGGGCGAACGCCGTCGATTTCCGCCGTTTGTATGCTCTGGCCGTGCCAGCCACCCCGCCCACGGGCAAGCCCCTCGTCGGCCGCTTCGTCCGCCTCGACCCCGTGCAGCCCGACGACGCCGAGGGCCTGCACGCGGTCCTCACCGACCCAGCGGTCTACACCCAGGGCTCCATCATGCGACCGCCGCCGGCCGACCTCGCCGAGACGCGGTCCCGCGTCGCGAAGGACGTCGCCGCGCGCGCGTCCGGCCGCACGGCATACACGGTGCGCCTGGTCGGGCACGGTCCGCTCGGTGAGGAGGGCACGGTGGTGGGCACGTCGTCGCTCGGCGACGTCGACCTCGTCAACGAGCGCGTGCACCTCGGCTGGACGATGTACGGCTCGCGCTGGTGGGGCACCGAGGTCAACCCGGAGGCCAAGCTGCTCCTGCTGGCGCACGCGTTCGAGGACTGTGGTTTCGGGCGGGTGAAGATCCAGACCGACGCGGTGAACCAGCGGTCGCAGGCCGCGATCGCCAAGCTCGGCGCGACCCGGGAGGGTGTGCTGCGCCGGCACACCCGGCGGGCGGACGGCACCTTCCGCGACACGGTCGTCTTCAGCGTCCTGCGTGACGAGTGGCCGTCGGTGCGGGCCGGCCTCGAGGCGCGCCTCGGCTGAGGCCGGCCGGCCCTGCGGCGCGGCTGGCCCCTGGACTCAGCTGAGCACGCGCGGCTGGCGCGTCCTCGACCAGCGCGGCAGCCACACCGTCAGCACGACGGCCACCACGACCACCCCCACCACGGCCGCCGCTGCCACGCCGGCCTGCAGGAAGACGAAGCTGACCGAGCCCAGCGCGGCGACGGCCGCCCACAGCCACAGCAGCATCACCGCGCGGCGGTGGCCGTGGCCGATCTGCAGCATCCGGTGGTGCAGGTGCTTGGCGTCCGGCTGCCACGGCCGCTGCCCGGCCCGGGTGCGGCGCACGATGGCGAGGACGACGTCGACCAGCGGCAGCAGGATGATCGCGGTCGGCACGACGAGGGGCAGCAGCGTGGCGGTCAGCTCGTTGGTGCTGACGTCGGTGGGCGTGACGCTGCCGGTGGTCGAGATGGTCGCGGCCGCCAGCAGCAGGCCGAGCAGCAGCGCCCCGGAGTCGCCCATGAACAGGCGAGCCGGGTGGAAGTTGTGCGGCAGGAAGCCGAGGCAGCACCCGATCAGCGCCGCGGAGATGAACGTGGCGGAGGAGAACACGTTCGGGGGGTCGTAGTTGCGCGAGATCAGGTAGCTGTAGACGAAGAAGGACGCCGCCGCGATCCCGACGACCCCCGCGGCGAGCCCGTCGAGGCCGTCGATGAAGTTGACCGCGTTGGTCATGACGAGCACCGTCAGCACGGTCAGCGCCACCATGACCGGCGCCGGCAGCACGGTCACCCCGCCGAGCGGCAGCGAGAACAGCTGCACGCCCTGGAACGCCATGAAGCCGGCCGCGATCATCTGGCCGCCGAGCTTGGTCAGCGGGTCGAGCTCATGGATGTCGTCGACGGCCCCGAGCAGGCAGACCAGGGCCGCGCCCCACAGCACGCCCTTGAGCTCGGGGCCGGTCTCGAAGACCTGGCCCAGCCGCGGCAGGTGGCTCGCCGCCAGCATCGACGCGGCGAACCCCAGGAAGATCGCCACCCCGCCGAGGCGCGGGATCGGCGCGCTGTGCACGTCGCGGTCGCGCACCGGCGTGAAGGCACCCGTCTTGACCGCGATGGCGCGCAGCAGGGGCGTCGCCGCGTAGGTGATCACCGCGGCCACCATCAGGACGAGGAGGTACTCCCTCAACTACGGCGCGCCTTTGCGTGGGTGGGCAGGGTCAACTGGGTGGACAGGGTCAGGTGGGTCGGCAGGGTCAGCGGGGGTATGCCGGGAAGCGCGTCACGAGGTCCGTCACCTGGGCGCGGACCTCCTTGGAGACCGCGTGGTCGGGGTCGGCGTCGCCCTTGGTGACCGCGGTGGCGATGAGCTCACCAATGGTCTTCATCTCCTCGGTGCCCATGCCCTGGGTGGTGACCGACGGCGTGCCGACCCGGATTCCCGAGGCGATGTTCGGCTTCTGCGGGTCGAACGGGATCGCGTTCTTGTTGAGCACGATGCCGGCGGCGTCGGCCCGGGCCTCGGCGTCCTTGCCCGTCACGCCGACGCCCTGGAGGTCGTGCAGGCTCAGGTGGGTGTCGGTGCCGCCGGTGGTCGGGCGGATCCCGTTCTCCCCCAGCGTCGCGGCGAGCTGCTGGGCGTTGGCGATCACCTGCTTGGCGTAGGCGGCGTACTCCGGGGTGGCGCACTCCTTGAAGTTCACGGCCTTGGCCGCGATGGTGTGCATCTGCGGGCCACCCTGCATCATCGGGAAGACCGCCTTGTCGATCTTCGCGGCGTGCTCCTCCTTGCACACGATGGCGCCTGAGCGCGGGCCGCGCAGCACCTTGTGCGTCGTGAAGGAGACGACGTCGGCCCACGGCACGGGGCTCGGGATCGCCTTGCCGGCGACGAGGCCGATGAAGTGCGCGGCGTCGACCCAGAAGATCGCCCCGACCTCGTCGGCGAGGTTGCGGAAGAACTCGAAGTCGATCAGGCGCGGGATCGCGGACCCGCCGGCGAGGATGACCTTGGGCCGGTGCTCGCGGGCGAGCTCGGCGACCTGGTCGTAGTCGATGTCCTCGGTCTCGTTGTCGACGCCGTAGTGCACGGCGTTGAACCACTTGCCGGAGAACGAGACCTTGGTGCCGTGGGTGAGGTGGCCACCGTGCGGCAGGCTCATCGCGAGGATGGTCTCGCCCGGCTGCATGAACGCGCCATAGACGGCCTGGTTGGCGCTGGCGCCCGAGTGCGGCTGCACGTTGGCGTGGTCGGCGTCGAAGAGGGCCTTGCACCTGTCGATCGCGATCTGCTCGGCCTTGTCGACCTCCGAGCACCCGCCGTAGTAGCGCCGTCCCGGGTAGCCCTCGGCGTACTTGTTCGACAGCGTCGAGCCGAGCGCGGTGAGCACGGCCGGGCTGGAGAGGTTCTCGCTGGCGATGAGCTGCAGGCCACTGCGGATGCGGTCGAGCTCCGAGAGCAGGACCCCGGCGATGTCGGGGTCGAAGGACTGCAGGGCCCCGAAGTCGGAGCCGTAGAAGGTGTCGTCGCTCGGTGGGGTCATGACTGCTGCTCTCCTGCCGGTCGGGTCGAGTCCGCAGGCAACTGTATGCCGTCGGGCTGGGTGCCCCCGGTGGTGTCCACGTGGGCTGTCGCCGCCGGCTCGGCCGGGCTGGTGACGGGCTGGTCCTCGCCGGTCGTGTGGGTGGGCGCGGCCGGCTCGTCCTCGCCCGTGGTGTAGGTGGGCGCAGCCGGCTCGTCCTCGCCCGTGGTGTAGGTCGGGTAGGGCGGCTCGTCGGCCTCAGGCGGGAAGTGTGTGGCGAGCACCTCGTCGAGCTGCTCCTCGCTGAGCGCGCCGACCCGCAGCACCTCGGGCCGCTCGCCGGTGCAGTCGACGATGGTCGAGGGGATGTTGGCCGCACGCTGCCCACCGTCGAGGTAGACCTTCACCGCGGCGCCGAGCTGGGCGGCCGCGTCGGTGACCGTGGTGGCAGCCGGCTGGCCGGTGAGGTTGGCGCTGGTCACGGCCATCGGGCCCACCTCGGCCAGCACCTCGAGGGCGATGTCGTCCTGCGGCATCCGCAGGGCCACTGTGCCGTTGGTCTCGCCGAGGTCCCACATGAGCGAGCTCTGCGCCTTGAACACCAGGGTGAGCGGGCCAGGCCAGAACGCCTTGATCAGGTCGCGCGCCCACGCGGGCACGTCGGTGGCGAGGCCGTCGACCGTGCGGATGTTGGGCACCAGCACCGGCGGGGGCATGTCGCGCCCGCGGCCCTTGGCGGCCAGGACGGCCGCGACGGCGTCCTGGTTGAACGCGTCGGCGCCGATGCCGTAGACGGTGTCGGTGGGGATGACGACGACCTCGCCGCCCCGCACCGCCTCGACCGCCTTGGCCACGCCCTCGGCGCGGCCGGACTCGGAGGTGCAGTCGTAGACCGGACTCATGCGGCCCAGCCTATTCCGGCCCCCTCAGCGTCCGAGGTCGGGTCAGCGGACGATCTTGAAGTTGAAGGAGCTGGTGCCGAGCGCCTGCATCAGCCGCAGCCACACCGGCATCATCATCTCGGCGCCGCGGGCGGTGCTGATGTCGCCGAGGTCGATGACGTCGGTGTGCCCGAAGTCCTCCAGCAGCCCTCGCACCGTGGCTTTCGCCGCGGCGTCGTCACCCGACATGAAGACGGTGCTCTCCTCCCCGAGCACCTGGGGGTTGACCATGAGGTGGGCGGTCAGCGTGTTCAGCGTCTTGACCACCCTGGCCCGTGGGTGCGCGCGCTGGATCTGCTCGCCGAGCGAGTCGGTGTCCTTGACGAACATGGTGGGCGGGAAGCCCTGCGAGAAGTCGAGGGCGTTGGAGACGTCGACGAGCACCTTGCCGGCGAGGTTGTCGTCGCCCGCCAGGCGCAGCACGTCGAGGGAGACGCTGCCGCTGGTGGCGTTGACGACCACCTCGCCGAACGCCGCGGCCCGGGCGAAGGGCTCGAGCCCCACCTCCGGGTGCTCGGCCGCCCAGGCCGCGAAGGGCGGGTCCTCGGGGCCGTGGCCGCCGCGGGCCATGGTCTCCTCCGGGTCTCGGGTGCCGATGCGCACCTCGTGATCCCGTCGCGCGAAGGCGGCGGCCAGGTGCTTGCCGACCATCCCGGTGCCCAGCACTGCGATCCTCATGGCCCCCATGCTGGCATCCCGCTGCTCGGTCAGGTGCCGGTCTCGCCCGAGGACCCGGCCCCAGCCGCGTCGGCGAGGCCCACGAGCTGCGCGGAGAGGTCCCACAGGCGTGCGGCGGCCGCGGCGTCGTAGGACGCCCGCGACGACCGCGTGGGCTTGCGGTCGACGAAGTACTGGCCCGACACACCCTCCACCGCGGGCGAGGACGCGAGGTAGACGGAGGTCTCGGCACCCTTCTCCGGGCTCCTCATGAACGGTCGCGCCAACGGCAACCCGAGGCCCATCAACCGGCCCGAGTCCTCGCGGGCGAAGGCGGTCCGCACGACGCCGGGGTGGAGCACGGTCGCGGTGACGCCGGTGCCCTCGAGCCGCCGAGCCAGCTCGTAGGTGAAGAGCACGTTGGCGAGCTTGGACTGGTTGTAGGCCCGCTGGCCGCGGTAGTCCCGCTGCCCCTGGAGGTCGTCGAAGTCGATGCGGCCCATGGCCTGCGCCCCCGACGACACCGTGACGACCCGGGCCGGAGCGGTCTCGCGCAGCCGGTCGAGCAGCAGGTTGGTCAGGAGGAACGGCGCGAGGTGGTTGACCGCGAAGGTGCGCTCCAGCCCGTCCTCCGTGGTGTGCCGGTGGGCCCAGTAGCCGCCCACGTTGTTCACGAGGACGTCCAGACGGGGGTATGCCGCGAGCACCTCGTCGGCGAGCCGGCGCACCTCCCGCTGCGCCGAGACGTCGGCCACGAAGACGTCAGCCTGGCCGCCGTCCGCGCGGATGTGCCCGGCGGCCGCCTCGGCTCGGCCGCGGTCGCGGCCGACGACGCCCACTCGCGCCCCGAGGGCGGCGAGACCGGTGGCGGTGGCGCCACCGATCCCGCCGGTCCCGCCGGTGACGAGCACGGTCCGGCCCGCCATCGGCTGGGCAGCGGTGGTCATGGTCAGCGCACGACCTTGAAGTTGAACGCCGGCGTGCCCAGGGCGCCCATGAGCCGCAGCCAGACCGGGAGCAGCATCTCCGTGCCGCGCGCGGTGCTGATGTCGCCGAGGTCGATGACGTCGGTGTGGCCGAAGCTCTCCAGCAGCTCGGTGACCGTGGCCTTGGCGGCCGCGTCGTCGCCCGAGACGAAGACCGACGACTCCTGGCCGAGGTCCTTGGGGTGGATCATCAGTGAGGCGTTGAGGGTGTTGAGGGTCTTGACGACCCGCGCCTGCGGGAAGGCCCGCTGCACCTGCTCACCCAGCGAGTCCGTGTCCTTCACGAACAGGGTGGGAGGGAAGCCGGCCGAGAAGTCGAGCGGGTTGGAGATGTCGAGGACGACCTTGCCGGCGAGGTTGTCGGCGCCGGCCTGCTCGAGGGCCGGGATGGCGCCGGAACCGCTCGTCGCGTTGACGACCAGCTCCGCGCCGGCTGCGGCGTCGGCGAAGGTCACCAGGCCGACGCCCTGGTGGTCCTGGAGCCAGGCCGAGAAGGGCGGGTTGCCCATCCCGTCGGGCTCGGTGCGGGCGAGGGTGGCCTGCGGGTCGCGGGTGCCGACGACGACGTCGTGGCCCAGCTCGTCGAGGCGGCCGGCGAGCGCCTGGCCGACCATGCCGGTGCCGAGGACTGCGATCTTCATGAGGACTCCTGGGTCGAGCGTAGAGATGAGGGAGCGGAAAGCACGAGTGGTAGACAGGTCTGTCTATCCCGATGCCGCGAACCTAACAGACAGATCTGTCTACCTGCAAGGTATGCTGGGCGCGTGACGACGACAGCCCGGCCGAGCGCAGCCCGTGAGCGCATCCTCGAGACGGCGTTCGCGCTCTTCTACGCCCGCGGCATACGGGCGGTGGGGGTCGACCTGATCATCGCCGAGTCCGGCGTCGCGAAGGCGACGTTCTACAAGCACTTCCCCGCCAAGGACGACCTCGTGGTGGCCTACCTCGACAAGGTCGACGGCGTGTGGACCGGACAGCTCGAGGCGGCGGCCGAGGCGGCCGGACCGGACCCGGCCGACCAGCTCGTCGGCCTCTTCGACGCCCTCGGCACCGCCTGCCGCCGCGAGGGCTACCGGGGCTGCGCGTTCATCAACGCCGCAGCCGAGTCGCAGCCCGGCACCGCGGTGCACGACCGCACCGTGGCGCACAAGACGGCGGTGCTCGACTGGGTGCGCACGCTGGCCGAGCGGGCCGGTGCGCGCGACCCCGAGTCGCTCGCCCGCTCGCTCACCCTGCTGCTCGACGGCGGGCTCGCGAGCGGTTCCCTCGACGCGAGCCCCGACGCACCGAAGGCCGCGAAGGCCTCGGCGCAGGCCCTCGTCGAAGCCGCCACCGCCGCCTGACGAACGGAAGCCGGGGTCAGGCGCGGACGGCGACCGTCGCCCGCGGCCGGGCCGTGAGGTCCTCGTGGTCCTCGATGTCGCGCCAGGCGCCGGCGCGGGCCAGCGCCGCGGGCAGTGACTCGCCCTGGGTGTCGGCGTGCTCCATGACCAGCACCCCACCGGGCTTCAGCAGCGAGGCAGCACGGGCCGCGACGGCCAGCGGGATGGCCAGGCCGTCGTCGCTGCCGCCGTAGAGCGCAAGTTCTGGGTCGTGGTCGCGCACCTCGGGGTCGATGGGCACCATCCCGAGAGGGATGTACGGCGGGTTGGAGACCACGACGTCCACCGTGCCGTCGAGCTCCGGGAACGCCGTGGTCGCGTCGCCGTGCACGAGGGTGATGTCGAGCCCGGTGGCTTCCGTGTTCTGCGCCGCCCAGGCGTGCGCGTCCTCCCCCAGCTCCACGGCATACACGTGCGCCGCCGGCACCTCGTCCTTGACGGCGAGCGCGATGGCCCCGGAACCGGTACACAGGTCGACCACCACCGGCGCCTCGCCCGCGGCGCGGGCCGCGTCGATGGCGAGGCCGGCGACGAGCTCGGTCTCGGGCCGCGGCACGAAGACGCCCGGCCCCACGCGCAGCTCGAGACGACGGAAGCCCGCGCGGCCGGTGAGGTGCTGCAGGGGCACCCGGGCCGCGCGCTCCTCCACCAGCGAGTCGTATGCCGCGGGCGCCGTTGCGCCGAGCACCATCGCCTTGCGGACCTCCGCGGCGGAGGTGCCCATCGCGTGGGCGGCGAGGAGCACCGCGTCGGTCTCGGCCGAGGGGACGCCGGCCTCGGCGAGCCGCCGCGTCGCAGCCCGGACGGCCGCGCGGAGGTCGGTCACGAGCCCTCGGCGACGGCGGCCATGCGCGCCTGCTCGTCGGCGTCGACGGCCGACTGCACGACCGGGTCGAGGTCACCGTCGAGCACGACGTCGAGGTTGTAGGACTTGTAGCCGGTGCGGTGGTCGCTGATCCGGTTCTCGGGGAAGTTGTAGGTGCGGATCCGCTCGGAGCGGTCGACGGTGCGCACCTGCGAGCGCCGGGCCGCGTTGGTCTCGGCGTCGGCCGCCTCCTTGGCGATCGCGTGGAGGCGGGCACGCAGCACCCGCAGCGCCGACTCCTTGTTCTGGAGCTGGCTCTTCTCGTTCTGGCAGGAGACGACGGTGCCGGTCGGCAGGTGCGTGATGCGCACGGCCGAGTCGGTGGTGTTGACGCTCTGCCCACCCGGGCCCGAGGAGCGGTAGACGTCGATCTTGAGGTCGTTGGGGTCGATGGTCACCTCGACCTCCTCCGCCTCGGGCATGACCAGCACGCCGGCGGCCGAGGTGTGGATGCGGCCCTGGCTCTCGGTGACGGGCACGCGCTGCACGCGGTGCACCCCGCCCTCGTACTTCAGCCTCGCCCAGGGGGCGTCACCCGGCTCGGGTGTGCCCTTGGCCTTGATGGCGACCTGCACGTCCTTGTAGCCACCGAGGTCGGACTCGGTGGCGTCGATGAGCTCGGTCTTCCAGCCGCGGCGCTCCGCGTAGCGCAGGTACATCCGCAGCAGGTCGCCTGCGAACAGGGCCGACTCGTCGCCGCCCTCGCCGGCCTTGACCTCGAGGATGATGTCGCGGTCGTCGTCGGGGTCGCGGGGCACGAGCAGCCGGCGCAGCTTCTCCTCCGCCGCGGCCAGGGTCTGCTCCATCGCGGGGACCTCCTCGGCGAACGAGGCGTCCTCCTTGCCCAGCTCCCGGGCGGCGGCCAGGTCGTCCTGGGCCGCGTGCCACGCGTGGTAGGCCGCGACGGTCGGCGCCAGCGCGGCATACCGCTTGTTCAGCTTCCGCACCTTGTCCTGGTCGCCGAACACCGCAGGGTCGGCGAGCTGCTTCTCGAGCTCGGCGTGCTCCTGCACCAGAGCGGCTGCGGACTCCAGCATGGGTTCTTCCTCGGTTCTGCGTGGTGAGGCGGGAGGATCTGGCGGGAAACGCAATGCGCCGGCCCTGACCGTGGTGGTCAGGACCGGCGCAGTGGCAAAGCTACTTGGCGGCCTTCTTGCCGTAGCGGGCCTCGAAGCGGGCCACGCGGCCACCGGTGTCGAGGATCTTCTGCTTGCCGGTGTAGAAGGGGTGGCACTGCGAGCACACGTCGGCGTGGATCTTGCCGGACGTCGCGGTGCTGCGGGTGGTGAACGTGTTGCCGCAGGTGCAGGTGACCTCGGTCTCCACGTACTGCGGGTGGATGTCCTTCTTCAACGTGTGCTCCTTGAGTCGATGCGGCCGGGTCGGCGGGAGTGGCGGTACGTTCCGCGGTCCCTGTACGCCGTGAACCGGTCAGCGGTCAAGTGTGCCAGATCAGGCACTGTGGACCTAAACGGCATCGACCCCCTCCGCATTCCCGGCGGCTCGGTGCTGGGTGGCCCGGCCCCTGGTGCGACTCTGCCCGCCAGCCGTCACTTCGCCCACCGTGCGCGGCGGGCAGGGCGACGAACGGTGGGCAGGGTGGCACGGCAGCCCGTGGGTTGCGCTCTGGTCACGGTCGGCCGGGTATGCCGCGTGGCCGGCCCCGCGGCCGTGGGAGCCTGAGCGCGTGTGGGGGGTTCGGTGGTGTGGGGTTCGCTGGGGTGTCGGCGTCGCGGTGGTGTCGGCGCTGCTGCTGTCGGGGTGCGTCGGGAACGAGTGCGACTTCGACCCCTGCCCACCCGGCAAGGGCTGGGTGAGCGCCGTCGACGCCAAGGGCACGGAACGGTGGCGGACGGAGGTGGCCGACCGCTCCGACACCGCCCCGCTCGTCACCGGCGACCACGTGGTCGTCACCGGGTGCAAGGGCGTGCACGTGCTCGACGCCGCGACCGGCCGCGTGGTGCTCAGCACCAAGGAGCTCGAGGACGCCGTCGGGGTCGCGGGCGGCAAGGTCTGGGGCAGGGGGGCCGCCCACCCGGGCCGCGATGTGCGCGGGGTGACGCTCGACAGGGGCCCGGGCGGGCAGATCATCGGGCAGGACAGCGGCGGCAACGGCGAGGCCGGTGACTTCGGCCGCACCGTCGCCGTCTCGGGCGACCGGCTCGTCGGCAGCCGCGGCGACATCCTGTCGGTCTACCCCGCCAGTGGCGGACCCGACCAGTGGATCCAGCTGCCGGTGCGGCCGACCACCCGGTTCGTGCCGGTGGGTGAGGACCGGGCCGTGACCGCCTCGCGCGACGGGTCGGTGCTCGGTGTCGACCTCGCCGGCCCGCGCTTGGTGTGGCGGCTGGTGACGCAGCAGGTGGCCACGTCGTTCGATGTCCACATCGAGGTGGCCGGAGACACCGTGGTCGCCTCCGCGTCCGGTCTCGCCGCCGCCGATGGCAGCGCCTCCCCGCCCGGCCAGAACCCCATCGGACGGGTGGATGAGGTGTTCGCCGCCCGCGCCGCGGACGGCCACCTGCTGTGGCGACGGCCAGGGGCTTCCCTCAGCTCCATGGGTGACGGCGTCGCGGTGCTCTCCGCGGACCGCGGAACGCTGGTTGTCGTCGACCTGACGAACGGGCGGGAGCTGTGGTCACTGGCCAGCGGCAGCACGACCGCTGGCCGGTTGGGCCTCGCCACGGTCCTCGGCCCCCCGAGCACTCGCGTCGTCGCGGACGGGACGGTCGCGCTCAGCGGCTCCGACCTGCAGGGCAGCCAGGTGACGGTGGGAGTGGACGCCCGCACCGGCCGCGAGCGCTGGCGCCTCGAGGGACTGCGCCGACCGGTGGCCCTCGACGGGGTGTTCGGCGTCGACACGTGGGACCCCATGACCGCGAAGAGCTCAGCCAGCCACTTGGGCGTGCTGGACGCGCGGACCGGCCGCCAGAGGTGGCAGGTCGAGCTGCGCGCCGAGCACTTCGGCGCCGACGCCCCCGAGACCCACCTCGTGGCCGACCCGCGGCGGGCCCAGACGGTCGTGGCCGACCTGCCGTCGATGCCCCACGGCGGCTGCTACTAGGGCCCGCTGCGCCTGCGCGGAGTCACTGCGCGCAGCTGGCTCCTCGAGCGGGCACCTGAGACGTATGCCGTGGAGCGCCGGGGTGGGCCGAGTCACCTCGCGTTGGCGGCGGCGTCCCCGACCTCTGGCCCCGCCGACGCGACGGCCGCCGGGAGGAAGAGCCGCACCGTGGTGCCCTCTCCCTCGGCGGACGCCACGAACATCTGGCCGCCGTGGCCCTCGACGATGGTGCGCACGATCGCCAGGCCGAGTCCCGTGCCCGGGATCGCCTGCGCGGTGGCGTTGCTCGCCCGGAAGAAGCGGTCGCCGAGCCGGGTGAGGTCGTCGTGCGGGATGCCGATTCCGGTGTCGGTGACCGAGATCGCGATCCGGTCGCCGGAGCGCTCTGCGCTGAGGCCGACCCGCCCCCCAGCCGGGGTGAACTTCACGGCGTTGGAGCCGAGGTTGATGAGGGCGCGTTCGAGCTGGGCACGGTCGACGTGGACGCACAGGTCGGCGGCGGGCGGCTCCGCGACGAGCTCCACCTTGCCGTTGGCGGCGGTCGGCCCGAGCACCTCGACCACCGCAGACACGATGTCGGAGACCGCGACGTTCTCCGGCTGCGAGTGCAGGCCGGACGTCTCGATCTTGTTGAGCACCAGCAGGTCCTCGATGAGGCCCCGCAGGCGCACCGTGTTGCGCTCGATGACCCCCAGGGCGCTGAGCTGCGGACCGGTCAGCTGGCCGTAGTCGCCGTCCTCGAGCAGCTCGAGGTAGCCGCTGATCGACGTCAAGGGGGTACGCAGCTCGTGGCTGACGGTCGCCATGAAGTCCGTCTTCTGGCGGTCGAGGGCGGTGAGGCGGGCCACCTGCTCCTCCTGCATGTGCGCCAGCCGGGAGGCGACGACACCCTGCGCCACGTAGGAGACGCACTGCTGCACGCCCTGGATCTCGTAGCGCCGCCAGCGCCGCGGCAGGTCGACCGTCATGAGCGAGAGGAGGCCCAGGCCCTTCTCCCCCACGCCGATCGGCACCATGAGCAGCGAGCGGGCGCCCGTCGCCCGGTGGAACGCCGCCACCCGCGGCTCGTCGCGCACCTCGGGCGCCAGCAGGTCGGGCAGGCGGAAGACGGTGGCCTCGCGGCGCAGCTCGTCGTTGACCGCGGCCACCTGCCCCATGAGCGACGGCGGCAGCGGCGGCAGGGACGGCAGGTCGGCGCGGTGGAACTGGGCCATGCCCTCGACGGCCCCGTCGTCCTCGACCGTGTAGAGCAGCACCCGGTCGACGCCCAGGCCCTGGCCGAGTGAGGAGCACACGAACTCCAGCGCCTCGTCGATGTGCTCGACCGCCCGGACCCGGCGAGCCACGTCGAGGGTGACCCGGTGGATCTCCAGCATCCGGCCCTGCTCCTCCTGCAGCAGGTGGCGGCTGCGGACCAGCTCGTTGTAGTCGGCGGCCAGGCCGCGGATCTCCGCAGAGCCGTGGTGCTCGTCGGCCCGCACGACGACCTCGCCGGCGCGCTGGCGCTGCACCACGGAGCGCAGTCGCTCCAACGGCAGGAGCATCGACGCCCGCACCATGCGCCCGGCCAGCAGCACCAGCAGCACGGCACCGGCCGCGCCGAGGCCCACGACCCCGAGGACGATGCCGATGGACTTGCGGGCCGACGCGCGCACGGCGTCACGCTGGTGGCCGACGAGCGCGCTGAGCTCGCTGTTGGCCTGGCGGAAGGCGATGAACCGCTCGAAGGCCAGCGCCCGAGCCGGGTCGCGCTGTGCCGCGGGGCGGTCGCTCAGGCTCTCCGCCGCGCGCGCCGCCTGGAACCACGCGGTGACGGCGCTGCGCTGGCGCTCGACCAGCGCGGCATACCGCTGACGGTCGCTCGTGTCGATCTCCTTGCGGCCGAGGGCGGTCGCGACGCGGTGGAGCGTGGCCGCGACGTCCGGCTCGACGGCCTCGTAGCGCCCGGCCGGGGCCGACCCATCCATGGCCTCGCTCCAGTCGGCCTGCGCCTGGGTCATCTGGAGCAGGGTGTCCTTGTTGAACTGCGCCCCCGGGCCGGTGGCGAGCGTCAGGTTCCGCACGGTCTGCTGCTGCTCCCGGGCGGTCACCAGGGCCCCGACCACCAGGCCGGAGATCAGGACCAGGAGCACCGCGATGAGGATCTGCAGCTGGCGCGCGGCCGAGAGCTGCAGGAGGCGTCCCCACTGGCGCCTCACGAGACGTCCCCGCTGCCGGTGCGCGCCCTCACGAGGCCTCCTCGTTGAACCCCGTGCGCGTCATGACGCCCCAGACCTGCTTCTTCCCCCGCAGGCTGGCCCACCAGCCCTCGAGCCGCCACCACACGGTCAGCTGGCGGAAGCCGAAGTTCTCCAGCACCGAGCAGACCAGCCCCACGCCGAGGTCGCGCCACCTGCTGTGCCGGTGGAAGGCCCACTCCTCCAAGGTCATCGCCGCCAGCGTCACGAAGATCGCGTAGCCGTAGGCCAGCGCCAGGAACAGCAGCGCGAAGGGGACGTTGATCGCGTCGAGCACCAGCGCGATGGGCACGATGACGATGCCGTAGAGCTCGAGCAGCGGGGCGACGAGCTCGAAGAGCCAGTAGTACGGCAGCGCCACGAGCCCGACCTTGCCGTAGCGGGGCCGGAAGAGCATGCCGCGGTACTGCCACAGCGTCTCCCAGAGCCCGCGGTGCCAGCGGCGGCGCTGGTTGCGCAGCACCTTGAAGGTCGAGGGCACCTCGGTCCACGACACCGGCTCGGGCACGAACTCCACCCGGTAGTCGGCCTTGGCCTCGCGCATCAGCTTGTGCATGCGGAGCACGAGCTCGAAGTCCTCGCCGATGCTGTCGGGGTCGAGGCCGCCCGCCTCCACGAAGGTGTCGCGCCGGTAGAGCCCGAAGGCTCCGCTGATGAGGATGAGGCCGCCGAACCGCGACCACCCGGTGCGGCCCACGAGGAAGGCCCGGAGGTACTCGACGACCTGGATGCGCGGCATCCACGGGCGCGGCATACCGACCGAGACGATCCGGCCGGCGACGACGCGGCACCCGTTGACGGGGCGGATCGTCCCGCCGGTGGCGATGACGCGCGTCGGGTCGTCGGCGAACGGCTTGGCGACGCGGAGCAGCGCATCGGGCTCCAGGATCGAGTCGGCGTCGATCATGGCCACCAGGGGCTCGGTGGCGGCGTTGACGCCGACGTTGCTGGCCTCGGAACGCCCGGAGTTCTCCTTGCGCACCACGATGAGGCGGGTGCGGCCGTCACGGGGCACGTACTGCCCGAGCACCCTCGCCCGGACCGGGATGTCCTGCGGCACGTCGCGCGGCAGCTCCACGAGGTCGAACGCCTCCCGCAGCCGCGCGAACGTGGCGTCGGTGCTGCCGTCGTCGACGACCACGACCTCGTGCCCCGGGTAGCGCAGCGACAGCAGCGCCTTCACCGAGGTGACGATGCCCGCCTCCTCGTTGTGCGCCGGCACGATCACCGAGACGCCCGGCGTCAGCTCACCGCCGAGGGTGTCGACGACCGTCTTGCGGCCGCGCAGGTAGGAGCGGAAGTCCAGTGCCCCCAACAGGATCAGCACCAGGTAGGAGGTGTTGATGAGGACGAAGTAGGCCAGGACCGGGACCGCGGTGACGTCCATGAGCCAGACGACGACACCGCGCAGCGGCTCGAGCAGCTCCCTCACCGCAGCACTCCCTGCAGGGACGCCACGGTCAGCGCGCTCTGCACCGGGCGCTCGTCGCTGGCGGCGTCGAGAGCGGCCCGCCCGCACGGTCCGAGCCGCACGAGCGACGTCGCGGCGATCTCGGCAAGCCGCGGGTCGGGGCCTCGCAGCAGGGCGGCCAGGGTGGACACGGCGGCATCCTCCCCGAGCTGGCCGAGGGCCTCGGCGCAGACGCGCCGCAGCGGCAACGGCTGCGAAGCCTCGGTATGCCGCGCGAGCACCTCCACGTCGTCGGCGCGCCCGATGCTGCCGAGCGCCTGCGCGCAGGTCTCGCGGACGGTGAGGTCGGGGTCGAGGGCCAGCCGCTCCCGAAGGCACGGGAGCGCCCGGGTGAAGCTGCCGATGCCGCAGACGTGGGCGGCGACGGTGCGGGTGCGGGGGTCGGGGTCGGAGAGCGCGTCGCCGAGGGCGCCGGAGATGCCGACGCCCATCCCGAGCAGGGCATCGGCCGCGAGCCCGGCGGGCAGCCCCGCCCCGGGCGCCCCGACCGCGGCCAGCAGGGGGGCGGCGGCGCGCGGGTCGCCGATCAGGCCGAGGGCGTAGGCGGCGCTGGACCGGACCTCGCCCGCCTTGTCCTGCAGGGCAACCACCAGGGAGTCGACCGCGTCGGGAACCCGGCTCACGCCCAGCAGCTGGGCGGCCTGCGCGCGCCGGACCGGTGAGGAGTGCCGCAGGTCGGCCATGGCCGACTCGAGCGCGCCGTGGCGGTCGAGGACTTCGACCAGGTGCTCCGCGGGCAGGCCGCGCACCTTGCCCAGCAGGTCGGCGATGGCCCCGGTGACGGCACGGCGCGACGGCCCCTCGGCGGCGACGAGGGTCGATCGCGCCGGCCCCTCGTCCTCCCCGGCGGACACCGCGATGAGGTGGGGACGCAGCGGCGCGACGAGGGCGGCCCTGCGGCGGCGCCGGGTCTCACGCCCGACCTTGGTCAGCACGAGCACGACGGCGAGCGCCAGGCACGCAGCGAAGACGAGGGTGGCGGCGAGAAGGGTGACAGGGGCGCCGGTCACGCCCGGGCCCGGGACAGCATGGTGTTGACCCGGTGAAGTAGCTCTCGAGGGCTGAACGGCTTGATGACGTAGTCATCGGCGCCGATGGCGAAACCGGTGTCGACGTCGCTGTCGCGCGACTTGGCGCTCAGCATGAGCACCGGCACACGGGGGTGGTCGCTCTCGCGGATCTTCCGCAGGACGTCGAAGCCGGACAGCCCGGGCATCATCACGTCGAGGACGGCGAGCTGCGGAGGGTTGGCCTCGAACGCCTCCCACGCCGCGAGGCCGTCCGGAACCGCCTGCACGGCATACCCCGCTTGCGAGAGCTTGAACTCCACCAGCTCGCGGATGTCGGCGTCGTCGTCGGCGACGAGGACCCGGGTCCCCTCCGGTGTGGACACTTCCATTGCCTCTCGTTCGCCCCGGCTTGCGTGGGCACACGTGCTGAGAGCACATGTGCTTGAAAGCAAAAGTAAACGAACAAACCGGGAAATTCGCGGCAACAGGCCTGCTCTTTACCTTCTGGACGAACGGGTGAGGCCGTGCCCACCTTTCGGTGGGCACGGCCTCAGGCGCTGTTGGGGTGGACCGTCAGCGGCGGGTGTCCTCGTCCTCGATGTGGATCGAGGAGGTCTGCTGGACCTGCATGAGGAACTCGATGTTGCTCTTGGTCTTCTTCAGACGGTCGATGAGCAGCTCGATGCCCTGCTGCTGGTCGAGCGCGGCGAGCACCCGTCGCAGCTTCCACATGATCTTCAGCTCCTCGCCGGAGAGGAGGATCTCCTCCCGGCGGGTGCCCGAGGCGTTGACGTCGACGGCCGGGAAGATCCGGCGGTTCGCCAGGCCACGGTCGAGCTTGAGCTCCATGTTCCCGGTGCCCTTGAACTCCTCGAAGATGACCTCGTCCATGCGGGAGCCGGTCTCGACGAGCGCGGTCGCGAGGATGGTCAGCGAGCCGCCGTCCTCGATGTTGCGGGCGGCACCGAAGAACTTCTTCGGCGGGTACAGCGCGGCGCTGTCGACGCCACCGGAGAGGATGCGGCCGCTCGGCGGCGCCGACAGGTTGTAGGCACGGCCGAGCTTGGTGATCGAGTCGAGCAGCACGACGACGTCGTGGCCCATCTCGACCAGGCGCTTGGCCCGCTCGATGGCCAGCTCGGCGACCGTGGTGTGGTCGTCGGCCGGGCGGTCGAACGTCGAGGAGATGACCTCACCCTTGACCGCGCGCTGCATGTCGGTGACCTCCTCGGGACGCTCGTCCACGAGGACGACCATGAGGTGGCACTCCGGGTTGTTGGTCGTGATGGCGTTGGCGATCGCCTGCATGACCATGGTCTTGCCGGCCTTGGCCGGGGCGACGATGAGGCCGCGCTGGCCCTTGCCGATCGGCGCGACGAGGTCGATGATCCGCGTCGTCAGCTGGGTCGGGTCGGTCTCGAGGCGCAGGCGCTGCTGCGGGTACAGCGGCGTCAGCTTGCCGAACTCGACGCGCTTCTTGGCGTCCTCCGGGGTCATCCCGTTGACGGTGTCGAGGCGCACCAGCGCGTTGAACTTCTGGCGCGAGTTCTGCTGCTGCTCCTCGCTCTGCGCCTTCACGGCGCCGGTGACGGCGTCACCCTTGCGCAGGCCGTTCTTCTTGACCAGGCCGAGCGGCACGTAGACGTCGCTCGGGCCGGGCAGGTAGCCGGAGGTGCGGACGAAGGCGTAGTTCTCGAGGACGTCGAGGATGCCGGCGACCGGCACGAGGATGTCGTCCTCGGCCACCATCGGCTCGTTCTCGTAGTCCTCGCGGCCACCACGGCGCTTGTCACGACCGCGGTTCCGGCTGCGGCTGCGACGACGACCCCGGCCGTCGCCCTCGTCCTCGTCACCACGGTTGTCGCGGGTGTTGTGGTCGTCGCGGGTGTTGTGGTCATCGCGGTTGGCGCGGTCATCGCGGGTGGTGCGGGTGTCGGCACGCTCGTCGCGGTCCTGGCGGTTCCGGTTGTCGCTGCGGTCGGTGCGGTCGCTGCGGTCCTCGCGCTCCGGACGGCTGCGGTCGCCGCCACGCTCCTCGCGGTCCTGGCGGCTGCGCTCGCCACGGTCCTGGCGGGCGCGGTCACCGCGCTCCTCGCGCGGGGCACGGTCGTCGCGCTCGCGGCGGCCCTCGCGGGCCTGCTCGCCGTGGGCGGCCTCACCGCGGTCCTGGCGCTCCTCGCGCTGCGGGCGGTCCTCACGCTGCTGGCGGGCGTCGCGCTGGCGGGGCTGACGCTCGCCGCCTTCCGCACGCTGGGCGCGGGCCTGCTCTGCGCCCTCGTGGGCGGCGGGGCGCTCCCCGCCCTGCTGGCGCACCGCGCCCTGCTGGCGCTCCTGGCGCGCGGTGGCGTCCGGAGCGGTCTTCTCCTGGGTCGCCTGGTCCTGGGTCGCCTGGTCCTGGGCGGCCCGGTCCCGGGCGCCGTCGTTCTGAGCGCGCTCGACGCGCGGGGCCCCGGCCTCGGCCTTGGTGGCGGGCGCGGCGGCCGGCGCGGAGCCGGACTGGCGGGCCTTGATGGCGGTGATCAGGTCACCCTTGCGCATCTTGGCGGTGCCCGTGATCCCCATGCTGGAGGCCAGGCCCTGGAGCTCGGCCAGGCGCATGGCGCTCAGCGCGCCGGATCGACGGGGCTTCTCGGTGCCACCGGGCTGGGCGGCGTCGAGAGTGGTGGTGTCTGTCACGAAGGATCCTTCCCCCTCGTATGCGGTCCGGACTGAGAGCCGGACCGGGGCTTGGGCCAAGAACTGGCCAGTGGAAGTCACGCAAGGGCACGAGAAGCCAAGGGGCAACGATCGAGTTGCCTTCGCGTGGGGGTGCACGTGTCGCGAGATATCGAGGAGCTCAGCTGAGGAGCTCTCCCATCCACTGCGTGCGTCCTCAATGTAACACTCCGCCGTACTCGTCCGTGACAAGGCTCCACCGAACGGCGGTCAGGTTGTGACCTCTCGGACGATGACCCCTTCCCCGGGCACGCCTGGGGCCAGGGCCTTCCACGACGACGGCTCGCCCGGCGCCCCCGCGTGGTCGAGCACCGCGTCGGCGGTGGTCGTGGTCGCCAACACGAGCACCGACGGGCCCGCACCTGAGATGACGGCGGCGTGCCCCTCGCGGCGCAGCGCGTCGACGAGCTCCATGGAGTGCGGGTACGACGGGCGGCGCGCCTCCTGGTGCAGCCGCTCCTGCGTCGCGGACAGCAGGTGCTCGGGTGCGTGCCGCATGGCGTGCACCAGCAGCGCTGCACGCGCCGAGTTGTATGCCGCGTCGGCGAGCCGCACGTGGGAGGGCAGCACCGAGCGGGCCTTGGCCGTGGAGAGCGTCTCGGAGGGGATGAAGACGACCGGCACGACGTCGGGGTGCAGCGGCACCCGGACCGTGGTGGTGGCGGCCTTCGCGGTCTCCCCCGGGTCGTCGCTCCACGACAGGGTCATGCCGCCGTGGACGCTGGCCGACGCGTTGTCGGGGTGGCCCTCGACCATCGAGGCGATGTCGTTGGTGAACGCGAGGTCGAACGGCCGGTCGTCGCGCTCAGAGGCTCGGGAGAGCCCCTGTGCCGCAGCGATGCCCGTGACGATGGCGGTGGCGGAGGAACCGAGCCCCCGCCCGTGGGGCACGACGTTGCGACACCGCAGGTGCAGGCCGCGGGGCACCTCCACCGCGTCGGCCGGGTCGAGGTGGTCCCAGGCGGTGAGCATCGACCGGTAGACCAGGTGGCGCTCGTCGAGCGGCACGTCACCCGCCCCCTGGCCCTCCACCTCGATGACCAGGCCCGGGTCGTCCGTGACGGTCGCGGTGCACTCGTCCCAGATGCCGAGCGCGAGCCCGATCGAGTCGAAGCCGGGGCCGAGGTTGGCGCTGCTGGCCGGCACGCGCACGTGCACCGAGGTGCCTGGGGCCAGCCGGTGCGCCGCGCGCTGGGTCATCAGCCCTCCAGCCCGAGCGCCTGTGCTGCCGTGTAGGCGTCGACGGGGACCCGGGTCGGCGTGACGTCCGCGCCGTCGGCGCCCTTGAGCGCCCACTGCGGGTCCTTCAGGCCATGCCCGGTCACGGTGCAGACCACCGTGGCACCGGCCGGTACCTGGCCGGCCTCGTGGGCCATGAGCAGTCCGGCGACGCTGGCCGCCGAGGCGGGCTCGACGAAGATGCCCTCGCGGGCGGACAGCAGCCGGTGCGCGGCGAGGATCTGCTCGTCGGTGACCGCGTCGATGCGCCCGCCCGAGGTGTCACGCGCCTCTTCGGCCTGCTTCCACGAGGCGGGGTTGCCGATGCGGATGGCGGTGGCGATGGTCTCGGGCTGGTCCACCGGGTGGCCGAGCACGATGGGGGCGGCGCCGGCGGCCTGGAAGCCCCACATCCGGGGCAGCTTCGTGGCCACCCCGTCGGGCACGCCCTCGATCCCGTGCCCCGCGGCATACTCGCGGTAGCCCCTCCAGTAGGCCGTGATGTTGCCGGCGTTGCCGACGGGCAGGCAGTGGATGTCGGGGGCGTCGCCGAGCGCGTCGACGACCTCGAAGGAAGCGGTCTTCTGGCCCTCGATGCGGGCCGGGTTCACCGAGTTGACCAGCTCGACGGGGTAGGCCTCGGCGAGCTTGCGCGCCAAGGTGAGGCAGTCGTCGAAGTTGCCGTCGACCTGCAGCAGCGTCGCCCCGTGGGCGATGGCCTGGCTCAGCTTGCCCATGGCGATCTTGCCGTCGGGCACCAGCACACCGCAGGCCATGCCGGCCTTGGTGGCGTAGGCCGCCGCGGAGGCCGAGGTGTTGCCGGTGGAAGCGCAGATGACCGCCTTGGCCCCGTGCTTGGCGGCCATCGACATCGCGGTCGTCATGCCCCGGTCCTTGAACGAGCCGGTCGGGTTGAGGCCCTCGTACTTGACGAAGACCTGCGCGCCGGTGAGCTCGGAGAGGTGCTCGGCCGGGATGAGCGGCGTGCCGCCCTCCTGCAGGGTGATGACCGGGGCGCCCTCGAGCATGGGCAGCCGCTCGGCGTACTCGCGGATCACGCCGCGCCACAGGTGCGCCATCAGGAGCCCTCCACCCGCATCACCGAGGTGACCTCGTCGACGGTCGGCAGGTCGGCCAGCGCGTCGACGGTCGCCGACAGCGCGGAGTCCGGCGCCATGTGGGTGACGACGATGAGGTTGGCCCGGGCCGCACCGGTCTCGTCGTCACGGACGATCTGCTGGCGCACGGTCTCGATCGAGACGCCGTGCTCGGCGAACGCGGTGGCCACCTGGGCGAGCACGCCCGGGCGGTCGGCCACGTCGAGGCTGATGTGGTACCTCGTCAGGGCCCTGCCGATGTCGAGCACCGGCAGGTCGGCGTAGGCGGACTCCCCCGGCCCCTTGGCGCCGCCGACCCGGTGGCGGGCCACCGCGACGACGTCGCCGAGCACCGCGCTGGCGGTCGGGTCGCCGCCGGCGCCCTTGCCGTAGAACATGAGCTCGCCGGCAGCGGCGGCCTCGACGAAGACGGCGTTGTAGGCGTCGCGCACCGAGCCGAGCGGGTGGCTGCGCGGGATCATCGCCGGGTAGACGCGCACGCTGATGCCGAGGTCGTGACCCTGCTCGTCGCGGGTGCGCTCGCAGATGGCGAGCAGCTTGACGACGCAGTCCATCTCCTTGGCGGCCTGCACGTCGGCGGCGGTCACCTCGGTGATGCCCTCGCGGTGCACGTCGTCGCTCGAGACCCGGGTGTGGAAGGCCAGGCTCGCCAGGATCGCGGCCTTGGCGGCGGCGTCGAAGCCCTCGACGTCGGCGGTGGGGTCGGCCTCGGCGTACCCGAGGGCTTGGGCCTGCTCGACGGCCTCGGCGAAGCCCTGGCCGGTGGTGTCCATCTTGTCGAGCACGTAGTTGGTGGTGCCGTTGACGATGCCGAGGACCTTGCGCACCTCGTCACCGGCGAGCGACTCGCGGATCGGACGCAGGATCGGGATCGCTCCGGCGACGGCGGCCTCGTAGTAGAGGTCGACGCCGCAGCGGTCGGCCGCGGCATACAGGTTGGGGCCGTCCTCGGCGAGCAGCGCCTTGTTGGCGCTCACGACGGAGGCACCGTGCTCCATCGCCTTGAGGATGAGGCTGCGGGCCGGCTCGATGCCGCCGATCACCTCGATCACGATGTCGGCCTTCGTGACGAGGGAGTCGGCGTCGGTGGTGAACAGGCTGGGGTCGACCGGCAGGTCGGAGCGGTCACGGCCGGCGCGGCGCACCGCGATGCCGATCAGCTCGAGGGGGCGGCCGACGCGGGCAGTGAGGTCGCCGGCCTGCTGGGTGAGCATCCGGGCCACCGAGGACCCGACCACGCCACACCCGAGGAGGGCCACCTTCAGGGGCTCTCCTGCTGCCTTGCCTTCGACTTCGCTCACCGTCTGCTCCTCCAAGCCCTGTAGGGCCTTTCCCGGTCCCTGACATCGTGCCGGTGACCACGTTGTGGACGCTCATTGTTCCGGCATCCGGACCGGTTCGGCGTGGATTCTCCTCAGCCGACGTCGAGCGCGAGGAGGTCGTCCACCGTCTCCCGGCGCACGATCACCCGGGCCTCGCCAGCGCGGACGGCGACGACCGGCGGCCGCGGCACGTGGTTGTACTGGCTCGACAGGCTGCGGCAGTAGGCACCCGTGCCCGGGACCGCGACGAGGTCGCCCGAGGTGATGTCGTCGGGCAGGTACTCGTCCATGACCACGATGTCGCCGCTCTCGCAGTGCTTGCCGACGACGCGCGACAGGCGCGGCACCGCCTCGGAGCGCCGGCTCGCGAGGGTGCAGGAGTAGTCGGCGTCGTAGAGGGCGGTGCGCACGTTGTCGCTCATGCCGCCGTCGACCGAGACGTAGGTGCGCTTGGCGCCGTGGCCGAGGTCGACGTCCTTGACGGTGCCGACCTCGTAGAGGGTGAACGTGCTCGGGCCGACGATGGCGCGGCCCGGCTCGATCGAGATGCGCGGCACGGAGACGTCGTCGCCGGCTTCGCTCCCCCCGTTGAGGGCGGCGAACTCGCGGCGCACCAGCTCGGCCATCTGCTTGCCGAGGTCGGCTGGGGTCAGCGGCGTGTGCTCGGAGGTGTAGGCGATGCCGTAGCCGCCGCCGAGGTCCATCTCGGGCATGTGCACTCCGTGCCGCTGCGCCACCTCCGCGTGCAGGCCGATGAGCCGGCGGGCCGAGACCTCGAAGCCGGAGGTGTCGAAGATCTGGCTGCCGATGTGCGAGTGCAGGCCGCGCAGGTCGAGCACGTCGCTGCGCTCGAGGATGCGGTCGATGGCCTCCTGGGCGCGGCCCCCGGCCAGGGAGAAGCCGAACTTCTGGTCCTCGTGGGCGGTCGCGATGAACTCGTGGGTGTGCGCCTCGACGCCGACCGTGACGCGCACCATCACCGGCGCACGGACGCCGAGCTCGGTGGCGACGGCGGCGATCCGCTCGATCTCCTCGAAGGAGTCGACGATGATCCGGCCCACTCCGTAGTCGAGAGCCTGCTGGATCTCGGCGAGGCTCTTGTTGTTGCCGTGCATGCCGATCCGCTCGGCGGGGAAGCCGGCTCGCTGGGCGACCGCGAGCTCGCCGCCGGAGGCGACGTCGAGGCTCAGCCCCTCCTCCGCCACCCAGCGGGCGACCGTGGTGCAGAGGAACGCCTTGCCGGCGTAGTAGACGTCGACGCCGCCGCACACCGGCTCGAACGGCGCGGCGAAGTCGTCGCGGAAGGCCCGCGCGCGGCTGCGGAAGTCCTCCTCGTCGATGACGTATGCCGCGGTGCCGTACTCGCGCGCCAGCGTCACCACGTCGACGCCCCCGACCTCGAGCCGGCCGTCGGCGTCACGACGGACGGTCTGCGGCCACAGCTGTGGCAGCAGCTCCATGACGTCGGTGGGCCAGGGCAGCCAGTGGGGCGGGCCGCCGTAGCCCTCGGCGTGGAGGGCGCCTGCCTCGTGCGCGCGCATCCGGCTACATCCGCTCCGGGGCGGAGACCCCCAGCAGGTCAAGGCCGTTGGCGAGCACCTGGCGGGTGGCGTCGTTGAGCCACAGGCGCGTGCGGTGCAGGTCGGTGACCTCCTCGTCGCGGTTCGCCGGGCGGACGCGGCAGGTGTCGTACCACTTGTGGAACCGGCCGGCGAGGTCCTCGAGGTAGCGGGCGACCCGGTGCGGCTCGCGCAGCTTCGCGGCCTGGGCCACCACCCGCGGGAAGTCGCCGAGGATCGCGAGCAGCGCTGCCTCGGTGGGGTCGGTGAGCAGCGACGGGTCGAACCCGTCCTCGGGTCGCACGCCGTCCTCGACCGCGAGCTTGTGCACGTTGGAGGTGCGGGCGTGGGCGTACTGCACGTAGAAGACGGGGTTCTCGTTGGTCTGCTTGCGCAGCTCCTCGCCCTCGATCGACAGCGGGCTGTCGGCCGGGTAGCGGGCCAGCGAGTAGCGGATGGCGTCGGTGCCGATCCAGTTGATGAGGTCGCGCAGCTCAATGATGTTGCCGGCGCGCTTGGAGAGCTTGGCCCCGTTGAGGTCGACCAGCTGCCCGATCCTCACCTCGATGTTGTGCTCGGGGTCGTCGCCCGCGCAGGCTGCGATGGCCTTGAGCCGGTTGATGTAGCCGTGGTGGTCGGCGCCGAGCAGGTAGATCTTCTCGTCGAAGCCGCGGTCCTTTTTCGACAGGTAGTAGGCCGCGTCGGCGGCGAAGTAGGTGGGCTCGCCGTTGGCGCGGATCAGGACACGGTCCTTGTCGTCGCCGAAGTCGCTGGTGCGCAGCCAGACCGCGCCGTCGAGGTCGTAGACGTGGCCCTGCTCGCGCAGCCGGTCGACGGCCTGCTCGACGGCGCCCTCCTCGTGCAGCTTCTTCTCGGAGAACCAGACGTCGAAGCCCACGCCGAAGTCCTCCAGCGTCGACTGGATGTCGGCGAGCTGGGCGCGGTAGCCGAGCTCGCGGGCCAGCGGCAGGGCCTCGCCCTCGGGGAGGGTCACGAGGTCGGGGCGCTGCTCGAGCACGGCCTTGGCGAGGTCGTCGACGTAGGCGCCCGGGTAGCCGTTCTCCGGAGTGGGCTCGCCCTTCGCGCGGGCCAGGACGCTTCGGCCGAAGTTGTCCATCTGCGCGCCGGCGTCGTTGATGTAGTACTCGGCCGTGATGTCGGCGCCCGACGCCTTCAGCAGGCGCTTCATCGCGTCGCCGAGCGCTGCCCAGCGGGTGTGGCCGAGGTGCAGGGGGCCGGTCGGGTTCGCCGAGATGAACTCGAGGTTGATGACCTGGCCCTTGGCGGCGTCGTTGTGCCCGTAGGTCGCTCCCGCCTCGACGATGCTGCGGGCGAGCTCACCGGCCGACGCGGCGTCGAGCCTGATGTTGAGGAACCCCGGCCCCGCCACGTCGACGGCCTTGATGCCGGGGACCTGGCCGAGGCGCTCGGCGAGCGTCGTCGCGAGCTGCCGCGGCGGCATACCGGCGCCCTTGGCGAGCTGGAGGGCGATGTTGGTCGACCAGTCCCCGTGCTCCCGGTTCTTCGGTCGCTCCACGCGCACGTCGGCCGGCACGGCGACGGTGAGGTCACCGGCGTCCACGGCCCGGGTCAGGACGGTGCGGATGGCGAGCGAGAGTTCTTCGGGAGTCACCCGCGCAAGTCTAGGGCGCGGGCTCGTGCTGCCTGCCCTCGGCCATGAAGCCCTGGACCAGCTCGACGAGGTAGTCGGGGTCGAACGGCTTGGGCACGAACGCGTCGAGCCCGGCCGCCGCGGCCTGCACCCGGTCGTGCTGCTGCACCGACGCCGTGACCATGAGGCAGGGGATGTGGATCAGCCGCGGGTCGGCGCGGATCTGGGTGATCGCCCACCAGCCGTCGCGCGGCTCCATCTGCGCGTCGAGGACGATGACGCCCGGCAGCTCGGCGGTCTCGTCCTGGAGACGGGCCAGCAGGGCCTCGCCGTCGCAGACCTCCTCGACGCGGTAGTCGTCGAGCTCGAGGTTCACGCGGATGAGGCGCCTGATGGGCTCGGTGTCGTCGCACACGAGCACCAGTCCCCCTCCGCGTTCCATGTTTCCCACCCTAGGCTGCTACTGTCCTCCGGGCGCACCTTGGTGCGCCTGAAGTTGGCCCCCGTAGCTCAGGGGATAGAGCACCGCCCTCCGGAGGCGGGAGCGCAGGTTCGAATCCTGCCGGGGGCACTTTTTTGTGCCACAGGACCACTTCCCGCGTCGACACGCTGGGAAACGGCCCTTCGCCTCGTCTCCGGGGGCTCTTTCCCCGCCGATCGAAGGACGGTTTCCCACCCCTTCGACGGTATGCCGCGGACGGAAGCGAGCCGCACAGTCGTCGCATGAGGGTCTACGAGATCGACCGCTCGGTCGCGATCCGGCGTCCGCCCGATGCGGTCTTCGCCCTGCTGGCCGACGTCCAGGACGTCGAGCCGATCCCGCGCCGGGCGCCCGTCGAGATGGTGAAGGAGCCACTGGGTGCGACGCGGATCGGCACCCGGTGGCACGAGCGCGTCCGCCTGCTGCCGGGCTGGTGGCTCCGCATCGAGAGCGTGGTCACCGAGCTGCGGGAGCCGAACCTGCTGGGCATGGACTTCCGCAGCCGCCCCTGGTCCGGCCACCTGACCTACGAGATCAGCACGGACGGCGACCGCGGCAGCGTGCTGCACCACCACGAGATCCTGCGGGTGCACCGACCGCTCTCCGCCCTGACCAGGCCGATCGGACGGGCCTTGGAGCGTCACATCCGGGAGCGACTCGCTGACCTCAGGCTCGTGCTGGAAGAGGGTGCCCCGACGTGACTGCGTCACTGCTCCGCTGGCAGGAGCAGTGACGCAGTGCCTGGCGGGAACAGCCCGCCTCAGTGCTGGCTCTCAGTGCTGGCTCTCAGCCCTGGCTCAGCGCTGGCTGGCGTCGGTGACCTCGCCGACCAGCTCCTCGAGCACGTCCTCGAGGAAGACCACCCCGAGGTCGCGGCCCTGCTCGTCGACGACGCGGGCGAGGTGGGCGCCCGTCAGCTGCATGGTCGCGAGCACGTCCTCGACCTCGTCCTGCGGCCGCACGGTGGCGAGCTTGCGCACCCGCTTCACCGGCACGGGCAGGTCGCGCTCCATCTCGTCGGCGTAGAGCACGTCCTTCAGGTGCAGGTAACCCGTCAAGGCACCCGAGGCGTCGACCATCGGGTAGCGCGAGAAGCCCTTCTTGGCGACCAGGCGCTCGACGTCGTCGGGCGTCGCGGTCAGGGGCAGCGTCACGAGCGAGTCGAGCGGCACGGCGACGTCGATCGCGTCCTTGTCGCTGAACTCCAGCGCCGCCCCGACCAGGCCGTGCTGCTCCTCCTCGATCAGGCCCTCGCGGCGTGACTCGGCGACGATGTGCTGCACCTCCTCGGCCGTGAAGGCGGACGTGAGCTCGTTCTTCGGCTCGACCCCGAAGAGCCGCACCAGCCCCTTGGCCAGCGACTCCATCACCCGGATGAGCGGGCGCAGCGCCCGGGTGATCCACAGCAGCACGGGCACCAGCACCAGCGCCGCCCGCTCGGGGCCGGCGAGCGCGAGGTTCTTGGGGATCATCTCGCCGACGACCACGTGGAGGTAGACGACGATGAGCAGCGCCAGCGCGAGCGCCGACCCCTCCGCGAGCGCCTCCGGCACTCCGAGGTGCTCGAGTACGGGCACGAAGAAGTGGTGCAGCGCCGCCTCAGAAATGGCACCGAGGAGCACGGAGCAGACCGTGATGCCGAGCTGCGCGCACGCCAGCAGCGACCCCATCTGCTCCAGGGCGTCGAGGCAGACCTTCGCGCGACGCGACCCGCCCGCCGCGAGCGGCTCGAGCTGCGAGCGCCGGGCGGCCATCGCCGCGAACTCGGCTCCGACGAAGAACGCGTTGAGCAGCAGCAGGAGGATCGTGATCCACAGGGCGATGCCCATCAGCGCTCCTCCCCCTCGTCGGTCAAGGAGCCCGTCGAGGAGCCCTCGGCGTCGACAGCCTGCGCTGCCGCGTCGTGGTGGGCAGCGGCCTGCTCGGCTGCCTCCGGGCCCACCGGCGAGAAGCGGAGCCGGTCGACGCGCATGCCGTCCATGGCGACCACGGTGACGTGCCAGCCGTCGAGGTCGAGGGCGTCGCCGACAACGGGCACGCGGCCGAGCTCGGCCATGACCCAGCCGCCCGTGGTCTCGTATGCCGGTCCCTCCGGCACCGGGGCACCGCACCGTTCGCGCACCTCGTCCGGGCGCCACAGGCCGGGCACCGTCCAGGAGCCGTCGGTCATCTCGCGCCCGGTGGTGCGCGCACGGTCGTGCTCGTCGCTGACGTCGCCGACGATCTCCTCGACGACGTCCTCGAGGGTGACGACCCCCGCGGTGCCGCCGTACTCGTCGACGACGACGGCCAGCTGCAGGCCCGACTCGCGCAGCAGGAGCAGCAGCGGGTCGAGCCGGATCGTCTCGGGCACCAGCAGCGGCGGCACCATCAGCGCCGACACGGGCACGTCGGGCCGGCGGTCGTGCGGCACGGCGATGGCGCGCTTGACGTGCACGATGCCGTCGATGTCGTCCCAGTCCTCGCCCGTCACGGGGAAGCGCGAGTGGCCGGTGCTGCGGGCGAGGCGCAGCACGTCCTCGGCGTTGGCGGTCCGCTCGATCGAGGTGGCCCTGGCCCGGGGGCTCATGACGTCGGCGGCCGTCTGCTCGCCGAAGCCAAGCGACCGGGTCACCAGGCGGGCCGTCCCGATGTCGAGCGTGCCCACCTCGGCCGAGCGCCGCACCAGTGAGGCGAGCTCCTGCGGCGTGCGCGCGCCCGACAGCTCCTCCTGCGGCGTGATGCCCACGCCCCGCAGCACGAGGTTGGCCGATCCGTTGAGCACGGCGATCAGCGGCTTGGCCACGACCGCGAAGACCCGCACCGGCCCGGCGACGACCTTGGCGGTGCCGAGCGGCGCGGAGATGCCGAGGAACTGCGGCAGGAGCTCACCGAACACCATGGAGAACACGGTGGCGATGACGAGGGCGATGATCGCAGCGACCGAGGTCAGGGTCCCGCCGGTCAGCCCCATCGCCGACAGCGGCGTCTGGAGCAGCTTGCCGATGCTCGGGGTGGCGAGGTAGCCCAGGACCAGCGTCGTCAGGGTGATGCCGACCTGAGCGGCCGACAGCTGAGTCGACAGCCGCCGCAGCGAGCCGAGCACGACGTGGGCGCCCTGGTCGCCGGAGTCGATGGCCCGCTGCACGGTGGGCCGGTCCAGCGCCACGAGCGAGAACTCGGCAGCCACGAAGACGGCGGTGCCGGCAGTCAGGAGGACGCCGGCAAGGACGAGTAACCACTCGGTCATAGTGCGAGCCATCCTAGGTGTGCGTCCCCATCCTGCCGCGCGCTCACTGCGAGCGGGTATGCCGCCGGGCCGGCTGACGCTCCCGTGGCACCAACCCGGCTGAAACCCCGTTGACCCTCACGTGAGGTCAGTTGGGAGGATGTGACGCATGAGACGAAGGCCGGGGGACGCATGACGACCACGACGACCACCGCACCGGTGCCTGGCCCGGGCCCGGGTCCGGGCACAGCGACCCAGAGCGCGCGCATCGAGGTGCGCGACCTGACCAAGCGCTTCGGCGACTTCACCGCCGTCGACCACCTCTCCTTCACGGTCGAGCCGGGCCGGATCACCGGCTTCCTCGGCCCCAACGGAGCCGGCAAGACCACGACGCTGCGCATGCTGCTCGGCCTCATCAAGCCGACCGCGGGCACCGCGACGATCGGCGGCCGCCGCTACCACGACATCGAGAAGCCGATGAGCGTTGTCGGCTCCGCGCTCGAGGCGACGAACTTCCACCCCGGCCGCACCGGTCGCGACCACCTCCGCGTGCTCGCCGACACCGCCGGCGTGAGCACGCAGCGCGTCGACGAGATGCTCGAGCTCGTCGGCATCCCGGCCGCCGCCCGCAAGCGCGCCGGCGGCTACTCGATGGGCATGCGCCAGCGCCTCGGCCTGGCCGCGGCCATGCTGGGCGACCCGCAGGTGCTGATCCTCGACGAGCCGGCCAACGGCCTCGACCCCGAGGGCATCCGCTGGCTGCGCGGCTTCCTGCGTCACCTCGCCGGCCAGGGCAAGACCATCCTCATCTCGAGCCACATGCTCCAGGAGGTGGAGCAGACCGTCGACGACGTCGTGATCATCACCAACGGCCAGCTCGTCCGCCAGGGCGCGATGAGCGACCTGCACGGCGCCCCCCGCGCGCTCGTGCGCACCTCCGACCCCGCCGCACTGGCCGGGGCCCTGCGCGTCAGCGACATCACGAGCAGCGACGTCAGCAGCAGCGACGACGGCAGCGGCGCACTCATGGCCGACACCAGCGACCTGCGGCTCATCGGTGACGTGGCACTGCGGGCAGGTCTACCGATCTACGAGCTCCACGGCATACAGAACGACCTCGAGCAGCTGTTCTTCCAGCTCACCGAGAACACCAACCGCAACCTCGGCCAGCCGGCCGCGGGCCAGCAGGAGGCTCAGGCATGACCGCCGCCATCAGGGCCGAGTTCCGCAAGTTCTTCACCACGCGGCTGTGGTGGGGCATGGCCCTCGCCGTGTTCGTGCTGGGGATCGCGTTGGCGGTGCTCTTCGGCTTCCTGCTCACCCAGCCGCCGAGCCCCTCCGCACAGGGCCGCGGCGTGCCGACCGGCACCCCCGAGCAGATCGCCAACAGCGTCTACACCGGCGGGCTCAGCGTGGGCTACCTGCTCACCCTGGTGATCGGCGTCATGCAGATCGGCAGCGAGTACCGGCACAAGACGATCTCGGGCACCTTCCTCGGCACCCCCAAGCGGGCCGTCGTCATGGGCGCCAAGGTGGTCACCCTCCTCGTGCTCGGCGCGCTGTACGGCCTGCTCTCGCTCATCGGCTCGGTCGCCGCCGGGGCGATCGTGCTCAACGCCCGGGGGTTCGACCCCTTCCCCACCTCGGGCGTGTTCCGCACCCTCGCCCTGGCCCTGCTGGTGCTCGGCCTGTGGGCCCTCATCGGCCTCGGCGCCGGCATCCTCATCCCCAACCAGGTCGCCGCCCTGCTGATCGCGGTCGGCGTCGCCTGGATCGTCGAGCCGCTGATCGTGTTCGGGCTCGGCTACTGGGAGTGGGGTCGCGAGCACATCGCGCCCTACCTGCCGACGTCCGCGACCAACGCGATGGTCAACGGGGTGTCACAGGGCGGCGCCAACGCGGTGCAGCCGCTCACCTGGTGGGGCGGCGCGATCGTGCTCACCCTGTATGCCGCGGTGCTGGCCGGCGTCGGCAGCTGGCGGACCGTGCGGGCCGACATCAGCTAGGGCGTCCCGCCCGGCGCGCGCCACGGCGCCCCGCCACCCAATCGACACGCTGGGAAACGGCCCTCGCAACGCCATCGGAGGGCCGTTTTCCAGCGTGTCGTCGCGTGCTCAGGACACCTCGGCGACACCTCGGCGGCGTCGTGCGGACAGGGTTCGGGCCACTGGGGCACGGCACAGGCGACGGGGATAGGCTGGGCCTACCCGTTCGCTCGTCATTGTCGACGCTATGAAAGAGGCGTATCCGCCGTGCCAGACCAGTCTCCGACCAACGACCCCCTGGCGGCCTTCGGCCCCAACGAGTGGCTCGTGGACGAGCTGTATCAGCAGTACCTGAAGGACAAGAACTCCGTGGACCGCGCGTGGTGGGAGTTCTTCGAGGACTACCGGCCGGGTGAGCCCACGGTGAACGGCGGCACGAACGGCACGGCGCCGACCGCCACGGCGACCCCGGGTGCACCTGCGCAGGGCCGTGAGGGCACCGCGAGCGCCCCGGCCACCGTGCAGAAGCAGGCCACGACCACCGACAAGCCCGACGCCCGCTCCGACAAGGCCGTGGCCGACAAGCCGGAGGACAAGGAGGCCGCGATGGGTGGCCAGACCGCAGCAGCGAAGGTCGCTCCCCCGCGCGAGCAGACCGCGCCGGCCCAGGCCGCGCCCGCCGCCAAGCCGGAAACCGCCAAGCAGGAGGCCCCGAAGCAGGAGGCCCCGAAGCAGGAGCCGGCCAAGACGGAGCCGCCGAAGCCGCGCGAGCCTGCCGGCCTCAAGGCGACCGGCCCGCTCAGCGAGAGCGAGGTCAGGCCGCTGCGCGGTGCCTCCGCCCGCACCGTGACCAACATGGAGTCCTCGCTCCAGGTGCCGACCGCCACGAGCGTGCGCGCCATCCCGGCGAAGCTGCTCATCGACAACCGGGTCGTCATCAACAACCACCTCAAGCGCTCCCGCGGCGGCAAGGTCTCCTTCACCCACCTCATCGGCTACGCGCTGGTGAAGGCGCTGGCCGCGATGCCGGAGATGAACAACGGGTTCACCACCGACGAGAAGGGCAAGCCCGCCCTCGTCGTGCCGGCGCACGTCAACCTCGGCCTGGCGATCGACGTCGCCAAGGAGGACGGCACCCGCCAGCTGCTCGTGCCCAGCATCAAGTCGGCCGAGTCGATGGACTTCGCCCACTTCTGGACGGCATACGAGGACGTCGTGCGCAAGGCGCGCAACGCCAAGCTGACCGTCGAGGACTTCCAGGGCACCACCATCTCCCTGACCAACCCGGGCACCATCGGCACCGTGCACTCGGTGCCGCGCCTGATGAGCGGGCAGGGCACGATCATCGGCGTCGGATCGCTCGACTACCCCGCCGAGTGGCAGGGCGCGAGCCAGGAGACGATCAACCGCAACGCGGTCTCCAAGATCCTCACGCTGACGAGCACCTACGACCACCGCATCATCCAGGGCGCCCAGTCGGGTGACTTCCTGCGCATCATCAACGCGCTGCTGCTCGGTGAGAACGGCTTCTACGACGAGATCTTCGAGAGCCTTCGCATCCCCTACGAGCCGGTGCGCTGGGTGCAGGACATCTCCGCCCACCACGACGACGACGTCAACAAGACGGCGCGCGTGCAGGAGCTCATCCACGCCTACCGCGTGCGCGGCCACCTCATGGCCGACACCGACCCGCTGGAGTACCGCCAGCGCCGCCACCCCGACCTCGACGTCACCAGCCACGGCCTGACCCTGTGGGACCTCGAGCGCGACTTCGCCACCGGCGGGTTCGGCGGGGCGCCGATGCTGCGGCTGCGCAAGATCCTCGGCATCCTGCGCGACTCGTACTGCCGGACCATCGGCACCGAGTACATGCACATCCAGGACCCGGAGCAGCGTCGCTGGCTCCAGGACAAGATCGAGGTCGGCTACGCCAAGCCCAGCCCCGACGAGCAGCTGCGCATCCTGCGCAAGCTCAACGCGGCCGAGGCGTTCGAGACCTTCCTGCAGACCAAGTTCGTCGGCCAGAAGCGCTTCTCGCTCGAGGGCGGCGAGTCGGTCATCGCGCTGCTCGACCGCATCCTGTGCCGTGCGGCGGACGACAAGATGGACGAGGTCTGCATCGGTATGCCGCACCGCGGGCGCCTCAACGTGCTCGCCAACATCGCGGGCAAGTCCTACGGGCAGATCTTCCGCGAGTTCGAGGGCAAGCAGGACCCGCGCTCGGTGCAGGGCTCCGGCGACGTGAAGTACCACCTCGGCACCGAGGGCGAGTTCCACGCCGAGGACGGCGCGACCACGAAGGTCTACCTCGCCGCGAACCCGAGCCACCTCGAGGCCGTCAACCCGGTGCTCGAGGGCATCGCCCGCGCCAAGCAGGACCGGCTCGACCTCGCCGGCGAGGCGTTCACCGTGCTGCCGATCCTGATGCACGGTGACGCGGCCTTCGCCGGCCAGGGTGTCGTCGCCGAGACGCTGAACCTGAGCCAGCTGCGCGGCTACCGCACCGGCGGCACGATCCACGTGGTCATCAACAACCAGGTCGGCTTCACGACGAGCCCGAGCAGCTCGCGCTCCTCGACCTACTCCACCGACGTGGCCCGGATGATCCAGGCGCCGATCTTCCACGTGAACGGCGACGACCCCGAGGCCTGCGTGCGGGTGGCCGAGCTCGCCTACGAGTTCCGGCAGGAGTTCAACAAGGACGTCGTCATCGACATGGTGTGCTACCGCCGCCGCGGTCACAACGAGGGCGACGACCCGTCGATGACGCAGCCGCTGATGTACAACCTCATCGAGGCCAAGCGCAGCGTCCGCAAGCTCTACACCGAGGCGCTCATCGGCCGTGGCGACATCTCCGTCGAGGACGCCGAGGCCGCGCTGCGCGACTACCAGCAGCAGCTCGAGCGGGTCTTCATCGAGACCAAGGAGGCCATCAAGGAGTCCGCGAACGCTCCCGGCCCGGAGACCGCGGACGCGAGCCTGGCCGGCACCGACGTCGAGGGCCACCGCGGCCTCGAGCTGCCGGCGGCCCAGGCGGCCGACCAGACCACCCGGTCGGCGACCGACACGGCCGTGCCCCGCGAGGAGCTCGAGCACATCGGCGACTCGTTCGTGAACATGCCCGAGGGCTTCACGATCCACCCGAAGCTCAAGCAGGCCATGGAGAAGCGGGCGCAGTCCGTGCGCGAGGGCGGCATCGACTGGGCGACCGGCGAGCTGCTGGCCTTCGGCACCCTGCTCAAGGAGGGCACCCCGGTGCGCCTCGCCGGGCAGGACAGCCGTCGCGGCACGTTCGTGCAGCGCCACGCGGTGCTCATCGACAAGGTGACCGCCGAGGAGTGGACCCCGCTGCTCTACCTCGGTGAGGGCCAGGCCCGGTTCTGGGTCTACGACTCGCTGCTGTCGGAGTACGCCGCGATGGGCTTCGAGTACGGCTACTCGGTCGAGCGGCCCGATGCCCTGGTGCTGTGGGAGGCGCAGTTCGGCGACTTCTTCAACGGCGCGCAGACCATCGTCGACGAGTTCATCTCCTCGGGCGAGCAGAAGTGGGGCCAGCGCTCCTCCGTCGTGCTGCTGCTGCCGCACGGCTACGAGGGCCAGGGACCCGACCACTCCTCCGCACGCATCGAGCGGTTCCTCACGATGTTCGCCGAGGACAACATGACGATCGCCTACCCGTCGACGCCGGCGAGCTACTTCCACCTGCTGCGTCGCCAGGCCTACGCCCGCCCGCGCCGGCCGCTCATCGTCTTCACCCCGAAGTCGATGCTGCGCCTCAAGGCTGCGGCGAGCGCGCCCGAGGACTTCACCACGGGCACGTTCCAGCCGGTGCTGGCCGACCGCAAGCAGCTCGACGCCAACAGCGTGACCCGCGTGCTGCTCGCCAGCGGCAAGGTGGTCTACGACCTCGAGGCCCGGCGCGAGAAGGACGGCGACGAGACGACCGCGATCATCCGAGTCGAGCAGCTCGCCCCGGTGCCGTCGCACGACATCGCCGCCGAGCTGCGCAAGTACCCGAACGCCGACGTCGTCTGGGTGCAGGACGAGCCGCAGAACCAGGGCGCCTGGCCGTTCATGGCGCTCAACCTGCCGGGCCAGCTGCTCGAGTTCGGTGAGCAGCGTCCGCTGCGGGTGGTCTCGCGTCGCGCCTCGGCCTCCCCGGCCACGGGCTCGACCAAGAAGCACCAGGCCGAGCAGGCCGAGCTGATCGAGGCGGCCTTCCGCCGCTGATCCGGGAGGGGGCGCTGCGCCCCCTCCCGCACTTCTGGCCACTCACACGGCATACGGAGGCTGAGAAGCCGCCACATGCCGAGTGGGTGGCCAGAAGTCGTTGAGGGGTATGCCGTGCGGCCGGCTTCCAGCCGCGCGTCGCCTCAGCTCGAGATCTGGAGCCAGTCGTACCAGCCGTTGTGCAGCACCAGCCAGGCGATGAGGCCGTAGCCGGCCTGCCCCGGGTGGCCGGGCACCCGGCTGGCGGCGAGGTCGGACTGCCACTGCTCGTGCCCCATCAGGGGGCGGAAGCAGTCGACGAACGGCACCCCCCGACGCGAGCAGACGTCGGCCTGCGCCTCGACGAGCACCTCGAGCTTGTGGTTGAGGTCGTGGTCGCTCGACGGTGGCGGGCTGACGACGAAGGTGCCGATGCCGGCGCTGGCCGCGTCGTCGAGGATGTTGGCGAGGTTGAGCCGGTGCCGGGCCAGGGTCATGCCCTTGGCCGCGTCGTTGCCGCCGACCGAGACCACCAGCCGCTTCTCGGAGCGGCCGGCCCAGCGCGGCGGGCACTCGGTGCGCCACCGGTTCAGCACGTCGGCGGAGGTGTCGCCGCGCACGCCGAGGTTGTAGGCGGTGATGTCGACGTCGGGGTGCTGGGTGCGCCCCACGACCCGCGAGACCCAGCCCTGCCCCTTGGGGTCACCGACGCCGGCCACGAGCGAGGCGCCGATGAAGACGAGCCCCACGTCGCGGGGCCCCTCGTGGGCGACGTGGAACTCGGCGCTGGGGGTGAACTCGGGCTCGGTGCTCAACAGATCAGTCCTCGGGTCACTCTTCATCGTCATCGAGGCGGGCCAGCCAGGTGGCGAGCCGGTCGATGGGGGTCTCGAATTCGGGGTTCAGGTCCACGAAGGTGCGCAGCTGGTCGGCCAGCCACTCCAGGGAGACCTCTTCCTCTCCCCGGCGGGCGGCAAGCTCCTCGATGCCCCGGTCGGTGAAGTACACGCCCGCGAGGTTACCGTCCGAGCCTGAGCCGCACTCGACGGCATACCGAGCGCCGCGCAGCGGCTCACCGGACCCGCTCCGACGGCAAAGGCGTCCGCGATCCTGCGCACCCCATCGGCCGAACGTCTCGAATCGGTCACCGAAGGCACAACAACGTGTGTTGGTGGTCATTGGCGCCCGGTTGGCCTTCCTACCCTCGCTGCGTGAGACGCATCGCCCTGGCCACGGCCGTCGCCGTGGTGGCATCCCTGTCCGCCGCCTACAGCGCCGCCGCCGCACCCGGCGACCCCGGCGACCCCGGCGGCAAGCGGGCCACCTACACCGGCACGGTGCAGACCGTCGTGCGCGAGGAGCACCGCGGCGGCCCGTCGACCCTCGGGCCCGGGCGGAAGCAGGGGCCGGAGCGGCAGCGCGTGCTGCACACGGGCAGGCGGGTCGTCCCGCTCGCGGCGGGCAGCCTCGCCCACGCCGCGGACGGCAGCACCGTCACCGTGCAGACGCAGCAGACCACCGACGGCGCCAAGGTGCTCTCCAGCACGACGCTCGCGAGCGGCAGCACCACGGCGACCGCCCCCGTGACCCGCGAGGTCTACGCAGCGCTGGTGGTGCCGAGTGACATGGCCACCACGACCGCGCGCTTCACCGCCACCAACGTCGAGGACACCATCAAGCAGGTGTCGAGCTACTGGATGAGCCAGACCGACAACCAGGTCGGGTTCGCCGTCACCAAGGTGCTGCCGACCTACACCTCGAAGTTCGCGTGCGGCGACGTCTACAACATGTGGAACGAGGCGCTGGCGAAGATGCCCGAGGCGCAGGGCGTCGGCAAGCACCTGCTGCTCGTGGCCCCGCCCGGCGCCGACGGCTACGGCTGCGACTACGGCATCGCCAGCGTCGGCGGCCTCAACGCGAGCGACAACACCGCCTTCGTCTCCGACCTCAACCAGTCGGTCGTCGCCCACGAGCTCGGCCACAACCTCGGCCGCGAGCACTCCAACGGCCTGCGCTGCACCGGCACCCAGGACGCCCCGGTGATCGCCGGCTCGTTCAGCGGCTGCGTCGAGTACCCCTACCGCGACTACCTCGACGTCATGGGCATGTCGGGGTCCGGCTTCGGCGAGGGCAACCTCAACGCCGTGCAGCTCGCCGGCATGGGCCTGGTGCCCGAGGCGGTGCAGACGGTCAAGGCCGGCAGCGGCGTCACCACGGTCAAGCTCGCCCCGCTCTCGGCACCGGTCACGACCAGGCGCGCGCTGAAGATCGGCGACCCGAGCGGCGCCACCTACTACGTCGACTACCGCTACCCCTCGGGACGCGACCTGTTCAGGGCCAGCAGCTACTTCGGCTACAGCCTCGGCGTCGAGGTGCTGCGCAGCGACCCGGCCGCTCCTTCCGGTTCCGGCAGCTACGTCCTCGACGCCACCCCCACGGGCGACTCCAGCGACATGGACCGTGTCGTGCCGGTCGGCGGCACCTTCCGCAGCGCGTCCGGCAAGGTGATCATCTCCGTCGACAAGGCCGACGCCACCGGCGCCACGCTCCGCGTCAACAGCGGCGCCACCGCCCAGCGCTGGTCTGGCGCTGACCGCTACGCCTCCAGTGCGGCGTTCTCCGCCAAGTCGTATGCCGCGGGGGTGCCGGTCGCGTATGTCGCCAGCGGCCTGACCTTCCCCGACGCCCTGTCGGGCGCCCCGATCGCGGGCGAGAACGGCGGCCCGGTGCTGCTGACCGCCCCCACGAGCATCCCGTCACCGATCGCCACCGAGCTCGGCCGCCTCAAGCCCGGCAAGATCGTGGTGCTCGGCGGCACCGCCGCGGTCTCCAACACGGTCAAGACCGCCCTGGCGAAGTACGCGACCTCGGGCACGGTGGTCCGCTGGGCGGGTGCCGACCGCTACGCCTCGAGCGCGAAGTTCTCCGCGAACAGCTTCGCCCCCGGTGTCAGCGTCGCCTACGTCGCCAACGGCCTCACCTTCCCCGACGCGCTCTCGGGCGCACCGATCGCCGGCAAGACGCCCGGCCCGGTGCTGCTCACCGGCGCGACCAGCGTGCCGAGCGTCATCGCCACGGAACTGGCCCGCCTCAAGCCGTCCAAGATCGTCGTCCTCGGCGGCACCGGCGCCGTCTCCACCACGGTCAGGACAGCCCTGGCGCAGTACGCCACGAGCGGCGTCGTCGAGCGCTGGGCCGGCAGCGACCGCTTCTCCTCCAGCGCCACCTTCTCCGCAAAGTCGTATGCCGCGGGTGTGCCGGTCGCGTACGTCGCCAACGGCCTGGCCTTCCCCGACGCGCTGTCGGGTGCGCCGATCGCGGGCAAGGCGAAGGGTCCGGTGCTGCTGACCGGTGCCACCACCCTGCCGCCGAGCATCGCCACCGAGCTGAAGCGGCTGAAGCCGAAGAAGATCGTCGTCCTCGGCGGCACGGGCGCGGTCAGCAGTGCCGTGCAGAGCACGCTCGCGGCATACCTCGGCTAGCCCGGCGCGACGCCCCGGGCTGCTCGTGAGGTGTCCGGGGACGTCGTCCGCTCCATGCGGCTCCACCCCGTCCAGCCTCGTTCGGCCAGCAGCTCCTGGAGCCGCTGGACCATGGGATGGGAGTCGGAGGCGAAGGAGTCCATCAGGGCGATGAACGCGTCGTCGCCCATCTCCTCGCTCTGTCGCTCGAGGTCGCCTCGCTGCGCCGACTCCTCGTTCATCTCGGCCATCAGGTCGGCGACCTCCCCCAGGCGGTCCTCGTCGAGGTCCGTCACCTCTGCCTCGTCCATGCCCCCTGCGGCCAGCTCGCCGATGAGCAGGTACAGCCGCACCGTCCTCGGGTCGTCCAGCTGGGCCGACTTGTCGGCCATGAACGCGGGGATCTTCTCCGGCCAGCGGGCGGCGATGAGGATCCAGGCGTCGCGCTCGCCCGCGACCATGGCCTCCGACGCGCCGCTGGCCCGCAGCTTGTCGAGGTAGGCGACGACCTCGGCCGGCAGGGCCAGGGAGTCGCCACCGGCGAGCCGGGCGATCCGGCGGCGGTGCTCCTGCAGGTCGCGGATCTCCGCCCGCAGCCGGCTGTCGATCTCGGCCACCGCGGCCGCGAACTCCTCCTCACCGGCTTCGAGAAGGTCCTGCACCCGGGCCAGCGGCACTCCCGCCTCGGCCAGGGTCCGGATGCGGATCAGGTCGACCACGGCCTGGGCCCCGTAGCTGCGGTAGCCCGAGGAGTCGCGCTGCGGCTCCGGCAGGAGCCCGATCTGGTGGTAGTGCCGGACCGCCCGCTGGGTCACCCCCGCGTAGGCCGCCAGCTGGCCGATGGTCAACACGTGGTCAGACTGCCCGAACGCGGGCGAAGAGTCGACGAGCCCACGCGTAGGAGAGGACCGTGATGAGCACGCACCAGCCGATCGCCCACCAGAGGTCCGAGCCCGGGTCACGGCCCTCGAGGCAGGCGCGGAGGGTGTCGATCACCGGGGTGAACGGCTGGTTCTCGGCGACCCAGGCCAGCCCGGTCGACATCGACTCGGTCGGCACGAAGGCGCTGGAGATGAACGGCAGGATCATGAGGAACATCGGGGTGTTGCTGGCGGTCTCGACGCTGCCGGCGGCCAGGCCGAGGGCCACGCACAACCAGGTGAGCGCGAGCGCCAGCAGGGCCAGGATGCCGATCGCCCCGAACCAGCCGGCCGTGGTGGCGTCCGCCCGGTAACCGAGCAACAGCGCGACGGCCAGCACGACCGCGACGGCCAGCGCGGTCTGCACGAGTGCGGCCACGACATGGCCGGTCAGCACCGACGACTTCGCGATCGACATGGTGCGGAAACGGTCGATGATGCCCTCGGTGGCGTCCTTGGCCACGTAGATGGCCACACTCATCGCGACCGAGGCGACCGTGATGATGAGGATGGCCGGCGACACGTAGGTCAGGTAGTCGGCGCGGCCCGTGCCGCCCGGCAGGCCGGCGCCCAGCGTGCCGCCGAAGACGTAGACGAACAGCAGCAGGAAGAGCACCGGCTGGCCGACCAACATGAGCGTCAGGGACGGGTAGCGGACCATGTGCCTGAGGTTGCGCCGCAGCATGGTGGCCGAGTCACGGGCCGCGTAGGTCATCGTGGTCATCGGGTGGTCTCCATCTCGGCTGCGTCGTCGGCTGCGTTGTCGTCGGCTTCGCTGCCGTCGGCTTCGCTGCCGTCGGCTTCGCTGTCGTCGGCGGGGGTGGCGGGGTGGCCGGTGAGCGCCAGGAAGACGTCGTCGAGCGTCTCCCCTCCGGCCCGGGTCTTGAGCTCGGCCGGCGTGCCCTCGGCGACGAGGCGTCCGCCGTCGAGGAGCCCGACGGTGTGGGCGAGCTGGTCGGCCTCCTCGAGATACTGGGTGGTGAGGAAGACCGTCACGCCGTCGCCGAGCAGCTCGCGGACGATCTTCCACAGGTCGCGGCGGCTGCGCGGGTCGAGCCCGGTCGTCGGCTCGTCGAGGAAGATCAGCCGCGGCCGGCTCACCAGCGTCATGGCGAGGTCGAGGCGCCGCTTCATGCCGCCGGAGTACGTCGCCGAGCGGCGGTCCGCGGCCTCGGTCAGGCCGAACCGGTCGAGCAGCTCCTCGACCCGGGCGGCTGCCTCACGTCGAGGCAGGTGGGCGAGGTCGGCCATCAGCCTGAGGTTCTCGCGACCGGTCAGCAGCTCGTCGATCGCCGAGAACTGACCGGTCACGCCGATGGAGCGGCGGACGCCGTCGGGTTCCTTGCTGACGTCAAACCCGGCGACCCGGGCGTGGCCGCCATCGGCGGGCAGGAGCGTCGAGAGGATGCGGACCATGGTGGTCTTGCCGGCTCCGTTGGGTCCGAGGAGCGCATAGACGGTGCCGGCGGGCAAGGTGAGGTCGATGCCGCGCAGGACGGGCTGGTCGCCGTAGGACTTGGCGACTCCGGTGACCTCGATGGCGGGGCGTTGAGGTGTCATGCGCACAGCGTCGAGGGTTGACGCTGCGTCAAGGTCAAGCCCGAATCGGCGGGACGGCAAGTGGCCGTCGTGAGCGCGTATCGGGTAGACATGTCGGGCCTTGACCACAGGTCATCCGACACCACGCAGGGGAACCGCCGACCCATGAGCAACACCGAAGAGCTGATCGCTGCCGTCCGCGAGGCCGCCGAGGGCACTCCGTACGTCGTGACGGAGAAGCCCTACGGCTTCGACCTCACCATCGACATCGTCGACGCCCAGTGGTGGACGCTGCTGCGCAAGAGCGGGGTCAAGCGGCTCTTCACCTACGAGGTCCGGACCAAGGACAGCGCCAAGAAGATGACCATCACCGACGTGTCCAACACGGTGCGGTGGAGCGGGGGCGGGGGCGTCTTCAGCGTGCCCAGCCTGCACGCGGACAAGTCGTTCCAGCGCGGCCGCGTCTACCAGTACAGCTTCCAGAAGGAGGTCGGCGTCGACGCGAAGACGGGCAGGCTCGGCACGCCGGTCAGCTACTCCTTCCGCTCCGGCGAGGGCCGCGACCTCATCCGCGACGCCGCGCAGCGCACCGGTTGGTCGGAGTCGATGCCGATGGAGCAGAAGGGCGCCCTCATCTTCGCCGGCGCGATCGTCGCGGTCGGCGCGATCGTGGGCCTGGTCTTCGCCGCGATCGCCCTCTTCGGCTGACGCCGCGCTCCCAACGCTGCGCTCCCGACGCCGCGCTTGCGACGCCGCGCTTGCGACTTCTGGCCACTCACTCGGCACCAGACCGTGTTCTCGGCGCGAGATGCCGAGCAGGTGGCCAGAAGTGCGTCGGGAGACGGCGGTATGCCGCGTGGCCCGGGCCACGCGGCATACCCTCCCCCCGGTCTAGGTGGGGTCTTCGGTGAGGCGGTCGCGCAGCGCGACCAGTCGCTTGAGCGCAGTGGTCGAGCCGACCTCGCCGGTCCACCACGGCTCGAGGATCTCGCGCATGTAGATGCGCAGCTGGAGGTCGGGGCCGGTCTCGAGCACCTGCTCCTCGATGGGGGCCGGGCGCAGCTCCTCGGGCCGGGCGAAGAACTGCCGGTGCAGGTGGTGGATGGCGGGGGCCGCCGAGGTCCAGGGATCGGCCTGCTCGACGACGGCGCCCTCGGCGGTCTCGGCGTCGGTGCGCTGCTCGTCCTGCGGCCCACCGGGGTCGGGCGCCTCGCCGCGCTGTTTGCGCACGGCGGGGACCTTGACCGGGGGCACCTTCACAGCCGGCACCTTCACGGTGGGGACCTTGACGCTCGGCTTCTTCAGCCGCTTGCGGGAGGCGTGCCTCTCGGCCTCGGCGAGGGCTTCGGCGTCGAGCCGGGCCTGCACCTCGGCAGCCTCGGCGGCGAGCCGGCTGTCCTCCACCGCCCGGCGCTCCTCCTCGACGACCTTGGCCCGCAAGGCCTTTCGCGTCTCCTCGTCGAAGTCCGGCGGCACGTAGGTGCGAGTGCCCGTGCGGGCGACAGGGCTCTTCCAGCCTTCGGGGTTGACGGACCCGACGGGCGGAAGGAGCAGCGACGCGACGGACGGCCGCTCCTCGGCCGCGGTGGCGGCCTCGGTGGCGTCAGCGTCCGGACTCAACGGTGTGGTGGTCACGGCTTCATGGAAAGCCTCGGTGACGTCGTCGGTGGCCATTTCCCCCCAGTCTTTGCCAAGTGCTTAATCAGTGACCGGGACGAGTCCGGTCAAAGGCCCCGAAACGCCGAACGCCCGTGCCCACGGGCGCTGCGCTCGACAACTGCTGTGTGGTCTTACAGCTGCAGGTCGGCGAGCCGCTTGAGCCGGATCAGCGTCTCCCGCGAGCTGACCTCGCCGAACTGCCAGGGCGAGATGATCTCGGTCATCAGCTCGCGCAGCTGGCGGTTGTGCGCGCTCTCCTCGATCGGCGCCTGGGCCGGCTGACGCGCCGCGACCTCCTTGGGCACGAGGTACTCGTTCCACCGGGGGTCGAACACCGGCTTCTCCGAGGGCGTCATCGAGTTGGGCACGCGGTCAAGGCTAGGTCAAAGCCGCAGGTCAGCCGCTGGCGAACGACGTTCTCCGCCATGAAGTCTGGCCAAAAGTAGGAGGCGGCTCAGGAGACGGTGAAGACGACCTTGCCGAACAGCTCACCCGACGCCATCTTGGCGAAGCCGTCGCGCGCCTGCTCGAGCGGCATCACCGAGTCGATGGCCGGCTCGATGCCCTGCTGCACCACGAACTGGGCGAGCCGCTCGAGCTCGAGGCGGGTGCCCATCGTCGAGCCGATGACGCGCAGCTGGCGGAAGAAGATCTGGGTGAGCTCGGCCTTCGCAGGGGCGTCACCGGAGGTGGCGCCGCAGATGACGATGGTGCCGCCGGGCTTGAGCGACTTCACCGAGTGCGACCAGGTGGCCGCGCCGACGGTCTCCATGACCGCGTCGACCCGCTCGGGCAGCCGCTCCCCCGAGGCGAACGCGCGGTCGGCGCCGATCTCGAGCGCCTTGGCGCCCTTGGCCTCGTCGCGGCTGGTCACCCACATCCGGTAGCCGGCCGCCGAGCCGAGCTGCACCAGCGCGGTGGCGACGCCACCGCCGGCGCCCTGCACCAGCACCGTGGCGCCGGGCGTGAGGCCGGAGTTGGAGAAGAGCATCCGGTATGCCGTGAGCCAGGCCGTGGAGAGGGTGGCGGCGTGCTCCCACGATAGCCCCTCGGGCTTGGGGACCGCGTTGGCCTTGGGCACCAGCACCTTCTGGGCGAGCGTGCCGTCGTGCAGCTCCGAGAGCAGGGTGCGCTTGGGGTCGAGCGTCTCGTCGCCCTGCCAGCCCTCGCTCGGCACGACGGCGTGGACGATGACCTCGTTGCCGTCCTCGTCGACACCGGCGCCGTCGCAGCCGAGGATCATCGGCAGCCGGTCGGCGGGCAGGCCCACACCCTGCAGGGAGAACAGGTCGTGGTGGTTCAGGCCCGCGGTCCTGAGGGTGACCGTCGTCCAGCCCGGCCTGGGCTCGGGGTCGGGGCGCTCCCCGATCTCGAGACCGGAGAGCGGGTCGTCCTTGGACTGGCTGGCGGCGTAGACAGCGAGCATGGGTCCGACCCTATTGCGCCCGACGGGCCCGCGCCCGGCCGAAGGGCTGTCAGGCGATGCCTGCGGTGAACCTCTCGTACTGGTCGATGGCTCCCGACTCGGGGTAGCGCACGGTGAAGTCACCTCGCTCACGGTCGGCGCCCACGTGCCCGGTGTACTCGCGAGCCCGGCCGACCGGCATACCGGCGGGCAGGATGATGCGGGCGTCGACGTAGCTGACGCCCATGAGGCTCGCCGGCGAGACCTCGAGGGTCTTCAGCCGTGCGGCCATGGGGTGCTCACCGAGCAACAGGTGCCCGCGGGGCCCGAGGAAACGCTGGCCCCATCCGAGGAAGGGCATGGTGGTCGCCAGCAGCTCGCCGCGGCGCGAGGAGTACATCGTCAGGGGGCGACGGTCGGTGCGCAGACGGCCACCCGGCCGCACGTCGAGGGACAGCACGTGGACGCCGTCGTCCCACACGTCGACCACGCGGCGGTCCGGCTCCTCGTAGAAGTGGAGGTCCGCAACGAACTTCGGGAAGCCGTAGAGCTCGCGGCCGGAGTCGCGGGCCAGTGCGTGGGTGACGGGCATGTCGAGCACGAAGCCTCCGACGTGCGGCATGGCTGGCTGCAGGAGCGGCAGTCCGCGCCTCAGCGGCTCCCGCGAGACGAGCGCGACGGTGGCGGCCTCGGCATAGGGCTCGACCCGCATCGGCTTCCCGTCGGCCAAGCTGCCGCTCAGGTCGGCATAGCGGGCTGCGAAGAGCATGACGAGCCCGCTGCCGTCGAACCACTGCACCGGGTGCAGGTCGTCGGTGGGCAGCATCGCCCGCAGCGCGTCGACGGAGACCGTGTGGAGCGACTGGAACGAGGTGGCCCGGTTGACGTAGAGCGGTGATCGCAGTGTCTGCCCGCGGAACTCCGCCGTCGTGCGCGGACCGCTCCACCTCAGGAAGTCGGCAGGCGCTCGGCGGCCTTTCAAGAGCCTCATCGCTTTCTCCTTCCGCGCCGGGGTTGGCACCCCCTCAATGGGGACGATCCGGCCAGGCACGCGCGACGCACAGAGCCGTTCGGCCCGCCGCGCAGCCTGTTCGAGGCGGGAGCGTCATCTCGCCGCGTGCCTCACCCCTTCCGTGTGAGGTGGAGGTCGACGCGGTGGCGGAGCCTGACAGGTGCGAGCCGTGCGCTGCGCCGGCTCCCGTGACGCTGCGAGGAGGAACCCGTGACGACGAAGACCGACTTCACCGACGAGGAATGGGCGCGGATCGTTCGAGCCCCACTGGTGGCCGGGATGGCGATCTCGCTGGCCGATCCCGGAGGACCGATCGAGGCGGCGAAGGAGTCGATGGCGGCCCTCAAGAGCGCCACGAACCCGCCCAGCCGTGAGCAGCTGCTGGCCGACGTGGCCCTCGAGGTGCAGGCCATGGCGCAGCAGCACCAGAACCCCTTGAAGGGCTACCGGCCGACGTCGGAGGGCGGCCCTCCGGGTGAGCAGGTGCTGGCCGAGCTGGGTGCCGTCCAGGGGATCGTCTCGGCCAAGGCCTCGCCCGAGGAGGCGGCGGCGTTCGGGCGGTGGCTGGTGGCGTCCGCGCAGGGCGCGGCCGACGCGGCCAAGGAGGGCGGGTTCATGGGCTTCGGGGCCGAGCAGGTCAGCGCACGGGAGCAGGCGATGCTCGACCAGGTGCGGCAGGCCGTCACGGCCGTCTAGCACGCAGCGAGCGCCCAACCCTTCGACACCTGCGACGTGAACGCCGCAGCCGCATGGCGAAGTCTTGACTCTCTTTAGACCGAGTGTTGAACCACCCGTGCGTAGGTTTCCGCCGTGCCCAACCGCAACCAGTGCCCCGTCTGTTGGTGGTCCGTCCGCTGCCACGACGGCGTCGTCGTCCCGCACGACCGCGAGTCCTTCGGCCTCAGCGAGCCCTGCCCCGGTTCCGGCAAGCCGACGGTCGCGGCCACGGCCCCGGCCGCCTAGCAGGCACTCGCCCCCGCCGCGGCGGCCACTTACGGAGGGCCCGAGCCGCCCCTGGTCCCGCTATCGGCCGGCGGGCTCGCTCGCTGCAGAACGCTCCGGACGCTGCTCCTGGACCGTCGAGTAGTTCCCGCTGTAGTAGCCGGCGCTCGAGCTCTTCGGCGAAACACGGTTGAGCACGACGCCGAGGGTGTGGCCGTTGACGGCGGCGAGGTTGGCGAGCGCGTCGCGCAGCTGGGTGTCGAGCGTCTGGCCGGCGCTGACGACGACCAGCGCGCCGTCAGCCGAGGCCGTGAGGACCGCAGCGTCGGTGACGGGCAGCAACGGCGGGGCGTCGATGATGACAGTGCAGGTCTCCCCCAGCCGCTCGAGCAGCCGGCGCATCGCCTTGGAGCCCAGCATCTCGCTCGGGTTCGGGGGCACGCGTCCGGCGGCCAGCACGCGGAGGTTCGGCAGGCCACCGACCTGCTGGGCCACCTCGTCGAACTGCACGCTCCCGATGAGCACGTCGGTCAGGCCGAGCCCTTCGATGAGGCCGAAGCTGTCGGCGATCACCGGGCGGCGCAGGTCGCCGTCGATGAGGATCACCCTGCGGTCCGACATCGACAGGGCGGCCGCGAGGTTCATCGCCACGGTCGACTTGCCGTCACCGGGCAGCGGGCTGGTGACGACGATGATGCGCGGCGGGTTGTCGATGTCCATGAACTGCAAGTTGGTGCGCAGCTTGAGGAACGACTCGGCCGAGTGCACCGGGTCCTTGTCCTTGCGCGGGCCGGTGACCACGAGCGGCACCAAGCCACCCTTCTTGCGCACGAGCGCCGAGGTCTCCGGGATCGCGCCGGCCACCGTGACGCCGAAGTCGCGCTCCACGGTCTCTGGCTCACGCACCCGCCGGTCGAGCTGGCTGCGCAGCAGCGCGTAGCCCAGGCCCAGCATCAGGCCGAGCACGAAGCCCAGGGCGACGTTGCGCTTGGTGTTCGGTGAGACCGGGCTCGAGGGCAGCGCCGCCGACTCGATCGGCACGATGCGCAGCGCCTGCTCCGACTTGCCGGTGGGGTTCTCGACGGCCTGCACCTGACGGGCCAGCGCGGCGACCCAGGCGTCGGCGAGCTCCTGCGACTCCTTGGGCGTCGAGGCGCGGGCGCTGATCTTGATGAGCACCGTGTCGAGGGGCTGCTTGACCGTGATCCGGCCGATGAGGCCGGCGGGCTGGGCGTCCAGGCCGAGGGTCTTGATGACGTCCTGGGCGGTGGCGCGGCTCTGGGCGAGGTCGACGTAGGAGGTGGCCCGCGACTTGGCGAGCGAGTCACCGACCGAGGCCTCCCCCGGGTTCGTGGCGGTGCCGGCGCTGACGAAGCCGCTGGCGTCGGCCTGGTAGACCTTGGGCGTCACGAGGCTCACCCCGGCCGCCACGGCGACGCCGAGCAGCACGAACGCGACGATGCCCCGCCAATAGGCACGAGCAACACGCAGGTAGTCGGTGAGTTCCACGCGGATGAATTCCCCTCTGAGAGCGCCGCCGAGCAGCGCGAAGTGCAGCAAAATGGAGGCTAACGGGCGCTCCACTCCCTTAGGGTTCGTTTGTGGCATTTCCCCCCGATCGCCCGAGGGCGCACCCTGTCCATCTGGTCGCCCTCGGCGCGACCGTGGAGGTGCGCGTCGATGGCAACCGCGCCGCTGAGGCCGTCGCCGAGATCGAGCGGGTCTGGCACCTGTGCGCCGCGCCCGACGACGACGACAACTTCGACGCCGTGGTGCGCATGACCTTCGACGACGCGAGCGCCGACCTCGCCGACATCGATGCCGGCGTCGTGCAGGGCCGCAGTCTCCCCAACCTGATGCAGGTGCTCACCCAGGCCGTGACGCGAGCGGCGATCGACGCCCAGAAGGGTCACCTCGTCATGCTGCACGCGGCCGGCATCCAGTGCCCCGACACGGGCGCGGTGGTGGCCCTCGTCGGGCCCGGTGGCACCGGCAAGACCACGCTGATCCGCACGCTCGGGCCCGGCAAGGGCTACATCACCGACGAGACGGTCGCCGTGACCGCCGACGACATCGTGCTCCCCTATCCCAAGCCGCTGTCGGTGCGCCGCGAGCCCGGCAGCATGTGGAAGGACGAGACCGACCCGCTCGAGTTCGGAGTCCTCCCCCCGCTGCGGTCGGCGCCGCTGGCCGCCGTGGTCCTCCTCGACCGCCAGGACGGGTATGCCGGTCCGCCCGCTGTGGAGCCCGTGGACACGCTCGACGCCATCGCCGCGCTGACCCCCGAGACCTCCCACCTCCCCGAGCTGGAGAAGCCGCTGCAGCGCATGGCTGCGCTGTGTGACAACGTCGGCGGCGTCATGCGGGTCACCTACGCCGAGGCCGAGCACCTCGCGCCGCTGGTGCACGGCTGGCTGGGGGCCGGCTCGTGAGGGCCCGACGGGTGCCGGTGCAGGACGAGGTGATCCGTGACGGCGAGTCGGTGGTGCTGCTCGACCGTCAGGTCATCCGCCTGTCGGCGATTGGCACGACGCTGCTCGAGCTGACCGGCGACTGGCGCGAGCTCGAGGAGCTGACCGTCGACCTCACCGACCGGTTCGGGCAGCCACCGGCCGGCTTCGACGCCACCGCCATGACCGAGGCGGCCCTGCAGGCGCTGCATGGGCAGGGACTGGTCGAGCTTGGCTGAGACGGCCGAGCTGCGGATGTCAGAGGCTGTGCCTCTGGCACACGCGCTGGTGGCCCGGCTGGCGGAGCTGGAGGATGTACGCATCCTCTTCATCAAGGGTCCGACAGCAGTAGCCCTGGGCGCCCGGCCGCCGCGGCCGTCCACCGATGTCGACGTCCTCTGCGAGGCAGGAGGCCTCGAGAAGCTCGGCCCAGCCCTGGAGCGCTGCGGCTGGCGCAAACGCGTAGCCAAGAGCAGCGTCCACGAGCTCGAACACGCGTCGAAGTACCTCTTTGAGCACTCCGTCCACTACATCCATGACGAGTGGCCATGCGACCTCGACATCCACTTCAACTTCCCGGGCTTCCTGGCGCCGGACGAGGTGGTCTTCGAGGAGCTGTGGCGGCGACGCACCACGGTCGAGGTGGCGAACTGGCCTGTGCCGTGTGCCGACCTGCTCGGCCAGGCGGCGATCGTCTCGCTCCACAGCCTCCGCGACCCAGATCTCGGAGACGGCCGAACCGACCTTGACCACGCGGCACAAGCACTGCGAGAGCACGGGCAAGAGACAGTCGGCGGCATCGCCGCACTGGCGGCAGCGACGGGAAGCTCTGAGACTCTGCGACCGCTGTTGGCCGACCTCGGAGCACCCGCAGTCTCCAGTCCGCCCTCGGACCCTGAGCTGCTGAGGCGTTGGCAGGTACGGTCCAAGGGCGATCGGGCGCCCACGACCTCCTGGCTCATTGAGCTGCGCCATACTTCGTGGCGTAAGAAGCCGCAGTTGATACGACGGGGGCTCTTCTTGTCCACTGACGAGCTTTACAGCGTCCACGTCGGACTTCCCCCAACCCGCCGCAACACCGCCGAGCTGCAAATGCGGCGCTGGTGGCGCGCGATGCGCCATCTCCGTCGCGGGATCGCCGCGGCAATACGGTCAGACGGGCCAGCGCAGTGAACTGCCCATCGTTCGCGAAGTGGCATCGCGTCGAGCGAGCGGCATTTGTGGATGACGGCGAGCGGGTCTTGGTGCTGAGCCTCGGCGACCCATCGGTCGCCAAGCCGATACTTCTCGAAGGCATGGCTGCAGCAGTCTGGACGTTATTGGTGGTCCCCATGGACGTGGCTGACCTCATCCAAGCCTTGAACGCGGACCGCCCGGTTGGCCTGGAAACAGACAGCCGGACCGTCGGCGAACTCCTCAGTGCACTTCGAGGAGCCGCGCTGGTGGATACTGCATCTTGCTAGGGCACGGTGATGGTCTTGGTGTCAGCAGTCCCGCCATCGACGGTGAACGTGACATCCGCCGTGGTGGGCTTCGCCCCGGTCTGGTTCCTCGTCAGCCCGAAACTGACCGCTAGGTCGGCGCCGAGCACTTCGTCAGGGGCAGGCAGGGCGCCGGAGAGGCTTCCCAAATCGGGCTTGACCGCAGTGATCGTGATCTTGCTTTTCGTCGACCCGGTGAAGTTCAGGTGGAAGGTCACTGCGTTCTGTGTCCGCGTAGCCGTGCCGCTGCTGTAGGACGTCGGCGAGACGGCCGTGAACGACATGGGCTGTGCCGCGCCGCCGTTGATGGAGTAGGTGAGCACGTATGTGTTCGCCACGCCCCCTGATGTCGGCGCGATGAACGAGAAGGTGTTGGAGCTTCCCCGACTGAGGGTCTTCGTTTGGTTCACCGGTGTCGAAGAGCTCCCACGGGACACCGAGAGGAAAGTGATCGTGTTCCCAGCGCCCGTGCTGCTGACCACAACGGTGACGGTGACTCCACCCGTGCTGGGATCAAACGCGCCCGTCAGCCCAGTGATCTGCACGGAACCGGAAGCAGCAGCTGCAGGAGCGGCCGTAGCAACGATCACGACCGGCACGGTCCAAGCCACGCCCTTAGCGATCGTCCGGCGGTCGATCTCACGAGCGCCCGTCGTGGACTTCTCGACGGTCAGGTCGTCCCTGTGCATGTTGCCCCCTGCTGAGAGCGGCAGGCCCCTGTGCATGCCGCGTTGGGGAGAAACTAGCCGGTAACGTCAGGAAAAACCATGATTTGGTAAAGACTTGTTAAAGGGTTCGCCCTGATTGTCCATTTCTGAATGCATTCGGCGCCGATTGGGCGGACCACAGCATCAGCTGTTCGGCCCAGCCACGGCGCGGCGAACTCAACCTTCCGACCCAATCGTGTCCGTTGCAGACTCAGCCGTTCGGCCCACCAGCTGCCCAGGTTCAGACGCTAGGGACCACCGACGGCAGCGCCTTGGCAAGGGACTCACGCCAGTCGGGCAGCGGCGCCAGCCGCGCCATCCGCCAGCCCTCATGCCCCAACACGCTGTACGCCGGACGGGGCGCCGGCCGCGGGAACGCGTCGGTCGTCGTCGGTTCCACCCGGGCCGGGTCGAGGCCGAGCTGGCGGAAGATCTCCTGGGTGAAGCCGTGCCACGTCGTCTCCCCCGACGACGTGCCGTGCCACACACCGAACGGCGCGTTCGAGGTCACGATCCTCACGATGGCGTCGGCCAGGTCGACAGTCCAGGTCGGCTGGCCGCGCTGGTCGTCCACCACCGAGAGCGTCTCGCGCTCACCGGCCAGGCGCGCCATCGTCTTGACGAAGTTGCCGCCGCCCGCGCCGTACAGCCAGGCCGTCCGCACGATCCACGACTCCGGGCAATGTGCCTCGACGGCCCACTCCCCGGCAGCCTTGGTGCGCCCGTAGGCGGACCGCGGAGCCAGCGGCGCGTCCTCGGCATACGGCTCGTCGGCATCACCGGCGAAGACGTAGTCGGTGGACACCTGCACCATCCGCGCGCCGTGCTCGCGGGCCGCACGGGCGAGGTTGGCTGCGCCAACCGCGTTGAGCGCGAACGCTTCCGCCTCGTGGCTCTCGGCGTCGTCGACCGCCGTATAGGCCGCGCAGTTCACGATGATCCCGTGCTCGCTCACCACGCGCGAGCAGGCGTCGTGGTCGCGGATGTCGAGGTCGGCGCTGCGCGAGGCGGTGAAGGCGATCCCGGCCGCCTCCAGCGCGGCGCACAGGTCTTGGCCCAGCATCCCGCCGGCACCCACGACCAGCCAGCGCGTCATCAGCGGCCCAGCCGCTCGTACCTCGCCTCGGCGACGACCTTGGCGGTGCGCCACCAGTCCCCATTGCTCTCGTACCACGCGATCGTGTCGGCCAGGCCGGAGCGCACGTCCGGGTGTGCGGGACGCCAGTCGGTCTCCGCGCGCAGCTTGCTGGAGTCGATGGCGTAGCGCAGGTCGTGGCCCGGCCGGTCGGCCACGTGCTCGAACCAGTCGGCGGGCTTGCCCATCAGCTCGAGGATCAGGGCGATGACGTCGCGGTTGTTCATCTCGCCGTCCGCACCGATCAGATAGGTCTCCCCCAGCCGGCCCTGCTCGATGATCGCGATGACGGCGTCGTTGTGGTCGTCGACGTGGATCCAGTCGCGCACGTTGGCGCCGGCACCGTAGAGCTTGGGCTTGACGCCCTCGAGGATGCCGGTGATCTGGCGCGGGATGAACTTCTCGGGGTGCTGGCGCGGCCCGTAGTTGTTGGAGCAGTTCGACAGTGTGGCCTTCAGCCCGAAGGAGCGGATCCAGGCGCGCACCAGCAGGTCGGCGCTGGCCTTGGAGGCGGAGTACGGGCTCGACGGGTTCACCGGGGTCAACTCGGAGAACTTGTTGGGGTCGTCGAGCTCGAGGTCGCCGTAGACCTCGTCGGTGCTGATGTGGTGGATGCGCTTGTCGTGCCGGCGCACTGCCTGGATCAGCTGGTAGGTGCCGATGATGTTCGTGTCGATGAACGGCCACGGGTCGTCGAGGCTGTTGTCGTTGTGCGAGTCGGCCGCGAAGTGCACCACGATGTCGTGTGCCGCGACGAGCTCATCGACCAGGTCGGGGTCGGTCACCGAGCCCTTGACGATGTCGACGTCGCCGACCACCGGGTCGAGGGAGGAGAGGTTCGCGGCATACGTCATGGAGTCGAGGACGGTGAACTTCCACTCCGGGCGCACCGCGCGGGCGCGGATGACGAAGTTGCTGCCGATGAAGCCGGCGCCGCCGGTGACGAGGACCTTCATGCCCGCGAGCCTACCGAGCGCCCACTAGGGTGCTGGACCATGAAGGGCATCATCCTCGCGGGCGGTTCGGGCACGCGGCTGCACCCCATCACGCTCGGCATCAGCAAGCAGCTGATGCCGATCTACGACAAGCCGATGGTCTACTACCCGCTGTCGACGCTGATGATGGCCGGCATCCGCGAGGTGCTCATCATCACCACCCCGCAGGACAGCGAGCAGTTCCAGCGCCTGCTCGGCGACGGGTCGGCGTGGGGCGTCGAGCTCTCGTATGCCGTGCAGCCGGCGCCAGAGGGTCTCGCCCAGGCCTTCATCATCGGTGCCGACTTCATCGGCGACGACTCGGTCGCCCTGGTGCTCGGCGACAACATCTTCTACGGCACCGGCCTCGGCACGGCGCTGCGGGCCAACACGAACCTGCAGGGCGGGCACATCTTCGCCTACCACGTCACCGAGCCGTCGGCCTACGGCGTGGTGGAGTTCGACCCCGACGGCAAGGTGCTCTCGATCGAGGAGAAGCCGGCCGAGCCGAAGTCCAACTACGCGGTGCCGGGTCTGTACTTCTACGACAACGACGTGGTCGAGATCGCCCGCAACCTCAAGCCGAGCGCCCGCGGCGAGCTGGAGATCACCGCCGTCAACGACGAGTACCTTCGCCGCGGCACGCTGACCGTGACGGTGCTCCCGCGCGGGACCGCCTGGTTCGACACCGGCACCTTCGAGGGGCTGATGGACTCCGCGCAGTTCGTCGCCACCATCGAGGCACGGCAAGGGTTCAAGATCGGCTGTGTCGAGGAGATCGCCTGGCGCAACCGCTGGATCGACGACGCACAGCTGGAGCGGCTGGCCAAGGCGCTGGAGAAGAGCGGCTATGGCGACTACCTGGCCGGACTGCTGGCCGAGAAGCGGGGCGAGCTCTGATGGACATCCGACCGCTGACGATCGAGCATGCCTACGAGATCACCCCGCAGCAGTTCCCCGACGAGCGCGGTGTCTTCACCGCCCCCTTTCAGTCGGCGGGGCTGGCCGAGGTCATCGGCCACACGCTGACCGTGGCCCAGACCAACGTCTCGGTGTCGCGCAAGGGCGCCTTCCGGGGTATCCACTACGCCGACGTTCCGCCGTCGCAGGCGAAGTACGTCACCGCCGTCAGCGGCTCGCTCATCGACTTCATCGTCGACATCCGGGTCGGCTCCCCCACCTTCGGGCAGTGGGACTCGGTCGTGCTCGACACGAAGGACCGCAAGGCGGTCTACCTGCCCGAGGGCATGGGGCACGCCCTCTTCGCACTCGAGGACGACTCGACGGCCCTCTACCTGTGTTCCACGCCGTTCAGCCCAGGGCGTGAGCACGGGCTGAACCCGCTTGACGCCTCCATCGGGCTCGAGATCCCGAATGGGATCGAGCCGGTCATCTCGGAGAAGGACGCCGCGGCGCCGTCATTCGACGAGGCCCAGGAGCGTGGCCTCCTGCCGACGTATGCCGCGTGCGTGGAACTATACGCATCGCTCGCCTAACGAACAGGTCACGTCTGCCTAGTCCCTTTGGTTGCTTTCTGCACCTTTCGGTGCCTGCAGTAGACCCCAGAGGCACGCTGACCTGCGGAAACGTCACTGAGGCGTGGGGTTCCGCAGGGTGGGACATGTCCTGACCTTTACTGACTTGCCTGTAAACTCCACGCGGGCTCTCGGGGAAGCCTCAGCAGGGGAAAGGTAAGGACACATGCCGCAGCGCAGGGCGCGACGAGACCGTTTCAACCGATGGCTCTGGGCCTTCGTGGACCTGGTCCTCTGGGGCGTCGCCATCTTCGCGGCGGCGCTGCTCCGTTACGACTTCGACTTGGCCCGTCTGCCCCTCCAGGAGATCGCAGGACTCGCAGGCATGGCGGTCGCGCTGCACCTCGTCGCGGGAGCACTTGTCGGCCCCTACGCGGTCGGCCACGACCGCGGCTCCTTCGAGGAGACCCGCGACGTCGCCCGCACGGTGACCATCACCGGCCTCGTGCTCATCGGTGTGGTCTTCGAGCCGCACTTCTTCGATGTCGCCCGCAGCATCCCTTTCATCGCCACGTCCCTGGCCATGATCGGGATGTTCGCCGTGCGCTTCCTTATCCGCTCGTTCCGCGCACAGCGGGAGGGGGCCCAAGGTGAGGAGAAGAAGGTCATCGTGTTCGGCGCTGGTGAGGCCGGCAGCCGACTCACCCGCAGCCTGATCCGTGACGCCGACAGCGGCTACCACCCGGTTGCTCTGCTCGACGACAGCAAGACGAAGGCGCGGTACCGGATCGAGGGCGTCAAGGTGCGCGGCACCCGCCACGACATGGCCAAGGTCGCCGAGAAGTACGGCGCCCAGACCCTCGTGATCGCCCTGCCCTTCGCTGAGGCCGGCACGATCCGCGAGATCACCGAGCTGGCCAATGACGCCGGGCTCGACGTCATGGTGCTGCCCAAGATCAGCGAGATCATCGGCGGCCGTCCGACCGCCAACGACCTGCGCAATGTCAATGTCGCTGACCTCCTCGGCCGTCGTCCGGTCGAGCTGGACATGGCTGCGATCGCGGACCAGATCGCCGGCAAGAAGGTGCTGGTCACCGGCGCCGGCGGATCGATCGGCTCCGAGCTGTGCCGCCAGATCGCCCGCTTCGGCCCCGATAAGCTCTACCTGCTCGACCGCGACGAGTCGGGTCTGCAGGCCACCCAGATGAGCCTCGACGGCCACGGCCTGCTCGACAGCGACGAGATCATCCTGGCCAACATCCGCGACGTCGAGACCATGGCCGACGTCTTCTCGACCACCAAGCCCGACATCGTCTTCCACGCGGCGGCGCTCAAGCACCTCCCCCTGCTCGAGGCCTACCCGCTGGAAGCGTGGAAGACCAACGTGCTGGGCACCCTCAACGTGCTCACTGCGGCCGCCGCCGTGGGCGTCGGTACCTTCGTCAACATCTCGACCGACAAGGCTGCCAACCCCACCTGCGTGCTGGGCTACAGCAAGCGCGTCGCCGAGCGGCTGACGGCCGACTTCGCTGCCCGATTCCCCGGTCGTTACGTGTCGGTGCGCTTCGGCAACGTGCTGGGCTCGCGCGGATCCGTCGTGCACGCCTTCACCGCCCAGATCGAGCGCGGCGGCCCCATCACGGTCACCCACCCGGACGTCGAGCGCTACTTCATGCTGATTCCCGAGGCGTGCCAGCTCGTGCTGCAGGCATCAACCATCGGCTCGGACGGCGAGGTCATGGTGCTTGAGATGGGCGAGCAGGTGAAGATCGTCGACGTCGCCCACACGCTCATCCGCATGTCAGGGCGCAAGGACATCGAGATCGTCTACACCGGTCTGCGGCCGGGCGAGAAGCTCGGGGAAGAGCTGTTCTCCCCGCACGAGGAGCGCAAGCAGACCTCACACGAACTCGTTTACAGCGTCGACGTGCCCAGCATCGAGTCCGAATGGGTGCGACAGGAGCAGCTCAAGACCCACGATTGTGCAGCCTCTTGGATGCGCAGCGAAGCCACCGCCGACCAGCCAGAGGACACGAGAGTCAGCGCGTGATCCCGTTCTTCCTCAGTCTGCTCATCACTCTCGCCGCGGCCCCAGTCGTCCGCTGGCTGCTGTTGCACCGGGGCATTATTGACGTCCCCAACCATCGCTCCTCGCACACCAGCCCGACCCCTCGTGGTGGCGGGCTGGCGTGCCTGCTGGGCGTAATGGTCGCACTTGTGTCTGCTCAGGTCTTGGGTGTCCGTGTGCCTTGGCTGGCCGCAGGTGCAGCCATCGCTCTCGGCGCCATTGGTTTCGCCGACGACCGAGCTGGGCTGTCCCCCGTTGTGCGCCTAAGTGGTCAAGTGGCCGGTGGCCTGCTCATGGGTGTTGCTGCGGGCGGCGGGTGGCTCCTCGTTGCGGGTGCCGTCATCGCACCCGTCGTGGTCAACATCGTCAACTTCATGGATGGCATCAACGGCATCACCGGCCTGAGCGTGGCGGTCTGGGGAGCCACCGCGTGGCTCGTCGGTCTGTCGGTGGGCGCGGAGCCCGTCTGGGTTCTAGGGGCGGCAACTGCCGGCGCTGCGCTTGGCTTCCTTCCATGGAACGCTCCAACCGCGAGGCTGTTCCTGGGCGACGTCGGCAGCTACCTCTTTGGTGGACTCATCGCCGCGGGGATCGTGGTGGGACTGGCAACGAAGGCATCTCCCCTGGTCTTGGCCGCCCCGTTGGGTCTCTACCTCGCAGACACAGGAACCGTCCTTGTGCGTCGCGCTGCCCGGCGTGAACCCCTCATGGAAGCCCACCGTGAACACGCCTACCAGCGTCTTACAAGTGTTTGCCGACTCCCCCACATCATGGTCTCCGTGCTGGTTGCCGGACTTGCCTCCCTTGTCACTGCCGCGTGGGCGTTTCTTGCCTTAGAGGCAGCTCTGGTCGTGACCGCTGTCGTCTGCGGGGCGTTCGTCCTCGCCCCCTCTATCGGTCGTGCACGAGCGACTGAGAAGACGCCTGCCCTGAGGACGACTCCATGAAGATCGCGATGGTGACCCAGTGGTACGACCCGGAGGGCAGCTCTGCTGCACTACCTGGCGTCATCTCCCGCGCGCTGCGGCGGGAGGGACACGAGGTCCATGTCCTCACAGGGTTCCCCAACTACCCAACCGGGACTCTGCTGCCTGGGTACCGCGTGCGCCCCTATATGCGGGAAGACATCAAGGGCGTCACCGTCCACCGGGCGCCGCTCTTCCCCAGCCACGACTCCCGCGCCTCACGCCGAGCCCTCAACTACCTCAGCTTCGCGGCCGGCGCAGCAGCAGTCGCCGTGACACGACTTCCCAAGGTCGAAGCGGTGCTCGTGCATGGAACCCCTGCGACTGCTGCCATCCCAGCCCTTGCCCTTGAGTCGCTGCGAGGAACGCCATTTGTGTTCCATGTGCAGGACCTCTGGCCGCAGACGGTGGTCAATGCCGGTTTCTTGACGGGCGGTACATCACGGGTGGAGCGCATACTCCACCGCTATTGCGACCTGGTCTACCGACGCGCTTCAACGGTGGCCGTCATCGCTCCCGGCATGGTGGAACAGATCGCGCAGCGTGGCGTGTCGGACGACAAGCTGGAGATTGTGCCGAACTGGGCGGACGAAGCGGCCTTCCGACCAGCGGAGAAGAACCAGAATCTTGCCGACAGTTTTGGTCTGGACCGCCCCTTCACCGTCATGTATGCCGGCATCTTCGGTAAATACCAGAACCTCGGTGTGCTGCTCGACGCGGCGCGAGAGCTGCGCGATCGACGTGACATCGGCTTCGCCCTCGTTGGCGGCGGGGTGGAGGAACGGCGCCTGCGCGATCGTGTAGCGGCGGAGCAGCTGGACAACGTGCGATTCGTGCCCATGCAACCATTCGACCAAATGACCGACGTGCTGGCGTTGGGAGACGTCCAGCTGGTGAGCCTGCAGGACCTTCCACTTTTCCGCTCCACTCTGCCCAGCAAGCTTCAGGCCACCCTGGCCGCCGGGCGCCCCATCATCGGCGCTGTAGTGGGAGACGCCGCCGACGTCATTCGGGACTCCCGCTCCGGGATCACAGTCACCCCGGGATCGACCATTGAGATGGTCGAGGCAATCACAACCCTCGCCGGAATGGGCAGGACAGAAAGGGAGAAACTCGGCGAACAGGGTCGCGGCTACTACCTCGACAACTTCAGCGAGAAGGTCGCCGTCGAGCGTTTGACGGGACTTCTGGAGCGCGCCGCTGAGGGGTCCCAGCGATGAGTGCCGTCAAGCGCGTGGCAGTGATCGGCGCCAGTGGCTTTATAGGCGCTCATGTGATCCACGCTCTTCGCGAGGAGGGCCACATCGCCATCCCGATGAAAGGCCCGCGGCTGCCATCCATGCCGTCTCGGGAGGCGCGCTCCTTCGTGGAGACGACGCACATAGTCGCACAACTTCGTAACGAACTCGCCGAGTTCGACGCAGTCGTCAACGCGGCAGGCAACCCTGACGCCTCCAGCCGCGACACCGATTCTCTGACCGCAGCCAACGGCGTTCTTCCTGGGGTCCTCGCGGCTGCTACTGCACAGGGGCAGCGTCCTGCCCGCCTTGTGCATGTCAGCAGCGCCGTGGTGCAGGGCAGGCTTGCAGTCCTCGACGCGTCGACAGCCACGCAACCCTTCTCGGCCTACGCAAGCTCTAAAGTCCTCGGGGAAGAGCTCGTTCGCGAGCTCGCGCCCCTCCACAGCGTGATTTATCGCCCGCCGAGTGTGCACGCAGCTGACCGCAGGGTGACACGGATGACCGGACGGATTGCTCGCTCCGCCCTCGCTACAGTGGCGCGCCCTGGTTCGACACCAAGCCCCCAGGCGTTAGCGCCGAACGTTGGTTCGGCGATCGCATTCCTGTCTACGTGTGAGCAGACGCCGCCGCAGATCGTCGCGCACCCATGGGAGGGCCTGAGTACAGCCCGCCTCATGGAGGCTCTGGGCGGGCGCCCTCCGCGCGAAGTGCCGCGGTCCCTTGCCAAGGCTGCGGTCGAACTGCTCGAGACCGCCGGTCGCGCTCTGCCCCAACTGTCTGCCAACGCGCGCAGGATCGAAATGCTGTGGTTCGGGCAATCCCAAGCGCGCAGTTGGCTTACAGACGCGGGATGGCAGCCTGCCGCCGGGCTGCTGGAGTGGGAGGCGCTCGGGCGCCAATTGAGAGACGAGCATCAGCACATCAGCACCAGAGAGGGAGTCAGCACGTGACGTCGATTCAAGGGGCCACGATCGCCATTACCGGGGGCACCGGGTCTTTCGGGTCCACCATGGTCCGTCACCTGCTAGCTCGTGATGTCGCGGCGATCCACATCCTGTCTCGCGACGAGGCCAAGCAGGACGAGATGCGAAAGCGCTTCTCTGACTCGCGGCTGCGCTTCTTCCTTGGGGATGTGCGAGACCGTGAGAGCGTTGCCCAGGCGTTCGTCGACACGGACTTCGTCTTCCATGCGGCCGCACTCAAGCAGGTGCCGTCGTGCGAGTTCTTCCCCGAGCAGGCCGTCAAGACCAACGTCACGGGAAGCCACAACGTCATCGAGGCGGCCGCGGCTGCCGGCGTGAGGTCAGTGGTCTGCCTGAGCACCGACAAGGCCGTGTACCCCGTGAACGCCATGGGGATGTCAAAGGCGCTGATGGAGAAGACCGTGCAGGCCTTTGCGCGGAACCACCCTCACTCGAAGACTGTGGTCTCGGTGACCCGCTACGGGAACGTCATGTACTCGCGCGGCTCGGTTATCCCGTTGTTCGTGCGTCAGAGCGAGCGGGGTGAGCCCCTCACCATCACCGAACCCAGCATGACCCGGTTCCTCATGTCGCTTCAGGAGTCCGTTGATCTGGTGGAGCACGCATTCCTCCACGCCGAGCCGGGTGACCTTTTCGTGCGCAAGGCTCCGGCTTCGACGGTCAGCGTGTTGGCTCAGGCCGTGGCGGAGTTGATGGGTGACGCGTCGCCCGACATCCGCGTTATCGGGACCCGTCATGGCGAGAAGCTGCACGAGACTCTGCTGAGCCGTGAAGAGATGGTCAAGGCGACCGACCAAGGCGACTACTTCCGTGTTCCGTTGGATGCCCGCTCGCTGGAGTACGAGCTGTACTTCGAGGAAGGCGAGCGTGAGGTGGTCGCCGTGCAGGATTACACGTCCGAGAACACGACACGTCTAGACGTTGCAGGCACGAAGGAGATTTTGCTGCAGCTTCCGGAGATGCAGAAGCTCGTGGGGATGGCGCTGGCGTGAGAATCGTCCTCACTGGAGCTGGCGGCTTTCTGGGTTGGCACACGAGGGTTCGTCTGGCTGCGTTAACCGACCATGAGGTCGTTTCGCTCAACCGCGACAACTGGTCGGATCTCGCCGCCGAGGTGCGGTCGGCGGACGCCATCATCCACATCGCCGGAGTAAACCGCGGCGAGCGTTCGGAGGTGGAGCGCGGCAACGTGGCCCTCAGCGAGGCGGTCGCTGACGCGATTGCCAGGGCAGGGCGCCCTGTCCCCGTCGTTTATGCAAACTCCATACAAGCCGGGAACGACACGCCGTACGGAGCCGGCAAGGCCGCCGCTGGAGCCGTTCTCGCACAGGCTGCCGCCGGCGCGGGCTCGAACTTCACCGACGTTGTGCTCCCTAATCTCTTCGGCGAACACGGCGCTCCGCGCTACAACTCCTTCGTTGCCACCTTCGTCGATGCAGTCGCGTCCGGGGTTGTGCCCCAAATCAACGACCGTGAAGTCGAGCTGCTCCATGCTCAGGGCGCTGCACAACACCTAATGGACGGTCTCTCCGGAAGGGGAGGCGCCGTCAGGCCTCGAGGCTCGATGGCAACGGTGCAGGGCGTGTACGACCAGCTTCGCCGCTTCCATGATGTCTACAACGGTGGTGACATGCCGGATCTGAGCGTTGCGTTCAGCGTCGACCTGTTCAACACCTACCGCGCAGCGCTCTTTCCGGGCCACTACCCGCTTGCCCTGAATGCACACAGTGACGATCGCGGACGTCTGGTCGAGACAGTACGCTCGCACGGCGGGCAGGGCCAAACCTTCGTCTCGACAACCAAAGCCGGCGTCACACGGGGCGAGCACTATCACCTAAACAAGGTCGAGCGCTTCGTGGTGCTCCGCGGTCAGGCTCGCATCTCCTTGCGCCGCATGTTCACCGAAGAAGTTGTGAGCTTCGACGTGAGTGGAGAGTCCCCCTCTGTTGTCGACATGCCCACCATGTGGGTCCACAACATCACCAATACCGGTAACACCGAGCTAACGACGCTCTTCTGGACACATTCTCTGTTCGACCCCGAGAACCCCGACACCTATTGGGAGCCGGTCTCCCTCGCTGAAAAGGTTGCTCCGTGACCAAAGTAATGACCATTGTCGGCACACGTCCCGAGATCATCCGCCTGTCCCGGGTGATGGCACGCCTCGACGCAACCGTCGACCATGTCCTGGTCCACACCGGGCAGAACTACGACTACGAACTAAACGGCATCTTCTTCGACGAACTGGGCATCAGAAAGCCGGACCACTTCCTAGACGTGGACACGTCCAGCCTTGGGCGTGTGCTCGGCGAGACCCTCATCAAGACAGAGGAAGTGCTGCGCCAAGAAGTCCCCGACGCGGTTTTGGTGCTCGGCGACACCAACAGTTGCGTGGCGGCCATCATGGCGAAGCGGATGCGAATCCCCGTCTACCACATGGAGGCTGGCAACCGTTGCTTTGACGAGAACGTCCCAGAGGAGACCAACCGTCGGCTAGTCGACCACGTTGCTGACTTCAACCTCGTCTACACGGAACACGCCCGACGCAATCTCCTAGCCGAAGGCCTCCACCCCCGGCGGATCCTGCTTACGGGGTCGCCGATGAAAGAGGTGCTGATGCACCACCTGGACCAATTCGCAACCAGCTCCATCCTCGAGACACTAGGCCTATCACCGCAGCAGTACCTGCTCGTGTCTGCCCACCGCGAGGAGAATGTCGACGACCCCGACCGTCTGAATCAACTTCTGGATTGTCTCGTCGCCGCTCACGAACGTTTCGAGCTCCCGGTCCTGGTGTCGACGCATCCCCGCACACGCAAGCGGATTGAGTCTCTCGGCCGCGAGATCCCTGATGGAATCACATTTCACAAACCGCTTGGGTTTATCGACTACGTCCGGCTTCAACAAGACGCATACTGTGTCCTTTCCGACAGCGGCACCATTAGTGAGGAGTCGTCAATTCTTGGCTTCACCGCTATTACGCTACGCGACTCGATTGAACGCCCCGAGGCCCTGGACACAGGGTCAATCGTCATGACCGGTCTAGATGTTGAAAACGTGCTCGAGGCGATACAGGTTATGGAAGCCGGAGCGCATGCCAACCGGCACGTCCCGACCGATTATGCCATCGACAACTGCTCTCTGCGCGTCGTCAATTTTATCCTCTCGACCTATCGTCGACATGCACAGTGGAATGGGCTTCGCAGGAGGCCTTCGGCGTGACCAGGGTGCTTATCGACGCAAGCAATCTGAAAGTTGGCGGTGGTGTGCAGGTGGCCGCCTCCTTCATCGAGGAACTGATCCAGCTCATGAAGGACCCCGAATACTTGCGTGAGTGGCCATGGCTAGACAGCGTAATGATCGACGCGTCCTCCTCTGTGGTTAATCAACTGCCCATGTCTGCGCGAGCGCACGTCACGCTCAAGAACAGAACTTGGCGAAGCGCATTTGACCGTCGAAGGAACCGCCTATTGAGCGCTCGATTCACGGTCTTTGGCCCCTTCTACGGAAAGGCGAATGCCCGGATTCACATAATGGGCTGTGCGGACGTGACGCTTCTTTCACCGCATCCATCTGGAGTGCCCCCGCTTCCTCTGCCAACGAGGATAAAGCGTCACATACGAAAGCCAATTGCAGCCCATTCATTCAAATCTGCGGACGTCCTAGTCACTGAGACAGACGCAATTCGCAAGCACCTCGTTGATCACTTGGCAATTTCACCACGCTCAATTGAAGTCGTCCCGAACGCCATACATGAGATCTTTCGTCACCCTGAGCGCTGGTTGCCACTTCCGTTACCGAAAACGGATCCCGGCACAGTACGCCTGGCATACGTTGCGAGGGCGTACCCGCACAAGAACATTGACTTCCTGGGTAGCCTAGGGGCGGCCGTACTGCAAATGTACGGCACTCGCCTGCAGTTTCTTCTCACCCTTCACGACAGCGAGTGGAGTGGCCTGAGTTCACTGACGAAGACATACGCATGCAATGTCGGCGAGCTGAGTATCGGGCAGGTGCCTACTCTCCTCTCCCAGTGCGATGGAGTGATCTTTCCGAGTCTCCTGGAAGCTTTCTCAGCGACACCTCTCGAAGGAATGGCCTTGGGAAAGGCCGTTTATGCCAGCAACCGTGACTTTGTCAGAACCGTCTGCGCCGACTACCCAATATATTTTGACCCGCTAGACCCGACATCAGCAGCACACACTGTTGCCAGTCACATTGCCTCCTGTCGACATCAGGCCCTGGATCACGATGCGGCGAAACGACCGACTGCTCATACTTGGACTGCCCGCGACCGAGCGCTGGCTTACATTCGAATCATCGATTCGTCAATGAAGAATTGTCCACCCGCTCATGATTCCTGAGTACTCAGCCGTGCTGTCCAACATCTCCTTATCGGGCATCGGCGAGGAGGCGGGCAGCATCCTCCCGCATGTCTGGTTGGCCGTGCCCGCCCTTTTCGTTTTGGCTCTTTGCACCACCGCCCGCGGACGCATCGTCGTATTCACGGGTGGGGTATTGTTGACGGCCGGCACCTCGGGCGATGTTGGTACATCAAAGATCGCCTTCATGGGATTGGCTCTTGCGATCTCGGCCATCTCACTCCTTCGACTATTGCGGCGGGGCGCTGGTCGCGAGGACCGCCGGGTCTCGGCGATCCTAACTGCCACACTTGTGTTCGCGGTCGCGGCTATGATTGCCGCAGCCAGAGGCTTTTCGCTCGGCGCTCCAATCCTGAGCATCGTTCGGGACGGAGTCTCATACCTTCTTTTGATTGCCGCCCTGCCCCTGGCCGCAGATGCTGGCCGCTGCTACAACTATTTTCAAGTGCGGAGGGCAGTTTTGTTGGTGGGGCTTTTGTCCGCCGCTGTCTACTTGGCGAACATGCTCACTACCAGAGGTGTTGCCAATCTTGGAGCCTGGGCTGGCTTGCTCTTTGGCTCGTTTCCTGTCATTGCGCTAGGTGTCTGCCTGTGCTTGGTGGAAGGCTCTTTGGGACGCCATAGGGGACTCTGGTACATCGCAGCAGCTGGCCAAGTTGGCGCCGTTCTGCTTACCGGTACGCGCATGGGTCTGGCGCTATTCACCGCGATCTTGGGCCTGCTGGGGAGGAGGCGCCGAGGTGCGCCAGGCGTCACTCGCCTCATCATCGGACTGGCTCTCCTCGGGTCCTTTACCTCGGCCCTCGTACTCATACTCGCCCCGCATCTCGCGGGTCTGCACTTTCTAATGTCCCGACTGGAGTCAGGAATTCGAGCAATTCAAGGGGATATCGGAGAGGATCTTTCAGGTGCCCAACGACTCCAGCGCTATGAACTTGCTCTCACGTATTTCGAAAGCAACCCTGTGCTGGGCCATGGCTTAGGTGGATTCGCTTACGGGACAAACTCGTCGTCAGCTTTCGAGTACTACTTGGACACTCCTCTACTCGTCCCCGCCAAGTTCGGAATGGTTGGCACCGCTCTGATCGTGCTTGGTTTCGCGATCCTGTTTAGGGGCCTGTTAAAGCCAACGACCCCTCGGCCAAGCACACAGGTTCGCGCTCAATTCGTCATTCGGTGCTTCGTGTGCGTGATCATCTTCACCACGCCATTTGGAGCCATAACCGAGAATAAAGGCCTTGGCGTCTCCGTCGCCCTAGCTTCGATGCTGGTTCTCGCGCCGGCCGAAACCCGGCCTAGGCCAGAACGTGCAAAGTCCCTCGGCGGAGATCGGCCACAAAGGCAAATGTCATGAAACAGCAAGCAATGCTTGTGAGCGAGCTCCTTCCTCACTACCGCTACGGGGTCTTCAAGGCTCTGGAGGTCAACGACTCTGGAACTGAGTGGTCATTCGCAGCAGGCAATTCGGACCGAGCGAAGTCCATCCCAACTATCGAGCGAAACCTCTTGCAGACAACGTTCGCCCTTCAGAATCGGCACCTCCCTAAGGGGCTCCTGTGGCAATCTGGCCTCCTGGGTACCGTCCGCCGTCGGCGGCCGGACGTTCTGGTATTCACGGGCGATGTCTCACACCTGAGCACTTGGGCGGCAACGGTGCTCGCCCGCTTTCAGGGAGCCAAAGTCTTCTTTTGGACAATTGGTTGGCACAGGCCTGAGCGCGGCTTGAAGAAGTTTACGCGAATGTGCTTCTACTCGCTTGCGCACGGCTTGATGCTGTATGGGGAGACTGGGAAGCGCATCGGGAACGAAATGGGTTACCCTAACAAGCGCATGTGGGTAATTAACAACGCTTTGGGTTCGTCACTGAATGCCGCGTCTGCAAAGGACATGGACCCAGCGACTCTTGAAGCATTCCGACAGAAGTTGCCCTCCGGGGGAACGACGATTGGCGTAGTTGTCCGACAAAACGCCTCGAAGAGACTTGACCTCGTCATCCGAGCTGCGGCGGAAATGGACAGGCGGGGACGCCCCGTCAACGTGCTGCTTGTTGGAGAAGGACCAGAGCATCAAGCCCTCAAGAGTTTAGCGCGCGAGCTCGGAGTAGCTCTGTTCATGCCGGGTCCCGCATACAGCCAGCAAGAATTGGATCTCGTTTATGACCGACTTAGCCTTACTGTTCTGCCCTGTCAGGCCGGACTCGCGGTGATGCAGAGTCTGGAGCGCGGCGTCCCCGTCATCACTGACGACGCTCCCTACACTCAGGCCCCAGAGTCGGACGCCGTTAGGGACGGTGAGACGGGCGCTCGATACACCGCGGGAAGCGTCTCCGCCCTCGCCGATGCAATCGAAACCTGGTTAGGGCGACTGGAAGCTTCTCCGGCAACGGTGGCACAGCGGTGCAAGAAGGAGATAGAAGAGGGGTGGACACCCACCGCTCAAGCGCAATTGATAGAAACCGTTCTACTTCGAAATGAAGAAGCACCGTGATCCTAGTTCTTAACCCCTATGATTCCGATGGCTATAGCGGACCGTCGATTCTGGCACGCCGCCTATTTGCCGAATTGCAGAGCGACGGAAATCAGGTCTTGGCCGTGACCAGGAACAACATGCGCGCCACGTGGGCTGTTCGGACGGTCAGGGTCCGGGGGCCCCAGAAACTGGGCGTACTAGGCCAGTTAGTGTGGGCACTTGGAGCTTCCGCGGCAGTCCTGAGGCATTCTCGTCGCGCCCGGTTGGTGCACGTCCACGGCGCCTATATCTTCAACCTCATTCCCGCAGCACTTGCGCTGCTGCTTGGGCGAAGAGTGGTCGTAATGCCGCTTTTGGCCGGCGGCGACCTGCGCCTTGACGCACGGAGCGCTGGGATCCCAGGCAGTGGGCGTCTTCGCCGTTACGTTTTGGGCAATGCTTTTGTCGGGCTTTCTCTAAGTGATGGAATCGCTCACGAGTTCGAGGCTTGGGGCATGCCACGACGTAACATCATTCGGTTCGACAACTTGGTGGATCTTGCGAAATTCGCCCCTCCGTCGGGGCCGGACGGCAGGCATTCGCGGCAGGTCGTCGGCTTCATCGGCCAACTCGGTGAGAGAAAGGGCGCCTGCACAGTATTGGCCGCTTTGGCCCTCTTAAGAAAAAGAGGTCTGCACGCGACGGCCCTGTTCGTGGGTCCTTTCGAGGATGAATCCTTTGCGGACAGATTCTGGAACCTCGCTGAAAAGCTCGACGTGACTGCTTTTGTCCACGTAACGGGGCATCTGCCTGATGTCTCGGCGATCGTGTCAAACCAGATCACTGTCTTCGCGCTGCCCTCGCGCGCGGAGGGAATGCCTGGCGCGCTTTGTGAATGCCTAGCGGCAGGTGTTCCTGCGGTTGTGTCAGACGTTGGGGCCATGGGAGAAGTCATCCGCGAGTCACAAGGTGGGGCCGTCGTCGAGCCAGATGACCCGATTGGCCTAGCAGATGCGTTGTCTCGCTTTCTCGTTGATTCCACCTTGTGGGCTGAACACAGTCAGCGAGTCAGCGACTACGGCCGCTCTCGCTTCGGTAGCGAAGCCTGCGCCCGTAGGTACACCACCTTGTGCCTCGATCAATGAAGAAAGACTCGACTATGACTGCAAAAACCTGGCCTGAGAGCTCACTGCCCGAGATGCTCGCCCCCTACCGTGGCTCCCAAGCGAGGGTTCTCGAGTGGAAAGATGACCGGGGTCAGAACTTGGGAAACCATGGCGACGCGCTCATGCTCCACTGCTTCTGGGAAGCACTGCCGCGGCTAGGTCTTAGCACCGGCGCCTCTGTCCCGGACCTCCTCATCGTTCCGCCAAATGGTGCCTTACTAGATAGGTACAGTGCGCCCAATTTGCTGCAAAGGCGACTCGCGACACAGCCTGACGTGCCCTTGGTGATCTTTCCCTCCTCAGCCTGGTTCGAAAGCTCAGATCCCGCGTCGATGTTCGGAGAGCGAAGGGCGCCGTCTTTGTGGGTTCTGCGTGAGCAGCGCTCTTTCGAGCATCTCCATGATCGCTGGGGCGCCAGCCTGAAGCGGGCTGGCGTCACTTTGGCACTGGATCACGACATGGTGGTAAGCGGTCGTGAGGACATCTCTCGCCTTCTCAGGCCCCATCAGGTCCCAATGACCGAACGCTCGCCGCTGGTGGTATCCCGGCTTGGCGCGGAGGCGCAAGATATGACTCAGGATCACGCATCCCGGGACGCTCCGGCTTGGCGGCGCGCCGCCGTGCGGGCTTACAGTCGAATCCCCCACGAAACGCTTAAGATCGGCGTTCGTCGTCGTGTGGTGCGTAAGGACCAGCAGGCTGCAAACGAGCGTATGATTGCCGGTCTCCCGGCGAATGTCCGCGAACGAGTCTCTCTCACTAGGGCTTCTTGGTACGACATTTCCGACCCGACACTTTGTGATTGGAACTCCTTCGTGCGGGCGCTTGGTAGGTCATCTCTTGTCGTGACTAATCGCCTCCACGTCGCCCTACCAAGCACCATATTGGGTGCCGAGACCTACCTGGTGGACTCCGGCTATCACAAACTTCGCGGTGTTTACGAAAGGTCGCTTGGGAACGTCGAAAATATTCGTCTGATCCGAAAAGGTGACTGTGAGTGACAGACACGCCACGGTAGGCGTGCTCAGAAGAGTCCTCGTTCTAAGCGCTGGCACTGCAGGAGTGCAGGCCTTTGCGGTCCTTGGACAGTTTCTTTGCGCGTTTTGGCTGACGCCAACCGACTACGGACACTGGGCGACGGCAACTTCCACCCTTGTAGTGGTTTCGGCACTCACCAGCCTGGGCGAGGTGAACGGTTACCTCGCGTCTCCCTCTCGAAGTTTTCGGAGGGCCAGGGCTTCGATTCTTCGCATCAACGTTGTCCTTATGGCGGTGGCGCTGTGCTTCGGCGCTTTCTACATTGATGCTGGGCGTAACGAGGTCGGCTACCTCATGATGTTGGTTGGTGTCAACATCCCGCTCGCCGGCGACGCTCAGTTGCTGTACGCGGCCAAGGTAAAGCAGCGACGGCCGCGAGAAGTCATGCGCGCGCAATGGCTGGCTGCTGCCGTCCGCGTCGGCCTCGCCGGTTGTGTGGCGTGGCAGACGGGTTCCGCCATTTCTCTAGGTGTGTCGGTATGCGCATTTTCCCTTATCCAAATCATTTTGCTCAAGGCACCGGCCGAGCCAGATTCCGCTCGGGGGGCCCTGGCTACTAGGGAACGCACGAAGTGGGCAGTGCAAGCGCTATCCGTCAATTTGCCCACCCAGACCGACTTCCTGGTGGCATCATGGCTTGCCAGCCCGCGGATCTTGGGTATCTACTTCTTCTCCTACCAGCTGACTGTTGGCCTTAGCGCGCTTATCGCCAGCCCCCTCTCCCGCGTCGCTATCGCCGAACTTGCGACGATGCCCCACGGCCGGCGAGGGCACGTGGCCAGAGGTCTAGTGGCTAACGTTTGCTCAGGCGTGGCAGTCTTATCTTTGGCGATCGGCCTACTCATTCTCCCACTGGCCGTCTGGGTACCCGCGGACTGGCGCGCCGCTGTGCCAGTCGTCGTGATACTCCTAGCTGGACTTCCCGCGCGCTTTGTGGCGCCTATCGTCGACGCTTCCCTGGTGGCCGGCCAATCTTGGCGCCGCAGTATTGTGTTCAACATGGTCGACGCTCTTGGCACCGGCCTAGCCGCCGTGACGGCTCTGTCAGGATCACCAATCGCACTAGCATGCGCCACAGCTGCATGGAAAGTGTTGATGGCATTCGTTCGAGTTTCTGGACTCGAAGGGCCGTCATTCAACGCGAAGCTAAGGACTCTTGCTCCGGCGACTGTGGCGGCGGTTGCATTAGTCTCCATTGGCGTTACGCAATCACCAGCGACGTTCATGCTGGCCGTTGCCGGACTAGCGTTTTGCATGGTCGTGGCCATCAAATCAGTTCGTCCCAGAATTCGGCACGTGGCTCCTACTGCTGACCCTCCTGCGAAGGATGGATTCCACGTTGCAGCCGAGAAACCCGCGACTACGAAGTCCAGCGCGGGCCAACGTCATCATTGATATGGAGGCCATAATGTTAAACACACGCATAGCCGTTATAGGGCTTGGATACATTGGACTTCCGACAAGTGCCGCGCTCGCTTCGCGGGGTGTGCGCGTCATGGGTGTCGACGTCAACCAGCATTTCGTGGATGAAATCAACGCTGGCCGTGTCCCCATTGTCGAGCCCGACCTTGATACAGCCGTCGCAGGTGCGGTCGCCATGGGCCACCTCACGGCTTCGAGTGAAGTCCCTGAGGCTGATGCCTTCTTGATCGCGGTCCCGACCCCGTTCAAGGGCGCCTTCGAACCCGACCTCTCGTATGTGCGGGCAGCGACGGAGTCGATCGCACCTCGACTAAGAGGCGCCGAGGTTGTGATTCTTGAGTCGACCTCGCCCCCCGGGACCACCCGACAGATCAGCGAGTGGCTCGCAGAACTGCGACCGGACCTTACGTTCCCACACCAGAGCGCCACTCCTGACGTCAACGTCGCCCACTGTCCGGAGCGCGTACTGCCGGGGCGCATCATGGTCGAGATGGTCACAAATGACCGTGTCGTAGGGGGTCTCACCCGGGCGTGCGCGGAGAAGGCGGCGCAGATCTACCGCATTTTCTGCGAGGGCGAGGTCGTGCTCACGGATGCCACGAGCGCGGAGATGGCCAAGCTCACTGAGAACTCCTTCAGGGACGTCAACATTGCGTTCGCAAACGAGCTGGCATCGGTGTGCGCAAAGGTGGGCGTGGACGTCTGGGAGGTCATCCGGTTGGCCAACCACCACCCGCGCGTGAACATCCTCAATCCGGGTCCTGGGGTCGGCGGTCACTGCATCGCCGTCGACCCGTGGTTCATCGTCGCTGCGGCACCGCAGGAGTCGCGCCTCATCCGCACCGCACGCGAGATCAATGACGCGCGTCCGGGCGGCGTCGTCGACGCCATTGTCGAGGCGTCGCCTGCAACGGACGCCCCCGTCGTGGCGTGCCTGGGGTTGGCGTTCAAAGCGAACATCGACGATCTTCGTGAAAGCCCAGCACTGACGATCACGCAGATGCTGTCGAAGCGTCTTCCCCACGGGACAATTCTGGCTGTCGAGCCCCATGTCGATGCATTGCCTCAGCCGCTGGCAGCGCTCGACAACGTGCATCTGGTCGACGCGGACGTGGCGATCGCCAAGGCAGATGTGGTTGCCCTCCTGGTGGACCACACGCAGTTTCACGAGATCGACCGGGAGTCCTTGGCCGGGAAGCAGATCGTGGACACCCGCGGCATGTGGCGCTGATCAAGCACTCACCAACGCACATGAGAAGGGGCCCGAACCCAGCGTGGTTCGGGCCCCTTCTCATGTGACAACTACGCGCCGAAGTCCATCACCCGACGGTCCACGCCCAGCATCTCCCCGATCGCCGCAACCGACCGCTCTGCGGCGCGACCGTCACCATAGGGATTAACCGCGTTGGCCATCTCTGCGTACGCCGCCTGGTCTTCTAACAGGCGAAGGCAGTGCTCGGAGATGGTGGCTCGATCCGTACCCACAAGTTTGACCGTGCCAGCGGCGACCGCTTCTGGCCGCTCAGTCGTGTCGCGCATGACGAGCACCGGTTTGCCGAGGCTGGGCGCCTCCTCCTGCACCCCGCCGGAGTCCGTGAGCACAAGATGCGCTGCGTTCAAGACATGCGCGAACTCGTGATAGCTCAACGGCTCGGTGAGGCGAACATTCTCCAGATCTCCCAAGACTGGCTCGATCACTTCACGGACAATCCGATTCCGGTGCATGGGAAGAAGGACGAGGAGCTCAGGGTGCTTGACAGCGACATCGCGCACCGCCTCCATCGCACCCGCCATCTTGTCGCCCCACGACTCACGGCGGTGACTCGTGACCAAGAGGAGACGTCGGCCAGAGCCGATCACATCCTCGACCACTGAGTCGCTGAACGCGACCTCACGTTGGGTCGTCGATTGCAGAGCATCAATGACTGTGTTACCGGTCACGGCGATGGAGCGGGAAGCTATTCCTTCTGCCTCGAGATTCGCCTTCGACGTGGCGGTCGGCGCCAAGTGGAGCGCTGCGATGGGCGCGGTGAGTCGCCGATTGACCTCCTCCGGGAACGGCGAGTAGATGTTGCCGGTGCGCAGACCGGCCTCCAGGTGGACAACCGGAATCTGGTGGTAAAAGGCCCCTAGGGCCGCTGTGAACGCGCTCGTGGTGTCGCCCTGAACGACCACACAGTCAGGCTTTGCCCGCTCCAGGAGCTCGCTCGTCGCGCTCAACGTGCGGGATGTGATTTGCGTGAGGGTGGCACCCGGCGACATAAGGTCCAAGTCGTAGTCGGGCACGATGCCGAAAAGGCTGTTGACCTGGTCGAGCATCTCGCGATGCTGTCCTGTCACCGTCACAACCGGTGTCAGCGAGGAGTGCTCCGCCAAGGCGCCGATGAGTGGTGCCATCTTGATGGCCTCCGGCCGCGTGCCATAGATGGCCATGACCTTGTGCATGTGTGTCCCCATGAGTCCCCGACGTCGCAACACACGGCGTCAACTAGGGGGATCTTAGTGCCCCCTTTGTCCACCTTCGTTCACAACACGGACTGGGCCACTGCCTCTGCGACGCCTTCGGCGAAGACGCTGGGGACGATCTCGTCGGCCGTCGGTTCCTCGACCAGGTCAGCGATGGCGCGGGCTGCGGCCAGCTTCATCGCCTCGGTGATCTGCGGCGCCCCCGAGTCGAGCGCCCCGCGGAAGATCCCCGGAAAGGCCAGCACGTTGTTGATCTGGTTCGGGAAGTCCGACCGCCCGGTCGCCACCACCGCGGCGTACTTCCGGGCCACGTCGGGGCGCACCTCGGGGTCGGGGTTCGCGAGCGCGAAGATGATCGAGTCGGGCGCCATGCGCGCGATGTCGGCCTCCGGCACCTGACCGCCGGAGACGCCCACGAAGACGTCCGCCCCCACGAGGGCGTCGGCCAGCGAGCCCGACAGGCCGCGCGGGTTCGTCGTGGCCGCCAGGCGGTGCTTGTGCTCCACCAGGTCGGGGCGTGCCGGCGAGATGATGCCCCGCGAGTCGCAGACCACGATGTCGGCGACCCCGGCCCGGGCCAACAGCTTGGTCACCGCCACGCCGGCTGCGCCGGCGCCAGACACGACCACCTTGAGGGACTCGAGCGAGCGCCCCACCACCTTCGCAGCGTTGATGAGGCCGGCGAGCACGACGATCGCGGTGCCGTGCTGGTCATCGTGGAAGACCGGGATGTCGAGCCGCTCCTGGAGCCGGCGCTCGATCTCGAAGCAGCGGGGCGCTGAGATGTCCTCGAGGTTGATCCCGCCGTACGACGGGGCGATGCGCACGATCGCGTCGACGAGCTCGTCGACGGTGCCGGTCTCCATGCAGACGGGCACGGCGTCCACGCCGGCGAAGTGCTTGAAGAGCACCGCCTTGCCCTCCATCACCGGCAGGGCGGCCAGCGGCCCGATGTCGCCTAGGCCGAGCACGGCCGTGCCGTCGGTGATGACGGCGACCGTGTTGCGCTTGGCGGTGTAACGGGCGGCCAGCGACGGGTCGGCGGCGATGGCGCGGGAGACGTCGGCAACTCCCGGCGTGTACAGCAGCGCCAGGTCGGCCCGGTCGCGCAGCGGCTGCGTGGCGTGTACCCCGAGCTTGCCGCCCTCGTGCGCCCGGAACACCGGGTCGGTGGGGTCGAACAGCGGGTACGACGGATGCGCAGTCATCGCGGAATCACCTCAAAAGGGAAGGCCACCGAGGGCCGAAGGAAGAAGGCGTGGGGCTCACAGCAGCACCTACGACACGGATAGCCGGGGGTGTGGCCACTCAACGCTCGGACTCCGCCAATCGCGAAGCCCGAAATCACACGACGGGGGTTGCCCGCTTCACCCACTGTGGCACAGAAGGGACAACCTGCACCACAGGTGTTATGCCAGTGTGACGCGTATCGCCAGTGGGAATGGCAGGATTGCCGTTATCCACAAGGCGGTGGCTCTCCCCCGGCCCCCGCCGCACGGCATACCCGGAAGGATCGTCCTCGATGACCTCACGCACCCGTCCCGCCGTCATGCTCCTGGCGGGTCTGGCCTCGGCAGGCCTCGCCCTGAGCGCCTGTGGCTCCGACTCGCTCTCCTCGGGCGGGTCGTCCACCTCCAAGGCGGCCCCGTCGGCCACCGCGAACGCCGACCTCGCCGCCAAGGTCCCCGCGAAGATCAAGTCGAAGGGCACGATCACCATCGGCGTCGACGCGTCCTACGCGCCGAACGAGTTCCTCGCCGCCGATGGCAAGACCGTCGAGGGCTTCGACGTCGACCTGTTCAACGCGGTCGCCCAGAAGTTCGGCCTGAAGACCCAGTGGGTGCCGGCCAACTTCGACTCGATCATCGTCGGCGTGCAGTCTGGCAAGTACGACGTCGGCGTCTCCAGCTTCACCATCAACGACAAGCGCAAGAAGCAGGTCAACATGGTGAGCTACTTCAACGCCGGCACCCAGTGGGCCGCTGCGAAGGGCAACCCGAAGAAGGTCGACCCCAACAAGCCGTGTGGCCTGAAGGTCGCGGTGCAGAAGGGCACCGTGCAGGAGGAGGAGGACCTGCCGGTCAAGGCCAAGAAGTGCCAGGCCGAGGGCAAGCCGATCACCGTGCTGCCGTTCACCGGTCAGGACCAGGCCACCGCGGCCGTCGCCACCGGCAAGGCCGACGCCATGCTGGCCGACTCCCCCATCGTCGCCTACGCGGTGAAGCAGTCCGGCGGCAAGATCGAGGCCGTCGGTGACATCTACGACGCGGCCCCCTACGGCTACGTCATCCCCAAGGCCGAGACGGACTTCGCCAACGCGATCGTCGAGGCCCTCAAGCAGCTCGACCAGTCCGGCGACTACAAGAAGGCGCTGAGCAACTTCGGCGTCGAGGCCGGCGCGATCAGCAACTTCGCCGTCAACCCCTGATGAGCGAGCGCACAGCCGCGGAGCGCCCGGGACGGATCGACGCCGTCCCGGTGCGCCACCCGCTGCGGTGGGTGGCGGTGGCGGTCATCGCCGTGCTGGTGGCGATGTTCCTCAACATGATCTTCACCAACGAGGCGTTCAACTGGTCGTTCGTCTTCGAGGCGATGCAGCAGACACCGGTGCTGCGCGGCCTCTGGATGGGCACGGTCCTGGTGACGGCCCTCGCGATGGTCGTCGGCATCAGCGGTGGCGTCATCCTCGCGGTGATGCGGCTCTCGCCGAACCCGGTGCTCTCCAGCGTCGCCTGGGTGTTCACCTGGTTCTTCCGCTCGGTGCCCCGCCTGGTGCTGCTGACCACCATGGGTGCCCTGGGCATCCTGTTCCAGCAAGGGCTGTCCATCGGGGTCCCCTTCGGCAAGCAGATCATGAGCCTGCTCGGCGTCGACTCGAGCCTGACGTTCCTCACCCTCGACGCCAACCAGATCTTCGCCGGCATCTGGGGCGGCGTGATCGGGCTGGGACTCTCCGAGGCGGCATACATGGCCGAGATCGCCCGCGCGGGCATCATGTCGGTCGACCGCGGGCAGGCCGAGGCCGCCGAGGCCATCGGCATGAGCCGCGGCCAGACCATGCGCCGCATCGTGCTCCCCCAGGCGATGCGGGTCATCGTGCCCCCGACCGGCAACGAGACCATCGCGATGGTGAAGGACACCTCACTGCTCATCGGCCTCCCGCTGAGCAACGAGCTCTTCTACCAGCTGTCGTCGATCGGCTCGCGGACCTACCAGGTGTTCCCCGCGTTCGTCGCCGCCATCCTGTTCTACCTGGCCATCACCAGCATCTTCATGGTCGGGCAGTACTTCCTGGAGAAGCGGTTCGGCCGCGGCTTCGGTCAGCCGTCCGGCGCTGCTGACGGCCGGATCGCCCGACTCCTCGGAAGGAGCCAACAGCATTGAGCACCACAGCTGAGCCCACGGAGCCCACACCCCCCACGCCGTCGTCGCAGCTGACTTCGCAGACCTCCCCCTCGGCGAGGGCTGACAGCGACCACCGCCGGCTCGTGCACGCGGTCAACGTGACCAAGGCCTTCCACGGCACCGAGGTGCTCAAGGGCATCGACATGGACGTGCACAAGGGCGAGGTCGTCTGCCTGCTCGGCCCTTCCGGCTCGGGCAAGACCACCTTCCTGCGCTGCATCAACCAGCTCGAGACCATTGACGGCGGCCGCATCTGGGTCGACGACAACCTCATGGGCTACGTCGACAAGGGCGGCCGGCTTCACCGCCTGCACGACAAGGAGATCGCCGCCCAGCGCCGGGACATCGGCATGGTGTTCCAGCGGTTCAACCTCTTCCCGCACATGACGGCCCTCCAGAACGTCATGGAGGGGCCCGTGCAGGTCAAGGGTGCGAACAAGGGCCAGGCCAAGGCCCGCGCCAAGGAGCTGCTCGACCGAGTAGGCCTCGGCGACAAGCACGGCGCCTACCCCGCACAGCTCTCCGGCGGCCAGCAGCAGCGCGTGGCCATCGCCCGCGCCCTGGCGATGGACCCCAAGCTGATGCTCTTCGACGAGCCCACCTCGGCGCTCGACCCCGAGCTCGTCGGTGAGGTGCTCGACGTCATGAAGGAACTGGCCAAGGCGGGCATGACGATGATCGTGGTGACCCACGAGATGTCGTTCGCCCGCGACGTCGCCGACCGGGTCGTCTTCATGGATGCCGGCGTCGTGGTCGAGGAAGGGCCGCCGAGCCAGTGCATCGACGCCCCGCAGCACGAGCGGACCCGTCGCTTCCTGCAGCGCATGCGGCAGGACCCCAAGAGCGTCTGAGCCGCGAGACAAGCGAAGCCGGCCCCGAGACCGTGGTCTCGGGGCCGGCTTCGTGCTTCTCGGTATGCCGCGCGGCTGGGTCGGCGGGTCAGCAGACCTTGGTGCCGTAGTAGGTGACGGTCTTGCCACCGAGGTAGACCGACAGCGTCGGGGCGAGGTCCTTCTTGACCTCCTGCGTCACCAGCGGCGTGCAGGTGCCCTTGGTCAGCAGGATCGGCGCGTCGTTGATGTGGGCCGCCGGCGTCGCCGCGAGGGCGTCCGGGAAGCTCAGGCCCGAGGACATGAAGACCTTCTTGGAGGTTCCCCAGACGTCGTTGGCAACCCAGGCGGCGGTCTCGTAGCGGTCGCCCCCGCTGAACCGGAACGCCTTCTTGCCGGTCGCGGCGTTGATCGCCGTCTCGACCGAGGCGCTCACGGCACCGGTGCCGCCAAGGATGGCGACCTGCTGGGGCTTGAGGTTCTTCAGCGCCTGCGACGTCTCGGTGGGCAGCTTGCCCTTCGCGGTGAGGAGCAGCGCTCCCCCTTCGTGGGCTGCCGCAGCGCCTCCGCCGAGCGCGTCGGCGAAGTTCTCGCCCGAGGCGATGAAGACGGCAGGGATGCCGGGGTCGAAGCCGCTGGCGACCTCCGCTGCCGTGGCGTAGCGGTTGGAGCCGGAGATGCGGAACGTTCCGTCGGCCGGCGCGTACTTGGCGATGGCGTCCATGACCGGCTGCGAGATGGCACCCGTCCCACCGACGACGGCGATGGACTTCGGCTTCAGCCGCGTGAGCTCGTCAAGAACGACCTGCGGCACCTTGGTCTTCTGCACCAGCAGGATGGGTGCCCCGGACGCCGCCGCGGCGGGGCCTGCGCCCAGCGCGTCGGCGAAGCTCTCACCAGACGCGATGAAGACGATGTCCATCGGCGCCTTGAAGCTCGCCTGGGAGACCTTGACAGCCGTCTCGTAGCGGTTGGCACCCGCGATCCGCGGGTTTCCGGTGCCGGACAGTGGGGTCGTGTCGGCGACTGCCGCGCCCACTCCTGCCCCCAGGAGGGCAATCGCCGTAGTGGCCGCTGCGGCGACTGCGCGCTTCTTGTACATGCGTGTGGTTCCTTCTGCTTTGTGTCGATTCCCCCGCCCGAGCACAAGGTAGAGGGCTGACCGGCCGCCCGGGTCGGTTTTGCGTGCGGGCGCGCCGAACGGCCGACCCGACGAGGGCGACATCGCGGCTGTGGCGGCCAGACTCAGCAGACGGTGGTGCCGCCGAAGGTGATGGTCGGGCCGCCGAGGTAGACCGTGAGCGCTGGCTTGAGGGCCGTCCGAGCCCGCGTGGTGGCCGGGGGCAGCGTGTCCTTCGCGGTGAGGAGCAGGGCGCCCTTCGTCCCCGCGGCGGCCGCTCCCCCGCCGAGCGCGTCGGCGAAGCTCTCACCCGAGGCGAGGTAGACGGTGCCGACGTCGCCGGTCTGCCAGCCCTGGGCGAGTGACTCGGCCGTCTCGTAGCGGTTGCTGCCGTAGGCGCGGTAGGTCTGCCACTTCTGGGCGTAGGTCGCCAGGGTGTTGAACGTCGTCGAGGAGATCGCGCCGTCACCGCCCACCACGACGATGGTGCTGGGCTTCAGCCTCTCCAGCTCGGTCTTGACGACGGCGGGCACCGCGTCGCGCTAGACGAGGAGGATGGGTGCGCCATCCCGGGCAGCCGCCGGACCGGCGGCGAGTGCGTCGGGGAAGCTCTCACCGGAGGCGACGTAGACGACGTCCTGCGGGGTGCTGAACGACTTCTGGGAGACCTTGCGGCGGTCTCGTAGCGGTTGGCAGCGGCACTGCGCGTAGTGCCAGTGCCGGAGAGCGGTGTCGTGCCGGGTGAGGCAACGATGGCTCGGGACGCACCGGCATACGGGATGAGCGTGAACGGGCTCAGCGGCGGCGGCCAGACGTCCTGCTTCGGGACGCCCGCATGGCTACAGCACCGAGGGCGATCAGGGCACCACCAAGCGCCGCCCACATCGCCAGAGGCCCGCCGGTGCCTGCCAGGGGAGGCAGGTTTCCCTCTACCGGGCCTGCGGCCGGCTCCGGCGCGGCGGGTTGAGTTGTCTCCGCTCGAGGCTGCTCGGTCGCGCCGCCCGTCGCCCCCGATCGGCACTCCGTCGGTACGGCCTGCTCGAAGATCACCGTCCGCTGCTCCTCCAGTTCCGTGACCCTGAGGCGGCCACCACGAAGATCGGCCACCGGCAACACCACGTGCCCGACGTGGCCGACGCTGATGTCGACCTCGGCGTGAAAGGCGCGGCTGACTCGGGGGTACTCGGTGCTCGACACTTCGAAGGAGTTGGCGCGGGGCGGGAGCGTGGTGTGGCCGTTGTCGACGGTCACTACGACGGTTCCGGTCACGCAGTTGAGCTGGCCGAGGCTGACCTTCGCCTTGGACGGCAGAGTTCCGCACACCGGGCCCTTGGGTGACGTCGTCAGGACCGCTTCGGGGTAGTTGCTCTCCGGCGCGGAGGTCACCATCACCGTCGTGACGGTGTTGTCCCGGATCGCCACCTCCACCGTCCGCACCGTATGTGCGGGAACGACCACCTGTGGCGGTTCCGCAGCGACCCAGTGGTCGATGAAGAGGTACGTGACCCAGAGGAAGAACGCTTCGGCGGAGCTCGAGCGACTGTTGTCCAGGGTCACGGGCACCGTGAGACTGCCACAGTCGAAGTCGCCGACGGACGCGCGGAGGTCGCTGGCATAGGTCCCGCAAACCCCGTCCCGGCCACCCACCGTGGCCCGGCGTGGTCCAGCCTCGACCGTGACCATGTTGCGGGCGTTCTGGGTCAGCGACACGGTCAGCGCAGCCTCGCCGTGAGCAGCGACCGTCGTCTTCTCGGTGTGGGTCACGACCTGCCCGTGGACCACCGTGGTCGTGAACTCGGTGGCCTCGCTCCTGCGCGTGTTGTCGAGCGTGACGGTCGTCGTCAGAGATGTGCAGTCGAAGGGCGCGACCGTCGCCTGGATGAACTCACCGCATATGACTTCCGTGCTGAGAATCGTCTCCTGCGAGAAGCCACTGCGGACCTGCAGCACGTTCTTGGCGTCCTGCGTGAGAGGCACCTCGACGGTGCGGCTCTGCCCAGCCGCCACTGTGACGTCCGGGAGATACCGCGATGGCGTGTCGACGAGAGGGCTGTAGCTGGAGACGTCCATCAAGAAAATCGCCCTCGCGGTCGAACCACTGTTGTCCAGCAGGACACTCGCCGTCAGCGCACTGCAGCTGCTGGAGACCAGGGAGGCCGTGGGTTGGACGGGATCGGTGGTTGTCGTCGTGGCTGCAGGCGACAGGCCGTCAGCCGGTGCAGCCGTAGCAGCCGTGGGGCTCGTGGGATCGGCGTTCGCGGCCGGTGCCTCCGTCGCGGCGCGAGCCCCCTCATGGGTGGCCGAGGGGCCAGGGATCTGGGTCGCCGACGTCCCTGGCGGGTCGACGGTGGACTGGGCACCATCCGCCCATGCAGCGTCTGAACTGGCCGAGGACGTGGAGTCGGACGAGCTTGAGTCCGATGACGGTGGCGTCGCGGTCGCTGCTGTGGAAGGTGACGCCGTGGTCGTCACCGAGGATGGTGACGCCGTGGTCGTCACCGAGGACGGTGATGCTGTGGACCTGGCCGACGGGGACGCAGTGGGGAAAGGTGCCGCCGCCGGGGTCGAGCGACCGGACCACCGTCCACTTGATGCCATGGTGCGCGAGGCGGCGGACTGCGGGCCGTCGTCTGCCATCGCCGCCAGCCCGCCCAGACCCACCACCAGAGCACCTGCCGCCGCGAGCACCGCGAGTGAATGGATCGCCTTGGTCGCCATGGCCACCACCTCCTGGTGCGGCCGCCGCAACTGAGGGCTGACCGCAACTTTCCAAATCCCGACGCTTCCGCGGGCAAGAAGCGCCTTCCAGAGGCAAAGGACCTCAACCAGTTACTCAACTGCACGGCACTGGTGCCGTGACACGGGAGGAAGCGGCCGCGGCATACCGGGTGCATGATGGGCACCGAGCCGGCGACGCGAGCCGGAGGAAAGGGCTGGGGAGCCGATGATCGGTCTGGGTCTGGCGAAGGTGAACGGGCGCTCGATGGAGCCCACCCTCCACACCGGCGACCGCCTGCTCGTGCTGCGTGGCGCGCGGCCGAAGCTGGGGCGCATGGCCATCGTCAAGCTCCCACCCGACGACCAGGGCATGCCGCGGCCGCTCGCCGTCAAGCGCGTCACCATGGTGGACCCGGCAGACCCGTCCCGGTACTGGGTCGAGGCCGACAACCAGGGCGCCCAGGGAGTGGTGGACTCGTGGACGCTCGGGACGTCCCTGCCGCGCGACGACATCAAGGGCCGCGTGCTGTTCCGGCTCCCCCAGCGCCTGCCGCTCGTCGCGCTCCTGCTCGGCACCTTCCTCGGGCCACTCCGCCAGCGGCTCCCGCTGGCCTCGCTGGTCCGGGGGCGCCGCTGATCCGGGGGCCCCGTGCGGGCCGAACCGGGCGGGGGTAGGTTGGCGGGTGCACGTGATCGTCCGACTTGCAGAAGGGATTCGCATGCTTTCCCGTTTCTTCACCGCCCTTGAGGTCAGCGCCCACTGCGACCTTCCCTGTGGCGTCTACGACCCCGCTCAGGCCCGCATCGAGGCCGAGTCCATCGCCAAGATCTGCGAGAAGGTCGCGGACAACAACGACCCGGACTTCCGCGTCCGTGCGGCGATCATCAAGGAGCAGCGCTCCGAGCTCGTCAAGCACCACCTGTGGGTGCTGTGGACCGACTACTTCAAGGCCCCGCACTTCGAGAAGTACCCCGAGCTGCACACCCTCTTCAACGAGGCCACCAAGCTCGCCGGCGCCTCCGGCACCAAGGGCTCGTTCGACTCCGCCCAGGCTCAGGAGCTCCTCGGCAAGATCGACGAGATCGACCGCATCTTCAAGGAGACCAAGGCCGCCTGAGCCTGACCTCTTCGCGAAAGTGCCCGTCCCCTTATGGGACGGGCACTTTGCTGTACGGGCCGATTGACGCTGCTGCCAGCAAGCTCTCCGCAGCCGATAACAGATGACAGAGCCCCTCCGCGGCGGCTTGTTGAAGGTGGTGAATATTTACCTCGCTCCGCCCGAGGAACGGTGCAAATATCACCGTATCTGGACTCAAGTCGGGGCTTCTCCGTAGCCGCGGCAGAAGCACTGATCCCTAGTTTTCTCTCGCCCGGGGAGGCAAAGGCGCCACCCCACACAGAGGGGAATCTGATGAACAAGAAGCTGAGTGCTGCACTGGCCGCTTTCGCCGCGATGGGAACGATGGCCCTGGCCGCCCCCGCCTACGCTTCGGACCCGCCGCCCGTGCAGCGTCTCAACCCCGACCACATGCGCGTGGCCGGTTCCAACTACATGATCGCCGTCATTTACCAGCACGCGGACTGGGGCGGCGCACGCATCGAGTGGTACGGCGGCGCTCCCTGCACGTCGAGCTACGACAACGTCGACTACTCGGAGAGGGCTCTCGACGAGGAGAACTTCGACAACCGCACGAGCTCCCTGCGCGACCTCAACAGCTGCGACACGGCGCTGTTCCAGTTCGCTGACTTCCAGGGCGACCGCAGCGGCGGTGCGGACGGGTGGTTCAACGCCGGAAACGACTCGAGCAACAAGTACAACCTCGACGTCTGGAACGACCGAGCCAGCTCCATCAAGTGGAGCTGACCTAGCACCCCCGGGGTGGTGAGCCCGCACACGGGCTCACCACCCCTCCAGACAGGAGGATGTCCGTGCTTCGCTCTCGCGCCCTACCCCTGCTCGCCCTCGTCGCGGTGGGCGGCTGCTCCGCCGCAGCCGGGGCCCCCGTGCCTCATGACTCGGCGACGCCGCGCGTCACCGCCACCCCTGCCATCCGAAGCGCACATGAGCTGCGGCTGCCGCTGGACAGCTACGCACTGACGGCAGAGGAGGACGGCCTGGTCAGCCGGGCGTTCTCCACGCTGGTTGCCGACTGCGCCAAGCGCTTCGACGTGGAGACGTCCATCCCCGCCCCGAAAAATGCCTCGGCTGTCGAGATGAACATCCGCCGCTACGGCCTTGTGGAGGGCTCCCCCGTGGAGAAGTACGGCTACGGACTGCCGCCGAAGACCCGTACCGCCGCCGACGACAAGGGCGACTGGAACCCGACTCCCCAAGAGGACCTCGCGCTCCGCGGAAGTGCCGACGCGGCCACCCAGCCACGAGACCACCATGGCGCTCCCCTGCCGGTCGGCGGGTGTCTGGGCGAGACGCAGCGGAAGCTCGGGGGTGACCCACCGCTGAGCCCTGGCGCGGCCTCCCTCGACAGCTTCAAGGCTTCGGAGAACGACCCCCGCGTCGTGAAGGCCATGAGCGCCTGGGCTGCCTGCATGAAGACGGCTGGCTTCAGCTACACCAACCCATGGCAGCCCAACGACGAGGCATGGCCCGAGCCGGCGGGAGCGAACGAGATCCGGACTGCCCAGCAGGACGTCGCCTGTCGTCAGCGGAGCAACCTCGTTGGCACGTGGCTGGCTGTCGAGTCGGCCTACCAGGAGCGGCTCATCGCCCAGCACTCAGGCCAGTTCGACGCGCTGGAGAAATGGCGCGATCGGCGGGTCTCGGTCGCCCGCGAGACGCTCGGCCTCTGACCGAGGTCCGGGGCCGCAGACCTGAGGCGGGCGCCCGGGGCCGGCTTGGAGACCACTGATGAAGCCCCCCGCAGCCTGTGCGGGGTGGCTGGTGAGGCCTGTGTCCGAGTTGTTACCTATGCAGGCCTTCGCATGTCCCACCATTTGCAGGGGTACATGAATACGGTGAGAGATGGCCTGTATCCCGCAGGCGAATGCTCACCTGGAGGTTCAATGGTGAATCCCGAGTACGACGACGTCGACCACGACACCGTCCCACCCGCCAACAAGGGCCTGCTGGTCGCCGCGGGAGTGCTGCTGGCGCTCCCCATGATCGCGCTGGCCTGGGTCGGCAGCTACGCGAGGGTCGAGCCCAAGCTGGGCGGCTTCCCGTTCTTCATCTGGTACCAGTTCCTCTGGGTCTTCCTGTGCTCCGCAGCCACGTACACGGCATACAAGCTCGTGCTCAAGGCTCGGCCGCACCGTCCCATGCTCGGGTGGCGCGACGCCGAGACCCGCCGACGTGACGAGGAGTCCGGCCGATGACCGCCATGCTGCCCGCCGCCGCCAACACCGGCGTCAACTACACCGCCCTCGCGGTGCTGATCATCCTGTTCCTGCTCGTCACCGTCATGGGCTTCTGGGCCTCGAAGTGGCGACAGGCGACGAGCATGGAGAGCCTCGACGAGTGGGGCCTCGGCGGCCGCAAGTTCGGCACCTGGGTCACCTGGTTCCTCCTCGGCGGTGACCTCTACACGGCATACACCTTCGTCGCCGTGCCGGCGGCCATGTTCGCACTCGGCTCGGTCTCCGGGTTCTTCGCGGTCCCCTACACGATCGTGCTCTACCCGATCATCTTCATCTTCATGTCGCGCCTGTGGTCGGTCAGCCACCGGCACGGCTACGTCACCCCGGCCGACTTCGTCCGCGGCCGCTACGGCTCCCGCGGCCTGTCGCTGGCCGTGGCACTCACCGGCATCCTCGCGACGATGCCGTACATCGCCCTCCAGCTCGTCGGCATCCAGGCGGTGCTCGAGGTGGCCGGCGTTGGCGGCTCGCAGAACGTCATCGCCAAGGACCTGCCGCTGTTCATCGCCTTCGCCCTGCTGGCGGCCTACACCTACAGCTCGGGCCTGCGCGCCCCGGCGGTCATCGCGTTCGTGAAGGACACGCTGATCTACCTCGTCATCATCGTCGCCGTGATCTACCTGCCGTCGAAGTTCGGCGGCTGGGACCACATCTTCGGCGCCGCCCAGACGAAGATGGCCAAGCCCAACCCGGTCACCGGCAAGCCGACCGGCGCGTTCATCCCGAACAGCCAGCAGTACTGGGCCTACGCCACGCTCGCGTTCGGCTCGGCCATGGCGCTGTTCATGTACCCGCACTCCATCACGGCGACGCTCTCCAGCGGCAGCCGCAACACCATCCGCCGCAACGCCTCGATCCTGCCGGCGTACTCGTTCGTGCTCGGCCTGCTGGCCCTGCTCGGCTGGGTCGCCATCGCGGCGGGCACGAAGCCGATCGGCCTCGACGGCAAGCCCAACGCCCAGCTGGTGATCCCCCAGCTGTTCGAGGACTCCTTCCCGTCGTGGTTCGCCGGCGTCGCGTTCGCGGCCATCGCCATCGGCGCACTGGTGCCCGCGGCGATCATGTCGATCGCGGCGGCCAACACCTTCACCCGCAACGTCTACAAGGAGTGGCTCAAGCCCGACGCCACCCACGCCGAGCAGGCCCGCGTCGGCAAGCTGGTCTCGCTGATCGTCAAGGCCTTCGCCCTGGTGTTCGTCCTCACCCTGGACAAGCAGAACGCGATCAACTTCCAGCTCCTCGGCGGCATCTGGATCCTGCAGACCTTCCCCGCGCTGGTCTTCAGCCTCTACACCCGCTGGTTCCACCGCTGGGCGCTGCTCGCCGGCTGGGCCGTCGGCATGATCTACGGCACCTACACCGCGTACAACGTCATCAACCCCGCCACCAAGAGCCACTTCGGCGGCTCCCTGGCGGCCATGCCGATCATCGGCGACCTGGGCTACATCGCCCTGACCGCCTTCGTCATTAACGTCATCATTGCCGCGATCCTCACCTTCGTGTTCAACGCGATGAAGGTCGACAACGGCGTCGACGAGACCATCAGGGGCGACTACTTCGCCGACGAGGGTGACCCCCGCGTCGAGAAGCTCGAGACCCCCATCCACCTGCAGACCGGCACCCAGTGACGGGCACCTAGCCGCACGGCATACGGAAGGGGGTTCGCACCGAGAGGTGCGGGCCCCCTTCTCGTGCAACCGCTCCGGACTCGGCCGGAGGGCTGGCTCAATCTTTCAAAGGAGGTCGAAGGTTCGGCCTCCTTTGAAACCTTCGACCAATGTTCGGTTGGACGGCGTACGTATGGCGCCGATCCGAACCGTGGGCGAAGGTTGCCCAGAACCTGCCTCGAGACCAGCCCAGGTCAGGCGGACAGGAACGGCGAGGTCCGCGCGTTGCGGCGGTCGAGGACGCGGGACAGGGCATCGACGACGCGCGGGTCGTACTCGTAGCCCAGCCCGAGGTGGATGCGCTCCATCGCCCGGGCCTCGTCGGGCCCGCTGTAGTGGCCCCCGGACAGGTCGTCGAACGCGTTGGCCACCTTGATGATGCGGCTCGGCATGGGCAGGTCCTGCCCGAACTCGCGCACCTGCCGGTAGGGCGTCGTCTGCGCCTCGAGGATCCGCGCCACGTTGTCGAGCACCCCGGTGCGGCGCACGATCTCGGCACCGTCGTGGGCGATGCGCTGCTGGTCGGCCGGCGCCGCCATGATCGTCGAGCCGCCCGGGATCGGGTCGCGCAGGGCGACCTGCCCCAGGTCGTGCAGCAGCGCGGCATACTCCAGCTCGGTCACCTCGCGCGGCGTCATGCCGAGGTCACGACCGATCGCCAGCGCCATCTCGGTCACCCGCGTCGCGTGCGCCTCCCGCGTGTACCCGGCGCGCTCGGTCAGGCACGACAGCGCCCCGATCGTCTGCCGGTAGGTCTCGCGGATCGCGCCGTAGCGCCGCACCGCGAACTGGGTGAGCAGCAGCGGGAAGAGGAACAGCGGCAGCGCCAGCCACTCGAGCGCCACCTCGGCGAGCGCGATCAGCGCCCCGGTGGTCACCAGCGCGGTGGTCAGCCCGGCCGCCTCGCGGTACTCGTTGACAATGGTCCGCAGCAGCGGCGAGTGCTCCTGCTGCGACCGGATCGCACCCTCGAGACCGAGGCTCACCAGCACCGCGACCAGCGACACCGCCAGCATGACGACGGCGATCAGCCAGCGTCGGTTCTCCCAGGCGCCCTGCCACTCCAGCAGCGTGCGCCCCTGGAACGGCACCCGCCGGTAGAGCACCGACGCCACCGACAGGCCGACGATGCGCGCCGCCACCTCGGGCAGGCCGATCGGCTGCCGCCGCACCGCGTGCACCAGCACGCCGATGCCCATCGCGAAGGCCGTCGCCACGACGACCACCGACGACGGCACGAACAGGCTCTGGCCGCTCGGGACCAGCGAGGTCATGGTGAGCGCCAGCGCCGCCGCCATCGACAGCGGCGCGGTCTCCCGGCGCCCGAGGATGGTCAGGCGGGCCACCTCACCGATGGTGATGGCTAGCATGAACAGCGCGAGCATCCCGGCTGCGTCGGGAACCCTGACCAGGCCGACGTCGTCGAGGCTCCACCACGCGGAGGCGAGCACGATGACCCCGGCCAGCGCGACGGTGGCCTTCGCCGCATCGAGCCGCGGCGCGTGCGGTCGGCGGCTCACGACTCGGCCCTCACGGGCAGCTGCCGCTCGGCGGTGCGGGCGAGGTGCGAGCGGAGATCGGCCCGCGCGGCATACGCGTCGGAGGTTTCCGGGTCGTCGTGGTCGCGGTTCGCGCCGGAGGCGGCGAGCTGCTCCACCGAGCGTTCCGTGACCGCCCAGGTATGCCGCGCCAGCGCCCGTTCCAGCGCGGTGACGACCTGGGGGTCGAGGTGGGTGCCGGCACGACGGTGCAGCTCGGCCATCGCCTCGGCGGGGCTGAACGGGGCACGGTAGGAGCGCTCCGTGGTCAGCGCGTCGAACGCGTCGGCGACCGCGATGATCCGCGCCGCGAGGGGGATCTTCTCCCCTGCCAGGCCGAACGGGTAGCCGCGGCCGTCGTAGCGCTCGTGGTGGTGCGCGATGGCATCGAGTGACCCGCGGACGAACTCGATGTCGCCGAGCATGTCGACCGCGTGGATGGGGTGCTCGGCCATCACCTGCTGCTCGGCCTCGTTGCGTTCGCGCGGCAGGCGCAGGACGCGTGAGGGGATGGCGAGCTTGCCGAGGTCGTGCAGCATGCCGGCCGTACGGACCTCCTGGGTCTCGCGGAAGCCGAGGCCCAGCGCGTCGGCCATCCACTCACAGAGCTGGGCCACTCGGGCACTGTGGCCGGCGCTCGCCGGGTCCTTGGCCTCGATGGAGGCGACCAGGGCGTCGAGGGTGCGCTCGTGGGCCCGCACCTCGTCGCCGTACTGGCGGAACGCCCACTGCGCCACCGTCAACGGCGCGAGCACCAGCACTGCACTGAACCAGCCCACTCCCGCCGGGATCCACAGCACCACGAAGAGGAAGCCGATGATGCCGTAGCCGACATAGGCCAGACCGGTCGTGCTCAGGAGCTTGATGATCTGGGACCGCATGGGGATGCCGTTGGCCACCCGCATGATGCCGGCGAGGAGGACCGCGTTGACCAGGCACTGGGCGATGTCGGCCACGATCAGGGGCAGGCCCACCCAGGCGACGATCGCGAGGGCCCCGTCGAGGTCAGCGAGGTCCTTGGTGCCGTGAGCCGCCAGGTAGACCAGGCCGCCGATCGAGCCGATGACGCTGCCGAGCGCGATGTTGAACATGCGGACGATCAGCGGAGCCCGCCGCGGCACGACGGCCGTCGAGGCTGCGCCGACCAGCCCAGCACCCACGGGTCCGACGATGACCGCCGAGGCGAGAAGGATGACGCTGGTCAGGGAGATCTGCACCCGGGTGCCGATGTCCGGGTCGCGGACGACCCAGCTGAAGACACCCAGGGTTGCCAGCACGAGCAGGGCGCCCCAGTCGTACGGTCCGCCCGTCAGGACCCACCCTGCGGCCAGCAGCACCAGGGCCAAACAGGCCACAGAGATGACGAAAGCCTGCGTCGAGGCTTTGTCACCTCGCGCAGGCTTGTCGCCCGAAGTCCCCGCCGTCATGGAAACAATCTAGACGGCAAACGGGGGCAATCTCAGTATCTCGGGATCAGCCGCCCCATCCCCAGATGGTCTGGATGCGGGGGCCAACGGCCGTGGTCGGGTCGATGTCAATGAGAGCCTTCATGGCGGGGGTTCTCCTTCTGCGTCCTGCGGGCTAGCAACCTGTGCGTCGGCGAGCAGGGCAACTCTGGCACCTGCGGGGGTGTGGCACCTCAGCACGTCCCATGATGCCCGCAACCTCACGATTTTCACGAACCATGAGACTTTCTTGACCAAATCTTGAAGAAACGGCACGGATTAAGACCTACGACCCGCGTGTGCGAGAATGGCCGGCGATCGCGGCGCCGCACGCGCCGAAGCCACCAGCAACGGAGTGACCCATGAGCAAGCGCGCCCGCAAGCGCCGCTCGCGCAAGGGCAACGCGGCCAACCACGGCCGCAAGCCCAACGCCTGAGCAGGCCGAAGACGCCGAATGGGGCGCCGGACCGAGTCTTTACGACTCGGACCGGCGCCCCGTTCGCGTTGACGCCTCGGTCAGTCGGAGGCCTGCAGGCGGATCGTCGTGATGCGGGCCATGATCTGGGTGCGCAGGGCCACCGGGGCCTCCTCGCACGCGCAGGACCGCTTGACGAGGGCCTTGAGTGCCTGGTCGAGGTTGTACTGCTGCAGGCACGGGGCGCACTCGTCGAGGTGCTTGGCGATCTTGTGAGTGTCGTCCGGCGTCATCTCGCCGTCGAGGTACTCGTAGACCCGGTGCAGCGTCTCCGAGCAGTCGGTGTGCTCGCCAGGGTGCTCAGCGTGTTCGCTCATGACTCCGCTCCCTGCTTTGCGAAGCCGCGCTCGGCGGCGTAGTCGTTCAAGAGCTCGCGCAGCTGGCGCCGACCACGGTGCAGCCGCGACATGACCGTGCCGATGGGGGTGTCCATGATCTCTGCGATCTCCTTGTAGGCGAACCCTTCGACATCCGCGAGGTACACCGCCATGCGGAAGTCCTCGGGCAGCTCCTGCAGCGCGCGCTTCACCTCGGTGTCCGGCAGCCGGTCGAGCGCCTCGGTCTCGGCCGAGCGCAGCCCGCTGGAGGTGTGCGACTCGGCGCGGGCGAGCTGGTAGTCCTCGATCTCGGCCGCGTCGGACTGCTGGGGCTCGCGCTGCTTCTTGCGGTAGCTGTTGATGTAGGTGTTGGTGAGGATGCGGTACATCCAGGCCTTGAAGTTCGTGCCCGGCTTGTACTGGTGGAAGGCGGCATACGCCTTCGTGTAGGTCTCCTGGACCAGGTCCTCGGCGTCGGCGGGGTTGCGCGTGGTGCGCAGCGCGGCGGAGTACAGCTGGTCCAGCAGGGGCATGGCCTCGCGCTCGAAGCGGGCGTGCCGCTCCTCGGGGGTCTCGCGAGCCACGTCGACGGTTGCGTCAGTGGCAGGTGCGTCAGGTGCTGGGGTCTCGGTCATCGCGCTCCAGCCTAGACCGGCTGGGGTGCGACGGCTCATCTCGGACGGCACTTCGAGCACAAGCACAGGTGGGGCTCCCTTCGACGACATCTGAGGAGGTCAACGGCACTTCTCCCCCGCTCATTCCCCGCGACGGCGAGAAGCCCCACGGAGGAAGCGCTGAACCGACCACGACAATGATCGCGCTGGGCGATCAGTGTCGTAGCGAGCCCACGAAGTCCCTCACCGCCGCGACCACGTCGACAGGGTTGCGCGGGAAGGAGTGCCCCCCGGCCACCTCCGTCACGAAGGCCGGGTCCGGCAGCTCGGCGCGCACCTCTTCCGGCGTCCCGAACGGGTCGTTGGCACCTTGGACGACGTGCAGCGGTATGCCGTGTGGCAGCGGTGCGCGCAGCTCCTCGGCTCGCGAGGTCTCCGGCTTGCCGGGAGGGTGCAGGGGGAAGGACAGGGCCAGCACGGCGTCGGCCCCGGAGGCGTGGGCGGTGCGGCAGGCCACTCGGGCGCCGTTGCTCTTGCCGCCGACGATGAACGGGCCGTTCAGCCGGCGGCGCCCGGAACGCAGCGAGGCGACAACCGGCAGCCAGGCCGGGTCCTGCTTCGGTGGCTGCGGAGGCAACTTCTGCCCGGCGAGCACCCACGCCTGCTCGACCAGCGCGACCGCCCAGCCGAGCTCGACCAGGGTGCTGCGGATCGGTGCGAGCTCCGGAGCCGTCAGCCGTCCCCCGGCTCCGTGGGTGAGCACCAGCACGCCGCGCTGGTCGCCCTCGGGACGGGTGAGGTGGATCCGCGCCGGACCGGCGGGCGTCGCGACCTCCGAGCGGACCGCGCCCCTCGTGGTCTTGGGTGTCACTGTGGGTTCCTGCCCTGCTCCGTCTCCTCGGGCGAGACCTCCTCGGGAGGCTCACCACCGATGACCTCCCCGGTCATCGGGTCGACGACCCCTTCGAGCTCGGACTCCGGCACCGGGTCGAGCAGGTGCGCCCCGTTGTTGCCAGTGGCGTTGACGGCCGTCGAGATCGGGTAGGCCTCGAACCGGCCCGGCTGGTGGAACGACAGGATCCGCTTCACCTCGTCGAGGTCCTGCATCGTCGGGTCGAGCCAGGTGGCCCAGTCCTCCGGCTCGAGGATGAGCGGCTGCCGGTCGTGGATGCGGTCGAGCCCGGGCTCGGCTTCCGTCGTGATGATCGTGAAGGTCGTCAGCCACGCGTCGGGGTCGTCGTTGTCCTTCACCGACTTGTCGCGCCAGAACTCGTAGAGCCCCGCCATCGCGATCGGGTGGCCGTCGGCCCGGTGCGTGTAGAACGGCTGCTTGCGCGGCTTGCCCTTGGCGTCCTTGACCGTCGGCGACTTCTGCCACTCGTACCAGCCGGCCGCCGGCACCAGGCAGCGGCGCGTGGCGGCCGCCTTGGCGAACGACGCCTTCTCCAGCACCGACTCGGCCCGCGCGTTGATCATCCGCATGCCGACCTTGGTGTCCTTGGCCCAGCTGGGCACGAGGCCCCACGTGAGCAGCCGCAACTGGCGCACCGGAGGCGCGCCCTCGGCATACCGTTCCTTCGTGTCCTCCGCGGACCCCTTGGAGGTTGACCTGGGCACCCGGCTCAGCACGACGGGCGCCTGCTTGGTGGGCGCCATGTTGTAGTCGGGCGTGCCGGGAGGCGGGCTCTGCGGGCGGGCCATCACGCTGCGGGCAGGCTCGGCGGTCCGGTCCTGCTCGACCTCGAACTCCTCGACCAGCTCACCGGGGTTGGCCGTGGCCGCGTAGCGTCCGCACATGCTGGGCAGCCTACGCACGGCGGGGAGGCGCCCACTACGGTAGTAATGCTGTGACACCAGCCCACAAGGAGTGCTCATGAGCCTGATCCGCCGCGTGGCCCGTCCGATGATCGCCGCAAGCTTCATCGCCAGCGGGCTCGACCAGCTGCGCCACCCGGGCAAGGCAGCCCCGAAGGTGGCTCCGCTCGCCGACCAGGCCGCCCCCACCCTGCACCTGCCCAACGACCCGGAGCTGCTCGTGCGCGCCAACGGCGCCGCGCAGGTCGCCGGCGGTGTGATGCTGGGCCTGGGCCGTATGCCGCGCACCGCGGCGACCGTGCTCGCCGCGAGCACGGTGCCGTCGACCTACGTGAGCCACCCGTTCTGGGCCGCGAAGGACCCCGCGCAGCGGCGCGAGGAGCGCAAGGCGTTCATGAAGAGCCTCGCCGTGCTCGGTGGCCTGCTGCTCGCCGCCGTCGACACCGAGGGCCGGCCGGGCGTCGCCTACCGGGTGCACATGCTGAGCGACCGCGCCGAGCGGGCTGCCAAGACCACCCGCCGTGAGGCCCGCTACGCCGCGAAGGCCGCCAGGCGAGAAGCCAAGCTCCGCGCGACCCAGGCGCACGATGCCCTCACCTGACTGGCACGCGCCGGCGGTGCATGAGCGGATCGAGGCGCTCGTCACCCTCCCCGGCAGCAAGTCCCTGACCAACCGTTTCCTCGTCCTGGCCGCCCTCGCCAACGGCACCTCCCGCCTTCGGCGGCCGCTCCGCTCCCGCGACACCCTCCTGATGGCCGAGGCCCTGCGCTCGCTCGGCGCCGGCATCGACGACGGCACGACCGACTCGGCCGGCGCCGACTGGATCGTCACCCCCGCCTCCCTGCGCGGCGGCGGCACCGTCGACTGCGGCCTCGCCGGCACCGTCATGCGCTTCCTGCCGCCGGTCGCCGCCCTCTGCGACGGCCCGGTCGTCTTCGACGGAGACGAGCAGGCCCGCGTGCGACCCATGGGCCCCGTGCTCGACGCGCTGCGCATCCTCGGCGCCACCATCGACGACGGCGGCCGCGGCACCCTGCCCTTCACCGTGCACGGCGCCGGCAGCGTGCCGGGGGGCGAGGTCGCCATCGACGCCTCGGCCTCCTCGCAGTTCGTCTCCGCGCTGCTGCTCGCCGGGCCCCGCTACGAGCAGGGCGTCACCGTGCGCCACGTCGGGCCGCCCGTGCCGTCGGAGCCGCACATCGAGATGACCGTCGAGACGCTGCGCGACGCCGGCGCCATCGTCGACGACGGCGAGCCCGACACCTGGCGGGTCGAGCCCTCGGAGATCAACGCCCTCGACGTGCAGGTCGAGCCCGACCTGAGCAACGCTGCGCCCTTCCTCGCCGCGGCGCTCGTCACCGGCGGGCAGGTCACCGTGCCCGGCTGGCCCCAGCACACGACCCAGGCCGGCGACGCGATCCGCGACATCCTCGACGCCATGGGCGCCGACGTCTCGCTCACCCGCGAGGGCCTGACCGTCACCGGCACCGGCGACGTGTCCGGGGTCGACGTCGACCTGCACGACGCCAGCGAGCTGACCCCCGTGGTCGCGGCCATCGCCGCCCTGGCCGACTCCCCCACCGTCATCCGCGGCGTCGCGCACATCCGCGGCCACGAGACCGACCGCCTGGCTGCCCTGTCCCGCGAGCTCGGCGCGCTCGGCTCCGACGTCCACGAAACCGACGACGGCTTGCACATCCGCCCGCGCCCGCTGACCGGCGGCACCTTCCACACCTACTCCGACCACCGGATGGTCATGGCCGCAGCGGTACTCGGGCTGCGCGTGCCGGGTGTCGTGGTCGAGAACGTCGGCACCGTGGCGAAGACGCTGCCCACGTTCGTCGAGCTGTGGGACGGCATGCTCGGCGGCTCGGGCCACCCCGCGCGCACCGCGGACGCCGCCTCCGCATGAGCCCGCGTCACCCGTCGGACTACGACGAGAGCGACGTTCGCGTCCGACCCGGCCGTCGTGGCTCGCGCCCCCGGTCCAAGGACCGCCCCTCCCACGAGGACGCGATCCCGGGGTTCGTCACGGCCGTCGACCGGGGCCGCTACACCGTGCTCGTCGGTGCCGGCGTGGGCGGCAAGAAGCTGCCCGAACGCGTCGTCATCGCCATGAAGGCCCGCGAGATCGGCCGCAAGGGCATCGTCGTGGGCGACCAGGTCGAGCTCGTGGGCGACACCTCCGGCGGGCCCGACGCACTGGCCCGCATCGTGAAGCTGTCGCCGCGGAAGTCGGTGCTGCGACGCACCGCCGACGACACCGACCCGGTCGAGCGCGTCATCGTCGCCAACCCCGACCAGCTCGTCATCGTCTCGGCGCTCGCCAACCCCGAGCCGCGGCCGCGGCTCATCGACCGCTGTCTCGTGGCGGCCTACGACGCCGGCCTCGACCCCCTGCTGGTGCTGACCAAGGCCGACCTGCAGGACCCCTCGGACTTCCTGTCGCACTACGCCCCGCTCGACGTGCCGTACATCGTCACGTCCACCTCGGGCGACGGCTTCGACGGTCTGGAAGCGTTGCAGGACAAGCTGATCGGGCGAGTGAGCGTCTTCGTCGGACACTCGGGGGTGGGCAAGTCCACGCTCGTGAACGGCCTCGTCCCGGAGGCCCACCGCGCCATCGGCAACGTCAACGTCGTGACCGGGCGCGGCCGGCACACCTCCAGCTCTGCGGTGGCGCTGCGGCTGCCCGGCGACCAGGGTTGGGTGATCGACACCCCCGGCGTGCGCTCCTTCGGCCTCGCCCACGTCGACCTGCACCGCATCATCGAGCACTTCCCCGACCTCGAGCCCGGCACCGAGAAGTGCCCCCGCTCCTGCTCCCACGACGAGGAGGAGTGCGCGCTCGACGAGTACGTGGCGTCCGGCCAGGCCGGATCGGCCGGCCCGTCACGGCTCGAGTCGTTGCGCCGGCTGCTGCGCGCCCGCTCTGGCGAGTCCGACTGATCCCCCTTCCTCCGCCGGTCGAGGTAAACACGCCGGTGGATCCGCGCGGCAATACCTCGAACGCGGTGGGGGCGCCGACGGGTCGGGGCTAGCCTGAGGGGACGCGGCAGGGGAGGTTCGCCATGGAGTGCGAGTTCGTGGTCATCGGAGGCGGCATCGTCGGCCTCTCGACCGCGCTCAACCTGCTGCAGCGACGCCCCGGCGCCAGCGTCGTCGTGCTCGAGAAGGAGCCGGCCCTCGCCACCCACCAGACCGGCCACAACTCCGGCGTGATCCACGCCGGCATCTACTACGCGCCCGGCTCCCTGAAGGCCCGCCTCTGCCGCGCCGGCGAGAAGGCGACCAAGGAGTTCTGCCAGGCCCACGGCATACCGTTCCAGACCATCGGCAAGCTCGTGGTCGCGACGTCGGAGCTCGAGGTGCGCCGCCTGCACGACCTGCACGACCGGGCCGGTGACAACGGCATCGACGTCGAGCCGGTCAGCGGCGAGCGGCTCCGCGAGATGGAGCCGCACGTCCGCGGCCTCGAGGCGCTGTTCGTGCGCAGCACCGGCATCGTCGACTACCGCAGGGTCACGGCGGCGATGGCCGAGGAGGTGCGCCTGGCCGGCGGCGAGGTGCGCACCGGCATCGCCGTCACCGGCATCCGCGAGGACGACGACTCCGTGCAGGTGCTGACCGAGCACGGCGTGCTCAGAGCCCGGCACCTCGTCGCCTGCGCCGGGCTGCAGGCCGACCGCGTCGCACGGCTGGGAGGCCTCGACACCGACTTCCGCATCGTGCCGTTCCGCGGCGAGTACTACGAGCTGCCCGCCTCGCGTGCAGGCCTGGTGCGCCACCTCATCTACCCGGTGCCCGACCCCGACCTGCCATTCCTCGGCGTGCACCTCAGCCCCACCATCGACGGCCGGATCACGGTGGGGCCCAACGCGGTGCTCGGGCTGTCACGCGAGGGCTACCGCAGGACCCATGTCTCGCTGCGCGACGTCGCCGACTACGCCCGCTTCCCCGGCATGTGGAAGGTCGCCCGCGCCAACGTGCGCACCGGAGCCGTCGAGGTGAAGAACTCGCTGTCGCGCCGCGGCTACCTCAACGAGTGTCGCCGCTACTGCCCCGACCTCACCCTCGCCGACCTCCGGCCGCACGAGGCCGGCATCCGCGCGCAGGCGGTGATGCGCGACGGCACGCTGGTGCACGACTTCCTGCTGCGCTCCACGCCCCGCCAGCTGCACGTGGCCAACGCTCCCTCCCCCGCCGCGACGTCGGCCCTGCCCATCGGCGAGATGATCGCTGAACGACTGCTGGGCGCGCAGGTGTGACCCGAGCGACGGTCGTCGCCCTCGCGGGCATCCTGGTCGCTGCTGGGTGCAGCACGGGTACGAGCCGCACACCGGCGGCGGCTTCTAGCTCGGGTTCGGCAGGGCCCTCTCCCTCGGCACCCTCGTCGTCCTCCTCCACGACCACCACCGCGGCCACCGCCACGGCCACCTCCACCGCCACCTCCACGGCCTCCCCGACGTCAGCCGCCGAGCGGTCCACCCGTCCCCAGCCGGGCGAGGCGACCCTGCTCGCCGTCGGCGACATCGCCCGGTGCGACGGCCGCGGTGACGAGCGCACCGCCGCCATCGCGGCACGCCTGCTCAAGGGCTCGCCCAGCGCACCGGTGCTGGCCATGGGCGACCTCGCCTACCCCAACGGCTCGGCCCGTGACTTCGCCCAGTGCTACCGCCCCAGCTGGGGCCGGTTCGACGGCCGGATGCGCCCCGCGCCCGGCAACCACGAGTACAACACCACCGGGGCCAAGGCCTACTTCGACTACTTCGGCAAGGCCGCGGGTCCGCGCGGAAAGGGCTGGTACTCCTTCGACTACGCCGGGTGGCACGTCGTCGCCCTGAACTCCAACTGCGCTGCCGTCGGGTGCGGCCCGACGTCGGCGCAGGTCCGGTGGCTGGTGGCCGACCTGGCGAAGCACCGCAGCCGCTGCACCCTCGCCTACTGGCACCACCCGCGGTTCAGCTCCGGGCCGCACGGATCGTCACGCGACGTGACCACGCTGTGGGCGACCCTGCAGAAGGCCGGGGCCGACGTGGTCCTGAACGGCCACGACCACGACTACGAACGGTTCGCCCCACAGACCGCCGACGGCCGGGCCAGTGCCCGCGGCATCCGCGAGTTCGTCGTCGGCACCGGCGGCGCCGAGAGCTATCCCTTCGTCAGCCGGCTCGCCCACAGCCAGAAACAGCTCACCGGTGTCGACGCGGTGCTGCAGCTGCAACTGACAAAGACCGGCTACCGCTGGGCGCTGGTCGGCAGCGCCGGAGCCGCCAAGCCGCTCGACACCGGCTCAGCCACCTGCTCCTGACCCTCCTGACCCGCTCGCGACCCGTCGAGCCGCGAGGCCCCCTCGACGGACCGGTCGTCCCGCGCCGCCCACGGCCGCCACAGCACCGAGGCACCGGCCGCCAGCGCGACGGCCAGCGCTGCGAACGCGACCAGACCCCGCACCAGCTGGGGCACCGGCATGCTCAGCATGGTGTCCTGGTTGAGCCGGATGAGGAACCACAGCACCACGACCGAGCCCACGACCCCGACAGCTCCCACGGCACGGATCAGAGCGTGGCGCCGCGTGAAGAGCAGCCCACCGAGCACGAACGCCGGGATGAAGGGCATCCCCTGCCCCGCCAGCAGGAGCAACCCGGGCAGCAGCGCCAGCAGCCACCAGCGGCGTGCGCCGGTGGCCTTGGCGGCCGCGACCACGCCGAGCCCCATCCCCATGAGGGCAGCCAGGCCGAGGATGAACAGCGTTCCGGCCCAGCTGAACCCGGGGTTGTCGGTCACCAGGCGCATGAAGACACGGGCACCCACGCCCCACAGCACACCGAGGCCGGCACCGGTCACTGCCGCGCGCAGGACCGGGTGCCCGGTGCCGGCAGCGGGGGTCCCAGCGTCGGCGGCGGGGAGGATTTCTCGTGAACGCGTCATGGTCAGGTCCTTGCTCGTCGAAGATGTCTGTCACTGCAACCGACGGGGCTCCGGCAGCGTCGGGCGACAGCCGGAACCACTTTTCTTTTCCTCGGTCTCGCTGTCACCCACCTGGCCGCGTGCTTCGTCTGTCGAGGTGATGGAGGCTGTGGGCGTGCTCGCTCGGGGGGCACAGCGTGACGGGTCCGCGCAGGGCGTGGACCCGCTCGTCGTCACGCTCTTCACCGCCGAGGCCGCCCGCCTGGTGCAGCTCGCCCGCTTCTTCGTCGACGACCGCACCGCCGCCGAGGACCTCGTGCAGGAGGCGTTCATCCGATTGGCCCGCAGCACCCACCGCATCCACGACGAGGCGCGCGCCGCGGCATACCTGCGCTCGATCGTCATCAACCTCGCCCGCGACCACAACCGGCGGGGTCTCGTGTCGCTGCGGCACCGGCCGCCGGCCGCGCCGGACGAGCCGTCGGCCGAGGACGAGGCCACCGGCCGCGAGTCGCGGCGCGAGGTGGTGGCGGCCCTCCGCGCCCTGCCCAAGCGGCAGCGCGACTGCGTGGCGCTGCGCTACTACCTCGAGCTGTCCGTGCCCGAGATCGCGGAAACCCTTGGCCTGTCGGTCAACTCGGTCAAGACCCACCTGCAGCGGGGCCTGCGCGCCATGGAGGTCGCGCTGCGGGACCAGCACCACCGCGCGCCCCGCCCGTCGCCCGCCACATCCGCGCCAATGCCCGAGACGGAGGAGGGCCGATGAGCTCGCTCGAGGACCGCCTGCACGACGCCCTGACCGGGGACGACCCCGGCCGGACGCTCTCGCCCGACCTGTTCGACCGCGTCGTCGACAGCATCGGCGACGACCGCGTGCGCCGTCGCCGCCTGCGCCGCACCATCGCCATCTGGGCCACCGTCATCGCCCTGGCCACGACCGCCGTCATCGCCCTGCAGAGAGAAGGAACCGGCATGCCCTGGTGGGTACTCGAGATCGTCACGACCCTGGGCCTGGTCGCCATCGCCCTGTGGCTCGGCCCGTTCATCAAGCGGTTCGGCCGCGCCTACGCCGCCGACGTCTTCCACGACAACCCGCTCACCGGCAAGAGCTACATCGTGCTGACCGACGTCGTCTACTACCTGATCTTCACCGCCTACATCCTCTTCACGGTGCGCTTCGAGCCCGAGCCGAGCTGGTCGCACACTGGCCTCGTCATCGACGCCACCGCGGGCCAGCTGAAGTTCGAGGTAGAGCGGGTCGGCGGAATCCTGCTCATCATCGGCGTGCTGCACGGCGTCAACATCGTCCTGATGCCGGTGCTCGGGCGGCTGTTCTCGCTCAACCGCCGGCTCCCCGACAAGGTCGGCCGCCTGTAGAGGCTGCACCGAGACGCTGACAGAGAGCCGGCACGGAGACGACACCGCGCCGCCCCCTTCTCGAGGGGGCGGCGCGGTGTGTGTATGCCGGGTGGCCGGCCTGGGTACCGGAGCGGCGTCAGACCTGCTCGGCTGCGGCCCAGCCGCCGGCCGGTGTCGCCGCGCCGGAGACGTCGATGGTCTCGATGATCTCCCGCGGTGCGGCGAAGTGGCAGGCCGAGAAGTGCTCGCCGGCGCCGTCCGGACGCAGGATCAGCTCCGGGACGTCGACCTTGCACTTCTCCTGCGCCTTGAAGCACCGGGTGTGGAACCGGCAGCCCGACGGCGGGTTCGCCGGCGAGGGCACGTCGCCCTGCAGGACGATCTGCTCGCGCTTGTTGCGCAGCGTCGGGTCGGGCACCGGCACCGCGGACAGCAGCGCCTGCGTGTACGGGTGCGTCGGCCGCGAGTAGACCTCGTCCTCGTCGCCGATCTCGGCCATCTTGCCGAGGTACATCACGCCGACCCGGTCGGAGATGTGGCGCACCACCGACAGGTCGTGGGCGATGAAGACGTACGACAGGCCCAGCTCGTCCTGGAGCTTCTCCATGAGGTTGACGACCTGCGCCTGCACCGAGACGTCGAGCGCCGAGACCGGCTCGTCGCAGATCAGCACCTTCGGGTTCAGCGCGATGCCGCGGGCGATGCCGATGCGCTGGCGCTGGCCGCCGGAGAACTGGTGCGGGTAGCGGTTGATGTGCTCCGGGCTGAGGCCGACCAGCTCGAGCAGCTCCTGCACCTTCCGGCGGCGACCCTGCTTCGGCACCACGTCGGGGTGGATGTCGAACGGCTCACCGATGATGTCGCCGACCGTCTTGCGCGGGTTCAGCGAGGTGTACGGGTCCTGGAAGACGATCTGGATGTCGCGGCGCAGCTTGCGCATGGCGCGGCCACGCTGCTTGTAGACGTCGACGCCGTCGAAGATCAGCGAGCCCGAGGTGGGCTCCTCCAGGCGCATCAGCAGGCGGCCCAGCGTGGACTTCCCACAGCCGGACTCACCGACGATGCCCAGCGTCTCGCCCTTGTAGAGCTCGAAGCTGACGCCGTCGACCGCCTTGACCTGCCCGACGGTGCGACGCAGCACGCCGCCCCGGATCGGGTAGTGCTTGACCAGGTCGGTCGCGCTCAGAATGGCCTCAGCCATTGAGGACCTCCTCGGAGAAGTGGCAGGCCGCCTCGCGAGAGGGCAGGACCTCGCGGAGCTCGGGGCGGTCCTGGGTGCAGAGCGGCTGGGCGTAGCGGCACCGCGGGTTGAACGCGCACCCGGGCGGGATACGCATCAGGTTCGGCGGCAGGCCACCGATCGCGGCGAGGTTCTGGCCCTTGAGGTCCAGGCGCGGGATCGACTCGAGCAGGCCCTTGGTGTACGGGTGGGCCGGTTGCCGGTACAGGTCGTAGACGTCGGCGCGCTCGACGATGCGGCCGGCATACATGACCGCGATCTTGTCGGCGACGTCGGCGACCACGCCGAGGTCGTGGGTGATCAGGATGAGCCCCATCTGGCGCTCCTCCTGCAGCTCCTGGAGCAGCCCCATGATCTGGGCCTGCACCGTCACGTCGAGCGCGGTGGTCGGCTCGTCGGCGATGAGCACCGCCGGGTCGAGCGCGATGGCCATCGCGATCATGATGCGCTGGCGCATGCCGCCGGAGAACTGGTGCGGGTAGGCCTTGACCCGCTCCTTGGCGGCCGGGATCTGCACGCGCTGCATGAGCTTGATCGCACGCTCGAAGGCGTCGCTCTTGTTCATGCCGCGGTGCTGGCGGAACATCTCGGCGATCTGCCAGCCGACCGGGAAGACCGGGTTCAGCGACGACAGCGCGTCCTGGAAGACCATCGAGATCTCCGGGCCGCGGGTCTTGCGGCGCTGCTCGTCGGGCATGGTCAGCAGGTCCTGGCCGCAGTAGCGGACCTGGCCGCCGGTGATGCGGGCCGGGGGCATGTCGAGGATGCCCATGACCGCCTGGGCGGTCACGGACTTGCCGGAGCCGGACTCACCGAGGATGGCGAGGGTCTCGCCCTGGTAGAGGTCGAAGGACACGCCGTTGATGGCCTTGGCCACGCCGTCGTCGGTGTGGAACTCGACGAACAGGTCGTCGACCTCGAGGAGCAGGCCGTCCTTCGGCTTGTAGACCGAGTCCGCGGTCGCCTGGCGGCGCGCCTCGCCGCGGGTGGCGGCGACGGAGCTGGATTCAGTGGTTGTCATGTGCGTCTTTCTCGCGTTCTCGCCTGGGCCGACCTGGTCAGCGCGTCTTCGGGTCGAAGGCGTCACGCACGGCGTCGCCGAGCATGATGAAGGCCAGGACCGTGAGGCTCAGGAAGAGGCTCGGGAACAGCAGGATGTGGGGGGTGGTCCGCAGCGCGACGAGGGCGTCGGAGATGCTGACACCCCACGAGATCGCCGGCGGCGTCAGGCCGATGCCGAGGAACGACAGGGTCGCCTCCACCGAGATGTAGACACCGAGGTTGATCGTCGCGACGACGATGACCGGGGCCATGGCGTTGGGGAGGATGTGCGAGCGGATGATCCGCCACGGGCTCGCGCCGAGGGCACGGGCCGCCTGCACGTAGTCGTTCGGCTTCACCTGCATCACGCTCGAGCGCATGAGGCGGGTGAGGCTCGGCCAACCGAGGATCGTCAGGGCCAGCACGACCTTGAGGACCACCACGATGTAGGGCGAGTCGGCGTTGTTCGGGAAGGTCGCCATGAACAGGATGCCGCCGAGCAGCAGCGGGATCGCCAGGAAGATGTCGGTGATCCGGGAGACCAGCGTGTCGGCCCAGCCGCCCGAGAACCCGGCGATGATGCCCAGGGCCGAGCCCAGGATGACCGTGCCGAGGGTCGTGAAGACACCGACGAGGATCGAGGCCCGGGCGCCGTAGATGGTGCGGGCGTAGATGTCGTAGCCCTGGATGTCGCGGCCGAACCACGCGTCGGCGTTCGGGCGCATGCGGGCGTCCTTGAGGACCGCCTCGGTGGGGTCGGTCGACGTGAACAGCTGCGGCACGGCGGCCATGAGCACGAAGATCGCGATGAGCACGACCGAGACCCAGAAGATCGGGTTCTTCTTCAGCTGCCGCCAGGCGTCGGACGCGAGCGAACGGGCGCCGCCCTCGCTGGCCTCCGCGACGTGTGTCTCCTGGCCAACGGCGATCGTGGTGGCCTCAGTCATGGCTGATCCTCGGGTCGAGCACGCCGTACAGCAGGTCGACGAGCAGGTTGGCGAAGAGGTAGACGACGACCAGAGCGGTCACCGTGCCGACGACGGCCACGCCGTCGCGGGCACCGATGCTGCGGAAGAGGAAGCCGCCGACGCCCTGGATGTTGAAGATGCGCTCGGTGACGATCGCGCCACCGAGGAGGGCGCCGATGTCGACACCGATGTAGGTGACGACCGGGATCAGGGAGTTGCGCAGCGTGTGGAGGCCGACCGCACGACGCCGCGTCAGGCCCTTGGCGATGGCGGTGCGCACGTAGTCGGCGCGCAGGTTCTCGACCATGTTGGCGCGGGTCAGGCGGGCGATGTAGGCGACCGAGGCCGATGCCAGCACGAACGACGGCAGCAGCAGCTCGTAGAAGGTGGCCTGCGACGACACGGTGACCGGGAACAGGCCCATCCGGACGCCGAGGAACATCTGCAGCGTGGCACCGATGACGAACACGGGGATGGAGATGACGAGGAGGGTGCTGACGAGGACCAGGTTGTCGATGAACTTGCCCTTGCGGATACCCGCGAGCACGCCGGCGAAGATGCCGATCAGCGTCTCCCACGCCACCGCCATGAGGGCGAGCTTGCCGGTGGTGACGTAGCGCTTGGCCAGCTCCTCCTTGACCGGGATGCCGTAGAAGCTGGTGCCGAGGTCACCCTGGGCCAGCTTGCCGAGGTACTTGCCGTACTGCACCAGCAGCGGGTCGTTGAGGTTGTGCTCCTCGCGGAACTTCGCGACGTAGGCCGGGGGGCAGGGTCGCTCGCCGCACTTGCCGGCCGTCGGGTCGCCAGGCAGTGCGAACACCATGGCGTAAATCAGGAACGTAGCGCCAAGAATCACGGGGATCATCTGCAGCAATCTCCGCACGATGTACTTGCCCACGTCACCTCCTCATGAATCTGACGCACCGGTGCAGGGGTGGGTGACCGGGTGCGTGGTCGTGGGAACCATCCGCCCAAGGGACGGGAGCCCGTGCGGGCTCCGTGGGTCGTCGTGACTAGACAACATAGTCTCTTCGGCGGGGGTCAGCGTAGGACAGGATAAGCCCTTCGCAAGGCAGGCCCGGCGGCCCGCCACCCGGCATACCGGTTCACGGCGGCCGGAGCAGGTTCGCTGACCTGCGGCCCGGCACACCGGTGTCGGCGGCCGAGCAGGCCATCGGCCTGCCAGCTGCTGGAGCTGGCAGGCCGATGACTCGTGCTTGTCACCTGGAGACCAGGTGGGTGCCTTACTTCAGGGAGATCGAAGCGAAGTCGATCGTGCCGAAGGCGGTGATCTTCACACCGGTGACCTTGTCGGACCAGCCCATGGTGGCGGTGGAGTACCACATCGGGATGGCCGGCATGTCGTTGGCGAGGAGAGCCTCGGCCTCCTGGTACTTCTTGTTGGCCTCGGCCGGGTCGGTCGCGGCAGCAGCCTCGACAAGCAGCTTGTCGAACGCCGGGTTGCTGTAGTGACCGTCGTTGGAGGACGCGCCCGTCTTGTAGATCGGGGCCAGGAAGTTCTCGATCGACGGGTAGTCCATCTGCCAGCCGGTGCGGAACATGCCCTTCATCTTCTGGTTCGCGATCTGCGTACGGAAGGTGGAGAAGTCCACGACCGGGGTGGCGACACAGTCGACACCGAGGGCGCTCTTGATGGAGTTGCAGGTCGCCTCGGTCCAGCCCTTGTGGGAAGCGTCCGCGTTGTAGGACAGCGTGATCTTGCCACCCTTGAAGCCGCCGGCCTCGGCGAGCTTGGCCTTGGCCTTCGCCGGGTCGTACTTGCAGTACTCACCGCACTGGTCGGCCTTGTAGCCGTCCACGACCGGGGAGACCCAGCCGGTGGCGGGCTTACGGGTGTTGTTGAAGATCTGCTTGATGATGGTGTCGCGGTCGATCGCCATCGAGATCGCCTGACGCACCTTCGGGTCCGCGTAGTTCGGGTCGACCTTGGTCGGCGGGAAGGTGATGGTCTGGATGACGCCAACGGCCTTCTGGGCGTTGCGGTCAGGCAGGTCCGTCTTGTACTTGTCGTCGATCTGCGCGCTCGAGGGGACCTCGTCGGTCACGTCGAGCTGGTTGGCGATGACGTCGTTGTAGGCGGCGTCAGAGTCCTGGTAGATCTTGAACGTGATGTTGTCGACCTTGCCACCGAACTTGCCGGAGTAGTCGGCGAACTTCGAGAGCTTGATCTCGCTGTTCTTGGTCCAGGAGTCGACCTTGTACGGGCCGGCGCCGACCGGCTTCTCGCCGTAGGCCTTCGGGTCCTTGAAGAAGGAGTCCGGGAGCGGCGCGAAGGCGGTGTAGCCGAGGCGGACCGGAAGGTTCGAGACCTTCTCGCTGGTCTTGACGGTGAAGGTGTGGTCGTCCACGACCTTCAGGCCCGTCATCTTGTCGGTCTTGGCCTTGCCCTTGCCGGCGCAGGGGTCGTCGCCCTCACCGGTGCACTGCGTGTCGGCGTAACCCTCGATGGGCTCCATGAAGTAGCCGGAGGACTGGGCGTTCGGACCGTAGGCGGCGTAGTTCCAGGCGTCGACGAAGTTCTTCGCCTTGACCTCGGTGCCGTCCTGGAACTTGTAGCCCTTGACCAGCTTGATGGTGAAGTTCTGGTTGTCCTGCGTGGTGATGGACTCCGCGATGTCGTTCTCGGGAGCAGCCGTCTCAGCGTTGTAGTGGACCAGCTTCGCGGTCGAGGCGTCCAGGACGTTTCCACCACACGTCTCGGTGGTGTTGCTGGGGACCAGCGGGTTCTGGGGGTTGCAGCCCCGGACGGTGATCGAGCCGCCGGTCTTGCCACCAGCGCTGGTGTTGGCCGCGTTGCCGCTGTCACCGCCACCGCAGGCTGCAGCGAGCAGCGCGGTGGCAGAGATGCCGGCGAACATGGCCACCGTGCGAGCAGTTCCTCGCATGGATGTCCTCCTACGTAGGGTCAGCCCGTTCGAGTCGAACGGTAGGTCCGGACGCGCGCCGGGTGGAGCGCAGCCCTGTAACGCGCAAGGCGTCGGTGTGTAGGCCCCATGAAAGACCACACGCAACCCAAATACGACAACCCTCGCGAAGCCGAAATCGAAACGTGACCGAGTTGTTGGCCAATCGGTGCCGACCATCCGCCTGCAGGGGGCTCCCTGCGCAAAAAGGGTGGTCTACCCCCCGGTCTGCCTCACGATGCCGCTCCAGACGGCCTGGCTGCCGGAATGTCCCGCCCGCACCGTCCAGATCAGCGCCACCAGCGCGACCAGGGCGGTCAGCATGGCCGGCAGCCGGTCGGGCACCCACACGTCACGCTCCCGCAGCGCCTGCACCAGCACGGAGGCGAAGAGCAGGGCGAACGCGAAGAACGGCAACACGTCGGCGATCTCTGCGTGCTCGCGCGCCACCGTGCCGCCCAGCCGCTCCTGCAGGGCCTCCCCGCTCTCCTTGGCCAGGAAGGTCAGGACGGAGACGACCGCGTTGGCCGCCACCACGCCCCACCCGACCACGCGCGGGGACCGCGGCAGGAACGCCCAGACCGTCGTCACCACCGTCATCACGGGCAGCAGCACCACCACGCCGTGCACCACGAGCACATGGACGGGTAGCCCCAGGACTGTGTCGAACACCGTTGCCGCCTTCCCCAGGCTGTCGTGCGGTCAGGGACCAGTCGCGCTCGCGCCGACGCTAGCGCCCGGCGCACCTCTCCAACGCCCTACGACACCTGAGAGTTCACTGGGAGCCGGCCACACGGCATACCGGTGGTCGTGCGGTATGCCGCGGGGGCGTGTCGGGGCGGTCCCCCACCCCCGCACGGCGACGGGCTAGCGTGGCAGCGTGGCCACCTATGACGATGACCTCCGCCTGGCGCACGTGCTGGCCGACGCCGTGGAGCGCATCACCATGTCCCGCTTCCGCGCCGAGGACCTGAGCGTCGAGTCCAAGCCCGACCTCACGCTCGTCAGCGACGCCGACAAGGCGGCCGAGGAGCTCGTGCGCATGCAGCTCAAGCGGACCCGTCCGCGCGACGCGGTGGAGGGCGAGGAGTTCGAGACCACCGGCCACGGCCCGCGCCGCTGGGTCATCGACCCCATCGACGGCACCCACAACTTCGTCCGCGGCGTGCCGGTCTGGGGGACGCTGATCTCGTTGGTGGACAACGAGATGCCGGTGCTGGGCCTCGTCGCCGCTCCTGCGCTCGGGCGCCGCTGGTGGGCCGCCAACGGCTCCGGCGCCTGGTCGGGTCGCAGCCTGTCGTCGGCCAAGCGCATCCACGTCTCGAAGGTCTCCACCATCGAGGACGCGTCGCTGTCGTACTCGAGCCTGAAGGGCTGGCGCGCCCTCGACCGTCACGAGGAGTTCCTCGCCCTCACCGACGACTGCTGGCGCACCCGGGCCTACGGCGACTTCTGGTCCTACATGCTCGTCGCCGAAGGGGCGGTCGACATCGCCGCCGAGCCCGAGCTCGCCGTCTACGACATGGCCGCCCTCGTGCCGATCGTCACCGAGGCGGGCGGTCGCTTCACCTCGCTGGCGGGCAAGCCCGGACCGTGGGGCGGGAACGCCGTGGCCACCAACGGCCTGCTGCACGACGAGGTGCTCGAGCGCCTCGGCACCGACGCCCGCGCCTGAGCCGTGCGCCCCTCGCGCCCCTGCCCCTCCGCGGCTAGTTGGGGACGACGGTCACCGCTCCCCTGCCGAGCTCCTCGAGCTGGTCGGCGTAGAGGCTGGCGTCGCCGACCACCACGACGGTCCAGGTGCCGTCGACCCACCGCCGGTACGCCTCGGCGAGCGCGTCGCCGTCGAGCGACTGCATGGCCAGCAGCGTCTCGGTGGTGAAGTCGGTGCTCATGCCGTCGAGCGCCATCGTGGCAGCCTCGTCGGCCACCGCGTCGGCGGTGGCGTAGCGACCCGGGGCCGTCTTGCTGATGTAGTCGATGCCCGCGCGGACCTCGTCGGCAGAGAACCCCTCGCGGCCGGACTCGAGGATCTCGAGCAGCAGCTTGACCGACTCCACGGTCGAGTCGGCTCGTACCGACCCGTTGGTGAGGAACAGCCCGCCGCGGCGCCGCGGCCGGAACGTCGAGCGGATGCCGTAGGTGAAGCCCTTCTCCTCGCGCAGCACGGCGTCGACGCGGGCGTTCGGCGACCCGCCGACGACGAAGGACAGGACCGGGTATGCCGCCCAGCCGCCTTCCGCGCGCCGGTCCGGTCCCGCGCACCCCACCGACAGCTCGCTCTGCACCGACCCGGGTCGGTCTACGAGCACGATGCGGGCGGCGTCGGCGGCACGCACCGGCGGCTCGGCGTTCGGGGTCACGACCTCCTGGCCCTCAGCACGCCATTGCCCGAGCACCTCGTCGGCCACGGCACGCACGTCGACCCCGGACAGGTCGCCGGCGACGACGACGGTCATGCCCTGCGGCCCGACGAACCGGCGGTGGAACTCGACGAAGTCCTCGCGGGTCAGCGACGAGACGGTCTCGTGCGTGCCGGCGCTCGGCCGGGAGGCCCGCTCGGCGCCGTCGAAGAAGGTGGCGATGAACTCGCGGGCGGCCCGGTGCGGCGCCATCGCCCGCTCCTGCTCGATCTCCGCGAGCCGCGTCTTGACGTGCCGGGTCACCTCGGCCTCGGGGAACACCGGCTCGCCGAGCGCCTGCTGGAGCAGGTCGAGCGCCTCGCCGAGCCGGCGCTTCGGCACGTCGAGGTCGACCCCGAGGCCGCTGTCGTTGATGCCGGCGCCGAGCGCGATGCCCTTGCGCTCGAGCAGCTGGGCGAACTCCTCGGAGGTGTGCCGCGCGGTTCCCTCGTCGAGCAGCCGCGCCGTCAGGGCGGCGACGCCCTCCTTCTCGCGCGGCTCCACCGAGAGCGACATCGGCAGCACGGTGCGCACCGAGATGACGTACTGGCCGGGGATGTCGTAGGCCAGCAGCTCGATGCCGTTGGACAGGGTGTGGCGCTCGGGCTCCGGGAAGGCCCAGGGCTGGGGCGGGACGACCTCGGGACGGGCGCTCACGCGACCTCCTCCTCCGTGGCGACGAGATGGGCGACGACGGCGCGGTTCTGCGGCTGGAGCCACTGCTGGGCCACCGCCTGGACCTGCCCGGCCGTCACCGCGTTCAGCCGGTCGAGGTAGGTGTTGATGAACTGCGGGTCGTCATGGAGCAGGGTGTGCTGGCTGATGGCGTCGGCCCGCTCCTCCTGGCTGGCCAGCGAGTGCAGCCACGACCGCTCGGCCTGCGCGAGCGCCGACTCCATCTCGACGTCGGTCGGCCCCTCCTTCGCGAACCGCTCGAGCTCTTCGCAGGCCCGGGCCTCGACGACGTCGGGGTCCTGGCCGTCGGCGATGTCGAGGATGACGAAGCCGAGCGAGACGCCGTCGACGAAGCCCATGCTGTGCGCCTGCGCGGCGTTGGCCACCTGCTCGCGGCGGACCAGCCGCTGCACCAGCCGTGAGGTGGTCAGCCCGCCGATGGCGTCGAGGGCCAGCGAGGCGGCGAAGTAGTCGTCGGTGTTGTCCACCGGGAGCCGGAAGGCGAGGTGCAGCCGGTCGTTGGGCACCTTGTCGTGCCGCTCGAACCGCACCGGCGAGGTGATCGGCTCGAGCTGGTCGTGGTTGGCGCGCCTCGGCTCGGCGGACGCGGGCAGCTCACCGAAGTACCTCTCGGCCGCGGCGAACCCCTCCTCCGGGGTGAGGTCGCCGACGAGGGTGAGCACCGTGTTGTTGGGGCCGTAGTAGCGGCGGAAGAACGCGTGCACGTCCTCGAGGCTGGCGGCGTCGAGGTCCTCCATCGACCCGATCGTCGGGTGGTGGTAGGGGTGGTCGGCCGGGAAGACGGTGGCGTAGGTGTCGATCAGCGCGTTGCCGTAGGGCACGTTGTCGTAGCGCTGCCGCTTCTCCTCCTTGACCACGTCGCGCTGGTTGTCGAGGTTGGCCTGGTTGACGGCGTCGAGCAGGTAGCCGTGCCGGTCGGCCTCCATCCAGAGCGCCAGCTCGTAGGCGCCCTTGGGAACGGTCTCGAAGTAGTTGGTGCGGTCGAACCAGGTCGTGGCGTTGAGCCGGCCGCCCTCGGCCATCAGCCGGGTGAAGTGCTCACCGCTGGCGACGTTGCGCGAGCCCTGGAACATCAGGTGCTCGAAGAGGTGGGCGAAGCCGGTGCGTCCGGGCGCCTCGTGGCGGGAGCCCACGTTGACCCAGAGGTTGACGGTCACGTTCGGCACGCTCGTGTCGGGTGAGACGACCACGCGCAGCCCGTTGGGCAGGGTCTTCTCGTGGATCGGGTAGTCCAGCGGCATGCCGCCACCCTAGGTGACGGGGGCCGCGCAGACGCGACTACCGAGCCCGTATGCCGCGTGAGCGGCCCTCGCGGCACGTCACCGCGTGAGCCGCTCCCGCGGCATACGTGGTGGGGTCAGGGGTGAGTGGTCAGGAGGAGCGGAGGGCGCGCTCGCGGGCCTCGGCGACCGACAGGTGCTCGGGCTTCTTGTCGGCCGGCACCCTCGGCAGCGACGGGGCGTACTCCTCCCCCAGGTCCTGGATCGCCGTGCGCGCGAACACCTGCTGCTCGGTGACGGTGCGCTCCGAGCGGCCCCGGCCGACGAAGCTGACCGCCCAGTGCAGCAGCGTGGTCAGCCGGTGCTTGAAGCCGATGATGTAGACGAGGTGCACAGCCAGCCACAGCACCCAGGCGACGAAGCCGGTGAAGCGCAGCTTGCCGATGCTGGCGACCGCGCTGAACCGCGAGATGGTCGCCATCGAGCCCTTGTCCTTGTACTCGAAGGGGCCCCTCGGGGGCTGCCCGGCGAGGCGGCGCTTGATCTGGTCGGCGGCGTAGCGGGCGCCCTGGATTGCCACCTGGGCCACACCGGGGTAGCCCTTGAGGGCGGCCATGTCACCGACGACGAAGACCTCCGGGTGGCCCGGCAGGGTCAGGTCGTCGTTCACCTTGACGCGGCCGGCGCGGTCGATCTCGGCGCCCGACTGGTCGGCCAGCATCTTCCCGAGCTCGGAGGCCTGCACACCGGCGGCCCACACCTTGGTGACCGACTCGATCCGGCGGTGGTTTCCGTTCGCGTCCTCGACCTCGATGCCGGTGGCGTCGACGCCGACGACCTTGGCGCCGAGCTGCACCTCGACCCCGAGCTGCTTGAGCTTGGTGGCGGCTTTGGCACCGAGGTCCTCGCCGAAGGCGCCGAGCACGCCCGGTGCCGCGTCGAGCAGGATGATCCGGGCCCGGGCGGGGTCGATCTTGCGGAAGTCGCGCTTGAGCGTGCGGTGTGCGAGCTCGGCGATCTGGCCGGCCATCTCGACACCGGTGGGACCGGCGCCGACGACCACGAAGGTCATCAGCCGCTCGATCTCCTTGGGCGTGCTGGCGAGCTCGGCGTACTCGAACGCGCCGAAGATCCGCCCGCGCAGCTCGAGGGCGTCGTCGATGCTCTTCATGCCCGGCGCGTAGCGGGAGAAGTGGTCGTTGCCGAAGTAGGACTGACCGGCGCCCGCGGCGACGAGCAGCGTGTCGTAGGGGGTGACCGTCTCGCGGTCGAGCACCTTCGAGGTGACCGTCTTCTTCTCGAGGTCGATGTGGGTGACCGTGCCGAGCAGCACGCGCGCGTTGCGCTGGCGGGCCAGCACCTCGCGGGTGGTCGGCGCGATCTCGCCCTCGGAGAGGATGCCCGTGGCCACCTGGTAGAGCAGGGGCTGGAACAGGTGGTGGGTGGTCTTGGCGACCAGCGTGATGTCGACGTCGGCGCGCTTCAGCGCCTGCGTCCCGAACAGGCCACCGAAGCCCGACCCGATGACGACCACGCGATGACGCTGGCCCAGTGCTGACTCCTGCGACGGCATACCGACACTCTCCTCTTCACGCAAAAAGACGGCCACCCCACCGTGGGGTGCCGTCCTCGCTGACGCTGTGGGTGCACTCGCAACAACAACGCTAGAGCAGCCCGTATGCCGTGTCGCGGCAGGCGTGCGCACGGTGCGACGTGCGTCACGTCACCGTCTCGAGAATGCGGCCGAGGTTCTCAGCAGGTGGGACGCCTCGGTCGCGCCCGCCCCGGTGAACTGGTCACCTCAGGGACTGGTCGGGCCCTCGGTGGCCGTCGTGGTGGCAGTCCCCGTGGTGGTGGTCTCCGTCGGGGTGACCGTGGCCGTCGCCGAGCAGGTGGTCGGTGAGGGCGAGGGGCTCGTGGTCGTCGTGGTCGGTGTCGGCGTCGTGGTGGTGGGCGACGGCGTGACCGTGACGGTCGTGGTCGGCGACGGGCAGCTCGTGGTGCTGGTGCCCGGCGTCTGCGTCGTGGACGGCGTCGTCGTGGGAGACGAGGTCGTGGGACTGCTGGTGGTGGTCGGCGCCGAGGTGGTGCCGGTCGCCGTGCCCGTGGTCGAGCTGGGCGTCGCGGTGCCCGTCGTGGCGGTGCTCGGTGTCGTCGTCACGGGAGCCGGCGTGGTGCGGGCGGCCGTGGGCGAGGTGGTCGCGCCCGTGGTGGAGCTGGGCGACAGCGATGTCGCGCTGCTCTGCGGGACCGGCAGCTGGCTGGCGCGACCGCCCGAGGCGACGGTGAAGTCGACCGAGCTGACCGCCTGGAGGCCCTTGCCGTCGAAGTAGCGCATCCACTCAAGCACCGCGAGGACGTAGGCGTCGGACTGGTTGTACGCGTAGATGGCCGCGCGGAGCTCCGCCGGGACGGACAGGTCACGGCCGTAGTTGCAGAGGTAGCCGGCCGCGGACCAGGCGGCGTCGTAGACGTTCTGCGGGTCGGCGCGGCCGTCGCCGTCACCGTCGACCCCCGACCTGGCCCACGTGCTGGGGATGAACTGCATCGGCCCGACGGCGCGGTCCCAGGTGCTGTTGCCGTCGATGCGGCCGTGGTCCGTGTCCGGGATGGTGGCGAAGGGGCCACCGTCGAGCAGCGGGCCGAAGATGCCGGGCCGCACGACGTGGTCGGCTCCGATCTGCCGGCCGCCGGCGGAACCCGACTCGATCTGGCCGATGGCCGCGAGCAGCGACACCGGCAGGTTGCACGACGTCGGCGAGGCTGCGACCGCCGACCGGTAGGCCGCCACGAGCACACCGGCGCGGTCGAGGCCTGCCCGGGTCACGGGGTGCTCGGACCGGGAGACCGGCAGCGGGATCGCCCGGGTCATCACGGTCCCGCGCTCCTGCCGCTCGGTGGCCGAGGTGGGCGGCAACGTCGGGGTGAGGCCGTCGAACCCCTTGATGGCCGGGAAGGCGTACCGGGGAACGGGCGCCCCGTTCGGCCGCTCGCCCGACGTGGGCGTGGAAGGCACCGCGCCCGCGAACGCCACCAAACCGGCCAGCAGGACCGTCGTGAGCCGCATCTGCACTGGAGTCCCCCTTGGCGCTGCCTTCGCGGTGCGATCTCGGCCATCGTCACCCCGGTGCGCGAGGGAGACCACCCCCGGGCGACGAAATGGTCAGAAAGGGCTAAACAGGCGTCACACCAGCAACAGCGGGCTACCCGCGTCCCTGACGCCTCTCCGCGATAAGGACGAGGAACCGTCCAGAAACGGTGTCCGGCAACAGGCGTGCCCGCGCGTCACCCACCCCTGGGCCGCCCCGTCCACCACCTCCTGCACTCCGCCCCGCGGCATACCGGAAACACGAAGTCCCAGCTCTCGCCCTTCCCGTCAGGGAGAGGACCGAGAGCTGGGACCTCGGCAGGTGGGCGAGCCCGCTCGGCCTACGACTCCTTGTCGCGCAGCCGCGAGGCGAAGACAGCCGCCTGGGTGCGGCGCTCCATGCCGAGCTTGGCGAGGATGCTCGAGACGTAGTTCTTGACCGTCTTCTCGGCCAGGAACATCTCCTTGCCGATCTGCCGGTTGGTCAGGCCGTCGGCGATGTGCATGAGCACGCGACGCTCCTGCTCGGTGAGGCCGGAGAGCGCGGAGTCCTCCTCCTGGCTGCCGCGGAGGCGCTCGAGCACCCGGGCGGTGACCTGCGGGTCGAGCAGCGACTGCCCCTGCGCCACCCGGAGGATCGCGTCGACGAGCTCGTTGCCCCGGATCTGCTTCAGCACGTAGCCGGCCGCCCCCGCCATGATGGCGTGGAAGAGCGCCTCGTCGTCGTCGTAGGAGGTGAGGATGAGGCAGGCGATCGATGGGTCGACGGACCGCACGTCGCGGCACACGTCGATGCCGCTGCCGTCCGGCAGGCGGCCGTCGAGCACGGCGACGTCGGGCCGCAGCGCAGGGATGCGCCGGGTGGCCTCCTCGGCCAGGCCGGACTCGCCGACGACCTCGATGCGCCCGTCGTTCTCCAGCAGCTCACGCAGACCTCGGCGGACGATCTCGTGGTCGTCGAGCAGGTAGACGCGAACCTTCCGGCCCTGGCCGGTGTCCGCGGCGGACTCATTCTCCATGCCGCTCATTCTCGCCCCACCGGGAAGGCTGCGCACAGGCGCCTCGCCGGATCGGGCGCAAAGGGACCATTGGCCCTCCCGGCCCCTGCGTCGGGCCGCTGATACTCGAACGCGTGGAACGGATCCAGCCCCTGAGCACTGAGGAATGCCTCCAGCTCCTGTCGACGAGCAGCGTCGGCCGCATCGCCGTGACCCGTGACGCGCTTCCCATCATCCTCCCCGTGAACTACGCGCTCGACGGCGGATCGGTGCTCATCCGCACCACCGACGGAGCCATCCTGCGGGCCGCGCGGGCCGGCGGCGCCGTGGTCGCCTTCGAGGTCGACAACCTCGACGAGAGCACCATGACCGGCTGGTCGGTGCTCATCACGGGCACCCTGCGCGAGGTCACCGCGGTCAGCGCCGTGCTGCGCGCCGAGCAGCTGCCCCTCGCCCCGTGGGCCGGCGGCGACCGCCGGCACTTCGTGCGGATCACGCCTGGCATCCTCTCCGGCCGCCGCGTCCTCGCCGAGGAGGTCGTCGCCTCGCAGCACGCCTCACACTGACTCCGGCTGACTCTGGCGAGCCCTGACCGTGGCAAGCCCTGACCGTGGCGGGCCCCACAGGCGCCTTCTGGGGCGAGTCCCGGACGGGCGCAACAGGGGCTCCCTACACTGGCAGCATGGAGAGGCAACCGGGCAGTAACGGCTTCGTGCCCTCCTTGTCGGGCATCGACCTCGACGACCTCCTCGGCGAGCTCCGCGACCGAGCGGGGGCCGTGCGGGAGGCCCACGAGCGGCTCAGCGGCCTGCTCGGCGCGGTCGTCGCCGTCTCCAGCGAGCTCGACCTCGCTGCGGTGCTCCAGCGGATCATCACCACGGCCTGTTCGCTCGTGGGCGCCCGCTACGGGGCGCTCGGTGTGCTCAGCCCCGAACGCGACCAGCTCGTGCAGTTCATCACCCACGGGCTCGACGACGAGACCCGGGCCAGGATCGGCGAGATCCCCCACGGCCACGGCGTGCTGGGCCTGCTCATCAAGGATCCCAAGGCCCTGCGGCTGCACGAGATCTCCGAGCACCCCAAGTCGGTCGGCTTCCCGCCGAACCACCCGCCGATGCACAGCTTCCTCGGCGTGCCGCTTCTCGTGCGTGACGAGGTCTTCGGCAACCTCTACCTCTCCGACAAGGAGAGCGGTGAGGACTTCTCCTCCGCCGACGAGGAGGTCGTGACCGCGCTGGCCGCGGCCGCCGGCGTGGCCGTCGAGAACGCCCGCCTCTACGAGCAGAGCCGCAACCGCGAGGCCTGGCTGCGCGCGGCCGCCGAGTGCACCCGCACCCTCACGGGCGAGGCCCAGATCCGCACCGGCTACGACCAGGTGGTCTCCTCGGCGCACACCGCGTCGGCGGCGCCGGTGGTCGTGCTCATGCGCCCGGCCGAGCCCGAGCTCGACCCCGCCGGCAGCCTGTATGCCGTGGCGCAGCGGGGGCTGCTCGAGGTCACCGAGACGCCGGTGGCCACCGTGCCCGAGGCGCTGGTGCGGATGGTGGACGCCCACGCCGCGTGCCAGCTCGAGCCCGAGGACGTTGCGGACCTGCTCGGTTGCAAGGCCCCCCAGGCGGCCGCCGGCGCCCCGATGTGGGCTGGTGAGCGGTTGGAGGGCGTGCTGCTGTTCCTGTGGCCGGAGGCGGCCCCCTCCTCGCCGATCGACCTCTTCCAGGCCACCACCTTCGGCGAGCGCGTGGCCCTGGCCATGGCCGTCGCCGAGGCGCAGTCCGACCGAGAGCGCATCGCCGTGCTCGAGGACCGCGACCGCATCGCCCGTGACCTGCACGACCTCGTGATCCAGCGGCTCTTCGCGGTGGGCCTGTCGGTGCAGGGCGCCGCGCGCGACGCCGTGAAGCCGCAGGTGGCACAGCGGCTGGAGCGGGTGGTCGACGACCTCGACGAGACCATCAAGGACGTCCGCCGCACCATCTACCAGCTGCACGCCACACCCGGGGTGGGCGGCCTGCGCTCGGAGCTCGACGAGGTGCTCGAGCACGCCGAGGACGCCCTCGGGTTCGCGCCGTCGCTGCGCACCGAGGGGCCGCTCAGCGCCGTGCCCGACGAGGTGGGCGCCGACCTGGTGGCGGTGCTGCGCGAGTCGCTGACCAACGCCGCCAAGCACGCCGACGCCACGTCGGTGTGGGTCGAGGTGCGGGTCGGGAGTGCGCTCGAGGCGTCGATCAGCGACAACGGCAACGGCATGCCGGCGAGCCTGTCGCGCCGCAGCGGGCTGGCCAACCTGCAGGCCCGGGCCGAGGCGCACGGCGGCAGCCTCACCGTCACACCGGTGCCCACCGGCGGCACCGAGATCGTCTGGTGGGTGCCGCTGACGTCCACCGCCCGCGGCTGACCCAGCCGCACGGCATACCCGTCGCAGCCCTGCACCTGCACCGGGTCAGGGCAGCAGGGCGTCGAGGTCGACGGACGCCGCCATGGCCGCGTAGGCCGCGTCGTTGGGGTGCAGGTGGTCGCCGGAGTCGAAGCCGGGCTGCAGCCGCTGGGGCCGGCCGGGGTCGCGCAGCACCACGTCGAAGTCGAGGACGTGGTCGTAGACCGTGGTGGTGCGGATCCAGGCGTTGACCTGCTCGCGCACGGCGTCGCGCTGGGGCGTCCACTGGGACCAGCCCTCGAACGGCGCGATGGTCGCGCCGACGACCCGGAGCCCGGCGGCGTGGGCCTGCGCGGCGACCTGCTCCAGGCCGGCGATGATCCGCGCCGGGTCCTGCTGCACGGGCGCCTGCTGGATGTCGTTGACGCCCTCGAAGAGCACCACGGTGCGCACGCCGGTCTGTGTCAGGGCGTCGCGGTCGAGGCGCAGTGGCACGCGGTCGCCCTGTCCCGGGGCACCGCCGTCGAGGAGCACCCGGTTGCCCGCGATGCCGGCGTTCAGCACCCCGAACCGCTGGGCGGCCGGGCGGGAGAGCACCCGGTCGGCGACGAAGTCGGTCCACCGACGGTTGGCTCCCGGGGTCGACCCGGTGCCGTCGGTGATCGAGTCCCCGACGAACGCCACGGCACCGGCTGCGGTCGACTCCACGTCGACGCCGTCGAGGAACCACCACGACGTCGTGCGGCCCGCGAAGGCCTCGGCGTCCGGGTCGGCCGTGTGGTCGCCCGAGGCGGTCCAGCCCGTGGCCCGCGCAGCGGGGTGGTAGGTCGCCGGTCCGGTGCGGCCGGGGACGTGGAGGGTGATGAGCAGGTCGCTGTCGGGCGGCACCACGAGCGCGACCGGGTCGGAGGCCAGCTCCGTGCCGGCTGCGACGATCGTCGTCGTCGAGCGGCCGAACGTCACCGGCGTGAGGGTGCCCGGCTGCGCCGTGCCGTCCCGTCCACGCGCGAGCGCGACCGTGACCGCTCCGACCCGCAGCGGCCGGGCGCCGTAGACGTTGGTCAGCCGCACCCGCAGGGGTGAGCCTCCGAGCGAGACGTGCACCCGCTGCCGGATCGTGGTGTCGCGGAACCCCGCGAGCGCCTGTCCCGCGACCGGACGCGTGACGGCGGTCGACCAGGTGCCGACCCAGCGCAGGTCCTTCGCCGCAGGGGCCTTCGGGGCGCCGGCGGCCACCACGCCCGCGGCCGCCACGCCAGAGCCTGCGGCCACACCGGACGCTGCGGCCGCACCGGAGCTTGCGGCCACAGCGGAGCTTGCGGCCACAGCGGAGGCCGCGGTCGCGACGGCCGATGGCCGGTCGGCCCGAGCCGGTTCGCTCGACAGCAGCACCGAGGAGACACCCGTCCCCGACACCAGGACGGCCACCACGGCCACCAGTCGACCCAGCACTCCCCGTCGGGAGCCCCCCACACCCTGCGCCACGCCTGTCCCTTCCGAGCACACCTGCCCCGCAAGGGTAAGCGCCTCAACGCGGTGCTCGTGACAGCGACGCCGGAGTCCGCCGAAGCTGCCGGAACAGGTGGGCGAAAGCTGACCGAAAGGGTGACCGCGCTGGTCTCGCGTCAGGCAGGTGGGGCCAGCGCGGATCGCAGCCGCGCGGCATACCCCTCGGCCTCGTCGGCGTCGGCGTACTTCGTGCGCGGCCAGAAGAAGCCCCGCAGCCCGTCGCCCTTGGTGCGCGGCACGACGTGCACGTGCAGGTGCGGCACGCTCTGGCTCACGACGTTGTTCATCGCCACGAACGAGCCCTGCGAGCCCAGCCCCTCCACGACCGCGGCGGCGACCCGCTGGGCGGCGCCCATGAGCACCGGCATCAGCCGCGGCGTGACCTCGAGCAGCGTCGGCACGTGGGCCCGCGGCGCGACGAGCACGTGCCCCTTGAACACCGGCCGCGCGTCGAGGAAGCCCACCACCTCGGGCTCGTCGAGCACCACGTGGGCGTGCACCGACCCCTCGACGATGGCACAGAAGACGCAGGTCACGAGCGCGAGCCTAGGCGGGCCCACGGGGGTCCGCGCCACGGAGGCTCAGTGGCGCGAAGTGGTCAGCGGCGGGTCATCCGGGGGTCGCCGCCCAGGCGCCACCGGCGCCGGGTGCGCGGCAGGGCGCTGTGGCTGCCGAGGATCGCCGACCAGACGTCGCGGCCCACCACGACCCCGACGAGGTCGGCACCAGCCTGCTCCCCGGGGTCACCGAGCCCCTGCCGCCGCCGGAACTCGTCGAGCGCCTGCGCGGTCTCGGGGCCGAAGTAGCCGTCAGGCTCGGCGCCGATGTGCCGCTGGAGGTACTTCACGTCGTCGCCGGCGTCCATGAGCCGAAGGGTCCGGCTGCCCGGCCTCAGCCACTGGTAGTTGCCGTAGCCGTCGGGACGGCTGCGGCCCTGGCGTTCCACCGGTCCCCGGTCGGCCTCGGTGTACGGGACGGTGTTCGCCTCTCCTGCGTTCACCTTCAACCCCCGCCCTTCGTCGTGCTGTGGTCCACCGGCCGCGGCTGCCGTGCGGCAGCGGGGAGTTGCGGCGGTGGCGGGTTCGCACCGACCCTCGCACGACGCCCCGACAACGGGATCCACCTTCCGTCGTAGGGCAGCCCCGGTCCGGCGCCCGATGCGCACCCGTGCCCAGAGGGTCCGAAGGACTCTGTGTGCCGCGGGGCGGTGTCCGTAGCGTCGGTTCCGTGCCCCAGCGTCCGGTTCCTGCCTGCCCCATCCGTGACGGCGACCCGTGCTCGCTGTGCGTGCCGGGCGTCAGCGGGCCGCAGGACTGCGGGCTGGTCTACCTCGTCACCTCCGACCCCGAGCTGCGCGCGGAGTGGGCCGCGCGACGGCATACCGAAGCCGCCCTCAAGCGGGAGCGGAGGTGCACCGCCTGATGCCGACCTCGCTCACCTTCCTCGGTGCCGCCGGCACGGTGACCGGCAGCAAGTTCCTCCTCGACCACGGCGCACACCGGCTCATGGTCGACTGCGGCCTCTACCAGGGTGAGCGGGAGTGGCGGCGGCTGAACTGGGCGCCGCTCCCCCTGGACCCGAGCAGCATCCACGAGGTCGTGCTCACGCACTCGCACCTCGACCACTGCGGCTACCTGCCGGCGCTGGTGAAGCAGGGCTTCGCGGGGCCGACCCTGGCCACCGAGGGCACTGCCGAGCTGGCCGCGATCATCCTGCGCGACAGCGCCCACCTCCAGGAGGAGGACGCCGAGAACGCCCGCCGCGGCGGCTACTCGCGCCACGACCCCCCGCTGCCGCTCTACACCGAGGCCGATGCCGAGGTCGCGATCCGCACGCTGCGTGCGCTCCCCTACGGCGAGGCGCGCGACCTCGGGAGCGGCCTCCGGATCCGGTTCGCCCGGGCGGGGCACATCCTCGGCTCGGCCACCGTGGCGGTGGAGGCCGACGGCGGCACCGTGCTCTTCTCCGGCGACCTCGGGCGGACGGACCACCCCGTGCTGCGGGCGAGGGAGGACCCGCCCGCGGCCCGCACCGTGGTGCTCGAGTCGACCTACGGCGACCGCGAGCACCCCGAGCCGGGTGCCGAGCCGCACGCGGAGTTCGCCGACGCCGTGCGCCGCACCATCCGCCGCGGCGGCTCGGTGCTGATCCCGGCCTTCGCCGTCGACCGCACCGAGCTGGTGCTGTCCGCCCTGGCCGACATGCTCGAGCGCGGCGCCATCCCGTCGGCGCCGATCTACGTCGACAGCCCGATGGCGCTGGCCGCGCTGCAGGTCTACCGGAGCGGCCGCCACCAGGACGAGCTCAAGCCGGGCGCGGTGCAGGGCCTGGAGCGGTGGCCCGGGCTGCACACCGCCCACACCGCCGACGAGTCGCGCGCCCTCAACAACCCCCACCGCCCCTCCATCATCATCTCGGCGTCGGGCATGGCCTCCGGCGGCCGCGTCGTGCACCACCTGAAGTCGCTGCTGCCCGACGCGCGCAACACCGTGGTGCTCACCGGTTACCAGGCGGTCGGCACCCGCGGCCGCGCCCTCGCCGACGGCGCGCACGAGGTCAAGATCATGGGGCGCTACGTACCGGTGCGGGCCGAGGTCGTCGTCGACGAGGAGTTCTCGGTGCACGCCGACTCCTCCGAGCTCGTGGACTGGCTGCTGCGCATCCCCGAGCCGCCCGAGACGGTCTACGTCGTGCACGGCGAGGAGGCCGCGGCCGAGTCGCTGGCCGGTCGCATCCGCCGCGAGACGGGCTGGACCGTCGCGGTGCCCCGCCTCGGCGAGCGCGTCCTCGTCGACTAGGAACCCACGCGCAGCACGGCGGCGCCGCGCAGGTCACCGGCGGCGACGTGGGCCAGCGCCTCGTCGGCGCGCTCCAAGGGGTATGCCGTGGTGCTGGGTCGCAGGCCCAACCTGGCGGCGAGCGCGAGGAACTCCTCGCCGTCGCGCCGGGTGTTGCTCGTCACCGAGCACAGCGTCTTCTCACGGAACAGGTGGCGCTGGTAGTCGAGAGTCGGCACGTCGCTCATGTGGATGCCGGCGCACGCGACGGTGCCGCCGGCGTCGAGCGCCTCCAGGGCGAGCGGGACGAGGTCGCCGGCCGGGGCGAACACGATGGCCGAGTCGAGCGGCACGGGCGGGGCCTCGCGCGCGTCACCCACCGAGGCGGCACCGAGCTCGCGGGCCAGCTGCCGGGCGCCCTCACCTCGCGTGAGCACGTGCACCTCGGCTCCCTGGGCGATGGCGACCTGCGCCGTCAGGTGGGCGCTGGCGCCGAAGCCGTAGATGCCGAGCGTGCCGCCGGCCGGCACCCGGGCGCGCAGGAGCGAGCGGTAGCCGATGATGCCGGCGCACAGGAGGGGCGCCGCCTGCTCGTCGGTGAACGCGTCCGGCAGCCGGTAGGCGAACGCCTCTGGCACGACGGCGAACTCGGCGTACCCGCCGTCGGCGTCCCACCCCGTGTAGCGCGACCGCTCACAGAGGTTCTCGCGGCCGCTGCGGCACCACCGGCACGTGCCACAGGTGTGCCGGAGCCAGGCGATGCCGACGCGGTCCCCGGGCGAGAACCGGTGCGCCCCAGCGCCGGTGGCGACGACCTCGCCCACCACCTCGTGGCCGGGCACCGTGTCGGGCCGGCGCGGCGGCAGGTCTCCCTCGGCGAGGTGGAGGTCGGTGCGGCACACCCCGCAGACCCGCACGCGGACGAGCACCTCGCCCGCGGCAGGACTCGGCCGCTGCAGCTCCACGAGCCGCAGCGGCCGCTCCGCGAGCGGGCCGGGGCGACCGACCGCCCAGACCCGCATGACGTCACCGCTCACGGGCCCATTGTGCCGGTCACCGGCGCGTCGGTCTCCCCCTCGGCCCGGGGTCGCCGGACCGGGTCACTTCACCGTGATGTGGGTGCTCTTCGCCTCGCTGGCCTTGGGCATGGTGATGGTCAGCACGCCCTCGCTGAGCGCAGCGCTCACCTTCGCCTCGTCGATCGGGCAGGGCAGGATCGCCTCGTAGCTGAAGGTGCCGGTCACCCGGGTGGAGTGGCGCATCACGCCCTCCTTCTCCTTGACGACACGCTCGCCCCGCACGGTGAGCCTGCGGTCTGACATCTCGATGTTGATGTCCTTCTTGTCGACACCGGGCAGGTCGAGCTCGACCGTGAAGGCGTCGTCGGTCTCCTGCAGCTCCCCACCGGGCGCGAAGTCGACACCGGCAGGCAGGCCCTGGAAGACGTCCTCCATCAGCTCACGCATCCGGTGGCTCCAGGGCGCGAGGGAGAACTCCTCCCACGGGGTGCGGCGCCGAAGCTCGGGCGAGCGGCTCGGGGTGTTGGTGGTCATGGGCTGCCTTCCTGTCGTGGGCGGAACGGGGTCGGTCCCGCGCGGCAGCGTTGCCGGGACCGTTGTCCAGTCCACGCCCGCCCCCGAAGGGCAAACAGTGGCTTAGGTCCCTGTCCGGGGGACGATCCCCGGCGCATCGTGCTGCCATGGGCGAGGTGGTGCTCGAACGTGACGAAGGGGCCGGTGGCGGTGAGGGCCAGCGGCCTCCGATCGCGTTGACCCCCCGCAGGGCGCCGCTCATCGGGGACTGGGCGGTCCGCCGGCGCACCTTCACCTGGCGGCAGGCCCGCGGCTGGCTCGAGGGACTTCCCGGAGGTGCCCTGAACATCGCGCACGAGGCCGTGGACCGGCACGGAAGAGGCGACCTGGCCGACGTGGTGGCGGTGCGCTTCCTCGCCCGGAATGAACCGACCACGGAGCTCACCTACGCGGAGCTCGCCCGGCAGACCGACGTCACCGCCGTGGCGCTGCAGGACCTGGGGGTCCGCCGGGGTGACCGCGTCTGCACACTCCTCCCCCGCTCGCCGGAGCTGTACCTCACCGCGCTGGGGACCCTGAAGGCCGGCGCGGTGTACTGCCCACTCTTCCCCGCCTTCGGCATGGAGCCGGTGCGCCAGCGCCTCGAGCTCGGCGGCGTGCGGGTGCTCGTCACCGACAGCGAGTCCTACGCCAACAAGGTCGCGCCCGTGCGTGACCGCCTGCCCGACCTGCAGACCGTGGTGGTGGTCGACGCGGGTGGTGCGGGCGACGAGCCATCCACCGCCGAGGTCATGGCCTGGGAGACGGTCATGCAAGAGGCCTCGGAGTCGTTGCAGCGCAATGGCTTCGAGATCGTGTCCACACGCCCGGACGAACCGGCACTGCTGCACTTCACCAGCGGCACAACGGGGCGCCCCAAGGGCGCGGTCCACGTCCACGAGGCCGTTGTCGCGCACCACGCGACCGCGCGGTTCTCCCTCGACCTCTCCCCCGGCGACCTCTACTGGTGCACGGCCGACCCCGGGTGGGTGACCGGCACGTCCTACGGCATCATCGGCCCGCTCACCTGCGGCGCGACCGTCATCACCGACTCCGCGGACTTCGACGCCAAGCGCTGGTACTCGATCCTCCAGGACGAGAAGGTCGAGGTCTTCTACACGGCGCCGACGGCGTTGCGGATGCTCATGCGCCGCGGGGTCGAGATGGCCCACGACTACGACCTGTCGTCGCTGCGGCACGTCGTCAGCGTCGGCGAGCCCCTGAACCCCGAGGCGGTGCTGTGGGGCCTGGAGGCGTTCGGGCTGCCGGTGCACGACACGTGGTGGCAGACCGAGACCGGCGCGATCATCGTGAGCAACTACCCCGGTATGCCGGTCAGGCCGGGTTCCATGGGTCGTCCGATGCCGGGGGTGGAGGTGGGGGTCCTCGAGCGCGGTGCGGACGGACGTGCCGGCGTCGTCGACGGGCACGTGCACGTGCTCGACGACCCCCACGCTGTCGGCGAGCTCGCCATCCGGCCGGGGTGGCCCTCGATGTTCCGCGACTACCTCGGCGAGCCGGAGCGCTACGCCAAGGCGTTCGTGGACGGCTGGTACCTCACCGGGGACCTCGCCCGCCTCGACGGAGACGGCTACCTGTGGTTCGTGGGCCGCGCCGACGACGTCATCAAGTCGGCCGGCCACCTCATCGGCCCGTTCGAGGTCGAGAGCGCCCTGATGGAGCACCCTGCGGTCGCCGAGGTCGGTGTGATCGGCAAGCCGGACCCGTTGGCCGGGGAGATCGTCAAGGCGTTCGTCACCCTCAAGGCCGACATGGTGCCGAGTGAGTCGCTGCGCCGTGAGCTGATCACGTTCGGGCGAAAGCGTCTGGGGTCCGTGGCTCCTCGTGAGATCGCCTTCGAGGAGCACCTGCCCCACACCCGGAGCGGCAAGGTGATGCGCCGGCTGCTCAAGGCCCGCGAGCTCGGCCTGCCCGAGGGCGACCTGTCCACGGTGGAGCGTCCGGCGTGACCGCGCTGGCGCACGACCGCGAGACGCTCCTGGCGCAAGGGGCGCCGGCCCTGCTGCGCCAGATGATCCGTGTGCGCCGCTTCGAGGAGAAGTGCGTCGAGCTCTACAGCGCCACCAAGATCCGCGGGTTCCTGCACCTGTGCATCGGCGAGGAGGCCGTCGCGGTCGGCGTCATCTCGTCACTCGGGCCCGGCGACGCAGTGGTGTCCACCTACCGCGAGCACGGCCACGCCCTCGCGCGCGGCGTGCCCATGAACGCCGTCATGGCCGAGATGTTCGGCAAGGCCACCGGGTGCAGCCGCGGTCGCGGCGGCTCGATGCACCTCTTCGACGCCGACCTGCGCTTCTACGGCGGCAACGCCATCGTCGGCGGTGGGATGCCTCCCTCGGTCGGCATGGCACTGGCCGACCGGATGAACGACCGCGACGACGTCACAGCCTGCATCTTCGGCGAGGGGGCCATGGCCGAGGGCGAGTTCCACGAGAGCGCCAACCTGGCCGCCCTGTGGCACCTGCCGGTGCTCTTCGTCTGCGAGAACAACCGCTACGCCATGGGCACCGCCCTCGCCCGCGAGCACGCCGAGACCGACCTCACCGTGCGCGCCGCCTCCTACGGCATGGTGGCCTGGGCGGTCGACGGCATGGACGTCCTCGCCGTGCGGGAGGCCGCCGAGCGGGCCATCGCCCTCGTCCGCGGCGGAGGCGGGCCGTGCTTCCTCGAGCTGCGCACGTACCGGTTCCGCGCGCACTCCATGTACGACCCGGACCGCTACCGCGACAAGGCGGAGATCGAGCGCTGGCGCCAGTCGGACCCCATCCCGCGCCTGACGGGCGAGCTGCTCGCCCAGGGCGTCGTCAGCGACGACGAGGTGGCGACCTGGGAGGGCGAGATCGCCCAGGAGATCGAGGCAGCCATCGCCTCAGCGGAGGCGGCACCCCTCGAACCGGTCTCGGACCTCACGCGGTTCGTGACCAGCGAGAGGCAGACGCCATGATCAGCCAGAGGTCCGAGCCATGACCCCGGCGCGAGCTCCCAGTGCACCACGCCGTGAAGCCGCACCGGCGCCGGAGACGGCCGTCACCACCTACCGGGAGGCGCTGCGCGAGGCCCACCGTGAGGCGTTGCAACGCGACCCGCGCGTGTTCCTCATGGGCGAGGACGTCGGACGCTACGGCGGTTCCTTCGCCGTCAGTCTCGGCCTGGTCGAGGAGTTCGGGGAGGAGCGGATCCGGGACACCCCGCTGTCGGAGTCCGCGTTCACCGGTGCCGGTATCGGCGCCGCCATCAGGGGGATGCGCCCGATCGTCGAGATCATGACGGTCAACTTCAGCCTGCTGGCCCTCGACCAGATCCTCAACAACGCCGCGACGCTGCTGCACATGTCCGGCGGCCAGCTCGCCGTGCCGCTGGTGATCCGGATGACGACCGGCGGGGGGCGGCAGCTCGCCGCGCAGCACTCACACTCGCTCGAGGGCTGGTACGCCCACATCCCCGGCCTGCGAGTGCTGGCGCCGGCCACCCTCGAGGACGCCCGGGGGATGCTGTGGCCCGCGCTGCAGGACCCCGACCCCGTGCTGATCTTCGAGCACGGTTCGCTCTACGGGCTCAAGGGCTCCTTGCCCGATCCGCTGCCCGAGGTGGACATCGCGACCGCGGCCGTGCGACGGCCCGGCTCCGACGTCACCCTGGTCGCCTACGGCGGGGGGTTGGGCAAGACCCTGGAGGCCGCGGAGCTACTTGCCGCAGACGGGATCGAAGCCGAGGTCATCGACCTTCGGGTGCTCCGTCCGCTCGACGACGCGACCCTGCTCGGCTCGCTCGCGCGGACCCACCGCGCCGTGGTCGTCGACGAGGCGTGGCGCTCGGGCAGCCTGGCCGGGGAGATCTCGGCACGCCTGGCGGAGAAGGGCTTCTGGGACCTCGACGCCCCCGTCGAGCGCGTGTGCGGCGCCGAGGTGCCCCTGCCGTACGCCGCGCACCTCGAGCAGGCGGCGCTGCCGCAGCCGGAGACGATCGCCGCGGCCGCGCGCCGTGCCGTGCGTGGTGACGGGACTGGCGAAGACCAGGGTGACGGGTCTGGTGATGGGTGACTTCGTGATGCCCTCCCTCGGGGCCGACATGGAGGAGGGCACCTTCATCGAGTGGCTCGTCTCCCCTGGCGACACCATCAAGCGGGGCGACGTCATCGCCGTGGTGGAGACGCCGAAGTCAGCCGTCGAGGTCGAGTGCTTCGAGGACGGCACCGTGGGCGAGCTACTGGCACACGAGGGCGACGTGGTGCCCGTGGGTGGGGTGCTCGCCCACCTGACGCCTGCGGAGGCGGCGATCCCCGAGGAGGCTGCGGCCGTCGTGGCTGCAGCTGCCCCGGCGGTGGCCGAGGCGGCTCGGGTCGCGGCTCCGGCAGCGGTCGCGGCTCCAGCGGCGGTCGCGGTAGCGGCGATTCCACCAGAGGTGGAGGCCGCACCGGTGACGCCCGCCGAGGCGGCGACGCGCCACCTGCCCCCGGTCTCGCCCGTGCTGCGCCACCGGGCCCACGAGCTGGGCATCGACCTCGCGACGATCGTCGGCACCGGACGGCACGGCGCGGTGACGCGCGCCGACCTCGAGCACGCCGCCGCAGCAAGAGCCGCCACCGCCGCAACCGCCACCGTCGGAGCCCCCACGCGGCCAACCCTGCCGAGTCCCACTGTGCGCCAACGCATCTCGCCCTATGCCCGCCGACTGGCGGCCGACCTCGGAACCCGGCTCGACGGCATACACGGCACCGGCTCCGGTGGTGCGGTGACCGCGGCGGACGTGCGCCGCGCCGCTGAGTCCGCCGCGCCGCCACCGCCGGCAGCAAAGCCGCAGCGGGCGGACGCCGACTCGATGCGCCAGAGCATCGCCGCGCTGATGACGGTGTCGAACCGGGAGATCCCGCACTACTACCTCAGCGCCACGGTGGACCTGACCGCTGCCCTCTCCTGGGTGCGCGCCCGGAACCGTGAGCTGCCCGTCGAGCAGCGCCTGGTGCCGTCGGCCCTGCTGCTGCTGGCGGCTGCCCGTTCGGCGCGGCAGGTGCCCGAGCTCAACGGCCACTGGGTCGAGGGACGGTTCCGCCCCAGCGACGACGTCGACCTCGGGCTGATCCTGTCGCTGCGCCGTGGCGGGCTGCTGGTTCCCGCGATCCCCCGCGCCGACACCCTCTCGGTCACGGACATGATGGCGGCCATGCGTGAGCTGACCATGCGGGCGCGGGCCGGCCGCCTGCGCGGCTCCGACCTGGCGCAGCCGAGCATCACCGTCTCCAACCTGGGCGACCAGGGCGTCGAGAGCGTGCTGGGCGTGATCTACCCGCCGCAGGTCGCGCTCGTCGGGTTCGGCGCCGTCTCGGAGCGGCCGTGGGCGGTCGACGGGCTGCTCGGCGTGCGGCCGCTGGTGACCACGACGCTGGCCGGTGACCACCGGGCCAGCGACGGAGCCGTCGGCGCACGGTTCCTCAAGCACCTCGACCGACTGCTGCAGAAACCGGAGGAGCTATGACACCTGACGAGGCACGCACCCTTCTCGAGCAGTCGCTGCGCGTCGTCGTGCCCGACGCCGACCTGACCGGCCTGGGTGGCGAGACCGACATCCGGGAGCGGTTCGAGCTGGACTCGCTCGACTTCGTGGAGATCGTGGAGCGGCTCAGCCAGGGCGCCGGGTTCCGCATCGAGGAGGACGAGGACCTGCGCACCATCGACGCGATCGTCGGCCTGCTCAGCCGCGGGACGCCGCACCCGGTGTGACCGGGCCACCGATCTCACCACCGGGCTCCCCGGCCACCTCGCCAGCCGCCCCGGCCGCCACCTCGCCGACCACGGCGGACGGTTCGAGGTCGCCATGACGACCGGCGCGGGCCAGGAGCAGCACGGCCGGCAGCAGCGCCAGGGCGCCGGTGGCCAGCGCTGCCCGCACCGTCCACCGGGTGCCGACCCAGCCCAGTGCCGGTCCCCCGGCCCACTCGCCGGCGCTGCCGGCGATGTTGGTGATCGAGAGCACCGTGGCCCGCGACGACGACTCGGCGATGCCGAGGTTGAGCCAGGTGCGGAACGGCGCCGACGCCAGCGAGCGGACCACCGTGGTCGCCCAGTAGGCGCTCACCGCGAGCCAGAACCGGTCGGCCAGGGCGAAGGCGAGGGCGGCGCCCAGGAGCAGGGTGTGCAGGGCAGCGAGCAGCCTTGCCAGCCGGGCGTGCTCGAGTCGCTCGATGCGGGCCACCAGGGGTGCAGCCACGACGAACGAGATGAGCAGGGTGCCCGCCGCCAACACGCCGAACCACGCGACGTCGTCGAGCCCCCAGAACGTCGGCAGGCCGATGTCGAGCAGCAGGTGGGCCTCCCAGAGCCGGTCCCAGCCCTCGCTCCAGGCACCCACCGCGACGGCCACACCCAGCACGGCCAGCAGCACCGGGCGGGCCAGCACCTCGCGTCGGCCGTCGCCGAACGTCGCCAGCGCCGCGCGCGCCGAGGCGGCCGGGCCGGGCACCCGGTCCGGTCGGGTGAACCCGCGCTCGGGCATGGCCACGGCGAGGAAGACGGCGAGCAGACCTGCGGTCGCTCCGGCGCCCAGCAGGGGCAGGCGCAGGTCGACGGAGGCGAGCGCCACCGCGGCGCCGATGCCGGTCAGGCCGGCGACCCGCTCCACCTGCGCGCCCCGCTGGTATGCCGCACCGAGCCCCTCGCTGCCCACCTCGTCGGCGAGCCACGCGTCCTCGGCGCCACTGCGGAACGTCCAGCCGAAGCCCCACAGCGCCATGCCGGCCAGCACGACGCCCGGGCCCGGGGCGAGGCCGACGACGAGCATGCCCGACCCGCAGACGACGGCCGCCACGACGAGCGAGAGCCGACGCGAGTACAGGTCGGCGAGCACCCCCGTCGGCACCTCCGAGAGGAAGTAGGCGACCTCCAGCGCCGTGCCGGCCAGCACCAGCTGCAACGGGCTCAGCCCCGCCTCGCGCACGAAGTAGACCGCCGCTGTCGTCCACGACAGCGTGCCGACGAACGCCCACGCCGCGGCATACACGAACCAGGTGGGCGTCGCATCCAGCCGGCGCAGGGCCACGTGGCGAGTATGGGTGCCGAACCGCGGCCGTTGCCATGCCTTTTCGCGGAGCCGGCCGTGGTCCGGCACGCCGGTCGGTAGGGTCGGGACGTGCCGCACCTGGGCCGTGCCGGGGACCTCGTCCCCACGCTCCGCGATCTCGCCGATGCCGGGTGGGGGCTGCTCACCACGAGCCTCGGCCTCGGCGCGGCCATCGCGCTCGTCGACGGCGTCACAGCCGACGGCCCGGTGCCAGTCATCTTCGTGGCCGTCACCGTCGCGGGCGGCGACTTCCTGCTGCGCCCCCTGCTGCGCGTGCTGGCCCTCGGGATCGGGGCCATCGGCGCCATGGTCGCCGGGCTCCTCGCCCAGGTGGCGCTGGCCTGGGGCGCCCTGCTGCTCGTACCGGGCATCGGCGTCACCGACTGGGGTGCGGTGCTGGTCGTGCTGGTGGTGGCCTCCGTGGTGATGGCACTGGGCCGCTGGCTGGTCGGGGCCAACGACAGCTCGTACGTCCTCGGCGACATCATGCGCCGTGCCAGGTCGCGGGCGCGGGCTCGTGAACGCCGCGGCGAGCCGGCCCTCCCCGCCGAGGCGGGGCTGCTCCTCGTGCAGCTCGACGGCCTCTCGCGCAGCGCCCTCGAACAGGCCATCGAGGCGGGGCTCGCGCCGACGATGGCGCGCTGGCTGCGCGAGGGCACCCACCACCTGACGAGCTGGTGGTCGCAGGTGCCCTCGACCACCCCGTCGGCCCAGGCCGGCGTGCTGCACGGCAACAACCAGCCGATCCCCGCGTTCCGCTGGTGGGACAAGGAGCTCGGCCGCCTCGTCGTGGCCAACCGTCCCCAGGACTCGGCCCTCGTGGAGTCGCGGGTCAGCGACGGCAACGGCCTGCTCGCGCACGGCGGCGTGGCGATCAGCACGATGTTCTCGGGCGACGCCCAGACCCGCCTGCTCGTCATGAGCGCCGCCGGTGGCGGGGGCGGCCTCGGGCCGGGGCCGAGCTTCCTGCGCTTCTTCGCCAGCCCGTTCGTGCTCTCCCGCGCGCTGAGCCGCAGCGTGCTCGAGATGGTCAAGGAGCTCTACCAGGGCCGTCGGCAACGGGTCCGCAACGTCGTGCCCCGCGTTCGCCGGCAGGGCTGGTACGTCGTGCTGCGGGGCATCAGCAACGTGCTGCTGCGCGACCTCAACGTCTCGCTGGTGGCCGAGCACCTGGTGCGCGGCACCCCCGCCATCTACGTCAACCTCGTCGACTACGACGAGATCGCCCACCACGCCGGCCCCAGCCGGCCGGAGGCGCTGCGGGCCCTCGAGGGGCTCGACGGCGTGCTGGCGCTGCTCGAGCAGGTGCTGCTGACCTCGGGACGCTCGTACCGGGTCGTGGTCCTGTCCGACCACGGGCAGAGCCTGGGCGCGACCTTCCGGCAGGTGGAGGGCACCGACCTCGCGACGGTGTGCCGTGGGCTGCTGGAGGTGCCGGACAGCGCGTCCGTGGAGGCCTCCGAGGGAGAGGCCTGGGGTCCGGTGAACACCCTGCTCACCACGCTGCTGAGCAGCCGTCCCGCCCGCCGTCCCGTCGTCGTCGGACCCGACCGACACCGGCCCGAGGCCGCCGCCACCGAGCAGCTTCCCGAGCTGGCCGTCGTGGCCTCGGGGAACCTCGGCGCGGTGTGGTTCCCGCGGCTGCCGGGCCGGGTGACCCTCGAGGAGGTGCACGTGCGCTGGCCCCGGCTGGTGCCCGGCCTGGTGAGCCGCGACTCCGTCGGCGTGGTGGTGGCGCAGACCGAGAGCCGCGGGCCCGTCGCAGTCGGCCGGGCGGGGCTGTGCGTGCTGGGCGACGGCACGGTCGAGGGAGAGGACCCCTTGGCCCAGTACGGCCCCCGTGGACGTGCCGACCTGCTGCGCTGCGCCGGGCTCGACAACGCGGCCGACCTCATCGTCGTCTCCTCCGTCGACGCCTACGGCCAGGTGCACGCCTTCGAGGAGCAGGTGGGCTCGCACGGCGGCCTCGGGGGGCAGCAGAATGAGGCCGTGCTCCTCTACCCCGCCGACCTTCCCGTGGAGGACGGCGACCCCCTTGCAGGCGGGAGGGAGCTGGTCGGCTCCGAGGAGCTGCACGACCAGCTCGTCGCGTGGATGCGCCGGCTCGGGGTGCGTCCGTGAGGCTGCGGGTCACCTGGCTCGGCCACTCCACCGTGGTCCTCGACCTCGGCGGCGTGCGCCTGGTGGCCGACCCGCTGCTCGAGCGACACGCCGGCATCCTGCGGCGGCGGTTCGCGACACCGGACACGGGCGCATGGGAGCGCCTCGACGCCGTGCTGCTCTCCCACCTGCACCACGACCATGCCCACCTGTCCTCGCTGCGCCAGCTGAACGGCATACCCGTGCTCACCTCGCGGGCCAACGCCCGGTGGCTGGCAGGGAAGGGCCTGGCCGCCGGCACCGGCCTCGACGAGGGCCAATGGGCCACGCTGGGGTCAGACGGGCAGGTCCGGGTGCGCCTGGTGCGGGCGGTGCACGGGCACCGGCCCATGCCGCACCGCCCCAACGACGCCAACGGCCACCTCGTGCAGGCCGCCGGCACGACCGTGTGGGTCGCCGGTGACACCGAGCTGTACCGCGACATGGCCGACCTCGCGGAGCTGGCCGGCGCCCCGATCGACCTCGCAGTGGTGCCCGTCTCGGGCTGGGCGCCGCGGCTCTCCGGCGGCCACATGGGCCACGAGGAGGCGGCGCGGGCGTGCGACGTCGTGGGTGCCCGCCACGCCATCCCGGTGCACTGGGGCACGCTGCACATGCCGGCCGGCAGGCACCTGCCGCGCGGCTGGATGGACCGGCCGGGGCTCGCGTTCGCCCACGACGTGCAGCGGCTGGCCCCCGGCTGCGAGCCGGTCGTGCTGCACCCCGGCGAGTCCTGGACGCTCCCGGGCTGAGGAACCGTGGCCGGCACCACCGCCCGGCCGACTCGCGTGCCGGGGAGGTTCCGGACGGGCCGGGCCCAACCGGGACGAACCGGCCACCGCCCGGGTGGACATGTCCTGTCGCGCAAGGCCGTTGGGCCCTGTTTCGCTGACAGCGCCCTCATCCATATTGCAGAGTGCAGGGGGAGGCAAGAACAGCTGGACGCCCGATGGTCCGGCCCGACCCGGTGAGGTGCCCGTGACCCCCGACAAAGCCCGAACGATCTACCTCAAGGCCGTACGCAAGGTCGCCCCGGACGCCGACCTCGAGGCGGTGCGCGCCGGAGCCGACGTCCGCTACGTCTGCCACCTCGACCCGCCGCGCTTCTGCAGCTTCGTGGGCAGGCTGAGCGAGCTGGCCGGCTTCGAGGTGCACCTCGACGACGCGGACGCCGACAGCCTGCGCACCATCGACGACGCGGTCCGCTTCCTCGTCAACGAGTCGTCGCGCCTCACCCTGCTCGGCCTGCACACGGCCGGCTGACGCCGTCCAGGGGCGCAACGCAGACCCGCAGCCGATCCGCCTCCTGAGCCAGGAGCCGACACCATGGCCACCACCGCCTCACCCAGACGGCCGAGCGTGGCTGCCCGGCGCAGCGGCTACATCGTCGCCGCCGCCCTCAACGGGCTGGTGCTCTACCTGGTCAACCGCCGACCCGGCTGGGAGGCCCTGCCCTTCCTGACGCAGGACATGACCAAGGTGCTCGGGCTCGTGAACGCCTCGATCCTGACCGGCATCATCACCAACCTGGTCTACCTGTTCGCCGACCCGCCCCGGCTCCGCTCGCTCGGCGACCTCGTCACCACCGGCATCGGGCTCGCCGCGATGGTGCGCATCTGGCAGGTGTGGCCTTTCTCGTTCGAGGGTGGGGGATTTCCCTGGGACACGGTGTTCCGCTGGCTCGTGGCGATCGGCATCGTCGGCAGCGCCATCGGCATCGGCGTCGCCATCGTCACCCTGGTGCGCGGCACGCACCGCTGACCGTGACGACGCACCTCTGACCGCGCGGCACCGCTGACGGCGCCCCGCTGACGACGCGTCAGTCGGCCCGGTCGAGGTGGCGAAGGTGCCAGACCACGGCCGCCCCGAGCGCCGCACCCAGCGCCAGGAACGGGCCGACCAGCGCGGTGGACGCGAGGTCGGGCTGCGAGGTGTCGGCCTGCGCGCCGAACCACTGGTCGCTCGCGATGCTGAGGCACTCCACCGCGTAGAAGGTCAGCAGGCCACCGCCGAGCAGCACGCCCCAGGGCCGGTGGTTCCAGAACCACCAGGCCGCCACCAGGGCCGCCGGCACCCAGAACGCGAGGTCCTGCACCCAGACCGGGCTGGTGAGCATCCCGCTGCCCTCCAGCAGCGACCCGGGGTGGGGTGTGAAGACGACCGGCAGGATCCGCACCAGCCAGGCCAGGCCGTTCAGCACCGCGAAGAGGGCGGTCACCGCCGCGAGCTGCTGGGTGGGCATCCGCCCGTGGACGCGCGCCGTGAACCGGTGCACCTCCACGGCCCGCAGCAGCACGAGCAGCGACCACAGGCCGAGGCCCAGCATCGCGACATAGGCGAGGAAGAGGTTGTTCATCGGCGTGCCGAAGCAGAACAACACGCCCTGGTACAGCAGGTAGGCGATGGCACCGAGCCACACGACCAGCCCCCGTGCCGATCCGCGCGAGGACGCCGCCATGGCGACCAGCAGGGCGGGCACACCGAGGGCGAGCACGACGAGGGCCGTACCGCGCAGGTTGCCCTGGGTGACCTCGGGTCCGGTCAGCACCGACGGCGCCCACAGGCTGAAACCCGCCGAGACGGCCGCCGCGACCGCGAGGCAGCCGGACAGCACGTACGGCCAGCGGGTCGGCGCCAGCACGAGTGGCCTCGTCGCGTGCTCGCGGGGCACGGCCGGGAACTCGACCTGGATCTCGATGTGCCGCATGACGTTCCCCTTTCGTCGACACCCCCACCGTGTCGTCGCCGTCGCCGCGCGCCACAGGGGCGAAGGGCACCGGTTCGGCGCGACCCAGCCGGTTCGTGGCCGTGCCGCTCCTGGTGTCCCAGCCGTATGCCGCGGCACACGCCGGCCTCGCCGGTCCCCTGGGCGTCGGGCTGCCGTCAGGTGTTGGCGCGCGCCACGAGAAAGGCTGTGGGCTAGGACTTTTGGACCTGCGGAGCGAGGGGGCGTCCCACCTACGGTGGCGGCATGGACATCCAGCAGCTTCTCGGCCAGGCCACCGACAGCGCCAAGGTCTCGCGGGTCTTCGGCGAACCGATCCACGAGGGAGACGTGCTGCTCGTGCCGGTCGCCCGCGTGCGGGGCGGCGCCGGCGGGGGTTCCGGCACCAGCCCGCAGAACGAGGGCGAGGGCAGCGGCGGCGGCGGGGGGTTCACCGCTGACCCGGCAGGCGTCTACGTCGTCAAGGGCGGCGAGGTCAGCTGGCGTCCGGCCGTGGACGTCAACCGTGTCGTCATGGGTGCCCAGCTCGTGGCCATCGTGATGGCCATGGCGCTCCGCTCCCTGCTGCGCCGACGGCGGTGACCTCGACCTGAGTACCGGCGCCCATGACGGGACGCCCGATGCGCGTCATCGTGGGCGCATGACGATGAACCGCAGCCGCCTGTCGTACGTCTGGGCGCTCGCCCTCCTGTGGGCTCTACCCGCCGTCGCCTTCTCCGCCTGGATCCTCACGGCGCCCGAGCACAACCCCGACGGCCAGTGCGAGGGCATCGGCTTCGGGTGCACCCTCACCCCTCATGACGGGGCCGTGTTCATGGCGATGATCTCGACACCGGTGCTGCTCCTCGCAGGCGGCTTGGCCTGCCTGACCATCTGGGTCCTGCGGCGGCGTGGTGAACGGCGCTCGCACCGTGCGACCGCTGTGTCGAGCGTCGAGCTCAGGCCCTGAGCACGGACGCACCGTTCGCCACGGCCTCGGTGAACTTCGCGTGGTCGCGGGCGTTCACGTCGGCGTAGGAGTCGGCGAAGACCGCCATCGCCCGGGAGAACTGCTCGTCGTCACCGAGGTAGGCCGCGATGGCGATGCGGTCGCCGGAGCGGGCGTGGGCCCGGGCCAGGGTCCACGCGCAGACCTCGGCGTAGAGGCGCAGGTTCTTGGGGGTCATGTCCTCGATCGACGCCGAGCCCTTCCAGTCGTGCAGCTGCCGGACGTAGAAGTCGCGGATCTTTCCGTCGAGGCCCATGGCGCGCTGCCAGCCGAGGAACATGTCGCTGGCCGCCTGCATGACCCGCTGGCCGGTGACGACCCGCAGTCCCTCGTGACGCTGCTTCGGCAGCCCGAGGTGGGAGGCGATCACGGACGGCTGCGCCTCCTTCACCTGCAGCAGGAGGGGGTCGCCGTCATCGCGGCCGCGCATGAGCACCACCCAGCAGCGGGTGCCGACGCTGCCGACACCCACGACCTTGCGGGCCATGTCGACGAACGAGTACGACCTGGCCAGCTCACGGTGACCGGGGGCCAGGGAGTCGGCGTAGTCCCACAGCAGGTTCTCCATCGACTCCTCGAGCTCGTCGCGCGCCACCTCGGGGGCCAGCTCGGCGACCGGCACCAACAGGGGCGGGTCACTCACGATGCGGCGGACCCCGTCGACGACCTGCGTCAGGGTGGCCACCGAGCGGAGGTGGTCGCGGCCCATGGCCTTGGCGATCGCCTTGTCGAACCGCTTCCCCGCCTTGGCGTTGATGTCGTCGGCCAGCAACCCGCGCAGCTCGGTGACCGACACCCGGGCGTACCAGACCGCGAGGTTGCCCTGGCCCGCGAACCCTCGCATGGCGTCCTGGTAGCGGCGCGCCGCCGCCACGACCACCTTGGTGTTCTGCTTGTCGGTGAACCCGTTGGCCCGCCCGGCCACCGCCAGGCTCGCGACCAGCCGCTTGACGTCCCACTCCCACGGTCCGGGGCAGGTCTCGTCGAAGTCGTTGACGTCGAAGAGCAGGTTGCGCTCCGGGGAGGCGAACATGCCGAAGTTGGCCAGGTGGGCGTCACCGCACAGCTGCGCGTAGAGGCCCGTGTGGGGCTGGGGCGCGAGGTCGGCCGCCATGACCGCGGCTCCCCCACGGAAGAAGGCGAAGGGCGAGGCGGACATGCGCTCGTTGCGGATGCCCACCAGCTCTGGCAGGCGGGACGGCAGCTGCTGGACCAGGACCCCGACGGCATCCCGGTCGGCGCGCAGGTCGAGCGCGGCGTGCTCCTCGGGCGGGAGCCGCTTCCGAGCGGTCAGCCCCTTCTCGGCACGGGCCTCTGGGGTCTCGAACACGTGCTGCTCGCGCATCGGCTCCTCCTTGCATAGACACCTGCCCAGCGTCCTGCCGCTCGCCGTGGACCGGCCTCACCCCGGGGTGGTGAGGCGGTGGCGGTGGGCAGTGGCGGTGAGGCGGCTCACGCGTCCACGGCCAGCAGTGACCACTCTCCCGGGATCCCCTTGAGGACCCGGGTGCCTCGTGGGGTGAAGCCGATGCCGGAGCCCACCACGAGGTCCCGCACCGTGCTCGAGACCAGCACCTCACCGGCGGCCGCCTCGGCCATGATGCGCGCCGCCAGGTGCACCGCCAGCCCGCCGAGGTCACCGCCGCGCAGCTGCTCCACCTCTCCGGTGTGCACCCCCACCCGCAGAGAAAGCCCGAGCGGCGCGAGCGCCTTGTGCAGCCCGAGGCCGCACCGGATGGCGCGGGCCGGACCGTCGAAGGCGGCCAGGGCTCCGTCGCCGGCGAAGTCGACCACCCGACCGCCGCCCCTCTCGACCTCACGGCTGACGGCGTCCTTGAAGCCCTCGAGCAGCTCACGCCAGCGCTGGTCGCCCAGCTCGGCGGCGAGGGCGGTCGACCCGACGACGTCGGTGAAGAGCAGGGTGGTGACGACCCGGTCCACGGGCTGGGCCGGGCGGGCACCCGTCAGGAACAGCTCGATCTCGTCGAGGACGGTGTCGGTGTCGCCCACGAAGAAGAGGTGGTCATCACCCGGCAGCTCGACGAGGCGTGCGTGCGGGAGGTGTGCGGCCAGGTAGCGGCCGAGCGCGAGCGGCACCATCTGGTCGCCACGACGGTGCAGCACGAGGGCCGGTGCCTGGATCGTGGGGAGCAGGCAGCGCGCATCGAGGTCGGGGTAGGAGGAGAACAGCGTGCGGGCCATCGCCGGGCTGGCCGACGACCGCTGGAGCCGGCCCCACCAGTCACGCAGCTGCTGGTCGTCCCGCCGTGACGGTGCCCAGGCGGACAGCCCCACGCCGGTGCCCCAGCGGTCGACGAGGCGGACCAGGCCGGCGAGCAGCTCGGGGTCGACGCCCTCGGGGTAGTCGGGTGCGGCGCCGAGGCGGGCCCACGTCCCGTAGAGGACGAGGGCCGAGGTGCGTTCGGGGTGGCCCGCCGCGAACATCAGCGCCATCGTCCCGCCCTCGGAGATGCCGAGGACCGCGGCTCGCTCCATTCCTGCGGCGTCCATGACGGCGCGCAGGTCGTCGGCGCGTTCCTCGAGGGTCGGGGCGCTCGCGACCGGGTCGGACAGCCCGGTGCCGCGCTTGTCGAACACCACCAGGCGGCTGAACGCCGCGAGTCTCGTCAGGAACCGGCGCAGCGCCGGCTGTTCCCAGGAGAGCTCCACGTGGGAGATGAAGCCGGGAGCGACGACCACGTCGTGCGGTCCCTCGCCCACCACCTGGTAGGCGATCGAGACGTCCCCGCTACGGGCGTAGCGCGTCTGCGGCTCCACCCCGCCGATGATCCGCCCGCTGTGCGCGAGCGGTCAACGGCGCGTCAGGGCCCCGTCCCCGCCCCCACCCGCGTCCGCGTCCCCGACCCCGACCCCGTCCTTGTCCCCGTCCTTGTCCCCGTCCCTGTCTCTGTCCCCGTCCCTGTCCCTGTCGCGCGCGGCATACCAGTCCTGGATCCCCGTGGCGTCCGAGCCTCGCCGCAGGAGCGAGGCCATCACGCGCATCGGCTCGTCGACGTGGCGGAAGAAGCGCTGGTAGCCGGCGCAGAGGTAGTGCAGTCCCGGCTCCCCGTCCGGAGTCGTGAGGAACCGGTCCTTGGGGCAGCCGCCGTTGCAGGCGAACCGCACGTCGCACTGAAGGCAGTACGCCGGCAGGGTGGTGAGCTTGGCCCGGCCGAAGGCCTGCTGCTGCGGTGAGGTCGCCAGCTGCAACAGGGGGCGGTCACCCCGGATGTTGCCGAGCAGGTACTTCTCCTCGACGAAGTGGTCACACGAGTACAGGTCGCCGTTGTGCTCCAGCGCGAGGGCCTCGCCACACGTCCTCGCGTGGACGCACATGCCTGCGTCGTCCATCCCCAGCCAGTGGGCCAGGGCGGTGTCGAACATCTGCACGAACACGTCGCCGACGTCGTGGCGCACCCACTCGTCGAAGACCTCGACGAGGAACTGCCCGAACTGCTCGGCCCCGACCGTGCGGTGGGTGACGAGGTCGCCCTCCTGCCGGTACAGCGGACGCTCGCCGTGGCGGCGTCCCCACCCGGTCTCGGCCAGCGGGAGCTGCTCGGCCGTCACCCGCTCCACGATGGGGATGAGCTGGATGAACTGCGCACCCAGGTCGTCCCGCAGGAACGTGTACACCTCGCGGCCGTGGTCGCCGTTCGCCGCGTTGATGGTGGTGAGGGCGTTCCACTCCACCTCGTGGCGCTGCAGGACGCCGAGCCCGCGCAGCACCCGGTCGAAGGTGGGCTTGCCGCCCTTGTCGACGCGGTAGGCGTCGTGCATCTCGCGCGGGCCGTCGATGGACAGGCCCACCAGGAAGCCGTGCTCCTTCAGGAACGCCCCCCACTCGTCGTCGAGCAGCGTCCCGTTGGTCTGCAGGGTGTTGAGCACCCTCTGGCCGGGCCGGCGGTACTCCTCCTCCAGCTCCAGCGTCCGGCGCATGAAGTCCAGCCCCATGAGCGTGGGCTCGCCACCCTGGAAGGCGACGACCACCTCCTCTGCGTCGCCGTGGGCGGCGAGCAGCTGGCCGACGTATGCCGCGTGGACCGCCGGGTCCATGCGGAACGCGCTGTCCGGGTAGAGCTGGTCCTTCGAGAGGAAGAAGCAGTACTCACAGTCCAGGTTGCAGATGGCGCCGGTGGGCTTCGCCATCACGTGGAAGGCCGCGGGTGCGGTCAGGCTCAACGGCGCCGGTCCCTGCGGTCGTCGCGACGGTCGTCACGCCGGTCCGTGCGGCGCCCGACTCCGTGGGCCACCACCGCTGCGGTGGCCACCGTGGTGGCCGTCCGTGCGACCGGTGCCGGTCCGATCACCGCTGCCCTGCGTGCCCTGCGTGCTGCCAGTGGCATGTCACTCGCCCTCCGTCCGTGCTTCGCTGTCCTCGTCCGTCTCGTCATCGTCGTCCTCGCCCAGGTCGGCCTCGATGGCCGCCAGGATCGCCTGGACGGGGATGCGGCCGTTGGCGACCAGCTGTCCCCCGGCCCGCCGCACGGCCGACGCGAACGGCGCCGCCCAGGTGTTCTCCCACACGAGCAGGCCGGCGCTGCTGCCCGGCTCGACCGCCGCAGCCACCGCCTCGACGTCCTCGGCGGCGAGCAGCGTCGCCAGCTCCGTCTCGTAGGCCACGATGCCGCCGAGCTCGCCCTCGTCGAGGTCGCTGATCTCGAAGAAGCCGACGGACCCGTCCTCGTCCTTCTTGATCAGGACGAGGTCCAGGACCCGGATGGTCCCCGCCTCCACGAGGTCGTCGAGCGCCGGGGCGATCTCCCCCTTGAACTGGCTCCCGGGGAACTCCACCACCAGCCAGTCGACCGGGCCGAGCTCGTCTACGGGTTCAGCGGACTCCCTGGTCAGCTGGTCGGTCATGGCCTGCCTCCTGCGCTCGCGGGCGAGGGCCTGGAAGGTGGTCCTCGCGGTCCTGCCATGCTCTGCCCGGCCCGTAAGCCCCACCTCATCCCGTCGGGGTGAGAGGGTGCCCCTGTGCAGAACAAAGCGCACAAAGCAGACCGGACGCGAGTCGCACCATGACGGCCAACCGCCCCCACGACGACCCTGTCGTCGCAGCCCTGTGCCTGACCCTCGAGCGGTACCCCTGGCGCGGTTTCACCCCGCACCTGCTTGCCAGGCTGGCGCTGGCCCAGTGGGACCGTCATGCGGTGCAACGGCTCCTGGCCGCCGTGCCGGGCGCCTCCGCAGGCGAGTGGCGCCAGGTGGAGCCGGTGCCGGCCGACGACCCGCGTGCCGAGGCCCTCGTGGCCTTCCTGACGGCACACCGCTGGACGCAGCTGAGAGCGAGCACCGTCTGCCGGCAGCTGCTCGGCCTGCTCGACGACACGGCCAGGTAGCGCGGCTGCCCCGCCTGCAGGCAGCAGGGCAGCCGGCAGGCAGCAGGGCAGCCGGCAGGTAGCTGGGCTGTCGGCAGGTAGCGGGCCCTCGCGGCTCACCCACCTCGGGTGATGCCGCGCGACGCCACCACACCGGACTGTGGACGGAACGCTTCCACAGAAAGGTGCACTTCCCATGGGCTTCACGGAGTATGAGCCGGGTGCCAGCTTCCCTGGCGTGATCGGACGTACGGCGGACGAGTCGGAACCTGCCTGGCCGCGGCCGGTGCGGGCGGTCGAGGGGTCGCCCAACGTGGTGATCGTGGTGCTGGACGACACAGGCTTCGGCCACCTGGGGTGCTACGGCAGCCCCATTGCCACGCCCAACCTGGACCGCCTCGCCTCCCGCGGCCTGCGCTACAACAACATGCACACGACAGCGCTGTGCTCACCCAGCCGCGCGTGCATCGTGACCGGGCGCAACCACCACAGCAACGCGATGGCGAGCATCACCGAGATGGCGACCGGCTATCCCGGCTACAACGGGGCCATCCCGTTCGAGAACGGCTTCCTGTCCGAGATGCTGCTGCAGCACGGCTACAGCACCTACATGGTCGGGAAGTACCACCTGCTGCCGAGCAGGGAGGAGACCCCCGCCGGTCCCTACGACCGCTGGCCGCTGGGTCGGGGCTTCCAGCGTTACTACGGTTTCCTCGGAGGCGACACCAGCCAGTGGGACCCCGACCTCGTCTACGACAACCACCAGGTCGAGCCGCCGAGGACGCCTGCGGAGGGGTACCACCTCACCGAGGACCTTGCCGACAAGGCGATCGAGTTCATCGCGGATGCCAAGCAGATCGACCCCGGCAAGCCCTTCTACCTCCACTTCTGCCCGGGCGCCACGCACGCGCCCCACCACGTCCCGAAGGAGTGGGCGGACCGCTACCGCGGGGCGTTCGACGACGGCTGGGAGGTCTACCGCGAGCGCGTCTTCGCCCGCCAGAAGGAGCTCGGCATCGTGCCGCAGGCCGCTGAGCTCTCGAGGCACGACCCGGACGTCCCGGAGTGGAGCACCTTGAGCTCCGACCAGCGCAGGCTGTACGCCCGGATGATGGAGGTCTTCGCCGGGTTCCTCTCGCACACCGACCACCACATCGGGCGGGTGCTCGACTTCCTGGAGAGCATCGGCGAGCTCGACAACACCCTCGTGATGGTGGTCTCGGACAACGGGGCCAGCGCTGAGGGTGGCCCGACCGGGACGACGAACGAGGCGCAGTTCTTCAACAACGCGCCCGAGCCCTTCGAGGACAGCCTCGCCGTGATCGAGGAGATCGGCGGTCCCAACCACTTCAACCACTACCCGTGGGGGTGGACGTGGGCGGGGAACACGCCGTTCCGCCGCTGGAAGCGGGAGACGTACCGCGGCGGCACCTCCGACCCGTTCATCGTCAGCTGGCCACGGGGCATCAGAGCGTCCGGCGAGGTGCGCCACCAGTACACCCACATCATCGACATCGTGCCCACCGTCCTCGAGCTGCTGGGCCTCGAACCACCGCAGAGCATCCGCGGGGTCACCCAGTCACCGCTGCAGGGCGTGAGCTTCGGGTACTCCCTGGGAGATGGCCAGGCGGAGAGCCGCCACCGGACGCAGTACTTCGAGATGCTCGGCCACCGCTCCATCTACCACGACGGGTGGCGGGCAGTGTGCCCGTGGCCCGGGCCGTCCTTCGCCGAGGCAGGCAAGGGGTTCGGCGAGCCGATCTCTGCCAGGACGCTGAGTGACCTCGACGCGCACGGCTGGGAGCTCTACCACGTCGCCGAGGACTTCGCGGAGTGCCACGACGTCGCGGATGCCAACCGGGACACGCTGATCGCGCTCATCGCCACCTGGTACGCCGAGGCGGGCAAGTACGACGTCTTCCCCGTCGACGGCAGTGGGCTGGCCCGCCTGGGACACCCGCAGCCGCTCGTGGCGCTGCCGCGCAACACCTACACCCTCTACCCCAACACGCAGTCGGTGCCCTTCTTCGCCGGGCCGCGCCTGCTCAACCGCGCGCACAGCATCTCGGCGGCCGTTCGCATCCCCGACGAGGGGGCCGAGGGGGTCCTGCTGGCCCAGGGCACGGCCGCAGGCGGGTTCTCGTTCTACGTCCAGGACGGGCGCCTGCGCTACGTGCACAACTGGGTGGGCCGGGAGAGGTTCGAGGTCACCTCCACCGAGGCCGTTCCGCCGGGCGACCACGAGCTGCGCTTCGAGTTCGAGCCGCAGGGCGAGCCCGACCCTGCCCACGGCCACGGCATGCCCGGCCGTTTCCAGCTCTACGTGGACAACGCGCTGGTCGGGGCGAGCGAGGCGCCGTGGACCACGCCCTTCATGTTCAACCCCGGCGCAATGACGTGCGGTGCCGATCCGGGCTCGGCGGTCACGACGGCATACGCTGCGCCGTTCCGCTTCACGGGCACGCTCCAGAAGGTCACGGTGGACCTCTCCGGGGAGCTGATCCAGGACAAGGAGAGCGAGCTGCGGGCCGCGATGGCGCGGCAGTAGCGACCCGTCAGCCCGAGGGAGGTGGCAGTTGAGCACAACCGTCGTGCTGGTCATCGCCGCCTCGATCTTCCTCTGGGGCGTCATCTCCTCGCGGCTCGAGCGGGCCGACCTCACGGCCCCGATCGTCTTCATGGCGGTCGGGGCGGTGCTGGCCGGCTCCGGGGTGGTCGAGGGGCCGACGGCGCCCGAGACGGTGAAGCCCCTGGTCGAGGTCACCCTCGTCTGGGTCCTGTTCTCCGACGCCGCCCGCCTCAGGGTGCAGGACCTGCGTGCCGACATCGGGATGTGCGTGCGGCTGCTCGCGGTCGGGCTGCCGTTGACCGTCCTGGCCGGGTGGGGACTGGCCGCGTGGCTGTTCCCGTCGCTCGGGGTGTGGCTGGCCCTGCTGGTGGCGGCCGCGCTGGCACCGACCGATGCCGCCCTGGGCGTACCGGTGGTGACCAACCCCGTGGTGCCCTCACGCGTGCGTCGCCTGATCACCGTCGAGAGCGGCCTCAACGACGGCATCGCGACGCCGGTGGTGCTGCTGGCGGTCGCAGGCGCCGCCTCCGCCGAGGCGCTGCCGGACAGCACCGGGGTGGGCACCGCCGCGGTCGAGCTGCTCATCGGTGCGGCGGTGGGGGTCGTCGTCGGAGCCGGTGGCGGGTGGCTCCTGCGCCGCGCCCGGCGCGCCCACTGGGCCTCGGAGGAGTTCACCGGCATCGCCGTGCTCGCGCTGGCCCTGCTCTCCTACGTGACCTCGACGAGCCTGCACGGGAACGGCTTCATCGCAGCCTTCCTCGGCGGCCTCGCCTTCGCCGCCACGGCGGGGCAGCGCGGTCCTGCCGAGCTGCTCTTCCTCGAACAGGCCAGTGGGCTGGTCTCACTGCTGGTGTGGCTGGCCTTCGGTGCCATCGCCGTGCCGATCGTGGTCGACAACCCGGATGCCACCACCCTGCTGTATGCCGTGCTGAGCCTCACGATCGTGCGGATGGTCCCGGTCGCGCTGGCCTCGCTGGGCGCTCGCCTCGACCGCGGGACGGTGCTCTTCATCGGCTGGTTCGGGCCACGCGGACTCGCCTCTCTGGTCTTCGCCCTCCTCGCGCTGGAGGAGCTCGGACCGGACGCGCGCGAGGCAGTCTCCGTCATCGCAGTGACAGTCTTCCTCAGCGTGCTCGCCCATGGCGTCACCGCGGGTCCGCTGGCCGCCCGGTACGGACGACGCCACCGTGTGGCCGACGCCGGCGCACCGCAGGGTGCGCCGCCGCCCGACCTGCCGGTGCGCGGCCTGCCCCGCCGGGCGTGACCGGGCCCGACCGGGCCTGAGGGCGTGCCCGCGCCTGACCGGGCCGACCTACGAGGCGGCGGCCAGCTGCTCGGTGAGCGCCTCGGTGAGCAGGGCCACCAACGCCTCGAGCTGGATGTCGGCCGAGGACGACACCTCCTCGTCGGAGCCGTCGAGCGCCCGCGCGGCCAGGCCGGCCTTGCTGTCGATGAGCTGGGCGATCTTGGTGTCCATCGTCTGGGCCGCGATGATCCGCCACGCGGTGACGGGGTCGCCCTGGCCGATGCGGTGGACGCGGTCGATGGCCTGGGTCTGCTCGGCGTCGGTCCACGACAGCTCGGCGAGCACGACGTTGGAGGCCACCTGCAGGTTCAGGCCGACACCGGCTGCGGTGAGCGAGCAGACCGCGACCGCGACGTCGGGGTCAGTCATGAACGCGTCGACCTGCTGCTGGCGGGCCTTCGACGTCTGGTCGCCGCGGATCGAGGAGTAGCGGATGCCGCGCCGGGCGAACAGCTCCTCGGCGGCGTCCATGACGTCGATGTGCTTGGCGAAGAACACGACCTTGCCCACGCTGCGGGCGAGCTGGGCGGCGTAGTCGGCGGCCAGCTCGGCCTTGGCCTGGCCGATGCGGCGCAGCATGCCGAAGACGTTGCCGTCGGCCTTGCTGTTGTTCGCTTCCTCGCGCTCCCACGTCGCGACGCGGCGCACGAGGTCGTGGTCGATTCCGCCGTCGGCCGGGACCCCGGTGCCGCGGGCGGCGAGGGCGCTCTCGTAGCGCTGCACCAGCCGCTTGGCGAGCTCGCGCTCCGCGGCGCGGATCGAGCGGCCGGCCTCGTCGTCGAGCTCGACCGGCAGGTCGGCGATGCGCCGGGCCGGGATGTCGGAGGCCACGTCGACCTTGCGGCGGCGGACGATGCCCAGGTCGACGACGCTCGCCCGGGCGGAGGCGTAGAAGCCCACGTCGGCCGGGGTCAGCCCGACGTCCTCGAGCTTCTCCATGAGACGGGCCCGGGGCTGCTTGTCGTCGATCCAGCCGAGGAACTGCCAGATGGCGCGGAAGTCCTCGATGTCGTTGATGAGCGGGGTGCCGGTGAGCGCCATCAGCAGCGGGTTGGCCATCCGCTGGCGGATGCGCTCGGAGAGCTGGAGCACGTGCTGCGAGCGCTGGGAGGACTTGTTCTTGATGAAGTGCGCCTCGTCGACCACCATGCCGCGGAAACCGAGGTCACCCAGCCAGCCGACGTGGCGGTCGAGCACCTCGTAGTTGACGACGATGATGTCGGCGAAGCCGTCGATCGTGTGGCCGTCTCCGTGGATGACGGTGGCCTTGTGCTTCGGGGTCCACAGCTGCGCCTCGCGGGCCCAGTTGGCCTTGACGACGTTCGGCACGACCGCGAGCAGCGGGTAGGCGTCCGCCGCCTGGGCGGCCAGCAACGCCTGGGCCGTCTTGCCGAGGCCCGGCTCGTCGGCGAGCAGGAAGGTGCGGTGTCCCTCGCGGGCCGCCTCGACCACCTGTGCCTGGTGGTGCATCAGCACCTGCCCACCCGGCGCCTGCAGCGACTGCAGCGATGCCGGCTCCGGCAGGTCCATGCACGACGTGCCGCCACCCTCCTCGAAGGAGCGGAACAGCGGGCCGAGCAGCTCCCAGTTGGACAGCCGTCCGTGTCGCACCCGCTGGTGCTGCGCGGCGGAGAAGTCCGGGGCGAGGAAGGGGTTGGCCAGCTGTCGCGCGACCACCGACTGCGGCACGACCCGGCGCTCGGTCGGCGCAGGCGCGGTCACGGACTCCGGCTCGGGCTCCGGCTCGGGCTCGGCCTCCATGCCGCCGGCCACGAGCATCTCGGACCGCAGCGTCTTCGCGGCGCCGGTCACGAGCGCGTCCTCGGCCAGCAGCGACAGCAGCGAGGTGTCGCGGGCGGCGGTCTTGGCCAGGATCGTGGCGATGCCGTCGAGCCGCTTGAGCGCCTCGGCCCGCTGGCCCTCCGTCAGCGAGGAGTCCGCCTTGACGCGGGCGCGCTCCTCGCGGACCAGCAGCGCGATGACCTGGAACTTGGTCCGCGACGACGGCCGGAGCCGCCCACGCTGCGCTGCTCCCTCCACCTCGCGCACCGCCTTGGCGAGCACGGGGAAGAGCCCCTCCTCGTCGCGGGCTCGCCGCTGGGCGCGGGGGGCGGTGCGGGTGGCGCCGGCCTGGCGCTGGCCTCGTTGAGCCAAGAACTCCTCCTCGGGGGTGCCGCGACGCAGGCGGTCCGGCGCGGCATACCCGCGCCCTCGCCCTGCGACGGGGCGATGTGGCAAAAGCCGGGGACAGGACCGCTGGGTACTCCAGTGCCGGTCGAGCTGGCGCGTGGTCCGCCAGAACAGCCAAGAGGTGTGACCCTTCACGGACCACCCAGTGGTGACCTTCCGGTCACTCGTCGATGACGAGCCGCCAGCTGCCGATGTGGCAAGGGTGGCGTGACCGGTCCCCTTCACCGTCGATCATACCGCCCCGAGGCCGTTGCGGCCGAGTCGCGGGGCGACGAGCCGGTATGCCGTGTTCCCGCCCTTCCACGGTCGGCGTGGGCCCACAGGCGAACCCTGCCTGCGAACCCCGGCGTGCCCACCTCCACCAGGCGGCAGGATCAGCAGGCAGGCAGAACGCGGCCCCGGAGGGTGTGCCCTCCGGGGCCGCGCGGGCGGTCGGCCACCAGTTCCCCCGAACCACCGTGCCGGACCGCCGACCAGGGCGTGCGCGCCGTGTCCCCCGACAGGCGGTGCGCACGCCGCTGGTGGCCTGCTAGCTGCTCTCCATGGCGCGAAGCCTCGTCTCGAGCCACCGCAGCAGGAGCGGCTCGGCACGCACCACGTCGCGGTCTCCCCGGCACAGTCCGCGCACCAGGACCTCGGAGAGGTGACCGACGTCGGTGTTGGCGGTCTGGGACCACGAGAGCAGCAGCCCCAGCGCCTCGGGCGAGCCGACACCGAGGCGCAGCATCAGGGCGCCCTTGGCGCGCTCGACCATCGCAGGGTCGTGAGCTACGACATGGCCCAGCTGACCGCCGAAGCGGTCGGAGGAGTCGTGTTCGCTCATGTCCATCCATCTCCCCAAGCACAACGAAGGACAAGGGGGCACCGGGGTCTGGGGTGACCAGCCGCCGGCTGCTGGACGGCGAACCCTGGAAAGGGTCCAAGAAGGCGAAACGTACATCAGCGGCGATCCCACGCACAAGGGCTTCTCAAGCCCGAGGCCACGGTGGAGCAGCGGCGACCGTCGGACTACGCCGACGGGGTGACCAGCGAGGACGCCAGCCACTGCTGGACGAGCGTCACGGACCCGCGGTCCTCCACGGCATACACCACCAGCGCCTCCCACTGGTCGGCCTCGCGGCGTCGCCACTCGACGAGCAGCGCCGGGTGCGGGCCGGGGGCGCCGTCGACGCCGCGCACCCAGCAGTGCCGGCGGGCGGAAGGGTGCTCCCCCGAGGGCGCCGGCGTCGCGGGCGGCCTCCGAGTCGTCGACGAGGCGACGGTCGTCGGCGCAGGGGCACCGGTCTCGACCGGTCGCTCGCCGAGCGGGACGCCCCGTCGGTATCCCATGCCGCCTGCCACCCCACCAGCATGCCAGATCATTCGAACATATGTTCGAGTGATCTCGTCCCGACGGGACACCACGGGACCATGCCGGTCGGACCCACCAGTCCCGCTCCTGCACTCGTCCGACCGGCCAGCCCCTGTGAGGGTGACGGGCATGCACGCCCTGTCCGAACCGCCGGAGCCGCGGTCTGACGTTGAACCGGAGTTCCTCGCAGCCATGCGTCATGTGGCCGCTCCCGTGGCTGTCGTCACGACGCTGGTCGGGCGACGCCCCTTGGGCACGACGGTGTCGGCGTTCGACTCCCTCTCCATGAGGCCCGCGATGATGACGGTGGCGCTACAGGCGTCCAGTTCCCTCTTGTCGGCGCTGCGCCGCGGGGCTCCCGTGGGCGTCAACGTCCTCGCCGACGACCAGATCACGCTGGCGCAGCGGTTCGCGGCTCGCGTGGAGGATCGTTTCCGCGGTGTGCCCTGGCAGGTCGACTGCGGCGCGCCCCGGCTGGGCGGGACACATGCCTGGTTCGCCCTCAGCGTTCGCGACCACGTTCCCGGCGGAGACCACGTGGTGGTGGTGTGCGACGTGGAGGCGGCGGAGGTCGCCTCCGGACGTCCCCTGGTGCACCACGACCGCAGGTTCGGCACGATCGCCTCAAGCTGAGCCCCGGGCACGGCGCCAGGGCGCTCGATCCACCGGAACGAGCGCCCTGGGCGCGTGGGGAAGAGGGTCAGGCGACGGTCGAGAGCCCCAGCTCGTGGCGACCGACCTCGGCGAGCGTCTGCTCCGGGGTCAGTGGGTGGAACTTCCCGGCGCGGATGTCCCGGTAGCAGCGCTCGATCATCGAGCCCTTGAAGTACGCCGGCCCACCCGCGACGTCCATGGCGAGGTCGCACACCCGCATCCCGGCATGGACCACGTGGGCCTTGGCGAGCATGACCGCGAGGAACGTCTCGGCCGACGGGGTCGGGTCGTCCCCCACATCCCGGAGCGCACCCTCGAGCACCCACTCGGCGCCCTGCAGGAGGAGTCGCGACTGCCCGAGCTGGCGCTGGACGGCGGGGTCGTCCCGCTTCCTGCCTGCCGCCTGCACGGCAGCGGAGTATGCCGCCTCGGCGACGCCGAGGTAGACCGCCGTGATGATGGGGAAGGCGATGCTGCTGATGACCTGCAACGGGCCGTCGACGACGCCGAACGGGCGGTTCGCCAGGACCCTCTCCTCCGGGACGAAGACGTTGTCGAAGACGATGTCGTTGCTGGCCGTGCCACGCATCCCGAGCGTGTCCCAGTTGTCGGCGACACTCACGCCCTCCGCTCCGGCGGGGACGGAGAGGTTCAGCACGCGCAGGCCCTGCTGCGGGTCGTCGTAGGTGAACATCGTGGAGATCACGGCACCCGCGACCGACTGGCTCGCGAAGCGCTTGCGGCCGGTCACCCGGAACCCGCCGTCGACCCTGGTGGCGCGTCCGGGCGGCTCCGTGAAGTCACCACCACCGGTGGAGACGAGGACGATGCCCTCCTCCAGCACCCGCCTCAGGGTGGCCTCGGCGCCGGGGAGGTCGCGGCGGTGGCGCCAGGCGGTGAAGGCGGTCACGTGCTGGTGCATGGCGCTGGCCAGCGCGGTGGAGCCGCAGTAGTGGGCGATCCGCCGCTGCATGGCGGCGATCTGGGCGATCGTGGCGCCCTCTCCGCCCAGCTCGACCGGGACCGCCACGGAGAGCAGGCCCTCGCGTCGCAGCGCGTCGTAGGACTCGGTGACAAAGGTGCCGGCCACGTCGTGGCCGCCACTGTGCTCCGCGAGCAGCGAACCGATGCGGTCCACACGGCTCAAGAGGCTTGCTTCGGTGGCACGGCTGGTGGTTGCGGTAGTCGTCGTCATGGCAAGGAGACTGGTCCACGGCCCAGGGCTGGGACCAGTGCAGTTTCGCTACCCCCGTGGCACGTCCCACCACTGCGGCGGAGCGCGCCGGAGCACCGGCAGCGGGCAGCGAGCAGCCCCGGGCACCAAGCAGGTTCGGCAGCGAGCAGCCCCGGGCACCAGGCAGGTTCGGCAGCGGACAGCAGGCAGGCTCAGGCCGTGGCCTGCAGGTTCCGCCGGAGCTCGCCGCGGCGCGTCGCCTCGGCGAAGGCGGTGGTGTCGAACCAGGTCGGGAAGGCTCGGGCGAGGCGGCTCGGGCCGGCCAGCCGCACGTGACCGGCGGACAGCAGCTCCTTGAAGGCCACGCGCCCGACCATCCAGCGCTGCATCTGCCCGGTGGCGGCCTCGAGCCGGAGGTCCACCTCGTAGCCGGGGTCGGTCGTGCACACGGTGACCGCGCGCCGCTCGACCACCAACCATCCCTCCGCCCGGCCCGGACCGGTGAGGTCCACGTGGACCACGGTGCGCTCCAGGGGAAGCCTGTTGGGGATGGCGTGCTGGTGCAGCCGCCACATCAGGGACTGCCCGTCGCAGTCCCGCTCCCCCGGGTCGCCGAACACCCACTCGGCCGCCCAGTGCCCGATCGCCCAGACGATGGGGGTCAAGGACTCCCCCGCGGGGGTCAGGGCGTACCGGCCGGGTCGGCCCCTGCCCGCCTGCTCGCGCACCACCAGCCCTCGCCGTTCCAGCATCCGCAGCCGCTGGGCGAGGAGCGTCCTGCTCATCCGGGGGATGCCGCGGTGGATCTCGTTGAAGCCGGTCGAGCCAACCATCAGCTCCCGGATCACCAGAGGAGTCCACCGATCACCCACGACGTCGACGCCGACGGCGATGGGGCAGTAGTCGGAGTGGTTCGCCACGCAACCATGATGGCGCTGCGACGGCAGACGCGGTAGTACACGTTCTGTACCGCCAAGACGCATCCGCGGCCGGGTCAGGTGGTACGCAACCGGTACTGGTCCGGGCCCCGGCGAAGCGGCAATGCTACGGGGGCCACCCACCGGGGAGGACGAATCCGAACGCGGGCCACCTCCCACCGGGGTGACGCGCGTGGCGCCGCACCGACGTGGCGCACCTTTCCCTGCGACGACAAGGACCCGGGCATGGCCACCATCATCGACGCGATCGGCAACACGCCCCTCGTGCGGCTGGGGCGCTGCGGCCCCTCGAACGGCGCCGAGGTCTGGGTCAAGCTTGAGTACTACAACCCGACCGGTTCGATGAAAGACCGCATGGCCCTGGCCATGGTCGAGGGTGCCGAGCGCGATGGGCTCATCGAGCCGGGCGACACCGTCGTCGAGTACACCGGGGGAAGCACCGGGCCCTCCTTGGCACTGGTGTGCCGCGCCAAGGGCTACCGTGCCCGGATCGTCATGGCGGACTGCTTCACCGAGGAGCGCTTCCAGCTCCTCCGCGCCCTCGGCGCGGCGGTGGACGTCGTCGCTTCGGTGGAAGGCAGGCCACGCGTCACCCCCCAGGACATCCGCTCCATGATGGCCCGGGCCGCCGAGCTCGCGTCGCAGCCGGGCCACTACGCGACCGACCAGTTCAACAACCCCTACGTCATCCCGGGGCACCGCGACTTCCTCGGCCGCGAGATCTGGGAGCAGACCGGTGGCCGGGTCACCGCGTACACGCAGGGGGTGGGCACCGGCGGGTCGGTGCTCGGTGTGGCCGAGGCGCTGCGCCCTCACGGTGTCGTCATCCAGGCGCTCGAGCCCGCCGGCTCCGCGGCCCTCTCCGGGGGTCCGTCGGGGTCGTTCGTCATGCAGGGGTGGGCCGGCTTCGTGGTCCCCCAGTGGGACGCCACGAAGGTCGACCACGTCGACGCCATCACCGACAGTGAGGCGACCGAGATGATGCTGCGCCTCGCCGCCGAGGAGGGCATCTTCGCAGGCATCTCGACAGGCGCGAACGTCGTCGGGGCGCTCCGGCTCGCCGAGCGACTCGGGCCGGACGCCGTCATCGTGACCCTGGCCGTCGACACCGCGTTCAAGTACCTCAGCGTCGATCCCCTCGCCCGGCTCCGAGAGGGGGCCTGACGGCGGGGCCACCACACAGCGCCGCCCCACAGCCGCCTCGGGCGGTGCACCCGGCCACGAGACCGGCGGCCTGGTCGAAGCCGGCTAGCGGCGCACGGAGGTGACCTGGGCCCCGTGGCCCAGCGCGATCTGCGCGATGGCGCGCAGGGACTCCGTGCCGGCGACGAGGTAGCCGTTGTGCCCCACGGCCCCTCCGACCGGCAGGGCCTTGGCACCGAAGGCCGGGTCGGTCGGGTCTGCCGCGTGGCCGAAACCGTTGACCCGGGTGTGCGGGACGACCCGGATGGGGTCCTCCGCCGCGATGCCGGCCCAGACCTCGGCGGTGGTGTGCAGCTCGGCGCGGCTCCAGACGTCCATGCCCGGCGAGCCCACGACGACCAGGGAGGCGGCGTCGACGTGCGAGGCCGCGTGCCCGCAGACCACGGAACCGTAGCTGTGGCACACCAGGCTCACCCGTGCTGAGTGCGGGAGGCCGTCGACGAAGGTGGCGAGCCGTGCGGCGCCGGCCACCGCCCGCTCCGACCGGGCCGCGTCGGCGTCGATCCCCGCGGGCGCGTCGTAGTCGAGCCACACCACGACGGCGACGGGCGTGTGCGGCGACTGCCGCTGCATCTCGGCGAGCAGGCTGCGCGCCTGCACCGCGGGGTGCCGCCGTCCGGCGCCGCGCTCGTCGCTGACCAGGATGCCGCTCCACCCCACACCCGGCACGATCACGGCGATCCTGCGGGCATGGCGCACGTCGCCGAAGGCCTCGACCACCCGGCCCTGGCCGCGGTGGCTGATGCTGAGCACCGTGGCGGCCGGGCCGGCGACGTGCACGGGCTCGCCGTCGGTGATGGACTGGCCGACCGCGGGGGCGGCGCCGACGACGACGGCAACGAGCGTCGCGGCCGCGAGCGCCAGCCGGTCACGGGGCCGCATCCGCCGCGGGGGCCGTCCGCCCGCTCCGTCGTGAGCTCGACGAGAGCGTCGGGGAGGTCGATGCACGCAGGGGTCCTTCACGATCGGTCACGGGCGGCTTGACCCAGTGTGCGACAAGAGTCTGTGAACCCGATCAAAGCCCCCGGCGGCTCCCCCGTTCATCCGAGGCCACACTGGATGAATGGACCGTCAGATGCGGTGGTACCTGTGGCTGATGGGCACCTGCGTGGTGCTCCTGGCGCTCGCGTGGTTCCTGGTGCGTCTGTGGTCGGTGCCGCTGGCCATCGGCATGAGCGTCGTCGCCGCCTTCATCCCGCCGATCGCCGTCATCATCGCCAACGCCGGCCGGCTGAAGTAGCAACGTCACGGTCCCTGGGCCCTGCTGCGTCACTGCTCCGCGTGGTGGAGCAGTGACGCAGCTGCCCGAAGTGTGCGCCCTGACGTCGGCTACGCCTGGCGCAGACCGAGGGTGTTGCCGTCGGGATCGTGGAACCAGGCGCCACGGGACGGGCCGACCTGGGCGATGTGCCCCGTGGTCGTCAACGGCCCCTCGGTGTAGTCGATGAACTCCACCCCTTTGGCCTCGAGGTCCGTGACGACCGCCTCGATGTCGGAGACCTCGAAGTGGGCCAGGGTGTGCTCGGTGGTGACCGGCGGCCGCTTGAAGAGGGAGACCTCGCTGACGTCGCCGCACCGCAGTCGCACCCCGACCGGTGTCTCCCAGAGGAGCGTGAGGCCGAGGGCGTCGACGTAGAACGCCTTGGCCCGGTCCAGGTCGGTCACCGGCAGGGTGGCCACCACCATCGTCGCACCGATCATCGTCAGCCTCCTTCCAGCTCCCGGCACCGACAGCCGGGCTTGTGGCCTGTGGCCAGCATGCGGCCGGGGTCGCGGGGCCACATCGAGCGAAGGGACGAGCGAGGGGTGACGGCGAAGAACGGAGCGCGGCGGGGCAGGTCGAGTCCGCAGGAGAACGACGAAGGCCCGGACCTGATGGTCCGGGCCTTCGTCTCGCTGACGCGTTTGGTAGCGGGGGCAGGATTTGAACCTGCGACCTCCGGGTTATGAGCCCGGCGAGCTACCGAGCTGCTCCACCCCGCGTCGGTAGACACAACCTTACGGGAACCGGGCTTTCACGCCAAATCCGCTCCCCCGGGCCTCCTCGCAACGGCCTCCCGGGCCCGCTCGCAGGGCTCCTCCGGTGCTGATCCCAGCACCACGGGCCTGCTCGCAGCGCGGTATGCCGCGCGCACCGGGAGCGGTGCGCGCGGCATACCGTCACTTGCTGGTGGTGGGCGACGGCGTCGCCGTAGCGCTGCCGCTGGGGCTCGGGGTGGGCGTCACGGTGACCGAGCCCTGCGGCGCCGCCGAGACCGCCCGCTGGATCGCGTCGTTGAGCCGCTTCTGCGCCTCGCCGTAGGCCGCGAAGTCGCCGTCCTTGAGCGCCTGCCGGCCGTCGTCGTAGGCGGACTGGATGTCCTTCAGCGCCTGGTCGAGGGCCGTGGCATTGGAGCCGGTGGGCGGCTTCGTCGTGGTGGTCGGGCCCGACCCGGTGCCCTTGTCACCGGCCTGGGCCCCGGACTGACCCCCGAAGAGGCCGTCGAGGGCACCGGTGAGCGTGTCCGACCACGCCAGCTTGTCGCCGAACGCCACCACGGTCGCCCGCGACAGCGGGTAGGACGACGGACCGTTGGCCTGCACGTAGATGGGCTGGACGTAGAGCAGACCACCACCCACCGGGAGGGTCAGCAGGTTGCCCATCGTGACCCGCGAGCCCGACTGCCGGCTCTGGTTGAGGAACTGGTTCAGCGTCAGCGCGTACGCCTCGGAGCTCACGTTCGAGCTGTTGATGTCGTTGGCGACCTGACCGGGGCCCTTGACGGTCGAGTCGCGCGGCAGCTCGAGCAGCCGCAGCTTGCCGTAGCCGTCGCGGCGCTTGCCGTTCTCCGACCCTGCGTTCGCGTCGACGGCGAGGAAGCCGGAGAGCACCTCGCGGTCACCGGTGGGCTGGAACGTCGTCGTCAGCGAGAAGCTCGGCGACGACTGCTTCGGCATGGCCAGCGTCAGGTAGTACGGCGGCTGGTAGACGGCCGCGTTCTCCTCCGTCGGGTCGTTGGGCACCCGCCAGAAGTCCTGGCCTCCGTAGAAGGAGTCCGCGTCCGTGACGTGGTAGCGCGCCAGCATCATCCGCTGCACCTTGAACAGGTCCTCGGGGTAGCGCAGGTGCGACATGAGGTCGCCGCTGATCTCGCTCATCGGCCGCACCGTGCCGCTGAACGCCTTGGACCACGCCTTGAGCACCGGGTCCTTGTCGTCCCACGTGTAGAGCTTCACCGAGCCGTCGAAGGCGTCGACGGTGGCCTTCACCGAGTTGCGGATGTAGTTGATCTGCCCGGTGCTGATCGCCCGCACCGCGCTGGAGGTCTCGGTCACCGAGTCCGAGGTCGCGTTGTCGATGTCCTGCAGCCGCGAGTACGGGTAGTCGGCGGACGTGGTGTAGCCGTCGACGATCCACTGGACGCGGCCGCCCACCACGGCGGGGTAGGGGTTGCCGTCGAGGGTCAGCCACGGCGCCACCTTGCGGACCCGCTCGAGGGGCTGCCGGTTGTAGAGCAGCCGCGAGTTGTCGTTCACGGCGTTCGAGAGCAGGAACTTCAGCTCGCGGTACTTGATGGCGTAGGCCGCTCGGCGCATGAACGAGCCGATCGCGACGCCACCGTTGCCCTGGTAGGTGTTGTTCTTCTGGCCGGCGGCACTGTTGTCCGGGTAGTCGAACTCGAGCGGACGGCTGCCCTTGGGCGCACCGACGATCGAGTAGGCGGGTGACTTCTCGCCGAAGTAGATGCGCGGCTCGAAGTTGCCGAGTGTGCCAGTCGGCGGGATGTCCTTCTCGTAGAAGACCGGCTGGCCGTCGTCACCGCGCCGGTTGCCGTAGGCGGCGACGACACCGAAGCCGTGGGTGTAGACGGTGTGGTCGTTGATCCAGTTGCGCTGGTTGGCCGGCACGCCGTCGAGGTCGAGCTCGCGCACCGCGATCACGGTGTCGTTCTCCTTGCCGTCGAGCCGGTAGCGGTCGACGTCGAGCGAGTCCGGGAAGGCGTAGTACGACTTCACCGACTGCAGCTGCTTGAAGGTCGGCGAGACAACGTTGGGGTCGACCAGCCGGATGCCGGGGATCGTGTCGGTGTCGTCGCGCAGCTGGTTGCGAGTCGCCGTCGTCGCCGCCTTGTAGTCGTCGACCTGCACCCCGTCGAGACCGTATGCCGCCCGGGTCGCCTTGATGCTGCGGTCGAGGTACTTGGCCTCCTTCTGCTTCTCGGACGGCTTGACGGTGAAGTTCTGGATCAGCGCCGGGTAGATGCCGCCGACGACGACCGCGGTCACCGTCAGGAGCGCCACACCGATGATCGGCAGCCGCCACGACCGGGTCCAGATCGAGGCGATGAACAGCGCGGCCGTCATGATCGAGGCCACCGCCAGGATCGCCTTGGTCGGCATGACGGCGTGCGCGTCGGTGTACTTGATGCCGGTCAGCAGCGGCGAGTCCTTGGTGAGCAGCGAGTAGCGGTCCACCCAGTAGGACCCGGCCCGGACGAGCACCAGCGCCGCCAGCAGGACCGCCAGGTGGGTGCGCGCCGCGTGGGTCGTGCGCTCACCCCTGCCCTGCAGTTGCACCCCGCCGTAGACGTAGTGGGTGAAGGCGGCCGCGATCAGCGCCATGATGAGCATCATCGTCACGAAGCCGAGCACGAACCGCAGCCACGGCAGGGTGAAGACGAAGAACGAGAGGTCGATCCCGAACTGAGGGTCCTTCTGGCCGAAGGACACGCTGTTGCGCCAGAGCAGGAAGGTCTTCCACTGGCCGGCCGCCCCGGTGCCGGCGAGGAAGCCGAGCACCACCGGGATGCCGATGGTCGCGACGCGCCGCAGCGGCTCGATGGCCTCGCGGTACTGGTCGAGGTTCTGCTGCTGCGGGGTCACCGGCGCGTAGACGGGCCGGGCGCGGTACCCGATGACGAGGCTGGAGGCCACCAGGGCCGCGGTCAGGATGAACCCGACGGTGAAGAGCAGGACCTTGGTGACGAGCTCGGTGGTGTAGACCTTGGTGAAGCCGATCGAGCTGAACCACAGGACGTCGGTCCAGATGCCGGCGGCGATGGAGACCAGCACCGCCAGCGCGACGAGGATCGCGATCGTCGGCACGAGCGGTCCCCGGCTCCGGCGGAACCCCATCGGCGGGCGTCCGCCGGGTCGTCCGCCACCCGGGCGTCCCGAGCCGGGAGGCGTCGGACGACCACCCCCACCCTCAGGGGGAGGGCCACCTGCGCCGAACCACTCAGAAGAACTCACCACACGCCCGATCTATCTGAAGGCGGCGCCTCCGTCGCACCGCCTGTTCAGTGCCAACTTACCGAGCGCGCCCCGGGTTCCCTGCAGAGATGGCAGTACTGGCCCACCTCGCTCGCGCGGTCGAGCCAGTGCGCAGTTTCACGTATGCCGCGGGCCATGCGGCACCATGGCCCCGTGACCTCCCAGCCGCAGCCCGTCGCAGACCCGCTCACCATCGCCGCCCTCGACACCGAGAGGCACGTCGCCGCCTCCGGCTGGGACCAGAACCCCCGCGTCTTCGCCCTGGTGCCGACCGCCGACCTGCTCGAGCGCGAGCCGCACCTGCGCGCGGGCATGTCCGGCTCGGACCTCGCCCCCGGCGCGCTCTCCGCGATCGAGCAGGAGGACCTCCCCCGCACGTCGTCGATGGAGTCGCTGCTGGGACGGATGTCGTGGCCCGAGGCCGTGGTCGGCGTCGCGCTGGCCGTCGAGCGGGTCGTCGTGCCCCCGGAGGCCGAGCGCGACCTGCCGGGCAACCCGGAGCAGGCGATGGAGGCGCTGGCCGGCCACCCGGACCGGCGCGACGTGCGCCTGCTCGTGGCGGTCACCCGTGACGGGCGGAGCCGGTGCCTGCTGCGCCAGCGCGCGCACGACCGCGACGACCAGGTCGCGATGGGCGACGACATCGCCCCCGGACTGGTCCACGCCCTCAAGGCCACGCTGCAGGACTGAGCCGCCACGCGGCATACCGGCTCCGCGCGGCACAGCCGCTCTGCGGCACGCAGGGCTCTCCCGACCACTCGGGCCGGGCGGTGCGGCTAGCGCGTGCAGGTAGGCAGGCTGTTGGCCTTCTTCGCCGCGATGTCCTGCACGGCCCTGCGCGCCTCGTCGAACGTCGAGATCCGCACGACCCGCAGCCCGTCGGGCACGTGCCCGACGACCTCGTCGCAGTTGTCCGCGGGCGCGAGGAACCAGTCGGCGCCACCGTCGCGGGCCCCCACCAGCTTCTGCCGGATGCCGCCGATCGGGCCGACGGTGCCCGAGGAGTCGATGGTGCCGGTGCCGGCGATCTTCTGCCCGCCGGTCAGCGCGCCCGGGGTGAGGGTGTCGTAGACGCCGAGCGCGAACATCGTGCCGGCCGAGGGGCCGCCGACGTCGCCGGCGTGGATCTGCACGTCCACCGGGAAGTCGAACTCGCGGCCGAGGAACACCCCGATGGTGGCGCGTCCGTCGGAGTCGCGGGTCGTCGCGGTCACGTCGACGAGGGAGCCGCCACGGCGCAGCTGCAGCTTCACCGGCTCCCCGGGCTGGTGCTTCTGCACGGCGGTGCGCACGTCCTCGGAGGTCCGGATGGGCGTCCCGTCGACGGCCACGATCTGGTCGCCCTTCTTCAGCAGGGCGGCCGAGGGCGCGTCCTTCGCGACCTGGGCGATGGTCACCCGCTCGGTCACCGGCTTGCCGAGCGCCTTGAGGGCGACGGCGATCGCCTCCTGCTGGGAGCCGACCATCTCGGCGGTGTTCTCCTCCTCGACCTGCTTGCTCGTCACACCCTTGGGGAAGATCTGCTCCTCCTTGTAGATGTCGCTCGTGGGGTCGATCGCCGCCCAGAGGAGCTCCCACGCGTTGACCTTGTCGCCCGGTCCGCCGAGCACGCGCACAGTGGTGAAGTCGAGGGCACCCGTCGTCGGGTAGGTCTCGGCGCCCTTGACGGTGATGAGCTGCTGGCCACTGAGCTTGCCGAGCGTGTTGGAGATCGGACCGGGCTGCATGACCACGTAGGGCAGGCTCACGATCGAGAGCAGGGCCGCGAGCGCGATGCCGAGGAAGACGCCGGTCAGCGCCCAGACGGACTTGCGCGACAGCCGGTAGGGGTCCTGGCCCGAGTACCCGGGGGCGGCCGGGCCGCTGGGACCGGGCGGGCCGCTGGGGTCGTTCGGGCCGTTGGGGTCGTTCGGGTCGTTCGGGCCGGGCGTCGAGGAGGGCAGCTGGGGCATCCGGCTCACGGCAGGCCGACCCACTCGTCGGAGCCGTCGGCGAACCGCTGGTGCTTCCAGATGGGCACGGTCGACTTCAGGGTGTCGATGAGGTCGCGGCAGGCGGTGAAGGCCTCGCCGCGGTGCGCCGCGGCCACGGCGACGACCACGGCCGTGTCGCCGATCTCGAGGTGTCCGGTGCGGTGCACCGCGGCGAGCCGGGCGACCCCGTGGCGGGCGCCGACCTCCGCGCAGACCCGTTGCAGCGTCTCGACCGCGCTCGGGTGCGCCGAGTAGTCGAGGGCAGCCACGTCGGCACCGTTGTCGTGGTCTCGGACCACGCCGACGAAGAGCGCGATGCCCCCGCACTGCGAGTGCCGCACCGCGTCGAGCACCTCGTCCACCGAGAGCGGTTCCTCCCGCACGTCGCACAGCACGACGTCGGTTCCGTCTGACACGCTGCTCACGCTCCACCTCCCCTGCGGCGCCTGCGCCGCATGATCGCCGCCGTGCCCACCATGGCCACCGCGGCGCTGGCGGCGCCGAGCGCCGCGTCCTTGCGGTCGAGCCGGCGGGCCGCGACCGCGTGCGATCCCCGGATCCCGTCGAGCAGGACACCGAGGCAGGTTGCATTGTCGTATGCCGGTTCCCAGCCGTGCGCGCGGAGGGTGCCGGAGGACACCGCCCACGGGTGCAGCACGAACGCGAGGTCGCTGGCCGGGGTCGGCAACACCCCAACGCGGTGGAGCCGGTCGGCGGTTCCCTGCGCCACCGCCAGGCTGAGCTCGACCCGCCGCATGCCGGTCAGCCGCTCGACCTCGTCCTGGGTGAGCCAGCCGTCGCTGGCCACCGTCAGGGCCGGTCCGAGGCCGTGGCTGACGACGACGGCGACGGCCGACCCGAGGTCGTCGACGTGGCAGAACTGCCACACCGGATCGGCACCCTTGACCGTGAGCAGGCGCGGGGCCTCGAAGTGGCGCGTGATGACGGTGTCGACCCCGTCGCCGACGAGGGCGGCCGGCCGCAGCACCGTGATCCTCAGCCCGGGATGGACCTCCCGCGCCACGGCGACCAGCTGTTCGACGTCCATGAGGTCGCCGACGCTGCCGCCGTCGGCCACCGCGCGGAGCTCGGCGTCGTCGTCCAGCGGCACGGGGTTGTCGGGGTGGGCGCCGAAGACCTTGGCGCTCGTGACGACCACCAGGTGGCCGACGCCTGCCGCGGCAGCCGCCGTGATGACGGTCTGGGCCCGGCGCAGGCTCCGCTCCCGCCGCAGCTGGCGCCCCTCGGCCAGCTCACCGGCCAGGTCGGTGCGCACCGCGACGTAGACGGCGGTGTCGACGTCGTGGAGGGCCGAGGCCAGCGACGGGTCGGCAGGGTCGCCGTGGCGCCACTCGGTGCCACCAACCTCCGACGGCTCGGCGTCGACGGCAACGACCGCGGCGATGCGGGCTCCCCCTCGCTCGCCCGCCCCTCCCCGGGCGGCGGCTCCCACCAGCTCGCGCAGCACCGCCCGCCCGACGGGCCCCGACGCGCCGACCACGGCGACGTTGATGGCACTACGCCGGGAGCGAACCGCGCCCCGGGGGGAACTCACTGTGGCCTCCGCATGGTTGTCTAGTGGAGACACATCCTCGCAGCAGGCCACAGGAGCCGTCGTGCCAGACCAACCCATCACCCCGCCGGACCCCGACGACGAGGGAGAGCAGGGGGAAACCCCGGACAAGCAGGACAAGCCGCGCCACGAGCCGCTGCGGCCGCGTGGCCCCGGTGAGTCGGGCCCGCCTCCCAGCTCCCGCCCCGCCGGGTTCGGCACCGGTGCGACGCCGCCCCCGGCTGGCTCCGGCGACAGCGGCTCCGGGCTGCCGCCCGAGCTCGAGGCGATGATCGGGCGCCTGACCGGCGGCCAGGGCATCGACCCCGACATGGCCAAGATGCTGCAGGGCATGGGTATCGAGAACATCGACCCCGCCATGCTGCAGATGGTGACGGCTCAGGTGCAGGCCATGTTCGCCGGCTCGGACGACGAGCCGTTCAACGTCGAGGTGGCCACCGACACCGCGCGCAAGACCGTCTCCGCCGCCGGTGACTCCTCCGTCACCGCCGCGGACGCCGCCAAGGTGGCCCAGGCCGCCCAGGTGGCCGGCCTCTGGCTCGACCAGGTCACCGACTTCGGGCCGCCCGGCATCAGCACGCACGCGTGGAGCCGGGCCGAGTGGGTCGAGGCGACGATGCCGACGTGGCGCAGCCTCGTCGAGCCGGTCGCCGAGGGCGTGGGCCGGGCGATCAGCGCCGCCATGCGCACCCAGCTCGAGCAGCTCGGCGAGGGCGCCCTGCCCGAGGGCTTGCTCCCCGCCGGCATCGACCCCCGCGCGCTGCTCGGCCAGATGGAGCCGATGCTGGCCCGGATGAGCGGGTCGATGTTCGGCCTCCAGGTCGGACAGGCCGTCGGCGCCCTGGCCCAGGAGATCGTCAGCGGCACCGAGATCGGTCTGCCGCTCGTCAGCGACCAGGCCGTGGCACTGCTGCCGGCGAACGTCGACGCCTTCGCCGAGGGCCTCGAGGTCGACCTCGACCAGGTGCGGATCTACCTCGCGGTCCGGGAGGCCGCGCGGGTGCGGCTCTTCGCCGACGTGCCGTGGCTGGGTCCGCAGCTGCTGGCGGCGGTGCGCGACTACGCCCGCGACATCACCATCGACACCGAGCGCATCGAGGCCGGCCTGCAGCAGGTCGACCCCACCAACCCCGAGGCCCTGCAGGCCGCCCTCCAGGACCAGCTGTTCCGGCCCGACCCCAGCCCCAGCCAGAAGGCGGCCCTGTCCCGGCTCGAGACCTACCTCGCGCTGGTCGAGGGCTGGGTCGACGTCGTGACCGAGCGGGCCACTCGCGACCACCTGCCCCAGACCGCTGCCCTCGGTGAGGCGGTGCGTCGCCGCCGGGCCATCGGTGGGCCGGCCGAGAAGGTGTTCAGCGGCCTGGTCGGCCTCGAGCTGCGGCCCCGGCGGCTCCGCGACGCCGCCAACCTCTTCGCCGCCATCGAGGCCCAGCACGGTGCGGCCGCGCGCGACGCGGCGTGGGGCCACCCCGACGTGGCTCCCACCGGCGCCGACCTCGATGACCCCCTCGGCTACGTCGAGCGCATCGGCTCCCCGACCGTCAGCGACATGGACGCCGCCCTCGACGAGCTGCTGCGGGAAGGCGGCGCCGGCGACACCGACGGCCCGACCGGCGACGGCACGCCGGACGACGGCAGCGACGGCGGCTCCACCCCCGGTGGCTCCGGGGACGGCCGGTGACGGCGCCCACCGAAGGCGTCCCGGCGGCATACCTGACCCTGCGCGACGACGCGCGCGCCCTCCTGTCCGGCTGGGACGCACCGGACGCGCAGCAGGAGTCCCTGCGGGTCGAGCTCCTCGAGCACCTCGAGGCGCACGACGACGTGATGTGGAAGCAGGGGCCGCCCGCCCACCTCACCGCGAGCGCCCTGGTGCTCAACACGAGCCTCGACAATGTGCTGCTGACCCTCCACGCCAAGGCGGGGCTGTGGCTGCAGTTCGGCGGGCACTTCGAGCCGCAGGACGCCTCGGTGCTGGACGCCGCCACCCGCGAGGCCCGCGAGGAGTCGGGTCTGGCGGGGCTGGAGCTCGCGCCGCAGCTGGTGCACCTCGACCGGCACCGGCTCATCGCCTCCGGGTTCGGGCGCTGCCGTGAGCACCTCGACCTGCGCTACGCCGGGGTGGCGACCGACGAGGCGGGCTTCGCGGTCAGCGACGAGTCGCTCGACGTGCGCTGGTGGCCGGTCGACGACCTCCCGCCCGAGAGCCGCCACGAGATCCTGCCGCTCGCGACGGCGGCGCGGCGGCTGCTCGGCTGAGCCGGCCGGGTCGCTCCCCGACGACGACTCGGCCGCTGTCGACGACTACTCGTCGACCTCTTCGCCGACCTCTTCGCCGACCTCGAGGGCGGCGACGCCGTCCAGCTCGGCCGCCTCCTCCGCGGCCGCCCGGGCGGGATCTGCGGGGGCCAGGTCGAGGTGGGCGGCGGCAGCCACGCCCTCGAGGTAGCCACGAGCCCGCTCCATGCGGGGGAAGCCGCCCACGAGCGACCAGAAGTCCTTGCCGTGGCCCGGCACGATGAGGTGGGCGAGCTCGTGCAGCACGACGTAGTCGAGGACGTAGCCGGGCATCCCGCGCACCCGGGTCGAGATGCGGATGGTGCCGTCGGCCGGGGTGCAGGACCCCCACCGCGACTGCTGGTTCTCGACCCAGCGGATGCTGGCCGGCTTGGCGAGACCGCCGAGGTAGCGGCGCGAGAGCTCCTCGGCCCGCGCCGTGAGCTCGGTGTCGCTGGGGTTGCGGCGGCGGTCACCCGCGGCCAGGCGGTCGAGCATGGTGGCCACCCACTGCCGTTCCTCGGCCTTGGTGAAGCGCGCCGGGATCAGCACGACGGTGCGCCCTTCCTCGCGGTAGGCGCTCACCGTGCGACGGCGCCGGCGACTGCGCCGGACCTCGACATCGGGGGTGTCCACCCCCCGAACATAGGCCACGAAGGCCTCGTGACCTAGGGTTTTGTCCGCCTCAGCGGCCGTGGAAGGTGGGGCTGCGCTTCTCGGCGGCGGCCGCGATGCCCTCGTGCAGGTCGTCGGTGGCCAGGGTGACCGCCTGCGCCAGCGCCTCCCACTCCAGCGCCCGCTCGTAGGTCGCGTGGCCCCCGTCGCGCACCGCCTGCAGGGTCAGCCGGGTCGCGACCGGCGCGGCTGCCGCCACCCGCTCGGCGGCCGCAAGGGCGTGCCCGAGCACCTCCTCGGCAGGGGCCGCCAGCGACACCAGGCCGAGGCCCACGGCCTCCTGGCCGGTGACGATGCGCCCCGTGAGCAGCAGGTCCCGCGCCACCGCGTGGCCGGCGACGTCGGGCAGCGACCACGTCGTCGCCATGCCCGGGTGCAGCCCCAGAGAGGTGAACGGCACGCCCAGCTTGGCGTCAGCGGCGGCATACCGGACGTCCATGGCGAGCGCGAGCGCGAAGCCGGCCCCGATCGCGTGGCCGTTGACCGCCGCGATCGTGGGCACCTCGAGCTGCTTGACGGTGAGCCAGGAGCGGTAGAACGCCAGCATCCGGGTCCGCAGGTCGGCCACCTGCGCGTCGGGCTCGGAGACGATCCACGACAGGTCGCCGCCGGCGTTGAACGCCGAGCCCTCGCCCGTGACCACGACGGCGGCGAGGTCCGCGTCCTGTCGCAGCAGCCCCATCAGCCTCACCCAGGACGCCGTCATGGCGGTGCTCATCGAGTTCCGGCGCTCGGGCAGGTCGAAGGTGACGACCGCGATCCGGCGCCCGGAGGCCTCCCGCGCCTCCACCCGGAGGTCCTCGTAGGGGGTGGTCCACCACGTCGTCGGGGCGCTCTGGTCGGTCATGGGGACGAGCCTAGGGGGCGGGCGCTGAGCACGAGCGACACGCCCCGCTGCGCGATTTTGTGCTCAGCATGGTCTACGGTGGCCGAAGTCCAGCACCGCAACCGTGCGGTGGTATCGACAAGGAGACATACGCGATGGCTGACGAGACCTACAAGGGCGAGTTCTACTGCGTGAAGTGCAAGGAGAAGCGCGAGGCCGAGGGCAAGGTCGTCGAGACCAACGGCCGCCGCATGGCCAAGGGTGTGTGCCCGGTCTGCGGCACCAACCTCAACCGCATTCTCGGCAAGGCCTGAGGCAGCGCCTCACCCCAGTCAACGCGAGAGGGGCGGGACCAGCGGCTGCGGCCGGGTCCCGCCCCTCTCGCGTGCCCGCCGCCGGTGCGGGCGCTGTGGATGACGGCCCGGCCGGCCGCACGCGCTGTGCGAGGGTGACGGAACAGCCACACCACCCACGTTGCCCGGCCCGCGAGGAGGCGGTCGATGGTCGCCAGGCCTCGCCTGAAGGAACAGTTCCGGCCCCTGCGCCGCGGCCACGGCCGGGTGCAGCTCGGGCTCGACCCCGCGGTCGGCGTGGTGCTCGAAGGGCTCTCCGAGGAGGAGGTGCAGCTGCTCGAGCACCTCGACGGAAGCCTCGACGAGGTGGCGGCCACGGCCTGGGCGGCCCGCCGCGGCATCCCGGCCGAGCGCGTGGCCACCCTGCTGCGGACGCTGCGCGCCCACTCCCTCACCGTCGAGCGCCCCGCCCACCGGTTCGACCTCGCCGGCCTCGCGCCCGCGGCGCGTGACGCCCTGCGCGCCGACGCGGCCGCGCTGGCCTGCGCCTACCGCAGCCCCGACGACGGGTATGCCGTGCTCGGCCGCCGTGCCCGGCGCCAGGTCGTGGTGTGCGGCACCGGTGGCCTGCCGGCCCTGCTGGTGCAGGCCCTGCGGCAGGCGGGGGTGGGGCACGTGCTCACTGGCCGGTATGCCGGTGAGGAGCCGCCGGGGCAGCGCCCGCCCGACCTCGTGGTGCTGACCGGGGTCGGCGCGGTGGCCGCCGAGGCGGCCTCCCCCTGGCTGCGCGGGCGGGTGGCCCACCTGCCCGTGGTGCTGCACGGCACCAGCGCCGAGGTGGGCCCGCTGGTCGTGCCCGGCACCGGGCCGTGCCTGCGGTGCGTCGACCTCACCCGCACCGACCACGACCCGGGGTGGCCCGCCGTGCTCGCCCAGCTCACCCCGACCGCCGTCGGCCCGGTGGCCGAGGCCTCCGGTGAGACCTCGCTCGTCTTCGCCACCGCCGGCCTGGCCGCCATGACCGTGCTCGCGGCACTCGACGGCCACCCGCAGCACCCCGGCACGTCGTGGCGCCTCGGGCTGCCGGCGCCCCGGGTCGCCGAGCAGGTGTGGCTGCGGCATCCCGACTGCGGTTGCGCAGGGGCCGACGCGCAGGGAAAGCAGGGTCCGGAGCGCGGTTCTGCACGGGCGTCAGCCACAATGGCTGGGTGAGTGACCTACCGCGCAAAGCGGTCAGCCGTACCGCCCGCCTCGCCAGCCTTCCGCTGGGGTTCGCCGGGCGCACCGCGCTGGGCTTCGGCAAACGGGTCGGCGGCAAGCCGGCGGAGGCCGTCGCCGCGGAGCTCCAGGCTCGCACGGCGGAGCAGCTGTTCAAGGTCCTCGGCGAGCTCAAGGGCGGGGCGATGAAGTTCGGCCAGGCCCTGTCGGTCATGGAGGCGGCCATGCCGGAGGAGGTCGCCGGGCCCTACCGGGCGACCCTCACCAAGCTGCAGGAGGCGGCGCCGCCCATGCCCGCTTCCACGGTGCACAAGGTGCTCGCGGCCGAGCTGGGTCCGCGCTGGCGCACCGCCAAGTTCCTGTCGTTCGACGACAAGCCGGCTGCGGCCGCCTCGATCGGGCAGGTGCACCGGGCCGTCTGGCGCGACGGCCGACCGGTGGCGGTCAAGATCCAGTACCCCGGCGCGGCCGAGGCCCTCGTCAGCGACCTCAACCAGCTCGCGCGGGTGGCCCGGGTCGCCGGGGGCTGGATCCCCGGCATCGACATCAAGCCGATCACCGACGAGCTGAAGTCGCGGATGTCCGAGGAGCTCGACTACAACCTCGAGGCGGCCAACCAGCGCCGGTTCGCCAAGGTCTTCCGCGACGACCCCCACTTCGTCGTGCCCGACGTGCTGGTCAACAGCGAGCACGTGATCGTCTCGGAGTGGCTTGACGGCACGCCGCTGTCGCAGATCGTCGCCAACGGCACCCGCGAGCAGCGCGACGAGGCGTCACGCCTCTACCTCGAGTTCCTCATGGTCGGCCCCCACCGGGCTGGGCTGCTGCACGCCGACCCGCACCCGGGCAACTTCCGGCTGACTGCCGACGGCCGGCTCGGGGTCATCGACTTCGGCGCCGTGAACCGCCTCCCCGGCGGCCTGCCGTCGTCGATGGGCGAGCTGATCTCCGACGCCCTCGACGGCGACGCCCTCACCCTGGCCGACGGCCTGCGCCGCGAGGGGTTCATCAAGCCGTCGATGCAGGTCGACCCGCACGCCGTGCTGACCTACCTCGACCCGCTCATCGAGCCGATGCGCCACGAGGAGTTCGAGTTCAGCCGGGCCTGGCTGCGCGGCGTGGCCCAGCACATCAACGACGTGCGGCAGCCGGAGTTCCTCACCGGCATGAAGCTCAACCTGCCACCGGCCTACCTGCTGATCCACCGGGTCTGGCTCGGCGGCATCGGCGTGCTCTGCCAGCTCGACGGCACCGTGCCGGCGCGGGCGATCATCATCGAGCACATGCCCGGCATGCGGCTGCGCCACCTGCCGCCCACCGTCGACTGAGTGTGGGGATTCCCATCACAGCCTGATGGTGCTGGGATGTCCCTCCCAGTCACCACCAGGAGGAGTCGAGCTTGCCCTCGATGCTGCGCAGGTGGCGCCGGCTGCAGGTCTCGCAGGTCCACACGTCGCGGCCGTTCTCGACCCCACGGGCCCAGGTGAGGCGAGCCAGCCCCTCGTCGGCCGGGGCAGCGCCGCAGGTGGCGCACACCATCGCCGCCGACGCCTGCGCAGCGGAGGGCTGCGACACCTCCTCGTCCTGCGGCATACCGCTCACGCCTTCTTCTTGGCGGCGGCCTTGGCGGCCTGCTTGAACTCGCGGACCTTCTGCAGCGACACGTCGTCGACCACGTCGGCAACCGACCGGTAGGAGCCGTCCTCGGCGTAGGGGCCGATCGCCTCCTGCCAGCCGGCGGGGCGCACCCCGAGCTGCTTGCCGAGCAGGGCGGCGAAGATGCGGGCCTTCTGGTCGCCGAACCCCGGCAGCGCCTTGAGCCGGGCGAGCAGGTCGGTGCCGTCGGCGGCCTCGGTCCAGATGGTCTCGGCACGGCCGCCGTACTCGTCGCGCACGACCGTGGCCAGGCCCTGCACGCGCCCCGCCATCGAGCGGCCGTAGCGGTGGATGGCCGGCGGCGTCGCACACAGGTCGGCGAAGGCCTCGGGCTCCGCCTCGGCGATGCGGGCGGGGTCGAGGGTGCCGAACCGGTCGAGGATCTTGGCCGGGCCCCGGAACGCGTGCTCCATGGGGTACTGCTGGTCGAGCAGCATGCCGACCAGCAGGGCGAACGGGTCGCCGCTCAGCACCTCGTCGGCGTGCTCGTCCTGGGCGATGCGGATCGTGGGCTGTGCGCTGGCCATGTCGGCAGCGTAGCCAGCGGGCCTTCAGTGCAGGTAGACGAAGCCCGGGCCCTCGTCGCGGTAGGGGATCCCGAGGGCGTCGAGCGCCGGTGCCCACGAGCCGGTCACGGTCTGGTCGGCGCCCTCGAACCCGTGGTCGGCCGTGAGCAGGAACGTCACCTCGTCGGCGACCCCGAGACCGTCGAGGTGGTCGAGGAACGCCACGAGCCGCCGGTCGGCCTGGCGCAGCGAGTCGCGTGCCATCTCCGACCGCGGCCCTCCCCCGTGGTGCCCGGCGTCGGTGACGACGTTGGCCCACCAGGTCAGCACCGGCGCGGCGGTGGGGTCGGCCCACAGCTGGAGCATCTGCTGCAGCCCGAGGTCGTCGACCTGCACACCCCAGCGGAAGTAGCGGTCCTCGAGGTGGGCGGGGTTGCCCACGAACGGCGACGCGTGCGGGTCGGGCAGCTGGTCGCCGAGGTCGCCCGCGCCGCGGTCGCTGCCGCTGGCGCGGATCAGCTGCATGGTCGCGTAGTCCGCCCCGCGGTCGATGGCCTCGTCGACACTGGCCGTGCGCGGGCCGGACCCCGGTGCCACGTGGTCGTTGACCATCTCGAAGACGGTGCGGGCCTGCGGGTGCAGCCACTCGGCGCTGCGGTGCCACGTCGCCTCGTCGTTGGGCACGACCCGCTCGCCGGTGGCCCGGTCGAAGTAGACGTTGCCCAGCACCCCGTGCCGGCCGGGCCCCAGGCCGGTGAGGATCGAGGTGTGGTTGGTCAGCGTGACGCTGGGGAACTCCGCGACCGCGCCGCCGCGCAGCGCGACCCCTCGCTCGACCAGCCGCGCGACGCCCGGCAGCTCGCCGGCCTCGGCGAGGTGCAGCAGGTCGCCGCAGTGGGCGCCGTCCCAGAGGATGCCGACCACGCGCCGGGGCTGCCCTGCGGGCAGCGGTTCGAGGTATGCCGTGAGCGGCCGGCCGTCGAGCGGGTCGCCGTTGCCGTCGAGGAGGTCGGACTCCGGGACACCGGCGAGGTGGGCGAGCGTGGGACCGACGTCGATGAGGCGTGCGTGGTCGTCGACGTAGGAGCGGCGCGTGACGCGGGCTCCGGAGAGGACGAGGGGCGCGCGCGACTGGATGACGTCGAGCGAGCCGTGCTCGCCGTGGTGTCCGCCCTCGTCGGGGAAGTAGTGGCGCGGGGTGTGCACGACCGCGACGTCGGGGCTGCGCTCGGCGTGCGCGAACAGCGACAGGATCCGCTCGGCGGCATACGGGTAGGCGTTGTCGGTGGAGACGCGCGGACCCTCCTGCGCGATCTCGCGCTCGTAGGGCAGGAAGGCCATGGGGTCCTCGCTGGCCACCGGGTCGGCGCCGGCCAGCACCTCGTGCTTGCCGCCGGGGTGGAGCCGCACCCGGCCGAGGTGGTTCGCGGCGTGCGCCACCGGTGTGCCGTCAGCGTCCGGCTCGACCCAGAGGACGAGGTCGACCATGGCGGCGAGGTCGGGGGCGCAGAGCGCTGCGATGACGGCGTCGCGGGACCCGGCTGTCGTGTTCACACTGCGCACCCTAGGGCGGGAGGGGCCGGACAGCGGCGAACCGGCGCGACCCACGATGGCGACCCACACCATGACGACCCACACCATGACGACCCACACCATGACGATCGACAGAAATGGCGAACCCACCCGGACGTGGAGTCCGGGTGGGTTCGCTTCCTGGTGCGGGACGTCATCGGTGTCGATGACGTCAGCGAGCCAGCATGCGCGGCAGCTGGAGCATCAGCTCGTGCTGCGCGCGCCGCTCGAGCTGGCGCTGGAACTCCCGCTGGCGGCGCTTCTGATGAGCGCGGGCGAGGTCGGCGTGCAAGGCCTGGAACATGGTGAATCTCCTGGTGAGGACAAGACTGAGGTCGTTGTGGTGGTGCGCGGTGTGGTGGGTGCGGCCCGCGGGCTCGGCGGCAACGGCCGAACCCACGAGCGCACCGGAGGACTGCAGAGCGGTGGTCGTCATCAGGCAGCCACCGGGTTCTTGCGCGGGCGGCCACGGGGACGCTTGCGGGCGACGATCGCTCCCTGGACGAAGAGCTCACCGCCCCAGACGCCCCACGGCTCGGCGCGGTCGATGGCTCCCGCCAGGCAGGCGGCGCGGGCCGGGCAGGTCCCGCAGAGCGCCTTGGCGAACTCGACTCCCTCCGGGCTCTCGGCGAACCACAGCTCGGCGTCGTTCTCTCGACACGGGATGCCTTCGCCGGTAACCGCGGCCTGCTCGTTCAGGTCGTGGAGTGCGCTCAACTGCATCGGGTGTCACCTCCCCTTGTCGTCCCCGTCACGGTGGTGACGGTCTCTCGGCTGCTGGTCTGGTCTCCGCGCTCCCGGTGGGAAGCCCTCGACCCGTACTGATCGGTGCTGTCCTGCCAACTCATCGGTGCTGCTGGTGGTGCTTTTGGTGGTGCTGGTGGTGCTGTCATCGGTGCGCCTTCACTTCTGGCGGCCGAGGAACTCTGTGGACCGTCCCGGGAGAACCCGGTTGGGGAAACAGAAAGGCCGCGGATCCCGGATGTCGGGTTCCGCGGCCTGAAGAGAGACCTGGGGCTGTGAGGCCTAGACAGGTGGCTCTCCGGAGCGGAGGGATGCGACATCCATGCTGTTGTGGGTAACCGTGTCGAGAACGGTGGTCTGCGGGGCGGCGGCGACGCGACCGGCGTAGAAGGCCGGGCGCACCTTGACGCCGAACACGCCACGGGCATCGGAGACGAGGGTGGACACACGGGTCCCCTGAGCCTGGGCACCGGTGGCCGCGAGACGAATCGGGTTGGTCTGCGGGCACACGGAACCGACGCCGGAGATCTGCGTCGCGTTCGTCATGGTGATGCTCTCCATCAGGGCCAACCCTCCTTCTGTGTCTCGCAGGTGCTGTGTCTTCATGTCAGTCCAGTCGGCCAATCGAACCGGTTGGGCTTGACGTTCGAAAAGAGTAGCGGCTGGCGAGAAGCGCCAGCAACGTATTTATCGAGTTTTCTGCAAAGAAATGACAGACCTTTTCGTCAGTCGACCAATTCCGTTGTGGCAGAGGCCGTTTCAGCATCACCGTCAGCAGCGCCGGCCACGACCTCCGCGACGTCGGTGCCGCCGAGGACGGCCAGCACCTGCGCGCCGTAGAGCCCGAGCTTGCGGGCGCCCACACCGGAGATCCGGGACAGATCGGACTCGCTGGTCGGCTCCGCCTCGGCGATGGCGGTGAGCGTCGCGTCGGTGAAGACGACGAAGGCCGGCACGCTGGCGGCCCGGGCCGTGGCCAGCCGCCACTCGCGCAGCCGCTCGAAGGTTGCCTCGTTGTAGCTCGGCGGGCACTCGTCGCACCGGCCGGTCTTGCGCTGGGCGGCCGTGGTCAGCTCGGCGCCGCAGCCGCGGCACTTCGCCGGCAGCGACGGCTTCAGGCTGTTCCGGCCACCGCCCCCGACCGTGCGGGTGGACTTGCGCTGGGCCCGGGCACCGTCGCCGAGGATGCTGGTCGTGCCGTCGAGGAAGCGTGACGGCCGCCGGGTCGCGCGGGCGCCGGGGGTGCGGGCACCGGACCACGAGAGGCGCAGCTCGCGCCGGGCGCGCGTCATGCCGACGTACATCAGGCGCCGCTCCTCCTCGATCGCCTCGGCGGTGTCCGCCATCGTGATGGGCAGGAAGCCGTCGGAGCAGCCGGCCAGGAAGACGGTGTCCCACTCCAGGCCCTTGGCCGCGTGCAGGGAGGCGAGGGTGACGCCCTGCACCGTGGGCGCGTGCTGGGCCGAGGCCCGCTCGTCGAGCTCGCGCACGAATTGGGGCAGCCGCGCCTCCGGGTGGGTGGCGACCAGGTCGTCGGACAGGGCGGCCAGCGCCGCCAGCGACTCCCAGCGCTCACGGGCCGCCCCGCCGCTGCTCGGCGCCTCGCGCGTCCAGCCGGCGCCGACGAGCACGTCGCGCACCAGCTCGGGCAACGGCTTGCTGGCGTCGTCGGACCGGGCCGCACCCCGCATCAGCAGGATGGCGTCGCGCACCTCCTTGCGGGAGAAGAACCGTTCGCCGCCGCGGACGAGGTAGGGGATGTCCCGTTCGGCGAGGGCCGACTCGAAAGCCTCCGACTGGCCGTTGGTGCGGAAGAGGATCGCCATGTCGGCCGGTGAGGTCCCGGCGGCGACCCGCTCCGCGATCTCCGCGGCGATGGCCGCCGCCTCCGACGGGTCGTCCGGGTGGGCCGTGAGCACCGGCTGGGGCCCGGCCGCTCCCTGCGCCTCGAGCTGGACGCTGTGGCTGCGGGCCTGGCCGCTGGGGCCGCGCACGACGAGGTTGGCGAGCGAGACGATCTGCGGGGTCGAGCGGTAGTTGCGCACCAGCCGCACGACGCGCGACTTCGGGTGCTTCTTCGTGAAGCCCAGCAGGTGACGCGGGCTGGCCCCGGTGAAGGAGTAGATGGTCTGGGCCGGGTCACCGACGACGCAGAGGTCGTCGCGCTCCCCCACCCACAGGTCGAGCAGGCGCTGCTGAAGGGTGTTGACGTCCTGGTACTCGTCGACGACGAAGTGGCGGTACTGCTGTCGCACCGTGCGGGCGATGTCGTCGTGCTCGGCCAGGATGCCGACCGTGACCAGCAGGACGTCCTCGAAGTCGATGACCCCGCGGTCAGCCTTGACCTCCTCATAGACCTCGAGCAACCGCGCCATCCCGGTGGGGTCGATGCCGGGCGGCTCCCTGCGCGCGGCGGTGGCCGCCGCGGCATACGTCTCGGGGGTGAGCATGTTGACCTTGGCCCACTCCACCTCGGCGGCGAGGTCACGGATGCCGGTGCGGTCGAACTGCAGGCGCAGCGAGGCGGCGGCCTGCGCGACGGCGGGCGCCTTGTGGCTCATCACCTCGGGAGCCGCGCCGCCGATCGCCTGGGGCCAGAAGTAGTGGAGCTGGCGCAGTGCCGCGGCGTGGAACGTGCGGGCCTGCACACCGCCGACGCCGAGGTCGCGCAGGCGGGTGCGCATCTCCCCGGCGGCGCGGGCGGTGAAGGTCACGGCCAGCACGCGTTGGGGCTGGTAGGCGCCGGAGAGGACGCCGTAGGCGATGCGGTGGGTGATGGCCCGCGTCTTGCCGGTGCCGGCACCGGCGAGCACGCACATCGGCCCGAGCGGGCTGGCTGCCACCTCGCGCTGCTCCGGGTCGAGCGCGGCGAGCACTGCGTCGGCGGACGGGTGCGCGGGCAGGGCGGGGCTGGGCTGGGCTGGCTGTGACATCACCGGCGATCCTGTCACGACCCGCCGACGGCCCGGCACGGCCTCACTGCACGAGCCTCACTGCGCGAGCCTCACTGCACGGACCTCACTGCACGAGGCCGTAGGCGTGCTCCACGTGCAGGCGCAGCACGAGCCGGTGGTCGGCCACCATGGCGCGCCGGTAGTCGTCCCAGTCGGGGTGGTCCTCACCGCGCACGGCGCGGTAGACCTCGACCAGCTCCTCGACGGTGGCGTCGTCCTCGCGCGCTGCCACCGGCGAGAGCTCCGCCTTGCCCTCCAGCACGGCATACGACCACCCGTCGGGCGAGCCGACCATCAGCGAGGCCCGCGGGTCGCGCCGCAGGTTCGCCACCTTCGCGCGCCCGTCGGTCACCGAGACGCGCACGACCGCGGTGCCGGCGTCCGGGTCGGTGGCGAGGGTGTAGTTGACGTTGGAGAGCTGGGGCCGGCCGTCGCGCTTGAGCGTCACGAGGGCGCCGAGGTTGCGGGAGCCGGCGAGGGCGAGGAGGTCGTCGCGCAGGGGCATGGCGCCATCATCACCCGGGCGGGGCCGGGGCGCGGGAGGGGTGGTCGGGAAGTTTTGGGAGGATTGCGTCGTTGAACACCAGGTAATTGACCCCTCAACGAGAGCAGATCCATGACCATCGAGGCACCCGCCCCCGGCACCGTCACCATGTTCACCACCTCCTGGTGCGGCTACTGCGTCCGGCTCAAGGCGCAGATGGGCCGTGAGGGCATCAACTACACCGAGGTGAACATCGAGGAGCACCCGCAGAGCGCGGAGTTCGTCATGAAGGTCAACGGCGGCAACCAGACCGTCCCGACCCTGCTCTTCCCCGACGGCTCGGCGGCCACCAACCCCTCGATCAACGAGGTCAAGGCCCGCCTCGCCTGAGCACCACGCCCACCGGCTCCCTGTGCCCCGGCCCCTGGCCGGGGCACAGCCGTGCCTGACCGGTGGCCCTCAGGGCACCGGCGGCGCCTGGCCCAGCCAGTGCTCGATGAGGCTCCGCGCGATGGACAGCCGGGGCGGGATGCCCGTCGTGCCGGCCGCCAGCTCGCCGAGGAGCTCCTCGCGGGTGACCCAGCGTGCCTCGGCGATCTCACCGTCCTGGAGCACCAGCTCGGTGTCGAGCGCCCGAGCCGTGAACCCGAGCATCAGCGACGACGGGAACGGCCACGGCTGGTTACCCAGGAAGCGCACATCCGTCACGCGGACCCCCACCTCCTCGCGCACCTCGCGGGCGACCGCGGCCTCGAGGCTCTCCCCCGGCTCCACGAACCCCGCCAGCACCGAGTAGCGCCGCTCCGCCCACTGCGGGCCGCGGGCCAGCAGCAGCCGGCCGTCGTCGTCGACCACCGCCATGATGACGGCCGGGTCGGTGCGCGGGTAGTGCTCGCTGCCGTCCGCCGGGCAGCGGCGGATCCACCCGCCCTGCTGCGGCTGCGTCGCCGTGCCGCAGCGCGGGCAGTGCCCGTGGGCGCGGTGCCAGTTGAGCAGGCCCAGCGCCGTGGTCATCACCCCGGCGTCGCGGTCGTCGAGCTCCACCCCCACCTGGCGCAGGGTGCGCAGGTCGCGGGCGTCGGCGCTGTCGGCGGCGGTCTCGTCGACCGCGACGTATGCCGTGCCGTCGCCGTCCTCGCCGAGGAAGACCGCCAGGGCGGTCCGGTCCGTCGGCAGCGGGCTCCTCAGCGCGAGCGCCGGGTGCCCGTCCTGCTGCAGCACCTCGGCCGAGCCGTCGACGACCGCGAGGACGCGCGTCGCCGGGTCGGAGAACAGCTGGTCGAGCAGGCCGGGGTCGGCACGCCGGTGCGCCGCGCGGTCGAGCGCGGTGCGGGAGAGGGAGAGATTCCTGAGACTTTCGGGGGGTCGGCCCACAGGTGCAACCCTAGGCCGCGCCCTCGGCATACGGTGGGGCGCGTGGACCGCAGCCCCCTGTACCTCGCCGCCCTGGCCAGTGCTGCTGTGCCCGGCCTCGACCCGGCCAGCGTCGAAGCCCTGCCCAGCGAGGAGGGCCAGCTCTTCGACGTGGCGTTCGTGCAGGACACCCAGCACCGCCGGTGGGTGGTCCGGGCGCCGCGCACCCAGGCGGCCGGGGCCCAGATGGACGTCACGGTGGCGCTGCTCGGCCTGCTCTCCCGGCGGCTGCCCTTCGCGGTGCCCACGCCCAAGGGCTTCGCCGCGCTGAAGGAGGGTGGCCGAGCCGCCGTCTACCCGTACCTGCCGGGGCAGAACGTCCGCTTCGAGGCGCTGCCTCCCGGCCCGGGCCTGGCCGCCGAGCTGGGCCGGACGATCGCGCACCTGCACAACGCCGACCTCCAGATCTTCGACGAGGCGGGGCTGCCGGCCTACGACCCCGACACCTACCGCACCCGGCGGCTCGCCGAGCTCGACCGGGCCGCGGCCACCGGCCACGTGCCGACCGCCCTCTTGTCACGCTGGGAGCGGATGCTGGAGGACGTCTCGCTGTGGCGCTTCGCCCCCACCCCCACCCACGGCGACCTCACCGGAGACCAGGTGCTCGCGGTCTTCGACGACGAGGAGGACGCCGGCACCGGCCGGGTCCGCGCCCTGACGGGCTGGGAGGACGCCAAGGTCGCCGACCCCGCCGACGACTTCGCCGCCCTGGTCCGGGAGACCCCGCCCGAGGCGTTCGAGACGGTGCTGGAGGCCTACGCCCACGCGCGGGTCGAGCGGCCCGACAAGCACCTCGAGCAGCGGGCCCGCCTCGCGGCCGAGATGCGCCTGGTCACCGACCTGATGGCCGCGGTGTCGTCCGACGACCGGAGACTGGTCGAGCGGCAGGCGGCCGCACTGCGCCGGCTCGACGACCGGATCCACGCCGAGGAGGAGGCGGCCAACGACTACCGGCACGACGAGGATGTCCGTCCGGCTCGCACCGGTCCGCTGCTGGTGCCGCCGCACATGGCGGACGACGACCACGACTCCGACGAGGACCACGACGTCGCCCTGATGTTCGCCAAGACCGCTCCGGATGAGGTTGTGACTGCGGAGCCCGACGACGAGCCGCAGGAGGAGGTAGCACTCGCCGTCGAGCACGAGCCGCAGGAGGAGGCCGCACCCACCGTCGAGCACGACCCGCCGCCGGACGACGCTCCTGCCGCCCAGGCACCCGAGGCCCGCCACGACGACACGGCCCCCATCCCCACCCGGCGCGCCGAGGTGGAGTTCGAGGAGCACGACGGCCTGGAGGACCCGGGTCCGGAGTTCGAGCCCGGCTACGACGTGCGCCGCTGACCGGCCCGCCTCACCCCTCGATCCGGCGCAGCACCACGGCCAGGCCGTCCGCGTCCGGCAGGTCCGGCCAGACCGTCTCGCCCGTGACGGCGTAGTAGAACGCCGCGTCGACCTGCTCGACGTCCAGCCCGCGCAGGCGCGCGAAGGCCACCCGGTATGCCGCCAGCTGCAGCGCCCGCGTGCGCGCCGCCTCACCGGTCGGCTTGGACCCCGTCTTCCAGTCGACGACGGTGAAGCCGCCGTCGGCGCGCCGGAACACGGCGTCGATGCGACCGCGGACGGCCATGCCGTCGATGACGGTTTCCACGGCGATCTCGATCTCCACCGGCGTGCGGGCGGCCCACTCGCTGGCCAGGAAGTGCTCCTTCATGGCCGGCAGCGCGGCGTCGTCGGCGGGATCCTCGTCGGCGCTGCCGGGCAGGTCGAGCAGGTCGACGATGGCGGCCCGGGCGTAGTGCTGCTCGACCCAGGCGTGGAAGGCGGTGCCTCTGCGGGCGGCCAGCGCCGGGGGCTCGGGCATCGGCCGGCGCAGCGACGTGGCGAACGCGTCCGGGTCCTGCGCGAGCGCCACGAGCGACGACGTCGACAGGTGCCGGGGCACCGCCACCTCCTGGGCGCGGCGCTCGGCCAGGCGGGCCCGCTCGGCGAGCAGCAGCTCGAGCTCCTCGAGGATCGGCACCTCCTCGCCGGGGATCGGCAGGGGCGCCTGGCCGTCGATGCCCAGCCGCCGCTGGGCGACGGGTGCGGTGGCCTCCACCGCCGCCCGGACCGCGGCCCCGGCCCGCAGGAGCGCCTCCGCCCGGTCGTGGGTCGCCGGCCACTGCACCGACAGTGCCTCCGCGTCGCGGGGGTTCTGGCACGTGTCGGGCTGGTCCGGGTCGGGCAGGTCGACCCACACCTGCCGCTCGACGGGCAGGTACGGTGCCTCGGCGACCTCCGTGAGGAAGCGTGAGGGGACGCGCGGGGTGCCGGGGCCGGCCCACACGGGCGCGGTCAGCAGCATGTCGCCGCGGGCCCGGGTGAAGGCGACGTAGGCGAGCCGGCGCTCCTCCACCACGCCGTGCTCGCCACCAGCCCGGATGAAGGCGCTGGTCTTGGCCTCGACGTCGGACCAGTCCTCGGCGCTGCGCCACTCCCACACGGGCAGCCCGTCGCGGTCGCCGCGCAGGTCGTAGGGGACGCCCGAGAGCCCACCGCACCAGCCGCGGTCCTTGGGCTCGGCCACGACCCAGTCGGTGCCGTCATGCGTCGACCTGGCGTAGTTGAGCGCCGGGAAGGAGCCCTCGACCAGCCCTGGCACCGCCACGGCATCCCACTCCAAGCCCTTGGCCGCATGGACGGTCAGGATCTGCACGGCGTCGGGCGAGGCCTCGATGTAGCCCTTGTCGAGCCCGCGCTCCTCCTTGAGGGCGGCCTCGAGCCAGCTGAGGAAGCCCCCGAGGTTGGGCCGGTCGGCGCTGGCCGTGAAGCCGGCCGCGACGTCGGCGAAGGCGTCGAGGTGGGCCCGGGCCGCCGCGGGGCTGTACCCCGGACGCGAGAGCACCTCGATGTCGAGGCCGAGGGCGCGCTCGGCCTCGCCCACGAGGTCGGCCAGCGGCAGCGCGGTGAGCGAGCGCAGCCGGCGGATGACCTGCTGCAGGGCGGTGAGCCGGGCCAGGGCCGCGTCGCTGACCCACTGCCCGGTGTGGCTGCGCCAGCCCGGCCGGGGCAGGTCGTCGACGGCCTCGACGATGCTGGGCTGGTCGACGGCGTCCGGCGCCTGCTCGCGCACGCCGGAGGGGTCGGCGGGAGCCGTCTCGTCATCGAGGCCGGCCGCGGCGCCCGGCGCACCGGCGGCATCCCCCGCAGCAGCGTCCGGAGTGCCCGCTCCAGCACCGCGCGCACCGTCGGCGCCGGCCGCGGGCAGCAGCCCGCTGCGGACCCGCTGCTGGTGCCGCGCCCAGGCCATCAGGCCGTCGAGGTCAGCCGCGCCGAGCCGGCACAGCGGCCCGGTGAGCAGGCGCATCAGGTGGTCGCCGCGGGTCGGGTCCTGCACCACGTGGAGCAGGGAGACGATGTCCTCGACCTCCGGGGTGAGCAGCAGGCCGCCGAGCCCCACCACCTCGTAGGGGATGTCGCGGCTCTCGAGGGCGTCGATCACCGGCGCGAACTGCGACCGCTTGCGACAGAGCACCGCCGCCGTGGTGGCGCTGGTTGCCCGCTTCCCGGCGATCCACTCGGCGACGTGGGCCGCCTCGTCCTCGACGGTGAGGAGCCGGGCGACCGCCACCCGGCCGGGCCCGGCCGCGGGCGAGGGGCGCAGCTCGGCCACCGGCACCCGCGCGGCCTCGCGCAGCGGTGCGGCGACGTGGTTGGCGACGGTCAGGATCGCTCGGTGGTTGCGCCAGCTCGTCGACAGCGGCAGCTGGATGGCGTCGTGGTCGCCCTCGCGGAAGGCCCGCGGGAACCGGCTGAGCGTGGTGGCACTGGCCCCACGCCACCCGTAGATCGACTGGTTGGGGTCGCCGACCGCGGTCACGGGCACCGGCTCCCCCGGCGCGACGAACAGCGCACGCAGCAGCTCGAGCTGGGCCTCGGAGGTGTCCTGGAACTCGTCGAGCAGCACGGCCCTGAACCGCTGGCGCTCGATGGCGCCGATGTCGTCGAACCGCGTGGCCAGTCGGGCTGCGAGCGCCATCTGGTCGGCGAAGTCCATGGCGTCGCGTTCCCGCTTCAGGCGCAGGTAGCGCTCCACCATCGGCAGCACGGCGGCCCGCTCGCGCAGGGCGTCGCGAGCGGCCTTGGTCTCCTTCGGCAGGTCCTTGGCTCGGCTGGCCCCCTTCGGCAGGGAGGCCAGGGCCGCGTCCACCCTCGCGAGGTACTCCCCCACGTCGCGCGGGGTCAGCAGGTGCTCGGCCATCTCGCCGGCGAGGTCGACGACGGCCGCCGTGATGGTGCTCTCGGCCTTGGTGACGGCGTCCATGGGCCCGTCGTAGGAGGCGACCACCTCGGCGGCGTACTGCCACGCGGCCGCCTCCGAGAGCAGCCGCGACTCGGACTCGTAGCCGAGCCGCGGCGCGTGCTCGCGCACCAGCCGACCGGCATACGAGTGGTAGGTGGAGACGGTGGGGGTGCCGCCGAGGGTCTCGGCGTCGTCCTCGTCATCGGCGGGGGTCCACAGGCCGGCGCGCTGGAGGCGGCGCAGCCGCTGGGTGATGCGCTCGGCGAGCTCGGTGGCCGCCTTGCGCGTGAAGGTGAGGCCGAGCACCTGGTCGGGGTCGACGAGCCCGTTGGCGACGAGCCAGACGACGCGGGAGGCCATCGTCTCGGTCTTGCCGGAGCCGGCGCCGGCGACGACGAGCAACGGCGCGAGGGGTGCCTCGATGACGGCCCGCTGCTCGTCGGTGGGCCGGTGCATCTCGAGGGCCTCGGCGATCTCGTCGGCGCTGTAGGCCAGCGCCTCCATGGAGCCGGAGCTGGAGCCGGCGACTGCTCGGGTGCTGGGGTCGGTCTGGGTCGTCACAGCGTCTTCCCCTCGGGCTGGGCGGGGCAGCTCGAGCGCACCGCGCACTGCTCGCACCACGAGCCGACGGTGGCGGTGAACGTCGCCCCGGCCATGCCGTCGGCGGTCTCGGTGATGAGCCGGTGGGCCCACTGCGGGTCGTCGTGGGTGTGCAGCGGCGCCTGCTGCTGCAGCGTGATGTCGCGCTTGTTGGCGGCCTTGCCGACCTGCAGCAGGGCCGCGCCCCCCGAGGCGGTGCCGTGCTCGCCGAACGCGCCGCCGTCGACCGCCACCTGGTAGGCACCGAGCTGCGGGTGCGTCGGCAGGTCGTCCTCGCGAGGCTTGGCCGAGCCGGTCTTGTAGTCGATGACCCGCAGCGAGCCGTCAGGCAGCCGCTCCAGCCGGTCGACGCGCCCGCTGACCACCGCCCGGCCGAGGGTGACCGTCATGTCGATCTCGGCGCCCAGGCGCTGCCAGCCCTCGCGCTCGGCCCGCTCGAAGTAGCGCGCCAGCCGGCCGACCATGGCGTGGGCCTCGAGGCGCTTGCGGTCCGAGGCCCAGCCGGCGGGCAGCCCGAGCCGGCCCCACCGCGCGTCGACCTCCGCCCGCATCCGGTCCTCGTCGACGTCACCGAGGTCGGAGGCGATGTCGTGCACCAGGGTGCCGATGCTGGCGGCGCCGACGGACGGCCCGTCGCCGCCGCAGGCGCTGAACAGCCAGCGCAGGCCGCACTGGCCGAAGGACTCCACCTTCGACGGCGACACCCGCACCGGCTCGTCGGGGCCGCGCAGCGGGCGGTCGTCGCTGAGGTCGCGCAGCGCCCACCACGAGGCCGGGTCGGCGCCCGGCACCCCCTCGGCGGCGAGGCGGGCCAGCGCCCCCACCGCCACCGCTCGGGCGTCGTCGTCCTCGTCGAGCAGCTCGCGCCGCAGCTGGGCCACCAGGGTCGACAGCGTCATCGCGCGGCGCACCTCGGTGAAGGCCCGCAGCCCGTCGCTGTCGTCGGGCAGCGGGTCGACAAGGTCGAGGTAGACCGACGGCTGCTCGTCGTCGCTGCGCACCGCGGTGACGAGCACCCGCTCCCTGGCCCGGGTCAGCGCCACCAGGAAGAGCCGCGTCTCGTCGTAGCGCACCGCCGCCTGGGCGCCGCGGAACGATCCGCTGCGGCCGGTCACGACGTCGACGAGCTGCTCCGACCCGAGCAGGGAGCCGCGCAGCCGCAGGTCGGGCCACACGCCCTCCTGCACGCCCGCCACGACGACGAAGCGCCACTCCCGCCCGGCCGCGGCCTGCGGGGTGATGAGCGTGACGCTCTCCCCGACCGGTGAGCGGGCGACCAGGGTGTCGCCGGGGATGTCCTGGCTCTGGACGTGGGTGAGGAACTCCTCGGGTCCGGCCTGCGGCAGCCGGTCGGCGAACTTGGCCGCCGCGTCGAACAGGCCCACCACGGCGTCGAGGTCACGGTCGGCACGCTGGGCGCCGGGCCCGCCACCGAGGGCGGTCTGCTGCCAGGCGTTCGCCAGGCCGGTGGCCGCCCACATCGCCCACAGCACCGACTCGGCACTGACGCCGGTCTCCCAGCGCACCACGCCGCCGTCGTCGCGCACGCGGGCCGCCTCGACCCCGGCCGCGATCGTGCGGGCCACCCGGCGCGCCGGGAACGCCTCGGCGCCCAGGGTCGCGAGCCGGTCGGGGTGCACGAGCGCCTCGGCGAGCAGCTCGTCGCTGGTGCGGCCACCACCGCCCGCGAGCTCCTCGCGCCGCAAGGCCCGGCGCAGGCGGCGCAGCGCCACGGCGTCGGCGCCGCCGATCGGCGACAGGAGGGTGTCGACGGCGACCTGCGGGTCCACACCCTCGGCCTCACCGCGGGCGAGGTCCAGCACCACCCGCAGCAGCGCGAGCAGGGGCCGCACGGCCACCTCGTCGCGCACCGGGAGGTCCGTCGCCGAGCCGGCCACGGGCACCCCCGACGCCATGAGCACGCGCCGCAGGGTCGCGGTGCGTCCCTGCCCGCGCACGATGACCGCCATGTCCGACCACGGCATACCACCGCGCAGGTGCGCCTCGCGCAGCTCCGCGGCCACCAGGGTCGCCTCCTGCGACACCGCCCGCAGCAGGTGCACGTCGACCCGGCCGCCGGCCGCCTTGGGGGTGGCCTCGCGCTGCTGGCCGCCGCCGAGCGCGCCGATCTTGGGGGCCACCGCAGCGGCGGCCCGCGCCACCGCGGAGGGCAGCCGGTATGCCGTGGGCAGCACCACCGTGGGCCCGTCGCCGAGGGCGGTCCACCCGCCCGCGAGGTAGCGGGGGTCGGCGCCCCGGAACGTCTGCACCGCGCTGTCGGGGTCGCCGAGCAGGACCACGTCCGTCGCCCGGCCGGCCACGACCTCGAGCAGCCGCGCCGCGGCAGCCGTCATCTCCTGGGCGTCGTCGACGACGACGAGGCGCAGGGAGGAGCACACCCGGTCGAAAGCCTCGGCGTCGTCCTCGAGCAGGTCGGCCGCGGCACCGAGGATCCAGGCCGGGTCGTAGGCGCCCGGCGCGGAGAGGGCGGTCACCTCGTCGTACTCGGCGAGCACCTGCGCGGCCGCCACCCACTCGTCGCGTCCGTTCGCACGCCCCAGGGCGGCCAGGTCGGCCGCCTCGAGGCCGTGCTCGACCGCCCGCATGAGCAGGTCGCGCAGCTCGGCGCGGAACCCGCGGGTGGTGAGCGCCTCGTGGACCCGCTCGGGCCAGTCGGGCCCGGGGCTGTCGCCCCGCCGGTGGCCCTCGAGCAGGTCGCGCAGGATGACGTCCTGCTCCGGGCCGCTGAGCAACCGTGGTGTCGGGTCGCCGCGCAGCGCGGCCGCCTGGCGCAGGATGCCGAAGCCGAAGGACTGGTGGGTGCGGGCCAGCGGCTCGGTGGAGGTGCGGGCCAGCCGGGCGGTGACCCGCTCGCGCAGCGCGGCGGCAGCCAGCCGCGAGGAGGTCAGCAGCAGGCACTGGTCGGGCTCGGCCTCGCCACGGAGCACGCGGTCGACGACCACCTCCACCGCCACGGTGCTCTTGCCGGTGCCCGACGCCCCGAGCACGCGCAGCACCCGGCCGCGGTGCTCGACGGCAGCACGCTGCTGCGCGTCGAGCCGGGGGGCGTCGACGGCGAGGCCCGGGGAGCGGCGCAGCGTCAGCACGCCCCAGATTCCATCACCTGCCCCCGACACGGCGTCGCGGCGGCTCGCCCGGCGGGATCCGAGCGCCCGACCGGGGCCGGACGCGCTGCCCATCGGTCAGTGGCCGCGTCCGTCAGCGGCGCGTCCGTCAGCGGCGCGTCCGTCAACCGGTGCGTACGGGTCCCGCCCAGCGGGCACGGGAGAGGTCGATCCGGCGACCGGTCAGGGTCCCGCCCACCAGCGGGGTGCCCTCCTCGCGGTAGTGCGCGAGCGCCTCGTCCTCGAGCCCCTGCGGGAACCCGCCACCGGCGCGGACCACCCGCCACCACGGCACGTCAGAGCCGTAGCGCGCCATGACGTTGCCGACCCCTCGTGCTCCGCCGCGGCCGAGAAGCTCGGCGATGTCGCCGTACGTCATCACCATGCCCTCGGGGATCTGGTCGACGACGTCGAGCACGTCGTCGGCGAACTCGCTGGGCGCACCGAAGTCGCGGACCGTGGTCACCATGGCTGCAGCCTGCCGTGCTCGTCAGTAGACGGGCAGGCTGGGGTCCACGTCGCGCACCCAGGCCAGCACGCCACCGGTGAGGTTGTGCACGTCCGAGCGTCCCGCCCGCGCGAGCAGGCCCGCCGCCTCCGCCGAGCGGACGCCGGACTTGCACATGACCACGACCGGTATGCCGTCGGGCAGCTTCCCGAGCGCGGTGCCGGCACGGAACTCCTCGAGGTGGATGGCGCGGGCACCAGGGACCGAGACCACCTGCAGCTCCCCGTCGTCGCGCACGTCGACCAGCTCGAAGGCCCGTTCGCCCCTCTCCCGGGCGTCGAGCATGTCGGCCAGCTGCTGCGCCGACACCTCCCCGAAGCCGGCCTGCGCCCCGGCGACGCCAGCCGCTGACTCCGTGCCCGGCACACCGTCGGTCGCTGTGTCCGTGAGCCCGCAGAAGGCCTCGTAGTCGACCAGCTCGGTGATGGTGGGGTGGTCGCCGCAGAGCGGGCACGCCGGGTTGCGCGCGATGCGCAGGGTGTCCCACGACTGGCGCAGCGAGTCGTGGACGAGCAGGCGGCCAACGAGCGGATCCCCTTGTCCGACAATGAGCTTGATCGTCTCGGCCACCTGCACCGAGCCGATCGCCGCGCACAGCACCCCCAGCACCCCGCCGGTGGCGCACGACGGCACCGAACCGGGCGGCGGGGGCTCGGTGAACACGCAGCGGTAGCAGGGGCCGTGCCCGGCGAACCACACGCTGACCTGGCCGTCGAACCGGTAGATCGAACCCCACACGTGCGGCTTGCCGAGGAGGACGCAGGCGTCGTTGACGAGGTAGCGCGTCGGGAAGTTGTCGGTGCCGTCGAGCACGACGTCGTAGTCGCGGATGACGTCGAGCGCGTTGGACGAGTCGAGCCGCAGGTCGTGGCGCACGACATGCACGAGCGGGTTGACCGAGGCCACCGTCTCGGCGGCCGACTCCGTCTTCGGCCGCCCGACGTCGCCGGTGCCGTGCACGACCTGCCGCTGCAGGTTGGAGGCGTCGACCACGTCGTCATCGACGACCCCGATCGTGCCCACACCGGCTGCGGCGAGGTAGAGCAGCGCCGGCGACCCGAGCCCACCCGCGCCGACGACGAGCACGCGGGCGTTCTTGAGCCGCCGCTGCCCCTCCGCACCGATGTCGGGCAGCAGGATGTGCCGCGCGTAGCGGGCCCGCTCCTCGGTGGTGAGGTCCGGCGCCGGGTCGACCAGCGGTGGGATGGTCATGTGACCGAGGTTACCCACCCGTACCATGGCCCCACACGCCGAGGAGAGCAGGAGAGAGGCACCCATGTCGATCAGCGCAGACTCGCGACCCGACGCCACCCGAGGGCAGCGGCTCCCCCGCTCGGCCCGCCGGGCGCAGCTCCTCGACGCCGCGCAGGCCGCCTTCGTCGAGAACGGCTACCACGCCGCGGCGATGGACGACATCGCCGAGCGCGCCGGCGTCTCCAAACCCGTTCTCTACCAGCACTTCCCGGGCAAGCTCGAGCTCTACCTCGCACTGCTCGACAGCCACACCGACATCCTCGAGGGCCTGGTGCGCGAGGCGTTGGCGTCGACCACCGACAACAAGGAACGCGTCTACGCCGCCATTGCGGCGTACTTCGACTTCGTCTCCCGCGACGGCGCGGCGTTCCGCCTCATCTTCGAGTCCGACCTCACCAACGAGTCGGCCGTGCGCAACCGCCTCGACACCATCGGGCTGATCTGCGCCGAGGCCGTCGCCGAGGTCATCGCCGAGGACACCGACATGCCCGAGGCCGAGGCCTCCCTGCTCGGCATGGCCCTCACCGGGCTCGCCCAGGTCAGCGCGCGCCACTGGCTCGCCCAGGGCCCGGCCATCCCGCAGGCCGAGGCCGCCCGGCTCGTCGGCACGTTGGCCTGGCGCGGACTGGGCTACTTCCCGAAGGTGTCCGGGGAAGGAACCGCTACGCAGGCTGGTTAGCCTGTGGGCAGACAGGCGCACGACAGGTATGCCGTGGGCCACCGCTTCGAAGAAAGGCCACTGACGTGGAGGTCAAGATCGGCGTGCAGAACGTCGCGCGCGAGATCACGTTCGAAACCGACGCCAGCTCGCAGGATGTCGCCAAGGCCGTGGCGGAGGCGGTCGAGAAGGGCACCATGCTGACCCTGACCGACGAGAAGGGCCGCCAGGTGCTCGTGCCCGGCACGGTCCTCGGCTACGTCTCGCTCGGCGAGAGCGAGCGACGCGGGGTGGGCTTCGGCACCCTCTGAGCGCAGCCGCGGCCTGACGCTGCAGCGGCTCAGCCCGGTGGCGCCATCCCCGGACCAGAAGTGGCCGGTTCCTGCATGCGGCGCTGAACCTTCAGCACCGGGTGCAAGGACCGGCCACTGCCGTTTCCACGCCGTCGCAGGCCGCTGACCTGCACGTTCGAAATGCGCTTTCCGGGCAGCCGTGGTCCAGTTGTCGGGAGCCGGGTAACCGGCCTTGACCGCGTGACAACCTCACGCAAAAGGAGGCTCTCATGGTCGTCGAGATCATCGGCACCATCATCTTCGGTGCCATCATCGGAATTCTTGCCCGCGTCGTCCTGCCGGGCCGCCAGAACATCAGCGCGCTGATGACGGTCGTGCTCGGCATCATCGGCGCCCTCATCGGCTACTGGCTCTGGGGTGCGATGGGTGGCGGGAACACCGGCGGGATCGACTGGATCCGCTGGATCATCAGCGTGATCGCGGCAGCGATCCTGGTCAGCCTGTACATCGCTGTCACCGGTCGCCGTCGCGTCGACCGCGTCTGACACACAGCACGCACGACGAAGGCCCCGTCCATCTGGACGGGGCCTTCGTCGTGCCGGGAGTCGTGCCGGAGCTCGGTCGCCTAGGCGGCGAGGCCCAGGCGACCCATCCGGCGGGTGTGCTCGTCCGTGAGCCGGGCGAACATGCGGCCGAGCTCGGCGAGGTCGGCGCTCGGCCGGTCCTGCGCCCCGACCCCGCCGACGAGCAGCGACGAGAGCGCGTCGCGCTCGACGGCGACCTGCTGGGCCTGCGAGAGGGCCTCACCCACCAGCCGGCGCCCCCACAGGGCGAGCCGGCCCGCCACACGTTCGTCGGCAGCGATCGCCTCGCGGACGACCTTGACGACGAAGTCGGCCTGGCCGACGTCCTGCATGACGTCGTGCACCAGCGCCGCGGTCGAGGGGTCGACGTACGCGCTGATCTCCCGGTAGAAGTCGGTCGCGATCCCGTCACCGACGTAGGCCTTGACGAGGCCCTCGAGCCAGGTGGTGGGGCGCGTGCGCTCGTGGAACGCGTCGATGGCGGCGATGAACGGGGCCATCGCGGCCTCGGCGTCGGCGCCCATCTCCTCGAGCCGCTTGACCAGGCACTCGTAGTGGCGGAACTCGGCGACGGCCAGGGCGGCGACGGAGGCCCGGAGCGGCTGGGTCGGGGCGAGGTCCGAGTCGCCCGCGAGCCGAGTGAAGGCGGTGAGCTCGCCGTAGGCGAGGACACCGAGCAGGTCGATGACGGCCTCGCGGTACTGCGGGTCGTCCAGCCACTCCTGCGACGCCGCTTCCTCGGGGTCCGCCTGCGGGGAGTCCTCGTGCCGGGAGTCCTCGTGCCGGGAGTCCGCCTGCTGCGGCGTCGGGCTGTCGGTGCGGCGCTCCGGCGTGCTCTCCTCCGTGCTCATGGACCACACCCTAGACGTCGGAATCGGCTGGGCAGAGGTGCTGCGGCTACACTGGGTGTGTTATCGGTGCCCGGTCGGCACGACTCAGCTCCGCGGGACGGTTCCCGCGGCCCCCCTTCGAAGAACTCCGATCGGCCCGCTCCTGTGCAGCGACCTCCCGCACGACGCGGCGACGGTCCCGATCGAGAGAATCCTGAGTGACTGACACGACCACTGACACCACTGACACGCCTACCGACGCCCCCACGCCCACGTTCGCCGACTTCGACGTCCACCCCGACATCGTCGCCTCGCTCGCGCAGGCCGGAATCGTCCACCCCTTCCCCATCCAGGCGATGACCCTCCCGGTCGCCCTCGGCGGCCACGACATCATCGGCCAGGCCAAGACGGGCACCGGCAAGACCCTCGGTTTCGGCGTCCCGATCCTCAACCGGGTGATCAGCCCGCGTGACGACGCGTTCGTCACGATGCCGCACGCCGGCAAGCCGCAGGCGCTCGCCGTCGCCCCGACCCGCGAGCTCGCGGTGCAGGTGGCCGCCGACCTCGAGCGCGCCGGCAAGCTGCGCGGCGTGCGAGTGCTGACGGTCTACGGAGGCCGCGCCTACGAGCCCCAGATCGAGGCGCTCCAGAAGGGCGTCGAGGTCGTCGTCGGAACCCCCGGCCGCCTCATCGACCTCGCCAAGCAGGGCCACCTCGACCTGTCGCACGCCAAGACCGTGGTGCTCGACGAGGCCGACGAGATGCTCGACCTCGGCTTCCTGCCCGACGTCGAGAAGCTGCTGGCGATGACGCCGGCCTCGCGCCACACCATGCTCTTCTCCGCGACGATGCCGGGTGCCGTCGTGGCCCTCGCACGTCGGTACATGAGCCAGCCGACCCACATCCGCGCGATGGGCGACGACCAGGAGAACGCCCACACGGTCAAGGCCGTCGAGCAGTTCGTCTACCGCGCGCACGCCATGGACAAGGTCGAGATGCTCGCCCGCATGCTCCAGGCCGAGGGCCGCGGGCTGACCATCATCTTCAGCCGCACCAAGCGGACGGCCGCCAAGGTCGCCGACGAGCTCGTCGACCGTGGCTTCGCCGCCGCGCCCATCCACGGTGACCTCGGCCAGGGCGCTCGCGAGCAGGCCCTGCGCGCCTTCCGCAACGGCAAGGTCGACATCCTCGTCGCGACCGACGTCGCCGCCCGTGGCATCGACGTCGACAACGTCACCCACGTGATCAACTACCAGTGTCCCGAGGACGAGAAGACCTACCTGCACCGCATCGGCCGCACCGCGCGAGCCGGAAACACGGGCATCGCGGTCACCTTCGTGGACTGGGACGACCTGCACCGGTGGGGCATGATCAACAAGACCCTCGACCTCGGCATCCCCGAGCCGGAGGAGACCTACTCCTCGTCCGACCACTTCTACGAGCAGCTGGACATCCCGCGGGAGGCCAAGGGCCGCCTGCCCAGGGGCGCCCAGAAGCTGGCCGGCCTCGAGGCCGAGGTGCTCGAGGACCTCGGTGAGACCGGCAAGGGCGCGGGTCGTCGCGGCGCCCATGGCCACCAGGGCTCCGGCGAGGGATCGAGCCGGAACGGCCGTGGCGGCAGCCGGGGAGGCTCCGGGAACGGCGAGCGCCCCAAGGCTGCTCCCGCCGAGGGCGAGGCCAAGCCGCGCCGCCAGCGCAACCGTCGCCGCACGCGTGGCGGCAGCCCCGCCGGCGAGGGCGAGCAGGGCTGACGCCCCCTCCCCACCACGACGTATGCCGTGTGGCCCCGGTTCGGGGCCACACGGCATACGTGTCTCTCGGGGTTGTCTCTGCTGGCTGTGCCTCGACGTCCGTCGCTTCAGTCGGGGTGGGCGATGTGGACGTCCCTCGGGGAAGGTGAACCCGTACCGGTCTCGAGCAGGGCCTTGAGGCTCATCAGGTAGGTCGCCCACTTGGTGCTGCAGTGGTGCATGAACTCGACCTGCTCCGACCACCCGGCATGCTTGAACAGGACGACCGTCCAGTCCCCGTCCAAGCGCAGCGACCACTCGACCGTGGTGCCGACCCACTCGTCAGGGCCGGCGACCACCTGCCACCGGACCCGCTCGGCCGACGAGGTCTCGAGCACCTTCATGTCGAATCCGCCTGGAGGGAAACGGAACTCGATGACGCCTCCCTCGGCGGCGTCGCCCCTGGTGTCGGTGGTCCACCAGCCGGCGAGGCCGTCGATGGTGGTGAGCGCGGGGAAGACCGCCTCGGGCGGGGTGTTCTCGACCGCCACGCGGTGCACGATGTCAAACACCGCTCGCCCTCCCCTCGTGCGACGGCGCTCGCCCGTCGTCCTGTTGCCGCTGGATCGTCTCCGCGATCCGCTTGATGCGGGCGAGCCTGCGGTCCCACGCGTCACTCACCGCAGTGAGCTGGGCAACCGCACGGGCGAACTGTGCCTCGCTGATCTGGTAGCGGCGTTCGCGACCCGCGCTCGCACCGTGGACCAGGCCTGCCCGGTCGAGCACTGCGAGGTGCTTGGCCACTGCCTGCCGGCTGATCGGCAGCTGGTCGCTCAGCGACGTGGCCGTGCCCCCGCCCGCAGCCAACAGGATGTCGAGCATGCGTCGCCGGGTCGGGTCGCCGACGGCCGACCACAACTCGTCGTCGACGACACCGGCCGCGACCGGCGTCATGCCCGGCTCCCCACCGACTCGGAATACGACACGAGCCGAGGAAGGAAGTGCTCCCAGCCGTTGGCGTGGTCCAGGTAGGTCGCCTCGAGCACTGCAGCCTCCCAGCCCATCTCACGGAACCCGGTCTCCCTGAACCTCACCAAGGTCCCGTCTCCGGAGGGTTCGAGCTCGAAGGTGACCAGGAGCGAGTTGCCTCGGCGTGCGGCCTCGCCCGGCTCCTGGGTCCAGCGGAACGAGAAGCTCCGCGGCGGCAGCGCCTCGACGACGGCGAAGCCCACCAGCTTGCCGCCCTGTGAGCAGTCCCCGAAGGAGATCGACCCCTCCGAGCCCGCCACCGCTTCGTAGGTCGCGCCGTCAGGCCACCACTCGGTCACGTGCCGGGGGTCGCTGATGACCTCGTAGACGACGTCAGGCGTCGCGTCGATGTAGAGCTCGCGCTCGATGCTGCCGAGCTCGGCGCCGGCCAGGTGTTCATGGTGCTGCATCGGTCCTCCCGCAACGTTTGGTTGCGTATCACTCTAGGACCTCTGCCATCATTTCGCAACCATGCGTTGCGCGTTCGCAGATGACCGAGGTGTGCGCAGAGACCACTTGTGCCCCCACCAGCGCACCACTCGCCCGGTGGCCGGCCACCGGGCGAGCAGCGCGGGGAACCGGCGCGCTCGACGCGCCTGGGCTCCACGGCATACCCGTCCGGTGGGCCGGCCACCACGCGAACTGCCTTGGGGCGCAGCCGCCGTCAGGAGGCGGGCTGGATCGTCGCGGTGTCGATGACGAAGCGGTAGCGCACGTCGGACTTCACGACGCGGTCGTAGGCCTCGTCGACCTCGTCGGCGCCGATCGTCTCGATCTCTGCGGTGATGCCGTGCTCGGCGCAGAAGTCGAGCATCTCCTGGGTGAGGGCGATGCCCCCGATGTTGGAGCCGGCGATCGTCTTGTCACCGTTGATGAGCGCACCGAAGGGCAGCTGCTGCGGGTTCGGCGGCAGGCCGACGGTGACGAAGGTGCCGAACGGCTTGAGCAGCGAGAGGTACTGCGACAGGTCGAGGTCGGCGGAGATCGTCGAGATGATGACGTCGAACGTCCCGCGCAGCTCCTCGAAGGTGGTGGCGTCGCTGGTCGCGCGGTAGTCGCGGGCGCCGAACCGGCGTCCGTCCTCCTCCTTGGACAAGCCCTGGCTGAGCACGGTGACATCCGCGCCCATCGCCGAGGCGAGCTTGACGCCCATGTGGCCCAGGCCGCCCATGCCGACGATCGCGACCTTGGCGTCCGAGCCGGCGTGCTCGAGCCAGCGCTTGAGCGGCGTGTAGAGGGTGATGCCGGCGCACAGCAGCGGGGCGGCGACGTCGAGGTCGAGGCCGTCGGGGATCCGTACGACGAAGCGCTCGGTCACGACGACCTGCTGGCTGTAGCCGCCCTGGGTCATCGTGCCGTCGACGTCGGTGTCGCCGTAGGTGAAGACGGTCTTCTTCTCGCAGAAGTTCTCGTGCCCGGCGCGGCACTGGGAGCACTCGCCGCACGAGTCGACCATGCAGCCGACGCCGACGCGGTCGCCGACCTTGAACTTCGTCACCTCGGGGCCGACCTCGCTGACGACACCGGCGATCTCGTGGCCGGGCGTCAGGGGGTAGGTCGCCTTGCCCCACTCGTCGCGCACCGTGTGGATGTCGCTGTGGCAGATGCCGGCGAACTTGATGTCGATACGGACGTCGTCGGGACGCAGGTCGCACCGCTCCACGGTCGTCGCCTGGAAGCGGCCTCCGGCGGACGGCATGGCAAGGGCAGGGGTGGTGGTCGTCATGTCTCTCCAATGGGTCGGGGAACTACGCCATCTGGTGACAAGTCGGAGGCCCGCCCAGCTATTCCGAGCGCTCGGAGGTCACCGACCCGGGAGGGCTGTCAGCGCCCGGGCACCACGGTGCGCGAGGTGGACCAGGCGCTGAACCCGTAGGCGTTCCGGAACGCCACCGCCACCCGGTAGGTGCGGCCGTTGCTCAGTGGGCCGAGGGTCCCGCTGCTGCGCTTTCCCGAGAAGGTCGTGTAGCGCGGGACGCCGAAGCGGTGCTGGCTGGGGCTCCACACCTCGTACGACACCCGCACTGAAGTGGTTCCGGCGGGCGGCCTCCCCCAGCCCAGCCCAGCGCCCGACGACCGCGGCGCGACCGCCAGGCGGGGCGCCGAGGGGGTGTGGTTCCACAGCGACGTGACGCAGGACGAGCTGGCGGAAGGCGTCCAGCTGCGGCCACGCTGCAGGCGGTCGAACGAGGTGGTGCCGAAGACCTTCGGCATCGTCACCGGCCCTGACGGGGTGCACACGCGCAGCGCCTTGGGGTCGATGCGGGTGCCCTTCACCCCGCCGTAGCGCACCTCGTAGTGCAGGTAGTCGGTCGTGCAGGGCAGCATGTCGCCCCAGTGGCCCATCGTGCCGATCCTGGTGGACGGCGTGACCAGCTGGCCCTCCCTGGCCGTGATCCGGTCGAGGTGGTGGTAGCGGCTGACGAGCCCTCCCCCGTGGTCGACCCACGCCCAGGTGCCCTCCGCCATCTTCCCCGGGGTCGTGCTGCAGCTGGCCTGGCGGGCCCCGATGTGGAAGACCCCCGCCCCGGCGGCGTAGACCGGCGCACCGCGGCGGCCGATGAACTCGATCGCCCAGTAGCCGTGGAACGGTTTGCCGTCACGGCCGGTGCAGTTGGTGCGGACGCAGGTGATCTTCGACGACTCCCGCACCGGTGACCAGACCGGGTTGCTGAACGGGTGCCTGCGGTTCGGTGCCGGGGCGCGGCTGGCCACCTGCTGGAGCTCAACGGCGGGTCCAGCGGCGCGAGGCAGCGCCAGGGCGACGACCCGCTTGGGAGGCGCGGGCTCACGCACCGGCTGCGGGGTGGCGAGCGCCAGCGCCGATGTCGCCGCCAGTGTCCCCGCCAGTCCGGCGACGGCCGCTGCCCACGGGCGCCGGTTCTTCCCCTGCGCTCCCACGGGCATGCCCATGACCGACTCCTCGACGCAACGCTCCCCCGCGTGGCCGCCTCCGCGTCCCCTCGCCCAGCCACCTGTCTCCACCCTCCGCTCGGCCGCGGTGGTGCGGAACCCCCAGCGTTCCTACGGCGGACATGCGAAGCGCCCTCGACCGATGGGGCGAGGGCGCTGGCGCGGGGTGGGCCGTTCGGGCTGGTCCGTTCGGGTCAGACCTTCGTCAGAAGGCTCTTGGCCACGGCGCGGTAAGCCTGGGCTCCCTTGGAGGTGCGCGACGTCGACAGGATCGATCGGCCCACCGCGGGGGCCTCCGCGAAGCGGACTGTCTTGGGGATCGGCGGCTCCAGCACGGGCAGGTCGTAGCGCTCGCCCACGTCGGCCAGCACCTCCTGCGCGTGGTTGCTGCGCCCGTCGAAGAGGGTGGGGAGGATCCCGTAGACGGCGAGGTCCTTGTTGAGGATCTTCTTCACGTCGGCCACGGTGTCGAGCAGCTGGCCGACGCCGCGGTGGCTGAGCATCTCGCAGGGCATGGGAATGATCAGGCCCTGGCTCGCGGTCAGGGCGTTGAGGGTGAGCACCCCCAGGCTGGGCGAGCAGTCGAGCAGGATCACGTCGTAGTCGTCGCGCACGTCCTCCAGCGCCGTGCGCAGGACGTACTCACGGCCCGGGCGCGGCAACAGCTGGGCCTCGGCGCCGGCGAGGTCGATGACGCTGGGCACCAGGTGGATGCCCTCGTCGCACTCGACCCGCACGTCCTCCACGCTCGCCCGTCCCAGGAGCACCTCGTTGACCGAGAGCTCCACGACGTCGGGGTCGACACCCAGGCTGAAGGTCAGGCACGCCTGCGCGTCGAGGTCGACGAGCAGCACGCGCTTGCCGTGCTCGGCGAACGCGGCACCGAGGGAGGCCACCGAGGTGGTCTTGGCGACGCCGCCCTTCTGGTTCGCGACGGAGATGACCGTGGCCGGCTTCTTCGTGCGGGACTTCGCCACCAGGTGACCTTTCGAGGAGGGGTATGCCGTGGGCCCCAGTCTCGCAGGTCCACAGACTCCGCTCGTGGCCCGACCGCGTCAGTGCAGGGCGATCTCCGTCACGTCTCGAGTGCTGGGACAGGCCGTCCATGCCACTGCTCGGCGTTGACCCGGTAGAGCACGTGCCGGAGCAGCGGGTGTCCGGGCGAGACGCCGGGGGGTCTCGATGGTCACGGCTCCGGCCAGGACGCTCACGGCTCCTCGCCGTCGAGGGCGGCCCAGTCGCTCTTCTCCGGGCCGGCGGCCTGCCCCGCCGGGCAGTGCGCGCGGAAGTCGCACCACTGGCACAGCGGAGTGACGTTGGCGGGGAACCGGCCGGAGTCGACCCCCACCTCGGCGTAGTCGGCCTCGGCCCGTTGGGCGTCGCGGGCGATGGACTCCGCCTCGTCGATCTTGCGCTTCAGCGACTCGCCGGTGTGCTCGTGCGCGGCCACCGTGCCGGTCGGCAGGTGGTGCAGCTCGACCCGCACGCAGCGGCGACGGAACATCTTCCAGGCGGCCGCGGCATACAAGGCCAGGGGCAGGGACGTGCGTGCCTCGTCATCGGTGGGCGCGACCCGGCTGGTCTTGTAGTCGACGACCACGAGCTCGCCGTCGCGCTCGTCGAGCCGGTCGATGCGGCCCTGCAGCGCGAGCCGCTCGGTCTTGAGGGAGACGGTGCGCTCGATGCCGAGCGGCTGGCGGTGCGGGTCGACGCCCTGGAGGTAGGTCGTCACCTGCTCCTGCGCCCTGGCCCGCCAGCGCTGGGACTGGTCGGGGTCTCGGAAGCCGAGGTCGATCCACGAGGTGCGCACCAGCTCGGCGCCGGCTGCGGCGGTGCGCCGCTCGGGCGCGAGGTCCCACCAGTCGCGCAGCGCGTTGTGCACGGCCACGCCCACGGAGGTGTGGGCCCGCTGCGGGCGTGCACGCGGGCCCGGGCGGTCGAGGTACTGCAGCCGGTAGCGCCGCGGGCAGTCCATCCACGCCAGCAGGCGCGAGGGACTGGCACGGAACAGGCGCAGCGGCATACCGCCGAACTCCTGCTGCCCCACCGTCATGCGCGAACGCTATCCGCAGACGCCGACATCGGAGGTCATCCCTCGCCCATGACGAAGGCCCGGACGCTGTTGGCGAGCATCTGCACGGCGATGGCCGACAGCAGCAGGCCCGCGATGCGGGTGAGCAGGGTCGTGCCGCTGTCGCGCAGCAGGCCGTGCACCCGGCTGGCGAACCGCAGGAAGAGCCACACCACCAGCAGGGCACCGAGCAGGGCGAGGGCCACGGCGGTGTACTGCCCGGCCGTGTGGGCCTTCTGGACGCCGAGCATGGTCGCGACGATGGCGCCGGGCCCGGCCAGCAGCGGTGTGCCGAGCGGCACCATCGCGACGTTGACGCCGACGTCGGCGTGCTGCTCGGACTCCTTGCCGGTCAGCAGCTCGAGGGCGACGAGGAGCAGCAGCAGGCCGCCTGCGCCCTGGAGGGCGGGCAGCGAGATGTGCAGGTACTGCAGGATCTGCTGGCCGAACAGCGCGAACGCGGTGATGACGCCCAGCGCCACCAGCGACGCGCGGCGGGCGGCGGCCACCCGCTGCTTGTGGGTGAGGCTCTTGGTCAGGCCCAGGAAGACCGGGAGGATGCCGGGCGGGTCCATGATCACGAGCAGCGTGACGAAGGTCGAGATGAGGACCTCGACGTCAACGGGACTGCTCACGCGCGAACCACCGTGGTGCCCGAGGTGGCCTGCTCCTCGATCTGGGCCAGCACGGCCGGGTCGGTGGTGTTCTCGCCGATCCGGTTCTCCTTGCCCGCGCCGTGGTAGTCGCTGGAGCCCGTGACGAAGAGGCCGAGCCGCTCGGCGAGGGCCACCGCGTGGTCCCGCTCCGGGGCGAGGTGGTCGCGGTGGAACGCCTCGAGGCCGCCGAGCCCCGCCTCGGCCATCTGCTCGATGACGTGGTCGGTGACGGTGCGGCCGCGCCGGTTGGCGAAGGGGTGCGCCATCACCGGCACTCCGCCGGCCTCACGGACCAGGGCCACGGCCCGCACGACGTCGGGGGCGTAGTGGTGCACGTAGTAGGGGCTGCGGTCGTTCAGGAGGTCGGCGAACGCCGCGGCCCGGTCGGGCACGTAGCCCGCCTCGACGAGCGCGTCGGCGATGTGGGGGCGCCCGAGCGTGGCTCCCGGCCTGGCCTGGGCGAGGACCGCCTCGAGGGTTACCGGTATGCCGTCCGCAGCCAGGTTCGCGACCATCCGCTCCATCCGGGTGTCACGGCTCGTGCGCGCGTGCTCCATCTCGTGGCGCAGCCCCGGGTGGTCGGGGTCGACGAGGTAGCCCAGCAGGTGGACGCTGATGCCGTGGTGCTGGGTGGAGATCTCCACCCCGGGCACGAGGGCGACGCCGAGCTCGAGGCCGGCCCGCGACGCCTCCGCCCAGCCCGCGGTCGTGTCGTGGTCGGTGAGCGCGATGGTGGTGAGCCCGTGCGCGGCGGCCTCGGCGACGACGTCGGCGGGGTCGTGCGTGCCGTCACTCGCGTTGGAGTGGGTGTGCAGGTCGATCGCCACGGGCCAAGGGTAGGGCAGCAGTGGGACCACCCCGCCCGTGCCATCATCGACGGGTGGCCGTGACGACCCGCCTGCCCATCCGCGATGCCGAGGGGGCCGACCGGTTCGAGGTGTTCCTCGTCTCGTCCATCCTGTCGATCGTCCTGACGCGGCTCTTCCTGGTCGTCACCGGGTTCCCCCAGCTGGGCGGTGACGGGCTGCACCTGGCGCACCTGCTGTGGGGCGGCCTGGCGATGCTCGTGGCCCAGCTGATGTTCATGCTCTTCCTCAGCCGGGCGGTCCGGAACGCCGCCACCGTGCTGGCCGGCGTCGGCTTCGGCCTGTTCATCGACGAGGTCGGCAAGTTCGTCACCGGCGACAACAACTACTTCTACGAGCCGGTCGCCGCCATCATCTACGGCACCTTCGTCGGCACCTACCTCGCCGTCACCTTCGTGGTGCAGCGCCACCCGCTCACCGACCGCGAGCGCGTGGTCAACGCGGTCGAGCTGCTCAAGGAGTCGGCGGCACACGACATGGACCACGCCGAGCAGGAACGCGCCCTCGAGCTGCTGCGAGGGGTGGGGCCGTCCGAGCCGCTCGCCGGGCCGCTGCGGAGGGCCCTCGAGTCGCTGCCCAGCGAGGAGCCGTCGCGTTCGCTGATCGCGCGCGGGTATGCCGCGGCGCGCGGCTTCGTCACGAACCTCCCCCGCATCGAGGCGGTCAAGCGCGTGGCGGTGGCCGCGGTCGTGCTGGCGGTGGCGCAGGCGGTGGTGCTGCCGGTGCGGCTGCTGGTCGCCGAGCCGGGCGTGCGCAACGTCGTCTACGCCGCCTTCGCGGTCGGTTCGCTGGTCGTGGCGCTGGTGGCCCTCCGGCTGTGGCTGCGCGCCCAGCGCCCGCGGGCGCTCGAGCTGTTCGAGGTCGCCCTGCTCGTGCAGCTGCTGGTCGTGCAGTTCTTCCGCCTGCTCGAGGTGGAGTTCAGCGGGTTCGTCACCGTCTTCGTCGACCTGGCCCTGCTGGGGGTGTGCCGTGCCCTCGCCTTCGAGCAGCGGCAGCCGTCGCGCTCCCCTGCGGCACCCGCCATCGAGGTCGGCCACGACCCCGACTGAACAACCTCGGCCCGCGAGGCAACCCCGGACGGGATCCCGGCGTAGGGCAGGGTGAGACCGACACCGAGGGGGACCGATGGGCAGAGGGGACAAGGCCGAGCGCGACGTGGCGTTCGCGGCCTTCGTCGAGCAGGCGACGCCGTCGCTCATGCGCACCGCGTGGCTGCTGACCGGCTCCACCGAGGCTGCGCGTGAGCTCGTGCAGGCGTCACTGGTCAAGACGTATGCCGCGTGGCACCGCGTGCGCGCCGACGAAGCACTCGCCTACACCCGGCGGGTGCTCGTGAACCACAACACCGACACCTGGCGACGCCGTCGCGGCGAGCACCTGGTGGCCGACGCGCCCGAGCGCCCACATCACGACAGCCAGCGCGCCGACCACCGCGACGAGGTCGCGCGCCTGCTGGCCACCCTGCCGGCCCAGCAGCGGCGCGTCGTCGTGCTGCGCTACTACAGCGACCTGTCCGAGCAGGCCACCGCCGAGGTCCTCGGCATCTCGGTCGGCGCCGTCAAGAGCGCCGCCTCCCGCGGCCTGGCCAGCCTTCGAACGGCCTACCCGCGCCCCTCCACAGAACTGTCTTCTCCCGCAACGGAAGGGAGCATCCGGTGAACGACCTCTTCGAGGACCAGCTGCGCGCCGACCTGCACTCGGCAGCCGGCCGCCCGGCGTACGACTCCATCGACCCGACCGAGGTCATCGGCGAGGGCCGCCGCGTGGTCCGCCGACGCCACCGCACCCAGGCGCTCGGTGTGGCGGCGGCCGTCGCCGTCATCGGTGTCGTTGGCTTCCTGGCCACCGACACCGGTCGCACCACGACCGCCCCGCCCGCCCACCACAGCCCGACGGAGCCCTCCCAGGCCTCGGTGGTCTTCAACGACCTGTCGACGAACTTCAACGGTGTGGAGGTGGCCGGCCCCGCATGGGTTCGAGTGGACCTCGACCCAGCGACCGGTGCGGTCACCTACACCTTCAACGACCGAAAGGGTACGAGCACCTCGGCGGGCGCCAGCGTCGCGCCGGGTGGTGGCAGCATCACGTGGGGCACGGGCGACGGCTATCCCAACCTCGTCGTCGGCGTGGCGCCGGCCCCGGCCACCCACCTCACGGACATCGGGGTCCGCGGAGGCACGGGCGGCTCCACCTCCGACGCCAAGCCGCTGCCGGGCACCCGGTACCAGGCCTTCGTGAGGCTGTACTCCGTCACGACGTCGGTCTCCCAGCTCCGCGGCTTCGTCTGGGCCGACAGCGCGGGGGCGATACGGACGAGCGACGCATCGGTCAAGGCGTACAGCACCGACTTCGTCGGCCTCGGACGAGGTCCCAGCACCCTCGTCGCTGTGCCGAACTGGGACTGGCTCGGCGTGTTCGACGACGACGGCGCGAGCTCCGTCTGGATCAGCGAGGCCTCCGGGACCTTCGGCAACCAGGTGCCCCGGGTCGAGATGGGTCGCCTCGACGGCAAGAACTCACAGGTGACCGTGGCCGGCCTTCTGCCCGCCGGAGCCACAGGGGTCACGCCTCACTACGCGGCCGGCATGGCGTCACACCCGCTGCAGACGGCCGTGCTGCGCGATGCCGACGGGGCAGCTGGTCACTACACCGGCTTCTTCGCCCAGTTCGTCGACAAGACGCCGAAGGGGAGGCCCAGCCCCTGGTTGACCCACATCTCTTGGACCGACCCGGGCGGCCAGCGGCAGGAGAGCACTCTCCACTAGGCGGTGGCGGCACCGGATACCGTCCCGGCCGCGACTCAACCTTCCGGACGACGGCGCCGTTGAGGTGGGTGGCGCCATGACAACGGGTGCCGGACGAGGGGGAGGCATGAGCAGGCAACGGGATCTCGACGAGGAGTTCGCCGAGTTCGCCCGGGGCGCGGCACCACGGCTGCTGAAAGCCGCGTGGCTGATCTGTGGCGACCCCCACCAGGCCGAGGACCTCGTGCAGTCGGTGATGGTCAAGGTCTACCTGAAGTGGTCGCGACTGCGGGAGGGCAGCCCGTTGGCGTACGCCCGCCGGTGCCTGGTCACCACCCACATCGACACCCACCGTCGCACTGGCCGCGAGACCGCGGTTGCCGAGACCCCCGAGCTCGGCAGCTGGGACCGCAGCTGGGACGACACCGATGAGGTGGTGCGGCTGCTCGCCACGCTGCCCCTGAGGGAGCGGCAGGTCGTCGTCATGCGCCACTACGCGGGCCTCCCCGAGGCCCATGTCGCCGAGCTGCTCGGGATCAGCGTCGGCACCGTCAAGAGCAGCGCCTCGCGCGGCCTCACCAGGCTGCGCCAGGCACTCCACCCGACCGTCGACGTCCCTGAGGACGCCAGGTCGGCCGAGGTCCGGGAGGGCAACCATGTCTGACACGCACGAGCTCGACGAGCTGCTGCAGCGGGCCACCGCCCCGCACATGCACTTCGACCCAGCTGCCGCCATCGCCACCGGCCGGCGAGTGCGCCGCCGGCGCAGGATCGCGACGGCCGGCGGGGCGCTGGCCGCCGTCACCGCCGTCGGCATCGCGGTCACCGCTGCCGTACCGGGTTCGGCCCCCCTGCTGCCGGCGGGACCGTCCAAGACGTCGACCGCCTCACCGAAGCCGACCGGGTCAGCCGGCCCGTCGGCCACCCAGCGCTGCTTCCCCTCCGACGCCGAGCGCGGCACCGCATGGGCCGGCGGGAGCGCCAAGGGCAGCCAGCGTGGCGGCAAGGTCGTCGTGGAGGCGACCGTGCGTGAGGGCTGCGGTGAGGACGTCGTCGGAGTGGGTGACCTGGGCGGCGACGCCCAGGTCACGGTCATGTTCAAGGCAGCGCCGACGTCCGCTCAGTGGGTGGTGGCGGATGCTGCGGTGCTGTTCCTGCCTAAGGGCCAGCGTCCGTGCGGGTACTCCTTCGGCACCGACCTGCCTGCGCCCACCACGCTTCCTCAGGCCAACGGCTGGGACCTCGTCATCCAGCCGGTGCCGAGCAAGCTGCTCAGGAAGGCTGCCGCGACGGGCACCGTCGACCTCTGCGAAGGCTCGACCCCGGTCACTCGGGGGCTGAAGCAGATCGGCTGGAACGGGCCGGGAACGCAGTGGTACGAGGACCACAAGCGCAACGCCGCGACCCAGGGCTCGGGCACGGCGACGACCGGCTGCGATCTCGACACCCTGGTCGGTTCCACCGTGCCCGGCGCGGTGCAGTGGGTCGACGAGACGCTGACCATTCCCGGCGCCGGACGCCTCACGGTCGACGCCCAGACGCACCCCGGCTGCACCGGTGACGGGCACACGAGCTCGTGGGACCCGACGCAGCGCGCCGCCCGCCTCGAGGTGGACGTGCCGGCCGTGCCGACCAAGGGTTTCTGGGACACGGTCTGGATGGGCGGCGACGCCCCCACCGGTGTCTTCCTCGTCCCGCCGGGTCAGTCGCTGTGCGACATCGACTTCTCGCGCTCGGGGCTGAAGGCAACGCCGAAGCTGTCTGCACCACAACGGGTCTCGCTGCGCGATGGGTGGACCCTGGTCGCGCAGCCGCTGCCCCGGGTGGACAACATGCAGACGCTCAGTGCGAGCTTCTGCACCGGCAAGGAGGTCACGACGACCGGAGTGACCCCCTCCTCCTGACGTCGACGGTGTCGGCTACGACGTCGACGGCGCCCGGTCCCCCGGCCAGTTCTTGTCCGGCTGGGGGGCCGGGCGTCCGGGCTGCTCGCCGCCGCGAGCGTCGAGATAGCTCTGCTTCGGCACCATGACCTTGCGCCGGAAGATGCAGACGACCTTGCCGTCCTGGTTGTAGCCGACGGTCTCGACGTGGACGACGCCCCGGTCGTCCTTGCTCGTCGACTCCCGCTTGTCGAGCACGGTCGTCTCGCCGTAGATGGTGTCGCCGTGGAAGGTCGGGGCGACGTGGCGCAGTGACTCGACCTCGAGGTTGGCGATGGCCTTGCCGGACACGTCCGGGACGCTCATGCCGAGCAGCAGCGAGTAGACGTAGTTCCCGACGACCACGTTCTTCCCGAACTGCGTGGCCTCCTCGGCGTAGTGGGAGTCGAGGTGCAGCGGGTGGTGGTTCATGGTGATGAGGCAGAAGAGGTGGTCGTCGTACTCCGTGACCGTCTTCCCGGGCCAGTGCTTGTAGACCGCACCGACCTCGAACTCCTCGTACGTACGCCCGAACTGCATTCCGACTCCTTTGTGCGGGACCGCTCACCCAAGCGGGGTGGCTAGTGCGGCTGGCTGGGCCCATCCTGCCGACTGGCCCCGCGGAGCGGCACCCGCACCGGCCGTGCGCTCCCTCACACTGGCGCGCAGGCGGCCTCTCCCAGCGAGGGTGAGGCGACGTCACCGGCTGCGCCCACGCGGCATGCGGCTCGTGCGAACATGGGCCCGTGACCAGCGAAGAGCAGAAGCAGGCAGAGAACCGGGCCCGTCCCACCACCGACGAGTTCCGCGCCTTCGTGGCGGAGGACTGGGCTCCGCGACAGCCGGGCGCCACCGCCCTGTCCGAGGCCGCGCCGTATGCCGCCGAGCGCCGGGCCCGCGTCAGCGAGGCCTTCCCGGGCGAACGGCTCATCGTGCCCGCCGGCGGGCTGAAGGTGCGCAGCAACGACACCGACTACGTCTTCCGGCCGCACAGCGCGTTCGCCCACCTCACCGGCCTGGGCGGCGACCGCGAGCCCGACGCCGTGCTGGTCCTCGAGCCGCGCGACGCCGAGCACGGCGGCGGCCACGAGGCGGTCCTGTACTTCCGTCCGCTCGCCGGCCGCGACTCCGACGAGTTCTTCGCCGACACCCGCTACGGCGAGTTCTGGGTCGGCGCCCGTCCGACCGTCGAGGACGTCGAGACCGAGCTCGGGCTGACCGCCCGCCACATCGGCGAGTTCGCCGACGCCGCAGCCAAGGACGCCGGTGAGGTCACCGTGCGCCTGGTCCGCGACGCCGACCGCGACCTGACCCGCCAGCTCGACGCGGCCCGCACCACCGAGGGCGCCGAGGCCGCGACGCTGGAGGAGGCCGACGACGAGCTCGCGCAGTTCCTCTCCACGCTGCGCCTGACCAAGGACGAGTGGGAGGTCGGCGAGATGCGCAAGGCCGTCGCTGCCACCCACGTCGGCTTCGAGGCGGTCATCGCCGACCTGCCCGAGGCCGTCGCCCGCGGCCGCGGTGAGCGCTGGGTCGAGGGCATCTTCGGGCTGCACGCCCGCCACCAGGGCAACGGCGTCGGCTATGACTCGATCTGCGCGGCCGGCGACCACGCCACGACGCTGCACTGGATCAAGAACACCGGCGACCTCAAGGACGGCGACCTCATCCTGCTCGACGCGGGTGTCGAGGTCGACTCGCTCTTCACCGCCGACATCACCCGCACGCTTCCGGCGAACGGCACCTTCTCCGACGCCCAGCGCGAGATCTACGACGCCGTGTATGCCGCGCAGGAGGCCGGCATGGCGGCGGTCAAGCCGGGCAACAAGTTCTCCGACGTGCACGCCGCCGCCATCCGGGTCATCGCCGAGTACCTCCACCGGTGGGGCCTGCTGCCCGAGGGCGTCGACGTCGAGGGCACCCTCGACAAGGACCACGGCCAGTACCACCGCCGCTGGATGGTGCACGGCACCTCGCACCACCTCGGCATCGACGTGCACGACTGCGCGCTCGCCACCCGTGAGCAGTACATGGACGCCGAGCTGCGGCCCGGCATGATCCTCACCGTGGAGCCCGGGCTCTACTTCAAGGCCGACGACCTGAAGGCCCCGGAGCGGTTCCGCGGCATCGGGGTGCGCATCGAGGACGACGTGCTCGTCACCGATGACGGCTTCGACAACCTCTCGGCCGCGATGCCGCGCACCTCCACCGACGTCGAGGCGTGGATCGCCCGCATCTGGAACCGCTGACCGTTACGCCGAGGTGGACCTCAGCCCCGCTCACGCACGGCGTGCCGCGGGGCTGAGGTTCACCTCCGCGAAGGGACAGGGCGAAGGGAAATCCTGAGGCTCAGCGGCGCTGGACCACGTCGAGCAGCAGCGCGTGCTCGACCCCGGCCGCCTCGCCACCTCCGCCGAGCACCATCTGGATGATGTCGCGAGGCGCGGGGAAGTCGGGCCCGAGCGCGGCGTTGTACTCCCGGTGCGCCTCCAGCGAGGCGACCGCGGCCTCGAAGTGACCCGCCAGGTCGACGTAGTGCGTCGGCTGCGGTGAGCCGGCGAAGCCCACGAGCTTGACCCCCGCCCACGGCTCGAACCCCTCGGCGGAGAGCTCGGGGAAGATCCACCGGTTGCCGGCATCGGCGCAGGCGTCGAGCGTCGCCAGCCCCACCGCGCGGTGGTCGGCCTGGTTGGGCGCCCCACCGCCGAAGCGGTCGTGGTAGTCGCCGGTGACGACCAGCTCCGGCCGGCGCCGGCGGATCTCCCGCGCGATGTCCCTGCGCAGGCCCAAGCCGTACTCGACGTGGCCGTCGCGGTAGTCCGCGAAGTCGACCTCGGTCACCCCGACCGTGGCCGCGCCGTCACGCTCCTCCTGCTCGCGCAGCGGCCCCGCCGTCGCCGGCTGCATCGTGTCGATGCCGGCCTCCCCGCGGGTCAGGAGGAAGTAGGTCACTGTCTTCCCGGCCTTGGTCCAGCGGTCCACCGCTGCCGACGTGCCGTACTCGAGGTCGTCCGGGTGGGCGACCACGCACAGGACCCGCGTGAAGTCGTCGGGGAGCTCGTCGAGCTCAGGTCGCTCGGTCATCCATCCACGGTATGCCGCGGGGCCGGCCGCACGGGCCGGTTCGGTCAGCCCGAGGTCAGCCAGATGAGCAGGCTGGGTACGCCAGTCCCGATGAAGCCCACGAGGGCACAGAGAGCTGCGATCGAGCGCCACGCGACGCGTTGGTCGCGTACGAGGCCGACCGTTCCCGTCACCATGCCAGCCAGGCACAGCAACACCCACGTGACCCCGGGCAGTGGCCCCAGATCTCCGCGCCAGAGGCCAACTGACACGGCCACGGCGATGAGCAGCGCAGCGGATGGCCAGACACTTGGGCACCCTTGGGGAGCCCCAGCCGAAGGCGGACGACCCGATGACAGCAGGCCAGTGTCCGGCACGGCAGCCTCCGAGAGCATGAGAGGGGCACTTCGTCGTGCCCATCGTGGTCCAGTCCGAGCGGTTCGGTGTCGGCTTCTCGGTAATCCAGTACGTGGACGCCAGCGCATCTCCCCCACCCGTCGGATTACAGCGGTACGACGGCTGACCAGGCGCCATGAGTGCCGGGTGCCAATGACAACTACTTCCAGCGGAAATGGACGAATATCCGACCGAAGTTGTCCGAGTCCTTCTCGACTCGGTGGTAGAGCGCCTTGATGTCTTTGCGATCGAGGAAGCGCAGGACACGTTTCTTCAGCTGCCCCGAGCCCTTGCCGGGGATGATTTCGACCAGCGGAGCCTTCTTGGCCACGGCTTCGTCGATGATGGCGCGAAGAGCACGCTCGATCTCATCCCCGCGGTTGTAGATGTCGTGCAGATCGAGCTTCAGCTTCACCAGGTCAGCCTGCGGCACGGTCACGAAGGATGCAGGGTGAATCGAGGAGGAGCAGGAATCTGCTGTGCGATGCGAATCGCGGTGTGGCAGGCCCAAGCGTTGTGTCTGTGACCGTCATGGGGCTGGCAAGCATCGCCGCAAGGTGGGTCTCTGTCTGCGGCACGCAGCGGACACCTATCCGTGCTCACGACCGGGTAGGACCTCACCGCGCAAGAAGGCTTCGTAGGCGCCACGGGCTTCATCGTCGAGGGTTGGCTGCACGTTGCTGTACCGGGTGTCGCGCCGATCGCGATGCGGGCCCGAAAGCCAGTACTCCTCATCGGTCTCGACGTCGAAGAAGTTGGCGTCGAACATGCCGCTGGCGCGCCGCAGAGTCTTGCCGTGCCACCGTGCGGACTTCCATGTTCGGTTGAAGCGCACGACGCTGATCCAGGCGGGGCCCTGGTCAATGTCGTGTCCGGTCTTCAGCTGGACGAACATCACGCGATCAGGCATGAGCCCAAGACTGACTGATGGTCCACGGCGACGAGGAGCATTTCCTCACCAACACGATCACTCCGTCCGCGGCATGTGCGGTCGTGCCCTCACGGCATGGTCGTTGTGCCAGCGTTGCGGGCTGAACCGGGGATAGGGTCCGCGTGCATGGACATGCTGAGGGGGAAACAGATCGCGGAGGCCAACCTGCCTGACTGGCGCAAGCTGGCCCAGGGACTGCATGCGCGTTACCTGGTCGACGACTTCGGCGCCGCCGTGCGGTTCGTCGCCGCGGTGGGCGAGGCGGGCGACGCGCTGGGACACCACCCGCGCGTTTCGATCGGCAAGGGGTACGTCGACCTCGAGCTGGTCACCGACGACGCCATCTACCGCGACGACGACGGCGCCGAACACGTCGTCGAATGGGTGACCCAGCAGGACGTCGACCTCGCGCGACGGATCACTGAGATCGCCGCCGACCACAAGGTCGACGCCGACCCCTCCTCGGTCAGCGAGATCGAGCTCGGCCTCGACACGGCACGCTCCGCGACCATCGCACCCGTGTGGGCCGCACTGCTGACCGGGAGCGCCGAGTCCCAGGGCCGGGGGACCGCCAGCGACGAGATCCGGGACGCCACGGGACGGGTACCGAACCTGTGGTTCGCGGACGCCGACGAGGGCGGCGCATCCGGTCCGCGGTTCCACATCGAGGTCTACGTGGCTCCCGAGGTGGCCGGGCAACGGATCGCCGCCGCCGTCGCCGCAGGTGGGACCGTCGTCGATGACAGCGACGCGCCCTCGCTCACCGTGATCGCCGACCAGGACGGCAACAAGGGGGTCGTCTGCGTCGACATGTCCGCTGCGACGCAATGAATCGCCGAGTCCGTCATGAGAGGCCGTCTGGGTCGTAGGCAACTCGGCGGCGAGATGACGCACACACGAACCGCGGCATGAGCGGACATCGTTCGGGGGTTCTGTCTGCTCATTGCCTTCGAGCCCCAGCAGCCGTAGCCACACGTCGAACGGGGCGTCAGGGTCTGGTTCTGACGGACGGTGTTGATGCCCCCGTGCCCGGAGCAGACTTGCCTCTCGGAAGCGTCGGCATCCCGCCCGGCCCTCCCGGACGTCCCGAAGGAGACTCGCCGTGCCGAAGATGGTCATCACACACGCAGTCGTCGACATCGACCGCTGGCTCCAGGGCAAGGCCGAGCGGGCGGAGATCATCAGCAAGTACGCCACGAACGTGACGGACCACGTGGCAGCGGATGGCAGCAACCACGTCGCCATCACCGCCGACATCCACGACATGGAGGGCTTGCAGGAGCTGATGGCCTCGCCCTCGGCCGAAGACAGCGCCGCAGAGGAGCGCCACGGCGTCATCCAGCCCATAACGGCCTACATCGAGAAGTAGGTCCGGGAGGCCGGCCTTCGGTTCGTCCCAGGGCGCCGCATTGCGGCGGATCTGGAGCAGGCCCTCGTGGCCATCAAGACCCTGAACGGAGCCGCCACGAGCTCACCGACAGGGGCGTACACACCTGTCACGGTGGCCTGCTCGACGGCGGCCGCCTGTGCTTACGACTCTCCGCGGGCGCGGCGAGTTCCGAGCCTCCGCGGGCGTCCCCTAGGTTGGGGGACCGCTAAGGGGGTCAGCGTCGCCGTCGAGCTCGTCGCGGGCAGCGCGCGCCCCTGACCGATGTCGTTGATCGCTCGGACGGTGGGAGACCATGCCCACGACGGGGCGCACAGGGGGGTCTGAATGGTTAACGTCCTGCTGGCCGGCGGGATCTCGATGGTGTTGTCCTTGCTCGGGACGCCACTGTTCGTGCGGTTCCTGGTGCGACGCGGCTACGGCCAGTTCATCCGGGACGACCTCACCCAGCACCACTACAAGCGGGGAAAGCCCACCATGGGTGGCGCCGTCATCATCGGTGCCGCTCTCGCCGGCTACTTCGGCTCGCACCTGGCCCTGATGGCGGTGAGCGCCAGTGGCACTGTTGCGGTGGTGCCTGGCCGGGTCACCCTGAGCGCCCTCCTGGTTCTGCTCCTGCTGGTCGGGATGGGGCTCGTCGGTTTCCTGGACGACTACATCAAGGTCTCGAGGGCGCGCAGCTTGGGGCTCACCTCCAAGCAGAAGCTCATCGGCCAGACCCTGGTGACGGTGGTCTTTGCTGTGCCCGCGCTGCTGGCGGTCGACGCGAACGGGCGTGCACCGGCATCGGCGGCCATCTCGATCGTCAGGGACACGGCCATCGACCTCGCTGCCGCCGGTCCGGTCCTCGGTGTCCTCTTGTTCGTCCTGTGGGCGAACCTTCTGGTCGCAGGGGCATCGAACGGCGTCAACATTTCCGACGGCTTGGATGGCCTCGCCACCGGTGCGTCGGTGATGGTTCTCGGTGCGTACACCGGAATCAGCCTGTGGCAGTACAACCAGAGCTGCGCAGCGGCGCCTGGGTCCGGCTGCTACGAGGTGCGCGACGCGCTCGACCTGGCCGTCGTCGCCTGCGCCATAGCGGGCGCCTGCTTCGGGTTCCTGTGGTGGAACGCCTCCCCTGCGAGCATCATCATGGGCGACACCGGATCGCTCTCCCTCGGCGCCGCCTTGGCAGGCATGGCGATCCTGACTCGCACCGAGCTGCTGCTGGCCGTGCTTGGTGGTCTCTTCGTCCTGATCACCCTGTCCGTGGTCATCCAGGTCGCCAGCTTCAAGCTGACCGGTAGGCGAGTCTTCAGGATGGCGCCGCTGCACCACCACTTCGAGCTCGTTGGATGGGACGAGATCACCATCGTCATCCGGTTCTGGCTCATCGCCGGGATCAGCGCCATCGCCGGGCTGGGTCTCTTCTACGCCGAGTGGGTCACCGAGTTCTGACGACACGGTGTGCCCGGCGCGCAGCCGTCAAGGGCGACACCTGTCAACCGTCGGCTCACCTCAGTCGGCGGCGGAGCCTGCGCGGTCAGACGTCAGCCGGCGGCTGGTGCGGGGGCTGCGACGACGAGGGCTGCTGCGACGACGAGGGCTGCGGTGAGGTCGGCGGCTGGGGCATCTCGCCCGCAGGAGAGGCCGACGGTGCGGTGGTCTGCGCCCTCTGCGCAGCGGCAGCAGCCGCAGCGGCATCCGCCTCCCGGGCGGCCCTGACCTCGGCCTGCGCCGCCGCCATCGGGTCCATCTCGGTGAGCAGCTCGCGCGCCCGCTGCACGTGCCGGTGCTCGACGAGCACCTCGTACTGGGTCGCGACCACCTGCGTGACGCTGGTGAAGTCGCGCTGGCCACCGGTGAACTGGTAGCCGATGAGCGCCCACATGAGCCCGAAGCCCGCGCCGAAGAGCACGGTGACCAGGACGGTGCCGAGGCCCGAGGCCTGGGGGTCGAACAGCGCGAAGATGAGGCCCACGAAGAGTCCGAGCCACATGCCCGAGAGGATGCCGCCGGCCGCGACACGGCCGCGGGTCAGGCGACCGGTGACCCGCTCGAGCTGCTTGAGGTCGGTGCCGACGATCAGCACGTTCTGCACCGGGAACTCGTGGTCCGAGAGGTAGTCGACCGCCTTCTGCGCGTCCTCGTAGCGGTCGTACCGGCCCACGCTCATCGGGTACTCCAGCGTCAGGCTGGCCCGGGACCGTGACAGGGCATTCGGCTGCGTGCTCATGCCCTCAGTGTGTCAAAGCACGCTGGATGTTTCCTGCATGCCGCGACCAACATCACTTAGCACTGCGGCGCGTCTGTCTGCGCCGAGGAAGTGGGCCAGGCGGCGTGCTGAGCCACATCAGCCCCTGAGCTTGTAGTCCTCGAGGAGCCGGCGGCCGATGATCATCCGCTGGATGTCGGCGGTCCCCTCGCCGATCAGCAGCATCGGAGCCTCCCGGTAGAGCCGCTCGATCTCGTACTCCTTGGAGTACCCGTAGCCGCCATGGATCCGGAACGAGTCCTCGACGACCTGCGAGCAGTATTCGGACGCAAGGTATTTCGCCATACCGGCCTCGAGGTCGTTGCGCTCCCCCGAGTCCTTCTTGCGGGCGGCCTTCACCATCATCTCGTGGGCCGCCTCCACCTTCACGGCCATGTCGGCGAGGCGGAACAGCACGGCCTGGTGCTCGGCGATCTTCTTGCCGAACGTCTCGCGCTGCTGGGCGTACGAGACACCGAGCTCGAACGCCCGGCGGGCCACGCCACAGCCGCGGGCGGCGACGTTGACGCGGCCGACCTCGACCCCGTCCATCATCTGGTAGAAGCCCTTGCCCGGCTCACCGCCGAGGATCTGCGCCGACGTCGTCCGGTGGCCCTCGAAGACCAGCTCGGTGGTGTCGACGCCCTTGTAGCCCATCTTGTCGATCTTGCCCGGCACCGTGACGCCCTGGGCGGTCTCGCCGAAGCCCTCGGTCTTGTCGATGAGGAAGGTGGTCATGTTCTTGTAGACCGAGTCGGCGCCGGTGTCGGTCTTGACCAGCACCGCGACGAGGTTCGCCGAGCCGCCGTTGGTGAGCCACATCTTCTGGCCGTTGATGGTCCAGTTGTCGCTGTCGCCGTCGCGGACGGCCTTGGTCTTGATGGCCGACACGTCCGAGCCGCACCCGGGCTCGGACATCGAGAACGCGCCGCGGATCTCACCGGTGGCCATCTTCGGCAGGTAGTGCTGCTTCTGCTCGTCCGTGCCGTGCTGGAGGATCATGTAGGCCACGATGAAGTGGGTGTTGATGATGCCGCTGACCGACATCCAGCCGCGCGCGATCTCCTCCACGCACAGCGCATAGGTCAGCAGCGACTCCCCCAGGCCGCCGTACTCCTCGGGGATCATCAGGCCGAAGATCCCCATCTCCTTCATGCCCTCGACGATCTGCGTCGGGTACTCGTCCTTGTGCTCCAGCTCGGTGGCCACCGGGATGATCTGCTCGTCGACGAACTCCCGCACCAGCTTGATCAGCTCGTGCTGCTCCTCGGTCAGGCCTTCGGTCTGCTGCAGTCGGGACATGCGCGTTCGCCACCTTGCGTCGCGTGGATAAGGACCTGCCGCGAGTATGCCGAGTGGTCACCACAGCCGACAGCGCTGGGCCGTGTGAGTCCCACCACCCCGGTCGTTTATCGGGTCACCCGATAAACGACCGCTTCACCCGACGTGCCACGCCGGGTTGAGTGCACCTTTATCGGGTGACCCGACAAAGGTGCAGGGCGGAAAACGGGTGGCGGTGCGGCGCCGAGCCCTGCCACGCTGGGACCCAGCCGCACGGCATACCTGCTGTGCACCGACTCCATCTCGGACACCGGTCCGATTCGGAAGAAGGGAGGCGTGACATGTCCACGACTGTCTCGGGCCTCACCCGCGCCCACACCCTTCTCACCATGGAGTTCCGTCTTGCACGCATTCTCGGAGGACGCACAGTTCTCGTTCGACAGCCTTCCCGACGCGCCGCCTGAGGGCGAGCGCTGGTCGACCTGGGACGGCGCCACCCACGGGCCGAAACCGCGGCCCGACTGGGTCATCACCGCGCTCGGAGCCGTCGAGTCCGACCTCGGGATCCTCAAGACCGGCAAGGAGGCCGACGTCCACGTCGTCCGCCGGTGGGTCCCGGACGGCACCGACAGCCCTGAGCACGACACCCTGCTCGCCGCCAAGCGCTACCGCACCAGCGAGCACCGCATGTTCCACCGCGACGCCGGCTACCAGGAAGGTCGCCGGGTCCGCCGCAGCCGGGAGATGCGCGCCATGGCCCGCCGCACCGAGTTCGGCCGCGAGCTGCTCTCGGGGCAGTGGGCGTTCGCGGAGTTCGAGGCACTCGGCGCACTGTGGGAGATGGGCCTCCCGGTCCCCTACCCGGTGCAGCTGAACGACCGCGAGATGCTCATGGAGTTCATCGGCGACGACGGGCAGGCAGCCCCACGGCTGGCGCAGACCCGGCCGGCCCCGGACCTGCTCGCCCCTCTCTTCGAACAGCTCCGCGACGCCCTCACCGTGCTCGCCCAGCACGGCTGGGCGCACGGCGACCTCTCGCCCTACAACGTGCTCCTCGACGGCGACCGGTTGGTGCTCATCGACTGGCCGCAGATCGTCGACGTCATCGGCAACCCCCGCGGCTTCGAGTTCCTCGAACGCGACGTCGCGAACATGTGCCGATGGTTCCGCGGTCGCGGGCTCGAGGTCGACGAGGGCGAGCTGCTCGGAGACCTCGTCGCCGCCGCCACCTCGCGCTGGTGACAGTTCCCGGTGCCGGGGACCCGGTGTCCCTAGGGTGGCGGCATGGCTTCCGTGACCCGCCGCAGCGTCATCGGCGCTGCGCTGGGCGCGGGGGCCGTCGCCGCCCTCGCCGGCTGCGGTGACCCGGTGGTGTGGCGGTCGGGGCGCCTGGACAGCGACCACTGGCCCGGTCACCGGCCACGGTGGCGGCTCGCCCTGCCCAAGGGGTCGAAGGCACCGCCCCTCGTCGTGGTGTTGCACGGCCGGGGCGGCAACGCCGACGCGGCCTTCGACGACCTGCGCCTGCAGGACCACGTGACCCGCACCGGCCTGGCGGTCGCGTCCGTCGACGGCGGTGACCTCTACTGGCACGCGCGCCGTTCGGGTGCAGACCCGGGCGCCATGGTCACCGACGACCTCCTGCCGCTCCTGCGCGACGAGAGCGGGTATGCCGGTCCCCTCGCCTTCCTGGGGTGGTCGATGGGCGGCTACGGCTCGCTGCTGCTCGCGAGCGCTCTCGGGCCACGGGTGGTGGGCGCCGTGGTGGCCGAGTCGGCGGCACTGTGGACCGAGCCGGGAGCCAGCGCACCAGGCGCGTTCGACGACCGCGAGGACTTCCGGGCCCACGACGTCTTCGCGACCTCGCGCACCCGGGTGCTGGCGCGCATCCCGGTGCGGCTCGACTGCGGCGACACCGACCCCTTCGTCGCGGCCAACCGCGCCTTCGCCCGCCGGCTGCCGTCCGCCCACCTGACCGTCGACAAGGGCGGTCACAACACCGACTACTGGCGTGGTCACGCCGCAGCCCAGCTGGACTGGGTGGCCGCCAGGCTGCGGGACGGTCGGGGTCAGTAGACCGTGACGCGCCGGCCGATCGGCACCCTGCCCGAGCTCCACAGCATGTTCATCGCGCTGATGCTCAGCCGGACGCAACCGTGTGAGGCCGGATAGGCCGGCACCGAGCCGTACCCGTGCAGCGCGATGCCGCCGTTGAAGTAGGCCGGCCGCCACAGCGCCCCGAGCGGCCCGTCGTCCCAGCCGTTGACCTTGCGGTAGACGCGGAAGGAGCCCGACGGCGTGACCGCGACGTGCCAGGCACCGCGGCTGTAGTACCGCTGTCCCGAACCGGTGCTCGTGTTGAGCGTCATGGCGAGCCGGCCGTCCACGACGTGGATGCAGAGCTGGCGGGTCTTGTCGACCTCGAACCAGGTGCCCGTGCGGGTGCGCACGTTCGGCCGGACCCCGGCGCTGAGCCTGCTCCACGTCGCGGGGCCGACGACGCCGTCACGGCTGATGCCCGCGGTCTTCTGGAGGGCCAGGACCGCCTGCTCGGTGAGCCCGCCGAACGAACCGTCAACCGTCCCGCACCAGTACCGCAGGTAGCTCAGCCGCGACTGCAGCGTGCGGACCGCCGAACCGGTGCTCCCTCGCCGCAGCGTCGGGTATGCCGCGAGCGCAGGACCCGGGGTGGCCAAGGTCAGCGCGCCGGCACCTGCCGTGGCGACGGCCGCCTGGAGGGCGGTGCGTCTGGTGATGTCCATGGCTCCCCCTTGTCCGGCTCTCAGCCAGGCGGGCGGAGAGCCCCACCGTCATGCGCGACGGACCACGGGCCGCCCTCAGGCGGCTCACCTCCGATCGTGCGCCGCCGCGTCGGCCGGCGCCTCCGTCGATAGGACGACCTGCCCTGAAGCCGGGACGTGGCCGCCACGCCGGGAGGTGGCACCGGGGCCGGGAGTGGCATCGACGCCCGGAGGTGCGACACCTGCGGCTGGCGCGCTCCTCCGGTCCTAGTAGACGGTGACCCGGCTGCCCACCGGCATCAGGCCCCGCGCCCAGACCATGTCCATGGCGGGGTTGCTGACCCGGGCGCACCCGTGCGACGCGGGGTAGCCCGGCACCGAGGCCGCACCGTGGACCGCGATACCGCCGTTGAAGTACCGGGGACGCCACAGGTCGCCGAGCGGGCCCTTGTCGTTGCCGTCGACCACCCGGAACACCGAGTAGGTGCCGGGCGGCGTCACCGCGACGTGCTGCTGCCCGTAGGACTCGAACGGCTGACCGCTGCCCGTGCTGGTGTTGAGGATCGTGGTCACCGCACCACCACGGACGACGAGGAGCACCTGGCGCTGCAGGTCGATCTCCACACCGGTGCCACCGATGCGCGACTGCGGACGGGCGCCGGCCTCGAGGGCGCGGCGTGTCGCCGGCCCGAAGACCCCGTCGCGGCCAAGCCCGGCGGACTTCTGAAGGGCCATCACGGCCTGGCTCGTCAGGTAGCCGTAGGTGCCGTCGGGCGTGCCGAGCCAGTAGCCGAACGAGGAGAGCCGCTGCTGCACGGCGAGGACGTAGGCCCCGCTGTCACCCGGCTGGAGCGTGTCGCCGGCGGTGGGGGGGGGCTTCACGGGGGGGGTGGGCTTGGGGGCCGAGGTGGTGGGCGTGGGCGCCGAGGTCGTGGGCTTCGGTGTCGCCGACGTGGGCCTGAAAGCAGAGGTCGTGGTCGGAGCAGAGGTCGTGGTCGGCTTGGGCGCCGTGGTCGACGGCGTGGTGGTGCCCGGTGCCGTGGTGGGCGCGTCCGAGCCGGTGGTCGGACCGCTGGTTGCCGGTGGTTCGGGCGCAGCCGGCGGGTTGGGTGCCTCGACCGTGCTGCCGGACCGGGGCTGGGCAGCGCTCTCGAGCGAGACCATGCCGCACCCGCTCAGCCCCAGGGCCAGCGCAGCGGCCGCCGCGGCGCCCCCTGTCGCCCGCCGTACCCCTGCCCGTCGCTGGTTGCGCGTCATCGCTGTCCCCGTTCCGACGCCTGCGTGACGCCTGTGTCCTGGACCGGCACCCATCCTGTGGGGGGTGGTGGCCAGGTCTGCCGCTGCCGCGCCGGGGTCGGGCGATCGTGAGCAGATCGCAACCTTCGGCACCAAGTCTGGTCGACCGCCCCACCAGGGGGCGGCCGCACCCACTCAGACGCGCTGCTGGGCCGAAAGGTTGCGTCAGGTCGCGCTGGACTCCAGTGCGCGGATCGCCTCGTCGATGTCGAGCACCCGACGGGCCGTCTCGACGTGGAGGTTCTCGACCATCCGGCCGTTGTAGGTCACCACACCCGAGCCGGCGCCGTCCGCCCACGCCTGCAGGATCCCGCGCGCCTCCTCCACCTGCGCGTCGCTCGGGGCGAACGCGGCGTTGCAGGCCTCGACCTGTCCCGGGTGGATCAGCGTCTTGCCGTCGAAGCCCATCTGGCGGCCCTGCAGGCACTCGGCCTCGAAGCCCTCGGGGTCCTTGACGTTGTTGAAGACGCCGTCGAGGATCACCGTCCCCGTGGCCCGCGCCGCCAACAGGCACAGCCCGAGCCCCGCCATCAGCGGCTGCCGCCCGGGCACGTGCTCGGCGTGCAGCTCCTTGGCGAGGTCGTTGGTGCCCATCACCAGCACGGCCAGCCGGGCGGAGGCGCCCGCGATCTCCTCGCAGTGCAGCATCGCCTGCGGCGTCTCGACCATGGCCCAGAGCATCGTGTGCTCCGGAGCCCCGGCGGCCTCCATGGCTGCCACCAGCTGCCGCACCTCGTCGGCCGAGCCGACCTTCGGCACGACGATGCCGTCCGGACCGGCCGCACAGGCGGCCGCGAGGTCTTCCTCGTGCCACCGCGTGCCGATGCCGTTGACCCGGATCGTCAGCTCGCGCCGGCCGTAGTCGCCCGAACGCACTGCGGCACAGGCGTTCTCACGTGCCTGCTCCTTCATGTCGGGCGCGACGGCGTCCTCGAGGTCGAGGATCAGCGCATCGACGAGCAGGGTCTTCGCCTTCTCCAGGGCCCGCTCGTTCGAGGCGGGCATGTACAGAACCGACCGACGAGGCCGGTATGCCGCGTGCTCGCCGCTCACTGCGCGCTCCCCTCGTTGCCGGACGACACGGCGACGTCCGCGACGTCCGCGCCGCCGTCGGGCACGGCGGCATACAGCTGCGCCAGCTCGGGGTCGGTGCGCGAGAGGCGCTCGGCGAGCTCGACGATCACCAGGCACTGCTTGAGGCTGGCGTCGTCCTCCATCTTGCCGTCGAGCATCACGGCCCCGGTGCCGTCGCCCATCGCCTCGACGACACGGCGCGCGTGCGCGACGTCCTCGGCCGAGGGGCTGAAGACGCGCTTGGCGATCTCGATCTGCACCGGGTGCAGCGACCACGTGCCGACGCAGCCGAGGAGGAAGGCGTTGCGGAACTGGTCCTCGCAGGCGACGACGTCCTTGATGTCACCGAACGGACCGTAGTACGGGAGGATCCCGTGCATCGCGCAGGCGTCGACCATGCGGGCGATCGTGTAGTGCCACAGGTCCTGCTGGTAGGTCGCACGGTCGGCGTGCACGGCGTCGTCGACGCCGGCGGGCGGGTCCTGCCGCACGAGGTAGCCGGGGTGGCCGCCGCCGACTCGGGTGGTCTTCATCCGCCGGTCGGCCGCGAGGTCGGCCGGCCCGAGCGAGAGGCCCTGCATGCGCGGGCTGGCGCCGCAGATCTCCTCCACGTTGGCCATGCCACGGGCGGTCTCGAGGATCGCGTGCACGAGGATCGGACGCTGCAGCCCGGCGCGGGCCTCGAGCTGGGCCAGGAGCCGGTCGACGTAGTGGATGTCCTCCGGGCCCTCGACCTTGGGCACCATGATGACGTCGAGCTTGTCGCCGATCTCGGTGACGAGCGTGACCAGGTCGTCGAGCACCCACGGGCTGTCGAGGGCGTTGACCCGGGTCCACAGCTGGGTGTTCTCGCCGAAGTCGGTGGCCTTGGCGATCTTCACCAGGCCCTCGCGGGCGGCGACCTTCTTGTCGGCCTTGACGGCGTCCTCGAGGTTGCCGAGCAGCACGTCGACCGTGCCCACCATCGACGGGATCTTGGCGGCCATCTTCTCGTTGCTCGGGTCGAAGAAGTGGATGACCCGGGAGGGCCGGGCAGGCACCTCGGTGACCGGTCGCGGAGCCCCCACGGCGAGGGGCTTGAAGAAGTCCTTGGCGCTGCGCATGCGGCGGACGCTAGCGCAGACACCGCGAGGGCGGTTATGACACAGTTCACGGTGTGACCGAGCCCGCCGACACCACCGTCGAGCAGCCGCACGTCAACGTCACCGCGCTGTTCGCCGAGGCGGCCGGCAAGTCGGGGCTGCTGTGGGTCGACGTGCCCGGCGACCGGGCCTGGCCGGCGTGGCACGCCTGGGCCGACGACACCGTCTTCATCGTCTCGGGGCCGGGCGAGCAGACGCTGCCCTGGCTGCCCGACGAGGTCCCCCTGATCCTGCGCAGCAAGGACACCGGCGGCCGGCTGCTGACCGTGCACGCGACCGTGCGCACCGTGGGCCCCGACGACCCGCAGTGGGAGACCGCGACCGAGGCGCTCAAGGGCAGCCGGCTCAACGCCACCGACGACCTCCTCACCCGGTGGTCCACCGAGTGCACCGTGCGGGCGCTGCGTCCCTACGGCACCCCGCTGGAGGCACCCGGCCACTACCGCGACACCTCCGGCGCCGCACCCGTCCCGCCCAGCGAGGCGACCACCACCGGGTGGCGCCCGTGGCACCTGGGCGGACGACCGCTGCGCCGCCGCGGCACTCGCCTGCCCGACGACAGGGGCGGCGCCGGATAGCCTTGCTCGCGTGAGCACCCCGTCGCGCGTCTTCGTCGGCCGCCTGACCAGCCTGAGCGTGTTCGACCCGCTCGGCGACCAGGTCGGCCGCGTCCGCGACGTCGTCGTCACCTTCGGCGCCTCGCGTCGCCGGCCGCGCGCCATCGGCCTGGTGGTCGAGGTGCCCGGGCGCCGTCGGGTGTTCGTGCCGATGACCCGGGTCACCTCCGTCGACGGCGGCCAGGTCATCACCACGGGCCTGGTCAACATGCGCCGCTTCGAGCAGCGCACCAACGAGGTGCTCGTCATGGCCGAGCTGCTCGACCGGCAGGTCACCGTGCGCGACCCCGAGGGCGACTACACCGCCACCGTCGAGGACATCGCGATCGAGCGCGAGCGCACCCGCGACTGGGTCATCTCCAAGGTCTTCGTCCGCCAGGGACCGGCGCGCGGCCACCTCGGCCCGTTCCGCCGCCGCCGCGGTGCCACGGTGCTCGTGCCCATCGAGGACGTCACCGGCATACACCGCTCCAGCCCGGCGCAGAGCGCCGCCCGCCTGCTCGAGAACTACGACGACCTCAAGCCGGCCGACCTCGCCGAGGTGATCCACGACCTCCAACCCAAGCGACGCGCCGAGGTGGCGGCCGCCCTCGACGACGAGCGGCTCGCCGACGTGCTCGAGGAGCTGCCCGAGGACGACCAGGTGCAGATCCTCGCGACGCTGGAGCGCGAGCGCGCCGCCGACGTGCTCGAGGCGATGGAGCCCGACGACGCCACCGACCTGCTCAAGGAGCTCACCCCGGAGCAGCGGGAGGAGCTGCTCGGGCACATGGAGCCCGACGAGGCGGCCCCGCTGCGACGGCTGCTCACCTACGACGAGAACACCGCCGGCGGCATGATGACCACCGAGCCGGTCATCCTCGCCCCCGACGCCACGATCGCGCACGCCCTCGCGGTGGTCCGCAAGGCCGAGCTGTCACCGGCCCTGGCGTCGACCGTGTTCGTCTGCCGCCCGCCGCTCGAGACGCCGACGGGCCGGTTCCTCGGCATCGTGCACATCCAGCGGCTGCTGCGCGAGCCGCCGCACAACCCGATCGGCGGCATCCTCGACAAGGAGCTCGAGCCGCTGCGCCCGCACTCCCCCCTGGGCCAGGTGACCCGGGTGCTCGCGACCTACAACCTGACCGGTGTGCCGATCGTCGACGACGACGGACGGCTCGTCGGCGCGGTGACCGTCGACGACGTGCTCGACCACATCCTCCCCGAGGACTGGCGCGAGGAGCGACACGAGGTGACCCGTGACTGAGCGCGCCAGCCGCACCGTACCCGCCCGCCTCGACCAGCCCCGTGAGGCCCGGCGGGCGCTCCTGCCGCGCCCCGCCCTCTCGCAGGAGACCTTCGGGCGGTGGAGCGAGCGCTTCGCCCGCTTCATGGGCACGCCGCGCTTCCTCATCTACATGACGGCCTTCGTGGCCCTGTGGATCAGCTGGAACGCCTTCGGGCCGCGCGACCTGCGCTTCGACCCCTACGCCTTCATCTTCCTCACCCTGATGCTCAGCCTGCAGGCGTCGTACGCCGCGCCGCTCATCCTGCTCGCGCAGAACCGACAGGCCGACCGCGACCGGGTGGCCCTCGAGCAGGACCGCGCCCGCGACGAGCGGAACCTCGCCGACACCGAGTTCCTCACCCGCGAGGTCGCCGCTCTGCGACTCGCGCTGAGCGAGGCCGCCACCCGCGACTTCGTGCGCTCCGAGCTGCGCGGCCTGCTCGAGGAGCTCGAGGAGATGGAGGAGCGCCGCCTCGAGACGCGGCGGCGCGGCACCGGCCGTGACGGTGACGACAGCGAGCAGGAACCCACCGGTTCCTCGGCGGGGCAGCCCGCGACCTAGCATGGGGGCATGTCCGCCCCTACTGCCCCCGTGACCGACGACGCCCTCTACGAGGCTCTCTCGACGGTCATCGACCCCGAGATCCGCAAGCCCGTGACCGAGCTCGGCATGGTCGAGAGCGTCTCGGTCGACGAGGCGGGGCACGTGGCGGTGACGATCCTGCTGACCGTGTCCGGCTGTCCGATGAAGGACACCCTGACGAAGGACACCACCGTGGCGCTCGCCAAGGTGCCCGGCGTCAACGGCGTCAAGGTCACCCTCGGGGTCATGAGCGACGAGCAGCGCACCACGCTGCGCCAGCAGCTGCGCGGCGGTGCCCCCGAGCGCGAGATCCCCTTCGCCCAGCCCAACAGCCTCACCCGCGTGTATGCCGTGGCCTCCGGCAAGGGTGGCGTCGGCAAGTCCTCGGTCACCGTCAACCTCGCCGCCGCGCTCGCCGAGAGCGGGCTGCGGGTCGGCGTCGTCGACGCCGACGTCTACGGCTTCTCCGTGCCGCGCATGCTCGGCGTCGAGCACCGCCCGACGCAGGTCGACGACATGATCCTGCCGCCGGTCAGCCACGACGTGAAGGTCATCTCGATCGGCATGTTCGTGCCCGGCAACCAGCCGGTCGTCTGGCGCGGCCCCATGCTGCACCGCGCGCTGCAGCAGTTCCTCGGCGACGTCTTCTGGGGCGACCTCGACGTGCTGCTGCTCGACCTGCCACCCGGCACCGGCGACATCGCGATCTCGGTGGCACAGCTGATCCCCAGCGCCGAGATCCTTGTCGTGACCACCCCGCAGCAGGCCGCCGCCGAGGTGGCCGAGCGCGCCGGCTCGATCGCCATCCAGACGCACCAGCGGATCGTCGGCGTCATCGAGAACATGAGCTGGCTCGAGCTGCCCGACGGCACGCGCCAGGAGATCTTCGGCTCCGGCGGCGGCCGGGCCGTTGCCGAGTCGCTCACCCGTTCGGTCGGCGCCGAGGTGCCGCTGCTGGGTCAGGTGCCCCTCGACACCAACCTGCGCGAGTGCGGCGACCAGGGCACCCCGGTCGTGCTCCGCGACCCCGAGAGCCCCGCTGCGGTCTCGCTGCGCGCGATCGCCCGCGGGCTGGGCACCCGGGCGCGTGGCCTGGCCGGGCGCTCCCTCGGCCTCACCCCCTCGGGCCGCTGACGCGGCATACCGCACCTCGTCTGCGCAGAGCCGCTCACGCCGCCTGTTCAGGCGGGCATGGGCGGCTCTGCGTATACGGAGTCGGGGAGCGTGGTCAGGTGGCGTCGAGGTCGTAGGGGGTCGGTCGCGTGGGGTCGTAGCCCCGCGTGGTGCTGCCCTGCGTCCCCCCGGCGACCGGCCCGTCGGCGTCGATCGGGGAGTCGTCGAGGAGCGCCTCACGCACGATGCGCCGCGGGTCGTACTGGCGCGGGTCGTACTGGCGCCAGTCGATGTCGTCGAACTCCGGCCCCATCTGCTCGCGCAGCTGGCCCTTGGCCGCCTCGGCCATCCCCTTGGCCTGGCGCACCAGCCGGCCCAGCTTCGCGGCATACTCCGGCAGCCGCTCGGGGCCGAGGATGACCACGGCCAGCACGATCAGGAGGATGAACTCCCACCCGGTGATGTTCACGCGGTCAAACCTGCCCTTGTCACTGGTTGGTGGTGCCCTGCAGGGTCATCCTGACACTGATCTCCCGCGAACCGCGACGCACCTTCATGGTGACCTCGTCGCCGACGCTCTTCGCTCGGATCAGCACCACCAGGTCGTCGGGGTCGGTGACGCGGTGGCCGTCGAACTCGACGATGAGGTCGCCGGGCTTGATGCCCACCTTGCCGGCGGGGCCGGTGGGGCTCACCGGCTGGCGCTGCTGGGCCGACGGCTCCAGGATCTTCACGCCGTCGGCCTTGTTGTACTGCCGGTCGAGGACGACGCCGATGATCGGGTGCTCGGCCCTGCCGGTGCGGATGAGCTGCTCGGCGGTCTTGCGCACCTGGTCGCTAGGGATCGAGAAGCCCACGCCGATGTTGCCGGACTGCTCGCCCGAGCTGCCGGGGATCCGCGCGATCGCCGAGTTCACCCCGATGACACGGCCCTGCATGTCGAGCAGCGGGCCCCCCGAGTTGCCCGGGTTGATCGCGGCGTCGGTCTGGATGGCGTTGATGAACGACTGCTGGTCGCCGTCGCCGCCGGGGCTGACCGGGCGGTTGAGGGCGCTGACGATGCCGGAGGTCACCGTGTTCTCGAGGCCGAGCGGGGCACCGAGCGCGATGACCTCGTCGCCGACGACCACGTCGGACGAGGAGCCCATGACGAGCGGCTGGAGGTCACTGCGGCCGGTCTTGAGCACGGCGAGGTCGTAGGAGCCGTCACGGCCGGCGATGGTCGCGGAGACCTCGGTGCCGTTGGCCAGCTCGACCTTGATGGTGCCCGAGTCGGCGGCACCGGCCACGACGTGGTTGTTGGTGATGATGTGGCCCTGGTCGTCGGCGACGAAGCCCGAGCCGGTGCCGTTGCCGTCGGCGCCCTGCACCTTGATGGTCACCACGCTGGGCAGTGCCTTGGCCGCGATGTTGGCGATGGAGCCCTCGGGCCGCTGCGTCGCGCCACTGCCGACCGTCGGCAGGGGCGAGGAACCGCCGAGGCGGCCGAAGCCGAGCCGGTCGGTCGAGCCCAGCCAGCCGCCGGCGAGACCGCCGAGCAGCCCGGCGAGCAGCGCGGTGACCGCCGCCACCGCGACCAGGGCGGCCCACGAGGGGCCCCGTCGGCGGGTGGCGCCAGGGGTCGTCGCGTGGTGCGACTGGGTCCAGTCGTGCGGGTCAGCCGCCTGCCCGGCGTCTGCCGCGGCGGCATCCCGGCCCCAGCCCTGGTGCCACTCCTGCTGGTCCCACTGCTGTTGGTCCCACTGCTGGTCCGGCTGCGGCGGCGCGGACTCGTGCCCGGCCCCTCGGCGGGCCCACTGCTCCTGCTGCTGTCCCCACTGGCCCTGCTGGTGGGCGGGGTGCCCCGCCGGCGGCGGGTCGTAGGTCCACGCGGGCTGCGGAGGGGTCTCACCCACCCCGGGCGGGGGCGGTGGCGGGATCATCTGGGTGTGGTTCAGGTCGACCGGCTGGGTCTGGTCGACCGGCTGGGTCTGGCCGACCGGCTGGGTCTGGCCGACCGGTCGCTCCGGGGCCTGGTCCGCGGCCGGTGCGGGCTCGTGCGCGGGGGCCGGCGGCGTCCAGGCGCCGTGGCCGTCCTCCGGCTGGTCGGGCCAGCGGTCGCGGGGCTCACTCATGGCAGTGATTCTGCCGAAGCCCGGTGAGCGGCGCTCACGACGGGTCGGCCACCGCCGCCGAAGACCACGGTGGCTCCCGTGACCGTCAGCGGGGTGCGGGCGCGCAGCGAGGCACCCAGGGAGGCGCTCGAGAAGGAGGCCGTCGTGAAGGACGGCGTGGCAGGGCGGCTGCGCTGCACCGCGGTGCCGGGCGCAGGGGTGGTCGGCGCCGTCACCGATGGGCTGCCGACGACGACGAAGCTCCACGCGGCCGCGGCGGAGGCACCGGCCGCCAGCCCGGCGAAGACGGTGGCCCGCATGGCCGAGCGGTGCTGAGCCGGGGCACACGTGTCGACCACCGGCAGCGGGGGCGGCGGGATGCGCAGCGGGCGCGGCTCGAAGGAGTAGACCGGAAGGGCGTGGGCTGCGCCTGGGTCGCCCGCGTGCGAGCCGCCCACCCCCGCGTGCGACTCAGCAGCCGGGTCGGCGAACCCCGTTCGCTCGGTCCGCTCCCCCGCGGCCATCGACAGCAGCATCGCGCGCAGGTCGCCGGGCACCGCGGGCTGAACCGCCCCGCGCAGGGAGGCCAGCACGCGCCGCTCCTCCTCGACCGCCTGCCGGCAGGCCGCGCACGCCACGAGGTGGAGGTCCCAGGCGTGCAGCTCGCCCAGGCACAGGGCCCGGTCGACGTAGGCGGTCAGCTCGGGGCCGAGGCACCGCTGGGTGCGGCTCCGCCCGAGAGGGGTCCTGCTCACCGCGCCCCCGGCACCGGACGGCGCAGCACCGGCAGCCGACGGCGAGCGCTCGACTTCGCCTCGGCCGGCGACGTGGGCTCGACGGGGCGCACACCGGGTGCGCGGTGGGCGAGGGCCTCGCGCAGGAGGGCGCGCCCCCGGTGGATGCGCGAGCGCACGGTGCCGAGCTTGATGCCGAGCGTGGTGGCGATCTCCTCGTAGGACAGGCCCTCGATGTCGCACAGCACGACGGCGGCGCGGAAGTCCGGCGGCAGGGCGTCGAGGGCCCGCTGCACGTCGTCGTCGAAGTGGGTGGCGTCGAACGCCTGCTCCGGCCCGGCCTCACGGGTGGGGAGCCGGGCGGCCGACTCCTCCGACAGGGCGTCGAACCGGATCCGCTGCTTGCGGCGCATCCGGTCGAGGAAGACGTTGGTGGTGATGCGGTGCAGCCAGCCCTCGAAGGTGCCGGGCTGGTAGGAGTGCAGCGAGCGGAAGACGCGGATGAACACGTCGTGCGTGAGGTCCTCGGCGTCGTGGACGTTGCCGGTGAGGCGGTAGGCCAGCCGGTAGACGCGAGCGGAGTGCTGCTCGACGATCTCCTCCCAGGTCGGGGGGACCCACGGCTGCTCGGGCGAGTCAGCCTGGGCAGCCCGGTCCGGCGCGCCGATCTGGTCGGTCGCGGTCACGTCGCTCACCTCCGCCTCGCGCGCTGGTGCGCGCTGTGGTTGCCGGTCTGGACGACCGAGCACGTCCAATGGTTCCCCAACAACCTGAGCGTTGCCTGTGTGCCGGGGCGCCCTCCTGCTCGGCCTCCACCTGGTGTTCGTACAGCGCGACCTGCGCGGATGGGTGCACGAATCGGGACACCTCCGGCGCTAGGGTTGCCCGCATGACCGCACAGAAGCCTGCCAGCTGGGCGTACGCCGAGGAGTTCGTCACCGAGACGCCGGTGGTGGAGCAGGCTCGCCGTCGCGGCGAGGAGCTCGGAGCCTCCCCGGTGGGCACGGGTGCCGGCGTGGTGCTGCGCCTCCTGGCGGCGGCGTCCAAGGCGAAGTCGGTCATCGAGATCGGCACCGGCGCGGGCACCTCGGGCCTCTGGCTGCTCCAGGGCATGCCGTCCGACGGCATCCTGACGACCATCGACGTCGAGCCCGAGCACCAGGCCGCCGCCCGGCAGGCCTACCGCGAGGCCGGCATCGCTCCGCAGCGCACCCGGGTCATCAGCGGTCGTGCCCTCGACGTGCTGCCGCGCATGACCGACGCGGCCTACGACATGGTGGTCGTCGACGCCGAGAAGTCGGAGTACCCGAGCTATGTCGAGCACGCCATCCGGCTGCTCCGCTCGGGCGGGGTGCTCGTGCTCGACAACATGCTCTGGCACGACCGGGTGGCCGACCCCGCCGCCCGTGACGAGCAGACGCGCGTGCTGCGCGACCTCGGCAAGCAGCTGCGCGACGACGAGCGCCTCGTGCCGGCCCTGCTGCCGGTCGGCGACGGCGTCCTCGCCGCCGTCAAGCGCTAGGAGCGCGCTCCCCTCCCCACAGGGGGCCACAAGACAAGAGGTGAGGTATGCCGCGCGCCTCACGCCGCGGCATACCTCACCTTTCGTGTCGGGGTGCCCGACCCTGGGGCGAGACGTCAGGCGGTGCCGGGGCCGGGGCCGCGACGGAAGCCCGCCGGGCCCTCGGCGATGGCCACGACCTCGAACGGCTCGATGGTGACCGGGGCGGAGCCGATGATCTTGCTGCCCGCAGCCTCGGCCGCGTCCTTCTCGAAGTCGCTCTGGAAGTCGTCGCGGTAGACGGCCTCGTCGAAGATGTAGGTGCCCTCGAACCAGCGGCCCTGGCTCATGCGCCAGGTCTTGAAGGCCAGCCCGTCGAGGAACATGAACTTCGCCATCGACGTGCCGATCACGTAGTCGCGCAGCTTCTGTTCCACGCCCGTGGGCGCGTCCTCCAGGGACCAGCGCACGGTCAGTCCGTATCCGGCGTTCATCTCATGTCCTCCAGCCAGGTCAGCAGCAGCCGAGCACCGAAGCCGGTGGCCCCCTTGCTCAGCAGTCCGCGGTCGACATCGCTGCGGCCTGTGCCCGCGATGTCGAGGTGCGCCCACCGGCGGTCGCCGGCGAACTCGCGCAGGAACAAGGCTGCCGTGATCGAGCCCGCGCCGCCTTTCGATCCCGCTATGTGGTTGATGTCGGCGACCTCGCTGTCGAGCAGCGCCCGGTAGTCGTCGACCAGCGGGAACGGCCAGAGCACCTCGCCGGTGCGCTGACCTGCGGCGACGAGGCCCTCGCGGAGGGCGTCGTCGGTGGCGTAGACGGGGGCCATGCTGCGGCCGAAGGCCACCCGGGCGGCGCCGGTGAGGGTCGCGATGTCGAGCAGCACGTCGGGGTCGAGGTGCCGGTCGGCGTAGGCGAGCGCGTCGGCCATGACGATGCGGCCCTCGGCGTCGGTGTTGCCGATCTCGACCGTGCGACCGCCGTACTGGGTCACCACGTCGCCCGGTCGGTAGGAGGCGCCCCCGACGGCGTTCTCGGCCAGGGCGAGCAGGCCGGTGACCCGCACGGGCACGTCGAGCTCACGGCAGGCGGCCAGCACGGCGAGCACGATCGCCGACCCCGACATGTCGGTCTTCATGGCGAGCATGCCCTCGGCCGGCTTGATGTCGAGGCCGCCGGTGTCGAAGGTGATCCCCTTGCCCACGAGCACGATCCGCGGGGTCCGGCGGTTCGCCCCGCTCGGGGTGTGGTCGAGCTGCACCAGCCGGGGCGGGGTGGCCGAGCCGCCACCGACGGCGAGCAGGCCGCCGAAGCCCTCGCGGCGCAGGTCGTCGTCGGACCAGACGCGGACGTCGAGGCCCGACGCACCGGCGACGGCCTCGGCCTGGGCGGCCAGCCAGGCCGGGTTCTTCAGGTTGGAGGGGGTGACGGCGAGGTTGCGGGCCAGCATCGTCGCGCGGGCACGCACCCCGGCGCGGCGCACGACCTCGGCGTCGCCGGCACCCGGCAGGCCGGTCAGCGTGACCGCACCGGCCGGCGCGCTCTTGGTGTCGGCGGGCTTGCCACTCCACCGCGGCGGCGTGTAGCCCCCCAGGCAGATCCCCTCGACGAGCGCAGCGAGCGCGACGGCGTCGCTCCCCTCGGCGAGCGAGGTGACGACGTGCTGGCGCCCGCGAGCGGCGCGGCCCAGTGCGGCGCCGGCGGTGCGCAGGTCGTCGGCCGTGCCGGCACCGGTGCCGACGAGCAGCACGGTGCGCACCGGCGCGTCCGCGGGCATCGGCACGGTGGTGACCGACCCGGGCTTCGACGTGGGCTCCCAGGTCTGCGTCACGCCGGCCGCGTCGAGACCGAACTGCGCCAGCGTGTCGGCGCTCTCGCCCTCGGTCGGCACCCCGCCCTCGGGCACCGGCAGCGCCAGCACGAGGCCGGAGCGGTCGCCGAGGTCGGCACCGATCAGCAGGTCGGCGCCGACGAGCACGTCGGTCGCCGTCCGGTCCGTCGACGAGAGCTGGCTGGCGACGGGGTTCAGCAGGTCAGGAGTGGTGGCGGTCTTGTGGGCTGGCACGCTGCGAGCCTACCCAGCGCAGACGGCGAAGCCCCCGCCGGCGTGGGGCCGGCGGGGGCTTCGTCAGTGGTTCGTCAGGCCTTCGTCAGGCCTGCTCGCCTGCACGTGGAGGCGGGCTCAGGCGAGGCCCTCGCAGTTGTCGATCGCCGCGCCGAGCTCCTTGGCCTCGTCGGGGGTCATCTCGACGACAAGGCGGCCACCGCCCTCGAGCGGCATGCGCAGAACGATTCCGCGACCTTCCTTGGTGACCTCGAGCGGGCCATCTCCGGTCCTCGGCTTCATTGCCGCCATCGGGGCTCCCCTTCCGTGGGCGTGGATCTGTTTCGGCACGCGGGTCCACGCCAGCAAGTTGTCGTCCCAGTCGCGCCAGATGTCAGTTCATTATCCCGTGAACTGGGCCGATGGTGAAATCCGCCACCCGGGATGCGCTTGACTGTCGACCGTGCACGCGCGTTCAGCCCTCTTCGACCTCTACGGCGACCACCTGCTCGCACGGAGCGGCTGGGCGCCCATCTCGGCCGTCGTCGGGCTGCTCGGCAGCCTCGACATCACCGCCCCGGCCGTGCGGACGGCCGTCTCGCGCATGGTCCGCGAGGGCTGGCTCGAGCCGGAGGAGCGGGAGGTGCGCGGGTATGCCGCGTCCGCTCGGGCCCGCGCCCGTCTCGAGGAGGCGCACGGACGCATCTATCGCACCACCGCCACCCCGTGGGACGGGCACTGGCACGTGGTGACCGTCGAGCACCAGGCCGACCGCAACACGCGGGCCCGGGTGGCACAGTCGCTGCGCTACCTCGGCTACGGCTCGCTCGCCGCCGACACCTGGGTGGCCCCGCGCGAGAGCCCCGAGCTGGCCGAGGTGCTGCGGCGCGAGGGCGTCGACCACGACGGCTTCCGCTCCCGCTTCCAGGGAGAAGCCGCCTCCCTCGTCAGCCGGGTGTGGGACCTCCAGGCGCTCGGCGCGGCATACCGGCGGTTCGCCGAGGCGGCCGGTGAGGCCGGCGTCCCCGACGACCCGGAGCAGGCCTTCGCCTCCCGCTCCGGGCTGGTGCACGCATGGCGGCTGTTCCTCTTCACCGACCCCGGGCTGCCGGAGGAGGTGCTGCCCGAGCACTGGCCCGGCCGCGAGGCCGCTGCCCTGTTCGACCGCCAGGCGCAGGCCCTGATGCCCCGGGCCAGCACGTGGGTCGACACCTGGCTGGCGGGTGGACCGGGCGCCGTCGGCACGGGCCAGCGCCGCTCAGGCGCCTGACGGGCAGCGCGCCGCCCAGGCCCGACCAGCAGCCCTCGCTCAGGTGCCCGACAGGCTGGCCGGCGGCAGCTCGAACCAGCGCAGCTGGTCGAAGTCGGAGTTGACCGAGCCGTCGCCGTCGCACGGGGTCGCGGCCCGCAGCACCTCCTCGGCCTCGCGCAGGTAGCCCTCCAGTGCCGACTCGTCGGCGGTGTCGTGCTCGCGCGGGTAGGTCATCCGGCCCTCGGCGTCGTAGCCGACCTGGTGCAGCCGCAGCGGCGGCTCGACCGGGCCCCGGCGGTGGTGCCAGCGGCCGGTCGCGGGGTCGAACCGGTAGTCACCGAGCAGGCGCCAGCCCTCGCGGGCGACGAGCCGCACCGCCTCGACGACGTACTCGAAGACCGTCTCGGAGATGAAGTAGTTGAAGTTGACCCGCACCCAGCCGGGCTTGATGCCCTCGCAGCCGTGGCCGATCTCGCGCTCGAACTCGTGGCTGCGGTCGATGTCGATGCCGAGCAGGTAGTGGCCGTAGGGGCCGGCGCACGAGCACCCGCCGCGCGACTGGATGCCGAAGAGGTCGTTGAGCACCGCGACGACGAAGTTGTGGTGTAGGAACCGGCCCCGCTCCCCCGGCGCGTGCACGACGAAGGAGACGATCGAGAGGCGGTCGGCGTCGAGGTTGCCGAGGATCTCGATGGCCGGCTCCGCCTGCCAGGCCTCCACGGCCCGGCGCAGGAAGTGGCTCTCCCGCTCGCGGATGGTGGCCACGCCGACGGCCTGCTTCAGCTGGAAGACCAGGCCCGCCCGGATCGACTCGATGATCGCGGGGGTGCCGCCCTCCTCCCGGTGCGCGGGGTCGTCGAGGTAGCGGTGGTCGTCGGCGTTGACGAAGGCGACGGTCCCGCCACCGGGCACGTCCGGCACCCGGTTGGTCGTCAGCTCGCGCCGCACGACGAGCACCCCCGGGGTGGCCGGCCCGCCGATGAACTTGTGCGGGCTGAGGAAGACGGCGTCCTTGTAGGCCGCGGGGCCGGCTCCCGGGGAGCCGTACATCTCGATGTCGACGTAGGGGGCCGCGGCGGCGAAGTCCCAGAACGAGAGTGCACCGTGCTGGTGCAGCAGGGCGCCGATGGCGTCGGCGTCGCTCACGATGCCGGTGACGTTGCTGGCGGCCGAGAACGAGCCGATCTTCAGCGGACGCTCCGCGTGGTGCTCGAGCTCGTGCGCCAGCCGCTGCCGGTCGATGTGGCCGTCGCGGTCCTGCGGGATGACGACGACGTCGGCGATCGACTCGCGCCAGATGAGCTCGTTGCTGTGATGCTCGTAGGGCCCGATGAAGACGACCGGCCGCTGGTGCGGCGCGATCGACTCGGCGAAGTGGAAGCGGTCCTCGAGGTTCGAGGGGATGCGCAGCCCGAGCATCCCCACCAGCTTGTCGATGGCGCCGGTGCAGCCGGAGCCGGCGAACAGCACGATGGTGTCGTCGTCGCCGCCGACGGCGTCGCGGATGATGCGGCGGGCGTCCTCGCGCAGCCGGGTGGTCTGCAGCCCGGTGCCGGAGCTCTCGGTGTGCGTGTTGGCGTACCGCGGCAGCACCTCGTCGCGGATGAAGTCCTCGATGAAGGTGAGGGCTCGCCCGGATGCCGTGTAGTCGGCATACGTGACCCGTCGCGGCCCGTAGGGCCCGACCATCACCTGGTCGTCGCCGATCACCGACTCCCGGATGCGTTGCAGGAGCGGAGGATCGGCAACCACGCGGTCGGCGCCGCCACCGCGTGGCTCGCCGCCTGCGTTGCCCTCGCTGCTGAAGACATGGTCGGCCCAGTGCTGTCCCACGCCTTCACTATAGGAATGATGGGCCCCATGACAGGCCAGACCCCGCAGACCCAGCCGCCCGTCGTGCTCGAGACCTCTCCCGACGGGGTGGCCACGGTGCGGCTCAACCGACCCGAGGCGATGAACGCGCTCGACGTCGCGACCAAGGAGCAGCTGCTCCAGACCCTGCGGCAGGTGGCCGAGGACCCCGCGGTGCGGGTCGTCGTGCTGACCGGCAGCGGCCGGGCCTTCTGCGTCGGGCAGGACCTGCGCGAGCACGTCGAGCTGCTGCAGTCGGCCGACGAGGCGCTGTTCGCGACGGTGGCCGAGCACTACAACCCGATCGTCGAGCTGCTCGTCACCATGGACAAGCCGGTCGTCGCCGCCGTCAACGGCGTCGCGGCCGGCGCGGGCGCGTCGTTCGCCTTCGCTGCCGACTTCCGGGTCATGGTCGACACGGCGGGCATCAACCTGGCCTTCGCCGGCATCGCGCTCTCCTGCGACAGCGGCTCGTCGTGGACGCTGCCGCGCCTCGTCGGCCCGGCCAAGGCCAAGGAGCTGCTCCTCCTGCCGCGCACCATCCCGGCGCATGAGTGCCTCGACCTCGGGCTGGTGACGTCGGTGGTGCCGGCCGACGGGTTCGACGCGGCGGTCGAGGAGCTGACCTCGAAGCTGGCCGCCGGCCCGACCCTGGCCTACGGCTGCATCCGCAACGCCGTCGCCTACAGCGCCGGCCACCCGCTCACCGAGTCGCTCGCGCGCGAGGGCGAGTACATGGACCGCACCGGCAAGAGCACCGACCACAAGGCTGCGGTCGACGCCTTCCTCGCCAAGGAGAAGCCCGCCTTCACCGGCGCCTGACGCCGGACGGGTGTCAGGGGGGTGTCAGGGGTGCGTCACGGAGGCGTGGCGTCCCAAGGGGTGAAGGTGAGCAGGCTCGCCGTGAACCAGAAGACCCCGGCGACCAGCGCCCCCACCACCACGGCCACCCGGCGGCGCCAGTGCGGCACCACGGAGGCGCCGGTGGAGGTCCGCATGGCGACGCTCGCGACGAGGGCGGCCACCGGGAAGTCGAGGAGCAGGAAGCGCCACATGCTCGTGATGGGGCGCACGACGGCCATGAGGAAGAGCGGGTAGGCCAGCGCCCAGGCCCGCAGCTCGATGGCCAGCCAGCGTCCGTGCCGGCCGAGCACCAGGGCGACGTAGGTCGCCACCAGGGCGAGCAGCACCACGACGCCGAAGATGCCGCGCTCGTCCCAGGCCCAGGCGAGCCACAGCACGAAGGGCCCCTTGTCGGGCTGCTGGCCCCAGGCGGCCTGCACGTCGAAGAAGGCGGTCGGCAGACCGCTGGCCAGCCCGACGTACGCCGGCCAGGCCAGCGCCGAGACGGCGGTGGCCACGAGCATCACGACTGCGCTGGCCCGGTGCCCGCGCAGCGGAACCATGCCTGCCGCCCGCTCCTCGCGCCAGCGGATCACGAGGTGGGCCAGCGCCGCACACGCCAGGGCCGGGGCCACGCCACGGGTGAAGCCGAGGGCGAGCGCGACCACACCGACCCAGAGGTACCGGCGCTGCATGAGCAGCAGCAGCGCCGCAGGCAGCAGGACGCAGGCCAGCGCCTCGGTGTAGGGCATGACGAGGATGCCGGTCGCCGGGTAGAGGCACCAGAGCGCCGCGGCGACGAGGGCGAGCCGTTCTCGGGCCGGCAGCGGCGCGGCGTGGAGGGCGAAGCGGAACGCCTGCCAGACGAGCAGGACCGCCACCGCGCCGAGCACGAGGTTCAGGCCGACCGCGGCGGCGGTGAACGGCAGGCCCGTCAGCATCAGCACCCGCACCAGCAAGGGGAAGGCCGGGTAGAAGGCCCACGCGCTGTAGGTGAGCCGGCCGGTGTCGGGGTCGGCGGGCAGCGGGAGGGGGTAGCCGCCCTCGGCGATCCGCCGGTACCAGACGCTGTCCCACGACCCGAGGATGTCGCTGACGGTCGGGTGCAGGTGCCCCACCCCGGCCGGGGTCTGGAACCACGTGGCCGCCACCGCCATGGCGACGACGGCCAGCACCCGGGTCAGGAGGTAGCACACCAGCAGCGTGACCACGGGGCGCCGCAGCGCCCGGCCCGCGATCTCGCTGCGCCGTTCGGGGGTGAGCAGCGCCGTCATCACGGCGGGTAGTCCGAGGGCGGCACGAAGACGAGCAGCTCGGTGATCCAGAACGCCTGCCCGACGACCCCGAGCACCACGAGCGTGCCGGTGCGCCACGACAGCCAGCGCGGCGAGCGCCCGGCCCAGCCCCCGCCCAGCATGACGACGAGGAGCGGGAAGAGCGGGAGGAGGTAGCGGAAGATGCTGGTGAACGGGTCGAGCACCAGGGCGAGGTATGCCGGGTAGGCCAGGCACCACGTCCGCAGCTCCGGTCCCAGCCCGCGGGCCCACGGGCCCAGCACCATGACGACGACGACGGTCGCCACCAGGGCGAGGGCGACCGGGCCGTAGGTCGAAGCCAGGTCGAAGTCGCGGAACACCCACTCCGACATCCACAGCCACGGCTTCAGCGGGACGATCTCACCGCCGGCCCGCCAGGCGGCCATGGTGTCGGTGTACGCCGTCGGCGACCCGGTGACGGCCCACGCGATGGTCGGCCAGATCAGCCCTGAGACCCCGCACGCCACGAGCGCGCCCGCACCGGCGACGTACTCGCCCGAGGTGATGCGGCGGGTCCGGCGCGCGCGCCAGCGCAGGACCAGCGCCACGACGACGACCGCCGCCGCCGGCAGGGCGATCGGCCGGGTGACGCCCAGCACCAGCACGAGGGCGGCCGCCACCGACCACCGGCCGCGCATCACCGCCCACAGGAAGCCGCAGAGCACGAGCATCGCGAGCGACTCGGTGTAGGCGAGCTGCAGCGACACCGACGCCGGGAAGGCGGCCCACACCGCCACGGCCGCCAGCGCGACCTTGGCCGGCACCCGGTCGGCGAGCAGACCGGCCATGAGCACGGCTGCACCGAGCCCGCAGAGCAGCGCGAGGGTCGAGGCCACCACCGGGAAGGACAGGCCGGTCAGGCCCATGAGCCCCCGGGACAGCATCGGGAACAGCGGGTAGAACGCCCAGGCGTTCTGCGACGGGGTCCCGCTCACCGGGTCGAGCGGAAGCTGGTGGGGGTAGCCGTGCTCCGCGATCGTGCGGTACCAGCTGCCGTCCCAGAGCACCGTCATGTCGAAGTAGTCGACGGTCGGCCCCGTCCACGACTCCACCGGCACCTGCCTGCCAACCGCCATCAGCAGCATCACGGTGGTGACCGCGCGCAGCACGAGGTAGACGCCGGCCGCACGCAGGGCGAGCGCGCGGCTCACCGCACACCAGCCCGGTGGCACCCCTCGACGTGGTCGTCGACGACGCCGCAGGCCTGCATCGCGGCATACATGGTGGTGGGGCCGACGAAGACGAAACCGGTGCGCTTGAGCGCCTTGGCGAGGGCCTTGGACTCCGCCGAGACGGCCCGGAAGTCCTCGGGCCCCGTCGGGCGGACGTGGTCCGTCGGCGCGAACGACCAGAACAGCTCGTCGAGCCCGCCGTCGTCGCGCAGCGCGACCACGGCCCGCGCGTTGGTGATGGCGGCGTCGATCTTGAGCCGGTTGCGCACGATCGACGCGTCGGCCATCAGGCGCGAGCGGTCGGTCTCGTCGAAGGCGGCCACCTTCTCGGGGTCGAACCGGGCGAAGGCGTTCCGGAAGGCCTCACGCTTGCGCAGGATCGTCAGCCACGACAGGCCCGACTGGAACGCCTCGAGCGTGAGCCGCTCGTACAGCGGCTGCTCGCCCCGGACGGGCACGCCCCACTCGGTGTCGTGGTAGGTGAGGTAGTCGGGCGTGCTGCCGGCCCACGAGCACCGGGCGAGGCCGTCCTCCCCGACGAGCAGGGCGGTCATGCGGCGGTCCCGGCGGTGCGGCGCGCGGCCTCCTCGAGCATCGCGTCGAGGGCCGAGGCGAACATGGCGCGGGCGGCGCGGTCGACCGCAGGCTGGCTGACCCGTCGCAGCGGGCGGGGCCGCAGGGAGATGTCCTCGGTCCAGGTGACGGCAGCGCCGCCCCCGGGTGCGGGCTCGACCCGGACGTCGGCCCACCCGTCGAGCAGCCGCCCGACCTTCAGCATGGCGAAGCGGCCGCCGGCCGCCCCCTCCCCTTCCGCGGTCGGCGGTTCCCAGCGGGTGAGCACCATGGCGTCGGCGAAGCCGAGCGGGCCGATGCCGCTCACGCCGGCCCAGCCCCAGCCGACGCGAGGCTCGCCGGGGTCGACGCGCATGGTGGTCAACGGGATCCACCGCTCGTGGCCCGCGAAGTCGGTGAGCACGTCCCAGACCTCGGCCGGGCTGGCCGGGCTGGTCCGGTGGAGGCTGAAGGCGGTCATGGTCAGGCGTCGTGCTCCCGGTGCGGCACGTCCTCGCGCTGGGAGGCGTCCCGGTGTGCCGCGTCCCCGCCGCGCAGGGTGGCGATCTCACGCTCCTGCTCGGCGATGCGGTCCTGGAGCGCGTCGAGCACGTGGTCGACCTGGTCCATCCGGTAGCCGCGCAGCGCCGTGTCGAAGTGGACGTCGGAGATCGACCGAGCCGTGAAGTCGTCCGCCAGGCCGGTGTCCGGCTGGGAGGTGACCACCTCCGACAACGGGTCGTAGCCGATGCGTCCGGCCAGCAGGCCAGCGAACACGCCGACGAGCAGCACCGCAACGACGGTGAACAGGACCCAGATCACGAACGAGATCGTCGCACGTCACGGCGCCGGCGACACATCCACCCGCCGGGTCGGGGCGCCCGGTCGTCGTCCGCGACCGCGGCGAGCGTCACTCGGGCCGCTTGGGCGCCACGTTCCGCTCGGACTCGATGATGATGCGCACGGCCTCGTCGACGTCGTCGGTGAGCTGCAGCAGCCTCAGGTCCTCGACGTTGATCATGCCGTGGTCGGCGAGGGTGCCCTCGAGCCAGCCGAGGAGGCCGCCCCAGTAGTCGCTGCCCAGCAGCACCAGCGGGAACGACGTCACCTTCTGGGTCTGCACGAGCGTGAGCGCCTCGAAGAGCTCGTCGAGCGTGCCGAACCCGCCGGGCAGCACGATGAACCCCTGCGCGTACTTGACGAACATCGTCTTGCGGGCGAAGAAGTAGCGGAAGTTCACGCCGAGGTCGACGTAGGGGTTGAGGCCGGCCTCGAACGGCAGCTCGATGCCGAGGCCGACCGAGGCTCCCCCGGCCTCGAGCGCGCCCCGGTTCGCCGCCTCCATGGCGCCCGGACCGCCACCGGTGATCACGGCATACCCGGCCTTGGCCAGGGCCCGACCGACCTCCACGCCGAGCCGGTAGTGGGGGCTGTCGACCTTGGTGCGGGCGGAGCCGAAGACGCTCACTGCCGGGCCGAGCTCGGCGAGCGCGCCGAAGCCCTCGACGAACTCGCTCTGGATGCGCATGACCCGCCACGGGTCGGTGTGCACCCAGTCGGCCCGGCCCTTGTTGTCGAGGAGCCGCTGGTCGGTGGTGGTGCCGGGCAGCCGCGAGCGGCGCAGCGTGACCGGCCCGGTGTGGTACTCCCACTCCTCGTCGTGGCTGCTGCCCCGCGAGCGTGCCGGGCGCGCCCCGTCGGTGGGCTCGATCTCCTGCTCCGTCATGCAGCGAACCTATGCCAGCCAGCGCAGCAGCGCTGCCTCGGCGGCAACCAGCTGGTCGACGGGGCAGCGCTCGTCGTCGTGGTGGGCCAGGTTCGGGTCGCCGGGGCCGAAGTTGACCGCCGGCACGCCGAGGGCGGCGAAGCGGGCGACGTCGGTCCAGCCCTCCTTGGCGGTCACCGTCGCCCCCAGCGCGTCGACGAAGGCCTTGGCGGCGGGAAGGTCGAGGCCGGGTCGGGCACCGGCGGCGTTGTCGACAACCTCGACCTCGAAGCCGTCGAACACCTCACGCACGTGCTCGGCCGCCTGCTCCTCCGACAGGTCGGGCGCGTAGCGGTAGTTGACCGTCACGACGCACCGGTCCGGGATGACGTTGCCGGCGATGCCGCCGGTGATGCCGGTCGCGTTGAGGGCCTCGCGGTACTCGAGCCCGTCCACGGTGACCGTGCGGGTCTCGTATGCCGTGAGGCGGACGAGCACCTCGCCCGCGTCGTGGATGGCGTTGTGGCCCTTCCACGGCCGGGCCGAGTGGGCGGCGACGCCGCGTGTGGTGACCAGCGCGCGGAGGGTGCCCTTGCAGCCGCCCTCGACCTCCGCGGCGGTCGGCTCGAGCAGCACGGCGAAGTCGGCCTCGAGCAGCTCGGGCCGTGCCTCCTGGATCAGGCGCAGGCCGTTGTACTGGCTGTCGACCTCCTCGCCCTCGTAGAAGACGAAGGTCAGGTCGCGCGACGGCTCGGTCACCTCGGCCGCGACCTTGAGCTGGACGGCCACGCCGCCCTTCATGTCGACGGTGCCCCGGCCGACGAGCTCGTCACCCTCGAGGCGGGTCGGCAGGTTCACCGGGTCGGTGGTCAGCGGCACGGTGTCAATGTGGCCCGCGAGGACGACGCGCTCGGGTCGTCCGAGTGACGTGCGGGCGACGAGCGAGTTGCCGATCCGGGTGACCTCGAGGTGGGCCAGCGGGCGCAGCGCGGCCTCGATCGCGTCGCAGATCCGGGCCTCGTCGTGGCTCACGGACTCGATGTCGCACACGGCGGCCGTCAGGGTGGTGATGTCTGCCGACAGGTCGAGCACGGGCACGGTCGAGGGCGCTGAGGTCATGGGCGCCAGCCTAGCCAGCGACGTGCTCGGGCCGGGGCGCCGGTGCACCGACCTGCCGGCCGGCTCGCCTACGCTGTCCCGCATGAACGACGAGCGCAGCGCATGGGGATTCGGACTGGCGACCATCACCGACGACGGTGCGACGCTGGACACCTGGTACCCCGAGCCCTCGCTGGGTGAGGTCCCTGCCGACGCCTCGGCCCCCGAGGAGCTGCAGGCCCTGGCCGGCAAGGACGAGGTGCGCCGGGTCCGCCGCGAGCTCGTCCAGACCAGCATCAACCTCGACGCCGCCCCGGCCGACGCGTCGGACGCCTACCTGCGCCTCCACCTGCTCTCGCACTGCCTGGTCGAGCCCAACAGCATCAACCTCGACGGCATGTTCGGCGTGCTGACCAACGTCGTCTGGACCAGCCAGGGCCCGTGTGCCGTCGAGGGCTTCGAGATGACCCGCGCCCGGATGCGCGCCCGCGGACCGGTGCAGGTCTTCGGCATCGACAAGTTCCCCCGCATGACCGACTACGTCGTGCCCGCGGGCGTGCGCATCGGCGACGCGGACCGGGTCCGACTCGGCGCGCACCTGGCCCCGGGCACCACGGTCATGCACGAGGGGTTCGTGAACTTCAACGCCGGCACGCTCGGCACCTCCATGGTCGAGGGCCGCATCAGCCAGGGCGTGGTCGTGGGCGACGGCTCCGACATCGGGGGCGGCGCCTCCACCATGGGCACCCTCTCCGGTGGTGGCACCGAGCGGGTCCGCATCGGCGAGCGCTGCCTCCTCGGTGCCGAGTCCGGTCTGGGCATCGCGCTCGGCGACGACTGCGTCGTGGAGGCGGGCCTGTACCTCACGGCCGGCACCAAGGTCACCCTGCCCGACGCCCAGGTGGTCAAGGCCCGCGAGCTCTCCGGCCAGGACAGCCTGCTCTTCCTGCGCAACTCGGTCACCGGCACGGTCGAGGCCCGCGCCCGCGACGGCCACGGCATCGTCCTGAACTCGGCCCTGCATGCCAACGACTAGGCGTGGAGGCAGCCGCCGCGGCGGGGTCGTCCTCTCGGAGCAGAGGCCCCGTTCGCGTCGTCGGCGTGCCCTGACGCGCATCGTCCTGGCCCTCTTCGCCCTCAGCATCGTCGTCGCGGGGTACCTCGGCTACCAGGGAGTCCTGCGCAACTTCGGCGGCCCCCGCTGCCAGGCGACCGCGCTCGGCAACAGCGTCGACTTCGACCCGTCGCAGACCGGGTACGCCGCGACCATCACCGGCCTGGCCGTCAAGCGGGGCCTGCCCCCGCGGGCGGCCACCATCGCCATCGCCACCGCGATCCAGGAGTCCAAGCTGCGCAACCTGCGCTACGGCGACCGCGACTCCCTCGGCCTGTTCCAGCAGCGGCCGTCGCAGGGCTGGGGCACCGAGCAGCAGATCCTCGACCCGGTGCACGCCACCAACGCCTTCTACGACGCGCTGGTGAAGGTCAAGGGCTACGAGCAGATGGAGATCACCAAGGTCGCGCAGGAGGTGCAGAAGAGCGGCTATCCCGAGGCCTACGCCGACCACGAGAAGGAGGGGCGCATCCTCGCCTCGACGATCAGCGGCCACTCCCCCGGCGGCCTCGGGTGCCGCCTCGACGACGCGAAGGGCAGCGACCCGAAGGCGCTCGCCACCTCGCTCAAGACCGAGCTGGGCGTGGCCGCCACGCCTCGCGGACGCACCCTCACGGTGAAGGCCGGCTCCGACCTGCAGGCGTGGAACATCGGCGCCTGGTCGGTCGCCAAGGCGAACCAGCACGGGGTGACCGCGGTGCGCGTCGGCGACCACCAGTGGACCCGCACGCGGGACAAGGACGGCTGGACGTGGAAGAAGGTGTCCGGCGCCGCTGCCGGACGCACCGTGACCATCACGTTCGCCCCCGCCGCCCAGTCCTGACGCCCCGCACCGGCGCCACACGGCACACCCCCTCTCCTTGCGTGTGGTCCGCCGGGTGTCACGCCGCCCGTCTCGTGCAATCGGCGGAACCGCGCGGCTGCCGCGGCTGGCACGATCGGCGCGGGAGGACGCGGAGGGGTCATGGGGCGAGTGCGCTGGCGCGCGGTGGTGGCCACGTCGGTCGTGGGCCTGGGCGTCGCCACGCTCGGGGCCTGCAGCGGGAGTGGGTCTCCCGGGGCCGCCACCGTGACCGTCACGGCGGCCGGCCGCAGCAGCGCCGCCGCGACACCCAGCAGGTCACCCAGCACGTCACCCGGTGCGTCATCCAGTCCTACGTCCGGGCCGACCGCCTCCCCGACGGCACGGTCCACCTCGCAGCCGACGACCTCGACCTCGAACCCGAGGTCGGGGCCCCGCCTGCGCATCTCCCACCGCGTGGTCTCCGACAGCCGCGGTCGGGGGCTGAAGCTGCCTGAGTTCACCGTCGAGGCGCTGACCGACGACGCGACGACCGTCCGGGCCGCCCGAGCCCTCCAGCGGGCGCTCGAGGGCCAGGAGTCCGGGGTCGTCGCCGGCTGGGAGGCAGCCGCTGAGGCGGGCAGCGAGCCGCAGGGCAGCGTCACCACCGAGCGGGTCTCGGTGCCCGTCAACGAGGCGGAGCTCGCCGTCGTGGTGTGGCGCGCCTCCGTCTACACCGGGGGCGCCCACCCCCTGGCCGTGCTCCGGTCCGTCACCGTCGACGTGGCCCACGGCCGCACGGTCACCGACGCCGGGTTGCTCGGCCAGCTCCAGCAGGCAGGCGGACCGGCGTGGGACTTCGAGCGCGAGCTGCGCCGGGCCGTCAGCCGACAGGTCCCCGACGCGCCCGAGGTGGCGACGCTCACCCGCGACGAGCTGCACGTCTACCCGACGCGGGCCGGGCTCCACGTCACCGGTGACCAGTGCGTGCTCGCCTGCGCTCTGCCACCCCTCGAGGTGACCATCCCGTGGGACCGGCTCGTGGGCCCGCGTGACGACATCGAGGCCCTGCCGGACGCCTGGGGGCTGTGACTGCCGGCGAGCAGAGACGGCACACCGGCCCCACCGGGCCTCCTGGGCGGCATCGCGGCCACCCGGGCAGGGTGCTGAGGACAGAACGAGGCCCGCACCGTGTCCCACGGTGCGGGCCTCGTGTTCGGTCTGGAGCGACCGGTACGTCAGCGCTGCTCGAGCGAGACGTAGTCCCGCTCGGTGGCGCCGACGTAGATCTGGCGGGGGCGGCCGATCTTGGTCTGCGGGTCCTGGATCATCTCGCGCCACTGGGCGATCCAGCCGGGCAGGCGCCCGAGCGCGAAGAGCACGGTGAACATGCGGGTCGGGAAGCCCATCGACTTGTAGATCAGGCCCGTGTAGAAGTCGACGTTCGGGTAGAGCTTGCGCTCGACGAAGTAGTCGTCCTCGAGCGCGTGCTGCTCGAGCTTCATGGCGATGTCGAGCAGCGGGTCGGAGACGCCGCCCTTGTTGAGGACCGTGTGCGCGGTCTCCTTCACGATGGCCGCGCGCGGGTCGTAGTTCTTGTAGACCCGGTGCCCGAAGCCCATGAGCTTCACGCCGTCTTCCTTGTTCTTCACCTTGCGCACGAAGGCGTCGACGTCACCGCCGTCCTTCTGGATGCCCTCGAGCATCTCGAGCACCGACTGGTTGGCGCCACCGTGCAGCGGGCCGAACAGGGCGTTGATGCCGGCGGAGATGGAGGCGAAGAGGTTGGCCTGCGAGGAGCCGACGAGGCGCACCGTGGAGGTGGAGCAGTTCTGCTCGTGGTCGGCGTGCAGGATCAGCAGCAGGTCGAGCGCCTTGACCAGCTCCGGGTCGAGGTCGTAGGGCTCGGCCGGGAAGCCGAACGTCATGCGCAGGAAGTTCTCGGTCAGCGACAGCGAGTTGTCCGGGTAGAGGAACGGCTGGCCGACGCTCTTCTTGTAGGCGTACGCCGCGATGGTCGGCAGCTTGGCCATGAGGCGGACGGTCGAGATCTCGACCTGCTCCTCGTCGAACGGGTCGAGGCTGTCCTGGTAGAAGGTCGACAGCGCCGAGACCGCGGAGGACAGCACCGGCATCGGGTGGGCGTCACGGGGGAAACCGGTGAAGAACGCCTTGAGGTCCTCGTGCAGCAGGGTGTGACGGCGGATGCGCTGGTCGAAGTCGGCCAGCTGCTCCGGGGTGGGGAGCTCGCCGTAGATCAGCAGGTAGGACGTCTCGAGGAAGCTCGACTTCTCGGCCAGCTGCTCGATCGGGTAGCCCCGGTAGCGCAGGATGCCGGCGTCACCGTCGATGTAGGTGATCGCGCTGGTGCACGACGCGGTGTTGACGAAACCGATGTCGAGGGTGACGTTGCCGGTCTCCTTCAGCAGCTTGGAGACGTCGTACCCGTCGTTGCCCTCGGCGGCCTGGACCACCGGAAGGGACAGCTCTTTGTCCCCGGTCTTCAGAGTGGCTCCGGCTACGTCGTTGCTCATCAAACCCATCCTCGAAAGTGTGTTTGGGGGCACCCTGGCTTGGCGCGCCCACCGCAACAGCGACGGTACCCCAGGTCCTCCCAGGCGGAAAAAGCGGGCAGTCCGGGCAGACTCGTCAGGCGAGGCGCGCGGCCGCCGCCTCGATGCTGTCGTCGCTGGCAGTCAAGGCGATCCGCACGTGCTGGGCACCGGCTGCGCCGTAGAAGGTGCCGGGGGCGACGAGGATGCCGCGGTCGGCCAGCCAGCCGACGGTGGCCCAGGCGTCCTCGCCGCGGGTGCACCACAGGTAGAGGCCGGCCTCGGAGTCGTCGACGCGCAGCCCGGCACCCTCGACGGCGGCCCGAAGACGGCTGCGCCGCGCGGCATACCGGGCCTTCTGCTCCGCCACGTGGGCGTCGTCGCCGAGCGCCGCCGCCATGGCGTGCTGCACGGGCGCCGGCATGATCATGCCGGCGTGCTTGCGCACCTCCAGCAGCTGCTTGACCAGCACCGGGTCGCCGGCCACGAAGGCCGCGCGGTAGCCGGCGAGGTTCGACTGCTTGCTTAGCGAGTAGACGGCGAGCAGGCCCTCGTGGCTGCCACCGGTCACGCGGGGGTCGAGGATGCTCGGGGTGGTCGGCGGCTCCGCGCTCGAGGGGTCGCGCTCGCGCCAGTCGAGCTCGGCGTAGCACTCGTCGCTGGCGACCACGACGCCGTGACGGCGCGCCCAGTCGACCACCTTCGCGAGGTGCTCGACGCCGAGCACCTTCCCGGTCGGGTTGCCGGGACTGTTGAGCCACAACAGCTTCGGCGTGGTGGACGGCGTCAGCGGACCGAGGGCGGCGAGGCCGTCGACGACCACGGGGTCGGCGCCGGCCAGCCGGGCCCCGACGTCGTAGGTCGGGTAGGCGATGCGTGGGAAACCGACGATGTCACCGGCCCCCAGCTCGAGGAGGCTGGGCAGCCAGGCCACCAGCTCCTTGCTGCCGATGGTCGGCAGCACGCCGTCGGGGTCGAGGCCGGGCACCCCGCGGCGCCGCTCGAACCAGCGCGCCACGGCCTCCCGCAGCGGAGAGGTGCCCCACGTCTGCGGGTAGCCCGGCGCGTCGGCCGCGGCCCGCAGTGCGTCCTGCACCACGACGGGCGTGGGGTCCACCGGGGTGCCCACCGAGAGGTCGACGAGGGCCCCGCCCGGCAGGTCGGCGGACACGGCACTCGCCCGCTCCTTGTAGGGAGCGAGCGAGTCCCAGGGAAAGTCAGGAAGACGCACAGGTCACTCGTCGTGCTCCTGCGGCGGCAGGGCGGCGATGAGCGGGTGGTCCTTGTTGATCAGGCCCAGCTTCGCGGCGCCACCCGGGCTGCCGAGGTCGTCGAAGAACTCGACGTTGGCCTTGTAGTAGTCGGCCCACTGCTCGGGCACGTCGTCCTCGTAGTAGATCGCCTCGACGGGGCAGACCGGCTCACAGGCGCCGCAGTCGACGCACTCGTCGGGGTGGATGTACAGGGACCGCTCGCCCTCGTAGATGCAGTCGACGGGGCATTCCTCGATGCACGCCTTGTCCTTCAGGTCGACGCAAGGCTGGGCGATCACGTAGGTCATAACGCACATACTATGCACGCGTGCCCGACCACGCCGCAGCGCTCCCCCTCGGTTCCCGTGTCGTGGTCAGGTGGCGCCTCGAGCAGGCCGACGCGGCCACCGGAGCGAGCCTCACCGACGCGGTCGGCACCCTCTCGGCGGCCGACGAGCGCACCCTGACGGTGCAGACCTCCCGCGGCACCGTGGTGGTCGACCGCGACCGGGTCGTCGCCGCCAAGGAGGTGCCGCCGAAGCCAACGCGCCGGGGTGCCCCGCACCGGGCCATCGGCATCGAGGAGCTGCAGCGGGTCATGGCTCCGTCGTGGGGTGCCGTCGAGCGCGAACAGCTCGGCGACTGGCTGCTGCGGGCGTCGTCGGGATTCACCCAGCGGGGCAACTCCGTGGTGCCGCTGGGCGACCCGGGGCTGCCCCTCGCCGACGCCGTCGACCGGGTCGAGCAGTGGTATGCCGCACGCGGCCTCCCGGCCAAGTTCGCCGTCGCCGGGCCCCAGGGCTTCGACCCGGCCGACGACGCCCTCGGTGCCCTGCTCGTCGGCCGCGGCTACTCGGTGGGCAGCCTCACGCTCAACCTCACCGCCGCCACGGCGGCGGTCGCGGCAGCGGACCCGGGCGGACCCACCGTGCACATCGGCCCGGACCCCGACGGGGTGTGGCTGGAGGCCTACCACCGCACCAGGACCACGGTCCCGGGGGCCACCGAGCTCGTCATCACGGGCAGCCCCCGGCACCTGTTCGGCCACGTGCTGCCCGGCGGCGGGCTCTCGCAGCAGCTCGGGCTGCGGCCGGCCGACGCCGCGGGCACGGCACCGATCGCGTTGGGACGCTTGGGGATCGCCCACGGCTGGGCGGGACTCGGCGCGGTCTGGACGGACCCGGCATACCGGGGCCGCGGCCTCGCCGCGCACCTCACCGCTCGGCTGTGCGCGCAGGCGCGCGAGGAGGGGGTGCACCTGGTGCACCTGCAGGTCGAGCACGACAACCACACGGCGCAGCGGCTCTACGAGCGCCTCGGGTTCGACGTGCACTCCTCGTACGCCTACCTCACCGCGCCGTAAACCCGTGGCGCGGCGAGCGGCTCTTCGCGAGGGTTGGGTCCATGACCTCACGCATCTCGCACACCTCCGTCGACTCCCGTGACGCCCACGCCCAGTCGGTCTGGTGGGCGCAGGTCCTGGGCTTCTCCGAGGACCCGCGCGACCCCAACGAGCCCGGCCACGAGGAGTGCATGATCTTCTCCCCCGACGGCCGGCAGCGCGTGCTGTTCATCGAGGTGCCGGAGGGCAAGACGGTCAAGAACCGCCTGCACTTCGACCTCTGGCCGACCGACCGCACGATGAACGAGGAGGTCGACCGGCTGCTCTCCCTCGGAGCCACGATGGTGCACGACCTGCGCGACCACCGCGGCCCCGGCACCGGCTGGGCGACGCTGGCCGACCCCGAGGGCAACGAGTTCTGCGTCCTGCGCAGCGAGGCCGAGCGCCCCGACCCGTACGCCCACCTCGTGCGCTAGGGGGTCCGGCTAGCTCGCCTTCGGGTGGGTGCAGGTGACGTCGTCCTCGGGGATGTAGTGCGTGTCGAAGGTCGAGCGCTTCACCTCTTTCCCGGCCCTGGTGAAGATCCGGGTCACGGTCACGTCGAAGCCGGGCGTCGGGCTCTGCGGCACGCAGGTGGGCCGGTCGTCGACGATCTTCTTGGGCTTGACGACGTTGCGCCGAGGACCCTTGTCGGCCTTGATGTCCCACGTCTTGATGCCGTGGAACGTCACCGTGACGCTGCTCCCGGAGACGTAGGACTCGATGAGGATGCCGCCGGCGGTGTCGTTGGTGAACCGGTTGTCGACGTCGGGCCAGGAGATGGTGGCCTCGCGGCCCTCGGGGTAGCGCGCGATGTAGAAGCTGTGCGGGTGGTGCTCCTCGATCCGCGCGCCGGAGAAGAAGACCGCGTTGAACAGCGTGGTCGACAGCTGCGAGATGCCCCCGCCGAAGTCCTTGGTGAGCCGGCCGTTGACGATGACCGGTGCCTCGTTGTAGCCCTTGCCGCCGGTGCGCTGCCCGAGGAGGTCGTTGAGGCTGAAGGTCTTGCCCGGGGCGACGAACGTGCCGTTGAGCGTCCGCGCGGCGAGGGTGATGTTCTCGGTGCGCGGCGGGTTGAAGGGGAACTGCGTCGTGAAGGTCGAGATGACCTCCTTCGGCGCGATCTTCCTGGCCTCCTCCGTCGTGAGGTCCGGCTGCACGACGGTCGTCTTCGGCTTGACCGTGCGGCTGCTCGAGGTCAGCGCCGGGCCGAACCCGTCGACGAGCGACTTCTCGTCGATCTGCAGGCCGGTCTTGGCCGGCACGAGCACGGCCTTGCCGCCCTGGAGGCGGAACGAGGCGTCCTCCGCCTTGGGCTCCAGCCCCTTCTCGGCCGCGGCGGCGCGCACCGCCGCCAGCAGCTTCCTGCTGTCGTATGCCGGCGTGAGGCTCCCGTCGCCGCCCGCCTTCATCGTGACGGCGGGGGCGAACTCCGCGGGCTCGAGAGCGACGGTGGTGGAGCCGACCGACACCTTCACCGGCCCTGCCATGGCCTTGTCGGCGAACTCGGTGCGGGCACGCTGGACCTCGTCGGCGGAGGTCTTGGGCGGCACGGTGTTCACGACCGCCTTGACGGGGGTCGTGGTGGGCCACGCAGCGGCGACGACGTCGGCGGTCTTCTCGACGTCGAGGGACATCCCGATGACGGGGTTGACGACCTTGACCGCGCCGCCGGGGAAGGCGATGGCTCCCTCCTGGGCGCCCTTGTCGACTCCCTTGGCGGTCTCGGCGAGCACGGCACGCAGGCGGTCGCGGTCGACGTCGGTGCGCAGCGGCTCGTCGTCGCCGCCGTTGAGGTGGTTCCACACGTCGGCCGGCTTGAGGGAGAAGCCGCTCAGGCCCTGGAGGGTCTCCTCGAGGTCGAGGGACAGCCCGGCCGCCGAGGGGTCGACGTCGACGGTGCGGCCGGCGACCCGGAGCCGCACGGGCGCCGAGGCCTGTGAGGCCAGCTGCCGCTTGAGGGTGGCCTCGGCGTCGGCGGGCGACTTGCCGCCGATCGGGATGCCGGCGACCGACGCGTTGGCGGGGACGTGTCGTCCGAGGAAGGCGGCCAGGCCGATGTAGGCCGCAGCCAGCACGGCCAGGGCGATGACCAGGCGCAGGGCCGCACCGCCCCGTTCACCACGTCGCACCACGTCACACTCTTCTCTCACGCCAGGGAGCTCACGACGGGGAGCTCACGACAGGGATGTCAGGCCAGCGACCCGTAGCGGCTGCGGTAGTACGTCAGTGCCGCGCCGGGGTGCTCAGCAACTCCGAGGGACACTACTTCGCCCACCACGATGCTGTGGTCACCGGCGGGGTGCATGTCCGTGGTCCGACACTCAATCGTTGCCAAAGCGCCGTCGAGCAGCGCCACCCCGGTGCTCCCCCGGTGGTGCGGCACCCGGTCGAGCTGCCCGTGCAGCGGCCGGCCCTGGGTGGCCAGCCAGTCCGCGGTGGGGCGCTGCTGCGCGTCGAGCACGCTGATGCCCCACAGCCCCGCCTCGGCGACGGCGTCGTGGAAACGGGCGTCGACCTCGACGCACGCGAGCACCAGCATGGGCTCCATCGACACCGAGGCCACGGCGTTCGCGGTCATCGCGTGGTCGTGGCCACCCGTGACCGTCGTGAGGACGGTGACGCCGGTGGCGAAGCGACCCATGGCCAGGCGGAAGCGGTCCCTCGTCGGCTCCTCCCTCATGCGCCCGCACCGGGGAGCAGCGGGGTGCGGCGCGAGGCGCCGCTGGGTGGGGGCACGAGGGCCCCGGTCTCCGGGTCGAGGTTGGCGAAGCCCTCCCGCCCGGACAGCCGGGCGGCGATGTCGTTGGACAGGGCGTAGCACCGCTCCCCCACGCTGACCTGGGTGCGGTGGGCCCGCAGCGCGGCCTCCTGGGCCGGCACGGCGTCGGGGTCGATCACCTCGTGGGTCACCACCACATCGTCGACGACGGAGGGAGGGAACGCGTCACCGGGGGCCGGCACCTGCCACCCGGCGGACGCCGGCACGTGCTCGGCCAGCCACCCACGGTCCTCGAGCGCCCACGACCGCGGCGTCAGCACGGCATACAGGGCGGGGCGCTCCGCCTCGGGCAGCGACGCGACCGCCGCGCAGGTGACCCGGTGGGTCTGGATGTGGTCGGGGTGGCCGTAGCCCCCGTGCTCGTCATAGGTGACCACGACCGAGGGGCGCAGCTCGGTGACGACGTCGGCGACCAGGGCGGCCACCTCGTCGACGTCGGCGTTGACGAAGGCCGCCGGGTTGGCGGCCGTCGGGGTGCCTGCCATGCCGGAGTCGCGCCACCGCGACAGCACGCCCCGGTCCGGGTCCTCACCGAGGACCCGGTGCCGCACACCGAGGGCTGCCGTGGCTCGGCGCAGCTCCTCGCGACGCCACGGGCCCAGGGTGTCGTCACGGTCGGAGGCGAGATGGGCCAGCTCCGCCGGGATCACCTCGCCCTCCTCGCCCAGGGTGCAGGTCAGCACGTGCACCTCGTGCCCCTGCCGGGCGTGGTGAGCCAGCGCCACACCGGTGGCGAGGCTCTCGTCGTCGGGATGGGCGTGGACGAAGAGCAGGACCTGACCGGTCACCGCACACCGACCCTGGCGAGGTCCACCCAGCCGCCGAGCGCCTCGTTGGCCGCCAGCCCGGTGACGGCCGAGCCGGCCGTGAACACCCCGCGGTACTGCGCCAGCGGGACGTAGACGCCGCGCTGCAGCAGGCCCCGGTCGAGCTCGCCCCAGGCCTTCTCCCGCGCGGCCGGGTCGGCCATCGCGGAGATCTCGCTCATCCGGGCGTTGACCCTGGCGTCGGAGAACCGGCCGAGGTCACGCCCCGAGCCGGAGCTCGTCAGGTTGAGGCGGCTGTCGAACAGCGGGGGCAGCACCGTGGAGGCCGAGGGCCAGTCGGCGGCCCAGTTCGCCCAGATCACGTCGCTCTGGCGCGTCCGCTCCGCCGACGACACGGCCGCGAAGTAGTCCTTCTCGACCGGCTGGAGCAGGACCTGGAACCCACCGGCCTCCCAGCCGTTCTTCAGCGCCGCCATCGCCTTGTCGGCCGTGGGCGTCGACCGGTAGGCGACCCGCACCGTGACGGGCAGGGTCAGCCCGCTCTCCGCCAGCAGCGAACGAGCCGCGGCGGCGTCACCGCGCAGGCCCGAGCGCAGCACGTCGACCTCCTCGTGCCCGGGCACCGACCTGCCGACCACCGAGAGCGCGGGCGACGCGGCGGTCGACCCGCCGAGCGCCGCGACGTAGCCCTCGCGGTTGGTCGCCACCGCCAGCGCCTGACGTGCCTTCTCCTTGGCCATCGGACCGCTGCCGACGTTCAGCGCCAGGTAGTCGACGAGCCCGAGGTGGGGGTTCACCGACCGGGCGCGCAGCGTGTCGCTGCCGGTGATGCTGTGCTGCATCGCCGGTGGGGCCGAGTCGAGCGCCACGGCTCGCTGGTTGTCCTTCTCGTCGGCCATGATCCGCTGCGCAGCGGTCTGCGACTCGACACCCTCCTGGTAGCGGATCCGCTCCGCGGCCGGCCGGCGCACCGGGTCGGAGGCCTGCTGCCAGCGAGGGTTGCGCTCGAAGGTGCCGCCGGTGCCCTGGTCCCAGGGGCCCTTGAGCAGGTAGGGACCGTTGGAGAAGACGGTGTACGTGCCGTCACCCCGCTTGTCGGCGCTCTTCTTGAACGGCGCGAAGGGCGCCAGCGACACCATCTGGTTGAAGTCGCCGCGCGGCTCGGTGAGGCGGAAGGTGATGGTCCTGTCCTTGCAGGACACCGCCGTGTCGAAGGCCTTCGCGCCGGCGCCGGCCGCCCCGCTCGTGCCGGCCCACGGCCCACGGTAGGTCGAGGTGCCATCGGCCTTCTTCGGGATGTCCAGGGCCGCGAGCGGGTAGTTGAGCCCCTCGGTGGCGAACGGGTCGCCGAACGAGCGAGCCACGCCGTAGCGCACGTCCTCGCAGGTGACGGCCGAGCCGTCCTGCCAGGAGACGCCGTCGCGCAGCGTGAACGACCAGGTCTTGAGGTCCTTGCTCGGCCGCCCGGTGTCGGTGGCGAGGTCGCCGACGAGGCGGCCCTGCGCGGCCGCGTCGGGGCCGGCCGGGAAGGTGGTCAGCGTGCGCATGAAGACCCGGCCGGCGAAGGCCATGTCCTTGGTCGACGTCATGCGCTGGGGGTCCCACGTCGCGACCGGCCCCAGCGACATCGCGGTGACGGTCGAGTCACCGCCGTCCGTGGTGCTGGCCGTGCGCTCGAACGAGACGGCCGAGCAGCCGGCGACGACGACCGGGGCCACGAGGGCCCCGGCCACGGCTGCGAGGGCAGGGAGTCGTCGGGTGCTGTCCGTCATGCCGGCTGGGCGTCTCCCTACTTGGCGTTGCGAGCGCGCGCCGCCGTCCTGGCCCGCACCGTCGCGTCGAGCTCCACCTTGCGGATGCGCACGGCCTCCGGGGTGACCTCCACGCACTCGTCCTCGCGGCAGAACTCGAGCGACTGCTCGAGGCTCAGCTTGCGCGGCGGCACGATCTTCTCGAAGTTGTCCGAGGAGGACGCCCGCACGTTGGTGAGCTTCTTCTCCTTGGTGATGTTGACGTCCATGTCGTCGGCGCGCGAGTTCTCGCCGACGATCATGCCCTCGTAGACCTCGGTGGTCGGCTCGACGAACAGCGTGCCGCGCTCCTGGAGGTTGACCATCGCGTAGGCCGTCACGACGCCGGTGCGGTCGGACACGAGCGAACCGCTGGTGCGGGTGGTGATGGTGCCGAACCACGGCTCGTAGTCCTCGAACACGTGGTGCGCGATGCCGGTGCCGCGGGTCTCGGTGAGGAACTCGGTGCGGAAGCCGATGAGGCCACGCGACGGCACCAGGAACTCCATGCGGATCCAGCCGGTGCCGTGGTTGGTCATCTGCTCCATGCGCCCCTTGCGGGCAGCCAGGATCTGGGTGATCGCGCCGAGGAACTCCTCGGGGGTGTCGATCGTGAGGCGCTCGACCGGCTCGTGGGTCTTGCCGTCGACCTCACGGGTGACGACCTGCGGCTTGCCAACGGTGAGCTCGTAGCCCTCGCGCCGCATCTGCTCGACGAGGATGGCCAGCGCCAGCTCGCCGCGGCCCTGCACCTCCCAGGCGTCGGGGCGCTCGGTGGGCAGCACGCGCAGCGACACGTTGCCGACGAGCTCCTTGTCGAGGCGGTCCTTGACCATGCGCGCGGTGACCTTGGACCCGCGGACGCGGCCCACCATGGGGCTGGTGTTGGTGCCGATGGTCATCGAGATGGCCGGCTCGTCGACGGTGATGACCGGCAGCGGCACGGGGTTCTCGGCGTCGGCGAGGGTCTCACCGATCATGATCTCGGGGATGCCCGCGATGGCGATGATGTCGCCGGGCCCGGCCTGCTCGGCCGGCTTGCGCTCCAGCGCCTCCGTCATGAGCAGCTCGGTGATCTTGACGCGCTCGACGGAGCCGTCGGTCTTGCACCAGGCGACCTGCTGGCCCTTGCGGATCGTGCCGTTGTGCACCCGCAGCAGGGCGAGGCGGCCGAGGAAGTTCGACGCGTCGAGGTTGGTGACGTGCGCCTGCAGGGGCGCCTCGTCGTCGAACGTCGGCGCCGGGATGGTGTCGAGGATCGTCGCGAACAGCGCCTCGAGGTCCTCACCGTCCGGCAGCCCGCCGTTCTCGGGGCGGTTCAGGGAGGCGCGGCCGGCCTTGGCGGAGGCGTAGACGATCGGGAAGTCGATCTGCTCCTCGGTGGCGTCGAGGTCCATGAAGAGCTCGTAGGCCTCGTCGACGACCTCGGCGATGCGCGAGTCGGGGCGGTCGACCTTGTTGATGCAGAGGATCACCGGCATCTTCGCGGCGAGCGCCTTGCGCAGCACGAAGCGGGTCTGCGGCAGCGGGCCCTCGCTGGCGTCGACGAGCAGCACGACGCCGTCCACCATGGACAGGCCGCGCTCGACCTCGCCGCCGAAGTCGGCGTGGCCGGGGGTGTCGATGATGTTGATGGTGACGCCGTCGGTCAGCCCGGCATCCGCCGCGGCCTTGCCGGCGTAGTGGATCGCCGTGTTCTTGGCGAGGATGGTGATGCCCTTCTCGCGCTCGAGGTCGCCGGAGTCCATCGCGCGCTCGTCGACGTGCTGGTGCTCACCGAACGCGCCGGCCTGCCAGAGCATCTTGTCGACCAGCGTGGTCTTTCCGTGGTCGACGTGGGCAACGATGGCGACATTGCGGATGTCACCGCGGGTCTTCATGGGCATGTGCTCCATTGTCTCAGGGTTTCAGGGTGCTCCGAACCACGCACGGAGCCGTGCGTGAGCACCCCCACAACCCCGACGCACGGGTATGCCGCGTGGAGCCGCGTCGGTTGCCCGCCGGACGGTGCGCCGGGGGTCAGGCCCGGAGGCGCTCCTCGGCCGCGCGCACGATGGGGAGGTCGGCCGGGAGCCACGGCACGGCATACAGGTCCTCGCGCGCGAGCCAGCGCAGCGCGTCGTGGTCCTCGAGGGGCTGCGGCTCCCCGTCGGTCACGGCCGCCCACCAGACCCAGATGACGAAGTCGTCGCCGAGGGGCCAGCCGCCGCGGTCGAGCGGCCCCACCAGGAGGTCGCCGAGCTCGACCTCGACACCGAGCTCCTCGCGCAGCTCGCGGCGCAGCGCCTCGGCGTGCTGCTCCCCCGGGTCGACCTTCCCGCCCGGGAACTCCCACCCGCCGGCGAGCGCGGAGGGCTCCGTCCGCCGCGCCGAGAGCAGCACCGAGGGCCGCCCGAGGTCGTCGACGATGGCCGCGCCCACGACCTCGCGGCGTGCTCCGTGCTCCGATGACGTCATCGTGTTTCGCTCCGGTAAATATCTGCGGCGCACCGTCGCTTATGCCGCATATCTCGCTATGGTCTGCCACCAACCGTAGAAGACGTGCTGTCGCACGCCCTGCGGCACACATCACATCGCACACCCGGATGCCCGGCCGGGCCTCTCGGGAGTACGCACACCAAGCGAGGTATTCGATGAAGTACACGCGGAAGGCGACTCCGGTCGTCCTGGCGGCGGCCGTGGCACTCACGCTCACGGCCTGCGCCCAGTCGGAGCGCGCCTCTGGCCAAGGCGGAGCCTCGAGCGGCGGTGACACCAAGGACACCTTCACCTTCGGTGCCGCCGGCGCCCCCGAGGTCTTCGACCCCTTCTACGCCACCGACGGAGAGACCTTCCGGGTCACCCGGCAGATCATGGAGGGCCTGGTCGGCATCAAGGCGGGCACCGCCGAGGTCGAGCCCGAGCTGGCCGAGAAGTGGGAACCGTCGGCCGACGGCAAGGAGTGGACGTTCACCCTCCGCAAGGGCGTGAAGTTCACCGACGGCACGCCGTTCAACGCCGACGCCGTCTGCTACAACTTCGAGCGCATGTTCGACCAGAACGAGGCGGCGGCCGCGGGCCCTGCCGAGTACTGGAGCACGACGATGGGCGCCTTCAAGAGCAAGGCGAAGGACTCGCTGTACCAGGGCTGCGAGGCCAAGGACGAGTCGACCGTGGTGCTCAAGGTCGCCCGCGCCACCTCGAAGTTCCCGACGATGCTCTCGCTGGACTCCTTCTCGATGCAGTCGCCGAAGGCGATGAAGGAGGGCGACGCCAACAACGTCAAGACGCAGGGTGAGGGCTTCGCCTACCCGAAGTACTCCTTCAACCCGGTGGCAACCGGCCCCTACAAGCTCGAGAAGTACGACGAGGCCAACAAGACCGTCACCCTCGTCCGCAACGACGACTACTGGGGCGAGAAGGCGAAGACCAAGAAGATCGTCTTCAAGATCATCCCCGACGAGAGCACCCGTCGCCAGGAGCTCAAGGCCGGCAGCATCGACGCCTACGACCTGCCGAACCCGGTGGACTGGAACGGCCTGAAGTCCGACGGCAACAAGGTCATGGTCCGACCCGCGTTCAACATCCTCTACATGGGTCTGAACCCGCAGAAGAACCCGAAGCTGAAGGACCTCAAGGTCCGCCAGGCCCTCCTGTACGCCCTGAACCGCGACCAGCTGGTCAAGACCCAGTTGCCCGACGGCGCCACCGTGGCCACCCAGTTCATGCCGGAGACGGTCAGCGGCTACAACAAGGAGCTCAAGGCCTACCCGTACGACCCGGAGAAGGCCAAGAGCCTGCTCAAGGAGGCCGGCGCCGAGGGCATGAGCCTGACGTTCGCCTACCCGTCCGAGGTCTCGCGTCCGTACATGCCGAACCCGCAGAAGATCCACGACGCCCTGCGCTCGGACCTCGAGAAGGTCGGCATCAAGGTCAACGTCGTCACCAAGCCGTGGAACGGCGGTTACCTCGACGGTGTCGACAACGGCCAGTTCGACGCCTGGCTGCTCGGCTGGACCGGTGACTACGACTCGGCCGACAACTTCGTCGGCACGTTCTTCGGCAACTACGACGTGAACGACTTCCACACCAAGGCGACGAGCTACGGCAAGCAGCTCGCCGACGACCTGGCCAAGGCCGACTCCATCGTCGACAAGGGCCAGCGCGACGCGGCCTACGAGAAGCTGAACCAGCAGATCATGGAGGAGTACCTCCCGGGCCTGCCCATCAGCCACTCCCCGCCGGCGCTCGTCGTGAGCCCGAAGGTCCAGGGCGTCGTTCCCTCGCCGCTCACCGCCGAGGAGTTCTCGGGCGTGACCGTCGGCAAGTAGGGTGGCCGCCGCCTCGACGGCTAGCACCCGATCCGTGTAGTACCGGTGGCCGTCCCAGCACCCACGCTGGGGCGGCCACCGTCACGAAGAAGTGAGGAGACCACCGCGTGCTGAGGTTCATTGTGCGGCGACTGTTGCAGATGGTGGGGGTGGTCATCGTCCTGTCGCTGCTCGTCTTCATCTGGCTCAGATCGCTACCGGGGGGAACGGTGTCGGCCATGCTCGGAGACCGGGCGACGCCCGAGTCGACGGCGCGGCTGACCAAGCAGCTCGGGCTCGACCAGCCCCTCTGGGTGCAGTACGGCCGCTTCGTGAAGCGGGTGCTGAGCGGCGACTTCGGGCTCTCGACGGGCGTGCTCCCCGGCCGTGACGCCCTCGACCTCTTCCTGAGCCGGATGCCGGCGACCATCGAGCTCTCGATCCTCGCCCTCATCATCGCCGTGGCGGCCGGGATCCCGCTCGGCTACCTGGCGGCCCGCCGTCGGGCCTCGACGCTCGACAACCTCTCGATCGTCGGCTCCCTGGTCGGTGTCGCGGTGCCGGTGTTCTTCCTCGCCTTCGTGCTCAAGTACATCTTCGCGATCCAGCTCGGCGTCCTGCCGGTGTCCGGACGCCAGAGCACCGGCCTCGACGCCACGCGGGTGACCGGCTTCTTCGTCCTCGACGGCATCCTCACGCGGGAGTGGGACGCCTCGTGGGACGCCTTCAAGCACCTGATCCTCCCCGCCCTCGCCCTGTCGAGCATTCCCTTCGCGGTGATCTTCCGGATCACCCGCGCCTCGGTGCTCGAGGTGATGGACGAGGACTACGTGCGCACCGCCGAGTCCAAGGGCCTGGCCACCAGCACCATCCGCAGCCGGCACATCCTGCGCAACGCGCTGCTGCCGGTCATCACGACGATCGGCCTGCAGACCGGTGGCCTGCTCGTCGGCGCCGTCCTCACCGAGCGGGTCTTCTCCCTCGGCGGCGTCGGCGACGCCCTGGCAACCGCCTTCACCCTGCGCGACTACGCCGTGCTCCAGGTGCTGATCCTGGCTGCGGCGGTCACCTTCGTGCTGGTGAACCTCGTCGTCGACATTCTCTACGCCGTCATCGACCCGCGCGTCCGGACGAGGTGAGCCCCATGACCCCCAACCCCCTCAAGACCCAGGCCGACCGCCGCAAGGAACGCATCGACGACCTCGCTGCCACCGCGGGCGGCAGCCCGAGCGGCACCGTGACCGGCGCGGGCGAGATCGAGGAGTCGCCAGGTGTATCGCTCATCGCGAGCGCGTGGCGGCGGCTGCGGCGCAACCCCGTCTTCCTCGTGGGCGCCGGCATCACCCTGGCCTTCGTGGTCCTGGCGATCATCGCGCCGTGGATCGCCCCGCACGACCCGACCCAGGGCCTGCTCCTGGACAAGGTGCGCCAGCAGTCCAACCCGATCCCCGGGTCGGAGCCCGGGTTCCCGCTCGGCGCGGACAACCGTGGCCGTGACCTGCTCTCCCGGCTCCTCGTCGGCGCCCAGCAGACCCTCATCGTGGGTGTCGGCGCGACGGTGATCGGCCTCGTCGGCGGCCTGACGCTCGGCACGCTGGCCGGCGCGTTCGGCGGCTGGGTCGACTCGTTCATCATGCGCATCGTCGACGTGATGCTCTCCATCCCGTCGCTGCTGCTGGCCATGTCGCTCGCGGCGGTCGCTGCCCGGCCGAGCCAGATGACGGTGATCCTGGCCATCGCGATCGTGGAGATCCCGATCTTCGCCCGGCTGCTGCGCGGCTCCATGCTGGCCGTGCGCAGCAGCGACCACGTGCTCGCGGCGCGCGCGCTCGGCGTGAAGCAGTCAGCGGTCGTCTTCCGCCACATCATCCCCAACTCGCTGGCGCCGGTGATCGTCCAGGCGACCATCGTGCTGGCCACCGCCATCATCGACGCCGCCGCCCTCTCCTTCCTGGGCCTGGGGAACCCCGACGACCGCAAGCCGGAGTGGGGTCAGATGCTCGGTGCGTCGCAGGAGTTCCTCGGCGACCACCCGCACCTGGCGTTCTACCCGGCCGCCTGCATCATCATCGTCGCCCTCGGCTTCACGCTCATGGGCGAGTCGCTGCGCGAGGCGCTCGACCCGAAGAGCCGGAGGTAAGGCATGACCGAGACGATCGAGAACGTCCAGACCCAGGCCAACCGCAACGAGGCGCTGCTCAGCGTCCGCGACCTGCGGGTGACCTTCCAGCGCCACGGCGAGAAGCCGTTCGTCGCCGTCGACGGCGTCAGCTTCGACGTCAGGCCCGGCGAGACGGTCGGCCTGGTCGGCGAGTCCGGCTGCGGCAAGTCCGTGACCTCGCTGGCCATCATGGGCCTGCTCCCCCGCCGCGGGGTGAAGGTCGAGGGCGAGGTCGACTTCCAGGGCACCGACCTGCTGCGCCAGTCCGACGACCAGATGCGCGACCGTCGCGGCCGCGACCTGGGCATGATCTTCCAGGACCCGCTGTCGTCGCTGAACCCCGTGGTCCCGATCGGCGTGCAGGTGACCGAGGTGCTGGAGCGCCACCGCGGGATGTCGCGCAAGGCCGCCACACCGGTCGCGCGCGAGATGCTCGACAAGGTGGGCATCCCCGACCCCGAGCGCCGGCTCAAGGACTACCCGCACCAGCTGTCGGGCGGCATGCGCCAGCGCGCGCTCATCGCGATGGCGCTGGCCTGCCAGCCCCGGGTGCTCATCGCCGACGAGCCGACCACCGCGCTCGACGTGACGATCCAGGCGCAGATCCTGGCCCTGCTCAAGGACCTGGTGGAGGACACCGGGACCGCGTTGGTGATGATCACCCACGACCTCGGTGTCGTGGCCGGCCTGTGCGACCGGGTCAACGTGCTCTACGGCGGCAAGATCGTCGAGCGCGGCGACCGGCACCCGCTGTTCGCATCGCCCCGCCACCCCTACACCGTGGGCCTGCTCGGCTCGATCCCCCGCCTCGACGGCACGCGGGGCGAGCGGCTGACCCCCATCCCCGGCTCGGTGTCGGACAACCTGCCCTGGGACAGCGCCTGCGCCTTCGCCCCGCGCTGCCCCAACGCGATCGAGGTGTGCCGCGAGGCGCGGCCCGAGCTGCTCGACGACGGCGGCGGCCGCTGGCTGCGCTGCCACAACCCCGTGGAGAACCCCCTGGAGGTGACCCGATGACGGTCAGCGAGACGGCCACCACCGAGCCCTCGACCACCGGCGACGACGTGCTCGTCGACGTCCGGGGCGTCAAGGTGCACTTCCCGATCAAGAAGGGCGTCATCTTCGACAAGGTCGTCGGGTACGTCTACGCGGTCGACGGCGTCGACCTGCAGATCCGCCGGGGCGAGACCTACGGGCTGGTCGGCGAGTCGGGCTGCGGCAAGTCGACCCTCGGCCGCGCCATCCTCAACCTCGAGACGCCCACCGAGGGGTCGGTCGTCTTCGACGGCGAGGACATCGCCTCCCTGAGCGGTGAGCGCCTGCGCCGCAAGCGCAAGGACATCCAGATGGTCTTCCAGGACCCGATGGGCAGCCTCGACCCCCGCCAGTCGGTGGAGTCGCTGCTCATCGAGGGGATGAAGGCGCACGGGCTCGCCAAGGACGAGAGGTCCGCGGCCAAGCGGCTGCGCGAGCTCCTCTCGGCGGTCGGCCTGCCGGCAGCGGCCTTGAAGAAGTACCCGCACGAGTTCTCCGGCGGCCAGCGGCAGCGCATCGGCATCGCCCGGGCGCTCTCGGTCGACCCGAAGCTGATCGTCGCCGACGAGCCGGTCAGCGCGCTCGACGTCTCGGTGCAGGCGCAGGTCATCAACCTGCTCGAGGACCTGCAGGAGGAGTTCGGGCTCACCTACCTCGTGGTGGCGCACGACCTCGCGGTGGTGCGGCACATCAGCGACCGCATCGGCGTGATGTACCTCGGCGCGCTCGTGGAGGAGGCCGAGGCCGACGACCTGTACGCCCAGCCGCTGCACCCCTACACCCGCGCCCTGATGTCGGCCGTGCCCGTGCCCGACCCGCTGGTGGAGGACCGCCGCGAGCGCATCCTCCTCAAGGGCGACCTGCCGTCCCCCGCGAACCCGCCGAAGGGCTGCCGGTTCCACACCCGGTGCCCGTGGCGGCAGGAGACCCGGTGCGACACCGAGCGCCCGCAGCTGCGCGTCGTGGAGGTGGCCGGCGCGCCCGAGTCCCACCGGGTGGCGTGCCACTGGGCGGAGCAGATCGAGTCGGGCGAGATCCAGGCCCACGAGGTCACCGCGACGCTCACCGAGCAGACCGCCTCCGGCGGCGAGGACGACTTCGTCGGCCCCGCCTCGGTGACCGAGGCGCTGTAGCCGGGCACACGGCATACCGGGCCCGCTGTCAGGGAAGCATCGCCTTCCATGACAGCGGGCCCGCCTCTTTGCCAGAGTGTGCCCATGGCCCGCCTGCTGACTGACGACGAGGTCGAGCGGCAGCTCGGCGACCTGCCCGGCTGGAGACGCGAGGGCGACGCCCTCGTGGCGACCCTCGAGGCACCGGACTTCCCCACCGCGATCCGCCTGGTCGACGAGGTGGCGGTCGAGGCGGAGGACATGGACCACCACCCCGACATCGACATCCGGTGGCGCACCACCCACTGGTCGCTCTCCACCCACTCGGAGGGCGGCGTCACCCAGCTCGACGTCGAGCTGGCCCACCGGGTCACCCAGGCTGCCTCGCGGCTGGGGGTGCAGGCACGTGGCTGACGCGCAGCTGCACGGCGAGGAGCCCCACGAGCAGAACCACGCCGCCCGGTTGAACTGGCTGCGCGCCGGTGTGCTCGGCGCCAACGACGGGATCGTCTCGACCGCCGGCCTGGTCATCGGTGTCGCCGCCGCGACCACGAACCGCACCGCCATCCTCACGGCCGGCCTGGCCGGGCTCGCGGCGGGTGCCATGAGCATGGCCGCCGGTGAGTACGTCTCGGTCAGCACCCAGCGCGACACCGAGCAGGCCCTGCTCGCCAAGGAGCGCCGCGAGCTGGAGGAGACGCCCGAGCAGGAGCTCGCCGAGCTCGCCGCGCTCTACGAGCAGCGCGGGCTGAGTACCGCCCTGGCGCAGCAGGTGGCCGTCGAGCTCACCGAGCACGACGCGCTGGCGGCGCACGCCGAGGTGGAGCTGGGCATCGACCCCGACGCGCTGACCAACCCCTGGCACGCAGCCTGGGCCTCGATGCTGGCGTTCACGGTGGGCGCGCTGCTGCCGCTGCTCGCGATCCTGCTTCCGCCGGCCGCGGGCCGCATCCCGTTGACGGCGGCCGCGGTGGTCGTGTCCCTCGTCATCACGGGATGGGTGAGCGCCCGGTTGGGTGGGGCTCCCCTGCGACCGGCCATCCTCCGCAACGTCGGTGGAGGTGTGCTGGCGATGGTGGTCACCTACGGGATCGGCTCCCTCGTCGGCCTCAGCGTCTGACACTGGTCGCATGCGAGCGCGCCGCAGCCCCCCGTCCCCGGGTCTCGGCGCGCTCGCTGCCTCCACCCCGGCCGGCCGCGACCGCCTGGTCGACCTGGTGCGTGCGGCGAGCATCGTGGTGGTGGCCCTCGGGCACTGGTCCATGGCCGCCCTCGAGCCCCGCCACGACGGTGGCCTGCGGGTCCGCAACATCCTCGAGGTGACCACGTGGGCGCACCCGCTCACCTGGCTGCTCCAGGTGATGCCGCTGTTCTTCTTCGCGGCGGGGTTCACCAGCGCGCTGGCCCTGCGCCGGCGCCGCACCTGGTCCGCGTTCGCCGGCGGCCGGCTTCAGCGCGTGCTGCCGCCGACCCTGCTCTTCGTGGCCGTGTGGCTGGTGCTGTCGTGGGTGCTCGTGCGGGTCGGGGTGCCGGCCGTCGTGGTCGACGCGGCCGGCGACGCGGCGGCGATGCCCCTGTGGTTCCTGGCCGTCTTCCTCCTGCTCGCGGTGCTCGCCCCGGCGCAGCACGCCCTGCACCGGCGGTGGCCGTGGGCGCTGCTGCCCGTGCTGCCGGTGGTGGCGCTGCTGCTCGACCGGCTGCAGGGCACCTGCCTCGCACCGCTCGGCTACCTCAACTACGTGGTCGTGTTCGGCTTCAGCCAGGAGCTGGGCTTCCTGTATGCCGACGGGGCGCTCGTGCGCATCCGTCGCCGCTGGTGGGCGGTCGCCACGGCGGGAGCCCTCGGTGCGCTGGTGCTGCTGACCGGCCCGGGACCGTACCCCGTGAGCATGCTCGGCCTGCCCGGGCAGCGGCTGTCGAACATGCTGCCGCCGAGCGTGTGCGTCATCGCCGTCGGTGTGGTGCAGCTCGGGGTCGTCATGCTCGCGCGCCCCGCCCTGCAGCGATGGCTGCAGCGGCCCCGGGTCTGGCGCGCCACGGTGGCCGCGAACACCGTCGTCATGACGCTCTTCCTGTGGCACATCACCGGGCTGGTGCTGGCCGCCGTCGCGGCCTACCTCCTCGGGCTGCCGCTGCCACCCATCGGGTCGGCCCGCTGGTGGGCCGAGAAGCCCCTGTGGCTGCTGGCGGCCGCCGTGGTCACCACCGGCCTGGTGGTGCTGCTCAGCCCGGTGGAGCGGGCTGCGGCAGGTCGCGTGCACACCGCACCGCCCCGGTGGGGCGGCGTCGCGGCCCTGCTGGCGGTTGCAGGGCTGACCGTCGTGGCCTGCTCCGGATTCGCCGACCCCTTCCAGCGCAGCGGCGTCGCCCTCGCGGGGCAGCAGTTCGCCCCTGCCGCGGGTGCCGCGCTGCTCGCGCTGGCGTGGCTGCTCGGCCGGGCCTGGTCCCGGCCCGCCACGACCGGGGAGCGGCCGGGAACCGGCGTCGGCGAGCCGCCCGGCCCCGGGATCGGGGAGCCGCCGCCCGTCAGTAGCAGCCGTTGACCGTGGCGGCCAGCATGTCGAGGTCCTGCTTGAGCGTGAGCGTGCTCTTCCTGCCGTTCACGACGAAGGCGAAGGTCTTCACCCGCCCGTCGGTGCCCACCGTCCAGCCGGCGAGGCTGGCCGCGTCGTCCAGGCTGCCGGTCTTGGCCCAGACCTTCCCCACCGCACACTTCGACGAGGCGGTCACGAACCGGCCGTAGGAGGCCGCGAGCGTGCCGGTCTTCCCAGCTGTCGGCATGGCCGACGCCGAGCGCAGCGGGGCCAGCGCCGTGCTGTTGCGCGCGTCGAAGGCCGCGTCGACGATGCGGGCGAGCTGGACGGCGGTCAGGCGGTCGGCCCGCGACAGCCCGGACCCGTCGTAGAGCGCCGTGACGGGCAGCCCGCGGCTGGCCATGCGGGCCCGCTGGGCCTGGGCAGCGCCCAGCCACGTCGCGCCGGTGCCGAGCCGCAGGCCGACCAGCTTGTGCAGGGCCTCGGCGTGCTCGTTGTCGGAGTCCATCAGCATCTGCCCGACGATCGTGTCGAGCCGGTAGCCCGCCGAGGAGGCGAGCACCGTGGCGCCGGAGGCAGCGCGGGTGCGGCCGGCATACGTCGCCGTCACGCCATGGGCCTTGAGGCGGTCACGGAAGTAGGCCGCGGCGTCGACCGTGGTGTCGGCCACGTCGTGCTGGCTACGGACCAGGGCACGCACCGGTGTGATGTCGGTGGGCACGTAGGTGGACCGCCACCCGTAGGCCAGGGTCGGGGCGGGGAAGAGGTAGTCGTCGGCATACACCTGTGCCGACGTGATCCCCTTGCCCCGCAGGGCGGTTGCGGTGGCCGAGGCGAGCCGGTCGACGGCCGCGCTGGTGAGCGTGGGGTCACCGGAGCCGACCAGCACGACCCGGTTGGCCGCCACTCCCTGCTTCACCGTGGTGGTGAACCGGAACGCCGGACCGTAGGTCGTCAGCGCGTTGCTCGCCGTGACCAGCTTGGTGGTCGAGGCCGGCATGAGGGCGGTGTCGCCGTTCCTCGACCAGAGGAGCGTGTTGGAGCCGGCGTCCATGACGGCACCGGAGAAGGCCGACCCGGACCGGGTCGCCGTGGCCCGCGTGGCCAGCCGGCTCGCGAGGCGCGTGTCGGCCGTGGTGCGCACGTATGCCGGGTCCGGCCGGCTCGTGCTCGTGGCTCCGGTGGCGGCCGAGCCGGTCGCCGCCCCGGCGACGCCCGCCGTGGCGGCGACGCCGGCAGCGGCCGCCGAGGCCAACAGGACGCGGGGCAGGCGGCGGAGGCTGCGCGGCATACCCGGGAGGCTAGGAGCCGCGACCGGCGACACCCGGGCGAACCGCGCCGAGGTCGGCCGAACGGACTATTCGGTCACATCACGTCGAGCGACGCGGGCCCCGCGAAGTGGCAGGCCACCTCGTGGTCCGGCCCGTGGCTGGTCTGCACCGGCACCTCGGAGACGCAGCGCTCGCGCTGGGTGTCGTCGAGCTCCTTCTTGTAGCGGGGACAGCGGGTGTGGAAGACGCAGCCGCTGGGCGGGTTCACCGGGGAGGGCAGGTCGCCGGTCAGCAGGATGCGCGACCGCTTGTGCTCCTTGCGCGGGTCCGGCAGCGGCACGGCCGACAACAGGGCCTGGGTGTAGGGGTGCAGCGGGTTGGCGTAGAGCTCGTCACGGTCGGCGACCTCCATGATCTTGCCGAGGTACATCACGGCGACGCGGTCGCTGATGTGGCGCACGACCGACAGGTCGTGGGCGACGAAGATGTAGGTCAGGTCGAACTCGTTCTGCACGTCCTCGAGGAGGTTGACCACCTGCGCCTGGATCGACACGTCGAGGGCCGACACCGGCTCGTCGCAGACGATGAGCGACGGGCGCAGCGCGATGGCCCGGGCGATGCCGATGCGCTGCCGCTGGCCCCCGGAGAACTCGTGCGGGTAGCGGTTGTAGTGCTCGGGGTTGAGGCCGACGCGCTGCATGAGCCCCTGCACCGCCGAGCGCACGCCGCCCGTCGGCTCGATGCCCTGGATCGCGAAGGGGGCCCCGATGATCGCGCCCACGCTCTGCCGCGGGTTGAGCGACCCGTAGGGGTCCTGGAAGACCATCTGCATCTCGGTGCGCAGCCGCCGCAGGTCGCCCCCCTTCAGGCCGGTGATGTCGCGCCCCTGGTAGCGGATCGTGCCGGCGGTGGGCTCCAGCAGCTGCAGGACCGTCCGTCCGGCGGTCGACTTGCCGCAGCCGGACTCCCCCACCACGCCGAGGGTCTCGCCCTTGCGGAGGGTGAAGCTGATCCCGTCGACGGCCTTCACCGGGTCGGTGGGCCGCCGGATGATGCCCTTCGTCCGCATGGGGAAGTGCTTCTTGAGGCCCTCCACCTCGAGGAGCACGTCACCGAGCTCGACGCGGCGGCCGCCCTCGGCGCGGTGGCCGCTGAACCGGCGTCGCCCGCGCGGGGTCCCGCCGTTGCCGGCCCGGGGTGCCTCGCCGTTCGACGTCCCTCCCTCTGGGGTCGTGCTGCTCGGTGTCGGTCCGTTGCTCGGTGTCGAGCCCTGTGGCGTTGAGGTGCTCATAGCGTGGGCCGGACCTCCTCCTCGAAGATGCGGCGGCGCTCCTCGGGGTCGATGGAGCAGCGCACCGGGTGCGGTAGCGAGGCGTCGAACTCGGGGGTCACGCTGTTGCAGGCCCACCGCTCGTCGTCCCGGTGGTCGCACCGCGGGTGGAACGGACACCCCTTGGGCCGGGAGATGAGCGAGGGCGGGTTGCCGCGGATGGGCCGCAGCCGTTCCAGGCGCAGGCGGTCCATGCGGGGCATGGACGACAGCAGGCCCCAGGTGTAGGGGTGCTCCGGGTGGTAGAAGAGCGTGTCCGCGTCGCCGCGCTCGGCTGCCATGCCGGCATACATGACCATGATCTGGTCCGCCATCTCGGCCACGACCCCGAGGTCGTGGGTGATGATGATGATCGAGGAGCTGTGCTCCTGCTGCAGGCTCACGAGGAGCTCGAGGATCTGCGCCTGTACCGTGACGTCGAGGGCGGTGGTGGGCTCGTCGGCGATGATGAGCCTGGGGTTGTTGATCAGTGCCATGGCGATCATGGCACGCTGGCGCATCCCCCCGGAGAACTCGTGCGGGTACTGGTCGACGCGCTGGGCCGGGTTGGGGATGCCGACCCGGTCGAGCATCTCGATGGTGCGGGCCCGCGCCTCCTGCTTCGAGGCGTCGTGGTGGACGAGGTAGCCCTCGATGATCTGGTTGCCGACGGTGTAGTACGGGTGCAGTGCCGAGAGCGGGTCCTGGAACACCATGGCGATGTCGCTGCCGCGCCGCTTGCGCAGCTCCTCGTCGCTCAGCGTGAGCAGGTCGACGCCGTCCAGCTCGATGATGCCGCTGAGCCGCGCCCGGGTGCCCCGGTAGAGCCCCATGATCGCCTGGCTGGTGACCGACTTCCCCGAGCCGGACTCACCGACGATGCCGAGGATCTCGCCCTGCCGCAGCTCGAAGCTCAGTCCGTCGACGGCGTGGACCAGTCCGTCCTCGGTCGGGAAGTGCACCTTGAGGTCGCGGACCGAGAGCAGGGTGCCCGCACCCGTGCTCCCGGCCGCCCGCTCGGCGCTGACGTCAGTGCTCATGGTGCCCCCTCAGGCGTACTTCACGCGCGGGTCGATGTAGGCGTAGAGCACATCGACGATGATGTTCGAGGTGATGATGAAGAAGGCAGCGACGATGACGATGCCGACCAGGGTGGGAAGGTCGAACGTCGTGGAGGCCTGCACCGTCAACTTTCCCAGCCCGTCGTAGTTGAAGACCGTCTCGGTGATGATGGCTCCGGCCAGCAGGACCCCGAGGTCGATGCCGGCCACCGTGGCGATCGGCGTGAGGGACGCTCGCATCGTGTGCTTGCGCAGGATCTTGCTCCGGGGCAGTCCCTTGGCCTGGGCGGTGCGCAGGTAGTCCTCCCCCATCGTCTCGAGGACGAAGGCACGGGTGATGCGGACGTACGACGCGATGAAGATCAGCGCCAGCGTCAGGCTTGGCAGGAACAGCCCGGCCAGCCAGGCGGACGGGCTCTGCGTGAGTGGCGTGTAGACCGGCACCGGGACCAGCTGCCACTTGATGGCGACGTAGATGTAGAGCCACAACCCGATGAAGAAGGTCGGGAAGGCGTAGAACACCAGTGACGTGCCGACCAGCGCCCGGTCGAGGAAGCGCCCCTTGTTGAGCGCGGCCACCACTCCCCCCGAAATGCCCAGGACCATCCACATGAGGAAGGCGAAGAGTGCGAGCGAGACCGTGACCGGTAGCTTGCTCGCGAGAAGCGACGTCACGTTCTGGCTCATCAGCGGCGAGTAGCCCAGGCACGGCGCCGGGCAGTGGACCACGGTCTGTGGTGCGGTCTTGGCGATCGCGGGGTCGTCGGGGTAGTTGCGCCCGGTGAAGATGCCCTTGACGAACTCGCCGTACTGCACCAGGACCGGCTTGTCGTAGCCGAGCGCCTTGCGGTTCTGCTCGACGAGCTCAGGGGTGCAGTTCTTGCCGCAGGTGAAGCGCGCCGGGTCGGTGGGCATCGAGAAGAACAGCAGGTACGTCACCAGCGACATCACGAACAGCATGATGAAACCGACGAGCACCCGACGGACGATGAAGGCGAACACGGTTACTCCTCAACGCTGCTCGGTGGTCAGGCCCCGCGGCCGCGGGCCCGGTGTGGGCCCGCGGCCGGGGACCGGGGGCGTGGGCCGCGGGGAGCGGGTGGCGTCCCCACGGCCCACACCGGTCGGTGCTGGCATCAGCGGTGGACCTGCGTCACTTGCTGACCCCGATGTTGCCGAGGTCGGGGTAGCCGTTGGACGCCGGCGTCTGGGTGTAGTTCGTGACGCCCGAGCCGCGCAGCAGGTAGAACTTCTCGACCGCCAGCGGGATGTAGGCGACGTCCTTGCCGAGCTGGTCGTCGATCTGGTTGTAGACCGCGCCCGCGGACTGCACATCGGGCTTGACTGCTGCCTCGTCGATCAGCTTGTTCACGGCGTCGGACTTGTAGTTGCCGTAGTCCTGCCCGTTCGACTTCGCCGTCAGGTTGATCCGCGAGTCGAACAGTGCCGGGAGCACGGTGGCCTGCGACGGCCAGTCGGCGCCCCAGCCGCCCCAGATGACGTCGGACTTGTTGTTCGACGGGTTCTGGATGACGTCGTAGTAGGTGTCGGTCAACGGCTGCAGGGTCACCTTGAAGCCGGCCTTGTCCCAGGTCGCCTTCATGCCGGCTGCAGCGTTGTCCACCTCGGTGGTGCCGCCGTTGTAGGTGTAGGTGATCGGGTAGGGGAGGGTCACCCCCGCCTCCTGCAGCAGCTTCTTCGCCGCGGCCGGGTCACCGCTCGGGGGCATCGTGAAGTTCGGGTTGTCCTTGTAGCCGATGAGCACGGGGCTCACGATCGACTTCGCCGGCCGACCGAACTTGTCGCCGCCCTGGGCGTTGATGTACGCGTTCTGGTCGGTCGCCATCATCAGCGCCTGCCGGACCTTCGCGTCCTTCATGCGGTTGAAGTTCGGCAGCACGTAGTCGATGTAGGGCGCGTCGACGAGCGTCGCCCGCGACTTCACGTTGGGGTTGGCGGAGACCTGGGTGTACATCGACGCCGGGATGCGCCGGTCCGTCACGGCGAACTTGTCGTTGCCGCTGTCGGCGATGAGGCGCTGCGTGATGATCTCGTTGGTCAGCCCCTCGACGAAGATGATCTTGTCAGGGAGTGCCTTGCGCAGTGTGTCGGTCTTGGGGTCCCAGTTGGTGTTGCGCACGAAGGTGCCACCGACGTTCTTCTTCCACTCGCCCTGCAGCATGTAGGGGCCGTCGGAGAAGATCGTGTAGTTGGACTGCTCGCCCTTGTCCTGGTCGGCCCGGTAGGGCGCGGCGAACCGCAGCGAGGCGATGGCCAGGGGGAAGTCGATCCACGGCTTGTTGAACCGGTAGGTGATCGTCTTGCCGTTGCAGGTCACTGCCTTGTCGAACTCGGCCTGGCCGTTCTTCTTGTACGGCCCGTCGTAGACGGGCAGGCCGTTCTTCTTCGGGACGTCGAGGTAGGCCAGCTGGTAGTTCGGGCCGCCGGTGATGACGTCGGTGGCGAAGCCGCGTGAGAAGCCGTACTTCAGGTCCTCACACGTGATGTCCTTGCCGTCCTGCCACTTCACGCCGTCCTTCAGCGTGAAGGACCACACCTTGCCGCCCTCGGTCGACTTGCCGGTGTCGGTCGCCAGGTCCGGCACCGGCTTGGTGCCCTCCTTGGCGTCCGTGGTGATGGGGAAGGACACGAGGTCGCGGTAGAAGAGCCGGTTCGCGTTGGCCAGGTCGCGGCCGATGTAGGTGCGCTGCGGGTCCCAGTGCTCCGTCGGACGCTTGGTCAGGTAGTAGAGCGTGCCGCCCTTGCTGGCACTCGCGCTGCCACTGCTGGACGACCCGCCCCCGGGCGCGGTGGTCCCGCTGCAGGCGGCGACGGCCAGCAACCCGGCCGACGCCACGGCTGTCAGCGTGGCGGTTCTCATCCTGGTGGTCATAAGCCCTCCTTCGGCTCCTGCACCGCGGTGGCGGTGCCTCGTTGCACCGCGGTGGCGGTGCGTCGTCCCCCGGTCGTGCGGCAAGGGGCGTCTGTGGTTTCTCCTGGTGGTCCCGCCGGCGGCGCGCTGGAGCGCGCGCTGCTGCTCACCGCTCGGCCTTGGGGTCGAAGGCGTCGCGCAGGCCGTCGCCAAGGAGGCTGAACGAGATCACGAGGACCGCGATGAACAGCGCGGGGAAGAAGAAGAAGGTGAAGTCGGCCGAGGCGTAGTTGACCGAGTACTTCAGGATGTTGCCGAGCGTGGGGGTCGGCGGCTGGATGCCGACGCCGAGGAAGCTCAGCGCCGCCTCCGCGGAGATGTAGGTCGGCAGCAGCAGGGTGAAGTAGACCAGCAGCGGCGCCCACAGGTTCGGGATGAGCTCCTTGGTGTAGATGCGCCGGTTGCGCGCACCGAGGCTTCGGGCCGCCTCGATGAACTCGCGCTCGCGCAGCGAGAGCACCTGCCCGCGGATGATGCGCGCGATGTAGGGCCAGCCGAACAGTCCCAGCACCAGGATGATGTAGACGCCGTTGCTCCAGTTCCCTGCCGGCACACCGAACGAGGTGATCCGGTCGATCAGCATCCCCGACAGCGCGAGCAGCATCAGCGTCTGCGGGAAGGCGAGGGTGATGTCGATGAGCCGGGTGATCGTGAAGTCCGGCCAGTGGCCGAGGAACCCGGAGATCAGCCCGAGCAGGGTGCCCAGCCCCACGGCGATGATGGTCGCCGAGGTGGCCACCACCAGCGAGAAGGTCACGCCGAGGATGAGGCGCGACATCACGTCGCGGCCGGTGCCCGGCTCGACGCCGAGCGGGTGCGCGAGGCTGATGCCGCCCGCAGGACCCTTGGGGAGCCCGCCGGTGTTGGGGTCGATGAGGTCCTGGTGGAACGTGTACGGGTCGAGCACCCCGAGCTTGGTGAGGATCGGCGCCGAGATCCCGACCAGCAGGGCGAGGGCGACGATGCCCAGGAACGTCATGGTGATCTTGTCGCGGTAGAGACGTCCGCGCGCCAGCTGCCACGGAGTCTTGCCGGCGATGACCTGTTCGGCCGACTCGTCCTGGATGAGCGAGTCGGCCTCGAGCGAGTCGACGGCAGCGTCGCGCTGCGGTCCTCGTGAGGCAGTTCTGTCCGACATGTGCCACCCGCACCCTGGTCAGGGCCGACGCGCCTGCGAGCACGCGCGCACAACCATCCGCTCCGGTCGGGAAGGACGAGCCGACTTCCGCCCCGTCAGTCGTTCCGTTCTAGCCTGACCGCTCTCTTCGGACGGTAGACCCGCTCGGGGGAACGGTCACCGGCGTGAGCCACGCGTTCACCGAATTGCAACCGAACTTGGGCATCAAGATGGCGAAAAGGGACTGTTCGCAACGTTTTTCGCAGGAGACCCAATCTTCACCGGGTGGAGGCGCGGCGACCCTCACCTGGGGAGCGGCTGCCCCGGGCACGCGGTGAGCACACGTCGCACCGCATCGCGCTCCGCGGCGGTCACCCACAAGCCGTAGCGCTGCTTCACCGCCACCTGCCGGGCGACGTAGGCGCAGCGGAAGGAGCGTCGCGGAGGAAGCCACGTCGCGGCGTCGCCGTCGCTCTTGCCCTGGTTGACGCTGCCGCCGACGGCGAGCAGGTTGAGCGGGTCGTTCGCGATGGCGGTCCGCCGGGCGGCCGGCAGCTGTTGCGCCCCCTTCTGCCAGGCGTCGGACAGGGCCACCACGTGGTCGACCTGCACCCGGCTCGACGTGGTCCGTCCCCGCACGAAGGCGACGGTGTCACCCGTGTACGGGTCGTGGAGGGTTCCCCGCAGCACGACGCACCCGTGCGTCCCGGCCTTCAGCGTGTATGCCGTGAGGTCGCGGCGGAGCACGTCGTTGCGGGTGTCGCAGCCGTTGTGGTCGGTGTCGGACCACGCCGGCGCGAACTGCTCCCGCGCGTAGCCGGTCCTGGGGGCGCGGCCCTTGACCGGGAGACCCGCCAGCGCCGCCAGGGCGGTCCCGGCGCGAGGGGCGGCAGCCGGCGACGAGGACGGCGACGACGGGCCGGAGGCAGGGGCCGACGGCCCGGACGAGGACGGCGGGGACGGACGCCCAGCCGGGTCGGCGGGGTGGGCTGTCCCTGCGAGCCCGGGCCACACGAGCCCGACGAGCAGGAGGAGGCCGCAGGCGAGCAGCCATGCGCGACGGGACGGGGAGGGGGCAGGCATGAGCGCATCGATCCGGGTCATGGGGCGGGGACCGGCACAGGGTAGAGGGGCGCTCGGGTACCCCGGGGAACCGGCCGGACCGGCTGGGCGTTGAGCCGGTCCAACCCCTACCGGAAGCGGTGAGCTCTCCCTCCATGTCTGGCTATTGGCTCGACATCGCCCTCGTGGGCATCCTCGTCCTCCTCAACGCCGCGTTCGCGGGCAGCGAGATGGCCCTGGTCTCCTTGAGGGAGGGACAGCTCAAGCAGCTCGAGCGGCAGGGCGGCACGCGGGCCATGCGGTTGGTGCGGCTGGCCCGCGACCCCAACCGGTTCCTCGCCACCATCCAGATCGGGATCACCCTGGCCGGCTTCCTGGCGTCGGCGACCGCGGCGGTCTCGCTCGCAGAGCCGCTGGTGCCCCACCTCTCCTTCCTCGGTGCGGCGGCCCGGCCGGCCGCCATCGCCGGCATCACCCTGGTGCTCACCTTCGTGACCCTCGTCCTCGGCGAGCTGGCACCCAAGCGGCTGGCGATGCAGATGGCGCTCCCGTGGGCGCTGGCGGTCGCCCGCCCGCTCGACGTGCTGTCGACCGTCTCGCGGCCCGCCGTCGCCCTGCTGAGCGCGTCGACGAACGCCGTGGTCCGCCTGCTGGGCGGCCGGGCGGAGTCCGAGGCGCAGGAGATCTCCCCCGAGGAGCTGCGTGACCTGGTCACCGGCCACCGCGACCTCAACCCCGAGCAGCGCGAGATCATCAGCGGCGCGCTCGAGCTCCACGAGCGCAAGCTCCGCGAGGTGCTCGTCCCGCGCGGCTCGGTCTTCGTGGTCAACGGCGACGCGACGCTGGACCAGGCGCGAGCGGCCATGGCTCGCTCCGGGCACTCCCGGGTACCCGTCACACGTCAGCACCACCTCGACGACGTCGTCGGCATCGCGCACTGGGCCTCGGTGCTCGAGGGAGGCGACCAGCCGGTCTCGACCGTCGCCACCCCGGCGCTGGTGCTCCCCGACACAGTGCGCATCTCCGACGCCCTGCGCCACTTCAAGAGCGAGCGGCAGCAGATGGCCCTCGTCATCGACGAGCACGGCGCGGTCGACGGCATCGTCACCCTCGAGGACCTCCTCGAGGAGATCGTGGGTGAGATCTGGGACGAGACTGACCGCGACGTCATCGGCGTCGAGCGGTCGGCCGACGGCGCCCTGACGCTGCCGGGCACCTTCCCGATCCACGACCTCGAGGACGTCGGCGTACGCCTGGAGTCGGCGAGCGGCGACTACACCACGGTGGCCGGCCTCGTGCTGATGCAGCTCGGCCGGGTGCCCGACCGGACGGGCGACCAGGTCACCGTCGACGGGTGGCGCGTCGAGGTGCTGGAGGTCGCCCACCACGCCATCACCCGCGTGAGGTTCACCCCCGCGTCCGCCGCGGCGGCGGACGGCGCCGAGGAGAGGGCAGCCGGGTAGCGACGGCGGGTCTGCTCGACCCGGCCGCTGCTCAGCGACGGCGTGCCGCCCCGCCGCCTGCCGCGCCGTAGGGGAAGGTCAGGCCCAGCACGAACCCGAAGTCGTACCAGTTCCCGTTGTTGTGCACCTCGTAGATGCTCACGTTGTCGTTGAACAGCGAGATGACGAACGTGACCGGGATGATCATCCCCTGCCAGAGGCCCAGCCAGAAGCCGGCGCCGCTGTGGCTCTCCGCGGCGTTGGTGCCGGCGGCGCAGGCGCCCAGCAGCAGCACGACGGCCGCACCGAGCAGCACGCGGCGAACGGTGACCTGTCCCATGGTGTCCCCCAGTTGGTGTGTCGGGTGGTGTCCGAGCTGGTGTGACAGTCAGCCGTGCACGTCGCGGCGCCGGAAGCCGACCACCGCCAGGGCGACGAGCACGAGCACGGTGGCGGCGGCGACCGCTGCGGCAGGCCCGGAGACACCGGTCCGCAGGGGGTCGTGCCCGATGTACTGGAAGAACGGCGAGTAGCGCTGCAAGGGCTCGAGCCACGACACCATGGGACCCAGCCCGTTGACGAGGTACCCGACGACGGCGATGCCGGCCGGCACGGCACGGCTCAGCCCCACGTCGCCGGTGACCGCCCCGATCGCCAGGGCGATCGCCCCGAACACCAGCCCGAGCAGGGCCAGGTGCAGCATCGCCGCGCCGATCCGGTCCACGGGGATCACCATGTCGAAGAGCTGTCCCTCGACCACCAGGGCCAGCCCCAGCGTGGCCGTCAGCACGACGGTCCCGGCCACCATGGCGGTGGCCTTCTCGAGCAGCAAGCGCGACCGGCTGACCGGCTCCGCCAGGAGCAGGTCCATGGTCCGGCGGTCCTCCTCACCGGCAACGGCGCGCGAGCCCTGCGCCACGGCATACACGATCACGAGGGTCGGCCCGATGAAGGACATGAACTCGATCTGGATGTAGCCGACCGGGGTCGACATGTCCGCACCGGACGACGCGAAGAGGGACCTGAACGCCTCGGGCATCGTGTTGAGGAAGTCGCTCATCGACGGCTGGTCGCGGATGCTCGGCCAGATGCCGGCGTACATCAGCACCAGCAGGACGATGGCCGCGACCCATCCGAGCAGCGACCGCCTCTGGTCGTAGGCCGTCTTGGCGAAGACGCTACGGAGCATGCACGGCCTCCTTCTCGTAGTAGGCGAGGAAGGTCTCCTCGAGCTCGGCCTCGGCGCACTCGAAGTCGAGCACGGTGTGCCGGCCCACCTCCTTGATCACGGCGTCGAGGGCCGTCTCCGGCGCCGAGCACGACATCGAGTGGTCGTGCACCTGCAGGTCGCGCACGCCCGGAACGCCGGCGAACGTGAGGGGTTCGACGGCGTCGGCGAACGTCGCGCGGATGTGGTGCAGCGAGCGCTCCCGCAGGGTCGCGAGCCGGTCGACGGCGATGAGTCGTCCCTCGCGCAGCACACCAACGCGGTCAGCGACCCGCTGCACCTCGCTGAGCACGTGCGAGCTGAGCAGTACCGACCGCCCCTCGCCGGTGGTCTCGCGGACGATCGCCTGGAACTCTTGCTGCGCAAGGGGATCCAGGCCTCCGGTGGGCTCGTCGAGCACCAGGAGGTCGGGCAGCGACATGAGCGCGAGCACCAGGGCGAGCTTCTGCCGGTTCCCCTTCGACAGCTCGCGCGAGGGCCTGCCGAGGTCGAGGTCGAGCCGCTCGGCGAACCGTTTCGCGGCGAGCCTGCCGTCCGTGCCACGGAGGTGCCCGAGGAAGTCGACGTGCTGGGCACCGGTGAGCTTGGGGTAGAGAGCCGGCTCCCCCGAGAGGTAGCCGACCCGGCGGCGCACCTCGACCGAGTCGTGCCAAGCGTCGAGCCCGTCGACCTCCGCCGCACCGCTCGTCGGCCGGAGCAGCCCCATGAGCAGCCGCAGTGTGGTGGTCTTCCCGGCGCCGTTGGGCCCGAGGTAGCCGAAGACCTCGCCGCGCTCCACCTCGAGGTCGAGGTCGCGCAGTGCGACGGTGGCCCCGTAGTGCTTCGTCAACCCGTGCGTGCGCACGATGGACGTGCCCGTCATGGCCTCAGCGTCGCTCCGCCGCAGGTATGCCGCACAGGGCCTTTGTGCCCCGGCCGCCGCCACTGCCGGCGCGGGCCACCGGAGGCTCAGCCTGCGGCTGGGCTGCGTCGCCGACCGACGAGGAAGTAGGCGATCGGGCCGACGAAGTTCACCGACATGGCGGGGACCCAGACCCACTTGGGGCCACGCACCTGGTCGGCGGGTCGTCGCCGCAGGTCCCGCAGCGCCACCATCTCCAGGCCGATCTGCACCACCGCGCCGACCACCACCATGCGTCGCTGGCTGTCGCTCAGGTCCTGCCACCGCCGCCTCTGCCGCGCCATGCCGTCATCGTCCCGCCGACGTAGGACCCAGCAGACCGCCCTATGGCCTAGTCCTGCACCTCGCCGTTTGCGGCATGTTTGGCATGGTTTGCGGGTATATGGAGGATCGCAATGGCCACCGCGCCGTCGTAGTCATGGACACCGGCGCCTACGACGGATTGACTGCCCTCGGCGTCTACGGCGACGGCGGCGCCATGCGGGAGACACCGACTGATTCCTGGAGGACAGATGAGACTTGCTCGTTCTGCGGCCGTTGCTGCCGCGACTACCACCCTCGTCGCCGGCACCGCGCTGGCCGCGACGGCGATCACCGGTGGTGAGGTCGACAGCGCCAACACGTACAAGAACGTCGGGATGATCGCCTTCTACGAGGACGGCGGCCGGTACCGCTGCACGGCCACCCTGGTCACCCCGACGGTGCTGCTGACGGCGGCGCACTGTACCGCGGACGTGAAGGGCAAGGTGGCGGTCACCTTCCAGTGGAAGGTCGCGGACGCGCCGCCCTCGGGCCTGCCCGTCGCTGCGGACCCGAACGCGGGCTACACCGGCACCGAGTCCACGGCCTACGCGTTCGGCACGCCCCACGCGCACCCGCAGTACTCCAACTTCACGGACCTGAAGAACTGGAACGACGTGGGCGTCGTAGTGCTCGACCAGCCGGTCACGGGGATCACTCCGGCCAAGCTGGCACCGAAGAACTACCTGAACCAGTACACGCCCGACATCCTCAACAAGGAGCTGTTCCGCATCGTCGGGTACGGCACCGAGGTCCGCCAGGACGCCGCCGCCAACGGCAACATGAAGCCGACGCCGATGAGCTACCCGATCGTGCGACGCTACGCCGACTCCCCCGGGCAGAAGCTGACGCCGCAGATCCTCCAGACCAACGGCAACGAGCACGACAACCGCGGCACCGGCGGCAGCTGCTTCGGCGACTCCGGCGGCCCGACCTTCAAGAACGGCTACCAGGTCACCGTGACCAGCTACGGCTACACCAGCAACTGCCGCTACCTCGACGGCCTCCAGCGCGTCGACATCCCGGTGGTCCAGGACTGGCTGGCCACCTACGGGGTCACGCCGGCGGCCGGCTGACCAGAACTGCACTGAGCAGACCTCGACTGGCCGGACCACGACTGGCCAGACCTCGAGAGACGGGGGCTGTTCCGGGACTTCTGCCCCGGGACAGCTCCCGTCCACGTCTCTAGCCTTCCGCCATGGGCAGACCGCGCAGAGTCGTCATCCTCGGGGCCGCAGGCCGCGACTTCCACAACTTCAACACCGTCTTCCGTGACAGCGACGACGACGTGGTCGTGGCCTTCACCGCGACGCAGATCCCCAACATCGCCGGTCGCGCCTATCCCCCTGGGCTCGCCGGATCCCGCTACCCGCAAGGGATCCCGATCGTTCCCGAGTCCGAGCTGAGCGACCTCATCGCTCGCGAGGACGTCGACGTGGCGGTCTTCGCCTACTCCGACGTGCCGCACACCCGCGTCATGCACGTGGCCTCGCAGTGCCTGGCGGCCGGGGCCGACTTCCTCCTCCAGAGCGCCAAGCACACCATGCTGCCGTCCTCCGTCCCGGTCATCGCGGTCACCGCGGTGCGCACCGGCGCCGGCAAGAGCCAGACGACGCGCTACATCGCACGAATGTTGCGCGACATGGGAAAGCGCGTCGTGGCGGTGCGCCACCCGATGCCCTACGGCGACCTCGAGCGCCAGGCGTGCCAGCGCTTCGCCGACTACAGCGACCTCGACCGGCACGAGTGCACGATCGAGGAGCGCGAGGAGTACGAGCCGCACATCGACAACGGGGCCGTGGTCTACGCCGGGGTCGACTACGCGCAGATCCTCGCCGCGGCGGAGCAGGAGGCCGACGTCATCCTCTGGGACGGCGGCAACAACGACCTGCCCTTCTTCGCGCCCGACCTGCACATCGTGGTCGCCGACCCCCTGCGCGCAGGCGACGAGGAGACCTACCACCCGGGGGAGACCAACGTCCGCATGGCCGACCTCGTGGTCGTGAACAAGTGCGACTCCGCGACCGAGGAGGCGGTCGCCGCGGTCGAGGCGTCCGTGCGCCGGCTCAACCCCGGCGCGACCGTGCTGCGCGCCGACAGCCCCGTCACCGTCGACGACGAGGCGGCCGTCGTCGGCCGCCGGGTGGTCGTCGTCGAGGACGGCCCGACCCTGACGCACGGCTCCATGAGCTGGGGCGCAGGAGTGGTCGGCGCCAGGGCCGCCGGGGCGGCCGACATCGTCGACCCGAGCCCGTATGCCGTGGGGTCGCTGGCCGCGACGTACGCGCAGTACCCCAACGCCCGCGGCGTCCTTCCGGCCATGGGCTACGGCGACGCCCAGGTGGCCGACCTGGCCGCGACCATCGAGGCGACCCCGTGCGACGTGGTCGTCTCCGGCACGCCGATCGACCTCGGGCGCGTGCTCACCGTCTCCAAGCCGGTGGTGCGGGCGCGCTACGACCTCCGGGAGCGGGACCCCGGCCGGCTGGAGGCTGCAGTGCGGAAGGCCCTGGAAGGGGCCTGACGGCGTGCCCCCGGGGTCTTTGGACTCTGGGACAGGCTGACCCGAGACGGAAAGCATGGCTCCATGAGGACAGCGGACCACGCCGACACCGTGAACACGGGTTTCTGGCCGGCGGCCCTTTCGGGCCGGTGGCCGCTGCACCTCATCGCGCCGACCGGCGTGGCGACGGTCTCGTCCATGGTCGCCGTCGCCACCGGTCGGCGTGACCGGTGCGGGGTCGTGACGTCTGCCGGCGTGGAGGGCACCGTCCCGAGGTAGAGACCCAGAGCGAACGGGTGCCAGGCGCCTGCGACCGCCGCCTGGCACTCGCATGTCGGCTCCGGCGCTCTGGGAGAATGCTGGCCATGTCCTCCGACCTGCCTGCGCCCGGCGCTCACCGCGCCGACGTCGGGCAGCGGCTACGCGCCGACTGCAGCCGATGCGTCGGACTGTGCTGTGTCGCCCTGCCGTTCGCGGCCTCGGCCGACTTCGCCATCGACAAGCCCGGCGGGGTGCCCTGCCCGAACCTGCGCGCGGACTTCCGGTGCGGCATCCACGACCGCCTGCGCGAGAGCGGCTTCCGGGGCTGCACGGTGTTCGATTGTCGCGGTGCGGGGCAGCGGGTGTCGCAGGAGACCTTCGCCGGGCGCGACTGGCGTGAGGACCGCGTGACCGCCCGGCAGATGTTCGCCGTCCTTCCCGTCGTGCAGCACCTCCACGAGCTCATGGGCCACCTGCTCGAGTCGCTGGCACGACCGCAGGCCGCTGCGCTGCACGCCGAGCTGGCTGAGGCGCTCGAGCGGCTGGACGTCCTTGCCTCCGGCGACGCGACGAGCCTGCTCTCCCTCGACCGTGGAGCGGTGCAGGCCGAGGTCGGCGAGCTGCTCCTCAGGGTCAGCACGGCGGTGCGCGAGGCGGCCGCCCCCGGCGGCGAGGACCACCGGGGAGCGGACCTCGTGGGCGCCGACCTGCGCCACGCCGGCCTCACCGGCGCAAGCCTGCGGGGCGCACTGCTGGTCGCAGCCCGGCTGGACGGCGCCGACCTGCGCTGGGCCGACCTCGTGGGCGCCGACCTCCGCGACGCCGACCTCAGCGGCGCCGACCTCGCCGAGGCGCTCTTCCTCACCCAGCCGCAGCTCGACGCCGCTCGCGGGAACGCGCGCACCGTGCTTCCCGAAGGGCTGACCCGCCCCTCGCACTGGCAGGTCTAGAGTCGAGAGGTGCCCGCCCGGCTGTGGCGAATGCTGGTTCCGCTGGTGCTCGCGACGATGGCGTCGCAGTCCCTGCTGGTGGTCCTGTCCCCCACGATCGTCGCGATCGCAGCCGACCTCGGAGCCCCTGTCGCCACGGTGGGCCAGGCCAGGTCGGTGACGGCACTGGTGTCGGTGCTCGCCTCGCTGTACCTCACGGCCCGGGCGGACCACCTGCCGGTGCGCGCCCTGCTCCGGTGGGGATCCGTCCTCGCCCTGGTGGCCTGCGGACTGGTGGCCAGCGCCTCCTCCGTGCCCCTCTTCCTGTTGGCGCACATGGTGGTGGGACTGGCCTTCGCACCGTTGCTGTCCGGCGGCTTCGCCGGCCTGGCGGCCTTCGGCCCGGCGGACCGTCCCTGGGCCACCGGGTACGTCGCGGGCGCCAACGCGCTGGCTTGGATCGTGGTGAACCCGTTGGCCGCGGCCCTGACCGCGACCGTCTCGTGGCGGGCGGCCCTGGCGGTGCCGGCGGCCGTCGCCGTCGCGGCCCTGCTGACCTCGGGCGCCGCTGCGTCCGCCCGTCCGGGTCTCGTGGGCGCGAGCCTGTGGGAGCCGCTCCGGGTGACGCCCGCCCGACGGTGGATCGGGAGCGAGGTCACTGCGTTTGCTGGGTGGACGTGTCTGCTCACCTTCGCCGGCGCCTTCTTCATGGAGGAAGTGGGTGTCCCACAGTCGACGGTGGGCTGGGTGCTCGCCGCCGGCGCAGCGGCATACCTCCTGGCCTCGGGCCGCGCCGGGAAGCTCGCTGCCCGGGTCCCGCTCCGGCACCTCGTGTGGGGCTCCGCCCTCGTCATGGCGACCCTCATCCCCCTGCTGCTGGGGACCCTGCGGGCACCGGTGCCGGCGGTGGTGGCCTTCTGCGCCGTGGCCATGGCTGCCGGCGTGCGCACTCCCGCCTCTGCCGGTCTGGCGTTGCTGCAGCTGCCCGAGCACCCGGGCGTCATGGCCGCTGCACGCACGGCGGCCACGCAGACCGGCTACCTCGTGGGTGCCGTCATCGGGGGCGTTGTCATCGCCGGGCCGGGCTGGCGAGCACTGGGCGTGGTGCTCGCTGTCGTCATGGTGGCCTCCGCCTGGCTCGTGCGGCGTATCCACGAGGTGGCCACGATTCCCTGAGTGGTGGAGTGCAGCGTCACTGGGTAGACAGGGCGCATGGCTGACGCAGCGCGAACGCACCGGCACGACACCGTGCTCCTCGACGTCGACGGGACCCTGGTGGACTCGACCTACCACCACGCGCTGGCGTGGCACCGTGCCTTCCAGGCCCACGGCATACGGGTGCCCATGTGGAAGGTCCACCGGGCGATCGGGATGGGCGGTGACCGGCTGGTGGCCGCGGTGACGGGCGACGACGTGGAGGAGTCGCTGGGCGACGCGCTGCGCGAGGAGTGAGAGAAGGGCTACGAGGGCCTCATCGACGAGGTGGAGCCGCTGCCGGGCGCCGCCGACCTGGTGCGCGCGCTGGTGGAGAAGGGCTTCGTCGTGGCCCTCGCCTCGTCGGGCAAGCCGGACCACACGCAGACGGCCGTCGAGCGCCTCGGCGTCGGTGACCTGCTCGCCGCGGTCACGACCTCGGAGGACGCCGAGTCGACGAAGCCGGCGCCGGACATCCTCTCCGTGGCCCTGGAGAAGGCGGGCGGCACCAGCGCCATCGTGGTCGGCGACTCCACCTTCGACATCGCCTCGGCGGCCCGCATCGGCTCTCCGTGCGTGGCCACGCGCACCGGCGGGTTCGGTCGAGACGAGCTGCGCGAGGCGGGAGCCGTGCTGGTGGCCGATGGGATGGTCGACCTGCTGGACGCGGACTGGGCGGGCCTGGCCGAAGCCACGCCCCCGCAGGGGGCCGACCACGACCCCCGGCTGCCGTAGCGCGAAGCGGTCGCAGCCATACCCCCAGAGGTATGCTGCGTGGAAAGGCACATGTCGTCGCAAGGAGGCCTTCCATGGGCTACGCCCTGAGCACCACTGTCGACCGTCCGTTCGAGCAGACCCTCGAAGCAGTGCGTGAGGCCTTGCAGCAGCAGGGTTTCGGCGTGCTCACCGAGATCGACCTGAAGGCGACGCTCAAGGCCAAGCTCGACGTCGACGTCGAGCCGCAGGTCATCCTGGGCGCCTGCCGTCCCCCTCTGGCCCATGCGGCCCTGCAGGCCGAACCGTCGGTCGGGCTCCTGCTCCCCTGCAACGTCGTGGTGCGAGCGTCCGGGGCCGAGAGCACGGTGGTCGAGGCGCTCGACCCGGCGACCATGGTCGACCTCACTGGCAACGAAGCGCTCTCCGACGTGGCCACCGACGCGAAGGGGCGCCTGCAGGCTGCTCTCGACGCCCTCACGGGTCCCTGAGCTGCCTCACGGCCGCGAGCAGGCGGTCGAGCACCGATCGGGTGTGCGGGTCGTCGAACACCTCGCTGATCCACGCCTCGGCGTCCTCGCGTCGCGGCGACCGCCGGTTGGGCTCGAGCCAGTCACAGGCGGCGAGCTCGGTGATGTGGCCGAGCTGGGCGATCAGCATCGTGAAGTGTCCGCGCCGCTCCACCGCCGCAGGACCACCCGCGTCGCGGTAGGCCGCCACCAGCTCGCGGACCCGCCCGGGGTCCGAGCGAGCGAACTCGAAGAGAGCGCACGCCAGCTCGTGGTGCGGGTCGGCGGGTCCACTGTTGTCCCAGTCGATCACGCACACGTCGCCATCGGTCGTGGACAGCACGTTGTCGGCCCACAGGTCGCAGTGGCAGACCTGCAGGTCACGCGGCGGCTCCAGCCACGACTCGAGGGCCACCAGCTCGTCGCGCAGGTCGGCGACCCGTCCGGCAAACGGAGCCCCACCCGCGGAGAGCCGACGGACGAGTTCGTCCCAGCGGGCGGCGCCGACCGGCTCGTGGTTCCACGCGTGGGAGGGCCCCGGCGCCTCCAGGACCACCTGGTGGAGGTCGCCCAAGAGCGCCCCCACCCGGCCGGGGTCGAGCATCGGGTCCGGCGGCAGCAGGTCGACCCACTCGTGCACGCGCACCTGCGCTGCACCGACGACAGCGAGGACCGACCCTTCTTCCGTGCGGCGCACCTTCGGGGTGGGTACGCCTGCGGCCCAAGCCTGCTCGTTGAACTCCGTCGGCAGGCGCACCTCGGCCTCCGAGGTGCGGCGCAGCGGCACCTTGACCGCCCAGCGGCCGTCCGAGGTCTCCAGCCGCCACACCAGCCCCTGCTTGCCCCGGGCCACCGGGCCGTCGGACAGGTGCGTCGCGCGCCCGAGCCCGAAGCGACGCGCGACCTCGGTCGCGTCCCAGTCCACGTTCTCAGGGAGCCGGTGGCAGCGGCATACCCCGCACGGAGAAGCCACCGTCGCAGTCGACCACGGTCCCTGTGGTGGCAGCGGCGTTCGCCCGCGAGGCGAGCTGCACGTAGTGGCCCGTGTACGCGGCCGGCTCGGGCAGGACAGCCAGGGGCAGCACCACGCGCGCCAGCTCGTCGAGGTCGGGCATCGAGGCCAGGGTTCGGTCAGCCTGCCCGAGGGCACCCGGCCCACGGATGTCGGTGCGCATGAAGCCCGGGGCCACCGCATTGACGCGCACGGTGGGCGCGAGCTCGAGCGCGAGCTGCTCGACCAGACCCACGACCGCGTGCTTCGAGGCGGTGTAGACCGCTCCACCCACCCCGGCGTTGCGCGACGCCAGGGATGCGGTCAACACCACGCTGCCGCCGGACTCTCCCAGCGCCTCGGCAGCCGCCTTGACGCCGAGCAGGTAGCCCTTGACGTTGACGGCGAACAGCTCGTCGAAGCCGTGCGCGAGCGCCTCGATGGGCGTATCGACCAGCCGGGCCCCGTAGTCGAACAGACCGGCATTGCCTACGAAGACGTCGAGACGCCCGAACGACGAGATCGCCTGTGCCACAGCGACTTCGTTGTCAGCGGGGACGGTGACGTCGCCGACCACCCCCACCACCGTGTCACGGTGCTGCGCCTCCACGGCGGACACGCGTTCGGCACTGCGGTCGAACGCGACCACCCGTGCACCCTCGGCCACGAAACGGTCGACCAGCGCGCGGCCCAGTCCCGACCCCGCACCGGTGACCACGGCGACGTCACCCTCCAGCCAGCCCATCCGCTCCTCCTTCGTCAGGTGTCCTCATCAGCGTGCTCACCCGGCCGCCGACAGGGCCGAGCCCTCGACCGCGAGGAGTGCCTCGGTGGCCAGGCGCACGGTTGCCCGCAGGTCGGGTGGTTCGTGGCCCGAGGGAGCGGACGGCTCCTCCGGTTGGTCGCTCGGGGGCGGCGGCACCACTGACTCGGCCGCCGCCTGACGTGGGGTCGCCACCGCTCCGCAGGCTCGTCGCAGCGACCGGGCAGACCGCGCCAGCTCGGTTGCCGTGGACGGCGCGGCCGGGCTGACCAGGACAGCGGCGGCCAGGAGCGACTCGACCAACCCCAGGCGGTCACCGATCACGTCGCGGATCACGAGGGCCTCGCGGTGGAGCCGCGCGGCGTCCCGCACCTCACCGCGAGCGGCGCTGACACAGGCGAGGCCCCATCGGCTGTTGGCCTGGTGGCGCGGCGACGCCTGGGTGGTGGTGTGCTCGACGCCCAGGCGGAAACGCCGCGCCGCCTCGGTGAGGTCGCCCTCCTCCAACGCAACCACACCGGACACCCACTGAGGGAACACCGAGCGCATGGTGTGGCCCAGCACGCTGAGGTCGCGGGCGCGCTCGGCCAGCTGGTGCGCCTCCGTCAGCCGCCGCTGCTCCAGGGCAGCGCACGCCCGGGTGCACAGCACCCCTGCCACCTCGGCGGGCGCGTGCAGCCCCTCCGCGACCTCGTGGGCTCGAGTCACGTCGCCCTCGGCCACTGCAAACTCGCCTCGCCGCACCAGTCCTTCGGCCCGCAGTCGCAGGGCGCTCGCGAGCGTGCGGCGGTTCCCCAGGTCCTCGGCGAGCTCGGCAGCCTCGTCCGCGAGCCGGGCCGCGGTGCCGAGGTCGCCGGTGAGCAGCGCCACCCATCCGAGCTCGCAGAGCAGGAGGGGACGGGCGGACAGGTCGCCGATCGACGACGCGAGGTCGAGCGCCTGGCCGTAGAGGTCCTGCGCCTCCGAGTACCTGCCGGTCCAGAGGTCGATCTCCGCCCGCGACCCGAGGAGCAGCCGGAGCAGCTGGTCGTCGTGGGCGTGCTCTGCCGCGCGGATGCCTCGGTCGAGCCACCGCCCAGCTTCCTCCTGGTCGCCCCGGCTGCCGGCCGCGATCGCCAGGCTGCGCAGCACCCCCGCTGAGACCCGCTCGTCACCGGCCTCCTCGGAGCTCTCCAGGGCCTGCCGCCACCGGTTCTCGGCGCCGTCGAGGTCCGACCGCCGGAACGCGACGTACCCCAGACCTGAGAGGGCCCGGGCCCGCGTCGTCGCGTCTCCGCGGGTCCCGCTCAGGGCCAGCGCCTCTGACAGGCACCTCTCGGCGTCGTCCATCTCACCGCGGAGGATGAGCAGGTTGCCCAGTGCCGCCAGCGCTCGGGCCCGAGCCGAGTCGGCTCCGCCCTGGAGCGTCAGCGCCTCGCGGAGGCGGTGGACGCCGGCCCCCCAGTCGCCGTGCGAGGTCCAGAACGGCCCCATCGCAGCAGCGCAGCGCAACGTGGTGTCGGCATCGCCTTCCGCCACACCGGTGGCGAGCGCCTGGTCGATGTTGTCGAGGTCGACCAGGAGCTCACCCATGACGGCGCCGCGGTCGTGCAGGCCGAGCTGCGGCGCGAGGGTCTCGGCTCGGCGTGCGAAGAACTCACGGTGCAGCGCCGACAGGGCCCCGGTCTGGCCGCGCTCCTTCAGCTCGAGGGCCGCGAGCTCGTGCACGGACCCGAGCACGGTCCACCGGTCGTCGTCCCCCATGGAGACCAGGGAGGATCGCACGAGCCGCCGCAGCAGTCTGGGAACGTCCGTGGCCACCAGCGGCGCCTGCCCGCAGACCTCGCTCGCAGCGTCCACGGAACCGGTGCGGGCGAAGACACCCAGGCGGGCGAACAGCAGCCGCTCCTCGGCGCCGAGCAGGTCGAGGCTCCAGCCGAGCGCGGCGCGCAGGGTCTGGTGCCGCTCGGGTGCGCTGCGCCGTCCGTAGGTCAGCAGGGCGAAGCGGTCGGCCAGGCCCTCGACGACGCTGCCCAGGGATCGGTCGGCCAGCGCCGCCGCGGCCAGCTCGAGCGCGAGCGGTATGCCGTCGAGCTGGCGCACGATGGTGGCGACCTGCGGCGCGGTCGCATCGGTGACGCGGAAGCCCGGCCGCGCGAGAGCTGCGCGCTCCTCGAACAGGCGCACGGAATCGGCCCTGCGCAGCCGGTCGGCGGTCGTGGCGCCCCCCTCGGGCACGGGCAGCGGCTCCAGCCGGCACACGACCTCGCCGTCGATCGCCAGCGGCTCCCGGCTGGTGGCCACGACGACCACGTGGGGGCTGTGGCGGGTCAGCTCCTCGGTGAACGCGGCCACCGGCTCCAGCACGTGCTCGCAGTTGTCCAACAGCAGGAGGGCCGACTTCCCGGCGAGGTGGTCGACCACCACGTCTCTCAGGGCGCGTCCGGCGGTCTCCGCCACTCCCAGGGCCGTGGCGACGGCGGAGACGACACCCCGGTCGTCGCGAGCCGAGGCCAGCTCGACCAGCCACGCGCCGTCATCGAAGTCGTCGAGCAGGTCGAACGCCACCTGGGTCGCGAGTCGGGTCTTGCCGACGCCACCGACGCCCACCACGGTGACGAGGCCCGTGCGCCGGACCATGGCCGCCAGTGCGGCTCGCTCCCCTGCCCTCCCGATGAAGGCCGACCGGTGGAACGGCAGGTTGTGGTGCACGACCCCCTGCACCCGAAGGGGTGGGAACTGCACCTGCAGACCAGGGTGGTCGGCCTGGAACAGCCGCGCCGGCTCGGCGAAGCCCCGCAGCTGGAAGGATCCCAGGAACGTCAAGGCCACCTCGGGCGGCAACCGGTGCCGCACCTGCTTCGCCGTGACCTCGGAGAGCACGACCTGACCGCCGTGGGCGCCGGCACAGATCCGGGCCGCCTGGTGCAGCCCGAGCGATACGTAGTTGTCGCCGACCGGCTCCGCCTCCGCCGTGTGCAGTCCCATGCGCACCCGGATCATCGCGCCGGGAGGCCAGGGATGGGACTCCAGGGCGAGCTGGCCCTCGACGCAGCCGCTCAACGCCTCCGCCGCGTCGTCGAAGGCCACCACGAGGGCGTCGCCCTCGGTGGCGACCTCCACGCCACCGTGGCGCTCGAAGGCGCCGGCCAGCAGGCGGTGGTGGGTCTCCAGAAGGCCCACGTAGCCGTCGCCGAGCTCGCGGAACAGCCGCGTGGAGCTCTCGATGTCGGTCATCACGAACGTGACGAGGCCAGCGGGGAGCCGTCGCGCTGTCCGCTGCGGCTCCGCCATGGTGCGTCCTCCACCTCGGGGCGCGGCCTGTGCACGACCACCCGTGCGCGCGTCCCGCCCCACGACGATAGTTCGCTCGCGGCACACCCGTCAGGGCCTTGGGGCGACAGCCGCGGAGCGAGCGCCGCCGGCGGATGCAGGAGAATGCCGCCGTGGACATCTCCGCGCGCACCGAGTACGCCATCCGCGCCATGCTGATGCTGGCCGAGGCGTCACTGACGGGCGCGGGTCCCGTGAGCGTCGACACCCTCGCCACGAAGCAGGACCTTCCCCGCAAGTTCCTCGAGGCCATCGTCGGCGACCTGCGACGGGCTGGGCTGGTGGTGAGCACCCGGGGCGCCCGCGGCGGCTACGCGCTCACCCGCGACCCGGCCGCGATCTCGCTCGGTGACGTGTTCCGCGCCGTCGACGGCCCGCTCGCCGAGGTGCGCGGGCTGCGTCCCCACGAAACCCGCTACGAGGGTGTCGCGGAGCACCTGCCCACGGTCTGGGTGGCCGTGCGCGCGAGCCTCCGCCAGGTGCTCGACGGCACGAGCCTGGCGCAGGTGCTCAGCGGCCGTCTCCCCCCGTCCGTCGCCGCGCTGACCTCCGCCCCGGACGCCTGGCAGAGTCGGTGACGGGCCCGGCAGAGTCGTTCACAGGCCGGCAGAGTCGTTCACAGACCGGCAGAGTCGTTCACAGACCGGCAGAGTCGTTCACAGACCGGCAGAGTCGTTCACAGACCGAAATGGGTGTGACCTCTGGGTGGCCGGCCCCTTAGGCTCTCCGGGTCGTCACAGGGGCGGCCACGAGGACACAGGGAGCGAGCGGGTGCCGGACGTCGCCGCGGGATGCGAGGTGGCCGCTGAGGCCTGCTCGGCCGCCGGCCACACCCGCCCCCGGAACTCCTGACACCTCGATCCTGAGCTCGACGGCTGCGCCGCGCTGCGCACGCCCGCTCGTGGCCGGTGCCAGGCGTGTCCACGCATCCTGGCAGCCGCCGCACCGAGAGCAGAGAAGAACCATGAACCCCCTGACCGAGAAGCAGATTCGCACCTCCTTCATCAACGCCACCCGCCGCGAGACGACGCAGGCGACCCTCCCCGACCTCACGGCGGTGAGGTGGGACCAGCTCGACTACCTCGGCTGGCGCGACCGAAAGGCACCCCTGTCGGCGTACGTCGTCCTCGAGCTGGCGGACGAGCCCACGGGCATCCTCCTGCGGGCCGGCACCCCGAGCGCGACGACGGTTCGCCGCAAGGCGGTGTGCGCGTGGTGCCGCGACCTCGCCTCCGTCGAGGCGGCGATGTTCGTCGCGCGACGCGGCGGCTCCGCGGGACGCGCGGGCAACACCATCGGCACGCTGGTCTGCGAAGACTTCTCGTGCTCGCGCAACGTGCGCCGGCCGCCGACCAGCAGCGACGCGGGCACCGACGCCGAGCTGGTGCGGGAGCTGATCATCCAGGACCGGGTCGCCGGGCTGCGCGAGCGAGCCACCCGGTTCGTGCAGGAGGTCGCAGCGACCCTCTGACGCGGCACGGGACGCGGCCGAGGAGCTCAGACGCGGTCCAGCAGCGCGGAGAAGGGCTCCGGCTCGCGGCCCGGCTCCATCGCCGCGACGAACAGTGCGGCATACCGCGCCTTGCGCCCGGACCCGCCGAGGAAGCGGCGGAGCACCGCTGTGCGTGTCCAGCCCTGTTGCGCGGGCATGCCCGCCAGGCGCTGCAGCGAGCGGCGCTCACCGGCCGCGTCCACGACCCCCTCGGCGGCGTCGAGTCCCAGGGACCTGATGAGCTCGTCCTCGAGGTCGGCCGAACACTTGAAGAAGCCCAGCCGCGAGGGCCCGTCGGGTTCGAGGGCCTCCCTCAGGCCGGCCGCGGCGAGGCCGCCCCGGAGCTTGGCCTCGTCGGCCTCGTCGTAGAGTCCGACGAGCGGGAGGCCGAGCCCCAGGGGTCCGTAGCGGAACGCGAAGGTCCGGGTGTTGGTGATGCCGTTCATCGCGACGACGTCGACGCCCTCGGAGGCGAGGTCGCGGCCCCGGCGCACCGCCAGCGCCTGCAGCGCCACCAGGTCGCTGTGCCCCTCGACGAGGACGACGGCACGCGGCGGGGACACCTCACCATTAGGTGCCCTGCGCGTATGCCGGTCAACCGGCTTTTCGTCCCGCCTACCCTGAGCGCATGGAGCTGCTGGTCGTCGACGCGGCCAACGTCGTGGGTAGCCGCCCCGACGGCTGGTGGCGCGACCGCGCCGGTGCGGCTCGCCGCCTGCGCGACAGCATCGCAGCCGTGGACTGGGGCGACGACGAGGTCGTGCTGGTCGTGGAGGGTCAGGCGAAGGCCGGGCTCTCCCCCGGCCAGGATGGGCACGTCCGCACCGTCCACGCCGCTCGGTCAGGCGACGACGCGATCGTCGACGAGGTGGTCCGGCAGATGTCGGCGCACTCGGTCGCCGGTGACGAGCGAGAGGTCGTGGTGGTGACGGCCGACCGGGAGCTGCGCGACCGCGTCGAGGCAGCCGGAGCCACCACGCGGAGCCCACGCTGGCTGCTCGACCGGCTCTGACGGCATACCGGGTGGCCTCTCATCGGGGAGGCACCGCGCCGTCAGGCTGGCGCCACGGTGCGCTTCATCACGCAGTTCTTCTGGCCCTTGGGCCTCTCGTGCGTGAAGCCGGCTTCCTCGTACATCGCGCGGGTTCCGTTGTAGAGGAAGGAGGACGACATCTTCTTGCCCTCCGGCTGCTTCGACAGGTCGTGCGGGTAGCCCTCGACGACGCCACCGCCGGACGCGGCGATGAGGTCGAGGGCTCCTTGCAGCGCGAGGGCTGCGACCCCGCGCCGGCGGTAGCGCCGGTCCACGAAGATGCACGTGACCCGGAAGTCCGGCGGGCTGAGCAGGCCGGCTTCGTACTCCTGCCGGTGGTGGATGTTGGGCAGCTCGTCGGGTGGCCCGAACTGTGCCCACGCCACCGCCTCGTCACCGTCGAAGACCACCGCGGCGTGCGCGCGTCCCTCCTCGACCAGCCGGCACTTGAGGTCGCGGTTTCCCTCGTAGGTGCGGTCCTTGTCGCGGCTCAGGGTGTGGAACCACGTGCACCAGCACCCGCCGAACACACCGTTGTGCCGGGCGACGAGGTCGGCGAACGCCGGCCAGGTGTCCGTGGCGAGGGGCCGGATCGTGAGGCGGTCCACGTCGGCAGGGGTCTTCGCGGTCATGCCGACGAGGCTAGAACCGAATGCGGACGAGCACCGTCCGGTTGCCTCGCCCGGTGAGTGCCCCGGGCCTCCACTGTCAGCCTCCACTCGCCGCGCGTAGGAAAATGACGCGACATCGGCCATCGGCCCCACGAGAATCTCCGGGTGACTCTCGACGCCGTCCTTCGCCAAGCGCGCCCGCCGTCACCTCTGGCCGGCCGGCTCTCGGCCCAGTCACTGCTCTTCGCCCTGGGCGAGGGCACCTTCATGACCGGCTCGGCGGTGTTCTTCACCCAGATCGTCGGGCTGTCCGCCGCCCAGGTCGGTCTGGGCCTCACCTTCGCGGGCGTCGCCGCGTTCCTGGCGGCCCTGCCGATGGGCAAGCTCGTCGACCGCTTCGGACCCAAGAAGATGTGGGCGGTCAGCGCGACCGGTCAGGCGGCGATGTTCGCGCTGTGGCCGCTCATCAACGGCTTCCAGGGCTACGTCACCATGGCCGTCGGCATGGAGGTCATCGGCGCGCTCGGTGGCGCGGCCTACGGCGCGTACACCATCGATGTGCTTCCAGCCGACGAGCGCGTGAAGTCGCGGGCCTACATGTACTCGGCGCTCAACGTCGGCTTCACGCTCGGCTCCATGCTCGGCGGCATCGCCCTGGCCTTCCACTCCAACGACGTCCTGCACGCACTGCCGTGGTTCACGGCGCTGGTCTTCCTCGTCAACGCCGTCGCGATCGGCCGCCTGCCGAAGGCGGCGCACGATGAGCGCAGTCCCGAGGACCGGAAGGTGAAGGTCCCCGGGCCCGGCCCGCTCCGCAACCCGGGCTGGCTCCTCACCACCTTCTTCACCGGCGTGTTCTGGACCAACCAGGTGCTGCTCAACGTGGTGATCCCCCTGTGGTTGGTCGAGAAGACCGATGCGCCACGAGTGCTGCTGGCGTTCCTGTTCGGCACCAACACCGTCATGTGTATCTTCCTGCCGATGGTGACCTCTCGTGGGGTCAAGGACGTGCCGACGGCGCTGCGGGCCGTCCGGTTCTCGTCGGTGTTCTTCGTCGTCTCCTGCCTCATCACGCTGGCGACGCACGACACGGTCGGCTGGGTGACCATCGCGCTCGTCTGGCTCGGACACGTCACGGTGACCGGCGCCGAGCTCTACCTCTCGGCCGCGAGCTGGTCGTTCGAGGCCGAGCTGATGGACCCGCGGCAGCGCGGCGCGTACCAGGGGGCCGCCGAGCTGAGCGGCACGCTCGGTCGGGTCTGGGCTCCTGCCCTCTACACGTTCCTCGCGATGAACTGGGGCGCCGGGGGCTGGCTGATCATCGCGGCCATCATCATCGTCGCGGCAATCGGCATCCACCCCTCGACCCGGCTGGCACGGCGGTTCCTCGAGCAGCACGTGCCGGCCGACGTGCTCGCCGACGCCCGTGCGTCGGCGCCCGAGCCGGAGGACGGCCTTGCCGTCGGCCCGCCGTCACTCATCAGCACCGAGGATCCGGTGCCCGAACCCGAGCCGGACTCGGTCCGCCGCTGACGTTGCCCGGCGTGTAACGCTGGCCCGCGGTCCGGCAGAGAGTGTCATGAACGTCAACCGTCTTCAGGAGACGGGCACTCAGCGGAGCCACCCGGGGCGGGGGTTCACCGTGTCGCCGTACCAGCTCAAGTCGTCCTCGTAGGCAGCCTCGAAGGCCTCGAGACGACTGTCCGCGAGGAGTCCGTCGGCAACGTCGTCCGAGCAGGCGACGAGTGTGCTGTCCCAGTCGATCTCCGTGGCGACACACCACGAGTGGTCCGACGGCCAGATCAGGTTGGCCGACTGCGGCCAGAACGGATCCATGCCGGGCCACTGCATGAAGGCAGCCTTTCTCGCGCTGAAGAGACGGTACGAACGCTCGGAGCGTCCATGGCGCCCATCTGGCAACGCCGGTCCACGACTTCTCCGCACTACGCCGAGCCGCGGTTCATGCTTTGAGGGGGAACTGCTCCCGCTGCTTTCCGGCCCGCCCCGTATCGGTGCCATGGTGAGATGATCGCGAAAGCGCAGAAGCCTAGGGGGCCTGACCGATGCACATGAAGTTGGAACTGATCCCACTACCGGTCTCAGATGTGGACCGAGCCATCGACTTCTATGCGGGCAAGCTTGGGTTCGAGAAGGATGTCGACGTGCGGCCGAGTGAGGGGGTCCGCGTCGTCCAGCTGACACCCGAGGGCTCGGGTTGCTCCGTTGGTTTCGGGACCGGCTTGGACGTGTACGCGGGAGAGCCCGGCAGTGTCAGGGGCTTGCACCTGGTCGTAGAAGACATCACCGAGGCGCGTGCCGAGCTCATTCGGCGCGGCGTAGAGGTCGGCGATATCCACGACTTCGGGGGCGGAGTTCGAGGTGCGAACTTCTCCGACCCCGACGGCAACACTTTCGAGCTGCAGGAAATGGCGTGGCGCAGGGGGCCCCAGTACTAGCGCGGCCCCGAGGTGGACACCAGCCTGCTGGGGGTGGTGCAAAGTGGGCTGACCGATGCCGGGACGACATCCCGCGGGTAACGCGCGATGTCCGCTTGCTGCGACGGGTCCTTCCGTCCGCGTCGTTTCCACGCGACGAAACACCCTCCAGCACTCAGGGCGTTAGGAGAAGTGCCTCTCCTGCCCCTGTTCGGGGAGCGGGTGCTGCGGCCCTCACTCGCAGGGAGGACCTCACTTCCGTCGCCATCGTTGGTCGTCGCGAGCCACCAGCGGATGAGCGTCTTTCGCATTTTCCCGACCTGAGCAGCGGCGCGTGTGCCACTCTGACGCCCGGGGGGGGCCGACCGGCTCCGGTCGTCGCGAGGAAGTCGTTCTTCCTCGCCACACACAGGGGGATGCACTCATGCGTACAGCTCTACGTACCACCGTTGCCGTCGCGGCCATCGTCGTACCGCTCACTGCAACAGCACTGCCCGCCACCGCCGCCAGCAGTCTCCTGTACCGAGACAGGGGCACGTACGCCGAGACCTACTTCGAGGGCGCGGGAACGCCTGGCGGCCTGCCCGGCAACTACTCGATGGGGTGGCTCAGCTTCCACAGCACCGACGTCGCCGAGGGTTATGTCGACACCTACGCCTGCGACCCCGGCGAAACCCCCTGGGGCGACGTGAACGGTGAGAACGCCTGCGACCCTGCCGGCTCCTACTACGCCTGGGGGGAGACCCTGAAGCTGGTGTCCGGCAAGGGAAAGAACCCCTCCAGCACCTACTCAGGGACTCTCGGCCTGTACGACATGATGTCCGAGAGCGGTGCGACCGCCGCGGAAGGCGTGCCCTTCACCGTCACGCTGACCCCCAGCGGGGCAACGTCCCGCACGACGTTCACGGACTCCTTGAAGGACCCCGAGTCGGGCTACACCTACAAGTACAGCGAGACCCGCACCACCAGCTACGCGGCCGTCGCCGGGAGCCTCGATGGCGTTCCGGCGGTGGGCGGTTCGGTGGGCACCTACTCCCTGAGGAGCATGGAGCGCAGCCGCTGATCCTCACCACGGCCCGGATGGGCTGACCCAACCAGCTGCCGCTGTGGGCTGACCGTAGCTGTCAGCCCACAGCGGCAGAATCACTTCTTGGCACTGCCGTTGGCGACGGATGGTTGAGAGAAAGATGCGGGCCTCCGGGCCCTCCTCATCCAGCCGTCGCCCAACGACCTGAAGCACCCATGCGACGGTGGTTCTCGCCTCAAACCGCGCTTCCTGACGTTGCAGCGGACTGGGCCGAACGACTCAGCCGAGTCCTCCTCAACGCGGCAGCTGAGTGCGCCGCGAGATCTATCGTTGGGCGCATGACGACCTTCCGCACCGTGCTCCAGGCGACAGGCGGCAACAACGTGGGCATTGTCGTTCCCGAGGCGACGGTGCTCGCCTTCAACCGCGGGAAACGAGTACCCGTCGTTGTGACGATCGACGGCGGCTACACATACAAGACGACCATCGGGGTGATGGGAGGCCGCTACCTCGTCTCGTTCAACGCGGAGACCCGTAAGCAGACGGGGCGCAGTGCGGGCGACGAGGTCGAAGTGGAGCTGGTGGCCGACCCCGACCGCTGACGGTCAATTCATCGGTCTGCCCGCGCAGCGAATGCGGCAACCTCGAACGACCGCAGCGCACGCTATCAGCGGCATGTGAGTACGTTGCATCATGAGCAACCCGGGAGCTGCCCGGCTACCTGTTCCCCGGCTGGGGCCCAAGCGCCACATCAGACCGACGTGGATGGCACGTCGCTTCGGACTACTGCAATGCCCGGGTAAAGGGTGGGTAAAACATTCGGGCCCGCGATCCGCGAAGGTCCCGGTTTACGCGCATTGGCGCATTCCGCTCCATCCGATGCCGTGTGAGCATGGCCGGGGTGAGGCAAGTACGGGGCAGCCGGGGGCGCCATGAGACTACCGACCTGGAAGAACGATTTCAGGACCGCTGCAGCGCGAGACAGGATCATGCTGGAGCGATCGCGAGAACCATGGCTCAACCAGCACGGACACCTCGGCCTACCGGAAAGCCTTGCGGAGGAGCGCCGGGTGCTTGGGTTCATCTTCGCCGCCCTCGGTGGCGTGCCGAAACAGTTGGCCATCAGGCGTCCCGGGCAGGCGTTGCTCGGCGACTTCCGGCACCGGGAGTCCGGAACCCTGATCGAGGTCGACACCTGGCAGCACTTCAACCACTACCGGCTGATTGCCCTGAACATGTACCCGCCCGAGGTTCATCTGGGGTTCGACCTCGATGAGTACCGGTCGCTGTGCCGGCAGTGGGCGCCACGGGCCGACCACTACCGGCCGGAGTCCGCTTCGATAGTCTTCGGAGAGGCCGGTGACGCCCTGCAACGGCAACGCGCCTATGAGGATGCGCTTCGGGATCTGGTCACCCCCGTGATGGGCCGCCCACCTGTGGTGCGAGTTCCCGCTGACGACGGAGACGGTGAGGCCGCGTACAAGCGCGTCCGAGACCAGCTGATGGAACTGCAGACGCGGCAGGGGGAACGTCCCCGCGCGGCAGCCTACGGTCGTCCGGCTCCGGGCGGCTGGGCTCCGGATGGGCACCTTGCAGCGAACTGACACCGAGGTGGCAAGGTCGTGCGGGCTCGCCGCCGTCTGCGCAGTGCGCATGGCCGGGTTGCTGATGCTGGGCTTCGCGCGTCCCTGCGATCTGCACCAACGGCCTTGACATGAGGAAGTCGTCCCGGGCCGCCGCGGGCCTCACTTCCCCACGAAGGCTGCCGAGTCGATCCAGCGCGTCCTCTCATCGGCAGATCCGAGCGTCGGCGCCGACTCACGATGGGGGCGACGTTGAGCGTTCAGGTGCCGTTGAGTGGCACCCTGGCGCTGGCTCCCGAGCAGGCACAGACCCCAGTTTCCTGTCGGTACTCGAACACGGCTGTGCCGTGCTGGGCCAGGTCATCGGTGGCCGGCGCCACTGTGACCGTCACTGTTCGTCCATCGAGCTGCTCCGGGGTCACGTGTTGCGGCAGCCTCACGAGCACCGTCCCGCTGTGGGCGGTCAGGTCCGTGCAGGCCATGCCTTCTATGCACAGGTGCGCCGTGTCTCCGACGAGGTGGACGGGACTTGTTCCGTCGACATCGACGAGGTTGATGTATGCCGGCGGAGGGCAAGGAGCGCATTGATCTGGCCCGTGGCTGCACGCGACCAGAACGGCCGCACATGCCGTTACCCACATCGGTGCCCCACAGCGTCGGCCGGTCATAACCTTCAGACGTCCGTTGTCGGCGAGTGGTTGCACTGCACCGTCGAACGCCAGGCGACTCGGGCGGCGGTGCGTTGACATCGGGTCCGCAGGGAGAGCGGTGCGATCACGCGGGCGGCTCGAAGCTGCAGACGGTGCCGGCTGCGCTCATGTCCCTGGCTCGGTGCTGCCGGCTCGAGGCGAGTCGGTGATCACGGTGGCCAACAGTGCCCGGGCCCGCATGTGCCCCACGTGTGCCCCACGGGGAGGTCGCAGGTCGCTGACCGCCCCGTGGGGACCATGTCTCAGACGTTGAAGCGGAATCTGTACCGCATGGATTAGCGGCAACGACTCCTGACGATAAACCCTCTCTGACCTGCATAAACGCCGTTCACAGGTCACGGCATTCAACGGTCCTCGACTGCCCTTGTGTGGGCAATCTGAGGGCAGAACGAGGGGATCAATCTCATGACCATCACCCGCACAATCACCGCCAGTGCCCTGTCGCTCGTCGCGGCCGGCGCCATCGGCGGCGGCATCGTCCTCGCAATGGGCCAGGACCGCAGTCCCGCACCCGTCGAGCTGCGACAGGTTGCCGGGACTGCCACCAACTCACCCACCTCGAGCGCGACGACGGCCACCGTCACCACAACGACGGCAACGGCCAGCCCGAAGACCACCACAGCGCAGCAGCCCACCCGCACACACCGCCCCGTCGAGCCCAAGCCGGCCGCTACCGCAGCAGCCGAACCGGCCCCCGCGCCCGTGCAGCCGGCCCCTGCACTTGTTGCGCCCAAGCCGGTAGCCGAGCAGCCTGCGCCAGTCCAGTCGATGCCGCGCCCAAAGCCGATCGAGGAGGGAACGGCACCCAAGGTGCTGGGAACACCGACGCCGTCGAAGTAATCCACAGGGCGGGACGGAAACCGCAAAGTACCAGCAAAGTACGGAAACCAGCACGAAGCGCCACACAGGTGGCGTAGACATAGAGCGGCCCCAGCCGGTGAGCAAACACCGACCAGGGCCTTGACCGATCACCATCAGGGGAAGGCGAACGATCCACCATGAACATTACCGACACCATCACCCGCGGGAGCCTGCTTGACCCGACGCGGCAGGAACTCACCCCGCTCGAGGTCGCGGCGGCCACTGGACGCAGTCTGTTTGAGGTCTATGACGCCATCAGCCGGGGCACCCTTCCGGCAAGGCCGGCGTACCTCATCGACGCGGCCGACGTCGGCAAGCTCTAGCCACAACCAGAACGAACGACAGCGCCCCTACCTAACGTCGAGGCGGGGGCGCTGTCACGTATCCGCGGTCGAGGCGGCCCCGGTCGCCCGCAGGGGGGAAGCGTTCGCCGGGGCCTAAGGCGACGCCTGAGATTCGGGGGGTCAGGCATCGCCCTACAGACATTTTGTACCCCGCGGGGCAACCCACAAATCCGGGGGCTCTGTGAACATCTGCCAAGCCGCAAGGACCAGACAGCCCTCAACCAATCGGGCGATACCTGCCGAAAACACCACACAGCCACGAAAGGGCTCCATAGGTTGTCAATGTGCTCCTCCTAGGAACCCCCACCCTCCGAGCCATCGCCTGCCACCCCGAGGAACCAACTGACGGTCGGCACGTTCGTTGCATCTGCGCCGAGCCGGCCTGCGACGGAGCCTGCGAAACCGAGATCCTCGAGCGCTGACAGAAGCAAGGCCCGCGCCACAGTCCCCGAATCCGTGGTGCGGGCCTTGCCTTAAATCCCTGCCCAAGCTTTCGCCGGCTTGCACAGCATGCGGCACGTGCTACGCACTACGGCATCCCCCGATCAGGGGATGACATACCGCGCACCATGTCCTAGACCACTGGCCCGAAGTGGCGTGCAGGCAACGTGAGGCATGGTGAGTGGAGCCGAAAGCCTCCGCACCTGCCCTCCCCCCGGGCGGATCGGGAGACACCGGTTAGGGCGCAGTACCCCCGGTAGGCGCCCCGCCCCTCGTGCAAGCCCCAGACCATGCGGCGCTCGAGCGGGCGCACGCCCTCCCCTCTAGCCTCGTAGAGAAGCGGGTGGGCGTCGGCGCAGATTCCAGCGGCGCACCTCGCGGCCATTGATCCTCACCCACACGCCTGGGCAAGTCCACATCTGCCAGCCCTCCGCGGCCATCCGACGCCCCCACGCCTCCTCGCTCTCACCCCTCGAGGGGTCATAGTCGGCCAGGGTGTAGCTCCACATAGGGACACGGTAGGCAGTCGCCCCGACAGACAGACACCGCGAAATGTTTGAACCCTCCGCACCAACGGGAGCCATCCCCCGCGGTCCCAAGAGGACGGGCGATAGGGACACCCCCCACTAGGGGTGGGGCCGGACCCACGCACCGCCCGCGCGTCAGTCTCGTCGGCATACTGACGCTTCTCTCTCCACGAGATTCTGAGCGCCCCAGGTGGCTCCCTGTTGGCCGTTCTGAGGACCATTCGCGTGTGGAAAAAAAGTCGGGGAGGGATGCCGCCATTGCCGAGATAGGCGGCGGGCGGGACTCTCGGGTCCCCCGCCACCCCCTGTGTTGTGGTCATGCCGGCTGGCCCCGCTTACAGCCATTCACGGGGCCAGCCGGTGTCTTTGGGTTAGGCGAACGCGTGCACAGTTCCGGTGTCGCGCTGTCCGGTCATGGCTTCGATGATCTGTCGGGCACGTCGGCCAACCTCCTGCGGTCCAGCCCATTCGAAGGTGGCTCCCAGCTCGGCGAGGGCGGTCGGTGGGAACAGTGCGTCAACGGTCACGGGGGCGAGGGGTGAGCCTCCCTTGGCGCGTCCGGTGAGCGCGTCGTGGAAGGCGTACGCCTGGGTGTGGTTGTCGAAGACGGGCGGCTTGGCCCAGCGCAGTGCGGCAGCAGCAGCGGGGGTGAACGATCCGCCGATGGCGCCGGGGATGGCGGCGGCGTAGATCGTGGCGAGGGGGTCGCGGGTGGTGTCGATGCGGGCCGCTGCGTCACGCACGCGGGTCCAGGCTGTGAACGTGTCGCCGTCGAGGGCTGCGGCGTTGTCTGCCTTGAAGCGGTACGGGAGCCGGTGCGCGTCGGCGTTGAGGGTGTCGACGTCGGCGGCGAGGGCGTCACCGAACGCGGCGGCGATGGCTTCGGCGTTGGCGCGCATGATGGAGCGCAGCCGGGACGATGCGGCGTTGATGATGTGGCCGTTGAGCTTGGCGTCGGCTTCGGCTGTGGCGAGGGCGAGCGCGGCGGCGGCGCGGGCCTTCTCGAGGGCCTTGGGGTCCCCCAGGTGTCGGACGATGTCGGCGACGTAGCTGCCGGCGTTGGCGCTGTTCTGCGGGGTGGTGTTCAGGGTTTCAATGTGGGCGATGCCTGCGGTGATTTCGACGGGGAGGGCGGCGCCTGTCTGCTTGGCAGCGCGGGCCACGAGTCGAACCTCGTTGTAGTGCTGTGCGGTCATTAGAAGATCTCCTTGGCGATGCTGTCGAGGATGTCGGCCTCGGTGGGGTCGGTGTCGTTGGTGACGGGCTGGGGAAAGTGCGGGGCGATGGCGGCGGCGAAGTCGTCAGCCAGGCGCTGCCTGCGTTCCTGCGGTGTCTCGGCGACGGGTCGTGCGTCGATGGCGGCGGCTTGGGCGTCGACCATGGCTTGGAAGTCGTCGGCGATGCTCATGCGGCGGCCTTCCTGTCGAGGGGCACGGGCGCGTCGAGGCACTCGCTAAACGTGACGTGTAGGGCGGTCAATGCCAGGACGAGCAGGGCGTCGGGCGTGGTGTTGTCGACGCGGGCCAGCAGGGCGTCTCTGACAGCCTCAGAGTCACCGGCAATGGTGCACAGCGACCGGATCAGGAGGCGGGCGTCGGTGTCGATCTGTGGGCCGTCGATGGGGTTGTGTGTCATGGGGTTTCTCCTGCGAACTCGAGGAAGTCGGTGCTGTTGTTGGACCTGCGGCGGGGCGTGCGGGCGGCTCTGGTGCAGGGCTGGCAGCCCTTGCCTTTCCACGTCACCACTTGGTCGTGGTGTTCGCGGCAGCGGTAGCGGTGCGCGGTCGAGGTGGCTGTCTGGGGCTTGGCTGCCTCGGTCTCGGCGGTGTCTGCGGCCTGAGCCTCGGACTGCGCCTGAATCCCGGCCTTGGCGCACTTGGCGCACAGGCGCTTGGTTGCCTGACGTCGGCCACCGCACCGGCCGCACTTCGGCACGCCATCCTCAGCTAGGTACTCGATGGCGAAGTATCGGCAGCCGTTGCACCACCACACGCGGTCACCCTTCTCGCCGATGCGGTGGGACAGGTCAGCGCCAGGGCAGTCGGCTCGGTGCTTCATCGGGGGTGGGGTCGGGTTGGTGTCGATCATGCGGTCATGTCCTTGTGGTCGAGGCAGCGCCAGGTGCCGCGGAGGTTGTCGGCGTGCTGCGGCTCGACGTAGAGCACGGCGGCGCAGCGGGTTTCGGCGCACTTCACGGGCGTGCGAGGTTCCGTCAGTCGATCCACGGCGCGTCCATCACCTGGTCGATGGGGAACTTGTCGAATTCGGTGGGGTGAAGGTCGCCGACGTTGCGGGGCAGCTCGGGCTGGGGCTTGTGGTCAGCCGGGGGTGCGGTGTCCTGGTCGAGCCACGGGGAGCCGAGCACCTGAGGTGCCGTGCCCTCTTCGATGGGGTTCGGGCGGGGAATGCTCATGTGAATCTCCTTGAGGATCAGCGGAACCAGAGCACGGACCCGGACAGGTCGGCGCGGTTCAGGGAGTCGGACGGCCACGCGTTGAAATCGGCCAGGGCCTGAATGGCGAGGGCGATGGTTCCGCCGCTGAGGCCGGTGAGGACGACGGACATGGGCGTTACTGCGGTGGCCGATCCGCCCGCGTTGGTGGCGGCGATGGGCACGGCGGTTCCGGTGTTGGAGCCCACGACCGGGCGGATTCGCAGGTAGTCCACGCCGCTCGCGCCGTTGTTAAGCGCGAACACGCGGGCGACGACGCTGATAGCCGCGCTGGTGAAGCCTGCGGGGACGGGCAGGGAGCCGGTGAACACGTTGGCGTAGGCGGTGCCGATGCCGAATCCGCTCGAGCTGTCGTTGATGACACCGGGCACGACCGGGCTTGTGAGCGCGTCGTTTCCGATGATGCCGCCGCGCAACGTGAGGTCGTTGAACTCGGCATTGCCGTTGTCGCTGAACCGGTAGCCGCTCACGCCGGCCTCGTAGTTGTCGCTGTCCATTCCCCCTAGGCCGTTGGGGTGGAAGCCGGTGCCAAAGAACGGGGAGCCGTTGCGGGAGGCTCGGGCCTGCTCGCGGTCCTTGCGGATTTCGCCCGTGATGGTTCGTCGGGTGGGTGGGAGCTTGCTCATGTCACTTCTTCTTTCTCTGGTTGATGGTGCGTAGGGCTCCGCGGTCGCGGATGGTGCCGCCCCACACGCCGAACTTCTCGTCCATCTCGTCGGCTGCAGCACCACACAGGGACTTGATGGGGCATCCCTGTTGGCATTCCTCTGCGGCGGCTAGTAGTTCGTCTGGTGTGCCCTCGAAGAACCGCTCTGAATCGCCGCGCTGGCAGGGCAGCCAGTCATGGGACTCGTGGCGGCGTGCCAGCTCCTGGGCGAGGCCGTCAGCGGCGCTCATTGGCCCTCCCCGAACACGCGGCGTCGGTACCCGGGCGTCTTGGGTGCGAGCCACAGCACGACGGCCCAGAATCCGGCCGGCAACGCGACACCAAAGAGCGCGTATGCCAGGGCGATGATGAGCACACTCATGCCTGCGCCCTCCTACACGCCGGGTGGACGAGCACGCCGGGTCGGAGTTCACCGCCACAGACGGGGCAGTGCCGTTTCCGGGCTGCCAGTGCTGCCCTACACGCTGCGATGCCTGCGGCCCGTGCCTGCTCGGCCTGCTGCCGGTCGTCGCCGTCGATGCGGTCGCCGGTTCGGTCGTAACGGTGCGCCATCACTCCACCTCCCTCGTCCGGTACGCGGGACAGGTGGTGTCGTGGTGCACGGTCAGCCGATAGACGGGCGCCTCGGAGGTGTCGAGCGTCTGGTAGGCGTCGCAGTCACCGCACCCGCCGTGAATACGCCCGTCCTCGGGAACGGCCATGAAGAACGAGGCGCCAGCCATCACGCCACCTCGCAGCGGCAGAACAGCCCACCGCAGTCAGCGCACCGTTCGGATGGCACCGGGACGTCATCCGACAGTCCTGTAGGGGTCTGTTGCATGTGTTGCGCCTGTTGCGTTCCACCTTCAAACGCAACACTCGCAACACTCGCAACAGGGGTATAGGTGCCCCGTCCCGTCTTGGCGATGCGCCCCGACTCAGCCAGTCGGGCGAGGTACGTCCGAGCGGTGTGGGGCTCCATGCCGCACGCCGATGCAACGTCGGCCGCCTTCACCCCATCGGGTTTGGTGTTGACGAACTCCACCACCTCGGCGCTCTTGTCGCCAAGGTCCGCCGTCGCCCGGGCCATCTCTGCGGCCTGCGCAGCTTCCGCCAGGGTGGAGCCGTCGAGCGTCCACCGACCGTCAGCCGAAGTGACTGCGAACTCCGATTCGACGACATCGCGGCCGGTCACCCGGATCACCCCGGACCCAGAGTTGCGGGCGCGGTGCAGGTTGATCGTGAAGTCAGCCGCACCGTTAAGCCCATTGGTGCCACTTGTGGAATCCATCCAGTCTTCGCCGGCCGCCTTGCGGATGTGGTGAATGACGAGCAACGTCGAGCCGGGGTGCGCGTCGGCAAGAGCCTTGAGACGTGAACCGATCCGGTAGTCACGCTGATACGCGCCCTCTCCCGGCTGAGCTGGCGGCATGACCTTGCCGAGCGTGTCGAGCAGCACGAGCGGCTGTGCGTCACCGTGAACGCCCATCCACGCTTCGATGAGCGGGATTACCTGGTTGGGGTGAGCGCTGGTGACGGTGTGCAGGAGTGCTGGAATCGGGTTGCCGTCGAGCAGTTGGCGGGCGCGCCACTGCAGTCGGGCATTGCCGTCCTCGAGCGCGAGGTAGAGCACGGGTCGCGGCTTTCCTGTGGCGATCTTGCCGAACGCCGAGCCACCGGACGAGATAGCCAGGGCTACCCCGAACGCGCACCAGGACTTGCCTGCCTTGGGTGGCCCGGTCAGTAGGCCGAAACCCTCAGGAATGAGCCCGTAAACGGCCCACCGCAGCGGAGGGAAGTCCTGTGCGTCGAGCCAATCGCCTGTCTTGACGAGATCGAGGATGTCGAACGCGTGAGGGTCAGGGGTGGAAGGGTTGTCGTACTCGGTCCCGTACATCAGGCGACACCGCCTCGGGCGGCCTCAATCATTGCGGCCTGCCAGTGCGGACCTTTGGCGGCAGCGTTGCTGATCGCCAGCGCCTCAAAGTCGTTGGCGAGATCGTGAAGCCATTGACGAGCGAGCCATTCGGACGCCTCGCGCTGACCCTGCGCGCGGCCCTGCTCTATGAACGCCATGGCGCCCGCGTGAGCGCCGTCGAGGAAGTCAAATGCGGTAGACTGGACAGTGGTGGTGGAGCCGGTCACGTTGTGGCCGGTTTCATTATTTGACAAGGCTTTTCGCCCTTTCGTGCCAGCGCCTGCAGTCCCCACTGCCGTTCTTCGGCGCGCTGGTGTGATCCCCCGGCAGGGGGCCTATTCAGTTGTGAAAGTTGGCCTGTCAGGCCGCGTTGAACTTGTCGTTCACGAACTTCTCGAGGTCAGCTCGCCGGAACATGCGGCGGCGGCCGATCTTGGCGCTGGCTGGAGCCTGGCCGGTCTGCATCCACCACCGGAGGGTGGCGATTGGGACGTGCATGAAGTCGGCGGCTTCCTCGGTCGTGAGTAGATCCATGACGGACCCCCTTCGTAATCGTGAATGGGCTGTGGCTTGGTGTGCGGCAGTAGTTCTCGTGTGCCTTGGCCTTGTTGGGTCCGCCATCCGACCGCGGCTTTTCATGTCGGAGTCGCCGCCTCCCGTGGCCCCGTCACCCCCTCGTGACGCCCTGTTACGGGTCGGGCTACTGCCTACACCATCGGTGTTAAGTACCGAATACAGATGAGAGTACACGGATCGTGTTGACAATGCAACCGGGTTTGTGCAACCCTGCTCGACATGACGGAACAAGGCGCCGGCCACCGCGACGAGGAGCGCTTCACCGCGAACCTGCGACGCCTACGCGAAGCAAAGGGGTGGAGCCAGAACGAGTTGGCGACTCGGATGCGCGGGCGTGGCTGGGAGTCGTTTCGGCAAACGACAGTCAGCCGCTTGGAAAAGGGTGAGCAGAGCGTCAGGATCGGGGAGGCTCGCGCCCTCGCGGACCTGCTCGGCGTGACCGTTGACGACATGGCACTGACGGAGTCCGCAGAGGCCCAAGCCATCGCTGAACTCCGCGCAGCTATCGAGGAATGCACGAAGGCGCTAGACCGTATCGACACGTATGGGCAGTACCTTCCCCAAGCACAGGCTGACGTGCGCCGACTCATTGCCACCACTCCGAATGCGCCGGCAGACCTGCGTGCAGTAGCGCAGTCGGTGCTGACGGCAGATCCCCTGACGACGCTCACTCGAGCGCTGACCATCGGCCAGGAGATCGCCGGGGGCGGCAGCGATGGCTAACGGCGTCACCCGACGTGGTGACTCATGGCGCGCCCGCTACCGCAACCCCCGCACCGGAAAGCAGTACCAGCGCACATTCAAGCGGCAGGCTGAGGCTCAACGCTGGTTGCGGGATCAGGTTGCATCGCTCGACCGGGGCGCGTGGATCGACCCGAGCGCCGGCCGCATCACATTCGCCGACTACTTCGCCCGTTGGTCAGCTCGTCAGGTGTGGACGGATGGCACGCACAAGGCCATGTCCCTCGCGGTGAGATCTACCCCGTTCGGGGACGTGCAGATCAGGCACATTGCCGCCACCGACGTTGAGGCCTGGGTGAAGGCGATGAGCCAGCCCTCAGATGAGCGGGCGCGGCCACTGGCACCGGGCACGATCAAGACCAGGTTCACCAACGTTCGGGCCGTCTTCCGGGCGGCCGTTCGCGATGAGGTGATTGCCAAGGACCCCACGGAGGGTGTGCGGCTGCCCCGGCAGCGCAAGCGTGAAGCGGCCATGACGATCCCGACCCCTGATGAGGTGCGGGCCATGCTCGAGGCCGCGGATGAGCGGTTCCGGGGCTTCGTGGGCGTGTGCGCGTTCGCCGGGTTGCGCTTGGGCGAGGCGGCAGCACTGCAGGTCGCAGACGTTGACTTCCTGCGCCGTCAGATCACCGTTTCTCGACAGGTCCAGCGCGCCGGCGCAGGGAAGGTAGAGATCCGCTTGCCCAAGTACGGCAGCGAGCGCGTCGTGCCGATCCCGGACGAGCTGGTGACGATGCTGTCAACGCATGTCGCCCTCGGGCACCGCGGCGACTGGCTCTTCCAGGGTGCTGGCGACACTCCCCCGCATCAGAACACGGTGGGCTACTGGTGGCGGCAGACATTGGCCGCCGCGGGCCTGTCAGGGGTGCGGCTGCACGACCTGCGGCACTTCTACGCTTCGGGCCTGATCGCGGCAGGGTGCGACGTGGTGACCGTGCAGAGGGCGCTAGGCCACGCCAAGGCCACCACAACCCTCGAGACGTACAGCCACCTGTGGCCCTCCGCGGAGGACCGCACACGGACGGCCGCCGCGACGCTCGCCGGGGAAGTCCTCGGCGCTAGTGTGGGCGCTGTGAGGGCAGGGGGTGATATCTGAGCGTCTGACGTGGGGGTTTACACGTTGAAGCGGAACTCCACCACGTCGCCGTCGGCCATCACGTAGTCCTTGCCCTCCATGCGGACCTTCCCGGCCGCCTTGGCGGCGTTCATCGAGCCGGCCTCGACCAGGTCGTCGAACGAGACGATCTCGGCCTTGATGAAGCCGCGCTGGAAGTCGGTGTGGATGACGCCCGCGGCCTGGGGGGCGGTCCAACCCTTCCGGATCGTCCAGGCGCGCGACTCCTTCGGCCCGGCAGTCAGGTAGGTCTGCAGCCCGAGGGTGTGGAAACCCTTGTGCGCCAGCTGGTTCAGCCCCGGCTCGGAGACACCGACGGACTCGAGCAGCTCGCGCGCCTCGTCCTCCTCCAGCTCGGCCAGCTCGGACTCGAGCTTGGCGTTGAGGAAGATCGCGTCGGCCGGCGCGACCATGGCCGACAGCTCCTTCTGCAGGGCCTCGTCGGTCAGCTGGTCCTCGTCGACGTTGAACACGTAGAGGAACGGCTTGGTGGTGAGCAGCCCCAACTCCTTCGCGAGGTCCATGTCGACACCGGCAGCCGCGCCCGCGGCATACAGCGTCTCGCCCTCCTCGAGCAGCTTCTGGGCGGCGAGGGCGGTGTCGAGCACCGCCTTGTCGGTCTTCTTGCCCTTGACCTCCTTCTCGAGGCGGGGCACGGCCTTCTCGAGGGTCTGGAGGTCGGCGAGGATCAGCTCGGTGTGGATGGTCTCGATGTCGTCCTTCGGCGAGACCTTGCCCTCGACGTGGTGCACGTCGTCGTCATGGAAGGCGCGCACCACCTGGCAGATGGCGTCGGCCTCACGGATGTTGGCGAGGAACTTGTTGCCCAGCCCCTCCCCCTCGGACGCGCCGCGCACGATGCCGGCGATGTCGACGAAGGAGACCGTGGCCGGCAGCACCCGCTCGGAGCCGAAGATCTCGGCCAGCGTCTGCAGGCGCGAGTCCGGCAGCGGGACGACGCCGACGTTGGGCTCGATGGTCGCGAACGGGTAGTTCGCGGCGAGCACGTTGTTCTTGGTCAGCGCGTTGAAGAGCGTCGACTTGCCGACGTTCGGGAGACCGACGATTCCGATAGTGAGAGCCACGGGTACAGGAGTCTACCGGCGCGGGGAGGTGGCCCTTGCCAGCTGCCGTGAGAGGGCCACCAACCGGCCCTCGCTGTCCCACACCTCGGCGTCCTCCTCGAGGTACCCGCCGGAGAGCGTGCGACTGGTGAGGTTGACCCGCAGCCATCCCGGGGCGGGCCGGCAGCGCACGTGCGCGGTGAGCTCCAGCGTCGGCGTCCAGCCGGGCAGGCCGAGCTCGAAGGCCACCGGCGGCAGTGCGTCGACAGCGAGCAGGAGCAGCAGCGGGTCGGGCTCCCGCCCGTCGGCCATGCGGAACCAGCCGCGGATGACGCCGTTGCCCGACGGCTTGCCGACCGCCCAGCCGGTGGTGGCCGGGTCGAGCCGCAGGTCGAGCCGCTCGAGCAGCGTGGCGTGCTTGAGGAACTGCGGCGGTGCCTGCGCGGCAGATACGCACGCCTCCGGGTCCGGCAGCTGCGGCGGTGTCGCGGTGGTGGTCGCGTCACCGTCGACCGCCGCCAGGTCTCCGTAGGTCGCCAGCACCCGCACCCGCTCGACCTCGCGGCCGGTCTCGTCCTCCTGCACGAGGGAGGCCTGCCCCGTCGAGACCGCCCGCCCGCGGCGCACCGTGTCGGTGCGCACCGTGACCGCGCCCGGCACCCCGGGGGTCAGGTAGTAGGCGCTGATGGCCATCGGGTCGGAGTGCCCCGGTATGCCGTCGGCGGACGTCTCGCCGAGCTCGCGCCTGAGCGCGTGGCCGGCAAGGGCGAGCAGCAGCCCGCCGTTGATGCCGCCGCCGATGCGCCAGCCCTCGCCGAGCTGGCCGCGGTAGGTCCCGGGCTCACCGTCGGCAGCGTCCAGCGCGATCTCGCGGTCGAACTCGCTCTGAGCGGACATCACGCCTCCTGGCTGCGCGGGCAACGGACCGGACCCGGCCCTCGGACAGTCTGCACCGGCACCGGGCCGGTGCCGGCAAGAGGGTCACGGCGCCGTCGCCAAGGGTCAGGACGCCGTCGCCAGGGTCGGGGCGCCGGCGCCAGGGTCAGGGTGCCGTCGTCTCGGCGGCGGCAACGGTGGCGGTCTCCCCTGTCACGGAAGCGCTCGCCGTGTCCGTTGGGACCGGGGTGGTCGTGGCGGAGTCCTCCGGCTCCGCGGTGGAGCTTGGGCTGGGGCTCGAAGAGGTCGCCGTGGCCGTCGAGCCGGGCGCGGTGGCGCCGTCGGTGCTCCCGGGGCCGGCCGTCGCCGTACTGTCGGGCTCGGGACCGGTGGTGCTGGCCTCCCCCGTCGACGTGCCCGTCGGGGCTGAGGTCGAGGAGGGAGCTGACGTCGTGGAACCGGTGGGGTCGACACCCACGATGTCCAGGATCTGCCGCTCGTAGTCCGTCAGTCGCGCCTGGATCTCCGAGAGTGAGAGGTCCTCCAGGCTGGCCCCGAATGCGGCAATCTCCTGCCACAGCGCCTGGAGCTGGGCCATGGTGGCCGCGTCGGGCGCCTCCGGGACCGTGACGACCAGCTGCCGGGCGACCGCAGCCGTCACGCACTCGACGCAGGCGTAGTTGAGCGCGCCGGACAGGTTCTGCGGCACCACGACGTCGGCCGACCCGACGATGAGGACGACCTGGAAGGCCACGGCGACGGTGCGGCAGCCGGTGCAGCTCGCGAAGGCGTAGGCCTCGTTCGTGTTGAGGACGGTGTCGTCATCGGCCCAGACGAGCGCGAAGGCGACGTCATAGACCGTGCTGCCATCGGTGGTGTTGACCGCCAGGGCCTGGTTGTCGCCCTCCCCCGGCGGCAGCGGCCGGTTGAAGGGGAAGACCCACGTCGGTGCCGCCTGCCCCGATCCCGGAGCACCAGAGCCGCCCGATGCGTCAGAGCCGCCCGCCGCGCCGGAACCGGTCCCCTTTCTGGGCACCAGCACGACGGCCAGCTGCGGGGCGTCAGCCGAAGGCAGCTCGGCGTCGGCGGGCCAGATCGTGCGCGCGGTTCCTCCGCGTCCCTCGACGAGACCTGAGGGCGTGGTGCTGCGCAGCGAGGCCGGCAGCACGTCCTGCACGACGCCCCGCTCGTAGGGACGGATCGGCCGGTAGGTGCCGGCGTCGGGCCACCAGGCCCAGGCCAGGCCGGCGACGATGGCAGCCGCCACGACACCGGCCACCGCGCGACGCCCGGGGCGTCCCTCCGTGGCACGCCAGGTGCGCCGCACCACCTGGGTGGTCGTGCGCCCGATGATGAGCAACGTGCCAGCTGTGGGGAACGCGATCGCCACGAGCGAGAGCACCCGAACCCCCACGCCGGCGACGTCGCCCTCTCCGAACTGCTCTCCGAGCAGTGACGCCTGTGCCGACAGGCTGTGCGCCGCGGTTCCCAGCATCCTCGGCAGCGCCAACACCATGAGCACGAGAGTGGTCGCCAGCATGGGCACCACCACGACCACCCAGGTCGTGACGACAGCCCGCGCCCACGGCTTGAGCACCGACGCCTCCGGTGACCTCCAGCGCCCCGGGAGCAGCCCCTTCAACGTCGGGCCGATGCGGTGGTAGAGGTCGGGTACCCCGGTGACGTCCGCCAGGACGTGGTAACCGTCGAACCGGACGAGGGGAGCCAGCTGCCGCAGCATCTGCAGCACCTGGGTTGCGATGATGAGCAGCACCGCGTCCCACCCGGTGGCCCACCACAACCCGAACATGACGAGGGCGACGATGGCGTTGAAGTACAAGCCGCCGAGGTCGGTGCGAACGCGGCCGGCCCGACCGAGGCGGTAGCTGTCGGTGACGTCGGTGTAGAAGGCCGGCCAGACGAGGTAGAGACCGGTACCCATGGCGCCCGGCGTCGCCCCGCCGTACCGCGCCGCCGCCGCGTGCCCGAACTCGTGGAACCCGGCGGAGACGACCGTCAGCGCGAAGACGACCAGGAGGAGCACCGGCTTGTCGAACGCCTGGTGCGCCGCTGAGGCCAGTCCCTTGCCGAACAGCAGCCAGCCGCAGACGGCGACGAAGGCCAGGCAGACGATGGCCACCACCAGTGGGGCGAAGAGCCAGGCAAAGGGCGCCGTCACGCGGTTGGTGACCGAGGGGTCGGACACCACGTAGCGAAAACGCAACGCCAGCAACGGGTTCGTGCGTTTCAGCGTTGGCTCTGACCCGTCGGCGCGACGGAGCGCTCCGAGCGTCCTCAGTCGCTCGCACAGCGTCTGCACGTTCTCCGCCGTGACCTGTCGACCGATCGCAGGTCCCACGACGGCGGCGATCTCGCCGTGGTCCCGCCGTCCATCGACGGCGGACAGCACGGCATACAGCAAGGGCGTCAGCGTCATGACCTGGCCGTCGCCACGGCGCACCAGGGACGGTGCTTCCTTGTAGCCGGAACCCGGGATCTCGCCGATCAGCTCGAGCCCGGTTGCGCGGACCGGCACGTCGGCCGGCGGCGCCGCCCCCGCAGCGCCGCCGGCCGTCGTGCCACTCGCCTCGTGGAGCGCACTCACGCGAGGCCTACTGGTTGATGTCGGACGTCTGGTTGGTCGTGGCTGCGGCGTCGGCGTCGATGTCCTGGCTGATGATGGCGTCCTGCTGGGCCACCGCGACGGCGTCCGAGTCCACCGACGCCACGTTGGCCGCGACGGCGGCGTCGATCGGGGCGGCGACGTTGGCGTTGGCGGCGACGGCGCCACCGATCGGTGCGGCGAGGTTGAGGTCGGTCGCGACGTCGACGTTCACGTCGAGCAAGTCACCGTCGAGCACCGACCCGGTGTCGGTCGGGTCGGTCGCGTCGACGCTGGTACCCGAGCCGGTGGTGCCGTCGGTGGTGCCGTCCGTGGTGCCGCCGGCGGAACCGTCGGTGGCGCTGTCCGTGCCCGACGGGTCGGCAGCCTGGTCGATCCCGCTGTCCTGGTTGCCCTCCGCCACGGCCTCGCCCGTGAGGCCTTGGTCGATCATGACGCCCTGGTCGGAGAGCGCCTGCGCCTGCGAGCCACTCGAGAGCACGTTGGCACCCACGGCAGCATCGATGGGCGCGGCGACGTTGGCGTTGGCGGCCACCGCCAGGTCGATGGGTGCCGCGGCGTCGAGGCCGAGGTCGAGGTCGGCGTTGAGGTCGAGGAGGCTGATGACCTCCTTGTCAGGAAGTGCGGTGCCGCCTTCCGCGGCAAGCTCCTCGTCGGAAAGCGGTTGCAGCTCTGCGTCGCTCATGGTTCTCCCCTGGTCGCGGCCGCGCGGGATCACCGCACGGCCCTAGTTCGAAGACTGGTGCCTCGTCCACGCCGTTCCCCGGATGCGTCGGACGACTCCGGAGCCTAGGGGCGGACTCGAAGGCCCACCACTCGAGCGGCGAGGGGAGCCGCCTCCAGCACGCGCCGCACACGGGATGAGACGCGGCGGTCAGAGCGCCGGCAGGCCGTCCTCGAGGTATGCCGTGGGGCCGGCATACGAGGACAGGAAGGCCAGCAGCCGCTGGTTGTAGGGGGCGACGCGTTCCTCGAGCTCTTCCTCGCCGACCCAGTGGACTGCTCGGATCTCCCTGGGCTGCAACGCCGCTCGTGCGACAAGGTCGTCGGCCACCACGCCGAGGTCGAAGACGAACACGGTCGCGTCGGTCCACCCCCGCCACGGCGGCAGCCAGTTCACCGCGAGCAGGCCCTGCGGCCGCACCTCGACGCCGAGCTCCTCGCGCACCTCACGCACGACGCACTCCGACGGCGACTCCATCGGGTCGACCACCCCGCCGGGGAGATCCCACTCGCCCTTGTAGGTGAGCTCGCACAGCAGCACCTGTCCGGCGTCGTTGCGCAGCACGCCCTGGGCGATGGCGCGCTTGGTCGGCAACGTCGCGTTGAGGATGCCGATGAAGCCCTCGCGCGTCCCAGGGTCGGGGTCGTCGCGCAGCCGGCCGAGCACCACGGTGTCGTGCCGCTGGTCACCGAGCGTGGTGTTGCCCCGCATCACGCCCTCGCGCCGCAGGCCGGAGCGCTGGGCCACCCGCAGAGCGGCGCGGTTCAGGGGGTTGACGTGGGCCTCGACGCGCTCGAGTCCGAGCTCGTCGAAGCCGAACCGCACGAGCATCCGCACCGCCCGCGACGCGAGCCCCCTCCCGCGGTAGGGCTCGTCGACCGCGCAGGACAGGACTCCGACGTGGTGGTCGCGCAGCTCGACCCCGACCGACCCCACGGGCCGGCCGTCCCACTCGCAGACGAAGCGCAGCTGTTCCTGCGCGGGGTCGTCAGGGCCGCACGGCCGCAGCACCAGGTCGCCGTCGGCGATGGCGGGCTGGTCGGGCATGCGGCCAGCCTACGGCGGGCTGTCGGCGTTCGCTGGCAGGGTCTGCGTCATGGATCTCGTGCTCGCCCTGCTCGCCGGCCTGGTGCTCGGCGCTCTCGCCTCCGCCGTCGTCGTCCGTCAGCTCGGTGCCGTGCGGGCCGCGGCGACGACCGCCGAGCGCGACCTGCTGCGCGAGCGGGTGCTCGACCTCGAGGCGGCGCTGGCCGACGACGCCCAGACCGCGGCCGCGCTCGCGCCGCTGCGCGACACCCTCAAGCGCGTCGAGACCCAGGTCGGCACCTTGGAGCGCGACCGCACCCACCAGTTCGCCGCGCTCGAGCGCACCATCGCCCAGGTGCACGCCTCCACCACCTCGCTCGACCGCCAGACCCAGAGCCTGGCCGGCTCGCTCAACGCGTCCACGGTGCGTGGCGCCTGGGGCGAGGTGCAGCTGCGCCGGGTGCTCGAGCACGCCGGGCTGCTCGCCCGGTGCGACTTCGACGAGCAGGTATGCCGCGTGAGCCGGCACGGCAAGCAGGTGCGCCCCGACGTCGTGGTCCAGCTGCCAGGCCGCAAGCACCTCGTGGTCGACTCCAAGGCCCCCATGACCGCCTTCCTCCAGGCCCAGGCCGACGACCTGCCGGCCGAGCGGCGCGGGGAGCTGCTGCGGCAGCACGCCGCCCACCTCGAGGGCCACGTCCGTTCCCTGGCCGACAAGGACTACTGGTCGGCGTTCGAGGCCGCGCCGGAGATGGTGGTCTGCTTCGTGCCGAGCGAGGCCATGCTCTCCGCGGCCCTGTCCGCGAACCCCAGCCTGCACGAGGAGGCCATGGCACGGCGCGTGGTGCTCGTCGGGCCGGGGGCCCTGCTGGCGCTGCTGCGCACGGTGGCGTTCACCTGGCAGCAGGACGCCCTCACCGCCAACGCCCGAGAGCTCATGAAGCTGGGCCGCGAGCTCTACGACCGGCTCGGCACCCTCGGCTCGCACACCGCCAAGATGGGCACGGCCCTGCAGCGCTCGGTCGAGGCCTACAACCAGATGGTCGGCGCCCTCGAGGCCCGGGTGCTCGTGTCGGCCCGCAAAATGCGCGACCTCGACGTCGTGGAGGCCGAGCTGCCCCAACCGGCTCCGATCGAGGCCGGCCCGCGGGTGCTCACCGCCATGGAGCTCATCGAGCAGGCGACCGCCGAGGACCGTCGCCCCGACCTCGACCTCGGCCTGCGCAGGCAGAGTGACTCGCCGGCTGTTGGTGGCGAAAAGACCCGCGAGGCCGGCTGACCTGCCAGACTCTCCGCAGTCGCCACGTCGATCTGGGGGGATCCGTCCGCATGCGCCGTTCTGTCCGCAGGGCCGGCACCGGCCTCGTCGCCACCGCCTTGGCCGCCACCGTCCCGCTCGCCGGCGCGATGCCCGGCTCAGCCGCCGCGCCCGCCACGACAGGGCTTTCTCGCTCTGCGGCTGCGCAGCCACAGTCTGCTGTCGCGGCTGCCGCCCTTCCCCTCGGCTGCCAGCCGCTCGCCTCGGCGCTGATGCCGACGGGACAGCTGGCCGAGGTGATCACGGTCAATGAGCACCCCCTGCGACCCCCGTACTGGGAGGACATCTACCGCTCCATCGCCCCAGCCGGCTCGGTCACGGCCCTCGCCAGCACCTCGACCCAGTGGGACCGGGTGAACTACCCGCCCGTGTACCTCTACAGCCGCCAGTTCTTCGTGCGCAGCGGCGCCCTCTACTTCGGCTCCACGACCTACAACACCGTCAAGCAGACCAAGAGCTTCACCTCCCGTCAGGTCGGGTCCAGCTGGCAGCCCTTCCGGCACCTCGCCGACTCCTCCGATCCCTGGACCGGGTACAAGAAGGCCGGCTCGCTCTACGGCGTCAACAGCAACACCGGCACACTCAACCGCTACCGGGTGAGCGAGCAGACCTGGGGCAAGCCGGTTCTGACGCACACGGGCTCCAAGACCGGGTTCGGCAGCATCCGGTCGCTGACCCTGGCCTACCAGTACCGCCCGTGGGCCAGCGACGGGCAGGACGCGCTGCTGGCCACGACCAGCAAGGGCGCGCTGCTGCTGATCACCATGCCGCGCACGGGCTCTTTCGCCCCGCGGACCACGGTGCTGCGGTCCTCCACGTGGTACTTCGACGACCTCGCCGTCTCGAACTGCGGCTCCGGCTGGGCGCTCATCGCCGTGAAGAAGGGCGTGAAGCAGGCGCACCTCTACTACATCCCCGCCTACAACGGCTCGCGCACGCGCTTCACCTACGTCGGCCGCATCGGGACGACGTGGTCCGCCTCGCGCACTGCGGGCTTCTGGAGCGACGCAGAGGTCCCACTGCGTCAGTGGAACCCATAGAAGCTCAGTCCGAGATGGCGTAGTCGATCGGCTTGCAGACGCCGCCGTTCGACTTCTCCGCCGAGCAGGCCGTCAGCCCGACGTGCAGGTCCATCTCCGCACGCACCGCGAACCGGTCCCCCGCCTTCGACGTCGGCGGGTCGATGTGCAGCTCGCCGGTCTCGTCCGTCCACACGTTCATGAAGATGTTGAGCGTGGTGCTGATCTCGTCGGGCTCGACGCCGAACTGCTCGAGCCCCAGGCACAGGTTCTCGAAGCAGCTGGGGTGGTAGGCACCCTCGAACTCCGGGTAGAGCAGGTCGAACGTCTGCTGGCTGCACGGCGTCAGCAGGAAGTCGTGCCGCCCGCAGGTGTCCTCGACGATGGTGGCCATCGGACGGCTGCGGTTGCTGTAGAGAAGGTCGCCCGTCGTGAAGTAGACCTTGTTGCCGTAGTCGATGGTGCGCCCGCTGGAGAGCCACTCCCCGTGGTCCTCGGCACTGAACGCGAAGAAGTCGCTGACTTGTACCCCGGTCGGGTCGACCACCGTCAGCACCTGCCCGGCCCGCAGCAGGAAGCCCGTACCGGTCTGCGGCGCCATCCGCGTGAAGCCGTCGGCCGGCGAGGAGGTCGAGGCGGCTGAGGTCATGCGGGGGTTCCTTCCTTCTCGGTGGCTGCTGTGTCAGGGGCGACGGCCTCGGGGTCGGGCTCGAAGGGCGGCTCCCAGCCCTCCTCCAGCTCACGGCCGGAGTACTGGCGGGCCTCGGAGACCGAGCCGTAGTCGCTCACCATCGGGTTGACCGTGCCCTGGAGGTCCTCGTCGCGGCGTCGGATCGTGTCGCGCATCCGCTCGAAGCCACCGCTCTCCCGCAGGGCCTGGAACTGCTCGTGCAGGTTGAACACCAGCACGGGCACCGGGAACCGTCGTGCGTCGCGGGACGCCTCGGGGTTCAGGCCGACGATGAAGAACGGTGTGCCGGCAACGCTGAACCCGAAGTGAGGGTCGCTGGGGTCGGCCGACACCTCCGGCGCCCACGGCTCCTCGTCGACGTCGTGGAGCCGCTGCAGGAGCGCCCACAGCATCTCCTCGAAGTGCTTCTCGTCGCGCACCTGCGGGCCGCGGAAGCCCGCGACGAAGGACGCGAAGCCCTCCTCGGCGTCGACCGACCCGGTGTACTCGCGCAGCTGCTCGAACAGGTGACGGGCGGTCTCCGGGCTCTCCATGTCGTCGTGCAGGACGACCGTCGCGCGGTCGCGCCGGAAGACCGACTTCGCGCCCAGGCAGGGGTAGTCGGGTCCGAGCACACGCTCGGACAGCAGCTCCTCGAGCTCCTCGACGGAGCTCACGGCGGCATGCGACATCGGCGACCTTCCTCGGACGGGTGCACAGGCTCTGACCTGCGCACTCGAGCCTAGGTCGGCCCCAGTGGAGTCGCGCGCCAAGTGGTGGTGCGCCGGATCACACGCCAGGCGGCGGCCGATGCGCTAGTGCAGGCTGCCGGCCTCGCTGAACGAGCCGTCGTGGCGCATCTTGTCCGACATGCCGCGCGCCTTGAGGTCGCGACGGATCTCGTTGGGCAGGGCGAAGAGCAGGCTCTCCTCCGCGGCCACGACCGGCTCGACGTCCTCGTAGCCGCGCTGCGCGAGGTAGTCGAGCACGTCGCGCACCAGCACCTCCGGCACCGACGCGCCCGAGGTCACGCCGACGGTCTGCACGCCCTCCAGCCAGGCCTCGTCGATCTCCTCGGCGTAGTCGACCAGGTGTCCGGCACGGGCGCCGTGCTCCAGGGCTACCTCGACGAGCCGCACCGAGTTCGAGGAGTTCCGCGAGCCGACGACGATCATCAGGTCGGTGTCCGGCGCCATCTGCTTCACCGCGAGCTGGCGGTTCTGGGTGGCGTAGCAGATGTCGTCGCTCGGCGGGTTCTGCAGCTTGGGGAAGCGCTCCTTCAGCCGCCTCACCGTCTCCATGGTCTCGTCGACCGACAGGGTGGTCTGCGAGAGCCACACGACCTTCTCCGGGTCGCGCACGGTGACGTTCTCCACGTCGTCGGGGCCGTCGACGAGCGTGATGTGCTCAGGCGCCTCGCCGGAGGTGCCGACGACCTCCTCGTGGCCCTCGTGGCCGATCAGGAGGATGTCGTAGTCGTCACCTGCGAACCGGACGGCCTCACGGTGCACCTTGGTCACCAGCGGGCAGGTCGCGTCGATCGTCTTGAGGCTGAGCGCCTTGGCCTCCTCGTGCACCACCGGCGCGACGCCGTGGGCTGAGAAGATCACGGTGGCACCCTCGGGCACCTCGTCGGTCTCCTCGACGAAGATGGCGCCCCTCTTCTGGAGGGTGGTCACGACGTGCTTGTTGTGGACGATCTCCTTGCGCACGTAGACCGGCGGCCCGTAGAGCTCCAGCGCCTTCTCGACCGTCACCACGGCCCGGTCGACGCCGGCGCAGTACCCACGCGGGGCAGCCAGCAGGACACGTTTCGAGGCAGAGGTCATGCCTCCATGGTAGGTGGCGGGTCCGGAACGCCCGAATCCGCGAGGCCGGTATGCCGCCGCCGGTGACCCGAGGTCTGGGACCTGGGCCAACCCCGCGTTCTTGACCCGAAGTCTGGGACCTCGGGCCAACCCGGCGCTCTTGACCCGAAGTCTGGGACTTCGGCAGCCCTTGGGCCGCCGACCGCGATCCGGTATGCCGCGCCCCCGGTCGCGAGGCCGGCCGCCTGCGGGTAGGCAGGGAGCCATGATCCGCGGACGCACCCCGGCCAGCCCGCTCGGCATCACCCTCGACGCCGCCGACGCGCAGGCCCTCGCCCGCTTCTACCGCGACCTGCTCGGGTGGGAGCTAGTCGAGGACACGTCGGCCTGGTGCACCCTGCGGGCACCCGGCTCACCGGTCACGCTCGCGGTCAAGGGCGAGCCGCTGCACCAGCGACCCACCTGGCCGGCCCGCGAGGGGGCCCAGCAGATGCAGGCCCACCTCGAGCTGCCGGTGGACGACCTCGACGGCGCCGTGCACGATGCCGTCGAGCTCGGCGCGGAGCTGCCCGGCCACCAGCCGCAGCCCCACGTGCGTGTCCTGCTCGACCCCGCCGGCCACCCGTTCTGCCTCTACACCGAGCCAGACGCCTGAGCCGCGCCTGCGCGCCTGTCCGCCCGCGGTGCACCACGCCCGTCCGCCAGTCGCCCCGCGACGCACCACCCCCGTCTGCGCCCGGGCGTGGTGCGCCGCCCCTCCGTCGGCGTCGGCTCCTAGAGTGGCGTCCGTGACGCCGCCAGACCTGCCCGAGCGGGCCGCCGACACCACGGCCGACCAGCCCTGGCCGGTGCGGCTGCTGAGCATGCGGATCGCCGAGTACGTCGAGAAGATGTCGGTGCTCTGGGTGGAGGGCCAGGTCGTGCAGCTCACCCGCCGGCCCGGTGCCCGCACCGCCTACCTCACGCTCCGCGACCCCGACGTCGACATGTCGCTGTCGGTGGCGATCCAGGTCAACGCGCTCGACGCGATGCCCACGCCGCTCAGCCAGGGCGCGCGGGTCGTGCTCCAGGCCAAGCCGGTCTTCTGGACCCAGCGTGGCTCCCTGATGCTCGACGCCCGCCAGATCCGGCCGGTCGGCGTGGGTGAGCTGCTGGCCCGCCTCGAGCACCTCAAGCGCACGCTGGCCTCGGAGGGCCTGTTCGACCGCGAGCGCAAGAAGCCCCTCCCCTTCCTCCCCCGCACCGTGGGGCTGGTCTGCGGCCGGGCGAGCGCGGCCGAGAAGGACGTCGTGGAGAACGCCCGCCGCCGCTGGCCGACCGTGCGCTTCGCCATCCGCGAGGTCGCCGTGCAGGGCCCGACCGCCGTCACCGAGGTCACCGCGGCCCTGGCGGAGCTCGACGCCGACCCCACGGTCGAGGTCATCGTCATCGCCCGTGGCGGTGGCTCGGTGGAGGACCTGCTGCCCTTCAGCAACGAGAGCCTGCTGCGCGCCGTGGCGGCCGCCCGCACGCCGGTGGTCAGCGCCATCGGGCACGACGTCGACAGCCCGCTGCTCGACCACGTCGCCGACTGGCGGGCCTCGACGCCGACCGACGCCGGCAAGCGGGTGGTGCCGGACGCCGCGGACGAGCGCCGCGGCATACAACAGTCGCGCGAGCGGGGCCGAAGGGCGCTGGCCGGGCGCATCGCCGGCGAGCGGCGCCACCTGACCTCGCTGCGCTCCCGCCCCGTGATGGCCGACCCCACGGCGATCATCAGGGCGCGTCGCGAGGAGCTCGAGGCCCTGCGGCAGCGTTCCCGGCACCGCGTCACCGCGGCCGTGCACCGCGCCGCCGACCAGGTCGCGCACCTGCGCGCCCAGGTGCGCACCCTCTCTCCCCTGTCCACGCTCGAGCGCGGGTATGCCGTGGTGCAGCACGCGGACGGACGGATCGTCATGGACCAGGCCGACCTCGAGGTCGAGGAGCTCCTGCGGGTGCGGGTGGCCCGAGGGGACTTCGCGGCCCGTGTCGTGGGGCTGCCCTAGGGTGTTCGCCATGGCGAAGGACACCCAGGCGCCCCCAACCCCGGCCGAGGAGTTCCCCGACATCGCGGAGCTGCCCTACGAGGCCGCGCGCGACGAGCTCGTCTCGATCGTCGCCCAGCTCGAGGGCGGCCAGGCCGGCCTCGAGGAGAGCATGCGTCTGTGGCGGCGGGGCGAGGCCCTGGCCGCCCACTGCAGCACCTGGCTCGACGAGGCGGAGGCCTCGCTGGCCGGCACCGACGAGGAGTGACCGGCCGAGGAGTGACCGGCGGAACTGTGACCAGCCGAGGAGTGCCGAGCCCGGGCGACTAGCTCGTCGGCTTGACGACCTGGAGCTTCTCCGCGAAGGCCTTCAGCTCGTCGAACGTACCCGTGCCGGTGATGAGGGTGGTCAGCCCGTCGGCGGTCTTCCGGGTGTCCAAGAGGCTGCGCTGCACCTTGGGGGTGCGCTCGAACGTCGTCCAGGTCCGCTCGGCCGCCTGCACCTCACCGGTGCGCTTGGCGCGGTTGGTCTGCGCCTCGATCCACCCGCTGGTGGCGCCCTTGGTCTGCTCGAGCGCGACGTAGTTGCCGCTGGGGGCGGTGTAGCCGGCATGCCAGGTCTGCAGCCCGTCGGTGCTGCGGACGTAGCGGACGCTGGTGGCCTTCCACCCCTCGGGCAGGCCGACCGGCTGCGAGATGCCCCAGCCGCTCTCCCGGGCCACGCCGACGGCGGCCGCGCCCACGTCGACGGGCGGCTGCGAGATGGTGCTGACCCGCGGCACGATGGCGATGAGCAGCGCCACGAGGGCAGCCACCACCAGCAGGGAACGGGCCATGTTGGACACCGAGCCGGAGGCGTAGGAACTGCGGGGCGACGTGCTCACCCCCATATGGTCCCTGACGGTCACCTCTCCGCGCGAACCGCCCCACCCCGCTAGAGTCGGGCGCATCACCCGCTGCCGCGTGAAGGAATGCCGCATGCCCGAAGACACCCTCCCCAGTGCCCTCCGCGTCGGTGGGGAGGCGCCGGACCGCAACCTCGCCCTGGAGCTGGTCCGGGTCACCGAGGCCGCGGCGATGGCCGGCGGCCGGTGGGTCGGCCGCGGCGACAAGAACGGCGCCGACGGCGCGGCCGTGGAGGCCATGCGAACGCTGATCTCGACGGTGTCGATGAAGGGTGTCGTCGTCATCGGCGAGGGTGAGAAGGACGACGCCCCCATGCTCTACAACGGGGAGCAGGTCGGCGACGGCAACGGCCCGGAGTGCGACGTCGCGGTCGACCCCATCGACGGCACCACCCTGACCGCCAAGGGCATGTCCAACGCCGTCTCGGTGCTCGCCGTGTCCGAGCGGGGCTCGATGTACGACCCGAGCGCCGTCTTCTACATGGACAAGCTGGTCACCGGGCCCGAGGCCGCCGACGTGGTCGACATCCGTCTCCCGGTGAAGGAGAACATCCGCCGCATCGCCAAGGCCAAGCGCGAGAGCCCCGAGGACGTCACGGTCGTCATGCTCGACCGCCCCCGGCACGCGGACGTCGCGCGCCAGGTGCGCGAAGCCGGCGCCCGGCTCCGCTTCATCTCGGACGGCGACGTGGCCGGCGCGATCATGGCCGCCCGCGACGACACCGGCATCGACCTGCTCCTCGGCATCGGCGGCACCCCGGAGGGCATCATCACCGCCTGCGCGATCAAGTGCCTCGGCGGTGTCATCCAGGGCCGCCTGTGGCCCAAGGACGACGACGAGCGCCAGCGCGCCCTCGACGCCGGTCACGACCTCGACGCCGTGCTCTCGACCAACGACCTCGTCACCAGCGAGAACTGCTTCTTCGTCGCCACCGGCATCACCGACGGCGAGCTGCTCCGGGGCGTCCGCTACCGCGCCGGGAGCATTACCACCCACTCCCTCGTCATGCGCTCGAAGTCGGGCACGATCCGCCTGATCGAGAGCCACCACCAGCTGGCCAAGCTGCGGGCCTACAGCTCGATCGACTTCGAGCGCAACACCGCGGCGGGCCAGGCGTGAGCGACCCGGCCGTGGACGAGCACGCTGTCACCGGTGACGCGGGGAACGACCGCGTCCTCGTCGTCGGCGAGGCCCTCATCGACCGTGTCCGCGACGCCGACGGCGACGTCGTCGAGCACGTGGGCGGCAGCCCCGCCAACGTGGCCGTCGGCCTGGCCCGGCTCGACCAGCGGGTCGACTTCGCCACCCGTCTAGGTCCGGACGCCCGCGGCACCCGCATCGCCGACCACCTGACCCGGCACGGCGTCTCGCTCCTGAGCACCACCGTCGGGGAACAGTCGACGTCGGTGGCGGAGGCCCACCTCGACGCGGCTGGGGCCGCCGAGTACACCTTCGACCTGCACTGGGACCTCCCCCACGTCGAGGTCCCGGCCGGCACGACCCACGTCCACACGGGCTCCATCGCGGCCATCCTCGAGCCGGGCGCGCGCTCGGTGGCGGCGGCCCTGCGCGACGCCCACGAGCAGGCCACGGTCTCCTACGACCCCAACATCCGGCCCGACATCATGGGCGACCTCGACGTCGTCCGTGGCCACGTCGAGGAGCTGGTCGCCCTCTCCGACGTCGTCAAGGCCAGCGAGGACGACCTGCTGCTGCTCTACCCCGGCTCGGCGGTCTCCGACGTGCTGCGCCGCTGGGGAGCGCTCGGCCCCGCCCTCGTCGTGGTGACGCGCGGGCCCGACGGCGTCGTCTTCGGTCTCAGCACCACCGGCGAGGTCGCGTCCGCCCCCACCCTGGCGCAGGCGGTCGTCGACACCGTCGGCGCGGGTGACTCCTTCATGGCCGGGCTGCTCTCCGGGCTGGCCTCGGCCGGCCTGACCGGCGCAGAGGGCCGCAAGCGGCTGGCCGACGCCACGCTGGCCGGCGTGCGGCCCGCCATCGACCGGGCGCTGGCCTGCGCGGCCGCCACCGTCGCGCGAGCCGGCGCCTACGCGCCCAGCCTCGACGAGCTCTGAGAGGTATGCCGCAGCCGGTCACCTTCGACGGCCACCCGCGGCCGGCCACCGTTGCCCCCGTGGCGTCGCGCAACCGGGGAGCCGCGGGGCCGCGCCGGCCCCGCGGCATACCACTGCGTGGAGGCGCCCGCGGGGCGCCACGGCGCCGGTCGTAGAGTGACCCCGAGTCCGCCGCGTCCCTGAGGAGCACACCTGCCCATGGCCGAGTTCGTCTACGAAGACCTGCTGCCGACCGGTCCTGACCAGACCGACTACCGCCTCCTCACCACCGAGGGTGTGCGCACGGTGGAGGGCCCGGGCGGCCGAACGTTCCTCGAGGTGTCGCCGGAGGCGCTGCGCACCCTGACGGCCGAGGCCATGCACGACATCGCGCACTACCTTCGTCCGGCCCACCTCGCCCAGCTGCGGCGGATCATCGACGACCCCGAGGCCTCCAACAACGACAAGTTCGTCGCGCTCGACCTGCTCAAGAACGCCAACATCGCCGCCGGCGGTGTGCTGCCGATGTGCCAAGACACCGGCACGGCGATCGTCATGGGCAAGCGCGGCCAGCACGTGCTGACCGAGGGCACCGACGAGGCGGCCGTCGCCCAGGGTGTCTACGACGCCTACACCAAGCTGAACCTGCGCTACTCCCAGATGGCCCCGGTCACGACGTGGGAGGAGAAGAACACCGGCTCCAACCTCCCCGCGCAGATCGAGCTGTACGCCGACACCGCGCCGGGCCACGAGAACACCTACAAGTTCCTCTTCATGGCCAAGGGCGGCGGCAGCGCGAACAAGTCGTTCCTCTACCAGGAGACCAAGGCGATCCTGAACCCCGAGCGGATGATCGCCTTCCTCGACGAGAAGCTGCGCTCGCTCGGCACCGCCGCCTGCCCGCCGTACCACCTGGCCATCGTCATCGGCGGCACGAGCGCCGAGTTCGCCCTGAAGACAGCCAAGTACGCGTCGGCGAAGTACCTCGACGAGTTGCCCACCACCGGCTCGGCCGAGACCGGCCGCGGCTTCCGCGACACCGAGCTCGAGGAGCGCGTGCTCGAGCTGACCCGCGACTTCGGTATCGGCGCCCAGTTCGGCGGCAAGTACTTCTGCCACGACGTCCGCGTGGTGCGCCTCCCCCGGCACGGGGCCTCCCTGCCCGTCGCCATCGCCGTCTCCTGCTCGGCCGACCGCCAGGTGCTCGGGAAGATCACCCCGGAGGGTGTCTTCCTCGAGCAGCTCGAGCGCGACCCGGCTCGATTCCTCCCCGAGACCACCGAGGAGCACCTCGAGGCTGCCGAGGGCGAGGCCGTCTCCGACGACGTCGTGCGCATCGACCTCAACCGTCCCATGGACGAGATCCGCGCCGAGCTGTCGAAGTACCCGGTGAAGACCCGTCTGTCGCTCTCCGGCCCGCTCGTGGTGGCGCGCGACATCGCCCACGCCAAGATCAAGGAGCGCCTCGACGCCGGCGAGGAGATGCCGCACTACCTCAAGGACCACGCGGTCTACTACGCCGGCCCCGCCAAGACGCCCGAGGGATACGCGTCCGGCTCGTTCGGCCCCACCACCGCCGGCCGGATGGACAGCTACGTCGACCAGTTCCAGGCCGCCGGCGGCTCGATGGTCATGCTGGCCAAGGGCAACCGGAGCAAGCAGGTCACCGACGCCTGCCAGGCGCACGGTGGCTTCTACCTCGGCTCCATCGGCGGCCCGGCCGCCCGCCTGGCGCAGGACTGCATCAAGTCCGTCGACGTGATCGAGTACCCCGAGCTCGGCATGGAGGCGGTCTGGAAGATCGAGGTCGAGGACTTCCCGGCGTTCATCGTCGTGGACGACAAGGGCAACGACTTCTTCGCCGAGACGGCCAAGCCCATGGCCATGAGCATCGGCAGGCGACCGGGCCTGCTCTGACAGGAGGACAGCAATGGACACCAGTGCGTTCGACGACCTTCTCGAGGCGAACCGCAAGTTCGCCGAGAGCTTCACCCTGAGCGGGTTCGACGGCGTCGCCCACGCGGGCGTCGCGATCGTCACCTGCATGGACTCGCGCATCGACCCGCTGGGCATGCTCGGGCTCAAGCCGGGTGACGCCAAGATCTTCCGCAACCCAGGCGGCCGCATCACCCCACAGGCACTCGAGGCCCTCGTGCTCGGGGTACACCTCCTGGGCGTCAACCGGATCCTCGTCATACCCCACACCCGGTGCGCGATGGCCACCCACACCGAGGAGCAGCTGCACGAGGAGGTCGGCAGGAAAGCCGGGCAGGATGCCTCCTGGCAGCCGTTCGGCGTGGTCGAGGACCAGGTCGAGGCCCTGCGGCAGGACCTCGCGAAGGTGCGCTCGCACCCGCTCGTCCCCGACTCCGTGGCCGTGGGTGGCTTCGTCTACGACGTCGACACGGGCCTGCTCGAGCCGATCGGCTGACGGCCCGCCGTCCGCGACAGGGACGACCGGGAACCCCGCCTGCGGGGCGCCCAGTCGCGGGTTGGGCCCGACGAAACCGTGCCTGCCCGTGAATCGCTCCCCCCGGGCCGATCGAGCCGGTGAACCCCTCCCGGCGGGCGCGTGACCGGCCTACCCTTGGTGACCTGACCACCCGGGAGGAGCCATGGACGACGTGCAGCGCTGGCTGGCTCTGTCGGCCGACGTCCTCGGCGAGCCCGACCCCCAGGTCGCCGAGGTGATGCTCGCCGAGGGGCTGTGCTCGTGGGGCCACGCGTACCTGACGGTGCGCGCGGTCACCAAGCCCGTCGTCCACCTCGACGAGGTCGCGGTGTACCCGCCGACCCCCTGGGAGGACACCGGCACCTGGGAGTCGGTCGTCGAGACCGGCGCGCAGGCCCACCCGCTGTACGCCTACAACGCCACCACCCGCACGTCTGCACCGACGACCATGGCCCAGGTGCTCGGCTGGGGCTGGGAGCTGCCCGAGGTGGTCTCCGCGCTGATGGAGGATCTCGGCTTCACCGAGCACCAGATGACCATCCCGCTCGCGGCGAACCCCCACGGTGCCCGTGACGCCTACGCCCTGGTCAGCGAGGATCCCTACCTCGACGACGACGTCGAGCGCGCCGCCACGCTGCAGTCGCTGGTGGCAGGCCTGGACGCGCACGTGCGGCTGCTCCGCGAAGCCCGCGCGCGTGGCGACGGCGCCCCCGACCCGCTCGGGGTGCCGCTCACACCGAGGGAGCGGGTGGTGCTCGACCTCGTCGCCCAGGGCCACACCGTCGAGGGCATCGCGACGCGTCTGGCCATCTCGCCCCGCACGGTGCACAAGCACCAGGAGCACCTCTACCGCAAGCTGGGCGCTGTGGACCGCCTCTCAGCGGTCCTCAGCGCCCAGCGTCGAGGTCTGCTCAGGTCCCCCGACCGCTGACCAGACCTGATCCCCCTGCATCGGGACCAGGACAAGCGTCGCGGCGGCAGGGCACCGGGCGCCATACGCACCAGTGCGTAGGCCGCGTGGGCTCCTCGACGGCCGCGCGGGCGCGGGCGTGCGGTCCCTACTGCAGCGAGAGACGGGCGCGGACGACCTCGACGAGACGGTCCGCCACCGCCTGGGCCTGCTCCTGCTCGGCGGCCTCGACCATGACCCGGACCACGGGCTCGGTGCCCGACTTGCGCAGCAGCACGCGGCCCGAGCCCGCGAGGGCGGCCTCCTCGGCCTTGACGGCCATCTGCAGCTCCTCGTCGGTCTCGACGCGCGACTTGTCGACGCCCTTGACGTTGACGAGCACCTGCGGGAGGCGGGTCATCACCCCGGCGAGCTCGGCGAGGCTCCGCTGCGTGTCGGCGACGCGAGCGGCCAGCATCAGGCCGGTGAGCACACCGTCGCCGGTGGTGCCGTGGTCGAGGAAGATGACGTGTCCGGACTGCTCGCCGCCGAGGGAGAGCTCGGAACGACGCATCTCCTCGAGCACGTAGCGGTCGCCCACGCCGGTCTGCACGACGGAGACACCCTCGCGCTCCATGGCCTGCAGCAGCCCGAGGTTGCTCATCACCGTGGTGACGAGGGTGTCCTTGGCGAGCGTTCCGCGGTCCTTCATGGCGAGCGCGAGGATCGCCATGATCTGGTCGCCGTCCACCTCCACGCCGTCGGCGTCGACTGCGAGGCACCGGTCGGCGTCGCCGTCGTGGGCGATACCGAGGTCGGCACCCCGTGCGACGACGGCCTCCTGGAGGTGCTCGAGGTGGGTCGAGCCGTAGCCGTCGTTGATGTTGAGCCCGTCGGGCTCGGTGCCGATCTCGTGGACCGTGGCGCCGGCGAGGCGGAACACCTCCGGCGAGACCTGGCTGGCGGCGCCGTGTGCCCCGTCGATGACGACCTTCAGGCCGTCGAGGCGGTTCGGCAGCACGGTCAGCAGGTGGCTGATGTAGCGGGTGTGGCCGTCACGCATCTGGTGCACGCGACCGACGTTGGCACCGGTGGGCCGGGTCCACTCCTGGTCGAGCCGGGCGGCGATCTCGTCCTCGACCTCGTCGGGCAGCTTGTGGCCACCCGCGGCGAAGAACTTGATGCCGTTGTCGGGCATCGCGTTGTGCGAGGCCGACAGCATGACGCCGAAGTCGGCGTGGGTGTCGGCAGTCAGGTAGGCGACTGCCGGGGTGGGCAGCACGCCGGCGTCGTAGACGTCGACCCCGGCGGAGGCCAGGCCGGCCACGACCGCGGCGGAGAGGAACTCACCCGACGCGCGCGGGTCGCGCCCGACCACGGCCTTGGGGCGGCGGCCCTGGGCGAGCGAGGCGTCCCCGAGGACGTGCGCTGCTGCCACTGAGAGGCTCAGGGCGAGCTCCGGGGTGATGTCGACGTTCGCGAGGCCGCGGACGCCGTCAGTGCCGAAGAGTCGTGCCATGAAGGGGGAACCTTTCGCGGTCAGGGGCACGCGGCACACCCGGCAGGAGTGACCGCCGCCCTCGTGAGCAGGCGCGTCCGACGCAACCTACTCCCGAAAACGCCGATGGCGGCACCCGACACTTCCGGGTGCCGCCATCGGCAGGCGCGGATCGAGGACCAGCGCTTGTGGAGCCGAGCGGTGAGACCGGCGCCAGCCGGGATCAGCGCTTGGAGTACTGCGGGGCCTTGCGGGCCTTCTTGAGACCAGCCTTCTTGCGCTCCGGGACGCGGGCGTCGCGGGTCAGGAAGCCGGCCTTCTTCAGCGTCGGACGGTTCAGCTCCTCGTCCACGCCGTTGAGCGAGCGCGCCACGCCGAGGCGGACCGCACCGGCCTGGCCGGAGGGGCCACCACCGTGCACGCGCACGAGCACGTCGTAGGCGCCGTCGAGCTCGAGCACCTTGAGGGGCTCGTTGACGAGCTGCTGGTGGACCTTGTTCGGGAAGTAGTCCTCGAGCGTGCGCCCGTTGATCTTCCACTCGCCGGTGCCGGGGACGATGCGCACGCGGGCGATGGCCTGCTTGCGTCGACCGGTGGCGGCGCCCGGGGCCGAGGCGCTCGGGCGGCGGGTCTGCTCGCCGGAGACGGGGCCCTCGGACTCGGAGGTGTACTCGGTCAGCTCGACGTCGTCGCCCTGGGCGTCGATGTTCTCAGTGGTGTCAGCCACGAAATATCCTCAATTCGCTTTCTGCACAGGTCCTTGGCGGACTTACTGCGCGACCTGTGAGATCTCGAAGGGCTGCGGCTTCTGCGCAGCGTGCGGGTGCTCGGGGCCGGCGTAGACCTTCAGGTGGGTCAGCTGCTCGCGCCCGAGGGTGGTGTGCGGCAGCATGCCGCGCACGGCCTTCTCCACGGCCTTGGCCGGGCTCTTGGCCAGCAGCTCGGTGTAGGAGGTGCTCTTCAGGCCGCCCGGGAAGCCCGAGTGGCGGTAGGCCTTCTTCTGCTCGAGCTTGGCGCCGGTGAGGGCGACCTTCTCGGCGTTGATGACGATGACGAAGTCACCACCGTCGACGTGGGGCGCGAAGGTCGTCTTGTGCTTGCCGCGCAGGAGAACGGCGACCTGGCTCGCGAGGCGGCCCAGCACGACGTCCGTCGCGTCGATCACGTGCCAGGTGCGAGTGACCTCGGCCGGCTTCGGTGTGTAGGTGCGCAAAGTGTCTTACCTTACGTTCGGTTCTTCACTGGGTGCGTATGCCGCGTGCTCCCGAGGGCGCTGATGTCGCCCTGGAGGGCGCGCGACACAACAGTGCTCAAGTTTACGGGTGGCGGACCACTCGCCCAAATCGCACCACGTCGGCCAGGAAACCCCCGCTGACCTGCGGCGATGCACAAGCACAATGTTTGTGCACAAATCTTGTGCAAAGAGAGTGTGCACAGGTATTGTGCACGTATGAGCACCACCGACGACGCCGGCTTCACCGGCATCCGGCTCGACGCGGCGGCCCTGCGGGTCCTGGCCCATCCCCTGCGTTCGCGCCTGCTGAGCACCCTCCGCCGGGGAGGCCCCGCCACCGCGACCGCCCTGGCAGCCACGCTGGGCACCAACTCGGGCGCGACCTCGTACCACCTGCGCAAGCTGGAGTCGGTCGGCCTCGTCGCCGACACCGGCGAGGGCGAGGGCAAGCGCCGCCTGTGGCGGGCGGCCACCGACTTCCACTCCTTCGACCCGAGCGACTTCGCCGGTGACGAGGACTCCGAGACCGCGCTCAACTGGCTGGTCCGTGACTACATCCGCCACCTCGCCGAGCAGTTCGAGCGGTGGCTCGACGTCGAGCAGGCCTGGCCGATGGCCTGGCGCGACGCCGCCGGCATGAGCGACTCCTTCGTCATCGCCACCCCCGAACAGCTCCAACAGCTCAAGGCCGAGGTCGACGAGGTCCTCGCCCGCTACCGCCGGGTGGGGCAGGGCAACCCGGAGGCCCGCCGTGTCGCCGTCTACTCGGTCGCCTACCCCATCGACCTCGACCGTGCCCCCCGGGCGGACAGCGCACCCCGGGGCAGGGCCTCCAGGACGAAGGAGCAGCCATGAGCCACACCCCTGCGCCGCTCTCGGCGGCCGCCGCCCGACGGGTCTTCCTGCTGCTCACCGTGACCCGCTGGTTCCCGGTGGGCCTGGTGATCGGCATCCTCACCCTGATCGCCCTCCAGCGCGGCATGAGCGTGGCCCAGCTGGGCGTCATCTTCTCGGCGCAGGGTTTCGTCGTCCTCGCCCTGGAGCTGCCGACCGGCGGGTTCGCCGACGCGCTCGGCCGGCGGCCGGTGCTGGTCGCCTCGGCCGTGGTGAACCTGGCGTCGTGGGGGCTCTTCCTGGCGGCGCACACGTTCTGGGTGTTCTTCGCGGCGCTCGCGCTGCAGGGCGTCTTCCGCGCCCTCGACTCCGGTCCCCTGGAGGCGTGGTACGTCGACACCGCCCACGCCGACGACCCGACCGTGCCGGTGGAGAAGGCCCTCGCTGCGGCCGGCACCGCCCTCGGCGTGGCCATCGCCGCCGGTGCGCTGGTCTCCGGTGGGCTCATCGCCTGGCACCCGGTCAGCGCCGTCACGGCCATCGAGCTGCCGGCCTATGTCGCTCTCGCCCTGGGCGTCGTCCACCTGGTCGCCATCGCCGTCCTCATGAAGGAGCCGCGCACCCACGTCGACGCCACCGGGTTCCGCCGCGCCATGCGCTCGGCGAAGGAGGCCCCCCGCACCGTGGCGGACGGCATACGGCTCCTCGGCTCCTCACGGGTGCTGCTCACGCTGGTGCTCGTGGAGGTGTTCTGGAGCGTCGGGATGATCGCCTTCGAGACCTTCCACCCCATCCGGCTCGCCGAGCTCGTGGGTGGCGAGGACCGTGCGGGCGCGATCCTCGGCCCGGTCTCCGCGGCGGCGTGGGGCCTGTTCGCCGCCGGCTCGGCCGCGGCCGGGCTGTCGACCCGGCGCATCGGCGTGGCGTGGACGGCGGTGGCCGCCCGGGTGCTGCAGGGCGTGTTCATCGTGGTCATGGGACTCATGGGCGGTCCGGTCGGCCTCGTGACGGCGTTCCTCATCACCTACACGCTGCACGGGTTCGCCGGCCCGGCGCACGCCACGCTGCTCCACCGCCAGGCCACGCCCACCAACCGGGCGACGGTGCTCTCGATGAACTCGATGGTCGCCGGCGGCACCTTCAGCCTGGCCCTGCTGGTCCTCGGCCCGTTGGCGGAGCAGACGTCGACGGCGCTGGCCATCATCGTCGCCGGCGCGTTCAGCATCCTCGGCGCGGCCCTCTACCTCCCGGCCGTCCGCCAGGAGCGTGCCCTCCCCGAGGCCGCGGTCGAGGCGCAGCCGGTCGTCGCCTGACGACTCCCCTCAAGCCCTCCCGGTTCCGGCGGCGGACCGTCCTCCCTACCGCCGGACCCGGGAGCCCCACCTGCGAGCGACGTCGGACAGCCACGCCTGACAGCCACGCCTGACAGCCACGCCTGAGAGCCACGCGCCGGCCACGGCAGACTGGGGCCCATGAGCTACCCGCCCCCGATCTACCGCAGCGACACGGGCGAGGCCAGTGCCTGGCTGCGGCCCGCCGACGCCGCGCCCGAGCTGCAGGGCGTCAACACGCAGGTGCACTACCTCGCCACCGGCGCCACGACGGGCGGCCTCTTCGGGCTGTACCGCTACGAGATGAGCGCGGCGCGCAGCGGCCCGGACCCGCACTTCCACAAGACCATGGCCGAGTCGTTCTTCGTCCTGCGGGGCACGCTGCGCCTCCACGACGGCACCGGCTGGCGCGACCTGCGGGAGGGCGAGTTCGCGCACGTGCCGCCCGGCGGCATCCACGGCTTCCGCAACGAGTCGGGCGAGCCGGTCTCGATGCTGCTGCACTTCGCACCGGGAGCACCGCGGGAGTCCTACTTCGAGGCGGTCGCCGAGGTGGCCAGGGGCGAGCGCACCCTCAGCCCCGAGGAGTGGACCGAGCTGTACAGCCGCCACGACCAGTACATGGTGTGACCGGCGTGCGCACCTTCCTCCTCGGCCTCGTCACCGGGGTGCTCGCCGTCGTGGTCGGCCTGGCCGCGGTCGTGCTCGTCGCCGCTGACCCCGGCCGCCCCGGGGCGGCCGGGGTCCCGCCGCAGCCGGGCGCCACGTCGCGCCCGCTGCCCTCGCCGCCGACGGACCTGCGGCGCGGCGAGACCTGGCTGCAGGCAGTCGTCCTCGACTCCTCCGCGGTGCTGACCTCCGACGGCGGCTTCCGTGACGTGCACGCCACCGGCCAGGACGTGCGCATGACCAGCAGCGGCCTGCGCGCCGGCACCCTCCGCCTCGTGGCGACCCTCCCGTTCGACGCCGCGGCTCGCCAGGTCGGCCGCGGGGTCCAGCTGTATGCCGCGGGCGGCGGGAAGGCTGGCGTGCGCCGGACCACGACCCTGCTCGGTCGCCAGGTGCAGGTGCGTGCGACCGGCACCGTCCGGGCGGTCGGCGGCCAGCTCGTCATCGAACCCGAGACGGTCGACCTTGGCGGACCCGAGGTGCTCGACGCGGCCCTGTCCGCGACCGTCCGCCGCCTGGTGACGATCCGTCACACCGTCCAGGGGCTCCCGGCGGGCATGCGGCTCACCCACGTCGAGGTGACCGACGGCGGGTTCCGGGCCACGCTGGACGGCACCGGAGTCGTGCTCACGGGCTGATCGCCACACCGACGGGAGCCGGGGCCGGCTCCGCCCCGGCCCGAACGAGGTCGCGCGACCCGCGCACCAGCATCGGCGCGAACGACGCGAGCGCCATCACCACTGCTGCGGTCAGGATCACCCGGCCCGCGCCGACCGCGTGGGCCAGCGGGCCGGCGAGCGCGTTGCCCGCGGGGATCGCGACGAACGACGTGAGGATGTCCCACGACGCCACGCGCGCGAGCACCCTGTGCGGCACGCCGTCCTGCAGCGCGGTGTCCCAGCAGACCGAGAAGTACATCAGCCCGCCGAACCCGACCGCGCCGGCCACCACCACGGCCGGCAGCGTGCCCGGCCAGGCGAACGCCGCGGCATACACCGCCATCAGGGCGACGCAGGGCCAGCCGACGAGCAGCGGCCGCGAGGGCGGCAGGCGCAGCGCCACCACGCCGCCGAGCAGCCCACCGGCACCCGAGGCGGCCGAGATCCAGCCGAGCGAGGTGGGTCCACCAAGGTCGCGGACGGCGATGACGTCGACGAGGACCACGACGGCACCGAAGGCTGCGTGGTATGCCGTGGCGGCGAGCAGCCCGGCCAGCAGCCAGCTGCGGCTGGTCACCTCGCGCCACCCCTCGCGCAGCTCGGCGAGCATCCCCGTGCGGTCGGCACGGAGCGCGTCGACGCGGATCGCGGCGACGGTCGCGGCGGAGACGAGGAACGACACGGCGTTGAGGACGAACGCCCACGGCGCCCCGGCCCACGCGACGAAGACCCCTGCGCTCGCGGGCCCTGCGATGAAGGCACCGTTCTGGAGGATGTTGAGGGTGGCATTCGCGGCATGGCGGCGCGAGGCGGGCACCAACAGCGGCCGCAGCGAGGTGAACGCGGGTCCGAAGAACGCCGCCGCTCCCCCAGTGGCCGCAGCGAGTGCGCAGAGCGCGAGCGGACGGTCCTGCCCGGTGGCGAAGTAGGCCGCGGTCCCGAGGGTGCTCGCGGCCCGGACGAGGTCGCTGACGACCATGATCCGTGCGGGCGCGACCCGGTCGGCCCACACACCACCCACGAGGGTGCAGGCGAGCCGGGCAGCCATGGTCACCGCCAGGACGAGGCCGAGCTCGGTGGCACTGCCTCCCCCGGCCACCACGGCGACGGCCAGGGCGATCGGCCCGAACGCGTCGCCGAACCACGAGAGGCCCTGACCGGTGGCGAGGAGCCGGAAACCGGCGGGTGCAGGGGTGCTGGTCATGGTGGACCATAGTAGTTAACCGTCTAACTATTAGCCAGTTGATTTTCAGACGGTGTGCACACCTGCGAGGATGGCGGCATGGCACAGCAGCGGGACTGGGTCGACCAGCACGTCGACCGGTGGCGACGGACCTTCGACGGCTTCGACCCCGAGGTGGAGGGAGCGATCGTCCGCATGGGGGCGATCAACCGGCACATCAAGCGCGCCAACACGGCAGCGTTCGGGGAGATGGGCCTCGCGCCCTCCGAGTACGACACCCTGCACACGCTCCTCATCCAGCCTGAACCGGCCGAGACCACCCCGGCACAGCTCGCCGAGGCGTCCCACGTCACGCGGGCGGCGATGACCTCACGGCTGGACCGCCTGCTCGAGCTGGGCTACGTCACCCGGGAGAGCGACCCCCTCGACCGGCGCCGGATCCTGGTCCGACCCACGCCGGCCGGCCGCGCGGTCTGGAAGAAGGCGCTCGAGCTCGCCCTGGTCCAGGAGAAGGCGACCCTCGGGGTCCTCAGCGACCGCGAGCAGGTCCAGCTCAACACCCTGCTGCGCAAGGTCGTCCTCGGCATCCAGCCCTGACCCCTCTCACGGGGCTGGGCCCCGTCACCGCACGCCTCGACGTGTCGGTGACGGGGCCCAGCTCGGCGTGGGTGCCCTGGTGGCTCAGTGCTGGACGAACACCGCCACGGTGCGTGCCGGCACGGTGGCCGATCCGCTGGCAGCGTCCCACCCGGAGGTCTTGACCACCGGGTCGGAGCCGTTCGCCTGCACCGGCGAGAGCGACAGGGCAGCTCCCGCGAGGCCCGGCACCTTCTGGTTCACCGGCTCGGCGGAGGCGTTGAACACCACCACGAGGCCCTTGAGCGCCGGGTCCGCGTCGGTGCCCTTGGTGTCGTCGACGCGCATGGCGATGACGCCCTGGTGCGCGTCGGCGGTGCCGCTCGCCGGGAACGAGACCTTGGCGTTGATCGCATCCGCCGTCCCGAGGCGGAACAGCGGCGAGGAGAACCGCAGCCGCAGGAGGTCCTGCGCCTGGGCGCTCGCGCTCTGCACGTCGGAGGCGCCCGGCTTCAGCGCAGGGTTCCCGAGCAGCGGCTTCATGTAGGACCACTTGCCGCCGTTGTCGCCCTTGAGCGGCAGCCCGTGCCCGAAGCCGTTGTCCTTGCCGGTCCAGTCGAGGGTGTTGAACCAGTCGCCACTGTCGTAGCTGTTGCGGTCCAGCGACTTCGAGCGCAGCAGGTCTGCGCCCGCGTGCCAGAACGACGGGGTCTGCGACAGCGCCGTGGTGGCCAGCGAGACGGTGTTCATCCGCACCCGGTCGGCCATGGTGGTGGCCTGGGGCAGCTTGTAGGTCAGGCTGTCGAACAGCGTCTCGTTGTCGTGGGCGTCGACATAGCTGATGACCTCGTCGGGCTGGTCGGCGTAGCCGGCCGGGGCGTCGCCGTACTTCAGCTGGTCGCCCCGCTGGACGTCGCCGGACTCGTTGCTGCGGAAGGCGAACGAGCGCAGGTTGCCGGCCAGTCCGAGCTCCACCAGGTCGGTGTCGTGCTTCAGCGAGGCCGCGGCCCCGTCGTTGATCGGCGCACCGTTGGGGGCGGTCGCCTCACCGCTGCCGAAGCCCTGCTTGCGCGGGTCGTCGTCGAAGGGTCCGCCGCCGCGGACGGCGTCGCGCAGCCGGTCGGAGAACGACCCGATGCCGGTGCCGCCGAGCTGGCCCTGGGTCGCCTGCGTGAAGCGGGCGTTGTTCGCCACCTCACCGAAGTTCCAGCCCTCGCCGTAGAGGTAGATGGACTTCCCGTCGACGCCGTCCTTCGTCAGGGTGAGCGCGTCGAGCGCGTGCCGGACCGCCAGCATGTTGTCGCGCGAGTGGTGGCCCATGAGGTCGAACCGGAAGCCGTCGACCTTGTAGTCGCGCGCCCACAGCACCACGGCGTCGACCATCAGCTTCTGCGCCATGGCGTGCTCCGTGGCGACGTTCTGGCAGCAGGTGCTGGTCTCGACGGCGCCGGTGGCGTTCAGGCGGTGGTAGTAGCCGGGCACGATCTTGTCGAGCACCGACTTCGCGTCCTGGCCCGAGGCGGCGGTGTGGTTGAACACCTGGTCGAGCACCACGCGCAGGCCGTCACGGTGCAGACCGCCGACCATGGTGCGGAACTCGGCGACCCGCCTGCCGCCGTCGGCCTCGGCGGGGGTCGAGGTGTAGGAGCCCTCCGGCGCCATGAAGTGCCACGGGTCGTAGCCCCAGTTGAAGGCGTCCTTCTCGCGCACCTTGTCGACGCACGCCTGCTGCTCCTCGCTGTCGGCCGGGTACGAGGCCAGGTCGCAGTCGGGCTTGGCCTGCTTGGCCGGGTCCTCCTCGATCGAGGCGATGTCGAAGGTCGGCAGCAGGTGCACGGTGTTCAGACCGGCGTCGGCGAGCGCCTTGAGGTGCTTGGTGCCGTCACCGTTCTCCGCGAACGCCAGGTAGGAGCCCCGGTTCTCGGCGCTGACCGTCTTGTCGCCCACCGAGAAGTCGCGCACGTGCAGCTCGTAGATGGTCGAGTCGACGTCCTGCGCGAGCTTCGGCGACGCCGCCGTGCGCCACAGCTGTGGCTGGAACGTCTTGTCCCGCAGGTCGACCGCGACCGACCGGGTCGAGTTCAGCGTCAGCGCCGTCGAGTACGGGTCGGTGACGAGGTTGGTCTCGACCTGGCCGGTGGTGGGCGCGAACACCGTCACCTCGTAGAGGTAGCGGGCGTTGCGCTCGCCCGCCGCCGCCGACCAGGAGCCGTCGCCGGCGCGCTCCATCGGCATGCGCTTCGCCTGCGACACCGGGGCGTCCGCCGCCGAGCCGGCCGGCCAGGTCAGGACGGCGACCTTCGCCGCCGTCGGCGCCCACACCCGGTATGCCGGCTGGCCACCGTCGAACGTGGCGCCGTAGGTGCGGGTGGCGGCCTTGGCGGCATACAGGCTGTCGAGGACGTAGGCGGTCTGGACGCCGGTGGCGTCGAGCAGCGCACCGTTGTTGTCGTACATCGCGACCGCGACCTGGCCGCGCAGGATGTCGCCCGCCTTGCGAGCGGTCTTGTCAGACAGCCGGAGGGCGAGGTAGCCCTTCAGCTCGGGATGGGCCGAGGTGACCGAGCCGGGCAGGCCGGCGGCGTCGTAGGCCAGGTCGGCGACCGAGCCGCCGGTGACCGCCTCGGCGTCGACGGCCAGGCCACCGTCGGGCGACCAGTGCAGGCGCCAGTGCAGCAGCGCCGGGTTGGCCCCTGCGGGCACGCCGTTCGCCGGCCAGGCCAGCAGGCCCGGCTCGACCCAGAACGCCTTGGCCTTCTTCAGGTCCGGCGCGGCGCCGGGCTTGGAGACCTTGGCCGTCACCTGGTGGGTGGCGAGGACATACGAGAGCGTCACGACGACGCCGTCGGACGGCACGGACAGCGAGATGTTGGAGCCGCCGGCCGCGCCGCCGTCACCGTAGTTCTCGTTCCAGTTCAGGCCGTGCGCGATCTTGAACTCGTAGGAGCCGGCAGGGATCTGGTTGGTCGACCAGGTGTAGGTGCCGTCACCGTCGGGGTCCTGCATCCACGGGCGCATGCAGGAGGGGTCCCAGTCGCCGGGGCAGCCGAGCTCGCTCTGGAAGGAGCCGGGCGCGGTGATGATCGGGCCCTGCGCGTCGGAGGTCACCCAGTGCGTCGAGTGGTCGTAGTAGAAGGTCACCGGGGTGCCGGGGGCGGTGTACTCGATGTTCGAGCCGCCCGGCTGGCCGCCCGCACCGTAGTTCTCGTCCCACGACTTGTTGATCGCGGCCTTGTAGGCGTGCGGGGCTGCCGGCAGGGTGTAGGTGCCCTTCCAGATCTGGTCCTTCGCGTCGAGCGTCAGCTGTGCCTGGTCGCAGTCGGGCGCCCAGTCACCGGCACAGCCCATCTCGGAGTTGTGGTCGCCCGGGACGCTGACGTTCGCCGGCTGCACGACCGGCCCGACACCGCCGCCGTCGCCTCCGCTGGAGCCCGCGGCTGCGTCACCGACGACGCCGTAGGAGGAGGTGGCCGAGATGTTGCCGCTGCTGTCCTTGACGAGCGCGCGGTACTCGAGCAGCGTGCCCTTGGCGATGCCGGAGACGTCCTGGTAGACGCGGTACGGCGCGCTGTCGTCGGTGCCGATGGTCTTCCAGCCGGTGGTGCCGACCGGGCGGTAGAGGAAGGTCGTCTGCGCGAAGGTGTTCTCGGTGATGGCGGCACCGATCTCCGCACGGCCGCCCACGACCGCACCCGGCTGGGGCGAGGTGAGGTATGCGGCCGGCGCGGCGTCGCGCTTGGCGAACCCGGAGGTGGCCTTGAAGACCTGCACCGACAGGGCCGGGACGCTGACCGTGACCCGGCTGTCCTTGCCGGACGTCACGCCCTCACCGGCGCCGTAGACCGGCTGGAACCGCTGCTTGTCGCTGAAGGTCGAGAAGGTCGCCTTCTTCGTGGTCGTCGCGTTGTTGGCGACGACGAGGTACTCCGTGCCGCTCGCCCGGTCGACCCGGGAGAATGCGTAGATGCCGGGGCCGTCGCTGGCGTACCGGTGCACCTGGGCGCCGTCGGTCAGGCCGGGGTTCGCCGCGCGCACCTTCGCGAGCTTCGAGATCTGCTGGTAGAGAGGCGCGTTCGTGTCGTAGCGGTCACGCGAACCGGACGGGCCGCCGAGGACCGGCTCGTCGGCATACTGCTGGGTCTTGGTCGCGAACATGTCCTGCCGGGCGTCCTTGTCGCCACCGGCGCCCATGAAGCCCTGCTCGTCGCCGTAGTAGACGACCGGCTGGCCGCGGGTGAGGTACATGAGGCTGTTGGCGAGCTTCGTGCGCTGCATGAGCTCGTCGCCGCTGGCGGACTTGCCCAGCATCATCGCCACCCGGCCCATGTCGTGGTTGCCGAGGAAGGTCGGCGTCTCGTAGACGTTGGAGTCGGTGTCGGTGTACCAGTCGTCGCCGGCGAAGAAGTCGCGCAGCTTGGTGGTGGCCGCGCCCTTGGCGAAGTCGACCGCGCTGGCCTGGAAACCGAAGTCGAGCGTGGCGGGCAGCTTGCCCTCCGTCGTGTACTGGCTCATGAACTCCGGCCGCGAGTCGTAGACCTCGCCGAACATGAAGAAGTCCTTGTTGCCGATGGCCTTGGCGTGGTTCATGACGTCGGGGCTGAACTTCTTCCAGAAGTCCATGTTGACGTGCTTGACGGTGTCGATGCGGAAGCCGTCGATGCCGAGGTCGACCCACGACTTGTAGATCTTGCCCATGCCGTCGACGACCTCGGGGCGCTCGGTGAACAGGTCGTCGAGGCCGACGAAGTCGCCGTACTCGGCCGACTCACCGGCGAAGGTCGAGTCACCGCGGTTGTGGTACATCGTCGGGTCGTTCAGCCAGGCCGGCGTCTTCGCGGTGCGGTCGGCGTCGTTGCGGAAGACGGGCGTGTACGGGAAGGACGTCTTGGCGTCGAGCGCCGGGAAGGTGTCCTTGCCGGCGTAGTCGCGGTCGTCGAAGGTCTTCCCGGAGGCGTCCTTGTACGGGTAGTCGGCCTTGGGCCGGTAGGAGTACTGGTTCTCGGCGTAGCTGATGACGTCGGCCGTGTGGTTGGTGATGATGTCGAAGAAGACCTTCATGCCCTTGGCGTGGGCGGCGTCGATCAGCGCCTTCATGTCCTGGTTGGTGCCGAGGTGGGGGTCGATCTGGGTGAAGTCGGTGATCCAGTAGCCGTGGTAGCCGGCGCTGGCGTTGTCGCCCTCCCCCTGCACCGGGCGGTTCTTGAACGACGGCGTCAGCCAGATCGCACTGGTGCCGAGACCCTTGATGTAGTCGAGCTTCTGGGTCACGCCCTTGAGGTCGCCACCGTGGTAGAAGCCCTTGTCCGTGGGGTCGAAGCCGGTCTCCATGCGGCCGCCGACGAGGCCGCCCTTGTCGTTGCCGGTGTCGCCGTTGGCGAACCGGTCGGCCATGAGGAAGTAGAAGCGCTCCTTGGTCAGCGGTGCCCGCAGCGAGTTCCCGGCGAGCGCCTTGTCGGCCTTCGTCGCGGGTCCGGACAGCTGCACGGGTGCGATGCCGATGCGGTGCGTCGCGTCGTCGTAGGACAGCTCGAGCTTCGCGGGGCCCTCGAGCACCAGGGGGATGTTGGCTCCGCCCTTGGCGCCGTCCTTGCCGTAGTTCTCGTCCCACGAGCCGTTGATGGTCACCTTCAGCTCGTAGGAGCCGGCGGGCACGTCGAAGACCTTCCGGTATGCCGTGGTGTCGCCGTCGCGGGTCAGCCGCGTCTGCGCGCAGTCGGGCTGCCAGTCGCCCGAGCAGCCGAGCTCGTCCTGCAACGAGCCGACGATGGTGGCGGTGCGGTCTGCGGCCCGGGCGGGCCCGGCGGTGAGCGGGACCGTCAGCCCCGAGGCGACGACGGCGAGGCCGCTGACGAGGGCGACGAGGGCGGGGCGGCGAACGGCCACGGACAGCTCCCTTGCTGTGGCTGGGCGCGGGCTGTCGCCGGGGCGAAGCCTGCTCGAAGAGCGCAGCCGTCAGCGGCTGCCGCGTCACCCTAGAGCCAGGTGACATAGTTGCGCCAGACCCCGGCCGCAAGTTGCTGCAAGATTTTGCAGTCCCTTGACCTGCACCGTTCGCCGAGATGGACCCCCACCGCACGCCCCGCGGCGCGTCACGGGGCAGGGGTCCACCTCGGCGGGGCGTCAGCGAGCGCGGTCGACGCGCCCCTCGTCCCACACCGGCTCGTCCGCCTCATAGACCCGGCCGTCGGCCCCGAAGACGAGGAACCGGTCGAAGCCCCGGGCGAACCAGCGGTCGTGCGTGACGGCGAGCACCGTTCCCTCGAAGGCCGCCAGGCCCTCCTCGAGCGCCTCGGCCGAGTGCAGGTCGAGGTTGTCGGTCGGCTCGTCGAGGAGCAGGCAGGTCGCACCGCTCAGCTCGAGCAGCAGGATCTGGAACCGTGCCTGCTGGCCGCCCGACAGCGAGTCGAAGGCCTGCTCCCCCGCCCGGGCCAGGCCGTAGCGGTCGAGGGCCCGGGACGCCTCGTCGCGCGGCTTGCCGGCCCGGTGCTCGTCGCCGCGGTGCAGGACCTCCAGCAGCGTGCGGCCCATCAGCGAGGGGTGCTCGTGGGTCTGGGCGAACCAGCCCGGTCGCACCCGCGAGCCGAGCCGCAGCCGGCCGGTGTGCGCGACCGGAGCCGGTCGCACGTCGCCCACGGGCAGGTGCTCGGGCTCGGGGTCGCTGCCACCCGCCGCGACGAGGCGCAGGAAGTGCGACTTGCCCGAGCCGTTGCTGCCGAGCACCGCGACCCGCTCGCCGTACCAGACCTCGAGGTCGAAGGGCTTCATGAGGCCGGTCAGCTCGAGGCGGTCGGCGATGACGGCCCGCTTGGCCGTTCGTCCACCCGTCAGGCGCATCCGCACGTTCTGCTTCAACGGCAGCGCCTCGGGCGGCCCGGCCGCCTCGAACCGGGCCAGCCGGTTGCGGGCCGCCTGGAGCCGCGAGGCCATGTCGGAGTTGTAGGCCGCCTTCTGCTTGTACATCACCACGAGGGCCTTGAGCTTGGCGTGCTCCTCGTCCCAGCGCCGACGCAGCTCGTCGAGCCGCTCGAACCGCTCCTCGCGGGCCCGGTGGTACGTCGAGAACCGCCCGGGGTGCACCCACAGCGTCGAGCCCGCCCCACCCGGCTCGAGGGTCGCGATGCGCGTCGCGACGCGGTCGAGCAGCTCACGGTCGTGGCTGATGAAGAGCACCGTCTTGGGCGACTCGACGAGCCGTTCCTCGAGCCACCGCTTGGCGGGCACGTCGAGGTAGTTGTCGGGCTCGTCGAGCAGCAGCACCTCCTCGGGGCCCCGCAGCAACGCCTCGAGCACCAGCCGTTTCTGCTCCCCGCCCGAGAGGGTGGTGACCTTGCGCCACTGCGCCTTCTCGTAGGGCACGCCCAGCGCCGCCACGGTGCAGACGTCCCACAGCGTCTCGTAGTCGTAGCCGCCCGCGTCGGCCCAGTCGACGAGCGCCTGCGCGTAGTCGAGCTGGTCCTGCTCGCTGTCGCGCTCCATCATCCGCAGCTCGGTGCGGTCGACGGCCGCAGCCGCACGACGCACCGGCTCCGGGGCCACGGAGACGAGCAGGTCGCGCACCGTCGAGTCGTCGCGCACCTTGCCGACGAACTGGCGCATCACCCCCAACCCTCCCGAGCGGGTGACCGCACCCTCGTGCGCGTCGAGGTCGCCGGCGACGATGCGCCCGAGGGTGGTCTTGCCGGTGCCGTTGGGGCCGATGAGCGCGACCTTCGCGCCCTCGCCGACGCGCAGGCTCACGTCGTTGAGGAGCGGCCTGCCGTCGGCGAGGGTGAAGCTGACGCTGTTGATGTCGACGTGGCCCACAAGGTGCCAGTCTGCTGCATCGGCGAGGTGCGGCTCACCCGCATTTCCCGTATGCCGCGCGGCAGGTGCCGCTGCCGCCTCACCCCTCGAGGAGCAACCGGCGCCAGGCGTCGTCGAGGTGGCGCGCGTAGCGGCGGGCGCTCCACCCCCGGGAGCGGAGCAGCAGGAAGTACTCGGGGCTGTTCATCGCCCACACCACGTCGGCCAGCTCCGACGGGCGCAGGTCGGTCCGCACCCCACCGGCCGCGCGCAGGTCGGCGACGAAGAGCCGCATGTTGGCGGCACGGCGGTCCACGAGGTGCTGCCACACCCGGCAACATCCGGGGTCGGTCTCCCCCGCGCGACGGAGCGCCTCGACCAGCGGGGCGACGGCCGGCATGAGCCGGCCCAGCGCCGCGGCATACACCGCGATCTTGTCCTCGGCGGTCGCGGCGGCGCGGACCGCTCGCACGTAGTCGCGCTGCTCGGCCGGGACGGGCTCCTCCGCGCTGCCGAGCACCATGTCGACCACGGCGAGCAGGAGCTCGGGCTTGCGCCCGACGCTGGCGTAGACGGTGTCGACGGAGACGCCGGCCGCACGCGCCACGTCGGCCACGGACGTCGCGTCCCACCCGCGCGCGGTGAAGAGCTCGCGCGCCGCCGCGAGCACTGCGGTCCGGGTCGCCGCGGCCTGCTGCTCGCGAAGCGCGGAGCGGTACCGCCGGGTCTTGACCGTGCCTGCCACGGAACCTACTGTAGCAATATTCATCCGAAACGAGTTCGGGCGAATTGGCCCAAGGAGGCCAGGATGAGTCAGCACACGTCATCCCCCACCGCCACGGCCGTCCACCGACCGGCCGGCACCGGGCGCGCTACCTGGGCGATGGGCTCGTTGTTCGAGCACCTGCTCGGGGCCGAGGAGTCCGACGGCCGACTGGGCGTGGCCCTCGTGACCCAACCGCCCGGCGTGGCCACCCCGCTGCACCGGCACACCCACGAGGCGGAGGCCTTCTTCCTCCTCGAGGGCACGATGACCTACCGCGCGGGCGAGGAGGTCTTCCACCTCGCTCCCGGCGACTTCATCTGGCTGCCCCAGGGCCTGCCGCACGCCTTCCGCGTCACCGGCGACCAGCCACTGAAGATGCTCGCCCTCACCGAGCCGGGAGGACTGCTCGGCCTCTACGACGAGGTGGGCATCCCCGCCACCGAGCGGAGGCTCCCGGGCGACGACGGGCTGGCCATGGAGGTCGAGATCCCGCGCTGGAACGAGGTGGGACCCCGCTACGGCCTCGAGGTCGTCGGTCCACCGCTGCCCGTCGATGCCTGACCAGCCGTCCTGACCAGAGGGCCTGACCGGCGGGCCTGACCGGCGGGTAAAGAGTTCACCAAGTCGGCAGGGAGGGCGTCAACGGGTTGCGACCATGGAGGTCGAACCTCCCCGGAAGGACTGCTGTGCCCCACCGCCCCGCCGCCTCGACGCGTCGCCCCGCGCACCTGCTGGCTAGGCTCGCGCTCGTGCCGCTGCTGGCGGTCACCGCCCTGTTGGCCACCGGGTGGGACTCCGCCTCCTCGGCCAGGGCCACCGCCACGACGCCGCCGCAGACGGCTTCCTCGCCCCGCGCGATGTGGGTCTGGGACACCTCGACCCCTGCCGCCACCGTGGCGCTGGCGCAACAGGCTGGCGTCGGGCAGCTCTTCGTCGCGGTGCCGCCGCGGCTGCCCAGCTCGTCGGTGCTGCCGCAGGTGCGGGAGATCTCGCAGCGGGCTGCGACCGCCGGCATCCGGGTCGACGCCCTGGGCGGCGACCCCGGCTGGGTCGACAACCCCACCTGGGTCGTCGACAACTGGCTCAGGCCCGCCATGGGCACCGGGCTGTTCACCGGCGTGCACGTCGACATCGAGCCGTACACGACCAGCGCCTGGCAGACCGACCAGGCCGGGGTGGTGCAGCGCTACCTCAGCACGCTCGACACGCTGGTCGCGGCTGCGGCGCCGGCTGCGGTGGAGGCCGACGTCCCGTTCTGGCTGCACGAGGTGCCGGCCGGTGCGTCGACCCTCGACCGCGAGATCCTCCGTCGGGTGCCCGGTGTCTCGGTGATGGCCTACCGGGACACCGCCGCCGGCGACGACGGCAGCATCGCCCTCGCCACGCCGTCCATCACCGCCGCCACCGAGCTCGGCAGGCACGCACGGGTGGGCCAGGAGACCAACGACCTCGGCGACGACCCCGTGGCCCAGAAGCAGACCTTCTACGGCCAGACGCGCACCGAGCTCGAGCAGCAGGTGGCCCAGATCGGGGCGGCGTTCGCCGGCCAGCCCGGCTACGCCGGCATCGCGATCCACGACTCGGTCGGCTACGCAGCCCTGGCCCCCTGACCGGCGCCCCTCGTCCGGGGCACGCGGTCTCGCCCCGGGCCCACGCGGGCCCCCTCACTCGGAGAGGACGCGCACCGACCTGGCCTGCTCAGCCCTCGCGGCCAGCTCCTCGTCGGGCGGGTAGACGACCTCCTCCAGCGACAGCCCGTGGGCCGGCATGACGGACACCGCCGGGTCGCGTCGGCGAGCGGCCAGCACCTGGGCGGGCCACTCGGCGGGCCGCCGTCCCTCGCCCACCGGCACCACGGCCCCTACGAGGGCGCGCACCATCGAGTGGCAGAACGCGTCGGCCTCGACGGTGCCGGCCAGCGTGCCGTCGTCGAGCCGGGCCCAGCGGTAGGACAGGAGCGTGCGCACGGTCGTGGCGCCCTCGCGCTTCTTGCAGAACGCCGCGAAGTCGTTCAAGCCGAGCAGCGTGCGCGCCGCTGCATCCATCACCTCGACGTCGAGCGCGTTCCTGGAGACCACCGTGTCACGCCGCCGCAGCGGGTCGAGCGACGCGGGGTCGTCGCAGATCCGGTAGAGGTAGCGCCGCCGCACGGCGGAGAAGCGGGCGTCGAACCCCTCGGGCGCCTGCCGCACCCGGCGCACGACGATGTCCGGCGGCAGGATGCCGTTCAGGCGGGTGACGGCCGCGGCCTCCGGAGGGCGGTCGGAGCGGCCCGGCACGGCGGCCCAGGCCGCCGCGTCGAGGTCGGCGTGCACGACCTGCCCCCGGGCGTGCACCCCGGCGTCGGTGCGACCCGCCACCGTCAGCTTCACCGGTTCCGCAGCCCGCAGCATCGTCGTCACGGCGGCGGTCAGCTCCCCCTCGACGGTGCGGCGGCCGGGCTGGGCGGCCCAGCCGGAGAAGTCGGTGCCGTCGTAGGCGAGGTCGACCCGCACCCGCAGCGACGCGGCCGCCGAGCTGCCGCTCACCTCTGCCTGCTCCACGCGGCCACCCTACGACCCGGCAGCCCCCGGCGACGGCGAAGGCCGCCCACCCCGGAGGGTGAGCGGCCTTCGTCAGTGACCAGCCGGAGCGGTTGCTCAGGCGCCGGCCTTCGTGAAGCCAGCGGCCTCGGCGTCCTCGGCGGACTGGAACCACACCTCGGCAACGGTCTGCTCGAACCACTGGCCATCCGGCTCGTGGTACTTCATCGAGTTCATGTTGCCCTTGACGGTGTAGGCGTCGTCGGGGGACGAGCCGTCCTCGTTCGCGGCGACAGCGCCCTGGGGCAGCTCAGCGGCGGCCTCGGCGGCCTCGGTGGCCTCGGTCTGCTCGACCTCGACCTCCACGACCTCCTCGTCCTTCGCCGGCTTCTCCGCCTTCTTGGCGTCCTTGGCCGCGCGCTTGGTGGCGGCCTCGGCCTCCTTGACGGTGGCCTTCTTGGCGATGGGCTCGCGGACGAGCTCGATCACGGCCATGGGGGCGTTGTCACCCTTGCGGGCGCCAATCTTGGTGATGCGGGTGTAGCCACCCGGCCGCTCCGCCATGTCGGGCGCGATCTCGGTGAAGAGACGGTGCACGACGCCCTTGTCACGGACGACGGTCATGACCCGGCGACGGGCGTGCAGGTCACCGCGCTTGGCGAAGGTGATCAGACGCTCGGCGAGGGGGCGCAGCCGCTTGGCCTTGGCCTCGGTGGTGGTGATCGAGTCGTTCTCGAACAGCGAGGTGGCCAGGTTGGCCAGGATCAGCCGCTCGTGAGCCGGACCGCCGCCGAGACGGGGACCCTTGGTGGGGGTGGGCATGGTTCAGGTTCTCCTTGGATGGGGACCGTACGGTCGGTCAGAGCTGCTCGTCCTCGGCGAACGACTGGTCGTCGTCGGCCGTCTCGTCGTAGTCGTCGCCGTAGGAGTCAGCGATCGCGCTCGGGTCGAACCCGGGCGGGCTGTCCTTGAGCGCCAGACCCATGCCGACCAGCTTCGCCTTGACCTCGTCGATCGACTTCGCACCGAAGTTGCGGATGTCGAGCAGGTCCGCCTCGCTGCGGCTCACGAGCTCACCCACGGTGTGGATGCCCTCGCGCTTGAGGCAGTTGTACGACCGGACGGTCAGGTCGAGGTCCTCGATCGGCAGCGCCAGGTCAGCGGCCAGGGCCGCGTCGGTCGGCGACGGACCCATGTCGATGCCCTCGGCCTCGACGTTGAGCTCGCGGGCCAGGCCGAACAGCTCGACCAGGGTCTTGCCGGCGGACGCCATGGCGTCGCGGGGAGCCATCGAGTTCTTGGTCTCGACGTCGACGATCAGCTTGTCGAAGTCGGTGCGCTGCTCGACACGGGTCGCCTCGACCTTGTAGGTCACGGCCAGGACCGGGCTGTAGATGGAGTCGACCGGGATGCGGCCGATCTCCTGGTCGCCGGACTTGTTCTGGGCGGCCGAGACGTAGCCGCGACCGCGCTCGACGGTCAGCTCCATCTCGATCTTGCCCTTGCCGTTCAGCGTGGCGATGTGCAGGTCGGGGTTGTGCACCTCGACACCCGCGGGCGGGGCGATGTCGGCGGCGGTGACCGCGCCGGGGCCCTGCTTGCGCAGGTACATCACGACCGGCTCGTCGTGCTCCGAGGAGACGACCAGGCCCTTGACGTTGAGGATGATCTCGGTGACGTCCTCCTTGACCCCGGGGATCGTGGAGAACTCGTGCAGCACGCCGTCGATGCGGATGCTGGTCACCGCGGCACCCGGGATGCTCGAGAGCAGGGTGCGACGGAGCGAGTTGCCGAGCGTGTAGCCGAAGCCGGGCTCGAGGGGCTCGATGACGAAGCGGCTGCGGTTGTCCGCAACGACCTCTTCGCCGAGGGTGGGGCGCTGTGCAATCAGCACGGTGATCTTCCTTCCCACAGGCGACCGCTATTTGACGCCTTGTGAAAGTGCCGGTCCGACCGGCTGTCTGGCTGCCTCTGTCCGCAGACCAGACCAGTGCGCCCGTATGCCGCGTACGCACGGGGCGCACGCGGCATACGGATCGCGGGTCAGCTCTTGGAGTAGAGCTCGACGATGAGCTGCTCGGTGAGGATCGTGTCGATCTGCTCACGGACGGGCAGCTGGTGGATGAGGATCTGCAGCGAGCCGGGGACGACCTGCATCCAGGCCGGGACCGGGCGCTCACCGAACGTCTGGCGGGCCAGCTCGAACGGGAACGTGTTCACGGACTGCTTGCGCACGGTGATGATGTCGTACTGCTCGACGCGGTAGGACGGGACGTCCACGCGCACGCCGTTGACCTCGAAGTGGCCGTGGGTCACCAGCTGGCGAGCCGCACGACGGGTGCGGGCCAGGCCGGCGCGGTAGACCACGTTGTCCAGGCGGGACTCGAGGATCTGCAGCAGGTTGTCACCGGTCTTGCCCGAGCGGCGCGAGGCCTCCTCGTAGTAACCGCGGAACTGCTTCTCCATGACGCCGTAGGTGAAGCGAGCCTTCTGCTTCTCCTGCAGCTGGGTGAGGTACTCCTTCTCCTGCATCCGGCGACGGCCGTGCTGGCCGGGCGGGAAGGGACGGAGCTCGAAGTTCTTGTCGCCGCCGACGAGGTCGACCTTGAGGCGACGCGACTTCTTGGTGATCGGTCCGGTGTAACGGGCCATGAGTTGTTATCTACCTTTCCCGTTAGTCAGACGCGGCGGCGCTTGGGCGGGCGGACACCGTTGTGCGGCGAGGGCGTGACGTCGCTGATCGCGCCGACCTCGAGGCCGGTGGCGGTCAGGGAGCGGATGGCGGTCTCACGACCGGAACCCGGGCCCTTGACGAAGACGTCGACCTTGCGCATGCCGTGCTCCATGGCGCGGCGGGCGGCAGCCTCGGCGGCCATCTGCGCGGCGAACGGGGTGGACTTGCGCGAGCCCTTGAAGCCGACCTGGCCGGCCGAGGCCCACGAGATCACGGCCCCGGTCGGGTCGGTGATCGAGATGATGGTGTTGTTGAACGTGCTCTTGATGTGAGCGTGCCCGTGGGCGACGTTCTTCTTCTCCTTGCGGCGCACCTTCTTGGCGCCGGCCGCAGTACGGCTCTTGGGGGGCATTACTTACCGACCTTCTTCTTACCGGCGACGGTGCGCTTCGGGCCCTTGCGGGTGCGCGCGTTGGTCTTGGTGCGCTGGCCGCGCACGGGCAGGCCGCGACGGTGACGCAGACCCTCGTAGGAGCCGATCTCGACCTTGCGGCGGATGTCGGCCTGGATCTCGCGACGGAGGTCACCCTCCATCTTGACGTTCGCGTCGAGGTAGTCGCGGAGCTTCACGAGCTCCTCGTCCCCGAGGTCGCGCACGCGGGTGTTCGGGTCGACGCCCGTGGCCGCGAGAGCTTCCTTGGAGGTGGTGCGACCCACCCCGAAGATGTAGGTGAGAGCGACCTCGACGCGCTTCTCGCGCGGCAGGTCGACACCAACAAGACGTGCCATCTTGTTCAGTTTCCTTTGATCACTCGGAGGTCTGGAGCAGTACCAGTCCGGATGTCGTCCCTCGCTCTGGTGTGGAGGGATCCGGTCCTCGGCCTCCGAGCCGAGGGTGACGTCCTGGGCCGACTCGACGGTCGGGCCGACAGGGGCCGGGTACTGCAGTCATTCACTTGTGTCGCGCTTCTTCGAAGAGATGCGGTTCGTGCTAGGCCGGAGGCCTGCTCAGCCCTGGCGCTGCTTGTGGCGCAGGTTCTCGCAGATCACCATGACCCGGCCGTGACGGCGGATCACCTTGCACTTGTCGCAGATCTTCTTGACGCTCGGCTGAACCTTCATTGCCTCTGCTGTCTGTGTCGATCTGGCACCACCGCCCCGGCGGGGCGGCAGGTCTTGCTCGTCAGCGGTAGCGGAAGACGATGCGGCCGCGGGTCAGGTCATAGGGGCTGAGCTCGACGACAACCCGGTCCTCGGGGAGGATCCGGATGTAGTGCTGACGCATCTTGCCCGAAATGTGAGCGAGAACCTTGTGACCGTTGGTCAGCTCCACGCGGAACATCGCGTTCGGCAGAGCCTCGACGATCGTGCCCTCGATCTCAATGACACCGTCCTTCTTCGCCATATCCTCCACAATCCGTGACTCGGCCCACCCCAGGTTGGGACAGGCACAACTGCAGTCGGCACACGCAGACACGCATGCCGACGCATCAGTCTAAGGGCTGCTACCACGATCAGGGAAATCGCGCCAGCGCCCTCACCGCAGCACCGGCACCGCGTCGGCCGCCGGACCCAGCGCCACCCGGTCCTCCTCCGTCAACGGCACGCGGCCCGTCGCGCGCAGCACTCCCCCGGCGTCACCCCAGCCTGCAGGGAACGACCTGCCCAGCAGCGCGGTGGTCACCTCGACCGTCTCGCGCAGTGCCGGCTGGGGCAGCGCCGGCCCGGGCAGCCCGGGGGCCTCGAGCGCCACGGTCAGGTCGAGCCCGTGCACGGCGGCCTCGACCACCAACGTGCTCACGAAGTCGGGCACCGCGAGCACGACCCCCTGGGTGCCCACCCGGGCACGAGGGTCCGCCGCCTCCGCGGCGCGGGCGGCTGCCGGGCGGTGTCCGTCCACTGGGCCACCAGCCCGGCCGCGCCGTCGTAGGCCGCCGCGGCGCGCCGCACGAACGCCGCGTGCCGCTGCGCCCTACCGGGTCGGCCCGTTGTCTAGGAGTTCTCGTCGAGCCCCGCCACCAAGTCGGTCCAGCCGCGCCACAGCGTGGCCAGCACGGGGACGAGAGCGGGCCGACCATCCCTGCCGCCGTCCATCCCCCCGCCCATGCCCCGGTCCGCGCCGGCGGCTCAGGCGAGCGGTGCGTATGCCGCGCCGGCGGCTTCCAGCCGCGCCTGACCGCCGTCGAGGGAGGTCAGCACCCACAGGCCCTCGTCGGTCACCGCGACCGAGTTCTCCCAGTGGGCGGCCCGCGAGCCGTCGGTCGTCACGACCGTCCACTCGTCCTCGAGGACGTGGGTGTCCGCCGTGCCGAGGGTCACCATCGGCTCGATCGCCACGGTGACGCCGGAGCGCACGGTCGGCCCCTTGTCGCGCACGCGGTAGTTCGGGACCTGCGGGTCCTCGTGCATCTCGGTGCCGATCCCGTGCCCGACGTAGTCCTCGACGATGCCGTACTCGCGCTCGTCCCGCTCCCCCGCGGCGGTGATGCTGTCCTCGACAGCCGCGCCGACGGCATACAGGGGCTGGCCCACGGCCAAAGCGGCGATGCCGGCCCACATCGAGTCCTCGGTGGCGTCGATGAGGGCGAGGTCCTCGGGGCGCCCCGCCTCGCGGCCGCCGACGATCACCGAGATCGCGGCGTCACCGTGCCAGCCGTCGACGATCGCCCCGCAGTCGATGGAGAGCAGGTCGCCCTCGGTGAGCACGCGCCCACCCGGGATGCCGTGGACGACCTCCTGGTTCACCGACGTGCAGAGCGTGTGCCGGTAGCCGGGCACGCCCTTGAACGACGGCGTCGCGCCGCTGCCCAGGATGTGCTCCTCGGCGAGCTCGTCGAGCTGGAGGGTCGTCATCCCCGGCCGCACGGTCTGTGCCAGCAGCTGGAGGGTCTGCCCCACCACCAGGCCAGCCCGCCGCATGACGGCGATCTGGTCCGGGGTCTTGGTGTCGATACGGGACCGGCCGAACATCAGGAGCGCCGCGCCCCCTTGAGCGCGTCGTCGATGCGGGAGGTGACCTCGTCGACCTCACCCATGCCGTCGACCTGCACCAGGAGCTCGCGGCCGGCGTAGACGTCGGCGAGCGGGGCGGTCTCGCGGCGGTAGATGGCCTGCCGCTCGCGGATGACCTCCTCGGTGTCGTCGGCGCGGCCCTCGATCTCGGCCCGCTTGAGCAGCCGGTGCACGACGGCGTCCTCGTCGACGGTGAGCTCGATCACCGCGTCGAGGGCCTGGCCGTCCTCGGCCAGCATCGCGTCGAGCGCGTCGACCTGGGCCAGGGTCCGCGGGTAGCCGTCGAGCAGGAAGCCGCCCTCGGCGTCGGCCTCGCGGAGGCGGTCGCGCACGATGGCGTTGGTGATCTCGTCGGTGACGTAGCCGCCGGAGGCCAAGATGTCCTTGACCTGCCTGCCGAGCTCGGTCTCGTTCTTGATGTTGGCGCGGAAGATGTCGCCGGTGGAGATGGCGGGGATGCCGAGCCGGGCGGCCACGCGCGTGGCCTGGGTGCCCTTACCCGCACCGGGAGGGCCGAGGATGATGAGACGCATCAGCGGAGGAACCCTTCGTAGTGACGCTGCTGCAGCTGGGACTCGATCTGCTTCACGGTTTCCAGACCAACACCGACGATGATCAGGATGGACGTGCCACCGAACGGGAAGTTCTGGTTGGCGCCGACGAGCACGAGCGCAACGAGCGGGATCAGCGAGATCAGGGCCAGGTAGATGGCCCCGGGAACCGTGATGCGGGTGATCACGTAGTCCAGGTACTCCGCCGTGGGTCGCCCGGCCCGGATGCCTGGGATGAAGCCGCCGTACTTCTTCATGTTGTCGGCGACCTCGGTGGGGTTGAACGTGATCGACACGTAGAAGAACGTGAAGAACAGGATCAGCCCGATGTAGAGAGCCATGTAGATGGGGTGGTCACCCTTGACGAGGTTCGCGTCGATCCAGGTCACCCAGCCCGGCTGGTTGCCGGTCGCAGAGCGGTTGAACTGCGCGACCAGGGTCGGCAGGGCCAGCAGCGAGCTGGCGAAGATGACCGGGATGACGCCGGCCATGTTGACCTTGAGCGGGATATAGGTCGAGGTGCCGCCGTACATCTGGCGGCCCACCTGGCGCTTGGCGTACTGCACGGGGATGCGCCGCTGGCTCTGCTCGACGAAGACGACGAGCGCGATGATGAGGAAGCCGAGCAGGATCACGCCGAAGAAGATGTCCCAGCGGCCGTCGCGCTGCTGGATCGCCCACAGCGAGCTCGGGAACGAGGCCGCGATCGAGGTGAAGATCAGCAGCGACATGCCGTTGCCGATGCCCTTGTCGGTGACGAGCTCGCCGAGCCACATCACCAGGCCGGTGCCGGCGGTCATGGTGAGCACCATGATCACCAGAGTCGGGATCGAGTCGTTCGGGAGGATGCTGGTGCAGGTGGGGCCGAACAGGTTCTGCGGGTTCTGCGCGAACGTGATCAGGGTCGAGGACTGCAGCACCGCCAGACCGATGGTCAGGTAGCGGGTGTACTGCGTCATCTTGGTCTGGCCCTGCTGGCCCTCCTTCTTGAGGGCCTCGAACCGCGGGATGACCACGGTGAGCAGCTGCACGATGATGCTCGCGGTGATGTACGGCATGATGCCGAGCGCGAAGATCGACAGCTGGAGCAGCGCGCCGCCGCTGAACAGGTTGGCCAGGCCCAGCACGCCCGTCGTGGTCGGGGCGTTCTTGATGCACGCCTGGACCGCCGAGTAGCTCACCCCCGGGACGGGGACGTGGCTGCCGAGGCGGAAGATCGCGATGATCCCGAAGGTGAACAGCAGCTTCCTGCGCAGGTCCGGCGTCTTGAACGCTCGGGTGAAGGCGGTGAGCACTGGTCCTCCTGGGTGCTGCGGGGGTGTGGTGCGGGTTCCCCGCGACGTGGCTGGTGTGGCTGGGGCTGGCTCGCCGGAGTGGTGGATCCGGCGCAGGTTCTTCTGCGCAGCCCACGGAACAATACCCCGCCCCCGTTGACGGGAACTCTACCGCTCCTGCGAGTAGCCCCGGGAACCGGACCGCTACGGCCCGGCGCCCGGGGCGCTCAGGTACTGCTGGGGTGCTGCGAGGTGCGGTGCAAGCTCAGGCGTTCGCCGTCACGGAGCCGCCGGCCGCCTCGATCTTGTCCTTGGCCGTGGCCGAGAACTTGTCGGCGGTGACGTTCACCTTGACGGTGATCTCGCCGGTGCCGAGCACCTTGACCGGCTGGCCGGCGCGGACCGCGCCCTTGGCCGCGAGGTCGGTCGCGGTGACGTCGCCACCCTCGGGGTACAGCGCCGAGATGCGGTCGAGGTTCACGACCTGGTACTGCACCTTGAACGGGTTCTTGAACCCACGCAGCTTCGGCAGGCGCATGTGGAGCGGCATGGCGCCACCCTCGAAGCGCTCCGGGACCTGGTAGCGGGCCTTGGTGCCCTTGGTGCCGCGACCGGCGGTCTTGCCCTTGGAGCCCTCACCGCGACCCACACGGGTCCTGGCGGTCTTGGCACCCGGGGCGGGACGCAGGTGGTGCACCTTCAGGGCCGCACCCTCCGACGTGGCGGCGGTGTCGGCTGCCTTCTTGGTAGCCATGGTCAGTCAACCTCCTCGACGGCGACGAGGTGCGTCACGGTGCGGACCATCCCGCGGATCTCGGGGCGGTCCTCCTTGACGACGACGTCGCCGATGCGCTTCAGACCGAGGCTGCGCAGCGTGTCACGCTGGTTCTGCTTGCCACCGATCTCGGAACGGGTCTGGGTCACCTTCAGACGAGCCATCACGCACCAGCCTTCGCGGCGGCAGCGGCCTCACGGCCGGCAGCCTGGGCGCGCAGCATCGCAGCCGGCGCGACCTGGTCCAGCGGCAGGCCACGGCGAGCCGCGACCGCCTCGGGACGCTCGAGGCCCTTGAGGGCCTCGACGGTCGCGTGGACGATGTTGATGGCGTTGCTGGAGCCGAGCGACTTGCTGAGCACGTCGTGGATACCGGCGCACTCGAGCACGGCGCGGACCGGGCCACCGGCGATCACACCGGTACCGGGAGCGGCCGGGCGCAGCATGACGACACCGGCAGCGGCCTCACCCTGCACGGGGTGCGGGATGGTGCCCTGGATGCGCGGGACCTTGAAGAACTGCTTCTTGGCCTCCTCAACACCCTTGGCGATGGCCGCGGGGACCTCCTTGGCCTTGCCGTAGCCGACACCCACGGTGCCGTCGCCGTCGCCGACCACCACGAGGGCGGTGAAGCTGAAGCGGCGGCCACCCTTGACGACCTTGGCAACGCGGTTGATGGTCACCACGCGCTCGACGTAGGCGTTCTTCTCGGCCTGGTCGCGGCCGCCGTCGCGACGGTTGTCGCGGCGGTCGCGGCGGTCACCGCGCTCGCCACGGGCGTTGTCGCCAGCGGCTCCAGTGCCTCGACGCTGGGGTCCGGGCATCAGATGTTCCTCATCTCAACGGTTGCGATCTGGTTCTGGGTCACAGCGACAGCCCACCCTCGCGGGCGCCGTCGGCGATGGCGGCGATACGGCCGTGGTACTTGTTGCCGCCACGGTCGAAGACGACGGCCTCGACACCGGCGCTCTTGGCGCGCTCGGCGACGAGCTCACCGACACGACGCGCCTTCGCAGTCTTGTCACCCTCGAACGTGCGCAGGTCCGCCTCCATGGTGGAGGCCGACGCGACGGTCTTGCCGACCGTGTCGTCGACGATCTGCACGAAGACGTGGCGCGACGAGCGCGACACGACCAGGCGCGGACGCATCGCGGTGCCGGACACCTTCTTGCGGACGCGCAGGTGGCGACGCCCGCGTGCAGCGGACTTGCCCTTGGCTCGCTTGACGATCATTGCCATGGCTTACTTACCAGCCTTTCCGACCTTGCGGCGGATGTGCTCGCCCGAGTACCGCACACCCTTGCCCTTGTACGGGTCGGGCTTGCGCAGCTTGCGGATGTTCGCGGCAACCTCGCCAACCAGCTGCTTGTCGATGCCCTGGACCGAGAACCGGGTGGGGGTCTCGACAGCGAAGGAGATGCCCTCGGGGGCCTCCACGGTGATCGGGTGGCTGTAGCCGAGCGCGAACTCGAGGTTCCCGCCCTTGTTGGCCACGCGGTAACCCGTGCCGTGGATCTCCATCTTCTTCTCGTAGCCCTCGGTGACACCGAGGACCATGTTGTTGATGAGCGAGCGGGTCAGGCCGTGCAGGGCACGGGACTGGCGCTCGTCGTTCGGGCGCTTGACCGCGATGCCCTCGTCACCCTTCTCCACGGTGATCGGCTCGGCCACAACGTGCTTCAGCTCGCCCTTGGGGCCCTTCACCGTGACGGCCTGGCCGTCGATGGTGATGTCGACACCGCTCGGGACGGCGACAGGAAGTCGTCCAATACGCGACATGTCGGTTACCCCTTACCAGACGTAGGCGAGGACTTCCCCGCCCACACCCTTGGAAGCCGCCTGACGATCCGTGAGGAGGCCAGACGACGTGGAAATGATGGCCACACCGAGCCCACCGAGCACCTTGGGAAGGTTGGTGGACTTCGCGTAGACGCGCAGACCGGGCTTGGACACCCGACGCACGCCGGCGATGGACCGCTCGCGGTTCGGGCCGTACTTCAGCTCGATGGTCAGCGTCTTGCCGACCTCGGCGTCCTCGACCTTCCAGCCGGCGATGTAGCCCTCGGCCTGGAGGATCTCGGCGATGTGGGACTTCAGCTTGGAAAACGGCATGGAGACTGCGTCGTGGTGCGCCGAGTTGGCGTTCCGGACGCGGGTCAGCATGTCCGCAATCGGGTCAGTCATTGTCATGGGCTTCTCCGCCCTCTCTCACCGCGGTTTCACTGCTGTGTGCAGCGACCTTCGATGTAGAACGATCAAAACAGTGGATGTTGCTGGACTCTTACCAGGAGCTCTTGGTGATACCGGGGAGCTCGCCGCGGTGCGCCATCTCGCGGAGGCAGACACGGCACAGGCCGAACTTGCGGTACACCGAGTGGGGACGGCCACAACGCTGGCAGCGCGTGTAGGCGCGGACCTTGAACTTCGGCGTCTTGTTGGCCTTGTTGATCAGTGCGGTCTTGGCCATGTCAGTTCTCCTTGAAGGGGAAGCCCAGCGCCTTGAGCAGGGCGCGACCCTCGTCGTCGTTGGTGGCGCTGGTCACCACGGTGATGTCCATGCCACGCACGCGGTCGATCTTGTCCTGGTCGATCTCGTGGAACATCGACTGCTCGTTGAGGCCGAACGTGTAGTTGCCACGGCCGTCGAACTGACGCGGCGAGAGGCCACGGAAGTCGCGGATACGGGGCAGCCCGACGCTGACCAGGCGGTCGAGGAACTCCCACATCCGGTCGCCGCGCAGCGTGGTGTGCGCGCCGATCGGCATGCCCTCGCGCAGCTTGAACTGCGCGATGGACTTGCGGGCCCGGGTCACGACCGGCTTCTGGCCGGTGATGGCGGTCAGGTCGCGGACCGCACCCTCGATGAGCTTGGCGTCACGGGCGGCGTCGCCGACACCCATGTTGACGACGACCTTGACAACGCCCGGCACCTGCATGACGTTCTCGTGGCCGAACTGCTTCTGCAGCTGGCCCTTGATCTCGTCCGCGTACCGCTGCTTGAGGCGGGGCTTGGTGGCAATCTCAGTCATCAGAGGTCCTTACCAGAGCGCACGGAGACGCGGGTGCGGGACGCCTTCTGGCGGCCGTCGCGCTCCACGCTCTCGACGCGGGTCTTGATCCGGGTCGGCTTCTTGTCGGACGGGTCGACCACGGCCACGTTGCTGATGTGCACCGGGGCCTCCTGCACCACCAGGCCGCCGGTGCGCGAGCCGCGCGCCGTCTGACCGGCCTTGGTGTGGCGGGTGACGCGGTTGACGCCCTCGACCAGCACACGCTGGGTGTCGGGGTAGACCGCGATGACCTTGCCCTGCTTGGCCTTGTCCTTGCCCGTGAGGACCTGGACGAGGTCGCCCTTCTTGATCTTCATCTTTGCAGCCATGGGTCAGAGCACCTCCGGCGCCAGCGAGATGATCTTCATGAACTTCTTCTCACGCAGCTCGCGGCCGACGGGGCCGAAGATGCGGGTACCACGAGGGTCGCCGTCACCCTTGAGGATGACTGCGGCGTTCTCGTCGAACTTGATGTAGGAACCGTCCTGGCGGCGACGCTCCTTGGAGGTCCGCACGATGACGGCCTTGACGACGTCGCCCTTCTTGACGTTGCCGCCCGGGATGGCGTCCTTGACGGTGGCGACGATCACGTCACCGATGCCGGCGTAACGACGACCGGAACCACCGAGAACACGGATGCAAAGGATCTCCTTGGCACCGGTGTTGTCGGCGACGCGCAGTCGCGACTCCTGCTGGATCACTGTCTAACTCCTGTCGTCGAGCTGGTTCTCCCCGGGGCGCTACCCGGCTGAGCCTGGCCGAACTGTGGGTGGTTTCGTTTCGGTCGTGCGCGGCACACCGGACGGGTCCGGCATGCCGCGTGCGGCCTGGTCGTGCTCGCTTACTTGGCCTTCTCGAGGATCTCCACCACGCGCCAGCGCTTGGTGGCCGAGAGCGGGCGGGTCTCCATCAGCAGCACACGGTCGCCGACACCGGCGGTGTTCTGCTCGTCGTGGGCCTTGACCTTGCTGGTGCGACGGATGACCTTGCCGTAGAGCGCGTGCTTCACGCGGTCCTCGACCTCGACCACGACGGTCTTGTCCATCTTGTCGCTGACGACATAGCCCTGACGGGTCTTGCGGTAGTTGCGGTCCGCAGCTGCCTTCACGGCCTCATCCTTCGTGTTCTCGCTCATGCCTGCTCCTCCCGGCCGATGTTGAGCTCGCGCTCACGCATCTCGGTGTAGATCCGCGCGATGTCCTTGCGGACGGCGCGCAGACGGCCGTGGTTGTCCAGCTGGCCGGTGGCCGACTGGAACCGGAGGTTGAACAGCTCCTCCTTGGCCTTGCGGAGCTCGTCGACCAGACGGTCGTCGTCGAGACCACGCAGGTTCTGCGACGTCAGGTCCTTGGAACCGACTGCCATCAGAAGTCACCACCCTCACGCCGGACGAAGCGGCACTTCATCGGCAGCTTGTGCATCGCCAGGCGCAGGGCCTCGCGAGCAATCTCCTCGGACACACCGGAGATCTCGAACATGACGCGGCCCGGCTTGACGTTTGCGATCCACCACTCCGGCGAGCCCTTACCGGAACCCATGCGGGTCTCGGCAGGCTTCTTGGTGAGCGGACGGTCCGGGTAGATGTTGATCCAGACCTTTCCGCCACGCTTCATGTAACGGGTCATCGCGATACGAGCGGACTCGATCTGGCGGTTGGTGACGTAGGCGGGCTCGAGGGCCTGGATGCCGTAGTCGCCGAACGCGATCGTGGTGCCACCCTTCGCAGCGCCACTCCGGCCGGGGTGGTGCTGCTTGCGGTGCTTGACTCGACGAGGAATCAACATGTCAGGACTCTCCCTCAGTGCTCGCCGGGGCAGCGGTGTTGGCAGCCTCGGCAGCCTCGGTCACCGGCGCCTCGGCCGCGGGGGCCTCGGAAGCGGGACGCTCGCGGCGGGCGCGGGCGGGGCGGTCGGCCCCGTCACGACGCGGGCCGCGGGACGGACGCGGGGCAGCGGCCTGCTGCTGCGCCAGCTCGCGGGCGGTGACGTCACCCTTGTAGATCCACACCTTCACGCCGATGCGGCCGAAGGTGGTGCGGGCCTCGTAGAAGCCGTAGTCGATGTTCGCGCGGAGGGTGTGCAGCGGCACGCGACCCTCGCGGTAGAACTCGGTGCGGGACATCTCGGCGCCACCGAGGCGACCGGAGACCTGGACACGGATGCCCTTGGCACCGGCGCGGGTGGCGGACTGCATGCCCTTGCGCATCGCGCGACGGAAGGACACACGCGCCGAGAGCTGCTCGGCGATGCCCTGGGCCACCAGCTGGGCGTCGACCTCGGGGTTCTTGACCTCGAGGATGTTCAGCTGCACCTGCTTGCCCGTGAGCTTCTCAAGCTCGCCGCGGATGCGGTCCGCCTCGGCGCCGCGGCGGCCGATGACGATGCCCGGGCGGGCGGTGTGGATGTCGACGCGGACGCGGTCGCGGGTGCGCTCGATCTCGACGCGGGAGATGCCCGCGCGCTCCATGCCCTCGGACATGAGCTTGCGGATCGCCACGTCCTCCTTGACGTAGTCGCGGTAGCGCTGGCCCTCCTTGGTGGAGTCAGCGAACCAGCGGCTCTTGTGCTCGGTGGTGATGCCCAGACGGAAGCCGTGCGGGTTGACCTTCTGGCCCATTAGCGGTTGCCTCCCTTGGACTTCTGGTTCGGGGCGACGACCACGGTGATGTGGCTCGTGCGCTTGTTGATGCGGGCGGCCCGGCCCTGGGCGCGCGGGCGGAACCGCTTCATCGTCGGGCCCTCGTCCACGAAGGCCTCGCTGATGACGAGGTTGCGCTCGTCGAACGCCTCGGAGGCCTGGTCGGCCTTGACCCGGGCGTTGGCGATGGCGCTCTGCAGCACCTTCCGGACCGGGTCGGACGCGGCCTGCGGCGCGAACTGCAGCACCGCGAGGGCCTCGACGGCCTGCTTGCCGCGGACCAGGTCCACGACACGGCGCGCCTTCATCGGCGTGACGCGCACGTGGCGCGCGACAGCCTTGGCTTCCATCACGTTGTCCTTGTTGTCGGTGGAGGCGGCCATCAGCGACGACGCCCCTTCTTGTCGTCCTTCACGTGACCCTTGAACGTGCGGGTCGGTGCGAACTCGCCGAGCTTGTGGCCGACCATCGACTCGGTCACGAAGACCGGGACGTGCTTGCGGCCGTCGTGGACGGCGAGGGTGTGACCCAGCATGTCCGGCGAGATCACCGAGCGACGCGACCAGGTCTTGATGACGTTCTTGCTGCCCGCTTCGTTCTGAGCGTCCACCTTCTTCTGAAGGTGGTCGTCGATGAAGGGGCCCTTCTTCAAGCTACGAGGCATGTTTCTTCAGGCTCCTACTCAGCGCTTCTTGCCAGTACGGCGGCGGCGAACGATCAGCTTGTCGCTGGGCTTGCCGGGGCGGCGGGTGCGGCCCTCCGGCTGGCCCCACGGGCTCACCGGGTTACGACCACCGGAGGTCTTGCCCTCACCACCACCGTGCGGGTGGTCCACCGGGTTCATGGCGACACCACGGACGGTCGGGCGCTTGCCCTTCCAGCGCATGCGGCCGGCCTTGCCCCAGTTGATGTTGGACTGCTCGGCGTTGCCGACCTCGCCGACCGTGGCGCGGCAGCGCAGGTCGACGTTGCGGATCTCACCGGACGGCATGCGCAGCTGGGCGTAGGGGCCGTCCTTGGCGACGAGCTGCACGCGCACACCGGCCGAGCGGGCGATCTTCGCGCCGCCACCGGGCTTCAGCTCGACGGCGTGGATGACCGTACCGGTCGGGATGTTGCGCAGCGGCAGGCTGTTGCCCGGCTTGATGTCGGCGCCCGCGCCGTTCTCGATCATGTCGCCCTGACGCAGCCGGTTCGGCGCGAGGATGTAGCGCTTCTCGCCGTCGGCGTAGTGCAGCAGCGCGATGCGGGCCGTGCGGTTGGGGTCGTACTCGATGTGAGCGACCTTGGCCGGCACGCCGTCCTTGTCGTGGCGACGGAAGTCGATCACCCGGTAGGCACGCTTGTGGCCACCACCGATGTGACGGGTGGTGATGCGGCCGTTGCTGTTGCGGCCACCGGTCTTGGTCAGCGGACGGACCAGCGACTTCTCCGGGGTCGAGCGCGTGACCTCGACGAAGTCGGCCACGCTCGAGCCGCGGCGACCAGGCGTCGTCGGCTTGTACTTACGGATACCCATGTTCTAGTTCCTCAGTTCCTCAAGCTCGTCAGGCGCCCGCACCGAAGATGTCGATCGAGCCCTCGCGGAGGGTGACGATCGCGCGCTTGGTGTCCTTGCGCTTTCCGATGCCGAACCGCGTGCGACGGGTCTTGCCCGCACGGTTCAGGGTGTTGACCGAGTCGACCTTCACGCCGAACACGCGCTCGACCGCGATCTTGATCTCGGTCTTGTTCGCGCGGGGGTCGACGATGAAGGTGTACTTGCCCTCGTCGAGGAGGCCGTACGACTTCTCCGAGACGACCGGTGCGATCAGGATGTCGCGGGGGTCCTTGTGAGCGCTCACTTGGCCTCCTCCTTGTCAGCCTTGGCCGGGCCCGCGACGAACGCGTCGAGGGCGGCCTGGGTGAAGACGACGTCGTCGGCGCAGAGCACGTCGTAGGTGTTCAGCTGGTCGGCCACGAGGACGTGGACGTCGGCCAGGTTGCGCACCGACTTGAACGAGACCTCGTCGTCGCGCGTCAGCACGACGAGCAGGTTCTTGCGCTCGGTCAGGCCGGACAGCAGCGCCAGTGCGTCCTTGGCGGACGGGACGTCAGCGGTGACCAGGCTGTCGACGACGTGGATGCGGCCGTGGCGCGCCCGGTCCGAGAGGGCACCGCGCAGGGCGGCGGCCTTCATCTTCTTGGGGGTGCGCTGCGCGTAGTCGCGCGGCTGCGGGCCGTGGACGGTGCCACCGCCGGCGAACTGCGGCGCGCGGGTCGAGCCCTGGCGGGCGCGGCCGGTGCCCTTCTGGCGGTAGGGCTTCCTGCCACCGCCGCGGACCTCGCCGCGGGTCTTGGTGGAGTGCGTGCCCTGACGCGCGGCAGCGAGCTGCGCCACGACGACCTGGTGGATCAGGGGGACGTTGACCTGGACGTCGAAGATCTCGGCGGGCAGGTTCTTCTCAGTGGTAGGCATCAGGCTCAGGCTCCCTTGGCAGCCGTGCGAACCAGGACGAGGCCGCCGCGGGGGCCGGGAACGGCACCCTTGACGAGCAGCAGACCCTTCTCCGCGTCCACGGCGTGGATGGTGAGGTTCTGGGTGGTCTGGCGCACGCCACCCATGCGGCCGGCCATGCGCATGCCCTTGAACACGCGACCCGGGGTGGCGCAGCCACCGATCGAGCCCGGCTTGCGGTGGTTGCGGTGCGCACCGTGGGAGGCCGAGACGCCCTTGAAGCCGTGACGCTTCATGACGCCCGCGAAGCCCTTGCCCTTGGTGGTGCCGGTGACGTCGATCTCCTGGCCGGCCTCGAAGGACTCGGCGGTGATCTCCTGGCCCAGCGCGTACTCGCCGGCGTCGGCGGTGCGCAGCTCGACGAGGTGGCGGCGCGGGGTCACGCCGGCCTTCTCGAAGTGGCCGCCCATCGGCTTGTTGACCTTGCGCGGGTCGATCGCGCCGTAGGCGATCTGGACCGCGGCGTAGCCATCGGTGTCGGCGTCGCGCACCTGGGTGACGACGCAGGGGCCGGCCTTGATCACGGTCACGGGGACGAGCCGGTTCTCGGCGTCCCAGACCTGGGTCATGCCCAGCTTCTCGCCGAGCACACCCTTCACCGTCTTGGTAGCAGTCGTGGTCATGTCGTCAGCCTCAGAGCTTGATCTCGATGTTGACGTCAGCCGGCAGGTCGAGTCGCATCAGCGAGTCGACGGCCTTCGGCGTCGGGTCGATGATGTCGATGAGGCGCTTGTGGGTTCGCATCTCGAAGTGCTCGCGGCTGTCCTTGTACTTGTGGGGCGAGCGGATGACCACGAAGACGTTCTTCTCCGTGGGGAGCGGCACGGGGCCGACCACCGTCGCGCCAGCACGGGTCACCGTGTCGACGATCTTGCGCGCCGAGTTGTCGATGACCTCGTGGTCATACGACTTCAAGCGGATGCGGATCTTCTGTCCCGCCATCTCCGTTACGTCTCTCTCTCGCCGTACAGCTTGCATAGGGCCGGCTCACGGATCTCCGACCCCCGCGGTCGGGTGTGTCGCACCCGTTTCACGGTCCGACGACATGCGTGGTCACGCAGTCGTGCGGCTTTTTGTCAGATATCCGGCGGAGCCGGGGCTTGCGCTTCCCCGGAGTGTCGCCCCGGCCCGCGTCAGCGGCCGGTTCGAGGTGTGTCACCGGGGGTGGCACCGCCGACATGGGTCAGCGACGCGCGACAAGCAACCTGACCAGTGTGCCAGAGCCTCGGCGACCTACCAAATCGGGTCCGGAGCACCCGGCATCCGCGCGCGCGTGGCGCGTCGCGCCCCCCGTCCAGCGCCCGACAGGGTATGCCGTGTGGGCGCCTCAGCGGTCCTGGGACCCGTTGGGAGCCCCGGTGTGGGCCCCCGGGGCCACCTCGTTGCGCTGGGCCTCCTCGCGCAGGCGGCGACCCTCCTCCACCTTCTCCTGGAGCTTCCCGGCCTTCTTGTCCGAGGCGCGGGTGTCGCGAGGCGGGAGCTGGATCGTCTCCTCCGCCTCGATGCCGGCCTGCAGCTCACGGGAGCGCTCGAGCTCGGCGTCGACCTCGGCCCCGAAGAGCAGGGCCAGGTTGGTGATCCACAGCCACAACAGGAAGACGATGACGCCGGCGAGGGAGCCGTAGGTCTTGTTGTAGGAGCCGAAGTTGGCGACGTAGAAGCCGAACGCGACGGAGGCCACCAGCCACACGAGGATGGCGATGCCGGCGCCCACGCTCATCCAGCGGAACTTCGGCTGCTTGACGTTCGGGGTCGCGTAGTAGAGCACCGCGACCAGGACGACGACGATCGCGAGCATCACGGGCCACTTGGCGATGTTCCAGACCGTGACCGCGGTGTCGCCCAGGCCGATGACGTCACCGATCGACTTCGCGAGCGAGCCGCTCACGACGAGGCCGATGAGCACGAGCGCGACGAGGATCACGCCGGCCAGCGTGAGCACGAGCTGCAGCGGTCGCAGCTTCCACACCGGGCGCCCCTCGTCGATCTGGTAGATCCGGTTCATCGCGCGACCGAAGGCCCCGATGTAGCCCGAGGCCGACCAGATGGCGCCGAGGATCCCGAAGACGAAGGCGAAGCCGGCGGCCCGGGTCTGGGTCATCTGCTCGATGGGCCCCTGCAGGGCGTTGGCCGCCGAGCCCTGCCCCAGCTGCCGGACGATGTCGAGCAGCGCGGTGGTGGTCGACTTGCCCTGGCCGAACACGCCGAGCAGGGAGACCAGGGCGAGCATGGCCGGGAAGATCGCCAGCACGGCGTAGTAGGTCAGGGCCGCCGCGAGGTCGGTGCACTGGTCGCGGCCGAACTCCATCCACGCCTTCTTGGCCGTGTAGGTCCACGCCGGCTTCACGAGGTCGGACGGCGAGTCCGGCTTGCGGCTGTCGTCCTCGTGAGGTGCTGTCTGCGCCTTCTCGACGCTGGTGCCTTCGCGAGCCATCGCGGGCTCCTTTCGGTGCGGGAAGTCGCCTTTGTCTCGACTGTAGGCACCACGCCGCCGACCCGCGCGTCGGGCGATACTGGCCGCCGGACCCACCACCGGCGACAGGGAGCGACGATGACGAGCACCGAGCGAGCGGCCGCGGATGCCGGCCGAGCCCGCCAGGGCGAGGTCTTCCGGGCCGGGGTGCTCGGGCGCCGGCCACGGGTGCCCGTCGGTGTCGATGCCCTGGAGCGGCGGGCGCGACGCGCCATGTCAGCCAAGGCGTGGGCCTACGTCGCGGGTGGGGCCGGGGCCGGGCTGACCATGGCGGCCAACCGTGCGGCATTCGCGCGCTGGTCGATCGTCCCGCGCATGCTGGCCGGCTCCACGGCTCGCGACCTCGGCGTCGAGCTGTTCGGACGGCGGCTGCCCACTCCCCTGCTCCTGTCCCCGATCGGGGCGGCGGCGCTGGCCCACCCCGACAGCGACCGGTTGGCGGCGTCGGCCGCGGCCGCCCTCGGCATCCCGTTCGTCATCTCCAGCCAGGGGTGCAGCCCGATGGAGGACGTCGCGGCCGCGATGGGCGCGGGTCCGCGGTGGTACCAGCTGTACTGGAGCACCGACGACCAGCTCGTCGACAGCATGATCGCCCGCGCCGAGGCCATCGGGTGCGACGCGCTCGTCGTCACCGTCGACACGACGATGCTCGGGTGGCGGCCGGAGGACCTCACCCTCGGCAGCCTGCCGTTCAGCCAGGGCATCGGCATCGCGCAGTACACCTCGGACCCGCGCTTCCAGCAGGTCGTGGCCGAGCGGCTGGCCGCGCCCCGTGCGCCGACGGCCCCGGTGCGGGTCACCCCGGCCGCGGTGCGCTCGCTGCTCTCCCTCACCCGGGCCCACCCCGGCCGGTTCGCGGACAACCTGCGCTCCCCCGTCCCGCGCGCTGCGGTCGAGGCCTTCCTGGACATCTACTCCAACCCCGGCCTCGGCTGGGACGACCTGGCCACGCTGCGGCGGCGCACCCGGCTGCCCGTGCTGGTCAAAGGAATCCTCCACCCCGACGACGCCCGGCTCGCCGTGGAGGCCGGGGCGAGCGGCGTGGTGGTCTCGAACCACGGCGGTCGCCAGGTCGACGGCGCCATCGCCTCGCTCGACGCGCTGCCGGACGTCCGGGAGGCGGTCGGCCCCGACACGGTGGTCGTGCTCGACAGCGGGGTGCGCACCGGGGCCGACGTCCTCAAGGCCCTGGCGCTGGGCGCCGACGCCGTGGGCGTCGGACGGCCGTGGGTCTACGGCCTCGCGGTCGCCGGGCGTGAGGGCGTCCGCGAGGTGCTGGCCAACCTCGTGGCCGAGCTCGAGCTCACCATGGGCCTCAGCGGCGTCAGCTCGGTGCGGTCGGCCGGAGCGGAGCTGCTGCGGCAGGGGTGAGCGCCATCGTGCCGGTCTCGATGTAGCGCTGGTGCCAGCTGAGGGCCTCTCCGAGCAGGTGCGGGGTGTGCCGCCCCCACGCACCGGCCGTCGCCCGCTCGAGGTAGTCGTGCAGCATCGGCCGGTATGCCGGGTGCGCGCACTGCTCGATGATCCGGGCGGCGCGGCGCCGCGGGGCGAGCCCGCGCAGGTCGGCGAGGCCCTGCTCGGTGATGACGACGTCGACGTCGTGCTCGGTGTGGTCGACGTGCGAGACCATCGGCACGATGCAGGACAGCGCGCCTCCCTTCGCGGTCGACGGCGTCACGAACGTGGAGATGTAGGCGTTGCGCGCGAAGTCGCCGGAGCCGCCGATGCCGTTCTGGATCCGTGAGCCCATGACGTGCGTGGAGTTCACGTTGCCGTAGATGTCGGCCTCGATCATCCCGTTGCTCGCAATGACGCCGAGCCGGCGGATCACCTCGGGGTGGTTGGAGATCTCCTGCGGCCGCAGGACGATCCGGTCACGGAAGAAGGCCACGTTGTCGTTGAAGCGCTCGATCCCGGCCGGGCTCAGCGAGAAGGCGGTGGCCGACGCGAGGGTGATGGTGCCCGACTCGAGGAGGTCGAGCATGCCGTCCTGCAGCACCTCGGTGTAGGCGGTGAGGCCGGTGCGCCCGCTGTCGGCGAGGCCCGCGAGGACCGCGTTGGCGATGTTGCCGACTCCCGACTGCAGGGGCAGCAGGCCCGGCGGGATGCGCCCCGACGCGACCTCGCGGTCGAGGAACTCGATGAAGTGGGCGGCGATCGCCCGCGACTCGGCGTCGGGGTCCTTGAAGGCCGAGTTCCGGTCGGGCGCGTGGGTCTCGACGACGGCCACGACCTTCTCGGGCGGGCACCGGAACCGCGGCACCCCGATCCGGTCGCCGGGCTCGGTGATCATGATCGGCTGGCGGTGCGGCGGCAGGGCGGTGCCGTAGTAGATGTCGTGCATGCCGTCGAGCTCCAGCGGCTGCCACGAGTTCACCTCGAGGATGACGGCGTCGGCCTGGTCGATCCACGTCTTGTTGTTGCCGACCGAGCTCGACGGGATGAGGTCGCCGTCCTCGGTGATCCCGGAGACCTCCACGAGGGCGACGTCGAGGTGGCCGAGGAAGCCCTCCCACACCATCTGGGCGACGTGCGAGAGGTGCACGTCGATGTACTCCATCGTGCCGGCGTTGATCTTGGCGCGGCTGACCGGGTCGGACTGGTAGGGCAGGCGGAGCTCGATGCCATCGGCCTCCGCCAGGGCCCCGTCGAGCTCGGGAGCGGTCGAGGCACCGGTCCAGACGCCGATGCGGAAGTCCTCGCCGCGCGCCCGGTGCTCCCCCATGAGCGCGGCCAGCGCCTGGGGCACCGCCTTGGGGTAGCCGGCGCCGGTGAACCCGCTCATGCCGACGTTCTGACCGGGCCGGATGAGGGCGGCCGCGTCCCGGGCCGACATGACTTTCCGTCGCAGCCCCGCATGGGCGATCCGCGTGCTCATCTGCTGTCCTCCGCCACCGGCACCAGCGCCGGCGCCGCCAGTCTAGGGCGGCCGCCGTCATGCCCCTCGAGAGCCCCGGCGACAGGCGACGACCAACAGGCAAAGACGAGGACGCGGCATACCGGCTCGTGGGCCGGGAACGCCGAAGGGCCCCGCAGCAGAAGCTGCGGGGCCCTCCAGTTGCTCGGAGCGTCAGATCACTGTGACGGAGTCGTCAGGTGTTACTTGGTGATCTTGGTGACGCGGCCGGCGCCCACGGTGCGGCCACCCTCGCGGATCGCGAACTTGAGGCCCTCCTCCATGGCGATCGGCTGGATGAGCTCGACGTTCATCTCGGTGTTGTCACCGGGCATGACCATCTCGGTGCCCTCGGGCAGGTGGACAACGCCGGTCACGTCAGTCGTACGGAAGTAGAACTGCGGACGGTAGTTGTCGTAGAACGGCGTGTGACGGCCGCCCTCGTCCTTGGACAGGATGTAGACGTTCGCCTCGAACTCGGTGTGCGGGGTGATCGAGCCCGGCTTCACGACGACCTGGCCGCGCTCGACGTCCTCGCGCTTGGTGCCGCGGAGGAGCAGACCGACGTTCTCGCCCGCACGACCCTCGTCGAGGAGCTTGCGGAACATCTCGATGCCGGTGACGGTGGTCTTGGCCGGCGGGCCGGTGTGGATGCCGACGATCTCGACCTCCTCGTTGACCTTGAGGACACCGCGCTCGATACGGCCGGTGACAACGGTGCCACGACCGGTGATGGTGAAGACGTCCTCGACGGGCATGAGGAACGGCTTGTCGACCTCACGCTCGGGCTCCGGGATGGCCTCGTCGACCGCGTCCATGAGGTTCAGCACGGACTGGCCCCACTCGGCGTCGCCCTCGAGGGCCTTCAGCGCGGAGACCTTGACGACCGGAAGGTCGTCGCCCGGGAACTCGTAGGACGACAGCAGCTCACGGACCTCCATCTCGACGAGCTCGAGGATCTCCTCGTCGTCGACCATGTCGGCCTTGTTGAGGGCCACGACGATGTAGGGAACGCCGACCTGGCGGGCCAGGAGGACGTGCTCCTTCGTCTGCGGCATCGGGCCGTCGGTGGCGGCGACCACGAGGATCGCGCCGTCCATCTGGGCCGCACCCGTGATCATGTTCTTCACGTAGTCGGCGTGACCCGGGCAGTCGACGTGAGCGTAGTGACGCTTCTCCGTCTGGTACTCGATGTGCGCGATGGAGATGGTGATACCGCGCTGCTTCTCCTCGGGCGCCTTGTCGATGTCCTCGAACGCGAACTGCGGGTTCAGGTCCGGGTACTTGTCGTGCAGGACCTTGGAGATCGCTGCCGTCAGCGTCGTCTTACCGTGGTCGATGTGACCGATGGTGCCGATGTTGACGTGCGGCTTAGTCCGCTCGAACTTTGCCTTCGCCACTGGTGGTCCTCCTCAGGACTGTTTTGTGTTACGCCGTACGACCAGGCAGGACGTGGCGCCGTTTGTGGGTGGGTGTAACTGATCGCGGTGTGCGACCGGCATCCTACCGGTCACTCACCCCGGGTCTTCTTGATGATCTCCTCGGCGACGGCCTTGGGGACCTCGTTGTAGGAGTCGAACTCCATCGAGAAGCTCGCCCGGCCCTGCGTCTTGGAGCGCAGGTCGCCGACGTAGCCGAACATCTCGGACAGCGGGACCAGGCCGCGCACGACCTTGGCACCCGAGATGTCCTCCATGCCCTGGATCTGGCCACGACGGGAGTTGATGTCGCCGATGACGTCGCCCATGTAGTCCTCGGGCGTGCGCACCTCGACGGCCATCATCGGCTCGAGCAGCACCGGGTCCGCCTTGCGGACGGCCTCCTTCAGCGCCATCGAGCCGGCGATCTTGAACGCCATCTCCGAGGAGTCGACGTCGTGGTAGGCGCCGTCGACCAAGGTGGCCTTGATGCCCACCATCGGGTAGCCGGCCAGCACGCCGTACTGCATGGCGTCCTGGATACCGGCGTCCACCGACGGGATGTACTCGCGCGGCACACGACCACCGGTGACGGCGTTCTTGAACTCGTACAGCTCACCGGACTCCTGGGTGTCCAGGGGCTCGAGGGTGATCTGCACCTTCGCGAACTGGCCGGAGCCACCGGTCTGCTTCTTGTGCGTGTAGTCGTACTTCTCGACCGACCGGCGGATGGTCTCGCGGTACGCCACCTGCGGCTTGCCGACGTTCGCCTCGACCTTGAACTCCCGCTTCATGCGGTCGACCAGGATGTCGAGGTGCAGCTCGCCCATGCCGGCGATGATGGTCTGGCCGGTCTCCTCGTCGAGGTGGACCTGGAAGGTCGGGTCCTCGGCGGAGAGCTTCTGGATCGCGGTGGAGAGCTTCTCCTGGTCACCCTTGGTCTTGGGCTCGATGGCGACCTGGATGACCGGCTCGGGGAACGTCATCGACTCCAGCACGATCTGCTGGTTCGGGTCGCAGAGCGTGTCACCGGTGGTGGTGTCCTTCAAGCCGATCGCCGCGTAGATGTGGCCGGCCAGGGCCTCCTCGACGGGGTTCTCCTTGTTGGCGTGCATCTGGAAGAGCTTGCCGATGCGCTCCTTCTTGCCCTTGGTGGAGTTGACCACCTGCGAGCCCGCGGCGACGCGGCCGGAGTAGACCCGGATGAAGGTGAGGGTGCCGAAGAACGGGTGGGTGGCAACCTTGAAGGCCAGCGCGGAGAACGGCTCGTCCTTGCTCGGCTCACGGGTCATCTCGACCGACTCGTCGCCCGGCTTGTGGCCCTTCATGGCGGGCACGTCGAGCGGCGACGGCAGGTAGTCGACGACCGCGTCGAGCATCGGCTGGACACCACGGTTCTTGAAGGCGGAGCCACAGAACACGGGGTACAGCTGCGAGGTGACGGTCAGCTTGCGGATGCCGGCCTTGAGCTCGTCGACGGACAGCTCCTCGCCACCGAGGTACTTCTCCATGAGGGCGTCGTCGGACTCGGCGACGCGCTCGATGAGGGCCGTGCGGTACTCCTCGGCCTTCTCGAGCATGTCGTCCGGGATCTCCTGGATCTCGTACTTGGCGCCCATGGTGACGTCACCCTTGGCGTCGCCCGGCCACACCAGGGAGCGCATGTAGAGCAGGTCGACGACGCCGATGAAGTCGTTCTCGGCACCGATCGGCAGCTGCATCACGAGCGGCTCCGCACCGAGGCGGTCCTTGATGGTCTGCACGGTGAAGTAGAAGTCGGCACCGAGCTTGTCCATCTTGTTGATGAACGCGATGCGCGGCACGTCGTACTTGTCGGCCTGGCGCCACACGGTCTCGGACTGGGGCTCGACGCCCTCCTTGCCGTCGAAGACGGCGACGGCACCGTCGAGCACGCGCAGCGAGCGCTCCACCTCGACGGTGAAGTCGACGTGGCCCGGCGTGTCGATGATGTTGATCTGGGTGCCCTCCCAGAAGGAGGTCACGGCGGCAGACGTGATCGTGATGCCGCGCTCCTTCTCCTGCTCCATCCAGTCGGTGGTCGAGGCGCCGTCGTGGGTCTCGCCCATCTTCCGGTTGACACCGGTGTAGAAGAGGATGCGCTCAGTCGTCGTCGTCTTGCCGGCGTCGATGTGCGCCATGATGCCGATGTTGCGGACCTTCTTGAGGTCCGTCAGGACGTCGAGTGCCAATGTGATCGTCTCATCTCGTTCGTTGCGAAAGCTGTGGTGCGGTGCCTCAGGACGGAACAAGGGCAGCCGCTGCGGTATGCCGCGGGCGTCAGGGGCGCCCGCGGCATACCGCTCGCTGTCACCAGCGGTAGTGCGCGAAGGCCTTGTTGGACTCGGCCATCTTGTGGGTGTCCTCGCGACGCTTCACGGAAGCGCCGAGGCCGTTGGAGGCGTCGAGGATCTCGTTCATGAGGCGCTCGGTCATGGTCTTCTCACGACGCTGGCGCGAGTAGCCCACCATCCAGCGCAGCGCCAGGGTGGTGGCGCGGCCGGGCTTGACCTCGATCGGCACCTGGTAGGTCGCACCACCGACGCGGCGGGACTTGACCTCCAGGGTCGGCTTGATGTTGTCGAGCGCGCGCTTGAGGGTCACGACGGGGTCGGTGCCGGTCTTGTCGCGGCAGCCCTCGAGGGCGCCGTAGACGATGTGCTCGGCGATCGACTTCTTGCCGTCGAGGAGGATCTTGTTGACCAGCTGGGTCACCAGCGGGGACTGGAAGACCGGGTCGACGACGAGGGGGCGCTTCGGCGCGGGTCCCTTGCGAGGCATTACTTCTTCTCCATCTTCGCGCCGTAACGGGAGCGGGCCTGCTTGCGGTTCTTCACACCCTGGGTGTCGAGCGAACCGCGCACGATCTTGTAGCGGACGCCGGGGAGGTCCTTCACACGGCCACCACGCACGAGCACGATCGAGTGCTCCTGCAGGTTGTGGCCGACACCCGGGATGTACGCCGTGACCTCGATGCCGCTGGTGAGGCGCACACGGGCGACCTTGCGCAGGGCAGAGTTCGGCTTCTTGGGGGTGGTGGTGTACACGCGGGTGCACACACCACGACGCTGGGGCGAGCCCTTCAGGGCCGGCGTCTTGGTCTTGTCGACCTTGTCCTGGCGCCCCTTGCGCACCAGCTGGTTGATCGTAGGCAACCTGTTCTCCGTACGTCGATGTTCTGTCGATGCCGGCGGGACCTGCCCTCCGGCACTCCTTGGTCTGACCGTCTCCGACCCCCGAACTCGGGTGTGTCTTCGACGGCGCTCTCCCCTGCACTCCCCACGCACGACCATTCCTGCTTCGGTTGTGGGGTGCCCGGCGAGAGGTTCCGGCCGCTCGACCTGGGGACCCGCTGAGGGCCTGCCCCGGTCTGCAGCCTGTCGTGCCCGAGGCGCACCTCAGACACAGTGTTCAAAGATACCGCCTGCCCGGTGGCCCTCCAAATCGGTGACGGCTCGTCCGTCAACCCCGCCACGCCGTTCGACCTGCGGGACGACGCCGTCCGGTCGCCCCGGACGACGCAGCCGGTCGCCCCGGACGACGCAGCCGGTAGAGCGCGTAGTCGAGGCTCCGGCCCTCCCGCTCGACCACCACGACGAGCTCGGCGACCTCGTCACCCTCGCCGGCGACGGCCTCGAGCCCACCGAGCAGGGCCGGGGCCCGGTGCGACGACCAGACCACCAGCGCTCCCCCGGGCCGCACCGCAGCCCGGGCCGCCGCCAGGGCCGGGCCGTCGTAGAGGGCGGCGTTGTGCGCGTGCACCAGGAAGTCGGGCCCGTTGTCGACGTCGAGCAGCACGAGGTCCCACGGCCCCCGGGGGCCGTCCCGGCCGAGCAGCACGTCGACCACGTCGGCGACGTGCAGCGAGCAGCGGGGCCCCTCCAGGCCGGCCAGCTCGGGCACGAGCGACTCGCGCGCCCAGCGCACCAGCGGCTCGGCCAGCTCGACCACGTCGAGGTGCTCCACGCGGGAGTCGGCGAGCACGGCCCGGGCGGTGAAGCCCAGTCCCAGCCCACCGTCGAGCACCCGGCGCGGACCGGGCACCTCCGCCAGCGCCACCTCGGCCAGCAGCCGCTCGGTGCTGGTGTCCACGGTGTCCATGGCGAACGCGCCGTCGACCACCAGCTCGAGCACCTCACCCCGGCGCCGCAGGGCGACCTCGCCGTGCGGGGTGTCCTCCCGCGCGACCGTCACCGCACTCTCCACCAGGCCCCTCCCCCAGTCGTCCCCACCCGACCAACGCCCTCGACCAACGCCAAGGGGCGGGTATGCCGTGTGGTGACCACACGGCATACCCGCCCCTGGTGGGCGTTCAGCCCTCAGTCGAGGCTCAGTCGAGCCCGAGCTCGGCGTCGTCGAGACGGATCGCCTCGCCGCTGCCGGGGCCGAAGACCGGGTAGTCGTACTCGTAGCTGGGCATCGAGTAGACGGCGGCCTTGGCCTCCTCCGTCGGCTCCACCTTGACGTTCCGGTAGCGCGGGAGACCCGTGCCCGCCGGGATGAGCTTACCGAGGATGACGTTCTCCTTCAGACCCAGCAGCGGGTCCGACTTGGCGTTCATCGCGGCCTCGGTCAGCACGCGGGTCGTCTCCTGGAAGGAGGCGGCCGACAGCCACGACTCCGTCGCCAGGGACGCCTTGGTGATGCCCATCAGCTCCGGACGACCCGAGGCCGGCTTGCCGCCCTCGGCCACCACGCGGCGGTTCTCCTCCTCGAAGCGGCCGCGCTCGGCGAGCTCGCCCGGGAGCAGGTCGGCGTTGCCCGACTCGATGATCGTGATGCGGCGGAGCATCTGCCGCACGATGACCTCGATGTGCTTGTCGTGGATCGACACACCCTGCTGGCGGTAGACGTTCTGGACCTCGTCGACCAGGTGCATCTGCACGGCGCGGGGGCCGAGGATGCGCAGCACCTGCTTCGGGTCGATCGAACCGACCGTCAGCTGGGTGCCGACCTGGACGTGGTCGCCGTCGCCCACCAGGAGACGGGCCCGCTTGCTGACCGGGTAGGCGTGCTCCTCCGAGCCGTCGTCCGGGGTCAGCATGATCTTGCGGGTCTTGTCGGTGTCCTCGATGGAGACCCGGCCGGTCGCCTCGGCGATCGGGGCGACACCCTTGGGGGTGCGCGCCTCGAACAGCTCGACGACACGCGGCAGACCCTGCGTGATGTCGTCACCGGCCACACCACCGGTGTGGAAGGTGCGCATCGTCAGCTGGGTGCCGGGCTCACCGATGGACTGGGCCGCGATGATGCCGACGGCCTCACCGATGTCGACCAGCTTGCCGGTGGCCAGCGAGCGGCCGTAGCACTTGGCACAGGTGCCCACGCGGCTGTCGCAGGTCAGGACCGAGCGGACCTTGACCTCCTCCACGCCGGCGGCGACCAGGGCGTCGATGACCACGTCACCGAGGTCCATGCCGGCCTCGGCCAGCACGGTGCCGTCGGCGTCGACGACGTCCTCGGCGAGCGTCCTCGCGTAGACCGAGGTCTCCACGTCGTCGTGCTCGACGAGCGCGCCGTCACCGGTGGGCTGCGCGATCGGCATCTTCAGGCCACGGTCGGTGCCGCAGTCGTCCTCGCGGATGATGACGTCCTGCGAGACGTCGACCAGACGACGGGTCAGGTAACCCGAGTCCGCGGTACGGAGAGCGGTGTCGGCCAGACCCTTACGGGAACCGTGCGTCGAGATGAAGAACTCGAGCACCGACAGGCCCTCGCGGAAGTTCGCGCGGATCGGGCGCGGGATGATGTCACCCTTCGGGTTCGACACCAGACCACGCATACCGGCGATCTGCCGCAGCTGCATCCAGTTACCACGCGCACCCGACGACACCATCTTGTAGATGGTGTTGGTCTTCGGGAGGTTGGCCTCCATCTCCTTGGCGACCTCGTTGGTGGCCTGGGTCCAGATCTCGATGAGCTCCTGACGGCGCTCGTCGTCGGTGATCAGACCGCGCTCGTACTGGACCTGGACCTTGATGGCCTTGGCCTCGTAGCCCTCGAGGATCTCGAGCTTGCGCGGCGGGGTGACGACGTCGGAGATGGCCACCGTGGTGCCCGAGCGGGTCGCCCAGTGGAAGCCGTACTCCTTGAGCGCGTCGAGGCTCGCCGCAACCTGCACCTTGCTGTAGCGCTCGGCGAGGTCGTTGACGATCGCGGACAGCCGCTTCTTGTCGACCACCGCGTCGACGAACGGGTAGTCCACCGGCAGGGTCTGGTTGAACAGCGCCCGGCCCAGGGTGGTCTCCACGGTCAGCGACGCCACTCGGCCCTGGTCGTCGACCTCGGTGCCCTCGGGCAGCTCCGTGCCCGGAGCCGGGACGACGTCGGTCAGGCGGAGCTTGACCTTGCTGCCCAGCTCGAGGTCACCGGCGTCGAACGCCATCCGGGCCTCGGCCACGGACGAGAACGCCCGGCCGGTGCCCCTGCCGTCCTCGACCTCGGAGGTGAGGTGGAACAGGCCGATGATCATGTCCTGGGTGGGCATGGTCACCGGGCGGCCGTCCGCCGGCTTCAGGATGTTGTTGCTCGACAGCATGAGGATGCGGGCCTCGGCCTGCGCCTCCGCCGACAGCGGCACGTGCACGGCCATCTGGTCACCGTCGAAGTCCGCGTTGAAGGCGGTGCAGACGAGCGGGTGGATCTGGATGGCCTTGCCCTCGACCAGCTGCGGCTCGAAGGCCTGGATGCCGAGGCGGTGCAGGGTGGGTGCACGGTTCAGCAGGACGGGGTGCTCGGTGATGACCTCCTCGAGCACGTCCCACACGACCGGGCGGGCCCGCTCGACCATGCGCTTGGCCGACTTGATGTTCTGCGCGTGGTCGAGGTCGACCAGGCGCTTCATCACGAACGGCTTGAACAGCTCGAGCGCCATCTGCTTGGGCAGGCCGCACTGGTGCAGCTTCAGCTGCGGGCCGACCACGATGACCGAACGGCCCGAGTAGTCGACGCGCTTGCCGAGCAGGTTCTGGCGGAACCGGCCCTGCTTGCCCTTGAGCATGTCGGACAGCGACTTCAGCGGGCGGTTGCCGGGGCCCGTCACCGGGCGGCCGCGACGACCGTTGTCGAAGAGGCTGTCGACGGCCTCCTGCAGCATCCGCTTCTCGTTGTTGACGATGATCTCGGGAGCACCGAGGTCGAGCAGTCGCTTGAGGCGGTTGTTGCGGTTGATGACCCGGCGGTACAGGTCGTTCAGGTCCGAGGTGGCGAAGCGGCCACCGTCGAGCTGCACCATGGGGCGCAGGTCCGGCGGGATGACCGGGACCGCGTCGAGGACCATGCCGGTCGGCTTGTTCGTCGTCGCCTGGAAGGCGGTGACGACCTTGAGCCGCTTCAGGGCGCGGGTCTTCTTCTGGCCCTTGCCGGTCGCGATGATCTCGCGCAGCAGCTCCGCCTCGGCGTCGAGGTCGAAGGTCTCGAGGCGCTTCTGGATCGCCGCCGCGCCCATGCCGCCCTCGAAGTAGAGACCGAACCGGTCGCGCATCTCGCGATAGAGGATCTCGTCGCCCTCGAGGTCCTGGACCTTGAGGTTCTTGAAGCGGTCCCAGACCTGCTCGAGGCGCTCGATCTGCTGGTCGGCGCGCTTGCGGATCTGGTTCATCTCGCGCTCGGCGGACTCGCGGACCTTGCGGCGCGCGTCGGCCTTGGCACCCTCGGCCTCGAGCTCGGCGATGTCGGACTCGAGCTTCTTGGCGCGGGCCTCGACGTCGGCGTCGCGGCGGTTCTCGAACTCCTTCTTCTCGACCTCGATCTGGGCCTCGAGCGAGGGCAGGTCCTTGTGGCGCTGCTCCTCGTCGACCGAGGTGATCATGTAGGCCGCGAAGTAGATGACCTTCTCGAGGTCCTTCGGGGCGAGGTCGAGCAGGTACCCGAGGCGCGACGGGACGCCCTTGAAGTACCAGATGTGGGTGACGGGGGCGGCGAGCTCGATGTGGCCCATCCGCTCACGGCGCACCTTGGCGCGAGTGACCTCGACGCCGCAGCGCTCACAGATGATGCCCTTGAAGCGGACTCGCTTGTACTTGCCGCAGTTGCACTCCCAGTCCCGGGTGGGGCCGAAGATGCGCTCGCAGAAGAGGCCCTCCTTCTCCGGCTTCAGGGTACGGTAGTTGATCGTCTCCGGCTTCTTGACCTCGCCGTGGCTCCACTGGCGGATGTCCTCCGCCGTGGCCAGGCCGATGCGCAGCTCGTCGAAGAAGTTGACGTCGAGCACGTGGTTCCTTCTCTCGTGTCTCTGGGAAAATCAGGTGGTCTGATCGGTCATGGTTGTCCGTCGGTGGCCGGTATGCCGCGGGGCTCGCCTTCGCGGGGAAGGTGCCGTGCGCGGCATACCGGCCTCCTGTCAGACCTCTTCGACGCTGCTCGGCTCCCGCCGGGACAGGTCAATGCCGAGCTCCTCCGCTGCGCGGAAGACGTCGTCGTCGGAGTCACGGAGCTCGATCTGGCTGCCGTCGGAGGACAGGACCTCGACGTTCAGGCAGAGCGACTGCATCTCCTTGATGAGCACCTTGAACGACTCCGGGATGCCCGGCTCGGGGATGTTGTCGCCCTTGACGATGGCCTCGTAAACCTTCACGCGGCCGGTGACGTCGTCGGACTTGATCGTCAGCAGCTCCTGCAGCGCGTAGGCCGCGCCGTAGGCCTCGAGCGCCCAGACCTCCATCTCACCGAAGCGCTGGCCACCGAACTGCGCCTTACCACCGAGCGGCTGCTGGGTGATCATCGAGTACGGGCCGGTGCTGCGGGCGTGGATCTTGTCGTCCACGAGGTGGTGCAGCTTCAGGATGTACATGTAGCCGACCGAGACGGGCTCCGGGAACGGCTCGCCGGAGCGACCGTCGAAGAGCCGGGACTTGCCGGAGCCGTCGATCAGCCGGACGTCGTCGCGGGTCTTGGTCGTGGAGTCGAGCAGACCCACGATCTCGTCCTCGCGCACACCGTCGAACACCGGCGAGGCGACCCGCGTGCCGGCCGGGGCCGAGCGGGCGTCCTCGGGGATGAGCTTGGCCCAGTCCGGGTTGCCCGCGATCTCCCAACCGCGGGAGGCGGCCCAGCCGAGGTGGAGCTCGAGGATCTGGCCGACGTTCATGCGACCGGGCACACCGAGCGGGTTCAGGACCACGTCGACCGGGGTGCCGTCCTCCAGGAACGGCATGTCCTCGATCGGCAGGATCTTGGAGATGACGCCCTTGTTGCCGTGGCGGCCCGCGAGCTTGTCACCGTCAGTGATCTTGCGCTTGTTGGCCACGTAGACGCGGACCAGCTGGTTCACGCCCGGGGGCAGGTCGTCGCCCTCGTCCTTGTCGAAGACCTTGACACCGATGACGGTGCCGGTCTCGCCGTGCGGCACCTTCAGGGAGGTGTCGCGGACCTCGCGGGCCTTCTCGCCGAAGATGGCGCGCAGCAGGCGCTCCTCCGGGGTCAGCTCGGTCTCACCCTTCGGGGTGACCTTGCCGACCAGGAGGTCGCCGTCGCGGACCTCGGCGCCGATGCGGATGATGCCGCGCTCGTCGAGGTCGGCCAGCACGTCCTCGGAGACGTTCGGGATGTCCCGGGTGATCTCCTCCGGACCCAGCTTGGTGTCGCGGGCGTCGACCTCGTGCTCCTCGATGTGGATCGAGGAGAGGACGTCGTCCTGCACCAGGCGCTGGCTGAGGATGATCGCGTCCTCGTAGTTGTGGCCCTCCCACGGCATGAACGCCACGAGCAGGTTGCGGCCCAGGGCCATCTCGCCACCGTCGGTCGCGGGACCGTCGGCGATGACCGAGCCGGCCTCGAGGCGGTCACCCTCGGACACCAGCACGCGCTGGTTGTAGGAGGTGCCCTGGTTCGAGCGGGCGAACTTGGCGATCCGGTAGGTGCGGGTGCCACCCTCGTCGTTGGCCACGGTCACCAGGTCGGCGGAGACCTCGGTGACGACGCCGGCCTGCTCGGCACGGACGACGTCGCCGGAGTCCAGCGCCGCGCGATACTCCATGCCGGTGCCCACGAGCGGGGCCTCGGACTTGACCAGCGGCACGGCCTGGCGCTGCATGTTCGAGCCCATGAGCGCACGGTTGGCGTCGTCGTGCTCGAGGAACGGGATCAGGGCGGTGGCCGCCGACACCATCTGGCGCGGGGAGACGTCCATGTAGTCGACGTCGACACCGGGGATGTAGTCGACCTCGCCGCCCTTGGTGCGGACCAGGACGCGCTCCTCGGCGAAGGTGCCGTCAGGGCTCAGGGCCGCGTTGGCCTGCGCGATGACGTGACGGTCCTCCTCGTCGGCGGACAGGTAGTGCACCTCGTCGGTGACCTTGCCGAACTCGACCTTGCGGTACGGGGTCTCGATGAAGCCGAACGCGTTGATCCGCCCGTAGGAGGCCAGCGAGCCGATGAGGCCGATGTTCGGGCCCTCAGGGGTCTCGATCGGGCACATGCGGCCGTAGTGCGACGGGTGGACGTCACGGACCTCCATGCCGGCGCGGTCACGGGAGAGACCACCCGGGCCGAGGGCCGACAGACGCCGCTTGTGCGTCAGGCCCGCGAGCGGGTTGTTCTGGTCCATGAACTGCGAGAGCTGCGAGGTGCCGAAGAACTCCTTGATCGACGCCACCACGGGGCGGATGTTGATCAGGGTCTGCGGGGTGATCGCCTCGACGTCCTGCGTGGTCATGCGCTCGCGGACGACGCGCTCCATGCGGGACAGGCCGGTGCGGACCTGGTTCTGGATGAGCTCACCGACGTTGCGCAGGCGGCGGTTGCCGAAGTGGTCGATGTCGTCGACCTCGACGGGCACCTCGCCGTTGGCGGCCTGGAGGGTGGTCTCGCCGTTGTGCAGGGAGACGATGTACTTGATCGTGGCCACGATGTCCTCGAGGGACAGGGTGGAGTGACCGAGCTCGTCCTGCAGGCCGAGCTTGCGGTTGATCTTGTACCGGCCGACCTTGGCCAGGTCGTAGCGCTTCTCGTTGAAGTAGAGGTTGTCCAGCAGGGTCTGGGCGGCCTCCTTGGTCGGCGGCTCACCCGGGCGCAGCTTGCGGTAGATGTCGAGCAGCGCGTCGTCCTGGCCGGCCGTGTGGTCCTTCTCCAGGGTGAGGCGCATGGACTCGTAGTCGCCGAACTCCTCGAGGATCTGCGCGTCGGTCATGCCGAGCGCCTTGAGGAGGACGGTGACCGACTGCTTGCGCTTGCGGTCGACGCGCACGCCCACCATGTCGCGCTTGTCGATCTCGAACTCCAGCCAGGCGCCACGGCTCGGGATGACCTTGGCGGTGTAGACGTCCTTGTCGGAGGTCTTGTCCGGCGTGCGCTCGAAGTAGACGCCCGGGCTGCGGACCAGCTGGGAGACGACGACGCGCTCGGTGCCGTTGATGACGAAGGTGCCGCGCTCGGTCATGAGCGGGAAGTCGCCCATGAACACCGTCTGGCTCTTGATCTCGCCGGTGGTGGTGTTCATGAACTCCGCGGTGACGAACAGCGGGGCGGAGTAGGTCTGGTCACGCTCCTTGCACTCCTCGATGGAGTACTTCACGTCCTCGAAGCGGTGGTCGCGGAACGACAGCGACATGGAGCCGCTGAAGTCCTCGATCGGCGAGATCTCCTCGAAGATCTCCTCGAGGCCGGAACGGTCGGGGACGTCGGTGCGGCCCTCGGCCTTGGCGGCAGCAACGCGAGCCTGCCAGCGCTCGTTGCCGAGCAGCCAGTCGAAGCTCTCCGTTTGGAGCGCCAGGAGGTCGGGGACCTCGAGCGGTTCGCGAATCTTCGCGAAGGACAGACGGCCGGAAGCCGTCCGTGCAGTGGACACAGTCTGAGTCGCGTTGCGCGAGGCAGCCAAGGATGGTCCTTCCACGGGCCTTTGAAACTGAGGTCTGCACTGGCGCCGGCTCTCGGCCCCTCGCGAAGGCCGCCAAAGAGAACGTGCGGGAAGGCACGACCGGAGCTGGCGGGCTCAGCGGGGGAACGAGGACAGGGCAGCGCAAAGCGACAGCATACCCGCATCAGGGCACGATAGTCCAACCGTGTCCAGTGGGCCCGTCGATCTGCACAGGCTCCCCGTCGACGGGAGTCCGGACCAGCCGGCCGACGGGTACGTCGGGCGCGGGGTCCTCGCGACGCAGACGAGGATGGCGGCAGCCGCGCCGTCCGTCAAGGCTCCCGCCCCGACCGGCGCGCCGCGCCGGGGTCCGGGGCGGGCGCGACGGCCGCGTCTGTGCAGGTCAGCGGGGCTGTGGCTGCTGTCGGCGAGGGCCTAGAAGGCCTGCACCTGCGAGACCAGCCAGCGGTCACCGACCCTGGTCATGGTCGCGATCACGCGGTTCTGGTCGATGGCGGGCTTGGTGGCGTCGGCCCCGACGGTGGCCTGGTTGACGAAGGCGAGGACCTTCACCTTGCCGTCGGACTGCTCCATGACGCCGACGTCGGACACCCGGGCCTGCACCACGGTCTTGTTCTTGACCGCCAGCGGCTTGATGTCCTTGTCCATCGCCTGGCTGAACTCACCCTTGAACGGCCCGGTCAGCAGGCCCTCGATCCGCGCGGCCTGCGCGTCGATGGTCTTGTAGTTGTAGCTGAGCATCTGCTCGATGGAGGCGCGGGCGGTGCTGGTGGCGGCCCGGGTCTGGGCCTCCTGGCCCGACGGGTCGGTCAGCGCCACCCCGGTCGCGCCCGCCAGCAGGAGCACGGCCGCGCCGAGCCCGATGGCGGGCGCCAGCAGCCGCCGTCGCCCTCCCCCGGTGCCTCCGGCCTCCTGCTGGGTGGACGTCGCCACCGGCTGCACCTTTATCGGGTCACCCGACAAAGGTGCGCTTCCCCCGTCGTGGCACGTGGAGGCAAGTGCCTCTTTGTCGGGTGAAGCCGCGGCGCCGGGTGACGCCGGGGAGGTCTGGGGGCGGGGAAGCGGGGGTATGCCGCGGCCCGGGCCTCCCGGGGCGCGGTTCCGCGAGCGCTGCCCGGCCACGCGGGGACGGCCCTTCGTGACTCGCTCAGCCGACGAACTCAAGGTTCTCCACCTTCCACGCGTCGCTCGCCTTCCGCAGCTCCAGTCGCATGCGGTAGGTCTTCTTCTCCCCGTCGGGGACGGAGGTGTTCTGGGTGGGCGCCACGACGCCCACCAGCACCACGGCGGAGTCGCGGTCGCCCGAGACAAGGGCGGCCTCGGTACGTTCGGCCCTCGAGACCGTCTTGTTCTGCACGAGGACCTTCTTCAGCTCCGCCACCGAGCTCGAGTAGCTCTGGAGGAAGGTGCCGGTGGCCCCGCCCCGGACCCGGGCGATGTCGTCGTCGACGTGCTGGTAGTCCACCGTCACGAAGTTGACGGCGAGCTGCTTGGCCGCGGCCACGGCCTCGGCCCTCGCCTGCTGGTCCTGGTGTGCCGCCCAGGCCTGCCGGCCGAGGGTCGCGCCCACGGCCACCGCAGCCACGAGGACCAGCGCGGCCAGGGCCCACAGGCCCCTCGGGGTGATCCGCGCCGTGCGCGTCGAGCTGGTGTCCGCAGAGTTGGGGTCTGTCGAGGTGGTGTCCGTCGAGCGGGTGTCCGTCGTGTCGGGTCCGGTGGCCTGCGGTCGTGCCCCGCTCCTGCGGAACCGTCCGGGCACCGTGGCCCTCACCGCCCTCCCGGCCTGGGTGGTGATCGTGCTCATCGAGCAGCCTCCTTCATCATCCACAGCCACGACGGCTCGTCCTGCCCACCTCCCGTCGGTGGGAGGGGCACCGAGACGTCGGGTGCTGCCGTGCCCAACGAGGCAGCGGTGCCCGGGGATACGGGCTGGCCGGCGATTGCCAGCGGGACGGCCGACCGCGAGGACTGTGAACCTGACGGCCCGGGGGCGTTCTGGGCGCCGCGCACGGTGCTCGAGGAGCCGCGCGGGAGGGCGCACCGTGCACCCGTGTTGACCGGGGGGAGCTTGGTCGTCTGGTTGGGGTCGGTGCGCTTGGTGCCCTCGTAGCCGCGCTTGCAGACGGCTGGGTCCTGGGACAGCACGAGCCCGAAGTGGGCGGTCCCGTCGCCCGGCACCACCGTGTAGCCGCCGGCGATGACGTCGGGGTAGGTCACCAGGAGCTGCTCGATCCCGGCGGTGCGGGCGGTGGTGACCTGGCCGACGGTGATGAGGTTCGCCAGCAGCGCGGCCAGGCTGGACTGGTTGTCGCGGATGAGCCCGTCGAGCTCCCCGGAGGCCACCGCGCCCCGGTCGAGCACGAGGCGCAGGTCGCTGTCGGAGCCCTTGAGGGTCTCGGAGAGGTTCGCGAAGTTGGTGGCGAAGGTCTTGATCTGGCCGGAGGTGTCGCGCTGGGTGTCGAGCACGATCCGGCCGTCCTCGATGAGCTTGACCGTCTGCGGCAGCGCCTCGGTCGCTGCACGGGTCAGGGCGTCGCCGTTGTCGAGCAGCCGCTGCAGGTCGGTGCCACCGTCGGCGAACGCCGTCCCCAGCTCGTCCACCACGGTCTTGAGGTCCTTGCGGTCGACCGACGACACGGTGCCGTCGAGGTGGAGCAGGAGGTTGTCGACGCGGATCGGGGTCCGGGTGTCCTTGCGGGCGATGGTGTCGCCGTCGGCGAGGTACCTGCCGCCCTCGGTGCGGGGCTGGAAGTCGAGGTACTGCTCCCCCACGGCCGACCGGTTCTCGACCACCGCGACGGTGTCCTTGGGGATCTGCACGCCGCGACGGATCCGGGCGTCGACGATCACGCCGTCCTTGCTCAGCCGCAGCTTCTCGACCCGGCCCACCTGCACCCCGCGGTAGGACACCTCGGAGCCGACGAAGATGCCGCCCGACTCGGCGAAGTCCGCCGACACGGTGTACTGCCCGCCGAGCACCCGGTCCCAGAGACCGACGTAGCGCGCGGACAGCAGGGAGACCGTGAACAGGGTGATGAGCGCGAACGCCGCGAGCTGCACCTTGACCGAGCGGCGGATCATGCCGCACCCCCGCCGTAGAGCGAGCGCCACGAACCATCGGACGCGGAGCCGTCGGAGGAGCTGCCGGGCTCGGCCGACCCGACACAGGTGACACCGGGGACGCACAGCTTCCCCCCACCGCCGGAGGTGGTGCTGCTCGGGCTCTGTTCGGGCAGCGGCAGGTCGGGCACGGTCACGCTCGGCAGCGGCAGGTTCGGCACCGTTGGGAGGTTCGGCAGGCCGGGACCACCCTTCGTCGGTGGGGCCGTCGGCACACCGAGGTTGCCGGCGAGGTTGCGCAGGTCCAGGTCGGCGGAGATGTGCAGGTTGGTGTAGTCGCCCTTCATCGCGGCCACCGTGCCGTCCGAGAACGGGTAGGTCAGCAGCAGCTGCAGCGAGGCGGGCAGGTCGTCGCCCGCCTTGTTGAGCTGGGCGAGGATGGGGGCGAGCGCCTCGAGGTTGGCCCGTGTGTCGTCCTTGGACTGCTCGATGACGTCGGTGCCCACGACCCCGAGCCTCTTGAGGGCGGTCAGCATCTCGACGAGCTGCTTGCGCTGGTCGGCGAGCACCTTCAGGCCGCCCGGCATGGCCTCGACCGCCTGGGCGATGTCCTCCTTCTGGGCGGCGAGCCGGGCCGAGAGCTTGTCGATGCCGTCGATGGCGCGCACGATCTCGCTCTTCTGCGCCTCGAGGCCGCCGACGAAGGTGTCGAGCTGGCTGATGAGGTCCTTGATCTGCTTGTCGTTGCCGCGCATCGCGTTGTTGAGCTCGGTCTCGATGACCTTCAGCTGGGCGACGCCGCCGCCGTTGAGCAGCAGCGACATGGCGCTGAGGACCTCCTCGACCTCCGGGTTGCGGCTGGTGCGGTCGAGGGCGATGTTGTCGCCGTCGCCGAGCCGGCCGACCGGCTTGGTGGAGGTCGGCGGGGCCAGCTCGACGTACTTCTCGCCGAGCAGGGAGGTCTGCTTGATCTCCGCGGTCGCGTTGTCGGGCAGCTTCACGCTCTTGGGCAGGCGCAGGGTGACCCGGGCGGTCCATCCGTTGAGCTCGATCTTCTCGACCGCGCCGACGGTGACCTGGTCGACCTTCACCGACGACTGCGGCACCAGGTCGAGCACGTCGGCGAACTCGGCGGTCACCCGGTAGACGTCGCCGCTGGCCGCGGCGCCACCCGGCAGCGGCAGGTCGTAGGCGCCCTGGCACCCGGCCACGGCGACCACCGTGGCGGAGGCCGCGAGCGCGGCCGCGGCGCGGCGCACGCGGGCCCACGGCACGCGGGCGAGCGGGAGGTGCCCCTGCGGCATACGGGCCTGGTTCGTCGGGCGTGCGCTCATCGCGTGCCTCCCAGCAGTCCCCCGAGGGTCGGGTCGGCCCCGCGCATCTGCAGCGCGTCGGTGACCGGCGCGAGGGTGGTGTGGAGCTGCTTGCACAGGTCGGTGTTGCCGGTGCCCGTCGGCCCGGTGACCAGCGAGCAGAGCAGCAGCCCCGGGTCGTCGAGCTGCTCGTTGTTGGAGCGGGTGTCGAGGGTGCCGGTCTTGGGGTTGTAGGCGTTCTGCAGGTTGCTGATGGCCACCGGCGCGTTGGTCAGCGTCTCGGCGAGCGCGTCGCGCTGCTTGGCCACGGTGCCGGTGACGGATGCGAGCTGGTCGACGTTCTGCTTGATCCCGGTGCGGTTGTCCTTGACGAACGTCGAGACCTCGCCCAGCGCGATCGCGAGGTTCTTCAGCGCCGCGGAGAGGTCGTCGCGCTCGCCGTCGAGCTGCACCGACACGTTGGCGAGGTCCTTGTTGAGCCGCCGGACCTGCGTGTCGTTGGTGGCCAGCATGGTCGTGAGGGTCTGGAGGTTCTCCACCGTGCCGAAGAGGTCGTTGCGGCCGCCGCTGAGCGTCTGCAGCGCCCTCGACAGGTCGCGGTTGGTGTCGTGGATGTTCTGGCCCTGGCCGTCGAGGTTCTTGGCGCCCGTGTCGAGCAGCCGCGAGAGGGCGCCGTCCTTGTTGGCGCCCTGCGGACCGAGGGCGACGAGCAGGTCGTCGAGGCTCTGCGAGATGCGGTCGAGCTCGACCGGGACGGCGGTCCGGTCGGTGCCGAGGTGCGCCCCGTTCGCGAGCTTCGGGCCCCCCTTGTATGCCGGGAAGAGCTGGACGTAGCGGTCGCTCACCAGCGAGGGAGCCACCACGGCCGCCTTCGCGTCCGCGGGGACGGAGTACTTCTTGTCGTACTCGAAGGTGACCACGACCTTGTCGCCCTTCGGGACGACGTCGGTGACCTCGCCGACCCGCACGCCGAGGACCCTGACGTCGGAGCCGGGGAAGAGCCCGACCGCGCGGGTGAACTCACCGGTGACCCGCACGTGGTCGGTGCGCGGCCAGAACGCGTAGGCGCCGGCGACGACGGCCACCACGACGAGGGCGGTGACGATCTTGGGGATCAGCCCGGCGCGCGTCACTTGGTCTTCACCCCCGGCGCGCCGACCGGCACGGTGAGGTTGGCGATGTAGGTGTCGAACCAGCGCCCGGTGCCCAGCACGTTGGAGAACATGCGGGTGAACGGCGCCATCGCGGCGATCGTGTCGTTCAGGTCCTTCTCGTGCTTCTGCAGCACCGCCAGCACCTTGGTCAGCTGGTCGAGGGCCGGCTTGAGCTCGGCGCGGTTCTCCCGCACCAGGGCGGTCACCTGCTGGGCCATGGCCGAGGTGTTGGTGAACAGGGTGTGGATGGCGTCGCGGCGGGCGTTGAGCTCTTCCATCAGCAGGTCTGCGTCCTTGATGAGGGTCTCGAGGGCCTTGTTCCGCTCGGCCACCGTGCCCGTGACCGCGTGGGCCGAGGCGAGCAGCCGCTTCAGCTCGGCGTCGCGCGAGGCAATCGTGCGGGAGAGCCGGGTCAGGCCGTTCAGGGCCGCCCGCACGTGCGGCGGGCTGTCCTTGAACTCGGTCGCCATGACGTCGAGCGACTTCGCGAGCTGGTCGGTGTCGATCCGCTCGGCGGTCTGCGCCAGGTCGGTGAACGCGTTGACGACGTCGTAGGAGGAGACCGTGCGGTCGAGCGGGATCTCGCTGCCCTGCTTGAGCTGGCCCGAGCCGGCCGGCTCGAGGGCGAGGTACTTCTGCCCGAGCAGGGTCTTCATGCGCACGGAAGCACCCGTCTGCGCTCCGAAGGCGACGTCCTCGGTGATGCGGAAGTCGACCAGGACGTGGTCACCGGCGAGGTCGATCCCGGTGACCTTGCCGACCTTCACCCCGGCGATCCGGACGTCGTCGCCGTCGCGGAGGCCGCCGGCCTCGCTGAAGGCCGCCTTGTAGTGGTCGCCGCCACCGACGAGGGGCAGGCTCTGCACGTTGAACGCCAGTGCCAGCAGCACGGCGATGACGAGCAGGCCGGCCGCCCCGATGGGGACGGGGTTGCGCTCACGGAAGGGGATGCTCACGAGCACCTCGCTGCGGTCACGGCATACGACGGGGTCACCGGGCCGGTGGGGAGCTGCACGGTGCCGTCGAAGCGGCAGAGGTAGAAGTTGAACCACGAGCCGTAGGTCGCCGTGCGGGTGATCTGGCTGATCTTGCCCGGCGACGTGGACATGAACTTCTCGAAGGTCGCGGTGTTCTTCGGCTTGTTGAGGGTGGTCGAGAGCCGGCGCAGGTTGGCGATGTCGTCCTTGATCCCCGGGCGGGTGACCTTCAGGAGGTCGGCGGTCTCGGCCGTCAGGGAGTTGATGTTGTCGAGCGACGCCCCGATGGTCTTGCGGTCCTCCGCGAGTCCGGAGACGAACCGCTGCAGCTGGTCGATGAGCTGCTTCAGTGCCGCGTCGTGCTCGTCGACGGTGCTGAGCACGGCGTTGAGGTTGTCGATGGTCCGGCCGATCACGGCGTCGCGGTCGGCCAGGGTGGAGGTCAGCGACGCGGTCTTGGCCAGCAGTGAGTTGATGTTGCCGCCCTCGCCCTGGAGCACCGAGATGATCTGCCCGGACAGCTCGTTGACGTCCTTGGGCGACAGCGCGGCGAACAGGGGCTTGAACCCGTTGAACAGCACGGTGAGGTCGAGCGCCGACTGGGTGTGGTCGAGCCCGATGGTGGCGCCGTCCTTGAGCGCCGAGGAGTCTCCGACGCCCTGGGTCAGCGCGAGGTACCGCTCGCCGACGAGGTTGCGGTACTTGATGGTCGCCCGGGTGCCGTGGGTGAGGATGCTCGACTTGGCGACGGTGAACTCGACGACGGCGTGAGTGCGGTCGTGGTGCACCGACACCTTGTCGATCTCGCCGACGCGGACGCCGGCGATGCGGACCTCCTGGCCGGCGGCAACCCCCGTGACGTCGTTGAAGACGGCCTTGTAGGTCGCCTTGTCGCCGAGCTGGATGTTGGCGATGGTGGCGGCGAGGGTGCCGGTGGCGAGCAGGGTGGCCATGGCGAAGAGGACGAGCTTGATGAGGCTGGAGGAGGTCTTCATCGCTGGCTCACCACCGTTCCGCGCAGGATCGGCCCTGCGAGCAGGGTCGTGATGGCCGACGGCTGGGCGGAGCCGTCGCTGGACAGCAGGGCGGCCACGACCTTCTGCTCCTCCTCGGTGCCGGCGAGCCCGGCGTCACCGTCGGACAGGCCCACGGCCGAGGTGCCGGCGAAGGCGCTCGGCAGGGCGCTGCGGGCGCTGCTGTTGGGGGCACTGCTGTTCGGCGCACTCGTGCCGTCGCGGAAGTGGATGCCAGGGCGCGGGTGGGCCTGGTCGCCGTGGTGGTCCGGCAGGCCGTAGCAGCGCGGCCCGCGGTCCTCGCCCCAGGCGGGCTCCTCGCCCGGCTGGTAGCCCGGGCGCTGCGGGGTGACCTCGAGGGTGATGTGGAAGGTCTCGTTCCTCCAGGCGCCGTCGATGTTCGGGATCCAGTTGGCCAGGGCACTGGACATGCACGGGTACTGCGGGGCGTACTTGGCGAACAGCGCCAGGCTCGGGCGCCCGACCCGGCCCGCCTGGATCAGCCGGTCGCCGTCGCGGGTGAGGAAGTCGGCGGTCGTGTTGGCGAACCCGGCCGTGCCGGCGAAGAAGCCCTTCAACGAGTCCTGCTTCTGCACGATCGTGGTGTTGGTGGTGACCAGCGCCTTGGCCGCCCGCACCAGCTCCGGCGCGGCCACGGCATACGTGCTGGCCAGGTCGGCCAGCCCGGAGATGTCCGCCTTCAGCGCCGGCAGGTGCGGGTTCAGCGCCTTGAAGTAGCGGTCGGCCAGCACCAGGTTCTGGCCCAGCCGAGTCCCCCGCCCGTCGAGGGTGGTGGCGAGCGCGTTCAAGGTGGCCGACAGCTTCTCCGGCTGCACCGTGCGCAGCAGCGGCAGCAGGTCGTCGAAGACCCGCTCGAGCTCGATGGCCACC
>NZ_FOHB01000008.1 GCF_900111375.1 Pedococcus cremeus
CGGGCGGTGGCGGCCGGGGACGAGGTCGGCAAGACCAACAAGACGACGCTGCTGCTGACCATGAGCTACGACGACCTCAAGGACCGGCTCGGCGCGGCCACCACCCTCGGTGGCTTGGACGCCGGCACCCACCTCGCCCCCGAGACCGTCCGGCGGATGTGCTGCGACGGGTCGGTCATCCCCATCGTCCTCGGCTCCGACGGCGAGGTCATGGACTGGGGCGTCGAGAAACGCTTCTTCACCGACGCCCAGACCAAACGCCTCTGGCTGCGCGACGGCGGCTGCACCTACCCCGGCTGCGGGGCACCCCCGCAGTGGACCGACGCCCACCACCTCGTCCACTGGGCAGACCTCGGACCCTCGGACTTGGCCAACGGGGCGCTGCTCTGCGAGCGGCACCACACCATCGTCCACACCCGCCGCCTGGCCGGCCGCGTCGTGCAGGGGGCGTTCGGGGAACGAGTCGAGTGGGACCTCACCCGAGGCTCCTACGACGACCTCCTCGCCCGCCGGGCGGCCAGCAACACCGCAACCGAGCCAGCGTGACCCCGCCCCACACCCCGCCGACCACCGGCGGGGCCACAGCCATGCTCGGGGACCGAGCCATGCCCTAGGGAGGGCTGAGTGTGAGGACCATTGCGCGCCAACCCCTGCCGGGGCGCCTCTCGCGTGGTTGGATCGCTGGCCGTGGGCAAACCTCGACTGCGGCAGGCCGTGCGCGCGCTCCTCCTCGACGCGGACGACCACGTCCTGCTCGTCCACTTCGAGTGGCCGGGGTTGGACCTCGAAGGGGGCTTCTGGGCCTGCCCGGGCGGCGGAGTCGATCCCGGCGAGTCGCACGAGGAGGCGTTGCGGCGTGAGCTGGCCGAGGAGCTGGGACTGGACGGCTTCGACATCGAGGGCGCGGTCTGGCGCCTGACGAGGCTGTTCCCGATGACGCACTGGGACGGGCAGACCGAGGTCACCTATCTCGTCCGGGCTCCTCGTTTCGAGCCCAGGCCGCGGGTCGACCTGGCGGCCGAGAACGTCCACGGGATCCGTTGGTTCCCACCCGCGGAGATCGCCGCTGAGCAGGGGACCTTCAGCCCGAGGGACCTGGCCCCGCAGCTGGCTCGCGTCCTGGCCGAAGGGGTTCCCGACGTGCCGCACGAGATCCCCGCACTCGGCTGACTCCGCGCAGGACTAACCGTCGTTGCCGGTGGCCTCGGCGCCGCCCGGGTCGTCGGCTCCCTCGCGCTCGTCGCGGTCGGCCCACTCCAGCAGCGGCTTGATGTCGAAGACGGCCTTGTCGATGCCCGCGTGGAGGTCGCCGAGGGCGGCATACCGCTCGGGCATCGTCGCGATGGTGAGGTCGCGCGGGTGCACGTCGTCGACCTCGTCCCAGCGGATGGGTGTCGAGACGGTGCCCTCGGGGTTCCCTCGGACGGAGTAGGCGCTGGCGATGGTGTGGTCGCGCGCGTTCTGGTTGAAGTCGACGAACACCAGCGCGGGGTCGCGGTCCTTGCGCCACCAGGTGGTGGTGACGTCGTCGGGGGCTCGGCGCTCGACCTCGCGGGCGAAGGCCAGGGCGGCGCGGCGCACGTCCTTGAACCCCCACTCCGGCTTGATGCGTACGTAGATGTGCAGGCCGTTGCCGCCTGAGGTCTTCGGCCATCCGGTGGCGCCGAGGTCGTCGAGCACCTCGTGGGCGACGTGGGCCACCCGGCGCACCCGGTCGAAGGGGGCCTCCGGCATCGGGTCGAGGTCGATGCGCCACTCGTCGGGCTTCTCGGTGTCGGCGCGGCGGCTGTTCCACGGGTGGAACTCGACCGTCGACATCTGCACGGCCCAGATCACCTGTGCCAGCTCGGTGACGCAGAGCTCGTCGGCGGTGCGGTTGTAGCGCGGGAAGTGCACGCGCACGGTCTCCAGCCACGAGGGTGCGCCGTGGGGCACCCGCTTCTGGTGCACCTTCTCGCCCGCGACGCCCTCGGGGAACCGGTGCAGCATGCAGGGTCGCTCGCGCAGGGCGTTGACGATGCCATCGCCGACCGACAGGTAGTAGTTGACGAGGTCGAGCTTGGTCTCGCCGCGGGCAGGGAAGTAGACGCGGTCGGGGTTGGAGATCCGCACGTCGCGGTCGCCCACCTCGATCTCGACGGCGGGGGAGCTCGACTTCGACGACGCCATGCGCCCCAACGTAGACCGGCCGGGTCACGGCGGCACCCGAACAGGCCTGTCGGGGCCAGCAGCAGCCACCTTATGATCGAGCGGTGATCGAGCAGAAGCGTGTCCTCAACACCGCCATCCCCGGCCCGAAGTCCCAGGCCCTGCACGAGCGCAAGCTCGCCGCGGTCTCCGCGGGCGTCGGCACCGGCCTCCCCGTCTACATCGAGAAGGCTGCGGGCGGCATCCTCGTCGACGCCGACGGCAACCAGCTCATCGACTTCGGCTCCGGCATCGCGGTCACCACCGTCGGCAACGGCAACCCGCGCGTGGTCGAGGCGGTGCAGCAGCAGATCCAGGACTTCACGCACACCTGCTTCATGGTCACGCCGTACGAGGAGTACGTCCTCGTCGCCGAGGCGCTGGCCGAGCTCACGCCCGGTGACCACGCCAAGCGCTCGGCGCTGTTCAACTCCGGCTCCGAGGCCGTCGAGAACGCGGTCAAGGTCGCCCGCCACTTCACCGGTCGCCAGGCGGTCGTCGCGTTCGACCACGCCTACCACGGCCGCACCAACCTCACCATGGCCCTGACGGCGAAGAACATGCCGTACAAGCACCGGTTCGGGCCCTTCGCCAACGAGATCTACCGCGTGCAGATGGCCTACCCCTACCGCTGGCCCACCGGTCCGGAGCACTGCGCCGACGAGGCCTTCGAGACCTTCGTGGCCGACGTGCACGCCCAGGTCGGCGAGGAGAACACCGCTGCGGTGATCCTCGAGCCGATCCAGGGCGAGGGCGGCTTCATCGTGCCGGCCCCGGGCTTTGTCAAGAAGGTGGCCGACTGGTGCCGCGAGCACGGCATCCTCTTCATCGCCGACGAGGTGCAGACCGGCTTCTGCCGCACCGGCGACTGGTTCGCCTCCGAGCACGAGGACGTCGTGCCCGACCTCATCACCACCGCCAAGGGCATCGCCGGCGGTATGCCGCTCGCGGCCCTCACGGGGCGGGCGGACGTCATGGACGCCATCCACACGGGCGGCCTCGGCGGCACCTACGGCGGCAACCCCGTGGCATGCGCCTCGGCGCTGGCCGCCATCGAGACCATGAAGGCCGACGACCTGTGCGGGCGCGCCAGGGCCGTCGAGGCGCTGTTCATGCCGCGGCTGGAGGCCCTGGCCGAGAAGTACGGCGTCATCGGCGACATCCGTGGCCGCGGCGCGATGCTCGCGGTCGAGCTGGTCAGCGACCAGGAGAAGAAGACCCCGGACGCCGACCTCACGGCCCGCATCAACAAGTACTGCCACGGCGAGGGCCTGGTGACCCTGACCTGCGGGACCTTCGGCAACGTGTTCCGCTTCCTCCCGCCGCTCTCGGCCTCCGACGAGCTGCTCACCGAGGGCCTCGACATCCTCGACGACGCGTTCGCCAGCTGCGTCTGACGAGGAGCGAGAAGCCCTCGGACGAGGGTCGCCAGAACGGATAGCGTCGGGCTCGTGCCAGCACTGGTCGAGCCCGACGTCCGTTTCCACGCCTCGTTCCTGCGCGCCATGGCGGGGTTCGCCGCCGAGGGCCGGGGCGGCGGCCACATCGGCTACGACGTCGCCCCGGAGCACCGGCGTCGCGGCCACGCCACGGCCATGCTCCGAGCCATGCTTCCGATCGCCGCCGAGCAGTACGGGATCGAGCGGGCCCTGATCACCTGTGACCACGACAACCTCGCCTCCCGCAAGGTCATCGAGGCGTGCGGCGGAGTCTTCGAGGACCGGCGCGGCGAGAAGCTGCGCTACTGGGTGCCCACCACCTGAGCCGGCTGCTGCCACACTGCCCGCATGCAGGTGCCGCCGTTCCTCGACCTCACCGGGCGCGTCGCCGTCGTCACCGGGGCGGGCAGCCCCACCGGGATCGGGTATGCCGCCGCGCGGCACCTCGGGATGCTGGGTGCGGCGGTCGTCGTGGGCGCCACCACCGAGCGGGCGCACGAACGGGCGACCGAGCTCGTCGCGGCAGGCCTCACGGCACACGGTTTCGTGGGTGACCTGACGGACCCCGCCGTGGCCGAGGCCCTGGTCGCACAAGCGCACGCTGCCCACGGCCGGGTGGACATCGTCGTCAACAACGCGGGCATGGTCTCGACGAGCGACCCCGACTACCTGGAGGGCGACCTGCTCGCCACCAGCCCGCAGCGCTGGTCGGACTCGCTGCGCCGCAACCTCGACACCGCCTACCTCGTCACCCGAGCCGCCCTCCCACACCTGCGCACCAGCGGTCAGGGACGCATCGTCACCGTCACCAGCGTCACCGGGGCCCTCATGGCCATGCGCGGGGAGGTCGCGTATGCCGCGGCGAAGGCTGCCTTGGTCGGCCTCACCCGCGCGCTGGCGGTCGACGAGGCACGTCACGGCATCACGTCGAACGCCGTTGCCCCGGGCTGGATCTCGACCGGCTCACAGACCGAGCACGAGGTCGCCGAGGGGTTCGTCACCCCGGTGGGCCGGTCGGGCACGGCCGACGAGGTGGCCTCCGCGATCGCCTGGCTGGCCGGCCCGGGCGCCGGCTACGTCAACGGCCAGGTCATCGTCGTCGACGGCGGCAACGGGGTGGCAGAGGAACGCGCCCTGCCCCGCTGAGGCGGGACAGGGCGCGTGGTGGTGCGAGGGCCTCAGGGCCGGACGCGACGCCGCAGCCGGTGGCGCCGACGCGAGAACGGTGTCACCGGGGCGGCATCCGCAGGGCGCCGTCGAGCCGGATGACCTCGCCGTTGAGCATGGGGTTGTCGACGATGTGCGCGACGAGGCTGGCGTACTCGTCGGGCGAGCCCAGCCGCGACGGGTGCGGCACCTGCGCCTCGAGGACGGCCTTCACGTCGCCCGGCAGGCCGCTCAGCATCGGCGTCTCGAAGGTGCCGGGGGCCACCGTCATGACGCGGATGGCCTTGTCCGCCAGGTCTCGTGCCGCGCTCAGGGTGAGGCCGACCACGCCACCCTTGCTCGCGGCGTACGCGGCCTGGCCGATCTGGCCGTCGTAGGCCGCGATCGAGGCGGTCATGACGACCACACCACGGTCGCCGTCGACCGGCTCGTTGTCGAGCATCGCGGCGGCGCCGAGGCGCAGCACGTTGAAGGTGCCGACCAGGTTGATGTCGATGACGTTCTTGAAGTCCTCGAGCGGCAGCGGGCCGCGCTTGCCGACGACCCGGCCGGGGGTGCCGACGCCCGCACAGTTCACGACGATCCGCAGGGTGCCGAGCTCGCGGGTCGCGTCGATCGCGGCCTGCACCTGCGCCTCGTCGCGCACGTCGGCGGGCGCGAAGCGGACGTGGTCGCCGAACTCCTCGGCCAGCGCCTTCCCGGGGGAGGAGGGCAGGTCGAGGATGACGACCGAGGCGCCCGCGGCGTGCAGGCGGCGGGTCGTCGCACCACCAAGTCCGGAGGCTCCACCGGTGACGAGGGCGACGGTGTTCTCGTTGATCTGCAAGGAAGTTCAGCCTTTCAGGAGCTGGCGGCTGATGACGAGCCGCTGGATCTGGTTGGTGCCCTCGAAGATCTGGGTCACCTTGGCCTCGCGCATGAACCGCTCGAGGGGGAAGTCCTGGGTGTAGCCGTAGCCGCCGAGCACCTGCACGGCGTCGGTCGTGACCTTCATGGCGGCGTCGGTGCACACGAGCTTGGCGACCGCGGCCTCCTTGGAGAAGGGGCGCCCGGCGTCGCGCAGGCGGGCGGCGTGCAGGTAGGTCGCGCGCGCCGAGGTCACCGCGGCCTCCATGTCGGCGAGCAGGAAGGCCAGCCCCTGGAAGTCGGCGATCGCGCGACCGAACTGCTTGCGCTCCTTGGCGTACTCCGCTGCCGCGTCGAGTGCCGACTGCGCGAGACCGGTTGCCGCAGCGGCGATCCCGAGCCGCCCGGAGTCGAGGGCAGAGAGGGCGATGGCCATGCCCTGCCCGGGTGCCCCGACCAGCCGGTCGGCGCCGACGGTCACACCGTCGAAGTGCACCTCGCTGACGGTGTCGCAGTGCAGCCCCATCTTGCGCTCGGGGGCGCCGAACGCCAGGCCCTCGGCGTCGCCCGGCACGACGAAGCACGAGAGGCCGCGCCCGCCCTCGTCGGAGGTGCGCACGAAGGAGGTGTAGAAGTCCGCGTGGCCGGCGTGCGAGATCCACGACTTGGTGCCCTTGATCCGGTATGCCGTGGGGCTGGCCTCGTCGTCGGGGGTCGCCCGGGTGGTCATCGCCGCGACGTCGGAACCGGCGGAGCGCTCCGAGAGGCAGTAGGCGCCGAGCTGCTCGCCGGACAACATGCCGGGGAGGAGGGCGGCCTTCTGCTCGTCGCTGCCGAACTGGGCCACCGGGTAGCAGGTCAGGCCGTGCACGGAGACGCCGACGGCCACGCTCATCCAGGCCGAGGCGATCTCCTCGACCACTTGGAGGTAGACCTCGTACGGCTGGGCCGCCCCGCCGACCTCCTCGGGGTACGGGAGGGACAGCAGCCCGGCCCGGCCGAGGGTGCGGAACACCTCGGTCGGCAGCTGCGGGGTGGTGGCCGCGGCGCGCTCGGCCTCGTCGACGTGGGGGCGCAGCTCCTTGTCGCAGATCTCCCGGGTCAGGTCGATGAGGTCCTGACCGTCCTCGGTGGGCATGAGCCGGGTCGCAGGCATGGCGTCAGGGTAGTTGTAGGACGTCCAACTACCTCAATCCCGCAGGTCGTGGCCGGGTGCTCCCGCGGCGCAGGCGACCGACACGGGCGACCGTGGTCAGGCGGGGTAGGCCCGGACCTCGGAGGCCTTGACGGTGGCCCAGGCCTGCAGGCCCGGCTGGAGGCGCAGCGAGGCGACCGACGTCGCCGTCACCTCGGCGGTCACGTCGAGGTCTCCGGTGCACCGCACCCGGGCGGTCTGACCGGCCAGCTCGACGGCGGCCACGGTGACCGGCCAGGTGTTGCGTGGTGAGCCCTCGGGGCGGGAGAGGTAGAGCGCGACGGCGGCGGGGGAGAAGGCCGCCCAGGACGGCCCCCGGTGCTCATGGCCGGCAGTCACCACGGGACCGGCCGGGGTCTGGACGACCTCCCCGTCGGTGGCCTCACCGGCATACAGGTTGAGGCCGACGACGTCGGCGACGTAGCGGTCGCGGGGGCGCGCCACGACCTCCTGAGGGGTGCCCTCCTGCACCACCCGGCCGCCCTCGACGAAGACGAGGCGGTCGGCGAGCGTGAGCGCGTCGAGCGGGTCGTGGGTGACGAGCACCGTGACGCCGGTGAAGGCCCGCAGCCGGTGCGCGAGCGTGGCGCGCACGGCAGGGCGGCTCACCGGGTCGAGGGCCGAGAGCGGCTCGTCGAGCAGCAGGAGCTCCGGGTCGGTGGCGAGGGCCCGGGCCAGCGCCACGCGCTGGGCCTGTCCGTGCGAGAGCGCGCTGGGTCGGCGGTCGGCGAGGTCGCCGATGCCGAGGCGGTCGAGCTCGTCGTCGGCGCGCCGGCGGGCGGCGGCCCTGCTGGTGCCACGGCTGCGGGGCCCGAAGGCGACGTTGTCGCGCGCACTGAGGTGGGGGAACAGCAGGTGTTCGGCGGCCACGAGGCCGGTGCTGCGGGCCTGAGGTGGCAGGTGGGTGCCCTCGCCCTCCCAGAGCCGGCCGGCCACCCGGACGTGACCGCCGCTGAGCGGGGCCAGGCCGGCGAGGGCGTGCAGCGCGGTGGTCTTGCCGGCGCCGTTGGGGCCGAGCACGGCGACGACCTCGCCCGAGGCGGCGGCCAGCGAGGTGTCGAGGGTGAAGGTGGACCGCTCGACGCACAGGCGGGTGTCGAGGCTCACCGCACCCACCGGCCGCGCAGCAGGGCCAGCACCACGATCGAGACGACCAGCATGGCCAGGCTGAGGGAGACGGCCGCCTGCGGGTCACGCTCGAGGGCGACGTAGACCGCCAGGGGTGCGGTCTGGGTGCGGCCGGCGAAGTTGCCCGCGAACGTGATGGTCGCCCCGAACTCGCCCAGCGCGCGGGCCCACGCCAGAGCGGCCCCGGCGGCCATGCCGGGCACGGCCAGGGGGAGGGCGACGCGGGAGAAGGACCGCCACGGTGAGGCGCCCAGGGTGGCGGCGACGTGCTCGAAGCGGGGGTCGACGCTGCGCATCGCTCCCTCGACGGCGATGACGTAGAAGGGCATCGCGACGAACAGCTCGGCCAGCACCACCGCCACCGGGGTGAAGGGCACACGGACGCCGAACGCCTCGTAGAGCGGGCCACCGACGACGCCCCGGCGGCCCCAGGCCATGAGCAGGGCCACACCGCCGACGACCGGTGGCAGCACCAGCGGCACGGTCAGCAGGGCGCGGAACCACGCGGCAGCCCGGCCCTGGGCCCGGGCCAGCAGCCAGGCCAGCGGGGTGCCGAGCACGACCGCCAGCACCACCGTCGTCGTGGTCGTGAGCAGCGACAGCCGGATGGCGGGCAGCACGGCGGGGTCGGCGAGGTGGTCGAGCACATGGCCCCAGTCGGCGCGCAGCAGCAGCGCGAGCAGGGGCAGGGCGACCAGCGCGACGGCGAGCCCGGCCGGCGCCAGCAGACCGAGTCGTGTGCCTCCGGCGGCGCGGATCCGGCCCGCAGCCACCGGCTCGGCAGCCATCGGCTCCGCAGCGTCGGTCATGGCGCGAGGAAGCCGGCGCGGGTCAGGGCGGCCCGGCCCTCGGTGCCGCGGACGAGCTCGGCGAAGCCGGTCGTGTCGGGCTTGGTGTTCAGCCACACCAAGGGGTAGTCGAGCGTCGTGTTCTGGGCTGTCGGGATCACGACCCCCTTCACGGTGTCGCCGGCCGAGACGACGTCGGAGTGGTAGACGACCGCCGCGTCGGCCTCACCGAGCCGCACCTTGGCGAGGGTGGCCTTGACGTCGACCTCGCGGGAGACCACGTGCGGTGTGATGCCGGCGCGCGACAGCACCATGTCGGCAGCCTTGCCACACGGCACCGTGGAGGCGCACAGCACGACGTCGAGGTCGGGCCTGGCCAGGTCGGCCAGGCTGCGCACGCCGCCGGGGTTGTCGGGCGGCGTGGCGATCTCCATGGTGTTGCGCGCGATGGTCGCCCGGCCGCCCTGGTCGGTGGCGTCCTTCGGCAGCTGGTCGAGGGCCGGGGTGCCGGCGAAGGCCACGACGTCGGCGGGCGCACCCTCTGCCACCTGCTGGGCGAGGGTGGTGCTCGAGCCGAAGCTGAGCGCGACCGTCACGCCGTCGTGCGCGCGCTCGTACTGCCGCGCCAGGCTGGTGAGCGGGTCGGTCAGGGAGGCCGCGGCGAGCACGGTGACCGTGCTGGTTCTCTGGGGTGCACCGCCTGCGGTCAGCCGGCTCTCGGTGGTGCAGCCGCCGGTGACCGCCGTCGCGAGCAGCAGCGTCGCCACCACTCCGCCGCGCAGCCGGCTCGCGGCCCGTGCGCGGAGGCGCGTCATGCCGGACCCCCACCCTGCGTCATGCCGGCACCCCCACGATGACGTGGGTCGACTTGATGCTCGCCACCGCCACCGACCCGACCTCGAGCCCGAGCTCCTCCACGGCCTCGGCAGACATGAGCGAGACGATGCGGAACGGCCCGGCCTGCAGCTCCACCTGCGCCATCACGGTGTCCTTGAGTACCCGGGTGACGATGCCCCGCATCCGGTTGCGGGCGGACTCATCGGCCACCGGTCCGGGTGGCGGCGGGCTGGCGATCTCCTGGGCGAGGGCGGCGAGGTCGGCCCCCTGCACGGTCAGCCGGCCGGAGGTGTCGCGGGCGGCCGGCAGGCGGCCCGCGTCGACCATGCGGCGCACCGTGTCGTCGGAGACCCCGAGGAGCTGAGCGGCCTCAGAGATCCGCAGCTGCGTCATGAGAGCAGCATAACCACCGCAGGTGCGGGTCTAGCGGGGTTCGACGGGCCTCAGCTCAGGACGCTTGGCCACCACGGTGTCGCCCGACGACTCGCCCCGGAGCCGGCGCTGCACCCAGGGGGCGAGGTGCTGGCGGGCCCACGCAGCGTTGGCGGTGGCCCACTCGCGGCGGCTCAGCACGGGCGCGTCCGGCAACGGGGAGGTCCAGTCGGCCCGGTCGGTGCTGTGGCCGAGCGCGGACAGGGCGCTCAGCGCCACCCGCCGGTGTCCCTCGCTGGTCATGTGGATGCGGTCCTCGGCCCACATCCGCCAGTCGCGCAGCGCGTGCAGGCCCCACTGGTTGATGACGTAGCAGCCGTGCTTCTGGGCGATGCTGAAGATGTTGGCGCTGTGGATCGCGTGCCGGCCGCGGAGGTGCCGGATCAGGGGCGCGTCCGCCGGGTCGACCGGGGTGGCGAGCAGGACGTCGGCGCCGGTGGCCCGGATCCGCAGCACGGCCTCCTCGAGACGGGCGGCGATCGAGTCGAGGTCTGCCTTGGGGCGCAGGATGTCGTTGCCACCGCCCACCATGGAGACCAGGTCGGGCTGCAGCGCCAGCGCGGTGTCGAGCTGCGGGCCGATCACGTCGGCGAGCAACCGTCCGCGCACCGCGAGGTTGGCGTAGGCGAAGTCATGGCCGGCCTCCCGGGCCAGCAGCGACAGGTGCTCGGCCAGGCGGTCGGCCCAGCCGATGAAGGCGTTGTCGCGGCTCGGGTCGGGGTCGGACATCCCCTCGGTGAACGAGTCACCGATGGCGACGTACCGCCGCCAGGTGCGTCCGGGCTCGGGGAGGTGGGTGGCTTCCGGCAGCTCGTTCGTCTCCGGCAGGTCGGTCACGGCAGGCTCCAGTCGATCGGTTCGGCTCCCTGGCGGCGCAGCAGCTCGTTGGCGCGGCTGAACGGCCGCGACCCGAAGAACCCCGAGCGGGCGGACAGGGGAGAGGGGTGGGGGCTCTCGAGGCAGGGGATCTCGCCGAGGTGGGGCACCAGGCTGCGGGCGTCCCGACCCCACAGGATGGCGACGAGCGGACCGCCGCGCTCGACCAGCGCGGTGATGGCCTGCGCCGTGACGGCCTCCCAGCCGCGCCCCCGGTGGCTGGCCGGGGCACCCGGGCGCACGGTCAGCACCCGGTTGAGCAGCAGCACCCCGCGGTCGGCCCAGGGCGACAGGTCGCCGGTCGTCGGGGTCGGCACGCCGAGGTCGGCCGACAGCTCGGTGTAGATGTTCTGCAGGCTGCGAGGGATGGGCTGGACGTCCGGCGCCACCGAGAACGACAGGCCGACCGCGTGCCCCGGCGTGGGGTACGGGTCCTGCCCGACGATGAGCACCCGCACGTCGTCGAGCGGCTTCTCGAACGCCCGCAGCACGTGTCCACCGGCCGGGAGGTAGGTGTGACCCGCCGCGAGCTCCGCACGCAGGAAGGCGCCGAGCTCGGCCACGGTGCCGGCCACGGGCTCCAGCGCCTCCGCCCAGCTCGGGTGCACCAGGTCGGCGAGGGGGCGGGTCGGCATGGCCCCAAAATATCCGTTGCCCGCGAGGGCCTCGCAGGGGCGTGGGGCAGGCGGTGGGTATGCCGCGTGGCCGGCCACGCGGCATACCGGCCCGGTGGTGGGGGCCGGGTGGGGCGAGCGGTCAGCGGAAGATGGCGGCCACGTCGTCGAGCCGGGAGGGCACGAGGTGGAACCATGCCCAGGTGCCGCGGCGCTCGCGGGTGAGCAGGCCGGCGTCGGAGAGCACCTTGAGGTGGTGGCTGACCGTGGGCTGTGAGAGGCCGACGGCCGAGGTGAGGTCGCAGACGCACGCCTCGTTGCCCTCGGCGGCGCGGATCAGGCTGAGCAGCTGCAGGCGCACCGGGTCGGCGACCGCCTTGAGCAGGGCGGCCGTGTTCTCGGCCTGCGCCCGGTCGAGCGGGTGGTCGAGGGGGTGGTCCAGAGGTGGGTCGACGGGGTGGCCGACAGAGGTGCCCATTGCATCGAGGCTAGTCGATGGGCGGGTTCGGACAGGCCCGCTCTAGGGTGACGGTCGTGACACATCTCCGCCGGCCCGTCGTCCTCTTCGACCTCGACGGCACGCTCGCCGACACCATCGGGCTGATCGTGGCGTCCTACAACCACGCGTTCCAGGCAGTTCTGGGCACCGAGCGCGCCGAGGCGGAGATCCGGTCCTGGATCGGCCGGCCGCTCATCGAGAGCTTCGCCGAGGTGTCGCCCGAGCACGCCGGGGAGCTCGACCGCGTCTACCGCGAGTGGAACATCGCGAACACCGAACGGCTGCTGCGGGTCTACGACGGGGTGGCCGAGCTGCTGCGCGACCTGGCCGCGGCCGGGGTGCGCACGGGCGTCGTGACCTCCAAGCGCCGCCAGACGGCGCTGCTGGCCATGCGCGGTGTCGGCATCGAGGGACTCGCGCCGCTGCTGGGGACGCTGGAGGACACCGACCGCCACAAGCCGCTGCCCGACCCGCTGCTGCACGGTGCCGCGAAGCTGGGCGTCGAGCCGGCCGACTGCGTCTACGTCGGCGACGCGGCCGTCGACGTGGCAGCCGCGCGGGCGGCCGGAATGGCCGCCATCGCGGTCTCGTGGGGTGCCGTCGGCCGCGAGGTGCTGGAGGCCGCCGCGCCCGACGCGGTGGTCGACACCGTCGACGAGCTGCGGCAGGTCATCGGCCTGCCGTCGTCCGTACCCGCCGGCTGAGGGCGCGCCACCTTCACCCGGCGAGGGTGATGCCCGGTCGCCGGCCCCTGGCCATCGTGGGTAGGTGACCACCGCCCGGGCCCCGACGCCGGCCCCGATGCCTGCCCAAGGCGTGGCGGCCGCCGCGGCGGCAGGGACCGTGCTGCTCACCCTCTCGTCCGCGCAGTTCCTCATGACCCTCGACAGCTCGGTCATGAACGTGTCGATCTCGACCGTCGCCCAGGACGTCGGCACCTCGGTGACCGGCATCCAGACGGCCATCACGCTCTACACGCTCGTCATGGCGTCGCTGATGATCACCGGCGGGAAGCTGGGCGAGATCCTCAGCCGCAAGCGGGCGTTCGCGATCGGGTGCGTGGTCTACGGCGTGGGCTCCCTGACCACCTCGCTCGCGCCGAACCTCGCGGTCCTGATGATCGGCTGGTCGCTGCTCGAGGGCATGGGGGCCGCGCTCATCATGCCGGCCATCGTCGCCCTGGTGGCGAGCAACTTCGGGCGGTCCGAGCGGCCGCGTGCCTACGGGCTGGTGGCGGCCTCCGGTGCGATCGCCGTGGCGGCGGGGCCGCTCATCGGCGGCCTCATGACGACGTACGCCTCGTGGCGCTGGGTGTTCGCGGGCGAGGTCCTCATCGTGCTCGTCATCCTGCTGCTGACCCGCCGCATGGTCGACGTGCCGGCAAACCCGGAGGCCAAGCTCGACCTCGTCGGCACCGCGCTGTCGGCCGCCGGCCTCGGGCTCATCGTCTACGGCGTCCTGCGCTCCGGGTCCTGGGGGCTCGTGAAGCCGAAGCCGGAGGCACCCGTGTGGCTGGGCACCTCACCGGTCGTCTGGCTGGTGCTCGGTGGCGGGGTGGTCCTCTGGCTGTTCATGGCGTGGGAGCGTCGCCGTCTCGCGGCGGGCCGAGCCGCGCTGCTCGATCCGAAGCTGCTGCGCAACAGGCTGCTGCGTGGAGGCCTGGTCGCCTTCTTCCTGCAGTACCTGCTGCAGGCGGGCCTGTTCTTCTGCGTGCCGCTGTTCCTCTCGGTCGCCCTCGGCCTGTCGGCGGTCGCCACCGGCGTGCGGATCCTCCCGCTGTCGGTGACGCTGCTGCTCGCGGCGGTGGGCATCCCGAAGGTGTGGCCGGACGTCTCGCCGCGGCGGGTGGTCCGCCTCGGCTTCCTGCTCCTCTTCGCCGGCATCACCTCCCTCGTCGCCGCCCTCGAGGCGGGGGCGGGCCCGCAGATCGTCACCGGGCCGCTGCTGCTCGCCGGTCTCGGCATCGGTGCCCTGGCCTCGCAGCTGGGCAGCGTCACGGTGTCGTCGGTGCCCGACGAGAGCAGCGCCGAGGTGGGCGGTGTGCAGAACACCGTCACCAACCTCGGCGCCTCCATCGGCACGGCGCTCGCGGGTGCCGTGCTGATCTCCGCGCTGACGACGTCCTTCTTCACCGGCATCCGGGGCAACTCGGCCGTCCCCCAGAACCTCGCCGACCAGGCACAGGTGACCCTGTCATCCGGTGTGCCGTTCGTGTCCGACCAGCAGCTGGAGAAGGGGCTCGCCGAGGCCGGGGTCGACCAGCAGACCAGCGATGCCGTCATGCAGGAGAACTCGACCGCCCGCCTAGCCGGCCTGAGGGCGTCGCTGTTCGTGCTCGCCCTGCTGGCGCTGTGCTCGCTCTTCCTCACCGGCGGCATCCCGACCCGCCAGCCCGGCTCCGAGGTCGCCCAGTCCGTTGACCCCCTGCTGGGCGCCGACCCGCCGGCCGGAGGGTCGGACGGCAGCACCGGTCGTGCCTGAGCCCGATTCGTCGCGCTGCTCCTGCTCCGGGGTGAGGTGCTCGTTCCCCGGAGCGAGGTGCTCGTGCCCCGGAGTGAGGTGTTCGTGCCCAGGCGTGAGGGGCTCCTGCTCCGGGGCCTGCTGGTCCGCTGGGGCCTGCTGGTCCGCTGGGACCGGCTCGGGGACCCACCACAGGGCCAGCTGACGTCCGACGACGGTGGCGACGACCAGGACCCCACCGAAGACCACCAGCCACGAGCCCAGCGCGAAGACCACGCCCAGCGGACCGAACTGCTGCAGGTTGCTGCGCGTGAAGGGCGGCATGAAGACGGACGACAACCGGGTCAGCGTCACCACGAGCACGGCGGTGAGGCAGGCGCCCGGGACCAGCCGTCGCCAGGCCACGCGCCCACCCAGCAGCAGCCGTGAGGTCCACCACCACAGCAGCGTGTTGGCGCTCAGCTGCACCAGGACCGGGAGCGGCCCGGCGTGCGGCACGCCGGAGAGCGACTTCAGGAGCAGCGCCGTCACCTGCAGCATCAGCAGCCAACCGAGGATCCAGACCAGGCTGCTGCGCAGCGCACGAACGCCCTTGTGCCCCGGGAGGTCCCACGCCCGCGCGTACATCCGCTGCAGGGCACGGGAGAAGCTGGACGCCGACGCCAGCGAGACGATGGCACCGGCGATGCCGGTCTGCGTCTGGTGCACCTGTTGCTCGAGGGCGAGCTGGCGCACGGGCGCCATCACGTCGTCGCGGAGGCCGACCACGTCGCGGATCTGCGTGAGGAGGCCGGCGACCCAGGCCTGTGGCAGGACCGCCCCGAGCACCATGAGCATCGGGATGAGGGCAAGGAGGGCCTGCGCGCCCAGGGCGAGCGACCGGTCGAGGAGCTCGACCCGCCTCAGCTCGACGAGGGTGCGACGGACAACCGGCACCAGCTCGAGCAGGCGTTCTCCGCGCTCGCGCAGGGCGCTCAACGACGTGCGGCCGACCACCTCTCCAGTGCACGCGCCAGAGCCCGCGAGCGCGTCACCCCGACGGGGTGAGCGGCGGGTGAGCCGCCGGTTCTGCGGCGGGGGCGGCGGTGCGGTGGGGGTGAGCCGCGGGCCTGACGGCCACATGGGTGACGTCGAGGCCCCTGGCGTCGAGAGCGGCCAGCAGGTCGGCGAGGTCGCCCCTGCGGCTGAGCGCGGTCCGCAGCGTGGTGCACGGCCCTGACGCGGTGGCCACCAGCGGCTGCATGGCTGCTCGCAGCACGGGTCCGAGGGCCCCCACGACCGTGATCTCGTAGGTGGCCGAGGTCAGCTCGCGGGTCAGGTCGGCGCTCCAGGTCATGGTGGCGTTCCCGTCTCGTCGGTGGGCGTGGTGGTGGCGGGCTCGGTGGCGGGCTCAGTGGCGGGCTCAGTGGCGGGCTCGGTGGCGGGCTCGGTCGCGGTGACCCGCCGGACCTCGACGACCTCGAGGCCGAAGGCGCGCAGTCGGTGCAGGAAGCCGTGCAGGGCCGCCTGGTCGGCGAAGTGGCCGGTCAGCACGGTGCGGAACTCGTGCTCGGCCACCTCCACGTCGCTGAGCTCCTCGAGCAGGTCCTGGGTGGGAACCAGCCCGGCGACTCGCACCTCGTAGGCCCGTTCGGCCATCGCCGCCGTCACCCCCTGTCGTGGGTCCTGCATCACCTCAGGACACCCGGGCGCCGACGACGCGGCATCACCCCAAGGGGATGAACGCTGCCCCCTGGGCGTGAACGGACGCCCAGGGGACAGCGTCGAGGGAGGTCGGTCAGCCGTGACCGGCCGCTGCGTCCACCGTTGCGACCGTGTGGTCCTCGGCGAGGAGGCCCAGCTCGCGCGCCCGGCGGACGGCGGCGTTGCGCCGGTTGACGTCGAGCTTGCGCAGGATGTTGCGCACGTGGGTCCGGACGGTGTTCACCGAGATGAACATCGTCCCGGCTATTTCCTCGGTGTTGAGCAGCTGGGCGAGGTGGCCCAGCACCTCGAGCTCCTTCGCGGTGAGCTCCTCGACCGGTGCGGGCTGCCCGTCCCGCGAGATCCGCGGCAGCGGCCTCGAGGCGTTGGCGGGGTTCGAGGCGGTCGAGCCGCCGGAGGCCCGCTGGGGGACCGTGCCCCGGGTGCTCAGCCACTGGTGGTCCCGAAGGAGCGAGGGGTCCGAGGCGAGCAGGCGCTGCACCATGGGGCCTCCCTCTCGGAACGGGCGACGCAGACCTTCTGGAGCGGCCAACCGGAGTGATCGGTCCAGCGCGGCCCTGGCCCTTGCGGTCTCGTGGTGCTGCAGGGATCGTGACCCCTCCGCGAGCAGGGCTAGCACCTCCGACTGCAGGCACGACGGGCGCCGGTGCAGATGACCGAGCCGGTCGTCGACCGCCGTCAGCTGACCGCGTTCGGCGAGCACCACTGCCGCGACGGCCGCGGCCTGCGGCTCGTCCGGGTGGCGCACGCCCTCGAGTGTGGAGAAAGCCAGCTGCGGCCTGCCGGCGGCGAGGCCCAGGCGCGCGGCCTCCAGCCGCATCCGGTCGGCCAGCCAGGGATCCCCGCTGGAGAGCCGTTCCGCGCCGGCGCCCAGCCGGGTGAGGGCGGACGCCAGGTCTCCGCCGGCGCGCTCCGCCCCGGCCACCACCAGCTCGGACAGGCCCTGGCACAGCGGGTGGCCGCACAGCGCCGGTGAGGCCGTCGCCACGGCGGCGTGGTGCCTGGCCTGCTTGGGGTGGCACCGGTCGAGCGCGACCGCGCCCAGGGCGATGTGGGCTGCCGCCTCACCGTGGCACACGGCCGTCGAGCGCTTGCCGTCCGCCAGCGCGAGAGACTCCTCCGCGGTGCGGGAGGCCTGCGCCAGGTGGCCTTCGAGGGCGTCGACGACCGCGAGGTGGCCCAGCAGGTCGGCGCGAACGCCTGAGGGCAGGCCCGCCGGGTCTGCAGCGAGGGCGAGGCCGTCCTCGAAGTGGGAACGGGCCGCGCGCAGGTCACCCCGGCGCGTGGCCGAGATCCCCTGGCAGCGCCGCAGGAGCCCGAGCTGACCCGGGTGCCGCAGGCCGGCGGTGCGCTGGGCCTGGCGGGTCACCTCGTCGGCGGCCGTGGCCAGGCGGCCAGCCTGCTCGGCGGGGTCGACCATGGTGGCGCGTGCGGCGTCGACCACCGCGAGGGCGGCGTCGACGGAGGGCGACGGTGGCTCCGTGCCGGTCCCGTGGGCGGCGTCCGTGCGCGCCCGGGCGCGGGCCAGCTCCTGCGAGCACTCGTGTGCGTCGCCCCGGGCCAGGGCCACCGTGGCCCTGACCAGCGCGGCCGCGGGGGTCGCCACGTCGTCAGGGAGGCGGGTTGCGGCGCCCCATGCGGGGCCGGCGGCTGCCCCCTCCGAGAGCAGCACGCTGACCTGGTCGGACGCCAGCAGCAGCTCGGCCACCTCGGGCCACGCCTGGATCGCAGCCAGGTGGGTGAGGGCACGGTCCGGCAGCCCCTCGTGACGGCACCAGGTCGCGGCGGTCGAGTGCAGCTCGGTCCAGCGCCGAGGCTCCTCGTAGGCCAGCTGCGCCTGCAGCAGCTCCTTGAAGAAGGGGTAGTAGCGGAAGCAGCCGGGCTGCCCGGGTACCTGCTCCGCGAAGGTGTTGAGGTGCCCGAGCCCGGTCAGCAGGTGGCGCGCCTCGGGCCCGCACAGCGCGGTCACCAGTGCGGGGGAGAGCACGTCGGCCACGGAGGTCTCCAGGAGGAAGCGCCGCACCTCGGGTCGCTGCACGTCGAGCACCTCACCGAGGAGGTACTCGTTGACGTCGGCGCCTGCCGTCACGGCCGTCGCTGCCGCTCGGCCGGGCTGGCCGTCGTCGACGAGCGCCCGGGCGGCGAACCGCAGCCCGGCTGCCCAGCCCCGCACCCGGGCGTTGACCGCCTGCACCGACTCCGGTGCGAGGCGGACTCCGGCGTTATGGAGGAGCTCGGCTGCCTCCCGGTCGGTGAAGGCCAGGTCGGCGACCCTGAGCTCGGTCAGGCCGTCGTCCAGCCGGTAGCGGTAGAGCGGCAGGACCGGGTCGACGCGAGTGACGAGCACGAGCCCGAGGCGGCCCATGGAGTGCTCAAGCAGGTAGTGCAGGTCGCGCGCCTCCTCGGGGCGCACGAGCTCGTAGCCGTCGAGGACCACCGTGAGCCGCTGCGGTGACGCGGCGACCCCCTCCGCGACCGTGGTGAGCTGCGACCGCGAGACCGTGTCGGCCCCCCTCGCGCCCGAGCGCGGCTCGGGCGCCGCGACGCCGAGCCGGCCCAGACAGCTGAGGAGGTCGGGCCACAGCGCCGTGTCCTCCTCGAACGTCACCCAGCCGGTGGGGGCGCGCAGCACGAGCTGGCGGGCCCAGTCCGCGACCAGGGTCGTCTTGCCGGTGCCTGCCGGGGCGCTGACGAGGGTGAGCCTCGTGCGCTCGGCCGCGGCGAGGTCGGCCAGCAGCCGGCGTCGCCGCACATGGGGCGTCGGGCTCTCTGGGATGCCGAACCGTGCCGCCGTCAGCAGCGAACGGGTGCTCCCCAGGGGTCTGGTGCCAGGGTGCCGATGCGGGGATGAGCTCACAGCGCCATCTGCCCTTCTCCCCCGCCTGCTCGAGTGGATGGGCGCCGTCCGACGCCTGCGCCTTCAGGCTATGCAGGTGGAGAGAGAGGCTGTATGAGCACATGGGAGGGCCTGCACCGGGCCGAAGGTCACGGGTTGCCTGGTCCAGAAGGATGAGAAGCCCCTGCGCGAGCAGTGGTCGGCTCTGGGCGTCCGAGGGCACACACGAGGGCACACACGAGGGGACACGCGAGGGGACACACGAGGCTCCCGCGTGCACCGGTGACGCGGGAGCCGTGCTCGGGAGCCGGGCTGCTGGAGCTGGTTGGTCAGGCGAGCGCCTTCTCCTTCAGCCGCTCGTACTCCGACTGGGAGATCTCGCCGGCGTCGAGCATCTTGCGGGCCTGGGCCACCTGGTCGACCGGGTTCGTCTTGGCTGCGACGTCACGGATGTAGGCCTCCTGCTGCTGCTGCATCGTCCTGGCCTCCTTCGCAGACCTCTCCGCCATGCCGTGGCCACGGGCGATCAGGTACACGAGGGCTGTCAGGAACGGCAGGAAGATCAGCGCGATGACCCACACCGCCTTGGCGAAGCCCCCGGTCTCGCGGTCCCGGAAGAGGTCCGTGAGGATCGAGAACATGACCATCAGGTAGGCCACGAACGCGAAGCTGATGATGATGAACCACACAACGTCCCAGAAACTCATTCCAGGGCTCCCTTCATCTTCGGGTGGGGCTCCGGCGGGTGGAGCTCCGACGGGGCCTCGCGAGAGAGGGCTCTCTCACCACAAACTCTGATGACGCGGGCCGCGCCTCACCTCATCTGCGGGGGGTGACTTCCGCCGCTGGTCCCGTCCAGCGCCTGGTCACGCCCCCGGCTGCCCTCAGCAGCTGGCCTGGAGGGCGGCCTGCAGGTCGAGGAAGGCGTTCTTCAGCTCGCCGACGTTGCGCCGCGCGGCGCTGACGTTGGCCTCCGAGGGGTCCTTCACCGCGGCGTCGACCGTCGTCTTCAGCTCGCTGCCCTGCTTCTTGACCTCGTTGATCTGCGGTGCGAACTGCTGCTTGGCCGTGGTTGACAGCTGGTCGATGTCCTGGCCGACCGCCTGCAGCTTCGTCTTGACCCCGTCGATGCCCTCGACCTTGACGTCCGTCTGCTTGAGGGCCTGCATCGACGACGCGAGCTGGTCGAGGTCCTGGCAGAAGGCCGGCGGTTCCGCGTTCGCGCACGCGGCCAACCCCCCGGGGACGAGAGCCAACCAGACGACTACTGCTGCAACGGGTCCGGCGCTCCTCATGGCGTCCGCCTCCTCTGGCCACTTCACGGCCTGGTCGTCCCCCCACGGCCCAGCGTCGGTCGGCCCGCCTCGTAGCGGCATCACCCGGTCAGGGTGATGTCCGCCGGGGGGGTCGCGCGTGACGGTGAGGAAGCACCGACACCGATGCGACTTCGTCCCGTCTGCGCAAGGAAGGGTGCGTCATGGACAGCAGAGACGTCGACAGCACCACGGCCCAGGGCACCACGGCCGACACCGCCGAGGTCGAGCGGCTGCGGGCCCGGGTCGCCGAGCTCGAGCGAGAGAAGGGGGGAGGCGAGGAACCCCCTGAGCCGGCGGGGCACCGGCGTTCACGCTGGTATGCCGTGGGGTCGGCCATCCTCCTCACGCTGGCGTGCATCCTCGCGCCGCTGTCCGCGACGGCGGTGTGGGCGAGCACCCAGATCTCCGACACCAGCCAGTACGTGCAGACGGTCGCGCCGCTGGCGGACGACCCCGCCGTGCAGGCAGCGGTCGCGAACGACGTCACGAACGCCGTGATGCAGTCACTCGACGTCGAGGGCTACACCCGCCAGGCGCTGCAGACCATCTCGCAGCAGCCGAACGTGCCGCCGCGGGTGGCCGCGGCCCTGCCCGGTCTCGCGGTGCCGATCGCCAACGGCGTCGAGAGCTTCACCCGCACGCAGGTGACCAAGCTGGTGCAGAGCCCGCAGTTCGCCGCGCTCTGGGAGCAGGTCAACACCGTGGCGCACCAGCAGCTCGTGAAGCTGCTGGAGGGGAACCAGGGCGGAGCGGTCAGCGCGCAGGGGAACACCGTGACGCTGAACCTGGCGCCGGTCATCGACCAGGTGAAGACGCGGCTGGTGTCCCAGGGCTTCACCCTCGCCGAACGCATCCCCACGGTGAACCGTTCCTTCGTGCTCGTGCAGTCCGACGCAGTGACCAAGGGCCAGACGGCCTACCGGTGGCTCAACACCCTGGGCATCTGGCTGCCGGTGGTCGCACTCGTGCTCTTCGCCGGCGGCGTGCTCCTGGCCGGTGACCGCCGCCGGGCGGTCGTGCGCGGGGCGATGGGCGTCGCGGGCGCAGTGCTGGTCTTCGGGGTGCTGCTGGCGATCGCCCGGATCGCGTACCTGGACGCGGTGCCGCCGGACGTGCTGGGCCAGCAGGCGGCCGGGAACGTCTTCGACACCATCGTGCGCTTCCTGCGCACCGGCCTGCGCAGCGTCGCCGTGCTGGCCCTGCTGGTCGCACTGGTGGCGTTCCTCTTCGGGCCCTCCCGCGCGGCGGTCCGCACCCGCACCGCGCTGGAATCGGGCATCGGCTCGGCCCGGAGCGGCGCCGAGGCAAAGGGCTGGCGGGCCGGTCGGGTCGGTCCGTGGGTGCTGGCCCACACGCGGGCCCTGCGCGCCGGCGCGTTCCTCGCCGCGGGACTCGTGCTCCTCTTCTGGACCAGGCCGACGGTGCTGGTGGTCGTGGTGACCGCGCTGCTCGTCGGCGTCGCCCTCGCGCTGATCGAGTTCCTCGGCACGCCGCCGCCACCACCCGAGGCGGTCCCGGAGCACGAGCTCCAGGGCAGCGACCGGGGCCCTCGGCCGTCCTGACGGCTGCCCCCGCGGGCGCCGTGCGACGGCGGACCAGCGGGGGATCACCCCACAGGGGTGAGGCACCGCGGCGGCTCCGCGGCATACAACGAAGGTGTCAGAGAAAAGCCTGCGCGCCACGATGCGCGCACCTAGGACGGAGGCCACCATGGCAACCACCACTCCGGGTCGGGCCGCTGCCAGCACCCGCGAATACAGCGCGGGCGCCGTGGGCGTGACCGTCTTCGCCGGAATCCTCATGATCATGACCGGTGTGTTCCACGCGATCCAGGGCATCGTCGCCCTCGTCAACAACAACTTCTTCGTGGTCGGCAAGGACTACGTCTTCACGTTCAACATGACCGGGTGGGGCTGGGCCCACCTCGTGCTCGGTGTCGTCGTCGCGACGGCTGGCTTCTTCCTGTTCCAGGGAGCCACCTGGGCGCGGACCGTCGCCGTCATCGCGGCCTCGCTCAGCATCATCGCCAGCTTCCTGTGGTTGCCGTACTACCCGATCTGGAGCCTGGCGGTCATGGCGTTCGACGTGTTCGTCATCTGGGCCGTGACGATGCACGGCCGGGACATCCTCCGGGCGGGCGAGGTGCCGGTCGGCAAGTGACCGTCCCTCTCCCACAACCACGTTCACCCAGCAACTCCCATGAAAGGCAGCCAACCGTGACCTCGACCGCACCGACGACCACCGGGTCCGACGTCCACGGACCGGTCGACTTCGTCCTCCTCGAGTTCCCACGCGACCGTCTCACCGGTGAGGCCAGCAAGGCGCTGGTCGACCTGGTCGAGAGCGGCGTGATCCGGCTCTACGACCTGATGGTCATCAGCAAGGACGAGGACGGCGGCGTGGAGGTGCTCGAGCTCGGCGACCCCACCGGGGCCGACGGCTTCGCGTACTTCTCCGGCGCCCGCAGCGGGCTCCTCGGCGACGACGACGTCGAGGAGGCGGCCTCGGCGATGCAGCCGGGCACGGTGGCCGCCCTCATCGTCTACGAGAACAGCTGGGCCATCCCGTTCGTCGCGGCCGCCCGCGGCAGCGGCGGTGAGCTGATCGCCAGCGCACGCATCCCCGCGCCGGTCGTCATGGAGGCCATCGAGGCGCTCGAAGCGCTCGACACCAGCGAGACCAGTGAGAGCGCCTGAGGAGGACGCCATGCCAGGACTGTTGCGAGGAGTCGCCCGCACCGCTGTGGTCGCCGGTACCGCCACGGCGGTGAGCGGCCGCGTGCAGCGCCGCCAGGCCGAGAAGTACGCCGAGCGCGACGCCAACATCTACGCCCAGCGCGAGCAGGCCTACTACGACCAGCAGGCTCCGCCGCCCCAGCAGGGCTACGCGGCCCAGGAGGCCGCACCGCCGCCACCCGCTCCCGCGGAGGCGCCGGCGCCCAGTAGCTCCGACACCATCGCCCAGCTCAAGGAGCTCGCCGAGCTCAAGGCCCAGGGCATCCTCACCGACGAGGAGTTCGCCGCGCAGAAGGCGAAGATCCTCGGCACCTGAAGAACCGACGGCGCGGCTCCGGCCGCGCGGAAGAGAGGCTGTCATGGCAGCCACCACCACACCTCACGGATCCCGCACGGGCTCGTCGGTGTCGACCGGCACACCGGGCCCACTCCTCACCGCCGGCGTCTTCATGCTCCTGGTGGGCGCGTTCCACGTCGCCCAGGGTGTGGTCGCGCTGGCCAGCGACACCTTCTTCGCGGGCGGCAAGTCCTACTGGTTCCAGTGGCAGCTGACCGGCTGGGGATGGGTGCACGTGGGGATCGGCGTCCTCGTCGCCGTCACCGGGATCGCGCTGATGCGCAGGGCCGGCTGGGCGCGCACCGTGGCGCTCATCCTCACCAGCTTCAGCATCATCGGCAGCTTCCTGTGGATGCCGCACTTCCCGCTGTGGAGCGTGTCCGTCCTCGCCCTCGACGTCTTCGTCATCTGGGCGGTGACAACCAGGACCCGGCCCGTGCACCACGCGGCCCAGGCGCGCGAGGAAGAGGTGCCGGCGGGCTACCACACCCCGCCGCCACCGATGACCTGGTGAGGATGTCGCGCGACGACGTCGCGGTGACCGACCGACCGACCCGGGACAGGGGGCCCCTGCCCGGGTCGGCGCGGTCCTAGACTCCACCGCGTGCACGGCTTCAACGACGAGTCCATCCATGCCCTCGGCCAGGCGGTCCTGAAGTACGCCGAGGACCGCCTCAAGCTCGACCCGGTACCCCTCGACGGTCCCCGGAGCGAGGAGGAGCTGGACCGCGTCGCGGGCCAGACGATCACGCCCGACGGTATCGGCGGCCTCGCGGCCCTGAAGCTCTTCGAGGACGACCTGGCGCCGGCGTGCATCTCCACCGACCACCCCCGCTACCTCAGCTTCATCCCCTGTGCGCCCACCGAGGCGTCGGCGATGTTCGACCTCGTCGTGGGCGCGTCGTCGATCTACGGCGGGTCGTGGCTCGAGGGTGCCGGTGCGGTGTATGCCGAGAACCAGGCCCTGCGTTGGATCGCGGACCTCGCCGGGTTCCCCGAGGGTGCGGGCGGGGTCTTCGTGCCCGGTGGCACCATCGGCAACCTCTCCGCCCTCGTCGCGGCCAGGGAGACCGCGCGGGCTCGGGCGAAGCTCGAGGAGCGCACCGGCCCCGGCACCCGCCCGTGGCGGGTGGCGGCGACCCAGGCCGCCCACTCGTCGATCGACTCGGCCTGCCAGGTGATGGACGCCGAGATGGTCGGCGTCCCGGTCGACGACGCCTGGCGGCTCACCGGCGACCGGCTGCGCGAGGTGCTGCTCCGTCACGGCCCGGAGACCTTCTTCGCCGTCGTGGCCACCAGCGGCACGACCAACTTCGGCATCATCGACGACCTCGCGTCGGTCGCCGAGGTGTGCCGCGAGTTCGGCCTCTGGTTCCACGTCGACGGCGCCTACGGGGGAGCGGGGCTGGCGGCCCCCTCGGTCCGCGACCGCTACCGGGGCATCGAGCTCGCCGACTCGTTCATCGTCGACCCGCACAAGTGGCTCTTCGCGCCGTTCGACTGCTGCGCCCTGCTCTACCGCGAGCCGGCCTTCGCCCGCGCCGCGCACACGCAGAAGGCGTCCTACCTCGACGTGCTCACCTCGGCTCCGGACTGGAACCCCACCGACTACGCGATCGGCCTGACCCGCCGGGCGCGTGGCCTGCCGTTCTGGTTCTCGCTGGCCACCCACGGCACGAAGGCCTACACCGACGCGATCGAGCGCACCCTCGCCGTGGCCCGGTTCGCCGCCGAGGAGATCGGCCGCCGCGACTACGTCGAGGTCGTCCGCGAGCCCGACCTGTCGGTCGTGGTGTTCCGCCGGCTGGGCTGGACGCCGGAGCAGTACCAGGAGTGGTCCGACCGCCTGCTGGCCGACGAGTTCGCCTTCGTCGTGCCGACCTCGCACGACGGGGAGACGCTGACCCGGTTCGCGGTCGTCAACCCGAACACCTCCGAGGACGACATCCGAGCCATCCTCGACACCATGGCCTGAGGTCTGGTGGGCCTACTCCCGAAGGCCAGCGCAGTGGTACCAGAAACCCTCCGTGAGGCTGGTGTGACCGGTGGTTCGAACGGCGCGGAGGACGCCCGGCGAGTCTCCCAGACCGGAATGACAAGGGTGTGATTCCGTCCGTATAGTTGCCCGCGCAAGGACGGGGCAGGACGGGAAAGCGACAGGGTCGAGGGTCGAGAGTGAACGCCGCACACGAGCAGGGCACCAGCAGCGCCGCGGGCGAGCTGAGCGAGCGCGACCGCGAGATCATCGCCTTCGAGCGCCAGTGGTGGAAGTACGCCGGCGCCAAGGAGCAGGCCATCCGCGAGCTGTTCGACATGAGCGCGACCCGCTACTACCAGGTGCTCAACACCCTCATCGACAGCCCGGCCGCCCTCGAGGCCGACCCCATGCTGGTCAAGCGGCTCCGCAGGCTGCGCGCCTCGCGCCAGCGCGCCCGCTCCGCCCGCCGCCTCGGCATCCAGCTCTAGCCCACCGCGCTCCTCGGGCCGGACGGGGCTGGCTCCCGGCCGACGCGCCTGCCGCACAAGCCGGTATGCCGGGCAGCGCCCCTGCCTGCGTGCTTGACTTCGGGGGTGACCCAGCACGTGGCCGACGACGTGCCGCAGCCCCGGACGCGCCGCGCCAGTCCTGACGACGCGCTCGTCCTGGCCGCGCTGACCTTGCAGTGCGCCCGGCACCGGGGTGCCCCGGCCGAGCCCGGCTTCCTCGACCGGTTCGCCTCGGCCTGGCTGGCCACGGTGGCCGACCACCCCGCGTGGATCGCGGAGTGCGGCGGCGAGCACGCCGGCTACCTCATGTCGACGCGGCACCGTCCGCTTCCCTGGCCGGGCGACCGCGGCAGCGGTGGCAGCCTCATGGTGGAGCAGTTCTTCGTGCGGCCGGAGTTCCGGTCCCTGCGGATCGGCGAGCTGCTGCTGACCTCGGCCCGCGACTGGGCCCGCGCCGAGGGCTTGTCGGCCCTCCAGATGCGCCCCGGCCGGCACACCCGGTCGCTGTGCGAGCGCGTCGGCCTGTCCGACACCGGTGATCTCATGGAGCTCCACCTGGCGCAGACGTGAGAAAAGGAGATGCCCATGGAGGGGACGGCGATGGGGGAGACGATGAACGCGCACCACGAGGCGGCACCGGCCCTGCGGATCGGCTCGGTGGTCGTCAACGTCAGCGACGTCCCGGTCGCGATGGCGTTCTGGTCCGAGGCCCTCGGCTACCGGCCGCGCTACGAGCCCGAGCCCGACTGGGTGATCCTCGAGCCCCGCGACGGCCGCGGCCCCAACCTGTCGCTCAACCTCGGCGAGACCCGGCCGGCCGAGTTCCCGCACATTCACCTCGACCTCTACGCCGACGACCAGACCGCCGAGGTCGACCGCCTGCTGGGGCTGGGCGCCCGACGGGTCGAGGACTGGCCCTACCCGGACCCCGATGAGGAGGACTGCGACTACGTCGTGCTCGAGGACCCCGACGGCAACCGGTTCTGCGTCATCGACGCGAGCCCCGACGCCGAGGGCGGCGACGACCCGGCGAACGACCGCGAGGACCGCTGACGTGGCCACCCGCCCCGGCCCCACCAACACGCTCACCGACGTCCGCGGCATACGCGTCGGCCACGCCACGCGCATCGGTGACGGCTGGCTCACCGGCACCACCGTCGTGCTCCCGGGGCCCGAGGGAGCCGTGGCCGGCGTCGACGTGCGCGGAGGAGGCCCGGGCACCCGCGAGACCGACCTGCTCGACCCGCGCAACCTCGTCGACCGCGTGCACGCCGTGGTGCTCACCGGCGGCAGCGCCTTCGGGCTCGCCACCGCCGACGGCGTGGCCCAGCACCTGTATGCCGCGGGCGTGGGCTGGCCGATGGGCGCGCCGGGCGAGGTGGTGCCGATCGTGCCGGCGGCCGTGCTCTTCGACCTCGGCCGTGGAGGCGACTTCGGCCACCACCCGGGCCCCGCCGAGGGGCTGGCCGCGTGCGACGACGCCCACGACGGCGCGGTGGTGCAGGGCAGCGTCGGGGCAGGCACCGGTGCGCGGGCCGGCGGGCTCAAGGGCGGCGTGGGATCGGCCAGTGCCGTGCTCGACGACGGCACCACAGTGGCGGCACTGGTCGCCGTCAACGCCTGGGGCTCGCCGTGCGACCTGGCCACCGGTGAGCTGTTCGCCGTGCGGCACGGGCTGCAGGGCGAGTTCGCCGGCGTGGGCGTGCCCGACCCGGCGGAGGTCGAGGAGGCCCGGGCGCGCGCCGTCGCCGAGGGCCACCGGGCGCCGCTGACCCCGGGCATGGCCACGACCATCGGCGTCATCGCCACCGACGCGACCCTGACCAAGGCCGAGTGCCAGAAGATCAGCGGCCTCGGTCACGACGGGCTGGCTCGTGCGGTCAAACCGGTGCACACCCTCCTCGACGGCGACACCCTGTTCACGCTCGCGACCGGTGAGCGGCCGGCCCCCGACCTGCCGGGGTTGTTCGAGCTCATGGCCGCGGCCGGCGACTGCGTGACCCGCGCGGTCGGGCACGCCATGCTCGCCGCGACGACTGTGGCCACCCCGCGCGGTGACATCCGATCGTGGCGCGACGCGTTCCCGTCGGCCGCGCGCGGCGGCTGAGGCCCGTCGGTCGACCTGCCCTCGGTCGGTGCGACGCCGACGAGCACGCGGTAGGGGCGTCAGCCGGCCCGCCGCGCCCGCGTCCTCGCCGTGGTCGTGGTCGCCGCGTGCGTGGTCGGCGGACGGGCCACCGAGGTGTGCGCGGACGGGCTCCTGGTGCTCGAGCGGCGCCGGCTGCCCCCGTGCCGCCCCTCTCCGGGGGCCGTGGCAGCAGCCTCACGGCGCCGCTCCAGCGCGAGCTCGCGGATGTGGGCGAGGTCGGCGTCGGTGAAGACGCCGTTCACGCCGGAGATGGTGGCCAGCCGCATCCCGTGCTTGAGGCCGAGGCGGTAGATCTCCTTGACCCTCTCCCACTCGATGTTGCGCCCCACCGTGAAGGTCTCGTAGCGGCCCTCGAGGGCGAGCACGATCGTCTCGGCGAGGCACGCGTAGGCCACACCCTTGGGGAGCCCGATGTCACGCATCCTCACGTCGCCGGGCAGCTCGATCTCGCCCGACTCGACGACCAGCACGTCGGGGCGCTTGGCGACGTCCTCGGGGGAGAGGTCGAGCGGCCGGGCCACATCGGTGATCACGCAGCCGGGCTTGACGGCCGTGATGTCGAGGACGCGCTTGCCGGCGCCCGAGGTCGCGGTGACGATGAGGTCCATGTCCCCGAGGTGGCCGTCGGGGGTGGCCGCCACGTGCACGACCGCGCGGGGGTTGCCGCGCTCGAGCTCGTGCTTGAGCGCGAGCAGTTTGGCCGACTCGGGGGAGACCAGCCAGAGCTCGTCGCTCGAGAGGGCCAGAAGCCGGGCGCAGACCGAGCCGATCGCGCCGGTGGCGCCGACGACCATGGCCTTGCCGTGCATCCGGCCCCGTTCGTCGACCTCGACCAGGCCGAGCCGGCCGAGCGCGTCGTGCGCCGCCCACAGCGCTCCGGAGGCGCTGTAGCTGTTGCCCGTGGTCACGGGCAGCGGCGCCTGCTTGGCCACGGTCACCCCGGCGTCCCCGACCACCTTCGTGAACGCCCCGAGCCCCATGACCTGTGCGCCCAGCTTCTCGGCGATCCGGGCCGCCTGCAGCAGGCGCGCATAGGTGAACTCCGGCTTGTGCGCCATGAGCTCCCTGGGGGTGCCGCCCACGGTGATGAGCCACCCCTCGGCCTGGGCGCCCGTGGGCGAGGTGATCCCCGTGACGTGGCTGTAGGTGAAGGGCGGGGCGTAGGCCATGGTCTTCTCCACGAGGTCCATGACCGGCGCGGGCGCCAGCCTGCCCAGGGTCTTCAGCGGCTCGACGTTCTTGAAGTACTGCTGCGAGAGCGGGTGGATGACGAACGCGAACCGGCTCTTGCGCCTCGGCCCGTTGGGGTGCAGCACCCTCGGCGTCAGCTCGGCCGACACGATCATGTCGAGCAGGTCGTCGTTGGTCAGGCTGCCGGCCTCGGCCACCGACGCGAGCATCATGGCCTCGAGCACGGCAGCCGACACGGTGACGTGGAAGGGCTGCGGTGTCACGTCGACGACCATGTCGACACCCCGGCCGGCCAGCTCGGCGAGCTGCTCCTCCGAGATGGCCGAGCTGATGAGGGTCTTGCCGGCGAGGTCCTCCAGCCCGAAGCCGGTGAGCTCCTCGTAGGTCGCCACCACGACGTCGCAGTCACGGGCGGACTGACGAGCCAGTGCCCGGCTCAGGTAGTGGCCCGGCACCTTGAGCTCGGTCTTGAGGGCACCGGGGAGCAGGCGCAGCGGCCACATCGCCAGCCGGGTGGTCATGCCCAGCGCGGGGTTCGCATCCACCCGAGCGGGCAGGTCGAGGCGCAGCAGCGGGTCGGCGAAGGTGACGTTGCCGGTGAACTCGCGCAGGACCCGCGTGGTGCGGGCGTGGTTGCTGCCGCCGAGGACGACGATGCGGGCGTTGTTGAAGTACCCGGGCATCTCGGTCTGCACGTGCCGGATGGCCCACTCCTGCAGCACCTCGAGGAGCTCGTGGCCGTCGGTCACCGGCACGTCGGTGGTGGCGGCGCGCACCCGCTCGATGGCTGCCAGGTCTCCGTCGTAGAGACCGGCCGCCTGTGCCTCCCGGATGCCGGTCACGGCGACCGCGTCCGCCCGCTCGGCCCACTGGCGCACCAGCGCCTCTGCCGCCGGGACGTCCCCACCGGTGCCCAGGCGCACCAGGCGGAAGTCGCGATGGAGGAACCTCACGTGCTCGTCGTAGTCACCCTCGGCGGACTTGAGGCTGACGTTCACGACGACGACTGGCTCGGCGGGTGTCATGGGGTTCCTCCTGGGGGATCAGGTCATCGCCTCGGCGTGGACCTCCGGGTGGGCGACCTTGAAGTCCAGCAGCCGTCCGGCGTAGTCGGGGAACCGAGGGCAGCGCAGCGTCGTGCTCGAGAGCAGCGCGTCGGTGGTGGCGGTGGAGTAGGACGTCTTCGAGGCGAAGTAGTCCAGGCCCTCGGCGGGGAGCCCCAGCAGGCGCTCGAGGCCGGGAACCGTGTCGACGGCCCAGCGGGTGGGTCGCAGCGGCAGGGGCAGCCAGAACACCGTCTTGCCGAGGTGACGGGCGAAGGTGTCGACGAGCTCGCGGACGGTCGGCGGGGCGGGGTCGGTGAGGGCGCAGGTGCGGCCCACGGAGTCCTCCATGACCGACAGCTCGTCCATGGCGTCGACCACGAAGTCGCGCGGCACCAGGCTGACCGGCACGCGCTCGATGGAGCCGACGGCCGGCACGACGGCGAGGCGCGGCTGGCGCTGCAGGAACGTCGCCAGGAAGTAGGGGCCGTCGTACTTCTGCGTCTCGCCGGTCAGCGAGTCGCCGACGACGATGCCCGGGCGGTAGACGGTCGCCGGCAGCCCGTCGGCCATCGCCTTGCGCACGAGCAGCTCGGCCTCGAACTTGGTCGACTCGTAGTGGTTCCGGAACGCCTGGCCCTCGTCGAGCGAGTCCTCCCGGAACTCGCCCTCGTAGGCGCCGCTCACGTAGCAGGTGCTGACGTACTGGAGCCGGTGCAGCTGCCGGCGGGAGCCGCAGAACTCGAGCACCCGGGCGGTGCCGTCGACGTTGACCCGGCGCGCGACGGCCTCGGGCACCGTCAGGTCGTAGACCGCCGCGAGGTGCCAGACCTCCGTCACGTCGTCCAGGGCCGCCAGCGCGTCGGGAGCCAGGCCCAGGTCGGCGGCGGTGATGTCACCCTCGACCAGGACGACGCGGCCCCGGGTCGACGGGTGCATCGCCTCGATCTGGTGCAGCCGCGCCCGGGCGGTCGCCAGGTGGTGCTGTTGCACGAGGCAGGCTGCCCGCATCCCCTCGCGCCGCGCCAGGAGCTTGGGCAGCAGGGCCGACCCGAGGAACCCGGGGAAGCCGGTCATCAACAGCGCAGCCATGCAGCCTCGCCTCTTCGTGGGGGACCGGGACGGCACCGCGGTTCCGTCCCGACGTCTGGTGGGACGCTTCGACGCTATCCAGGACGCCGGTTCCAGCGGAGGGGCCATTGGGCCCGCCGTTCCGGGGCCTCGTTCCTGGCCCACCTGGTGTGCCGCGCCCGCGGCCCGCGCTCTCGGCCCGCCCCGGCAGCCCACCCCTGTCAGGATGGGGCGATGACCCCGACCTCGAACGCCGACTGGAGCACGCCCGAGGGGCTCAAGGCCATCAAGGAGGCGGTCGCCGCCACCATCCCCGGCTGGCAGCCCCCGACCGCGTATGCCGTGGGGCTCAGCTCCGCCTCGAGCTCGCCCGAGCCGGAGTTTCCTCACATCAACGCTCCCGGCGGTGCCCACAACCTGCCCGGCGTCATCCTGGCCAAGGTGCTCGGCCACGACGGCTCCACGGCGACCATCGACCTCACCGCCGCCCAGCTCGAGTCCGCCGTGGCGACCCTCGCCCCGGCCGAGGCCTGCACCACCGTGGAGCACCCCAACCTCGCGGCCTGGCGGCACGTGCTCGGTGAGCTGCGCTCGAACCCGGCCCGCACGGCATACGCGGTCTATGTCGGTGACCTCGACGACCCGGTGACCTCCGAGGCCGACGCCGCCCTGCGCACCCACCTCTGACCAGCGGCGCTGCGGCGCTGCGGCGCTGCGGTGCTGCTCGTCGCCGGAAGCGGCCGACGTCTCAGGTGACAAACTCCCGATAAGTCACCGTAGACCGGCAGAAAACTCTGTGGCAGGGTCAGTGCCGCGTGGTCACCGTCGACCCGCGGCCGGCGCTCGACGCCGGCGCCGTCCGCCCTCGGAGGTTGCTCGATGCGTCTACCGTCACGCGCCACCCTGCTGGTGTCAGGTCTTGCCACATCCGTCGTCCTCTCGGGCTGTGTCGGCGCCAAGAGCGCCGAGGACAAGAGCGATCCGAAGGCCAATGCCGACGCCAAGGACGTCACCCTGGTCATCAGCGCCAACGACGTCGTGGGCGGCAAGAACGCCGCCGAGGCCAGCTGGATCACCGAGAAGGTCATTCCCGGCTTCGTCAAGGCCCAGAAGGACAAGGGGGTGACCGCCAAGGTGACCTTCAACGGTTCGGGCGTCGAGGACGAGCAGTACAAGACCAAGCTCGAGCTGAACTTGAAGACGGGCAGCGGCTCCGACGTCTTCGCCGCCGACGGCATCTGGCTCGGCGAGCTCGCCAGCGCCGGCTACGTCAAGCCCCTCAAGGACGTCGTCGGCGACAAGCCCGCGAGCTGGGACGGCTGGTCGCAGATCTCCAAGGCGGTGCAGCAGAACCTGACGTTCAAGGACCAGCTGTACGGCGTGCCCAACGGCACCGACGGCCGGGTCCTCTACTTCAACAAGAAGCTCTTCGCCCAGGCCGGGCTGCCCGAGAGCTGGCAACCGACCTCGTGGGACGAGATCCTGCAGGCGGGACAGGCCCTGAAGAAGCTCAAGGGCGTCACCCCGATCCAGATCAACGCCGGCGTCCCGATGGGTGAGGCCACCACGGCGCAGGGCTTCCTGCCGCTGCTGGCCGGCACCGGCAAGCCGCTCTACGACGACGGCAGCGGCTCCTGGCAGGGTGACACCCAGGGCGTCAAGGACGTGCTCGGCTTCTACCAGAAGCTCTACGGCGGCGGCCTCGGCGACCCGCGCATGCAGCAGGACAAGGCCGGCCGCGACCAGTCCTTCGCCGAGTTCAGCCAGGGCAAGATCGGCATCCTGGCCGAGGGCGACTACTTCTGGCGCTCGGTGATCTGCCCCAGCAAGGCGGACTGCGCCACGACCTCGATGCCCGACCGAGACAAGGTCGTCGGATGGGCGAAGATCCCGGCACAGAAGCCGAAGGGTGGTGTCAACGGCCAGGACTTCGTCAGCGTCTCGGGCGGCTCGGGCTGGATGCTCAACCCGAAGACGAAGTACCCCCAGCAGGCGTGGGAGCTCATGGAGTTCATGGCGTCGAAGGAGATGCAGACCGAGCTCTCCAAGGCCCAGATCCGGATCTCGGCCCGTGGTGACGTCAACAACGAGACGCTCAAGAACGACCCGCTGCTGAGCTTCATCTCCTCCGAGGTGCTGCCGCTGACGACCTACCGCCCGTCCGACGAGAAGTACAACGAGGTGTCGCTGGCGATCCAGCAGGCGACCGCCGACGTCGTCGCCGGCAAGAGCCCCGACGAGGCCGCCAAGACCTACTCGACCTCATTGGAGAAGGCCGTTGGCGCCGAGCACGTCGCCGGCAGCTGACCTCGCGCCGGCGCCGGGCGGTGCCCCGGCGCCGGCACCCGGGCCGGTCGCGACGACACCGCGGGCCCGTCGCGACGGCGACGTCGTCGGGCTCGGGCGGGCGCGTGCGGTCGCGTTCGTCGCTCCCGCCCTGGTGCTGGTCGGCGTGTTCCTGGTCTTCCCGGCGGCCTGGACGCTCTACCTCGGGCTGCTCGACTACAGCCTCACCGGCTCGGGCGCCCAGGCACCGGTCTTCGTCGGCCTCGGTAACTACACGAGCGCGCTGTCCGACCCGGCGTTCGCGAAGTCGCTCTACCTCACGCTGCTGTTCGTCGGCGGCTCGGCGGTGCTGGGGCAGAACGTCCTCGGGTTCTCACTGGCGTGGTACTTCCGCGCCGCCCAGCGGCCGGTGCGCGCGACCCTCTCGGTGCTCGTGCTGCTGGCGTGGATCCTCCCCGGTTCGGTCGTCGCCTTCCTGTGGCAGGCCCTCCTCGACCGCCGCAACGGCACGCTGAACGCCCTCATCGGCACCACCGACATGGCGTGGGCGCTCGACCACCCGATGGCGGTCATCATCGTCTTCAACATCTGGCGCGGGACCGCGTTCTCGATGCTGCTCTACACGGCCGCCCTCAGCACGGTGCCGCGCTCGCACCTCGAGGTGGCGCGCATGGCCGGAGCCACACGCTGGCAGCAGCTGCGCGACGTGGTGCTGCCCACCGTCAAGCGGCACATCCTCACCAACACCCTGCTCATCACGCTGTGGACCTTCAACGACTTCTCGCCGTACCTGCTCACCGGCGGTGGGCCCAACCGCGAGTCGGAGGTCCTGCCCGTCTACATCTACAAGGAGGCCATCATCGGCGGCCACCTCGGCTACGGGTCGGCGATCTCGTTGCTGCTGCTCCTGGCCAACCTCGTCATCGCCGTCGTCTACGTGCGACTGCTGCGCACCCGTGAGCCGGAGGCGGCATGAGCACGGTTGCGGGGCAACGCCGCTCGGGCACGGGCTCGGGCACCGTCTCGGGCTCGCGGTCTGGAACCGGCTCGGGACCCGGAAGGGGCTTGGGAGCCGGTGCCCTGCGGCTCGTGGCGGGGCGCTCGGTCATGTATGCCGTGGTGTGCCTGCTCGTCGTCTTCTTCGCGCTCCCGCTGCTGTGGCTGGTGCTCACGCCGTTCTCGCCGACACCGTCGTACAAGGCCTCGCTCTCCGGATTCACGCTGGCCAACTTCGAGGACCTGCTGGCCAACCCGCAGACGTGGCCCTCGATCCGCAACTCGCTCGTGCTGTCAGTCGGCTCGTCGTTGCTGGTCATCGTGCTGGCTGCGCTGGCGGCCTACGCCCTCAGCCGCGTCCGGATCCCGGGGCGCGACCAGCTGCTGTACGCCCTGCTGCTCCTCAGCTCGATCGTCACGGGCACCGCAGCGATGGTGCCGATCTTCCTCATGCTGTTCCAGCTCGGGCTGATCGACCGGCAGTTCGGGGTGGTGCTCGTCCTCAGCGGTGGGCTGCTGCCCGCGGCGGTCTTCATGCTCAAGGACTTCGTCGACTCCATCCCGCGGTCCTACGAGGAGTCGGCCCGCGTGTTCGGCGCCTCGCCGAGCCAGATCCTGCGGCACGTCGTGCTGCCGGTCATCCGGCCCGGCATGGCCACCGTAGGGGTGTGGGCGCTGGTGCAGGTGTGGGGCAACTTCCTCGTGCCGTACGTGCTGCTGTCCGACCCGTCCAAGCAGCCCGCCGCCGTGGTCATGTACACCTTCTACGACGCCGGTGGCCAGCCCAACTTCGCGCTCATCTCCACGTTCGCGCTCGTCTACTCGGTGCCCGTGGTGGTGCTGTACCTGTTCGTCAACCGACGCTACGGCTTCGCCTTCCAAGGAGGGATCAAGGGCTGATGGCATCCGTCACGCTGACCGGCCTGGTCAAGGAGTACCCCAACGGCGTCCGTGGCGTCGACGGGGTCGACCTGCAGATCGCCGACGGGGAGTTCTTCGCCCTCCTCGGCCCCTCCGGGTGCGGGAAGACCACCCTGCTGCGCACCCTCGCCGGCCTCGAGGCGGCGACCGAGGGCCGCATCGACATCGGCGACCGCGACGTCACCGGGTTCGAGCCGGGGGAGCGTGACGTGGCCATGGTCTTCCAGGACTACGCGCTCTTCCCGCACATGACGGTGACCGACAACATCGCCTACCCGTTGCGGATCCAGAAGGTGGGCCGCGACGAGCGGTCGGCCCGCGCGCTCGAGACCGCGCAGGGCCTGAGCCTGGCGGCGCTGATGGAGCGACGTCCGGCCCAGCTTTCCGGCGGCCAGCAGCAGCGGGTCGCCCTCGCCCGGGCGATCGCCTGCCACCCCCAGGTTTTCCTCTTCGACGAGCCGCTGTCCAACCTCGACGCCCGGCTGCGGCTCGAGGCCCGTACCTTCCTCAAGCAGCTGCAGAAGTCGCTCGGCGTGACCACGGTCTTCGTCACCCACGACCAGGCCGAGGCCCTCGCCATGGCAGACCGGATGGCGGTGATGGACGGCGGCCGGATCCGCCAGGTGGGGACGCCGCGCGAGGTCTTCCAGCGGCCCGCCAACACCTTCGTCGCCAACTTCATCGGGGCCACCCCGATGAACCTGCTCGACGCGCAGGTGGTCGGTGGCGCGCTCGACTTCGGCGGCTTCACCCTCCCCGTGCCCGGTGAGGGCGGACGTGCGTCGGCGTGGCCGGTGGCCGAGGGCGACAAGGTCGTCTACGGGGTGCGACCGGAGTACGTCCAGTGCCTCCCGGCGCCTGCGGAGGGGGCGGCGCGCGGTGAGGTGACCGCCGTCGAGAACCTCGGCGTGAGCGTCCTCGTCACGGCACAGGCGGGCGAGCAGTCGGTGCGCGCCGTCGTGCCCGAGTCCGACGAGCCCGCTCTCGGCGACACCGTGCACCTGGCCCCCAGCTCGGAGCGGGTGCTGCTCTACCGCGCGGACGGCGACGGCGAGCTGATCGGCCGGTGACCCGCTTCACGGGACGGTGGACCCCCGACCACCGGGCCGAGTCGGTCTGGCAGTACCTCTCGTTCGACGTGCCGGAGGGTTGCCCGGGCCTGCGGGTCACCCTCGACCACGACCGGTCGCACGGTTCGGCGGGAGTCCTCGACCTCGGCCTCGTCGATCCCGTCGGGTGGCGCGGCTGGTCGGGCGGCGCGCGTGACCGTGTGGAGCTCGGGCGGGACTGGTCGACGCCCGGCTACCTCGAGCGAGGGCTCCCCGCGGGTGAGTGGCAGGTGGTGCTCGGGCTGCACCGGCTGCCGGCCTCGGGCCTGGCCTGGGTGGTCACGGTGGAGGAGACCGCCGTCACCCGGCCGGATGCCGACGCCGCCGAAGGGCCGGGTCCTGTCGCCCTGTCCGAGCGAGCCCCGCGCCGGCGCCTCCCGGCTGTCGACGGGTTCGAGTGGCTGGCGGGGGACTGCCACGCCCACACCCACCACTCCGACGGCATCCTCTCGGTCGACGCGCTGGCGGCTCTGGCAGCCGGGGCCGGCCTGGACTTCCTGTGGGTCACCGACCACAACACGACGAGCCACCACTCCTTCCTGGGCGACGCAGGCCGCCGCCACGGGATCAGCCTGCTGCCCGGGCAGGAGGTCACCACGGCCGACGGGCACGCCAACGCGTTCGGCGACATCGGCTGGGTCGACTTCCGCCGGCCCGCGCGCGAGTGGGCTTCGGAGGTGGAACGCCGCGGTGGCCTGCTGTCGGTGAACCACCCCGTCGCCGGCGACTGTGCCTGGCGGCACGTCCTGCCCGAGCCGGCACAGCTCGCGGAGGTGTGGCACTGGCCGTGGACCGACCTGGCCGATGGAGGTCCGCTCGCCTGGTGGGCAGCGGCCGGCCACCCCGTGCCGGTCGGCGGCAGCGACTGGCACCGTCCGGCGCATGGCGCGGCGCCCGGCTCGCCCACCACCTGGGTCGCCTGCGCCGACGGCGACGTCCTCGGTGGGATGGCGGCCGGGCGGACCGCCATCTCGGCAGGGCGGGACGCACCCGTGCTGCTCCACGTCGGCGACGAGTGGGTGGCCGTCGACGCCGACGGCGCCATGCTGGTCTGCACCGACGGCCGCCGGACTCCGGTGCGCGGCGACCTCCAGCGCTTCACCGGCCACGACGGGCCGCACCTCCTCGAGCGCAGTGACCGCACCGTCGTCTCGGTGGCAGCCTGACGCCAAGGCGCCGGCCGCCTCGACCGCAGCCATCCACCCCGGCACAGCCCGACCCCAGACCCCCGAAGCAGCCAGCAAGGAGAGCCATGCACGACGACCGCCAGCTCATCGAGGGCCGCCTGCTGCGGACCCTGCAGCGCATCGAGGACGCCGTCTGGTCGTCCCCGGTGCCGGTCGACCTCGCGTCGTGGGAGGCGCCCGGCGAACCGGTGCCGGTCGGCGAGGGCCTCGCCGCGGCATACGAGCCGGCGCACGTCGGCCAGCGCTGGGGCGCGCCGTGGGGCACCACGTGGTTCCGGGTGCGCGCGCAGGTGCCCGCGGCGCACGCGGGGCGGCCCGTCGACCTGCGCCTCGACCTCGGCTTCGACCCCGACCGCACCGGGTTCCACGTGGAGGGGCTCGTCTACCGCGCCGACGGCACCCCCGTGAAGGGGCTCAACCCCCGCAACCAGTGGGTGCGCGTCGCCGACACTGCACAGGGGGGCGAGCAGGTCGAGCTCTTCGTCGAGGCGGCCTCGAACCCGCTGCTGCTCGGTGGCGGCGGCTTCGACTTCCGGCCCAGCCCGCTCGGCGACCCCGAGACGGCCGGACGCGAGCCGAGGTACCGCGTGGAGCGAGCGGAGCTGGCGGTCTTCGAGCAGGAGGTCTGGGAGCTGCAGCAGGACCTCGAGGTGCTGGGCCAGCTGGCCGTTGAGCTGCCGGTGGAGGACGCCCGGCGGTGGCAGCTGCTGCGCGCCCTCGACCGTGCCATGGACCGTCTCGACGTCGCCGACCTCGCGGGCACGGCGTCCGACGTGCGCGACGAGCTGAAGGACGTGCTCGCGCAGCCGGCGCGGGCCAGCGCGCACCGCATCTCTGCCGTGGGGCACGCGCACATCGACTCCGCCTGGCTGTGGCCGGTGCGCGAGACCGTGCGCAAGGTCGCCCGCACCTGCTCCAACGTCGTCGCGCTCATGGACGACCACCCGGAGCTGGTCTACGCGATGTCGTCGGCGCAGCAGTTCGCCTGGCTCAAGGAGCACCGGCCGGAGGTCTGGGCCGGCGTCGTCGAGCGGGTGCGCGAGGGCCGCTTCGTGCCGGTCGGCGGCATGTGGGTCGAGTCCGACACCAACATGCCCGGCGGCGAGGCACTGGCCCGGCAGCTGAACCACGGCAAGCGGTGGTTCCTCGATGAGCTCGGCATCGAGACGCGCGAGGTGTGGCTGCCGGACTCGTTCGGCTACACCGCGGCCCTGCCCCAGCTCGTGGCCCTGTCGGGCTCCCGCTGGTTCCTCACCCAGAAGATCTCGTGGAACACCACCAACCGGTTCCCGCACCACTCGTTCCGGTGGGAGGGCCTCGACGGCACCAGGGTCTTCACCCACTTCCCGCCGGCTGACACCTACGGCTCGGAGGTCTCCGGGGCCGAGGTGGCGCACGCCGCCCGCAACTTCTCCGACAAGGGCGCGGCGACGCGGTCCCTGCTGCCGTTCGGCTGGGGCGACGGCGGGGGCGGGCCCACCCGCGAGATGCTCGCCCGGGCCGCGCGGCTGCGCGACCTCGACGGCTCGGCCCGGGTCGAGGTCGAGCGCCCCGACCGGTTCTTCGAGCAGGCCGAGGCGGAGTACCCGGACGCCCCCATCTGGGTCGGCGAGCTCTACCTCGAGATGCACCGTGGCACCTACACCTCCCAGGCTCGCACCAAGCAGGGCAACCGGCGCAGCGAGCACCTGCTCCGCGAGGCCGAGCTGTGGGCGAGCACCGCTGCGGTCCGCGCCGGCGCGGCATACCCGTATGCGGCCCTCGACCGCCTCTGGAAGGTGGTGCTGCTGCACCAGTTCCACGACATCCTGCCCGGCTCCTCCATCGGGTGGGTGCACCGCGAGGCGGTGGAGGCGTATGCCGCGGTGGCAGCCGAGCTCGAGGGCGTCATCGCCGAGGCGCAGGCGGCGCTCGCCGGGGCAGGCGACGTGGAGGTGGCCTTCAGCGCGACTCCGCACGAGCGGCAGGGCGTCGCAGCGCTCGGTGCCGGGCCGGTGGGCCAGGTCCCGCCGGTCGAGGTGCGCGCCGACGGTGACGGCCACGTCCTCGACAACGGCCTGGTGACGGCTCGCGTCGACCACCGGGGACTGCTGACCTCCGTGGTCGACGCCGCTTCGGGTCGTGAGTCCCTCGCGCCCGGGTCGGCCGGCAACCTGCTGCAGTTGCACCCGGACACCCCGGTGCGGTTCGACGCCTGGGACGTCGACCCCTACTACCGCAACGTCGTTCGTGACCTCACCGACGCAGAGTCCGTGGAGGCCGTCGAGGGTGGCGTGCGGGTGGTGCGGCGGTTCGGGCAGTCGACGGTGACGCAGCTGGTGACGCTGCCCGCCGGGGAGGCGCGGGTCGACGTCGACACCGAGGTCGACTGGCGCGAGCGCGAGCAGATCCTCAAGGCCGGGTTCGACCTCGACGTCACCACCGACCACTCCACGTCCGAGGTGCAGTTCGGCCACGTGCACCGGCCGACGCACGCCAACACGAGCTGGGACGCCGCCAAGTTCGAGGTCTGCGCCCACCGCTGGGTCCATGTGGGGGAGCCCGGCTTCGGGGCGGCCGTCGTCAACGACTCCACCTACGGCCACGACGTGACCCGCCGTGACCGCGAGGGCGGCGGCACCACGACGCAGGTGCGGCTCTCGCTGCTGCGGGCGCCGCAGAGCCCCGACCCGGTCGCCGACCTCGGCGTGCACCGGCTGCGCTACGCCCTCGTGCCCGGCGCCTCGATCGCCGACGCCGTGCGCGAGGGCTACCGCGTCAACCTGCCGGTGCGGGCGGTGCGCGGCAGCGGTGAGCCGGTCGAGCCGCTGGTGGTCGTCGAGGACGACGGCGTGTGGGTCGAGGCGGTGAAGCTGGCCGACGACGAGTCCGGTGACGTGGTGGTACGGCTCTACGAGGGGCTGGGCCGGCGGTGCACCGCGCGGGTGCGGGCCGGCTTCGCCCACAAGGGCGCGTATGCCGTGGACCTGCTCGAGCGTCCCCTCGAGACGCCCGGGGTGGCGGACGAGGGCGACGCCGGGGTGGCGCTCGCGCTGCGACCCTTCCAGGTGGTGACGCTCCGCTTCCCCCGCGCCTGACGGCTCGCGCGTGTTCGTTCCTCGCCAACGCGAGCGAACCTTCGACGTCCGCGGCGAGGAACGAACACGCCCTGGCGGCTCGTACCGGGCGCGGGGCTGGGACGCCGGGCCGCGGCATACCGGCGGGAGGCGTTTGCACTCTCCCGGGGCGAGTGCCAATAATGGGCGTTAGCACTCTCACAGTGAGAGTGACAATTCCTGGCCTCAACGTGAGGCCCGGGGAACGCGTGCGACGTGAGCCGCGGGAACCGGGTCGTCCGTCGCGGGCACCGCGAGGCCGCCGCACACGATTCGCGTGGGAGGAACCACCCGAATGGCCAAGATCATCGCTTTTGATGAAGAGGCTCGCCGCGGTCTCGAGCGGGGCATGAACACCCTCGCCGACGCCGTCAAGGTCACCCTCGGCCCGAAGGGCCGCAACGTCGTCCTGGAGAAGAAGTGGGGCGCCCCCACGATCACCAACGACGGTGTCTCGATCGCCAAGGAGATCGAGCTCGACGAGCCGTACGAGAAGATCGGCGCGGAGCTGGTGAAGGAGGTCGCCAAGAAGACGGACGACGTCGCCGGCGACGGCACCACCACCGCCACCGTCCTCGCCCAGGCCCTGGTCAAGGAAGGCCTGCGCAACGTCGCGGCCGGCGCCAACCCGATGGCCCTCAAGCGCGGCATCGAGAAGGCCACCGAGGCCGTCTCCAGCCAGCTCCTCGAGATGGCCAAGGACGTCGAGACCAAGGAGCAGATCGCTTCGACGGCCTCGATCTCCGCCGCTGACCCCCAGATCGGCGAGATGATCGCCGAGGCCATGGACAAGGTCGGCAAGGAAGGCGTCATCACCGTCGAGGAGAGCAACACCTTCGGCCTCGAGCTCGAGCTCACCGAGGGCATGCGCTTCGACAAGGGCTACATCAGCCACTACTTCGTCACCGACACCGAGCGCATGGAGGCCGTCCTCGAGGACCCGTACGTCCTCGTGGTCAACTCCAAGATCTCCGGCATCAAGGACCTGCTCCCGCTGCTCGAGAAGGTCATGCAGTCCGGCAAGCCGCTGCTGATCATCTCCGAGGACGTCGAGGGCGAGGCCCTGTCCACCCTGGTGGTCAACAAGATCCGCGGCACCTTCAAGTCCGTGGCCGTCAAGGCTCCCGGCTTCGGTGACCGCCGCAAGGCCATGCTCGGCGACATCGCCATCCTCACCGGTGGCCAGGTCATCTCCGAGGAGGTCGGCCTCAAGCTCGACACCGCGGAGCTCGACCTGCTCGGTCGCGCTCGCAAGGTCGTCGTCACCAAGGACGAGACGACCATCGTCGAGGGCGCTGGCGACCAGGACCAGATCCAGGGTCGGGTCAACCAGATCCGCGCCGAGATCGAGAAGTCGGACAGCGACTACGACCGCGAGAAGCTGCAGGAGCGCCTGGCCAAGCTGGCCGGCGGTGTTGCGGTCATCAAGGCCGGCGCCGCGACCGAGGTCGAGCTCAAGGAGCGCAAGCACCGCATCGAGGACGCCGTGCGCAACGCCAAGGCTGCCGTCGAGGAGGGCATCGTCGCCGGTGGTGGCGTGGCCCTGCTGCAGGCCACCAAGGCTGCCTTCGAGAAGCTCGAGCTCGAGGGTGACGAGGCCACCGGTGCGAACATCGTTCGCGTCGCGGCCGAGGCCCCGCTCAAGCAGATCGCCATCAACGCCGGCCTCGAGGGCGGCGTCGTGGCGGAGAAGGTCAGCAACCTCGAGTCCGGCTGGGGCCTCAACGCCGCCACCGGCGAGTACGTCGACCTGATCGCCGCCGGCATCATCGACCCGGCCAAGGTCACGCGCTCGGCGCTGCAGAACGCGGCGTCCATCGCGGCCCTCTTCCTCACCACCGAGGCCGTCATCGCCGACAAGCCCGAGAAGGCTGCGCCGATGGCTCCCGGTGGCGACGAGATGGGTGGCATGGGCTTCTGACGAAGCTCGCCGGGGCTCGCCCCGGCAGCCGGCCACACGGCACACGCACCACGTCCGAAGGGCGGTTCCCCGACAGGGGAGCCGCCCTTCGGCGTTTGTCCCCGCCACCAGCGGTCTGCCGTGTAGAACTGTCGGGTGGACGACACCGGCCCCTTGGTCCTCGGACCCCTGCTGCGGTATGCCGGTGAGTCCAGTGCCACGGTCTGGGTCGAGACCCGCGACCGCGCCACCGTGACGTTGTCGGCCTTCGGCCGCCAGTGGTCCGAGCCCACGTTCACGGTGCACGGCCACCACTACGCGCTGCTCGTGCTCGAGGACCTCGAGCCGGGCTCGTCGAGCGAGTACGAGGTGGCCGTCGACGGCGAGGTGGTCTGGCCCGAGCCGGAGCCACGCTTCCCGGGCCTGCCGCCGAGCCGCATCCACGCGCTGGTGAAGACCCGGCCCACGAAGATGGCCTTCGGGTCCTGCCGCACCAGCGTGCCCCACGACGCGGAGGGCAACGCCTCCAACGGGGTCGACGCCCTGCGGGCGTATGCGTTCCACCTGAGCCGGACCAGCCCGACGCAGTGGCCGCACCTGGTCTGCTTCCTCGGCGACCAGGTCTACGCCGACGAGACGTCGGAGGCGATGCAGGAGTTCATCGCCTCGAGGCGCAGCCTCGACGAGCCGCCGTGGGAGGAGCTCAAGGACTACCTCGAGTACGCCCACCTCTACCGACTGGCGTGGAGCGACCCCCTGAACCGGTGGCTGCTGTCGACGCTGCCGAGCGCGATGATCTTCGACGACCACGACATCCGCGACGACTGGAACACGTCGCTGGACTGGCACCGGGAGATGAACGCCAAGCCGTGGTGGCACGACCGCATCGTCGGCGGCCTGGCGTCCTACTGGGTCTACCAGCACGCCGGCAACCTCTCGCCGGAGGCCCTGCGCGAGGACGAGATCTGGCAGCTCATCGCGGCCCACCGCGACTCCGGCGCCACCGACGAGCTCGACCTCACCGAGACGCTCGACGCCTTCGCCGAACGGGTGGACAAGCACCCGGACACCTACCGGTGGAGCTATTCCCGCGACCTCGGGGAGTCGCGCCTGGTCGTGGTCGACTCGCGGGCGGCCCGGGTGCTCGACCCCGACCGCCGCTCGATCCTCGACGACGCCGAGATGGAGTGGCTAGACGGCGAGCTGCACGGCGACGTCGACCACCTGTTCATCGGCACCTCGCTGCCCTTCCTGCTGGCGCAGGGGATCCACGACCTCGAGGCGATCAACGAGGCGATGTCCGAGGGTGCCTTCGGCAAGCGCGTCGAGCCCTGGGGCGAGCGGATGCGCCGCGCGGTCGACCTCGAGCACTGGGCGGCGTTCCAGGAGGGCTTCGCGAAGGTGCTCCAGATGGTGGTCGAGGTGGCCCGCGGTGAGCGCGGCCGGCCGCCCGGCACCATCACGTTCCTCTCGGGCGACGTGCACAACTCCTACGTCACCGAGATCGACCATGACCAGCTCGGGCCCGGCGCCAGCCGCGTCGTGCAGGCGGTCTGCTCGCCGATCCGCAACCCGCTGCCACGCCAGGCCCGCGTCGCGCAGGCACTGCTGGCGCGCGGGCTGAACCGGCCGCTCCAGTGGCTGGTCTCGCACACCAAGCGAGTGCCGGATGCGCCGCTGAACTGGCGCATCACCGAGGGGCCGTGGTTCGACAACACCCTGGCCACCCTCGAGGTGCGGGGCCGCGGGCTGGTGCTGCGCTGGGACACCGGCGTGGTGCGCGGCGAGGCCTTCGACGCCCCGGAGCTGCACCAGGTGTCCCGCATCGCCATCCACTGAGCTCGTCACCCACTGAGCTCGTCACCCACTGAGCCCGTCACCCACTGAGCCCGTCACCCTGAACTCGTCGTCCACTGAGCGGACCCACCTGTCCGACAACGCTCCTCGGTGTCCCCGATGTCCGGCTTCGTCCACCGACCGGTGGACGTCCCGTACACCGCTCAGGGGTGTTCTCAGGGTGGGCTCAGGGGCGAACCTGAGGGCAGCGGCGTCGTCGCTTCCCTAGCGTTTCCCCCGTACCCAACGACACGACCAGAGCCGGGAGCTCTTCCATGACCACGATGAACGCCGCAGCACCGTCGCGGCCCGCCACCACCCAGCCCGCCGCCCGCACCGTCGGCCTGACGAAGGTCTACGGCCGCGGCGACACCGAGGTCACGGCGCTCGACGCCGTCAGCCTCGATATCGCCCGCGGCGAGTTCACCGCCATCATGGGCCCGTCGGGTTCGGGCAAGTCGACGCTGATGCACTGCGCCGCCGGCCTCGACGCGCCGTCGGATGGTGAAGTCTTCATCGGCGACGTCTCACTCGGCACCCTGAAGGACAAGGCCCTGACGACGCTTCGCCGCGACCGCATCGGCTTCGTCTTCCAGTCGTTCAACCTCGTACCGACCCTGACGGCCGAGGAGAACATCGTGCTGCCGCTGGCCATCGCCGGCCGCAAGCCCGACCCGCAGTGGTTCGCCACCGTCATCGACACCGTCGGCCTCGGTGACCGCCTCTCGCACCGCCCCAACCAGCTCTCCGGTGGCCAGCAGCAGCGGGTGGCCTGCGCCCGGGCGCTGATGAGCCGGCCCGAGATCATCTTCGCCGACGAGCCCACCGGCAACCTCGACTCCGCCTCGGGCGCCGAGGTGCTGGGCTTCCTGCGCCGCAGCGTCGACGAGTTCGGCCAGACCATCGTCATGGTCACCCACGACCCCGGTGCCGCCAGCCACACGGACCGGGTGGTCTTCCTCGCCGACGGCCGCGTCGTCGACGAGCTGCGCGACCCGACCGCCGAGAAGGTGCTCGAGCGCATGAAGGGCTTCGAGAAGGGCCACGTGCCCGGCAGCGCCGAGGCGCGCGCCGCCCGCGCCGCCGAGGTCGGGCACCACGGGACGGAGGCCTGACGTGCTGCGCGCCAGCTGGAAGTCCCTCATGGGCCGCAAGCTGCGGCTCTTCATGAGCGCCTTCGCCATCGTGCTCGGCGTCTCGTTCGTGTCTGGTTCGCTCATCTTCACCGACACCCTCGGCAAGGCCTTCGACGGCATCGTCGACACCGTCGGCGACGTCGTGGTGCGCCCGGCGTCCGCCAGCGGTGACATGGACCAGACGAGGAGCGCCAAGACCCTGCCCGGCTCGGTCGTGCGCGAGCTCGCGTCCACGCCCGGCGCTGCCCGGGCCGACGGCAACATCGGCGACCAGACCACCTTCGTGGTGTCCAAGAAGGGCAAGCTCATCGGGGGCCAGGGAGCCCCCGGCCTCGGCCTGAACCACAACGACGCGCCGACCGCCTCCGGCGAGCCGGCCGCCACCATCACGACGGGTCGCTGGCCGCTGCGCACCGGGGAGGTCACGCTCGACAAGAGCACGGCGGAGCGGGCCGGCTACCGCGTGGGCGACGAGGTCACGCTGGTCACCAGCGGGGAGCGCCCCATGGTCAAGGCCACCTTGGTCGGCATCGCGGAGTTCAAGTCCGGCGGCACCGTCGGCGCCAGCCTGTCCTTCTTCGACACCAAGACCGCCCAGGACCTCTACCTCGGGGGCAAGGACGCGTACACCGAGGCGTGGGTGACGGCCAAGGACGGCACCAGCCAGGAGGACCTCGCGGCCGCCGTGCAGAAGAAGCTGCCGGCCGGCTTCGAGGCGGTCACCGGTAAGGCTGCGGCCAAGGAGGCCGCCGACGGCATCAACAAGGCGCTGTCGTTCATCAGCACGTTCCTGCTCGTCTTCGCCGGGATCGCCCTGTTCGTGGGGTCGTTCCTCATCGTCAACACCTTCTCGATCCTGGTCGCCCAGCGCAGCCGTGAGCTCGCCATGCTGCGCGCCCTCGGTGCCACGCGCCGCCAGGTCACCCGGTCGGTGCTCTTCGAGGCCTTCGTCGTCGGCCTGGTCGGTGCGACAGCCGGCCTCGTGCTCGGCTTCGTGCTCGCGGTCGGCATCAAGGCGCTGTTCGCCCAGTTCGGCCTCGACCTGAGCGGCTCGCCGCTGGTGTTCAAGTCCTCCACCGCCGTGGCGGCGTATGCCGTCGGGCTGGCCGTGACGATGGTCGCCGCCTACCTGCCCGCTCGCCGGGCCGGGCGGATGGCACCGGTGGCGGCCATGCGTGACGACGTCGCCATGCCGGAGGCCGCGCTGCACTGGCGGCTCATCGTCGGTGGGCTGCTCGTCGCCGCGGGCCTGGTCGCCTGCACCGCTGGGGCGGTGGGCTGGGTCGACCACCGGGCCGTGTGGGTCGGTGGAGGTGTCTTCGGCCTCGTGATCGGGTTCGCCCTCACCAGCCCGGTGCTCGGCCGGCCGGTGGTCTCCGCGACCGGTCTGGTCTACCGGAAGGCGTTCGGCGCCGTCGGTGCCATGGCCGAGCAGAACGCCGTGCGCAACCCGCGCCGGACGGCCGCCACCGCCTCCGCGCTCATGATCGGCCTGACCCTGGTGTCGATGATGTCGGTCTTCGGTGCCTCGGCGAAGGCGAGCATCGACAAGGCGGTCGACCAGAACTTCGTCGCCGACTACGTGGTCTCCAACGCCATCTCGCAGCCGTTCTCGACGTCGGTCACCCGCGGGGTGGCCGCCGTCCCCGGGGTCGAGACGGTCAGCCCGATGCGGTTCGCCAGCATCGACATCGGCGACGGCGGGAGCTACTCGGCGGCCATCGACCCCCAGACCTTCGGCACGGCGGTGCCGCTCGACTTCGTCAAGGGGTCCTTGTCGGACCTGAACAAGGGAACGATCCTGCTCCAGGACGACAAGGCCAAGGCGCAGAAGCTGTCCGTGGGCTCGTCGGTGAAGGTCAAGATCGCGGGGCAGGAGGGCACCTACCGGGTCGCCGGCATCTACCGGTCGATGGACGCCCTCTCGCTCCCGGTGCTGGTCTCCATGGACGCGGCCACGGCGGCCGGCGTGCCGGCCCAGGACTCGATGGCCTTCGTGGTCCGCGAGCCGGGTGCCGACGCCGCTGCGGTGCAGGCCGGTATCGAGAAGGTCATCGCCGGCCTGCCGACGGTGACGCTGAAGGACCAGGACGCGTTCGCCGCCGAGCAGCGCAAGCCGGTCGACCAGCTGCTCTACATGATCTACGCCCTGCTCGGCCTGGCCGTCGTGATCGCGGTGCTCGGCATCGTCAACACCCTGGCCCTGTCGGTGATCGAGCGGACCCGCGAGATCGGCCTGCTGCGCGCGGTCGGCCTGAGCCGTCGCCAGCTGCGCACCATGCTGCGGCTGGAGTCCGTGGCCATCGCCCTCCTCGGAGCCGTGCTGGGCGTGGTGCTCGGCGTCGGGGCCGGGTGGGCGCTCCAGCGGGCACTCGCCGACGACGGCATCGACGTGCTCTCGGTGCCCGGCACCCAGCTGGCGGTGTTCGTGGTGCTCGCCGGCGTGGTCGGGGTCCTCGCGGCCCTCTGGCCGGGGCGTCGAGCCGCACGCCTCGACGTGCTGCGGGCCATCACGGCCGAGTAGCCGGCCTGGACGGCAGGACGGCCGCACGACCAGCCTGATCCGGTGCCCCGGCTCCGCTCCCCGCGGTGGCCGGGGCACCGGCGTTCTCGGCTGTGCCCCCGCCCCACGCCAACCGCCCCAGGTGGGGCAGGCTCAGGTGAAGAGACGCACCGCGTTGGCCTCGGTCTCGGCGTACTGCGCCCCGGCCGCCGCCAGCACCGACCCGATGCTGTCGAGCGAGGCGCGCACCTGTCGCTGGGTGCCCTGCCACTCGGCCACGACGCCCTGGAACCGCGCCGAGGCGGTGCCGGTCCAGGCGTCCTGGAGGCCGACCAGCCGCGCCATCATGGCGGTGACCTGGCCGTCGATCTCCGCGGAGATGCGGCTGATGTCGGCCGAGGCGGCCTGGATGCGGTCGGTGTCGACCTGGAACTGCGTTGCCATGGGTGCCCCTCCTGCTGTGGCGACCCGAGGGTCGGGCCGATGCGTCGACGGTAGGCGCAGGCCGGGAGACCGCCGCCGCGTTGTCCACAGGGGTGCTCCACGACGGGCGAGCGGCTACGGTCGCACCGTGACCATCTGGATCGACCCGCCGGCGTGGCCCGCCCACGGACGGCTGTGGTCGCACCTGGTCAGCGACACCTCCTACGAGGAGCTGCACCGTTTCGCCGAGGCGGCCGGGCTGCCGCGCCGCGGGTTCGAGGGCGACCACTACGACGTGCCGGAGGAGCGGTATGCCGCGCTGGTCGCCGCCGGCGCCCACCCCGTGGAGGGGCGCGAGCTGGTGCGCCGCCTGCGGGCCAGCGGGCTGCGCATCCCCAAGCGCCGCCACGAGCGCGTGCTGGTGAGCCACCCCGCCCCGGCCTGGCTGCCGCCGGGCAGCCGGGCCGACGTCATCGCGTCAAGGCAGCAGGAGCCCCCGGCCGACACGGTGGTGGTGCGCGTGCTCGTCCAGTCGGCCGGATCCGTGCTCGTGGTGCAGCGCCCCGACGGCGGGCTCGACCTGCCCAGCGTGACCGTCGACCGTGTCTCGGGCCGGAGTGTCGCCGACGCGGTGCAGCACCTCCAGGTGGAAGCCGTCGGTGAGGTCGCCCCGACCGAGCTCGTCGGCTACGTGCGCAACACCGTGCCGGAGCCACCTGCGGGCTACCCCTGGCCCGCACCCCGCGCGTGCTTCGCCGTCTTCCACCAGGTGGTGGACCCCGGTGTCCCCTTCGGCCGCGGCCACTGGCTGGGCCTCGACGAGGCGGCGGACCACCTGTCGGAGCGGCACTGGTGGCCGCTGCTGCCGGAGTTCTTCAGCCATCCGGGCCGGCACGGGTGAGCGACCTGGGCCACCACGGCGAGCAGGGCGACCGGAGCGGCCGGACGCTGGCGAGCCTGCCCGAGGTGGCGTTCGCCGACGGCAGCCGTGCCGCGGTCGAGCTCGTGCTCTCCGACGTCGCGGCGCCCGACCAGGAGGTCTTCGCGGCGCTGGTGTTCCTGCGCGACAGGTCGGGTCGGTTCGCCGTGGTCTACAGCCCCCGCCGACAGGAGTGGGCCTCACCGGGAGGCGGCCGCGAGGAGGGTGAGACCCCGCGGCAGACGGTGGTGCGCGAGGTGCTCGAGGAGACCGGGCTGGTCCTCGACGGGCAGGCCCTCCAGCCTTGTGGCGTCGAGCGCTTCACGCCGCTGACGCCCGGTCGCTGGCCACAGGCCGGGGGATGCCTGCAGGTCTTCCAGACCCGCATCGACGCCGACGCGCCTCCGTTGTGCGGCAGCGCCGACGACGTCACCCGCTGGCGCTGGGTGACCTTCCCGGAGCTCGAGGCGCTGTGCGGCTCGGCGTTCTGGTGGCCGGTGGCCGCCGCGCTGTTCGGCTGACCGGACGCCTCCGGAAGGGGTGACGCGTCAGCCGCTGAGCCGGGCCAGCTCGCGGGCCACGTTGACCCGGGCCCGCTCGCCCCACACCCGTCGGCCGTGCCGCGTCGCGTAGACGGTGTCCCGTCGCAGGAACGGCTCGAGCAGCGCCGTCCGTCCAGCGGCGTAGGCAGCGTCGGGCACGGCGGCATACTCCTGTCGCACCTGCGCGCAGTACTCGTCGAAGCGCTCCTCGGGAGCGGCCAGGATCCACAGGTCGGCGTCGTGGAACGCCGCGTCGAGCCCGTCGTCGAGGGGTGCCTCGTGCCGCTCGGTGGCCAGCACCAGGCGACGCACCTGCTCGACGTCACCGGCGTCGAGGCCGAGGGCCATGAGGCAGCGCACCGCGAGGGCGGCACTGTCGACCTCGTTCGCGCCGGGCGGGGCCTGCGGGTCGTAGACCGCGTCGTGGAAGCAGGCGGCCACGCCGGCCAGTGCTGCCTCCCGCTCGGTGACGACGCCTTCCCGCTCGAGCTCCTCGACCGCGGCATACATCTCCACGACGTGGCGGGCGCTGTGGTAGCTGCGGTGCGGCTCCTCGAGCCGCTGCAGCAGGTCGCGTCCGATGGCCTCGACGGCGTCGGAGTGGGCCTCAGGGGCCAGGGTGGCGATGTCGAGCTTCCACCACGTCAGGAGGGCCGGCACGTCCGCAGTCTGGCAGACGCGCCGGCCCCGCTGTGGAAGGCCGGTCGAGGGCTGGACTCAGCCGGCGGCGCAGGTCGTGACGGCGGTCTCGAAGTTGATGACGCCGTGGCAGACCGAGCCCCGCCACTGGGCCTGCTCCGGGATCTCGCCGTCGGGCGTGACGATCCAGGTGAAGCCGTCGGCCACGCCGTCGCCGTTGTCGTCGAACGCGATGATGCCGCTGAAGCCCGCACCGGTCTCGAAGTCGACCAGGCCCTGGTTGATGCGGGTCTGCAGGCCCTTGCTGATGTACTCGATGCCGCCGTCCGGGCCGAAGATGAGCTGGGCCCCCGCGCCGGCCTTCTTGTCGAGGTTGGTGCACTCGTGTGCCAGGCCGGCACCAGCCGTCAGCACGATGCTCGTTGCGGCGGCAAGGCCACCGAGCGCCAGTCGTCGTGACATGCGCATGTCGTTCTTCCCTCCTGAGTTCCCCTGGCGGCACGTTCGGCCGCAACGACCGAGGGTGGCGCAGGAAGGCGCGACCGGGATCGGCCGGACGCAGTAGGCCCAGCTCACCCCCGTGCAGGACTCAGGCGCTGAGGGCTGCCGGCAGGGGTTCGCTGTGCACGACGGTCAGAGCCGAGACGGCGCGGGTGAGCACGACGTAGAGGCGCCGTAGCCCGGTGCGCTCGTCGGGCTCGGCCGCCGCGATGGCCGCCGGTTCGAGCACCACGACCCGGTCGAACTCGAGGCCCTTGGCGACGCTGGCCGGCACGACGTCGACCTGGTGCTCCACGTCGCCGTGGTCGCGGCCGAGCACCCCGTGCTCGATTCCCTTGTCGCTCAAGGCCTTCGAGACCGCCTCGACCTGTGCGTCAGGTGCGATGACCCCGACGGAGCCGGGCTCGGCGACCTCGGCGGTCACGACGTCGACCACCCGCGCCAGGGCCTCGCCCGGTGCGGTGCCCGAGATGGTGAGCCGACCGGGGTTCTCGCGCACCGAGACCGGCGCCCCCAGACCGGCGGCCATGTGCGGCAGCAGCTGGGCGGCATACTCGATCACACTGGCCGGCACCCGGAAGCCGCGGTCGAGGACCTCGACGTGGCTGCCCGGCTTGCCGAGGTGCTCCAGCGACTCCTCCCAGGAGTCGGTCGCCCAGGGCGTGGTGCCCTGGGCGATGTCCCCGAGCACGGTCGCGGCGCCGGTGGTGCACCGACGGCCGACCGCACGCAGCTGCATCGGGGAGAGGTCCTGCGCCTCGTCGAGCACGACGTGCCCGAGGCTCGGCGTGCGCTCGAGGTGGTCAGCCAGCTCGTCGAGCAGCACGGCGTCGGCCACCGACCACCGAGCCGCGCCCTTGCTGCGAGGAGCCTTGTCCCACAGGAGGACCTGCTGCTCGTCCTCGGTGAGCAGGTTCCCGGCGTGGGTGGCCAGGGCCGAAGGGTCGGAGAGCAGCTCGAAGAGCACCGCCCGCGGGTCGAGCGCCGGCCAGAGCGACTGGACGTAGCGCTTGACGATGCTGGACCGGGCGACGCTGTCCTGCACCCGGTCGTCGGGGCTGTCGCCGGCCCGCTCCATCTGCAGCAGCACGGCGTGGGCCAGCCGCTGCGGCAGCATCTGCCGGGCGGCGTCGTAGCGCACTCCGCGGGAGGCGAGCTCGTCGATGATCCCGTTGACCTCGTATGCCGGCACGCGCCACTTGCGTGATCCGCGCGGCACCACCAGCGCCTCCGACGCCCTTCCGACGCGCGACCACACCGCTCGGCGGAGCACCTCGGCCAAGCGCGCATCGCCTTTGAGCACAGCGGTTTCCGTGCTGTCGACCCCGCGGACCGGCACGCTCGCGACGAGCTCCTCGATGGTGGTGTGGCCGACGGCGACCTCACCGAGGGCGGGGAGCACGGCCCCGATGTGCTCGAGGAAGGCGCGGTTGGGCCCGATGACGAGCACGCCGGAGCGCGCGAGCCGGTCACGGAAGGCGTAGAGGAGCCAGGCGGCGCGGTGCAGGCCCACCGCGGTCTTGCCGGTGCCCGGTGCCCCCTGCACGCAGATCGTCTGCTCCGCGCCGGCGCGCACGATCTCGTCCTGCTCCGGCTGGATGGTGGCGACGATGTCGCGCATCGGTCCGACGCGGGGCCGCTCGATCTCCTCGGCCAGGATGCGGCTGCGAGCCTCCTGCTCGGCGCGGTCCTGGAGGTGCTCGTCCTCGTAGGCCGTGATGGCGCCCCGGTCGAGGCCGAACCGGCGACGCAGGGTGACGTGCATCGGCTCGGACCGTGAGGCGCGGTAGAACGCGGTGGACATCTGCGCCCGCCAGTCGATGACCAGGGGGTCGCCCGAGGTGTCGGCGACGTGGCGCCGCCCGATGTACCAGCGCTCACCCTGGTCGGTGTCGACCCGGCCGAAGAACAAGGTGGTGGTCGGGTCGTCGGCCAGCGAGGCGGCCCGCAGGTGCAGCGTCCGGGCGAGGTGCTCCGCCGAGATCGGGTCGTGGGCCTGCACCTGGAGCGAGAGCGTCTGCTCCCGCATCCGCCGCAGCGCCTCCCGGGCGGCTGCGAGGTACTCCTGCTCTTTCCTCAGCTCCGGCGCGACAGACACAAGGAGCCACCTTGCCACGCGAGGTGGCCCGAGCGCGACCGGCTCTGGTGGCACGGCGCTCCCTGTGCCGGTTCCGGGCACAGGGGCGCGGTGCGGCCCCGGGGGTGAGGGGGATGCGGGGCCGCACCGCGCTGGGGGAGGGCTACTGGCTGCTGCTCTTGGCCGTCAGGGTGGCGCTGAGCTTGAGCTCCTTGCCGCCGCGCAGCACGGTCAGGGTGACCTTGTCGCCGACGGTGCGCTCGCGGATCTGCGCGACCAGCGAGAGCGAGGAGTCGACCCGGGCGCCGTCGACCGCGATGACCACGTCACCGCTGCGGAGCCCGGCCTCCGCGGCCGGCGTGCCGGGCTGCACCTCGGCGATCTGGGCACCTGCGCGCTGGGCGCTGCCGTCGGAGGCGGTGCCGTCACGGGAGGTCACGCCGAGCAGGGCGTGCTGGGCCGAGCCCTTGGCGATCAGCTGGCTGGCGATCGACTTGGCCTCGTTGACCGGGATGGCGAAGCCGATGCCGATGCTGCCGCTCTGCGACCCCTGGGAGGCGCCGAGCGTCGCGATCGAGCTGTTGATGCCGACCAGCTGGCCGCTGGCGTTGACCAGGGCGCCACCACTGTTGCCGGGGTTGATGGCCGCCGACGTCTGGATCGCGTTGGTCACCACCGGGTCGGACTGGCTGGAGCTCTCGTCGCCGCTCGTCGTGACCGGGCGGTCGAGGGCGCTGACGATGCCGGTCGTGACCGTGCCGGCCAGACCGAGCGGGTTGCCCACCGCCATCACCGGGTCGCCCACCTTGAGCGCGCTCGAGTCGCCGAGCGCGATGGGCTTCAGGTTGTCCGGCGGGTTCTTGAGGGTCAGCACCGCGAGGTCCGTGCTCGGGTCGGTGCCGGCCACCGTCGCGTCGAAGCTGCGGCCGTCGCTCAGCGTGACGCTGATCTGGGCACCCGAGCCACCGCTGGCCACCACGTGGTTGTTGGTGAGGACGTGGCCCTTGCCGTCGATGACGACGCCGGAGCCCTGACCGGTGCCGCCCTGCGCCTGCACGGTGATCGCGACGACGCTCGGGGAGACGGCCGACGCGGTGGTCGTCCAGTTCGGGTTGTTGGGGTCGGCCTGCTTCACCGGCGCCTGGTCGGTGGTGCCGCGACCCAGGCTGGACGAGGAGCCCGCAGTGGAGGACGTCTGCGAGTTCCCGTCCAGCTGGGTCGCGGCATAGGTGCCGCCGCTGGCCAGCACGGCGGCGAGTGCCGCCACCGCGGTCAGCTCCGCCCAGCGACGGGACTTGGCCGGCTGGGCAGGCTCTGCCCCATCCCGCGGTGAGGCGGGCGGGGGCGGTCCAGCCGGGGTCTGGGAGGCGCCGAACGGCTGGTATGCCGTGGGGTCGCCGTAGGGGGAGTGGCCACCCTGCCGGTCACCATGGCTGCCGGGGTAGCCCCCGGGGTAGCCCGTGGGGCTGCCGGCGGGCACCTGGGGCGAGGAGCCGTAGGGGGACTGGAAGGTGGGCTCGGTGGCCGAGGAGGGCGAGACGTACTGCGGCTGCCCCTGCCGGGTGTCGGGCCCCTCCGTGGGGGCGCCGGGGGCAGAGGTGCCGTACCAGACGGGCTGGGTCGCGTCGCGGCGGATCTCGGCGGTGCGGTCGACCTGGACGTCGCCCGGGGTGGTGCCGGAGGGCACCGTTCCGGTCTGCTGGTCGTGGTGGGTCTGGCTCATCTGGCTGCGCTCCTTCATCGACTGCTACCAGTGAACCGGGACAAGGTCAGAGGCCTCTGGGCGCTTGCTGGGAGTTTCCTGTGGGCAGCTCCACGACGAACGTGGCTCCGCCACCGCGGGTCTGGGCGACGCCGACCTTCCCGTGGTGCGCGCCGACGATCGCTGCCACGATCGCCAGCCCCAGGCCATTGCCGCCCCCTGTCGCCCGAGTTCGCGAGGGGTCGGCCCGGTAGAACCGCTCGAAGACGCGGCGCGCCGACGCCGGGTCGACGCCCGGGCCGTGGTCCCTCACCTCAAGGACAGCACGGTCGGTGCCCGGTCGCACGCCGACGACGACCTCGACCGGTGTGCCGGCGGGGGTGTGGTTGAGGGCGTTGCCGACGAGGTTGGTGAGCACCTGCCGCAGCTTGCCGTCGTCGCCCGGCACCACGGTGGGCTCGAGCTGCCCGGACAGCCCCAGCAGCGAGACCCGTCGCGTGGGGTCGAGGGCCCCGGCGTCCGAGACGGCGTCGGCCGCCAGCACGGTCAGGTCGACGTCGGTGATCTCCATCGGCCGGTGGTCGTCGAGCCTGGCGAGCAGGAGCAGGTCCTCCACCAGACCGCTCATCCGGCCGGCCTCGCTCTCGATGCGTCCCATCGCGCTCGCGACGTCCTCCGGCTTGCTCACGGCGCCCTGTCGGTAGAGCTCGGCGTAGCCGCGCACCGTGGCCAGCGGGGTGCGCAGCTCGTGCGAGGCGTCGGCGACGAACTGCCGCATCCGCTCCTCGGAGGCCTCGCGCACGGCGAAGGACTGCTCGATCTGCGACAGCATCGAGTTCAGCGACCGCGACAGCGAGGTCACCTCGTCCTTCGCCGCCCGGGTGGGGATGCGCCGGCCGAGGTCTCCGGCGGCGATGGCGGCGGCCGTGTCCTCGATCTGGGAGAGCGGGCGGAAGGCCCGCCGCACGGCATACCAGCCCAGCACGCCGCAGGCGAGGGTGACCGCCAGGCCGATGAGCAGCTCCACGAGCACGAGCCGGCGCACGGTGCGGTCGACCGACCGGAGCGACACCGCCACGGCGTAGGTGAACGCGCCGCCGCGGACCGGGCCGGCGACCACCCGCCAGCTGGTCGTGCCGTTGGTGGAGCCGACGGTGAACGGGTGGCCGGTGCGCACCCGGGCGTCGTTCACCGGGAGCGGAGGAATGGCGGGGTGCAGGGGCTCGTTCGGGGGGTAGACGGCGATGGCCTGGCTGCCGTCGGTGGGCAGGAAGAACACGGCGTAGGTGCCGGGCAGGGCCTGGTTGCTCTCGCGGGCGATCCGGTCGACGGCCTGCTGGGCGACCGGGATCTTGGCGCGCTGCAGGTCCTCGTCGACCCGCGCGATGAGGTCGCGGCGCATCAGGACCGCGGTCGCCGACGCGGTCAGCACCAGGGCCAGCACGAGGAGCACCATGAGGATGGCGACCAGCCGGACCCTCAGCGGCAGGGCCTCGAGGCGGCGGGTCACCCGCGCCGGCAGGGACGGGCGCGGGCGTGGCGAGGCGGCCGGAGCCGTGGGTCCAGGGGGCGGGCCGGTCTGACCGGCCGGGGCGCCGCCGGGTGAACCGGGCGCGTCCGGCGCCCCCGTGGTCCGGGCGGGCGCCTCGCGGGACACCTCAGGACTCCGGCAGGCGGCGGAGCACGTAGCCGACGCCGCGCTTGGTGTGGATCAGCGGCGGCAGGCCGTCGATGTCGATCTTGCGGCGCAGGTAGGAGATGTAGGACTCGACGATGCCGGACTCGCCGCGGAAGTCGTAGTCCCAGACGTGGTCGAGGATCTGCGCCTTCGACAGCACCCGGTTGGGGTTGAGCATGAGGTAGCGCAGCAGCTTGAACTCGGTGGGGGAGACGTCGATGACCCGGTCCCCGCGGCGCACCTCGTGGCTGTCCTCGTCGAGCTCGAGGTCCTCGAACCGCAGGGCGGCGCTCTCGTCGAGCTCCCCGCGCGTGCGGCGCAGCACGGCGCGGATGCGGGCGACGACCTCCTCGAGGCTGAACGGCTTGGTGACGTAGTCGTCGCCGCCGACGGTCAGGCCCTTGACCTTGTCGTCGAGGGAGTCGCGGGCGGTGACGAAGACGATGGGCAGCTGGCGCCCCGCCTCACGCAGCCGGCGGGTGACGGTGAAGCCGTCCATGTCGGGCAGCATGACGTCGAGCACCACGAGGTCGGGCTGCTGCTCCGAGGCCACCCGGATCGCGGTGCCGCCGTCGCCGGCCACCTGCACCTCGAAGCCGGCGAAGCGGAGCGAGGTGGCCAGCAGCTCACGGATGTTCGGCTCGTCCTCGACCACCAGCAGACGGGCCTCGGGGGTGCTGTTCACCCTGCCAGTCTCTCCCCGATCGCTGGGAGTTTCCTGACAGCGCGCTGAGAGCATGTCCACAGTGCGAGGAATGCGAGGAGACCCCGACGCGGTTCAATAGGAGTCGCCTGCCAGAACAAGGAGAGCCCATGAACGTCGATCCCGACACCCTCACCGCCGCCCTCAACCGGCTTCGCCGCGCCCAGGGGCAGCTCGGCGGGGTGATCCGGATGATCGAGGAGGGCCGTGAGTGCACCGACGTGGTCACCCAGCTCGCCGCCGTCTCGCGGGCGCTCGACAAGGCCGGGTTCGCCATCATCGCGACCAACCTGCAGCAGTGCATCGTGGCCGGCGACGAGGCGGCGCTCGACAAGGAGAAGCTGGAGAAGCTCTTCCTCTCCCTCGCCTGACGCCTGCGGCCACCAACGGCGCTTGCCAGCGGGTATGCCGCATGGCCGGGTTCGCGACGGAGGCGGGGATGCCGCGTGGCCGGGTTCGCGACGGCTCAGGTCAGGTCGTCGGCGTCGATGATCCGGTAGGCGTAGCCCTGCTCGGCCAGGAACCGCTGCCGGTGGGCGGCGAACTCCGCGTCGACGGTGTCGCGGGAGACCACCGTGTAGAAGTGCGCCGTGCGCCCGTCACCCTTGGGCCGCAGCACCCGGCCGAGGCGCTGGGCCTCCTCCTGGCGTGACCCGAAGGTCCCGGAGACCTGGATGGCCACCGACGCCTCGGGCAGGTCGATCGAGAAGTTGGCGACCTTCGAGACCACGAGCAGGTCGATCTCGCCGGTGCGGAACGCCTGGAACAGCTTCTGCCGCTCGGTCACGCTCGTCTGGCCGGTGATGACCTGGGCCCCGAGGCGGCCGGCGAGCTCGTCGAGCTGGTCGAGGTACTGGCCGATGACCAGCGTCGGCTCACCCTGGTGCCGCTTGACGATCCGCTCGATGACCGGGTTCTTGGCCGGGGTGCACGAGGCCAGGCGGTAGCGGTCCTCCGCCTCGGCCGTGGCGTAGGCCAACCGCTCGGAGTTCGGGAGCGTGACCCGCACCTCGACGCAGTCGGCGGGCGCGATGTAGCCCTGCGCCTCGATGTCCTTCCACGGCGCGTCGTAGCGCTTGGGGCCGATGAGCGAGAAGACGTCGGCCTCCCGGCCGTCCTCGCGCACCAGCGTGGCGGTCAGGCCGAGCCGCCGCCGGGCCTGCAGGTCCGCGGTCATCCGGAAGATCGGCGCGGGGAGCAGGTGCACCTCGTCGTAGACGATGAGGCCCCAGTCGCGGGCGTCGAGCAGGTCGAGGTGGGTGTAGGCGCCCTTCCGCTTCGTGGTGAGCACCTGGTAGGTCGCGATGGTGACCGGCCGGACCTCCTTGCGGGCGCCGGAGTACTCGCCGATCTCGTCCGCGGTGAGCGACGTCCGCTTGACCAGCTCGTCGCGCCACTGCCGCGCCGAGACGGTGTTGGTGACGAGGATGAGGGTCGTCGCCTTCGCCTGGGCCATGGCACCGGCACCGACCAGCGTCTTGCCTGCTCCGCAGGGGAGCACCACCACGCCGGACCCGCCGTGCCAGAACCCGTCGACCGCCTGCTGCTGGTACGGCCGCAGGGACCAGCCGTCCTGGTCGAGGTCGATGCGGTGCGCCTCGCCGTCGACGTAGCCCGCCTCGTCCTCGGCCGGCCAGCCGACCTTGAGCAGCTCCTGCTTGAGGTGGCCCCGCTCCGAGGGGTGCACGACCACGCGGTCGTCGTCGATGCGGTCACCGACCAGCGGCTTGATCTTCTTGTGCCGCAGGACCTCCTCGAGCACCGGCCGGTCGGTGGTGCGCAGCACCAGTCCGTGCTCGTCGTCCTTCTCCAGGGTGAGGCGGCCGTACCGGTCCATCGTGTCCGCGACGTCGACGAGCAGCGCGTGCGGCACGGCATACCGGCTGTAGGTGATCAGGGCGTTGACCACCTGCTCGGCGTCGTGGCCGGCCGCGCGGGCGTTCCACAGGCCGAGCGGGGTGACCCGGTAGGTGTGCATGTGCTCGGGAGCGCGTTCGAGCTCGGCGAACGGGGCGATCGCCCGTCGGGCCTCCTCGGCGCGCGGGTGGTCGACCTCGAGCAGGAGCGTCTTGTCGCTCTGGACGATCAGGGGGCCATCGGGCACGCGGCTCAGTACCCCGTACTGGTGTTGGTGCTGGCGATGATGGCGATGGCGATGATGCCGCCGATCACCACGAACGCGACCGCGATGGCGTAGGCGATCCAGCCCCAACGGGTGAACTTCGACGCCTCCTCGGGCGACTGGTTCTGCTTCGCGACCGCCATGATGCCGAGCACCAGGGCGGGGATGGCGAAGAAGCAGCCGACCAGGGTCGACAGGCCGGAGACCACGAGCAGGGCGATCGCCGAGGTGTTGGTGGTGCCGCGCGGCTGGGCGTACGGCGAGGGCGCGTAGCCCGGCTGGCCGCCGTAGGGCGCCACCTGGCCGTAGGGCTGCTGACCGCCGGGCTGCCCGTAGCCGGGCCGGCCGTATGCCGGCGGGAGGCCTGGCGGGAAGCCGGCACCGGCGGTGCCGGGCGCCCCGGGTGCGGGCGGGGGACCGGGACGGCTGGTGGGGTACCCGCCCGGCGCACCGGCGGCATACGGGTTCTGGGCCTGCCCGTAGGGGTTCGGCGGCTGCTCGTAGGGGCTCTGGCCGCCCGGCTGGTCGGACGCCGTCGGCGGCTGCGGGGGCAGCTGCTGGGTGTTGTCGGTCGGCACGGCCTCGGTCTGGTCGCCGGAGCTCCACGCGCCCTCGGAGCCCGACGGGGTCGGGCCGGCCTGCCCCGTGCGGTCGCCGTCGTCCCACGTCGGGGCGGTGGGGTCGCGGTACTCGGGGCCCTCGCCGGAGGCGGAGCCGGGCTCTCGAGGCGTGTCGCTCATGAAGCCAGCGTATATCTGCCGCTCGTACCGGGACCGCGGTCCTGCTCGCGGTCCTGCTCGCGGTGATGGTGGCAGGATCGGGCGGGTGAGCATGAGAGCCCCGCAGCGCGAGCCCGCCTCCGACCTGCCGCAGCGCATCACGATCTACGAGGTCGGGCCGCGCGACGGCCTGCAGAACGAGAAGACGGTCGTGCCCGCCGAGGTGAAGGCGGAGTTCATCCGCCGCTTGGCCGGCGCGGGCCTCGAGACCATCGAGACGACGTCGTTCGTGCCGCCGTCGTGGGTGCCCCAGCTGGCCGACGCCTCGGAGGTGCTCCAGCTGCTCGGTGACGACGGCCTCGGGCCGCGGCGCCCGGTGCTGGTGCCCAACGAGCGCGGGCTCGACCGGGCGCTGGAGGCAGGGGTCGGTGCGGTGGCCATCTTCGGCAGTGCCACCGAGACCTTCGCCCGCAAGAACCTCAACCGCACGGTGGCCGAGTCGGTGGAGATGTTCGCCCCCGTCGTGGCCCGGGCGCGCGAGGCCGGGCTGTGGGTGCGCGCCTACGTGTCCATGTGTTTCGGCGACCCGTGGGAGGGGCCGGTGCCCGTCGAGCAGGTGGTCGAGGTCTCCCGGCGGCTCATGGACCTCGGCTGCGACCAGCTCTCGCTCGGCGACACCATCGGGGTCGGCACCACCGGCCACGTCAGCCGCCTCCTCGACGCCCTCGACGCGGCCGGGATCGGTGCCGACCGGGTGGGCGTGCACTTCCACGACACCTACGGGCAGGCGCTCGCCAACACCCTCACCGCGCTGCGGCACGGTGTCACCGTGGTCGACGCCTCGACCGGCGGGCTCGGCGGCTGTCCCTACGCCAAGAGCGCCACCGGCAACCTCGCCACCGAGGACCTCGTCTGGGCGCTGCACGGCGCAGGCGTCGAGACCGGCGTCGACCTCGAGTCGCTCGTGGAGACCAGCGTCTGGATGGCCGGGCAGCTCGGACGGCCCTCGCCGTCGCGGGTGGTGCGGGCGCTGGCGGGATCCCCCGAGTAGGGGTGACGCCCGTCGCAGACGGTTCCCGCGGGTCCTCGCGGAGACCGGGCCGCTAGTTCGCCGAGGCGCCGGTCACTCGGTGGATCGACAGGGTGCGGGCCGTGCCGTCGGCCGTGCCGTGCACCCGCCCTCCCTCGACCCGCTCGGGGTAGAACAGCATCCGCTGCACCCCGCCCGCGGCGTCGGAGTAGCCGATCCAGACGCCCTGCCGGTCGGCTGCGGCCTCCCGCAGCACGGCGAGCGTGGTGGTGGGGTCGGTGCTCGGCAGCGGCGGGCCCGGCCGCGAGGCGAGCTCCGCGCGCTGGTATGCCGCCGCCTCCTCGCCGGCGCGCAGCGCGCCGACCAGGGTGCGGGCCAGGTCGTCGTCGACGGTGTGGATGGTGGGGGTCGGCTGGCTCCGTCGCGGAGGGGTGCGGTGGTGGCCGGTCGTGGGCACGAGCAGGCCGCCCTCCGCGGACTCGGCCGCCGGGGCGTAGCCGGCGTCGCGGAGGAAGTCGAGCGCGGTCGGGGCGCCGACGGGCGAGACCAGCACGGTGGGCGCGATCTTTCGCAGCTGCAGGGGGCTGAGCGCCCGGTCGGCCAGCATGGCGGTGAGGGTGGCCTCGTCGTCGCAGCGGACGTAGGAGCCGACCGAGCCGACCCGGGTCTGGCCGTGTCGCCGGGCGACGTCGCGCACGAGGTAGTCCAACGGCTGGGGGAGCGGGGTGTGGCTGGCGTCGGTGAGCGCCGCCAGCACCTGGTCGACCGACCACCCGGCGTCGAGGCAGCGTCGCACCGAGTCGGGCGTGAACCGGTAGACGGTGGCCCCGCCCCGGGACTCGACATCGGCGACCAGGCGCATGAACTGGGCCAGGCCGCCCTCGAGCGGGCCGGGAGCGATGGCCGTCAGGTCGGCCTGCAGCAGCACGTGCTCGACCGGGGCCGGCAGGTGCGCGTGCATGGCCGCCGCGAGCCGGTCGGCGTCCGCGTCGGCGAGCAGGGCTCGGCCTGCGTGGGAGAGGGCGCCGCGGCCGGTGACGCCCAGCCACTCGGCCTCCTCGGCCACCGCGGCCACCACGGCGTCGACGGTCGGGGGCAGCCGTCGCGGCCGACGCCAGCGCAGCGCCTGCACGACGGACTCCCGCTCCGGTGCCGTGCCCTCGGGCAGCCGCTCGAGCTCGCCGAGCACGTCGCGGCGCAGCCCACGCGCGGGCGGCCAGGAGACGTCGGGCCCGAGCGCGTTCACCGTGCCCGAGCCGCCGGGCGGGGTGCCACCCACCAGGTGCGAGGCCCGCGTCGACACCAGCCAGGCCTGGGCCAGCCTCGCCCAGCGGGAGGCCCCCGGCAGCTGCTGCCAGTCGTCGTAGGCCGGGGTCGGTGCCCACACCGGCTCCAGCGAGCCGTCGTCGCCCACGAGGCCCGCGTCGAGCGCGACCTCCGCGACGAAGGCAGCGCGGCGTTCGGGCACGTCGAGCACCTGGGCCAGCCGGCGCAGGTCGCGCACCGCCAGGCCCCCGGCCCGCAGCACGCGCGGTGGGCGGGGCCCCCACTCGGCTGCGAGCTCGTCGACCAGCACGAGCAGGTCGCTCACCTGCTGGCCGGCGGCACTGTCCACCACGGGCGCGTCGTGGGACCGGCCCTGGACGGCCGGTGGGCCGAGCAGCAGGTCGCGGTGCAACCGCCCGCCCCGCAGCCGCAGGCCCACCTCACGGGGCAGCACGACCTGGTCCGCCGAGACCGCCAGCAGCAGGCCCTCGGTGAGCAGCCAGCGTGCGCCCTCGGCCACCTTGCCCGCGGCGCCGTGGGTCGGCGGTACGGCCAGCGGCGGCCCCCAGGTCAACCGGTCGAGGATGGCCCGGGCGGGCTCGGGTGCCGACGCTAGCAGGGCGTCGAGGCGTGCCGGGTCGGCGAGCGCTGCTGGGGTCGTGCCGCGCACCTCGGCGGCGGCCGGGCCGAGCCCCGCGATGTGCGGGCCGAGCGCCTCGACGGCCGTCCGCGTGACGTGCAGTCCGTCGGCGCCGCGCCACAGCAGGGCCGACGACCACAGGCTGTGCAGCAGGCCCCGCACGCGGTCGCCCATGCCGGGTTCGCCGCTGGGTCCGTCGCTGTGCTCGTCGGGGCCGCCGAGGTGGGTCAGCAGCAGCCCCTCGTCGAGGGCGCCGAGCTGCAGGGCCGCCACCTCCAGCACCTGGAGGTGCGCGCGGTCGAGGGAGTCGAGCGCACGGTGGACGCTGGCTCGCGTGCTGGCCCGCGCCGCCAGCGAGGTCAGGTCGGCGGGGGCCGGTCGCGCGAGGTCGGGTCGGCGCTGGAGCAGCTCGCGCAGCTCGTCGTCAGTGCGCCCGCGGATGTCGTCGGCCAGCGACCGCACCGGCTGCGGCGCCGCCGAGTCGGCGACGTCGGTGGCGGCGTTCGACGAGGTGGGCACCCGACCAACGGTAGTCGCGCACGGATGCGAGCACCTCGCCGCAGTGGGCGGTAACTCGTGGTGGGCTTCCAGCCGCCTCCCATCGACCTCACAGGATGCGGGGCCATGCTGGTGACGACGGAAGGAGTCGCCATGCCTGACCCGACGCAGCCGATGCCGCCGGCCCAGCCCCCTCGATCGCAGCCCCCTCAGGCTGCCGCGGCGGGTCAGGGCGCTCCGCCGCCGGGGGCGGCAGGTCCCGGTGCACCGGCAGGTCCGCCGCCGGCCCAGAGCGGCTGGCCGCCACAGGGTGAGCCACACCAGCCCTACGGTCCGCCACCTCGCCGTCCGGGGCTGTGGCGCCAGGCCACCTCCACCACCGGCGGCAAGCTCGCGACCGGCATCGCCATCGTCCTCGCCGGCGTGCTGCTGCTCGGCGTGCTGGCGGTCGGCGCGTTCGGGGCCACCCGTGCGGTCGGCCTGTGGGGCGACCACGGTCAGCGCGCCTCCCAGCGCGACGGCTGGGGGCCGGGCGGCCGGTTCGACGACGGCAACCGCATGGGGCCCGGCATGGGTCCGCGCTCCGGCCCGGGGAACGGCAACGGCAACGGGCAGGGCAACGGCCTGGGCGGCGGGATGACGCGCGGCAACGGCATGCTCGGCCAGCTGGGCGGGGTGCAGCACGGCGAGCTCACCGTGACCGGCAGCGACGGCAAGGCCGTCGTCATGACCGTGCAGCGGGGCACGGTGACCGCCGCCAGTGCGACCTCGGTGTCCGTGCGCAGCGACGACGGCTACGCGCAGACGTATGCCGTGAACGCCTCCACCCGGGTCCGCGGCATCTCGGCGACGCAGCCGCAGAGGGACGACCAGGTGGTCGTGCTGGCCCGCAAGGCCGACAAGGTGGCCACGCAGATCCGCGTGGTGAACCGCTGAGGGACGACACGCTCTCTGCCATGGTGAACCGCTGAGCGCACCCGTCCCCGACCTCCTGGACCGCACCCCCACCGGCTCACCCCCTGCGAGCCGGTGGGGGTGCCAGTAGGTTGCGGCCATGAACGCGGCACGGCAGGAGCACCCCAGCGGCGAGCAGTGGACGATCCGCCACGGCGACCTCGAGGCCACCGTGGTCGAGGTCGGCGGTGGCCTGCGCACCCTCACGGCCGGTGGCCTCGACGTGCTCGCCGGCTACGGCGCTGACGGGATGGCGAGCTCGGGCCGGGGCCAGCTGCTCATGCCGTGGCCCAACCGGCTGCGCGACGGCCGCTACCGGTTCGACGGCCGCGACCAGCAGCTCGCCCTCACCGAGCCCGCCCGCGGCAACGCCAGCCACGGCCTGGTGCGCTGGGCGCTCTGGTCGGTGCTCGACCGGTCGGAGTCGGCCCTCACGGTCGGCTACCGGCTGCACCCACAGCAGGGCTGGTCGGGACGGCTGGACCTGAGCGTCCGCTACGAGCTGTCGGCCGCCGGGCTGGAGGTCAGCACCACCGTGGACAACGTCGGTGCCGACCGGGCGCCCTTCGGCTACGGCGCCCACCCCTACATCGCCCTGGGTGACACCAGCCTCTCCGACGTGGTGCTGACCGTGCCGGCTGTCGAGCAGGTGCTGGTCGACGACCAGCGCAAGCTGCCCACCGGCGCCGCGCCGGTCGAGCAGGACGACCACGACTTCCGCCGGGCGCGGCCACTCGGCGCCACCCGGCTGGACACCGCGTTCACCGGCCTGTCCCGCGACGACGACGGCCGCTGGCGGGTCCGCGTGGGCGGACTCGTCGACCGCCCCGACGTGTCGGTGTGGGGCGACCGCTCCTTCGGCTGGGTGCAGGTCTTCACCGACAAGGGCGAGGACCACGGCGTCGACGGCGTCCGCGGGGTCGCGGTCGAGCCGCTCAGCTGTCCCGCGGACGCGTTCAACTCCGGTGAGGGCCTCGTGGTGCTCGAGCCCGGCGAGCAGTGGTCAGGTCAGTGGGGTCTGGTGGTGCACCGCTGAGGCCCCGGCCAGGGGCTCAGTGAAGGGCTCGGTGACGGGCTCGGTGCCGGGCGCGGCGAGGTGCTCGGTGACGGGCTCGGTGACGGGAGCCGGGGCAGCGCCACGGGCGGGCGCACCCGTGGCCTCCGGGAGCTCCGCCTCACGGTGGAGACCGTTGACGGCCGGCGTGATGCGCTGCTCGAGCAGGCGGGCCAGCCAGACCATGCCGACGCAGCCGCCCACCAGCAGGGCGATGTATACCCCGGCGAGCCGGTGCTGCAGGAGCACGCCCGCCACCACGGGCCCGAGGATGGTCCCGCCCTGGAAGGCGCCCGCGCTGATCGCGTTGTAGCGGCCCCGCAGGTGGTCGGGCGCGAGGTCGTTGGTGATCGCCGGGATGGTCGGCTGCAGCATGGTCTCGCCGAGGGCGAAGAGGCTCATGAAGGTCAGCACCGCCGCGCTGGCCGCCACGGATCCCGGTACGACGCCGCCCACGCCCAGGGACAGCCAGGAGACCGCCCACAGCCCGGACATCACCATGAAGACCCGCGTGCGCCGCTTGCCGCTGATCCGGCCCAGCACCAGGAACTGCAGGCCGACGATGACCGCGGTGTTGATGGCGAACGCGAAGCCGATCACCTCCGTGGAGACGCCGGCGACGCCGCGGGCGAACGCCGGCATGCCGGCCTCCATCTGCCCGTAGCCCACGAAGGTGGCGACGAAGGTCAGCAGCGTCAGCCACAGCACCTCCGGCCGCCGGAGGATCGCGAGGTAGGAGCCCGGCTCGCCGGTGGCGTGCTCGGGCGCCTCGGCGCGGCCGTGCACGTGCCGCAGGGGGCCGAGCAGCAGCGCGATCGGCACGAGCATCGACACGGCGTCGGCGAGGAAGATCGCCGTGAACGTCGCAGGGCGGTCGACGTCGACCACGATGCCGCCGACCACGCCGCCCACCCCGATGCCGAGGTTGACGAGCGCGAAGTTGATGCCGAAGTACTGCTGGCGCGCCGAGCCGTCGACGACCGCGGCGATCAGGGCGTTGAAGGCCGGCCACGAGATGCCGAAGCTGAAGCCGAGGAACAGGAAGGCCAGGGCCACCGTCAGCGGCGTCGTCGCGAAGGCCAGGACCACGCAGCCGACGAGCTGCGCAGTCGTGGCCAGCAGCAGCATGACGCGGGCGCCCAGGCGGTCGGTGAGGCTGCCGCCGGGCCCGGTGACGGCCAGGGCGAACACCGCGATGAGCGACATGAGCAGGCCCGACAGGCCGAGTTCGATGCCGCGGACCTCGTGCAGGTAGATCACCGTGAACGGCAGGGTCAGGCCGCGGCCGAGGGTCTGGATGGCGACCGTCGACAGGAGCCACCGGCCCTCGGTCGGCAGCTGGGCCCAGAACTCCCGGGTTCCCCCGCGTGTGGTCATGCCCGCCATCGTCCCGTACGCCCCCGACAGCCCCTCAACCGGTTTTCCCGGCCGCCTCCGAGGGGGCGGAGAGCGCGTGCCGCCCACGCGGCATACCGGCTCATGGATTTGGCCCGACACGTTAGCCTTGCGTGAGGCGCACTTCCAGCAGCGCCGAACACGAGCTTCTTTTGACTTCTTTCACAGGCAGAGGTGGGCAGTGCCTACAGGCAAGGTCAAGTGGTACGACGCGGAGAAGGGCTTCGGCTTCCTCTCCGACGACGAGGGTGGTGACGTGTTCCTGCACGCCAACGCCCTCCCGGAGGGCGTCACCACCCTCAAGGGCGGCACCCGCGTCGAGTTCGGCATCGTGGAGGGCCGGCGCGGTGCGCAGGCGCTGTCGGTGCGCGTCCTCGAGCCCGCGCCCAGCGTCAGCGCCGGCAAGCGCGAGCAGGCCCGCATGAAGCCCGAGGACCTCGTCACGGTCATCGAGGACAGCATCAAGCTGCTCGACGACGTCTCGAACTCGCTGCGCCGCGGCCACCGGCCCGACAAGGCCCACGGCAACAAGCTCGCCAAGGTGCTGCGCGGCCTCGCCGACCAGCTGGAGTCCTGACGTGCCGGCACCCAAGGACGACGCCGTGCTGAAGGCCTCGGTGGACCTGGCCCGCGAGGCTGCCGAGTCGATCGCCGAGGCCGGCACGGTCGGTGACCACCTCGGCATGGAGATGGTCGAGGAGCGCCTCGCCACCCACTATTTCGCCTGCACCGCCGCGGCCTACCCCGGCTGGCGCTGGGCCATCACCGTGGCCCGCGTGCCGCGCGGGAAGGTCGCCACGGTCTGCGAGACCAACCTCGTGCCCGGCGAGGGCGCGCTGCTGTCGCCCGAGTGGGTGCCGTATGCCGAGCGGCTGGCTCCCGGCGACGTCGGCCCCGGCGACGTGCTCCCCTACAAGGAGGAGGACGCCAACCTCGAGCCCGGTTTCGAGGCGACCGGCGACGAGGACGTCGACCAGGTGGCCCTGTGGGAGCTCGGCCTCGGGCGCCCGCGGGTCCTGTCGGCCGAGGGGCGCGAGGCGGCGGCCCAGCGCTGGTACGACGGCGACAACGGGCCCCACGCCGAGGTCGCCGAGAAGGCCCCGGCGCCGTGCTCCTCGTGCGGCTACTTCCTCCCCATGGCGGGGGCGTTGAGGTCTTTTTTCGGCGTGTGCGCCAACGCCTGGTCACCCAGCGACGGTCGCGTCGTGAGTCTTGACCACGGCTGCGGCGCCCACTCCGAGGTCGACGTCGATCAGCAGTCACCCGTGTCCGGCGGCGGCGAGCCGCTGGTCGACGAGGAGGCCTTCGACCTGGTCTGACGCTCAGGCGTCGGAGGCGTCTAGCGCTCAGGCGTCGGAGGCGTTGCCGCGCCCGCGGCGCACGTAGCTGTACCCGAGCAGGCCGAGCACGATCCCGGCCACACAGCACCACGGCCACCACGACCGGTCGCCGGTGTGCAGGGCCGGCACCGCGAGGGTGACGACCAGCGCCACCGCCCACAGCCCGATACCCCACAGCACCACCCGCGTGGTGCGCCAGGGCAGCGGCTGCGGCTCGGTCACCCGGGCTGACGAGCCCACCGCCGGGCCTACCGCCGGGCCCACTGCCGGACCGGCCGCGTGGCCGGTGGTGGGCGCGCCGTCGGGGCGGCTCGCGCTGGGCTGTCTCACGACGGCAGCCTATCGCCAGGACAAACCTGCCCAGGCCGTACTCTTCTGCCCATGTCGAAAGCCCCCTCCGTGACGCGCGAGGCCGTCTCCACCAGCGCCCTCGACTCGTTCTTCCAGATCACCGAGCGTGGCTCGACGGTCGGCCGCGAGATCCGCGGTGGCCTGGCCACCTTCTTCACGATGGCCTACATCGTCGTGCTCAACCCGCTCATCATCGGCACCCAGGCCGACTCCACCGGCCAGTTCCTCGGTGGCGGCACCAGCCCGAACCTGCACCTGGTCGCCGCGGCCACCGCCCTCGTGGCCGGCGTGATGACCCTGCTCATGGGGGTCGTCGCCAACTACCCGCTGGCCCTGGCCACCGGCCTCGGCCTCAACGCCTTCGTCACCTTCGGGGTGGCCAAGCTGCCGGGGATGACCTGGGCCGACGCCATGGGCCTGGTGGTCATCGAGGGCATCATCATCACGGTGCTGGTGCTCACCGGCTTCCGCCAGGCGGTGTTCCGCGCCATCCCGGCCCAGCTCAAGACCGCGATCAGCGTGGGCATCGGCCTGTTCATCACCATCATCGGCCTGGTCGACGCCGGCTTCGTGCGCAAGCCCGCCGGCGGCCCCGTGCCGGTCGAGCTCGGCATCGGTGGCTTCCTCACCGGGTGGCCGCTGCTCGTCTTCGTCGTGGGCCTGCTGGCGATCATCGTCATGATGGTCAAGGGCGTGAAGGGCGCGATCCTCTACGGCATCGTGGGCGCCACGGTGCTGGCCGTCATCGTCGAGACCATCGCGAACGTCGGTGGCCAGACCGACAACACGGGCAAGCTGGTCAACCCGGCCGGCTGGGGCCTCAACGTCCCGGAGATCCCGAGCTCGGTGGCGAGCCTGCCCGACTTCGGGCTGCTGGGTCACTTCAGCCTGCTCGGCTCGTTCTCCAAGATCGGCATCGTCGCCGCGATGCTGCTCGTCTTCACCCTGCTCCTCGCGGACTTCTTCGACACCATGGGCACGATGGTCGCCATCGGCTCCGAGGCCGGCCTGCTCGACAAGGACGGCAACCCGCCCAACGCCGAGCGCATCCTCATCGTCGACTCCGTCGCCGCCATCGCCGGTGGTGCCGGCTCAGTCTCGTCGAACACCTCCTACATCGAGTCGGCCTCCGGCGTCGGTGAGGGTGCCCGCACCGGCCTGGCCTCCGTGGTCACCGGCGTGCTCTTCCTGCTGGCGACCTTCCTGTCCCCGCTGGTCAACGTCGTGCCCTACGAGGCGGCCACCCCGGCCCTCATCGTCGTGGGCTTCCTGATGATGCAGCAGGTCAAGGGCATCGACTGGGACGACCTCGAGATCGCGATCCCGGCGTTCCTGACGATCGTGCTCATGCCGTTCACCTACTCGATCACCGTGGGCATCGGCGCCGGCTTCGTCGTCTACACCCTGCTGAAGGTCGTTCGCGGCAAGACCAGCCAGATCCACCCCCTGCTCTGGGGTGTCTCGGTGCTGTTCGTCATCTACTTCGCCATCGACCCGCTGCGCAACGCCGTCGGCATCTGACCCCAGGCACCCACCCCGTATGCCGGGTGGTCACCCTCGCGGTGACCACCCGGCACACGCCTTTTCACGGCCGTTTCGAGGCGTCCCGCGGTGGGTACCTGTGCTGATGCCGGTGGAGTCGCGGGGGCGCCCCCGGACGGCAGGGGTCAGGGGGACGGGCCCGGGTGGCGGCAGCCGCTTCCGCCACCCGGGTTCTGTCGGAGTCGGCGCCGGTGCCTCAGTCGGCTCGGACGTCCTCGGCAGGCGGTGGTCACCCCTCGCTGGAATAGTTAGCACAGGTAATGAGTTGTGCTAACTATTGTGAGTGAGGGAGGACTGCCATGACATCACCGGAACGCCGTTCCACCAGTGCTGCCCTGTCGCCCTCCGCCGTCACCGCGCTGGCCGGCGAGCTCCGCCTGGCCTGCATGCGGATCTCGCGTCGCGTCCGCTTCGAGAGCACCCATGAGGTGCCACCGCACCAGTTCAGTGTGCTGGTCCGGCTGGAGGAGACGCCCCGCACCCCCGGTGAGCTGGCGGAGATCGAACGGGTCAGCGCCCCCAGCATGACGCGCACCGTAGGTGCGCTCGTCGAGCGCGGCCTGGTCGCGCGCACCGCCGACCCCTCGGACGGGCGGCAGGTCATCCTGTCGCTGACCGTCGAGGGTCGCCGGGTGCTCAAGGAGATCCGCCGCCGGCGCGACCAGTGGATGACCGTGCGCGTGAAGTCCCTCAGCCCCGAGGAGCAGGACGTGCTGCGCCGCGCCGCCAGCATCCTGTCGAGGGTGGCGAGCGAATGAGCCCGACGTTCTCCTCGCTCTCCATCCGCAACTACCGCATCTACGCCACCGGCGCCTTCATCTCCAACATCGGCACCTGGATGGGCCGGGTCGCCCAGGACTGGCTGGTCCTGACGGTCCTGACCGACCACTCCTCGAAGGCGCTCGGCATCGTCACCGGGCTGCAGTTCCTGCCCTTCCTGCTGCTCGCGCCGTGGGCCGGGATGATCGCCGACCGGTTCCCCAAGCGGAAGACGCTGCTGCTGACCCAGACGGGTCTGGCCACCTCCAGCCTGCTCCTCGGCCTGCTCGCCGTCACCGGCACCGCGCAGCTGTGGATGGTCTACGCCATCGCGCTCTTCACGGGTGTGGCCACGGCGATCGACAACCCCGCGCGGCAGTCGTTCGTCTCCGAGATGGTGCCGCGCGACCGGCTCGCCAACGCCGTGTCGCTCAACAGCGCCTCGTTCAACGCCGGCCGCCTCATCGGCCCCGGCATCGCCGGCCTGACCATCGCCGCCTTCAACACCGGCGTGGCCCTGCTGCTCAACACCCTGACGTTCGTCGCCGTGCTGGTGGCCCTCGTCATGCTGCGGCCGCAGGAGCTGCGACCGGCACCGGTCACCCGTGGCAAGGGCGCCATCCGTGACGGCGTGAGGTACGTCAGGAGCCGCCCCGACATCGTCCTCGTGATGGTCCTGGTGTTCGTGCTGGGCACCTTCGGGATGAACTTCCAGATCACCACGGCCCTCATGGCCACCAAGGAGTTCGGCAAGGGCCCGGAGGAGTACGGCCTGCTCGGCTCGATCATGGCGATCGGGTCGCTGTCCGCCGCGCTGCTGTCCGCCCGGCGCCCCCACCCGCGGCTGCGCACCCTGCTCGTGGCTCTGGCCGGGTTCGTGGTGGCCACCCTGCTGGCTTCAATCGCGCCGACCTACGTGCTGTTCGCCGTCGCCCTCGTGCCCGTCGGGCTCTCGGCGCTCACGGCGCTGACCACCGCGAACGCCATGGTCCAGCTGCGTGTGGAGCCCTTCATGCGCGGCCGCGTCATGGCGCTCTACATGGCGATCTTCATGGGCGGCACCCCGCTCGGCGCCCCCATCATCGGCTGGATCGGTGACGTCTTCGGCGCCCGCTGGACCATCGCCATCGGCACGGTGGCCGTCGGCATCACGCTGGCCGGTGTGTCGGTCTGGCTGGCCCGCCACGAGAATGTCCGGGTGAGCTACGAGTCGCAGCGACGCCCCCGCTTCCGGGTCACCACCGCGCCGGTGTCCGAGGCCATGCCCGAGGCTGCCCGGTGACGCCCACGTTCCGGCGCCGGGTCACCATCGCGGTGCTGGTCGTCGTCGTGGTCGTCGCCGTCGTCGCCGCCCTGGTGAGGTAGCGGGAAGCCGCCCTGCTCGGGGAGCAGGGAGCCGCTCTGGTCAGGTAGCCGAGAAGCCGCCTTGGTCAGGTAGCGGGCCTCTGTGTCACTTCGGGTAGCACATGGGCGGCACGGTCAGGCGCAGCTCGTAGCCCGAGGGGCACACCAGCTGGCCCAGGGAGTTCGTCACCGGCTTCAGCGGCTCGAGTGCCGACGTGGAGGTCGGTGACGGGCTCGACGTCGACGTCGGCGAGGAGGAGGTCGTGCTCGGCTTCGGCTGCAGGGGCTTGGTGACGCCACCCACGACGCCGGTGACCACGTCGGTGATGCCGGTGGTCGACGAGGACGTCGTGGTCGGCTTCGGCAGGGATCCGCTGCCACCGCTGCCCGAGCCGCTGCCGGACCCGGTGCCCTTGCCGGTCCCCGTGGAGCCACCGGTGGACCCCCCGCTGCCGGTGGTGCGGCCGGAGGTGGTCGTCGAGCGAGCCCGGGGCGTGGAGGAGGCGGTCGCGCCCGGGCCCGTGGCCGGCATACCGGAGCCCGCGGCGCTGGACGGCAGGTAGGGGCTGCCGGTGAGCTGGGCGTCGGTCAGGTCGGTGCTCGGGAGCACGGACACCCCGCGCCGGTAGCCCTCGGCGATCGCGACCACCTGGGCGACGTAGGCGTCGCTCTGGTTGTAGCGCAGGACCGCCGAGCGCAGGTCGCCGGCGTCGCGGAGGTCGCCCGGGCCGGAGCAGAGGTAGACGCCGGTGGCCGTGGCCGCGTCGGTGAGGTTCTGCGGGTTGGCGGTGCCGTCACCGTCGGCGTCGACGCCCACGCTGCGCCAGGTGCCGGGGATGAACTGCATCGGGCCGACGGCGCGGTCCCACGTGGTGTCGCGGTCGAGGGACCCGCCGTCGCTGTCACGGATGACGGCCGTGTCGTTGGTGCCGTTCAGCGGCAGCCCGTAGATCCCCGGGCGCACGGTGCCGGAGTCGTCGAGGCCGTTGCCGGCATACCGGCCGTGGTCGCTCTCGACCTTGCCGATGGCCGCGATGAGCGGCCAGTCGATGCCGCAGCCGGGGTCGGCGGCGGCGACGAGCGCAGCCGCCCGCTGGTAGGCGTCGAGGGCCCGCTGGGGGATGCCTGCGGCGGCGACGGCCGGGGCGACCGAGGGCGCCGGAGCCGCGGACGGCAGGCTGGAGGCCACCTCACCCGGGATGGGCGGCAGCGGCGGCAGCACGGGCGCGGCCGGGCGGGTCAGCGGGGCGGCCGGCACGGTGATGACCGGCTTGGCCTGCGCCGTGGAGACGTCCTCGGCGGATGCCCCACCCGTGCTGACCAGCACCGAGCCGGCGCCGATGAGGGCCACCGCCGGCAGGGCAGCGGCGACCGTCCGCCAGGTGAGTCGCGGTTCGCGCGTCATTGCGTGCGTCTCCTCGTGTCCGAGTGCCCCATCCCCGGGGTGTCCACCCGGACCAACGAGGAGCCCGCGCGCAGGTTACGCCCTGGTGGGCGCGTCCGCAGTTTGACCGCGCTCGTCGACCGTGCAGGTCAGAGGCGCTCGACGACGTGCTCGACGCAGGCGATGAGGGCCGACACGTCGTCGGGCTCGACCGCGGGGAACGTCGCCACCCGCAGCTGGTTGCGGCCCAGCTTGCGGTAGGGCTCGACGTCGACGACACCGTTGGCGCGCAGCACCTTGGCGACCGCCGCCGCGTCCACGTCGTCGGAGAAGTCGATGGTCGCCACGACCTGCGACCGCGCGGCCGGGTCCGCGACATACGGGGTCGTGTATGCCGTGCGCTCGGCCCAGTCGTACAGCCGGCCGCTGGAGTCGGCGGTGCGCTTGACCGCCCACTCGAGGCCGCCCTGGCCGTTCAGCCACTCGAGCTGGGCCTTGAGCAGGGCCAGCGTGCCGACCGCGGGGGTGTTGTAGGTCTGGTTCTTGCGCGAGTTGTCGATGGCGGTGGGCAGCGAGAAGAAGTCGGGCACCCAGCGACCGGTGGCCGCGATCTCGTCGACCCGGGCCAGGGCGGCCGGGGAGAAGACCGCCAGCCAGAGGCCGCCGTCGGAGGCGAAGCACTTCTGCGGGCCGAAGTAGTAGACGTCGGCCTCGTTGACGTCGACGGGCAGGCCGCCGGCGCCGGAGGTCGCGTCGATGAGCACGAGCGAGCCCTCGTCGGCGCCCTCGACCCGCTTCACCGGGGCCATGACACCCGTGGAGGTCTCGTTGTGCGGCCAGGCGTAGACATCGACACCGGCCTCGGCCCGCGGCGCGGCGAGGGTGCCCGGGTCGGCCTTGATGATGGTGGAGTCGCCCAGGAAGGGGGCGTTGTTGGTGACGCTGGCGAACTTGGAGGAGAACTCGCCGAAGCTCAGGTGCTGGGCGCGCTCGCGGACCAGGCCGAAGGCGGCGATGTCCCAGAAGGCCGTCGAGCCGCCGTTGCCGAGGACGACCTCGTAGCCCTCGGGGAGGCTGAACAGCTCGCTGATGCCCTCGCGGACGGCGCCGACCAGGTTCTTCACCGGGGCCTGGCGGTGCGAGGTACCCAGCACGGTGGTGCCCAGCGAGGCGAGGTACTCGACCTGCTCGGGGCGGACCTTGGAGGGGCCGGAACCGAAGCGCCCGTCCTGGGGCAGCAGCTCGGCGGGGAGGGTCAGCGGGGCGCTCTCGGTCACGTCAAGTCACCTTCGTCGTCGGTGGCCGCGGTCTGCGGTCGGCAGGGATGTGAACAGGTGGGTGTCGACGCCGTTGTCGGCCTCCAGTCTGACACCGCTGTCCGCCCTGTGGGACGTGAGGTCCACCACGCGGACGGATGCCAGTGTGCTGGTGACGTCGCCGTGGAGGCGAGCGCGCGGCATACGGGAGTGTTGTCGGACCCTGCTCATCCCGCGTCACTGTGCCCACCGAGCTCGGTGGGCACAGTGACGGTTCACGGGCAGAGTGCGTCGGCGGTCAGGCTGACTTCGCCCGGCTCCGACGCCGGGCGGCCTCGATCCACCTCGCGATGCGCTCCGGGTGGCGGAGGTCGGTCCACGTCACCCGCACGACCTCGTAGCCCCACGAGCGCAGCAGGTCTTCGCGGCGCTTCTCGGCGAAGAGGTCGTCGCGGTCGTCGTACTTGACCTTGCCGTCGAACTCGAGCACGACCGGGGCGTCCTCGAGGAGGAAGTCGACGCGGTACCGGGTTCCGTCTCGTTCCAGCACGACCTGAGGCGTCGCGGTGATGCCCAGGTGGCGCAGCACCTGCGCCAACCGGGTCTCCCCGGGGGACTCGTGCCGCCCCTCGGCGTGCACGAGGGCGGCGCGGGCGGTGGCTGTGCCGGGATGCCGAGCCAGGAGCGCGCATGCCTGGGTGAGGTCGGCCGCAGTCAGGCGCTTGCGGTGCAGGGCTGCGTCCGCCGCCGCCAGAGCGGAGATCGGACGGTTCACCGCCCCCGCCTGCACGATCGCGACCGCCAGCCGCTCCTTCGGGGTCAGGGCGACGCCGAGCGCGGGGTGCAGTGTGAAGGCCGGCTGCCGACGGCTCTGCCGGTCGTCGACCCGGGTGAGGTGGACCCGCGTGAGATCGACGTCCACGAGCGGCAGCCCCGCCATGACCAGCGCTGACTGGTGGCTGGCGAAGACCTTGGAGCCGAAGTGGCGCAGCAGGGCGGTGGTCGTCAGCCGGTGACGAGCCTCGTCATCGGCCGGGACCCCGAGCGCCCACCAGCCGCGGGTGAGCGGCGTGCACAGAGCGGCCTTGGCCAGCACACCGAGGCGAGAGGTCCGCAGGCCCAGACCCGACGCGTCCGACGTGCTGAAGACGCCGTCGCGGCAGACCTCGACCAGCTCGGCAGGAATCTACATGGCCTCGACTATGGCGACTCGAGACCGGCGGCCGGCGCAGTTGTGCACAGGCACGGCTGCATCTCGACGCGACTCTGCCCACCTTCCGTCGCTGTGCCCGCCGAACTCGGTGGGCAGGGCGACAGGAGGCGGGCAGAGTGCGCCCGAGAAGGGGGAAGGCCTGCGGGGTCAGCTGCGCCAGCCGGCCACCGACTCGACCGGTCGCGGACCGGGGCCGATGTAGCGCGAGCTGGGCCGGATGAGGCGCCCGGTCTGCTTCTGCTCGAGGATGTGCGCCGACCAGCCGGCCGAGCGGGCGCAGGTGAACATGGGCGTGAACATCGTGGCCGGCACCTCGGCGAAGTCGAGCAGCACGGCCGCCCAGAACTCCACGTTGGTCGCCAGGACCCGGTCGGGGCGCCGGGCGTGCAGCTCGTCGAGGGCGGCCTTCTCCAGGGCGGCGGCCACCTCGAACCGGGGTGCGCCGAGCCGCTCGCAGGTCGCGCGCAGCACCCGGGCCCGGGGGTCCTCGGCGCGGTAGACGCGGTGGCCGAAGCCCATGAGCCGCTCGCCCTTGTCGAGCACGTCCTTGACGTAGGCGGTGGCGTCGCCGGTCCTCTCGACGCCCTCGATCATGTGCAGCACACGGGAGGGGGCGCCGCCGTGCAGCGGGCCGCTCATCGCACCGACCGCCCCCGAGAGGCAGGCGGCCACGTCGGCGCCGGTGGAGGCGATGACCCGGGCGGTGAAGGTCGAGGCGTTCATGCCGTGCTCGGCGGCGGACACCCAGTAGGCGTCCACGGCCTCCACGTGGCGCGGGTCGGGCTCTCCACGCCAGCGGATCATGAACCGCTCGACGATGGTCCTGCCCTTGTCGACCTCGCGCTGGGGGATCATCGGCTGCTGCAGCCCGCGGGCCGACTGCGCCACGAACGACAGCGCGGTCACCGAGGCCCGGGCGAGGTTGTCGCGGGCGGTGTCGGCGTCGATGTCGAGCAGCGGCCGGAAGCCCCACAGCGGGGCCAGGGTCGCCAGCGCGGCCTGCACGTCGACGCGCACGTCACCGGAGTGGATCGGCAGCGGGAACGGCTCGGCCGGCGGCAGACCGGGGTCGAACTCGTTGTCGACGAGCAGGCCCCACACCTGGCCGAACGACACCCGCCCGACGAGGTCGTTGATGTCGACGCCGCGGTAGCGCAGCGCCCCGCCCTCCTTGTCGGGCTCGGCGATCTCCGACTCGAAGGCGATGACTCCCTCGAGTCCGGGCTTGAAGTCACTGTCGGCCATCGGAGAACCCCATCCTGCTCGGCGTCGTTGTCGGCGCTGCCATTCTGCACTGTCACCACGATGCGCCAACATGGCGTCCATGCACACGTCCACGACCGGCCCCTGTGACCCCCTGACCGGTGACCGGGCGGTGACCGGACGGTGACCGCGTGACCCCTCGGCTGATGGCCGGTGACGACCTCGACGGCGAGGTGCTCACCGGCGACCTCTCGGGCCAGGACGCCGGCTCGGCCCGCTTCCTGGAGTGCCGGTTCGAGGAGTGTGACCTCACCGAGCTGCGCGCACCGAGGGCCCGCTTCGCGGAGACCACCCTGTATGCCGTGCGCGGAGCCGGTGTCGACCTCGCCGAGAGCCAGTGGCTGGACTGCGTCGTGACGGGGGCCCGGCTCGGCGCGGTGCAGCTCTTCGGGGCCGAGCTGCGGCGGGTGCGCTTCGAGGGCGGGAAGATCGACTTCCTGAACCTGCGCGGCGCCACCCTGCGGGAGGTGACGTTCACCGACTGCGTGCTGACCGAGCCCGACTTCGGCGGCGCGACCCTGGAGCAGGTGACCTTCGAGGGGTGCCGGCTCGTGGCCCCGGACTTCAACCAGGCCCGGATGAAGAAGGTCGACCTGAGCGGCGCCCAGCTCTCGGCGCCGCGCGGGCTGGCCAGCCTGTCGGGCGCGACGATCTCCCGCCTCCAGCTGTTCGACCTCGCGCCGAACCTGGCCGACCAGCTCGGCATCACGGTCGCCGACTGAGGGCTACCTCTTGCTGCCCTTGCCGAGCCGCTTGTCCCGCACGGCCAGCGCCGACGTGCCCTCGTCCTTCATGTCGAACAGCCCGCACGCCTCGAGCAGCTTGCTGAGCTTGGCGTACCCGTAGTTGCGCGGGTCGAACGAGGACTGGTTGGCGATGTGCTGGCCGACGTTGCCGACCAGCGCCCAGCCGTCGTCGTCGGCGGCGCCCTGCACGGCGCGGCGGAGCAGCGAGACCAGCTTGGCGTCCTGCTTGAGCTCGGCGGTCGGCACCCGCAGACGCGCCGTCTGGGAGTCCGCCTCCTCGGTGTCGCCACCCGTCGTCGTGGGTTCCTCGTCGACGTCGAGCTGGTCGAGCACGAGGAACCGCGAGCAGGCGCTCTTGAACGGCTCGGGTGTCTTGCGCTCACCGAACCCGTAGACGGCGGCCCCCTTCTCGCGCAGGTGCATCACGAGCGGGGTGAAGTCGCCGTCGGAGGAGACGATCGCGTAGGCCTCGGGGCGGTCGGTGTAGAGCAGCGCCATGGCGTCGACGACGAGCGCCATGTCGCTGGCGTTCTTGCCGCTGCTGTAGTCGTACTGCTGCATCGGTCGGATGGCGTTCTCGTGCAGCACCCCCGCCCAGCCGCGCAGCTCGGGCTTGGTCCAGTTGCCGTACGCGCGACGGATGCTGGTCTCGCCGTAACCGGAGAGCTCGTTGAGGATGAGGTCGATCCGCCGGGCCGAGACGTTGTCGGCGTCAATGAGCAGGGCGATCCGGGCCTTGGGGTCCATGTCGCTGAACGCTAGTGCAGGCCGGGGCCTAGGGTCTGCTGCTGTGCCCCTGCTGCTGGACCTGACGCCGCTGCGCGTGAGCCCGGAGTACCGGCGCCTCTACGCCGGCTTCACGTTCAGCAACATCGGCTCCCAGATGGCCACGGTCACCATCGGCCTGCAGGTCTACGACCTCACGAAGTCGACCGCCGCGGTCGGTCTCGTGGGCCTCTTCGCGCTGGTGCCGCTCGTCGGGCTCGGCCTCTACGGCGGCTCGCTCGCCGACCACCACGACCGCCGCGTGGTCGCGCTCGCTGCACAGAGTGCCAGCTGGCTCACCAGCGCTCTCTGCGCCCTGCAGGCCTTCGCGGGCAACACGAACGTCTGGGTGCTCTACGCCCTCGTCGCGATGTGGAACGGCTCGTTCGCGGTGGCCTCGCCGTCGCGCACCTCGATCTACCCGCGCATCCTCGAGACGCGGCTGCTGCCCGCGGCCAACGCCCTGTCGGTGTTCGCGATGAACGCCTCGCTCACCGTCGGGCCGCTGCTCGCGGGCTTCCTCGTCGACTGGGGAGGCTTCCGCACGGCATACGCCCTGGACGCCGTCGTCACGACGGCCGCGCTCTGGGGCCTGTGGCGGCTGCGCTCACTGCCGCCCGAGCCGCACGGCGACGCCACCGCGGCCACCCGACCGGGGCTGCGGTCGGTGCTCGACGGCTTCCGGTTCCTCGGCACCCGTCCCAACGTGCGCATGACGTTCGTGGCCGACATCGTGGCGATGCTGCTGGCCCAGCCCCGGGTGCTCTTCCCGGCGGCCGGCGCGGTGATCTTCGGTGGGGGCGCGAAGACCGTCGGTGCGCTGAGCGCGGCCGCCGCGGTGGGCGGCATCGTGGCCATGGCGTTCTCCGGTCGGCTCGGGCACGTGCGCCGCCAGGGGGCGGCCATCCTGGTCAGCATCGTCGGGTGGGGCTGTGCGATCGCCGGTTTCGGGGTCGCCATGCTCGCCAGCGGCGGCGCCCTGACCCAGGAGCACGCGCTGTGGGCCGGCCTCGGGTGCATGGCCCTCGCGGGGGCCTCCGACTCGGTCAGCGCGGTGTTCCGCACGACGATCCTGCAGGCGGCCACGCCCGACCACCTCCGCGGACGGCTCCAGGGCGTCTTCATCGTCGTCGTCGCCGGGGGCCCGCGGCTGGGTGAGCTGGCCGGCGGCCTCGCGACGAAGGTGCTGGGGGAGGGGCGGACCGCTGTGGTGGGCGGCCTGCTCTGCGTGGCCGCCATCGGCGTGCTGGCCCGGCTGCAGCCCGGCTTCGTCCGCTACGACTCGCACCACCCGACGCCCTGACCTGACCCCGGCCCCGGGCGACGGGCGTCCCCGGATCATCCGTGTTTCGATGGCTGCTCGGCGGAAGGAGACAGCGTGCGCGTCGTCGTCACCGGGGCCAGCGGCATCGTCGGCAGCGCGTTCCTGCGCGCGGTGGACGGTCGTGGCCACGACATCACCGCGGTATGCCGCCGGGTGCGGACCGCCCCCGGCGCACCCGGGCGCGCCGAGGGCGTCACCTGGGTGGCGCACGACCTCGCCGATCGCTCCGGCGACCGCCGCCTCCGCGAGCTCGTGCGAGGGGCCGACAGCGTCGTGCACCTGGCATGGGGGCTGCAGCCGATGCACAACCGCGGGCACCTGCGCCGGGTCGACCTCGGCGGCTCGCTCGCGGTCGTCCGTGCCGTGCAGGAGGAGCGCGTGCCGCACCTGCTCTTCGGCTCCTCGGTCGGTGGGTACGCGCCGCGCACCAGCGACGACCCCGTCGGCGAGGACTGGCCGTTCACCGGGGTGCCGGGCTCGGTCTACAGCCGGCACAAGGCCTTCGTCGAGCGGCACCTCGACCAGGTGGAGGCAGAAGCCGGTGACGCGCTGGTCATCGCGCGCACCCGCCCATCACTCGTCGGCCAGCGGATGGCCGGCAGCGCCATGCTGCGCCTCGGCTTCCCGTTGCTCATGCCGGCACCGCTGTTCCGGCACGTCGGCCTGCTGCCGCTCGACCGCGCCTTCGCCCTGCAGTTCGTGCACGCCGACGACGTCGCCGACGCCATCGTGCGGGTCCTCGAGTCGAGGGCGGCCGGCGCCTTCAACCTCGCCGCCGACGGCATCCTGCGCCAGCCCGACCTCGCCGTCGCGTTCGGCGCACGGCCGCTCCACCTGCCCAAGCCGCTGGCCCTGCGGCTCGTGGGCGGGCTCTGGCAGACCGGCGTGGCACCCCTCGACCCGGGCTGGCTCGAGATGGCCTTCCGGGTGCCGTTCATGGACACCTCGCGCGCCCGCGACGTGCTCGGGTGGCGTCCCCGGCACACGGCCCGGGAGGTGCTCGACGAGGTGGTCGGCGGCATGGCCGGCCGGGCCGGTGGCCCCTACCCGCCGCTGCGCTCGCGGACCACGCGCGACGAGCTCGCCCACCTCGTGCGGCACGGACCCGTCTGGTGGCGCCCCGAGACCTGACGGTCAGGCCGAGCGGCGGTGGCGCACGTCCTCGTCGGTGCGCATGGCCCAGCGCACCACCGACGTGGCCGCGCCGCCCAGCGGACGGCCCACCACCCGCTCGGTGACCGGCAGCCACGGCAGGCGCAGGGGTCGGCGGGCCCAGCGCGGCAGCATCGACACCGCACCGCCGGCCAGGGCGGCATACCCGGGTCGGGCCGCCAGCGGCAGCGGCGGGTGCACGAGCAGGAAGCGCGCGGCGTCGCGGGCCTCCGGCGTGCTGGCGAGCTCGGGCCGGTAGGACTCGATGCCCTTGCGCAGCTGCGCCACGGTCGTGGGCGGGTCGAGCACGCCGAGCCGGCCGGCGACCACGGCGGACTGCTCGACGTAGGTGTCGGCCTCTTCGGGCGTGAGCGGCTGCTCGGCGTAGCGCTGGTAGGAGGTCAGGAAGCTGTCGGCCTCGGTGAGGTGCACCCACATCAGGAGGTGCGGGTCGTCGGCGGCGTACGGGCGCCCGTCCGGGGTCACGCCGCGGACCCTGCGGTGGATGCCGCGCACGCGCGCGATCTGCCGCTCGGCGTGCTCGATGGTGCCGAACGTCGTGGTGGCGAGGAACTCGCTGGTGCGCTGCAGCCGGCCCCACGGGTCGCCTTTGTAGCCCGAGTGCGCCGCGACGCCGGCCATGGCCAGCGGGTGCAGAGACTGCAGCAGCAGGGCGCGGATGCCGGCGGGGAACATCGAGGCGTCGGCGTGGACCCGCCAGATCGGGTCCTCGGGGGTGAACCAGCGCGGTCCGTCGGTGAGCCAGATGGCGGCGGCCTTGGTCTCGGCGTCGTCACCGGCCACCCGCGACCGCAGGGCGCCCGCGAGCTGGACGCGGGCGGCGCTGAGGGCAGGGTCGAACAGGGTCACACCATCCCCAACGGGACGGGCTCGCCCGCTGTTCCACGCTCCCGGACGCCGACCTCAGGCCGGCGCCTCTCCCGGCCGCACCAGGCCCGTCTCGTAGGCCGCCACGACCGCCTGCACCCGGTCACGCAGCCCCAGCTTCATCAGCAGGCTGGAGACGTGGGTCTTCACGGTCGCCTCGCCGAGGTAGAGGTCGGCGGCGATCTCGGCGTTGGACAGGCCCCGGGCCAGGAGCGCGAGCACGTCCTTCTCGCGGGCGGTGAGGGTGTCGAGCAGGGCCGAGCGCTGGGCGCGCCCGGGCGGAGCCGCGGCGAACGACTCGATCACCCGCAGCGTCACCGACGGGTCGAGCAGCCCGCCGCCGGCGGCCACCGCGCGCACCGCCTCGATGAGCTGCTCGGGCGGCGAGACCTTGAGCAGGAACCCGCTCACACCGGCCCGCAGCGCGCCCTCGAGGTACTCGTCCTCACCGAAGGTCGTGAGGATGACCACCTTGGTCTGCGGGCTGGCGGCGAGCACCCGGCGCGACCCCTCGATGCCGTCGACGACGGGCATCCGCACGTCCATCAGCACGACGTCAGGGCGCACCCGCTCGACCAGCTCGACCGCGGCGGCGCCGTCGGCGGCCTCGCCGACCACCTCGAGGTCGGGCTCGGCCGAGAGCACCATCCGCAGCCCCACCCGCACCATCGCCTCGTCGTCGACGAGCGCCACCCTGGTCGTCATGACCACCTCCGGTCGAGGGGGAAGCGGGCGTCGACGGTGAAGCCGCCGCCCGGCCGCGGCCCGGCGTCGAGGGAGCCGCCGAACATCGTCGTCCGCTCGCGCAGCCCCACCAGCCCGTTGCCACCGACCGCCACCGGGGAGCCGTCGACGGCAGGGCTGAGCCCGGCACCACCCGCGCCGGCCCCGCCGTCGTGCGACGCCGCCGCAGCGACGGTCGCGCCACGGCCGTCGTCAGTGACGACCACCCGGATGCCCTTGTCCTGCCGGTCGATTCGCACCGACGTCGACGCCTGCGGCGCGTGGCGCAGCACGTTGGTCAGCGCCTCCTGGAGCACCCGGTATGCCGCGACGTCCAGCGCGCGGGGCAGCTCACCGAGGTCGCCGCTCACCTCGAGGCTGACGTCGAGCCCTGCCGCGCGGACGTCGGCGACCAGCTCGGACGCCCGCGCCAGGGATGCCGGCGCGACGGGGGCGTGGTCGCCGTCGGCGCCGCGCAGGATACCGACGGTCGCACGGAGCTCCTCGACTGACTGTCGGCCCAGCCGCTCCAGGCCCAGCATGACCTCGCGCTCGGCGGGGCGGTCGCGCAGCACGTCGTCGAGCTGGCGGCGCAGGCCCCCGATCTGCAGGGTCATCACGCTCACCGAGTGGGCCACCGAGTCGTGCACCTCGCGGGCGATCCGGGCGCGCTCCTCGACGACGGCGGCGTGCGCGGTGGCCTCGCGCTGCGCGTCGATCTCGGCAGCCATGGCGGCGAGCTGCCGGCTGCGCTGCTGCTCGCGCCGCACCAGCGTCCCCGTCCACCAGGCGGGGACGAAGATGGCGGGGAAGAAGATGCTGTCCCACGTGATGCCGTGCTGCACCGCGTCGGTGACCACGAAGACGGCGATGCACGCGGCGACGGCGGCGCGCGACCGAGCCGGCGCACCGGCATACCCGGCCCACGCCACGGCGATGAGCATCGAGATCAGGCCCGTGCCACCGGGGCCGGGGGCGCCGAGCAGGGTGCTGAACGGGTAGAAGCAGCCGACCACGACCGCTCCCACGCACGGCCATCGGGTCGCGACGACGAAGCCGGCCGAGATCCACGCCGAGGCGAGCGCCAGCTGGCCGAAGTGGGGGTGGAACTCAGGGTCGAACCACGCCTCGTTGAGGCCGAGCAGGCCCATCGCGACGGCCGCCGCCCATGGCACGAGGCGTGGGTCGCGCAGGCGGGCGGCGGTCGGCATGGCCGAAACCCTAGGGCGGCGAGGTCCGGCGCGTATCCCTCTTGAGGAGGACCCACGACGCCCGGGCTCCGCCCTGAGGGGGAGGCCGGGTCGGTGCGTCTCGGCGGAGCCGCGGGGAGGGCTGCGGACCGCAGAGTTCTGGCAGTCGCCGACACCGGCGGACGCCCGGACCGTCCGGGCCACACCTGAGAGGAACCACCATGACCGCCAACGCCAACACCCTCGGCGTCACCACCCGCACCACCTCCGACAGCCCCACCACGACCGCCTCACCCGCAGCCGAGGACGCCCGGCGCGCCTCCTCGCGTGCCCTGCCGGTCGTCGCCGCGACGGCCCTCATCGCCGGGCCGCTGCTGTGGTCGCTGGGCATGTTCACGTCGCCGCCGGCCGACTCCATGGCCGACGCCGACTACATCTCGTCGCTGGCCCGCGACACGACCATGACCCAGGTCTCGGCCCTGGCCCTGCACTACGGCAACCTCACCATCGCCCTCGGAGTGCTGGCCGCCCCGGCCCTCGTGCGCCGGGCCCGTGGCGCGTGGCTCGCCGTGGTCGGCGCCGTGCTGACGACCATCGGCTTCGCCAACGTCTCCGGCATGGTGCTCAGCGACTGGTGGAACGCCTCCGCCGGCCGCGCGCTGCCCATGGACCAGGCCGTCGAGGTCTTCCGCGGCTTCAAGGACGCCTCGCTGCTGTGGATGTGGGACGGCACCGAGCCGCTCAGCCTGGTCGGTCCGCTCCTGTTGCTGGCCGGACTGGCACGGGCCGGCGTGCTCGGCTGGTGGACGATCGCGCCGTTCCTCGGCGGGGTCGCCGGCCTGATGGCCTTCGGGGCCGGCTCGCCCGTGCTCGTGGCCGTGATGGTGCTGGTCGGCTTCTCGCCGTTCGCGCTGATCGGTGTGCGGCTCCTGCAGCGCAGCCGGCTGCACGCCTGAACCCCTTTCGCAGCAACGGCGCCCGCCACCCGGATGTGGTGGCGGGCGCCGTTGGCATGCGGACGTGCGGACGCGTCCAGCACCGAGGGGTGGTCGGCTACCCCTTGCGTCGTCCGGGCCGCTGGCGGGGGAGCTGGCGGGGTAGCTGGCGGGGGAGCTGGCGCACCCACTCGGACGTCGACGGCATCTCGTGCGGGCTCTTGCGCATCGACAGGTCGCTGCGCGCCACCAGGTCGGCGAGCGGCGTGGTGGTGGCGGGGTGGGCCGCGATGGGCTCCTCGCCGGAGAACACCACCCACACCGGCTCGTCCGAGCCCTGCCGCGGGTCGAACGCCTTGAGCACGGTGCCCTCCCGCACGGTGGACGCGTGCTCCACCGCCAGGCGCCGCGACCGCTGGCGTTCCATCGTCTTCTTCGCGGCCGCCATGGCCGGGTCCTTCGCCTGCTGGGCGAGCACCACGACGTGGGGGCCGTACTTCACCCCCCACTTCACGATCCTGCCGACGGCCTTGCCCCGATCTGGCATCGCGCCTCCTGTGTCGTGCCCCGCCGTGTCGTGCCGGGTTCCTCACCCTAATCTCGTCGTATGACCGATGTGCACCGCGTGGACTACACCGGCGAGGGCCTCTCCGAGCTCGAGGTCGCCCCCACTCCCTGGCAGCAGGCACGCCGCTGGGTCGACGAGGCGGTGGCCCGTTCGCGCGAGCTGGGTGACGTGCCGGAGCCGCTCGCGCTGTCGGTGGCCACCGTCGACCCCGACGGCCGGCCCAACGTGCGCACGGTGCTCATGCGCTTCTTCGACGAGCGCGGGCCGGGGTTCGTCACCAACACCGAGTCGACCAAGGGCGTCGAGATCGCCGCCACCGGTGCCGTCGCCGCGTCGCTGACCTGGCCGTCGATGTTCCGCGCCATCCGCTTCCGCGGCGTGGCGCAGACGCTCACCCGTGAGGAGGTCACCGGCTACTTCGGCTCGCGCCCGTGGGCCTCGCGGATCAGTGCGTGGGCCTCGCAGCAGTCGCGGCCCGTCGAGGGACGCGCCGACCTCGAGGAGGCCTACGAGCGGTATGCCGCGCAGTGGCCCGACCGCGGCAACGCCGACGACGTGCCCGTCCCCGACTTCTGGGGCGGCTACCGGGTGGCCTGCGACGAGGTCGAGTTCTGGGGTGGCCGCCGCAACCGGCTGCACGACCGCCTCGTCTTCACGCGGGTGGGGGAGGGCTCCCTCGACGACCCGGACGCGTGGCAGCTGCACCGCCGCCAGCCCTGACGCGTTTCCCACCCGTTCACCCCGCGGGTCGAGGTAAACACGCCGGCGATCCCCGGCGTGTTTACCTCGACCAAGGAGGTCGCCGCCTCCGGGTCGTCTCGGTTGATGGGCTACCGGTCCGTATGACGGGACGCGCTGGGACAGTTCTGGAGGTGTGGCCGCGCTGCCTCTAGTGTGACCCGTGCCACAAGAGACGCGAGCGCCACCGTCGCCGTTCGCCCGTGGCCCGGTCCCGGGCCGCCTGCGAACCGCGAGGAGAACACCGTGCCCCGTCCTGCCCAACCGACCCACCCGGTCGTCGCCGACGTCACCGCGAAGGTGGCCGAGCGCAGCCGTGCCAGCCGCGCGGCATACCTCTCACGCATCTCCGCCGCGGCGGCCGAGCGCGGCCTGCGCCCCGCCCGCGCCGACCTCGGCTGCAGCAACCTCGCCCACGCCGTCGCGGCCTGCGGCGGCTCCGACCGCATCGCCATGACCGGCGAGAGCGCGGTCAGCATCGGCATCGTCACGTCCTACAACGACATGCTCTCGGCCCACGCGCCGTACGAGCACTACCCGCAGGCCATCAAGGCCACCGCGCGCGAGGTGGGTGCGGTCGCCCGCGTCGCGGGTGGTGTGCCGGCGATGTGCGACGGCATCACCCAGGGCCGGGCAGGCATGGAGCTCAGCCTGTTCAGCCGCGACGTCATCGCCATGTCGACCGCGATCGCGCTCTCGCACGACGTCTTCGACGCGGCGCTGATGCTGGGCGTCTGCGACAAGATCGTGCCCGGGCTCGTCGAGGGCGCGCTCACCTTCGGCCACCTGCCCACCGCGTTCGTGCCCGCCGGGCCCATGGCGTCGGGCCGGTCGAACGCCGAGAAGGCCGAGGTGCGCAAGGCGTTCGCCGACGGCAAGGCCGGCCGTGACGAGCTGCTCGCCTCCGAGGTCGCGAGCTACCACTCGCCCGGCACCTGCACCTTCTACGGCACGGCCAACTCCAACCAACTGCTCATGGACGTCATGGGCCTGCACCTGCCCGGCGCGGCCTTCGTCCACCCCGACGAGCCGCTGCGCGCCGCCCTCACCGACGCGGCCACCCGCCGGGTCGCCGAGATCGCCTCCAGCGGGCAGGCCTACGGCATCGGCCAGGTCGTCGACGAGAAGGCCGTCGTCAACGGAGTCGTCGCGCTGTTGGCCACCGGCGGCTCGACCAACCACACGATGCACCTCGTCGCCATGGCGGCCGCGGCCGGCATCCACCTCACGTGGGACGACTTCGACGAGCTCTCCGCCGTGGTACCGCTGCTCGCGCGGATCTACCCCAACGGCCCCGCCGACGTGAACCACTTCCACGCCGCCGGCGGCACGTCCTTCCTCGTGCGCACGCTCCTCGACGCCGGGCTGCTCCACGACGACGTGCAGACCCTCGCCGGCCCCGGCCTGTCCCGGTACGGGCAGCGGCCGGTGCTCGACGCCACCGGCACCCTCACGTGGGAGGACGCCCCGCTGGAGTCGGGCGACCTCGCCGTGCTGCGGCCGGCCACCGACCCGTTCTCGCCCGACGGCGGCCTGCGCGTGCTGCGCGGCACGCTCGGCAACGCCGTCATCAAGGTCTCGGCGGTCGCCGACGAGCACCGCGTCGTCGAGGCGCCCGCGCGCGTCTTCACCGACCAGGTCGGCTTCCTCACCGCCTTCTCGCGGCGCGAGCTCGACCGCGACGTCGTCGTCGTCATCCGCGAGCAGGGGCCGTCGGCCAACGGCATGCCCGAGCTGCACACGCTGACGCCCTCGCTGGGCGTGCTGCAGAAGCGTGGGTATGCCGTGGCGCTCGTGACCGACGGACGCATGAGCGGCGCCTCCGGCGCCATCCCCGCGGCCATCCACGTGACGCCCGAGTCGGTGCACGCCGGGCCGATCAGCCGGGTCCGTGACGGCGACGTCATCCGGCTCGACGCCAACGCCGGCACCATCGACGTGCTGGTCGACCCCGAGGAGCTCGCGGCCCGTCCGCCGGCCCTGCGCGGAGCCCCCGACGAGTACGGCACCGGCCGCGAGCTGTTCCACGCCCTGCGCACCGCCGTGGGCCGCGCCGACGAGGGTGCCCACGTCTTTGCCACACTGGGCCGGACCGCCGAGCTCGGGGAGCACACCCTGGCCCCCACCCTGCAGTCGAGCCTGCAGCCGAACCCGCCGACGAACATGGAGCAGACCCTGTGAGCCCTGTCGCCCAGCACCACGAGATCCGCAGCGGCGCCGACGTCCTCGACGTCTCGCCGGTCATCCCCGTCGTGGTCGTGGAGTCCGCCGAGCAGGCGGTGCCCCTGGCGCAGGCCCTGCTGCGCGGCGGCATACCGGTCATCGAGATCACGCTGCGCTCGGAGGCAGGGCTGGCCGCGATCGAGGCGGTGGCGAACGAGGTCGAGGGCATGGTCGTCGGGGCCGGCACCGTGCTGACGCCCGAGCAGGTCGGCCAGGTGCGCGACGCCGGAGCGCAGTTCATCGTGACCCCCGGGTCGCCGCCGAGGCTGCTCGAGGCGGCCGTGGGATCGGGGCTGCCGCTGCTCGCCGGTGCCGGCACGCTCACCGAGATGCTGACCCTCGCCGAGGCCGGGCTCACCGCCATGAAGTTCTTCCCGGCGGAGGCCAGCGGGGGTCGGGCGTACCTGTCGTCCGTGGCGGGCCCGTGCCCGCACCTGCGCTTCTGCCCGACCGGCGGGGTCACGCCGGAGAACGCGCGGGACTACCTCGCGCTGCCGAACGTCGGCTGCGTCGGCGGCTCGTGGCTGACGCCGAAGGATGCCGTGGCGCAGGGCGACTGGGCCCGCATCGAGTCGCTGGCCGCGCAGGCCGCCTCACTGCGCTCCGCCTGAGCCACTTCGTCGACGCCGAGCCGCCCACGGCCCCGTCAACGGGGGTCATGGGCGGCTCGCTGCGTGCGAGGTCGGGTCGGGGTGTGGCCGGGCATGGACCAGCCCGCGGGCCTTGCCTGCCGAGACGAGCGGCTGGCGTTGTGCAGGGGACGACCTGCACGGCCCGCGGGCTGCGGTGATGCTGGTGGGATTGCGCTTCAGCGCAGTTGCCGTGCGCCCTAGCGCCCAGTCACCTCACGCGTCCAATGAGAAATCACTTCTTGGACCACCTCCCTTCCGTGTGCCTCGACGGTAAGCCGGGACCCGGGAGGAAGGCAACACATTTCGGGCGCTCAGGCGGTGGTGACGACCTCGTCGTAGCCCAGCCGCGGCAGGCGCTGCAGCCAGGCGTCCTCGCCGGGCTTGCCGATGTTCATGACGACCAGGGTGCGGTGCCGGCCGTCGGGGAAGAACTCGCGGTCGACCGCGGCCGCGTCGAGGCCCGTCATCGGGCCCGCGGCGAGGCCGGCGGCGCGTACGCCCATGGTGAAGTAGCCGATCTGGAGCGCGGCGTTGAGCTTGGCCGACTCCTCGCGGGCCGACTCGTTGCCGGCGAAGAGGTCACGTGCGCCGGGGAAGTGGGGGAAGACCTTCGGCAGCTCGTCGTGGAAGTCGAGGTCGGCGGCCAGGATGGCCACCAGGGGGGCGGCCTCGGTCTTGGCCTTGTTGCCGTCGCCCATGAGGCCGACCAGGCGGGCGCGGGCCTCGTCGCTGCGGACCAGCACGATGCGCAGGGGCTGGTTGTTCATCGAGGTCGGGGCCCACTTCACCAGGTGGTAGATCGCCTTGACCTGCTCGTCGGTGACGGGCTCGTCGGTGAAGGTGTTGGCGGTGCGGGCCTCACGGAAGAGCAGGTCCTGGGCCTGCGGGTCCAGCTCGAGCGGGGCCTCGAACTCGGCCTCGTAGTCGGTCAGGTCGGCGTGGGAGATCTGCGTCATGTGTCGTTGAACGTTCAATGAGATAGGTGTATTCCGCAACCAGCGAGCCGATTCCTCCGGCCGGACTGGGGGTCATTCGCCCTGAGATGTCCGATCTGTCGCCACTGTAGCGGGCTGCGGGACGGGGCCGTCCCAGGGGCACCCGCAGGAGCCATGGACCACGACCCGAACCCTGTGAGAGGTGCAGTCGAGACGCGCCACTGCTACACAACTCGGATGGCCATGCACGTGGAGCACCGACCCTGGCTCGACGCCACCCGACCCGTTCCCGAGCGGGTGGAGGCGCTGATGGCGCAGATGACCCTGGAGGAGAAGGTCGGCCAGACCCACCAGGTGGCCAACATCCACCCCGACGACGACGCCGAGCTGCTCCGACAGGGCAGCATCGGGTCGAGCCTCTTCGCCAGTGGCGCGACCGGCGGCAACGAGCGCGACGAGGGGGTGCTGGCCCACAACATCGACGCCGCCCAGCGGCACGCCGTCGAGGACAGCCGGCTCGGCATCCCGGTGCTGTTCGGGCGTGACGTGATCCACGGCCACCGGACGGTGTTCCCCATCCCCCTCGGGCTGGCCGCCGCGTGGGACGAGGAGCTCGCCGAGCAGGCCGGCGAGATCGCCGCGCACGAGGCGGTCGTCGACGGTGTGGCGTGGACCTTCGCGCCGATGGTCGACCTCTCCGAGGAGCCGCGGTGGGGCCGTGTGGCGGAGTCGCTGGGTGAGACCCCGGTGCTGAGCGGGCGGCTCGCCGCGGCGCTGGTCCGCGGCTTCCAGGGCGACGTCCCGGGCCACCCCGACCGGATCGCGGCCTGCGCCAAGCACTTCGCCGGCTACGGGCTGGCCGCCGGCGGCCGCGACTACGACACCGTGTCGGTCGGCGAGAACACGCTCCGCAACCTGCACCTGCGGCCGTTCAAAGCAGCCGTCGACGCCGGCGTGACGACGGTGATGGCGGCGTTCAACGACGTCGACGGCATCCCGATGCACGCCCACCGCCACCTGCTGCGTGACGTGCTCAAGGGGGAGTGGGGCTTCGAGGGCCTCGTCGTGGCCGACTGGAACGGCGTCGGCCAGCTGGTGAACGAGGGTGTCGCTGCAGACCTGCGCGACGCCGCACGACAGGCGATCGAGGCCGGTGTCGACCTCGACATGTGCTCCGGCGGCTACTCCGCCCACCTGGCCGACCTGGTCCGTGACGGAGTCGTTGCCGAGAAGCTCGTCGACGACGCCGTGCGCCGCATCCTGACCGTGAAGTTCCGGCTTGGCCTCTTCGAGCGGCCCTACGCCGGGGAACCCACCCGCAGCAACGCCCCCACGGAGCAGACCCGCTCGGTGGCGCGCCGGGCCGCCCACGCCGCGCACGTGCTCGTCTCGAACAACGGGGTCCTGCCGCTCGGCCCCGACTGCGGCACCGTGCACCTCAGCGGCCCGTTCGCCGAGGAGGGGGAGGCACTGCTCGGCACCTGGACCCTCGACGGTCGTGGCGAGGACGTCGTGAGCCCGGCCGCCGCCTTCCGCGAGCGGCTCGGCAACGAGCGGCTGCTCGTCAGCGACGGCCGGTTCAGCGACCGCTCCGTGCAGCAGGTGCGCAATGCCGACGTCACCGTCGCCGTGGTCGGCGAGCACTCGTGGCGCTCGGGCGAGGCCAACTCGGTCAGCGACATCGGCCTCCCTGCCGGGCAGCTTGACGCGCTCCGCCAGCTCGCCCGCCTCGGCAAGCCGCTCGTCGCGGTCGTCTACACCGGCCGCCCGCTCGAGCTCGGCGACGTCATGGACCTCGCCGACGCCGTGGTCGTGGTGTGGCACCCCGGCATCGAGGCGGGAAACGCGTTGGCCGACATCGTCTTCGGTGACGTCAGCCCCCACGGGCGGCTCCCGATGACGTTCCCCCTCACGACCGGCCACATCCCGACGAGCACCCACCAGCGACCGACCGGACGGCTGATCGAGCGGCACGAGGACACCCGGCTCGGCCGCTACCTCGACGACCTCGTCTTCCCCCGCCTGCCCTTCGGGCACGGGCTGACCTACACGACCTTCGACTACGGCCCTCCTCGTCTGTCGGCGCCGCAGCTCGCGCGGTCGGGCGGCAGCGTGCAGCTCGAGGTCGACGTCACGAACACCGGCGACAGGGCAGGACGGGAGGTCGTGCAGCTGTACTTCCGCGACCCGGTCGCCGAGGTGACCCGGCCCCTCGTCGAGCTCACCGACTGGGCCGTGCTCGACCTCGGCCCGGGCGACACGGGCACGGCCGAGTTCACCGTCACCGCAGAGCAGTTCGCCTACTTCGGGCGTGACAACACCGCTCGGGTCGACGCCGGGGAGATCGTGCTGCAGGTCGGACCCGACGCCCTCACCGGCGCGCGCACGACCGTGATTGTCACGACGTGACAACCACGGGGGCGGTCAGCCCTCGCGGTGCACCTTGTGCGGCGCAGCCTGTGCCTGCGGCTTGATGACGAGCAGGTCGACGTTGACGTGGGCGGGCCGGGTGGCCATCCAGACGATCGCGTCGGCGACGTCGTCGGCGACGAGGGGCCGAGACACGCCGGCATACACCTGCTCGGCGCGCTCCTGGTCGCCGCGGAAGCGGGTGAGGGAGAAGCCTTCGGTGCGCACCATGCCGGGCGCCACCTCGGTGATGCGCACCGGCTGGTCGACGAGCTCGAGCCGCAGCGTCTCGGTCATGACGGCGAGGGCGTGCTTGGCGGCGGTGTAGCCACCGCCTCCCTCGTATGCCGTGCGGCCGGCGGTGCTGCCGACGTTGACGATGATGCCCTCACCACTGGCCTTGAGGGCCGGCAGCAGCGCCTGGGTGACCTGCAGGGCGCCGATGACGTTGACCTCGTACATCGCCCGCCAGTCCTCGACCCGGCCCTCCTCGACCGACTCGAGGCCGAACGCGCCGCCGGCGTTGTTGACGAGCACGTCGAGCCGGTCACCCACCGCCTCCGCGAGCCGCTGGACATCGGCGGTGTCGGTCACGTCGCACGCGACGGCGACGCCACCGATTTCGCCGGCGAGCTTCTCGATGCGCTGCGTCCGGCGGGCGGCACAGAACACCCGGAAGCCGGCTGCCGCGAGCTGGCGGGCGGTCGCCTCGCCGATGCCGCTGCTGGCGCCGGTGACGACGGCGGTCTTGCGGGCGTTGGTGCTCACGGGGTGCTCCTCACGGTGTCGGTGACCACAGTGTCGGTAACCGCAGTGTCGGTGACCGGTCGGACGGTGGCGGGGTCGATGGCGATCCAGGTGGCGTCGGCGTGCGCGAGGAGGGTGCCGTCCGCGGCATACAGCGCGGTGCCGCACCAGTGCTTGCGACCCTCGCTGCCCCGCGCCCACGCCATGACGACGTGCTCCTCGCCGACGGCGGGCAGGCGGTCGACCTCGGCGGTCATGGTGCCGAGCACCATGGGGCGCCCGCCGACGCCGAGGGCCCACGCGCCGGGGCAGTCGAGCGCGGCCCACACGATCTCGGGAGTCGACTCGGTGGGCACCCATGCCGCGGCGTGCACGCCCTCGCGCCCCGGCAGCGGGCCGGGGCGCAGGCAGAGGGCGTCGCCCGGCTCCCGCTCGGTGCCGCAGGAGAAGCAGGTGGGGAACGGGTGGTCGTGCAGCCCCGCATAGTGCTCCGCCACGGCGGTTGCCTCGGCGAACGTCACCGGCGCGGGCAGACCGGCCCGCGGCAGAGGGGGTGCCGGCTGGGCGGAGGCGACCACGAGGTCACCGTCGAGCACCTCGACCACCCCGTCGTCGCCGGTGCGCACCTGCAGCGCGCGGTCGAGCGGGGGAGGGGTGCGCAGCCGCACCGAGACGGCCGGGCGCTCTGCGTCGGTGGGCACGAGCTGGGCGAGGTGGCCGCTGGTCCACCCGCCGTTGCCCGACTCGGGCGGGCCGCAGAACCGGGCGGGGATGGTGAAGGTTGCCGTCACGCTGCTGACGCTAGCGCGACACAATGGCCGGAATGTCCCAGACCCCGTCCTCGGCGCCGGCCGAGCCGTTCCTGCTGCGCCGCATCGCGCTACCGGCCTACGGCCCGACGGTGCTCGCGTCGCTCGGCCACGGCGCGGTGCTGCCGGTGCTCGCGCTCAGCGCGCGGGCCCTCGGCGCGTCGGTGGGGGTCGCCGCGCTGACCGTGGCGCTGCTCGGCATCGGGCAGCTTGCGGCCTCGCTGCCCTCGGGGGCGCTCGCGGCGCGCGTCGGCGAGCGGCGCGCCCTCATGGTGGCCGGCGTCATCGACGCGGTGGCCATGACCGGCGCCCTGCTGGCACGCGAGGTGTGGCTGCTCGCCGTGGCCGTCTTCGTCATGGGCATCGCCGGGGCGCTGTTCAACCTGGCCCGGCAGGCCTACCTCACCGAGGTGGTGCCCGTCTCCATGCGCGCCCGAGCGCTGTCGACGCTCGGCGGCGTGCACCGCATCGGGCTCTTCGCCGGCCCCTTCGTGGGTGCGGCGGTGGTGGCGGAGTGGGACATCAGGGCTGCGTATGCCGTGGCCGTCGCCACGAGCATCGGAGCCTTCCTCCTCGTCGCGCTGCTGCCCGACCTGACGGCCGGGCACGAGCGGGCCACCGCCGCTGCCGCCCGGCGCTCGGTGGGTTCGGTGCTGCTGGAGCACCGGCGAACGCTGCTCACCCTCGGCACCGGCGTGCTCGCCATCGCCGCGGCCCGGGGCGCCCGCACGTCGCTGCTGCCCCTGTGGGCCGAGCAGATCGGCCTCGACGCCACCGACACCGCGCTCGTCTTCGGCATCGCCGGGGCGCTCGACATGCTGCTGTTCTACCCGGCCGGCGCCGTCATGGACCGGTTCGGGCGGGCATGGGTGGCGGTGCCCACCGTGGTGGTGCTCGGCATCGGCATGGCCGCCCTGCCGCTCACCACGACCATGCCGGCGCTGACCGTGGTGGCGCTGCTCATGGCGCTCGGCAACGGCCTGGGCTCGGGCATCGTCATGACGCTCGGTGCGGATGCCGCGCCGGCGGACGCGCGGCCGCAGTTCCTCGGCGGCTGGCGGCTGTTCGTCGACTCCGGCGTCTCCGGCGGTCCGCTGCTCGTCAGCGCGATCACGGTCGTCGCCCCGCTGGCCGCCGCGTGCGTCGTGCTGGGCGGCATCTCCTTCGTCGGCGGTGCCTGGCTGGCTCGCTGGGTGCCGCGCTACGACCCGACGCGCCGGCCGCGTTCGCAGCAGGCCTGACCGGGCGGCCGTCCGGCCGCAGCGCCCTCGGGGAACCCGGCCTCGGGGTCCGGGTCAGGCGCCCAGCTCCCGCAGCGCCACGGCGTAGTAACGGTCGCGCTCGGCCTTGCCGTTGAGGCCGCCGTTGATCCGCCGGGTGATGGCGTCGAACTGCTGCCGGTCTGCGAGGTCGTTCAGCCCACGGGACGTCCAGAACCAGCCCGCGACCCGGAAGCCGACGTCGGGGTCGGCCGCCCGGTGGGGGTTCGCCAGCAGGTCGATGCCGAGGGCGCGCCCGGCCACCCGGTAGTTGTTGCGCCCGGTGAGCTGGATCGGCCCGCGTCCCTTGAACCGGACGCCGTCACCGGGCTGGGTGTTGCCGAGGTCGCGTCGGCCCTCGTACTCCGCGCCGGAGGCGAGCTCCTCCATGAACTGCAGCTGCGCGCTCTCGTGGGCCAGCTGTGCCAGGAAGGCGGCTCGGCGCAGGGGCGAGATCATCGCGGCCTCCCGCATCGCCACGTTGAGGTGCGGGAGGTAGTCGGCCGCTCGCGGTCTCGCCAGGGGCATGATCACGAGGAGCTGCGCCCGGGTCACGTCTGCGGTCTTCGGGCCGGGCCGCACCGCGACCACCACGCGAGGTGGTGACACGTCCGACCCGGTGAGCTGCAGCACCTGGCCGACGTGGATGAGGTTCGGGTTCGCGATGTGGTTCCGGTGGGCGATCGCCTGCACGGACGTGTGGAACCGGGCCGCGATGGCGCCCAGCGTGTCACCGGGCTGCACGGTGTAGTGCGTCGGTGGGGGCGGCGGAGGGGTGTTGCCGGGGTGTGGGACGGACAGCACCTGGCCGACGCGGATGAGGTTGGGGTCGGCGATGTGGTTGAGGCGTGCGAGGGCGCCGACCGACGTCCCGAAGTGGCCGGCGATGGCGCCGAGCGTGTCGCCGGGCTGCACCGTGTAGCGCGACAGCACCTGCTTGGTCATCTCGATCTCCTCTTCCTGCGCGGTCGGCGCGCTGCACGGTCCGCTTCCCGCGCGGACCGAGGTGCGGGTGGGTGGGGGCGGTCAGGCCCTCACGCAGTGGGTGCCGCCTCCGCGGTGGCGGCGAGCCGGTCGGTCACGACGATCGTCAGGTGGGCCGCCTCGCCCATGATCGGGAGGCCGTGGGCGATGGTCGGCAGGTCCACCCGCGCCAGGTGGGTGGCACCGTGGCGTTCGAAGACCGTGGGGTGTCGGCGCTCCGGTGGCAGACCCTCGGTGATCGGGTCGCACGTGTCGTTGCACCCGCTCACCTCGCTGTTCCACGCCGCCCAGGCGGTCAGGCCGTCGCCGGCCTCGTTCGGCCCGACGTCGACGATGAGCGAGTCCTCCCAGTCGGGCACCTGCTCCAGGTGCTCGGTGAACCGGAACCCGCGCCCGCGCTCGACGAGCTTGAACACCCGCAGCGTCATGACGTAGCGGAGCCGGCCACCATGGCGGGGCGGGGAGGGCTGGTCACCGCGCTCGCGGGCCAGCTCCGCCTCGTGGGCGGCGTCGAGGAGGAAGGTGGTTGCCAGCGGCACGGGTGTGTCCGCCGAGTCCACGTGCCGCGCGAGCTCGTCGTTGATCTGCACCGGGCACCAATGGGCGGCGAGCTGCTCGCTCAGCACGATGGGCAGGCCACGGATCGTGAGCCGCATGTCGGCCTGCCACACCGGCCACTGGTCCGCCTCTGGCAGCTCCGCCATGTTCGACGGGTAGGCGGGCAACCCGTTCAGCGTGACGGCCACGCCCCACCGGCCGAACAGGAACCGGCGCAGGTTCTGGTAGCCCTCCTCGGAGTTCACCTCGCCGTAGGAGCCCGAGTGCGACCGGTGGACGTAGGAGCGGTGGGCGCCTCGCACGTACGCCCGCTCGATCCGCACCAGGCCGTCGCTCTTCGGCCCCACGACGAGACGCGCCGCGCCGTAGTCCTGGGGGTTGGTGCCGATGAGGCAGAAGACGTCGGCGGGGGAGAAGACCTCCGGGTCGAGCGCCTGGGGGTCCCAGTGCGTGCCGGGCCCGGGCAGGTCACCGAAGCGGCGTCCCGGGGTGAGGTAGCCGTACATCTTCTCGGGCGCGAAGATGTCGGACCCGGCCGGGCCGAACGCCTCCTGCGCCCAGTCCAGCGCGCTGATCTCGAAGTCGATGCCGCCGTGCGGGGTGCCGTAGGTGAAGAGCCGGGCGACGATGTCCTTGGCGGGGGCTCGTCCTTCTCCAGCGCAGACCTTCTGCATCATGCAGCGGCACACCAGCCCGCCCATCGAGTGCGCGACGAGGTAGACCTTCGATGCACCCGTCTTGGCGCGCACGAGCATGACGAGGTCGTAGAGCCCGGCGGCAGCGGACTCGATGTCGAACCCTTCCGAGGTGACGCGCTGGTGCAGCCCGGTCAGGAAGCGGTGGATCAGGCCCTCCTCGCGCGGGGGTGCCGCGAAAGTGGTGGCAGCCTGGTCGTAGAAGCGATAGACCCACAGCGAGTGCGGCCGGACGCTCCCGTCGTCGGCGTCCTCGAGGTACAGGTGCTGGTCGCCCCGCACGAGGAGCCGGTAGTTCTCGTCCGACATCAGGCGCAGCAGCGGGCCCTCGAACTGGTAGAACATCGGGTCGCCGTCACCGCCGACGCGCACGTGGGTGGCTCCCTCGTTGAACCCGTAGAACGGGTCGTCCACCTGGCTGTTGATGCCGGCGGTGCCGCCGGCGTACCCCCGGACGTAGATGACGGGCAGCCGCTCCATCACCGACCGCCTTGCTGAGTGCCCATCGCACCCTCCCGGTGTCCCGCCGCGCATCCCCTCGACGGGCGGCACTCGCCAGTGTCCGGGCGCGGGTCGACCACAACATCGGTAGAACGGCGTATCCCCAAGCAAGTCAACGGAGTTCGGCTTAGGTGATCTCACTGACCCCTAACAGGAGCAATGGGGTGCAACGGCGCGAAACGACCTCTTGTCAGCCGCGGCGGGCCGCCTCGTAGCGGCGCAGCGCCTCCTCGCGCTCCGCCTTGTGGTCGACGATCCGCTCGGGGTAGCCGTGCGCGTAGCCCTCGTCGTGCGCCCACGGCTCGTGGGCCGCCCTGCCCGCGAGGTGGCGCAGCTCGGGCACCCACCGCCGCACGTAGTCGCCGTCGGGGTCGAACTTCATCCCCTGGGTCACCGGGTTGAAGACGCGGAAGTAGGGCGCCGCGTCGGTGCCGGTGCCGGCCACCCACTGCCAGCCGTGGTTGTTGCTCGCGACGTCGCCGTCGCGCAGGTGCGCCAGGAAGTGTCGGGCTCCCTCGGGCCACCAGATGTGCAGGTCCTTGACCAGGAAGCTGGCGGTGATCATCCGCACCCGGTTGTGCATCCACCCTTCGGCGAGCAGCTGTCGCATGCCGGCGTCGACCATGGGAAAGCCGGTCTGGCCGCGCTGCCACGCCTCGAGGGGCTTGCGGGCGCGCGAGTACGTCATCGACGACAGGGCGGGCTTGAGGTCGTGCCACGCCGACTCGGGGTGGTGCCACAGCACGTCGGCGTAGAACTCGCGCCAGCACAGCTCGTCGGTGTAGGTCTTCGCCCCCTTGGAGCGGGCGCCCTCGTGGGCGGCGATGTCGGCGAGCAGCGTGCGCGGGTGCAGCTCGCCGTACTTCAGAGGAGCCGACATCCGGCTGGTGGAGTCGAGGTCCGGCCGGTCGCGCTCGCCGTCGTAGCCGCCGAGGTGATCGTCGAGCCACCGCTTCCACCGGCGGCGCGCCGACTCCTCGCCGGCGCCGTCGACCTCCGGGCCGTCCGGGATCCCCTCGGAGTCGGCCCGCGCCCACCGCAGCCCGCGAGGCATGGGCGCGGGACCGGGCCAGCCGTGCGTGCGCCACGCCTTCGAGAAGGGGGTGAAGACCTGGTATGCCGTGCCGTCCGGCTTGGTCAGCGTTCCCGGCCCCACGGCATACGGGGTGCCGGTCGCCACCAGCGAGCGCCCGTCGCGCTCGAGCCGCTGCCGGACGCGCTCGTCGCGCCGGCGCCCGTAGGGCGTGGTCTCGGCGCTGACGTGCACGCCCTCGGCGCCGACCTCCTCGGCGACGGCGGCCACCACCTCCTCGGGCCGGCCGCGGCGCACCACCAGGCGGCCGTCCATCGCGTCGTCGAGGGCGCGCAGCGAGGCCAGGAGATGGTCGCGCCGCGGGGTCGCCACGTCGATGAGCTGCGGGTCGAGGACGAACAGCGGCAGCACCGTGTCTCCGGCGTGCGCCGCCTCGGTCAGGGCCGGGTGGTCACGCATGCGAAGATCACGCCTGAGCCAGACCACGGTGACCGCCATGATGAGAGGCTAGGGGCTGTGACGGACCTTATCGACACGACGGAGATGTACCTGCGGACGATCTACGAGCTCGTCGAGGAGGGCATCGTCCCCCTGCGTGCCCGGATCGCCGAGCGTCTCGGCCACTCGGGTCCGACCGTGTCCCAGACCGTCGCCCGCATGCAGCGCGACGGCCTGCTCACCCTCTCCGGCGACCGCCACCTCGAGCTGACCGACGAGGGACGGCTCATCGCCACGCGCGTGATGCGCAAGCACCGCCTCGCCGAGCGCCTGCTCACCGATGTCATCGGGCTGGAGTGGGAGTACGTCCACGAGGAGGCGTGCCGCTGGGAGCACGTCATGTCCGAGCGCGTCGAGCGCAAGATCCTCGCCATGATCGGCGACCACCGCGAGTCGCCCTACGGCAACCCGATCCCCGGGCTCGACGAGCTCGGCGAGCAGCCCAACGAGGAGTTCCGGGTCGGCGTGAAGAGCCTCGCCGAGCTGGCCCTGCCCGACACCTCCACGGTGCTGGTGCGGCGCATCGGCGAACCGGTGCAGGTCGACCACGAGGCGCTCAGCCTCCTCACGTCCGCGGGCCTGCTGCCGGGCCAGCGCGTCGACGTGAGGCGTGAGGACGGCCGGGTCATCGCCGTCCGCGAGGGCGGCGCGGAGGCCACCGGGGTCTCGCTGCCGCAGGACGTCGCCCAGCACGTCTTCGCCGCCGTCGTCTGACCGCAGGCCGCACTCTTCCCCGCGCCCTCTTCCCCGGCGTGCGTCACCGGGTCGCTCGCTTCGCCCTTCCGGCCCGAAACCCACCCTCGGCACGTCCTGAACGGGCGCGTGGCGGTGGGTCTCGGGGAGGCTCGGGGAGGCTTTTCGAGCTGGAAGTCGTATGCCGTGATGGCCGGTTGCCGGTGTTTTCCTGTCCCTTCGTGGACTCGCCGTGACCGCGGTGTGACATTCGGTTCGCCCCTTGTGTATCTTTTGCGAGTCCTCTCACCCCTTGGAGAGGGCGGCTCGCCGCGGATCGCCTAGTCCTGTCATCGCGGAGGGTCTCAGCACACCGCTTGGCAGGAGCGGGGGACCCACTTCTGGGCGGCTTCGGCCGTCCTTGGGGTGAAGCCCTCACCGCGAGCGCCCGCTAGGACGGGCCGCAGACGGGAGGGCCGGGTGACACCAACCTCCACCCGAACCCGACAGCTCACCTCGTAGGCGTTGGAGGTTCATTCGTGGCACACAATGCTGGGCGCCATCGCGCCCCAGGTCGCTTCAATCCCCTGACCGAGCTGTCCGACATCGCGGCGAAGGCCGCGGAGCCGGCCGTCAAGACCTCGGCCGTCCTCGCCGCCTCCGGTGGCCTGGTCGCCGCCTTCGCCATCCCGGCGCAGGCCGCTCCGGCCGACAAGCCCGCCAGCAGCCCGGCTGCCGCCCCGGTCGCCGTCAAGGCACCCGCGGCCGCCGGCCCGGCCGCGCAGAACGCCTTCGGCGTCATCGGCTTCAAGGCCACCGCCAAGCCGAAGCCCAAGCCGGCACCCGCCCCGGCCCCGGCCCCTGCCCCGGAGCCGCAGCAGCAGCCGCAGCCGCAGCGCACGGAGCAGGCCGCCAGCCGCTCCGTGGTGCGGACGCCGCTCAAGCCCGCCACCGGCGGCATCCTGGGCATCGCTGCGCAGTACAAGGGCATCATGTACAAGTACGGCGGCACGACGCCTGACGGCTTCGACTGCTCCGGCTACACGCAGTACGTCTTCAAGCAGGTCGGGATCAGCCTGCCCCGCACGGCCGAGGAGCAGCGCCAGGCTGTCACCCCGGTCTCGAACCCGCAGCCCGGAGACCTGGTGTTCTTCGGCGCACCGGCGAGCCACGTCGGCATCTACGCCGGCAACGGCAAGATGTGGGACTCGCCCCGCAGCGGCAAGGCCGTCGACCTGCGTGACATCTGGTCCTCGGACGTCACCTACGGGCGTCCCTGACGACCTGAACCTGCAGCGCCTGCGCTGAACCTGCGACGGCCCCCGACCGCACTGGTCGGGGGCCGTCGCCGTGTCCGCGTCCGAAGTCGCCCTGTCTGCGTCCGAAGTCGCCGTGTCTGCGTCGGGAGGTTCCGGACTGGTGGGTCGGTGAGCCCGGGGGAGCTCGCGAGGCGGGCTCAGCTGGCTCGGGCGTCGGCCATCTTCCGCATGGTGGCGATCTCTGCGGTCTGGCTGGTGATGATCGACTGCGCCAGCTTCCTCACCTCGGCGTTCTGACCCTTGGCCACCTCGGCGCGCGCCATGTCGAGGGCGCCCTGGTGGTGCTTCACCATCAGGGTCAGCCACATGCCCTCGAAGCCGCTGCCCATCATCGCGTCGAGGTCGTCGAGGTCCTTCTGGCTCATCATCCCCGCGCCCGTGTGCCCCGTGTGGCTGCTCGCGCCGGGCACCGGCTCGCCCCAGCCCACCAGCCAGCCGGACATCTGCTCGATCTCGGGTGCCTGTGCCGCCTTGACCGCCTTGGCCAGCTTCACGAAGTCGGGGGTCCCGCCGTGTCGCAGCGCCATGGCGGCCATGCCGACGGCCTGCTGGTGGTGCGGCACCATCCCGGAGGCGAACTCCACGTCGGCGGCGTTGTGCGGTCCGGCAGCCGGGGTGCCCTTCGAGCCCGGCGCGGAGGCGGTGCTGGTGGGAGAGGTGGGCGCCGGGCTGGACGGCGCGGTGGCGCTCGGGCCCTGCGTCCCCGTGGTGGTGGAGTCCGTGGTGTTCGTCGAGCTGCTCGACGTCATCCCGTGGTCGGCCATCGGCGAGCTGGTGTCTCCGGTGCCGTCCCCGCACGCCGCGAGGAGGACCGCGGCGGCGACCGCCGCGACGGCCTGGCCGGCGACGCGGCTGGACACGCGTGGCTGTGACAGGTGGGACCCGTGGGGCGACGTCATGCCGTCATCGTAGGCGGGAACCATCTTTCGCCCCGGGCCGGACCCGCCCGTCCGTGTGAGGATGGGCGACATGAGCGAGGTGGAGATCGAGGTCTGGGTGGACGTCGTCTGCCCGTGGTGCTACATCGGCAAGCGGCGGCTCGAGCAGGCGATCGCCGAGAGCTCGCAGCCCTCGGAGGTGAGCGTGACCTACCGCGCCTTCGAGCTCGACCCGAACAAGCCGGCCGGAAAGGGTGCCACCGTCGTCGAGCAGCTGGCCCACCGGCACCGCGCCAGCCTCGACGATGCCCGGGCCATCGTCGAGCGGGCCGCCATCATCGGCCGCCCCGACGGCATCGACATGGACATCGACGCCCAGATCGACGCCAACTCCTTCGACGCCCACCGCCTAGTCGCTCTGGGCCTGGCCCAGGGCGGTCCTGCGCTGCAGGGCGCGGTGCTGGAGCGGCTCTTCTCCGCACACTTCAGCGAGGGCAAGTCGGTCGACGACCGCGAGTCCTTGCAGCGGCTCGGCGCCGAGGCCGGCCTCGACGGCCGTCGGGTGGCTGCCGTGCTCGCCAGCAGCGACTACGCCGACCGCGTCCGCGCCGACGAGGCGGAGGCGGCCGAGCTGGGCGTGACCGCGGTGCCGTTCTTCGTGGCGAACCGCCAGGTGGCGCTCACCGGGGCCCACTCCACGGAGGTGCTGGGCAAGCTCATCGCCGCCGCCCTCGAGGGCGAGCCCGAGCCCGCTGGCAAGTCCTCCGTCTGACGCAGCCCTCCGTCTGACCCAGCCTCCGTCTGACTGGCGCTCAGGGGGCGATGGCGAGGAACACGAAGGCGGCCATCAGCACGAGGTGCACCCCGCCCTGCAGCCGCGTCGCCCGTCCCGGCACCACGGTGAGCACGGCGGTCACCACGGTGAGAGCGAGCAGCACCATCTGGGTCGGGCCGAGGCCCAGCTCCAGCGGCTGGTCGATCCAGATCGTGGCGATCGTGATGGCCGGGATCGTGAGACCGATGCTGGCCATCGCCGAGCCGAGCCCGAGGTTCAGGCTGATCTGGAGGCGGTTGCGCCCTGCCGCGCGCACGGCCGCCAGCGTCTCGGGCAGCAGCACGAGCAGCGCGATCACGACGCCCACGAACGACGGCGGCAGACCAGCCGCCGCGACCCCCGACTCGATCGCCGGTGACTCGACCTTGGCGAGGCCGACCACCGCGACCAGAGAGACCAGCAGCAGGCCCAGGCTGGTCCACGCCTCCCGGTTGGTGGGTGGCTTGGCGTGGTCATCCTCCAGCAGCTCGCCCTCGTCGGACACCGGCAGGAAGAAGTCGCGGTGCCGCACCGTCTGCGTCGAGACGAACATGGCGTAGAGCGTGAGCGAGGCCACGGCGGCGAAGACCAGCTGGGCGCCCGAGAACACCGGGCCGGGAGCGCTGGTCGTGAACGTCGGCACGACCATGGTCAGGGCCGCGAGCATCGTCACCGTCGCCAGCGCGGCGCCGGCTCCCTCGGCGTTGAACGAGACCAGGCCGTAGCGCCGGGCCCCGACGAAGAGGCTGAGCCCGACGATGCCGTTGCAGGTGATCATCACCGCGGCGAACACCGTGTCGCGGGCCAGCGAGGCGCTGTCCTTGCCGCCCGAGATCATCAGCGTGAGGATCAGCGCCACCTCGATGACGGTCACCGCGACCGCGAGCACGAGAGAACCGAAGGGTTCACCGACCCGGTGTGCCACCACCTCGGCGTGGTGCACCGACGCGAGCACCGAACCCGCCAGCAGCAGGGCCACCACGACGACCAGCACCGTGTTGAGGTCGCGACCCCAGGTGAGCGCAAGCGCGACGAGGGCCGCCAGGGGCGCGAAGGTGGTCCAGGTCAACATCGGGTTGGTCGTTCGCGCGGCGGCCATGCCCGATCTTTTCAGACCGTCCCGGTCTGCCAGAAATCCGCGGTATGCCGCGTGGCCGGCAGCTGGTGCCGGCTCGCGTCAGAGCCCGCGCTGGTACCCCGTGCCGCGCAGCGGGTGCCGGGACGAGGCGCCGAGCCGGCCGGTGCGCGCGGCCCACACCTCGAAGGCGGCGGTCGCGAAGGGCGGCACCGAGGCCGCGAGACCGAGCAGCAGGACCGGCCACGACCAGCGCTGCGCCCGGGCGACGAGGAGGGTCAGCAGCCCGTAGGCGATGAAGACGGCGCCGTGGATGGGCCCGAAGACCTTGACGCCGAGCTCACCGGACTCGGTGACGTACTTGGCGTACATGCCCGCGAGCAGCCCCGCCCAGGAGAGCGCCTCGGCGAAGGCAATGACGCGGAAGGCGGTGGTCAGGCGGGTGGCGCGCATGGTTCCAGAGCCTAGGTTGTCGAGGCCTGCCCGCACGAACCGGCCCGGCTCACCCAGGAACCGGCCCGGCGGGCGCGCACCGACGGTCAGGCGGTGCGGCGAAGGATGCGGGCCTCCCACGGGCGCAGGACGATCGAGCCGTCCGTCGGGCCCGGGGCGGTGGCCGACTCGGGGTACGAGCCGAGCACCAGCTCGGCACCGGCCCACTCCTCGGCGTCGGGCAGCCCGTCGACCCTGTGGTGGGTGCCGCCGAAGTTGGCCACCACGAGCAGCGTCGTGCCCTCGAGCGAGCGGGTGAAGGCGTAGACCACCGGGTCGTCCGGCAGCAGCATCGTGAAGTCGCCCTCGGCCACCACGGGGTCGGCGTGGCGCAGCTCGATGAGCCGCCGGTAGTGGTGGAAGACCGAGTCCGGGTCGGCCAGTGCGTGCTCGGCGTTCACCGTCGGGTAGTTGGGGTGCACCGGGAACCACGGCACCCCGGTGGTGAAGCCGGCGTGGGGGGAGGCGTCCCACTGGACGGGGGAGCGGGCGTTGTCGCGGCTGCCGAGCCGCAACGCGTCGAGCACCTCCTCGACGAGCAGGCCCTGGCCTGTGGCGGCCTCGTAGTAGTTGACCGACTCGATGTCCCGGAACGCGGTGGCGTCCTGGAAGGGCACGTTGGTCATGCCCAGCTCCTCGCCCTGGTAGACGTAGGGCGTACCGCGGTGCAGGTGCAGCACCGTGGCGAGGAGCTTGGCCGACTCGACGCGGAACTCCCCGTCGTCGCCGAAGCGGGAGACGGCCCGGGGCTGGTCGTGGTTGTTCCAGTAGAGGCTGTTCCAGCCGACCTCGGCCAGGCCCTCCTGCCAGCGACCGAGCGACTCCTTGAGCTCGACGAGCTGCAGCGGCCGGCGGTCCCACTTGTGCTCGCCGTGGTCGAGGCCGACGTGCTCGAACTGGAACACCATGTCGACCTCGTGCCGCGCGGGGTCGGTGAAGAGCACGGCGTCCTCGACCGTGACCGCGGGCATCTCGCCGACGGTGAGGAGCGCGTCGCCGCGGCCCTCGAACACCTCGCGGTGCATCTCCTGGAGGAACTCGTGGATGCGCGGACCGCAGATGTACGACGGGGACCCGTCACCCCAGGGGCCGTCGCCGATCGGCTCCCCGTCGCGCAGCGGCAGCTCCTTGGAGATCATGTTGATGACGTCCATCCGGAAGCCGTCGACCCCGCGGTCGAGCCACCAGCGCATCATCGCGTAGACGGCCTGGCGCACCTGCGGGTTCTCCCAGTTCAGGTCGGGCTGCTTCCGGGAGAACAGGTGCAGGTAGTACTCCCCGGTGGCCTCGTCGAGCTGCCAGGTGGACCCGCTGAAGAACGAGTGCCAGTTGGTCGGCTCGGCGCCGGGCTGCCCGGCCTCGAAGCCCTCGCGGGGCGGCTGCCACCAGTACCAGTCGCGCTTGGGGTTGTCCTTCGACGAACGGGACTCGACGAACCACGGGTGCTCGTCGGAGGTGTGGTTGACCACGAGGTCCATGACGACGCGGATGCCGCGCTCGTGCGCCTTCGCGACCAGCTCGTCGAAGTCGGCGAGCGTGCCGAACGTCGGGTCGATGTCCTGGTAGTCGCTGATGTCGTAGCCGTTGTCGTCCTGCGGCGACCGGTAGATCGGCGAGAGCCACACGACGTCGACGCCGAGGGTGGCGAGGTGGTCGAGGCGGTTGATCACGCCCCGCAGGTCGCCGATGCCGTCGCCGTCGGAGTCCTGGAAGCTGCGCGGGTAGATCTGGTAGACGACGGCGGAGTGGAACCACGGGCGCTCTGCAGGCATGGGCAGGAGTCTCCCGTCCCAGGGGCCGGCGCGCGAGCCCTGTCTCAGGCCGCCGTGCGCTGGCCGTTCTGCCCGGTGCGCTGCGCCGCCGCGTCCTCCGCGGGCCGCTCCACCTCGGCGAGCGCCGCCTGCTCCTCACGGCCGGGCTGCCTCGCGAGCAGGGCCCACAGGATGCAGGCGAGGTCGACGCCCTCCTGCGTCCAGGCGCCGATGATGGCCGGCAGCACGCCGGCGGAGGCGACGAGCATGAGCGCGACGGAGAGCCCGACGCCGAGGCCGATGGCCTGCCAGGCGACCGCCATGGTGCGCCGCCCGATCTGCACGGCACGCACGGCTCGGTAGAGGTCGTCGAGCAGCACGACCACGTCGGCCGACTCGCTCGCCGCCGTCGACCCGCGCGCCCCCATCGCCACCCCCACGTCGGCGGCGGCGAGCACGGGAGCGTCGTTGACGCCGTCGCCGACCATCATCACCGGCCGGTGGGGCAGTCCCGCGACGATGTCGACCTTGTCCTGGGGCAGCAGCCCGGCCCGCACGTCGTCGATGCCGATGGCCGAGCCGATGTGCTGCGCCGTGGCCGGGGCGTCGCCGGTGAGCATGAGCACCTGGCCCACGCCGGTGGCGCGCAGCGCCGCGATGGTGCGGGCGGTGTCGTGGCGCACGTGGTCGGCGAGCGCCAGCCGGCCGGCATACCCGCCGTCGACGGCGACGTGCACCGCGCTGTGGCCGGGGGCGAGCGGGAGGTCGGGTATGCCGCGGACGTGGCTCGCGACGTAGTCCTCCTTGCCGACCACGACGGTGTGGCCCTCGACCGTGGCGGTGACCCCGTGCGCAGTGGTCTCCTGCCCGGCGTGGGCCACCGGGAGGGTCAGGCCGCGCTCGCGGGCGCCGGCGACGATGGCCTCGGCGAGCGGGTGCGTCGAGAGGCGCTCGACCCCGGCGGCCAGGGCGAGCACGGCGTCCGGGTGCATCCCGTCGGCGACGTCGACGGCTGCCAGCTCCGGCGCGCCCCGGGTGAGCGTGCCGGTCTTGTCGAAGGCCGCGGTGCGGATGTGCGAGAGCTGTTCGAGGGTGCCGCCGTTCTTGACGATGATGCCGTGGTGGGCAGCCCGCGACATGCCGGCCATGAAGGCCACGGGTGCGGCGATGAGCAGCGGGCACGGCGTCGCCACCACGAGCACCTCGGCGAAGCGCGAGGCCTCCCCGCTGAGCCACCACGCGGCGCCTGCGATGGTGAACGACACCAGCGTGAACGGCACCGCGACCCGGTCGGCGAGGCGCACGAACGGGGCGCGGGAGCGCTGGGCCTCGCTGACCAGGTCGATGATCCGCTGGTACTGCGAGTCGGCCGCGGACGCGGTCGCGCGCAGGATGATCGGACGGGCACCGGTGACGGATCCCGACATCACCGGTTCGCCGCGCACGTGCTCGACCGGCAGCGGCTCGCCGGTGAGCGACGACTCGTCGAAGGCCGCGGAGGTGCTCAGCAGCAGCCCGTCGACCGGCAGCACCTCTCCGGGCTTGACGAGCAGCTCGTCGTCGGGCTGCACCTCGCCGACGGGCACGTCGGTCGTGTGGCCGCTGCCGCCGGGCACGAGCCGGTGGGCGGTGCGGGGCGCGCGGTCGAGGAGTGCCGACAGCTCGCGCTCCGCCCGGCCGGCGGCGAGGGCCTCCAGGGCACGGCCGGTGGTCATCATCAGCACGATGACGAGGGAGGCCCAGTACTCGCCGACCACGACGGTGGAGACGATCGCGGTGACTGCGAGCACGTCGACGCCGTAACGGCCGCGGCGCAGGTCGACCAGCATGTGCCAGGTGCGGACGGCGGCGAAGCCGAGGCTGAACGCCGACACGGTCCAGCGCGCGGCCTCCGGCTGGTCGAGGGCGATCAGCAGCCCGCCGACCGCGCCCACCAGGAGCGTCAGGAGGCCGAACCAGTGACGCCGCGCGAAGGCGGCGAGCGGACGCATCGTCAGGCCACCTCCGCGGCCTCCGGCTCGGTGAGGCGCACCACGACGTCGGGCTGGGTGGTGAGGGTGTTGTGCACCGTGCAGTGGCTGGCGACGGCGAGCAGCGGCTCGCGACGCGACTCGGGAACGCCGGCCGGCACGTGCAGCCGCAGGTCGACGGCGGCCACCCGTGCCGGTCGCGACCCCATCTCGTATGCCGCGTCGACGGCCAGGCCCTCGGTGGGCAGGCCGTGTCGGGCGAGGTAGCGACGCGCGTAGAAGGCGACGCACGAGGCGAGGCCGGCCACGAACAGCTCGGTCGGGGTGGGCGCGGTGTCCCGGCCACCCGCGTCGACGGGCTGGTCGACCGTGAGGCGGTGCCCACGCACGCCGATCGTGAACTCGTCGCCGCTCAGGTGGTCGACGCGCACGGTGGTGGCTGAGGAGGCGGCGGCGCTCATGGTGGTCCTCTCTCTGAGTCTGCTCCCACCCCATCACCGATACCCCTAGGGGTAATAGGGACCTTCGGCACTATTGACCCCTCTGAGGCCTTCCTACCGTCGATGGCGAAGACGAACAGCACCCGTCACAGCACGCAAGGAGTGGGTTGGCAATGAGGCGTCTCGTGGTCCTCGGTGGCGGCACGGCCGGCACGATGATCGTCAACAAGCTGCGGAAGAGGCTGCCGCGCGAGCAGTGGGAGATCACCGTCGTCGACCGTGACGACAACCACCTGTACCAGCCCGGCTACCTCTTCCTCCCGTTCGGCACCTACACGGCCGGGCAGGTCGTCCGGAAGCGGCACACGCTCATCCCCGACGGCGTCGACCTGGTGCTCGCCGAGGTCGACCGGGTCGAGGCCGACAAGAACACCGTGCACCTGCAGGACGGACGCACCCTGGGCTACGACTACCTCGTCATCGCCACGGGGACCTCGCCCCGACCGGACCAGACCCCCGGCATGCTGGGGGAGCAGTGGCGCCGGAGCGTCTTCGACTTCTACTCCTTCGAGGGTGCCCAGGCGCTGGCCGGGGCGCTGCGGTCCTTCGACCACGGCCGGCTCGTCGTGCACATCACCGAGATGCCGATCAAGTGCCCGGTGGCGCCGCTCGAGTTCACGTTCCTGGCCGACGCCTTCCTGCGCGAGCGTGGCATCCGCGACCGGGTCGAGCTGGTCTACGTCACGCCGCTGTCCGGCGCCTTCACCCAGCCGATCGCCTCCGCCCAGCTCGGCTCGATGCTCGAGGAGCGCAAGATCCTCGTCGAGCCCGACTTCATGATCGAGAGCGTCGACAACGACAAGAAGGCGATCGTCTCCTTCGACGAGCGCGTGGTGCCGTTCGACCTGCTCGTCACGATCCCCCTCAACATGGGCGCCGACTTCGTGGCCCGCTCGGGCCTGGGCGACGAGCTCAACTACGTGCCGGTCGACAAGCACACGCTGCTGTCGAAGAAGCACGACAACGTGTTCGCCGTCGGTGACGCCTCCGACATCCCGGCCTCCAAGGCGGGATCGGTGGCCCACTTCGCCGTCGACGTCTTCGTCGGCAACTTCCTGGAGCACGTCTCCGGACGCCCGATGACCGGCTCGTTCGACGGGCACGCGAACTGCTTCGTCGAGTCCGGCAACGGCAAGGGCCTGCTCATCGACTTCAACTACGACACCCAGCCGCTGCCGGGGAAGTTCCCGGTGCCGGCGCTGGGCCCGATGAGCCTGCTCAAGGAGACCCGCGCCAACCACCTCGGGAAGCTCGCGTTCCGGTGGATCTACTGGAACGTCCTGCTCCCCGGCCGGCCCCTTCCCCTTCCGGTCCACATGTCCATGGCCGGAAAGGTCACCACCCCCGCCACCACCGCACCGCACACCGACAAGGAGTGAGCCAGATGCCTGTCACGACCATCGACGGCCGCCAGGTCCACGTCAACGAAGAGGGGTTCCTCACCGAGCCCGCCGAGTGGGACGAAGCCCTCGGCAAGACCTTGGCCGCGCAGATCGGCATCGAGCTGACCGACGAGCACTGGAAGGCGATCCGCTTCCTGCGCGAGGACTTCGCCGCCCAGGGCGAGACGCCCACCCTGCGCCGCGTCACCGTCGCCGGCGGCATCCCGACCAAGCAGCTGTTCCAGCTCTTCCCGCAGAAGCCGGCCAAGAAGATGGCCTACATCGCCGGCCTGCCGAAGCCGCACGGCTGCGTCTGACCCCAACCACCGCACCACATCTCCACGCACACAAGAGGTTTCGATGACCACCACCGACACGGCCCCCGCCATCATCCCCGACTTCGGCACCGAGGCCACCGCGGGCCGCAAGCTCGCCATCATCTGCTCCAAGGGCAGCCTCGACATGGCCTACCCGGGCCTGATCCTGGCCAACGCCGCCCTGGGCGAGGGCGTGGAGACGCACCTGTTCTTCACGTTCTGGGGCTTCGACATGATCAACAAGAAGACGATGCACGAGCTGAAGTTCACACCGCTGGGCAACACCGCCACGCACATGCCGCAGGGGCTCGGCGGCCTGCCGGGGATCACCCACATGGCGACGTCGAAGTTCAAGAAGTCGATCGCCGAGCTCGACGTGCCCGAGGTGCCCGACTTCCTCGAGCAGATCGTCGCCTCCGGCGGCCACCTGTGGGCGTGCCGCATGTCGGCCGACATGAACCACCTCACCGAGGAGGACCTCTACGAGGAGGTCGAAGGCATCATCAGCGCGAGCGACTTCATCGAGAAGACCGACGGCGCCCAGCTGCTCTTCATCTAGGGTGCACAGCATTTGAGCGCCTGAGTTCGCCTGCTCCGCAGGGGAGTTCGTCACCTCCGGTGCGGTGATGGTATGCCGTGTGGCCACCACGGGTGGTGACCGCACGGCATACGTGTGCCCGGGGTGTCAGCGCCGGGGGAGCCGCTCGCGGACCCAGGCGGGGCGCGGGTTGGTGGTCGCGGAGTCGCCCACGAAGACGGTGGGCACCGTCTCGTCCCCGCTGTTGGCGGCGCGGACCCGGGCCGAGGCGGCCGGGTCACGGGTCACGTCCACCCAGATGGCGCGGTTGCCGGTGCGGCCGAGCGCGATCCGCAGCCGCAGGCAGTAGCTGCACCCCGGACGCCAGTAGACGACGGGGACGCCGGTCTCCCACGCCAGCCGGCGGGCGTCCCGGTCGCTCGGTGACGTGGGGAAGAACCTGGGGGAGAGCACCCAGGCGGCCAGCAGCAGGAGCGCCGAGCCGACGAGGTCGGAGCTCGACGGCGGAGATGTCAGCAGGGGGACGACAGCGACCGCGGCCACCCAGCCGGAGAGCCACCAGCGACGCACCACTCCGGAGCTGCTGCGGCGTTCTGGTGACGGGCCGGCCATGCCGGCAACCGTAGCCGGTGCGCTCAGGTGCCCCAGATCTGGCCGCGCAGGTGGAGCCGGTCGCACAGGGCTCGCAGCTGTTCGGTGTGCAGCTCGACCAGCACCGGTCGAGCCCCGTCGCCACCGTCGGCCCCGTCGGCGCCGCGGACGAAGATCCCGTAGATGTAGGGGTACGACGGCGGCCCCACCGCCCGGAGCCGGCGCAGCACCGCGTCGGCGGGCACCTCGTTCCGGACGCCCAGCGAGTCGGCCGTGACCCGGTTCCCCCGGGCGAGAACGCCGTTCATCTCCTCGATCTGGCGCAGCTCCGTGGTGTGGCTGGTCATCGCCATCGCGTGGTCGGTCATCGAAACCTCATCCCTCTCGGCAGCCGGTGCTCGTGCCCCGGTGCCTCCAGCTCCAGCGTGCAGATGAGGTGGCCGGACGGTCAGAGCCGTAGGTCCCGGTGGGGCACGGGGCGCAGGGCGCGTCGTGAAGGACTCACGACGTGGCCCGCCCTCGGGCGTGGGACCAACGGCTCTGGTTCCGGGCCCCGGCGCCGCGGACCATGGGCGCTGAGGAGGTGTCGACGATGTCTTCGTTGAGGTGGGCCGGGTTCGCCGTGATGGCGGCCTTCTCGGGGTTCGCGGCGCTGATGCTCGGGGGCTACGCCGTGGTGGACATCGGCGGGTGGCGGGCCGTCGGCCTCATCGCCGCTGTTGCCGTCCCTCTGCTGTGCCTGTGCCTCCTGGCGTGGTGGCGGCCCGGTGTCGCGGTGCCCGTGCTCGCGGTGGCCTGTCTCGCGCCGGTGGCCTTCGGTGTGCTCGAGCTGCTCGACTGGCAGCGCTGGTCGTCCTGGGAGGACCAGCACGGCCCGGTCTCGCTGGTGCTCGTGCTCCTGGTCGGCGTGGCGCTGGCCGTGCTGGGCCTGAACAGGCCGCGCGAGGCCGGCGTGATGCTGCTCGCCATCGTGCTCGTCCCCCTGCTGCTGGAGACGATCGGCGCGGGTAGCGAGTGGGGGCGGCCGCTCTCGATCGCCGTCCTCTTCGTGCCGGTGCTCGCCTCCGGAGTCCTGTTCCTGCTGGCCGCCCGCCAGGACGCCGGCCCCCGGTCCGTCCCGCGCGGAGGCAGGCTCGCCCACTAGGAGTCCTCATGGGAAAGATCGCCGTACGACTCGACACCGACCAGCACCGGTCGCTGGCTCGCTGGGCCACTGACTGCGCGGAGCACGTGCTGCCCACCTTCGAGCGCGTCTGCCCCGACGACGACCGTCCCCGCCGCGCCGTGGAGGCGGCTCGGGCCTGGGCCACTGGTGAGCTGTCGGCGGGCGCCGCTCGGGACGCGGCGTTCGCGGCCCACGACGCTGCCCGCGAGACGGCCGACCCGGCCGCCGCTGCGGCAGCCAGGGCGGCGGGCCATGCGGCGGCCACCGCACACGTCGCCGGCCACGCCGCTCACGCAGCCACGTATGCCGCGACCGCGGCCAGTGCTGCCGAGCCGGCAGATCCCGCGGCAGCGGCGGAGGAGCGCCGGTGGCAGCTCGCCCGACTTCCGCGCGGCCTCGGGAGGGCGGCCTTTCCCGGCTGAGCGCACCGGTCGAGGGGCTACGCCAAAAGGCTGAAATCCCTTCTCGGATGCGGCGATATCGGGATCAATGGGGCATCCTGAACTGGCAGTGACTAGTTCGGTGGAACTAGTCTTCAGCGACAAGCCCGGCCCGCGCCGCCCGACCAGGAGGTCGCCCGGAGCGGACATCTGAGGGCTCGCCCCCTGAGGGCACATCACCAGTCCCCGCCAGAAGGCGGGGCGGTCCGCGCGGACGCCGAACCCCACCACGCGCGCGGGCGGCACGCAGAACCCCTCTTCTGGTGGTGGGGACGGAGAACCCAGGCAGTACGGACCCCCCGGCCACGTGGTCAGGGTGTCCTTGGGGTGAAGCCGCTACGCGGCCGGGCCATCTTTCGGCGCCCGAACCCGACAGGTCACTCTTCGCAGGCGGAACCGAAAGGCCGCTCCATGCTCAGTTCCCCTGTCCGCTTTCCCGTGCCCGCACGGGTCGCCTCCATCCTGATGGCCCTGTTCCTCGCGCTCGGCCTCCTCGTCGCCCCGTCCTCCACGCAGCGGGCGGACGCCGCCGTCTCTGCCACCACCAGCTACCAGGCGGTGCGAGTCGCCGCTGCCCAGAAGGGAATTCGCTACGTCTATGGCGGAGCGAGCCCCCGCACCGGGTTCGACTGCTCGGGCCTGACCAAGTACGTCTTCGGCAAGGTCGGCAAGCGCCTGCCCCGCACCGCCCAGGCGCAGTACAACGCCGCCTACAAGATCTCGCGCAAGTCCGCCCGACCGGGAGACCTCGTCTTCTTCGGCGGCTCGCGCAGCATCTACCACGTCGGGGTGTACGCCGGCGGTGGCTACATCTGGCACGCACCGCGGCCCGGCAAGCGGGTGTCGAAGGTGAAGCTGTGGACCTCGGCGGTGAAGTTCGCCCGGGTGCGCTGAGCCCGTCCCCGCCGCCTCGTCGAAGGGCGCCGCGAGCCCTCCATGAGCCCGCGGCGCCCTTCGGCACACACCCGGCCTAGGGTGGAGGTGTACGCAGCAGGGTCGTCTGCTGCAGGGTCGTCGAAGGAGTGGGCGTGGGCGCCAAGTCTGACCGCGAGGGGCTCTCGCTCTGGTACCGCGCGATCTACCGGATCAAGCACTTCGGCTACCAGATGTACGGTCCGGCGCAGCTCGACGAGCACAACGACCCGGTGCGGCGCTTGGAGCAGCAACGGGCCGAGAAGGTCGCCGCTGCGCGCCGGGCACGCGTCGAGCGGGAGCGCGGCAAGCAGCCCTAGCCCTAGCCGTGGCCCTCAGAGCGGGTTGAGGCGCGCCTTGAGCAGGCAGAACTCGTTCCCCTCGGGGTCGGCGAGCACGTGCCACTGCTCCTCACCGGTCTGACCGATGTCGGCCGGGCGCGCCCCCAGGGCCAGGAGGCGCTCGAGCTCGGCGTCCTGGTCGCGGTCGGTGGCGTTGACGTCGATGTGCAGCCGGGACTTCCCGGACTCAGGCTCGTCCCGTTGGCTGAGGATGATGGTCGGCTGCGGGCCGCCGAAGCCCTCGCGCGGCCCGATCTCGATGCACCCCTCCTCGCGGTCGAGCACCACGAAGTCGAGGACCTCGCACCAGAACCGCGCCAGCGCCTCCGGGTCGCGGCAACCGAGCACGAGCTCACTGATCCGACATGCCATCTGACGAGACCCTCTCTGCCTGGGGACGGCCGGGGCGGCCGCGCACGGAGCCCTGGGGCGTTGGCGCGCCCCGAGGGGAGACGCTCGCGACCGTAGCGGGTGCGGCGAGCCGGCGCGAAGGATTGTGCGCCCCGGCGAGGGGAACCCGTCCAGGCGGAGGACCGTGGGTTCTACGGGCTGGGCGCCAACCCGGCCTGCGCGGCGCGCAGCACGACGACCTCCAGCGGGGCCGACCTGCCCCGGAGGTCGACCCGACGGTGCTCGAGGCCCTCGGTGCTGGTGCCCGAGGCCTCGGCGGCTGCGACGCTGACGATCACCTCGCCCGCGCGGGCCAGTGACGCCAGTCGGGCGGTGGTGTTGACCGGGTCCCCGAGCGCGGTGAAGTCGGGCACCGTCTCCGCCGGTCCCGTCGAGCCCACGAAGGCGTCGCCGGTGTGCACCGCGGTTCCCGCCGGGATCGGGCCGGCGGGCGAGGCGTCCGAGTGGCTGGCCCGGTCGGCGAGGTCGACGGCGGCGGCGATGGCGGCGCCCGCGTGGTTGGGGCCGCTGATGCCGCCGAAGAACAGGCCGATCACCTCGTCGCCGACGATCTTGTCGACGAGCCCGTCGTGGTGCGTGATCGCGTCGGTCGCCAGGCGGTAGAACCGGTCGAGGAAGTCCTTGAACTCCTTGGGTCGCATGTGCTCGGCGAGGCTCGTCGAGCCCCGGACGTCGGAGAACAGCAGGGTGACCGGGATCTCCACCCCCGTCAGGCCGTGGTGGCGCAGCTCGGTCTCACACTTGGCGCACATGGCGGGGTTGCCGGCCGACCGGCCGAACCCGGCGGCCTTGAGCACGACGCCGCCGACGCCTCCGAACGGCGCCAGGCACAGCTTGCAGCGCGGGTTCGCGGGGATCCGCATGAAACGGCGGCGTTCCCTGGCGAACTCGGGACTCTCTCCGAGCATGAACGACCGGACCTCTTCGGGCGTCCAGCGGTGGGCCTTGTCGGCCATACCGACGAATGTACGCCCGGCGCCCCATCGGCGGGAGTGCGTTCCCCGGACGCACCTTCCCGGGCGGCGCCGGCCAAGGCGGGCCTCCAGCGAGAGGGGCCGCTACGGCATACCGAGAACGGCGGTGTCGCCCGGCTCCGGGTCGAGGTCGGCCGCATCGGTGCGGTCGCTCTCGTTGACGTACCACGCGAGGCCGAGCCCGAGGCCGAGCATCTCGTGGTCGCCCAGGCCCAGCCGCAGGGCGACCGCCCTGGCGTTCGGCGGCCGCTGGGCGGGGTCCTTGGCCAGGCACTCCTCGACGACGAGGGCGATGTCCTCCGGCACGTCGTCGGGCAGTGGTGGCGGCGGCTGCTGCACGTGGCACAACGCCGTGGCGATCGGCGTCTCGCGCTCGAAGGGGCGCCGTCCCGAGAGCATCTCGTGGGCGACGACGCCGAGCGCGTAGAGGTCGCTGGCGCCGGTCGCCGGTGAGCCCATGGCCTGCTCGGGGCTGATGTAGTTCGGGGTGCCCAGCAGCTCGCCGTGGCGGGTGTGGCCCGTACGGTCGAGGGCGCGGGCGATGCCGAAGTCGGTCAGCTTCACGATGCCGTCGGGCCGCAGCAGGATGTTGGCGGGCTTGACGTCGCGGTGCACCACGCGCGCCTCGTGGGCCACGCCGAGCGCCAGCGCCGCCTGGCCCATGATCGAGCGCACCTCGGCGGGAGGGAGGGCTCCGCGTTCGCGCAGCACCTTGGACAGCGGCTTGCCCGGCACGAGCTCCATGACGAGGTAGGCGAGGTGGTCCTCCTCGCCGTAGTCGAACACGGTCGCGATGTTGGCGTGCAGCAGCGAGGCGGAGTGCACAGCCTCGTCGCGGAAGCGCACCGCGAAGAGCTCCTCGTGGTCCGGGTCGGGCCGCATGACCTTGACCGCCACCTCGCGTCGCAGCACCTCGTCGTTGGCTGCCCAGACGTCGGCCATGCCGCCCGACGCCACGCGGGAGGCAAGGGTGTAGCGGCCACCGAGCACAAAGCCTTCGCTGAGCCGGTTCACTCCGCGCCCACCCCCTCTCCGCGGTCAGCAGCGCGCACATCCGTGTCGCCGCATGGAGCCCCGCCGCGACAGCGTAGGTCGGTATGGACCGGCCCACCCCCCGAATGCCCGAAATGGCCCGAATCATGCGCGACGAGGTATGCCGCGTCGCGCGGCACGGGCGCTGAGCGCCCGGTTCTCGGGCTCGCGTCGAGCCCGGTGGTGGCAACGGCCACAGTCATGTCTCCTGGAGTGCGCCACGGGTGGTCCACTGGCGCGGGCGACAGGAGCGTCGCTCGGGTGGAAGACATCGGGCAGGTGTTTGAGGGTTCAAGCGGAGGTTACAGCAGCCTCGGAGGGCCAGCGACCGGAGCAGGCTAGGCGGACGCACCCCTCCGGCCGCGCGGCTGCCGGACCGTCGGCGCGTTGGACCAGCGCCCGGTGCGCAGTCGCAGCCACACCGCCTTGCCGACGAGGAAGCCCAGGCCGGTGGCGGCTCCGATGGCGCCTCCACGCCAGTCGGTCGGCAGCACCCAGAGGAGCGCCCTGCCGACCATCACCGCGACGAGCAGGCCGACCGACGCGGTGGCCAGCGCCGTGCCCAGCGCGGTGGCCACCGACCTGGCGCGTCGTCGCAGGGGGTAGGGGCCGTCCTCGGGCCAGGTGACCAGGGCCTCGAGCATCGTCACGAAGCCCACGGGGACGAGTGCCAGGAAGACGGCCGCGGTCACCACGGATGGCGGGTCGGGGTCAGTGGGCGGCACGTTGGCAAGCAAGAGCGCCCCGACCAGGGCGACCGCGATGCTGGTGGCCCCGACGACGGCGACCATCCTGCGCTTCCCCCCGCGCACGCTCTCTTCTCCCGCTCTAGTCCGACGATGAGGCGGTCGGGCCCTGCGACCAGCGCCCCGTGCGCAGCCGCAACCACACGGCCCGGCTTGCGAGGCCGATCGTTCCCGCGGCGACGACCTGCCCCAGCTCATGCCCCCACCAGGTGTGTGGCAGGTGGGACGCGAGGGTGACATTGACCAGCACCACGACAAGCACGCTGGCCGCGACAGTTGTCAGTACGGCGGCGACCACCCTGCGCTTCCCCCCGCGCCACTCCATGCCGGACATCGTGACACCCCAACCGAGGTGGTGCGGGGGATTCGGCGCGTTCGGCTACCGGCTGGTGACGCCCTCGACGATGAGCAGGACCCCGAACACGAGGAACGCGACGGCCGCGCCGATCTTGATGACCCGCTCGGGCAGCTTGCGGCCGAGCAGGGCGCCGACCCCGATGGCGAGGGCGTCGGCGGCGACCATGCCGAGGGTGCTGCCGATCCACGTGCCGAACCAGCCCTCGCGGGTGGCGAGGGTGATGGTGGCGAGCATCGTCTTGTCGCCGAGCTCGGCGAGGAAGAACGCCGTGCCGACCGCCAGCAGCGCGGCGCCGGTGCTCCGGCGGGCCTTCTCCTCCTCGTCGGCGGTCAGGCTGTCACCGCGCAGCGTCCAGGCGGCGAAGACGAGGAACGCGAGGCCGGCGATGATCGAGATGACCCACTGGCTGTCGGCGAAGGCGTTGCCGACGAGGGCGCCGATCGCCACCGACGCGAGGTGCACGACGAGGGTGGCGCCGGTGATGGCGAGCAGCACCTCCCGCACGGTGTAGCGGGCGGCGAAGGTCATCGCCATGAGCTGGCTCTTGTCACCGAGCTCGGCGACGAAGATCACCGCGGTGCTGAGCAGGAAGGCATCCATGAAATGTGTCTCCTCGTGGCCCAGCCGAGGAGAGCGCCGGAGGGACGTCCCTTCGACCAGGCACGTCCGTTGCAGAGGTACTTGTCACTGCAGGGGTCATGTGCTGGTCGAAAGTCTCGTCCGCCACCTTCAGGTGGCCCACCGCACCCGGACCCGAGGGTCAGTGTGTCGACGCGGCGATTGGGGACTACTCCCTTTCGGTCCCACAGGTTACACGGGGACCCGCGGTGACCTTCGACCCCTCCCGTATGCCGCGGGGGCGGCACATGCTGGTGCCGTGACCGTGCGCGGGCTGGCTCCGACCGAGGCGGGCGGCCAGCGAGGTGTGCCCGTCAGCGAGCTCGCCTCCCTGCCGGCCCCTGAGGTGCTGCGCCGGATGGGCAGCAGCGATGCGGGTCTCGACGAGGGGGAGGCGGCCCGCCGCCTGGCCGCCACCGGGCCGAATGCGGTCCGCACCCACCACGCCCGCGCCGGGGCCGTGCTGCTGCGCCAGCTGCGCTCCCCGCTGCTGGTGCTGCTGGCCGGCACCGCCCTGGTCTCCTTCTTCCTCGGCGAGCAGACCGACGCCATCGTGATCGGCACCATCCTGGTCGCGAGCGTCGGCCTGAGCTTCGTGAACGAGTACCGCGCCGAACGCGCCACCGCCCAGCTGCACGCCCAGATCAGCCATCGCGTGACCGTGCTGCGCGGCGGTGTCCCCGTGCCGGTGGACGTCGTCTCGGTCGTGCCCGGCGACGTCGTGCGGCTGGTGCGGGGCGAGGTGGTGCCCGCCGACGTCCGGCTGCTCGAGGCCACCGGTCTGCAGTGCGACGAGGGCGTGCTCACCGGGGAGTCCGTCCCGGTCAACAAGGACACGGCAGCCGTCGACCCCGGCGCCGCGCTCGGTGACCTGACCTGCTGCGCCCTCATGGGCACCGTGGTGCGGCGCGGGAACGGCGTCGGTGTGGTCGTGGGGACCGGCGGTCACACCGAGTTCGGACGGGTCGCCGCGCAGCTCGGCGACCGGCAGCCCGAGACGGAGTTCCAGGCCGGGCTGCGCCGCTTCTCGGGGCTGCTGCTGCGCGTGGCGATCACGCTGATGACCGTCATCGTCGTGGCCAACGTCGTGCTGCAGCGTCCCCTGGTGGAGTCGCTGCTCTTCGCGCTCGCCATCGCCGTGGGCATCACGCCTCAGCTGCTCCCCGCGGTCGTCAGCACGAGCCTGGCCATCGGGTCGCGCGACCTGGCTCGCAGGAAGGTGCTGGTCAAGCGGCTCGTCTGCATCGAGGACCTCGGTGACATGGACATCCTCGTGACCGACAAGACCGGCACCCTCACCGAGGGCCATATCTCCCTGACGGCAGCCCTGGACCCTGCGGGCCACGACGCGGCCGACGTCCTGGCCCTGGGGCGGCTGGCCGGGGACGCGCCGGTGGACGACACGCCGTTCGACGACCCCCTCGAACAGGCCATGTGGGTCTCGCCCATCGCGCCGCGCGGGGACGACCCGCCTCGCCTCGCCGTCGCTCCCTTCGACCACGACCGGCAGCTGTCCTCCGCCCTCGTACGGGGACCCGACGGCATACCGCTGTTGGTGGTGAAGGGGGCACCGGAGACGGTGCTGGCGCGGTGCGTCGGTGTGCCGGCGGGCGCGCACGGGACCCTGGAGAACCTGTTCGCCGCCGGCGGGCGGGTCATCGCCGTAGCCACCCGGCCGGCGCGGGACCTGCGCGAGATCACGCCGTCCGACGAGAGCGGGCTCTCCCTCGCGGGCTACCTGGTGTTCCTCGACCAGCCCAAGCAGGGGGCCGCCGAGTCGCTCGAACGGCTGGCCCAGCTCGGGGTGACGGTCAAGGTGTGCACCGGCGACAACGCGCTCGTGGCGCAGAAGGTCTGCGACGAGCTCGGGCTGCCGGTCACCGGGACCCTCACCGGCAGCGATCTGGCGAGGCTCGACGAGGAGCGGCTCGTCGCCGCCGCGCAGGCCACCACGATCTTCGCGCGGGTGAACCCGGAGCAGAAGGCGATGGTCATGCGGGTGCTGCGCCGCCAGGGTCGCGGCGTCGGCTTCCTCGGCGACGGGGTCAACGACGCGCTCGCGCTGCACAGCGCCGACATCGGCATCAGTGTCGACACGGCCGTCGACGTGGCCAAGGACGCCGCCGACGTGATCCTGCTCGAGAAGGACCTCGGCGTCCTCGCCGACGGCATCACCGAGGGGCGCGGCATCTTCGCCAACACCATCAAGTACGTGCTGATGGGCACGAGCAGCAACTTCGGCAACATGTTCAGCGCCGCGGCCGCGTCGGGCATCCTGAGCTTCCTGCCGATGCTGCCGTCGCAGATCCTGCTCAACAACCTGCTCTACGACTCCAGCCAGCTCGCGATCCCCACCGACCGGGTGGACCCCGAGCAGCTGCGCGCACCCTCGCACTGGGACATCGGCCTGATCCGGCGGTTCATGCTGTTCTTCGGGCCCATCAGCAGCCTGTTCGACTTCCTCACCTTCGCCATCATGCTCGGCCCGTTCCACGCCGGGCCGTCACTGTTCCGGGCCGGCTGGTTCGTCGAGTCGCTCGCCACCCAGACGCTGATCATCTTCGCCATCCGCACCCGGCGTCCGATGCTGAGGAGCCGTCCGAGTGCGGCCCTGATGGTGGCGGCCGGGACCGTGGTGCTCGTCGGAGCATGGATACCGCTGTCACCCCTGGCTGGGCTGCTCGGATTCGCTTCTCCGCCAGCGACTTTCTACGCCATGCTGGCCGGCCTGGTGCTGGCGTACCTCGCGCTCGTCGAGCTGGCGAAGCGCCTGTTCTACGCCGAGTTCGACACCGCGCGGCCTCCACGTCCGGCCGTCCGGCCCCACCGCCGCCTGCAGCGCCGCGCCTCCCGCTTCAGCGTGGGCGGGCGCCTGCCCTCCTGACAGGGGGACGGCGATGGACGGGAGCGGCGAGACGCGGGCGGCGCCCACCCGGCGCCGGGCGGTGGTGCGGTGGCTGTGGCGCGGCGCCTCGGTGCTGGTCTTCGTGCTGGTGGTCGACTACCTCGTGCTGCCCCAGCTCGCGGGCACCGAACGGTCACTGCACCTGCTGCGGTCGGCCAACCTGTCACTCATCGTGGCGGCGGTGGCGCTGGAGGCCGCCAGCCTGGTCAGCTACTCGCTGATGACCCACCGGATCGTGGGAGGCGGCCGGGCCGGGCTGAACTGGGTCCTGCGCGCCGACCTCACCGGTCTCGGCGTCAGCCACGTGCTGCCGGGCGGAGCCGCGACCGGTAACGCGATGCGGTTCGGGCTCCTGCACGAGCGCGGCGCCACCGCCACGGACGCCGCCGTCGGCCTGACCCTGGAGGGTGTGCTCTCGACCTCCGCCCTCGCGGTTCTCCTCTGGGTCGTGCTCGTGGTCTCCATCCCCTTCTACGGCCCGTCGGCGGCATACGTCACGGGCGCCGTCCTGGGCGCCCTGCTCATGGCCGGGATCGCCCTCGCCGTCGTCGGCTACTCCCGTCGCGAGGCGTTGGCCCCAGGAGTGGCCCATCGGGTCATCGCCCGTATGCCGTCGCGCTGGCGTCCGCGGTTGGATCGCACCTTCGCTGCGGCGGGCGAGCAGGTGCGCGAGCTGCTCGGGAACGCACCGAACCTGCGGGCCGCTGCCGGCTGCGCGGGGCTCAACTGGCTGCTCGACGCCGCCTCACTCTGGTGCTTCCTCGCAGCCTTCGGCTGGGTGGCCCACCCGGTGGGGCTGCTGGTGGCCTACGGCGTGGCGATGCTGGTGGGGATGCTGCCGATCTCCCCAGGAGGCCTCGGCATCGTGGAGGCACTGCTGATCCCCGCGCTCATCGCCATGGGAGCACCGCAGGCCACAGCGGTGCTGGGCGTGGTGTCGTGGCGGCTCTTCGAGTACTGGGCACCGATCCCGCTGGCCGGGCTCAGCTGGGTCTCGCTGCGGCTGCAGGTCTGGTTCGGCGAGAGGAGCCGGACGCCTCGGCACGGTCACTGACCGCCGGGTGAGCGGCGGCCGTGTCCCGTCGGGTGGCGACTGGCCAGGTGTCGGCCGGCTCGCCCCGGGCGGTTCCGCATCGTCGCGTCACGCGGCGTTCGACTCCGCCTTGCGCTCGGCCAGCACGAGGGCGATGTCGTCGTCGAGGCGCTGCGCGGCATACCCGCTCAGCCGGAGCAGCAGGTTGTCGAGGGCCTCGTCCAGCGACCCGGCCGAGAGGATCGCACCCTGGTCGGAGAGCGGGAAGAACACGCCGTTCAGGTCGCGGGTCTCGACGAGCCCGTCGGTGAACAGCAGCAGGCGTGCCCGAGCGGGCCAGGTGACGGTGACTGCCGATCCGGGCGGGCCGAGGCCAAGGGGAAGCTGAGGGGGGCCGGTGTCGAGGTCGCTGGCGGGCTCACCTGCCGGCACGAGAAGTGGCGGGGGGTGGCCGCAGTTGACGAAGGTGACCGTCTCGTCGTCATGGAACTCCGCGAGCAGCGCCGTGGCGAAGTCCTCGGGGCCGGCGACGGAGGTCACGACGGCATCGAGGTCCGCGGCCACCGCGCCGAGGGACTCGTGGAGGAAGGAGGCGCGGCGGAAGGAGGCCAGCACCGTGGCGGCCAGCTGGACCGCGTCCAGGCCCTTGCCGCGCACGTCGCCGAGGATCACGCGAACACCGAAGGGCGTCTCGCTCACCTCGTAGAGGTCGCCTCCGACGCGGGCCGCCTCGGTCGCCGACACGTAGCGGGCGGCGATGCCGATCGAGCCGACGGAGTGCGGGAGCGCACGGAGGAGGGCTTGCTGCGCGACCTCGGCAATGACCGTCATCCGGCTGAGGTCGCGCTCACGACGGATACGGATGTGCGCGATCAGGACGGCGAGGGCGCTCAACAGCAGGGCCAGCCAGAGACGCACCGACCACTCGACGCTGCCCAGGTTGTTGTTCCACCACCCGGAAGCCGCTGCGCAGAGCACGGCAGCGGCGCCCACTCCCGCAGTGACGCGCACACTGGCGTAGACGCTCGCCACGACCGCGGCCATGGCGAACGACCCGGTGATGACGACGCCCGGCCCGAGGAAGAAGTCGAGGAGCACGACGAGCAGCAGGACCGTAGTCGGCAGCAGGAGCTGCCTCAGCCAGGCGGGGGTGAGCCTCGCCACCATCGGCCTCCTCGCCGAGGTGGTCACGGCCACCTCCACGGCCGAACCTAGGCATCAGACCGGGGGCGCAGCAGGCGATCAGCCGGAAACCGTCCCCGCCTCATCCCGATGGACTACCAGTGCGGCCGAGCCCCTCGAGCGGTCGGCGGGTGAGGCCCCCACGTCCACCAAAGGGATGGCGACGTCCCCATGCCGATGCGGTATGTGGTGGGCCCTCCTGACGGCCTACGGTCGGTGAGTCACCGGTGCAGGCACGCGACCCCGACAGCTCCCGCCGCGTGACCGCTCCAGTAGAGGGGGTGCGTCGTGGCTTCTGCGACCCGTCTGGTCACCATCCGGTCACGCTCCGCGGGGTGGGACCGCCCAGCCCCGTCAGCCGGGCGCGGCAGAGCCTGGGCCGCCATGGTCGCGGTGCTCGCCGTGGTGCTCGCGATGCTCGGGCTGTTGCCGGCCAGCAGGGCCGCAGCGGCGGACCCGTGCACGACCCCGGTCAGCGTCATCGCGTGCGAGAACAGCAAGCCGGGCACCCCGTCGAGTGACTGGAGCATCTCGGGCGCGGGGTCGTCCACCATCCAGGGTTTCGCGACGTCGATCAGCGTGAACCCCGGTGACACGGTCCGGTTCAAGATCAACACCCCGTCCAAGGCGTACCACTTCGACATCCTCCGGTTGGGCTACTACCAGGGCAACGGAGCCCGGAAGCTTGCCGCGAACCTCAAGCCGTCGGCGACCCTGCCGCAGACCCAGCCGTCGTGCCTGACCCTGCAGGACTCGACCGGCCTGATCGACTGCGGCAACTGGGCGGTCTCGGCGTCCTGGACCGTGCCGACCGACGCAGTGTCGGGCGTCTACATCGCCCACCTGGTCCGGGACGACACCACCGGTGCCAGCAGCCACATCGTCTTCATCGTGAAGAACGACACCGGCCACTCCGACCTGCTCTTCCAGACCTCCGACGAGACCTGGCAGGCCTACAACACCTACGGCGGGAACAGTCTCTACACCTGCTCCATCAACTGCCCGCCGGGCAGCCCCGCGGCATACAAGGGTGCCTCCAAGGTCTCCTACAACCGGCCCTTCCACTCGGCCGAGGACGACTCCGGTGGCCGCAGCTGGCTGATGTACGCCGAGTACCCCATGATCCGGTTCCTGGAGGCGAACGGCTTCGACGTCTCGTACACGACGGGACTCGATGTCGGTACCTCCACGGGTGGGTCGCTGCTGAACAACCACAAGACGTTCCTGTCGGTGGGGCACGACGAGTACTGGACCGGCACGCAGCGGGCCAACGTCGAGGCGGCTCGCGACAAGGGCCTCAACCTGGCGTTCTTCAGCGGCAACGAGGTCTTCTGGAAGACGCGCACCGAGGCCAGTTACGACGGCACGAGCACCCCGAACCGAACGCTGGTGTGCTACAAGGAGACCCACTATGACGGTGTGGTCGACCCGCAGGACCCGCCGACGTGGACCGGCACCTGGGAGGACCCGCGGTTCAGCCCGCCGGCGGACGGCGGCAGGCCGCAGAACGCCCTGACCGGACAGCTCTTCGTCGTGAACTCGGGCACTACGGACATCCGGGTGCCGGCGCAGTACTCCAAGCTGCGGTTGTGGCGCAACACCGCCGTGGCGAACCTGTCGTCCGGGCAGACGGCCACCCTGGGAGCCGGTCTGGGCACGCTCGGCTACGAGTGGGACAGCGACCCCGACAACGGTTTCCGCCCGGCGGGGGCGTTCCGGCTCTCGTCCACGACGTCGACCAGCGCCGAGGTGTTCACCGACTACGGCAGCACGGTGCAGAGCGGCAGCACCGCCACGCACAACCTGACCCTCTACCGGGCACCGAGCGGTGCGTTGGTGTTCGGTGCCGGCACGGTGCAGTGGTCGTGGGGTCTCGACCCCGGCAACGGCGCCGACCCGAACATGCAGCAGGCGACCGTCAACCTCTTCGCCGACATGGGTGCCCAGCCGTATGCCGTGCTGTCAGGTCTCGTGGTCGCCTCAGCCTCGACCGACACGACGCCGCCCACGTCGACGATCACGTCGCCGGCCAACGGTGCCGGCGTCGGTGACGGCGCGAAGCTGACCATCAGCGGCACGGCGGCCGACACCGGCGGTGGCGTCGTCGCCGGGGTGGAGGTCTCCACCGACGGGGGCACCACCTGGCACCCGGCGACGGGCACGACGAGCTGGAGCTACAGCTGGGTGGCTCACGGCAACCCCAGCACGACCATCAGGTCGCGGGCCGTCGACGACAGCGGCAACCTCGAGAGCCCCTCGGCAGGGGCGACCGTCAACGTGGGCTGCACCTGCTCCATCTGGGGCGTGGGCTCGACCCCCGGCAAGAGCGACTCCGGCAGCGGCAGCGCGGTCGAGGTCGGCGTGAAGTTCAAGTCCGACGTCTCCGGCCAGGTGACCGGCGTGCGGTTCTACAAGGCGAGCACCAACACCGGCACCCACATCGGCAACCTGTGGACCGCCTCGGGCACGAAGCTCGCCTCGGTGACCTTCCAGAACGAGTCAGGATCCGGTTGGCAGCAGGCGACCTTCGGCAGCCCCGTCTCGATCAACGCGAACTCGACGTACGTCGTGTCGTACTTCGCCCCGTCCGGGCACACGGCCCAGGACGAGATGTACCTGTACCCGCCGCCGTCGCCCGGCCCGACCGGCACGAGCAGCGTCGACAGCCCGCCGCTGCACGCCCTGCGGAACACCAACGGTGTCGTGAACGGGCTCTACCAGAACGGCAGCACCAGCACGTTCCCGACGGCGAGCACCAACGCCCGCAACTACTGGGTCGACGTGATGTTCAACCCCAGCACCGGACCGGCGAGTGCCCCCGGTGCCCCGACCTCCGTCACCGCGACCCCGGGCAACGCCTCCGCACTGGTGTCCTGGACGGCGCCCTCGGACGGCGGCAGCCCCATCACCAGGTACACCGTGACTCCCTACATCGGCTCGACCGCGCAGTCGCCGACGACCGTGACCGGAACCCCGCCCGACACGTCGGTGACGGTGCCCGGGCTGACGAACGGCACGGCGTACACGTTCACCGTCACGGCGACGAACTCCGTGGGCACGGGCCCGGCGTCGACCCCGTCGAACTCGGTGACGCCGGCGGCGACGAGCTGCACGGCCTGCACCATCTGGTCGGCCTCCGCGGCGCCGAGCACGCCCGACGAGAACGACGCGCAGTCGGTGGAGATCGGCGTGAAGTTCAAGGCGGACGTCAACGGCCAGATCAGGGGTATCCGCTTCTACAAGTCCAGCCTCAACACCGGCACCCACGTCGGCAGCCTGTGGACCCTGTCCGGGACCAAGCTGGCGTCGGCGACCTTCAACAGCGAGACCTCCTCGGGCTGGCAGCAGGTGCTGTTCGCGACCCCGGTCACCATCACGGCGGGGACGGTCTACGTGGCGTCCTACTTCGCGCCGGCCGGGCACTACGCCGGTGACGGTGGCTACTTCGCGGCCTCGGGCGTCGACAACGCCCCGCTGCACGCCCTGCAGGACGGCGTCAGCGGCGGCAACGGGGTGTACCGGTACACGTCGAGCAGCGCCTTCCCCAACAGCACCTACAACTCCGAGAACTACTGGGTCGACGTGGTGTTCAGCACGGGGACGTCGTCGGCGACCGCGCCGGGGGCGCCCACGAACGTGACGGCCTTCGCGGGCGACAAGGCCGCCAACGTGTCGTGGACCGCGCCCTCGGACGGCGGCAGCGCCATCACGAGCTACACGGTCACGCCGTTCGTCGGCACGACGGCTCAGACGCCGACGACGGTGACCGGCAGCCCGCCGGCCACGACCACGACGGTGAGCGGGCTGACCAACGGCACGGCCTACACGTTCACGGTCTCGGCGACCAACGCGGTCGGCACGGGCCCGGCGTCCACACCGTCGAACTCGGTGACGCCAACCGCCTCCACCTCCCCGACAGCCCCGGCTGCCCCGACGAACGTGACCGCGACGGCGGGAGACAAGGCAGCCGGCGTGTCCTGGACCGCGCCCTCCGACGGCGGCAGCGCCATCACGAGCTACACGGTCACGCCGTACGTCGGGACGACGGCGCAGACGCCGACGACGGTGACCGGCAGCCCGCCGGCCACGACGACGACGGTGAGCGGGCTGACGAACGGCACGGCCTACACGTTCACGGTCTCGGCGACCAACGCGGTCGGCACGGGCCCGGCGTCCACACCGTCGAACTCGGTGACGCCAACCGCCTCGGGCTGCGCCGCGTGCACCATCTGGTCGTCGATCGCGACCCCGGCGACGGTGAGCGTGACGGACACCAGGGCGACCGAGGTGGGTGTGAAGTTCAAGGCCGACGTGAACGGCTACATCACCGGCATCCGGTTCTACAAGGGCAGCGCCAACACCGGCACCCACATCGGCAACCTGTGGACGCTGTCCGGCACCAGGCTGGCGTCGGCGACGTTCGGCTCCGAGACGGCGTCGGGGTGGCAGCAGGTCAACTTCGCCACGCCCGTGGCGATCACGGCGGGCACGGTCTACGTCGCGTCGTACTTCGCGCCGGTGGGTCGGTACGCCCGGGACAACAACTACTTCAAGACCGCCGGAGTCGACTCGCCTCCGCTGCACGCGCTCAAGGACGGGGTGAGTGGTGGCAACGGCGTCTACCGCTACAGCAGCACCAGCGCCTTCCCGAACACCTCGTCCAAGGCGCCGAACTACTGGGTGGACGTCGTCTTCTCCACCGGGTGAACGACGTTCGGCTCCAACGGCTCAGGGTGGCCCGCCCAGGTGAGTCGCGGCTGCTCAGGGTGAGCACGCCGGCGCGCGCTCCAGCGCGGCCGCCGCCGCGGCATACCGCTTGAGCGGTGCCGGTGCCTCGGCCACCATCGTGACCCAGCGGTCGTGGTAGGCGCCCTGGTCGGTGTGGGCCTTGTCGGCCATCATCGCGATGTGGGCCGCCCACTGGGCGTTGACGACCGAGCCGGCCGAGGCGACCGAGACCAGCGCCTTCTCCCTTGCCGTGCAGGCCGTCCCCTTGCCGGCGAGGGACGTGGACGCCGTGTCGGTGACCACCGCGCCGCAGGCCGTGCTGTCGGCCGCTTCGACGGCGGCCGCCGCCGCCGCGAACTGCTTGACGTCGGCGGACCCGTGCGCCTTGGAGGACGCCCACGCCGCCTTCGCCTGGGCCACCGTCCACTCGCCGCTGTCGAGCCTGCGCTGGGCGCCGGTGTGGGTGCTCCAGTCGCGGGCCGAGGCCGCCGCAGCGCGGGCCAGCTGCTCCCGGGCGGTGATGGTGGCGGCGCAGGCGGCGAGGGCACGCTGAGCGGTGGCGAGTGCGGCGTCACCGGTGGTCGGTGACGAGGAGGCGGTGCTGGCGGAGCCACTGTTGGTGGCTGCTGTCTCGGGGGTGAGGGGCGCGGTGGAGGAGGTCCTCGGCGCTGCTGTGCCCGAGTCGGACGGCCCCCTCATCACGGCCCAGGTGGCCCCCGCCGCGAGCAGCACGACCACGACGGCCCCCACCGCGGCTGGCCCCCAACGATGCGCCCGAGGGCGCTCGTGCCTCCCCGTCACCCGGTCAGTCTGGTCCGCACCCGGTCGTCGCGGTTCATGCGAATGTCCGATCTGTGCGGCCTGAGCCCATGTCCGATGGAGGAGGGTTACGCCATTTCACCGGTACCACTATTCGGTCATCGGCAGTACGGTGGTGGGCGGTTCACAAGCGCAGCCACGGTTTGATCAAGCCTGGCTGAGCCTCCAGGCCGTCAAAGGGGACGACACGATGCCTGGTACATCAGCCGACGCCGTCGGCACTTTCGACCTTGACCTCGCCACCGGTCAGATGACCTGGTCGCAGTTGCTCTACGACCTGCATGGGCTGGTTCCCGAGGTCGACGAGCCCACTCCCACAGTGCTGTTCGACTCGGTGGTCGGTGAGGACCGCGAGCGGGCCCGCGCCCAGTTCCACCGGGGAGCACAGGCCGGTGGGCTGTTCAGCGTGCGCTACCAGATGGTCGACCGACAGGGGCACACCCACGAGCTGGTCATCGCGGCCGAGGCGTGGGGCATGGAGGGCGACGCGTCGTACGTCAGCGGGTTCGTCCTCGACGTCACCCGCCCGCTCGAGGACCACATGAACCAGGCGGTGGCCGCGTCGGCGCAGCACCGGGCGGTGATCGAGCAGGCCAAGGGGGTCGTCATGCTGGCGCTGCGGGTGCCCGAGGACGCCGCCTTCCGAGCGCTGCGGGGGCTCTCCAACACCCACAACGTCCGGCTTGCCTCCCTCGCGGAGCAGCTCATCGAGCACGTCAGCACCGGCAGCCCGACCGACAGCACTCCGGCGGAGGTCTTCCTGCGCTTCATGGACTCGTTGGAGTACACCGAGCCGGACTGCACCGAGCCGAAGTACACCGAGCCCAAGTACACCGAGCCGGAGTACACCGAGCCGCGGCGCCCGGCCGGCTCCCCGCCCACCCAGCGTTCCGTGGCGGAGGCCGAGGACAAGCGGTCGGTAGGCCAGGGAGGGGCAGCCACCACGCTCCGCTGACGTCCGGTATGCCGCGGCGGTGGGAGGTCGGAATGCCAGGCACCCAGCCGGCTCGCCGTGACGTGCTGCGGGCTGCGGTCGCGGGAGCGACGCTCGGTTTGGCGGGCATCACGGTGAACGCCTGCACCGGCACCGAGCCGGCGGGCACGCGGCATACCCCTGCCAACCGTGGCCAAGGGGCGGTGGTCCGCTTTCCTGCCGGCTTCTCCTGGGGGGTGGCGACGTCGGCGTTCCAGGTCGAGGGCGCGACGCGTGCCGACGGCAGGGGCCGCTCCATCTGGGACACGTTCGCGGCGCAGCCGGGCGCCATCGTCGACGGCAGCAGCGCCGACCGAGCCTGTGACCACTACCGCCTCGTGGAGCGCGACCTCGACCTGATGCGGAGCCTGGGCGTGCGGTCCTACCGCTTCTCGGTGGCGTGGCCGCGGGTGCTTCCGGAGGGACGCGGACCCGTCAACGCGAAAGGCCTGGGCTTCTACGACCGCCTGGTCGACGGCCTCGCGGCCCGGGGGATCCAGGCCGTCGCGACCCTCTACCACTGGGACCTGCCGCAGGCACTGGAGGACGCCGGCGGCTGGGAGAGGAGGGACTCGGCCGACTGGTTCGCCGACTACAGCGCGGTTGTGGTCAAGGCGCTCGGCGACCGGGTCGACCGGTGGGTCACCGTCAACGAGGCGAAGATCATCGCCCGGGAGGGCTACCAGACGGGGCGGTTCGCGCCGGGGAAGAGCGACCGGGTCGCCAGTGGACGCGTCATCCACCACCTCGGGCTGGCGCACGGCCGCGCCGTGCAGGGCTTCCGGGCCTCGGGGGCGCGGGGGGCCATCGGCCCCTGCGTGCAGCTGGCGCCGTGCTACCCGGCCGACGACAGTGACGACGCGCGCCGGGCGACCGAGCGGGCCGACGTCACGGAGAACACGCTCTACCTCGACCCGGTGCTGCACGGCAGGTACCCCCGGGGCCTCGCCGACGCCGACCCCGAGGCCGCAGCGGGCATCCGGGCGGCCGCCCGCGACGGGGACCTGGACGTCATCTCCGCGCCGGTGGACTTCGTCGGCGTCAACTACTACGGCCCCCAGGTCATGGGCGGGAACGGCCCTGTCACCCGGTACCCGGTGTCGTCGGCGGGCTGGCAGCAGGTGCATCCGCGCGGCCTCACCGACGTGCTCCTGCGGCTGCACCACGACTACGGCTCACCCGAGATCGTGGTGACGGAGAACGGTGTGCCCGACGCACCGGGCGAGGACCTGCACGACGCGTCCCGCACGACGTTCCTCCACGACCACCTCCTGGCCGTCCACGAGGCCGTCGCCAAGGGCGCCAAGGTGAAGGGCTTCCACGCCTGGGCACTGATGGACGACTTCGAGTGGGCCTTCGGCTACACCCAGCGGTGGGGCCTGGTCCACGTCGACTTCGACACCCTCCAGCGGACGCCCAAGGACTCGGCACGGTGGTACCAGCAGGTGGCCGCCGCCAACGCGGTCAGGCCAGCGACGCCTTCACCGCGTCGATGAGGTTGCGCCAGCGCGGGTCCCCGCCGGCTCCGATGTTCTTCATCCGGCTGCAGATGTAGCCGAAGGAGACGTCGTGGTCGGGGTCGGCGATGCCCAGCCGTCCGCCGGCGCCGGTGTGGCCGAAGGAGCGCGGTCCGAACCCCGGCATGCTGGGTGAGGCCAGCTGGTAGCCGAGGCCGAAGCGGATATCCGGGCCTGCCGTCCCGCTCTCGATGAGGGTCGTCACGTCGTCGGTGCGTGGGCGGGTGACCTCGTCGAGGGTTGACTGCTCGATGAGCCGGACGCCGCCGACCGGCCCCAGCAGGGCGGCATACATGGTCGCGAGGGCGCGTGCGTCGGTGATGCCGCCGACGGCCGGCCGCTCTGCGGCATAGAACGCGCGGACCTGCTCGCCGTCGGCGAAGTCGGGGTCCATCGGTCCGTTCTCACGCAGGAAGTCTTGCCTCAGTGCGGCGTAGGTGCCCGGCTCGGGCTGCTCGTCGTCGACCGGCTGCATGGGGTCGACCGCTTCCCACACGCCGGGGACGACGCGGGGGATCTCCTTCTCCGGCAGGCCGATCCACAGGTCGACACCGAGCGGCTCGGCGACCAGCGTGCGCACGTGCTGGCCGATGCTCCGGCCGGTGGCTCGTCGGACGATCTCGTCCAGCAGGGTGCCGAAGGTGACGGGGTGGTAGGCCATCGCGGTGCCGGGCTCCCACAGAGGGGCCGCACCGGCCAGGGCTGCCGTCACGGCTGGGCCACGGTGCAGGTCGAGACCGCTGAGCCCGGTGCCCAGCGGCGGGTAGGGCAGGCCGGCGGTGTGCGAGGCCACCATGCCGAGGGTGACCTCGTCCTTGCCGGCGGCGGCGAACTCGGGCCACCACGTGGCCACGCGCTCGTCGGGGTCGAGGTCGCCGCGTTCGACGAGCATCGCGAGCACGGTCGCGGTGATGCCCTTGGTGCAGGAGGCCACCATCATCAACGCGTCGTCGGGCATGGGGCGGTCGTTGACGACGTCGGTCCCTGCCCACAGGTCCACCACCTTGGTGCCGCGGTGGAACACGGCGACCGCGGCCGCGTCCTCGCCGCACTCGGTGAAGTTGCGGCGGAAGGCGTCCGCCACGACACCGAAGCCCTCCGCGACGAACGGCTCTGCCTGGCTCATCCCGACAGCATGTCACTGCGGCGGGCGCCGGACCGCGCCGTGGTGGGCGCGGTCCGGTCTCGGGCCGGTCCCCTCAGGGAAGCGACTCGATGCGGGGGAGGAGCCGTTCGAGGACCTGCTCGGTGAACTCGACGGGGTGCCCGTCGGGCAGCAGCTGGATCTCCCCGACACCGAGGCGTGCGTAGACCTCGGCCTCGGCGAGGAACGTGTCCGGGTCCCTCAGCGGGCCTCGGCTGTACATGACGGTCTTGCGGATCGCGTCGAAGTCCCGGCCCTCGCCGTCACAGTGTGACCGGAGCACGTCGAGCTTGTGGGTGACGTCGTCGACGCTGGTGGCGAAGAGGTTGCAGGCATCGGCGTAACGGGCGACCAGGCGCAGCGTCTTCTTCTCGCCGCCTCCGCCGATCATGACCATCGGCCTCCTGCCGCCGAGCGGTGCCGGCACGCAGAGGGTCTCCTCTAGCTGGTAGTGCCTGCCCGTGTAGGGACCGTTGTCGTCGCTCCACATCTGGAGGCAGATCTGCACCGTTTCCTCCAGCCGCTCGAACCGCTCGGCAAGTGGCACGACCGGCACTCCCAGGCCTCGTTGCTCCCGCTCGTACCAGCCGGCGCCGATGCCGAAGAAGGCCCGGCCACCGGAGAGGACATCGAGCGTGGCGACGATCTTCGCGAGCAGGCCGGGGTGCCGGTAGGTCACGCCGGTGACGAGCAACCCCAAGGCGATCCGCTGGGTGTGGGCCGCGACGAAACCCAGCGTCGTGTAGCCCTCGAGCATCGGGTCGCCGGGGCCGCCGCCGCGGTGCGGCATCTGGAAGTAGTGGTCCATCGGGGTGAAGGAGGAGAGCCCGCCCTCATCGGCGAGGCGAGCGGTCTCGGCGAGCGTCGAGGCGATGAGCTCCGGCTCGACCGGCCGGGAGTAGTTCCAGTAGTGCAGCCCGAGGTCCATGGTGTCCTTTCGTCGTCCTGCCGGGGTGGTCTGGGTGAGTGGTGTCTGGGTCAGCGTTGTCGGGGTGAGCGTTGTCTTCACGAGGGTCGTCGGGGCGGGCTCAGCGGTCGTGCACCGTGAAGCCGATCCATGAGTCCGGGGGCACGTCGGGTTGGCCGGGCACGGCCCGACGCTCCTCGCTCCACCTCGGGTCGTGGGACGCCGCCACTGCTCGCCAGAAGTGCCCGGCCACGGTGTTGGCCTCCTGGAACGCCACCTCCCACCTCCCCGGGAACGTTGCCAGCACCTCGTGGACGAACTGGGAACCTACGCCGGTTCGGCGCGCGCCGGCGACGACGAAGAAGCTGTTGAGCACGAACGGCTGCCGCTCGAGGCTGCGCACGAACGCGAACCCGACGGGGGAGTCGCCGTGGTGGGCCAGGAACGCGGCCCAGCCGGCATCGGTCAGCGCGGCCTCCAGGCGTTCGGAGCGGAAGGTGCCGTCGGGATGGGGAAGCGTGCCGGTGAAGCGGGAGAGGTCGTGGCGGAAGAGCAGCCACAGGCGCTCGAGCACGGCCCTGTCGTCAGGGCCGACACGGCGGACGCGCACGGCCGAAGGTGGCTCGGGCTGGGGCTGGGGTTGAGTGGAGTCAGGCATGAAAAAAGCCTCCGCGTGCCGCGATGTGCGGACGGGAGGCTTCGAGTACGGGTTGCAGGATAGCAGTTCCCTGGTCCCTGACGGGTGGAACGCGCAAACCACGTGGGGCCCACACGGGGCTCGGCCGCCCCGCATCGTGGAGCTCCTCGATGCGGGACGGCCGCGGCGCTCAGAGGCGCACGACCATCTTGCCTGTGTTGTCGCCGCGCAGGACCCCGAGGAACGCGTCGACGGCGTTCTCGAACCCGTCGACCGTCGTCTCCCGCAGCGACAGCGAACCGTCGGCCAGCCACTGGGCCGCCCGCTCGGCATACTCGCCTGCCAGGTCGTAGTGGTCACCGACGAGGAAGCCCTGGATGCGGCCGCGGGTCTGGATGAGGCGCGCCAGGTTGCGCGGGCCGGGGGCGGGCTCGGTGTCGTTGTAGACGGAGATCATGCCGCAGACGGCGATGCGTCCGTTGAGGCGCAGCGACCCGATGGCGGCCTCGAGGTGGTCACCGCCGACGTTGTCGAAGTAGACGTCGATGCCGTCGGGGGCCAGCTCGCGCAGGGCCTCGGAGACCTTGCGCTCGCGGTAGGAGAACGCAGCGTCGAAGCCGAGGTCCTCGGTGAGGTGACGCACCTTCTCGGGGGAGCCGGCGCTGCCGATGACCTTGCTGGCGCCCAGCGCCTTGGCGATCTGGCCGACGGCGCCGCCGACCGCGCCCGCCGCACCGGAGACGAAGACGACGTCGCCCTCCTTGAGGTCGGCGATGCGCTTCAGGCCGGCGTATGCCGTGAGGCCCGTCATGCCCAGCACGCCCAGGTACGCGGATGCCGGGGCGGCGTCGACGTCGACCTTGCGGGCGTGCTTCGCCTCGACGACGGCGACCTCCCGCCAGCCGAGGGCGTGCAGCACGTGGTCGCCCGGCTTGAAGCCCTCGGCGCGCGACTCCTCCACGATGCCCACGGCACCACCGGTCATCGCCTCGCCCACGGCGTAGGGCGCGGCATACGACTTGGCTGCGCTCATGCGGCCCCGCATGTACGGGTCGACGGAGAGCACCTCGTTGCGCACCCGGATCTGGCCCTCAGCGAGCTCGGGCACGTCGCTCTCGGCGAGCTCGAAGTTCTCCGGCGTCGGCCAGCCGGTCGGGCGGGAGGCGAGGCGCCACTCGCGGGGAGCGGTGGTGGGGGCGGGGGAGTCGGTCATGGGTGGACCTCCTGAGGTGGTTTGGGGACTGTGGTTCGGGGGATGGGCCTCTTTGGGCAACAGGAACGGCACGGCCGGTATGCCGTGACCCTCCTCACGACGTGCGAGCGCCTCGCCACCCGGGGTGGCGAGGCGCTCGGACAGCCGTGTCAGGCGGGGTGCGCGCTCAGGCCAGCGTGGCGGTGTCGATGACGAAGCGGTAGCGCACGTCGGAGGCGAGCACGCGCTCGTAGGCCTCGTTGACCTTGTCGGCCGAGATGACCTCGACCTCGGAGCCGATGCCGTGCTCGGCGCAGAAGTCGAGCATCTCCTGGGTCAGGGCGATGCCGCCGATCATGGAGCCGGCGTAGGAGCGGCGGGCGCCGATGAGGGAGAAGACGTTGAGGCTCAGCGGCTCCGCCGGGGCGCCGACGTTGACGAGCGTGCCGTCCACGGCGAGCAGGCCGAGGTAGGCGTCGACGTCGATCTTGGCGCTGACCGTGTTGATGATCAGGTCGAACCGGCTGGCCAGCTGCTCGAACGTGCTCGGGTCCGAGGTCGCGAAGTAGTGGTCGGCGCCCAGGCGGAGGCCGTCCTCCTGCTTCTTGAGCGACTGCGAGAGCACGGTCACCTCGGCGCCGAGGGCGTGGGCGATCTTGACGGCCATGTGGCCCAGGCCGCCGAGGCCGACGATGGCCACCTTCTTGCCCGGGCCGGCCTCCCACTTGCGCAGCGGCGCGTAGGTGGTGATGCCGGCGCACAGCAGCGGGGTGGCGGCGGCCGGGTCGATGCCCTCGGGGACCGACAGGACGTAGTCGGCGTCCACGACGACGTGGGTGGAGTAGCCGCCCTGGGTGGTGGTGCCGTCGCGGTCGGTCGCGGCGTACGTGCCGACCATGCCCTCGGCGCAGTACTGCTCGTCGCCATTGCGGCAGTTGGTGCACTCCCCGCAGGAGTTGACCATGCAGCCGACGCCGACGCGGTCGCCGACCTGGTGCCGGGTGACGTCGGAGCCGACCTCGGTGACGACGCCGACGATCTCGTGGCCCGGCACGACCGGGAAGGGCTGCGGGCCCCAGTCGCCGTTGACGGTGTGGATGTCGGAGTGGCAGATGCCGGCGTACTGGATCTCGATGAGGACGTCGTTGGCTCCGACGTCGCGACGCTCGATGGTGGTCGGGGCCAGCGGCTGGCCGGCGGCGGGGGCGGCGTAGGCGTTCACGCGCATGTGGAGTTCTCCTTGGGTTGGGGGAGTTGCGGTTCGGTCTGTGTCAGGACGAATCGTTCGGTCTGGACGGGGCCTTGGTGAGCGGTCAGCTCGCCGCGGTCGCGGCATACTCCTCGTCGGTCACTGGCTCCAGCCAGTGCACGACGTCGTGGTCGTCGTCGCCCTCGTTGATGGCCAGGTGGACCATGAGCCGGTTGGGGGCGGCGCCGTGCCAGTGCTCCTCGTCGGCCTCGAAGAGGACGCGGTCGCCGGGGCGGATGACCTCGACGGGGCCACCGCGGCGCTGGCATAGCCCGACGCCCTCGGAGACGAAGACGGTCTGGCTGAGCGGGTGACGGTGCCAGTGGGTGCGGGCACCGGGCATGAAGTGCACCAGGTTCGCGGTCACGCGGGACGGCGACGGGGCCGCTGCGACGGCGTCGATGTAGACGTCACCGGTGAACCAGTCGGCCGGTCCCTTGGCGGTGTCGGTGGAGCTGCGGGTGATCTGCACGCTCTTCTCCTTCTCTGGGATGGCTCTGGGGGTTGTGGCGTTGCTGTGGCGCGGTGGGTCTTGTGGCATACGGGAGGTGTCCGGCGTGCTGGTGCTGGGCGCGTCGGGCCTGCGGACCGGCGCTGGTCCGCCACGCGTCACCGTGGGTTACGGCTTCTTGACCCGCTTGAGCTCGTCGGCGAGCTCGCGGGCCTCCTTCGACAGCAGCTCTGCGCGGTCCGTGTCGCCGGCGTCGACCGCCTGCCAGTAGTCGATCTTGAGGCGGACGTACCGCTGGCGCACGGCGAGCTGCTTCGCCTCGAGGGCCAGCCGGCGCTCCTGCTGCGCGAGCAGCTCGACCTGCTCGGTCGCGGCGGAGGGGCCGAGCTGCCCGTTGGCGACGTACTGGCGCATGTCGCTGACCGACATGCCCGTGGCCGCGAGGCAGGCGACCCACATGAGCTGGTCGAGGTCGCTCTCGTCGTAGACGCGGTGCTTGCTGCTGGCACCGCGGCTGATCGGCGCGATGACCCCGATGGTCTCGTAGTAGCGGAGCGTGCTGGCCGGCAGCCCGGTCAGCGCGGCCGCCTCCTTGATCGTGTAGCTCTGCTGGGCCGTCCGTGCACTCACCTCTACGACACTAGGAACTTCAAGTACTTGAAGTCAAAAGCGTCGGCCGGTCTTCGGCGTTGACCACCCGGGCACCATCCCGATGGGGGATGGCGACGGGTTCCAGAGCCGGTGGAGCGTGTCTGGTGTCCCCGAGGAACAACCCCCTGAAGGAGAAACCACATGAACCGCTACATGTTCATCGCCCGCTACGACAGCGCCGGGGCCCGTGGAGTTGTGGCCAAGGGTGGTACGGCCCGGGCTGCCGCGATCGAGAAGGCTGCGGCTGACATGGGGGGACGCATGGAGAGCTTCGACTTCGCCTTCGGTGAGGACGACGTCTACACGCTGTGCGAGCTGCCCGACAACAAGGCCGCCGCTGCGGTGGCCCTGGCGGTGAACTCCACGGGACTGGCCCATGTCAGGACCGCCGTGCTGATGACGCCCGCGGAGGTCGACGCGGCGACGGAGCAGGACGTGCACTACACCCCGCCCGGAACGTGACCTGACCAGGGCTGCGGCGCTCGCCTGAACGACCTTCCCGCAGGGGTGGCGAGACCGCTGGCCATCGGGCCCCGTGTCGGAGGTGCAAGGGACCTCGGTCTGTACGAGGCTTCAGAAGTGCACGAGGCATCGACTTCTGGAGGACCCATGGACCCTGTCGTCTCCCTGACCGGTGGCCGGGTGCGTGGGCGGGTGACCGGCGGGGTGAGCGCCTTCCTCGGCATCCCGTATGCCGCGGCGCCGGTCGGGCCGGCGCGCTTCGAGGCGCCCCGACCGGCGCGGCCGTGGGACGGGGTCCGTGAGGCGACTGCCCTGGGGGCGATGGCGACCCAGGCGCTTTACGCCCCGCCGATCGCCGCGCTGCTCGGCACGACGAACCTGCCCGGCGACGACCACCTGCACGTCAACGTCTGGACGCCGGACCCCGCGGGCTCCGGGCTGCCGGTGATGGTCTGGATCCACGGCGGTGCCTTCACTCGGGGCGGCAACGCCCTCGCCGTCTACGACGGGTCCGCTTTCGCGCGCGACGGCGTGGTGCTCGTGTCAGTGAACTACCGGCTGGGCGTGCCAGGCTTCGCCGCGCTCGAAGGTGCGCCATCGAACCGTGGCCTGCGCGACCAGCTCCTGGCGCTGGCGTGGGTGCAGGAGAACGTCGCGGCGTTCGGCGGCGATCCCGGCAACGTCACGGTCTTCGGGGAGTCGGCCGGCGGCATGAGCGTGGCGACCCTCCTCGCATCGCCGGCGGCCGAGGGCCTGTTCCGGCGCGCGGTCGTGCAGAGCGGCACGGCCACGGCCGTTGCCGACGAGGACGACGCCAGGCTGGTCACGAAGGCGGTCGCTGCCCAGCTCGGGGTGCCGGCGACCGTCGAAGCACTCGGTGCCGCGGACCCCGAGCAGCTGCTCGAGGCGCAGAACGCCGTGGCGCTGGCCCTCGCCCAGGCGCCCGATCCCGCCCGGTGGGGCGCCAGCGTCATCCGCAACGGCCTCGGCGTCATGAGCCTCTTCCCGACGGTCGACGGCGACGTCGTGCCCGACGTCCCACTGGCCCGGATCGCCGCCGGCGCCGGCAGCGGGGTCGAGCTTCTCACCGGCACCACCCGCGACGAGTTCCGCTTCTTCCTCGTGCCCACGGGCATCGCCGCGATGGTCAACGACGTGGCACTGCCGGTCGTGCTGGCTCGCTACGGCATCGACCCGTCCGTCGCTCAGGTGTATGCCGCGTCGCGCCCCGGTGCGAGCGCGGGTGATCTGCTCGCGGCGATCCTCACCGACAAGGCGTTCCGGCGGGAGACCGTTCGGCTCGCGGACGCGCACACCGCGGTCGGGGGCCGCACCCACGTGTACGAGTTCGACTGGGCATCCGGCGTTCCGGGCCTCGGTGCCTGCCACGCCCTCGAGCTGCCCTTCGTCTTCGACACCCTCGCCGGCGCCGAGCCGCTCACCGGGCCGAACCCACCCCATCAGCTGGCCGACGAGATGCATGCCGCCTGGGTGGCCTTCGCTTCGAGCGGTGACCCGGGCTGGGCGGCGTGGGACCCGGACAAGCGCCCGGTCCAGGTGTTCGGCATGCCCTCCTCCCTGCAGCTCGACCCCAGGGTCGAGGACCTGGCAGCCCTGGACAACGCAGGGAGCTGACGCGGTCCCAGGAGACGCTGCGTCTTCTGCATGAGTCCACCCCCACGCACCGGGGCTACCTTCCGAGAGGGCCACACCACTGGCCGATCGCTCATCCCGGGAGGTTCGAGGTCAATGCGAAATCAATCCCCACGTCGCAGGGCTCTCGCTGCAACCAGCGGCCTGCTCCTGACGACGGCCGGGGTGGTCATCGCGCAGGCGCCGCAGGTTGTCGCGGCCACGACCGGCTCTAGCTCCACCTACATCGTCCTGTACGACAGCGGCGCCTCCTCGTCCGGCGCGGCTTCCACCATCTCGAGTGCTGGCGGGACCTTGGTGGCCGACTACTCGCAGATCGGGGTTGTCGTGGCGCGTTCCAGCGCCCCCGACTTCGCCACGAAGGCCGCCAGTGCGAAAGGCGTCTCGGGCGTCTCCAAGACCGATGGCTTCGCCACCAAGATCGACAACGGAGCGACCGGTTCCGATACGAGCACGACTGACACCGTAGGCGCGGCTGGGACGAGCGACCCGCTCACCGGGCTGCAGTGGGACATGAACCAGATCAAGGCTCCCGACGCGCACGCCGTCAACAATGGGGCTGGCGTCCTCGTGGGCGACATCGACACGGGTCTCGACTACACCCACCCCGACCTCGCAGCCAATGTCGATGACGCGGCCAGTGCCAACTGCGTCAGCGGTGTGGCGGTTCCGGGCAAGGTCGCCGCGATGGACGACAACGGGCATGGCACGCACACGGCGGGCACGATTGCGGCCGCTGCCAACGGCATCGGCATCGTCGGCGTCGCCCCGCAGGTGCGGATCGCCGGTATCAAGGCTGGCGACGCCGACGGGTTCTTCTTCCCTGAGGCAGTGATCTGCGCCTTCATGTGGGCAGGCACCCACGGTGTCGCGGTCACGAACAACAGCTACTTCGCCGACCCGTGGCTGTTCAACTGCAAGAACGACCCTCAGCAGCGTGCCCTGTGGACGGCCGAGCGCCGAGCGATCCAGTTCGCCCAGCAGAACGGCGTCACCGTGGTTGCGGCGGAGAGCAACCAGGCAGACGACCTGTCGCATCCGACCCAGGACGCCACGAGCCCGGACAACACCACCCCGGTGACGCGTGACATCACCAACGCCTGCGCGGTCGTGCCGGTTGAGGTGCCCGGCGTCATCGGCGTCACAGCAACCGGCAACAAGCAGATGAAGTCCTTCTACTCCTCGTACGGGATCTCGACGACTGACGTGGCGGCTCCCGGCGGCGACTCCATCCTCCAAGTGACCGCCGCAGCGCCAAACGGGCGCGTCCTGTCCACCTGGCCGGCATCACTGATGGGCGGCTGTGCGCGCAAGGTCCTCGATGGCGCCGCTACCTACTGCTACGCGCAGGGCACCTCGATGGCCAGCCCGCACGCCGCCGGTGTCGCGGCCCTGCTGTCCAGCGCGCACGGTCTCAAGGGTGGTGCGCTCGAGGCGGCGCTTCAGCGCGGTGCCACGGCCCTGAGCTGCCCAGCCGACACGTCGGTGTACGACTTCTTCCCTGCAGTGGACGGCGGCCAGCCGCAGACCTGCCAGGGGGGAGCCGGCCACAACAGCTGGTTCGGGGCCGGTGAGGTAAATGCCCTCAATGCCGTGAAGTAAGGCCATCGCCGGACAGAAGGCAACGCACGGACCCACGGTGCAGCGCGCGGGTCCGTGCGCATGCCCTGCGGCCGCTTCTGACGTCATCAATGCCGACCTCAGGGTTCGGTGACCTTCGTTTCCCCGAGCCAGGTGTAGGCCGCGTGGCTCGGCGACGGGTCGAAGGTCATGTCGATCTGGTCCATGGCCAGGGCAGCTCTCGCCAAGCGGGCCTGGGTGGGTCGGATCGGCATGGCCACCAGCGACATCAGTCTGAGTGCCCCGCGCGGGATGTGTCGTGGCGCGGGGGCACCACCTACGACGCGTGAAGCAAGCTGGTTGAGGGTGAGGTTCTCGGGGCCGCCCACCTCGATGGTGTGGCCGCGCAGTGCTGGGTCGGTCGCGGCGTGAGCGACGGCGGAGGCGACGTCCGCAACGGTCACGAAGTTGATCGGGTTCTCACCGCGCCCGAACACCGTGGGTCTCCCTGATCGCTCGGCGGTCTGGGCAAGGACGGCGGCCCAGGTCTCCGCGTAGGCAGAGGCGCGCACAATCGTCCAGTCCTCGGGTCCGGAGCGCAGCAGTTGTTCGGCTACCGCCTTCATCCGATGCAGCTCGATCGGGTGGTGGGGGCTGGCCCCGATCGTCGAGACCAGAACGATCCGGGCGTGTGCCGTCCTGGCCGCCCGGATCAGGTTCGCGTTGCCCTCTGCGTCCACCGACTGGGGAGATTGTCCGGAGGTGGGGTCCATGCCGTGCATGGCGGACACGACCACCGCCGCGCCGGCCAAGGCCGTGGGCAGCGTGTCCGGACGCCGGACGTCGGCTGCGACGAACTCCGCTCCCGGCACCGGCGTTGCAGGAGCGGAACGGGCGACCACCCGCACCGACCGGCCGGCGCTCCCCAGGAGCGGGACCACCTGGCGTCCCAGTCGACCGGTGCCACCGACCACCACGACCAGCTCACCCGCGCTCATGGCCGCTCGCCACCATCGGTGAGGCTGGCCACGAACGCGTCGTTGTCCAGCCCCGTCTTCGGCTCTGCGGGTTCGAGGTAGAAGCGGTTGGCCCTGATCAGGTCGGAAGCGTCGGGGCCGACCGTGAAGATCATGACGCCGCGCATCAGATGCGGGGCGCCGTCGCGCCGGGTGCCCCGTATCTCCCACTCGGTCCACCACTGGTCAGACCCGGGGCCGCGGGCGGTCGCGGTGATGGACCCCTCGATGTCGGGGATCTGGGTGAAGAACTGGGTCCAGTTGCGCCGCACTTGGTCGTTGCCGGTGAAGTCGCGGGCCGGGTGGTTGGGCATGGCGAGGTGGTAGTCGGGGGAGAAGCAGTTGACGAGCCCATCGATGTCGTGGGCGTTGGTAGCGGCCAGCAAGCGGTCCAAGGTGGGGGGCAGCGGGGTGGAGTTGAGCATCGTGATCACCTCTGTGTACTTTTGGTACAGTCCTCTGTATCCAATACAAGAAGGGTGCTCCCCATGCCGCGGGACGTCAAGACCGGTGCTTCGGGGCCGCGCGCCTACGACGCCAGTGGGCGGCGCGAGGCCGCTGAACGCCGTCGCCAACTCGTCGTCGAGGTCGCCCGAGCACGGTTCGAACGCGACGGGTATGCCGCGACGACCGTGGCGGCACTTGCGGAAGATGCCGGGGTGAGCGTCGAGTTCGTCTACAAGTCGTTCGGCTCCAAGGCCGGCGTCGTGCGAGCCATCTGGGACCGGGCCCTTATGGGGCAGGGTCCGCGATCCGCCGAGGAACGCTCGGACGAGGTGTCCCTCACCGCCGACGACCCCGACACCATCCTGCGCAACTGGGCACAGCTGTCGGCGGAGGTCAGCGCCCTGGGTGCCCCTGTCCATGCGCTCGTGAAGGTCGCGGCGGCCACCGACTCGGATGCGGCCGCGCTCCTCGAGGAGATCGAGTCCAGCAGACGAACCCGCATGGAGCACAACCTCGGGTACCTCCTGCGCGGCGGCTACGTGCGACCCGGCCTGTCTCCAGAACAGGCTCGCGACATCCTCATGCTGGGCGCAGGCGAGCTGTACGAGATCCTGGTCCTGAGGTTCGGATGGGACACCGACCCCTACATCGACCTCGTGTACCGCTTTCTCCGGGCGGCACTCCTGCCCGGGCCGGCCCAGTGAGCTCGCAGGACCGCGATCGCTTGCCACACCTGTTGACCGGGCGCGGCGGATCTGTCCGATGAGGCGCGTACCCGGCGGCTTCTGCTGACGAACGCCCGAACCCACGTTTCCGTGGGTTCGGGCGTCCTCAATGTCCTGAGACATCACACAGTGCCCCCGGCAGGATTCGAACCTGCGACACCCGCTTTAGGAGTCGCATCGGCCGGCGCAAGCAGAGATCGACCCTTCGCGAATTCGTGCGTGGATGCTTGTCGTTGGCTGGCTGGCGGTGGTGACGTTTGGTCGTCCGCTGTGCCACAAACGTGCCACAAGCACGCTTAGATTCCGATGTCGGAGGCCCCGCCTAATCTTCCCCCTATGGCGCACTTGGACGTACAACACTCGCAAGGGACTCTTCGAATCTCCGTCGCTGATGACGCTGTCCTTGCCGATCGGATCCGTCGGTTGGCCAGTGACTTCGAGCGCACAGGCGGCTCCTGGTTCGCCAACACCGTCGGTGATGAAGAGCTGCCCAGCCGGATGGTTTGGATTCCAGCGTCAGCAGTCATCGAGGCCATCTTCGACAGCGGTGTGCCGTTCTCGTTGGGGGACCTCTGCAAGGACGTCGATCTCAGCGGCATGGTTAGGCAAGCAGTCAGGGACGCACTGTCGTAGCCCGATTCCGAAAGAGCGCTAATGGTGCAGCCGGTGGCCTGCTTGGAAGTGGTCCCACCTAGGCACATTCGTGCTCAGAGGCATTGCCCGGAAGTGACCTGAGACCACCTACGGGACCACCTATTGGGCACGGTTAGGGCACGACGAGCAGGCCTGGCCTTGACGTGGGTGGCCTGATTAGGAGCTCGAGCCGTCCTCTCTTGCCGATGAGCGGGCAACCTCGAGTTAGCGAGAGCGAAGCCGATCGACGGCTTCCCGTACGCCTTGGGACAGCGTGGCCCACGACTCGGTCGTCCTGCCCATGCCGTTCATCACAAGCAGCAGCTGGTTCAGCAGCTGGGTATCCCCGAGATCGTCGTCGATCGCGTCCAGAAGTTCGGACACGCGGTTGAAGGTGTGGACGACCCCGTCGGAGGGTGAGGTCGTGTTCGCATCGGCCGCGTAGACCCAAGCGACGAGTGCCCCCAACGCGAACCAGGCAAGACCCTCGGGCTCCTCGTCCCGGCCCATTTCCGGGATGGTGATCAAAGCGTGGCGCGCCTCGTCAACTGCCGTGATGCTGGTCCGCGCCCGAATCGCGTCGGCGATAGGACCAAGTCCCCCAGGCGGCAGTCCGAGCGAACCGAGTTCTGCGAGGGGAAACACGACGGACGCGAGCTCGGTCGCCGTCCGACGTTGTTCCTGCGAGGCCATCTGTCGGAGTCGGGACTCGAGCGTCGGCATGGAGTCTTGAGGCACGAACAGACATCCTGCACGCTCTGGAAGTGCATCGCACTCACATGCCGCGATCGGCGCAATCGTTCCAATGTGGGCGCCAAGTGGAGGCGCATCGTCTCCGTAGTTGAACGGGTATAGACGTCTACTGTTCACGCATGGAGAACCCCGTAAACGGCGAAGTCGTCGCGGCGCTCTGCGCCTTCGTCAGAGGCGGCGCCGGCCCATCGCACTCGTCGCTGACTTCAGCCTTCCTGGCGGCGGGGCTGGCTGATCTTACGCCGTACGTTCCGGGCTCAGTACAGAACTTGAACAAGGTCGAAAGGATCACGGAAGCGGGGAGAGCAGTCTGGCGCCAGCCCTCCGGTGGGCGCCGACTTGTGGAGGAACTGCTGAGCGTGTACCGCGTGAACGGCATTTTCGCTGATTCGAACCTCGACATGGAGAAGTCCGCGCTGCGAAGCGCGTTGCGGCATCAAGGCTGGTCATTGGATGAGGAGGGACGTCTTGAACCTCTCGGTGAGATTCACCTCGAAGTTGGGGACCGCCAGGCTTTGAATGATCAGCTAAACCGTCTTCGTCGAAACACCGAGGATGCCGCGCTGCTCCTTGGTACTGCCAAGGAGCTCTTGGAGTCAGTGGGTAAGTTTGTGCTGGAGGAGGGTAATCGCTTGCCTGACCGAAGGATGGACTTCCCTGAGGTCATGGCCCTCAGCATGGAGCAGCTGGGCGTCATGCCCGGGCAGGTTGACGTGTCTACGGAGGGTGGCAAACAGATCCGAAAGGTGTATCAGGCCATTCGGACAGTGGTTGAGGCCGTGAACGAACTTCGGAACGACCACGGAACTGGTCACGGGCGAACGCTGCCTTCTGGGGTCAGCGTCGAAGCGGCACGCTTCATGATTCGGCAGGCGACCATCGTGGCCGAGATGCTCTTGGCCACGCACGACCGGCAGATGGGGCGAGGTTGAGCGCTCGCCTGGCCTGTGAGCGTTTCTGGTGCGGACGCGACGTCCGCTCATGCCGCTGTCCTGGCGGATGTCCAACTTGGGAATTCGGACAGGACGGAACTTCCGGCGCTTGAGAGCTGCTAATCCTCAACTACGTGCGGTGGCTGACCGCCGTTGACCCCGGCTAATCGCACGCCAATCGCACGCCACCGGCTACTGCCTAGCTGCTGTGGATTGCAGGGCTCGGCGCAGCTCGGCGACCTGCTCGGTGAGCGCTTCGATGTCTCTGCGCGTCGCTGTTTGGGCTGCGTCTTCGACTTCTTGGACCTTCTCGATGAGCCACGAGGCGAAGGTGGCGGTCACGACTCCGATCAGGGCGATGCCCGAGAGCATGAGACCAGCGGCGATGGCCCGCCCGGTGCCGGTCACCGGGAAGCGGTCGCCATATCCCACGGTGGTGACCGTGGTGAGGGCCCACCACAGCGCGTCACCGAATGACTCGATGTTGGCGCCTTCCCGTCCCCGCTCGGCGTCGAGGATGGCCAGGCTTGCGACGAAGAGGATGAGCGACGCGGCCCCGGCGACGTAGACCACGACGCGGCCTCGGAGCGATCCACCGGCGTGTCGGTTCAGCACGTGTAGGAGAGTGACGAGTCGAAGTAGGCGCAACGGGCGGAGGAGGGGCAGCGCGACCACCAGCAGGTCGAATATGTTCCGGAAGAAGAACTTGCCGCGGTTGGTGGCGAGAGCAAGGCGGACCACATAGTCGACGGCGAACAGGGCCCACGCCGCCCAGGCCACCAGCCCAAGCGCGTGACGAACGCCGGAGGGCAGCTCAGGGTCGAGGATGGGCCAGGCGTAGGCGATTAGGAACAGCAGCGCCGCGACGGTCAGTGGCCACTCTGCCCGTCGTTCCCAGCGGTCGACGCGTGACTCGGTGCTCATGCGCGCATCCTTCCCTGTCGATGAGGCCGCGCACGGTAGGTTGAACGGTGCAGCTGGGAGGGCGCGCCTCTGATTTCGCCGAGCTCGACGGCACCCACTGTGCGAACCGCCTCTCGGGTAGCGCTTCGGCCTGACCGCGGGCTCGCGATTCGCCGATTGGCGGATGCGAGACATTCCTAGGGGCGCGGTGTATTAGTAGGCAGACGACCTGGACGCAGCGCCTGCGGGCGGAAATGAGGGGGACCATGAGCAAGGGCGATATCGAGACGTATTTCGAGGACGGCCAGTGGAAGAATCGTGCGCAGGGTAACCAGCGCGCATCCAACACTGCGCCCACCAAGGCAGCCGCCCAGGCAAAGGGCCGGGAGATGGCCAAGGACCGCGGTGTTGAACACATCATCAAGAAGCAGGACGGCACGATAGGGGAGCGCAACACTTACCCGCGCGGCCGGGACCCGAGGTCCTCCAAGGGCTGAGGCGGGTCCTTGGCGGCCGTCTCAAAGTGAGTGAAATGGCGTGCGGGCAGAGGCCAAGGCATCACACACTGACGGATAGGGCCGCCCGCTGCGACTGGTAGGGGGACGCTGCGGGCGGCCCTGAACGGTCTTGCTGAAGGTTCACCGCAGTGGGGCTCGGCTAAGACCTTCGACGTATGGTGCTGCGTTCCTTGCAGGCGCACACTCTAACGACGGGCTTGTCTACCCCCATTGCAACGCCCGGACCCGGTGAATCGGCTCCCGACATGAGCCGGTGGTGACAGCCTCCGCTGTACTGGTCCCCCTGGTCGCGGAGGCTGCACCATGCCCGCCTCCGTGGGGAGTGTCTCGACGTCAAAATGGTTCCAACGAGTCATGTCCAACAAGGTTGGGATCCGTCGAAGATGCTCCGATGTCCCACCGCAGAGCGGCCCAGTCCCCGCCTCTTTGCGATCGCTGTGACGTGGCCATGGAGCGCGTCCCTCGGTCGCTGGTTCCGACGATCCTCGAGCGGGGCCGTTTTGCCGTGAAGTGGCGTTGCCCCATGTGCCTGCGGCACACGGTCGTGTGGTTGTGCTAGCGACGGCTGATGCAGTCGGTTCGTCCATCTCGGCGGTCCGAGCCGAGCTCCTCCTCACACTCCCCTGTGCAGCCCCATAACCCGCCACAGATGCAGACAGGGACGCGACGAGGCTGGTTGAGTTCCGTCAGGGGATTGGAGAACAGCAGCACCACGGCAACGTATCCGTCCGCCTGTAAACGCTTACTGCCGACGGGGCCCGCCTCCGCCGAACGGAGGATGGAAACGGGCTGTAATCCGCGTCACACGCGTTGGGAGCCGGCCGCCAGCGTTCGGGCCCCTACCGGCATGGGATGAGGGAATGGCCATAAGTCAGGTTTATCCGTGGCAAGATATGGGTCGCAGTACTCGATGTCCCCCACCGAGTGTCTGCCGGGCCGCGCCCCCCTATTTCGCGGCCCCCGCCACAACGTGTCACGCGTTGTGAGGACTGCATTTGCGGTCAGGCCGCCCGTGTAGCTCCCCTGCTCCGGGCGGCCTCGGTCATCAGGGTATGAACCTGCAGAGTGGGACTTTCGGCCCGATGCGTCTAGGCCATGAGGCTGAGGTGTGAAGCGAGACCGACCATCGATGATGGGCTGGCACTGCCAGGCCTTGCGCGGCGTTGACGCGGACGCTTCCTGACGGTGGAGTCAGCGATTGACGAGAACGAAGTCCAGCAGTGGGCGCTCTAGAACCGGTGTTGTACCGGTCCTAGGTGATGCTCCGGCGGCTCCGGACCTCGTGGCCGCCGGAGTGCCGAGCCTGTTTTGGGGGTAGGTAGTCGACATGGGCAGATCAGCGCCGATGAGGGACCTCAGCGTCAGGCTTGCGACCGAGTCACGGCGCGTCCGGCTGGATCTGGCCGGCGAGCTGGACGTGGCGTCCAAGGATCTGCTCGAACCGGTCGTGGACCAAGTGCTGTTACTCCAGCCGCCGCGGGTTCTGGTCGATCTGCGTCGGCTGTGGTTTTGCGATGTTGCCGGGGCCCGCGCATTGGCGGGCGCCCACAAGCGGTGGAGTGACCACGGTTTGAGCGTCGCTCTTTATGGGGCGGGCTTGGCCGTTCAACGGGTCTTTGATCTGACCGGGTTCGCCGACCTGCTTGGCTAGCCGCCGCCCTCGGCCTGCGGGACCACAGCGAGCCGCCGACCCTTAGCGGAGCAGGGGAGCCTGCCGGAGTGGGTGGGTCAAGGGTGGCCGCAGGCCATCACGCAGTGACGCGAAGCGCCCTTGATGCTCCCCGGAGGTGGGCGGATGCTCCGGCGCCGGGTCGAAGGCGATCCGGCGCGCCGACTACGGGAGGTGTTCGCCGTCCCGTGCGTGTTTGGTGAGGTGCTGCTTCAGCCGCGCGACGGAAGCGTTGCAGTGCGGGCACCGGACAAACGGCTGGGTGGCAGCCCATTCGGTGATGGTGGCCGGCCACCACCAGTCCCTGCTGCCGTCGCGCCCGTCGGGCGGAGGAAAGTGACCACGGGACAGTCGTAGGCCGTGGTTCGCCGGGGACCAGCCAAAGAAGGCTTGAATGTCCTTGCCGGTCCAGCGACGTGGGGCCATTTCTGCATGCGCCTTCAGGGCCTTCGGGCCGATCTCCATGGCGGCTCGGATCTCGTGGCGTGACAGACCTTGGCGCCAGAGCCGGTCGAAGGCGTCCTGGGAGACCGGATCATCGGTGAACCGGGGAAGGCCCTTCTCGACCAGCTGGCTGCCCGTCCTCCCGGGCCGACCTGCCACCGCCTGCGCCTCGCCCTCCCCGGCTCCAAGGCGCACAGCGACGGCCAGGCAGATCCGGTCGATCTGATGCCGCGGTGGGATCGAACGACGACCGACCCGGCCAGCAATCCGGGTCGGTCCAAGTCCACGCATGCGCAGAGCTACGACTCGCAGATCGCCAACGGTTACCGGCTCAGTCTCGGCCACGAAGCGCCGACGCCATGCGCGGGGCTCGGACAGATCATCGGCTAGATGCTCAAGCACCGGAACCCACGCGTGCCCCAGGCCCAGCACTGTGCAGACGGTTGCCAAGGTCTCGGCGTTCTGTTCAGCCACGGGCACGCGCCGATGCCCAGGACCACAGGAGGCACAGGCCGATCCCGAAGAGAGTGCCGGCGAGGAACTGCATGCCGGGCATCCTGCCGCAGATTCGCAGCAGGAAGCGTTCAAGGGACGGGGTGCGATGGGGTGCGCGTAGGGCGCGAAGCGCCCGGAGCGCGGGGCCCCATCGCGGGGCCCCGGCCCTCGCGGCGCGAAGCGCCGCCTTGATTCCTAAGAGGTGTACTCGGCAACTTGGTGGTGGCGTCGGTCAGCTTGAGAAAAGCCATTCCGGTTGTGGCCGGCTGGGGGCAGCTGCGAGGTCTGCGCGGGTCCGATGGATGGCCCCGCCTCGCATGGCACCGACCGTGGGTCTGAAGTGCATCTTGCTCACAGCGCTTCCAAGGGGTCGAGGTAATGCCGCACCCAGGCACCGTTGAAGCTCAGCGCTGCTGCGAAACTCTCGGTGATGGAAGAGCCCAGTTTTCCCTTGTTCTTGACGTGGCGGCCCGGCAAGCCACCCTTCACAGCTTCATCCAAGTAGCCAGGAAGCCATTTGCCCTTCAAGACTTGATCAGCCTCGCCTCGTTCGTAAAGGCGCGTCAGCCGCCGATCCATGCGGGATCTAAGGTCCGCGTAGTCAACGTGTTTCAGTCCAGTGACCCGCCGTAGGGATGACTCCTTAGCGCGAACGAGGTGGGCATCTTCCGGCGAATATCGGGGGTCATTAACGGCGGATGCGCGGGCGAATGTCACGTCGCACTGGGCTCGTGTTACTCGCGCGATGCAGCAAAGCAGAATCCACGTTCGCCACAGGTTCGCTAGATCGCCGCGCCAGTCGCCGAGATGTGTAACTAGGGCGTTGGCCTCCTGCGGCGTAAGGCTGAGGTGCGACCCCAATGCCTTTTCCGCATCCGCGTTAGCGAAGATCTCGGCCTCAACGTCGTATCTCTTCGTATAGACCACGTGGGGCGAACGGCGCGTGCCGCCGGTCATGAAATCACTATCTCGATCCAACATAAAGACGAGAACTGACTCGCCTGAACGCTTCTGTGTGCGAAGAACGCCCTTTTTTCGACTCCAGTCGAACAGGGAAAGCAGTGCGGCTTTTCCGCCGGTTCCTGATACGACCTCGATTGGTATCAGCTGCACCTCGTCACTGCGGAGGGTCGTGGACGCCTCTAAGATCCCCCCATAAAAGTAGGGGTCGTGGGCGCGCCCCTCGAACATGACGTGGAGTCGGGCCCTACTAATCTGCAGCCGACGACGAAACCCGGCGTAGCTGTATGCAGGACGGCTCATAGTTCATGCACGCTCTTGTCCGGGATTTCCGCCATGACCTCCGGTGAGTGAGTAGCCATCACCAGTTGCATCTCTGTGTTAACCGTTTGCAGAGTGCTCACTAGGCGGTGTTGCCAATCGATGTGCATCGACAGCTCTGGCTCGTCGATGATCACGACGTTGTTGGTCGCTCGAAGGCACTCCAGCATCAGCAGGAGCAGTTGACGTTCCCCGCTGGACAAAGATTCGAGCGGAACCTTGGCCTTCGAGACCTCTACCGTGATTCCATCAGGCTTGAAGTGGATCTCTTTATTAGCGGCGAACAGTTCCTTGACCAGAGCCTCGAGCCGACGCTGAGGTTCTTGGGCTTTGTTGATCCGCTCTTGCACCTGCTCAATTCGAGCGACGATCTCGCGAAGCAACTGATCGTCTTCGTACCGCCTGATAAAGCTTGCTGAACTCCCCACCTTGAACGGCACGCGAGCCTGTGCCCCAAAGAACTCGCGCACCATGGCGTACGCCTCCCGAGGACTAACCTCCGAGACATATCCAGAGCGGCCTGGACCGCGAAGGACAGCATCGAGGACCTCCGCCAGGCCGTACTCCTGAGCCTCTCTGATCTGCACTAGTGCCTCGGTGGCATACGTCCTCCACCTGTCCTCGATGCCTGCCGCGAACTGCTTGTCGTAAGCCGCCTCTGTGATAACAGAATTGTCGCGCTTCTGGACCATTGCTTGCGATCGCCGAGGACCCACGCGTCCGCCCTCGGATATGCGGGAGATCGGCAGGTATCCGTGACGGAACCTCAGCCTCGCGAACTCCTTTGGCTTCGATTGCCAAGTGGGGTCGTCCAAGACCCAGACTTCAACAGGCTCTTCGGCCTCGGAGTCCCAGAGGGTCTCCCAGTGACCTTCCTTGTTGTCCTTTCGGCTCAAGGTCCTGACAACGCGACCTCGGGCTTCACTCACGAAGTGCACTTCTGCGGACTCGAATGGAACTCGATGTAGGGGCTCAGAGTCGTTCGATAGAGCCGAGTGCAGAATCTTCAGGAGCGACGTCTTTCCCGCACCATTGCCTGCGAAAAACACATTCACGTCGGGCTGCAATTCATGTGATACGGGCTTGGTTCTCCCCGCGAGTCCATGAATGGTGAAGCTCTCAATGTGTGTCAAGGCATCTTCCTCACGAGTTCCGTCATGTCGCTGTCCCGTTGTCGGCCCTCACGCGGGGGCGCACAGGCCAGGCTGGCGTCAACCTACGGGGTTCGCACGTGATTGGCAGGAAATTGCCCCATTTGGCCTTCTTGGTGGCTCCTCCAACGCACTTGTGACGCCTCCTAGACGTGCGACCGCCTCGTGACACGAAGAAGGGCGCCCCCCGCCGGTTGGTGATCCTTGTGAGGTGGCTGCACGCGCTCTCACTTAAGGCCGGCTCACTTCGCAGCCACTGACGTGTCCCCGGTCCGAGGTACCGTCCCTATGTGGGCGATGCAACTCTGACGGTCTACGCGGACCTGATGGCGGGCCTGACTCCGACGCGCCAGCGTCATTCCGTCGAGGTTGGGCGCAAGGTCGCCAGCAGGGCGGTTCAGTGGATCGATCCTGCACTTCGCGCGGATGTCATCTCAGCTGCACTGCTGCATGACATTGGCTACGCCCACCCGAACACCGGGATGCATGCGATCGACGGTGCTGCCTTCCTTCGGCGACATGGGTTCCGGGACTTGGTGTGCCACCTCGTCGCACATCACTCCTGCAGTCACATCGAAGCGGCAGTGAGGGGCCTGCCCGAATCGGTCTACGAGCCATATTCGATTTCGGAGGCTAGGCCGGAGCTCCATCGCTTGATCACCTGGGCGGACATGACGACAGGGCCAACCGGAGAGACCGTCACCGTCGAGGAGCGTCTGGCTGAGATCGAGTCACGCTATGGGGAGGGAGATCCCGTGACCGAGTTCATCGCACGCGCCAGAGCGGAACTGTTGGCTGCGGGTCAGTCGCCCTCCGGGTCGATGTAGGGCTCTTCCCGGCTGACCGCCCACTCCAGGCGCTTCCGCTGGCTCGGGTCCATCCTGAGCTCAACAATCTCGTCAGCGGTGAACCAGCCCACGTGGGTGCTTTCGTCGCTCTCAGTGGCGTCACCGTCTACGTAGTCGGCCCGATAGATGACTGTGAACTCCTGCCGCACCTCGTCGTTGCTTGTGTAGTGGACGACGTGACGAGGGTCGGTGAAGATGCCCACCAGGCCAGTGACTCGCACGTGGACGCCTGACTCCTCGAGGGTCTCCCGGACGGCGGTTCTCGTGAGCGATTCGCCTGGGTCCTGTGCCCCGCCTGGCATGGACCAGTTGCCATTATCGGAGCGCTGGATCAGCAGGATCTTGCCCTCCCGCTGCACGAAGGCGCCCGCACTGGGCCGGATGCTGTTCGCCTTGGGTGCGTCTGGGTCGTCGTAGTAATCGATTCGCCGAGCCACGCGGATCAGCCTACGGGTTTGGCTGTCGCCCAGACGCGGTCGAAGGTGTCCGAGTAGTAGGTGAACAGTTGGCCGCTCGGGACGCGTTGGAGGTGGTGAACGGGAGAACGGGCTGCCCAGGAGCCGTACGTGTGGGTATTGACCAGCATCGAACTGTCAAACCGGAACTGGCTGGCATAGAGAGGGGTGCTGTGAACGCGGATCGAGACCTGTGGCAGGGCGACGGCTTCCTGCAGGTACTCAAGCGTTGATTGACAGCGCTGGGGGAGGGTCGGTAGGCCCTCTTCTTTCCCACGGTTGCGAACGGCTTCGGATGCTGGGTCTCCGAGCAGCAGGCGGACGGTGACTCCTTCTGCGCTCTTCGCCCGGATGACGTCGACGAGGTTGAACGACTCGACCAAGAAGCCGCCGGAGTAGACAAGGATTTCCATCCGATCGCGGGTCTGCTCGATCAAGCTGCGCCACACATCCGGGGGGACGTCGTTTCGCCGAGCCCAGAACTGCACCAGTTCTGCCCGAGTGGCTCCGGAAGCTCCCTCACCGCCGAGAAGGGCTGGCCAGAAGTAGGTCTCTTCGAAGCCGAGAAGCTTTGCCACCTTGATCCGCGTAGCGGGATGCGGCTGGCGATCCTTGGTAATCCACCGTTCGACGCTTTTGGCGTCAACGCCGACAGCTTCAGCGAGTCCCCGAGAAGTGATCTCCGCGGCGGTCATTGCGTTCCTGAGTCGGGCGTTTGGCATGGTCCGAGCCTAGAGAGAAACGTCCCTATTTGTCCCATTCGGGGGGTTAAAGCGTCCCTATTGGTCGGTCAAGTCTTGGTCTGTCGAAGCCATCCAGGCTTCTTGTTAGGAGGCAGACATGACGTCGTACGCGGTGGACAGCAAGCGTCAGGCGATGCGGGCGACCGGCATCGTCGACGAGGTCAAGGAGTGGGAGGAGCGGGACGGCAAGCGTCGTCCGTCGGAGATCCAGGCGCGGGACGAGGACACCGGCATGCCGCTGTGGTCGGTGGAGGTGATCTACAAGCAGACCTCTTGGGGCCGGGAGTCCAGCGTGACAGGCCGGGTCATCGTCGGGATGCCGCAGCGTCCGGTGCTGGAGGAGTACGCCCGGGTCGAGTTCGTCGACCTGCGCGCGGAGGTGCGGGTCAACCAGGCCGGTGGGCTGGTGGAGTCGTGGTCGGCGGACCGAGTCGCGGACGCCAAGTCCGCCACCGCCTCGACACCCGCCGCCGGGAAGGCGGCCTAAGTCATGCGGCTCCAGGAGGCCCTCGCGTGGGGTGACTCGCTTGGTGTCGACCCGGCCGACCTGCCCGGTGCGCTGACCGGGGAGCTGCGCCGGTTGGAGGACCTGCGCGGGGAGCTCGTCGCGGCGCAGCGTCGCCTCGGTGACGTTCCGGATGCGGAGGTCTCCCGCTCGTTGTGGCGGGCCACCTCCGCCCTGGGGGCGGCTGAGGCCCGGGTCCATGACGCGGCAGTCGCGGTCCGGCGGAGCGCCTGAGTCATGGGCGGGCAGAGCAGGGGTGCGCTGTTCGACTCCGATGACATCGTGCCGGTGCTCATCGAGGGTGTGCTGCGCTTGGTGTGGTGGGTGGTGCGGACCGTGGTCGCCCTGGTGGTGTTCGCGGTCCGCGTCCCCCTCCTCGCCGTCCCGGCTGCCGTGCTTGTCGCGGTCGGCGTCACCTATGGGCGGCCCGTCGCCCTCTGGACGACCTTGGCCCTCGTGGTCACGCTCATCGCGTGGCGGCTGCTTGGGCCTGGGACGTTCGGGCGGTGGGTGCGGCCGCAGCTGTCGGCGGCGTGGAAGACGGTCGCCTACGAGGTGGCCTGGCGGCGTATCGCTCCCCGGGTCGGACTGGTGGTGCACGACCACGGGCCGCGCCGTCGCCGTGCTGGGGAGGTGGCCGGGTTGGCGTGGGTGAAGGTCACTCCGGCCGGCGTCGAGCGCCTGGGCATCGGCCTGCCCGCCGGGCTGACGCCGGACGACGTCGCCGCGAAGACGGACGCTATCGCTCACGCTTTCCGCGCCCGGGAGGCCCGCATCGCCCCCTCCGGCCCGGGTGGCGTGGTGATCGAGCTGCACCGCAAGGACGTCCTCGCCACCACGATCCGCCCGCTGCCGGTCCAGGCGGCCGACCGGGTCAACCTCGCCGGGATACCCATCGGGCGACACGAGGACGGCAGCCCCTGGTGTTTCTCCCTGTGGCAGACCCACGTCCTGATCGCCGGAGCAACTGGTGCGGGCAAGGGCTCCATCCTCTGGTCGCTGCTGAATGGGCTGTCTCCGGCCATCAACGACGGTTGGGTGCAGGTGTGGGCCATCGATCCCAAGGGCGGCATGGAGCTGCGCCCCGGCGCCCGGCTGTTCTCCCGGTTCGAGGACGGCACTCCTGAGACGATGTGCGACCTCCTCGAGGACCTCGTCGCCGTCATGGACGCCCGCGCCAAGCGGCTGGCCACTCAGGGCATCCGCAAGCACCAACCCTCACCCGACTCCCCGCACGTCCTCGCGGTGATCGACGAGCTCGCGACCCTGACCGCGTTCGCCGAGCGGTCGGTGGTGCGCCGGATCGAGCAGGCGCTGGGGCTGCTGCTGACCAAGGGCCGGGCGGTCGGCATCACCGTGTTGGCGGCGGTACAGGATCCCGGCAAGGACGTCGTCGGTTGGCGTGACCTTTTTCCCACTCGGGTCGCGATGCGCCTGGACAACCCGATCCAGGTCGACATGGTCCTTGGTGAAGGGGCCCGCGACGTCGGCGCCACCGCCGACCACATCTGCGAGACCACGCCCGGTGTCGCCTTCGTGAGGGTCGAGGGCACCCGCGCCGTTCGCCGCGTGCGCGCTAGCTACCTCGCTGACGATGACATTGCGGCCCTCGCGAGCCGAGTAACGGCGTGGCCAGCCCTAACCGCGCCACGACCGGCCCCGGTCCCCGCTGGGCCGTTCGATGCTCCAGCCCCACCGCGGGCCGAGCCGCCCACTGCACCGGAGACGCCGGCGCCGGCCCGGTCAGAGGATCAGCGCCCGCCGGCGTCGGCTGCGCCACAGCGCAAGCCACGCAAGCCCCGCAAAGCTCGGACCACCTCGACCCCCACGGCAGGGGTCGAGAAGTCCGCGACGGATCGGGGTGTGACCTGATGCTCGCCCCGGATGGCGCTCCGGTCGACGTCGACCTCGCCTACACGCTCGCCGCCAACGAAGGCGTGTGTGTGCGACCGCTGCTGCGGAAGGTCACCGACCGGGCTACCGGCGATGTGCGGACGGTGCCGATTCGGTGCGGCTCCACGAGGGAGTCAGTGTGCCCGCCGTGTGCGACCAAGGCCCGCCGGGTGCGGATGCAGCAGTGCCGGGAGGGCTGGCACCTGACCGAGGACCCGCCCCTGCCCGAGCGGGGTTTCGGCGAGGAACCAGGCGGGCATGAGGTCGAGGAGGGCCCGGGGGAGGTCGAGCAATCTCAGTGTGAGCGGCGCGTTCGGTCAACTCGCAGACGGCAAGACGCGCCGGGCCTTCCCCGGGTCCCGATGGAGGACCGCACCACCGGGCAGGCGTTCACCGCCCCGGACGGCACCTGCTACCGACCGTCGATGTTCATCACCTGGACCCTGCCGTCCTACGGCAAGGTCATCCCCGGCACTGGCATCCCCGCCGACCCGGCCCGGTACGACTACCGCCGCGCCGCCCTGGACGCGCTGCACTTCCCCAAGCTGGTCGACCGGCTCTGGCAGAACCTGCGCCGCTGCGCCGGGTTCAAGGTCCAGTACTTCTCCGCCGTCGAGGCCCAGCGCCGCCTCGCCCCGCACCTGCACGCCGCCATCCGCGGTGCCATCCCGCGGAAGACGATCCGGCAGGTCACCAAGGCCACCTACTTCCAGCTGTGGTGGCCCGCCTTCGACGAGATCCGATACCAGGGCGACCGGCTGCCGGTGTGGGACCGGGAGGCCGGCGGGTACTGCGACCCCGAGACCGGCCACCCGTTGACCACGTTCCGCGATGCTCTCGACGAGCTCGACGACGACCCGGACGCCAGGCCCGCCCACGTGGTGCGGTTCGGGCAGCAGACGGACGTCAAGGGACTGATCGGCGGGTCCAAGGACTCCGAGCGGGCGGTGGGGTACCTGTGCAAGTACCTGACCAAGTCCGTCGCCGACACCTACGCCGACCCGGCCACCTCCGGCCTCACCGAAGACCAGCACACCGCGTACGAGGCGCACATCGGTCGCCTCCACGAACAGGTGCTGTGGCTGCCCTGCACACCGGAATGCGCGAACTGGCTCCGCTACGGCATCCAACCCGACGCCGCCGGCCCCGGCCTGACACCCGGGATGTGTCCGGCCCCACACCACGACCGGGAGAATCTGGGCATCGGCGGCCGCCGGGTCCTGGTCTCCCGCCAGTGGTCCGGCAAGACCCTCACCGAGCACCGCGCCGACCGGGCCGCCGTCGTCCGGCAAGCCCTCGAAGCCGCCGGCATCGACGCCCCCGAGGCGGACCGGTGCGCCGCCGACGTCCTCGACGACGACGGGCTGCCCCGCTTCGTGTGGGAGGACGTGCCGGTCGACCAGCGCGACTACCCGGCTGTGATCCTCGCCTCCGTCCGCGAACACCGGGCCTGGAAGGCACAGTACGAGCAGGCGAAAACCATTGCTGTGCAGCGGGAATCGCCACCTCAACTGGCCTGTGGACAGTCATTCGGCAAAGGTGAAGGGGACAGACCATGAGGGTTCAGAAGCACACAGAGGAGCCGCAGCCGCTGTCCACATGTGACCGGCTGTGGACCATCGATGACGTGTCGGCCTTCCTGGGCGTGCCCGTCCAGACGCTGTATCAGTGGCGGCATCGCAGTGAAGGGCCGCCGGGCGTTCGCCTGGGCAAGCATCTGCGCTTCGACCCGGCGCAGGTGCGGGCATGGGTAGCGAGCAAGGTGGCTTGAGATGGCGAAGGTCGCACGCGACACCCGTGATGGCCGCTGGCTGGCGAGGTGGCGGGACCCCTCGGGGAAGCAACGCAAGAAGTCCTTCTCCCGCCGGGTCGACGCGGAGCGGTTTCTCATCGAGCTTCAGGCAGAGATGCAAAGGGGTCGGTACATCGACCCGTCAGCGGGGAAGCTGCTCTTCAGCTTCTACGCCGAGCGCTGGCTCTCGGGCCTGGGGCATCTCAAGGCGACCACGGCGCAGCGATACGGGGAGGTCGCCAGGACCTATGTGCTGGTGAAGTGGGGAAACTGGCCGTTAGCCAGCATCACTCGGACGGATGTGGCCGCGTGGATCGGCGAACTCCATCGTCGTGGGCTCTCGGCCGGAACCATTCGCAAGGCCTACCTCGTGGCGTCGCAGATCCTCGACGCAGCCGTGGCTGACGGCTGCTTGGGGCTCAACCCAGCCAAGGGCGTGCGTTTGCCCCGTCAGGTAACCCGGGAACCGCACTTCATGACTGCTGACCAGGTCGGAAATTTGGCGGATGCTGCGGGCGCTCACCGGCTAGCGATCCTGACACTGGCCCTCACAGGTCTGCGGTTTGGGGAGTTCGCAGCTCTGAAAGTCTCCCGGCTCGAGGTCGATCGCAGTCGCCTCTACGTCGCAGAGGCGGTGACCGTAGTGGGCTCGCAGTTGGTGTGGTCGACACCAAAGTCACATGCGCGGCGGCATGTCCCGGTTCCCAGGTCGCTCCTCCCTCACTTGGTCACTGCATGTGAAGGCAAGTCGGGTGAGGACCTCATATTCCCGTCGCAGACAGGCGGCGCCATCCGGCTCAACAACTGGCGTCGCCGTGTCTTCGATCGGGCATGTGCCGATGCGGGGCTGGTCGGGTTCACCCCGCACGACCTGCGGCACACCGCGGCGTCGCTCGCGATCTCGGTCGGCGCAAACGTGAAGGCCGTGCAGCGCATGCTGGGCCATGCTTCGGCCGCGATGACATTGGACATCTACGCGGGCCTTTTCGCTGATGACCTGGACCAGGTCGGCTCTCGGCTCGATTCTCTTGTGCCACAGATGTGCCACAACGACGGCCGGTTGCCCTCCGTCGAGGGCATCGGAACGGTCGAAAATGCCCCTTGACCTGCGCAAACGTGTGGTGCCCCCGGCAGGATTCGAACCTGCGACACCCGCTTTAGGAGAGCGGTGCTCTATCCCCTGAGCTACGAGGGCGGGACGTGGTCGAAACCCTCAATGCAACCCTCGAGGGAACCTGGGCCAGCCCTGCATCGGACAGGGTAGTCGATACCTCCGCCGCTCCCGCACCGTGGCGGGAACCCCTACGGGGCGGCCTTGAGGGAACACTCAGACTCGAGGCCTAGACTTGCTGCTCGGTCCGGCAAAGACGGCGGATGTCTTCGACACCTGACGGAAGTCCCAAAGCCTCACCATGCCTGAACCCGCTACGTCCAGCTCCTCACAGACCTCCAGTTCTTCACCGACCTCGATCACTGACGCGCCGGAGCCCAAGGTCAACGCCCTTGGGCTGAGCCCGGCCCAGGTTGCCGGTAGCGCCCTGGCCGCAGCCACCTCCGCCCTCGCCGCGTCGTTCCTCGGCGTGGCCGGAACCATCATCGGTGCTGTCGTCGGCTCCCTCGTGGCCACCATCGCCTCAGCCGTCTACGCGCACTCCCTGCGCCGAGCCAGCACCCGGATCCGCGAGGTCCGCCCGGTCATCGTGACCCGTCATGCCGACGCCCGCGCCCACGTGGTGCAGGGTCCAGACACGGGTGTCGTGATCGACGACGCTGCTGAGCCCCAACCCGTCGCCGACCGGACGCGTCGGATTGGCCCCGTCGCCCGCTGGGTCGGGGTCGCAGCTGGAGTGGCTGCCGCCGCAGGGCTCGCGCTGGGCGGAATCACGGCCGTCGAGGCGCTGCTGGGCCACCCGGTATCGAACAGCGCTGCGACAGGGACCTCTCTCTCCAAGGCGTTCGGTGGCTCCAGCGCCCCGTCGGAGAAGAAGCCCGAGAAGCCCTCGACCGACCAGCCGGCCACCACGCCAGCCACCAGGACATCGACACAGGGCGCATCTCCCACACACACCGCGACCGACTCGCCCACCAGTGCGCCGCAGCCGACCGGCACGCCGTCCCAGTCCGCGCCTCCCACCGGCACGCCGAGTGACCAGGGCCCGACCGTGCAGTCGACCGGACCGGCCGCACCGCAGGCACCGGCTCCCTCTCAGGCGACCCCTTAGCCGCGGTCGTCGCGGTCCGGTTCCGGAGACCCGGCTTCTCCCTGTCGGTCGAAACTGACGTCCACCGTCTCGAAACCCTTGGCCCGCTGCGCCTTGGCGGCATCCGTGTAGGTCCTGCGGTCACCCCGGGTGAGGTCGACGTCATCGGTGAACGGGGTGAGGAGCGCGCGGGGCCACAGTCGCTTCGCGAGGACGACGTTGACCTCGACGCTGAGCGTCGTGGCGACCGCAGCGAGGTAGAGGAACGCCACCAGTCCGAGCACGAGGCCGAAGACGCCGTTGACGGCGGTGGAGTTCTTCAGGGTGTGGCCCACCACGGCGGTGCCGGAGAACTGCAGCACCTGCCACGCCAGCGCGGCGAGCAACCCGCCCGGCACGGAGTCGCGCCACCTGAGCCGGCGAGCCGTGCCGAGATGGAACGCGAGGACGAAGACGGCGGCATTGACCGCGATCGCCGCAAGGGAGTTGAGCACCCGCAGGCCGGCGCCGAGCTCGGCACCGTATGCCGCGGCGCTGCCGGCCAGTGCCGACAGCACTGTGGTGGCGATGATGGCGAGGCCTGCCGTCGCGAGGAGGGCCAGGCTGCGCAACCGCACCCGCACCGGGTTGGGGCGCTCATTACGCGGGACACCCCAGGTCGTGTTCAGCATGTTCTGGAAGGCCTGCGCTATCCCGAGCCCGCCGTAGAGCGACCCGAGCACTCCGATCACCACCCCGACGCCACTGCCCTTGAGGCCCGAGGTGCGCAGTTGCTGCCCGATGACGGGGAACTGGCTGAGCGTGGAGGCCATGATCGTGTGTTGAAGCCCAGCGTTGCCCTCCAGCGCGAAGCCCAGGAGCGAGGAGAGCAGGAGCAGTAGAGGAAAGAGGGAGACCAGCCCGTAGTAGGCCAGGAGGGCGGAGAGGTAGCTGCCCTGGTCGTCGGCGAACTTGTACACCACCGCGATCGGGAGGCCCGCCGCGGGATGACGTCGCTGCAGGCGGTCGAGCCGCTTGACGGTTCCCACGGCATTCCTCTCTCCGATCGGATGGCGCACGCACCCGTCGTTCGGGCTGTACCCCGCTGTGAACCTGACTACGCGGTCGCCGTCGTCAGCGTGCCAGGCCGAACGCGGTCAGGAACGGCGGGGCGGTTGCCGCCTTCCGCAGCGGCGTCCGCCCGGAGAGGCGCGACAGCGATGCCGAGAGCGAGTAGTGGTTGAGAGCCTTGGTGACGGTCTTGCCGTGCAGCGAGGGGTGCACGACGGCGGTGTAGACCAGGTTGCCGGACCGCTTGTCGTCCTCGTCGAAGGTGATGACGACGGCGAGCCTGCCGGCGCGGTAGTCGGGGCCGGCCATGATGGTTGGCATCCACCGCTTCAGCCACGCGTCGGCGGTGGCCGCCGAGCAGTCGTGCCCGTCATGGCAGACGTCGGGCACGAGCATCCCCACGGTGGGGAGGCGTCCGGCGACGATGTCGTTGTGCAGCGCGCCTGAGGTCGTGGTGCCCGCGGGGACGTCGTTGGCCCGGCACCCGGTGTGCTCAGCCGAGCTGGTGAAGTAGGTCCACGGGTTGTGCCGCACGGCATACCGCCCGGTGTTGAAGCGCTGGCACGCAGTCGTCATGCCCTCGGCATACACGCGGGCCTGTCGGCCGGCGGCACGGGCCTGCCCGAACACCGAGCTGCTGATCAGGGGGTGGCTTGAGGGAGCCCGGTCGTCGGTGATGCCGAACGTGGAACCGCCAGCGATCGCGAGGTAGTTGGGAAGCGAGGGGTGGGTCACGCCACGCATCGCGGTCGCCTGCCCGTACTTCGAGCCGAGGCCCACGAGGTACGGCATGTTGCGGGCCGTGTTCGCGTAGCTGCGGTTCTCCTCCATGACGACCAGGACCTTGGTCGGCCGCACGGACGAGGCCGACACGGTCGCTGCCGTCTCGGGAGCGGGGGGAGCGGCGGAAGCGACGGTCTCCGTCGGGCCGGCAGCGTGCGACGTCGAGGGGGTCGGAGCGGAGCCCTGCGGCGAGGCACAGGCGGCCACCGTGGCGGCCACCGTGGCGGCGGCCAGCGTCACGCGTGCGGCCAGCGCTGCCGGCCCCCGTACGAGGCGGAGGCCGCGGCCCGGACGCGGGCGCGCTTGTGGAACGAAGCGGAACACATCTCCCATGCTGCCTGAGGCCCGGGCCCACGCATCCCCAGACGTCATCGGGCCGGGACTGCCGCGGTCATTTGCCGAGGCCCGCGATGAGGTTGATCAGGGTCGCGATGATCACCGCGCCGAACACGTACGACAGCAGAGCCTGCCGCAGCACGGCCTTCCGCAGCAGGGGCCCGGTGACCTGGGTGTCGGAGACCTGGAACGTCATGCCGACGGTGAACGCGAGGTAGGCGAAGTCGCTGAAGACGGGAGGCCGGTCGTCGCCGAAGTCGACACCACCCGGCTCCTCGTCGTAGTAGAGCTCGGCGTACCGCGTCATGAAGACCGTGTGCACCACACCCCAGGCGAGGGCCACGCTGCAGACGCTGAGGGCGGCCTGCAGGTCACGTCCTCCGGTGGACCCGGTCAACATCAGGCCGACCGCCGCGAGGCTGACCAGCGCTGCGGCGACCATCACGACATCAGCCACCGGCTTGCGGGGATCCTCGCGTGCCGCGTGCTGCTGGGTCTCGTCAGCGTTCATGGGCCACAGGGCGATCCACAACCGCACGAGGAACGTGAGGGCTGCAGCCATCCACCCCAGCAGGAACCCGAAGCGCCAGCTGACGGTCACCGTGCAGACGACGGCCGCGACGAGTCCGACACCGGCTGCCGATGCCAGGGCGGCCGTTGCGGTAGGCGCTCGTCTACCGTCCCTCACGTCAGAGGCCACGAGGGTCCTTTCAGTTGGCGGCGATCCGTGCGCGATCAGTATGGGCTGCGTTCTTGGGAGAAGAGTCAACACGCCGAAGGCTGGCATGGCGGAGCAGGACGAGGCCGTAGAGCAGGAGCAGGGTGTCGCCGCCGACCATCACGGCCCAGTGCGCCCAGCCGGGCAGCGCGTCGATGCGCAGCAGCAGGTCGGTGAGGAAGTGCAGCACCATCAGCGGCCAGACGGAGCCGGTGCGCAGCCGCACGGCGGCATAACCGACACCGAAGCAGAACGTGCCGACGGCTTGGGCGATGGTGATCGCCGGCGCCTGCCCGAAGAGCATGTTGGGCAGGTGTGCAGCGGCGAACAGGGCCGAGGAGATCAGGACGGCCGGCCACACCCCGCTCGGGCGCAGCAGGCCGAGGATGAGCCCGCGGAAGAGCGCCTCCTCGAAGAACCCGGTGACGGCGTACCCGAGCACGAACACGGCGAGCGTCCGGGCGCCGGGCAGGTCCACCCCACCGAGCAGGGGCGCGAGCGCGACCGCAGCCGGCAGCACCAGCAGCCGGGGGTTCCTCACCCGCCCGCGGAAGCCGGCCACATCCCACCCGCGCGTCGTCACGAGCAGGGCCGTGACCGCCACGGCCAGGGCCAGCACGACCGCCAGGCGGGACGTCCACTCGGACGCCTCTGGGAAGAGTGCGGCGACGCCCAGCGCGCCGATGACAGTGGCGGTGATGTTGGCAGCGCCGAGCGCCACGGCGACTCGGCGGGGGTGGGACGAGGTCAACAGGGACATGACGGTCTCCGGCAGGTGAGTGGTGGTGTCGCGGACTCGGAGCGGCCGCTTGCGGGTCTGAGAAGACGCTAGAAGCGACGCAGCTCCGCGACATCGATGCGCGGGTGGATCTGCGCCCATCGATCGTCTCCACCCGCGGGTGGAGCGGCCGCAGCTCAACTGCCGCGACTGGTGCCTGCCGGGAGGGCACGGGCGCAGCCCCTCCACCTCACGTCCGCCGGTTCGGCGTGCGGTGCACGTCGCACGGCATACGATGCGGAAACCGACTGAGGGGAGGTAGGCGTGAACCTGGAGAAGGTCGTCTTCGGCTTCTTCGTCCTGCTCGCCGCCACCTTGAACTTCGGCTTCTTCATCGGCGACCTCGGTGACCCGCGGGTCCACAACGTCTACGAGCTGTTCGCCGCCGTCGTGGTCAACCTGATCGCGGTGGTGCTGAAGTTCGGCGACCGCACCCAGATCGGGGCCGTGCAGCTCGCGACCAGCCTGGTCGCCAGCCTCCAGCTCATCGCAGCCGCGGTGGTCTGGACCGCCGTCACCTCCACGAGCACCCTGACGGCGGAAAGCACCTCCAGTGTCGTCTCCCTCTCCGGCGGCGCGCTGCTGGCCAACCTGGTCTCGGTGACGCTGCTCGTCTCCGAGACGGTGTCGTACCAGCGTCGCTGACATGGGCGGACCCGTGGCGAGCCTGCTGATGTTCTGGACCCGGATCTTCGGCCAGCCCGAGCCGCGCCGCGACACCGAACGCCCCCAGAGGAAGACACAGATCCCCAGGCTGCCCAGCGTGCAGGCCGAGCTCGCCTCCGCCGGCATCCTGCTCGTGCTGCGCCGGATGCGGGTGCCGCTCATCACCATCATCGTCATCTTCGCGGTGAGCGTGTTGGGCCTCTCGCTGGTGCCCGGCAAGGACGCCAGCGGCACCCCGGCGCACCTGTCGCTGTTCGAGTCCTTCTACTTCATGACCTACACCGCGACGACGATCGGCTTCGGGGAGATCCCCTACCCGTTCACGCCACTGCAGCGGATGTGGGTCACCTTCGCGATCTTCCTGTCGGTCATCGGCTGGGCCTACGCGATCGGCACGCTGCTCTCACTCCTGCAGGACAAGGCTTTTCGTCGGGCGCTGACCCGACGCCGGTTCGCCCGCAAGGTGCACCGCATCGGCGCGCCGTTCCTGCTCCTCGTCGGCTACGGGCACGCCGCCCAGATGCTGGCCCGCTCGCTCGACGACATGGGGCGGCGCTTCGTCGTGGTCGACCACGACGACGACCGCATCGCCGAGATCGACCTCGACACCTACCGGCTCGAGACCCCGGTGCTGCACGGCGACGCCCGCGAGACCGGCGAGCTGGTCCTCGCCGGCCTCGGGCACATGCACTGCGAGGGCGTCGTCGCGCTCACCGGTGACGACGACACCAACCTCGACGTCACCATGACCACCGCCCTGATCCGCCCCGACCTGCCGGTGATCGCCCGCGCCGACTCCCGCACCGTCGGCGAGCGGATGCGCGCCTTCCACCCCGAGCAGGTCATCAACCCCATCGACCGGTTCGGCGACCACCTGCGGATCCTGCTCCGCTCGCCCGCGGCATACCAGCTGATGATCTGGCTCACCAGCGCGCCGGGCACCGCACTGCCCGCCCGGCAGGGGCCCGTGCCGCACGGGCGCTGGGTCGTGTGCGGCAACGGCCGCCGCGGCCGCGAGCTCACCGCCGACCTGCGCGCCGAGGGCATCGACGTCACCGTGGTGGAGGGGACGTCCGGCGAGGCGGACCGCTGCGACGACGTCGAGACCGACGCGGTCGACGCCGCGCACCTCGAGACCGCGGCCGCCGTGGTCGCCGCCACCGACAGCGACACCACCAACCTCTGGCTCCTCGAGCACGCGCACCGCGTGAACGAGGACGCCTACCTGGTCGCGATGCACAACAACGTCGCCAACGCGTCGCTGTATGCCGCGGAGGGCGTCGACTTCGGGATGGCGCCGGCCGAGGTGATCAGCCATGAGGTGCTCGCCCGGATCACCAGCCCGGTGCTCATGCGGTTCCTGCCGCAGGTGCCGCACCAGGGCGAGGAGTGGGCGGCGCGCACCGTGGAACGCCTGGTCGAGCGCTGTGGAACCGGCACCCCCTACCTGTGGGGCATCTCCCTGACCCCAGAGGACGCCCCGGCCCTGATGCCCTGGCTCGAGCACGGCGAGGTGCACGTCGGCGACCTGCTGCGCAGCCCCACCGACCGTGACCGGCCGCTCGACGCGGTGGCCCTCACCCGGCTGCGCGACGGTCACCGCATCATGACGCCCGATGACGACGAGGTGCTGCAGCCCGGCGACCAACTGCTCATGGCAGGCCGCGCCGGCGCCCGGCACCAGCTCACCGACACGATGGTCGACCTGCCGACCGCCACCTACGTGCTCGAAGGTCGCACGATCCCCGCAGGGTGGGTGTGGCGACGCCTCTCCGGCGGGGTGGCCGGACGGCATACGAGCTAGGAGGAACCGTCGCCCCCGCCGATGCCGTGCTGGGTGTTCCACGCGTGGGCCTCGGCCGCGGCGCGACGTTCGGCCGACGGCATGCGGTCGCCCTGGAAGCCGAACTTCCGGTCGTAGAGCCAGCCGACGACGAGCAGCACCGCCACGACCACCGCGATCACGATCCACAACGTCGGCATGACGCCCCCCATCGTCGTGCGCGGCCACCGTGCCGCGCGGCGCACCACCAGTGTGGCAGCCGGCGACCTCGTCAGGCCACGTGTTCAGGCCACGGCGCGGTCAGGCGACAACCCGGGCGGCGGCCGCCTCGAGGCGACTCGGTCAGGCGACGGCGACGAGCGGTGGGCTGGCGTGGCCGCGGGTCTGCTCGACGTGCTGCTCGGCCAGCGCCTCGGCGTCTCGGTCGAGCAGGAAGCCGGAGTCGGCGTGGCAGTCGTGGCAGACGGCGACGGCCCGGTGCCCGAGGTGGACCACCTCGACGGAGTGCGGGTGGCACTCCTGCGTGAAGTGGTCGTGCTGGTGGTCGCGGCGGTGGGCGGCGGCGACGGTACAGGCCGCCACCATGTCCACGCGTTCCTCATGCGGTTGGATCATGGCCATCCCTTCGTGATGGCGTGTGCTGTCTCTGACGAGTACAGCAACGGGATCGCAGGCAGTGTTCCTCCGACACGCCGCTCGTTCTCGGGCGTCCTCCCATGGAACGCCCGATGCAGAAGGCAGCGGTATCGGCTGACCGGACCGGGAGGACTCGACAGTTGGTGGAGTCCCATAGGCGTAGTGCGGCAGGCATGACTCAGCTGTTCGGGGGTGGGGAGCTGACGGGGAGGAGCGCGCGGCTCAGGAGTGGGCGGTCGGGGAGGACGCCCAGAGTCGCTCGAGGAGCGCGATCTCGCGTCGCCGCGTGCGGCGGGCCACCCACGGGCCCACCGGCTCGAGCCGCGACCGCGAGAACAGCAGCAGTCCGGGCAGGAGGGCGAGCAACGCGAGGAAGGTCACCGCGCGGCGGCTGCCGTCGAGGACGAGCCCCATGGCAGCCAGGCTGAGGACGGGAAGGGTGAAGTAGACGAGGTAGCGGGCCAGGTTCTGGCGCTGCACCAGCGTCATGGGGCGGACGAAGCCGCGGTGGGCACGGACCCTGCGGGGCGTGCCAGTCGTACTGGAGAGGGGGGTGTTGCCGGGGGTCACCCACCCATGGTGCCTGATGACTAGTCATTTCGGGTCATCGAACGGCTAGTCATTTCACTCTTCGAACGAAAGGCGTAGGGACATAGCAAACTCCTGTCACACAAGGCTCTTCGAGCCACTGGGCCGGTCCTGCCGGGCCGCGAGCACGAGCCCGGCACGCCATCCGGGAGCCCGTCCGTGCGGCGGCAGGGCGATGCCGGGCACGTCGTGGCCGGTGCGGGCCAGCAGCCACGAGGTGAGCGAGTTCGAGTTCCACATCTCGCCCGCCCCCAGCTGGTCACGGCCCCACGTCAGCGCGGGCACCTCGGGCACCAACGCCAGCACCCGCCGGGCGCGGGCGGCGTCGGAGCTCAGCAGCACCGGGCTGGCCACCGCCTCGTCGGCATCGGGGATCACCCCGCCCAGCCAGCACCGCACCTCGTACCGGAACAGCGCCGACGACCCCAGCAGCGGCAGCGCCACCGGTCCGACCTGCACCACGCCGCGCTCGGCCTCCTCCCGGCTCCACACCGGCGCCATCTCGATCACCCAGCGCCGCCGGCCGAGCATGACCTCGAGCGCCGAGTGGTAGAGGTTCTGCATCGACCGGTGCCCCCATCGCGCGGCCAGCGCCTCGTAGACCAAGCCGTTCCACCGCACCACGTGGCCGCCCGCGCCCAGCGGCAGCCAGTAGAGGGACACGCCGGCTCGCCCTGTCACCACGCCGCCGCCTTCGTCCCCCAGGCCTGTGCCCCGCTGTCTCATCCAGACCTCCTCACCGACCAGTGCACGTCAGCGCGGCGCCGTCCCACAGGGCCCAACGACCCGACGCGCGTGAACCGGCATGGGGCCGGCGCTCGGGGACCTATGGCCCTCGACCTGCAGGTTCGCCCACGGCCACCATGGGGGAGCCGGCTCGCGCGTGCCCGGCACCCGCGTGTGCCCCCGGCCGACGACAAGGAGGTCAACCATGGAAGGCAACGTCCGCGGGATCGTCGTGGGATACGACGCCTCACCGGGCTCGGAGACGGCCCTGATGTGGGCGGCGGATGCCGCGAAGCGGCAGGGACGTCCGCTGACCGTGCTTCACTCCGGTGAGCCGGCCGCGTTCCCGGTGGAACCGGCATACAGCGCCGAACGCCTTGCCGAGGACCTTGCCGAGGTCTCGCACGGCATCCTCCAGGACGGCGTCGACAAGGCCGCCACCGTGCTCGACCGCTCCGAGATCAGCGCCGTCTCGGTCGACCTCACGCCGGCCGCGGCGCTCGTCGAGGCCTCGGAGAAGGCCGACTTCGTCGTGACCGGCTCGCGGGGAAGGGGACGGGTTGCCGGTGGGCTGCTCGGTTCGGTGTCGTATGCCGTGACGGCCCACGCCCGCTGCCCGGCGATCGTCGTGCGCGGCGAGACCCCGGTGCACCCCGACGCCGACCACAAGGTCGTCATCGGCGTCGACGACTCACTGCCCTCGCAGCGAGCGCTCGAGGTGGCCGCCGACGTGGCCGCCCGCTCCGGCGCCGGCCTGCACGTGGTCCGCGTCGGCCACCTCGTCTCGGCACCGGGCTGGGCCTACGCCGAGTCGGAGAAGGGCGGCACCCGACACTCCCGCTCGGTGACCGACGAGGCGCAGCGCACCCTCGACGCAGCCAAGGAGCAGGTGAGCCGCTCACACCCGGACCTGCCGCTCGAGACCGAGATCCTCTACGGCGACCCGGGCGACGTGCTCACCACCCTTGGCGCGAAGGCCGGGCTCATCGTCGTGGGCAGCCGCGGCCGGGGCGGTTTCGCCGGTCTGCTGCTGGGCTCCGTGAGCCACAAGGTGATCCACCGCGCCGAGTGCCCGGTGATGGTGGTGCGCGGGCTGGAGGAGTAGGGCTGCTCGAGGAGTGGCGCTGCTCGAGGAGCAGGGCTCTCGAGGAGGGGGCCTGCTGTCTGGGTGTGGCGGTGCGCCCGAGCGGGTCTGACCACGAGCACCCGACCGGACGCACCGCCGCTCAGGGGCGGTTCAGCTCCACGGAGGGGCTGGCCACGAGGCCGACGGTCCGCGTCGGCCGGCGGGGTGGGCGTTCCACGAGACGCGCCGCTGGCGCAGCTGCGCCGACACGGCGCGCTGCCGGGCCAGGAGCGGCGCGACCTCCGGGTTGACCACCATCATCCCGTGGCGGCGCACCATGAAGGGCACTCCTCGCAGGTCATCCTCGATCCTCGACAGCTCGGTGATGAGCTCACGCACCCCGAGCTCCCCGAGGTCGTGGTGGCGCTCGGTCCCGGCTGGGTGGACCGCCCGCGTGTGCTGCGTGGTCATGCTTCCTCCCCGTCGCATGTCCGTCTGATGCGGCTGCCGCAGGGTCCGGAGCAGTCCTGAAAGAGGGTGCCGGCGGGCAGGGTCCGGGTCCGCCGTGTCCTTCCACTCTAGGTGGGGGAGCGGGGCCCGCAAGGCGGAACGGGCCCTACAGCGCCAGCCCCAGCCACATCATCAGCGCCAGCAGGGCGGCAAGCCCCAGCCAGGCGACGAGGTCGGCGCCCGATCCCACCATGGCCGCCACCCCACGCCCGAACCCGCCACCACCGAGTGCGCCCGTGCGTGACGCCACCCGCGTCACAGCGATCCCGGCGACCACGATGTTCACCGCGCACCCCACGCAGAACAGGCAGAGCACGCCGATCGAGAGCGCCGACTGCTCGAGGTACCAGACGACGAACGCCGTCATGAAGACCGTCAGCCCGAACACCGTCGCGACGTACCCGCGCGACAGCCGGCTGCCCAGCACCCCCGCGAGCCCCGCCGACATCACGGTGCCGAACACCCCCATCGCGATGAGCGAGTTCGGCACGCCCAGCGCCGACGACTGCCAGTGCGAGAACACGCTGCTGCACGAGAGCACCGAGTTGATCTCGCACACCGACGTCGCGTTCGGGTCGGCCGCCCACGCGATCCGCTCGACCGTCTGCCACCCCGCGGTGGACAACCCGAGCGCCCCGCCGGCCAGCATCAGCGCGTACCAGGGGCGCAACCCCCTGGTCGGAGAGGGAGACTCGGAAGGTGCCGGGCGTGGCAGGGTCGACGTCACGCTCCCGACGCTAGCCATGCGGCTCGAGGGGCGGTCAGGGCCCAAAGCCCCGATTCACCCGGTATGCCGTGCGGGCACGACCGGCTCGCAGCCGCACGGCGAGCCGGGCGGCATACTGGCGCCGTGCCCATCACCGGCGTCGCCACGCCTGCCGACCACGCACTGCAGCGCCGCACCGTCGGCACCCTCGTCGGCTCCCAGATGCTCGGCGGCGTCGGCGTCTCCAGCGGCATCGCCGTCGGGTCGCTGCTGGCGGAGGAGATCCTCGGCTCACCCGACCTCGCCGGCCTCGGCGGCACGTTCCAGGTGCTCGGGGGCGCGCTCGTCGCGGTGCCGATGGCGCGCATCATGGCCCGCCGCGGGCGCCGGCCCGGCCTGAACTTCGGCTACCTCCTCGGCATCGCCGGTGCCCTCGCGCTCACCGCCGCCGGCGTCGTGCGCTCGTTCCCGCTGCTGCTGGCCGGCAGCGTGCTCTTCGGCGGCGCCACGGCCGCCAACAGCCAGGCCCGGTATGCCGCCGCCGACCTCGCCGAGGAACGGCACCGCGGCCGCGACCTGTCCATCGTCGTCTGGGCGACGACCATCGGCGCCGTGCTCGGCCCGAACCTCGTGGGCGTGGCCGGCCGGCTCGCCAACGTCCTCGGCATCCCGTCGCTGACCGGGCCGTTCCTCTTCTCGCTCACCGGCTTCGTGCTGGCCGCGGCGCTGCTGGCGCTGCGGCTGCGACCCGACCCGCTGCTGCACGCCCGGGCCCGTGCGGAGGCCGCGGCCGTCGAGCCGTTGGCCCACCACGGGTCGGTGTGGCGGGGGTTCCGCGTCGCCGCCGGCATCCCGGCCGCCCTGCTGGGCATCCTGACCGTCAGCCTGGGGCACGCGGTGATGGTCAGCGTCATGGTGATGACGCCGCTGCAGATGCACCACGGCGGAGCCGAGCTGCGGGTGATCGGCTTCGTCATCAGCATCCACGTGCTCGGCATGTACGCCTTCTCGCCGCTGGTCGGGTTCGCCGTCGACCGGTTCGGGGCCCGGCCGATGGCGCTGGTCGGCTCCGGCGTGCTCATCGCGGCCACGCTGCTGGCCTCGCGAGCCCCCACCGGCTGGTCCTGGGTCCTGACCGCGGCCCTGTTCCTGCTCGGCGTCGGCTGGTCGTTCACGCTGGTCAGCGGCTCGACGCTCATCGCCGGCTCGGTGCCGGTCGACGAGCGGGCCGGCGTCCAGGGCGCCTCCGACCTCGCCATGGGGGTGGCCGCCGGCGGTGGTGGGGCGCTCGCCGGGCTCGTGGTCGGACAGCTGGGCTACGACGTGCTCGGGCTCTGTGCCGCCGTCCTGTCCGCGACGATCGCCGCCGTCGCCCTGCTCGTTCGGCGCCCCGTCACAACCGCCTGAGCCGTCCCGGTCTGTCACCGCGGTCGAGGCAGGGGTCGTTCGTTAGCCTGCACTGGTGATTCGGCGACGCTCCAAGCTTCCAGCCCAGCCCGCCAGCGACACGGCCCCCGCCACCGGGGAGGGCCGCGCGCCGGAGGGTGGGAGCAGCGACCTCGCCGACGGCCCCGAGAGCGCCACGGTCCCTGACGCTGACCCTGACACCGCGGCTGTCCCGAGCCCCGCGCCGGAACCCCAGACCGATCCGCGGGCGGAGCGCGTCGCCGCCGCGGTGCAGGCGTGGCAGCGCCACCTCGTCGACCTCGGCGGGCGCAACACCCTGCTCTGGTACCGCGACCTGCCCAGCGGCACCCTCGACCTGACCACCGCCCACCCCGGCGGTGTCGCCATGCTCATGGCGGGCCGCCCCACCCGCCTCTCCGACCTGATGCGCGAGCCAGCCGCGCTCGACGAGGCCCGTCGCCGTGCCCGCACCATCCGCGCCAAGACCCTCGAGCTCTCCGAGGAGCGGGGCATCGCCGCCGGCTTCATCGCCATCGGCATGGCCACCTGGACCGTGCGCGGCGCCTCCCGCCCACCGGCCGCACCCGTGCTGCTGCGCTCCTGCGTGCTCAAGCCGACCGGCGCCGCGCAGGACGACTTCAGCATCGACCTCGGCAACGACGTCGAGTTCAACCCCGTGCTCGACCACTACCTGCGCTCCGAGCAGGGCCTCGACCTCGACACCGGCGCGCTGGAGGAGATGTCGACGGCCGGCAACGGCTTCGACCCCTACCCCGTGTATGCCGCCCTGACGCGGCTCTGCGAGCAGGTGCCCGACTTCTCCGTCGCACCGCGGCTCGTGGTCGGCACGTTCTCCTACGCCAAGCTGCCGATGGTGGCCGACCTCGCCGCCCAGGGCGACGAGCTGGCCAACCACGACGTCGTGGCCGCGCTCGCCGGTGACCCGGGGGCGCTCAAGGCCGTGCGGTCGACGGTGCCCGACAGCCCGGCCGACGCCGACCCCTCCCGCGAGCACCTCATCCTCGACGCCGACTCGACCCAGCAGTCGGCCATCGACGCCGTCCGCAGCGGCGCCCACCTCGTCATCAAGGGCCCGCCCGGCACAGGGAAGTCGCAGACCATCGCCAACCTGATCGCCTCGCTCGCCGGCGAGGGCAAGCGGGTGCTCTTCGTCGCCGAGAAGCGCGCCGCCATCGACGCCGTGCTCTCCCGCCTCGAGCGGGTCGGGCTCGCCGACCTGGTGCTCGACGCCTACGACGGCGCCAGCAACAAGCGCCGGCTGGCACAGGAGTTCGGCGCCGCCCTCGAGCGGGGCACCGCCGCTGCCGAGCCCGACACCAGCGCTGTCGAGCGGGCCCTCGTCGAGCGGCGCGCCCGCCTGGTCGAGCACAGCGAGGCGCTGCACCGGGTGCGCGAGCCGTGGGGCGTCAGCGCCCACCAGGTGCAGAACGCGATCGCCACCCTCTCCGCCCGCCGCCACCCGCCGACCTCGCGCATCCGTGTGCGGGGGGAGCAGCTGACCGGGCTCAGCCGCGAGCGGGTGGACGAGCTGGCCCAGGAGCTCACCGAGGCCGCCTCGCTCGGCGCCTGGTCGACCGACGACGGCACCGACCCCTGGTACGCCGCGCGGATCAGCACCACCGAGGACGCCGTCCGCGCCCAGGAGATCACCGGCAGACTCGGCCAGAGCGGCCTGCAGGACGTGCAGAAGACCATGGACGAGGTCTTCGCCGAGGTCACCCTGCCCCAGGCCGAGCGGGTCGCCGACTGGGGAGTCGTGCTCGACACCGTGGGCCGGGTGCGCGACACCCTCGAGGTGTTCCGGCCCGAGGTGTTCGACCTCCCACTGGGCGACCTCGTGGCGGCGACCGGCACGAAGCAGTTCCGTGACGAGAACGGCGTCGCCCTGGGCTGGGTGTCGCGGTGGCGGCTGCGGCGACAGGCCCGCAGCCTGCTGCGCCCCGGCACCCCGCCGGCCGACCTGCACTCCGCACTCGTCGACGCCCAGCACCAGCGGCAGGCCTGGCACCAGATGGCCGGCGCCGGCGGGCGCCCCGAGATCCCGGTCGACCTCGACCGGGCCCGCACGGCATACGACTCCCTCGCCGACGACCTGCGCTGGCTCGGGGATCGGCTGGGCACCACCGCCGAGGGCGGCGACCTGCTGCACACCGATATGGAGGCGCTGCAGCGGCGCATGGCTGCGCTCGCGGGCCGCCCCGAGCGGCTCACCGTGCTGCCGCGCGTGCTCGGCACCCTCGACTCGCTGCGCGAGGCCGGCATGGGACCGCTCGTCGACGACCTCGCCCGCCGCAAGGTCGACGTCGACGACGTCGCCTCCGAGCTCGAGTTCGTCTGGTGGACCTCGCTCGCCGAGCACCTGACCGTGCAGGACCCGGCCTACGGCGCCCATGACGGCGACCACCTGCGCCGCATCGCCCGCGAGTACGTCGCCGCGGACCACGCCCACCTCACGGGCACCGCCGAGCGGGTGCGGGCCGCCGCCGGGCGCCGGCTGCGCGAGGTGCTGGCCGACCACCCGGAGCAGGAGTCACTGGTGCGGGCCGAGGCCGGCAAGGCCCGGCGCCACCGGCCGCTGCGCGAGATGCTCCCCAAGGCCGGCCGCACGCTGACCGCCATCAAGCCGGCCTGGGCGATGAGCCCCCTGGTCGTGGCCTCGGTGCTGCCGCCCGGTCGCTGGTTCGACGTCGTGATCTTCGACGAGGCCTCGCAGATCCCGCCCGCCCAGGCGATCTCGGCCATCTCCCGCGCCCACCAGGTCGTCGTCGCCGGTGACGAGCGGCAGCTGCCCCCGACGTCGTTCTTCACAGCGGCCGTCGACGAGGAGGGCGCCGCCGAGACCGAGACGCTCACCGAGGGCTTCGAGTCGGTGCTCGACGTGCTGGCCGCAGCCCTGCCGACCCGGCGCCTCTCGTGGCACTACCGCTCGCTCGACGAGCGGCTCATCGCCTTCGCCAACAGCCAGATGTACGACGGCAGCCTGGTCACCTTCCCCGGCACCGGCAGCGATGCCGTCGTGCGCCTCGAGGCGGTCGAGGGAGCCGGGGTCGTGCAGCCGGGCGAGGAGGCCATCGAGTCGACCGAGGCCGAGGTCGAGCGGGTCGTCGAGCTCGTGCTCGAGCACGCCCGCACCCGCCCGCAGGAGTCGCTCGGCGTCATCGCGCTGGGCATCAAGCACGCCAACCGCATCGAGGAGGCCCTGCGGCGCGCACTGTCGACCGCGGAGGGCGTCGGCGACTTCTTCGACGAGGACCGCCCCGAGCGCTTCTTCGTCAAGAACCTCGAGCGGGTGCAGGGCGACGAGCGCGACGCCGTGATCCTCTCCATCGGCTACGGCAAGACGCCGCACGGCCGGGTGCTGCACCGGTTCGGGCCGCTCAACCTCGAGGGCGGTGAGCGCCGCCTCAACGTCGCGATCACCCGCGCCCGGCGTCGCATGACCGTGGTCTCGTCGCTGCTGGCCTCCGACCTCGACCCCTCGCGCCTCAAGGCACGTGGCGCTGCGATGCTGCGCGACTTCCTCGCGTATGCCGAGTCGCAGGCGTCCGTGCTCCCGGCACCGACCGCTTCCGAGGATGCCGAGGCGGCAGCGCAGACGGAAGCGCAGACGGCGACGCCGACGCCGCAGGCCGAACCCGTGCGGGGCGAGTTCGCCCGGCGACTGCGCGAGGCGGGGCTCGTCGTGCACGAGGCGTTCGGTGGCTCGGTGCACCCGATCGACCTGGCGGTGGAGGACCCGCGCCGGCCCGGCCACGTGCTGGTGGCCGTCGAGTCCGACGGACCGGCGTATGCCGCCATGCGCAGCACCCGCGACCGCGACCGCCTGCGGGGCGAGCAGCTCGGCCGGCTCGGCTGGGAGCACGTGCGGGTGTGGAGCACGGACCTGTTCCGCGACCCGGCCCGCGACGTCGCCCGGGTGGTCGCCATCACCCATCGCACCTCCGAGGGCGCGCGCGGTGGTGCGCCGGTCGGGGCGGACAATGGGTCCGTGGCAGAGCAGGACGCATCGGCACAGGACCAGCCGCAGGCGGAGCTCGGGACGGCGGACGACGCCGAGCTCGAGACCACTGCGGACGAGCAGCCCGACGAGCGGAGCGCCGAGGCGGAGGAGGGCACGCTCTTCCCCGAGCCGGCAGCCGAGCCCGCACCGGAGGACGAGGGCAGGAAGCGGCGGGGCCTGCGCCGGAAGTCGAAGCGGGCTCCCGAGCAGACGCGGGACGACACCGACGCCGGATGGGGTGAGCTGTTCGACTCCAGCGCCCACGACCGGTGGCTGGAGGAGCAGCGTCCCCCGCACTGGGGCCGCGACTGAACTGGCTGACCCCGCCTTGGTCATTCCGACTTCTGGCCACTGACGCGGCATGCCCCAGCTGAATGTCCGGGGTAAGCCGAGCCGGTGGCCAGAAGTCGTTGGACGGGGCGGTGGAGGACTAGGCGGTGGGGCGGCCGGCCAGCAGGTCGCGGATCTCCTTGAGCAGCTGGACGTCCTCCGGGGGAGCGGCGTCCACCTCCTTGCGGACGAAGCGGTTGCGCGCAGCCTCGTAGGGCTTGACCACGAAGAAGTAGACGACGAAGGCAATGAGCAGGAAGGCGAACAGGGCAGAGAGGAACGGCCCCACCTTGGTCAGCCCGAAGACCTCCCACTTGTCGAAGTTGGGGGCGCCTCCCGCCTTGGCGATGATCTCGAGCAGCATGTCGGTGAAGGCCTTGACGACCGTGGCGAAGGCCGCGCCAATGATGAACGCGACGGCAAGCTCCACGAGATTGCCGCGCATGATGAAGTCCTTGAAGCCCTTCATGTACTGCCCCGCCCTTCAGTTGACCGATGGTGCCTGTGGGCTCACCGTAGCGACGGACTGCCGCGCAGGACCACCACGAGGCCAGCACCACCGACCGCGTCGGGCGGCGCGCTCGCCAGGCGAGCAGCCTGCCGGTCGTCGACCGCGGCCACGATGCCGCCGCCGGTGCCGGGGACGCCGGTGAGGCCGCCACTCCCGGACGGTGTGTCGACCGACAGCACGGTCACCGCGCTGGCCAGCACCTCACCGGTCGAGGCGAGCAGGTCGACGGTGTCGCCGGCGCCCACCATGGCCAGGGCACCGGCGTCGGCGACGGGCACGTGCACGGCTCGTGCACCGTCGTCACGCCCGTCGAGCAGGCCCGGGCCGAGCACGCGGCCCGCCGTCAGCACCTCGCCGGCCGTGACGGGCGCGGCCAGCCGGCGCCCGGAGACCTCGCCGGGGTCGTGCACCGGCCGCCCGGGGGCGAAGCCGGCCGGCCGCTGCTGCGCCACCAGGTCGCCCGGGCGCAGCAGGTGACCGGCCGGCAGGTCACGCGCCGCGACCACCACCGCGGTCCGTGGCCCTCCCTCAGGGGTGCGTGCGACGGCGACGCACCCGAGCACCGCCGCGCCGGCCAGGACCGCCGACACCGCGCGTCGCAGCAGCCGTCGCCGCCACGCGCCCCGACGTCCCGCACCCAGCAGCGCGGTGCCCTGAAGTGCTCCTCCCGACCAGGCCCTTCCCGACAATGCCCTTCCCGACAACGTGCCTCCCCCCAGGCGTCGCACGACGGCTCAGCCGGGAAGCGGGGCAGGCAGGGTGATGCCGTCGAGGGCGCGACGGCACGGGCAGGAGGCCGTGGCGTCGGGCTCGGTCTCGGGCATCGCGGCCAGCGTCGAGCGGAGCAGCTGCTTGAGGCCCTCGACGTTCTTGGCGAAGACGCGCAGCACCTCCTCGTGGGTCACGGCCTCGCCGCCGTGCACCCCGGCGTCGTGGTCGGTGACCAGCGCGATGGTGGTGAAGCACATGGCCAGCTCGCGGGCGAGGGCCGCCTCCGGCATGGCCGTCATGCCCACGACGGTCCAGCCCGCCTGCTGGTGCCAGCGCGACTCGGCCTTCGACGAGAAGCGGGGACCGTTGATGACGACGAGCGTGCCGCCGTCCTCGACCTGCTTGCCCGCGGCCCGGGCAGCGTCGACGACGACCTTCCGACCGTGGGGACAGTACGGGTCGGCGAAGCCGACGTGGACGACCGGTCCCTCCTCCTCGTAGAGCGTGTGCGCCCGGCCCCAGGTGCGGTCGACGACCTGGTCGGGGACCACGATGGTGCCGGGGCCGAGCTCCTCGCGGAGCGACCCCACCGCACACGGAGCCAGGACCTGCCGCACCCCCACCGACCGCAGCGCCCACAGGTTGGCGCGGTAGTTGACCTTGTGCGGCTGGAACCGGTGGTCGTGGCCGTGCCGGGCGAGGAAGGCCACCCGTCGGCCCTCGAGCTCGCCGATCACCAGGTCGTCGCTCGGGTCGCCGAACGGGGTCGTCACCGGCACCCGCTCGGCGTGGGTGAGGAACTCGTAGAAGCCGGAGCCGCCGATGACGCCGAGGTCGGCGCGCGGGGCGTCCGCCGGGGGAGCCGCGGGGGAGGTCTCAGTCATGGGCCGAGCCTACGAGGCCCGGCCCCCGTGCCGCCCGGGGTGCGGCGGGCTGTGGAAGCCGGGACGCGGCATACCCGCTTGTGGACGGTGCCGGTCGGCACGCGTCACCCGAAGTCTGGGACTTCGGCCGTCACAGGCCGAGGAGACCCGAAGTCTGGGACTTCGGCTCAGCGTCAGGCGGCGGAGCCGTCCGCGGACGACGACGAGGACGACGACGAGGAGGAAGACGACTTCCCGGAGGACTTCCCGGACTCGGATGACGCCGGCACCGACGCGGAGGAGCCGCTGCGCGAGTCGGTGCGGTAGAAGCCGCCACCCTTGAACACGACGCCCACCGCGTTGAACAGCTTGCGCAGCCGGCCCTCGCACTGGGGGCACTGCGTCAAGGAGTCCTCGCTGAAGGACTGGAAGGTCTCGAAGCGGTGGTCGCACTCGGTGCACGCGTAGGCGTACGTGGGCACGATGTCCTCCCGGGGATTAGCACTGAGGGTCTTCGAGTGCCAAGTATACGTCGTCGTGGCAGGTCAGCCCGCCACGATCGGCCGGCCCCTCAGCCGCCGCGGCTCCACCCGGCCAGCCGGCCGTTCTCGCTGACCGAGCGCACCCGCTCCTCGACCTTCTTGCGGGTCTCGCCCGTCGCCACGATGAGCAGCTGGTCGCCGCGGCGGATGGCGGTGTTGGGCGCGGGCACGAACCCCGAGCCGCCCCGCACGACGAGGGTGACGTTGGCGCCCTGCGGCAGGCGCAGCTCGAACACCTCGACGCCGTGCAGCTTCGAGGCCGGGCCGACGCTGACCTGGAAGAGCTCGGCGTTCAGCTCCTCGAGGGGCGTGGACTCCACGGCCAGGTTCAGCGCCTGGTAGGTGTCGGTGACGCCGAGCTTGCGCGCCACCCAGGGCAGCGTCGGCCCCTGCACGAGGGTGAAGACGACGACGAGCACGAAGACCAGGTCGAAGATCCACCGGACGTCGGGGGCGCCGAGGGTGAGCGGCACGGTGGCGAGCACGACCGGAACCGCGCCGCGCAGGCCCGCCCACGACAGGAAGGCCTGGTCGCGCCAGCCCACGCGGAACGGCGTCATCGACACGACCACCGACAGCGGCCGGGCCAGCAGCAGGAGCACCAGGCCGATGACGATGGCCGGCACCAGCTGGGCGCCCATGCCGGCCGGCGAGGCCAGCAGGCCGAGCAGCACGAACAGCCCGATCTGGGCGAACCAGCCGAGCGACGTCGCGAACGCCGAGACCGCCTGGCGGTGGGGGAGGGCCATGTTGCCCAGCACCAGCGCGGCCAGGTAGCAGGCGATGAACCCGCTGGTGTGCACGGCCGCCGCCGCGGCATACGCGAGCACGGTCAGCGCCATGATCCCGATCGAGAACAGGCCCGAGGAGCCGGAGGCGACCCTCCGCATGAACTGACCACCGAGCCACCCGACCGCGAGGCCGACGACGGCACCGCCCGCCAGCTCGGCGCCTGCGTGCCACGCCAGCACCCACCACGCCTCGGCGTGCGAGGGGTCGGTGCTCGCGGTGGCCAGGGCCGTCACGGCGATGACCACCGGCGCGTCGTTGAAGCCCGACTCCGCCTCGAGCAGGCCGGTGATCCGGCGTGGCAGCGGCACCCGGCGGAGCACCGAGAAGACGGCGGCCGCGTCGGTGGAGCTGAGGATGGCACCGACCATGAGCGCGGTGACCCACGGCAGGTCGAGCAGGAAGCGGCACGCCGACCCGACGACGGCGACCGAGACGACGACGCCGACGGTCGACAGCGCCGCGGCCGGTGCCACGGAGTTCTTGATGCCGTCCCACTTGGTGCTCAGCCCACCCTCGGCGAGGATCAGGACCAGCGCGGCGTACCCGAGCACCTGGGTGAGCTCGGTGTTGTCGAAGTTGATGCCGAACCCGGACTCGCCGATGGCCAGCCCGATGGCGAGGTAGAGCAGCAGCGACGGCAGCCCGGACTTGACCGACAGGCGCACCGCGGCGACCGAGACGAGCAGGACGAGCGAGCCCACGAGGAGGGCGAGGGTGAGGTCGTGCAGGCTGAAGCCGCCCTGTGCCGCGAGGAAAGTCGCGTCCACGGCCCCGTCACGTCCTCTCGATCGCGGTGTGTCCTAGTCTCGCAGGGTGTCGCGCGCCATTGTTGTCCGTCGTATCGCCGTGTCTGTCGCCGCCCTCGTCGTCGTGCTCCTCGTGGTGGCCGCCATCCTCGGTGTCACCTGGGTGCGCCGGCCCTTCCCGACGACGGACGGCCAGATCTCCATCCCCGGGCTCACGGGCAAGGTCACGGTGCTGCGCAACGACCGTGGCGTGCCGCAGATCTACGCCGACAACGCCCAGGACCTGTTCCGCGCGCAGGGCTTCGTGCACGCCCAGGACCGCTTCTTCGAGATGGACCTGCGCCGCCACATCACCGCCGGCCGGCTCTCCGAGATGGTTGGCAAGTCGGGGCTCGAGACCGACAAGGTCATCCGCACCATGGGCTGGCGCCGGGTCGCCGAGGAGGAGCTGCCGAAGCTCGCCCCCGAGACCCGTCGCTACCTGCAGGCCTACTCCGACGGCGTCAACGCCTACATCGACCGGCAGGGCAGCCCCTCGCGGATGGCCCTGGAGTACGTCGTGCTCGGCCAGCAGGTCAAGGACTACCGCGTCGAGCAGTGGACGCCCGCCGACTCGCTCGCCTGGCTCAAGGCGATGGCCTGGGACCTGCGCGGCGACTACGAGAGCGAGCTCATGCGGGCCCGGCTCGTCGGCCGCGTGCCGATCCCGCAGATCAACGAGCTCTTCCCGGCCTACCCCTACGGCAAGCACAAGCCGATCCTGTCCCAGCAGGCCTGGAGCCCGAAGGGTGAGGGACAGCAGAGCGCCGCGTCCGCCGTGCCCGGCGCCCGCGTCCCGAGCGCCGTGCCGCTGCAGGAGCGCACGACCCCGGGGGCGGAGAAGGCGTATGCCGCGGTGCAGCACGCGCTCGAGGCCGTGCCCCAGACGATCGGCCGGGGTCCGGGCGTGGGGTCCAACTCGTGGGTCGTCGGGCCTGAGCACTCCAGCACCGGGAAGCCGTTGCTGGCCAACGACCCGCACCTCGGCTTCAACATCCCCGGCATCTGGTACCAGGTCGGCCTGCACTGCCGCTCGCTCAGCCAGAGCTGCCCGTTCGACGTCAGCGGCTTCTCGTTCTCGGGACTGCCCGGTGTCGTGATCGGGCACAACCAGCAGATCGCCTGGGGCTTCACCAACCTCGACCCCGACGTCACCGACTTCTACCTCGAGCAGGTCCGCGGCGGCACCTACCAGCGCGACGGCAAGTACATCCCGCTCGAGCAGCGCACCGAGACCATCAAGGTCGCCGGCGAGGGTGACCACACCATCACCGTGCGCAGCACGGTGCACGGGCCGATCATGTCGGAGGCGATCAGCGACATCGGCGAGGCGGGCGACCGGGCCCCGGTGTCCGGGCGGCAGAGCGCCGGCAAGTACGAGGTCTCTCTGGCGTGGACCGGCCTGGTGCCCAACAAGACCGCCGACGCGATCTTCGGGCTCAACAAGGCCACCAGCTTCCAGCAGTTCCGTGACGCCGCCAAGTCGTTCGCCGTGCCGAGCCAGAACCTCGTCTACGCCGACCGCGACGGCCACATCGGCTACCAGGCCCCCGGCATGGTGCCGATCCGCCGCTCGGACACCCCGGGCGCGGTGCCGGGCTACTGGCCGACCGCCGGGTGGCGCTCGGCCTGGGACTGGAAGGGCTACGTGCCGTTCGACCAGATGCCCTGGGCCTACGACCCGCCCGAGGGCATGATCGTCACCGCGAACCAGGCGGTGACGGCCAGCCCGACGCCGTTCCTCACCACCGAGTGGGACTACGGCTTCCGGGCCCAGCGGATCCGCTCGCTGCTCGAGAAGGAGCAGAAGGTCACGCCCCAGCGGATGAGCCAGATCCAGGCCGACACCCGGAGCGAGTTCGCGGCGACCCTCACCAAGCGGCTGCTCGACATCGACCTCGACGACGACCCGTTCACGAAGGAGGGCCAGGACCTCCTGCGCGGCTGGGACTTCACCAACCCGATCGGTGACTCCGACGCCAGCGCCGCCGCGGCCTACTTCAACGCCGTCTGGAGCAACCTGGTCGACCTGACCTACAACGACGAGCTGCCCAAGGACCTGCGGGCCAACGGCGGCGACCAGTGGATGCAGGCGACCCTCAACCTGCTCGACAAGCCGCGCGACGCCTGGTGGGACAACAAGCTCACGCCCGGCGTCACCGAGGGCGCGACCGAGATCATGCGCCAGGCCCTGGTCCAGGCCCGCTTGGACCTGACCCGCGAGCTCGGCAAGGACCCGGGCGAGTGGGAGTGGGGCAAGCTGCACAAGCTGACGCTGAAGCACAAGGTGCTCGGGTCCGACACCGTGCCCGGTCCGGTCCGCATGCTGTTCAACCGCGGCCCCTTCCAGGTGCCCGGCGGCTCGGCCATCGTCAACGCGATGGGCTGGGACGCCAGCCAGGGCTACGACGTCCGCACCGGTCCGTCGATGCGGATGGTCGTGGACCTCGGCAACCTCGACCGGTCGACGTGGGTCAACGCCACCGGCAACAGCGGCCACGCCTTCAACGACCACTACGACGACCAGGTCGGGGCGTGGTCCAAGAACGAGACGTTCCCGTGGCCGTTCTCCGAGAAGGCGGTTCGCGCGGAGGGTGGCGACGACCTAGAGCTGGTCCCCGGCTCGTCGCAGTGAGCGCACCGGCCCGTCGGCGGTGATGACCTCCGGGATGGGCAGGTCGTGCGGCTCGGCGGGCAGGTCGCCGTCGCGCACCTCCCAGGGGTGCACCAGCGCCACCATGCGAGCCCGGGGGGAGCGGGGCAGCACCCGGTCGTAGCAGCCGCCGCCCTGGCCCATGCGGGTGCCGGCGTGGTCGAGGGAGAGCGCCGGCACGAACACCACGCGGCACCACCCGACGGCGTCCTTCCCCAGCGGCTCGTCGGTGTCGGCCTCCGCCCAGTCGAGGTCGAGGTCGGGCAGCGTGATCGGCACCATGACCCGTATGCCGCGCGCCCGCAGTGCCTCGACGAGGGCGTGGGTGGGTGGCTCCACCGGGATCGACTCGTAGGTGCTGACCCACTCGCCCGGCCGCACGCCGACCTCGTCCACCACGGCCAGGCCGGCACGGGCGATGGCGGCCGCGTCGGCCGCCCGGTCACGGAGCGGCGCCCGCTCGCGTCGCTCGGCACGGAACTGCGCGCGCAGGGCGCGCTTGACCTCCCTGGCCGACCCGGCGGCATACCCCGTCACAGGCACAGTGTGACGTTCCCGGACCCGCCGTGCGGCATGGAGGCTCCCAAGTAGGGTGAGCGCATGAGTGTCACGAAGGCCGTCATCCCCGCTGCTGGACTGGGCACCCGCTTCCTGCCCGCCACCAAGGCGACCCCGAAGGAGATGCTGCCGGTCGTCGACAAGCCGGCCATCCAGTACGTCGTGGAGGAGTCGGTGCGCGCGGGCCTCGACGACCTGCTGGTCATCACCGGGCGCAACAAGGGGGCCCTCGAGGACCACTTCGACCGCAACTGGGAGCTCGAGGCCGCGCTGGAGGCCAAGGGTGACGAGCACCGGCTCAAGCGGGTCCGCGAGTCGGCCGACCTCGGCAAGGTGCACTTCGTGCGGCAGGGCCAGCCGCTCGGCCTCGGGCACGCGGTGCTGGTCGCCAAGGACCACGTCGGCGACCAGCCGTTCGCCGTCCTGCTCGGTGACGACCTCATCGACGCCCGCGACCACCTGCTCGAGGAGATGGTGCGGGTCCGTGAGGAGAAGGGCGGCAGCGTCATCGCCCTCATGGAGGTGCCGCCCGAGTCGGTGAACCTCTACGGCTGCGCCGCCGTCGAGCAGGTCGAGGGTGACGTCGTGAAGGTGACCGGCCTCGTCGAGAAGCCCTCCCCCGAGGAGGCGCCGAGCAACCTCGCCATCATCGGCCGCTACGTGCTCGACCCGTCGGTCTTCGAGGTGCTCGAGCACACGAAGCCGGGGCGTGGCAACGAGATCCAGCTGACCGACGCGCTCGCCGAGCTGGCCGCCTCCGACAAGCCCGGCGGTGGTGTGCACGGTGTCGTGTTCCGCGGCCGCCGCTACGACACCGGCGACCGGCTCGACTACCTCAAGGCCGTCGTGAAGCTGGGCCTGGTGCACCCCGAGCTCGGCAGCGACTTCAGCGCCTGGCTCGATGCGTTCTGCGAGGAGCGCACGGTCGGCGAGGCCGTCGACGGCGACCGCGCGGAGCAGGCCGCCACCCGCTCATGATCTCGGTCGAGGAGCACCTCGGGCGGATCCTGCAGGCGGTCCGGCAGCTGCCGCCCACCGAGAGCGGCCTGCTCGAGGCGCAGGGGTGCGTGCTCGCCGAGGACGTCACCGCGTCGGTGCAGCTGCCCGGGTTCACCAACTCGGCGATGGACGGGTACGCCGTGCACGCGGCGGACCTCGAGGGCGCCTCGGAGGACGACCCGGTCGTGCTGCCGGTGGTCGCCGACATCGCAGCCGGCAACACCAACGCCCTGACGCTGGCCCCGGGCCAGACCATGCGGATCATGACCGGCGCCCCGCTGCCGCAGGGCGCCGACGCCGTCGTGCCGGTCGAGCTCACCGACGGCGGCGTCGCCAAGGTCGCGCTGCACGCCGCGCCCGCCGTGGGCCAGCACGTGCGCGAGGCGGGGGAGGACGTTCGGGCCGGCGAGGTCATCCTGCGCGCGGGCGCCCTGCTCGGGCCGGGCCAGGTGGCCCTGCTCGCCGCGGCCGGCACCGCACGCGTGCGGGTGGTGCCCAAGCCGCGGGTCGTGGTGCTCTCCACCGGCGACGAGCTCGTCGAACCGGGCAGGGAGCCCGGGTTCGGCCAGGTCGTCGACTCCAACTCGGTGATGCTGGTCGCCGCCGCCCGCGCGGTCGGCGCCACCCCGCACCGCGTCGGCGGGGTGCCCGACGACGCGCGCCAGCTCACGGAGGCCCTCGAGGCCCAGCTGCAGCGGGCCGACGCCATCATCACCACCGGCGGGGTCAGCATGGGCGCCTTCGACACCGTCAAGGAGGTGCTCTCCAAGGTGGGCACCGTGCAGTTCGACAAGGTCGCCATGCGACCCGGTATGCCGCAGGGCTTCGGGGTGCTCGGCGCCGCGCAGGTGCCCGTCTTCACCCTGCCCGGCAACCCGGTGAGCGCCCTCGTCTCCTTCCACGTGTTCGTCGCCCCCGCGCTGCGGGCGATGGCCGGGCGCCCCGAGAAGGCCTGGCCGCCCGGGTTCGTGCCGGCCACCGCCGCCGCCTCGTGGCCGTCGGTGGAGGGGAAGATGGAGTTCACCCGGGTCGTGCTCGACGGCGACCGGGTGCGTCCCGCCGGCGGCCAGGGCTCCCACATGCTCGGCGCGCTCGCCGCCGCCGACGCGCTCGCCGTCGTGCCGCCCGAGATGGCCCGGGTCGAGGAGGGCGACGAGCTGCTCTGCCTGCCCCTGCTCGGGACGGACGCGCCGTGACCGAGCAGGTGTCGGGCGAGAAGCTGACCCACGTGCGGGAGGACGGCTCGGCCCACATGGTCGACGTCTCCGCCAAGCAGGTGACGGCCCGGCAGGCGAGTGCCAAGGGCCGGGTCCTGTTGTCGGACGTCGCGGTTCGCGCCCTGCGCGCCGGCAACGTGCCCAAGGGTGACGCGCTCGCGGTCGCCCGCATCGCCGGCATACAGGCGGTCAAGCGGACGCCCGACCTGATCCCGTTGGCGCACCCGATCGCGGTGCACGCCGTCGAGGTCGACCTCGAGGTGGTCGACGAGGGCGTGGCCATCGCGGCGACCGTGCGGACCGCTGACCGCACCGGCATCGAGATGGAGGCCCTCACCGCGGTGAGCGTGGCCGCCCTCACGGTGATCGACATGGTCAAGGCCGTCGACCGGCACGCACGCATCACCGATGTGCGGGTCACGGCCAAGTCCGGCGGCCGGTCCGGCGACTGGGAGGAGGAGGCGTGAGCGCACCCCGCGCTGCCGTCATCACCTGCTCGACGCGGGCGGCCACCGGCGTCTACGAGGACAAGGGTGGTCCGCAGATCACCGCTGCCCTGCGCGAGTGGGGCCTCGACGCCGCCGACCCCGTGGTGGTGGCCGACGGCGAGGCCGTCACGAAGGCGATCGCCGCGGCGCTCGCCGAGCGGCCCGCCGTGCTGATCACCACCGGCGGCACCGGGCTGACCCCGACCGACCGCACCCCGGAGGCCACGGCGCCCTTCATCACCCAGGAGGTGCCCGGCATCGCGGAGGCCCTGCGCGCGGCGGGGATCGCCGGCGGCGTGCCGGCCGCGATGCTCTCGCGGGGGATCACCGGTCTGGCCGGCTCCACCCTCGTGGTCAACCTGCCCGGCTCCTCCGGCGCGGTGCGCGACGGACTGGCCGTGCTCGGTCCCGTGATGCCGCACATCCTGTCCCAGATCGGCGGCGGCGACCACTGATGGTGCGCTGGCCGGTGGTGGTGCGGGTGACCACACCCGCCGGACAGCCCATCGAGCTCGGGCCCCTGCGGCGCCGTGACCACGCCGAGTGGCGCGCGGTCCGGTCCGAGAACCGGCGCTGGCTGGAGCGGTGGGAGGCCACCTCCCCGGACGGTCGTGGCCCGGACCTCAGCTACGGCGCCCTGGTCCGCCACTACAACCGCGAGGCCCGCACGGGTCGGTCGGTGCCCTTCACGATCCGTGCCGACGGGCGGATCGTCGGCCAGATGCACCTCTTCGGGGTCTCGTGGGGCTCGTTGCTGTCGTGCGCCGCGGGCTACTGGGTGGCGCAGCCCGTGGCCGGCCGTGGCATCGCCCCCACCGCGCTCGCCGCCGTGGTCGACCACGCCATGGGCGAGATGGGCCTTCACCGGGTGGAGGTCAACATCCGCCCCGACAACCTGCCGAGCCTGGCGGTCGTGCACAAGCTCGGCTTCCGCGACGAGGGCGTGCGCGAGCGCTACCTGCACATCAACGGGGAGTGGCGCGACCACCGGACGTTCGCACTGACCCGGGAGGACCTCGGCGGCCTGACCCTGCTGGAGCGTTTTCACAGAAACAACAGCAGTCACATTGGCGACACACCGCCGCACGTCCACGGCGGCGACCCGACAGGGACCTAACGTCGTCTCCGTGCAGCCCAGCAGTCTTGTTTTCCTTGTCATCATTGCGATCTGGGCTGCCTATTTCGTCCAGCACTGGGTCCGCCGCCGCGAGCACCTCGCGACCGCCCGCTCCGTCGACCGGTTCTCCGAGTCGATGCGCGTCCTCGAGCACCGGGCGGCGCTCCCCGTCGCGGATCTGTCTGCGCCGCAACCGCGTTCGTATGCCGTGAGCCCGGCTCGCCCGGCGCGTCCGGAGATCCTCGTCAAGCGCGCCGGCCGTGCGCCGGAGACCGTGGAGGCCGTGGGAGCCTCGGCCGCCGGTCGCGCGGGTGCTCCGGGTGACGCCTCGTCGGCGCAGGACGCCGCAGCGCCGCAGCGCCAGTCCGTCGCTCCGAGCCGCCGGGTCCGGGGGCTGACCCTGCTGGGCTCCCTCGCCTCGGTGCTCGTCTTCCTCGTGCTCGCCGCCTTCGGTGTGCTGCCGTGGCTGGCGGTGCTCGCGCCCGTCGCCGCCGTCGGTGGAGCGCTGGTGTGGGTCCGCAGTGGCGTCGCCGCCGAGCAGGCGGCACGTCGGGCCGCCCGCGCCGGTGGCCCTGCGCTGGACAACGGCTCCGCCGGCGTGCGCCCCGGCGCCGCTCGCCCGGCCCGCACCGCTGGGCGCCCGGCGGGGTCTGCCCACGCCTCCCGGGTGCCGCAGGCCCGCCCCGAGCCCTCGGCCTCCGTCTCCTCCTCGGCCCCGCAGCGCGGTGAGGCCGAGCAGGCCGACCCCGAGCCGGCCACGGTCCGCGACTCCTTCTACGACGTCGAGGCGGTCGAGCGTGCGTCTGGCCCCCACCAGACCGTGCATTCCCCGGCCGCCGCGGTCGCGGGCCAGCAGGTGCCGGTCGGTCCGCTGGTGGACGAGGACGACATCCCGCTGACGTGGGACCCGGTGCCGGTGCCGCGCCCGACCTACACGATGAAGGCCGTCGTGCCGCGCACCCAGGCGCCCCCGGTGGGGCACGGTGTGCCCCCGGAGATGGCCGACGCGGCATACGACGAGCCGGTGCGCAGGGTGGCCGGCGCCTGACCGGCCGTTCCCTCCGACCGGGCGTTCCCCCGAACGGCCGTCACCCAGACTGCTCAGCGGTTGCCCCACACCGCGCGGGCCCCTGCCTCGCCGGTGAGGGCGACCACCGTTGCCGTGCCGACCGCAGCGACGACCACGGCCACGGCCAGGAGGCGTCCCGGACCTCCCGGCCGCGGCTGACGGCGCAGGTACAGCCACTGCGCCGTCGTCGTGACGGCCAGCGCCGCCGCCCACGGGAGCACCTGCTGGCCGAGGCTGCGGTGGTGCGCGATGAAGGGCGGGTTGCCCAGGTGGGCCGCCAGTGCGTTCCCGGCGGCGGTGGTCAGGGGCACCGCCGCCATGCCGACCACGGCACCCAGCGGCACGAGGAAGGTGAGCTTGCGCTGGGCCGCCGGCCAGACGCTGACGAGCACGGCGGCCACCGCGGTGAGGGGTAGGAGCACCACGACGAGGTGCACGAGCAGGACGTGGGCGGGCAGCCCGTTGACCGTCACGACGAGCCGCGCTCAGTAGCCGCCGCTGCCACTGCCGCCGGACGACTGGGTGACCATCGTCCCGTCGGGCCGCAGGACGTACCAGACGCCACCCACGCCCTGGCCCTTGACGTCACCGGGCTGCGTGTCGGGGGCGTAGGTGTAGATGGGGCGGCTGTTCACAGTGAGCTGCTTCGAGCCGTCGGGGCGGGTGATGGTGCCGAGCTTGCCGGTCACGCCGGTGGCGGTCGGTGTCGTGGCGGTCGTCGTGATGGCGGGCCACAGCTGCAGGCACTGCCCGGTGCAGGTGCTGGTGCCGGAGCCGGCTTTGTCGTTGGTGAAGTAGTAGGCCGTCATGCCCTTTCCGTCGACGACGATGCGTCCGAGGCTGCTGTCGGCTGTCTTGAGCGCGCCGCTCGCCTGGGGCGCGGCGGCCTTGGCGGGCGTCTTCGCGGCGGTGGTCGGCGACTGGGTACCGCTGTTCGACGAGCCGCAACCGGCCAGTGCCAGCAGGGCCACGGCGGCGGTGGGCAGGAGCAGTCGGGCCCGATTCTGGTGTCGGACGAGGTGCGGTGCTGGGACCATCTCGGTGTCCTCTCGGGATCGACGGGTCGGTGGTGATCTGCCCGTGAGGACGAGACGGCGGGGCCCGAGGTTCATGTCACCCCACGGTGAACCAGACCGGGGGCTGTCTCGTCTTCCCACCAAACGGCTGTACGTCGCGCGACCGCGGCGAGACGATCGGGACGGCGGGAGGATGCGTGGGAGTGAGCCAGCGAGCAGTGGCGCAGCGCGAAGCCGCGCTGCGCGGGCTGCACGACCGGCACGCGCCGGAGCTCTGGCGTTTTGCGCTGCACCTGACCCACGACCCGCAGGCCGCCGAGGACGTCGTGCAGGAGACCCTCCTGCGGGCGTGGAACGACCCCGGCCTGGAGGGGCGCAGTGATGCCGCCGCCCGGGCCTGGCTGTTCACCGTGACCCGTCACATCGTCGTCGACCGCTGGCGCAGCGCGGCGTCCCGCCACGAGCGGGGGACCGCCGACGTCACCGACTCGCCGGTGCCCGACGCGACGTCCGAGGTGCTCGACCGCTGGTTGATCGCGGACGCACTGGGATCGCTGTCGGCCGAGCACCGGGCCGTGATCACCGCGGCCTACTACGAGGGAAGGACGGTGGCCGAGATCGCCGAGTCGCTGCGGGTGCCGGCCGGCACGGTGAAGTCGAGGCTCCACTACGGGCTGCGCAGCCTGCGCCTCGTGCTGCAGGAGAAGGGGGTGACCCGACCATGAGCGGGCTGGACCGGTACGCCGACTGGGACGCGGCATACGTCCTGGGTTCGCTCTCAGGCGCCGAGCGCCACGAGTACGAGGAGCACCTGGCCCGGTGCCCGGCCTGCCGTCGTGCGGTGGCCGAGCTGGCCGGTATGCCGGGGCTGCTCGCCCGGGTGCCCGCCCAGGAGGCGCTCGCGCTCGACACGCTGGACGACGAGGTCCTGCGCGCCGAGCCGCCCGCCTCCCTGATGCCCGTGCTCCCGGTGGTGGAGGGGACGTCGTACCGGCGGCGTGACTGGCGGGTGCCGGCCGCGGCTGCCGCGGCCGCCCTGGCCATCGGAGGAGTCGGCGGGTATGCCGTGTCCGCGGCGACCGGCGGGGGCGAGCGGCCGCCGGTCGCCGTCTCCTCCAACGGCCCCACGCGGTTGGCGTTCTCGCCTGTCATCCCGTCGTCCATGACCGCAGTCGTCGACCTCGTCCCGTCAGGGCGGGGGACGCAGGTGCAGGTGGAGTGCCAGTACGCCGCGACCGGGCCCTCCCCGACCTCCACCAGCCGGCCGATGGGGGCCAAGGACTACGACCCCGCGTGGGCCTGGGCCGACTACGCCGTGTGGGTCGTGGACCGGCACGGCAAGGCGGTCCAGGGCGCGGTGTGGACGGCTCGGCCCGACAAGGTCATGCGCCCCAGCGCGCCGTCGGCCCTCGCGCCCCGCGACATCGCCGCGGTGGAGATCCGGCTGGTCGCCACCGGTGAGACGGTGATGCGCGCCGCCAACACGTGAGCCGGTTCGTGTCCTCCGGCGGCTCGGTGTTACAGTTTCGTCCGCATCGAGGGGCTGTGGCGCAGTTGGTAGCGCGTCTCGTTCGCAATGAGAAGGTCAGGGGTTCGAATCCCCTCAGCTCCACAGAATGAAAATGGACCGGACACGCTTTTCGTCCGGTCCTTTTTCATTCTCTGGATGTGTATGGGGGGATTCGGGAGGAGGAGCGAGGGACGAGCGACGACGGCTCCCCTCAGCTCCACCCGACGGAAACCCCGTCTGACCAGCGCAAACGCGTGAGGTCGGGCGGGGTTCTTCCTTTGTCATTCCGACCCTGCCTCTTTTCGTGTGCCCCCGGCGTGCCCCCGAGCGTTGAGACGCTCCAGTCCGGCCCGGTCGGCGGGGGTGCCGAGGTGGTGCAGGTAGAGGGCGATCGTGAACCGGCGCCACAGCTCCGGCGCCCACCACTGCCACACCACCTGCGCGGCGTAGTCGTAGCAGTCGGGGCACAGCGGCTGCCCCACCCCCGGGTCGTCGTCGCCGTGCACCGCTAGGCAGGACGTCGGGCGCCCGTGGGCGCAGCGGTGGCCGGTGTCGCGCCGGGCCGGCACCGACCGCCGTTCGGGCGCGTGCCGTGGGCCGGGCCGAAGTAGGGGGCAGTGAGGGTGGCGAAGACCAGAGGGTTGTCCGCCACCGTCTGGAGGACGGTCTTGCCTCCGGCGATGCCGGCGCGGATGAGCTGGAAGGTGTCCGCGGCATACAGGCGCGAGCAGGACTCGCATTTGTCCGCCCGGCGGTTGCGGCACCGGGTGAACGTCACCCCCAGCGTCTCCTCCGCCGAGCCGTAGGAGCGGATCAGCGCCCCGGTGGTGTCGAACGCTTCGCCCGCGCGACCAGGCGAATGTGGTTGGCGCAGAACCCCACCCGTGAGAGGGCCTGCGACCAGTCGTCGTAGTCCCTGGACAGCATGCGGGCGAGGAGCTGGCGCGCGGCGATCTCGCTGAGATCCAGTTCGAGCGGGCGGTCTTCACCGGAGCGCAGGAGAGGCGGCCCATGCTCCGCCTGGTTGCCAGTCGTCGGCGACATGGCCACCCCCTCCCAAGGGTGTGCCGTGCGGAGCGAGGGGGACCGGTCCCCACGGCACACCCGGTACTGGGTGGACCACCTTGGTGGAGCCTTCAGCGCCCGGGTCCCCCTCGGTCGCTGGTCTATGAGCGATGTGCCAGCCGTCGGTGTCACCGTTCGGTTGAGCGGGGAGCCATCAACACCAATCGCGTACAACGACGAGCATCCGCAGAGTCCAGGTCTCGAATTTCGTTGCACCACAAGCAGGTTGCGGTCCTGTCGGGCGGTCGACGCCTGCGTTGTCGACATTTCGACGGTGACAGTCGAGGTGGCCCCTAGTCCACTCCTTGTCCGATTTGCCCGGTTCCCTTGACCGGATCTTCACCTAGGACCGGGAACCGCGGCGCCAAGAAGGACGAAGGCCGAGACGGCAACTCGCCGGGCGCCGGACCCAACGCTTCACCCAGGGTCATCCGCGGCGGGTGACGCGAGGACGGCAGGACCCGCCCACGGTGGAGGTGATCAGCGGTGAGCACAGCTGCCGTCGCGGTCTGCTGCGAGAGGGGGAGGCATGGCAACCTCCTCAATGGGTCACTCCAATGGCCAGTGATGTCGAGGGTGCATCCACCCATGGATCTCCCGTGGGGGCGCAGCGGGGACTGGCGGGTGTGGATGTCCCTGCGTGGTTCCGTAACGCCGGCCTCGGCGCTTGGCTGTTGCTCGGCATCGCCGGAGTTCTCGCCCTCCTGCTGGTACTGATCGCGCTTGTTGCGGACGTGGCCATCCCGTTGGCGATTGCTGCTGTGCTTGCGGCCATCCTGGTTCCACTTGCTGATCGTCTGGAACGGTGGCGCGTGCCCCGCTGGCTGGGAGCCACATTCGTCCTCATCCTTGCCCTGTCGATGATCGTGGTCACGATCGCCGTGGTCATCAACGGGCTCACGAGCCAGAGTGACGAGATCTGGGCCCAGATGGAAGCCTCGCTCAAGCAGGTGGACGACGCCGCGTCTTCGGACGGAGCCTCGGGCGGCCTCGTCGACGCGGCCCATGAGGTCGTCCGCGTGCTCACGTCAGGGGCCCTGGGAGCCCTCTTCAGCTCCGCAGGCAGTCTCGTCGTCGGGTCGGTCCTGGCCATGTTCATGCTGCTGTTCCTCTTGAAGGACTGGGAGCAGATCGTCGGTTGGACGGCCGGCCGCCTCGGGCTGCCTCCGGCGCTGGGTCGTAGCGTGCTCGACGGGACAGTGAACGCCTTTCGCGGATACGCCGCCGGGCTGACCCTGATAGGTGCGGCGAACGCGGTGGTCGTCGCCATCGGGGCCCTTGTGCTCGGCGTTCCGCTTGCAGGAACGATCGCGCTTGTCTCCTTCGTCACCAGCTATGTGCCCTACCTCGGTGCATTCGTCTCCGGCGCGTTCGCTGTGCTGATCGCATATGGATCCGGCGGCCTCGGCGACGCGGTGGCGATGCTGGCAATCGTGCTGTTGGCCAACAACACCATCCAGAACGTGGTGGAGCCGTTCGCGTTCGGGACCCGCCTGCGCCTGCACCCCCTCGCAGTCCTGCTCACCGTGACGACGGCGACGCTGCTCTTCGGAGTGATGGGAGCGATTCTGGCCGCGCCGCTGACCTCCGCTGCGGTGAACGCCTATCACGCGCTACGGAGCGAGGACCTCACGGAGAGTGGGTCCTTCGCCTCTGATGGCCTCTGACGTCCTGAGGTCCAGTGGTCAAAGGCTTGCAGATCGGTGGCCGTGTACGAGAGGGATCGGACGATGACCAAGACGCAGATGCTGCTCGTGGCGGCTTACCCCGATGTCGAGGTCGCCGAGGCTGAGTTCCGTGCGCTTGCCGACAAGGTCCGAGCCAAGGAGGTGTCGAGCCAGGGCATGATCCTCGTCGGCAGGGACGCCGACGGTACGCCTCGGCTGATGGACACCGGCAACCACCTCGGCCGTCGTGGTGCGGGTTGGGGCGGTGGAGCGGGTGTCCTGGTGGGGCTGTTCGCCCCGCCCATGCTCGGAGCGGCGGCGGTGGGCGCCGCCGCCGGGGCGGTGGTCGGCCACTTCGCCGGCCACAAGCTCACCGCGGCCATCCAGCAACAGGTAAGTGCGGCGCTGAAGGCGGGCACGGCGGCGATCATCGGCGTGTTCCCGGCCGAGTCTCGCCTCGACGTCGAGCGGGTTCTTCCGGGCTCACCCCTGAAGTCCGTCGTCGAGAGCGACGAGCGCGGCATCGAGGAGCTGAAGGCGAAGCTGGCCGAGGCGATGGGCAACTTCAACCCCGACCGGAGCGTCCTGCCCGTACCGGACCGCGGCTTCAGCGGCGTCGGCGGTCGGACGATCGACGAGTCCGTGGGCGACTGGAGCATCGTGGCGCCGACGAAGGCACCCGAAGGTGCGCCCAACGTCCTCGTCGTTCTCATCGACGACGCCGGCTTCGGGGGACCCGACACCTTCGGCGGCGGCATCCGGACGCCGAACCTCACCCGCGTGCAGCAGCAGGGCATCACCTACAACCGGTTCCATGTGACCGCGGTCTGCTCCCCGACGCGCGCCGCGATGCTGACAGGGCGCAACCACCACCGGGTTGGCATGGGTGGGATCGCGGAATTCCCCGCGCCGTTCCCCGGCTACACCGGTATCCGCCCGCGGTCCTGCACCGCGTTGCCCCGGATCCTCAAGGAGAACGGCTACGTCACCGGCGGGTTCGGCAAGTGGCACATAACCCCCGGGCATGACATGGGCACGGCGGGATCATTCGACCACTGGCCCACGGGATGGGGTTTCGACCACTGGTGGGGCTTCCTGACCGGTGCCGCGGGTCAGTACGACCCGATCATCACCCAGGACAACTCGACCCTCGGTGTTCCCGAGGGTCCGGACGGGAAGCCGTACTACTTCCCGGACGACATCACCGACAAGGCGGTCGAGTGGCTGCACGCAGTCCGCGCCCAGGACGCCGAGAAGCCATGGTTCGTCTACTACTCGACCGGCGCAACCCATGCGCCACACCACGTGGCCAAGGAGTGGGCGGACAAGTACAAGGGCCAGTTCGACGACGGCTGGGACGTGTACCGCGAGAAGACCCTCGAACGGCAGAAGAGGCTCGGCATCGTCCCGCCCGACACCGAGCTCACCGAGCGGCCCGCAGCGTACCCGGCCTGGGACAGCCTGAGTGACGCGGAGCGCAAGCTGTACGCCCGCCAGATGGAGGTGTTCGCCGGGTACTCGGAGAACGCCGACTGGAACGTCGGCCGGATGCTCGACGCGGTCGAGGAGATGGGCGAGCTCGACAACACTCTGGTCATTTACATCTGGGGCGACAACGGGGCTTCGATGGAGGGCACCGTAACGGGCTCGTTCAACGAGACCACCTTCTTCAATGGAGTGGTGCTCGACGCCGAGGAACAGTTCAAGATGATCGACAAGTACGGCGGCCTCGAGGAGCTCGGCGGTTTCCACACCGCCCCGCACTTCGCGGCTGCCTGGGCGCACGCGAACAACGCGCCTTTCCAGTGGGGCAAGCAGATGGCCAGCCACCTCGGTGGGACGCGTGACCCGATGGTCATCTCCTGGCCGAAGAGGATCGCCGGCGGTGGCCACCTGCGGGCGCAGTTCACCCACTGCATCGACATCGTCCCCACGGTCCTGGAGGTCATCGGGCTGCCCGAGCCGACCGTCGTCGACGGAATCGAGCAGGAGCCGATGGACGGCACCAGCTTCGCCTACACCTTCGACACGCCCGAGGCCGCCGAGCAACACACGGTGCAGTACTTCGAGATGTACGGCAGCCGCGCGATCTACAAGGACGGCTGGTGGGCTTGCACCAAGCTCGACAAGCTGCCTTGGGACTTCTCACCCGCCACCCTTTCGAGATTCGGCCCCGGCAGCGGCTGGGACCCCGGCCGGGACCCCTGGGAGCTGTACTACCTGCCCGATGACTTCTCCCAGGCCCATGACCTGGCTGCCGACAACCCCGAAAAGGTCGCCGAGCTGGTCGAGCTCTTCTGGGCCGAGGCCGAACGCAACCGCGTCCTTCCGCTGCTCGGCGGGTTCGCGGTGTTCTTCGGGATCCTGCCGCCGATGCCGACCCAGACCCGGTTCACCTTCGCAGGCGACGTCCAGAACATCCAGACCACGCAGATCCCCCGGATCATCGGTCGCTCGTACGCCATCGAAGCGGACGTGCACGTGCCCGAAGGGGGCGCCGAGGGCGTGCTCGTGGCCTTTGCCGACTTCATCGGCGGGTTCGCGCTGTGGGTCGACGAGAAGGGGCTCCTGAACCACACCTACCAGTACCTCGGCATCGACACCTACCGACAAACCTCCACCGAGCCGATCCCCACAGGCGACATCACCCTCAAGATGCTGTTCGACGCCGACCAGCCGACCCCCGGCACATCCGGCCACGTCACGCTGTGGGCCGGTGACAAGCAGATCGGGGAGGGAGACATCCCGCGCACCGTCTCGCTGATCTTCACGACCTACGCAGGCATGGACGTCTCCCGGGACAACGGCGGCGTCGTCGACCTCGACTACGAGGACCGGGCGCCGTACGCCTTCACCGGAACCGTGCGAAACGTCGTCTTCGACCTCGCGCCCCACGCCCACGACGAGGACCTCTCCCTCCACGAGTCCACCGCCCAGGCCGCACTCGCCCACGGGGCAGCCGGCTGAGCCTCCGCGCCGGAACCGACCGGTACGGCGTACCCAGCAGCACGAGAGGAGTCATGCATGAGCATCAACATCGACGAGCTCGGCCCGGTCGACTGGATCGTGGTCGAGTTCCCTGAGCCGAAGTTCACCGGCGAGGTCGCCCCGATCCTCAAGGACCTGGTCGACCGCGAGCTGATCCGCGTCCTGGACCTGATCTTCCTGAGAAGGGACCGGGAAGGCGGGTACGAGGTCCTCGAGGCCACCGACATGGAGGACAGCGACATCGGTGAGCTGCGCGCCTACGAGACGGAGCTGGCGATGGTGCTGAGCGAACAGGACGTCAACGACCTGGTCGAGACCATCGAGCCGGGAAACGCCGCTGCCGTTCTCGTGTGGGAGAACCTGTGGGCCGCTCCGTTCGGTTCCGCCGTCCGCCGTGCTGGCGGCCAGCTAGCAGCCAGCGGGCGCATTCCGATCCAGGCGGTGATCGCGGCCGTCGAGGCCGACGCCGCCGAGGCCGACGAGGAAGGAGACTGACATGCCCATGGCAGCCAGGCGCAGGAGAAGGACCGTAGCCGCGGTCGGAGGTGCCGTCGTGGTAGCGCACGGCATCAACCGTCGATCTGACCGACGAGAAGACCGCCGCGACGACCGCCGCGACCGTTTCGGCCGCGACTGACCGATCCCCGATCGACAGGGCCCAGCCGACGGAGGCGGCCGCTGTCTTCGCCCAACCTCATGCACCGGCACGGTCCCTGCCCGGGGTCCACCGAGACAGGAGAGCCACCGTGGATGTCACGGCCATCGTGGTGGTCACCGCGGCGTTGTTCGCCTGGGGGCTGATCTCGAATCGACTGGAGCGGGCCGACGTCACGGCGCCGATCGCGTTCGTCGTCGTCGGCCTTGCTCTGGCCGGACTGGGCCTGGTCGACGGCCCCTCAGGGCCAGAGGCCGTGACACCGCTGGTCGAGCTCACCTTGGTGTGGGTGCTGTTCTCCGACGCGGCGCGGTTGCCAGTGCAGGAGCTGCGCCGCGATGCCGGCCGCTACCTCCGCCTGCTGGCGATCGGCCTGCCGCTGACCATCCTGCTGGGCTGGGGGTTGGCCGCCTTGTTCTTCCCAGGGCTCGGCATGTGGCTGGCCCTGTTCGTCGGGGCGGCACTGGCCCCAACCGACGCCGCCCTCGGTGTGCCGGTCGTGAGCAACCCCGCCATTCCCTCACGTATCCGGCAGCTCATCACCGTCGAGAGCGGCCTCAACGACGGCATCGCCACCCCCGTGGTGATGCTCGCCATCGCCGGCGCCGCTGCCGCTGAGGGACTGGAGCACGCCGAGAGCGCGGGGCATGCCGCCGTCGAGCTGCTCATCGGCGCGGCGGTAGGCGTCGCGGTCGGCGGCGTGGGCGGTCTGGCACTGCGTACGGCCCGTCGCCATGGGACCGCCGCGGAGTCGTTCGCCGGCATCGCCGTCCTGGCGTTGGCGCTGGCGGCGTATGCAAGCGCCCTGGCGCTGCAGGGCAACGGCTTCGTCGCAGCCTTCTGCGGGGGTCTGGCGTTCGGAGCGTGCGCCGGTCGCCGGGCTCCGGCCGAGCTGGAGTTCCTCGAGCAGATGGGCATGCTGCTGGCGTCGCTGGTGTGGATGGCCTTCGGTGCTGTCGCCGTCCCGATCATGCTCGACCGCATCGACGGCAGGAGCATCGTCTACGCCGTCCTGAGCCTCACGGTGGTCCGCATGCTCCCCGTCGCGCTCGTCTCGCTCGGTGCAGGTCTGGACCGCACCACGATCCTGTTCATCGGCTGGTTCGGCCCCCGTGGTCTGGCCTCGCTGGTGTTCGCGCTTCTCGCCTTGGAAACGCTGGGGACCCAGGCCGACGAAGCCGTGACCGTACTCGCGACGACCGTCCTGCTCAGCGTCGTCGCCCACGGAATCACTGCGGCACCGCTCGCACGACGCTACGGCGAGTTCGCAGCCGCTGCCGGTCCTGAGCCCGGTGGGCCTGTCGAGGTCACCCCGCTGCGCAGTCGGTTGAGCCGATGACGAAGTACGAGGCCACCACGGGACCGACTCCCACCATGCCTGAGGCACGACGTCTCTTCCATGTGATGGTCAAGCCCACGGGGGCCGTGTGCAACCTGGACTGCGAGTACTGCTTCTTCCTGTCCAAGGAGATGCTGTATCCCGGCAGCAGGTTCCGCATGGCCGAGGACCTGCAGGAGGCCTACATCCGGCAGATGCTGGACGCCCACCCGGACGCGTCCGAGGTCGTGATGGCCTGGCAGGGCGGCGAACCGACCATGATGGGTCTGGGCTTCTTCCGGCGGGCGATGGAACTGCAGGAGCAGTTCAAGCGTCCGGGTCAGCGGGTCCTGAACACGCTGCAGACCAACGGAACCCTGCTGGACGACGAGTGGGGCACCTTCTTGAAGGAGAACGACTTCCTGGTCGGGATCTCGATCGACGGACCGCCCGCGATGCACGACACGTATCGGGTCGACAAGGGCGGTAAGCCCACGTCGCAGCGGGTGCTGAAGGGGCTCGACGTGCTGAAGAAGCACGGCGTCGAGTGGAACGTGCTGACCACAATCCACGCCGGCAACGACGATCACGGCGACGAGGTCTACCGCTACCTGCGCGACGAGCTCGGCGCGTCGTTCATCCAGTTCATCCCGATCATTGAACGGGCGACGCCGGAGACTCTGCAGATCGCGGACGCGGGCTGGGGGAGTGGGGTGCACGGCCGGCCCCTGTACGTCCAGGATGGCTCCCTGGTGACCCACCGCTCAGTCTCACCCGAGCAGTACGGGCGGTTCATGATCGACGTGTTCGAGGAATGGGTCCGCCGCGACATCGGGTCGGTGTACGTCCAGATCTTCGACACCGCGTTGGCCTCCTGGTATGGCGAGGGCGGAGGCATGTGTATCCACGCGGAGACCTGCGGGTCCCAGCTGGCCCTGGAACACAACGGTGACCTGTACTCGTGCGACCACTTCGTCGAGCCGGGCTACCTGCTGGGCAACATCGGCGACCGGACCATGCTCGAGCTGGTCGACCTGCCGCAGCAGCGGAAGTTCGGGCAGGACAAGCGTGACACGCTGACCCAGTTCTGCCGCAACTGCGACGTACGTTTCGCCTGCAACGGGGGATGTCCCAAGGACCGGTTCACGACTGCTCCGAACGGAGAGTCCGGTCAGCACTACCTGTGCTCGGGCTACCTGTCGTTCTTCCACCATGTCCGCGAGCCGATGGAGGCGATGGCCCACCTCTTGCGGGAGGGCCGCGCCCCGTCAGAGCTGATGGCCGTGTACGCCCGCGACGACGCGGACCGTGGGCACAACGAGCCCTGCACATGTGGGTCGGGCAAGACGTGGAAGAAGTGCCACGGATCGGTGGGCGATGACAGACCCCAAGCAGACCGCTGACACCCGCAGAAGCCACCCCCTCCTCAACGGACTTCGGAGCTGGGTCCGTTCGATCAAGCCTGATCGAAAGGACTTCGGCAAGGACGTCGTTGCTGGGTTGCCGGGCGCAATCAGCAGCGTCCCCGACGGCATGGCCTCCGCGGTGCTGATCGGGGTGAACCCCGTGTACGGCCTGTACGCGAGCATTGCGGGCCCGGTCGCCGGCGGCCTCACCTCCAGCACACGACTGATGGTGATCACCACCACGACCGCCGCGGCCATCGCGGCAGGTTCGGCCGTGTCAGGGTTCGACGCCGAGCAACGACCGGGGGCGCTGTTCCTCCTGACCTTCCTCGCGGGCCTGGTGATGGTCGGGGCGGGGCTGCTCAAGCTGGGCCGCTACACCCGGTTCGTCTCCCACTCGGTCATGACCGGCTTCCTGACCGGTGTCGCCGTCAACATCATCTGTGGCCAGCTGGGCGACCTGACAGGGGTTTCCCCGGAGGGGGCCAACTCGTTGGCCAAGGCACTCGACGTCATCACCCACCCGAGCAGCATCGAGGTGGCGGCGATGTTGGCGGGTCTCGGTGCCCTGGGCATCCTGTTCGGCCTGGCCCGGACACGCCTGAGCACCATGAGTGCCCTCGTCGCGCTCATCCTGCCCACCTTGGCGGTCGCTCTCGCCGGCGCCACTGCCGTCGTCCGGGTCGCCGACAGCGGGGACATCCCGCGGTCGTTGCCCATGCCGTCCCTGCCCGACCTGAGCCTGATCTCAGTCGACCTCGTTCTCAACGCGTGCGCCATCGCGGTGATCATCCTGGTCCAGGGTGCAGGCGTGAGCGAGGCTGCGCCGAATGGGGACGGGCGACCCTCGAACATGAATCAGGACTTCGCTGCCGAGGGGATCGGGAACCTCGCCTCAGGCCTGTTCTCAGGCCAACCCGTAGGCGGATCCGTGGGGCAGACGGCCCTCAATGTCTCGGTGGGAGCGCGGACCCGCTGGGCAGCAATCTGGTCCGGCCTCTGGATGGTGGTCATTCTCGTGCTCTTCGCCGGACTCGTCGGCAAGGTCGCCATGCCCACCTTGGCCGCGGTGCTCATCTTCGCGGCAGTGGGGTCGCTCCGACTGGGAGTTCTCGCCGCGATCTGGCGCACTGGGCGTCTGTCCCAGATCGCTTTGACCGCCACGTTCGTGGCCACCTTGTTCCTTCCCGTTGCGGTGGCCGTCGGTGTCGGCGTTGCGATCTCCCTGCTCCTGCAGCTGAACCGGGAAGCGATGGACCTCACTGTCGTCGAGTTGATACCACGAGATGACGGGCGATTCGAGGAGCAGCCGGCGCCCAAGTCTCTGCGCAGTGACCAGGTGACCGTCCTCGACGTCTACGGCAGCCTGCTCTTCGCCGGCGCCCGTACGCTGCAAGCCCGACTGCCCGAAGTCGGGCATGCCCAGAGACCGGCGGTGGTCCTCCGCCTGCGCGGCCGGACCTCGCTCGGCGCGACCTTCTTCCGGATCCTCGCCACCTACGCCGAACAGATCGGCGCCTCAGGGGGTCGCCTTTACCTGTCCGGGCTCGACTCCGACATGGCCGCGCTGCTGGCCCGCACCGTTCCGGTGACCGCTGAACCGCCCGAGCGAGTATTCGGAGCCACCCCAGTCATCGGCGAAGCCACCTGGGCAGCGCTGCACGAGGCACAGGCCTGGGTCGTCAAGTCGAAGAACTGACGGACGTCGCTTTCGGGTGAGGTCACCTCCCCGTCGTCCTTTCTCCACCCGACGGGAACCCCGTCTGACCAGCGCAAACGCGCGAGATCGGGCGGGGTTCTTCCTTTGTCATTCTGACCCCGCCTCTTTTCGTGTGCCCCGGCGTGCCCCCGAGCGTTCAGACGCGCCAGTCCGGCCCGGTCCGCGGGGGTGCCGAGGTGGTGCAGGTAGAGGTTCGTTGTCGCGATGGACGCGTGCCCCATCCAGGCCGGCCCTCCGCCAGCGTCGACCAGCCGAGGGTCCGCTTGAACGCCGTCGAGTGCAGCCGGTGCCCCGAGGAGGTGACGAACAGGGCAGCGTCGCCTCCCGTCCGGCGGCCATCGAGCGGACCAGCGGCAGGACCCGGTCGGACCTCACTGCACCTTCACCTGGCGTGATGTGGCCTCGCCGCGGGTCGCCTCAGTCGAGGGGCTTCCCCGAAACGTAGGTGACGGCCTCTTCGACGTCGCGAACCGTCCAGCTCGGATCGGTGGGGGACGTCAGGTTGTGCATGCCCTCGGAGTTGAGGAACCGGAACATCCGTCCGGACGGTCTCTTGCCCGACGTGTTGGGTGTGCCGTCGTCAACCCATCGAGCATGGCCACGTGGGTCGATGACGTACACGACGTCCTGGTGGTGCACGTCGTACGTCAGCGCTGCACCCGTCCACCAGTCCCTCGGGGCGGGGGTCACATCTTCCTTGGCCCGCTGCTGGTAGACGCCGAGGAACGTCCAGAGAGCGTCGAGTCCCTGCCTGCTACCGGTGGCGAGCGTCCAGTCGCGAGCGGCGCCGAAGAGCTTCTCATATGCGGCGAGTCGGGCCACGGTGTCCCTGCCGGGGTCAACTGTCGCTTCTATCACTTGGACGTCGCCCGAGCGCCCGTCGCGTTGGATCGCTGCGGCGACGTCATGGAGGTTGACGCTGGTGAGGGGGCAGACCTCTTGGCACAGGGTCAGGAAGTCACCGAGCACCACCGTCTTGCCTCGCAGGGACGCGAGGGTGAAGTGCCGGCCGTGCTGATCGGACAACGGCAGGTTCGCGATGGTGTCAGGGAGCGCTTCGTCCAGGACTGTGCCGGAGGCTGGCGTGGCGGGTGTCCTCGACTGGGAAGGGGTGGCGTTGCTGCAACCTGAGAGCAGCACTGCAGCGCAAAGACCCAGGGCCACGCTCGCGCGCCGCGCGCGGACGACCGGCCCTCGCCTACCGGTGGCATGCGTCATCGTCGGTCGCCCTGTTCACCTATGGGGGTGCTGCGTTGTGGCGCGAGTTGGGCCAACCAGTCGTTGTAGGCGTTCAACGCTTCATCGCCGCGGTCCGCGGCTCGGTCGGCCCGGCGCGCCTCCCGGTCACTGGCGCGGGCCCACTGCACGAAGAGCACTGCCACCACGAGCAACGTGGGGATCTCGCTGAAGGCCCACGCGATTCCCCCGCCGAGCTGCTGGTCGGTCACCGGAGTCGTACCCCAACCCGGTGGCGCTGTCTTGTACGTCCTGACGAGAAGCGTCGTGCTGGTCATCACGATGACGCCGAAGAAGGCGTGGAACGGCATCGCCACGAACAGCTCGAGCATCCGCAGGACCGGACTCGTGGCACGGGGGTTGGGGTCGATGGCCATGATGGGCCAGAACAGCAGGAGCCCCACTGCGAGGAAGTGCACCAGCATCAGGTCGTGACCCCACCAGGTACGCATGGCAGCGTCGAACACCGGCGTGAAGTAGAGCCCGTACAGACTGGCGATGAACAGGGGCAACGTGACAACAGGCTTTGTCATCACCGCAAGGACTCGACTGTGCAGGCACCGCACGACCAGACGCCTGACGATCGCGCCGGCTCCCTGGGCGGGGGTCGCTCGGAGGCACAGCATGACCGGGGCCCCCATGAGCAGCAGCAGTGGCGCGAGCATGCTCAAGACCATGTGCTGCACCATGTGAACGCTGAACAGCCGCATCGCATACCCGTTGAGCGCGGTGCCGGTGACCGCCAGGACGATCAGCAAACCGCTGGTGAAGCTGATCCACCTCCCGACGGGCCATGTGTGGCCGCGCCGGAGGAGGTGCACGACGCCCCAGCTGTACGCAACGAACGCGAGCAGGCACAGCACCGGCAGTACGGGGAGTGGTTGGGGATGCCAGGCCAGCAATCGCCGCAGCACCGGCGGGTGCAGCGGCATCCACATGAGGTTGCCGAGGGGCCCCACGGTCACGCCTGCTGGGGTGCGGCCGACTGGTGGGTTGTCCCTCCCCCTCCTGCCGCGCCACGTCGGGCGGTGAACAGGGCGCGGTAGTCGAGCCACCCGATGACCGTGTCGTCCTCATCCACAACGGGCAGCGCGCTCGTGTCGTCGCGCGACAGTGCTTCAGCGGCTGTGTCCAGAGTGTCGCCGCCGCGGATGACGGTGGGCACCTCGGTGGCCAGCGACGCGGCTGCGGCGTCGTGCCTTCCGTCCGCGAGGGCCGCCGAGACGCCGCGGGCGGTGACGACACCGAGGTAGTCGCCGCTCTCCGCGAGGACTGGCAGGATGCCGAACCGGCTGCCAGCGAGAGCAGTGGCGACGTCGGCGAGGGCCGCGTCCTCGGAGACCGGTTGCGGCACCGGGGTCATCACCTCATGGACATGTACCGGCCCGTGGTGGGGGACCAGGGTCTCCGGGCGGGCGAGGGAGACCCCGCGGCGACGCAGCTTCAATGTGTAGATGGTGTCCGCTGAGATCCGGTGGCTGATGCCCGTAGCGAGCACGATCGCGGCCATCAGCGGGAGGATGATCGTGTACTCGCCGGTCAGCTCGAAGAGGATGATCACGGCGGTGATGGGTGCGCGCGCGGCGCCGGCGAACACCGCCCCCATGCCGATGAGACCGTAGGCGCCGACCGGACCCGCGATGGCCGGTGCCAGCATGTGGGCGGCCTCCCCGAATCCCGCCCCGAGCATGGCGCCGATGAACAGGCTGGGGGCGAAGACGCCACCGGAGCCGCCGATGCCGATCGTCAGGCTGGTCGCCACCATCTTGCCCACCAGGAGCAGCAGGAGGAATGCGACGGTGTAGCGGCCGTCGACGGCGTCGCCCAGTACGGGGTAGCCCACGCCGTACATCTGGGGGAGCACGAGCAGAAGCAGGCCCAGGAGGATGCCGCCGGCTGCGGGACGCAGCCACTCCGGCCCTCGCCACACGCTGTCGCACAGGTCCTCGATGGCGTAGAGCACCTTGGTGAACAGGACTCCCACACCGCCGGCCAATAGGCCCAGCAGGGCGAAGAGAAGGTACTCCGAAGGGTGCTGCACGGTGAAAGGCGGCAGATTGAGGAACGGCGTGTCGCCCAGGACGGCGCGGCCGATGACGCTGGCAGCCACAGACGAGAGCACGACCATGCCGAACGCCTGGGCGGTGAAGTCGGCCAGGATCAGCTCCATAGCGAAGAACACGCCCGCCAGCGGGGCGTTGAACGTCGCCGCGATACCGGCGGCTGCCCCGCAGGCGACCAGGACGCGCAGCCGCACCTCCGGGACGCGCAGGGCGCGACCCAGGGTGGAGCCGAGTGCGGAGCCGATCTGCACGATGGGGCCCTCCCGCCCCACGGAACCGCCGCCACCGATGCACAGCGCCGACGCCAGGGCCTTCACGGCGGCAACCTGCGGGGCGATTCGACCGCCACGATGCGACACGGCATACATGACTTCGGGGACGCCGTGCCCGCGCGCCTCCCGCGCGAAGAAGTGCACGAGGGGGCCGTAGAGCAGACCAGCCACGACGGGCGCGCCGATGACGAACCAGCGACCCAGAGAAGGCAGTGACGGGTGCGCGGCCCCCGCGGCGCCGGCGTAGTCCGCATGCCCCGAGAGCAGCAGCGTGAACGTTCGAATGAGCCACCGGAAGAGCACCGCGAAGGCGGCGGCGGCGCCTCCCACGGCCAGTGACAGGGCCAGCAAGCCAGCATTCGACGTACGGGCTGCGGCGCCCAGACGAGTGCCAGTCCTGCCCGCCAGCCGACGCCCTGGAGGCGCTGCGGTGGTCGCTGGCACGGAAGCGGGAAAGGAGCTGGCCATGAATTGCATACTGCAATACTTGCTCGCATCAACACAAACTCGTCCAACCGCCGAGCCGCCCCGCTGGGAAGGCCGCGGGTCAGCGATGAGCCGTGTCCCGCGTTCGACCAGACGCCTGTCGGCGGGCGGGTTTCGGCAGTTGCTAGGACTCGTCGGAAATCATGAATTGCATCGTGCAAGAATTGAGGCGATGAGCGTAGGTATGCCACACGACCGCGATGGGGCCGATGACATGGGGAGAATCGCGCGTGCCCGGTGATCGGCCCGACGTCGACGACCTGGTGACGGCCCTGCTGACCGCATCTCGGGTCCTGGTCGGCGTCTCCGCGCGCTCTCTCGCCCACCTCGACGAGTCGGTCACGGTGACACAGTTCCGCGTGTTGGTCGTGTTGCGCGGGCACGGCGAGACGCGCTTGAACCTGCTTGCCGAGCGCCTGGGGGTGAGCCCGTCGACGGCATTGCGAACCGTGGACCGGCTGATCGCCGCCGACTTGGTGACCCGAAGAGAGAACGACCAGGATCGACGTGAGGTGGTTATCCACCTGACCGACAGAGGGGTGCGGGTCGTCGACGAAGTAACGGCACAACGACGGTCGGCGATCCGGACCATCGCCGAGAGCATGCCTCGACCGGAGGCAAAGCAGCTTGTCAAGGCCCTGACGGCGTTTGCCGCTGCTGCGGACGAGCCGGCAGTCGCCCTCGACGCCGCCACGATGTGGGGCTGGTGACCGCGGTTGCTCCTCGGAGCTGACGTGGCCCGCCCGTCTACCCCCAGGCTCAAGCTCCGGCCATACTCGTCGCCGCTCACGACGATCTGACAAGCAAGCTGCGCCCTTTGCATGTGCCCGGCCAGGTTACTGCATCTTTCCAAAACGATTGCGCAGTGCAATTATTGAGGGACGCAACGGATGGAGTGGCGATGGAAGCCGGGCAACGGCGGTCGTCTACGACAGCGGTCGCGCTCGAGGCGCTCACCAAGAGGTTTGGTCGACAACGTGGGATCGAGCGCGTGTCCTTGGAGGTTCAGGCAGGGGAGGTCTTGGGATTCCTCGGCCCCAACGGCGCAGGGAAGTCCACAACGATTCGGCTGGTGGTGGGCCTGCTGCTGCCCACCTCCGGGTCGGTTCGGGTGTTCGGCTCTGACCCTCGCCACGATGTCTCTGTGCGCCGGCGCATCGGCTACCTGCCGGGTGAGTTGGCCCTGTACCCCTCACTGAGCGGCGCAGAGCTGATCGGACGAGTGGCCCTTATGCGCGGAGGTGTCGAACCTCGACGGGTCGACCAGCTGGTCGAGCGGTTGCGCGTGGAGCTCGACCGCCCGATCCGCGCTCTGTCCAAGGGGAACCGGCAGAAGGTCGGCCTGATCCTGGCGTTCATGCACCAACCCGACCTTCTGGTGCTCGACGAGCCGAGCTCCGGGCTGGACCCGCTGCTGCAGGAGGAGTTCGAAGGTCTGGTCAGAGAACGAGTCCGCGACGGCGCGACGGTCTTCCTGTCCTCCCACGACCTGGACGAGGTCGACCGCGTCGTCGACCGGGTCGCGATCATCCGGCGGGGCCGACTGGTGGGCGTCGACACCTTGGACCAGCTGCGACAGAGAGCCCCGCGACTGGTCGAGGTGCGTTTCGCCGAACCCGTCGACCCGACCCGGATCCTGGCCCTCCCAGGGGTCCGGGCGCTGGATGCGAACGCGACGGAGTTGCGGCTGGAGGTGACCGGCCCCCTGGGCGAGCTCCTGCAGGCCGTACAGCCGTTGGGCGTCGCCGACCTGACCGCCCGACCGGCCTCCCTGGACGCGATCTTCCGGTCTTTCTACGAGGACATCCCCCGAGGGGAGGAGATCCATGCGTACTGACTTCGCTCGTCTGGACCTGCGCCTGAGGCGGCGGGGCTCGTGGGCGTACTCGCTCGGTATCGGCGCGTACGCCCTGCTCATCGTCCTGCTCTACCCGGCCTTCAAGCACGATACGTCGCTGGACCAGCTGATGCGCGGCAACCCCACCATGGCAGCCCTGTTCGGCGTCTCCGGCTCGCTGACGTCTCCGGCGGGATGGTTGAACGCGAACCTGTACGCCAACATCGTTCCGCTCTTCGCGCTGCTGGTGACCATCGGATACGGGGCCGCAGCCGTCGCCGGTGACAACGGGGACGAACGACTTGGTCTGCTCGCAGCCCTGCCGGTCAGCCGGCACTCGTTGCTCGCGCAGAAGCTACTGGCACTGGGGGTGCTGTCCCTGCCTGTGGCTGTCGCGACGCTCGCAGCCGACGTGGTCGGCCGGTTCTACCAGCTGCGGCCCTCGTGGCAGGGCTTGGTCGGTGTCACTGCCGGGGTGGCGTTGACGGCCATGGTCTTCGGCTGCCTCGCCCTTGCCACGGGATGCCTGACCAACAGCAGAGGGACCGCCATCGGCGTTTCGTCAGCCGTCGCAGCCGCCTCGTACGTGATCAGCTCCCTGTCCGGCAGCGTCGTCTGGGTGCACCACCTACGGCTCCTGTCACCTCTGTACTGGGCGGTCGGGCAGAACCAGGTTGAGAACGGGCTGCCTATGTCATCGCTGATCGCCTTCATCGCAACTGCCGCCGTCCTCAGCGGTATCGCATTCTGGGCGTTCGACAGGCTCGACCTGCGCTGAGGAACCGGGGCCGGTCGTGATGGCTCGGTCACATCGCCTCCTTGATCCCACGGCGAATAAGCCAAACGTTCGCCGGCCACGCGGTGAAGAAGCCGATGACCATCCCGATCTGCATCAGGAACCAGTACGTGACCTGATTGGGATGCAGGTGCGGACCAGGGAAGAACACGAACGCCATGAGGAGCATCCAGCCGAACAACCCTACTTCAAACGCCGACAGGCTCAGGATGTCCGCCTTGACCGCTGCGGCCAGGCCCTTGCGCAGCCCCAGGCCCCGCATGGGGGCGATCGCGAAGTACTGGAACGCCACTCCGAGGAGAACCGCGGCGATGTAGCCGCCGATCATCTCGGCGAAGACAGCCTTGGAAGCGATGGTGACTCCTGCCGCGAAGATGGCGAACTCCGCGATGATGTCGCCGAGGGTGCACCCAGCACCGCAGTGACTGACACCGATTGCGGTCGTGGCCCACTTGGGCTTCTCCGGTGGCCCGTCAGCGTCCCGCTCTCGCTGCCAGCGGTGCGACATCGGCCTACCGAACCGGCGGTACGCCCACGAAGCCAAGGGTCCGAAGTACAAGGCTGTGACGGGCCACACCGCCTCCATGACCCGCATCGGCTGGCGGTACTTCCGCAACCACATGTCAGTGGCAATGTCAGTCGCACACACCAATGCGAGCACGATCGACACCCAGGAGATGATGACCAACCATTGCGGAACCATGACTCCTTCCTACCCAAAAGTGACGAAATATCCCTACAACTACAAGGCGTCGTACGGGGATGCACGATGTGGGCCGCGCCGGGAATGTCCCCCGCCACGCTGGTGGAGGTCATTGGCCGGGACGGCGGTTCTCGGAGCAGACCTCACTGCGCCGGATCTCATGGCAGCGCCGACGTGGTCGAGCGGCGCAAGGGCCACGACCTTCTCGAACTGTTGCGGCTCTTGGCTTACCTGACGATGCTTGCCGAGCCGGCACGGACGCTGACCGGTGCCCGGCGGAAGGAGCGGCGCAGGTGGATGCGGGACTGCTCACCCTGTGCTTCGCGGTGCTCCTCGTCATCGGGGTGCTGATCTCCGAGCTGGCGAACCGCACCGTGCTGTCCACGGCGGTGCTCTTCCTGCTCGGCGGCTTCCTTCTGGGGCCGGGTGCCCTGAACGTGCTCCACATCGAGGCCGGCGACGAGGGTGTCTCCGTGCTGGCTGAGCTGGCGCTTTTCTCCGTGCTCTACAGCGACGGGATGAAGGTCGGTTTCCGTGACCTGCGCCGCGCGTGGCGCTTGCCCGGGCGGGCGCTGTTGCTCGGGTTACCGATCACGTTGCTGCTCACCGCTGTTGCAGCCCACTACATCGTGGGGCTCGACTGGTTGCCATCCCTCCTGCTCGGCGCCGTGCTGTCACCCACTGACCCTGTGTTCGCGGCCGCCATCGTCGGGCGCGAGGAGGTGCCCGGGCGGCTACGTCACCTGCTGAACGTGGAGTCGGGGCTCAACGACGGACTCGCCCTGCCGATTGTGCTCGTGCTCCTGGCCGCCAGTGGTGGGGCCGACGCCAGCGGCTGGGGGCTTGCCTGGGAGCTGGGCCTGGGCGTGGCGATCGGTGTCGTCGTGCCGCTGCTGGTGCTGTCCCTCGAGCGGTTGCCGTTCCTGGCGGCCACCAAGAGCCTGCAGCCCCTTCTCCCTGCCGCCATCGGGCTGCTCGTGCTGGGTCTGTGCCTGACCACCAGCGGCAACCTCTTCCTTGCCGCCTTCGCCGCGGGCATCACCGTCGCCTCTTTCGCGCCCGAGTTCCGTCACGAGTTCGAGCAGCTCGGTGAGCTCGTCGCCGAACAGCTCAAGCTGCTCGCCATCCTGGTGTTCGGCGCCCTGATCACCCCTGCGTTCCTGTTCCAGGAGACACCCTGGACCGGCTGGGTCTTCGCTGTCATCGCGCTGGTCCTCGTCCGCCCACTGGCACTGCTCATCTCGCTGGCCGGCTCAGGGCTGGCGATGCGCGAGCAGGCGGCAGTCATGTGGTTCGGGCCCAAGGGATTCGCCTCTGTCGTCTACGGCCTCTTGGTGCTCGACTCCGGCATCGCGGACGCCAACGTGCTGTTCCATCTGATCGCTTTGACCATCGCGGTCTCGATCATCGCGCATTCGTCCACCGACGTCGTGGTCGCACGCCAGTTCAAGCAGGAGGCATCGCTGCGCTGACGCCAGGCCCCAAGGATCGTTTGATATCTGACCTAACGTGAGGGTAGGGTTCTCTGCGGTTCAGGGCCGTTCAGCGCGAGGGGGAGTATGAACGGCTTCGGGCCCACCCGCCTCCTCTCCTCACGCAGGAAGTACCTGATGAGCCACTCCACCCGCAGCGACCGCATGCAGATCGGCGACGTCGCCGAGCGGACCGGGCTCAGCCTGCGCACCATTCGTCACTACGAGGACGTGGGCCTGTTGCCGCAGGCCGAGCGCAGCCCAGGAGGGTTCCGCCTCTATGGCGAGGAGGCGGTGCAACGGCTGCTGGTCATCAAGCGGATGAAGCCGCTGGACTTCACCCTTGAGGAGATGCGTGACCTCATCGAGGTCCGCGAGCGGCTTGCCAGTCCGCGGCTGTCGGCCAAGACCCGCTCTTCCCTGCTCGAGCGGCTGGCGGCCTACCAGTCGCTGGTCGAGCACCAGCTCGCCACCCTGCGCGACAAGGTCGACAACGCCCAGACGTTCGCCGACCAGCTGCGCCACGAGCTGGGCTAGACCGGCTTCACCCTGAGAGCTTTCGCCCCCTGCACATCGAGGTGCCGGGGCTGGCCATCGCGGCCACCCATCACGAACACCACTGGAGTACCCCTGTGTCTGCTGCCCCGCCCAGCCCTGCGCTGGACCACCCAGCCGAGTTCGCCCACGAACGCGACGTCACCTCCGTCCGTGCCGCGTTGCGTTCGCCGAAGCGCCTGCGGGTCGAGGTGCTCGGTGGCCTCGTCGTGGCGCTGGCCCTGATCCCCGAGGCCATCTCGTTCTCGATCATCGCCGGTGTCGACCCCCGCGTGGGCTTGTTCGCCTCCTTCACCATGGCGGTCTCGATCGCGTTCCTCGGCGGTCGCCCCGCGATGATCTCCGCCGCCACCGGTGCTGTCGCCCTGGTCATCGCCCCGGTGGTGCGCGAACACGGCCTGGACTACCTCATCGCCACGGTCATCCTCGCCGGCATCATCCAGGTCGTCCTCGGTGTCCTCGGGGTCGCCAAGCTCATGCGGTTCATCCCCCGCTCGGTCATGGTCGGCTTCGTCAACGCCCTGGCCATCCTGATCTTCATGGCCCAGCTGCCGCACCTGATCGGGGTGTCGTGGGTCGTCTACCCGCTGGTCGCCGTCGGCGTCGCCGTGATCGTGCTGCTGCCGCGGGTCACCACCGTGGTGCCCGCGCCGCTGGTCGCCATCGTCGGCCTGACCGTGGTCACCGTCGCCGCGGCCATCGCGGTGCCCACGGTCGGCGACGAGGGCAAGCTCCCCGACAGCCTGCCCAGTCTGTTCTTCCCGCACGTGCCGCTCACCCTCGAGACGCTGTCCATCATTGGCCCGTTCGCCCTCGGCATGGCGCTGGTGGGGCTGATGGAGTCGCTGATGACTGCCAAGCTCGTCGACGATGTCACCGACACCCACTCCCATAAGTCGCGAGAGGCGTGGGGCCAGGGCGCCGCGAACATCATCACCGGCTTCTTCGGCGGTATGGGCGGGTGCGCCATGATCGGCCAGACCATGATCAACGTGAAGGGCTCCGGCGCCCGGACCCGGATCTCGACCTTCCTCGCCGGCGTGTTCCTGCTCGTCCTGGTCGTCGGGCTCGGCGACATCGTCGGCATCATCCCCATGGCTGCACTGGTCGCGGTGATGATCATGGTGTCTGTAGGGACCTTTGACTGGCACAGCATCCAGCCCGCGACCCTCAAACGGATGCCCAAGAGCGAGACCCTCGTCATGCTCGCCACCGTCGCCGTCGTGGTCGCCACCCACAACCTGGCCATCGGCGTCGTGGTCGGCGTGCTCGTCGCGATGGTCATGTTCGCCCGCCGCGTCGCCCACTTCACCGAGGTCGTCGACGTCGCCCACCCCGATGAGGACACCCGCGTGTATGCCGTGGTCGGCGAGCTGTTCTTCGCCTCCAGTAACGACCTTGTCACCCAGTTCGACTACGTCGGCGACCCCAAGAACGTGGTCATCGACATGTCGCAGTCCCACATCTGGGACGCCTCCACGGTCGCGACTCTCGACGCCATCCAGACCAAGTACGAGGCCAAGGGTAAGAAGGTCGCGATCATCGGTCTGAACGACGCGAGCCAGGAGCGTCACGAGCGCCTGGCCGGACACCTCGCCGGCGCTCACTGAGAGCGATCAGCGAGACGGACAGCCTCCCCTGTTGGGCGGGCCGGGAGCAGCGGTCGCACGGCTCGCATGTCCACTCGGTGAGGACTTTCCTTACTGGCTCAAACGCGGCTCCGCCGCGGGCCGGGGCCTGCGGCCCCGGCCGTGCCGGGCATGCGGCCTGGCGGCCGTTCCGGGCGCGGCCGGAACCGCCGGCGGCCGGCCACAGCAAGAAGTGCCCCGGAACCAGTCCGAGGCACTCCTCACCACCGAGCCGCCGACCCGACTCCGAGCATCCGGCCGGCACTCACGAGCCCGTCAAGGCCGCAGCTCCCAGCCGGGTCACGGTGCACACTCCGTGTACGGCCACATCACCATCCCGCGATCAGGGCGACCTTGACCGCCTCGACGGCCGACCTCCACTGCTCCGCCATCGGGTCGCCGGCTCTCCCCGGCCATGGCCAATCGCGTGTGCCCCCGGCGTGCCCCCAGCCTTCAGCAGGCGCACCCAAACCGAGGTCAACCGTGCGAGCCAGAGCACGAAAACCGTTGCCGTTGAGAGCCTAGAGGCCTTCGCAATGAGAAGGTCAGGGGTTCGAATCCCCTCAGCTCCACCGAATGAAACTGGACCGGACACGCTTGTCGTCCGGTCCTTTTTCATTCCCTGGATGTGTATGGGGGATTCGGGGAGGAGGAGCGAGGGACGAGCGACGACGGCTCCCCTCAGCCCCACCCGACGGCAGATTGCCGTTACAGGGTGACCTGCGCGCCCATCACGACGGTCCTGTCCTGAGGCAGGCTGAAGTAGTGGCTCGGGTTCGCGGCGTTGTGAGCCAGCCCGATGAAGAGCCGTTTCCGCCAGGTTGCCATGCCAGGCTCTCGACCGCGCTGAAGCGTGATCCGCGACAGGAAGTAGTTCGCCTGTTCGGGGTTGATGTCCAGGCCTGCTTCCCGGGCGGCCTCGAGGCTCTTCGGGACATCCTGCTCGTCCTGGAAGCCGAAGCGCAGCGTGACCAGGGTGATCGTGCCCAGAGGGCTTGGGAGGAGTTGCCAGGTGCAACGGTCCGTTCCCAGGACGTGAGGGACGTTCTCGGAGACGGTCCGGACGATGAAGACGTGCTCGTGGATGACGTGGTTGTAGCCGACGTTCTCACGCAGAGCCAACGGCGTCGTGACGTGGTTGGGGTGCAGGAAGATCGCCGTTCCGGGCACGACTCGGACCTGTTGTCCCTCGAGGTTCCACACGAAGTGGTTCAGCCTGCCCTCCAAGGAGGTGCGACGCTCGGTGACCAGGACTCTTCCTCGCTGCCACGTGAGCATGATCGTGACCACGGAGACGGCAATGAGCAGCGGGAGCCAACCGCCGTGCGCCACCTTCGTGAGGTTCGCCGAGAAGTACGTCACCTCCAGGATTCCCAAAGGCACTCCGACGGCCAGCAACTTGGTGCGGTTCCAGTGCCAGGCGGACTCGGCGTACATCAGAACCAGCGTGGTGGTGAGGAGGAACGTCCCCGTCACAGCCAGCCCGTAGGCCGTGGCCAGCTTGGTGGATGACTGGAACGTCAGGAGGAGCAGCAGGACGCCCGCGCACAGCGTCCAGTTGATCGCTGGAGCGTAGATCTGTCCGCCCTCGTGCTGAGAGGTGTGTCGGATCGTCAGCTTGGGCAGGTAACCGAGTCTCTCCGCCTGCCGCGAGACGGAGTAGGCACCCGAGATCACCGCCTGGGAGGCGATGATGGTGGCAGCCGTCGCGAGGACCACCAACGGCAGCTGCGCCCAACGCGGCGCCATGAGGTAGAACGGGCTGGAGATGGACGACGGCGAATCGAGTATGAGCGCTCCCTGACCCAGGTAGTTCAGAGTCAGGGCCGGAAAGACCAGGCCGAACCATGCCCGTCGGATGGGCGCTCGACCGAAGTGCCCCATATCGGCGTAGAGCGCCTCAGCGCCCGTGATGGCCAGCACCACGGCGCCCATCGCGATGAAGGCGATCAAGGGATGATCCAGCACGAACAGCACTGCGTGGTGCGGCAGCAGGCTCTGCAGGATGCTCGGGTCGCCAGCGATCTGGGCCACCCCGAGAACGGCAAGGACCGCGAACCACACGATCATCACGGGCCCGAAGAACCGCCCGACGATGTTGGTGCCGAAGCGCTGCACCACGAAGAGGGCGGCGATGATGGTGGCCCCCAGCGGAACCTCGAGGTGACCCAGCCCCGGCGCCGACACGGAAAGCCCCTCTATGGCCGACATCACCGAGATCGCGGGCGTTATGACGCTGTCGCCGTAGAACAACGATGCGCCCACAACGCCGAGAATCATCACCAGGGCGAACCGCCTGCCCCCAGGGCGCACAGTTCGACGCGCGAGAGCCGCCAAGGCCATGACGCCACCCTCGCCGTCGTTGTCGGCTCGCAGGATGAGGGTGACGTACTTTCCGGAGACGATCGCCGTAATCGACCAGAAGACCAGCGAGATCACCCCGTAGACGTCACCCGGAGTGGGTTTGACGATCCCACCATCGAGCGCGAAGACGGTCTGTACCGCGTAGAGGGGACTCGTGCCGATGTCACCGAAGACCACCCCGAGCGCCCCGACCGCCAACACCAACAAGCCCGAACCGGGAGGCGAGGCGGGGGCATGCGTCTTGGGGCGACGAGTGGAGTGCCGGTGAACAGCCATGATGACAACCACACTAGGACTGGCCTTGGCGCCGAGATGCCGTCAAGCCAGCACCGGTGGTCCTTCTTGATGCGAAATTAACGCCGGACGAGGGGCCGACGACCCGGTCCGATTTCCACTCGGGCTGCCTGCCGCCGCTTGGCCAGGCGCACCTCAGTCGCCGAGCAGCCGGTAGCCGTGCCCCGGCTCCGTCACCAGGTGACGTGGGCGGCCAGGGTCTGGCTCGAGCTTGCGGCGCAGCTGGTTGGCGTACACGCGCAGGTAGTTCGACTCGCGCCCGTAGCCGGGCCCCCAGACCTCCCGCAACAGCTCGCGCTGGGAGACCAAGTGGCCCGGTTGCCGTGCCAGAACCGAGAGCAGCCGCCACTCGGTCGGCGTCAACCGAGTCTCGACGCCGTCGATCACCGCTCGCCGTTCAGCGAAGTCGAGCCGGAACCGCCTCGTCACGAAGGGCGGTTGGGGGGCCTCTTCGCCCTCAGTACGTCGACGCAGAGCCACCCGGACACGCGCCAGGAGCTCTTCCATGCCAAAGGGCTTGGTCACGTAGTCGTCGGCGCCGAGGTCCAGTGCCTCCACCTTGTCGGTGGACTCGCTGCGGGCCGAGAGCACGATGACGGGGACGGAGGACCGCTCGCGGATGCGGCGCAGCACCTCGACGCCGTCCAGGTCGGGCAGTCCCAGGTCCAGCACCACGAGGTCCGGCTCCCGCTCGTTGAAGGCTTGCAGGGCGGAGCGGCCGTCGCCGGCGGTCTCCACCTCGTAGTCGCGAGCCCTGAGGTTGATCGACAGGGTGCGCAGGAGGTGCGGCTCGTCATCCACCAGAAGCAACACGCTCATGCGAGGTCTCCGTCCGCTGCCACGGGGACATGGCGGGGTTCCGCACCGGTCGACGACCCCGGGGCCGGGCGAAGTTCCAGGACGATCGTCAGTCCGCCTCCGGGTGTGTCCTCGGCCGCGATCGCGCCTCCCATGACCTCGATGAGCCCTTTCGCGACGGCCAGGCCGAGACCGACGCCCGTTCCCCTCGGCGCATCCCCGTACCGCTGGAACGGCGCGAAGATGAACTCCTTGGCCGTGTCAGGAACGCCTACGCCGCGGTCGATCACCCGAACCTGAACACGTTGAGCCACGGACGACGCGCGCACCAGTACCTCTTGCCGTCCAGGACTGTGCCGGAGCGCGTTCTCCAGGATGTTGGCCAGTACCCGGTCCAACAGGCCGGCGTCCGCCATCACCGAGGGCGTGTCCTCCTCCACAAGGATCCTCACCCGGTGCGGCTCGCTCAACGAGCGCGTCGCGCCCAGGACGGCATCCCTGATGTCCAGCGAGTCCTCACGCGCCTGCACGGTCCCGGACTGCAGGCGTGACATGTCCAACAGGTTCGCCACCAGTCCGGTGAGCTGGTCAGTGGAGTCCTCGATGGTCTCGAGCAGGCTTGCCTCATCCTCCGCCGTGAACGCGACGTCGGCTTGCCGCAGGCTGGAGGCGGCGGCCTTGATGCTGGCAAGCGGGGTGCGCAGGTCGTGTGACACCGCGGCCAGCAGGGCCGTCCTGGCGCGGTTGTCCTTGTCCAGCTGGCCGGCGCGTCGTGCCTGTTCCTCGAGCAGGTCACGGCTGAGGATGAGGGCGGCCCGTGAGGCGAAGGCCGATACCAGCCGGCGGTCCTCTCCACTCAACACCCGGCCAACCAGCACGAGCGTGTTCTCGTCGTCGACAGCGGCGCGGACCGACGCCGTGGCAATCTGTTCGACCGAGAAGTCATCGGTGGCCGCCACGACCTCCCATGGATCACGGACACTGCGGCGCCGTGCCAGTGCCGCGGCGTCCACGTTGAAGAACTCGACCACCTGCCGCAGGAGAGCGGGCAGCTGGTCATGCTCAGCGAGGAGGGTCTCGGCCGACTTCGCCAAGGCGGCCGCCTCCCGCTGTGCCGCTCTTGCTGCGGCGGCTCGGCGTTCGCTGAGATGCACCACCGAGGACACAGCCAGGGCGACGGCGACGTACACCAAGAGCACCACCAGGTTCTCCGAGTCCGCGATCGTCAGTGTGTAGAGCGGCGGTGTGAAGAACCAGTTCAGCGCGAGGCTGCCCAGCACGGCAGCTGCCAGGGCGGGTCCCAAGCCACCGGCGAGGGCCGCGAGGACGGTGAGGAGAAGGTAGAGCAGCACGTCCAGCGGCAGGTCGTGCCAACTGCGGATGACGTCCAGCAGAGCGCTCAGGGCGACCACACCCGCGGTGGCGACGAGCCAGCCGAGCACGGTGCGACGACGCCCGAGCGCTGGCCCGATCGACAGGCGCCCACGACGGGGCCCGGCGAGCTGGTGCGACACGAGATGGATGTCGATCTCACCTGAGGCGTCGACGACCCGTCGACCGACCCCGGGGAAGAGCGCGGCCTGCCAGCGAGGCCGTCGCGAGGTGCCGATGACGATCTGACGGGCGTTGACGCCTCGAGCGAAATCGAGGATGGCCTCGGCTGTGTCCTCGCCGGTGACCGTGTGGAAGGTGCCACCGAGCTCGGTCGTCAGCTCACGCAGCTCGCCAAGCGTCTCGAGACTGGCGTCGACGAGACCATCCGGAGGAGTGACATAGAGGGCGAGCAGCTCACCTCCGGCCCCACGCGACGCGATCTGGGCGGCGCGGCGCAGAAGGTTGCGCCCCTCCTTCCCGCCCGCAAGAGCCACCACGACTCGCTCGCGGGTCGGCCACGACTCGGTGATGTCATGATCCGCGCGGTAGCGGTCCAGGCCCTCTTCCACCCGATCCGCGAGCCACAGGAGGGACAGCTCCCGGAGCGCGGACAGGTTGCCTTCACGGAAGTAGTTCGACAGAGCTGCGTCGACCTTGTCCGCCGCATAGACGTTGCCGTGGGCCAGCCGCCGCCGCAGCGCGTGCGGCGACATGTCGACCAGCTCGATCTGGTCGGCCGCCCTGACAACCTCATCGGGCACCGTCTCCTGCTGCCGAACGCCCGTGATCGCTTCGACCACGTCGTTGAGGGACTCCAGGTGCTGGATGTTCAGCGTCGAGATGACATGGATACCGGCATCCAGCAGCTCGTCGACGTCCTGCCACCGCTTGGGGTTTCGGGTGCCCGGCGCGTTGGTGTGGGCGAGCTCGTCCACGAGCGCCACCTCAGGTTTGCGGGCCAGGACGGCGTCCAGGTCGAGCTCGCGCAGCGCAGCACCTCGGTGGGTGACCTCGAGCAGGGGCACCTGCTCGATGCCCTCCATCAGGGCGGCGGTGTACATGCGGCCGTGGGCCTCGCAGACGCCGATCACGACGTCCGTGCCGCGCTCCATGCGGCGGCGCGCCTCGGAGAGCATGTCGACGGTCTTGCCGACACCGGGTGCGGCACCGAGGTAGATGCGCAGCTTTCCCCTGGCCATGACGTGATTCTCGCCCTCCGTGACCAGATCAGGCGACGCTGGGCCGCATCGTCATCGACCGGCTCGCCTGTCCAGCGCGAGGTTGAGCTCGAGGACATTCACCCGCGGCTCGCCCAGGAAGCCTAGCGTCCGCCCCTGGGTGTGTTGGTGCACGAGCTCGACGACGATGCCTTCGTCGAGGCCGTTGGCGGCCGCGACGCGCGGAGCCTGAGCCAGTGCGTTCGACGGTGAGATGTGCGGGTCGAGGCCGCTGGCAGAGGCCGTGAGGGCATCGGCGGGTCCCTGCACGCCTCCATGTGCGTTGGCATATCCGCGGCTCCGCTCTGCGAGAGCCTTCCGCTGTTCGTCACTCGAGGCGTAGAGGTTGGTGCCGCCGCTCACGTCACCGGCGTAGCTGCTGGCTGAGGGCCGGCTCTGGAAGTGCCGCTCGTCGGTGAAGTTCTGGCCGAGCAGCGAGGATCCCACGACCACACCGGCGCGCTGGACCCTGGAGCCGTCTGCTTGCGACGAGAGGCCGAGCCGACCGATGCCCCAGATGGCGGCGGGGTAGAGCACACCGAGCAGAAGGGTGAGTGCCAGGAGCATCCGTGCGGCGGCGCCGACCTGACGGGTGAGGGGGGAGGACACGGGTTCTCAGCTCAATCCGGGGAGTAGCGAGACGACGAGGTCGATGGCCTTGATGCCGACGAAGGGCACCACCACCCCGCCGAGGCCGTAGATGAGGAGGTTGCGGTTCAGGAGCGCGCTTGCACTGCTCGGCCGATACCGGACGCCGCGGAGCGCCAGTGGAATCAGAGCCAGGATGACCAGCGCGTTGAAGATGACCGCCGACAGGATCGCCGACTCCGGCGAGGACAGTCGCATGATGTTCAGTGCGTCAAGGCCCGGGAAGAGCACGACGAACATCGCGGGGATGATCGCGAAGTACTTCGCGATGTCGTTGGCGATCGAGAACGTGGTCAGCGCTCCGCGGGTGATGAGCAGCTGCTTGCCGATCTCCACGATCTCGATCAGCTTCGTGGGGTCTGAGTCGAGGTCGACCATGTTCCCGGCCTCCTTGGCCGCCGACGTGCCGGTGTTCATCGCGACACCGACGTCCGCCTGCGCCAAGGCCGGTGCGTCGTTCGTGCCGTCGCCCGTCATGGCCACCAGGCGGCCGCCCGCCTGCTCGGCCCTGATGAGGCGCATCTTCTCCTCGGGCGTTGCCTCCGCCAGGAAGTCGTCGACGCCTGCCTCCCTCGCGATAGCGGCGGCGGTCAACGGGTTGTCGCCGGTGATCATGACGGTGCGGATCCCCATGCGGCGCAGGCGGTCGAACCGCTCACGCATACCCGATTTGACGATGTCCTTGAGGTGCACGACACCGAGCGCCCGTGCCGGCGCGTCGCTGTCGACCTGCTCGGCCACCACCAGCGGGGTGCCACCGGACTCGCCGATTCGGTCGGCGATCTGCTGCACCGATGGGGGCACACTGCCGCCCGTCTCGCGCACCCAGGTCGCGACCGCGGAACCGGCGCCCTTGCGGACCCCTGAGCCGTCGGGGAGGTCGACCCCGGACATGCGGGTGGTCGCAGTGAACTCGATGAACTTGGCGCCCTCGACCGCCAGCGCCTTCGCGGTGCGAGACCCGTCCACCCTGTATGCCGTGTGGGCCAGTTCCACGATGGACTTGCCCTCCGGGGTGGAGTCCGCCAGCGAGGAGAGATAGGCAGCCTCGGGCAGGTCACGTCCACCCTCGCCGTCGAGGCTGATGAACTCCGACGCCTGCCGGTTGCCGAGCGTGATGGTGCCCGTCTTGTCGAGCAACAGCGTCGAGACGTCGCCGGCGGCCTCCACCGCGCGCCCGGACATCGCGAGCACGTTGCGCTGCACCAGCCGGTCCATGCCTGCGATGCCGATGGCGGACAGCAGGGCGCCGATGGTCGTCGGGATGAGGCAGACGAGCAGGGCGACGAGCACCAGCACCGACTGGGCCTTCCCGGAGTACACCGCCAGGGGCTGCAAGGCCATGACGGTCACCAGGAAGATGATCGTCAGCGTCGTCAGCAGGATCGTCAGGGCGATCTCGTTCGGGGTCTTCTGTCGTTCCGCGCCCTCCACCAGGGCGATCATCCGATCGATGAAGCTCTCGCCCGGCTTGGTGGTGATCTTGACCACGATGCGGTCTGACAGGACGGTGGTGCCACCGGTGACTGCGCTGCGGTCGCCTCCGGATTCACGGATGACCGGGGCCGACTCGCCGGTGATGGCCGACTCGTCGACGGTGGCGACGCCCTCAACGACGTCACCGTCACCCGGGATGACTTGACCGGCCTCGACGACGACCTCGTCACCGACGCGCAGCGCCGAGCCGGGAACGATCTCCTCCGCCCCGTCCTGGCTCAACCGGCGAGCCGTGGTTTCCTTCTTGGCCCGGCGGAGGGTCGCGGCCTGTGCCTTGCCCCGCCCCTCGGCGACCGCCTCCGCGGCGTTGGCGAAGAGCACGGTGGCCCACAGCCAGCCCGTCACCGACCAGCTGAAGAGGCTGGGCTCTGTGATGGCCAGCCCGGTTGTGAACACCGACCCGACCCAGACCACGAAGATGACGGGCGAGTGCCAAACATGGCGCGGGTCGAGCTTGGCGAATGCCTGCGGGACGACCTCCCTGAGCGAGTGCCCACCGGTGACCATGTGCCGCGTCATGAAAGAGCCTCCGCGATGGGGCCCAGCGCGAGGGCCGGGAAGAAGGTGAGCAGGGCGACGATGACGGCTACGCCGGTGAGCAGGCCCACGAAGAGGGGTGTGTGGGTGGGCATCGTGCCGGCGCTGGCGGGCCTGGGCTGCTGCTCGACGAGTAGTCCGGCCAGGCGCAGCACCAGCAGCATGGGTACGAAGCGTCCGAGGAACATGCTCGCCGCGAGCGTCAGGTTGAACCAGGGAGTGTCGGCCGTCAGGCCCGCGAACGCGCTGCCGTTGTTGTTGGCCGCAGAGCCGAAGGCGTACATGACCTCGGACAGACCGTGTGGGCCGGAGGCCAGCATCGCCGACCTGGGGCCGTCCATCACGAGCGACAGCCCGGTGAAGGCCAGGACGAGCAGGGGCATGACGAGGATGTACAGAGCGGCACAGGTGATCTCGCGGCGCCCCACCGTCTTGCCCAGGAACTCGGGGGTTCGACCGACCATGAGCCCGGCGATGAACACGGCGATGATGGCGACGATGAGGATGCCGTACAGGCCGGAACCCACACCTCCCGGGGAGATCTCGCCCAGGAGCATGTTCGCGAGAACCGCTCCGCCACCGAGTGGGCTGTAGCTCTCGTGCATGGAGTTGACGGCGCCCGTCGACGTGCCGGTGGTCGAAGCCGCGAACAGGGCTGAGGACCACACGCCGAACCGCTGCTCCTTGCCCTCCATGGCGTCGCCGACCGCACCGGAGGCGGCGACCTCGGATGCGGTCGTGGCCGCGACCCCGGCGGCCCACAGGAAGCCTGCGAAGCCGAGAAGCGCCCAACCCTGCCGTCGGTCGCCCACCATGATCCCGTAGGTACGCGTCAGGGCGAACGGGATCAGCAACAGCAGGAAGACCTCGAGGAGGTTGGTGAACGGGTTCGGGTTCTCGAACGGGTGTGCCGAGTTGGCGTTGAAGTACCCGCCCCCGTTGGTGCCGAGCTCCTTGATCGCCTCTTGAGAGGCGACCAGACCGCCACGGATGATCTGCTCGCCGCCAGCGGCAGCCCTGACCGTTTCGGGGGCGCTCAGGTTCTGCACCACACCCCCGATGAGCAGCACCACCGCGGCAACGGCAGCGAGGGGCAACAGCACCCGCAGTGTCCCCCTGACGAGGTCCACCCAGAAGTTTCCGATCCCCCTGCTCGACCGGCGGGCGACCGCTCGCGTGATGGCCACCGCCACGGCCAGACCGACCGCCGCCGAGGCGAAGTTCTGGACCGTCAGGCCCACCGTCTGGACGAGCGGCGTGACGCCGACCTCACCGGCATACGACTGCCAGTTGGTGTTGGTGACAAAGGACACCGCGGTGTTCAGGGCCGTGCTGACACCCATGCCCGTGGAACCCTGGGTGAGCGGGAGACGCAGCTGGACCACGATGAGCACGAAGAGGGCCGCGATGCTGACCAGGGAGAAGGCCACGACGCTGGTCGCATAGGCCCGCCAGCCCTGCTCGGAGTCGGGGTCGACCCCGACGGCCCGGTAGACGACTCGCTCGATGCGCCAATGACCCCGGTCGGTGAAGACTCGGGCCATCCAGGCGCCCATCGGGTGGTAGCAGACCGCGAGCGCCACGATGAGCACGCCGATGGTGAGCAGGCCGCTCACCGTGGCAGACATCAGAACTTCTCCGGCCGGATGAGGGCGTACACGAGGTAGGCGATGAGGGCCAGTGCCAGGACGGCCGCGATGACGTTCTCGCTCACGCCCCCAGTGAAGAGCCAGCTTCGCGTGCGTCGGACCCCATTGACGTCCTGGTAACGGCTCTTGACGTGATCTTGACGGCCCAAGTGCTCCCGGACACTCGTCCCCGATCTCGCCACGTACGGAAGGCGTTAAGTCTCTTGACAGGCGGACCCCGGGGCACGCGTGATGAGGACATGAACCTGAGGTCGGTCATACGCGCCCACCGCCTTGCGACGACCGTGCTCGCCGCGGGTCTGCCCCTGGCGGCGGCGGCACTGTTGTCGCTTGTGCGGGACACCGTCGGCACGCCTACCGTCGTGCTGGTCCTCGTGGCGTGCGTCGTCGTCGCCGGGGCGACCGGCCTGCGAAGTGCCGGGCTCGCGGCCGCCGTCTCAGCGGCGGCATCCTTCGACTTCTTCCTCACCCAGCCGTACGGCTCGTTCGCCATCCACGACGCGGAGGACCTCGAGGCGGCCGTGCTGTTGCTCATCATCGGGGGCATCGTCACCGAGACGGCTCTGTGGGGTCTGAGGCAGGAGGCTGCGCTGGCGCGTCAGAGCGGCTACCTCGGCGGTGTCCTGGCCACCGCGGACACGCTTGCTCGACACCACGAGTCGGCCGAGGACGTCACAGAGAGCGTCGGCCGGCGCATCACCGAGCTGCTGGACCTGGACTCGTGCCGCTTCGTGCCAGGTCCCCCGCCGAACCCGGGCGCCCCGACCTTCCACCACGACGGGGCGCTCGTCCGTGACGGCTACCAGCTCAACATCGAACGTGACGGGCTGCCCGTCGACGCGGCGATGTACCTGCTGGTGCGCTCAGGAAGCCAGGTGCGAGGGCACTTCGTCGTCACGGCCGCCACCCACATCGCACGGCCCAGCCTGGAACAGCGACGCGTGGCTGCGCTGCTCGCCGACCAGGTGGCTGGCTGGCTCGCCGGTTCAGGCCAGCACGTGACAGGACGCAGCGTCCACGGCTCGCCACAGTGACGGCCTGAGTCGAGCTCCCGCCACAGGCCGCTCGGGAAGGGTCGGCAGCAGGGACCTTCGCCCTACCTGACCCGGTCGGCCGGGTCGCACCATGGTGGTGCGCCGCCTTCGGCCCGCCAGCTCGACGATTCGTCGTCTCAACGCTGATGAGGCCGAAGGTGGTGCTCCACGTCGACCCCGGCCTGGCCACGGTCCTCCACTCGGTGGCAGCCAGGTGCCTCGGTGCCTCGGCCTCCCGTCGTCGACAAGACCGGCCCCCTGGGTCACCCTTCTAGGTCGCCCTTCGCTGCCCCCGAGAAAAAGGTTGCACAACGCACCCGTTCAGGGATTGCCACGCCCCTGAGCCAGTGGTTGACTCCACGGCGGCGATGGATCCCGCCAGGACGACATGTCCGAACCGCCCGTCACATGGGCTGATGGTTCCTGGCCACGGGCGACCCGTTCGCCATGGTGCTCAGGGGGTGGTCGACGCCGTTACCGGCCCAGTTGCCGCTGTTGTCCCGCCAGCCGTGCGCACTCGAGCCACCGCACAGTCGCACTCGCCACCCTCGCGCAGCCGCGCACCCAATGCGCGGCCGTGCACCTCGGAAAGGATCTGTTGTGACCTCACGTCCGCTCGCCCTCGGCGCCTTGGCCGCCGCCACCGCCGTCGGTCTCCTCACGGCCACCATGGGAGGGGCCGATGCCCATGGCCGGTCGTCCTCGAAGGCGTCTCCCCGCATCGACCACCTCTACGTGCTGATGCTCGAGAACCACTCGAAGTCGAGCGTCATCGGCAACCCGAACGCGCCCTTCCTCAGCCAGCTGGCCAGCCGGAACACCGTGGCCGACCACTACTACGGCGTGACCCACCCCTCGATGCCCAACTACATCGCCGCGATCGCCGGCGACAACTTCGGCATCCAGGACGACGAGGACGAGAACGTCGTGAACCTCGACCGCCCCAACCTGGTCGACGAGCTCGAGAAGAAGCACGTCCGGTGGGCGGCGTACATGGACACCCTCCCGCAGGACAAGCAGGCCAGGTTCGGCCCGACGCTGCCCGACGGCAGCGTCGCCAAGCTGTACGCGAAGAAGCACAACCCGTTCGTGCTGTTCGACAGCGTGAAGAACTCGCCCGAGCGCATGGCCAAGGTCAAGGACTACTCCGCGATGGCCGCCGACCTGAACTCGCCGAAGGCGCCTGAGTTCGTGTGGATCTCGCCCAACCAGTGCAACGACATGCACGGAGGGGTGAGCCAGACGATCGCCGGCCACCCGGAGACGCCGTGCCCGTACGGCAGCACCAAGGACGACGCCAACGACGCCGCCCTGAAGAAGAAGGCCGACGACTTCACGCGCCAGGCGGTGCACACCATCATGACGTCGAAGGCGTGGACCAAGAAGTCCGCGATCGTCATCGTCACCGACGAGAACGACTACACCGGCAACGCGGAGACCGGTGGCTGGGAGAGCGCAGACGGTTGCTGCGACTCGCCGTACGTCGCCAAGGGCGACCCCCGGGTCTCCAAGGACTGGCCGGGAGGTACCTACGGAGGCGGGCTGATCCCCGCCATCATCGTGAGCGGCTCGGGTCCGACCAAGCGGGTGGACCACACGCCGTACAACCACTACTCCCTGCTGGCCACCGTGCAGGAGAACTGGAAGCTGCCCTACCTCGGGCACTCCGGGGACCGTGCCGGCGGTGTGGTGTCCATGTGGTCGGCGTTCGGCCGCCGCTGACCAGCATCTCGGTGGCGACGTGACGTCGGGTCTCCCGGCGTCACGTCGCCGTGGGCGGACGCGGACCTCGCCCTCAGGTCGCGGCGCTGGCGCGTGCCGTGGACCATGGAGGGCAACCGACAGCAGGGGGCAGCGATGATGGGTCGCGTCACGGTGGCCGAGCAGCTGTTTGAGCAGCAGTGCACCAAGGTGGTGGCGACTGCCGAGGGCCAGGTGAGACACCTCGGGCCGGGGCTGGTGCCCGATCCGACGGATTCGATTCTGGCGAAGCTGGGGGAGCCGTCGTTCGCCATCCATCTCGCGCAAGCGGTGGGCGCAGATGAAGACGTCCCCAATGACGTCGGTCTGGCCCTGCGCAGGGCGGCGCAGCGGTTGCCCCATGTCCTGTCCGACGGACGAGAGGATCCTGCCGAAGACGGGCCCGTGGAGGGGGTCTTCGGGCCGGTCGTCGGCGATGGAGCCCTGGTCATCTGCCTCGACACCGACGGGGCGGGTGCAGGTCCGTCGATGATGAGCACGATGGTCCGGATCGTCGTGGAGGAGCTCACACCGCTCGGGGTGGATGCCCATGTCGCCGCAGGGCCGTCGTTCTCCGACGCCATGCTTGCCGGCTGGCTGCCCGCGGAGTAACGCCGCCGCAGCTGACGGATGTGGCCTTTCCGACCGGCAGCACGACGGACAGGATGACCCCATGACCACGCGCTTCACCTTCGGCCGCCTGCACCACGTCCAGCTCGCCATCCCCGCCGGCGGTGAAGACGCCTGCCGAGCCTTCTGGGGTGGGGTGCTGGGCATGACCGAGCTGGAGAAGCCACCCGTGCTCGCCGCCCGAGGCGGGTGCTGGTTCCGCGGCGGGGGACTCGAGGTCCACCTCGGCGTGGAGGAACCCTTCGTTCCGGCCAGGAAGGCACACCCCGGCATCCTCGTCGAGGACCTCGACAGCCTGGGCGCAGCCCTCGACGGCGCGGGCACGGCGGTCACCTGGGACGGGGAGTTCCCCGGACACCGGCGCTTCTACGCCGCCGACCCGTTCGGGAACCGGCTGGAGTTCCTCGAACCCAGCCACTGACTCCCGACCCAGCGGATCGCGACCTCAGTCACGGCGTCGCGCAGTCCAGCGGTTGCGGTCCCTGAGGTCGAGGCCAGAGCGGCGACGCTGGCGCCCCATGGCCTCGCGGCGCCGCCGACGTGGGGATGAGCGGGTGGCCCACCACGCGAAGACGCCCAGCAGCGCGATGACGAGCAGGGCGGCACCCCAACCGCTGAGGCTCCCCACGCCCGTGCCCACGGCCGCGTCGTGCAGCGAGGCGCTCGCGTGACCGCGGAAGAGCGGAGCGTTCGGCATGGCTTCTCCTCAGGCGGTTGCTGTCAACGAACGGTGTTCGCGGCCGCCACCCGTTGGGACTGGTCGTGCGACGGACCGCGGAGGGTCTCGTACATGCGAACGGCCACCACTAGCCCGGAGGCGGCGGTCAGTGCCGCGACGGCCCAGATGGCGGTGCGCACGCCGTAGAGGTCGGCGAGGACGCCCGACAGCAGCGCCCCGACGGCGAACCCTCCGTCGCGCCACAGCCGGTAGACCCCTACCGAACGCGCGCGCCAAGCGGGGTGCGCCACGTCACCGATCGAGGCCAGCAGGGTGGGGTAGACCATCGCCGTACCGGCACCGAGCAGGGCGGCTGCGACCGCCCAGGCGCCGAACGTGTCACCGGCCGCGACGAGCCCGAGCGCCACGGCCTGGACCAGCATGCCGGCGACGATCAGCCACTTGCGGCCCCACCGGTCGGAGAGCGCACCGGTGACCAGCTGCCCGAGCCCCCAGACCGCGGGGTAGAGCGCCGCGAGGACGCCGATGCGGGCGACGGACATACCGGTCGCCGCGAAGAGCACGGGGAAGAGGCCCCACGCCAGGCCGTCGTTGAGGTTGTTGACCAGGCCCGCCTGGCTGGCCGAGGAGAGGGCGGGTTCGCGGAAGCTGGTCTGCGCGAACACCTGCCCGCTGGTGAGCTCCTCGTGCAGGTGGTCGTGCCGGCCGTCGGCGCGAGCCACGTGCCCCTTCGCCTCGAGTCGTGCGTGCTCTCGGGTCTCCCGCACCGCCACGCTCGAGAGCGCCAGGCCGAGGGCCGCGAAGGCGAGGCCGAGCAGGAAGGGGGCGGGGCGGAGCCCGTAGGTCTGCGCGAGCAGGCCGGTGACCATCGCGGTCGCGGCCACCGCGGCATACCCGGCAGCCTCGTTGAGCCCCATGGCGAGGCCACGCCGCTGGGCGCCCACGAGGTCGATCTTCATCACGACGGTCGTCGACCACGTCAGACCCTGGCTCACGCCGAGGAGGATGTTGGCGGCGACCACCCAGGCCCACGACGGTGCCCAGATGAGCAGCAACGGCACGGGAACCGCCACCAGCCACCCCGCGACGAGCACCGGCTTGCGGCCGTAGCGGTCGGAGAGGGTGCCGGCGACGTAGTTGGCGACGGCCTTGGAGAGGCCGAAGGCCACGATGAAGGTGAGCCCGGCGGTGTAGGCGCGCAGGCCGAACTCCCGTTCGCCGAGCAGGGGCACCACGGTGCGCTCCTGCCCGAGCATGCCGCCGACGAGCGCGTTCACGACGACGAGCAGCGTGAACTGGGCGGCGTTCTGCCGCAGGCCGAGCCGCAGCTGGGGAGAGGTGCGTGCGCCAGGTGCAGCGGTGGCCGGACGCGGGCTGTTCACGGTGTCCTCCCTGCCCTCACGGTATGCCGCGACGCCGCCGCCAGCAGCTGGCGGCGGCGTCGCGTGTGCTCAGCTGCGGCCGAAGAGACGGCCGAGGAACGAGCCGCCGGCCTGGCTGGGCTCGTCGTCGTGGCCGGGGCAGCGGTCGGCGCGGGGGACGCCGGCCATGACCTGGTCGACGTGCTGGCCGCAGCCGGCCCAGGTGGTCTTGCCGCAGGTGCGGCAGGTGGCGGGACGGCACATGGTGCTCTCCTTGGTCGCTGTTGGTGCGGTGATACCCCATGGGGTATCTGTGGCGACTGTACGGGGAGAGGCGCGAGGGCCGCAAGTCTCCGCGCGTCCGCGGCCTCCGGCCGGGCTGCTCAGGCGACGCGCGGCGTGGCGCCGTGGTGGTGGTCGCGACGGTAGGTCCATCCCACGTCGATGAGTGCAGACACCGCCAGGATGGCCACGAGCGCCAGGGCGGTGACCGGCTCGTCGACGAGCGTGGTGAAGCAGAAGACCACCAGGGTCACGACCGTCGACAGCAGGGCGATGACGAGCACCCACACGTGAGCGCCGGTCTCCCGGTGCAGGCGGAAGTGCGCGAGCGTCACCAGGGAGAAGACGACGAGCGCGACGGCGCTGCCGAGCGAGGCGATGCGGCCCAGCCCGAAGAAGAGCACGAGCACCAGCGAGAAGGCGGCCATCGCCATCAGGCCGTTGGGCAGCTGGCGCCGGCCGTGGCCCAGCGACCGTCCGAACACCGGCGGGAACTGGCCCGTGCCCGCGAGGTGCTGCGAGAGACCGATCGAGGGGTAGAGCGCGGAGTTGACCGCCCCCGTCGTCGAGAACAGCGCGGTGATGACCATGAGCGCGTAGCCGGCCTCGCCGAGCGTCGGCTTGGCCGCCTCGGCCAGCGCCGTGCCTCCGGAGGCGATGACCTCGTCGACGGTCAGGGTGCCGAAGACGCCGAGCGCCACTGCCACGTAGACGGTCGTGGCGATCGCGAGCGAGAGGAACATCGCCCGCGGCAGCTGCCGGCCCGGATCGGGAAGGTCCTTGGCGGTGAAGGTCACCACGCCGAAGCCGAGGAAGGCGAAGAACGTCAGCGCGATGCTCGAGACGATGTCCTGCACGCTGGGGTAGCCGGACGGCGCGAGCAGCGAGGGCTGCATGTTGGCGATCGTGACGACGGCGAAGACGGCGAGGATCGCCACCACCACGTTGACGATCACGGCCTGCACTCGCGCGACGGCCTTGGAGCCGACCGCGTTCAGGGCCGTCATGGCCAGGATCACCACGCAGCCGAAGACCCTGGCCCACGTGGCGTTCTTGTCGGTGAAGACCGCGCTGGCGTAGTTGCCGAACGACACCGCGACCATCGCGCACACGATGCCGTTGGCGGCGAAGAGCAGCCAGCTCGTGATGCCCGGGACGTGACCGCGGCCGAACCCGCGCGACAGGTACTCGAGCATCCCGCCGGCCGACGGGAACTTGGTGCCGAGCTTGGCGAACGAGTACCCCTGCAGGGCCGCGATGGCACCGGCGAGGAGGAACGAAAGCCACACCGCCGCGCCCGCCACGGCGCCGGCGGCCCCGAGAAGCGCGAAGATCCCGGCGCCCACCATGGATCCCACGCCGATGAACGCGGCCTGCATGGTGGTGAACTGCTTCTTCTCGGTCCCCGTTCGAGACATCCCGGCCTCCTCGTGGGGGTGGCCGCCGCGGGCGGCACGCCCGCACCGGTCACAGCCCTCGAGCCCAGCCTCCCCAAGGGGGTGCGGGGGCGGCTCATCCGGACAGGGCGAAACCCCGAAAACGGGTGTGCCCCCGCCGTTCGGCAGGGGCACACCCGTCGTGCGGTACGAGCTCAGTGGCGACGCTCGACCACCAGGTGGCGCCGGGCCAGGAGCAGGAGGGCACCCATGAAGAGCAGGGCGCCGCCGAGCGTGAGCGGGTGCCAGACGGTGGAACCCGTGTAGGCGAGCTTCTTGGCGGGTGCCGTGGTCTCGGCGCTGGCTGCGGTGCTCGCCGCGACCGTCGACGTGCGGGTGGTTGCGGTCGAGGTGTCCACGGCCCCGGTGTCAGGGCCCGCCGTGGTCGTGGTCTTGACCGGAGCCGAGGTCGTGGTCTTGACGGGTGCGCTGGTCGTCGTGGTCTCGACGGGAGCCGACGTGGTGGTGGTCTCGACCGGTGCGCTGGTGGTGGTCGTCTCCACCGGGGCCGAGGTGGTGGTCGTCTCGACAGGGGCTGAGGTCGTCGTGGTGGTCGTCTCCACGGGAGCCGAGGTCGTCGTGGTGGTCGTCTCCACGGGAGCCGAGGTCGTCGTGGTGGTCTCGCCCGGCGCGCTGGTCGTCGAGGTCTCGGACGGCGCGGTCGTGGTGGTGGTCTCGGACGGCGCGGTCGTGGTGGTGGTCTCGGACGGCGCGGTCGTGGTGGTGGTCTCCGACGGCGCGGTCGTGGTGGTGGTCTCCGACGGTGCGGTGGTGGTCGAGGTCTCGGACGGTGCGGTCGTGGTGCTGGTCTCCGACGGAGCGGTGGTCGTCGAGGTCTCGGACGGCGCGGTGGTCGTCGAGGTCTCGGACGGCGCGGTCGTGGTGGTGGTCTCCGACGGAGCAGTGGTCGTCGTCGTGGAGGTGGTCGTCGTGGTGGTGCTCGGGCTCGGGTTCTCGGCCTGGCAACGAGCAGTGAAGTCCGCGTCGCTCTCCCCGTCGTTGGGGAAGAAGTCGCGGGGGTGGTTGCCGTGTCCGCCGTCTGTCGCCGGGTCACCCACCTTCTGCACCTGGTAGACGCCGCCCCCGTAGTGGCAGACCAGGTCCTTTCCTGCAGGGCCGGCAAAGGCCGAGACGGTGGGGAAGACCATCATGGCGAGTCCCAGCGCGCCCGCCGCGATGGCCGCACGGGTCTTCGCCAGGCCGGCCTCGGCCCACAGGCCGCTCGGGTGGGGAACGGCAGAAACGTGCTTGGTCATGGGAACCCCTGCTAGTCGACGGATTTCGTACCTCTGGCGTCGAACAGTGCCCAGCGCCACTGGAAAGGTCAAGAGAAGGTAAAGAGACCGTCAGTGGAAGGTATGGCGGTTCTGGAAACTGTAAAGCGAGGCAAGGGGAGGCATCCGGGCACAAAAGGGGTCAGAGGTGCCTGTCGATGTGGGCGCATGTGTGCCGGTTTCACCCCCTTCGTCGGCTCCGGGGCCGGCATGAGGGCGCACCCAAAACTCAACCAAAAGTACTAGCCAGCACGAGGTCTGACGGTCGAGCTGCCCGCGGACGGTGTGCAGTCGTGTCGAGGGGGGCCAGGCCCACTGACTCAGCCGACGGCTGCCGAGGCCACCTTCAGGTCGGCCACGAAAGCGGCGTAGTCCTCGTCGCGCTGCCGGGACCGCAGCACCGCCGATGGGTGCGTGGTGGCGACGACCGTCTTCGGCGGGTGCGCGAGCTCGAGCTTCGTCTCCTCCCAGCCCATCGACCTGCCCCGCGCGGCGCCGACGCGGAACGAGGGGCCGAACACCGCCTGCCCTGCGGTCGCCCCCAGCACCACGACCACCTGCGGCCTCACGACCTCGAGCTCGGCGAGCAGCCACGGCCCACAGGCGGTGACCTGCCACCGGCTCGGGGACTGGTGGATGCGCTGCTTGCCGCGCGTGCCCGAGAACCGGAAGTGCTTGACCGCGTTGGTGCGAAAGACCGTGGTGGCCGCGATGCCGGCGTCCTCGAGCGCCCGGTCGAGCAGCCGCCCAGCGGGTCCGACGAACGGCTCGCCGGCGAGGTCCTCCTTGTCGCCGGGCTGCTCGCCGATGACCATGAGCCGGGCGTCCCGCGGGCCGTCCCCGACCACGGCCTGGGTCGCGTCGCGGAAGAGGTCGCAGCCCTCGCACGCCTGGGCGCTGGTGCGGATGGCCGACAGCGAGAGGCGTTCGGGCACCCAGGGGCCCCCGCCCGGGTAGTCCGCCCGGTCCTTCGTCGAACCCGCGCTGGGCATGTCCTCACTCTGGACCGGTGCGCCCCGAGCGGCCAGTCAGACGCCGGTCCAGCTCAGATCCAGCTGGGGAACCACATCCGGTTCGACCAGTCGGGCTGGGGGATGACCTGGGCGGTGTAGATGGGCCAGAAGAAGGCGAACAGGGCCAGGGTCAGCAGGCAGAAGCCGCCAACGGCAGCCAGTCCCCACTGCCGTCGTCGCAGCGACGCGGTCCGCGGCCCGAGCCACAGCCCCAGCACGAACACCACCCCCAGCACCACCCACGGCTCGAAGGCGATCTCGTAGAACGAGTAGATGGTGCGGTGCTGGTAGTTGAACCAGGGCAGGTAGCCGCCGATGAGGCCGGCGACCACCGCGCCGGCGCGCCAGTCGCGCCGCACCAGCCAGTAGTAGAGGAGGACGAACACCGCGATGGTGCCCAGCCACCAGATCGAGACGGTGCCGATCGAGGTGATCGCCTTGGAGCACTGCTCGACCGTGCAGCCGTCCTGCCCGCGCTTGGGCCCCTCGTAGAAGAACGAGGTCGGCCGCCCCTGCACCAGCCACGACCACGGGTTGGTCTTGTACGGGTGGTCCGAGGTCAGCCCGACGTGGAAGGCGTAGACCTCCTGGTGGTACTTCCACAGCGACCGCAGCGGTGCCGGCACCCAGCTCCAGCCCCAGTCGGGGTGCTGCGTCGCCCACTGCCGGTCGTAGCCGGCCGTGGAACGGAACCACCCCGCCCATGACACGAGGTAGGTGGCGACGGCGGTGCCCACCATCGCCAGCGCCGCGAACAGCCCGTCCTTGACAACGGCAGCCCGGAACCAGTGGCGCACCCCGACGGCCCGTCGGGCGCCGATGTCCCACCACACCGTCATCACCCCGAAGGCGATGAGGAAGAACAGGCCCGACCACTTCGTGCCGGCCGCCAGGCCGAGGCTGAGCCCCGCTACCCAGCGCCAGGGGCGCAGGCCGAGCCAGGGGCCCCAGCCGAGCCGTGAGGAGTCACCGGTGGGGGCCCGGGCCGCGACCCGCTCGGCGAGCATCGCGCGCGAGCGGTCGCGGTCGATGAGCAGCGCGCAGAACCCTGCCAGCGCGAAGAACATGACGATGATGTCGAGCAGCCCGGTGCGCGAGTGCACGAAATGGTGGCCCTCGAACGCGAGCAGGAAGGCTGCGACGGTGCCCAGCAGCGTGGAGCCGAACATGCGTCGCGCGGCGCGGCCGATCATGAGGATCGACAGCGTGCCGAGCAGTGCCACCGAGAAGCGCCAGCCCCACGACGACGTCTGCCCGAAGAGCCACTCGCCCACGCCGATGACCCACTTGCCCACCGGTGGGTGGACCACCAGGTCGCCCTCGCTGCCGAAGACGTCAGGGGTGCCGTGCGTGAACAGCTCGTCGGGCTTCTTGAGGCTGTCGGGCACCCGCATCTCCACGCCGTAGCGCAGCAGCGAGACGCCCTGCTTGACGTAGTAGGTCTCGTCGAAGACCAGCTGATGCGGACGGTCCAGCGCCCAGAACCGCATCACCCCACCGACCAGCGCGACGACCAGTGGGCCGAACCAGCCCCAGAACCGGTCGGTGGGCCGGAAGCCGAGCAGGCGGGATCGCAGCTGCTCGGTGCGCGTCATGGCCGCCATCGTAGAGGGGCCGGGTGGCCTGAGAGGATCAGCCGGTGACCGCCAGCACCGGTGTCCTCGTTCTCGCCGCAACTCCGATCGGCGACCCCCGCGACGCGGCGCCCCGTCTGGGGCAGGAGCTCGCGACCGCCGACGTCGTGGCCGCCGAGGACACCCGCCGCCTCAAGCGGCTGTGCGCCGACCTCGGCGTCACGCCCCGCGGGGCCGTGCTGAGCTACCACGAGCACAACGAGGCGAGCCGCACCCCCGAGCTGGTCGACCGCCTTCGGGCGGGGGAGCGCGTCGTCGTGGTGACCGACGCGGGTATGCCGTCGGTGTCGGACCCGGGCTACCGCCTGGTCACCGCCGCGGTCGAGGCCGACGTCGTCGTCACCTGTGTGCCGGGCCCGAGCGCGGTGCTCATGGCGCTCGCGGTGTCGGGGCTCCCGGTCGACCGGTTCTGCTTCGAGGGGTTCCTGCCGCGCAAGGGCGGTGAGCGGTCGCGCACGCTGGCGACGCTGGCCGACGAGCGCCGCACGATGGTCTTCTTCGAGGCGCCGCACCGCATCGAGGCGGCACTCCGCGCCATGGCCGACGCCTTCGGCCCGCAGCGCCCGGCCGCGGTGTGCCGTGAGCTGACCAAGACCTACGAGGAGGTGCGCCGCGGCGGCCTCGCCGAGCTCGCGGACTGGGCGGCCGAGGGCGTCAGGGGCGAGATCACCGTCGTGGTCGGCGGGGCCACCGCCCGGGCGACGTCCGTGGAGGAGGTGCTGCCCGGCATACAGGAGAGGGTCGCCGCAGGCGAGCGCCTCAAGGACGTGTGTGCCGACGTGGCCGCGCAGACCGGCCTGTCGAAGAAGGCGCTCTACGACGCGGCTTTGGCGGCGCGACAGGCCTAGAGCCAGGAGAGGTGGTCGCGCAGCAGCGCGTAGCCGACGAAGGCGACCACGTCGAGCAGGGTGTGCGCGACGACCAGCGGCCCGACGCGTCTGGTGCGCGTGTAGACCCAGCCGAACAGCAGGCCCATGGCGATGTTGCCGACGAAGCCGCCGAAGCCCTGGTAGAGGTGGTAGCTGCCGCGGATGAGCGCCGACAGCCCGATGACCAGCGGCACCGACCAGCCGGCCTGCCGCCAGCGCGTGAAGAGGTAGCCGACCATGACGACCTCCTCGAGCACCGCGTTCTGGGCGGCGGCGAGCACGAGCACCGGCACGGTCCACCACTGGGCGGCGAGGTTGGCGGCGGCGACGTTGGTGTTGAGGCCCAGCGCCCGGGCGCCCGCGTAGAGCGCCAGCCCCGGGATGCCGACCGCGGCGGCCAGCAGCACCCCGCGCAGGAGGTCCTGCCCGGGGCGACGCAGGTCGGCGCCGATCTCGTGGTGGGCTTCCGGCCGTGAGCGGCGGAGCAGGTGCAGGGCGAGGAACACCGGCACGAGGGCCAGCACGATGCCGACGAGCTGGTAGGTGAGGTCGAGCCAGGGCCGGTCGGGGGTCACCGACGAGTTCATGGCGGTGGTCTGCTGGTTGAGGGCGACCCGGGCGGTGAGCTTGCGCACGAGGCTGAGCGCCGACCAGATCGCCGAGGCCCCCAGGCTGACCCCGAGCACGAGCCACGTCTCGGTCAGCAGCTGCCGGCGGGTCAGCCGCTCCGTGCCGACGGTGCCCACGGCCCCCGCCTCGTCGGCGGTGGCGGCCTCCCTCGAGCTCATGGGTGCCAGCGTATGCCGCTCACGCCGGGAGGCGGCCGCGGCGCCGGCGCCAGCGCCGCACCTTCAGGGCGCCCGCGATGAGCACCCACGCGAGCAGCACCAGCGCGACCAGGCACAGGACGGGGGCGAACAGGGCGGCGAGGCTGAGCCCGACCGACGCGCCGTCCTCCGCCGTCGACACCACGGGGGCGCCGAGGCCGGCCGTGCCCAGGTTGACCACCGGCCGGGCGGCGACCTTCCCGGTGTGCACCAGCCCGGACACCAGCACGCCGAGCGCGATGCCGACCCACGGGTGGTCCGCCATCCACGCCGAGCTGTCGACCTGCTCGGCGGCCGAGGTGGCCGCGAAGACGAGGCCACCCATCGCCGGGCGGATGAACGTCTGCACCGCGTCGTTGACCGAGTCGACGGCGGGGATCTTGTCGAGCACCACCTCGCTGAGCAGGAGCACAGCACCGATGCCGATGGCCCACCAGCTCTCGACCCACGCGTAGGTCGCCGGCAGGGTGAGCACGTCGGTGAACCTCGCCACGAGGGCCACGATGAGAAACGGGATGTAGGCGTTGAGGCCCGCCGCGGCGGACAGCCCCATCCCGGTCAGTGCAGCGATCATCGACGACCTCCTCTGGCCAGTGCTGCCCCGATGATCGCAGGAGGGCTCAGGACGCGCAGGCCTTGAGGTGCAGGGCGGCGTCGGAGAGCACGCCGGTGCCGCCGACCGCCCAGAGGGTGTCCGGCCGTTGCAGCTGCACCTCCGCGACGGTCGCCTTCGGTGCGCACTCGCGCTGGGAGAGCAGGATTGGCGCGCCGTGCTGGGCCGCGAGGGGCGCGGCCGCGAGTGCGTCGGGGAAGTTGCTGCCGTTGACCAGCACGATGCCGACGGCGTTGCCCGGCGTTCCGTTGAGCACCATCTCCCTGGAGATCGCCACCGCCGTGGTGTACCGGTCCTTGCCGGCCAGCCGCTTCACCTCGGTGTTCGGCAGCAACGCGCGGACCTGCTGCTCGACCTCCGCGGAGACCGCCGCGGTGCCGCCGAGGATCTTCAGGTAGCGGGGCTGGAACTCCGTCAGGACCGAAGCCGTCTCGGCGGGCAGCCTCGTGGGGGAGGTGAGGAGCAGCGGCGCCTTCTGCCAGGCGGCGCCCGCCCCACCCGCGAGGGCGTCGGCGAAGGTGCTGCCGCTGGCGAGCGCGACGGTGAACGGGTACGTCGGCTCACCTGCGTCGTTCACCTCGACGGTGAAGTCCGCCGCCTGGGCCGCGGTGTCGTAGCGGTTGGCGCCGTCGACACGGTCGACCAGTGGCGCATACGCCCGGAGCTGCCGCTCCACCCCGGAGTCGATGGCCCCCGTGCCGCCCATGACCACGATCACGTCAGGGGCGAGCTCCTTGAGCCGTTGAGACACCACGGTGGGCAGGGTCCCGGTGTGGGGCACCAGCAGGACAGGGCCGTGCGTCGCAGCGGCGGCCGGTCCGGCGGCGAGGGCGTCGGGGAAGTTCGTCCCGGAGGCCACGAAGACCACCCCGTCGTAGTTCGGGAGCTTGGAGGCCTCCACGGCCGTCGCGTAGCGGTCGGCTCCCGCGAACCGGCTGTAGCCGGGCGACCACGTCGCTGCGTCGGCCACGGCTGCGGGCGCCAGCAGGGCGACGAGCGCAAGGGCGGTCAGGGCGGGTCGGCGCATGGCGGTCCTCCGAGCAGGCGCAGCCCTCCGCCGCGCATCGGTCGGACGGTACCCGGCCCGACGCGGTGAACCGGGAGCAACCGGCGTAAAACAGCCGTTCGGACGACGGCCGTGAGTGCCTTGCTCGGGTCGGGGCGACCTCAGTCGCCCTTCACGTTGACCACCTGGCGCAGCGTGTGCCGGACCCGCACCAGGTCGGCCGAGTCGGCCATCACCTCGTCGATGTCCTTGTAGGCCTGCGGGTGCTCGTCGAGGAACGCGTCGGTGTCGCGGTACTCGATGCCCTCCATCGCCTCGCGCAGCTGCTGCCGGGTGAACCGCCGCCGGGCCGCGTGCCGGGAGAACCTGCGGCCGGCGCCGTGCGGCGCCGAGTTCAGCGAGAGCTCGTTGCCGAGCCCTTCGACGACGTAGGAGCGCGTGCCCATCGAGCCGGGGATGAGCCCGAGCTGTCCCGCACGCGCCTCGATGGCGCCCTTGCGGGAGACCCAGACCGACCGGCCGCCGTGGGTCTCGCGCTGGGTGAAGTTGTGGTGGCAGTTGACCCGCTCGGCCTCCACCACCGGCTCCCGCAGGAACTCGCCGAGCTGGCGGATGACGCGGTCCATCATCTCCTCGCGGTTGAGCAGGGCGTAGTGCTGGGCCCAGTGCAGGTCCTGCAGGTAGGCGTCGAACTCGGCGGTGCCCTCGGTCAGGTAGGCGAGGTCGCGGTCGGGCAGGTCGACGTGGTCGCGCTTCATGACGCGCCGGGCGATGTCGATGTGGTGCTGGGCGATCTTGTTGCCGACCCCGCGCGAGCCGGAGTGCAGGAAGGCCCAGACCCGGTCCTGCTCGTCGAGGCTGACCTCGATGAAGTGGTTGCCCGAGCCGAGCGAGCCGAGCTGCTCGCGCCAGCGGTCGGAGTAGCGGTGCGGGTCGAGCCCGATCGCCTCGGCCTCCTTCTCCAGCAGCGCGACCCGCGGCTGCGCCGTCTCCACCACCCGCCGGTTGGCCACACCGGCGGAGAGCGGGATGGCCCGCTCGATCGCGCCCCGCAGCCGTGGGAGCGGCCTGCCCACGAGGTCGTCGGCGTGGAACTGGGTCAGCACGGCGATCATGCCGCAGCCGATGTCGACGCCGACGGCTGCCGGAATGATCGCCCTCTCGGTCGGGATGACCGACCCCACGGTGGCACCGAGCCCGGGATGGGCATCGGCCATGAGCGCGACGTGGGGGTGGACGAACGGCAGCTCGGCGGTGCGACGCGCCTGCTCCAGCGCCTGGGCGTCGACGACGGACGCCCAGCTGACGAGCCGGGGGCTGATCCGCTCCATGGCCTCCATCGTGGCCTCCCCGCGGGCTGCTGGGCCACCCCACCGGACCGGCGCCACGCGCCCGGAGACGGTTTGCCGGTCACCCCTAGGATTGCGTCCCATGAAGGTCCTCTCCGCTGTCGCCTGGCCGTACGCCAACGGGCCGCGGCACCTCGGCCACGTGGCCGGGTTCGCCGTCCCCTCCGACGTGTTCAGCCGGTACATGCGCATGGCGGGCCACGACGTGCTCATGGTCAGCGGCACCGACGAGCACGGCACCCCGATCCTGGTGCAGGCCGACAAGGAGGGGACCACCGCCCGAGACCTGGCCGACAAGAACAACCGGGTGATCGCCCAGGAGCTCGCCGACCTCGGCTGCTCCTACGACCTGTTCACCCGCACCACGACGGCGAACCACTACGCCGTGGCCCAGGAGCTGTTCACCCAGGTCTGGAAGAACGGCTACATGATCGAGCGCACCACCAAGGGTGCGGTCTCGCCGTCGACCGGCCGCACGCTGCCCGACCGCTACATCGAGGGCACCTGCCCGATCTGCGGCTACCCCGAGGCCCGCGGCGACCAGTGCGACAACTGCGGCAACCAGCTCGACCCCACCGAGCTCATCGACCCGCGCTCGAAGATCAACGGCGAGACGCCGGAGTTCATCGAGACCCAGCACTTCTTCCTCGACCTGCCGGCGCTCGCCGACTCGCTGCGCGAGTGGCTCGAGGAGCGCGAGGCGTCCGGCACGTGGCGGCCCAACGTCATCAAGTTCTCGCTCAACATCCTCGACGACATCAAGCCGCGGGCCATGACCCGTGACATCGACTGGGGCATCCCGGTGCCGCTCGACGGCTGGCGCGACCAGCCGACCAAGCGTCTCTACGTGTGGTTCGACGCCGTCGTCGGCTACCTCTCGGCGTCCATCGAGTGGGCGCGCCGGGTCGGCGACGCCGAGCGCTGGCGCGAGTGGTGGAACGACCCCGAGGCCGTGTCGCACTACTTCATGGGCAAGGACAACATCACCTTCCACTCCCAGATCTGGCCGGCCGAGCTGCTCGGGTATGCCGGTAAGGGGGCTCACGGGGGAGAGCCCGGTGGGTACGGGGTGCTGAACCTGCCGACCGAGGTCGTCTCGAGCGAGTACCTCACCATGGAGAGCAAGCAGTTCTCCTCCTCCCGGGGCCACGTCATCTACGTGCGTGACGTGCTCAGCCGCTACCAGCCGGACGCACTCCGCTACTTCCTGTGCGCGGCCGGCCCGGAGAACCAGGACGCCGACTTCTCGTGGCGCGAGTTCGTCACGCGCACCAACAGCGAGCTGGTCGCCGGCTGGGGCAACCTGGTCAACCGCACCGCCTCGATGATCGCCAAGAGCTTCGGTGAGATCCCCCCGGCGGCGGAGCTGACCGCCGACGACGAGGCGCTGCTCGCGAAGGTGCGTGAGGGCTTCGAGACCGTTGGCGGTCTCATCGAGCGGCACCGCCTGCGCCAGGCGATCAGCGAGGCGATGCGCGTCGTGGGTGAGGTCAACAAGTACGTCACCGACCAGGCGCCGTTCAAGCTCAAGGGCGAGGACGAGCGCGAGCGGCTCGGCACCATCCTGCACGTCACGGCGCAGGCCGTGGTCGACCTCAACACGATCCTCAGCCCGTTCCTGCCGCACTCCTCCAACGCGGTGCACGCGACGTTCGGTGGGGAGGGTGAGTTCATGCCCATGCCGCGGGTCGACGAGGTCACCGACCTCGACGACGGCCACCCCTACCCCGTCATCACCGGGGAGTACTCCGCGACCCCGGCGTGGGAGTCCCGTCCCGTGCGCGTGGGGGCCCCTGTGAGCAAGCCCACACCGGTGTTCCAGAAGCTCGACGAGTCCGTCGTCGAGGAGGAGCTGAAGCGCCTGCAGGGCGACGCCGAAGACGAGGCCGATGGCGACGCCTGAGGCGGGTCCCCGGCCGGGTGGCCGGTCGGGCCACGGACGGGTGCCGACGGCGCCCGACCCCCTGCCCATCCCCGTGGTCGACAACCACACCCACCTCGACATCGCTCGCGACGGCGAGGAGCCGGCCGACGTCGCCGACACCGTCGCGAAGGCGGCGGCGGTCGGGGTCGACCGGCTCGTGCAGATCGGCTGCGACCTGCCGGGCGCGCGCTTCACGGCCGAGGTCGTCGACAAGCACCCGGAGGTTCTCGGCGGGGTGGCCCTGCACCCCAACGAGGCACCTCGTCTCGCCGAGGCCGGGAGCCTCGACGCGGCATACCGGGAGATCGAGGAGCTGGCCGCCCACCCGCGCATCCGCGTCATCGGCGAGACGGGCCTCGACTACTTCCGCACGGGTCCGGATGGCGTTGGGGTGCAACAGGACTCGTTCCGCTGGCACATCGACGTCGCCAAGCGGCTGGGCAAGGCGCTGCAGATCCACGACCGCGACGCGCACGACGACGTGCTGCGCATCCTGGCCGAGGAAGGGGCCCCTGAGCGCACGGTGATGCACTGCTTCAGCGGTGACGTCGGCATCGCCCGCCAGTGCGTCGAGCGCGGCTACTTCCTGTCCTTCGCGGGCACCGTGACGTTCAAGAACGCACGGTCGCTGCGCGACGCGCTGGCGGTCACCCCGCTCGAGCAGGTGCTGGTCGAGACGGACGCGCCGTACCTCACGCCGGCGCCCTGGCGCGGTGCGACGAACGCGCCCTACCTGGTGCCCCTGACGGTGAGGGTCATGGCCGGCGTCATGGGCGTCGCGGTGCCCATCCTGTGCGAGGCCCTGAGTGCCAACTCGGAGCGGGTCTACGGACCCTGGTGACCCATCGGGACCGGCCCGGGCCACGGCGTCCCGGTCCATTAATGGCACGCCTGTAGTTCCCGCAGGCTATTGACTCTGCCGTTACCAAAATTTGACCTCTGGCCGAATCCCGTTCATGGTGGGTGACTGTTGGCCGGGTTCGTATGTCCCCCGGCGGCACGCACCAGGGGTGCTGGAACGGCCAAGGACGGCCGGGCGGCATCCCCTTCCAGACGTTTGACGGTGCCCCTGTATCACTCGCAGGGCGTGCGCTGTCCCCCCGCGTGACCGCCCTGTACCGATGCCCGGGAAGTTCGACCACTGGAGCATCGTGATCTCTCGTTCTATCAGGCGCGTCGCACAAGGCGCCGTGGTGACGACCCTCGCCGTCGGCGCCGTGGGCGTCTCCCACTTCGACAAGTCCGTCAACCTCTCCGTCGACGGCAACACCTCCTCGGTGCACGCCTTCGGCGGCACCGTCAAGGACGTCCTCGCCAAGCAGGACATCCGCGTCGGTGAGCACGACGTCGTCGTGCCGTCGCTGAACAGCCCCGTCCAGGACGGCCAGAAGATCGTCGTCCGCTACGGCCGCAAGCTGACCGTGACCGTCGATGGCAAGACCCGCGAGTACTGGACCACCGCCACCACGGTGGCCTCGGCCCTGCAGGAGCTCGGCATCCGCGCCGACTCGGCCAAGCTGTCCGCGTCCCGCTCGCAGACCCTCGGTCGTCAGGGCCTGGCACTCACCGTGTCGACGCCGAAGTCGGTGTCGGTGCGGGTCGACGGCAAGAACCTGGCGACCGCCTCCACCGGCACGACCGTCAAGGACGCGCTGAACGAGCTGCGCGTCAAGGTCGACGGCGACGACCGGGTCAGCCCGGGCCTGGCCGCGCCCATCCGCGACGGCCTGAAGATCGCCGTGCAGCGCGTGAGCACCAAGAACGTCAACGCCACCCAGGCCATCGGCTTCGGCACCGTCCGCAAGAGCGCCTCCACGCTCTACAAGGGCCAGACCAAGACCCTCAAGGCAGGCCAGGAGGGCACCCGCGTGGTGACCTACCGCCTCGTGACGGTCGACGGCAAGACCGAGACCAAGAAGGCCCTGAAGTCGGTCGTGACCGAGCAGCCGGTCGCCCGCGTCATCGCCATCGGCACCAAGGCCAAGCCGGCCCCGGCGCCCACCAGCGGCGGTTCGAGCAGCGGCTCCGGCGGCGCCATCAACCTGGCCCGCGCCGACATGTGGGACCGCATCGCCCAGTGCGAGTCGACCGGCAATTGGTCGATCAACACCGGCAACGGCTACTACGGCGGCCTGCAGTTCGACCTGCGCACCTGGCTCGGTGCCGGTGGTGGCGACTTCGCCTCCCGCCCGGACCTCGCCTCGCGCGCCGAGCAGATCACGGTTGCCAACCGCGTCTACGCCGAGCGTGGCCTCAGCCCCTGGGGCTGTGCGCACGCCGCCTGACGCGCTCTCACCGACAGCAGCGCCCCGGACCCTCGTGGTCCGGGGCGCTGCTGTGTCCTGGCGTCCTCGCCATCCGCGGCGCTGCCCCGGTCGGGTGCGCTGCGCGCGTCCCCTAGGCTCGCCTCCATGACCGAGCAGCAGAGCAGCGGCTACCTGGGGGCGGCCCAGATCCGTGAGCTCGCCGCCGGACTCGGCCTGCGGCCCACCAAGCAGTGGGGCCAGAACTTCGTCGTCGACGCCAACACCGTCAAGCGGATCGTGCGCCTGGCCGGCGTCAGCCAGGCCGACAGCGTGGTCGAGATCGGACCGGGCCTGGGCTCGCTGACCCTCGCCCTGCTGCCGGAGGCGGGACACGTGACCGCGGTCGAGGTGGATCCCGCTCTGGCGCAGGCGCTGCCGGGCACGGTCGAGCGCCTGGCACCGGAGTACGCCGATCGGCTCACCCTCGTGCACGCCGACGCCCTGACGGTGCGCTCGCTGCCCGGCCCGCAGCCGACGGCGCTGGTGGCCAACCTGCCCTACAACGTCTCCGTGCCGGTCGTGCTGAGCTTCCTCGAGGCGTTTCCGACGCTCGAGCGGGTGATGGTCATGGTGCAGCTCGAGGTGGCCGAGCGGCTCGCGGCGGGGCCCGGTTCGAAGGCCTACGGCGTCCCGAGCGTCAAGGCCGCCTGGTATGCCGACGTGCGGCTGGCGGGCACCGTCTCCCGCAGCGTGTTCTGGCCCGTGCCCAACGTCGACTCCGGGCTCGTCGCGATGACGCGCCGCGAGCCGCCGGCCACGACGGCGCCGCGCGCGGACGTGTTCGCGTGCATCGACGCGGCGTTCGCCCAGCGCCGCAAGACTCTTCGGGCCGCGCTGGCCGGCTGGGCCGGCTCCGCCGTCCGGGCCGAGGAGGTGCTGCGCGCAGCGGGTGTCGATCCCCGGACGCGGGGTGAGCAGCTCGGCATCGACGCCTTCGCTTCGATAGCGGCGGCCCGGCTGGCCTAGGGTGTGCGCATGACGTCTGCGACCGTGCCGTCCTCGTCGGCGACGGTACGCGTGCCGGCGAAGGTCAACCTCGAGCTGCTGGTCGGCCCCGTGCGGGAGGACGGCTACCACAACCTCTCGACCGTGTACCACGCCGTCAGCCTCTTCGACGAGGTCACCGTGTCGTTCGCCGACGAGTGGGGCCTGGAGGTGTGCGGACCGCGCGCGGAGGGAGTGCCCACCGACGGCAGCAACCTCGCGGCCCGGGCCGCGCAGCTGCTGGCGCGGGCCGGTGGCGTCGACGAGCCGGTGCACATCCGCATCCGCAAGGACATCCCGGTCTCGGGTGGCATGGCCGGCGGATCCGCCGACGCCGCAGCCGCCCTCGTGGCCTGTGACCACCTGTGGGGCCTGGCCATGACCCGCGAGGAGCTGGAGGAGATCGCGGCCGACCTCGGCAGCGACGTCCCGTTCCTGCTGGCCGGGGGCACCGCGATGGGGTCCGGTCGCGGTGAGGTGCTCGCGCCGGTGCTCGCCCGCGGCACCTACCACTGGGTCTTCGCCCTCAGCGACGGCGGGCTGTCGACCCCGGCGGTCTACGCCGAGTGCGACCGGCTGCGAGAGGGACGCGAGGTGCCGGAGCCGACGCCGACCCCGGCGATGATGACCGCCCTGCGCTCCGGTGACGCACGTGCACTGGGGCGTGCGCTGACCAACGACCTGCAGCCCGCCTCCATCCGGCTCATGCCCGAGCTCGGCGACATCCTCGACGCCGGCATGGAGTACGGCGCGCTCGGCGGCGTGGTCTCCGGCTCCGGTCCCACGGTCGCCTTCCTCGTGGAGGACACCGAGGCCGCCCTCGACCTCGCCGTCTCGCTGACCGCGTCGGGAGCCGTGCAGGACGTTCGGCGCGCGACCGGTCCCGCCCACGGCGCGCACCTCGTCGCTGGACCACGACCTTCCTGATGGGCCCCTCCTGATGGCGAACCTCATCTCGGTCGAGCGTGCCTCGCTCGCCCTCGGCACCAACCAGGTCCTCGACGACGTCTCCCTCGGCGTCAACGGCGGGGCCCGCATCGGCGTGGTCGGGCGCAACGGTGGCGGCAAGTCCACCTTGATGCGTGTGCTCGCCGGCCTCCAGGCCATCGACTCGGGCCGGGTGACGCGGGCGGGTGACGCGAAGCTCGGCATGCTCGCCCAGACCGACGACCTCGACCCGTCGGCGACGGTGCGCCAGGCGGTGCTGGGCGACCTGCCCGAGCACGTCTGGGCCGGCGACGCCCGGGTTCGGGACGTCATGACCGGCCTGCTCGGCGGGGTGGAGGCCCAGGCGGTCGGAGGGCTGGAGGCCGTGGTCGGGCCGATGTCCGGCGGTGAGCGACGCCGGCTGGCGCTGGCCCGGCTGCTCGTCGCGGGTCCCGACGTCCTCCTGCTCGACGAGCCCACGAACCACCTCGACGTCGAGGGCGTCGCGTGGCTCGCCGAACACCTCGTCACCCACCGTGCCCGTCCGGACAACGCGCTCGTCGCGATCACCCACGACCGCTGGTTCCTCGACGCGGTGGCGACCATGACGTGGGAGGTCACGGGCGGCGGGGTCCACGACTACGAGGGCGGCTACGCGGCATACGTGTTGGCCAAGGCGGAGCGCGAGCGGATGGCCGCGGTGACCGCGGAGCGCCGCGACAACCTGCTCCGCAAGGAGCTCGCCTGGCTGCGCCGTGGCGCGCCGGCCCGCACCAGCAAGCCGAAGTTCCGCATCGATGCTGCCAACTCGCTCATCGCCGACGAGCCGCCGGCGCGCGACGACGTCGAGCTGCTGCGGTTCGCGAGCACCCGGCTCGGCAAGGACGTCGTCGACCTGCTCGACGCGAGCGTCGAGCTCGGCGGGCGCACCCTGCTCGACCGGATCACGTGGCGCCTGGCGCCGGGGGAGCGGGTCGGCATCGTCGGCGTCAACGGTTCCGGGAAGTCGACCCTGCTGCGCGCCATCGCCGGCGAGGTGCCACTCAGCTCCGGCAAGCGGAAGGTCGGGGCGACCGTGCAGCTCGCCTACCTCTCGCAGGAGGTGCGCGAGCTAGACCGGTATGCCGCGTGGCGCGTCATCGAGGCGGTCGAGGACGTGCGCAAGTACATCCGGTTGGGCAAGAAGGAGATCAGCGCCTCCCAGCTCGCGCAGCGGCTCGGCTTCACCGGTGGCCGCCAGCAGACGCGGGTGAGCGACCTCTCCGGTGGCGAGCGTCGGCGGCTCCAGCTGACACGGCTGCTGATGTCGGAACCGAACGTCCTGCTCCTCGACGAGCCGACCAACGACCTCGACATCGAGACCCTGACCTCGCTCGAGGACGTGCTCGACGGCTGGGCCGGCACGTTGCTCGTCGTGTCGCACGACCGCTACCTGCTCGAGCGGATCTGCGACCGCCAGGTCGCCCTCATGGGTGATGGCAGGGTGAGCGACCTGCCAGGCGGCGTCGAGCAGTACCTCGAGCTGCGGCACGCCCAGGAGGCGACGGCGGCGGAGACCGGCCGAGCAGCGGTGGCCGCGGCGTCGGGCGGGTCCGTCGGGACCAGCGCCTCGGCGTCGGCAGGGCCCTCGCCTGCCGAGCTCAGGGATGCCCGCAAGGAGATGGCCCGCGTGGAGAAGCAGCTCGCCCGGCTCGCCGAGCGCGAGGAGCGGCTGCACTCCGCGATGGTGGAGGCGGCCACTGACCACGCCAAGGTGCTGGAGCTGAACGGCCAGCTGCGCGAGGTCGTCGACGAGCGCGAGGCGCTCGAGATGCAGTGGCTGGCCGCCGCCGACGTCGTGGGCTGACCCAACCCGCCACGACGCCGACGGCGGGTGTCGTCAGCCGGTGGGCCGCATGTGCTTCCACGGGAGGTCCAACCGGAAGAGCCGGCCGGTCACCTCGACGGGCTTGATCTCGACGATGCTGAACTTGGCCGTGGGTACCCAGGGACGGAGCTGCAGATGTTCGGCGTCGTCCGCCTCCTCACCCTGCAGCTCACGCGCCGTGCCCCTCACGACTACGCTCATTGCCCGTTCGTCGTCGTAGCGGTCGATCTCGAACGCGACGTCCTGGTTCATCGTGATTCCCAGCAGCTTGCTGCCCTCCGCGGTGCGGAAGACGAGCCGGCCTCGGTGGACGACGTAGTTGATCGGCACGATGTGCACCTCGTTCACGAGGTGAAAAGCCAAGCGGCCGAACTCCTCCTGGCGCAGGAGCTCCCAGCAGTCGAGCTCGGGCAGCTCCGTCACGACGTCGTGGTTGTTGTCCATGAGCCCTCCTCGGCCGCTCTTCCTGGTGCGCCAAACGTAGGACGGGAGAGGTCGATGCCGGATGGGTCCAAGGACTCAGGACGTTCCCGGTCCTGGCTGTGCGCAGATCTGCGTCTTGACGGCTCGGAGGGCCTCCGCTAGGCCCGCCGTGACTAACACCTACGTCGTAGGACGCTCTGGGCGGGAAACAGGAGCAACGACGCAAAAGGGATCGTCCTTCTGCCGGTGTTCCGGCTTCTGGCGCGGCGCTTCACTCGTCCTGCCCACTCCTCCGCCAGTACCAGGGGGCCCAGGGGGGGTACTGAAAGGCAATCTGACCACGACAGGAGCAGGAACCATGGGTAAGCACACCCGCCGCGGCTCAATGGCAGCCGCTGCAACCCTCGCAGTCGGCCTCGCATTCGGTGCGGCTGCTGCGACGGCGGCACCGTCGTCCCCGAACCAGGACGACCCGGACCCGATGACCTGGGTCGCCACGAACGACGGCAACAAGAACCTCTTCCGGGTCGCCGGCACGGACCGTGTCGTCACGGCCATCAAGCTGATGAACGCCACCTCCAAGCGTTGGGGCCACTCGGTCATCATCGCCCGCAGCGACATCTTCCCCGACGCCCTCGCGGCTGCGCCCCTCGCGGACGTGCTCGACGCGCCGGTGCTGGTGTCGAAGCCCGGCAGCTCGATCGACAGCCGGGTCCTTGACGCCATCTCGCGTCGTCACTTCGACAACGTGATCCTCCTCGGTGGCACGGGCGTGTTCACGGAGGCGGCTCGGGCCCAGCTCGAGGGCATGGGGCTCAGCGTCGAGCGCCAGCGCGGCATCGACCGCTACGAGACGGCAGTGGGCATCGCCAAGCGGACCGCCCATGAGCTCGCCATGCGCGCTCAGGCAGAGGGCTTCACCTGGAAGAAGACGGTGAACGTCTACCTGGCCACCGGTCTGGACTTCCCCGACGCGCTGGCCGCCGGTCCGGCTGCTGCGGACAACGACGGCGTCGTCCTCCTCACCGCGGGCACCAAGATGAACGCCTCGACCTACAACTTCCTCAAGAGGGAGTGGAAGACCCTTCCGGAGTGGGCCAACGGCATCGAGATCCACACCGTGGGTGGCGCGGCCGAGAAGGCTGCGAAGTCCTCGATCGAGGACATCGCCGACACCAACACCGGTGCCGACCGCTACTCCACCGCCGTCCTCCTGGCCGGCAAGTACACGCACCCCATCAAGAAGATCGCAGTCGCCAGCGGTGAGAACCACGCTGACGGTGTTGTGGCGGGTGCCTGGATCGCCAACCACGACGGTCCGCTCCTGCTGACCGCGAACGCGTCGCTGCCCACTGTCGTGAGCAACTACCTGTTCAAGTTCGCGGATGGGAACACCGACGTCGTGGTCGTCGGTGGCACGGGCTCCGTGTCCCGCAACGTCAGCGCTCAGATCGCGAACCTGTTCCTGCTCTGACGCCGGCGGCAGGTCCGACCCGCCCTTCGGGGGGAGACTGGTCCTGAATCACCACGGCGAACTGCCCCCGGGCCTCGGCTCGGGGGCAGTTCGCATGTCTCCTCCGGGCCGGAGATCGTTGCCGTGTCAAGTGTCCGAAGGGTGTGGAACCCGTTCTGTAGAAGGGACTTTGGGCCCATGGTGCTACACGGCTGCGGTGGTTACGTGGAGTCGGCCCCCGTTGCCGAGAGGGGGATGACGCAGGGGGCGTCAGCGATCTCGCGGGGTTCTCAGGGGGCTGGGGAAAGTCAGGACAGGAGTTCAGTCATGAGTACATCCGTGCGTCGCACCACTCTGGCTACAGCGGTGGCGCTCGCTGGAAGCCTCACAGTCGGTATGAGTGCCTTCGCAGCACCCTCCACGCCCTACCAGGACGACGCCGACTCCGCTTGGACGCACGTTGCGTCCAACGACGGCAACAAGCACCTGTACCGGGTCGCCGGCACGGACCGCATTGCCACGGCGATCAAGCTGATGAACGCCACCACCAAGCACTGGAGCGACACCGTCATCATCGCCCGCAGCGACAACTTCGCCGACGCCCTGGCCTCCGCTCCGCTGGCCGACGTCAAGGACGCGCCGCTGCTGGTGTCGAAGCCGGGCAGCTCGATCGACAGCCGAGTTCTCGACGCGATTGCCCAGCGTCACTTCCACCACGTGATCCTGCTGGGTGGCACGGGTGTCTTCACCGAAGCCGCTCGGGCGCAGCTCGAGGGCATGGGCCTCACGGTTGACCGCCAGCGTGGCATCGACCGCTACGAGACCGCGGTCGGCATCGCCAAGCGAGTCGCCAACGACCTGGCCATGCGGTACCGCGCCGAGGGCTGGACGTTCAAGAAGACCGTCAACGTCTACCTGGCCACCGGCCTCGCGTTCCCGGACGCCATGGGTGCGGGAGCGGCCGCCGCCGACAACGACGGTGTCGTCCTGCTGACCGCCGGCACGAAGATGAACGCCTCCACCTACAAGTTCCTCAAGAAGGAGTGGAAGACGATCCCGTGGTTCGCCAACGGCATCGAGATCCACACCGTGGGTGGCGCTGCCGAGAAGGCTGCGAAGTCGTCGATCGAGGACATCGCCGACACCAACACCGGTGCCGACCGCTACGCCACCGCTGTCATGCTGGCCAACAAGTTCAAGCACCCGGTGGAGAAGATCGCCGTCGCCAGCGGCGAGACCTACGCCGACGGTGTCACCGCTGGTGCCTGGATCGCCAACCACGACGGTCCACTCCTGCTGACGGCCAACGCGTCACTGCCGAAGGTTGTGGCGAACTACCTGTTCAAGTTCGCTGACGGCGGCACCGACGTCGTGGTCGTCGGTGGACCGGGCTCCGTGTCCCGCAACGTCAGCGCTCAGATCGCGAACTTGTTCCTGCTCTGATCGCTGATGCCGCACGGCCCCGCCCCTGAGAGGGAGTGAGTGCCCAGCACGGCCCGTCGCCTCCGGGTTCGCCCGGGGGCGACGGTGTTCGTCTGTGCGGCAAAGCTGTTCGGTGCGCCGGTGGTCAGCTCTCGAAGGGGGAGAGCAGCCTGCGCAGGAGGTTGGCCAGCTCGGTGCGCTGGCGCGCGGGCAGCTCGGCGAGCAGCTGGCGCTCCCGCTCGAGCAGGTCCGCCATCGCGGCGTCCACCGTCCGTTTGCCGCTCTCGGTGAGCTCGACGATCACCCCGCGCCGGTCGTGGGGGTCGGGGCTGCGCTCGACGAGGCCGCGTCGCTCGAGGCGGTCGACCCGGTTGGTCATCGTGCCGCTGGTGACCAGGGTCTCCTGCACGAGCTGTCCCGGCGAGAGCCGGTACGGGTCACCGGCGCGCCGCAGCGCGGACAGCACGTCGAACTCCCAGCTCTCCAGGGAGTGACGGGCGAACGCCTGGGCGCGGTCGAGGTCCAGCCGGCGGGCCAGGCGCGAGATGCGCGAGAGCACGTGCAGGGGCGCGACGTCGAGGTCGGGGCGCTCGCGCTTCCAGGCCTCGACGATCCGGTCGACGTCGTCGGGAGGCGTGCTCATGGTTGGCATCGTACTCGCCGTCAAGTATCTTGATGTCAAGATAGTGCGAGAGGAGCTGCTGTGAGCACCAGGTGGGACCCCGAGCAGTACGCCCGCTTCGCCGACCATCGTGGTCGCCCGTTCCGCGACCTCCTGTCGCGCGTGGGGGCGGGGGATCCCGCCCTCGTCGTCGACCTCGGCTGTGGCAACGGTCCGCTGACGATGACGCTGGTCGAGCGCTGGCCCGGGGCTCGGGTCGTCGGCGTCGACTCCTCGCCGCAGATGTTGGAGTCGGCCCGTGCCGGTGACCCGGACGGGCAGGTGGAGTGGGTGCAGGCCGACCTCGCCACCTGGGACATCGCCACCCTGGGGGACCGGCCTTCGGTGGTCGTGACCAACGCGACGCTGCAGTGGGTGCCCGGTCACCGCGAGCTCCTCCCTGCCTGGGTCTCCGCGCTGGAGCCCGGCGGCTGGTTCGCGATGCAGGTGCCGTCGAACTTCGCCGCGCCCTCGCACCAGCTCATGCGAGACGTGGCCGAGCAGCACGCCGCGGCGGACCGGCTCCGGCCCGGCCTCGCCCGGGTGGGCGTGGCGGAGCCGGCCGACTACGTGGAGGACCTCAGTGCCCTCGGCTGCGACGTCGACGCATGGGAGACCACCTACCAGCACATCCTCGACCCGGAGGGGCTGCAGGAGAGCCCGGTGCTGGAGTGGGTCCGTGGCACGGGCCTGCGGCCGGTGCTCGACGCCCTCACCGACGACGCTGAGCGCGAGGCGTTCCTCGCGGAGTACGACGCCCGTCTCCGCGCGGCATACCCCCGCAGGCCCTTCGGGGTCCTGCTGCCCTTCCGCCGCGTCTTCGCGGTGGCGCACAAGCGTGAAGACGACTGAGCAGCAACGGCGTTCGCCTCCCTGAGATCGTCCGAAGGAATCCTCCCTTCGCTGAACGTCCCATGGAACTGAGGACCGTGGTCCGCCCCAGCCGGGACGTTCGGCCCTGAATCCGGCATCGCGCTGACCGAGAAACTGCATATGCATCAAGAGATCGCAGTTTCAACCACAGCCGGGGATCCCGGCGGAGCGAAGGACAGAGCAATGCGCAAGACCATGGACAAGCTCGTTTCCTGGACCGGCCTCATCGTGGCGGTCGTCCTCCTCGTCGCCGGCGGCCTGCTGACCTGGGCCAGCAACTTCGTCGCCGACAACGTCAAGCAGCAGTTCTCAGCCCAGAACATCACGATGCCGGTGGCGGCAGCCTTCCCCAAGGGCCAGGAGAAGTACCTCGCGCCCTACGCCGGCCAGCCCCTCGAGAACGGCCAGCAGGCCAAGGCTTACGCCGACCACTACATCCTGGCTCACATGAACGCCCAGAGCGGTGGCAAGACCTACTCCCAGGTCAGTGGCGAGTTCATGCAGATGGCCAAGGACCCGGCCGCCGACAAGGCTGAGGTTGCCAAGATGGGCGAACTGCGCCAGACCCTCTTCATGGGCAACACCCTGCGCGGCCTCCTTCTCTACGGCTACGCGTTCGACACCATCGGCCGCATCGCCGGCTTCGCCGCCATCGGTGCCTTCGTCGGAGCGGGCCTGCTCTTCGCCCTCAGCATCATGGGCCTGCGGCACGCCGCTCGGGTCCGCGAGGAGTCGCCGGCCAGCCAGCCTCGGGTGCAGGCCAACCCCGCAACCGCCTGACAACACCAACCGCCACGGAAGCGGCCCCGGGAGATCCTCCCGGGGCCGCTTCACGTGCCGGTGCCCGATCCGTATGCCGTGTGGCCGCGTCCCGTTGCGGGCGCGGCGGGCGGCGGGTGCGGGCGGGGCGGGCGGTGATTCAGATCTCGCTGGCGCCTCGGGTCAGGCGCGACCGGAGCGCAGCGTGGGCTTCTTCTCCAGGTTGGCCAAGCCGTTCCACGCGAGGTTGACGAGGTGGGCGGCCACGTCGGCCTTCTTCATCTTGGGCGAGTCGAGCCACCACTGGCCGGTGAGCGCCACCATGCCGACCAGCATCTGCGCATACAGCGGAGCGGCCTTGGGGTCGAGCTTCCGGCTCTTGAACTCCGCGGCGAGGATGTGCTCGACCTGGCTGGCCACGTCCGAGATGAGGCTCGCGAACGAGCCGGTCGACTGGCCGGTGGGGCTGTCACGCACCAGGATGCGGAACCCGTCCTTGGAGCTCTCGATGTAGTCGAGCAGGGCCAGGGCTGCTCGCTCCAGGGTGGTGCGACTGCTCTGGTCGGCCGCGAGGGCGCCGGTGATCCCCTCGAGGAGGGCCGCGATCTCGCGGTCCACCACGACGGCATACAGGCCCTCCTTGCCGCCGAAGTGCTCGTAGACCACAGGCTTGGAGACGTTCGCCGTCGAGGCGATCTCCTCGACGGTGGTGCCCTCGAAGCCCTTGTCCGCGAACAGCCTGCGGCCGACCTCGATCAGCTGTTCACGCCTCTGCTTGCCCGTCATGCGGGCCCGCACGGCCGCCTTGGCCTCCCTCTCGCGCTCAGTCACGCGGCCCATCATGCCCCGGCGCTCGCCCAGGACCGGCATTCCATGGCTGGGGCGGCGGTTGGCTACCCTTGCGGCAGTCCTGGTCGCAGGACGTTCCCCGGTTGGTCTGCTGGCAGGGCCCGCCTGACTTTGAATCAGGACAAGCGACGTAGGTTCGATTCCTACCCGGGGAGCAAAACCCGCAGGTCAGGGGCTTGGGCCGTCTGGACTCGGTTTCTCGTCCGGCCGGTTTTCCAACGGGTTTGCCAATACCAGCTGGTCGGAGTCGAAGGGCTGGTCGACCACGGCGGCGAAGATCTGGGCCACCTCGACCGCCTGGTCGCGGAGCACGTGGGCGTAGACCCGCAGGGTGAGCGCGAGTTGCCTTCGCGCGGACACCTGACGAGGCCCAGCTTCTCTCACCGGTGCGCTCGAGGGCCGCACTCCTCGCGGCACGGCCGCGCTGATCGCGGCAGAAGCGAGCTTTGCGGGAGTGGCTGGTGACGTGGCTCCCCCGCGGGAATACCTAACGCCTCTCGCCTCCTCCCTGAGTCGAGGCGAGAATGGGGACCGGAGTGGACGTCGAGGAGGACCCCTGATGAGTGCGCCACCGGCCCAACCACCTGAAGAGGACTCCTCCGGTGCAGCCGGCAAGGCGGCTGACTCTCAACTGCTCATCGAGCAGTTTCTGCCAACCTACGACGTCGGGGTCGTGCACGCCGACGTCTTCCGGGCGGCGCCTGCCCAGTGCTACCTGGTCGCCAGTGAGCTGGATCTCTTTCAGACCCCGTTGATACGGACCCTGATCGGGATCCGGGGACTGCCTCAGCGTGTGGCACGCACCATAAGGGGGAGCGGCCCGCCTACCACGGTCGAAGCATCCCGGCGTACGTTCCGGTTCAGAGACATGGTTGATCTGGGATGGATCTCGCTCGGCGAGACCCCGGGTGTGGAGCTGGTTCTTGGCCAGGTGGGCCGCCCATGGAAGGGGGTCGCGGTCTCCACCCACGTACCGACCACGCCAGAGCAGTTCAGGAGCTTCGATGAGCCTGGATTCGCCAAGATCGCCACCAGCCTCAGGGTCGATCCCTACGGGAACGGCTCCTCGATCCTGACGATGGAAACACGAGTCGCCATCACCGACGACACCAGCCGCCGCCGGTTCAGGCGCTACTGGCTGGTCATCGGCCCCTTCAGCTTGCTCATCCGTCGAATGGCGTTGCGCCTACTTGCGACTGAGTTCCGCCGGTCGACTCCTGGCGGGCCAGACGGTCGCGGAGTCGGGTAGCCGTCGCCATCATCGGGTTCGCCGTCGCCCCGTTGGCCACAGAGTTCGGGTCGGAATGAGACTGAACGTGTGTCGAACGAGTTGCGCGCTCATCGGCAGGACCGCGCGGGTCGCGGCATGAGCGAGCGGTTACTCCACGGGAATCCTGTGGTGACTGACCTGCCCCACTGATGTACTGGTGCGCCACCTGAGGTTTGCCGAGTTGACGGAGGTAGTCGTCGTGACGGGCTATGACGTGCTTGCCGAGGTGTATGAGTGGCTTATCTCGGACGCGAAGTTGACGCCCGCCGAGTTCGCCGCGGCGTTCGCTGACGTCACCTGTCTCCTTCCGTCGAACGCTCAAGTGCTCGATTGCTCATGCGGTACAGGGCAACTGGCGGTTGGCCTCGCCGGTCTCGGCATGCAGGTTGTTGCGACCGACGCCAGTGCAGCGATGGTTCGTCGGACTGAGAGGTTGGCTGAGGAAACCGGTGCATCGTTCTTGACGGTGCGAGCCGACTGGGAGGAGTTGACCGACCATTTCGGGGACGCCTCCTTCGACATGGTGTTCTGCGTCGGCAACTCGCTGCACCATGCCGAGGGGGCGAGAGGCAGGGTTGCTGCGCTGGAGTCGATGTCACGACTTCTGCGCCGTGGAGGGCGGTTGGTACTCACCTCCCGCAATTGGGAACTCGTGAGGTCCAGAGGCTCCCGGCTGGACATCAGTGACCGAATGGTCCGCCGGAATGGCCGCGATGGCCTCGTCATCTATCGCTGGGAAATCGCGCCGCAGTGGGAGCAGGAACACCGCATTGAGATCGCTGTCGTGCAAGTCGAGGGGGATGGGTCGGTCTTGGTCCGCTCTGAACTGTTGTCGTGCTGGCCGTATCAATACGGCGAACTCGAATCTGAGTTGCACAGCGTGGGACTACGGGTCGAGAAGAGCACGTTCGACCCGGAGGCTGAGGGGTACGTGGTGGTGGCGACGAAGGAGTAGGCACCGGATGCGTTCCTGACGCACAGGGGGGCGGTGTCACCACCACCGTCGCGCGCTCGTCAGCAAGACCGCGCGCATCGCGGCATGACGGTGCGTTCAGCAGTCGATCTTCCGCACCCTTTGAGCCGCGCTCTCGGCGTGCTGGCACGGCCTTGGGCTCAGGGATTGTGCTGGGCAGCGTGTGGGATGGCTGCGCCAAGTGCATCGTTCGCCGTGCGCCAGTTGTTCTCTCCCCAGACCAGAATGGTGGGGAGGCTGTGGTCGCCCGCTTGAGCGTCCCATGGGGTTCGAGCCCTGATCGTGATGTCCGAGCGGGGCAGCACCGCGTCGTAGCCAAACCAGCCCTGGAACAGGACGGACGCCCAAGTCAGACCGACGTCGGCCTCGCCTATCTGGATGCGGGTGACCTGTTCGATATCGAACCGCTTGACGACACGACCCCCGTCGGGCAACGAACTGACCATCCTCGACAGCGAACTGCACGCGACACGGCCAGACCAGCCACGAGGCGGAGTGGAGAAGCCCAATAGGCAGGCCCACAACGGCCGACACTGCCAGTGGCGCGAAGAGGAGAGACCAGTCCCTAGTGTCGAAGGCGCCCAGAATGCCGACGATGACGCCAATGACGGCTCCCAGCGCCAACGAACGCGGGGTGGGAGCCCACCAGTACCGGCGATCGGCACTCACGACAACGCGACCATCTGCGGCACGGGTGGACACCCCGGAAGGCTAAGTGAGGGCAGGGGACTTGATGCGCCATCGCCGGACTCCGCGCTGTCACGGCACGACCGGACGGCGGCAGATCCGGACGTTTGAGATCCGGGCTCGTGACCCCAGCTGCAGAAGCCCTGTTAGGACGAAGGCCCGAACCGCCAGGTCCGGGCCTTCGTCGTTTGGTGCGTCAGGACAGCGCAGCTGTTAGCGGACGACGGTGACGTCGCCCACCATGCCCATGCCGTCATGGATGGCGCAGATGTAGTGGAACCTGCCGGTCTTGGTGAAGGTGACGTCGAACGGCTTGCCCGGCTGCAGGACACCGCTGTTCAGATTCCCACCGGCGTAGTGGGTGGGGTCGCCTGATGGCCCGAGGACAGCGGGGATGGGAGGCTCCTGGCCGAAGGTCACGGTGTGGGGTGCACCGGGTCCAGCCACGAAGAACCGCACCGTGTGGCCGCGGTGAACCACGACGTGGGAACGGATGAACCGCATCACTGCGAACCCCTCGCCCTCGATCCCGACTCGGACGGAGTGGCCGGTGGCTTGGGCGTGCAGGGCCTGGCGCCAGGCGATCAGTCCGTTGTGGAGCAGGGCCTGGGCATGGTGGTTGCCCACCCGGTCGTAGTCCCGCTGGGTGTACGGGTATGGGGTGCCGGCCGGGCGGACGTGCACCCGGCCCTTCATCATGACGCCGTGCACCAGGCAGTAGTACGTGAAGTCGCCCGCGGCCGTGAACCTGAGGCGGTACGAGGTTGCGGGGTTGGTGAACGTGAAGATCGGCTGTGTGGCCATGATCCCCGAGTTGGTGTAGGCGGTGCCGTTGTAGCTCGAGGGACCCTGGCGCTGTGTCTGCGTCGTGTTGGAGGGGTCGAACGCAGGCAGGGACGTTCCTGGCTTCAGGAAGGTGACGGTGTGCGGCTCGGCGCTGTTGGACGTCCAATGGACGGTGTCGCCGACGTCGACCCAGATGTTCTTGGGCAGGAACGCCATCGCCGTGACGGCCATGTCGGGCGTCTCAGCACCGACGCGCACGTGCCAGGTGTGGTGTCTGTGCCAGGTGGCGTGCTCGGATGTGCTCGCCGAGGCACTTGAACCGACGGCGACCGGGAGGATGAGGGCAGTGACCGAGATGACGGCCAGGATCAGCCGCCGCAGAAGTGACTTCCCAGGCATAAGTGCTCCTAGAAATGGGGACTGACGGTCGCGGTCGCGGCCGCCTTGGAATGCTCGTGGAGCCCCGCAGCGCGCGCAGTCCAACATCAAGCGTGAGCGGCCCACCCAAGGTGTGCCTCCTACCGATGGCGCAGTACCCGTTCGAGCCGTCGCCCTGCGAATGCACGGGTCAAGCCCCTGATCGGGGGATGGCGCCCCCCTGCGGTGGCGTGGCGCATCGTCTGGTCCTCGGCCACGGACAGCGAACAGGCCGAGACGGGGTCCAGCCGCGGGCCCGCACACCCACGAGGCGGGCGGGTCGTGCGGGCACGCTGCTGTCTGCGCGGTTGGCACCGTTCCGCTCACCGCGACTGGGGTAGCAGGAATCGTCGTCGCCAGGCGCCGTGGGACGAGCTGTGGAGTCGACAGGTCGTCGAGGGCCTCCTAGAGGACTCCCCATGGGGACCGTCCCTGACGGCTTGGGCATCACCAGCGGCCAGCAGACGGCGATCTGGAGCGGGCCCCGGCGTCAGGGGAACCGCCCGAGCCCACCGCCGCGCCGAGCTTGCGGGGGACGACCCCCATGGGCGGCTACCGCTGAGTGGATGGAACGCGTCCGCTCGTCGGCAGATCCGTGCGTTTCAGCTCCGGTGACATCGCCACCGCCGGCCTTCGACGCCGCCCGCCAGAGTTCCAAAGAGGGTCACCATCGAGCCACCGACCCGACACGGCAGCATCCGGCAGCCCCGCGAGTCGGTCAAGCCCTCAGCTCGCGTCGGGCCCAAGTGCAGCCTGGCGTCCCTCCGTGTTGTTGACGCGGTCTCAGCTAGTGAGGTGGGCGTACGCCACGATGTTGTCGACGTAATGGCCTGAAGCGGTGTCGAATGCCCCGCCGCAGGTTATGAGTCGAAGTTCGGCGCGACCTTTGGTGTCGCCGTAGACCGTGGCCGTCGGGAAGTCCTGTTTGGAGTAGCGGGCCACTCGGTCGACCACGAAACGGGCTGTGTTGCCGTCCTTGCGGGTCACGTCCACTGCTGCTCCCTTCTGCAGGGAGCCGAGCCGGTAGAAGACAGCCGGTCCAGATTTGCTGTCCACGTGGGCCCCGATGACGGCGGGCCCGAACTCCCCGGGCGTAGGACCGTCCGCGTACCACCCGGCACGATCGAAGTCAGTCGGTGCCTCGAGCTTGCCGTGGGGGTCGAGGTGCAGGTCCACGATGCCGCTGGTTCGCACCCCTATTGAGGGGATGACCAGGGTCACGGGCGGGCTCGGTTGCAGGATCGGGCCGAACGAGCCCTCCCGTTTCGGGGCCATGGGCTTGGGCCTGGTGGGCGTTGAAGGAGCGGGCGCGGTATCCGACGCGCGGGGAGGCGCGGAGGTCGCGGCGGCGGCGTTTGGCTGCGGAGGCGCTCCCGGCGTTGTGAATGCTCTCAGGATCAGGGCGCAGCCGGCGAGGGTCAGCAGCGCAGTGACCACCATGACCAGACGGCCACGGTGGTCACCACTGCTGGGAAGGGAGCGCATTAGGCGCGGTTACGAACCTTGCGAGCAGCAACCGTGCCGGTGCCGACGGCCGCGAGCAGCAGGCCGCCCCCGAGCAACATCAGCTGGTTGTCCTGCGAGCCGGACGTCCCACCGGCGCCGGTGTCCATGCCACCGGCGGGAGCGGCTGCGAGCACTCCGCAGAGGGCCGGGTCGGTGGCCTCGGTGGGCAGCTTGGGGTCGAGATCGCTCTTGGTGCTGCCGTCGTACTTGCCGTTCTTGTTGTAGTCCACGCCGTGGACGACCACGACGGACTTGCCGTCGACAATGGCCTGGGCAACCGCGTCCGAGACGTTGATCGAGCCTCGTTCGTAGTTGATCTTCCCGCCGGGGGCGGTGTCGAAGCGGTCGATCGCCAGCCCGCTCTTCGGCGAGGTGTCACCGGTCTTGGTCAGGGAGACGACGATGTCACCGTACGCCGGGCCGCCCTCACTGGTGTTGAGGTGGTTGTCACCGTTGGCGTCGTCACCGGCGCGGGGGCACTCGTGTCGCGCCTCGGCGCCGAAGTGGATGTGTGCGGCGTGCGGGTTGTCCGGTAGCAGGCCGGCGGCGGCCATCGTGACGTCGACTCGGTTGCCGTGCACGGTGACCATGGCAGTGCCGTTGGCCTGCACGCCGTTGAGCGCGACCGGTCGCAGGGTGGCCATGGTGCCGCCGTCCGCGGCCTGAGCGATGCCCGCTCCCATGAACGGGACAAGTGCTGCTGCGCCGAGGGCGATGCCGGCCATCTTGGAGGTGGTGCGCATGCGTGACTCCTTGGTGTGAGCGGCCCTTCGCGGCCGCCGTTCGGATGTGCCACTAACGCAACGGGATTCGTTTCCACCCGGCGTCCGGATTGGGTCAACCGCCAACATTTGCGGCTTTCGAGCACCAAGCAGGAACCATGACGTCAAGAAGCTGTGCTGATAGCCGCAGGCGCACTTCATGAGCGGGACACGCGTGCCGTTCGTGCGGCCCAATCGGGTGGGTTGCTGACAGATGCCAACCAGGGGGTCTGACAGCGTGGACTTCGACGGAAGACGGAACCGACTCCTGAGCACGAAACCTGCCCAACCGTGTGAGCCGAACTACCCCGGAACGAGCTTTGAACCAGGACAAGCGACGTAGGTTCGGTTCCTACCCGGGGAGCCAAACCCGCAGGTGTGGATGCGTGTCGACGGCTGCAACGATGAGCGAGTGGGTGTGTCACTCGGCTGTCGGCAGGGTGGGGTGGTCGGTGGGGTAGATGCCGATCGCGAACCCGTACACGGTGTCGCCGGACCTCGGCATCCGGTCGAACTCGTCAACCAGTTCGGCCATCCGGTCCCAGAACTGAGCAGCCTGGTCTTCCGAGATGCGCGCATGCCGGATGAAGCCCCAGAGCTGTCCCTGCTCGAACGCCGTCGCGGACTCGCGTGCAGCGACCTCGAAGTCGTTGAAGTCCCGGGGCATCTGTTCGCCAGCGGGTGACGGTTCCGCTGCCACGTAGAACATGCGTGCGGTGCGGCCGTAGAAGCGTTCCTCGATCGCCCGCACCTTCCGGGTGCGCACCACCTGGAGCAGGCCGTTCCGGGTGAGCACGTCCACGTGGTGCGCGACGGTGCTCTTGGGCCGCTCGAGCGCAGCAGCGAGCTCGGTGACGGTGGCGGCCCGCTCGTGGAGGAGCTGCAGGATCGTTGTGCGGAGTGGGTGGCCGATGGCCTTCACCTGGTCCGGCCGGGTGAGCGCCATCCGATCGGCCAGCTCGTAGTCCGGGGGGTTGTCGCCCATGGCAGAACAGACTAGCATCGTCGATCATTCGAAGAAGATGGATCAATGAGAGGGAAGTCGCTGACATGGCCGAGGTGCTGCTGTATCACCACATCCAGGGCCTGACCGACGGGGTACGGGCCTTCGCCGACGACCTGCGGCAGGCCGGGCACACCGTGCACACACCGGACCTGTTCGACGGCCGCACATTCGGCAGCATCGAGGAGGGTTTCGGGTTCGCGCGTGACACGGGGCTCGAGGCCATCCGGGAGCGCGGCGTCGCCGCGGCCGATGAGCTCGGCCCAGGGCTGGTCTACGCCGGGTTCTCCTTCGGCGTGACGATCGCCCAGCGGCTCGCGCAGACCCGGCCCGGCGCCCGCGGGGCACTGCTCATGTACTCCTGCATCCCGGTCGCGGAGTTCGGTGAGGCGTGGCCGGAGGGGGTGCCGGTGCAGATCCACGGCAAGGAGGGCGACGAGTTCTTCGACGAGGACCTGCCGGCCGCACGCGAGCTCGCCAGTTCCACGGCGGCGGCCGAGCTGTTCGTCTATCCCGGCGACCAGCACCTCTTCGCCGACTCCTCGCTCGACGCCTATGACCCGGAGGCGTCCGCACTGCTCATGGAACGGGTGCGGGCGTTCCTCGCCTCCGTCTGACCGCCACAAACCTCAGGGAAAGGGCGGCCGCAGGTGAGTGAGACCGCTTTTCTCGACGTGACGGTCTTGCCATGGCGGCCCAGCGCTCGCGTGATGAAGCCCGAGGAGAGGCGCGAGTCCTACCGCACCCTGTGGCGCGCTGCACAACACATTCGTGACGTCAACGCCGACCGGCGCGTCAGGGTGCGCTGGACGTGGGCGTGAGGCTCTAGCCCAGCGCCTCTGACGGGAAGGGCTGGGCACTCAGTGTCTGAGGGGAGCGGCCTGGCGAGGCGCGCACCGGCACGGCCGAACCTCGGCTTGCGCGAGGTCCCGGAGTTCCTGAGGTCAGGTGCTGGTGGCGACCGCGAAGAGCCCGGCAAGTCCGAGGAGATAGAGGACGAGCACGACGAGGGAGTCCACTCCCATGCCTGCGATTCGCCGACGGGGACGGAACACCAGGCCGGTGGCGTAGACGAGAGTGAGCAGCATGCCGAGGGCGGTGAGGTAGATGTCGGTGGCCTGCGCCTGAGGCAGGACCGCCTTGCCGGACAGCAGGGTGGCGAGCAGGAACAGGACGGGGAGGAAGGCGTTGCCGCCGAAGATGTCGCTGACCGCGAGCTGGTAGTCCTCGTTCTTGACCGAGGTGAGTCCTGTGGAGACCTCGGGCAGGGACGTGGCCGCGGCGAGGAAGGTGGCCCCGAACAAGACCCCGGAGAGGCCGATGTGCCCTGCCATGGCGTCGCCGCTGCGCTCGAGCACGACGCCCGCCGCAAGGGTGACGACCGCGGCGGCTCCAAAGATGGCTGCCGACCTGGCGGTGCTGGTGCCCTTGGCGGAGGCGTCCTGCTCCGCCTTCTGCTGGGAGTGTCCTCGGGGCTTCGGCTGGTTGTCCGGCGCCTCGCCCGAGTCGGTCCACGGCAGCGACCTGGAGGCCCGCTGCAGGAGCAGCAGCCCGACGACCCAAACGATCGTGATGAGCACTGCGGCGGGGGCGAGCCTGAACCTGACCAGGTTCGAGGGCAGCTGAGAGCCGGCAATGACCACCGCGAGCACGGCGACCACGAGAACGGCCTCCAGGACGAGGACCAGCGACGCAGCCTGGTAGGTCAGCGGACGCCGGCCTCGAATCCCGAAGACGTCGAGCACGACCAGGACCACGGTCTGGATGGCGATGCCGCCCAGGATGTTGCCCACCGCCACACCGACGTTCCCCGCCAGCGAGGCGCTGGTGACGATGGCGATCTCGGGCAGGTTCGTCGCGAGAGCCAGCAGGATGAGCCCCCCGAGGGCGGAGCCGAGGTGCAACCGCGTGGAGAGCACGTCGGTGTGGTTCGAGAGCTGGATGCCGGCCACCCAGATGGCACCGGCAGCGGCCGCGAAGACGAGCAGCAGGATGGGGAAGGACCAGGAAGACAAGGCGGCTCCGTAGCGAAGAGGTCGAGAGGCTTTGTGCTACCCAGAAATAGTTGCACTCATGCAAGTAAATGGCGCGTCGGATGCGACCCGCAGTCGGCGAGTCGTGGCATCGTGGTCTGCCAGCCATGAAGCACCGCACGGATGTCCAGCCGCTGTCAGCGTCGCGACTCGAAGAGTTGCAGGCTGCGCCTCTGACGTATGCCGCTGTGGGCGCCACAGCGTCCGCGTCACCTCCCGGCTACGCCTGCGTGCACCTCTCCCGGATCTTGCGACGGCGCGACTTCGAGTCCGCTGTGGAGGACCTCATGACGTGGCGGGTCCACCGGCGAGCGGGTTTGGGGGTGGCAGCCTCCGGCTCCGCTCAGCCGGACACCGTCGTGGACATGCGCCTCGGTCTCGGGGCACTGGCGGTTCGCATTCCCTGTCGGGTGGTCTACGTCGTCGACGAGCCCGACCGCCGGGGCTTCGCGTACGGCACGCTCCCGGGCCACCCGGAGACGGGCGAGGAAGTCTTTCTCCTGCACCGGCATTCCGACGGCCACGTCGAGCTCACCATCACGGCCTTCTCCCGCCCGGCGACCCTGTTGGCTCGAGCGGGCGGCCCATTCGCGCGGTGGGTTCAGATGGCAATGACCAAGCGGTACCTCGCAGCCGCCGACCAGCTCGCGAGGTGAGCCGACCCCGTCCGCTGCGGAGCCGGCGGGAGGTGTGGCGAGGTACGGTGCTTGCTGTCGCTGTCGATCGGCCCGGGGGAGGGGTGTGGCGGCCCAGCAGCCCGTGGTGCTCGACCTGCCGTTCCACGGCTTGTGGTTGGCACGTCGGAGCCCTGCCCGTCGGGTCCCGAGCCACGGGACACACGCGTTCGGGGTGACCTACGCGATCGACTTCGTCGCGGTCGACCGCGACGGACTCCCGGCTCCGCGGACGTGGCGGACCGCCTTCTCGGTCGAGCCCCCCGAGGGCTTCCGGAGCTTCGGCGCACCGATCCTCGCGCCAGTCTCGGGGACGGTGGTGGAGACCCATGACGGCGAGCCCGACCATGAGGCGCGCAGATCTCAGCTCGCCCTCGTGCCCTACATGCTCGGCCAGGCGAAGCGGGCCCGCGCTGGTGCCGCAGCGATCGCCGGCAACCACGTCGTGATCGCGCAGCATGGCCGCGGACCGTTCGTGCTGCTCGCGCACCTGCGCCGGGGAACGGTCCGTGTGGCACCGGGCGACACGGTCGTGGTCGGCGAACGGCTCGGCGAGTGCGGCAACTCCGGGAACAGCACCCAGCCGCACGTGCACGTCCAGGTCACCGATTCCACGGACTGGCCGCGGGCACGGGGCCTCCCGATGGTGTTCCGGCGCCCGCGGTCCGGGCCTCCCCGAGCATCCGATGAGCAGACCTGGATGCCGGACGAGTCGGAGATCGTCGACGCCGGCGCGGCCGCTGGCTAGCATGCCGCTGTCGCGACCTCGGCAGAGACGCTGTGCGGGCTGAAACGTCGACCAGACCCGACGAGGTGACCCGCATGCATCCGACCCTGACCCGACTCGACGACCTGGCCCGAGCCCTTGCTGACGACGACGCCGTTCTGGCCGTGCTCGGCCTCGGCTCGGCCGGCGTGGAGCACAACCGCTTCGACGACCACTCCGACATCGACTTCTGGCTGGTGGTCTCCGACCGCTCGGCCAAGCAGCGCTACCTCGACGACCTGCGCTGGCTCTCCGGTCTCGGTGGAAGCATCGCCTACAGCTTCGTCAACGACCCCAACGGTCGCAAGGCGCTCCTCGCCGACGGGCTGTTCCTCGAGTACGCCGTCTTCACCCCGCAGGAGCTCGGCCGCTTGGCCTTCACCGGCGCCCGCGTGGTGTGGCAACGCCGCGGCATACCGCTCGGGCTCGAAGAGCATCCGGCACCGTCGGGGTCCACGGCGATCGACACGGTCGACTTCCACGTGAACGAGGCCCTGACGAACCTGTTCGTCGGACTGCACCGCGAGCTGCGCGGCGAGCGCCTGACGGCCTTCCGGTTCATCCAGGTCTACGCGGTCGACCGCGTGCTGGCCCTGCTGCGCCTGGACACCAACCGGCGGTGGGTGCAGCCGGACCCCTTCGAGGCCACCCGTCGCGTCGAGGCCTCATTCGGCGACGTGCCCATCGATGCCCTGGTGGCGGGCTACGACCACAACCGCGCGGCCGCCCAGGCGACCCTCGGCTGGCTCACGCAGCACTACGACACCGACCCGGCCATCGTCGACGCGGTTCGCGCCCTGCTGGCGACCACCGGCTGACGAGGCCGGGCCGGGCGGGTGGCTCAGCCGGCCGCAGCCAGCAGGTCGGGTCCGAAGACCTCGTAGCGGATCTGGCTCGCGGGCACGCCACGACGCACGAGTCCAGCACGAACCTTGCGCATGAAGGGCAGGGGGCCGCACATGAACACGTCGGCGTCGGTGGTGAGGGGCACCTCGTCGAGGTCCATGAACCCGCTGCGCGCTCCACGCAGGCGGCCGATGGCGTCGACGTCCTCGTACCAGGTGTGCACGACCGCGTCGCCGAGGGACTGCAGCGAGGTGCTGGTGGACTCGAAGAGCGGGTGGCTGGCTGCCGAGCGGTCGGCGTGCACCACCGTCACCGGACGGGAGGTGCCGCGCGCGGCGAGGTCGTCGAGGATCGCCGCCACGGGGGTGATGCCGACACCGGCGCTGATGAGGAGCAGAGGCGCAGCGCGCTCCTCCAGGACCATGTCGCCTGCGGGCGGACCCACCTCGAGCAGGTCCCCGACCGCGACCCGGTCGTGGAGGTGGGACGACACCGCGCCATCGGGAGCTCCGCCGACGCCGCGCACCCGCCGCACGGTGATCTGGAGGGTGTTGGGGCGGTAGCCGGTCGAGACGGTGTACTGACGGGGCTGGCGGGTCCCGTCGGGAAGAGTGACGGCCACGGAGACGTACTGCCCCGGCTGGTGGGACGGCACCGGGCGCTCGTCGGTCGGCGCGAGGAGGAGGGTGACCGTGTCGAGCGCCTCGTCGACGCGGTCGACGACCTCGTAGTCGCGCCAGGCCAGCAGCGGGTCGACGCCCGCCTGCTTGTAGAGCCTTGCCTCCTCGGCGATGAGCTCGGTGGCGAACAGCCAGTAGACCTCCTCCCACGCCGCAGCCACCTCGGGCGTGACCGCCTCGCCCACCACCTCGGCGACGGCGCCCATCAGGTGGTGACCCACGATCGGGTACTGGCCGCGATGGATCCCCAGCGACACGTGCTTGTGGGCGATCCGCTCCATCACCGGCCGGAAGTCACGGCCCTGCGGATCGATCAGGTGCGTTGCGTAGGCGACGACCGCCGAGGCCAGGGCCCGGCGCTGGTCGCCGTTCGCCTGGTTGCCCATGTTGAACAGGCTGAGGAGCTCGGGGTGCGCCTCGAACATGGAGGGGTAGAAACGGGACGTGATCTGCACGGCGTGCTCGGCCACGACGGGGGCGGTGGCGCGGACGATGGTTTCTGACTGTGGGGACAGCATGCGACGGCTCTTTCCACATCGACTGGGTGACGGGCGTCCGCAAATTAGCACGGGTATATCCGTGAAAAATAATTGGGTATGCCGCGCGACCGACCCAGCGTTCACGGATCGTCGCCGGGCTCCCCCACCCGATCTCGGTGCTCCCCACGGCAGGGCGTCGCCCTCCCTGTCGCGCCGGCCGGCGGTGGGCGGCACCATGGCCACCGCATCCGTCGGCAATCTGACGGCTTGCAGGCGTTGAGGGTCGCGAACCTCGGGGGGCAGGGTGCGTACGGTGACGAGAGTGGTGCTGTCCCTGGTGGCGCTGGGCGGCGTCGTCGCAGGCTTCAGCGGTCGGCCGGAAGGCTGGGCGGCTGTCGCACTGGCATTGCTGGCGCTGGGTGGGCACGCCTATGCAGAGCACGTCCGGCGGACGGGGACCGGCGGCGGAAGTGGGCTCCGGGTGTACTCGTTCGGGTTCGCGGCTGCGCTGGTGGTCGCCGCAGTGGCGCTGTGGGTGCTGGCCGTCAGTGGTGGACCCGATCATCGTGGCGCGTACACCGGTCTGGCCATCCTGTGGACGCTGTTGGCCAGCGGTGCTGTTCTCCTGCTGTGGGGCGTGGAGCGTCGGCTCTCTGCGTCGCGCCAGGGCAGCGAGGAGGAGAACCCGGCCCACAACGGATGACCGAGGACCTCCCGGCAGATGGTGCCCCGAACGTCCGGGAAGTCATGTCTGCGGTTGTCTGCCAGAGGTGCTCCCCGTCTGCGAAACTGGGGACGGCGGCACTGCGTCGTCGGGGGGACGGAGGTGCACAGATGAGTGGCTACACCGTCATGGGGGTGCTGATGGTGGCGGGCCTCCTCCTGGCCATCGTGGGCAGCCTGGTCGGGTTGCTGGTCGTGCTCCTCATGGGGCGGCGCGGCCGCAACGGCAACTGGGACGCGCACCCGCCCCGCGACCACCTGAGGCTTCGTGCCGGCGGTGGGCTGGGGCGCGGCTCGTCCCACTGAACAACCCGTCAGTCAGGCATCGTCAGAGGGAGTGTTGATGGATCCGGTCTTCGCCACCGAGGTGGCTGTCGTGGGGGTGGCCGCAGTAGGCGTGTTGGCGCTGGTCGTGCGATCGGTCTTGCGACGGCGGCGCCATGGCCGTGAGGACGAGGACTGGTCCGAGGACGTCGAGCCCGGCAAGGTGAAGATGCGCCCCGGGGCCGGGTGGGGCAACGGCGGGTCCTGGCACTGAGACCCGTCAGGGACTGAACCCGGTCAGGACGGCAGGTCCGGCGTGGCCCGGACGAAGTCGACGAAGCGGGCCGCTGCCGGGGCGAGCGGCCGGTCGCTGCGCCACGTCAGGCCGATGGTGCGCCGTGCCGCGGCCGAGGTGAGCGGGATGCCGATGCTGCCGGTCTGCCCGGCGAACTGCTCCGGCACCAGCGCCACGCCCAGCCCTGCCGCGACCAGGCCCTCGATGGTGGCCAGGTCGGCGCTCTCGAACGAGATGGTCGGGGAGACCCCGGCGTCGGTGAGCAGGCCCTCGACCAGGGAGCGGTAGCCGAACCCGACCGGGGTGGTGATGAGCTCCTCGTCGGCCAGCTCCCTCAGCGCGATCCGCTTGCGGCTTCGCAGCCGGTGAGTCGGCGGTACGGCGAGGACGAGACGCTCCTGCTGCAGCGGCACCCAGCCGTGGTCGGAGTCGCCGAGCGGCGAGGTGATGGCCAGCTCGGCTGCGCCGGACACCAGGTCGCGCCGGATCTCGTGCGCGGGCTCCTGCCGGAGCACGACCCGCACTGCCGGCGCGTGCTCGTGGAAGGCGCGCAGCAGTCGCGGCACCAGTGACGTGGCCATGGAGTCCAGGAAGGCGAGCCGGACGACACCGGTGTCCGGGTCGAGCCGTCCGGCCAGCTCGGCGCGCATCCGCTCCCACCGCTCGGTCACGTCCCGGGCCGCCTCGACGACCAGCTCGCCGTTCGGGTTCAGCTCGACTCCGGTCGGCACCCGTTCGAACAGCCGGGTGCCCAGCTCGTCCTCCACGCGCGCCAGCGCGCGGGACAGCGTCGGTTGGCTGATGCCGAGCGCGGCCGCGGTGTCCGTCACATGCAGTTGCGCAGCCAGGGCGAGAACCCACTCGAGGTCCCTGATCAACACACCCAGCAGCATACGCATTGCGTATGAAGAAAACGCATTGGCGTCATTGGACGTATGGCAACGTCCAGCGGACAGTGGCTCTGTGACCGCCAGCCCTGCAACCACGTCCGTCGACGACACCGCACTGGGGTACCGCGCCGGCACCGCCGACTTCCGTCGTGTCGTGGCCTCGTTGTTCGCCGCCGGGGTCGCCACGTTCGCGCTGCTCTACAGCACTCAGGCGCTGCTCCCGGAGCTGGCGGACCAGTTCGGTGTCTCGTCCGCGACGAGCACCTTGTCGCTCTCGGTCACCACGGTCGGGCTCGGGATCGCGCTGCTGGTGGCCGGCCCGCTGTCCGAGCGGGTCGGTCGCACCCGCCTGATCCACCTGTCGCTGGGCGCCGCCACCGTGGTGGCCGCCGCGTGCGCCCTCGCGCCCACGTGGCACGTCCTGTTGCTCCTGCGGCTGTTGCAGGGCGTGGTCCTGGCCGGGCTCCCGGCCGTCGCCACGGCATACCTGCGGGAGGAGCTGCACCCGTCGACGCACGCGCGCGCCGCCGGTCTCTACGTCGGCGGCACCGCGCTGGGCGGCATGACCGGACGGCTCGCCACCGGCGCCGTGGGGGAGGTGGCCGGCTGGCGGTGGGCCCTCGGGGCTGCCGCGCTGCTCGGCCTCCTGTGCGCCCTCGTCGTGCGGGTCGCGCTTCCCGAGTCCCGCCACTTCCAACCGACGGCGGTCGGCCCGCGAGCCCTGGTGCCCATGGCCCGTCGCGCGCTCGGTGACCCCGCACTGCTCGCGCTGTACGCCATCGGCGCCTGTGCCATGGGCGCTTTCATCGCGGTGTTCAACGGCCTGGGGTTTCGGCTGGCCGCTGCTCCGTTCCACCTCGGCCTGGGTGCCGCGAGCCTGGTGTTCCTCGTCTACCCCCTGGGCTCCATCGGTTCGACGGTGGGCGGCCGGGTCGCCGACCGCATCGGCCGGCGTGCGGTCGCGCCGCTCGGCTGCCTCCTCGCGGTCGCCGGGGTGGCGCTGACCCTTCCCTCGTCGCTGCCCTGGATGGTGGCCGGAATCGGGCTGCTGACGGCGGGCTTCTTCGTCGTCCATGGGGTCGCGAGCGGCTGGGTGCCGGCCCGCGCGCACGCGGGCGGTGTCGCCACCGCGCAGGCCGCCTCCTTCTACCTCTTCGCCTACTACGTCGGCTCGTCGGTGTTCGGCAGCGTTGCGGGACAGGCGTGGTCGTGGTCGGGCTGGGATGGGGTCGTGGCCCTGTCGGCGGCGCTGCTCGGGGTCGCCGGCGGCCTCACCCTGCTGCTGCGCCGGACTCCCGCGCTGGTGGGGTGACCAGCGTGCCCGCGGGGCCCGCACCTCCTGGTGCGGGCCCCGCCGAGGTATGCCGTCCGGGAGACGGGCGTCAGATGGTGGACGTGTCAGACGTGGTGGACGCGGTGGAGTCGCTCGAGGACCCCGTCGACGGGGCCTGCTGCTGCGTGCCCTGGTCGCCGCCGTGCATGCCGCCCGGGCCGCCGGTGCGGACCTCGATGGTCTTGAGGTCCTTGCTGACCTCGACCCGCACCGGGCTGCCGCTCTTGGTGCCGAAGACG
>NZ_FOHB01000002.1:0-150981 GCF_900111375.1 Pedococcus cremeus
GTCGTGGCCCAGGTGAGGGCGCAGACGGGGGGCGACGTGGGCGTACACGGCAGCATCACCCTTGCCCAGTCCTTGCTGGCTCAGGGTCTGGTCGACGAGTTGTGTCTCGCCGTGGGTCGTGTCGTCGATCCGGTCGGCCCACGCCTGTTCGCGCAGGTGAATGATCTCCGTGAGCTGACTCTCGTCACCGCCACGCCGACTGCCAGCGGGAGCGTCTGGCTGAGGTACCGCATCAACGGGTGATGAACAGGAATGCACGTAGCGGCCCGTTTGAGCAACGCCTGGCGGCCCAGGTACGGGGCCCTTCACTGTTCGGCCCAGACCGGGACGCTCCGGCTCTCCCTGAGTTGTCGTACGGACGTCGAATGCTCGGCCCGACCGCGCGGATCCGCGAAGGACGCTGCGATGCTCAGGTCGACACACTGACGTGGGCCGCTCGGGGGATGTTCCGGAGGAAGTCGTGCACGTGGGCCCACAGCGCTTCCGTGGCGCGCGGGTCGAACTCGTCTGGCCGGGAGGCGTCGGTGAACAGGTGCCCGGACGCGACGTACTCGTGGAACTCGGCGTCCGCTCCGGATGCGCGCACCGCCGCGAGGAACTGGTCCACCCAGTCCTGGTTGCGGTTCGGGTCCGAGACGGCGTAGTGCAGCTGCACCGGCACCGTCGCCGGCCAGGCGTCGGCGCCGAGGAACCGCAGCGGCAGCGCACCGGAGAACAGCACCGCAGCCGCCACCTGGCGGTGCAGGGCGACGTGCTCGGCCATGCCGGCGCCGTTGGAGAAGCCGGCCACCACGAAGCCGTCCGGCAGGTCGGCCGTGGCGTCGAGAGCGGCCTGCATCAGCGCGGGGAAGCCCACCTCCTCCTGATAGGCGACCGCGGTGGCGTAGTCGTCGAACGACCGCCCGTCGTACTGGTCGATCACGAGCACTTCGTGCCCGCGTGCGCGCAGCCGCGCGGCGGCGTCATGCACGCCTGGTCGTACGCCGAGCACCGAGTGGAACAGCGCTATCGAGGCCATGTCTCTCCTCCTGACGACGGGACCGCTCCTGCGATCGGCCTACCAGTCGCAGCGGAAGGACGACCAGGGGCCTATGGCCCGACCGGCCCAGGGAGTGACAACTACACGTCCGCACATCGGCATGACAGGACGACTTCACGGTCCGGATTGGGCTAGCCCCGTCAAGCGAGGCGGCGTGTCTTCGTCGTGCCCTAACCCTGCCCAACGGAGAGCCAAAGAGGTGCCTTGGCGGTCACTTAGGGTGAGTGCATTTGAGCTCGCGCTGCGTAGGTGAGCCCAATTCCCAAGCTGGCACGGCAGCGTGGGCGGGTCAAGGGTTGTCGGGCGTGCGCGCTTCGGACGCGTGAATGAGTGCGCGCTTCCCCAGTGGTTGTCTCAGGTCGACGTACCCGTTGGCCTTGCGCATCACGGACTCGCAGTCACTGGCCCGCTTGACCACCCTGGTGGTTGCGGTGACGGTGACGGTATCGCTCGTCTCTTCGACCAAGATTCCGGCGCTCTCCGAGCACGGATCTCCGATCGAGTAGTTGATGAAGAGGCGCTGGCCATCGGCTGACATGCCGATGAGTGTCCATTCCGCGCTTCGCGTGCTCGCCGCCATCGCCGCTGCAATCGGCGCGGGCGGGATGGATCCGGTCACGGGGGTCGTGGCCGTCATCGGGTCTGGCGCGCCCGGTGGGATGGATGAGCAGGCGGACATAAGCACGGTCGCGGCGACGCCGCTAGTCACTAGAGCACCCTGTGGCGGCAATCGGAGGCGCGACTTCCTTCGCGGGTGCGGATCCACGTCCGTAGGCGCCGCATGGGAGACATGCCGTGATGGTGGCAGTCATTCCATGGCGGCGTGCAATGTCCCAGCAAGTCCCCAGATCGGGACGTCTGGTCGTGCGGCCGCCCGCGAGCAGCAAAGGTGAGTCACGTAGGACGGTCACCAACCGGAACACCGCGAGAGGTTCGTGGAGGCGGCGGCACGGTTTGGTCAGCATCCCAGGTCGGCCATACCTCGAGACAGGGACCGCACTGCTGTTACACATCCATGACACATGCCAACGCGAAACGGCGGCTGACGCTGCGAGAAGTCCAACGACGTTTTCGCAGGTCAGCCGCCGTTCAAGCGACAGTCAGCAGGTCCGACAGTCAGCAGGTCAGAGACCCGTGCTCGCTCAGATGTCGAAGTACATCTCGAACTCGTGCGGGTGCGGGCGGAAGCGGATCGGGTCGACCTCGTTCTTGCGCTTCCACTCGATCCAGGCCTCGATGAGGTCCTCGGTGAACACGTCACCCTGGAGCAGGAACTCGTGGTCGGCCTCGAGGGCGTCGAGCACCTCGGGAAGCGACCCGGGCACCTGCTGGATCGCGGCGTGCTCCTCGGGCGGCAGCTCGTAGAGGTCCTTGTCCACGGGCTCCGGGGGCTCGATGCGGTTCTTGATTCCGTCGAGGCCGGCCATGAGCTGGGCGGCGAAGCACAGGTACGGGTTGGACGACGGGTCCGGCACGCGGAACTCGATGCGCTTGGCCTTGGGGGAGCTGCCCGTGATCGGGATGCGCACGCAGGCGGAGCGGTTGCGGGCCGAGTAGACCAGGTTGACCGGGGCCTCGTAGCCGGGCACCAGGCGGTGGTAGCTGTTGACCGTCGGGTTGGTGAACGCGAGCAGCGCCGGCGCGTGCTTGAGCAGTCCACCGATGTACCAGCGGGCGAGGTCGGACAGGCCGCCATAGCCGCGCTCGTCGTAGAACAGCGGCTCGCCGTCCTTCCAGAGCGACTGGTGCGTGTGCATGCCCGAGCCGTTGTCACCGAAGATCGGCTTCGGCATGAAGGTCGCCGTCTTGCCGTAGTCCCACGCGGTGTTCTTGATGACGTACTTGAACTTCATGATGTCGTCGCCGGACTGCTGCAGGGTGTTGAACCTGTAGTTGATCTCCTGCTGGCCCGCGGTGCCCACCTCGTGGTGCGAGCGCTCGACCTCGAGGCCGACCTCGGCGAGGTTGAGGCACATCTTGTCGCGGATGTCGGCGAAGTGGTCGACCGGCGGCACCGGGAAGTAGCCGCCCTTGAACCGGGTCTTGTAACCGCGGTTGCCACCCTCCTCCTCGCGACCGCTGTTCCACGCGGCCTCGATGGAGTCGATGTAGTAGTAGCTGGCGTTGGCCTTGGTCTCGAAGCGCACGTCGTCGAAGACGTAGAACTCGGCCTCGGCGCCGAAGTAGGCCGTGTCGGCGATGCCCGTCGACTTCAGGTAGGCCTCGGCCTTGGACGCGATGTTGCGCGGGTCGCGGCTGTAGGCGTCGCCGGTGAAGGGGTCGACGATGGAGAAGTTCATGACGAGCGTCTTCTCCTTGCGGAACGGGTCGACGAACCCGGTGCGCACGTCGGGGACGAGCTTCATGTCCGACTCGTGGATCGCCTGGAAGCCACGGATCGAGGAGCCGTCGAACATCTGGCCGTTGGTGAAGAAGTCCTTGTCGACACTGTGGGCGGGCACGTTGAAGTGCTGCATCACGCCCGGCAGGTCGCAGAACCGGATATCGACGAACTTGACGTCCTCGTCCTTGATGAACGCGAGAACCTCGTCAGCGTTGCTGAACATCTAGCCTCCTGTGAAGGGGCGGCGGGAAGCCACCCGGTGCGTCGCGACCCACCGTAACGGCCGCGGGTTTCCCACCCATGACCCAAATGTTTCGCCGGTGTTACGGGAAGACCGTCCCACATTCTGGAACGTGGCGCCCACGAGGCGGAACGTCGCGCGGGAAGCGCGCTCACGCGGCATACCGGCGACTCGGCCGTGACCAGGCACGAACTAGGCTTTCACCGTGGTGGATCGCAAGGACGTCGGCTCGTGGCTCCAGGGCCCCGGCTCGCGCGCGCCCGAGGCAGCGGAGTACGCCGGGGAGCGCCTCGGCCTGCCGCGAGAGGGGTCCGGCTCGATCGGTCGGGTCGGGCGGCGCCTGCTCGGCGTCCTCGTCGACTGGACGCTGTGCACCTTCATCGCCTTCGGCCTCTTCCACGTGCCGCTGCCGTTCACGGCCACGGCCGGCTCGGGTGCCTGGATCACCCTGGTCATCTTCGGCGTCGAGAACCTGCTGCTGGTGGGCACGCTCGGCTACACCATCGGCCACCGGGTCGTGGGCCTGCGGGTCCGCAGCATCAACGGCCGGCCGCCGAGCCCGGTGCAGACGGTCGTGCGCACCGTGCTCCTCTGCCTGTTCCTGCCGGCGATGTTCTGGGACCGCGACGGCCGCGGCCTGCACGACAAGGCCGCCGGCACCGTGATCGTCCGACTCTGACGGACCACGCCCCGGTATGCCGCGTGGCCGGCACGGCGATGCGCCGTCAGTGACGGCGCACCACCTCCTGGATGCGGCGTGACGCGTCGGCGAGGATGTCGACGACCTCCCGGCCCTGCTCGGAGGTGAGGCCGTACTGCCGCCACGCGCGGCGGGCCTCCTCACGGAGCTCGGCCACCGCCGACTCCACCTCCTGGCGCACCGACGGCGCGGAGTTGTGCCACCCGTCGGAGCCACCGCCGGCGGGCGTCGCCGTGCTCCGGGCCCGACGGGCAGCCTCCTTCAGCTCCGTGCGCAGGTCGCTGCTCTGGCTGCTGACCCGCGAGCGGACCTCCTCGGCCAGGGCGCGCACCGAGTGGTCGAGGTCGGTCTCGAGCGCGGCGAGCTCCTCGGCGCGAGCGGCCACCTCGGCGCGACCTGCGTCGGTGATGCGGTAGACCGCCTTGCGGCCCTCCTCGGAACGCTCGACCAGCCCCTCCTCCTCGAGCTTGGCCAGCCGCGGGTAGACCGTGCCGGCGCTCGGCGTGTAGAGGCCGTTGAACCGCTGCTCGAGGTCCTGGATCACCTCGTAGCCGTGCCGCGGACCCTCGTTGAGCAGGGCCAGCAGGTAGAGGCGCAGCTGGCCGTGGGCGAAGACGGGGCTCATGGTCAGACCGCCTGCTCGTCGGCACCTGTGGAGCGCAGCAGCACGACGTTGCCGGAGACGGCGTTCGCCTTCAGCCGCAGGGCGCCGTCACCCTCCTTCAGCTGCCCACCGGCCGAGTGGGGCCCGCGGCGGAGCTGGCGGCCGTCGACGACCACCTGGCCGCTGGCCGAGCTGACCCGCACGTCGTAGCCGGCCAGCGGCGAGCGGACCGTGACGTCACCGGAGACCGACGACGAGGAGATGCTCGCGGCGCCGTTGAGCATGTCGAGCGCGATGTCGCCGCTGACGGTGTGGATCGTGACGTCGGGCAGGGTGCTCTGCTGCGCCGTGACCGACCCGGAGACCGAGTTGACCGAGAGGGGTCCGTCGAGCCGGCTGCACTCGACGGCGCCGCTCACGGTGTTGACCGAGGTCCGGCCGGAGACGTCGTCGAGGGTGAGCGACCCGGAGACGGTGTTGGTCTTGACCTCGGCGCGGACCCCGGCGACCAGGGCCTCGGCGCTGACCGTGCTGACGCTGGCCGTGGCGTCCTGCGGGATCGAGATGCTGACGACGACCCGGTTGCGGTCGATGCCGTCCACGACGGTCCGGCGGACCCGGTCGAGGATGCCGTTGTCGGTGTCGGGGCCGTGGCTGATCTTCAGGGTCGAGCCGTCCCAGCGCACCAGCACCGGATCGCCCTCCACCTCCGACACCTCGACCCGCGCGGTGGGGGAGTCGTCGTGGGTGACGACGTCGACCCGACCCCCGATGATGCCCACCTTGAGGTTGCGGACCTGCTCGCCGTCCTCGCCGATGTCGAGGACCCGGGGACCCTCAACCCGCCACTTCTCCGTCATGACCCGCTCCTGTTCCTGGTCTCTATCTCTTTGGTCCCGAGCTCGCCTCGGAAGAGTCGCGTTATATCGCGTTGGGAACACGTTATATCGCGAGTGTCGCGTCCGCAAGGGGTTGGCGGGCGAACCCGCCGGGCCCCGCAACGGCCGCCCCACGGGTCGGCGTTCGGGGGGTGGCTGGGAGACTGCCGGCATGTCGGCCCCCGCTCCGAAGATCGTCGTCGTCAACTCGCTCGCGTTCGCCGAGCACGACCCCGAGGCCCCGCTCGTGGTCCAGGCACTGGGTGACTCAGGCGTGCGCGCCGAGCTGCAGCACTGGGACGCCGACGTGTCGTGGGGCGGCTACGACCTCGTGGTGGTGCGTTCGCCCTGGGACTACTTCACCCGGCTCGACGAGTTCCTCACCTGGGTGGAGAAAGTCGCTGCGCAGACGCGGATCGTCAACCCCGCCAGTGTGATCCGGTGGAACTCGCACAAGGGCTACCTCGCCGAGATGGCGACGCAGGGCGTGCCGGTGCTGCCGACGCTCATGCTGGAACGTGGTTCCTCCGGTGCCGCCGAGCGGCTGGCCGCCTGCGGGTGGTCCGACGTGGTCGCCAAGCCCGCGGTCGACGGCGGGGCCCGCGAGACGCTGCGCACCGACCCCTGCTCGGCCGAGGCCGCTGCCCACGTCGAGCGCCTCGTGGCCGCTGGTGACGTCGTCGTGCAGCCCTTCGCCCCGCAGATCGAGGCGGGGGAGACCTCGCTGCTCTTCTTCGGCGGCGAGCTGTCCCACGCCGTGCGCAAGGTTCCGGCCGCCGGCGACTACCGCGTCCAGGCCCACCACGGCGGCACGGAGCACCCGCACGAGCCGACACCGGCCGAGCTGGAGACCGCGCGGCGTGCGATGGCGTGCGCCCCGGACCGGCTGACCTACGCCCGGGTCGACCTCGTCGACGTCGAGGGCGTGCCGACGCTGATGGAGCTCGAGGTCATCGAGCCCGACCTGTTCCTGCGCCTCGACGAGGAGGCGCTCGGGCGGTTCACGGTCGCGGTGCTGGCGGAGCTGCCCTGACCCGCGTCAGCGGCCGCGCATGGCCTTGCGGTCGACGCGGGCGCGCATCGGGTCCATGCCGGCGGGCACCGGCGGCCGCATGCCGCCGAGGGACTTCAGCCGCTTGTTGACGACCGAGGCCTCCTCCTTGGTGAGGACCGGCTTCATGCGGGTGAGCTTGTTCGAGAGCTTGCGCACCGGGACCTGGCCCTCGCCGGAGCCCACCTGCAGGAGGTGCAGCGGCACGCCGGGGGCGACGCGAGCGGTCTTCCTGCGCTCGGACTCGAGCAGCTTGGTCACCCGCCCCTGCGGGCCCTCGCCGACGAGGACGATGCCGGGGCGGCCGACCGCGCGGAAGACGAACGCCGCGCCGGCCATGTCCTCAGGCCGCGTGCCGCGGGCGCCCTCGAGGGCGACCGGCTGCTGCTCGTAGAACCAGCCGCGGCGCAGGGCCCCGAGCGCGGCCCCGGCGGCGCCGGGCTGGCCCTCGATGGCGCTGTAGGCGGCCCGCTCGGCCCGGCGGCTCATCGTGATGGTCGCGGCGAGCACCGCCAGCGGGATGCCGAGGATGAGGGCGTAGACCCAGTGGCCGACGAGGACGCCGATGCCGACGACGACCACGAGGACCGCGACGGCGGCGAGCAGCATCCACCAGCCGATGAGCCGGTCGACCTGGTGAGCCGCCGTGTACACCTGGCGGATCTGTCCGACGCGCCCCTGCTTCTTGGGCTCGGTCGACTGCTGCTTCTCCTTGCGCGCCATGCTGCTCAGGATACGGGGCGTCAGGCCCGCGCCACCAACGAGGCCGCCTCTTGGCGAGCGGGGCCGTCGGCCTTGGTCGCCAGGTGCTGCAGGTGGTCCGGGATCGCGCGGCCCCACTTGGCCATCGCCTGGGCGTAGAGGCGGCCGGCGCGGTAGGACGAACGGACCAGCGGACCGGCCATGACGCCCTTGAAGCCGATCTCCTCGGCCAGGTCGCTCCAGTGCACGAACTCCTCGGGCTTGACCCACCGGTCGATCGGGTGGTGCAGCTTCGAGGGGCGCAGGTACTGCGTGATCGTGAGGATGTCGCAGCCGGCGTCGTGCAGGTCGCGCATCGCCTGCTCGATCTCGTGGTCCTCCTCGCCCATGCCCAGGATGAGGTTCGACTTGGTGACCAGCTCGGCCTCGCGGGCCATCGAGAGCACCTTCAGCGACTTCTCGTACGTGAAGGCGGGCCGGATCTGCTTGAAGATGCGCGGCACGGTCTCGAGGTTGTGGGCGAACACCTCAGGCCGTGCGTCGAACACCTGCCCCACGAGCTCGGGCTTGGCGCCGAAGTCGGGCGGCAGGATCTCCACGCCGGTGGTCGGGTTCTGCCGGTGGATCTCGCGGATCGTCTCGGCGTAGAGCCAGGCGGCGCCGTCGGGCTGGTCGTCGCGGGCGACGCCGGTCACCGTCGCGTAGCGCAGGTCCATCTGGGCGATCGACTCGGCGACGCGGCGGGGCTCGTCGCGGTCGAGCGGCTGCGGCCGGCCGGTGGCGATGTCGCAGAAGTCGCAGCGGCGGGTGCAGACGTCACCACCGATGAGGAAGGTCGCCTCGCGGTCCTCCCAGCACTCGAAGATGTTGGGGCACCCGGCCTCCTGGCACACGGTGTGCAGGCCCTCACGCTTCACCATCGAGTGCAGCGAGGTGTACTCCGGCCCCATCTTGGCGGTGGTGCGGATCCACGACGGCTTCTTCTCGATCGGCGTCTCCGCGTTGCGCGCCTCGACACGCAGCAGACGGCGGCCCTCGGGTGCGACGGTCACGAAGACTCCCTTGCGAGCTCGGGTGGTGCCCCACGACCGGTATGCCGCGGCGGCACGAGAGTGCCCGGAGGTCACCGGGCGTCCACTCAAGGGTACGCCCGCGGCCAGTGCGGTATTCCCTGCGGTCCCGCCTGCGGCATACCGCCGCGGTGCTGGGGAGAGGGGTGGAACACGGCCGTGCCTCGTGGTGTTGTGGGGGCATGACCGACTCGCTCCGCCTGCAGTTCGGGATGGCCGAGCTGAACTTCGAGCAGCGGAACTACCGCCAGGCCGTGGCGATCCTCGAGGGCATCATCGAGGAGGCGCCGGGCAACGCGGAGGTGCGCACGCTGCTCGCGCGCTCGTACTTCCACGCCGCCATGCTGCGCAGCGCCGAGGAGCAGGCCCGCCTGCTGATCGAGCGCTCGCCCGTCGACGCCTACGCGCACATCATCCTCGGGCGCGCCCTGCAGCGGCAGAGCCGGCACGAAGAGGCGCGCGTCTACCTCCGGGTGGCGGCCGCGCTCACCGGCAACGACGACCTGCTGCCCTGACGGCTGCCTGACCGAGCCTCGGCAGGCGTCCCGTCAGCAGGGCTCGGCGGCGGGCTGGGCCACCGCGGGTGGGCTCGCCGACGTGGCCCGGGGTGCTCGGAACAGGGTGCGGCGGGCCAGGTCGACGGCCGGGCCCACCAGCAGCGCGGTCACGATCGTGCCGGGCCCGACGGCCGCGCCGAGCGCCCAGCCGGCCAGCGCGCCACCGACCTGCAGCACCGTGTAGCTCCACCGGAACGCCACCGGGGGGTCGAAGGCGAGCGCGGCCGCCTCGGCCGGCCCGGCGCCGGTCTCGGTGGCGAGGTAGCCGGCCACGCCGAGCGTGAGCAGCACGAAGGCGGCGGCCAGCTCGGCGAACCGCAGCCCGAGGGCGTCGGGCCGCGGCACCAGCGGCAGCAGCCAGCCGACGACCACGCCGACGACGACCGGCTGGACCAGGGTGCCGAGGCCGGGGCGCGTCCCGCGCGTCCAGGCCAGGGCGATGAGGGCGACCGCGATGGCGACGTTGACCACGGCGAAGGGGAGGCCGGTCGCGATGGTGAGACCGGAGACCAGGGAGCTGTAGCCGTCGGAGCCGAGGGCCGCTCCCAGCAGCAGGGCGACACCGGCCCCCAGGACGGCACAGGCGATCACGAGCTGCAGGACGCGACGGGTCACGCGACGTCCAACCCTGCCGTGGCCGGTGTTCTTCCCGTCAGGCGACGGTGAGCACCTCGGCGAGGTGCTTCTCGGCGTAGGGGAGCACGTCCTGCACCGTCACGCTGCGCCCGGCCTCTCGGCTGATGGAGCTGACCCCGGCGTCCTCGATGCCGCAGGCGATGATGTTGTCGGCCCACGAGAGGTCGGCGTCGCAGTTGAGCGCGAAGCCGTGCATCGTCACCTGGCGGCTGACGCGAACGCCGATGGCGCCGAGCTTGCGGTCCGGGCCGCGCTCGTCGGCGAGCACCCAGACGCCCGACCGGCCATCGACCCGGGTGGTCTCGACGTCGAACTCGCGACAGACCCGGATCATGACCTCCTCGAGCCGCCGCACGTGGGCCACGACGTCGATGGGCACACCCTGCAGCCGCACGATCGGGTAGCCGACGAGCTGGCCGGGGCCGTGCCAGGTGATCAGGCCGCCGCGGTCGACGTCGACCACCGGGGTGCCGTCGAAGGGCCGCTGGTGCGGCTCGGTGCGCTTGCCCGCGGTGTAGACCGCCTGGTGCTCGAGGAGCAGCACGGTGTCCTCGGCGCCCTCGACGACCGCCGCGTGGACCTCGCGCTGCCGGTCCCAGGCGGCCATGTAGTCGACGAAGTCGGGGGCGAAGCCGAGGTGCTCAAAGCGCATGCCGTCAGGGTACGCCCAGCCCCGGCCCCCCTCCGGGCCGGCCAATCCGCACCGGCGCGGTCGTCGAATGCCGTTCGACACCGCCCCTCTAGGGTGGTGCCCACGCGGCTGCAGACAACCGGCCGCGGACGATCGAGCTGGGGAGCCTGATGAGAACGCGGTGGTTCGTCCGTATCGGTGCACTGGTGCTGGTGCTGGTCTGGCTGGGCGTCGGTGGGGTCGGCGGCCCGCTCGTCGGCAAGCTCTCCGAGGTGCAGAAGAACGACAACGCGTCGTTCCTCCCGGAAACGGCCGAGTCCACTGAGGTGATGGACCAGGTCGCGCGGTTCAGTGAGAGCCGGTCGATCCCGTTCATCGTCGTCATGGACGCCGGCACGAAGGTGACCCCGGAGCAGCAGCGCGCCGCCGCGGCATACGTCCAGGGTCTTCCGCAGCTGAAGCTGCCCGCGCTCGGTGAGGGGAAGACGCTCGGTGACTACCTCACCGAGACGCCGAAGGTGGCCATCCCGAGCCAGGACGGGCAGGCACTGCTGCTCGTGGTGCCGCTCGACGAGCAGAAGGCCGCCGCGCCGGTCGGGGACACCACCGCCCTCTTCGAGGCCGCCGACCAGCTGCGCGCGGAGGCGAAGACGTCGCTGGCGCCAGCAGGGCTCAAGACCTACGTCACCGGCCCGGGAGGCATCACCGCCGACCTGGTCACCGCCTTCGGCGGGATCGACGGCATCCTCCTGCTCGTCGCGCTCGGCGTCGTCTTCGTCATCCTGCTGGTCGTCTACCGCAGCCCCATCCTGCCCATCGCGGTGCTCATCACGGCCATCTTCGGCCTGGCCCTCGCCGTGCTCGTGGTCTACCCGCTGGCCGACAACGGGGTCATCGGCCTGTCGGGGCAGTCGCAGGGCATCCTGTTCATCCTGGTCGTCGGCGCCGCGACCGACTACTCACTGCTGCTCGTCTCTCGGTACAAGGAGGAGCTGCACGACCAGGAGAGCACCTGGGAGGCCATGAAGCGGGCCTGGCGCGGCTCCGTGGAGCCCATCGTGGCGAGTGCCGCCACCGTGGTGCTCGGCCTGCTGTGCCTGCTGCTCTCCGACCTCGCCTCCACGTCCGGCCTCGGCCCCGTCGGCGCGCTCGGCATCGCCGGCGCCCTGGTGTCGGCGCTCACCTTCCTCCCCGCCGTCCTCCTGCTCTTCGGCCGCCGGATCTTCTGGCCGGCGGTGCCGCGCGTCGACCACGTGCACTCCGCGGCCAAGATCGGCACGCGCGGCCTGTGGGGCCGCGTCGCCGGCCTCGTGGGCACCCACCCCCGCCGCACGTGGGTGATCACCCTGGTCGCGCTCCTCGCTGCCGCAGCCTTCGTGCCGACGTTCAAGGCGCAGGGCATCAGCCAGGCCGACACCTTCCTCAACGAGGTCGAGTCCGTCACCGGGCAGGAGGTGCTCGCCAAGCACTTCCCGGCCGGCGCCGGCAGCCCCGTGCAGGTGGTCGTCCCCGAGGCCAAGGCCCAGCAGGTCGTCGACCTGCTCGCCAAGGAGAAGGGCGTCAACGATCCGTATGCCGGCGCGGCACCGGGCGCGCCGCCCAAGGTCGTGGACGGCAAGGTCCTCGTGCAGGCCACGCTCACCGCGGCGGCCGACAGCCCCCAGGCCGACGACGTCGTGCGCCGGCTCCGGACCGACCTCGACCAGGTCGGCACCGACGTGCTGGTCGGTGGGCAGACCGCGATGAACCTCGACGTCCGCGACGCCAGCGACCGCGACGTGCGCGTCATCATCCCGACGATCCTGCTGGTCGTCTTCCTCGTGCTCACCGTGCTGCTCAGGTCGCTGGTCGCACCACTGCTCCTGGTGGCCGCCAACGTCGTCTCCTTCGCCGCGACGCTGGGCATCTCGGCGCTGGTCTTCAACCACGTCTTCGGGTTCCCCGGCGCCGACCCCTCCACGCCGCTCTACGGCTTCGTGTTCCTGGTCGCCCTGGGCATCGACTACTCGATCTTCCTCATGACCCGGGTGAGGGAGGAGTCGGGGCGCGTCGGCACGCGGCGCGGCATCCTCGTCGGCCTGGCCGTCACAGGCGGCGTCATCACCAGCGCGGGCATCGTGCTGGCCGCGACCTTCTCCGCGCTCGCGATCCTGCCGCTGCTGTTCCTCGCGCAGATCGCGTTCATCGTCGCCTTCGGTGTGCTGCTCGACACCCTGGTCGTGCGGTCGCTGCTGGTGCCGGCGCTGGCCTACGACATCGGCCCGCGCATCTGGTGGCCGAGCCGGCTGGCCCGCGAGGAGCTCGCGGCCGGGGCCCCGGGGCCACCCCCGGCGCCGGAGGCAGCGGCCGCCTCTAGGGTCGACGCATGACGACACGGGTTGGACTGGCGGGCTACGGCATGGCAGGGCGCACGATCCACGCGCCCCTGCTCAAGGAGGCCGGCCTCGAGGTCGTCGCGGTGTCGACGTCCAACCCGGAGCGGCAGGCGGCCGTCGAGCAGGATCACCCGGGCGCCACGGTGGTCTCCGACCTCGACGGCCTGCTCGCGGTGGAGGGACTCGACCTCGTCGTGCTGGCCACGCCGAGCGGCGACCACGCGGCTCACGCGCTGACGGTCATCGAGGCCGGGCTGCCCGTCGTCGTCGACAAGCCGCTGGCGGTCGACTCCGACTCTGCGCTCGAGGTCGTCGACGCCGCCGAGCAGGCGGGGGTGCCGCTCACGGTGTTCCAGAACCGTCGCTACGACGCCGAGCACGCCACGCTCGCCGAGGTGGTGCGGTCGGGGACGATCGGTGAGGTCTACCGCGCCGAGCTGCGCTGGGAGCGCTGGCGTCCCGTGCCGAAGGAACGCTGGCGCGAGCAGGCCGACCCGGCCGAGGGCGGCGGCATCCTGCTCGACCTGCACTCCCACCTCGTCGACGCCGCCGTGCAGCTCTTCGGCGAGGTCGAGACTGTCTACGCCGAGGTGCACGCCCGCACCACCCACGCGGAGGACGACGCCTTCCTCGCGTGCCGGCACACCTCGGGGGTGGTCAGCCACCTCGGGGCGACCTCGGTCTCCGCGGCTCCCGGGCCGCGCGTCCGGGTGCTCGGCAGCCGAGGAGCGTTCCTGCTCAACCAGTTCGAGGCCGAGCCCAACATCTTCTCCGACCTGCGCGACGACGACGGCTGCGCCGGCTGGGTCTACCGCGGCGACGAGCGCCAGCCGGTGGTCCGCCAGCAGTCGCACCAGGCGGACTTCTACCGGGCGGTGGCACAGGCGCTCACGAGCGAGGACCCGGTCGGCAACATGCCGGTCGACCCCCGCGACGCGGTGCACACCGCCGCCGTCATCGACGCCGCCCGGGTCAGCGCCGAGGGTCGCCGGGTGGTCGACGTCATCACGCCGGGGGAGCGGATCTAGCAGCGCCGCCCGCGGGGTTGGTGCGTCGGAGTCGGCATGCCAGAGCGGGCGGGTGACCGTTGGCGCGTCAGATCCGGCGGGGCTCGAGCCGCTCCTCGACGGCGGTGTCGCCGTCGCGGGTGACGACGTAGGCGCCCTTGCCGTCCTGCTCGGTGACCGCCTCCACCAGCTCGGTGCCGTGGTAGACGAGGCCGACCCCGTCATCGGTGCAGTGGGTCGTGGGCAGCGTGCCGTCGGCGACCAGCCGGTGCACCAGCGGGCGACGACGCTCCTCGCTGTCGTAGTGCACGCCGTTGCCGTAGGGCAGCAGCGCCAGCCCGTTGGTGACCGCGCGCAGCTCGGGCCCGAAGGAGTCGGTCGTGCCACCCAGGAACCAGCAGATGGAGCCGGCCGACACCCCGGCCAGCACCACTCCGGCCTCCCACACCCGCCGGAACACCGGCCGCAGGTCGTGCACGTCCCAGACCGCGAGCAGGTTCGCCACCGAGCCGCCGTTGACCCAGACGACGTCCTGGTCGAGCAGATGGCCCTCGATGTCGTCCAGGTTCGGCATCGGGAACAGGTTGAGGTTGGTCAGCGACCAACCGGCGTGGCGCGCCGCCTCCTGCATGTGGTCGTTGAAGTACCGCTGGTCGCCCGAGGCCGTGCCGAGGTGGGTCACGCGCGGGGTCGACCGACCCGTGCCGGAGAGCTCCACCGCGTGGTGCAGGAGGGCGTTGAACTCGAGCTGGATGCGCTCGCCGTAGCGGTAGCCACCGGACGTCGCGAGGATGGTCGGCTGTGATGCGGGCATGCGCCCGAGCGTAGGACCCGAGGTGGGAGCCCCGGACCGGGCCACCGGCGCCCCTGTGGAGAACTCGGCGGCGCAGGCCGCGGTTCTCGGCAGGGTTGGCCCATGGAGGCCACACCCATGACGAACCGGGTGCCCGCGGTGCCCGGCTACGACCTGCACGAACGGCTGGGCGCCGGGGCCAGCAGCGTCGTGTGGCGCGCGACGCGTCGCACCGACGGGGCCGAGGTCGCGGTGAAGCTGGTGACCACCTGGGGCGAGGGCGACTGCGCGGTGCGCGAGGTCGAGGTGCTGCGCAGCCTCCCAGCTGAGGGCCTGGTGCGGGTGCACGAGGCCTTCTCGCTGCCCGACGACCCCAGCCGGGTGGCCGTGGTGCTCGACCTCGTGTCAGGCGGCTCGCTCGGGGCCCTGCTCGCGGCGCGCGGGCACCTGACCGCAGGGGAGGCGGTGACGCTCGTGACGCCGGTCGCCCGGACCCTGGGGACGCTGCACGCCGCCGGTGTGGTGCACGCCGACGTCTCACCGGGCAACGTCCTCCTCGAGCGCAGTGGCAGGCCCCTGCTCGCCGACCTCGGCGTGGCGCGGCTCGTGGGGGAGGCGCCCGGCGAGGTGGTCGGCACGCCGGGCTTCACCGCTCCCGAGGTCGAGGCGGGGGAGCAACCCACCTCGGCCTCCGACGTGTATGCCGTGGGCGCCGTGGCGTGGGCGTGCGTCACCGGGGGGCCGCCGGCGCCCCTCGGGATCCGGCGACCTCTGGCGGAGCTCGTGCCGGCGCTGCCGTCGGCCTGGGCCGAGGTCGTGACGCAGTGCCTGTCGTCGCAGCCGTCCGAGCGCCCCTCCGCCGCGGAGGTGGCCCTGCGGCTGTTCGACGCGGCACCGTGCGAACCACTGCGGCTGGTGGTCGGCGACGACGAGGTCTCGCTGATCACCCACCGGCTGAGGTCCGCTGCCCCGACCGTGCACGAGGTCGCCGGCGAACCCGTGCGGTCACCGGAGCGGTGGGTCGCTCGGCTCCGCTGGCGCAGCCGGCCGGCCGGTCGCCGTGGGCAGCCGTCTCGGGTGCGGCTGGCGCCCCTGGGGGCAGCCGGCGGCCTCCTCCTGGTGGCGGCCCTCGTGCTCGCCGGCCGGGCTGCGGGATGGCGCGAACGGGCGCAGGCGGCCGAGCCGGTGAGCCGCCCCGCCGCGACCCGGTCGGTGCCGCCCACGCCGCCCGCCGCCATGTCGCCCACCGCGACGGTGGCGCCCGCCACGCCGCCCACCGCCGCACAGGACCGGCAGTCGCCACGCAGCCGTCCGGCAGACCTGGTCCAGGCCCTCGCCGATGTGCGGTCCGAGGTGCTCGTCTCGGGGGACGACCGCGGCCTGGCCCGGCTCGACGTGCCGGACTCGGCGGCCTGGCGCGCCGACGCGGCCCTGCTGCGCGAGCTCCGGTCTCGCGGGGAACGCTACGAGGACCTGCGCTTCCGCGTCAGGTCCGCCGACCTGCTCTCGTCGGCCGGTGAGCGGGCGGCCCTGCGGTGCCGGGTCGACACCTCCGCGCACGACGTGGTGGGCAGGGACGGTGCCACGAGAGCCACGAGAGCCGCGAGAGCCGCGAGAGCCACGAGAGCCACGAGCAGGCCGGCGGAGCGGGGGGCGCCGCTGGTCCTGAACCTGCGCTGGTCCGACGGCCGGTGGCGCATCGAAAGCATCGCGACGGCCTGAGCCGGGCGGTCACGCGTGGGCGAGCAGCCAGGAGATGGCCTTCGGCAGGGTGTCCTGCTCGTACTCGAAGCCACACTCGAGCAGCCGGGTGGGCACGACCCGCTGGCTGCCGAGGATGTCGTTGGCGAACTCGCCGAGGTAGAGCCGCAGTCCCATGCCGGGGGCCGGCAGCAGGGAGGGACGGTGCAGCTGCCGGGCGAGCTCGGCGGCGATGTCCTTCTGGCGAGCGGGTGCCGGGCCCACCACGTTGACCGGTCCCGAGACCTCGGGCCGGTCGACCAGGAAGGCCAGCGCCCGCACGGTGTCGTGCAGGGTGATCCACGGCCAGAACTGGCGCCCCGAGCCGAGGGGGCCGGCGAGGCCGAGCTGGGCCAGCCGCAGGAGCGGCCCCATGGCGCCGGCGCCCGGCGCCAGCACGATGCCGGTGCGCGGGTGCACCACCGACAGGCCCGCCGCCCGGGCCGGCTCCGCCGCGGCCTCCCAGGCCCGGACCACCTCGGCCAGGAAGCCGTGGCCGCTCTGCGAGTCCTCGGTGAGCACCTCGTCGCCGCGGTCGCTGCCGTAGATGCCGACCGCCGACTGGCTCACCAGCCGGATCGGGTGGTCGGCCTCGGCGAGGGCCGTGGCCAGGGTGTGGGTGCCGTCGACGCGCGAGGCGAAGATCTCCTGCTTCCGGCTGGGCGTCCAGCGCTCCTCGCCGACGTTGGCGCCCGCCAGGTGCACCACCGCGTCCACGCCCGAGAGGGCCGCCGCCTCCAGCTGCCGGTTGCTCGGGTCCCAGGAGATCTCGGCGGAGGTACGGGCCGGGCGGCGCACGACGTGCACCACCTCGTCGCCGCGGGCGCTCAGGAACGCCGACAGCGCGCTGCCGATCATTCCGGAGGCCCCGGTGATGGCAACGCGCTGCGGCATGGCGGCTCCTGACTAGAGGCCGAGTGAGGCCTCGAAGGCCCCCTCTTCCAGGCGGTGCTTCATGGTGCTGAGGAAGCGGGCCGCGTCGGCACCGTCGACGATGCGGTGGTCGTAGGACAGTGCCAGGTAGGCCATCGAGCGGATCGCGATCGTCTCGCCACCATCGACGTCGGTCACCACGACCGGTCGCTTGACGACCGCGCCGGTGCCGAGGATGCCGACCTGCGGCTGGTTGATGATCGGGGTGTCGAACAGGGCGCCACGGCTGCCGGTGTTGGTCAGCGTGAACGTCCCGCCCGCGAGCTCGTCAGGCGTGATCTTGTTGTTGCGCGTCCGGTCCGCCAGGTCGGCGATGCCGCGGGCGAGACCTGCGATGTTGAGGTCGCCGGCGTTCTTGATCACCGGCACGAGCAGGCCGCGCTCGGTGTCGACGGCGACACCGAGGTTCTCCTGGCCGTGGTAGGTGATCTCGTCGCCCTCGACGCTGGCGTTGACCATCGGGTACGCCTTGAGCGCCTCGACAGCGGCCAGGGCGAAGAACGGCAGGAAGCTGAGCTTGACGCCCTCACGGCGCTCGAACTCACCCTTGGCCCGGGCCCGCAGCCGCGCGATCTTGGTGACGTCGACCTCGACCACGGTGGTGAGCTGCGCCGACACCTGCAGCGACTCGACCATGCGCTGGGCGATCACCTTGCGCAGGCGCGACATCTTCTCGGTGGTGCCGCGCTTCGGCGAGGCGGCCGGCACGGTGGCCGGTGCCCCAGCGGGAGCCGCGGCCGGGGCCGGTGCGGCGGCAGCCGGCTGGGCTGCAGGCTGCGCAGCCTCCTGCGCCGCCTTGGCGGCGTCGAGGACGTCCTGCTTGCGGATGCGTCCGCCGACACCGGTGCCCTTGAGGGAGGAGAGGTCGACGTTGTTCTCGGCTGCGAGCTTGCGGACCAGCGGGGTCACATAGGCCGAGGCGTCCTCGCCACCCTGGGCCGGGGCCGGGGCCTGCGCGGGAGCAGGAGCCTGCGCGGGAGCAGGAGCCTGCGCGGGAGCAGGAGCCTGCGCGGGAGCAGGAGCCTGCGCGGGAGCAGGAGCCTGCGCAGGAGCCGGAGCTGCCTGCGGGGCCTGCGGTGCGGGGGCCTCCGCCTGGCGGGCCGCCTGCTGCTGGGCCGCCTCCTCCTGCGGTGCCGGCTGCTCGGCCTGGGGCTCGGTGCGGGTCTCCTCCTGCGGTGCGGCGGCCGCACCCGCGGCGGACCCGCCGATGACGGCGAGGTCGGCGCCGACCGGCACGGTGTCGTCCTCGGCCACGAGGATCCTGGTCAGGGTGCCCGCGACCGGCGAGGGGATCTCGGTGTCGACCTTGTCGGTGGAGACCTCGAGCAGCGGCTCGTCGACGGCGACCTCGTCGCCCTCGGCCTTGAGCCAGCGGGTCACGGTGCCCTCGGTGACGGACTCGCCGAGCGCCGGCATCTTCACGGTCTCGCCCTGGCCGCCACCCTGCTGGCCGCCCTGGTCGCCGGACGGCTGCTGCGGCTGCTCCTGCTGTGCCTGCGCGTGCTCCGGCTCGGAGGTGGCGGGCTGCTCGGGCTGCTCGGTCGAGGGCGCCTCGGCGGCCGGGGCCTCCTGGGCCTGCGGCTCGGCGGCCGGCTCCTGCTCGCCTCCGCCCTGCTCGCCCGACGGCGCGGAGCCGTCACCGATGACCGCGAGGTCGGCGCCGACGGGAACCGTGTCGTCCTCGGCCACGAGGATCTCCTGGAGGACGCCGGCCACCGGCGAGGGGATCTCGGTGTCGACCTTGTCGGTCGAGACCTCGAGCAGCGGCTCGTCGACTGCCACGGTGTCGCCGACGTTCTTCAGCCAGCGCGTCACGGTGCCTTCGGTGACCGACTCACCCAGGGCCGGCATGGTCACGCGTTCAGACATGGGCTCAAATCTCCTTGTAGTTCTTCGCTGGCTGCGGTTCTTCGACAGTCTTCGGGGTCAGTGATGTCAGGTCGGAGGTCGTCAGGTGGGGGGACGTCACGCGTGCACGTGGAGCGGCTTGCCGGCCAGGGCCATGTGCGCCTCTCCCAGCGCCTCGTTCTGGGTCGGGTGGGCGTGCACCAGGCTCGCGACGTCGGAGGGAAGGGCCTCCCAGTTGTAGATCAGCTGGGCCTCGCCGACCTGCTCGCCCATCCGCGCGCCGATCATGTGGACGCCGACGACCGGGCCGTCCTTCTCGCGGACGAGCTTGACGAAGCCCTGCGTCTGCAGGATCTGCGACTTGCCGTTGCCGCCGAGGCCGTACTCGAACACCTCGACGTCGCCGTACTTCTCGCGGGCCTGGGTCTCGGTGAGCCCGACCGACGCGATCTCCGGGTCGCAGTAGGTGACGCGCGGGATGCCGAGGTCGTCGACCGGCGCGGGCGCGAGCCCGGCGATCTCCTCGGCGACGAAGATGCCCTGGGCGAAGCCGCGGTGGGCGAGCTGGAGGCCGGGCACGATGTCGCCGACCGCGAACACCCCGGGCACGCCGGTGCGGCAGCGATCGTCGGTGACGACGTAGCCGCGGTCGAGCCGGACGCCGGCCTCCTCGTACCCGAGCCCGTCGGTGACCGGTCCGCGGCCGACGGCGACGAGCAGGAGGTCGGTCTCGATCGTCTCGCCGCCCTCGAGCGACACGGTGACCGTGTCGCCGTTCTGGGTGGCGCCCTCGAAGCGCACGCCCGTCCGGAAGGCGATCTTGCGCTTGCGGAAGCTGCGCTCGAGCTGCTTGGACACCGACTCGTCCTCGGCCGCCACGAGGCGGGGGAGCGCCTCGACGATGGTGACTTCGGAGCCGAAGCTCTTGAAGACGGAGGCGAACTCGACGCCGATGACGCCGCCGCCGAGGACGACGACGCGTGGCGGGACGAAGTCGAGCTCGAGCGCCTGCTCGCTCGTCATGATGCGGCCGGAGACCTCCAGGCCGGGGAGCGACTTGGCGTAGGAGCCGGTGGCCAGCACGACGTTGCGCCCGGTGAGCCGGCGGCCGCCGACCTCGACGGTGTCGGGCGCCACGAGGCGGCCCTCGCCCTCGACGTACTCGATGGACTTGCCCTTCACGAGGCTCTGCAGGCCCTTGTGCAGCCGGCTGACGACGCCGTCCTTGTAACGGTGCACACCGCTCATGTCGACGGACTCGAAGGTCGACTTCACGCCGAACTTCTCGCCCTCACGGGCGCTGTCGGCGACCTCGGCGGCGTGCAGCAGCGCCTTGGTGGGAATGCAGCCCTGGTGGAGGCAGGTGCCGCCGAGCTTCGACTTCTCGACGAGGGCGACGCTGAGGCCGAGCTCTGCTCCGCGGAGCGCGCATGCGTAGCCGCCGCTGCCGCCTCCGAGGATCACGATGTCGAAGGTCTTCTCGGCGTCAGCCGACATACGTCTCGCTCCTAGCGTCTTTCGCGTGAACGGGCCGCCGGCCGCCCACCCGGCAGGTCGTGCCGCGGCGCAAACCGACTTGGGTGCATCTTGTCACTCTTTGCTCTCGCAGGCGCAAGCAGGTCCCACCTCGGACGCGCCGCCCGTCGCGTGCTCGGCTGCGCCAGGTCGCGTGCTCGTACGAGGCGGGACACGACAGGTGGCGACACCGCGCGAAACACAGTCTCGCCACAGGGCCCCCACCTAAGGTGGTGACATGGCGTGGTGGAGACGCGGCCGCGGGAGGCGGCTGGGCAGGGGGCCCTCGGACGGACCGAACATGTCCGTCGACCGCGACGCGGTGCGCAGTCACCTGGCGCAGTTCGTCGCGAGCCGCAGGGGGGTGGAGGCCTACGTCGAGCCGCCCACCAACGTCACGGCCACCACCGTCATCCTCATCGCGCACGACGGCGAGTGGACCCGGCGTGCGGCCGGGAGCCGGCAGGCCGCCTTCGACCTCGCGCGCAGCCTCGGCGTGCCGGTCTACGACGTGAACCAGACCGGCTACCCCAACCGGATGCGCGAGTGGAACTCGCGCCAGCGCCGCAAGGCCTGAGCTGCCAGCACCCCACGGGGTGAGCCGCCGGCGCCGCGAGGCACGACGCGGCATACAGTCAAAAGGTGTGGCCGCAAGGCTGCTCGCGGTGCAAGGCTGGCCGCACCACCACCGAACGAACGGGAGTGACCATGGCGAACACGTCGAAGGGGTCCGACAAGGGCTCCGGCCGCGCGGGCGCGGACGAGGACCTCAAGAAGAAGTTCCGTGAGGCGCTCGAGCGCAAGCACGCGCACGGCGGGCGTGACGTCTCCGACGGCCACGACCGCTCGAAGGTCGGCCACGAGCAGGGCGCGGCGACGAACGCCACGCAGCAGATGTTCCGCCGCAAGAGCGGCTAGAGGCAGGCGCGCCGCGGGGCCCCGTTCGACTCGAACGGGGCCCCGCGTGCGTCTCGGCGGCGTCGACCCGGGATGGTCGTCGCGAGCGGTCAGCCGGCGTAGCCCTCGGCCAGCGACAGCAGCGTCGCCACGCCGAAACCGGTGCCGCCCTTGGGGGTGTGCCCCCACGCGCCGCCCTCGTTGAACGACGGTCCCGCGATGTCGATGTGCGCCCACGGCAGGCCCTCGCCGACGAACTGCTTGAGGAACAGGCCCGCGGTCAGCATGCCGCCCCAGCGCTCGCCCTTGTGGGCGAGGTCGGCGACGGTCGAGTCGAGCTGCGGGCGCAGGTCGTCGGGCAGCGGCATGGGCCAGGCGGCCTCGCCGGCGCGCTGCGCGGCGTCACGCACGGTGTCGCGGAAGGCGTCGTCGTTGGCCATGATGCCGGCGACACGCGCGCCGAGGGCGACCATCTGCGCGCCCGTGAGGGTGGCGATGTCGACGATGGCGTCCGGCGTGGACTCGCCCGCGAGGCAGATGCCGTCGCCGAGCACCATGCGGCCCTCGGCGTCGGTGTCGATGATCTCGACGGTGGTGCCGTCGCGCATGGTGACCACGTCGCCCGGACGCTGGGCGGTGCCACTCGGCATGTTCTCGGCGAGGCAGAGGTAGCCGGTCACGGCCACGGGGAGGCCGAGCTCGGCGGCGGCGAAGACGGTCGCGGCCACCGCTGCGGCGCCGGCCATGTCGGACTTCATGGTCAGCATGCTGGCCGGCGGCTTGATGCACAGGCCACCGGAGTCGAAGGTGATGCCCTTGCCGACCAGGGCCAGCGAGGCCTTGGCTCGGGCGGGCTTCCACGACAGCTCGACGATGCGCGGCGGGTTGGCCGAGCCCTGGCCGACGCCGACGATGCCGCCGAAACCGCCCTTGAGGAGCGCCTTCTCGTCGAGCACCTTCACGGCCACCTTGGCCGACGCGGCGCCGGCGCGCTCCTTCACCGAGTCGGCGAAGGACTGCGGGAAGAGCAGGTTGGGCGGGGTGTTCACCAGTTCGCGGGCGTACGCCGTGGCGTCGGCCAGCACGGCGGCGCGCTTCGCGGCGGCCTTCACCGCCTTGTCCTTCGCGGTGCCCGTGACGACGGTGACGGTGCCGGGGGCGGCGGCCTTGTCCTTGCCGGCGTCCTTGCCACCCTTGGCGGTCCTGCCGGCGGACCCCCCGCGCACTCCGGCATACCGGTAGCAGCCCAGCGCGGCCCCCTCGGCGACCGCGGCCACCTCGTCGGCGCCGGTGCCCGGCAGGGCGACGGCGACCGTGCCCACGCCGGACAGTGCCCGCGTGGCGGCGCCGGCCGCCCGGCGCAGCGCCTCGGTGGACGGGCCGTCGGTGACCTCGCCGAGGCCGGTCAGCACGACCAGCGGCGCCTTCACGCCGGGCACGGCGGCGAGCTTGAGCACCTCGTCGGCCTTGCCCTTCGCCGACAGCGTGGCCAGCGCGGAGGTCAGGTGGTTCGCGGTCTCGGGGGGCAGGCCGTGGCCGTCGGCGAGCGCGGCGGACCCGCCGGAGGAGACGGTGGCGAGGACGAGCGCGTCGGCCCTGACGTCGTGGGCCGAGCGGTCGGAGAGGTTCACAGTGGTCACGGGGTGCGTGGTCCTTCGCGGTCGGGAGAGGGTCTCGGGTGGGGGCGACTGGCCCTCGCAGGATAGCCACGCCGGGCCGGGGCGGCCGGTGACGGTACGGTTCGGCCCATGAGCAACGGTGCCCTGAAGACGTCCCCCCTGCACGAGAAGCACGTGGCGCTCGGCGCCAAGATGGCCGACTTCGGCGGCTGGGAGATGCCCATCGAGTACCCCGGTGGCGGCGTGGTCGCCGAGCACACGGCGGTGCGCACCGCCGTCGGCGTCTTCGACGTCTCGCACCTGGGCAAGGCGAGCGTCCGCGGCCCGGGCGCCAAGGACTTCGTCAACGCCTGCCTGGCCAACGACCTGAACCGCATCGAGCCGGGGAAGGCGCAGTACACGTTGTGCTGCAACGACTCCGGCGGCGTGGTCGACGACCTCATCGCCTACCTGCGCAGCGACGACGACGTCTTCCTCATCCCCAACGCGGCCAACACCGGTGAGGTCGTCGAGCTGCTGAAGGCGGCTGCGCCCGAGGGCATCGAGGTCGAGAACCTCCACGAGGGCTACGGCGTCCTCGCCGTTCAGGGCCCGCAGAGCGACGAGGTCCTCGAGGCGCTCGGGCTGCCGTCCGGCCACGACTACATGTCGTTCGTCGAGACGCAGTGGCAGGGCCACCCCTTGATCGTCTGCCGCACCGGCTACACCGGCGAGCGCGGCTACGAGCTCGTGCCGGCCTGGGACGTCGCCGCCGACCTGTGGGACGCGCTGATCGAGGCGGCCCGCGCGCAGGGCGGCCTGCCCTGTGGCCTCGGGGCCCGCGACACCCTGCGCACCGAGATGGGCTATGCGCTGCACGGTCACGAGCTCAGCACCGAGATCACGCCCGTGCAGGCCCGCGTCGGCTGGGCGGTCGGCTGGAAGAAGGACACCTTCTGGGGCAGGGACGCCCTCGTCGCCGAGAAGGCGGCCGGGCCCTCACGCGTCGCCTGGGGCCTGGTCGTCACCGGCCGCGGCATCCCGCGCTCGCACTGCGCGGTGCGCTCGGCGTCGGGCGAGGCGCTGGGCGAGGTCACCTCGGGCACCTTCTCCCCGACGCTGAAGCAGGGCATCGCGCTCGCCCTGCTGGCGCCCACGGTGGCCGAGGGCGACGAGGTGGTCATCGACGTCCGTGGCCGCGACGTGGCGGCCGTGGTGAAGCGCCCGCCCTTCGTCGAGGTGGGCGTGCGCGAGTCCTGAGCCCTGCTGCCCGACGACCGGGTATGCCGCGTCGCCGGCCCGCGGGCCGGCGCACCGTCGTCCCCCTGTCGGCTGTCGGTGGTGCCTCCTAGCGTGGGGACATGCGCTTCGGTTTCGTGGTCCCGTACGCCGACACCCGCGAGTTCACCGAGCTGGCGGCGCTGGGGGAGCAGCGCGGCTGGGACGGCATCTTCACCTGGGAGGCGGTCTTCGGCGTCGACGCCTGGGTGACCCTGGGCGCGGCGGCGATGGTCACCGAGCGGATCCGCCTGGGCACCCTGCTCACGCCCGTGCCGCGCTGGAAGCCGTGGGACCTCGCCTCCCGCGTCGGCACCGTCGACCGCCTGTCGCGGGGTCGGGCCGTCGTGGGCGCGGGGCTCGGCGCCCTGCACGAGGGGTGGACCGCCTTCGAGGCCGACGAGGGGCGGAGGGTGCGGGCGGAGAAGCTCGACGAGGCGCTGGCCGTCTACGACGGGCTGATGCGTGGGCAGCCGTTCGCCTTCGACGGCAAGCACTGGTCGGCCAGGCCGACCGACTTCCTGCTGCCCCCACCACCGGTGCAGCAGCCGAGGCCGCCCGTGTGGGTGGTCGGTGCCTTCGTGCCGGGCCGTGAGCGCCAGCCCTCGCTGGAGCGGGCGGCGCGCTGGGACGGGCTCCTGCCCTTCGTCGTCGACCGGTCGCAGCCCGAGCCGGGGTCGAACTACGACCTCGACTCGTTCGCCGAGGTGGTGCGCCGCGTCCGGGAGCAACGCGAACGGCTGGACCTGCCGTGGGAGGGCTACGACGTGGTGGTCGAGGGTGACTCCAGCGGCGAGTTCGCCCAGCTCGAGGGAACACCGTCGGACTGGGAGCAGGCCGGGGGCACCTGGTGGGTCGAGAGCTGGTGGGGTGTGCCGCAGGGGCCAGAGGGGCTGGCCGAGGTGCGTCGCCGGGTCGAGCAGGGGCCGCCCGGCTAGAGCGAGACGAGCAGGGCAGCGGTGACGAGGCCCGTCGTCAGTGCCACCTCGATCCCGGCACCGAGCACGTCACCGGTGACCCCGCCCAACCGGTGGCGGCAGCGACGGACGAGCAGGTGTGCCGCCACCAGGCCCGCGACGAGCACGGCCAGCACGCCGACCACCGCCACAGGAAGGTCCGGCCGCGAGCCGCCCTGTGCTGCAACGCCGTTCGCGGCCGCCTGCGCCACCACGGCCAAGGCCACGGAGCAGACGCCGACCGCGGCGGCCGTCAGGCCGAGCGCCGCTCGCCCCACGCTCCCGGCGACGAGCGCGCCGAGGCCCGTGTCCTGCGCCGCGGGCACCCCACGGCGACAGGCCCAGGCCACCGAGTGTCGCGAGGCCAGCCACGCCGCCACGGCCAGGGCCGTGCCCCAGGTGGAGGGGAGCAGTGCGGCGAGTGAGGTGGCCTGGAGCAGCAGGGCCAGCACGACGGCCGCGACGCCCGAGGGCCCGGTGTCCGAGGCCTTCATGGCCCGCAGCGACGACGCGGCGTCGTAGCCGGCGGAGAGCCCGTCGGCCGTGTCGGCGAGGCCGTCGAGGTGCATGGCGCGGCTGAGCAGGGCGCCCGCGGTGAGGACCACCACCGCCAGCACCAGGGGAGGGGCTCCGGCCGTGACCACCGCGTGCGCCACCACCAGCAGCACGAGCAGCGGCGCGCTCGTGACCGGAGCCAGCAGCACCGCCCGCGCCGCAGAGCGCCGGTCGACGTGGGGGAGCCGACCGACCGGCACGGCGGTGAGCAGCCCGAAGGCGAGCCGCAGCGCGTTCACGCCGCGTCCATTCGTGCGTTCACCGGGCTCCCGTGGGGCGCGGTGGGGCTCACTCGCCGACGACGGGCGCGTTGCTCAGGTCGAGCACCCGGCCGGCGACCACGAGGGCGACGTTGTCGCTGATGGCCGAGAGGGTGGCGTTCAGGCGCCCGAGCTCGTCACGGAAGAGGCCGCCGGCCGGGGTGGCGGGCACCACGCCGAGGCCGACCTCGTTGGTGACCGCGACGACGTCCGTCGGCGCCGTGCGCCACGCGTCCTGCAGGTCACGTACCGCCCACGCGACGGCGATCGAGCACTCCCGCGGATTCTGCCAGCCGTCGATGCCGTCGATGAACCGGGTCAGCCACAGCCCCAGGCAGTCGATGAGCAGCGGTGTGGTGGCCTCCCGGATGGCACCGGCGAGGTCGAGCGTCTCGAGAGTCTTCCAGCTCTGTGGACGCCGGGCCTGGTGCTGCTCCACCCGGGCCGCCCACTCGGCGTCCGAGCCCTCGGCCGGGTAGCCGGGCGCCACGTAGGTGACCCCGTCGTGGTCGCGCATCAGCTGCTCGGCATACCGGCTCTTGCCGCTGCGGACACCGCCGAGGACCAGCGTCGTGGTCATGAGGGGGTGGCGAACCGGACGGGGGCGTCGAAACGGGCCTGCCGCAAGGAGCGCCGCAGGGCGCGGAGCATCGGGCCGGCGGCGACGAGGACCAGGGCGGCGGTGAGCAGGCCACGCGGCAGGTCCCAGGCGAGCGAGGTCAGCACGTAGAACACGGCGTAGCTGTGCAGGTTCGCGGCAGCACCGGCGTCGGGCACGAACCCGGCACCCACGGGCGCGGTGCCCCCCATGAACGGCCAGAACCAGAGGTTCATGACGGCACCGTAGACCATGCCCGACACCAGCCCGTACACGGCCAGGACCAGCCGCTCGGTCCAGCCGGAGCTCCTCGGCAGCAGGCCGGCACCCATGGCGACCCAGCCGCAGCAGAGCATCTGGAAGGGCGTCCACGGCCCGATGCCGGCGGTGAGGAAGGCGGATGCGAGCAGGGCCAGGGCGCCGAGGAGGAAACCCTTGCTGGCCCCCAGGGCCCGGCCGGCGACGACGAGGAGGAAGAACATCGGCTCGAGTCCGGCGGTTCCGGCCGAGAGCACCCGCAGGGCGCCACCGGCGGCGGCGAGCACGCCGAGCACCGCGACGCCCTTGGCGTCCAGGTGGCCCGAGGACATCTCGGAGAGCAGCACCAGCCCGAGCAGGGCCATCAGCAGCACGAACAGCAGGGAGGCGTCGCCCGAGTGGCCGAGCTGGGAGAGCTCCGAGCCGGGTGTCACGAGGAACGGCCAGGTGAACGCGACCACGCCCACCACCATGACCAGGCCCATGGCGCCGGCCCGCACCCCGCGGGAGGCGCTCACGACACCGCTCACGACGCGGCCCCGGTGGCGGCGACCACCTGGTCGACCGTGAGGAAGTGCAGCGGGTGCAGGATCTTCGAGACCTGAGGTGCGAAGGCCGGCGAGCCGGGCAGGACCGACGCCGCGCTGCCGTCGGCCACCACCTCACCCTCGGCGAGCACGACCACCCGGGTGGCGACCTCGGCGGCGAGCTCGACGTCGTGGGTGGCCAGCACGACGGCGTGGCCGGTGGCGGCGAGCTGCTGGAGGAGCGCGACGAGGCGGCGCTTGGCGGCGTAGTCCAGGCCGCGGGTCGGCTCGTCGAGCAGCACCACGTCGGGCTCGGAGGCGAGGATCACCGCCAGGGCCAGCGAGACCCGCTGGCCCTCCGACAGGTCGCGGGGGTGCTGCTCGGCGTCGACGTCGGGCACGATCCGGCGTAGAACGCCGGCGGTCGTGCCCCTGGGGAGCCCGAAGTCACGGTCGGCGGCCGTGCACTCCCCGGCGACCGACTCCGCATACAGGATGAGCGAGGGGTCCTGGGGCACCATGCCCGCCCGCCGCACCACCTCGGCGGGACGCGCCCCCGAGGGGTCCAGGGGGCCGAGCCGCACGGTGCCCGCCGACGGGCGGAGCTGGCCGACGAGGGCGGACAGCAGCGTGGACTTCCCGGCGCCGTTGCGACCCATGACCGCCACCACCTCGCCGGGGGCGACCGCGACGCTCACCGAGCGGAGGGCGACGACGGAGCCGCGGCGCACCGACAGGCCGTCGACGCGCGCGACCGCGGCGCCGTCCAGGCCTTCCGGCAGCTCCCCGTCGAGGGCGGCAGGGCGCGCCGGCGTGGGGGAGGGTGCAGGGAGGAGGGCGAGGCTCTCGCGCACCTCGCTGGCGCGCCGCCGCGCGTCGCGGATCGAGAGGGGGAGCGGCGACCAGCGCAGCGCCCGGCCCAGGCCGATGATCGGCGGGTAGATGGGTGAGGTGACCATCGCGTCGGCCGGGTCGAGCAGCCCCGAGACCCGTCCGTCGCCGATGAGCACGACGTGGTCGGCGTGGTGGATGACCCGCTCCAGGCGGTGCTCGGCGACGACCACCGTGATGCCGAGGTCGTGCACGAGGCGGTGCAGCGTGGCGAGCACGTCCTCGGCGGCCACGGGGTCCAGGGCGGAGGTCGGCTCGTCGAGCACGAGGATGCGCGGTCCGGCGGCGAGGACGGCCCCGATCGCCACCCGCTGCTGCTGACCGCCGGACAGGTCGCGCAGCGGCCGGCCGCGGACGTCGGCGAGGCCGAGCAGGTCGAGGGTCTCCTCCACCCGCCGCCGCATCGAGGTGGCGTCGACTCCCAGAGCCTCCATGCCGTAGGCGATCTCCTCCTCGACGGTGTCGGTCACGAAGGAGGACAGCGGGTCCTGCACCACGAACCCCACGAGGTCGGCGAGGTCGCGGGGCCGGTGCGTGCGGGTGTCGCGCCCGGCGACCGTCACGGTGCCGTGGAGCGTGCCGCCGGAGAAGTGCGGCACGAGGCCGTTGATGCAGCGAAGGAGGGTCGACTTGCCGGAGCCGGTGGGCCCGACGACCAGGACGAGCTCCCCCTCGGGCACCCGGAACGTCGCCCCGCTGAAGACGGTGGTGTCGGTGGTCTCCGTGGTCCCGGCGCCCCCCGCGGACCCGCCAGGGGCCCCGTGGCCGGAGGCGTCACGGTCATCGGAGGTGTCCGCGTAGCTCACGCCGACGGCGTCGAAGGAGATCATGCGGCGGCCTCACGGGAGCGGGCGAGCAGAGGTGGAACAGGTGCGGCGACGGCCGGCAGGGCGGCGACGGCGATCGCGGCCACCATACCGAGCGGTACGGGCGGGAGGCCGGCCGGAACCTGGTGCGGCACCAGGCCCGGCCACGACAGCACTGCCCCGGCCGTGAGCACGACCGCGGGGACCAGGCCGCTGAGCGAGACGAGCCACTCCGGGCCGGCCCAGGGGTCGCGGCGGTAGCGGGTGCGGGGGTCGCGACGGGCCCCGACGACGAGGGCCGCACCGGCGCAGAGCACGCCGACGACGAGCATCGGCAGGCCCAGCACCGCCGGGCTGGTCGCGTCGAGCAGGCCGTACAGGCCCACGACGACGCCCAGCAGGCCCACCAAGGTCAGCCCGGCGGCGAAGCGGGTCGACGCCGCCGACCGTCGGACCACCCGGCCGTAGCCGCGGGCCTCCATGGAGGCAGCGAGGTCGAGCGAGCGCTCGAGGCCCCCCACCAGGACGGGCACCGCCAGCCGGCCGATCTCCCGCAGGCCGCGGCCGGTGTGGCCACGCAGCCGGCGGGCCGCCCGCACCCGGGCCGCGTCGTCGACCATCTGCGGCGCGAAGGTCAGGGCCACGACGACCGCGGTGCCGACCTCGTAGAGGGTGGCTGGCACGTAGCGCAGCAGCCGCCGCGGGCTGGCGAGGGCGTTCACGGCGCCGAGACAGGCCAGGATCGCCGCCAGCCGCAGCCCCTCGTAGAGCGCCGCCAACAGGCCCTCGAGGGTCACGGCCCCGCCGATGCGCACGCCGCTCGTCCACGCGGGCAGCGGCACCTCGGGCAGCCGGAAGAGCACGACGCGGCCGGTGACCCCGCCGCCGAGCAGCCCGACCATCACGACTCTCAGGCCGATGGCGAACAGGCCGACCAGGAGGAAGGGGACGAGCGGGTTCGTCGCCCCCACCTCACGCCGCTCGAGCACGACCCAGGCAGCCACGGCCACGACCAGCGCGAGCAGGAGCGGGTTCGTCGTCTGCGAGGCGGCCACGGCCAGGCCCACACCCCAGGCCCACCAGGCTGCCGGGTGCAGCAGCCTGGGGAGGGGGGTGGAGCCGAGCCGGGGGGTCACGGTGTGCGTCGCGGCTGTCAGTGGGCGCGGCGACGGCGGGCGGCGGTCACCACGAGAAGCGCGGCGGCGGCGAGCACCACCAGGACGGCCACGTAGGCCAGCGGGCTGGTGCCCTCGTCCTTGGTTTCGGCAGCCGTCTGACCGGCCTGCGCCGACGGGGTCGCGGCCGCGAGCTGCACCGGGGTGTCGGTGGCCTTCGCCTCGGGGCTGACCGCCTTGACCTCGCCGCCGCACCCGGTGGCGGGCTGGTCGTTGATGCCGCACACCAGGCCCTTCTCGCTGCGCACGGACGCGACCGCGGCGAGCACCTCGGCGCCGGTGGCCTTGCTCTCGACGACAGCGCACTTGCCGACCGGCGACGGCGGCTGCTTGCCGTCCTCGGTGTCGGCGGCGCGGCCGTAGTCGATGACCACGCCGACGCGCTTCTTGCCGCTCTGGGCGGCCGTGCCGCCACACAGCTGGTCGAAGGTGACGGTGGCGCGCGGCATACGCATGTCGCTCTCGCCGGCCACGGCGAAGCGCCAGCCCTCCACACCGCCGTCGGCGGGCGTGACCTGCTCGGGGCCCTTGGTGGCGAAGGCCCACTTGGAGTCTTGAAGCTGGAAGTAGCCCCAGTAGCGGTAGGCGGCGGCGCTGGCGGTGCCGGCCTGGGCGACCGTGGCGACCAGCGCGAGCAGCAGCGCGGCGACCAGGGACGGGACGGCCACGACGGGCCGGGGGTGACGCAGGGTGGTGCGAGACATGCATTCCTCCTCGCGACCGGCGAGGAGACGCGACCGCACGGCGGCGGCGTCCCTGACTCCGGTCCGCATTCCACGACGGACTTGATGATGGAGTCGAGGCCCGAGGGAGGTGTTCCGGCTCGCCGCCCTGGGGGACCAGGGCGGCCTACGGTTGCGGGACAGCGCCGGACTTGGACCGGCTTCCCCTCAGCCACAGGCTGGTTCGACGAGCGAACCGTCCCACCCCCGGGTGGACGGTGTCAAAGTGATCTCGCTCGCAGCACCCGGTATGCCGGGTGGGCACCTTTCGCGCCTAGGGTGGCCGCGCCCGGGGCGGTCGTGCCGCCCGTGCCGCTGCTGCCTTCTCCAGGAGTGCCATGTCCCTGCTGTCCGAGACCGTCGTGGCCGTCCGGCCGGCCTGCCAGCGGGCCGTCGAGGAGGCCGACGCCCGCCAGGCCCGCCTCACCAAGCCGCCGGGTGCGATGGGCCAGCTCGAGGACCTCGGCGCCCAGCTCGCCGGCATCGCCCGGACCTGCCCGCCGCCGGTGCCCAGCCGGCCGGCTGTCGCCGTGTTCGCCGGCGACCACGGCGTGCACGCGCAGGGAGTGACCCCGTGGCCGCAGGAGGTCACCGCCCAGATGGTGGCCAACTTCGCCGCCGGCGGGGCGGTGGTCAACGCGCTCGCGCGCCAGGTGGGGGCCAGCGTCACGGTGGTCGATGTCGGGGTCGCCGCAGACCTTCCCGACGCGCCCAACCTGTGGCACCGCAAGGTCGCCCGCGGAACCCGTGACCTGGCCGAAGGGCCGGCCATGACCCGCGAGCAGGCCCAGCAGGCCCTCGAGACCGGCATCGCCGTCGCCGGCGAGCTGGTCGACGGTGGGGCCGACCTGCTGGTCACCGGCGACATGGGCATCGCCAACACCACGGCGTCGGCCGCGCTCATCGCCGCGCTCACCCGCAGCGAGCCCGCGGAGGTCACCGGCCGCGGCACGGGCATCGACGACGCGACGCTGCAGCGCAAGACCGCCGTGGTGGAGCGCGCCCTCAACCGGCTCGACCGATCCGAGCCGCTGACGGTGCTGGCCGAGGTGGGCGGCTTCGAGCACGCCGCCCTCGCCGGCTTCCTCCTCGGCTCGGCGGCCCGGCGGGTGCCGGTCGTGCTCGACGGCGTCATCGCGGTGTCCGCGGCGCTGGTCGCCAGCGCGCTGTGCCCGGACGCCGCCGACTACTGGGTCGCAGGCCACGTCTCGGTGGAGCCGGGTGCCCGGGCGGCCCTGGACCACCTCGGCATGGAGCCGCTGCTCGACCTGCACCTGCGGCTGGGGGAGGGCTCGGGTGCGGTGCTCGCCGTGCCGCTCGTGCAGTCCGCGGCGCGGCTGCTCTCGGAGGTGGCGACCTTCGACTCCGCCGGCGTCTCCGGCGCCTGAGAACCACCGACCCGAACGCCTGGGCACTGGCGACGCGAAGGCCTGGGCACCGGCGTCCGGGGTTCATGGGCCCACCGCTGGGGAAGCGGCCTACAGTGGCGGTATGAGCGACGCCTGGACCTGGACCTACCTGGACGCCGAGGCCAACGAGATGACCGGCGAGGGACTGCCGACCACGGCGTTCCCGTCGCAGTCCGACGCCGAGAACTGGTTCGGCGAGAGCTGGCACGAGCTCGCCGCCAAGGGCGTCGACGCGGTCAGCCTCTACCGCGACGGACAGCTCGTCTACGGCCCGATGGCCCTCCAGCCGGCCGAGTAGCGGATCCAGCAGGCCGAGTAGCGGACCTGGCGAGCGCGTCTCAGGACGGCTGCTGGCCCCGCTCGACCTGGGGCTTGGGCATCCGCGAGCGGCGCATCTGGAAGGCGCGCATCACGGCATACATGGCGCCGCCGCGGGGGAGGCGGTCCTCGCCGAACTTGGCCACGAGCCGCTTCTTGAGCCGGCGCCACATGAGCACGGCGTCGAGGACGGCGACCAGGAGGATGCCGTAGACGGCGATGAAGACGATCATGAGCGCCCACGACTGCCGCACGAAGGACAGCGCCAGCACGACGATCATCACGGGCAGCATGAACTCGCCGATGTTCCAGCGCGCGTCGACGTAGTCGCGGATGAAGCGGCGCTCGGGGCCCTTGTCGCGGGCCGGCAGGTTCGCCTCGTCGCCGGTGACCATGGCCTGGCGCATGCGGGCGGACGCCTCCCGGCGCTTGAGCTGCTCGTCGCGCTTGGCGGCCTTGCGGTCGGCCACCACGAGGGGTCGCTTGCGCGCCGCCTCCTGCTCGCGACGCTTCGGCGTGGGCCGGTTCTTGGCACCCTCGCGCTCGGTACGGGCGATGGTCTCGGCCTGCTGCTCGTTCAGCGTCCTGTTGCGTCCAAACACGGGCCAACTGTATGCCGTGCGGCCGGCTTCTCCCGCATCGCCGCCCGCCACACCCACCAAGCGGCAGCCGGCACCCACTAGGCTTCCGCGCCGTGACCGACGACGCCCTCACCGCAGACCAGATCTCCGCCGTCAAGGCCGCTGTGGCCGACCTGATGCCCGGGATCCGGGCCGACCTCGAGGCGCTGACCCGCATCCCGAGCGTCTCGCTCGACGCGTTCGACCAGGCGCACGTCGACGCCAGCGCCGAGGCCACCGCCGAGCTGCTGCGCGCCGAGGGCCTCGACGTCGAGATCGTGCGTGAGGGCGGCCGGCCCGCGGTCATCGGGCACATCGACGGTCCCGAGGGCGCTCCGACGGTGATGCTGTACGCGCACCACGACGTGCAGCCCCCCGGCGCCGAGGAGCTCTGGGACAGCAAGCCGTTCGAGCCCACCGAGCGCGACGGCCGGCTCTACGGCCGCGGCGCCGCGGACGACAAGGCCGGCATCATGGCGCACCTCGCAGCGCTGCGCGCGCACCGCGGCAACCTGCCCGTCGGTGTCACCCTCTTCGTCGAGGGCGAGGAGGAGATCGGCTCCGAGTCGCTGCCGACGATCCTCGAGCGCCACGGCGAGAAGCTGCGCGCCGACGCCATCGTGCTCGCCGACTCCACCAACTGGGCGATCGGCGAGCCGGCCCTCACCACGACCCTGCGCGGCCTCATCCGTGTGGTCGTGACGGTGACCACGCTCGACCACGGCGTGCACTCCGGCATGTTCGGCGGCGCGGTGCCCGACGCGATGATGCCGCTCGTGCGGCTGCTCGCGAGCCTGCACGACGACAACGGCGACGTCGCCATCGAGGGGCTGACCTCCGGGGTCGCCTCCGACCTCGACTACGACGAGGCGCGGCTGCGTGAGGAGTCGGGCCTGCTCGACGGCGTCGAGGTCATCGGCACCGGCTCGCTGCTGACCCGCATCTGGAACAAGCCGACCGCCACCGTCATCGGCCTCGACGCGCCGTCGGTCGCCACGAGCTCCAACACCCTGGTGCCGAGCGCGAGCGCCAAGGTCTCCATCCGCCTCGCGCCCGACGAGGACCCCATGGAGGCGTATGCCGCGGTGCAGCGCCACCTCGAGAAGCACACCCCGTGGGGTGCCAAGGTGGAGGTGCGCCTCGACGACCAGGGGCGCGGCTTCGCGGCCGAGGCGAGCGGGCCGGTGTACGACCAGGCCCGGGCGGCCTTCACCGACGCGTGGGGCGTCGAGCCGGTGGACATCGGCGTGGGCGGCTCGATCCCGTTCATCGCGGCGTTCGCCGAGCGGTTCCCCGACGCGGCGATCCTCGTCACCGGTGTCGAGGACCCCGACGCGCGGGCGCACGGCGCCAACGAGTCGCTGCACCTGGGCGAGTTCCAGCGCGTCTGCGAGGCCGAGGCCCTGCTCCTGGCACGCCTCGGCGCGATGCCCCGCTGACAGGCCCTCCTGGCGACGGGTCGGGTGTTCGGGTAGGGCGGGCGGCTGCACTGCTGTCGCGTTAGGTTCGGGGCATGGCCGAGACCGCGACCAGCAGCAGCCGCAGGGGCTACGTCGAGTCGAGCTTCAAGCGCGACACCCGCTACATCTCCGACCGCGTCACTGCTGACGGCAGCGGCGAGAACGCCTGGCCCGTCGAGGCCGGCCGTTACCGGCTGGTGGTGGCGCGGGCCTGCCCGTGGGCCAACCGCGCCATCATCGTGCGCCGCCTGCTCGGCCTCGAGGACGCCATCTCGATGGGCGTCTGCGGGCCGACCCACGACGAGGACAGCTGGACCTTCGACCTCGACCCCGGTGGCGTCGACCCGGTGCTGCGCATCCCGCGGCTGAAGGACGCCTTCGAGGCCCGCCAGCCGGGCTACCCCCGCGGGATCACGGTGCCCGCGCTGGTGGAGGTCTCCTCGGGCAAGGTCGTCACCAACGACTTCGCCCAGATGACGCTGGACTTCTCGACCCAGTGGCGCGAGCACCACCGCGACGGCGCCCCGGACCTCTACCCGGCGCACCTGCGCCCGGAGATCGACGAGGTCAACCGGCGCGTCTACTCGGAGGTCAACAACGGCGTCTACCGCTGCGGCTTCGCGGGGACCCAGTCGGCCTACGAGGAGGCCTACGACCGCCTGTTCGACACCCTCGGGTGGCTGAGGGACCGGCTCCGTGACCAGCGCTACCTCGTCGGCGACACCATCACCGAGGCCGACGTGCGGCTGTTCACCACGCTCGTGCGCTTCGACTCCGTCTACCACGGGCACTTCAAGTGCAACCGGCACAAGCTGAGCGAGATGCCGGTGCTGTGGGCCTACGCCCGCGACCTCTACCAGACCCCCGGGTTCGGCGACACGGTCGACTTCGCGCACATCAAGGCGCACTACTACGTGGTGCACCACGACATCAACCCCACCGGCATCATCCCGAAGGGGCCCGACCTGTCCGGCTGGCTGCTGCCGCACGGCCGGGAGGCCCTCGGTGGTCGTCCCTTCGGTGGCGGCACCCCGCCCGGTCCTGTGCGCGAGGAGGAGCGGGTGCCGCCGGCGCACCAGCCCACCGACCGGTGGCCGAGCGAAGTCCTGGGCGGACCCGTGCAGGAACACCTGCTGCACCAGGACGAGGAGTGAGCGCGGGCGTGCCCATGCAGGGCACCGACCGCCAGGGTGAGCGCGAGCACGACCTCGTCGTCTTCGGTGCCACCGGCTTCGTCGGGCGGCTGCTGGCGGCCGAGCTGGCCGAGCAGGCACCGGCCCACCTGCGCATCGCCCTGGCTGGCCGCGACGAGGCCCGGCTCCAGGACGTGCGCGCGTCACTGCCGGGCGCGGCCCGGCAGTGGCCGGTCGTGGTCGCCGACAGCCGCGACCAGGCCGCCCTCGACCGGCTGGCCCGTTCGACCCGGGTCGTCGTCACCACCGTCGGGCCCTACGCCCGCCACGGGTTCGGCCTGGCCGGCGCCTGCGCCGAGGCGGGCACCCACTACGCCGACCTGACCGGCGAGGTCCTCTACGTCCGACGGCTCGTCGACGAGCTGCAGCAGACGGCCGAGCGCACCGGGGCGCGCCTGGTCACGGCGTGCGGGTTCGACTCGGTGCCCTCCGACCTCGGTGTGCTGGTGCTGCACCAGCGCGCGCGGGCCGACGGCGCCGGCGACCTCTGCGACACGACCCTGCTGGTGCGCCGGCTCCGGGGAGGCATCAGCGGCGGAACCGTCGACTCGATGCGTCTGATGGTGGCCGAGGCCGCCTCCGACGGCGCCGCCCGCAAGGTCGTCCTCGACCCCTACGCGCTCAGCCCCGACCGGGCGGCCGAGCCGCACCTGGGTCGCCAGCGCGACGTCGGCGGTGTCATGCGCGACGCCCAGACCGGGCAGTGGACCGCGCCGTTCGTCATGGCCTCGTTCAACACCCGCATCGTGCGGCGCAGCAACGCCCTCACCGGTCACGCCTACGGCCGGAGGTTCCGCTACCGCGAGCTCATGGCCTGCGGCCGGGGGAGGGCGGGCCAGCTGCGCGCCGCCGCGGTCTCGGCCGGCGTCGGTGCGCTCGTCGTCGGCATGGCCAACCCGCTCACCCGGCCGCTGCTCGGCCTGGTCCTGCCGTCACCGGGCGAGGGGCCCAGCGAGGAGGTGCGTCGCCGCGGCTGCTTCCGCATGGAGCTCCGCACCACCACCGCGAGCGGGCGGCGCTACCTCGCCGTCGTGGCCGCGCAGGCCGACCCGGGGTATGCCGCCACGGCCGTCATGCTCGCGGAGTCGGCCCTGTGCCTGGTCGAGGACGAGCCGCGCCTGCCGGCGCGCGCCGGTGTGCTGACCCCCGCCACGGCGTTCGGCGACGTCCTCGTCGGACGCCTCCGCAAGCGCGACTTCACCCTGACCGTGGAAGAGGAGCCGGCTGAACGGCATACGCCGGCCGCGCGGCACTCCGCCTAGTCGCGGTGGGTCTCGCCCGGCAGGGCGAGCATCTGGTCGAGTGCCACGCGGGCGTAGTGCGCGACGTCCTCGTCGACCTTGATCGGGTTGACGACCCGGCCGTCGACGAGCGACTCCAGCGCCCAGACGAGGTGCGGCAGGTCGATGCGGTTCATCGTCGAGCAGTAGCAGACGTTCTTCTCGAGGAAGGCGATCTGCTGGCGCGGGAACTCGGCCGCGAGCCGCTTGACGAGGTTGAGCTCCGTGCCCACGACCCACTTCGTGCCGTCGGGCGCGGCGGCGACGGTCTTGATGATCTTCTCGGTCGACCCGACCTCGTCGGCGGCCTCCACGACCTCGTGGCGGCACTCGGGGTGGACGATGACCTTGACCCCGGGGATCTCACGCCGGGCCTGCTCGACCGCCTCGAGGGTGAACCGGCCGTGCACGGAGCAGTGGCCGCGCCACAGGATCATGCGGGCGTCCTGCAGCTGCTGGCGGGTCAGGCCACCCATCGGGCGGTGCGGGTCGAAGACGACGCAGTCCTCGAGCGAGCCGCCGAGGTCGCGAGCCCAGGTGTTGCGGCCGAGGTGCTGGTCGGGGAGGAACAGCACCTTGCCGGTGCCACCCTCCACCCGTCCGTCGCCCGCCTGCGAGAAGGCCCACGACAGAGCGCTCTTCGCGTTGGACGAGGTGCAGATCGTGCCGCCGTGACGGCCGGTGAAGGCCTTGATGGCAGCCGCGGAGTTCATGTAGGTGACCGGGATGGTGTCGTCGGCGACGCCCGCCTCGACGAGGTCGTCCCAGGCGTCCTCGACCTGGTGGATCTGCGCCATGTCGGCCATCGAGCAGCCGGCCGCCAGGTCGGGCAGGATCACCGTCTGCTCGTCGCTGGTGAGGATGTCGGCCGACTCGGCCATGAAGTGCACGCCGCAGAAGACGATCCACGGCGCGTCGGGACGCGCAGCCGCCTCCTTGGCGAGCTTGAACGAGTCGCCGGTGACGTCGGCGAAGGCGATGACCTCATCGCGCTGGTAGTGGTGCCCGAGCACGAACACCTTCTCGCCGAGGGCTGCCCGCGCTGCCTTGGCGCGCTCGACCAGCCCGGGCTCCGACGGCGCCGGGAGGTCTCCGGGACACTCGACACCCCGCTCGGTGGCGAGGTCGCGACCCTGGCCCAGGACGAGAAGGGGGAGGGGGGCGCCGGTGCGGGCGGCATCTGCGGTGGTGCTCACGATGAAATCGTGTCACACCCACGGGCGTGGGTCTGCCGCCCGGGGGATTCGCCCGCGACCTCCCGCGCGGCTCGTGCCCGCGCGGCGAGGTGGAACCCCCAGGGGAGGGCGGCTAAAGCGGGTGCAGCCGGGGGCTGGAGGCGGCGACGCTGATGGTCTGGGACCCGAACTTCACGTTGACCCGGTCGCCCTCGATGCGCACGACGCGGCCGAGGCCGTGCTTGTCGTGGGTGACCCGGTCGTCGACTGCCCACTCGGGTGTGGGGGCGACGACCTCGGAGCGGAAGGGGCTGGCTGCGGGGCGACGGCGTTCGCTGTTCTGACGGGACGGCATCCGTCCAGTGTGCGCCATTCGCCCGGCTTGGCGCAGCCCGGCCCGGTGAAAGCAGTCTCTGCTACGGCGCGGTAGGGTGGTTCCTGCGCGGTCCGCCCCGTTCTGCCTCGGACCGCCTTCTCATGTCGATGCTCATGCGCCGCGACCGCTGATGGTTCGCGCCGGGCAGAACGACCACCACCATCTGTTGGTGAGCACCCCACGAAGACGAGCTCCGGCTCTGTCAGGAGTACTCCTGTGTCTGTTGACACCACCCCTCTGACCACCCCTGTGACCACCCCTGTGACCACCCCTGCCTCCACCGGCACCTCCACCTTCGACGCCCTCGGCGTGCCCGCTGCGCTGACGAAGGTGCTCGCCGCCTCCGGCATCACCGTGCCGACACCCATCCAGGCCGCCACCCTGCCGGACTCGATGGCGGGCCGTGACGTGCTGGGCCGCGGTCGCACCGGCTCCGGCAAGACCTACGCCTTCCTCCTGCCGATGTTGACCCGGCTGGCAGCGAGCGGCACGCAGCGCCGGCCGCAGCGCCCCCGCGCCCTCGTGCTGGCCCCGACCCGCGAGCTGGCCCTGCAGATCGACACCGCCCTGGCCCCGCTGGCCCGGCCCCTCGGGCTGACCAGCCAGACGGTCTTCGGCGGAGTCGGCCAGAACCCGCAGGTCACCGCGCTGCGCCGCGGCGTCGACGTCGTCGTGGCCTGCCCCGGACGCCTCGAGGACCTCATCGGGCAGGGACACGTCAACCTCGACAGCATCGAGGTCACCGTGCTCGATGAGGCCGACCACATGGCCGACCTCGGCTTCCTGCCCGGCGTGCGCCGCATCATGGAGCGGACGCCGAGCACCGGCCAGCGAATGCTGTTCTCCGCCACCCTCGACGCGGGCGTCAACGTGCTGGTGAAGCGTTTCCTCAGCAACCCGGTGACGCACGAGGCCGACTCGGCCCAGTCGCCGGTGGACACCATGGCCCACCACGTCTTCCACGTGCACAAGGACGACCGCCTGCCGGTGCTCCTCGACCTCACGGCCGCCCCGGGCCGCACCGTCGTCTTCACCCGCACCAAGCACGGCGCCAAGAAGCTGGCCAAGCAGCTGAACGCCTCGGGCGTGCCCGCCGTCGAGCTGCACGGCAACCTGAGCCAGGGCGCCCGGACGCGCAACCTCGACGCCTTCCACGGCGGGGCCGCGACCACGCTCGTCGCCACCGACATCGCCGCCCGCGGCATCCACGTCGACGACGTGGGCCTGGTGGTCCACGCGGACCCGCCCGTGGAGCACAAGGCGTACCTGCACCGCTCGGGCCGCACGGCCCGCGCCGGTGCCGCCGGCACCGTCGTGACGCTGATGACCGCCGACCAGGTGGCCGACGTGCGCGACCTGACCCGCAAGGCCGGGATCCGGCCGACCACGACGCGCCTGGACGCCTCCCACCCGCTGCTGCGAGAGGTCGCCCCCGGCCAGCGCACCTTCCCCGGCGGGCTCATCCTCGACGCCCAGGCCGGCCAGCCCGAGCGGGCCAAGCAGCCCCGGCAGGCGCGCGGGCCGAAGCAGGGCCAGCAGCCCAAGCAGGGCCAGCAGGGCGGATCGCGCCGGGCCGGCACGTCGGCTTCCGCCGGTCAGGACGTCGCCCGCAGCCGCGGTCGCTCCGGCCGTGGCCGCAACGGCGCTGCCACCGGCGGCGGCTCGTCCACGGCCTACAGCACCTCGACCCCGGGGTCCGGGCAGAAGTCCGGCGGCGGCCAGCGGCCCGGTGGCGCCCGCACCAGCAACGGGGCCGGCAACGGCACCGGTGGAGCGGCGGCCTTCTCGGCCCGCTCGCGTGCCGGGTCGCGCGGCGGCCGCTGACAACCCCGGCAGACGCGGCGCTGACCCGGACGAGCACGACCCCCGGCGCGAGTACAGTCCGACCCGTGCACGTGCTCATCGCGCCGGACTCCTTCACCGGCACCCTCACGGCGATGCAGGCCGCGGAGGCCATGGCCGAGGGCTGGCGGAGGTCGGCGCCGCAGGACCTGCTGACGCTCATGCCGCTCTCGGACGGTGGGCCCGGCTTCATCGACGTCCTCTCCAACGCCCTGCCCGAGGCGCGGACCGTGCTGACCACGGCCGCCGACCCGCTCGGACGCGAGGTGCCGGCCGCGCTGCTGCTGGTGGAGGCCGACGACGGCGTGCCCACGGCATACGTCGAGTCGGCGCAGGCCGCCGGCCTGCACCTGCTGGAGGCCGACGAGCGCAACCCGGCCGTCACCAGCACGTGGGGCGTCGGGCAGCTGCTCGACGCCGCGCTGCGCGAGGGCGCCGAACGCATCGTCGTGGGGCTGGGCGGCAGCGGCACCAACGACGGTGGGGCCGGCATGCTGGCCAGCCTCGGCGCGGGCAGCTCCAGCGCCCTCGCCCGCGGCGGGTTGGCCCTCGCCGACCTCCCTGACGGGGCGCTGCACGGCCTCGAGATGCTGCGCCAGCGGTTCTCCGGCATCGAGCTGCTCGCGGCCACCGACGTCGACTCGCCACTCCTGGGCCTCCAGGGCGCCTCCGCCGTCTACGCGCCGCAGAAGGGCGCCACGCCGCAGCTGGCCCAGGCGCTCGAGGCGGCCCTAGGCCGGTTCACCGAGGTGGTGCGCCGCACCCTGCCCGAGGGCCGCGACCTGCTGAGCGGGCAGCCCCGCCGGCTCGACAAGGAGCCCGGTGCCGGCGCCGCGGGCGGGCTCGGCTACGGGTTGCTGCTGCTCGGCGCCCGCCGCATCAGCGGCGTCGAGGAGGTGATCCGCGCGGTGGGACTCGCCGAGGTCGTGGCGGCCGCCGACCTCGTCGTCACCGGAGAGGGCACCTTCGACTGGCAGAGCCTGCAGGGGAAGGTCGTGGCCGGCGTGGCGCAGGCGGCGCTCGAGGCCGCGACGCCGGCGGTCGTCGTGGCCGGCCAGGTCATGGTGGGCCGCCGCGAGTCCATGACGCTGGGGCTGTCGGGCACGTATGCCGTGGCCGAGACGCCCGAGGAGGTGGAGGCGGCGGTGGCCGACCCGGTGGGGACGCTGGCCGACCGCGCCGCTCGGGTGGCGGCCACGTGGTCGCCTCGTCGGTGAGAAGACGTACGCTAGGGACGGCGGGGAACATTTCCCGCACCACGCGGGTTTGCACGCACGCAGATCCACGAATCGACGACATGAAGGACGCAACCCGATGAGTGTTCAGGACCAGACCCAGGTCGCCGCGGACGCCACGACCGAGGCTCCTGCCCACGGCGTCATCCTGACCGACGTCGCCGCCGCCAAGGTCAAGTCGCTCCTCGAGCAGGAGGGCCGTGACGACCTTCGCCTGCGCGTGGGCGTGCAGCCCGGTGGATGCTCCGGCCTGATCTACCAGCTCTACTTCGACGAGCGCACCCTCGACGGTGACCTCGTGCGCGACTTCGGTGGCGTCGAGGTCGTGGTCGACCGGATGAGCTCGCCGTACCTCGAGGGCGCGACGATCGACTTCGCCGACACCATCGAGAAGCAGGGCTTCACGATCGACAACCCGAACGCCGGCAGCTCCTGCGCCTGCGGCGACAGCTTCAGCTGACGACCGACGGGCCCGCAGGGCCGACGACGAAGGCCTCCCACCGCAGCAGCGGGGGAGGCCTTCGTCATGGGAGGCCGTGCTCGGCAGAGCAGGCACGCGTGCCTCAGCCGCCGTAGGCCTCCATGCCCTCGAGGAGGGAGGACGCGTCGTCGGGCACCTCGATGTCGTGGTGGACACCGGTCATCGGGTGCGGGGGCGACACGTCGAGCGGCACCTCGCCGGCGTCGATCCGCAGCTCGCTGAGGCTGCCGTTGTCGAGGCCCTCGCGGGGCGTGGGGAAGGCGTCGGGACGGTCGGCGGCGCTCTCGGGGGAGGTCATGGATCGACCGTAGGCAGGACCGCGGTCCCGACACGCCGGTACCACGAGGTAACACTCCCCGGTAACGACGGTTGCGGCGCCGAGTCAGCCTGCGGGCGACCGCGGCATCCGGCGGCTTTGGCGGTAGGTTGCCGGTGTGCGCGTCGCCATCACCGGATCCATTGCCACCGACCACCTGATGACCTTCAGGGGCCGCTTCGCGGACTCCCTGGTGGTCGAGCAGCTCGACAAGGTCTCGCTGTCCTTCCTGGCCGACGACCTGCAGGTCCGGCGCGGGGGAGTCGCCGCCAACATCGCGTTCGGCATGGCCAACCTGGGGCAGCGGCCGGTGCTCGTCGGCGCCGTCGGTGAGGACTTCGCCGACTACCGCAGCTGGCTCGAGCGCCACGGCGTCGACTGCGAGTCGGTGCACGTGTCCGAGTCGCAGCACACAGCACGGTTCGTCTGCACCACCGACGACGACATGGCCCAGATCGCGACCTTCTACGCGGGCGCCATGTCGGAGGCCCGGCAGATCGAGCTGCAGCCGGTGGCCAACCGGGTCGGCGGCCTCGACCTCGTCGTCATCGGCGCCAACGACCCCGAGGCGATGCTGCGCCACACCCAGGAGTGCCGCACCCGCGGGATCCCGTTCGCGGCGGACCCCTCCCAGCAGCTCGCCTTCGCCGACGGCGAGACCATCCGCCAGCTCATCGACGGTGCCGACTACCTGCTCACCAACGAGTACGAGGCGGCGCTGACCTCGCAGAAGACCGGTTGGTCGCCCGAGGACATCGCCGAGCGGGTGACGACCCGGGTCATCACGCGGGGCAAGGACGGCGTGGTCATCGCCACCCGGGGCGAGGAGCCGGTCGAGGTCAAGGCCGCCCGTGAGGTCCGTCGCCTCGACCCGACCGGGGTCGGTGACGCCTTCCGGGCGGGGTTCCTGACCGGCCTCGCGGCGGAGCTGAGCCACCAGCACGCCGCCGAGCTCGGGTCGATGCTCGCGACCTACGTGCTCGAGACGGTCGGCACGCAGGAGTACACCCTCGGCAAGGCGCGCTTCCTGCGGCGGCTGGCCGACGCCTACGGCCAGGACTCGGCCGACGCGATCGAGCCCCACATCACCTGCCTCGCACCGTAGGCGGCTGACGGTGCCCTGGCCGCCACAGGAACCCGCCCCGAGCCCCTGGGACTTCGACCTCAGCGAGGTCGACCCGGGGGAGGACCTCGTGGGAGTCGGGGGCGACCTCGCGCCCGGGACGCTGCTCGCGGCATACCGCAGCGGTGTCTTCCCCATGGGCCTCGGCGAGGACGGTACCCGTCCCATGGGCTGGTGGTCGCCGGACCCGCGCGGCGTGCTGCTGCCGGGACGCATCTCGGTGAGCCGGTCGCTGCGCAAGTCGTGCCGCCGCTTCGAGTTCCGCGTCGACCACGCCTTCGACGAGGTCGTGGAGCGCTGCGCCGACCCCCACCGGGAGGGGCGCTGGATCACCAACGAGGTCCGCCTGGCCTACGGCACCCTGCACCGGATGGGCTGGGCGCACAGCGTCGAGACGTGGCAGAACGACGAGCTCGTCGGGGGCCTCTACGGCGTGGCGGTCGGCGGCCTGTTCGCGGGGGAGTCGATGTTCCACTCGGTCACCGACGCCTCGAAGGCGGCGCTGGTGGCGCTGACCGGCTTCTTCTTCGCCGACGGGCACCCCGACCGGTTCATCGACGTCCAGTGGGCCACAGACCACCTGCGCACCCTGGGCATCGAGGAGATGCCCCGCGAGGAGTACCTGCGCCGCCTCGACCGGGCCCTCACGGTGCCCCAGGTGCGCATCGGCGCCAACGAGGGCGACTAGCCGACACTAGCCTCCGAGGCGCACCCGGTATGCCGTGTGGGCACCGTCGGTGCCCTGGTCCAGCTCCGTGGTGGCCACCAGCTCGTGGCCCCGCATGCGGCACCAGGCGGGCACGTCGGCCCGGGCCGCCGGGTCGGTCGCCCAGACCTCGACGAGCGCCCCCGCGGGCAGGTCCTTGGCCGCCTGGGCGAGCCGGATCACCGGCAGGGGGCAGCGCAGGCCGCGGGCGTCGACGACGGGCGGCTCGGGCTGGTCGGGCGGCTCGGTCGGCTCTGGTGACTCGGGGCTCACAGGTGCTCGGCCCCCAGCTGGGCCCGCACCGTCGAGACGACCTCGGGGAGGGCGGCGCAGAACCGCTCGACGTGCTGCGCGCGCCCGGGCGAGACCGCGGCGAGGGGCAGGGTGATGCGCACGTTGCCGTGGGTGAGCACGCCCATCGCGGCCAGCACGTGGCTGGGCTCCAGGGTGCTCGCGGTGCACGCCGACCCCGACGCGATGGCGAACCCGCGCCGGTCGAACTCGTGCACGAGCGCCTCACCGTCGACGTAGAGCGCGCTGAAGGTCACCACGTGCGGGAGCCGGAGTTGGGGGTCGCCCACCACCTCCACGTCGGGCACGCCCGCCGCGGCGGAGCGGATGGCGTCGACCAGGGCGCGCGCCTGGGATGCCTCCGCCTCGAAGGTGGCCTGCGTCTGCTGCCACGCCTCCGCCGCGGCCAGCGCGAGCGGCACCCAGGGCACGTGCCCGCTGCGGCCGTAACCGGGCTCGCCCGCCGGGCCCGGCAGCGACCACCGGGTGCGCTCGGGCACGGCCAGCACGCCGAGGCCGCCGGGGCCGCCCCACGACTGGGCGTCACCGGCCAGGACGTCGTAGTCGGTGGGGGAGGCCGTGCGGCCGAGAGACGCCTGCGCGTCGACCACCAGGGGCACCCCCGCGGCCCGGCACGCCTCGTGGACGGCACCCAGTGGCTGGAGCGTGCCGACCTCGCCGTTGGCGTGCTGCACGGCGGCGACCACGGTGCCCGGCTCGCTCAGGGCCGCGCCGAACGCGTCGAGGTCGACCCGCCCGGCGTGGTCCACCGGCACCTCCGCCAGCAGGTCGTCGTCGCCGGCCGCGGCGGCTCGGTACCGCCCGGGCGCCAGCACGGCGGAGTGCTCGACGGCCGAGGCGACCAGGCGCCCGCCCCGGCGACGACCGCTGTGCAGGGCTCCGTCCACGGCGAGGCTGACGGCGGCGGGCCCCGAGGGGGCGAACGACACCTCGGAGGGGCGGGCGGCCAGCCCTGCGGCGATCACCTCGGTGGCCTGGTCGAGCAGGCGACGGGCGGCGCGACCCTCGGCGTACAGGCGCCGGGGATCGGCCCAGCCTGCGTCCAGCGCAGCGAGCAGCGTCTCCCTCGCGACGGGGTGCAGAGGGGTGCTCGCGGCGTCGAGAACGGCCCGTTCGCCCATGGTGTTCGCCACGCCTCGACGTTAGTCCCACCCTGACCCGACACCCGGCCGGGGCTGGAGTAGGGTTTGCCCGTGCTTGGTCTCTCCCCAGAAGAAGGTGCACCGTTGCGTCCGCACGACGACTCTGTGCCGCGTCCGCGAGGGCGGCGCGCCCGGTTCACGGCGGCCATCGCCGGTCTCTCCGCACTCGCCCTGAGCGGCTGCGCCGGTCAGGCGAGCGACGGCTTCCTGCCGCGTGGTGCCACCCAGGGAGCCGAGCGGGTGACCAACCTCTGGGTCGGCTCCTGGATCGCCGCCCTGGCGGTCGGTGTCCTCGTGTGGGGCCTGATCATCTGGTGCGCCGTGGCCTACCGGCGCCGGCGCGACGACGACGGCTCCCTGCCGGTCCAGCTGCGCTACAACGTGCCGGTCGAGATCCTCTACACGGTCGTCCCGGTGCTGATGGTCGCGGTGTTCTTCTACTACACGCAGCGTGACGAGTCGGCCCTGCTCGACACCTCCAAGAAGCCCGACGTCGTGGTCAACGTCATCGGCAAGCAGTGGAGCTGGGACTTCAACTACGTGAACGAGCAGGTCTACGAGGCCGGCACGCACGCCCAGCTCACGGGCAAGCCGGGTGTCGAGGAGACCCTGCCGACCATGTACCTGCCGGTGAACAAGCGGACCGAGTTCGTGCTCACCTCCCGCGACGTCATCCACTCCTTCTGGGTGCCGGCCTTCCTGCAGAAGCTCGACATGATCCCCGGCAAGGTCAACCGGTTCCAGGTCGTCCCGACCGAGACCGGCACCTTCCAGGGCAAGTGCGCCGAGCTCTGCGGCTCCTACCACTCGCAGATGCTGTTCAACGTCAAGGTCGTTGACCAGGCGCAGTACGAGCAGCACATCTCCGAGCTGAAGGCCCGTGGCAACACCGGCCAGCTCGACAACGGACTCAACCGTTCCGGAATCATGCCGCAGGACGCGGACAAGCTGAAGGAAGCAGGAATCAAGCAATGAGTGCGGCCAGCGAGTCGACCTACCTGCGGACGACCGAGACCGTCAGCCGCCGCCGCGTCGCCCCCGGGGCGACCGTGGTGAAGTGGCTGACGACGACGGACCACAAGGTCATCGGCAACCTCTACTTCATCACCTCCTTCATCTGGTTCATGCTCGGTGGGATCATGGCGCTGATCATCCGCGCCGAGCTCTTCAGCCCCGGGCTGCAGGTGGTGGACAACCCCGAGCAGTTCAACCAGCTGTTCACCATGCACGGCACGATCATGCTGCTGCTGTTCGCGACGCCGCTCTTCGCCGGCTTCGCGAACGCCCTCATGCCGATCCAGATCGGCGCCCCCGACGTCGCGTTCCCGCGCCTGAACATGTTCGCCTACTGGCTGTACCTGTTCGGCGGCATCATCGCCGGCGCCGGCTTCCTGACCCCGTCGGGTGCCGCCTCGTTCGGCTGGTTCGCCTACGCGCCGCTGTCCGACGCCACCTACAGCCCCGGCCTCGGCGGCGACCTGTGGGTCTTCGGCCTCGCGCTCGGTGGTTTCGGCACGATCCTCGGCGCGGTCAACTTCATCACCACGATCATCTGCATGCGCGCGCCCGGCATGACCATGTTCCGGATGCCGATCTTCACCTGGAACATCCTGGTGACCTCGATCCTCGTGCTGATGGCCTTCCCGGTGCTGGCCGCCGCGCTGCTGGCGCTGGGCGCTGACCGCAAGTTCGGGGCGCACGTGTTCGACCCGAGCAACGGCGGGCCGATGCTGTGGCAGCACCTGTTCTGGTTCTTCGGCCACCCGGAGGTCTACATCATCGCGCTGCCGTTCTTCGGCATCGTGACCGAGATCCTCCCGGTGTTCTCGCGCAAGCCGATCTTCGGCTACAAGACCCTCGTCTTCGCGACCATCTCCATCGCGGCCCTCTCCGTGACGGTCTGGGCGCACCACATGTACGCGACAGGACAAGTGCTCCTGCCCTTCTTCGCGGTGATGACGATGCTCATCGCCGTGCCGACCGGCGTGAAGTTCTTCAACTGGATCGGCACCATGTGGGGCGGCAAGGTGACCTTCGAGACGCCGATGCTCTGGACGCTCGGCTTCCTCGTCACCTTCCTCTTCGGCGGCCTGACGGGCATCATCCTGTCCAGCCCGGCCCTGGACTTCCACCTCTCCGACACCTACTTCGTCGTGGCGCACTTCCACTACGTGGTGTTCGGCACCGTGGTGTTCGCGATGTTCGCCGGCTTCTACTTCTGGTGGCCGAAGTTCACCGGGCGCATGCTCGACGAGAAGCTGGGCAAGATCCACTTCTGGATGCTGTTCATCGGCTTCCACACCACCTTCCTCATCCAGCACGTCCTGGGTGTCGACGGTATGCCGCGTCGCTACGCCGACTACCTGCCGGAGGACGGCTTCACCTGGGAGAACCGCGTGTCCAGCGCCGGTGCCTTCCTCCTCGCCGCCTCGACCCTGCCGTTCCTCTACAACGTGTGGAAGACCTGGCGGACCGCTCCGCTGGTCGAGACCAACGACCCGTGGGGCTACGGCGCCTCGCTCGAGTGGGCCACCAGCTGCCCGCCGCCGCGGCACAACTTCGACACGATCCCGCGGATCCGCTCGGAGCGTCCCGCCTTCGACCTGCACCACCCCGAGGGTGCGCCGATCAGCGGTCCGCAGCCGGACGCCGACACCCTGGCCAAGGTCCTCGGGCCGGCTGACCTGGGCGAGAAGGGCACCGCAGACGACAGGGGCGGCATCGTCGACCCGGGCAAGGAGCGCTGACCAGTGAAGGTCGAGTACAAGCTGTTCATGATCGTCGGGGCGTTCTTCGTCCCCGTCGGGGTCATCTACGGCATCGTCACGGACTGGGCCGAGCCGGTCGGTCCGGTGGCCCTCCTGCTCGCGGCCGGCCTCGGCGGGATGATCGCGTTCTACCTCTGGGCCACGGCGCGCAAGCTGCCGGCTCGCCCCGAGGACGACCCGGCCGCCCACATCTCGGAGGCCGAGGGTGAGTACGGCTTCTTCAGCCCGCACAGCTGGTGGCCGCTGCCGCTCGCTGCCGCTGCCTCGCTCTGCTTCCTGGGCCTGGCGGTCGGATGGTGGCTGTTCATCATCGGCGCGGTGTTCGGCGCCGTGGCGCTGATCGGCTGGACCTTCGAGTACTTCACGGGCGACAGCGCGGTCTGAGGAGCGTGCTGCCGCCACCAACGGCACGGACGCCCCGTCGGTCACCGGACCGGCGGGGCGTCGTCGTCCCCCGAGCCGCGGTGGACACGCGTTTAGGGCGCTGACCCGTGCGCGGTTACACTCGAGTGGCGCCGAACCCGGGGAGCGGTCACGGCGCAGGCCGGGGACAGTTCAGGTTGCGAGCCGGTCACGATGACCGACCAGCTTCAACCGCCCGCGCTCTACCGGCGTCTGGTGGGGTGACCGGGGCGCGACGAGCCACGGTCCCGGCTCGACCGACGTCAGGAGCAAGAGTGTTCACGAGGGGCAGGAGCCGCGCCGCGGCAGCGGTTGCGTTGATGGGTGCCGTGCTGGCGGCTGCCGGCTGCAACCCGGGAGCGGGCGCCACGGCCGCAGGCACCTCCTCGTCGACCGCCGACCACCAGGCGGCCGAGAGCGCCACTCCTTCGCCGTCCAGCACCCCGGCCGAGGTCGCCATCGCGCCCGCGAACGCCGCCTCGGGGGTGCTGCCGTCGCAGAAGGTCACCGTGAGCGCGAAGAGCGGCACGCTCACCTCCGTGACCGTCAAGGACGCCGAGGGCGCCACGGTCACCGGCACGAAGAACGGCGACACCGGGTGGGCCTCCAAGCAGCTGCTCAGGCCCGACACGGCATACACGGTCTCGGTGGAGGCGAAGGGCCCGGACGGGTCGCCGACCACGGTGACCTCCGCGTTCCGCACCCTCAAGCCGAAGGTCACCGCGACCTACGGCATCCTCAACGCCGGCATGACGGTGGGCGTCGGTATGCCGGTGAGCATCCAGTTCGACTCCGCCGTCGCGACCAAGCAGATGCGCGCCGAGGTCGAGAAGCGTGTGTCGGTGAAGACCGTGCCCCAGACCAAGGGCGCGTGGGGCTGGCTGGACAACCGCCAGCTGATGTGGAGGCCGGCCGAGTACTGGCGGCCCGGCACCAAGGTCAGCGTCAACGCACCGCTCACCGGTGTGCAGACCGGCCCCGACAAGTGGGTGGCCAACGACGACCAGGCCTCCTTCACCATCGGCTCGTCGATGATCAGCACCGTCGACATGAAGGCGCACACGATGACCGTGCGGCGCGGCGGCCAGGTGATCAAGGTGATCCCCGTGAGCACCGGCAAGCCCGGCCCGCTCACCGAGACGCGGTACGGCACCAAGGTGATCATCCGCAAGGAAGGGGAGGTCACCATGGACTCCTCGACGGTCGGCATCCCCAAGGGCGACCCGAACTACTACAAGATCAAGACCAAGTGGAACCTGCGGGTGACCTGGACGGGGGAGTACCTCCACTCGGCGCCCTGGTCGGTCGGCTCCCAGGGCTCGGCCAACGTCTCGCACGGCTGCGTCAACATGGCGCCGGCGAACGCCAAGTGGATGTTCGACAACTCCAAGGTGGGTGACGTCGTGAACTTCACCGGGTCGACGCGCCGCTTCAAGCCGGACGAGGGCATCGGCGTCTGGATGTACGACTTCGCCGGCTGGAAGGCTCAGAGCGCCCTGTCCTGAGGGCTCTCGGAGCGCCCCGGCACCGAGCCTCTAGGCCCAGCCGAGCTCGTGGAGCCGGTGGTCGTCGATGCCGAAGTGGTGGGCGATCTCGTGGACGACGGTGATGGCGATCTCGTCGAGCAGCTCGTCCCGGTCGGCGCACATCCGCAGCAGGGGGCCCCGGTAGATCGTGATGCGGTCGGGGAGCGCGCCCATGGCCCAGGCGTCCCCGCGCTCGGTGAGGGGCACGCCCTCGTAGATGCCGAGCAGGTCGGGGTCACCGGGCGCAGGCTCGTCCTCGACGAAGAACACCACGTTGTCCAACAGCGACATGAGCTCCGCCGGCACGGCGTCGAGGGCGTCGCCGACGGCGTCCTCGAACTCCTGCCGGCTCATCTCGTGCACGGGCCCAGCCTGCCATGATGGCCGCGTGCGCATCACCGTCAGGGTCAGGCCCGGGTCGTCCCGCACGGCGGTGGGCGGCCGCTACGGCGACGCGGGTGACGCCTCTGCGGCCCTCGTGGTGGCCGTGACGCAGCGGGCGGTCGACGGCGCCGCCACGGCCGCCGTCCTGGCGGCGGTGGCGCGGGCGTTCGGCGCCAGGACGCGCGACGTGCACCTGGTGACGGGGGAGCGCAGCCGCACCAAGGTGCTCGAGCTCGACCCGGTCCCGCCGGGAGCACCCCAGCGGCTTGCCGACCTGCTCGAGGCGGCCGCGCGCGGATGACAGAAGTGCCGCACCCCGACGGGGTGCGGCACTTCTGTTGCGGAGGACCTGGCGGGTCAGTGACCCGGGCGCTGCTCCGTGGTGTCCGGGTTCTCGCCGGCCGGGGCCGAGCCGACCTCGACGAGCGGCGCGCCACCGGGCTCCTGGTGCTCGATCGCCTCGACGTGATGGCCGTCGTGGTGGGCGGCCTCCAGCTCGGCGGGGGTCACCGGCTCGACCCGGTCGTTGAAGTAGAACCGCGACAGCTTGGCGCGCAGGCGCTGGCTGCGGGCGTTGGGAGCGGCCACACCGTTCTCGTCGACACCGGACTCGAGCTCGAGCGGGCGGTGCTGCTCGTGCTGCACCAGGTGCCAACGGGTGTACGGGTCGAGCGGCTCGTGCTGCTCGTAGAAACGGCCCTCGGCGGTGCGGACGATGCGTCCGGTCTCGCGGCCGTGGAGCACCAGGTCGCGGTCACGACGCTGCAGGCTCAGGCAGATCCGCTTGGTGACCCAGAAGACCACCGGCGGGGCCACGAAGAAGAGCAGGCGCAGCATGTTGGTGATGTCGTTGATCGACAGGTGGAGCTTGATCGCCATGATGTCGTTGCCGGCCGCGAACATCAGCACGCAGTAGGACGCGATGCCCGCCATGCCGATGCCGGTGCGCGTCGGGTTGTTGCGCGGACGGTCCAGCAGGTGGTGCTCGCGCTTGTCACCGGTCACCCACTCCTCGAGGAACGGGTAGAGCGTGATCAGGCCGTACATGATGGGGATCAGCAGGATGGCGCCGATCATGACGTTGAAGCTGAACGTGAACCCGAAGGCCGTGAACTCCAGGAAGCCCGGGAGCAGACGGAGGGCACCGTCGGCGAAGCCCATGTACCAGTCAGGCTGGGAACCGGCGGTCACCGGCGACGGGTCGTAGGGGCCGTACGCCCAGATCGGGTTGATCGTCACCAGGGCGGACATCAGGGCGACCACACCGAAGACGATGAAGAAGAACCCACCGGCCTTCGCGGCATACACCGGCATCACCGGGAAGCCGACGACGTTGTCGTTGGTACGGCCGGGCCCGGGGTACTGGGTGTGCTTCTGCACGGCGACCAGCACGATGTGCGCGGTGAAGAGGCCGACGAGGATCGCCGGGAGCAGCAGCACGTGCACGGCATACAGGCGGGGGATGATCGACTCGCCGGGGAAGGGCCCGTTGAAGACGAAGTAGGACAGGTAGCTGCCCACCACCGGGACCGAGCGCATGAAGCCCTCAGCGGCCCGCAGGCCGGTGCCCGACAGCAGGTCGTCCGGAAGCGAGTAACCGGCGAAGCCCTCGACCAGCGCGAGCATCGACAGCTGGGCGCCGAGCACCCAGTTGAGCTCACGCGGCTTGCGGAACGCGCCCGTGAAGAACACGCGCATCATGTGCACGTTGATCGCCACGATGAACAGCAGCGCCGCCCAGTGGTGGATCTGCCGGATGATCAGGCCGCCACGGATGTCGAACGAGATGTCCAGGGTGGAGCGGTAGGCCTCGGACATGGTGACGCCCTTGAGCGGCAGGTAGGAGCCGTCGTAGACGACCTGCCCGGCGCTGGGGACGAACCAGAAGGTGAGGAAGGCGCCGGTGACGAGGCAGATGATCATCGAGTACATCGCCACCTCCCCGAGCATGAACGACCAGTGGTCGGGGAAGACCTTCTTCATGAGGTAACCGACGCCCTTGGCTGCGCCGGTGCGGTCGTCGACCCAGCCGGCGACGCCGCCGACCTTCCTCAGGCCTCCGCCGACGGGGGCCTCGTGCTCAGGGTCGTTGGCGCGCAGGCGCTCTGCGCCCGATGCGTTGTGTGCGGCGGTGCTCATCCACGCTCCCAGAAGCTCGGGCCAACAGCCTCGCGGAACGGGGCGTCGGCCACCAGGTAACCCTCGGCGTCAACAGTGATCTTCAGCTGCGGCAGCGGTCGCTTCGCCGGGCCGAAGATGACCTTGCAGTCCTGCGTCACGTCGAAGGTGGACTGGTGACACGGGCACAGCAGGTGGTGGGTCTGCTGCTCGTACAGGCCGACGGGGCAGCCGACGTGCGTGCAGATCTTGGAGTAGGCGACGATGCCCTCGTGGCCCCAGTCGCGCTCCTTGGCGACCTTGATGGCCTCGGGCTCGAGCCGCATGAGGAGAACGGCGGCCTTGGCCTTGTCCTCGAGCACGTGCGTGGAGTCCTTGATGGACTCGGGGAGCACGTGGAACACCGAGCCGATGGTGACGTCGGTGGCCCTGATGGGGGTGTGCTCGGGGTCGCGCACGAGGCGGTCGCCCTTCTTCCACATGGTCTTGGACAGCCCGTCCTTGGGCAGCGGGCCGAGGCTGCCGACCACCTGGAGCACGACGGGTAGGGCGAAGAGGCCGAGCGCGCCGCCGAGGCTGTACTTGATCAGCGGGCGACGGGCGAGCTGCGCCTCGGTGCCGCCGGTCATCATGGTCTTGACGAAACCGCTGCGCGCCTCGTCGGAGGACCGCAGCGGGTGGCGCTCCTCGACGACCTCCTCGTCGGGCATGAGGGTCTTGGCCCAGTGGACCGCCCCGACGCCGATGCCGAGCAGGCCGAAGGCGAGCGAGACGCCGAGGACCACGTTGGACAGGTTCGCGTCACCGATGCCCGGGATGTACGCCGAGGCGTCCATCGGGATGGCGAAGTACGCGACGATGAAGACGAGCGTGCCGAGGATCGACAGCCCGAACAGCGCGGCGACCTGCTTCTCGGCCCGCTTGGCCGCGGCCTCGTCGAGGTCGGCGGCGCGGTGGATGTGCGGCGGGAAACCGGGGTCCTCGAAGCGCTCGGGCAGGCCGCCCGTGCCCTGGACGTGCCCCTGGTCGAGCCGGACCGCGGAGCTGCCGTAGCCCTCGGTGCCCGGCTGCACCTGGCCGCCGTGCTCAGTGCCGTGTTCGTTCATTGCTGTGGTCGATCCTGTCGGTTCGCAGTGGTCGAGTGCTGTGGGTGTCAGGCTGACTTCTGGCCGAGCCAGACAGCGAAGCCGATCATGATGCCGAGGCCGAACACCCAGATGAACAGGCCTTCGGAGACCGGGCCGAGGCGGCCGAGCGCCATGCCGCCCACGTTCTGCTGCTTGTCCACCGAGTGGAGGAAGGCGACGATGTCGCGCTTGCTCTCCGGGGTGATGTTGTTGTCGTTGAACACGGGCATCGACTGCGGGCCCGTGAGCATCGCCTCGTAGATGTGCTTGCCCGACACGTTGTGCAGCGAGGGGGCGTACTTGCCTCGGGTGAGGGCACCGCCGGCGCCGGAGGCGTTGTGGCACATGGCGCAGTTGACGCGGAAGAGCTCGCCGCCCTTGGCGGGGTCACCCTTCGAGCCGTCGGTGAACTCCTGGTCCGGGACGGCCGGGCCGGGGGCCAGCGAGGCGACGTAGGCGCCCATCGCGGCGATCTCCTCCTCGCTGAAGACGACCTTCTCCTTGCGCGGGGCCTGCACGTCCGGGCGGGTCATCGGCATGCGGCCGGTGCCGACCTGGAAGTCGACGGAGGCCGCGCCCACACCGGCCAGGCTGGGCCCGTCCTTGGAGCCCTCCGCCTGCAGACCGTGGCAGGTCGAGCAGTTGGCCTGGAAGAGCTTCTTGCCCTGCTGGACCTGGTCGGCGCTCACGGTGGAGGCCTGGGCCGGCTTCGGCGCCAGGGCGGCATACGCCGCACCGGTCACCAGCAGGCCCACCAGGATGAGGAGGGCGATGGCGGCCGGGTGCCGTCGGCGGGCGGCCAGTGCGTTCACAGTGCGCTCCTGTGCGTGTGCGGTCGTCGAGTAGTTCGGTGGAGGGAGGGGAGGCGGATGGCTGTCACTTCAGCAGGTAGATCGTGGCGAACAGCGCAATCCACACGACGTCGACGAAGTGCCAGTAGTACGACGTCACGACGGCGCCGGCAGCCTGGTTGTGGCTGTAGGTCCGGGTGGTGAAGGTCCGGCCGATGATGAGCAGGAAGGCCAGCAGGCCGCCGGTCACGTGCATCGCGTGGAAGCCGGTGGTCAGGTAGAAGACCGAGCCGTAGGCGTCGGAGGCCAGCGTGACGCCCTCGTGGACCAGCTCGGAGTACTCGAGCACCTGCCCGGAGACGAAGATCGCGCCGAAGATGTAGGTGAGCACGTACCACTCGCGCATGCCCCACGAGCTGACGTTGAACAGCTTGGCGTCGCCCCGGTGGGCCTTGCCGTGCTCGGCCGCGTGCACGCCGAGCTGGCACCACACCGAGGAGATCACGAGGACCAAGGTGTTCACGGTGGCGAACGGGACGTTGAGGATGGTCGTCTTCTCGGCCCAGAGGTCGTGCGAGACACCGCGGATCGTGAAGTACATCGCGAACAGGCCCGCGAAGAACATCAGCTCGCTGGAGAGCCACACGATCGTGCCGACCGACACCATGTTCGGTCGGGTCACGGGACCGTGACCGGGGATCGACCCTACGGGGCCGGGGGTACCTGAATGCACTGCGGATGCTGTCGCCACGTGCGCCATTATTGCCACATCGGCATCGCGGCACACCCTCGACCCCCCGTTGGTCGCCGCCCCTGCGCCGGGAATGTGCGGGGAAGGCGCCGAGAACGTGACGAGAACGTGATGCTGAGCCTGCCGGGACGGTGTCCCGGAGCGCCTGGGGGAGGCCGTCCGGGGCCGGCCCGGGCCCCCGCTAGGATTCACCGCATGACCGCTCCGCACGCGTCCGCAGCCTCGTCCGCATCCTCGACGACGGCCCGTGACGGTTCCGCCGTCCGGCAGATCTCGGTGCTGCTCTACAGCGACGACGTCACCACCCGCGACGCCGTGCGCGTCAACGTCGGCCGCCGCCCGGCCCGCGACGTGGAGGTCGCCTCCTGGCGTGAGTGCGCCACCGCCGCCGCGGTCATCGAGGCGGTCGAGAACGGACACTTCGACGTGCTGGTGCTCGACGGCGAGGCCGCCCCGACCGGTGGCCTGGGCCTGTGCCGGCAGCTGAAGAACGAGATCTACAGCTGCCCCCCGATCCTCGTGCTGACAGGACGCCCGCAGGACGGGTGGCTGGCCACCTGGTCGCAGGCCGACCTCGCCGTGCCTCACCCGCTCGACCCGATCGCCCTCGCCTCCGCGGTCGCCGAGCTCGGGCGCCGCGGGCACGCGGCCACGGCCTGACGTCGATGGGTTCAGCGGCGCCGGCCACCTTCACGTGGCCGGACCTGCTCACCTCGCTGCTCGCAGGCACCGACCTCAGCACCGAGGCCGCTGCCTGGGCCATGGACCAGATCATGTCCGGCGAGGCCTCGCCCGTGCAGCAGGCGGGTTTCCTGGTGGCGCTGCGCGCCAAGGGTGAGAGTGTCGACGAGGTGCGCGGGCTGGCGGACGTGATGATCGCCCACGCACGGCCGATCACGGTGGCCGAGCCGAGCCTCGACATCGTCGGCACCGGCGGCGACCGGGCCCACACGGTCAACATCTCGACGATGGCGTCGATCGTCATCGCCGCGAGCGGCATCAAGGTGGTCAAGCACGGAAACCGGGCGGCGTCCTCGTCGTCCGGATCCGCCGACGTGCTGGAGGCCCTCGGGGTCAACCTCACCTTGACCCCCGACGAGGTCGCCCGCGTCGCCGAGCTCGCGGGCATCACCTTCTGCTTCGCCCAGACGTTCCACCCGTCCATGCGCCATGCGGCCGAGGCGCGGCGTGACCTGGGCATCGGCACCGCGTTCAACCTGCTCGGGCCGCTCACCAACCCGGCGCGACCGACGTATGCCGCGGTCGGCGTCGCCGACACCCGCCTCGCCCCACTGATGGCCGGGGTCTTCGCCGGCCGCAAGAAGGACGCCGCCGTGTTTCGGGGCGACGACGGGCTCGACGAGCTCACCATCAGCACCACGTCCCACGTGTGGTGGGTGCGCGACGGCGAGGTTCGCGAGCACGTGCTGGACCCGCGCGGCCTCGGCCTCGAGCTGCACCCCCTGGAGACGCTGCGCGGCGCCGATGCCGCGCACAACGCCGGGGTGGCGCGGGAGGTGTTCGCCGGCCAGCGGTCGCCCGTGCGCGACGCCGTGGTGCTCAACGCCGGCATCGCGCTGGCCCTCACCGAGCCCGACACCGGCACCACCGACGCCGACTTCCTGGCGGGGGTGCGGCGCGGGATGGACCGCGCCGAGCAGGCCCTCGACTCCGGTGAGGCGCTGCGCCGCCTCGACGCCTGGGCGCGGGCCAGCCAGCGCGACGACCTCTGAGCCTGCGCCCAGCCGCTCAGTGCAAGTGGGCGGCTCAGTGCAGGTGGGCCAGCCAGTGCGCCACCCGCACGGCGTCCCGGCGCCGCCGTTCGTAGCGCGCCCCCAGAGCGAGCAGCAGCGCGCCCGTCAGCCCCAGCGTGAGCCAGCGGGGGAGCCCGACGGCATACGGCGCGACCTGGCTCACCGCCACCACGACGGCAGCGACGGCACCCACCACGACGAGCGCCTGCTGGCGCAGGGCGACCCCGAGGGCGAGCACCGCGGAGGCGGCGACCAGGGTGAGCAGGGGCCGCACCGGGCTCGCGTCGTCGACGGAGGCCAGGGCCGACGGCAGCAGCCCGATGGCCGCGGCGGGCCCGAGGGTCACCCACGACGACAGACCCGGCGTCGTCCACCCCAGCCACAGGCCCGCCGCGAGCGCGAACGCGGCCGCGGGCACGGAGTAGGCCTCCGGCGTCGTGACGCCGGAGTCGGCGGCGAGCACCCACACGGCAGCCGACCAGGCCAGCGCACCCAGCACGACGACGTGACGGCGGTGCAGCAGCACGGCATACGCGACGGCGACCGCTCCCTCGAGGGCGAGCAGCAGCGAGAGGGTGCCCGCCCAGCCGTCCCCGAGTGCCCAGACCTGGGCGGAGGTCACCGTCAGCACGGCTGCCACCTCCAGGGAGACCTCCTCCGGACGACCGCGACGCCAGGCGGCGAGCGAGGCCAGGGCCAGCCCAACCGCTGACAGAGCGGCGACCAGCCACCCGTCGCCCAGCAGCTGGGCCGCCAGCCCGACGCTCGTGGCGCCGGAGAGCGCGGCGACGGCGCTGCCGACCGGCCGGACGTCGACTCGCACCACCGAGAGCACGGTCGCGGCCGCCGCGATCCCCGCCACCGCGACGGTCGCTGCCGTCTGTGAGCTCCAGTGCGCGGCCGCTGCGACGAGCCCGGCCAGGGCGAGCCCGCCCATCGCCAGCACCGCCCACCGGGTGCACGACCACCCCGCGCCGGGCCGTGCAGCGACCACCCCGAACCCGGTCGCCACCACCACCGAGACGGCGGCCGTGGTGGCGGGCCCGGCCTGCCCACCGATCGCGGTCACGGCCGCGGGACCGGCGAGGCCGACGGCGGCGGCGAGCGCAGTGACAGGCCACCAGTCCCACGACAGGGGCGCGGCCACCCAGGCAGCGGCTGCGCTGCCACGGCCGAGCCCGCGGTCACGAGCGCTGAGGACCTCGCGCAGGAGGGCCCAGCCACCGCCGCACAGGACTGCCAGCACCAGCACCGCCTCGGCGTCCGGTCGGGTCAGGCCGTCGAGGTAGAGGTCGTCGAAGGCGGCGGCGACGGCGACCACGAGGCCGAGCAGGAGGTACAGGACCGCGGGCACCACTGCGCCGGAGCGGACCACGCCGAGCCGCGAGGGCAGCCGCACCGCCGCGGCTGCGAAGACGGCGGCCCCGGTCAGGGCGACGGCGGCGAACAGGGCGGGGGGTTCGGTGGCCCAACCCAGGACAGCCGCCCAGGCCGCGGTGGCCGCCACGAGCGCGCCGACCCCGAAGAACGCCACGCGGCGGTCGCGGGCGTGCAGTGCGGCGAGGACCACCGCGACGCCCGTGGCGGTCACGGCCGTGTAGCCCCGCAGGTCGACCTGCTCCAGCCCGGCCAGCCCGAGAGCCCGCGCCGCCGCCACGTCGACCAGCAGCAGGCCGGCGGTGAGCGCTGCGAGCGCCTCGGCGCTGCTGCGCAGCCCCTGCCGTGACAGCCGCAGCGAACCGTATGCCGTCAGGCCGGTGAGCAGCGCCATGGCCAGCACCTGCCCGCCCACCCCGATGAGCTCCCAGGCGACCGCGAGGAAGACGAGCGCGGCGACGAGCACCAGCAGCACGCCCACCCCGAGCAGCACCTGCTGCCCGCTCCACCGCGGGCGGGACGCCGTGCGGACCGGGTGGCCGACCGGCGCCGGGGCAGGCGCTGAGAGGACCGGCCCGCCGAGGCGCTGGGAGCGCAGCGTCGTCAGCAGCTGCTCGCGCTCACGCGTCAGGTCTGCCAGCCTCTGGTCGACCTCCCAGAGCCGACCGGCGAGCGGACCCCGCAGGGGCAGGTGACAGGTGGGGCACTGATCGGACCCCTCGGGTGGAAGCGGGGTCCCGCAGGACGGGCAGGGGACTGCGGGTGTCATCGACGTTCCTCCTGGCTCACGGGCGTCACGCCCTCTGGCAGGAGTGTCGGGCCACCGGGTCTGCCCGGCATGAGGCTTTCTACTCAGATCCCCCGATCGGCCGGGGACCAGGTGCGGCCCTACGCGTCGTCCAGGCCGAGGCTGAACGCTGCCTCGAGGTCGTGGCGGGAGTAGGTGCGGAAGGCGATGTGGGTCGAGGTGCCGGTCACGCCGTCGACCTTGTTGAGCCGGTCGGCGATGACGTCGGCGAGGTCCTCGTGGGCTCGGACCCGCACCATGGCGATGAGGTCGACGTCGCCGGCCACCGAGTAGACCTCGCTCACGCCGTCGAGCTCGGCGATGGCCTGGGCCACCTCGGGGATGCGGTCGACTTCAGCGTTGATGAGGACGATGGCGGAGATCACGGGGCCCACAGTAGTGGGGAGGTGAGCGCGGGTGCTCAGGACGCGGCGACGAACCCGGCCGCCTCGTGTCGCGAGACCGCCTGCGGCTCGAGCTGGGCCCGGGCCGCGCCCGCGCCGCCGACGGGGCAGGTCCACTGCCCCTCGAGGTCGACGAGGCGCACGCCGGGGGTCTCCAGCCAGCGCAGGATCTTCTCCGACTCCTCCGCCGTGGCGGCGGGAGCCGGTGAGGGTGCCGGGCGGACCGCCTCCGCACTGGCGCGCAGGGCCTCGACGTAGGGCATCGGGTCGGCGCCGCGAGGCGCGATGCTGCTGCCGGCCAGGCGGCCGTGGCGGATGCAGACGAGCTCCCACCCGCCGAGGACGGCGGGCCGGGCGGCGACGATCTCGGCGCTGGAGGCCAGCGGGGCGATCCGCTGGGTGCGCGCCATGCCGCGCACCAGCGACAGCAGTCGGTCGCGCAGCATGCCGGCGTCCTCGAACCTCTCCTGCTCGGCGAGCGCCACCATGCGCCCCCGCAGGGCTGTGACGACGTCGCGGCTGTCGCCGCCGAGGGCGGCCGCCGCGCGGGCCGCCACCGCGGCATACGCCTCCACGCTCTGCGCGCCGGTGCACGGCGCTCCGCAGCGGCCCATGTCGGCGAGGGCGCACGCGCTGACCGGCTTGGTGGGGGAGAGCCGCTGCACGCACTGGCGCAGGGGGATGACCTCGTGCACCGCGGCGATCGCCGCCTCGGCGGATGCCCGGTTGGAGAAGGGCCCGACGTAGCGGGCCCCGTCGGCGCGCACCTCGCGCACCATGCTCAGACGCGGGAACGACTCGACGGTGAGCTTGACCCACACCCCTCGCTCGGGGGCCTTGGAGCGGCGGTTGTAGCGCGGCTTGTGCTCGGCGATGAGGCGTAGCTCGCGCACCTCGGCCTCGAGGGTGGTGGCGCAGACCACCGGCGTGACGCTCTCGGCGAGCCGGACCATCTCGGCCATCCGGGTGCGCTGCTCGGAGGCCGTGAAGTAGCTGCGCACGCGGGTGCGGATGTTGACCGACGTGCCGACGTAGAGCACCCGGCCGTTGCCGTCCTTGAACAGGTAGACGCCCGGCGCGGAGGGCAGGTCCTGGGCGAGGTAGCGCTTGCGACGGGTCGCCGGCGACACCCGCGAGGTGTAGCTGCCGAGCTCCTCGAGGGTGTGCACGCCGAGGTTGCCCACCCGGCCGATGAGGGCGTGCAGCACGTCGACGGTGGCGCGGGCGTCGTGCAGCGCCCGGTGGTCGGGCGTGGTGGGGGAGCCGAAGAGGGCTGCCAGCGTCGAGAGCTTGTGGTTGCGGGCCTCGTCGCGGGGCACCAGCTGACGGGCGAGGGTCACGGTGTCGAGCACCTCGAAGCCGGGCCAGCGGTTGCCGGTGCGGGCGGCGGCCGCCTTGAGGAAGGAGATGTCGAAGCCCGCGTTGTGCGCCACCAGCACCGTGCCCCGGGCGAACTCGAGGAAGGCGGGCAGGGCGGTCTCGATGCGCGGGGCCGTCGCGACCATGGAGTCGGTGATGCCGGTGAGCACCTGGATGAACGCCGGGATGGGGGCGCCGGGGTTGACCAGGGACTGGAACTCGCCGAGCACCTCGCCGCCGCGCACCTTGACGGCGCCGATCTCGGTGATCGACGACTCGGCGGGGCTGCCGCCGGTGGTCTCGAGGTCGACGACGACGAACGTGACACCCGAGAGCGGGGTGCCGAGGTCGTCGAACGTGCCCTGGACCATCTGCATGCGCCAGACGGTATGCCGCGGCGCCGACAGCCCGTCGCAGGCGCGCCACGACCGCTCCGGAGAGGGACGGAAGCGGTGCGCGACCGCCGGCGGGGACCGTTGTCGGGCATGTGTCGGGCACTGTGCCGGGCAACGGGCCGGGCACCGTTGTCGGTGGTCGTCCCTACGGTGGTGGGCAGTCACAAGGAAGGGGTGATCACGGTGATCATCGACTGCACGTCCTGCCCGGTCCCCGAGCTCCACTGCGGTGACTGCATGGTGACGGCCCTGCTGGAGCCGCCGGCCGCCGACCTGCCGCTCGACGCCTCGGAGCGCGCTGCGGTGACCCTGTTCGTCGCGTCGGGTCTCGTGAGCCCCGAGGAGGCCGCCGGCCTGCGGGCGCGGCGCGAGCCCTACAGCGGGGTGCGCGCCGTCGGCTGACCCCCACCCGCTGCCTACGATGGCCGCGTGACGACGACGGGCGGCCGCTGCCGCAGCAGGGTGGCCGCCGCCGTGGCGGTCACCGCGCTGGCTGCGAGCGTTCTTGCCGGGTGCACGGGGACCGTCGTCGAGCGCGAGCGCACCACGGCGTCCCCGAGCGCGACCGCGACCTCAGCGGCCGGCACCCCGTCGGTCGACCCGGAGGCCGCCCGCGTCGAGGCGCTCACGCAGCTGCTCGACGAGCGCGCCGCGGCCGTCCTCGCCCATGACCGGGCCCGCTTCACCGCCACCCTCGACGACCCAGGGTCCGGCTTCGGGCTGCGCCAGCTCCAGGTGTTCGACAACCTCGTGCGCCTGCCGCTCGGCACCTTCGCCTACGGCACCCCCGAGGCAGCCGCGGCCCTCGGCACCGACCGGGCCGCAGAGGTCGGCCCCGACGCGTGGGTGGCCCGCGTCGAGGGCCGCTACACCCTCAGGGGCTGGGACCGCCGGCCGCGCACCTACGAGACGCACCTGACCGTGGTCCACCGGCCCGACGGCTGGAGGCTCGCCGACGACTCCGACGGCGGCACGCAGGCGCAGCTGTGGGACCTGCCCGACCTGAAGGTGGTCTCCAGCCGGCGCACGCTCGTGGTGGCCAGCGGGAAGGTGCGCGACCTCGAGAGCTACCTGCGCCTCGGCGACCGTGCGGTGCGGGCCGTCGAGCAGGTCTGGACGCGCCCGTGGGGCGCCAGGCTCGTGGTCGTCGTGCCCGCCACCGCCGCCGAGATGGCCGACCAGCTGGGCCAGTCCACCGGCAGCGTCGAGCAGGTGGCCGCCGTCACGGACGGAGCCCTCGACAGCGACGGCCGGGCGGGGTCGGACCGGGTCGTGGTGAACCCGCAGGCGTTCGCCCGGCTGCAGGCCACCGGACAGCAGGTCGTCCTCAGCCACGAGACGACGCACGTGGCCGTGCGCGCCTCGACCACCAGGCCGGTGCCCCTGTGGCTCTCGGAGGGCCTGGCCGACTACGTCGGCTACCGGGCGGTCGACCTGCCCCGCACCACCATCGCCGCGCCGCTGCTCGAGCGGGTGCGGCACAGGAACGGCCCGCGGGCCCTGCCCACGGAGCGCGACTTCGACCCGTCGACCTCCACCATCGCCCCGAGCTACAACGCCGCCTGGCTGGCGGTCTGCCGCATCGTCGACCAGCACGGGGAGAAGGCGCTGGTCCGGTTCTACCTCAACGCCGCCAGCCGCCCGAGCGCGTCGGCGCCGCCGGGTGACCCGGAGCAGAACACCCGCAAGGCCTTCACCGCCGTCCTCGGCACCACCGAGCCGGCCTTCACGCGTGGGTGGCTGTCCTACCTGCGGAGTCTGGCGCGGACCTGACCGCCGGCCGAGCCGCGAGCGCCAGCGAGACGACGACCAGGGCGCCCGCGAGCCAGAACTGGTTGTAGAACGCCTGCTTGTTCACGAGGTTGGCGACGAGCAGCACCAGGGCCAGCCACCGCAGCACCTCGGCCAGCGGCGGCTGCCGGCGCCACACGACGGCGACCACGGCGCCGAGGGTGCCGAGCACCACGAGCCCGGTGACCCAGAAGGGCAGCGTGACGCCGAAGCTGTTGAGGGCGAGCAGGTAGAGGGTGTTGGCGAACTTCAGCGGCGGGAACGAGACGAGCAGGGTCACGGTGTCGTGCAGGAAGTCCGGCGGACTGGCGAGGAACCACGGCGCGATGAAGAGGCCGGTCAGCGCCCCGGTCGCCAGCGTCCGGCGCACACCGAACGGTCGCCACACGAGCAGCACCGGCAGGAGCACGGCGAGGTGCTGCTTGCTCGCGCAGGCGAGGGCCAGTGGGACCACCGCCCACCACGCCGACCGCTTCGTGCCCCGGTCGACCAGCACGGCCCACCACACCAGCCCGGCGAGCAGCAGCGGCTCGGTCCACGCCTGGTCGAGCTGGGTGAGCGTCCCGGGCGCGAGGAGCAGCAGCGCGACGACCGCCGCGCCCCGCCACCGCGGGCCGGGAAGCGAGGAGTATGCCGCGTGGCCGCGGGGGAGCCGGGTGGCCAGCACCCACGCGCCGGCTGCCGCGACGAGGGTCCACGCCAGCAGCGCCCAGCGCACGTCGCCGGCCAGCCACCTGCCGGGGGCGAGCAGCACGGTGGTGAACGGCAGGTAGGTGAAGGCGTCCTGGATGCCGGGGGAGCCGGTCCAGGTCATGTCGTAGAAGTTCTCGCCGCGGGCCAGGGCGTCGCTGGCCTGCTGCAGGGTGACCCACACGTCGATCTTCGGCGCCGGGTCGCCGACGACCGCGGTGGCGCCGGCCACGGCATACGCGGTCACGCTCGCGACGAGGGCCGGCACGGCCGCCCGCGCCCGGCCCGACCACAGCAGGGCCCCGGCCGCCAGGGCGCCGACCACCAGCGCGGTGGTGGCGACGGCGAGGGCGGTGTCACCGAGGTAGGAGAACAGCGGTACCACGAGGGTGGCGAGCGCGCTGCCGGCCAGCATGCCGGTGACGGCCGGCGGGGTGGGCTCGACCGTGGAGCGGCGCCACTGCCACGCGGCGAGCGCCAGCGCACACGCCGTCAGCACCAGCACGATGGGCACGCGGAAGCGCACCACGCTCCACTGCAGGACCACGAAGTACGCGAGCCAGGCCACCGCGAAGGCGGCGGCCCGGCTCTGCGAGGGGCGGGAGGGCATGGCTAGACCGTAGAGGTCGGCAGGCGAGGTCGCTCCGGTGGCCTCGACGCGTCGGTCAGGCGTAGATGGCCTCGACGTCGTCGTGGAAGTCCTTCAGCACGATGTTGCGCTTGAGCTTCATCGACGGCGTCAGGTAGCCGTTCTCCTCGGTGAAGTCGCCCTCGAGGATGGCGAACTTGCGGATCGACTCGGCCTTGGAGACCGCCTTGTTGGCGTCGTCGACGGCGCGCTGGATCTCGGCGCGGACCACGTCGTTGGTGCGCGCCTGCTCGAGCGTGACGCCCTCGACGCCGTTGTTCTTCGCCCACGCCGGGTACATCTCCGGGTCGAGGGTGACCAGCGCCGCGATGAACGGCTTCTGGTCGCCCACGACGATGCACTGCGAGACCAGCGGGTGGGCGCGGAGCCGGTCCTCGAGGACCGCGGGCGCGACGTTCTTGCCGCCGGCGGTGACGAGCAGCTCCTTCTTGCGGCCGGTGATCCGCAGGTAGCCGTCCTCGTCGAGCTCGCCGATGTCGCCGGTGTGGAACCAGCCGTCCTGGATCGCGGCCGAGGTCGCGTCGTCGTTGTTGTGGTAGCTGGCGAAGACGTTGTTGCCCCGGATCAGCACCTCGCCGTCGTCGGCGATGCGGATGCCGACGCCGGGCAGCGGCGGGCCCACCGTGCCGATCTTCACCCGCTCCGGGATGTTCACGGTCGCGGGCGCGGTGGTCTCGGTGAGCCCGTAGCCCTCGAGCACGGTGACCCCGATGCCACGGAAGAAGTGGCCGAGCCGGGTGCCGAGCGGGGCGCCGCCGGACACGGCATACAGCACCTGGCCGCCCATGGCGGCGCGGAGCTTGCCGTAGACGAGCCGGTCGAAGACCGCGTGCCGCAGCCGCAGGCCCAGCCCGGCGCCGCCGTTGTCGAGGGCGGTCGACCACGCGATGGCGGTGTCGGCCGCGGTGGCGAAGATCTTGCCCTTGCCCTCGGCGGTCGCCTTCTGCTCCGCCGAGTTGTAGATCTTCTCGAACACGCGGGGCACCGACAGGATGAAGGTCGGCTTGAAGTTCGCGAAGTCGGTCAGCAGGTTCTTGATGTCGGCGCTGTGGCCCATCCGGGCCTCGCCGTCGACGCACAGCACCTCGATGAAGCGCGCGAACACGTGGGCCAGCGGGAGGAACAGCAGGGTTGAGGCGCCCTCGCGCCGCACGACCTGCTCGAGGCGTCGAACGGCGTTCTCCGACAGCGCCATGAAGTTGTCGTGGGTCAGCTGGCAGCCCTTGGGCCGGCCCGTGGTGCCCGAGGTGTAGATGATCGTGGCGACCGAGGTGCGGTCGACGCCCTCGCGGGCCGCCTCGAGGGCGGCGTCGTCCACGCCGGCACCGGCCTGCGCCAGTGCGTGGATCCCGCCGGCGTCGACCTGCCAGACGTGCTCGAGCTCGGGGAGGTCGTCACGCACCTCTGCGATGGTGGCCTCGTGGGCAGGGGTCTCGACGACGATTCCCCTGGCCCCGGAGTCCTTGAGGATCCAGAGCACCTGCTCGGCGGAGGAGGTCTCGTAGATGGGGACGGGCACGGCGCCCGCGGTCCAGGCGGCGAAGTCGACGACGGTCCACTCGTAGCGGGTCTTGCACATGATGCCGACCCGGTCACCGGTGCGGACCCCCGCGGCGACCAGGCCCTTGGCCACCGCCCGGACCTCGTCGTGGAACTGTGCGGCCGTCACGTCGACCCAGCGGCCGTCGGCCTTCTTGGAGAAGGCCACACGGTGAGGGTTGCGGGCCGCGTTGCGGGCCGGCAGGTCGGCGAGGCTCCCCTCGGTCGTGGGCTCGACGAGAGGGGGGACGACGTGGTCCTGCACTGGGTCTCCTTCGACGTGGTGGCGGCCTGCACCGCACTGTACCCACCGGTAGGGTCCGGGTGGGAGCCCACGTCCCCGTGTCCCGGGCCAACCCCCCGCCAGCCTCGGCCGGTCCGGCCGCTGCCCCGCGTGGCACCCTGCAGGCATGACAGCCGCCCGCGTCGACATCGTCGACGACACCTACCTGCGCGTCGCTCCGGCCGTCGTGCGCGGCTGGTTCGACGACGAGGAGCGGTTGATGCGGCTGTGGCCCCACCTCCAGCGCACCCTCGTGCGCGACCGGGGGGTCAAGGGGCTGCGCTGGACGGTCGACGGAGCGGTCGTCGGCGAGATGGAGGTGTGGATCGAGCCGTGGTGGGACGGCGTGATCCTGCACCACTATGTGCGGGGCACGCGCGGTCGCGGGGCCCCTGCCGATGTGGCCCGTCGTCACCAGCTGCGCTGGAAGAGAGCGGTCCACGCACTCAAGGACCGCCTCGAGGAGGCCACGCTGTAGCCTTCCGGCCATGGCCGACCGCACAGAGTCCAGCATCGAGATCGCCGCCAAGCCGGGCGAGGTGCTCGACGTCATCGCCGACTTCGAGAGCTACCCGGACTGGGCTGCCGAGGTCAAGCAGGTGACCGTGCTGTCGGAGGAGGGTGACGGCTGGGCCGACCAGGTGCGGTTCACCCTCGACGCCGGGGTCATCAAGGACACCTACGTGCTCGACTACGAGTGGGACATCCGCAAGAACGGCACCGGCGTGCTCTCGTGGCAGCTCATCGAGGGCACGGTCCTCAAGGCGATGAACGGCTCCTACACGCTGACGGCTGCCGCCAAGGAGCTGACCACGGTGACCTACCGGCTCGCGGTCGACGTCAAGGTCCCGATGCTCGGCATGCTCAAGCGCAAGGCGGAGAAGGTCATCATCGACACCGCCCTGAAGGAGCTCAAGAAGCGCGTCGAGGGCTGAGGCGCCGGGTACCAGGCTCGTCGCCACCGGCTCCCATCGACCACCAGGGTCCACCACATGCGCGTCATCCTCTTCACCGGCAAGGGCGGGGTGGGCAAGACCACCACGGCCGCGGCCACCGCCGTGCGTGCGGCACGCGCCGGCATCAAGACCCTCGTCATGTCGACCGACGCGGCCCACTCGCTCGGTGACGCCCTCGACGTCGACCTGGCCCACCACGGCGGCAGCCAGACCGAGCCGCACGGCACGGGGCCCCGACGACCGGTGCCGGTCGAGGTCGAGCCCGGCTTGTCGGCCCTGCAGATCAGCGCCCAGCACACCGCCGACGGCGGCTGGCGCCTGGTGCACGACTACCTGATGTCGGTGCTCGCCACCCTCGGCATCGAGGCGGTGGTCGCCGAGGAGCTGACCTCCCTGCCGGGGGCCGAGGAGGTCGCCGCCCTGCTCGAGCTGCGGACGCAGGTCGAGTCCGGCGACTGGGACCTCGTGGTGGTCGACTGCGCACCCACGGCCGAGACGCTGCGGCTCCTCGCCCTGCCCGAGGCGCTCGCGTGGCACCTCGACCGCCTGCTGCCGGGCCAGCGCGGCCTGATCCGCTCGCTGCGTCCCGCGGCGGCGGCCGCGGTCGGTGTCCCACTGCCCGACCCCGACGTGGTGGAGGTCGTCACCGGGTGGCACCGACACCTGCGCGAGCTGCAGCGGCTGCTCACGAGCGACCTCACCTCGGTGCGGCTGGTGCTGACCCCGGAGCGGGTGGTGATCGCGGAGTCGCGGCGCACCTGGACCTCGCTCAGCCTGTACGGGTTCGTCGTCGACGCGGTGGTGGTCAACCGGGTCTTCCCCGACGCGGCCGGGGACGCTGGCGACGGCACCCCGCCCGACCCGTGGCGCAGCGCGTGGAACGAGGCGCAGCAGGCCGGCCTGGTCGAGGTGCGCGAGTCCTTCGCGGGGCTTCCCGTCGTGGTCTCGCCCTACCTCGCCCGGGAGCCGATCGGGCCCGACTCGCTCGACGAGCTGGCGGCGGCCCAGGACCCCGACGGCTCCGGGGTCTCCACCCTGCTCGAGCCGGTGGCGCACCGTGGGCTGACCGTCACCCGCGCCGCCGACGGCTTCACTCTCTCCCTGCCGCTGCCGCTGGTCACCGCTTCCGACGTCGCCCTCCAGCGGCGCGACCAGGAGCTGCTGGTGGCGGTCGGCGACCACCGCCGGGTGTTGACACTGCCCGCAGCCCTGCAACGATGCGACGTCCGGAGTGCCTCAGTCCGTGAGGGCATGCTGCGGGTGCGGTTCGTCCCGAACGAGGAGGTGTGGCCCCGTGGCTGAGCACGGCCGACAGGAGCGCGAGCCGGTGGGCTCCGTGGCCGAGGAGACGGCCCGGCTCGTCGAGGCGCTCGGCGGATGGGCGGAGGGCCTGCGCGCGCAGCACGCCGACGCCCGTCCCGACGCGGACGCTCGCGCCGACGCGGAGCCGGCCGGCGCGCGCCCGGACGACAGGCAACCGGACGACGGACGACCGGCCGACGGGCAACGGCGCGATCGGCGACCGGACCACGAGGACGCCGCCGGCGGAGACACCGCCCGGTGCGAGCACTGCGGCGTGAGCTCCCGGGTGGGGGAGGCACAGGCGTGCCGGCTGTGCCCGGTCTGCCAGGGCATCGCCCTCCTGCGCACCGTGCGGCCGGAGACGGTCGAGCGGCTCGCCGACGTCGCGGCCGCCCTGTCGGGCGCGTTGCGGGACCTCGCGGCCGACCGCTTCGGCCAGCCGCCGCCGACCCCGCAGCCCTCGCCACCTCGTGGACAGCGGGTGCAGGACATCGTCGTCGATGACGAGGATGACGACGACCAGGGCGCCCCGCCCCGCAGGACCGACCCATCCCGAACCAGGCAGGAGAGCACAACACCGTGACGGCCACCATCGGACTCGACATCGGCGGCACCAAGATCGCGGCGGGACTGGTCTCGGCGGAGGGCACCATCCTCGCCGAGACGCGGTGTGACACCCCGGCCCAGGACCCGGACCGCATCGCCCACGACGCCGCGACCCTCATCGCCGAGCTGGCGGGCGGCACCGACCAGGAGGTCGTCGGGGTCGGTGTGGCCTGCGCCGGGTTCGTCAACCGCACCGGGTCGCACGTGCTGTTCGCACCCAACCTCGCCTGGCGCGACGAGCCGCTGAAGCAGCGGCTGGAGGCCTTGGTCCGCTACCCGGTCACCATCGAGAACGACGCCAACGCCGCGGCGTGGGGCGAGTTCCGTTTCGGCGCGGCGCGCGAGGCCGACGACATGGTGCTCCTCACCATCGGCACCGGCGTCGGGGGCGGCATCGTCAACGACAGCAAGCTGCTCCGCGGCGCGTACGGCGTCGGCGGCGAGCTCGGCCACATGCGCGTGGTGCCCGGCGGCATCCGCTGCGGCTGCGGGAACCGGGGCTGCTGGGAGCAGTACGCCTCGGGCAACGCCCTGCTGCGGGAGGCCAGGGAGCTGGTCTCGTCCGGCACGCCGCACGGCGCTGCGCTCGCGGACGCCTGCGGAGGCGACCCCAAGAACCTGCGCGGACGCGACATCACCGAGGTGGCGCAGGGCGGCGACCCGGCTGCGGTGGAGCTCATCGCGGACCTCGGCACGTGGATCGGTGAGGGGGCGGCCTCCGTGGCGGCGATCCTCGACCCCGAGCTCATCGTCATCGGCGGCGGGGTCGCCGAGGCCGGTGACCTCCTGCTCGAGCCCATCCGCGCGGCATACGCCCGGCAGCTCACCGGCCGCGGCCACCGGCCGATGGCCCACATCGTGCCGGCCACGCTGGGCAACGACGCCGGCCTGATCGGAGCGGCGGCGATCGCGGCCGAGGGGATCGGCGAGGGCCCCCGACGGGGGATCACGGAGTGACGGCCGAGCAGCAGCCGGCCCTCAGCATCGGCATCGACATCGGCGGCACCAAGGTCGCCGGTGGAGTCGTCGACAACGAGGGCGCGGTGCTGCACCGCGCCCGGCGCGACACCCCGCACCGCTCGAAGAAGCCCGGTGTCGTCGAGAACACCATCGTGGAGGTCGTCGACGAGCTGCTCGAGGTGGTCGGGCCCGGCGCGGTCGTCGCGGTGGGCATCGGGGCCGCGGGCTTCGTCGCCGCGGACCGGGCGACCGTGGTCTTCGCCCCCCACCTGTCGTGGCGGCACGAGCCGCTGCGTGACGCGCTCCAGCGCCGGGTGCCCGTGCCGATCTTCGTCGACAACGACGCCAACGCCGCCGCCTGGGCGGAGTGGCGCTTCGGCGCCGCTCGCGGCGAGACGCACGTGATGATGGTGACGCTCGGCACCGGCATCGGCGGGGCGCTGCTCATGAACGGGCAGGTGGTGCGCGGCCGCTTCGGCATCGCCGGCGAGTTCGGCCACATGCAGGTCGTGCCCGGCGGGCAGCGCTGCGAGTGCGGCAACCGGGGGTGCTGGGAGCAGTACGCCTCCGGCAACGCCCTTGTGCGCGAGGCGCGCTCGCTCATGACCGCCAACAGCCCCATCGCCAGTGACCTGCTCGACCGGGTCGGCGGCGACCCCGCCAACCTCACCGGCCCCCTCATCACCGAGGCGGCGCAGGCGGGCGACCAGACCGCCGTGGAGCTCCTCGCCGAGATCGGGTCGTGGCTCGGTGTCGGCATCGCCAACCTCGCCGCCGCCTTCGACCCAGGCCTGTTCGTCATCGGCGGTGGCGTGAGCGCGGCGGGTGACCTGCTCCTGGGTCCGGCCCGCGAGACCTTCCGCAAGCACCTCACCGGTCGCGGCTACCGGCCCGAGGCCGGCATCGTCGCGGCGCAGCTCGGCAACGAGGCGGGCCTCATCGGCGCCGCCGACCTCGCCCGGGTGGGCGCGGGCGCGGACCCCGGGGTCGGCGCGGGCGCGGACCCCGGGGTCGCTGCCGACCCGGTGGTCCGGGGCTGAGGCGGGGGAGCGACGTGGGCAGCATCCGGGTGGCCTCCTACAACCTGCGCGACTTCAAGGACGACCCCGCCGCGGCGGCTCGCGTCATCCGCGCGATCGACCCCGACGTGCTGTGCCTGCAGGAGGTGCCGCGCCGGCTGTTCTCGTCGTTCCGGGTCGCGGCGTTCGCGGCCCGGTGTGGCCTGTACTGGTCGGGGCGGCACCGCGGCAGCGGCGGCACCACGATCTTCACGTCGCTACGCGTCCAGGTGGCCGAGTCGCGTCACCACCGCCTGCGGGTGGCGCGCCTGCAGCGCACCCGGGGGTATGCCGTCGCCCGCGTCGCGTCGCCGGGTCACCAACCGCTGGTCGTGGCCAGCGTGCACCTGAGCCTCGACGCCACGGAGCGCGAGCGGCACGCAGGTCAGGTCCTGCGGAGCCTCTCCGGCGGCGGACCCGTCGTCCTGGCAGGGGACCTCAACGAGGGTGAGACCGGCAAGGCGTGGCAGCTGTTCGCCGCCGGGCTCCGGCTGGTCTCACCCACCACGCCGACCTTCCCGGCCCGCAGCCCGCGCCGGCTGCTCGACGTGGTCTTCGCCTCCCCGGAGGTGGCGGTGCTGCCGCACGCCGACGTCGACCTCCCGGAGGCCGACCTGGTGGCGGCCACTGACCACCGCCCCGTGTGGGTCGACCTCGAGACGCCGACGGTCTGACGGTCGCGGTTCAGGGACGGGTGTCGGTGGGGTCCACCACGCCGAGCCGCTGGAGGGGCGAGCGGACGGCCTCGCCGAGCAGGCCCGGCGGGAGCGCGGTGTCCGACCCGGGCCGCCACGCCATGTCGAGCTCGACCGGTGGCCCCTCGACGACCGCGACGTGCGGGGCGTACCGGTGCACGACCTCCGCCAGTACCGGCGCCTGCGAGGCGGCCGAGCGAGCCACGCGTCGGTAGGGCAGGGCGAGGAAGGTCGTCAGGCTCGTCAGCAGGGTCTCCCGCAGGGCGGGCGCCGCGGCCGAGAGCTGCTCCACCTGCTGCCGGTCCTGCTCCGACAGGGGCGGCGGGTCGGCCAGCCGGACGGCGAGCGCCCGCTGCGGCCTCGCCCGCACCCCGGACTGCCGGTCGAACACGCGCCGTTCGGTCACGGTGCAGAAGACGAGCTCGGCAACCTGGGGCCAGGCGATGGCGCGTCCGGGCTCCCGGTCGGTGCCGGCCAGCCAGACCCCGCCCGGCCCGACCAGCACGCTGGGGGCACGGGACTGGCGCCACTGCACGATGGAGGCGTACCCGCAGGCAGCCGACAGCACACCGAAGATCAGGAAGCCGGCGAGGGCGAAGTGCCTCAGGGCCTGCAGTGCCCCCGCCGCCGCCATCGCTGACGCGAGGGCGAGGACGACCGGTGAGGCGGGCGGCCCGTACAACGCGGCGCTGGGTCCGGCTCCTGGAGGTCCGGTCACGGACTCGGGCGGCGTCAGGTCACGGGCGCGCATCCACGACGACTGCTGCGCGACGAGCCGAGGTCTCATGGCCCGGGAAACTAGTGGCGCAGCCCCCGACCGACGGCGAAGTCGCGCGCGATGCCAGCCGAACGGTTGAGGTCGGGCGGGAGCGGCTAGACCCGGGCTCCGTCGTCGTGGTCGTCCTCGTCGCGGCTCTTGGGCTGGCGCAGCACCAGCAGCACGAAGCCCATGACGGTGAGGCCGAGCGAGCCGAGGACCCACCAGGTGCTGAGGTCGGCGCTGTGGAAGATCACCTGCCACAGGAGCAGGAGCGGCCCGGCGACGAGGCCGACGACGATGCCCCAGAAGTGGAGGTCCTCCTGCGGCGGCAGCGGCGCCGTGGGGCCGGGGTGGAAGTGCTCGTCCTCGTCGTCCCCCGCGTCGTTCCCGTCACGGGCACCGGTGCCGCCGTCGGTGCGGCCGGGCACCGCGCTCGTCGTGGCCCCCCGCCAGACCGGGATGCTGTCGCCCAGCGGGGAGGGGGTCCCGCGCAGCGGGGACGGGTTGACGCCGAAGGGCCGTGCAGGCGGGGTGGCTCGGTCGGGTCCCGACGCCGACCCGGGCGGGTCAGCGGTCGGGTCGTCGAGGTCGTCGAGCCCGGCGAGGTCGGCCGGCGGCTCGTTGGTCTGGGGCGCGTCGGGGCCGCGGTCCGGCAGGGGCGCCACGTCGTCCCAGTGCGCGATGATGTCCGCGAACTGGGCGTCAACGTCCCTGTCGCTCATGGTTCTCCGTCCTGACCCGCCGCCGGCGTCGTCTCTCCCCGCGGTGGCTAGGAGCTGAGCCGTTCGCTGCTGAGCCGCTCGATGAAGGCCACCGACTCCTCGAAGATACGCGGCGCGTCATTGTCGAGGGTAGCCACGTGGTAGCTCTCGTGCAGCAGGATCTCGGTGACGTCCTGGCTCGAGATCTGCGACAGGATCAGCTCCGAGCTGGCCGCCGGGACGACGTGGTCCTCGGTGGAGCGCAGCAGCAGCACCGGCTGGGTCACCTCGGGCAGGTCACGCACGACGGTGCGCCACGCGACGAACTGCGAGTGCGCGGCGTGCACCGCCGCCCGCTCGTAGGCGAGCTCGGTCACGCCCGGCTTCTTGATGTCGCTGCCGATGGGAGCCGCGCTCGGCATGACGTACTTCAGGACCGGGATGAGGCGCAGCCGCCAGTCGTTGAACTTCACCGCCGGGTTGACCAGCACCAGCCCGGACACCCGCGGTCCGTGCTCCTCGGCGATGGCGAGTGCGAGGGAGCCTCCCATCGACAGGCCGCCGACGAAGACGTGGCTGCAGCGCTCGCGGAGCTCACGGAACTCACGGTCTGCCACGGCATACCAGTCCTGCCAGCGGGTGCGGTTCATCTCCTGCCAGGTGGTGCCGTGACCGGGCAGGCGGGGCACCCGCACCGTGAAGCCCGCCTCGGCGAGGTGCTCGCCCCACGGGCGCATGCTCTGGGGGTTTCCGCTGAAGCCGTGGATCAGCAGGACGCCCACGTCTGAGCCGTCGTGGGCATAGGGCTCTGCGCCGGGCAGGACGGGCACGCGGACTCCTGTGGGACGGGCGCCGGCACGGCGCGCGATCGGTCGCGCGCATCCTCGCACGGGGGCATGGTGACGTCGATAGTGTCGTAGAGTTCAGCGCGTCACAGGAGGGAGGTGCCACGTTGTTCTACTGGGTTCTGAAGACCGTCGTCCTCGGACCGATCCTCAAGCTGCTCTTCCGACCGTGGGTCGAGGGGGAGGAGAACATCCCCGAGGACGGCCCGGCGATCCTGGCGAGCAACCACCTCTCGTTCTCGGACTCGATCTTCCTGCCCCTGGTGATCGAGCGACGGGTCACCTTCCTGGCCAAGGCCGACTACTTCACCGGCCGGGGCGTGAAGGGCCGCATGACGGCCGCCTTCTTCAAGGGCGTCGGACAGCTGCCCATCGACCGCAGCGGTGGCCGCGCGGGCGAGGCGGCGCTGCGCTCCGGCCTGAAGGTGCTGCGCCGCGGCGAGGTGCTCGGCATCTACCCCGAGGGAACCCGTTCCCCTGACGGCCGTCTCTACCGTGGCCGCACCGGCGTCGCGCGGATGGCGCTCGAGGCGGGCTGTCCCGTGCTGCCGGTGGCGATGATCGGCACCGACAAGGCCCAACCCACCGGCAAGGTCGTGCCGAAGATCATGCGCATCGGCATCCGGATCGGGAAGCCGCTGGACTTCTCCCGCTACGAGGGCATGGAGGACGACCGTTTCGTCCTGCGCTCGATCACCGACGAGATCATGTACGAGCTGATGCTGCTCTCGGGGCAGGAGTACGTCGACATGTACGCCACCTCGATGAAGGACCGCATCCTCGCCGCGGCCAAGAGCAAGGCCCGCGAGCTGCAGGAGGCCGCCCGCCCGGGTGCCGCCGTCAAGGAGCTCGAGGAGGCGCTCGACGCCGCTGAGGGCAAGCTCCGCCGGCGCGAGCCGAAGGTCGACGACGCGGCCGCCGACATCGACGAGACCACCCCCGACGGTGGGCATGGCGACGAGCAGCCGGACGGCCGCGACGTGCCGCCCGACGAGCGCGCGGCCAGCTGAGCCGGCGGTGACCGACCGCGGGCAGCCCGACGAGCGGCCGGACGAACGGTCGGACGAACGGTCGGACGAGCCGGGTGTCGTCGAGGCGTTCTGGAAGGGCATCGACGTCCTGCGCCCACTCGCGCTCGCCTACGCCGTGTATGCCGCGTGGAGCCGGCAGGAGCAGATGGTGCGCCCCGAGGTGGCGTGGGCGGTGCTCGGCGTGCTGGCGGCCTGGACCGCGTTCCTCGTGGTGCACCGTCGTCGCACGCTGACCCTCGTCCTGGTCGAGCTGGCACTGGCCGCCGGCGCCATCCTCGCGACCCGTGTGGTCGACCGCGAGCCGGTCATCCATGCCGGGTCGCCCACTCTGCCCACGTTCTGGCCGGCGGCGGCGGTCGTCTCGGCCGCGGTGCTGCTCGGCCGCAAGGGCGGCTTCCTCGCCGCCCTCGTCATCGGCGTGGTCGACCTGCTCGAGGTGCAGGACCCGACCTTCCACACGGTCAACAACGTCGTGCTGCTCCTCCTCATCGGCACCCTCATCGGGTATGCCGTGGACCTCGCCCGCGAGGGGCATGCCAAGCTGCGGGCGGCCCTCGCGCTGGAGGCGCGGGTGCGCGAGCGCGAGCGCCTGGCGCGCACCGTGCACGACGGCGTGCTGCAGACCTTGGCTTTCATCAACCGGCGCGGCGGCCAGCTCGGCGGCGAGGCCGCCGACCTCGGCGGCATGGCGGCCGAGCAGGAGCGCCGTCTCCGCGCCCTGGTGACGGCCACCGAGGCCGACGAACAGCTCCCGCCCGACGGCGAGGTCGACCTGCGGGCGCTCCTGTCGCGGCACGCCGGCGAGCGCGTGCAGGTGGTGGCCCCTGCCGACGCGGTGCTGGTGCCGGCGCCGACCGCCACCGAGCTCGCGGCGGCAGTGGGCGCGGCCCTCGACAACGTGCGCCAGCACGCCGGCGAGGGCGCGCAGGCGTGGGTGCTGGTCGAGGACGAGGGCGACACCGTCGAGCTCACGGTCCGCGACAACGGCGCCGGTATGCCGCCCGGCCGGCTCGACGAGGCCGCCGCCGACGGCCGGCTCGGCGTGTCGTCGAGCATCCGCGGCCGGCTGCGCGATTGTGGGGGCGACGCGGAGTGGGTCGTCCGCGAGGGATCGGGAGTGACGGTGCGGATGCGGGCGCCCAAGCGCGCGCCGCACCCGGCGAGCGGGGGAGAGCGGGTATGACCGAGTCAGTGGACGGGGTGGCCGGCGGCGACCGACCGGTGACGGTGGTGGTGGCCGACGACCACCCGCTGTGGCGCGACGCCGTGGCGCGCGACCTCACCGAGGCGGGTCTGTCGGTCGTGGCGACCGCCAGCGACGGGCCGGGCGCGGTCAACCGGACCAAGGCGACCCGCCCCGACGTGCTGGTGCTCGACCTCAACCTGCCCGGGCTGGCCGGCCACGAGGTCTGCCGGGCCGTGGGTGGGCTCGAGACCCGGGTGCTTATCCTCTCGGCCAGCGGCGAGCACCAGGACGTGCTCGACGCGGTCAAGGCCGGGGCGACCGGCTACCTCGTGAAGTCGGCGTCGAGCCCGGAGATCATCGAGGCGGTGCGGGCCACGGCGCGCGGCGAGGCGGTGTTCACGCCGGGCCTGGCCGGGCTGGTGCTGGGCGAGTTCCGCCGCATCTCCAGCGAGCCGCCGCAGGAGGCCGGCCGGGAGGTGCCGGAGCTGACCGCCCGCGAGACCGAGGTGCTCAAGCTCGTGGCGACCGGCATGTCCTACAAGGAGATCGCCGCCGAGCTGTTCATCTCGCACCGCACCGTGCAGAACCACGTGCAGAACACGCTCGGCAAGCTGCAGCTGCACAACCGGGTCGAGCTCGTCCGGTTCGCCATCGCCCGCGGGCTGGAGACGCCGACCGCCTGACGCCGTTCGCGCGAGCCCAGCCGGCGGCCTCAGTCCCTGGCCGCGGCGAGCACCTGCTCGCGCAGGATGTCGGCGTGGCCGCCGTGCTGGGCCAGCTCGCGGAGCATGTGCAGGTAGACCCAGCGCAGCGGGAGCGGGCCGCGCCGGTTGCCGTGCAGCAGGTCGTCGAGCCCCAGGTCGGCCGTCGCGCGCCGCGAGGCCTCGCACGCCTCGCGGTGCGCCTGCTGCACCGAGGCGATGGTGTCGCCGTCATCGAGCACGAACGACTCGTCGGGCGTGTCCGGGATGCCGATCTCGGAGCGGGGGCGGCAGGTGACCCCCTCGTCGAACCACACCTTCTCGACGAAGGTGGCGTGCTTGACCAGGCCGAGCAGCGTCGTGCGCGACGGCACGAGGGAGCGCCGGGCCTGCTCCTCGGTCAGCCCGTCCAGGCAGTCGTGCAGCACCTGGCGGTGCTCGTCGAGGAACACCTCGAGCTGGGCGCGCAGGGGTTGGTGGAAGACGTCCTCGGCGAGGGTGGTGGGAAGGTTGGACACGACGCGCAGCATCCCAAGCGGGTCCGTCAGCGGCAAGGGAGCGTCCCAGGGCGGCCGAGGCTAGGCAGGGTACATGCGGTGCCGTTCGGCGTCGGTGACCGAACCGCAGCGCTCGCAGCGCTTGAAGCGCTCGCCTTCGGTGCCCCTCTGCACATGCCACCGGTGGCCCAGGAGCTTGCACACCACGAGTGACCGGTTCACGTCTCGAGGATCCCGCTCCATGGTGCCGTGGACCTCCGCCGCCTGACGTGCCCGTCGCGTGCGTGTCGACCGCGCGAGATCGGCACGATGACGTACGGCTGGCCACCGCTGGGGGACGGGGATGCCGTCGGTGCGGTCCCGGCATACGGGCCCCGGCAGGGGCGGTGACGGCGGAGACCTATCCTTGACCACGTGAGCACCCCGCACGCCTCCGACGCCCTCGCCAGCCTCGCGGCCGGCGCCGACCTCACCGCTGCCCAGCAGCCGGACTGGCCGGACGCCGCGCAGCTTGCCGACGCGATCGCGACGCTGGCGACCTATCCGCCACTGGTGTTCGCCGGTGAGTGCGACGTGCTGCGCTCGCGGATGGCGGCGGCCGCACGCGGTGACGCGTTCGTGCTCCAGGGCGGTGACTGCGCCGAGACCTTCGCCAGCGCCACGGCCGACAACATCCGCGACCGGGTGAAGACGATCCTGCAGATGGCCGCCGTGCTGACGTACGGCGCGTCGGTGCCCGTGGTCAAGATCGGTCGAATGGCGGGGCAGTACGCCAAGCCCCGCAGCAGCGGCAACGAGACCCGTGAGGGTGTGACCCTGCCGGCCTACCGCGGTGACATGGTCAACGACTACGAGTTCACCGAGGCCGCCCGCACGCCGGACCCCCAGCGCCTGGTGCGGGCCTACCACGCGAGCAGCGCGACCCTGAACCTCGTGCGCGCCTTCACCACGGGTGGCTTCGCCGACCTGCGGCACGTGCACGACTGGAACCGCGGCTTCGTCGCCAACGCCGCCAACTCGCGCTACGAGCGGCTGGCCCGCGACATCGACAAGGCCATGAAGTTCATGCAGGCCTGTGGCGCCGACTTCGAGGCGATGAAGACGACCGAGTTCTTCTCGGCGCACGAGGCGCTGCTGCTCGACTACGAGCGCCCGCTGACCCGCGTCGACAGCCGCACCGGTGACCTCTACGACACCTCGGGCCACTTCATCTGGATCGGCGAGCGCACCCGCGACCTCGACGGTGCCCACGTCGACTTCGTCTCCAAGGTGCGCAACCCGATCGGCGTGAAGCTGTCGAACAAGGCGCACCCGGACGACGTCCTGCGCCTGATCGACAAGGTCGACCCCGACCGTGAGCCGGGCCGGCTGACCTTCATCACCCGCATGGGTGCCGGGACCGTGCGCGAGGCGCTCCCGCACCTGGTCGAGAAGGTCACCGCCTCCGGCGCGCTGGTGACGTGGATCTGCGACCCGATGCACGGCAACACCTTCGAGTCGGCGTCGGGCTACAAGACCCGCGACTTCGAGGACGTCGTCGAGGAGGTCCGCGGCTTCTTCGAGGTGCACCAGGGCCTCGGCACGGTGCCCGGCGGCATCCACGTCGAGCTGACCGGCAACGACGTCACCGAGTGCCTCGGCGGCAGCGAGAAGATCCTCGACGAGGACCTCAACAAGCGCTACGAGAGTGTCTGCGACCCGCGCCTGAACCACCAGCAGAGCCTGGAGCTGGCGTTCCTGGTCGCGGAGATGATCTCCCGCGACTGACGACGAGACCGACTGACGACGAGACCACCGAGCCGCACCACCTCACCCAGGGGGACACCATCAGCACGCCTGCCGTCGACCTGCTCTCCGACACGCTGACCCGCCCCACCGAGGGCATGCGGGCGGCCATGGCCTCCGCCGTGGTCGGTGACGACGTCTTCGGCGAGGACCCGACGGTCCGCGAGCTGGAGCAGCGCGTCGCCGGGCTGCTCGGCCACGAGGACGGGCTGTTCACCCCCACCGGCTCGATGGCCAACCAGCTCGGCATCCGGCTGCACGTCAAGCCGGGGGAGGAGCTGGTGGCCGACTCGCTCGCCCACGTGCTGCGAGCCGAGATGGGTGCTGCCGCAGTGCTCTCGGGCATCAGCTCGCGCTCCTGGGTGGGGCCGCATGGCCTGCTCGACGCCGCGCAGCCGCTCGCGCTGATGATCCCCGACGGCGGTGCCTACCAGGTCAACACGCGCCTGGTGGTCGTCGAGAACACCCACAACTTCGGCGGCGGCACGGTCCAGCCGCTCGAGCAGATCGAGGCCCTGCGGTCCGGCACCCGCGAGCGCGGTGTGGCCCTGCACCTCGACGGGGCGCGGCTCTGGAACGCCCACGTGGCCACCGGCGTCGCCCTCGAGACCTACGGCCGGCTGTTCGACACCGTCAGCGTCTGCCTCAGCAAGGGCCTCGGGGCGCCGGTCGGCTCGGTGCTCGTCGGCTCGGCGGAGCAGATGGCAGAGGCCCGCATCTGGCGCAAGCGGTTCGGCGGTGGGATGCGCCAGGTCGGCATCCTCGCCGCCGCCGGCCTCTGGGCCCTCGACCACCACGTCGAGCGGCTCGCCGACGACCACGCCCGCGCGCGCCGGTTCGCCGAGGCCGCCGCCGAGGCGGCGCCCGGCAGCATCGACCCCACCCGCGTCGAGACCAACATCGTCATCCTCGACGTCTCGGTCGCCGGCTGGACGTCGGCCGACTTCGTCGCCGCGGCCGCCGAGCGCGGCGTGCGCCTGTATGCCGTGTCCGGCACCGCCGTGCGCCTCGTCTGGCACCTCGACGTCGACGATGCCGGCACCGACCTGGCCGTCACCGAGCTGGTGCCCCTGCTGGCCAAGGGACCGCAGTAGCGCTCAGACCTCGTGGTGGAGCAGCTCGGCGGGTGGGTCCTGCTCCGCCGTCGTCTCCGGTGTGCGGCGTCCGAGCAGCTCGACGACGTACATCGCCGTCAGCACCAGGGCGCCACCGCCGAGCATCCGTGCGGTCAGCCGCTCGCCGCCCGCCAGCACGGCGAAGAACGCCGCGAACACCGGTTCGAGGGTCATGACGATCGCCGCCCGCGTGGCGGGAAGGTGTGACTGCGCCCAGGTCTGGGCCCACAGGGCGACAGCCCCCGCGACCAGGGCCATGTAGAGCAGCGAGGCCCACTGGCCGCCGTCAGACGGCAGCGTGAGGCCGTCGGGCACGGCGGCGACGGAGCACATCAGGGCGATCACGAACGCCTGCACGGTCGCCAGGCCGGTGGCGGTGTGGGCCCTGCTGAAGCGGCCCAGGCCGATGATGTGCAGCGCGTAGAGCGCCGCGGAGGCCAGGGTCAGCGCCTCTCCGTAGCCGACCGCCAGCCCGCGCAGCGACAGCACGGCGAGCCCGGCCGTGGCGAGCCCGACGGCCACCCACGTGGAGGGCGCGATCCGGTCGCGGAAGATCAGGGCGCCGAACACCGGGGTCAGGACGACGTAGGTGCCGGTGACGAAGCCCGAGACGGAGGCGTCGGTGTGCTCCAGCCCGGTGGTCTGCAGCAGCTGGGCAGCCCCGTAGAGCACGCCGAGTCCGATGCCGGTCAGCAGGTCGGCGCGCGACAGTGCAAGCGTCTGGCGGCGGAACACCGCGAACATGACCACGGCCGCGATGGCGAACCGCACGGCGAGGAAGTCGGCCGACGGCACATGCACCACGAGGTCGCGGATGAGGAAGAAGGTGGAGCCCCAGACCGCGGTCACGCCCATGAGCAGCAGCGTGGCGAGGCGCGCCGAACGGGCCGAGGAGCGCGCGGCAGGGCGAGCCGTCATCGCGGGAGCACCGGCTCGGCTCAGACCACGACGAGGGTAACGGTGCTGCCCTTGGGGGCATCGGCGTTGGCGCCGGGGTCCTGGCTGCGGACGGTGCCGAAGATGCCGCCCATGAAGCTGTCGACCTTGACCTTGAAGCCGGCGGCCTCGAGGATCTTCTGGGCCTCGTCGATCTGCTTGCCCTGCACGTCGGGCACCTTGACCATCTCGGGGCCCTTGGACACGACCAGGGTGACCTTGTCGCCCCGGTAGAGGGTGCCGGTGGCAGGTGACTGGGAGATCACGCTGCCCTTGGGCACGTCGGTGCTGAACTCCTGCTTGGTCGCATCGACCTGGAGCCCCGCGTCGGTGAGGGCGCCCACGGCCTGGTCGGCGGGCTTGCCGGTGAAGTCCTGGACCTCGATGGGCTGCCGCCCCTTGCTCACCACGATGTTGACGGCGGCGCCGCGCTTGAGGGCGGTGCCGGCCTTGGGGGTGGTGGAGACGATCTGCCCGGCAGGGACCTTCTCGTCGAAGGCCTGGCTGGTGTTGCCCAGCGACAGCCGCTTCTCCTCCAGCCGGGCCTTCGCCTCGGTCTCGGTGCTGCCGACCAGCTCGGGCACCGTGTAGCGCTCGGGGCCCTTGGAGACCGTGAGGGTGACGGTGGTGCTGCGGCCGACCTCGGCCCCGGCCCCCGGGTTGCCCGAGATCACCGTGTCCTTGGCCACCTTCTCGTCGAAGGCGTTGACGCGCTTGGCGTTCAGGTGGGCGGCCGTCAGCTCGCGCGTCGCCTGCTCGTAGGTCTTGCCGGCGACGACGGGCACGACGGTCGGCGAGCCCGGGCCCATCGTGAAGTACCACAGCCCGGCGGCGACGGCGGCGAGCAGTACCAGTGCGGCCACGACCCACCGCCAAGGACCGCGGTCGCGCCGCTCCTCGGCGCGCTGGTCGGCCCGATCGGACCGGCTGACCACCTGGGTGTGCGCGGCGTCGGCGGCACCGGCACCTGCTGCACCCGCGCCGAGGGGGAGGGCGGTGGTGCGGGCGACGGGGACCGTGCTGGCACCCCCGGCCGCGGCCGCCGCGCCCTCGGGGCGGTGGTCGAGCTCGGTGGGGCTGAGGGCGCGCCGGGTGTTGCGGACCTCGGCGAGGAAGCCGTCGGCGTCAGCCGGCCGCTGGTCGGGGTCGCGGGAGGTCGCGTGCGCCACGAGGGCGTCGAGCTCCGGCGGCACGTCGGCCACGCGCGACGACGGCACGGGCACCGAGCCGTGCACGTGCTGGTAGGCCACGTGGATGGGGGTGTCACCGGTGAACGCCTTCTCACCGGTGAGCATCTCGAACAGGATCAGGCCCGCGGCATACACGTCGCTGCGGGCGTCGGCGATGCCGCGCTCGACCTGCTCGGGGGAGAGGTAGGCGACCGTGCCGAGCAGCATGCCGGTCTGCGCGGCGGTGGTCTGCGTGGTGACGGCACGGGCGAGGCCGAAGTCGGCGACCTTGACGGTGCCGTCCTCGCGGAGGATGACGTTCTCGGGCTTGACGTCGCGGTGGATGATGCCGGCCCGGTGCGCGGAGGCGAGCGCCTGCAGCATGGGGTCGAGGAAGTCGAGAGCCGCGCGGGGCGTGAGCGGGCCCTCGGCCTGCATGACCTCGCGCAGGGTCTGGCCGGGCACGTACTCCATGGCCAGGAAGATGGTGCCGTCGTCCTCGCCCTGGTCGAAGACGGCGACCACGTTGGGGTGGGACAGCCGGGCGGCCGAGCGGGCCTCGCGGCGGAACCGGCTGACGAAGGTCTCGTCGGCGGCGAGGCCCGGACGCATGACTTTCAGCGCCACCTCACGGTCGAGGCGGGTGTCGAGGGCGAGGTAGACCGTCGCCATGCCGCCGTCGGCGATGTGCGACAGGACGCGGTATCGCCCGTCGAGCACATGCCCGACGAGGGACTCGGTCACACCAGAGGACACCCGGAGAGTCTACGGAGGTTTGGGGCCGATCCCCGACAGCCACCCCCCGGTGGGGCGGTTCGTGCCGGGGATCAGCGGCCGGATCGTTACCTCGGACCGCTCACATGCGGGCCCGGTGGGCCTTGACGGCGGCGACGTAGCGCTTGGTGTCGGCGTACATGCCGTGGTGCTGCACGGAGTAGAGCCCCTGGTAGTAGCCGGCGATGGCCTGGTCGGTGTTCTTCGCCGAGCGGGTGAGCGAGCGCAGGATCACGACACCGGCGGTGACGTTGTCCTGGGTGCGCAGCAGGTTGAGCCGGCGTCCGGCCATCTGGGAGGCCCACTCGCCGGAGGAGGGGATCACCTGCATGACGCCGATCGCGTTGGCCACCGACACCTGGCGCTGGTTCCAGCCCGACTCCTGCCAGCTGACGGCCAGGGCCAGGCGCGGGTCGACGCCGTGGCGCCGGGCGGTGCTGACGATGATCTGGCGGGTCTGGGCCCGGCTGGGGACCGCGGCACGGGCCAGGTGGTCGCGGTTCCTCGCAGCCGCCCGCACCACCGCGTTCGGGTACGTGCGTCCGGCGAACGTGTTGCTGCTGTAGGCGGGCTTGGCCTTGGCGCGGGCCGGGACCCGCAGCTTCTGGCCCACCTGCAGGCTGTGCGGGTTGCGCAGCCTGTTGAGCTTGACGAGCGCGGCCTGCGTGGTGCCGAGCCGCACGGCGATGGCGCTCAGGGTGTCGCCGGAGCGCACGTTGTAGCGACCGGTGGCAGCGGGCCTGTGGGCGGCGGCCTTCTTGCCCTTGACCTTGAGCACCTGGCCGGGGTGGATCACGCTGCGCGTCGAGAGGTGGTTGAGCTTGAGCAGGGTGCCGAGCGGCATCTTCGCGCGCTGGGCGATGGCGCCGAGGGTGTCGCCCGACTTCACCCGGTACCGCGCGGTGGCGTAGGTGTGGGAGGCGGTGCGGCGGGCGCCCGAGGACGCGGAGGAGCCGCCACCGGAGCCCGGGAGCCGCAGCTTCTGGCCGACGTAGATGGTGGAGCTGGCCCTGAGCTTGTTGCGCTTCAGCAGTGAGGCGAGCGAGACGTGGCGCTTGCTGGCGATACCGCTGAGCGTGTCACCCGAGCGCACGGTGTAGGTGGTGCGCCGGATCTCCGCGGCTCTCCTCTTCGCGGCCGCGACGCGGGCCGCCTTGGCGCGGGCGGCTGCCTGGGCGGCCATCTTCGCGGTGCGCGGCACCGTCAGGCGCTGACCCACCTGGAGCATGGCGCCACCGGCGCGCAGGTGGTTCTTCTGCACGATCACGCCGTTGGTCGTGCCGTAGCGGACGGCGAGGTCGGCGACCGTGTCACCGCTGCGGACGACGTGGGTGGTCCAGCCGTGCGGGGCCGGCCTGCTCCTCTGGACGATCGCCGTCTGGGGCAGCGCCGCCGGCGACGTGGCCGGCAGGTGGGCGAAGACCGGAGACATGGGGGAGTCCTTTCAGCGCGCCCCCCGCGAGACGTGGTCGTCCAGCCGCTGGTCGGACCGGTCGCCCCCTGTGTCTCGGCGGGCTGGTGAGGCTCGTGTGGTCAGTGAAGTCGCGTGGGGTCAATACAGTCGCGTGAGATCTGTGTTGTCAGTGTGGCTGGTGTGAAGGTACACCACATCTCGAGCACTCATATCGACTTACATCGATGTAATTTGATTTGCCGCCGTTCGCTGGCAGGCTGTTCCGCGTGACTGACGAGGCCCTGAACACCCCCGCCGAACCGGCGACCGAGCCCAGCGAGACCCCCCTCGAGGAGCTCGTCGGCGAATGGCTGACCGTGCCCGACGTGGCCGAGCGGCTGGGCGTGCCGCTGTCGGCCGTGCGTCGGATGATCGAGGACCGCGAGCTCCTCGCCGCCCGCCTCGGCGAGCGCCGCGTGGTGCACGTGCCCGCCCGCTTCCTCGACGAGAAGGCGATGCCGCACCTGAAGGGCACCTTCACCGTGCTCACCGACGGTGGGATGGACGACGAGGAGATCCTGCGCTGGCTGTTCACCCCCGACGACACGCTGCCCGTCCAGGGTGCGCCGGTCGACGCGCTGGCCTCCGGGTTCAAGACCGAGGTGCGCCGGCGGGCGATGGAGACCGCCATCTGACCCGATGCCGTCCGGCCCACCGCCCGCGGTGGGCCGACCCGGTATGCCGCAGTGGCGGCATACCGGGTGTCTCGCCTCAGGCGGAGCGGGCCGTCGAGAAGTCGATGAGCGCGTCGAGCACGTCGAGCGCCTCCCCGGCCAGGTTCCCAGTCGACTTCAGCGCCAGCCGTGCGGCGTCGGCGAGCCCGGCGATCTCGGCCTCGACCGCGTCGACGGCTCCGGAGGAGACGATCACCTCTCGCATCTCCTCCACGCCCTGCGCGTCGAGGTCGGGGCGGCCGAGCCCGGCGTCGATGACCGCTCGGCCGCGCTCGTCGGCACCCTCGAGCGTGTGCGCGATGAGCACGGTGCGCTTGCCTTCGCGCAGGTCGTCGCCGGCCGGCTTCCCCGTGGCCGCAGGGTCGCCGAAGACGCCCAGGAGGTCGTCGCGCAGCTGGAAGGCGTGGCCGAGGTCGAGGCCGTAGCGGGAGAGGGCGACGAGGTCGGGCTCGCTCGCCCCGCCGGCGGTGGCACCGATGAGGAGCGGGTGCTCGATGGTGTACTTCGCGCTCTTGTAGCGGATGACGCGGCTGGCGCGCTCGACCCGCTCCGCGGTGGTGAGGCCGTCCCACGAGCGCGCCGACTCGACCACGTCGAGGAACTGGCCGCCCATGAGCTGCGTGCGCATGCGGTCGAAGACGGCCCGGCCGCGGGCGAGGTGCTCGGCGGGCAGGCCGGAGGTGGAGAACAGCTCCTCGGTCCAGTTGAGGCAGAGGTTGCCGGCCAGGATGGCGCCGGCCACGCCGAAGCGGTCGGCGTCCCCGGACCAGTCCTCGTCGTTGTGTCGCGCAGCCAGCGCCCGGTGGGCGGCGGGGAGGCCGCGGCGGGTGTCGCTGTCGTCCATGACGTCGTCGTGGATGAGGGCGGCGGCCTGGAAGAACTCCATGGCGGTGGCGAGGCGGATCAGTCCGGGGGAGTCGGGCTGGCCCGCGGCCCGGTAGCCCCAGTACAGGAAGGCGGCGCGCAGCCGCTTCCCGCCGGAGAGCAGCGCGCGCACGGCGGCCAGCAGCTGCTCCGTGTCGGGCCCGACCTCGGCGAGCACCGCCGACTGCGAGGCCAGCTCGGCGTCGACGCACTCCTGCACACGGCTGCGCAGGTCGGCGGCATCGAGCGGGTTGCCCACGGCATCTCCTCACGGGCGGTGGGCCGTCGGTGGTGGTCCGTGCTGTCCCGTGGCGGCCCGGCGGGTCTCAGGATGTGTTGACCTGAGCCTAACGTGCGGCCAACTCAACTACGCTCGCCGCATGGCACTCGGACAGCCCTCCCGGCTGCGTCGACCGGAGAACATCACCCGGTCGATCCCGCGGATGCTCGCTGCCCAGCGGCCGTCGATCAGCTTCGAGTTCTTCCCGCCGAAGGACGACGCGTCCGAGGCGGTGCTGTGGGAGGCCATCCGCCGGCTCGAGCGGGTGCGCCCCGACTTCGTCTCCGTCACCTACGGAGCCGGGGGCACCACCCAGGACCGCACGGTGCGCGTCACCGAGCGCATCGCCCGGGAGACGACGCTGACGCCGCTGGCGCACCTCACCTGCGTGAACGCCTCGGTGGCGCAGCTGCGCCAGGTGGTGGGGCAGTATGCCGCGGCCGGAGTCCGCAGCATCCTCGCCCTGCGGGGTGACCCCCCGGGCAACGTGCGCGGCCCGTGGGTCGCCCATCCCGAGGGGCTCGACCACGCCGAGGACCTCGTGCGGCTCGTCCGCGGCCTCGGGGACTTCACCGTCGGTGTGGCCGCCTTCCCCGACGTGCACCCCGAGTCGCCGAACCTCGAGCACGACGTCGAGGTCCTCGTCCGCAAGCACGCGGCGGGTGCGTCCTTCGCGGTGACGCAGATGGTCTTCGACGCCGACTCCTACCTGCGCCTGCGCGACGCCGTCGCCGCGCGCTGCGACCTGCCGATCACGCCGGGCCTGATGCCGGTGACCAACTTCAAGCAGATCGCCCGCATGTCCGAGCTCATGGGCACCCCGCTGCCGCCGGCCGTCGTCAGCCGGCTCGAGGCGGTCGCCGACGACCCGCAGGCGATTCGCGAGGTGGGAGTGCAGGTTGCCACCGAGCTCGCCGAGCGCATGCTGGCCGAGGGTGCTCCGGGCCTGCACTTCATCACCATGAACCGGTCGACGGCGACTCTCGAGGTCTACGGCAACCTCGACCTGCCGGTGGCCAGCGTCGAGAACGCCGGCTGAGCGCGTTAGGCGCGCGGAGCGCCGGCTGAGCGCGCGAGGCGGGCCCGCGGCATACCGGCTGGGCCCGAAGGGCCTCAGGGCACGGGCTGGAGCTGTTCCACGAGCGGGACCACGTCGGCGATCGAGTCGAGGACCCGCGTCGGCTGGTAGGGGAACCGGTGCACCTGGTCGGGACGGGTGGAACCGGTCAGCACGAGGAGGGTGCGCAGGCCGGCCTCGAGGCCGCTGATGATGTCGGTCTCCATGCGGTCGCCGATCATCACGGTCGACTCGGAGTGGGCGTCGATGCGGTTGAGGGCGCTGCGCATCATGAGCGGGTTCGGCTTGCCGATGAAGTAGGGCTGCGCACCGGTCGCGGTCGTGATGAGCGCGGCGACCGATCCGGTCGCGGGCAGCGTGCCGGCCGGTGACGGGCCCGATGGGTCGGGGTTGGTCGCGATGAAGCGAGATCCTTTCTCGATCAAGCGGATCGCTGTGGTGATCGCTTCGAAGGAGTAGGTGCGGGTCTCGCCGAGCACGACGTAGTCCGGGTCCCGCTCGGTGAGCGTGTAGCCGATGTCGTGCAGCGCGGTCGTGAGGCCGGCCTCTCCGACGACGTAGGCGGAGCCGCCCGGTCGCTGGTCGTCGAGGAACTGCGCGGTCGCGAGAGCCGACGTCCAGATCGACTGCTCCGGCACGTCGATCCCACTGGCGCGCAAGCGCGCTCGCAGGTCACGCGGGGTGAAGATCGAGTTGTTCGTCAGCACCAGGAAGCGGCGACCGGTCGCGATCAGCGCCTTGATGAAGTCACTGGCCCCGGGGATGGCACGTTCCTCGTGGACGAGCACGCCGTCCATGTCCGTGAGCCAGCACTCGACCGGTCGGGGCGTCGTCATGGCGTTCATTGTGCCCGTGGGCTGGTCACGGTGGGGGATGGCGCCGCCAACCGGGACGGGAGGACGCTGGTGGGCGTCGAAGGAGGTGCTCACCATGTCCCTCACCACGAGCACGATCGCGACGATGCTGCCGGTCACGGACACCGATCGCGCCAAGGAGTTCTACGCGGACCGGCTCGGTCTGCCGTTCCAGGGGGCCAACAGTGCCGGGGAGCTGATGTTCAGCCTGGCCCACGGCGACGCACTGGTGCTGCTGCCCCGCGAGGCCGGCACCCAGTCCAAGAGCACGGCCATGAGCTGGCAGGTCACCGATGTCGAGAAGGAGATGACCGAGCTCGAGTCGCGCGGCATCACCTTCGAGGACTACGACCTGCCCGGTCTGAAGACCGTCAACCACATCGCCGAGATCGACGGTGACCGGGCCGCCTGGTTCCTCGACCCCGACGGCAACGTCCTCTGCATCCACCAAGGAGCGATGCAGGGGGCCACGACGGCGTGAGGTTGTGAGGTCGGCTGGCGGGAGGCCGTGGGCTCGGCTTCGGTCACCGAAGCAATGACGTGGGCAGCTGGGCCGTCAGCGGACCAGCCTGTCACGAAGCCGGTCAGCCCCGTGGGCTCTCCGGAAGTAGGCCTCGGTCATGACCACGCCCTTCGACGGCGGGCCATCCGGAATGGCCCTACGCGGTGCTGCCCTCGTGGCCTGCTCGTCGGGCACCTGGCATTCCCACGACCTCACTGCCGCGAAGGATGTCAACCCCGCCGCCATCACCACCGCGAAGCCGGCGGCAAGAGTGGCCTTGTATCGCGTCCCCACGGGGTCAACCTAGGCGCAGGCACTGCCTCACGTGCCGCGACGGATGCAGGTTCTCGAACGAGTGGCACAGACCTCGCTATCAAGCAGATCAACGGTGCTCAAACCCTTCCATTCAGGACCTCTTCGCGATAAACTCGAACATACGTTCGAAGCGGGGGGAACCGATGAGCGGGACGGTGTCAGCCACAGCAGGGGTCTTCAGCCCGGCTGCCGTGGAGTGCGCCGACCTGCCTGACCTGCTGGGTGCGGTGGCGCGCCTCTCGCAACGGGACGTTGCGGCGTTGTCGGCCCGGGACGCCGAGGGGTACGTGTTGGCCTGCGACCGGCTCCGGTCGGCCCTCGATGCGCGGCGGGCGGTGGCGATGGACACCCTGGCCGCCCACCTGGATGAGGACCTGCAGCGGCGCGCCCACGACCAGCGGCGCGGCGGAGTGCCGGCGCACCCGGGGCCGGAGCTGCACGGGTTCGTCGCCTCCATGCTCGCGCCGGGGCTGCATTGCTCGACCCGGACCGTGCAGCGGCGGCTGGAGGCCGACCGGCGGCTGGTGTGCACGACCGCGTCGACGCACCAGGCGTTGTGGGACGGCGACCTCGACCTGCCCCGCGCGGACGCGGTCGCCGAGGCGGCACGCTCGGTCGACCCCGACCTGTGGGCCCGGTTCGAAGCGCTCGTGCTGGAGACCACCGTCGATGAGGTCACCGGCGAGATCACCCTGGTCTCGGACGAGGTGCGGCGGATGAGCCGCTCGGCGTTCGCCCGCCGGGCCGCCCGGATCGCCCGCACCCTCGACCCGGCCAGCCAGTGCCGGGCCGCGAAGCAGGCCCGTGACCAGCGGCGGGTGGTGATCCGCCCGGACCGGCACCAGCCGGGCATGGCCGTCTGGACCGCGCACCTGCCGACCGACGTCAGCCAGCAGATGGCGGCCGCGGTCGACGCCCTCGCTGGCTCGTATGCGAAGGCCAACCCCGGCACCAGCATCGACTCCCGCCGCGCCGACGCCCTGACCGCCCTCGTCCTCGGCAACGCCGAGGTCAAGACCGTGGTCGAGCTCCTCATCCCGGTCCTGCCGACGCCTGACCAAGCCACCCGCACCCGAGGGGCGCTGGGTCAGCTCAACCCCGTCACCGCCACCCTCACCGACGGCCCGGTCCCCGAGGGCACGATCCCCGAGGGCACAACCTCAGATGGTGCAGCGAGGCACGACACGGTGGCGTGGGTGATCCCCGGCCAGGTCGACGACCCGCGCCACGGAGCCCTGGCCCCCGACGTCATCGCCCAGCTGTTGGCCGACCCCGACGTCATCCTCCGCCTGGCCCGGCTCGACCCGGACGGGTCGATCACCCAGGACCCGACCGCGTACCGGCCCAGCGGCTCCACCCGCCGCCGCGTGCGGGCCCGGGACGGGAGCTGCCGGTTCCCCGGCTGCCACACCCCCGCCGCCCGCACCGACACCGACCACGTCACCGCCCACCCGCACGGATACTATTGCAGGTCTGGACCGCCCCCGACGGCCGCACCTTCACCACCCACCCCCGCCCGCACGACCTGCGCGACGACCTGAACCACCCCGAGCACCCCGACCCCGAAACCGGGCACCAGCTGCGCCGCGGCTGGTACCCCGGCCTCCCACCCGGCCTGTCCCTGACCGACCTCGTCACCGCCGAGGCCCAACTCCCCGACGACCCACCCGACCCCGACCTCCACCCCGAGGCCGTCGGCACCCCACCCCCACCGATCGACTGGACCGAGCTCGACCAGCACCGGTCAAAGACGCGGCGGCCCGAGTCGGCCCTGGAACGTCACCTGATGGACCTGCTCACCGCCTGACCGGCAGGGGGCTGAGCGCCAGCGGTCGAGTTCGCGCGAAGGGTGTGCCGGTGCGGGCTGGGTGGGACTGGCCGGAGCGCGGAGCGAAGCGGGGTGCGGGCACTGCCAGCTCTGGTCCAGTGGGCGGCCAAAGCGGGCCACGAGGTGCCAGAGCTGCTTGACCGTCTGTGGGTGGAACGACCCTGTTCTCGCGGCGTCGCCGATGACCCGGGCGTCGAGGCGGCCCTGCTCGGCGACCTGGTGGCCCAGCTCGACGGCTGCCGGGCCCCGGTAGCCATGGTGCCGGTCGAGCTCGTGGACGGTCAGGACGCGGCCCTCGTGCCACTCGACGGGTACGCCGAGCTCCTCGGCGATGGCCTCGATGCGGGTGTCGCGGTAGCAAGGGTCCAGGACGAGGGCCTCCACGTCGTGGACGAGGTCGACCGTGCCGTGGACGTGAGCCTCGATGTAGTCATCGAGCAGGTCGCCGTCGCCGTCGTCGGCCGCTGGGTCACCCTGCGCGGCATCGAACTCGTGCGCGAGGCGAAGCAGGTCGAACCGGTGCGCCGTGCCGAAGTCCGTGGGTTCCATGAAGGAGTCGGGGAAGCAGAAGGTGGTCCGGCCGAGCGTGTGCTCCGCAAGGCGCAGGTGGGCGGACCCGAACCTCGGCGCGCCGCCGAGGCTGCGGCGCCGGTGGTTCAGGGCGCCGTACTTCGGCCGTTCTGACACCGGCGCGTCGTTGTAGGCGCCCCCGAACAGGCGCTCCTCCCACAGCCAGCGGTTACCGCCGGGATGGGCGGTCAGGCCACCGTTGCTGGTCCCGGTCTCGAACTGGGAGCGGTAGACCCCGTCACGCACCATCGCCTCGAGGGTCAGCAGCTCTCCGGCGACTCGGTCAGGATGGAAGTTCAGCGTCACTCGTAAGGAGCGGTCCAGCGGTTGGCCGGTGCTCACGGCATCCACGTGCGCGACGGCAGCGGTCACCCAAGCGGTCGGTTCGTGTGTACCGGACATCTCTGTGTGGTCAGGCGACTTCGATGGCCTGGCCGGCGGTGACGCGCAGCAGCTCCTCGTACGTGGTGCGGAAGACCGTGTGGGTGTGTCCGGCTGCGGCCCACACGTAGGGGTAGCGGCTGAGTGAGACGTCGACGACAGTACGAACGGGGCTGGTGTGCCCGACGGGTGCGACGCCGCCGATGGCGAACCCCGTGGCGTTGCGGACGAACTCGGCATCGGCGCGGTCGATGGTGGCGATACCCGTGAGGTCGGCCACCTTGGCGACGTCGACACGGTGGGCGCCCGAGGTGAGCACAAGGAGCGGGGTGATGGAGCCGTCCGGGTCGTGGGCGCGAAACACCAGCGAGTTCGCGATCTCCGCGGGGGTGATGCCGAGGGCCGCGGCTGCAGCGGGAGCGGTGCGGACGGCGTCTGGGAGGGCAACCACCTCGGGGTGCACGTCATGGACCGCCAGCGCGGCCAGGACCCGCTGCACGGCGGGATGCCCCAGCGGGCCTTCCTGGGTCTCTGCAATGCCCTCTGCCATGGCGTGAGCGTAGTGATCAGGAGGGGGCAATGGTGGGTTCCCGCGCGGGCTGACCGGTTGCGCCCGTTCCTCCTGGACGACCTGTGCCGTTCCTCTTGACGGCCTGTCCGAGGCCCGGTGTACAGTCGTTTCATTCGAACAAACGTTCGAACAAGCCGGATCCCGGTCCGGACTCTCGACGGCAGTGGTGTCCCGTGAGGTCCCCATTGTCGACCTGAGGTCCGACACCGGAAACCGGTACGGCTCTGGCCCTGCGACAGGCGCCTCGACCCCGCCCCGCAGGGCCAGGGCCCACCCCATCGAACCCTGGAAGGAGTCTGCCGTGGTGCGCCGATACGAAGAGCCCATCGAGGTCCGGGCCGCGGGCGAGCAGGCCGCTCCAGACGGGGCCTCAGCCGGAAGCCCGGGAGCACCCGCTGCCTTCCTCTGGAGGGGCCGGCTCTACGTCGTCCGCCAGGTGCTCGACCACTGGAAGGAGCGCCGGCCGTGGTGGCGCGACGCTCTCGACGAGCGCCGCGTCCCGGCAGCCGTCCCGGCAGCCGTCGCGGCGACGGGCTCAGGCGCAGCCGGCGCCTCCGACGCCGCCGCCTGCCCCGATCGGAATGCGGCGGGTGCGGTTGGCACGGCGGGTGCGGTTGGCACGACGGGCACGACTGGTGCGGCCTTCGACGTCCTCGGCGGTGCCCGTGAGCGCCAGGTGTGGCGTGTCGAGGCCAGCGCTGGGCGGATGGCCGGCACCGGGGTCTACGACCTCGGCGTCGACCCGGCACCCGGCCAGTGGCGCCTGCTGCGCGTCGCGGACTGAGGGGAAGCAGCGACCACCATGAGCCTCTCCGTCACCTCCACCGCCGTTCCGTCGGCAGCCTCGACGCTCGAGCTCGTCGAGCGGGCACGGGCCGACCTCCTCGAGGCCTGCCACAGCCGCGACGTCGCCGAGCGCTACCGCCAGTCACGCCTGGGGGCGATGCGGGCTGCTGCGGCCCTGGTGTCCGCCCGGTCGCGGGGCGCCAGGGCCAGTGGCCCGCAGAGCCTGTGGGACCTGGTGCCGGCAGCCGCGCCCGAGCTGACCGAGTGGGCCGAGTTCTTCGCGGTCGCCACCGCGCACCCCGGCCATTCAGGGCGGGCTGCGGTCACCGCCCGGGAGGCCGACGACCTGCTCCGGCAGGCCGAGACCTTCATCGGGCTGGTCTGCCGGAGCCTGGGCCTGCCCGTCACGCCCTCGCACCACGACGTGCTCGTCCCCACGGTCTGGGCGTGAACGGTGACTTCGCCCACCTGCACGTCGCCTCGGGGTTCTCGATGCGTTACGGCACCGCGACCCCGGCGGCGCTGGTGGAGCGCGCAGCCCAGCACGACCAGCCCGTCCTCGCGCTGACCGACCGCGACGGCCTCTACGGGGCGATCCGGTTCGTCCAGGCCGCCACGGCCGCCGGCATCGCACCGGTCCTGGGCGTGGACCTCGCCGTCGAGCCCGACCCGCCGCAGCAACCTCCTCGTCGCGGAGCTGGGGCCACCACCCGCGGCGCGATCCGTGACTCGGGCCGACGCAGCGACGACGCGGCATACGGGCGCGAGCCGAAGCGGCCACGCACCCCGGTGCGCGGGGGAGCCGACCGCGACCCTCGCCATCCCCGGGTCACGGTGCTCGCCCGCGGCCGCGGGGCCGGGGTGCCGGCAGGCGCAGGTTGGGCCTCGCTGTGCCGCCTGGTCACCGACACCCACCTGCGCGGCGAGCGGGGCCAGCCGGTGTCGACGCCGGGCACCATCGCCGCCCGCTGGGCGGTGGGCGCGGGCAGCGACGAGCCGAGCCCGCTGGTGGTGCTGCTCGGCCCCAGCTCCGACGTGGGACGGGCCCTGCTGGCCCGGCGACCCGACCGGGCCCGGGCGCTGCTGGCCGCCTGGCAGCGGGTCCTGCCACCCGACGCGCTGGCCATCGAGGTCGTGTGTCACGGCGGTCCGGAGGGCACCCCCGCCTCCCGCGGGCACGCCGCCCGGCTGCTGGGCCTGGCCGACGAGTGCGGGGTGCCCGCGGTGCTGACGGCGGCGGTCCGCCACGTCGACCCGGGGGAGAGCGCCGTGGTCGACGTGCTCGACGCGGCCCGGCGCCTCGTCGTGCTCGAGACCCGCCACCTCGACCGCGTCACCGACGCCGCCCACCTGGCCAGCAGCCCGGCGATGCACGCCGTCGCCCGGGAGGTCACCGGCGACACCGCCCGGGCCGACGCGCTGCTCGCCCGCACCATGGCCACGGCGCTGGAGTGCGTCCAGGACGCGCGGCGTGACCTCGGCATCGGTGCCGTCCACCTGCCCGAGCCGTTCGCCATCGGCATCGAGCCGGGCACCGACCCCCAGTCGGTGCTCGAGGAACGCTGCCGGGCCGCCGTGTCGACCCGCTACCCCGACGTGGGCGAGCGGGAGCGCCACGACATCGAGACCCGCCTGACCGAGGAGCTGAAGGTGGTCGCCGAGCTCGGCTACCCGACCTACTTCCTCACCGTCGCCGCCGTCGTCGACCTCATCAAGGAGATGGGGGTGCGGGTGGCGGCCCGGGGCTCAGGGGCGGGGTCCCTGGTCAACTACCTCCTCGGCATCAGCGGGGTCGACCCCATTCGCTACGACCTGCTGATGGAGCGGTTCTGCTCGCCGCTGCGGGCCGAGCTGCCCGACATCGACATCGACGTCGAGTCGGCCCGGCGCACCGAGGTCTACGAGCGCATCCTCGACCGGTTCGGCGGCGACCGGGTCACCTGCGTGTCGATGATGGACACCTACAAGGTCCGCCACGCGGTGCGCGACGTCGGTGCCGCCCTCGGCCTGCCGCCGCAGGAGGTCGACGAGATCGCCAAGGCGTTCCCGCACATCCGGGCCAGGGACGCCCGCAACGCCATCGCCGACCTGCCCGAGCTGCGCAGCCGCGGCCTCGGCAGCCCCCGCCTGAAGCTGCTCTTCGACCTCGTCGAGCGGCTCGACGGCCTGCCCCGGCACATCGCGCTGCACCCGTGCGGGGTGGTGCTGTCCAACAGCGGCCTGCTCGACCGCACCCCGGTCGAGGCCAGCTGGCTGGGCTTCCCGATGAGCCAGTTCGACAAGGACGACGTCGAGACCCTCGGCCTGCTCAAGCTCGACGTCCTCGGCATCCGCATGCAGTCGGCGATGGCCCACGCGGTCAAGGAGGTGGCCCGGGTCGAAGGGGTCGAGGTCGACCTCGACGACCAGGCGCAGGTGCCCCTCGACGACGAGGCGACCTTCCGGCTGGTCCGCACCGCCCACACCCTCGGCTGCTTCCAGATCGAGAGCCCCGGCCAGCGCGAGCTCATCGGCAAGTTCGGCCCGGAGCGCTTCGAGGACCTCGTCATCGACATCTCGCTGTTCCGGCCCGGCCCGGTCAAGTCCGACATGATCACGCCGTTCCTCGAGGCCCGGCACGGCTGGAAGCCGGTGGAGTACCTCCACCCCACGCTCGTGCCGGCGCTGGAGGAGACCGCCGGGGTCGTCGTCTTCCACGAGCAGGTCCTCAAGATCGTCGCCGAGACCACCGGCGTCACCCTCGCCCAGGCCGACGAGGTGCGCCGGGCCATGGGCACCCCGAAGGGACAGGAGGAGGTCGAGGCCTGGTGGCGGCCCGCGGCGAGGGCCCGCGGCTACGCCCCGGCCGACGTCGACCGCATCTGGGAGGTGCTGAAGTCGTTCGCCTCGTTCGGGTTCTGCAAGGCCCACGCCGCCGCCTTCGCGCTGCCGACCTACCACTCGGCGTGGCTGAAGACCCACCACCCGGCGGCCTTCCTCTCCGGAGTGCTCACCCACGACCCGGGCATGTACCCCAAGCGGCTGATCCTCGACGACGCCCGCAGCCTCGGCATCGCGGTCCTCGGCCTCGACGTCAACGCCTCGACGGGGGAGTACCACGTCGAGAAGGTCGACCTGTGGGACGAGCCGCCCCCACGGCTCCTGGATGACGACACCTGCCGCGACCGCTCCTGCGGCCACTCTCACGGCGCACCCGTCCACCCCGACCTGCCGGACGGCCGCGCCTACGGCATCCGCCTGTCGCTCGCCGACGTCAAGGGCATCAGCGACGCCGAGGTGGAGCGCATCGTGGCCGGCCAGCCCTACGTCAGCCTCGCCGACTTCTGGAACCGCGCCCACGTCTCCCGCCCAGTCGCCGAGCGGCTGGTGCTCGCCGGCGGCTTCGACTCCCTCTACGGCATGACCGCCGGCACCGGTGGCCTCGGCCGGCGCGGCCGGGTGACCCGCCGCGACCTGCTGCTGCACGTCTCCGAGCTCGACCGGTGGTCGCGTTCGGTGGCCAGCTCCAGCCGCCGGGTCACCCCGCGCAGGGGAAGGACGACGACCAGCGGGTATGCCGCGGGGGCGGCTCCCCAGAGCGCGCCGGCGAACGAGGGTGGCCCGGCCCCCGGCGTCGACGTGCGCGGGCTCGCGTCGAGGCAGTCGCAGGCGGCCCTGCCGGTCACGGCCGCGGCGGAGCAGCCGGCCCAGCTCACCCTCGACCTCGGCGACAGCCCCGAGCTCACCGCCGGCACCGGCCTGCCCGAGATGACCGGGCCTGAGCGGGTCCGGGCCGAGCTCGACATCCTCGGCCTCGACGCCAGCGGCCACGTCGTCTCCTTCTACGAGCCGATGCTGCGCGCCCTCGGGACCACCCGCAGCCGCGACCTGCTCGCCACCCGCAGCCGCTCCACGGTGTGGGTGGCCGGGGTCAAGGTGGCCACCCAGACCCCGCCGGTGCGCTCCGGCCGCCGGGTGGTCTTCCTGACCCTCGACGACTCCACCGGCCCGGTCGACGCCACCTTCTTCGAGGACGTCCAGGGTCCCTACGCCGAGGTGGTGTTCCACTCGTGGATGCTGCTGGTCCGCGGGGTCGTGCGCCGCACCGGGGCGCGGGGCATCTCCATCCGGGCGACCGGAGCCTGGGAGCTGTCCCGGCTCTGGGAGGCCTGGGCCACCGGTGGGCTCGACGCCGTCCTGGCCGCCATCGACGCCGACGAGGCCGATGCCCTGCACCAGTACGAGCAGCACGAGCTGGCAGCGCAGGACGAGGGGGGTGGTCGCCGGGTGCTGGTGCACGCCTCGGGGTTCCGGCAGTCGCCCTACGCCGACATCAAGCCGGCCGGTGGCGACGTGCAGGGCAGCCGGCGTCTCGCCGCCGGGGGCGTGGTGCCCGAGGACCTCAGCCCGCCACGGAAGCTGTGGCACTCCAGCCCGGGCAGCTCGGGGCACTAGGGTGGAGCCGACCGTGCAGCCGTCGGGCCGACGGCCGACGCACCGACAGGCGTCCTGCCCACAGGCGTCCTGCCGACAGCCGACGCACCGCCCGCCGACCGACCGAAGGAGCCAGCCGTGGCCGAGGAGCACCGACGCGGGCGCCGGGGCAGTGTCGAGACCTCGCTGCGCACCTCGGCGGTCTGGTCCTCCGTGCTCGACCTCGTCACCCGCCGGGAGGCCGACCTCGGCCGGCCGCTGCGCGTGCTCGACCTGGGCGGCGGCACCGGTGGCCTGGCCGTCCCGCTGGCCGAGCGCGGCCACCACGTCACCGTCGTCGACCCCAGCCCGGACGCCCTCGCGTCCCTGTCGCGGCGCAGCGCCGAGGCCGGCGTCGCCGAGCGGATCACTGCGCTCCAGGGCGACGCCGACACCCTCGGCGACCTCCTCCGCGGGGAGCCGGTCGACCTCGTCTGCTGCCACGGCACCCTCGAGGTCGTCGACGACCCGGCGGCCACGCTGGGCTCCGTCGCGTCGGTCGTGGCCCCGGGCGGCTACCTCAGCCTCGTCGCGGCCCAGCGGCTCGCGGCCGTGCTCGCCCGGGTGCTGGCCGGCCAGTTCACCCAGGCCCACGCCGCCCTCACCAGCGACGACGGCCGCTGGGGCGCCGGTGACCCGCTGCCCCGGCGGTTCGACGCCCACGCCCTCACCGCCATGGTCACCGCCGCCGGCTTCACGGTGCGCGACTCCCACGGCGTGCGCCTGTTCAGCGACCTCGTCCCGTCGGCCCTCGTCGACTCCGAGGCCGACCGCCTGGCCCTGCTGCAGCTCGAGCAGGAGGCCAGCCGGCACCCCGACTTCGGCTTCCTCGGACAGCTCGGTGCGTCGCTGCACATCCTCGCCAGCCGCGACTGACCCCGTGGCGCGCTCGGCCATCGGGCGAGGTGCGGCGTGAGCCGGCGCCAGTTCGCGCTGCCCGAGCGCACCTCCGACACCCCGCTGGACGACAGCGGCTGCACCGTCCTGCACGTCGACATGGACGCCTTCTACGCGTCCGCGACCCTGCTCAGCCACCCCGACCTGGTCGGCACGCCGGTCATCATCGGCGGGGGAGGCAACCGCGGTGTGGTGCTCTCGGCCACCTACGAGGCGCGCCGGTTCGGGGTCACCTCGGCCATGCCGATGGCCCGGGCCCGCCGGCTCTGCCCGCAGGCAACGGTGCTGCCGCCCGACCACCGCCTCTACAGCCGGATCTCCGACGCGGTCATGGCGACCTTCGCCTCCGTCACGCCCTTCGTGGAGCCGCTGTCGCTCGACGAGGCGTTCCTCGATGTGGCCGGTGCGGTGCGCCGGCTGGGGTCGCCGGCGACGATCGGCCAGCTCATCCGTGACACCGTCGCCGACGAGCAGGGCATCACCTGCTCGGTCGGGGTGGCGCCCACCAAGTTCGTCGCCAAGCTCGCCTCCGGCCTGGCCAAGCCCGACGGCATGGTGGTCGTGCCGCGGGCCGAGGTCGTCGGCTTCGTCCAGCAGCTGCCGGTCGGAGCCCTGTGGGGCGTCGGCGACCGCACCGAGGAGGCCCTGCTGCGGCTCGGCCTGCGGACCGTCGCCGACATCGCGCACACGCCCGTGGCCACCCTCAAGCGGGCCATGGGGGAGGCGGCCGGGGCGCACCTGCACGACCTGGCCTGGGGGCGCGACCCCCGCGGCGTCGAGCCGGTGCGGCGGGAGCGGAGCATCGGCTCGGACGAGACCTTCGCCCACGACGTCGACGACCCGGCCTACATCCACCGCCAGCTGCTCAAGCTGAGCGACCGCACCGCGGCACGGGTCAGGGCGGCCGGGCTGATGGGCCGCACCATCTCGATCAAGGTGCGGTTCTCCGACTTCACCACCATCACGCGGTCGAAGACCCTGCGCGACCCCACCGACGTCAGCCGCGACATCTACGAGACGGCCCGGGGCCTCTTCGACGCCCTCGGGCTCCAGCGGGCTCGCATCCGCCTGGTCGGGGTGCGGGTCGAACAGCTCGTCGACGCGGGCGGCGCGCCCATCCAGGGGCTGCTCGACGAACCCGACCGCGGGTGGCGGGAGGCCGACCGCGCGGTCGACCGGGCGAGCGCCCGGTTCGGTGCCGGAAGCGTGCGCCCGGCCAGCCTGATCGATGATCGGCGTACCGGTTTCCCAAGACCCCCCGGGGACATATCCTGAACCTGACGCAGGCTGCTGACCGGCGACGACGGCGGTTCATCCGCAGGGGACGATTCGGCCCGCTCGTGCGTTGAAGACGATGGCATCGCAGGCAACACCGGGAGGTCACCGTGCCGCTGTCAGAGCACGAACAGCAGCTGCTTGAGCAGATGGAGCAGGCGCTGTATGCCGAGGATCCCAAGTTCGCCTCGCAGATGCAGGGCGCCGGCGCCAAGGCTGCGGCCCGCCGCCGGATGATCATCGGCGGAGTCGGGGTCCTCGCAGGTCTCGCGCTCGTGCTCGTCGGCGTCAGCACGACGATGTGGGTCGGTGCGGCAGGCTTCGCCGTCATGGTCGCCGCGGTCGTCTTCGCCCTCACGCCCCCGCGACGGGCCAAGATGGCCCTCGGCTCGGTTCAGCCCGACGGCAGCGTGCGCCGCAAGGCCCGCGGAGGCGGCATGCGAGCAGCCCGGGGCCCGGCAGGTCGCAGCTCGCGCGGCTCGGGCAGTCACGAGTCGTTCATGCAGAAGCTGGAGCACCGCTGGGACCGCCGCCGCGGCGGCGACCGCTGGTAGCAGTCGCGCCGCTGTGCACCGGTAAACCGGTGTCAACCGTGGGGTGACGTCAGCGGCTGGCGAGCACGCCGACCACCCAGGTGGTCGTGATGGCCAGCCCCGCGAGCAGCTCGATGCCGACACTGAGGAAGATCGCCCCGAGGGCGGTCTTCGTCGCGTTCCAGGCGGTCCGGGCGTCCCGCGACCGGCCGTGCTCGACCAGGTAGATCCCGAGGACGAAGCCCACCGCGGCGCCGACGACCGGGATGACGAAGAACCCCACCACCCCGAGCAGCACAGCCAGGGCGAGGGTGGACGTGCGCACGCCGGCCCGCCGCATCCGGCGGCCCGGGACGAGGTACTGCAGCGACACGCCAGCGGCATACAGGACCGCGGAGGCCGCGAACACCCACCACGACAGGGGGGTGGAGACCTCCCAGGCCCACAGGAGGACCCCGCCCAGCACCAGCAGGAGGCCGGGGAGTACGGGCACGACGATGCCCACCAGCCCGATGACGATGAGGGTCGCGGGGACCCAGATCTCCGTCACAGGTGGTGGGCTCGTGTCGTGGTGGCCGGTGCGGCGCGGTCAGCCGGCCCGGACAACCGGTCGGTGCCGCTCAGCGTCCGTCAGCGGCCCGTCAGTGCTCTTCGACGGCAGCCGAGGCCGGGGTCTCGTGGAGGCGGTTGCTTTCGTCGTGGATCTCGGCGCGCTCGCGCAGCTTGGGGAGGTGCTCCCGCGCGTGGTGGGCGCAGAACAGCAGCTCACCACCGCTGTAGAGGCGGGCGCGCACGTAGGCCTGGGCGCCGCAGCGGTCGCAGCGGTCTGCCGCGGTCAGGGAGGGTGCCAGTGCAGTGGTCACGTCAGCCTTCTCTCATCGTCTGGACCGCTGTGGTGCTGGGTGCGGTCCGTGTACTTCTGTTTGACGTCGTCCTTCTGTTGACGTCCGCCGACCGGGCGGGGTTGCTCCTTCTCGAAGGCGCTCTCCCGACCCGGCGATGGATGTAACAGTCAAGCACGGACAATCCTTCCCACTCCGCATTGGGCCGCGATGTGGTCCGCGTCATGTCGCGCCCGTTCGGCCGAACCGCGCCGTCCGAACAGGCGATGGGTGGCTACCCACCACCATCATCCTCAGGCACAAGAGGTGTTCGGTGCCGTCCACCGTCCCGGCTTGGGGGGCCCAACGGCCCCTTCGGGCTGCGCCCCCCGAGGTATGCCGCGTGCCTGCGCGGGGGCGTCCGCGCGCCGGGATAACCTGCCGTCACCGGCCTGCGACCTGTGCGCGGCCGCCGCAGCACGTGAGCAGAAGGGACCACTGTGGCCACCGCCACCGCCACCACCGCGAAGAAGGCCGCGACGAGCAAGTCCTCGTCCGACTACAGCGCCCACCACCTGCAGGTCCTCGAGGGCCTGGAGGCCGTGCGCAAGCGCCCCGGCATGTACATCGGTTCGACCGACAGCCGCGGGCTCATGCACTGCCTGTGGGAGATCATCGACAACGCGGTCGACGAGGCCCTCGCGGGGGAGTGCGACCACATCGAGGTCATCCTCTACAAGGACGGATCGGTCGAGGTCCGCGACAACGGCCGTGGCATCCCGGTCGACATCGAGCCCCGCACCGGCCTGACCGGCGTCGAGGTCGTCTTCACCAAGCTGCACGCCGGCGGCAAGTTCGGCGGCGGCTCCTACACCGCCTCCGGTGGCCTCCACGGCGTGGGCGCCTCCGTGGTCAACGCGCTCTCCTCACGCCTCGACGTCGAGGTCGACCGCGCCGGCAAGACCTACGCGATGAGCTTCCGCCGCGGTGAGCCCGGCTACTTCCCCGACGTGGCGACGGGGGAGAAGGACCCCGAGCACGAGTTCACCCCCTACGAGCGCTCCAGCGAGCTCGCCGTGGTCGGCAAGGCCAAGCGGGGCGTCACCGGCACCCGGGTGCGCTACTGGGCCGACCACCAGATCTTCCTCAGGGACGCCCGGTTCGACTACGACCAGCTCCTCTCCCGGGCGCGCCAGACCTCCTTCCTCGTCCCGGGGCTGACCCTGGTGATCCGTGACGAGCGCCGCCTGCCGGGCACCCCCGGCGCGGAGGGGCCGCACGAGGAGACCTTCCTGCACGACGGCGGCATCAGCGAGTTCGCCGAGTTCCTCGCCACCGACCCGGCGGTCACCGACGTCTGGCGGTTGCAGGGCACCGGCACCTTCACCGAGACCGTGCCCGTCCTCGACGCCAAGGGGCACATGAGCCCCACCGAGGTCGAGCGCGAGTGCGCCGTCGACATCGCGGTGCGGTGGGGCACCGGCTACGACGCCAAGCTCAGCTCGTTCGTCAACATCATCGCCACCCCGAAGGGCGGCACACACGTCACCGGCTTCGAGCAGGCCCTGTTGAAGGTCTTCCGCAAGCAGCTCGAGGTCAACTCCCGCCGCCTCAAGGTCGGCGGCGACAAGCCCGAGAAGGACGACGTGCTCGCGGGCCTGACCGCCGTGGTCACCGTGCGCCTCGCCGAGCCCCAGTTCGAGGGCCAGACCAAGGAGGTCCTCGGCACCAACGCCGTGCGCGCGATCGTCGCCAAGGTCGTCGAGACGGAGCTCACCGCGATGCTCACCTCGACCAAGCGCGGCGAGAAGGCCCAGGCCGCCCTGTTGCTCGAGAAGGTCGTCGCCGAGATGAAGTCGCGCATCAGCGCGCGGCTGCACAAGGAGACCCAGCGTCGCAAGAACGCCCTCGAGAGCTCCTCGCTGCCGGCCAAGCTCGCCGACTGCCGCAGCACCGACGTCGAGAAGTCCGAGCTGTTCATCGTCGAGGGCGACAGCGCCCTCGGCACCGCGAAGCTGGCCCGCTCGAGCGACTACCAGGCGCTGCTGCCGATCCGCGGCAAGATCCTTAACGTCCAGAAGGCCTCGGTCACCGACATGCTCAAGAACGCCGAGTGCGCCGCGATCATCCAGGTCATCGGGGCCGGCTCGGGCCGCTCGTTCGACCTCGACGCCGCCCGCTACGGCAAGGTCATCATCATGACCGACGCCGACGTCGACGGCGCCCACATCCGCACGCTGCTGCTGACCCTGTTCTTCCGCTACATGCGACCGCTCGTCGAGGCCGGCCGCGTCTACGCCGCCGTGCCGCCGCTGCACCGCATCGAGGTCGTCAACCCCGGCTCGAAGAAGAACGAGCTCATCTACACCTACTCCGAGGGTGAGATGCGCAAGACGGTCGCGTCGCTGAACAAGCGGGGCCGCAACATCAAGCAGCCCCTGCAGCGCTACAAGGGCCTCGGTGAGATGGACGCCGACCAGCTGGCCGAGACCACCATGGACCCGCGCCACCGCACCCTTCGCCGCGTCACCCTCAAGGACGCCGAGCTGGCCGAGCGCATGTTCGACCTGCTCATGGGCAACGACGTCGGGCCGCGCAAGGACTTCATCGTCGAGTCCGCCGCCGGCCTCGACCGCGAGCGCATCGACGCCTGAGCGCCGGCAGCCCCACCAAGGGCCGGTATGCCGCGGGGTCCCCGCGGCATACCGGCCCTTGCCGTTGCCGACGGGGTCGGGTTGCGCCACTGTGGTCGCCAGCACATCCCTGTCCCGCCCCGCGACGGCCCCACAGGAGGCACCGATGAGCTCGACGGCCCAGGTCGACACCGGTGAGGAGCACACCGAGCTCAGACGGGTCATGGGGCCCAAGCTGTTGCTGCTGTTCATCGTCGGCGACATCCTCGGCACCGGCGTCTACGCGCTGACCGGCAAGGTCGCCTCCGAGGTGGGCGGGGCGGCCTGGGCGCCGTTCCTCGTCGCCTTCGCCATCGCGATGATCACCGCCTTCTCCTACCTCGAGCTGGTCACGAAGTACCCGCAGGCGGCGGGAGCAGCGCTCTACACGCACAAGGCGTTCGGCGTGCACTTCCTGACCTTCATCGTGGCGTTCACGGTGATGTGCTCGGGGATCACGAGCGCGTCGACCGCGTCGAGGGCCTTCGCCTCCAACCTCGCCAAGGGCTTCGGCCTCGACAGTGACAACACCTCGCTGGTCATGGTGCTGGCGCTCGCGTTCATGGCCGTGGTCGCGCTGGTCAACCTGCGCGGGGTGGGCGAGAGCGTCAAGGCCAACATCGTGCTCACCCTCGTGGAGCTGTCCGGCCTGCTGTTGGTCATCATGGTCGGCTTCTTCGCGCTGACGGCCGGCGAGACCGACTTCTCACGGACCATGGTGTTCGAGAGCCCGAACGACAAGAGTGCCTTCCTCGCGGTGACGGCCGCGACGGCGCTCGCGTTCTTCGCGATGGTCGGCTTCGAGGACTCGGTCAACATGGCCGAGGAGACCCACGACCCGGTGCGGACCTTTCCCAAGATGATGATCACCGGCATCGGCATCACCGGCGTCATCTACATCCTCGTGGCGCTGTTCTCGGTGGCCATCGTGCCGGTCGGTGAGCTCGGCAAGAGCGAGACCCCGCTGGTGACCGTCGTCGAGACGGCCGCACCGTCGGTGCCGATCGACACCCTGCTGCCGTTCATTTCTATGTTCGCCGTCGCGAACTCGGCGCTGATCAACATGCTCATGGCCAGCCGGCTGCTCTACGGCATGGCCCGCCAGGAGGTCCTGCCGCCGGTGCTCGGCAGGGTGCACCCCACCCGGCAGACGCCGTGGGCGGCCATCGCCTTCACCACCGCGTTGGCCTTCGGCCTGATCCTGTACGTCTCGGGCGCGAGCACGTCGGCCACCGAGCTGCTCGGCGGTACCACCTCGCTGCTGCTCCTCGGCGTGTTCACCGTCGTCAACATCTGCGTGCTGGTGCTGCGCAAGGACGTCAAGGACCGGCCGCACTTCGTCGCCCCCACGGCGCTGCCGGCACTCGGCGCCCTGCTGTGCGCCTTCTTCGTCACGCCGCTCACCGGACGGGACAGCGCGCAGTACGAGATCGCGGGCTGGCTGCTGCTGATCGGCGTGGTGCTGTGGGCCATCACCTGGTTCGCCAACCGGGCGCTGCGGTCCAAGAAGACCTACATCCGCCACCCCGAGGACATCGGCGAGCGCGAGGGCGGTGTCAACTAGGTGGGCGACGAGCTGGACCTGCTGGCTCCTGGCGACGAGGCGGCTGCGGGGTCGGTGGCTGAGCAGCCCTGGTGGCAGCGCAGCGCCGTCTACCAGGTCTACCCGCGGTCCTTCGCCGACTCCGACGGGGACGGCGTGGGCGACCTCGAGGGGGTGCGGCAGCACCTCGACCACATCGCGAGCCTCGGCGCCGAGGCGGTCTGGCTCTCGCCGGTGTTCCCCTCGCCGATGGCCGACTTCGGCTACGACGTCAGCGACTACTGCGACATCGACCCGGTGTTCGGCACGCTCGAGGTCTTCGACGCCGTCGTGCGCGACGCCCACGACCGAGGGCTGCGCGTCGTGCTCGACTGGGTGGCCAACCACACCTCCGAGGAGCACCCCTGGTTCGTCGAGTCGCGCTCGAGCCGCGACAACCCCCGGCGCGACTGGTACGTGTGGGCCGACCCCGGTCCGGACGGCGGCCCGCCGAACGACTGGACCTCGGCGTTCCGCGCGGTCGGACCCGCGTGGACGCTCGACGAGCACACGGGCCAGTACTACCTGCACTCGTTCGCCCCCCAGCAGCCCGACCTCAACTGGGACAACCCCGAGGTGGAGCGGGCACTGCACGACACGGTGCGGTTCTGGCTCGACCGCGGCGTCGACGGACTGCGCCTCGACGCCATCATCAAGGTCGCCAAGGACCCGCTGCTGCGCGACACCGGCGCGGCAGGGCTCCCGCACCACGAGGACTGGGAGACCATCCACGACCGGCTGGCCCGTCTGCGCCAGGTCGTCGACGAGTACCCCGACCGGATGCTCGTCGGCGAGCTGTGGGCGCGCGACCTCCCGCGGTTCGTCACCTTCCTGTCCGGCACCGGCATGCACCTCGCCCACAACTTCGAGCTCGTCGAGCTGCCGTGGGACTCCGCCGCCTACCGCGACTTCATCGACCGCTTCGAGGCCGAGGCGGCGTCGGTGCCCGGCCTGTGGCCCTCCTGGTTCCTCGAGAACCACGACCTGCCGCGCGTCGCGTCGCGGTTCGGCGCCGCAGAGCTCGGTTCTCGTCGGGCACGCGGCATCCTCTTCCTCATCCACCTGCTGCGCGGGACGCCGTTCGTCTACCAGGGCCAGGAGCTCGGGCTGCCCGACGCGGTGGTGCCGCCCGAGCGCGTCGTCGACGTCGACGGCCGTGACCCCGAACGGGCCCCCATCCCGTGGGAACGGCCGTCCGTGGCGGGCGCGGGCGCCGGGTTCACGACGGGGGCGCCCTGGCTGCCGCTCGTCGAGGACGCAGAACGGCTGTGCGTCGCCGCGCAGGAGGACGACCCGGCGTCGACGCTCCACCTCACCCGGAGGATCGCCGCGCTGCGCCGGCGCAGCGTCGCCCTGAGCGGCGGCTCGCAGGTCACCGTCGACGCCGGGTCCGAGGTCCTCGCCTGGGTGCGGGAGGGCGCGGGGGAGCGCTACCTCGCGATGGTGAGCTTCGCCGCCACGCAACGCCGGCCGTCGTTCGGGCCCGACCTGCCGGAGGAGGGAGACGTCGTGCTGCGGACCTCACCGGAGTGGACGGCGCGTGAGGGCGCAGGGCCGTCGGTGCGGCTGTCCGAGCTGCTGGTGCTGGAGCCGGGGGAGGGCGTGCTGCTGCAGCTGCCGGCTACGGGTTAGCGGGGCGGCAGGGGGCAGCGGTCGAGCTGCGCACCACCAGCTCCACGGGGAGCACCAGCTCGTCCGGTGGCGGGGTGTCGCTCCCGAGGATCTGGCCCATGAGGATCTGGCCGGCCCGGCGGCCCTGCTCGTCGACGTTCTGGCGCACCGTGCTCAGGTCCATGACGTCGGCGAACGTGTGGTCGTCGATGCCCACCACGGACAGCTCACCCGGCACGGCGATGCCCAGGCGGCGGGCGGCGCACAGCACCCCGATGGCCATCTCGTCGGAGGCTGCCACGACGGCGGTGGGGCGGTGCGCACCGGTCAGCACCGGGACGACGTGGGCCGCTGCGCCCGAGGCGGTCCAGTCCGAGTCGACCAGCCACTCGGGCGGGCACGACAGACCCGCTGCCTCCATCGTCGCGAGGAAGGCTGAACGCCGCTCCAACGGGGTCTGCAGGTGGTCGCTGTCGTGGGGGACAACCCCCACGTAGGCGATCTCGGTGTGGCCGAGGTCGATGACGTGCTGCGCGGCGAGCACCATCGCAGCCGTGTCGTCGATGCGGACACACGGCCAGCCCCCGACTCGGTTGCCGACCGTGACGACCGGCAGCTCGAGGCGCTCGATGAGCTCGCGCTCGGCGTCATCCATGGGCACGTTCAGCACGACGACGCCGTCGACCCGCTTCCAGAGCATGCTCTGGGTCAGGCGCATCCGGCGACCCATGGGCTCGGCCTCGAGGTCGAACAGCACGACGTGGTGGCCGTGCTCGCGCAGGCTCTTCTCGATGCCGCTCAGCAGGGTCGCGAAGAACCAGCGGGTGAGGAAGGGGGCGACCACGCCGACGACCCGCGTGCGGCCGGACGCCAGGCTCGCCGCGGTGGGTGAGGCGACGTACTGCAGCTGCTCGGCGACCTGCAGCACCTTGGCCCGGGTCTGCGGGTTGACCCGGTCGAGGCCGCGCAGGGCACGCGAGACCGTCGCCACAGAGACCCCGGCGGCCTTGGCGACATCACTGATGGTGCTCATCGCACGGCTCTAGACGCCGGTGTTGCGTCGAGCGCGCCAGACCAGCCAGACGGCGACGACGAGCACCGCGAGGACCGCGGCAGAGAAGCCTGCCGGGTCCCCGCGGACCTCGAGGACGACCGTCTGGACCAGTGCCATGAAGGCGAAGAACCCGAGGATGCCGAGGAGCAGCTCGAGGCGCTGCGCCTTGGCGCGCGGGCCTCCGGTGCCGGTGCCGGGGTTGAACAGCGGCATGGTGGGTGGGCCGGCGGCGTGACCGCTAGCCCTTCACCCCGCCCGCCGTCAGACCGGAGACGATGGCCCGCTGGAAGAGCAGCACCATGATGATGAGCGGCACGGTGACGATCGTGCCGGCCGCCATGACCGTGGTGTACGGCTCCTGCCGCGGCAGCGCGCCGGTGAACTGCGCGATCGCCACCGTGACGGGCTGGGTGATGTTCGTGGAGAACTGCTGCGAGAGCAGGTACTCGTTCCAGGAGCTGATGAAGGCAAGGATCGCCGTCGTGAAGAGGCCGGGTGCAGCCAGGGGCAGCATGATCTTGCGGAACGCCTGCCCCTGCGTGCAGCCGTCCATGCGCGCGGACTCCTCGAGCTCCCATGGCATCTCGCTGAAGAACGCCGTCAGGGTGTAGACCGTGAGCGGGAGGACGAACGAGATGTTGGGGATGATCAGGGCCTGGTAGTTCGCGCCGTTGAGCCAGCCGATGTTGGAGAACAGCTGGAACAGCGGCGAGACCAGCGCGACACCGGGGAACATCGAGGCGCCCAGGATGGCGCCGAGGATGAGGAACTTGCCGGGGAAGTCCAGCCGGGCCAGCGCATAGGCGGCGAAGACGCCGACCAGCATCGCGATGGTCGTGGTCGAGATGCCGATGATCACCGAGTTCACCAGCGCCCGGCCGAAGTGGTTGCCCGTCGACGTGGAGAACGCCGCCTGGAAGTTCTGCATCGTCACGTGCGTCGGCCAGGGCGTCGTGTCGAACGTGTAGTCGACGTCGCGGAAGGCGGTGACCACCATCCAGTAGAACGGCGCGAGTCCCCAGATGATGAGCAGGGCGAGGCCGAGGTAGCCGCGCGCGTTCTGCCAGCGCTGGCTCTTGTGGCGGTACTGGTGCGTCTCGGTGTTCGCAGCGGCCGTGGTGGCCGGAAGTGCCTGCGTGGACATGTCACTCTCCTTCTGCTGCGACGGGCTGGCGGCGGAACCAGCGGCGCTTGGCTGCCTCCTTGCCCGGTGGGCGCTGGACGACGTCGGCGCCGAGGAAGCGCACGAAGATGAACGCCACGAAGGCGATGAGCAGGAAGACCAGGGTCGACAGTGCGGATGCGCTGTTGAAGCCGGCTCGGATCTGGTTGATCACGAGGATCGACAAGGTGGTCGTGGCGTGACCCGAGCCGCCACCGCCGTTGGTGAGGATGGCGGGCAGGTCGTAGATGCGCAGGACGTCGAGGGTGCGGAAGAGGATCGCCACCATGAGCGGCACCTTGATCAGCGGCAGCGTGATGCGCGTGAACGTCTGCCACTTGCTCGCACCGTCGATCTGGGCGGCTTCGTAGACGTCGGAGCTGATCAGCTGCAGTCCCGCGAGGATCAGAAGCGCCATGAACGGCGTGGTCTTCCAGACGTCGGCGATGATGACCGCGAACCGGGCGGGCCAGGCGTCACCGGTCCACAGGAGGGGTTTGATGCCGACCCCACCGAGCAGCTTGTTGGCGATGCCCTCGTAGGCGAAGATGAAGAACCAGAGCTTGGCGGTCACCGCGGTGGGGATGGCCCACGGGATGAGGATCGCCGCCCTGACGAGGCCACGGCCCTTGAAGGTGCGGTTCATGATCGTGGCGAACCACAGGCCGAGGCCGATCTCGAAGAACACGGTGACGACCGTGAAGAACAGGGTCACGAACAGCGCGTCGTAGAACTGCGAGCCCAAGGTGCCCGGTGGGCAGGGCTGGGTCGTGCCACCGGCCGCCGCGCACTGCTGGAGCAGCCAGTGCTGGTAGTTCTGCGTACCGGCGAAGCCGCCCTCGGAGAACATCCCGGTGGCCGGGTCGAGGCCGGAGTCCTTCTGGAAGGACATGATCACGGCCCGCACCAGCGGGTACATGATGACCACGGCCAGCAGGATCAGCGTCGGCGTCACCAGCAGCACGCCGCGACGGCCCTGGCCGGCGTTGAGACTCTTGGGGCCCCGCTTGCGGGACCGTGTGGGGGGTGCAGTCTGGGTGGCGGTGGTGCTCATCACGCCTCCTGGGTCGGCCGGCAGCCCGGTCCATTACGAGCGAAGGGGTGGTGTGGGGACTGCGGCGCAGCCGCAGCCCCCACACCGGTTGCCGAGGTCCGGCTCAGCCCTGCGAGGCGGACTGGATGGCGCTCTGCATGTCCTTGACCGCCTGGTCCACCGACTTCTCACCCTTCATGGCGGCGTAGGAGTTGTCCTGGATCGCCTTGGTGACCGAGGGGTAGAACGGGGTGACCGGGCGCGGCACCGCGTTCTGGATCGAGGTCAGCAGGGTCGGCAGGTAGGGAGCCTTCTTGACCAGCGCAGGGTCCGAGTAGATGGCCTCCACGACCGGGGCGAGCGAGCCCTTCTCCATGAAGAACTTCTGCTGCGCGTCCTCCTCGATGAACTTGAGGAAGTCGAACGCCGTGGCCTTGTGCTTCGAGTACACGCTGATGGCCTCGCTGTGGCCGCCGAGGGTCGAGGCGCCCGGGCCGCTGACGCCGGGGAGCGGCGCGACCGCGAACTTGCCCTTGACCTTCGAGGAGGCCTCGGTGCTCGCCAGGCTGTAGACGTAGGGCCAGTTGCGCAGGAACAGCAGCTTGCCCGCCTCGAAGGACTGGCGGCCCTGCTCCTCCTGGTAGGTGATCCCCTGCTTGGGGATGTCACCGTTCTTGTAGTGGTCGGCGAGCATCTGGAGGCCCTTGCGCGCCTCGGGGCTGTCGACAGCCGCCTTGCCCTTGTCGTCGACGACCTTGCCGCCGAAGGTGTTGATGGCCTCGGTGGCGTTGACCGTCAGCCCCTCGTACTTGGCGAACTGCCCCGCGTAGCAGTCCATGTTGTTCTTCTTGGCGATGTCGCACATCTTCCACATCTCGTCCAGCGTCTTCGGCGGGTTCGGGACGAGGTCCTTGCGGTAGTAGAGCATTCCGCCGTCACTGGCGAACGGGGCTGCGTAGAGCTTGCCGTTGTAGGTCGCCGCGGTGACCGGCGCCTTGAGCAGTTTGCTGGTGTCGAGGGCGAACTTGCCCTCCAGCGGCACCAGCCAGCCCTTGGCGGCGAACTCCGGCGTCCAGATGACGTCGACGGTCACGATGTCGTAGCTGGCGTCCTTGGCCTGCATGTGCTGCACGATGTCGTCGTGCTGCTGGTCGGCGTTGTCGGACTGCTCCTTGAGCGTGACCTTCTCGTTCGGGTGGGCCTTGTTCCACTTGTCGATGGTGGGGGGCCATACCCCGCTGTTGTCCTTGCCCGTCACGAACGTGATCGGGCCGCGGGAGTCGGCGCCCTGCTGCGACCCTCCCGAGCTGCTTGAGGTGTTGCTGCCGCCGCCGCCACACGCGGCGGTGAAGGAAAGCGCCGCGACCCCCACCAATGCGGTGAGTGCGCGGCGCGTGGTCCTGCGATGAGCCATGTCCCGCCTCCATATTGTCCCGGACAGGGCCGAGGCGGGATGGCCTCGGCACTGAGGTGAACCGAGCCCATAAAAACGCTTTCACAGCAGAACGGCAATGCGGAGGAGTGGGGTCTTCCATAACGGTTTGGTGACGAGGGGCGTCACAGCAGGCGCAGGAACCACTCCTGGACCGGTACGGGGGACTTTCCACATGATTCGGGCAGCGTGGGTCCGGCCGGGCGGCGCTCCACCGCCACGACCCACCTGCGGCCGTCGGTGTGCGAGACCTCCATGAGGTCATCGCGGTCGTCCTCGAGGGGGTGGGTCGAGAGCGCCGCGAGCGAGGGCTCGCCGGTCAGGTGGCGCACGTGCGACTCGGCCGCCTGGGCAGCCGGTGGCAGGGCGCTGCGCCCGCGGTCGTGCCGGGGCCCGAGCGCCCACGGGGGAAGCTGCCCGGCGTCGACCGCGTCGAGCACCTCGGCGCAGTGCGGCCCGTCGAGGCGGGCGAGCGACACGCCATGGGGCAGCAGCACCGCGGTGGGGGCGAACCGGTGGCCGCCGGTGTGCGAGGTCTCCCAGACCCGGCCCGGGGCAAGGCCTGCGGCGTCGAGGGCCACGGGCCGCCCCCGCAGGGCGCAGCACACGTCGCGGCGGCCGTTGGTGCAGACCAGCAGCACGGGGTCGACGGGTTCGGCGGCCGGGAGGCCGGCCTGCACCGCGGCGCGGTCACCGCGAGCGAGCGCGTCGAGGTCGACGGCTGTCAGCTCGTCGAGGGTGGCGCCGTGGACCGCGAGCAGCCAGGGGTCGTCACCGGAGAAGGCGAGGTATGCCGTGCGGCCGTCACCGTGGCGCGGGTCGGGGTGACGCCCAGGTCGGCGCAGGAGCAGCAGCCGCCCGCCGCGGACGGCGCACTGCTCGTCGAGCCGGCGGCCGGTCTCCGGCGGCAGGTGCGACTCGGTGGCGGCGACGCGGCCCCAAGGGCCCTCCTGCTCGACGGCCAGCCAGAAGCCCGCGCGCGCGGCCGTGCCGTAGGCGCTCACATCGGCTCGGTCGAAGCCGACCGAGCAGGCACCGGGTGCGCTCGTGCCGTGCCCGGCCACCATCTCGTCCGGGTGGCTCACGGCCGCGTCACGGGCCCTGCGGCGCTCCGGCCACCGGGCCGGCGATCCTCGCGATGGCGGCGGTCGCCGGGACACCCGACCCGTCCCGTCGACCGGTGGCAGGAGGCAGCTCCAGCGCCACGCCGTTGGCACCGGCGGCTCGGGCGGGCGTCGCCCCGGCCCAGGCGAGCACGAGGGTGTCCTCGCCCTTGAGGAAGCGGTGGCAGCGCACGCCACCGGTGGCGCGCCCCTTGGCCGGGTACTCGGCATACGGCGTCACCTTGAGCGATCCGGCCTCGGTGCCGGGGAGGGCGCCGGAGGAGCCGGAGGAGGTCACGACGACGGCGTCGGCGCCGGGGTCGACCGCCCCGAAGAAGACCGCGCGCTGGCCGGTGGCGAGCTTGATGCCGGCGATGCCACCACCGCCGCGGCCCTGCGGGCGCACGGCACCGGCGGGGAAGCGCAGCAGCTGGGCGTCGCTGGTGATGAAGACGAGGTCCTCGACCGGGTACTCCTGACCGGAGCGCAGCTGGACGGCGCCGACCACGCTGTCACCGTCGCGCAGGCTGATGACGTCGAAGTCGGGCCGGCCGGGGTAGTCGGCGGTCACGCGCTTGACCACGCCGGAGGCGGTGCCGAGCGCCACCCCGCCGGCCTCGGGTGCCAGCGAGACGATGGTCAGCGGCTCCTCGCCGGCGGGCAGGTCGACGTAGGCGGCCAGCGGCGCACCGCCGGAGAGGCTGGGGGAGCCGTTGGTGGGGGGCAGGGTGGGCAGCTCCAGGGCCGACAGGCGCACCATCCGGCCGAGGGAGGTGACCAGCCCGACCTCGCCGCGGGCGGTGGTGCGCACCGCACCGACGATGACGTCGTGCTTGCTCCGGCCGCCCTCGGTGGGGATCGGGTCGGCGGTGGTGGTGCGCGCCATGAGGCCGGTGGAGGAGAGCAGCACCCAGCACGGGTCGTCGGCGACCTCGAGCGGGGTGGTGGCGCTGACCGGGTTGCCGGCCGACTCCAGCAGCACGGTGCGGCGCGGGGTGCCGTGCGCCTTGGCGACGTCGGCGAGCTCGCCGGAGACCGTCCTGAGCAGCAGCTTCTCGTCGCCGAGCATGGCCTCGAGCTCCTCGATCTGGCGCTCGAGCTCGCTCTTCTCGTTCTCGAGCTCGATGCGCGAGAACTTGGTCAGGCGGCGCAGCTGCAGGTCGAGGATGTAGGTGGCCTGCGGGTCGGAGAGGTCGAAGACGTCCATCAGGCGTCCCTTGGCCGTGCCGGCGTCGTCGGAGGAGCGGATGACCTGGATGACCTCGTCGATGTCGAGGATCGCGACGAGCAGGCCCTCGACGAGGTGCAGGCGGTCCTTGCGCTTGCGCAGGCGGAACTCGCTGCGCCGGCGCACGACGTCGGTGCGGAAGTCGACGTAGACGCGCAGCAGCTCCTTCAGGCCCAGGGTGCGCGGCTGGCCGTCGACGAGCGCGACGTTGTTGATCGCGAAGTTGTCCTCCATCGGCGTCAGCTTGTACAGCTGCTCGAGGACCGCCTCGGGGTTGAAGCCGTTCTTGACCTCGATGACCAGCCGCAGGCCGTGCTTGCGGTCGGTGAGGTCCTTGACGTCGGAGATGCCCTGCAGCTTCTTGGACTGGACGTTGTCCTTGATCTTCTCGATGACCTTCTCGGGGCCGACGAGGTAGGGCAGCTCGGTGACGACGATGCCCATCTTGCGCGGGGTGATCTTCTCGATCCGCGTGGTGGCCCGGGTGCGGAACGAGCCGCGGCCGGTGAGGTAGGCGTCGCGGATGCCGTCGAGCCCGACGATCTTGCCGCCCTGCGGCAGGTCGGGGCCCGGCACGAACTTCATCAGGTCGTCGAGCGAGCAGCTCGGGTTCGAGATGAGGTGCCGGGCCGCGCCGATCACCTCGACGAGGTTGTGCGGGGCCATGTTGGTGGCCATGCCGACGGCGATGCCGCTGGCGCCGTTGACCAGCAGGTTCGGGAACGCGGCCGGCAGGACCGCGGGCTGGAGCAGCTGGTCGTCGTAGTTGGGGATGAAGTCGACGGTGTCCTCGTCGAGGCCGGTCGTCATCAGCAGCGCTGCCGGGGCCAGGCGGGCCTCGGTGTAGCGGCTGGCCGCGGGGCCGTCGTCAAGGGAGCCGAAGTTGCCGTGCCCGTCGACCAGCGGCAGGCGCATCGTGAACGGCTGCGCCATGCGCACCAGGGCGTCGTAGATGGCGCCGTCACCGTGCGGGTGGTACTTGCCCATCACGTCGCCGACGACGCGGGAGGACTTCACGTGGCCGCGGTCGGGGCGCAGGCCCATCTCCGCCATCGAGAACAGGATGCGGCGCTGCACCGGCTTCAGGCCGTCGCGGGCGTCGGGCAGGGCGCGGGAGTAGATGACCGAGTAGGCGTACTCGAGGAACGCCCCCTGCATCTCCTCCTCGACGTCGATGTCGACGATCTTCTCGGCGTAGTCCGCGTCTCCGGCGTCCTTGGTGGCGGTCGTGCGGCGGGCCATGCGTGGTGCGTCTCCTGCGGCGGGGTGTGGGGGAACACCCCATCTTCACCTACGCGTGGTGGAGCCCCGGAACCGACTCGCCGTAGGTGCCCCAGTGCACGGCCTCCTCGAGACCCCGTCGGCCGCGGCGCAGGCTGGGGCTGGTGACCCGCTGCGCCTCGTGGCCGAGGGCCACCACGCCGACGATGCGGCGCGAGGCCGGTATGCCGAGGGCACGCCGGACCTCGTCGTGGGCGCGGGCGGGCACGCCGAAGAAGAGGGCGCCCAGGCCCTGGTCGACCGCGGACAGGAGCATCAGCAGGGCGGCCATGCCGGTGTCGACGTCCCAGTACGGGATGGGCCAGCGGGCGGTGTCGCGGTCGGTCCAGCCCTTGTCCGGCTCGGCGTACCGGTCGAGGTAGGCCTCGGGGTCGGAGCAGCACACGATGAGCGTCGGGGCGGCGCTGACCCCGATCAGCCAGGCGTCGGGCTCCCGGTCGGCCGTGGCGGCCCAGAAGTGCTGGCGCGCCTCGGGCGTGTCCAGCACGACGAAGTCCCAGCCCTGGGTGTGCCCGGCGCTGGGGGCGCGCAGCGCGGTGGTCAGCACCTTGCGCACGGTGTTGTGGTCGACGGGCCGGTCGGGGTCGAAGCGCCGGACCATCCGCCGGCGCCGCACCACCTCGCTGAACTCCATGGGCTCATCCTCCTCTCAAGGCATCCACGGTGGTGAAGCCGTAGCCGGCCTGCCGGTACCCCGCGATGACCCGGGGGAGGGCGTCGGCGTCCAGCGTCGTGCCGTCGTCGGGGTTGGCCCCGACGTGCATCAGCACGACCTGCCCGGGGGTTCGGGCAGACAGCACCCGGTCGACCACCTTCGCGACGGTGAGGCCTCCCGAGGTGCCCTTCCACCCCAGGCTGTCGGTGGTCCAGCCGATGGCGGCGTACCCGTCGGCGTTGACGGTCGCCAGGGTGCGGGGGTCGTACGCGCCATAGGGGAAGCGGAACCAGGGGCGCGGGTCGCCCCCGCCCGCGGCCTCGATCGCCGACCGCGTCGTGGAGAGCTGCTGGCGGATCGTGGCGTCGCCCACCGTGGTGAGGTCGGGGTGGCTCCAGGTGTGGTTGCCCACGGGCCCGACCGCCGCCATCTGCCGCACGGTCGCGGGGTGGGCGCTCGCGAAGGCGCCGGTGACGAAGAAGGAGGCGGGCACGCCCTGCGCGCGCAGCGTCGCCAGGATGGAGTCGGCCCCCTGGCTGCCCGCCCCGCCGTCGAAGGTGAGGGCCACGACCTTCCGGGAGGTTGGGACCCTCGTGACGACGCGCCCGCGCAGGGAGGCCGGCAGCGACCAGGCGGCCGTCGGACCCGGGCTCGTGGGTCGCACGGTCGTCGGACGCTGGGTCGTCGGGCGCGCGCTGGTGGGTCGCGCCGTCGTTGGTCGGGTGGTGGTCGGAGTCGTGGCGCTGGTCGGCGCCGGCGGGCTGGCCATGCTGCGCGGCGTCGTCGTGGACGTGGGCGTGGTCGACGTCGCCGGGGTGGTGGACGCCGTGCCAGCTCCGCCGTCCGAGCCGTGGCCGCCGCAGGCGGCCAGCGCCAGCAGGGCGACCCCCGCCACCGCCGGCCCCCGCGCCGACCACCACGTCCTCACGCAGCCATGCTCGTGGACGCCGCTGGCGGTGGGTCAGAGGCCAAGGTCCCCGGGCCGCGCGGGGCACCCTTGCCGTCCACGCGGCATACCCCTGCTGGTCCACCTGTGGGTCAGCGGGGCATGACATCCTTGGCGGCATGACGGACGTCGCCACGCTGCCGCCTGGCTACCCCGTGCAGTGGGAGGCCGACGTGGTGCTCCGCGACGGGTCCGTCGCCCATGTCCGGCCGATCACGCCCGCCGACGCCGAGCGGGTCCACCGCTTCCACGCGCGGCAGTCCGAAGAGTCCATCTACATGCGGTTCTTCGCGCCGCTGCGCCAGCTGAGCGACCGCGACGTCAAGCGGTTCACCAACGTCGACTACGTCGACCGGGTCGCCCTGGTGGCCACCGTCCGCGACGAGATCGTCGGCATCGGCCGCTACGACCGGGTGACCCGCAACAGCGCGGAGGTGGCCTTCAACATCTCCGACCACTTCCAGGGCCGCGGTGTGGGGTCGGTGATGCTCGAGCACCTCGCGACCATCGCGCAGGAGGCCGGCATCACCGAGTTCACGGCGGAGGTGCTGCCGCAGAACCGCAAGATGCTCTCGGTCTTCAGCGACGCCGGCTACGAGGTGGAACGCAGCTTCGAGGACGGCGTCGTCTCGATCCGCTTCGAGATCAAGCCGACCGAGCGGTCGGAGGCGGTGCGGCTCTCCCGGGAGCACCGCGCCGAGGCGGTCAGCATGCGCTCGGTGCTCTTCCCCGACACCATCGCCGTCATCGGGGCCAGCCGCCGCCCCGACTCGATCGGCCACCAGATCCTCGCCAACATCCTCGGCGCCGGGTTCAACGGCGCCGTCTACGCCGTCAACAACGAGGCGATGGAGGTGCTCGGGCTCGCGGCGTACGCGCGGGTCACCGAGGTGCCCGACCACGTCGACCTCGCGGTCGTCGCGGTGCCCGCCGCGCAGGTGCTCGAGGTGGTGGAGGAGTGCGCGGAGGCGGGGGTCAAGACGCTGCTCGTGGTCTCCGCCGGCTTCGCCGAGGCCGGAGCCGAGGGCGCCGAGCTGCAGAACCGGCTGCTGCACACCGCCCGGGGCGCAGGCATGCGCGTCATCGGGCCCAACTCCTTCGGCGTCATCAACAGCGACGCCGACGTGCGGCTCAACGCCTCGCTGGCGCCGGAGCTGCCGCCCCCCGGCCACCTCGGCCTCTTCTCGCAGAGCGGTGCCCTCGGCATCGCGGTGCTCGCCTCCGCGGCCCGCCGCAACCTCGGCATCTCGGTCTTCGCCTCCGCCGGCAACCGCGTCGACGTCTCCGGCAACGACTTCATGCAGTACTGGATCGACGACCCGCAGACGCACGCGGTCGGGCTCTACCTCGAGTCGATGGGCAACCCGCGCAAGTTCTCCCGCATCGCCCGGCGCCTGGCCGCCACCAAGCCGGTCATCGTCGTGAAGTCCGGGGTCTCCTCCTACGGTGTGCCCCCCGGGCACCGGGCCCGGCAGACCCGCGTGCGGCCCGAGGCCTTCGACGCCATGCTGCGCCAGGCCGGCGTGATCCGCGTCGAGAACGTGCACCAGATGTTCGACGTCGCCCAGCTCGTCGTGCACCAGCCGCTGCCGAAGGGCCGGCGGGTCGCCGTGGTCGGCAACTCCGACGCCCTCGGCGCCCTCACCGCCGAGGCGTGCGTCAGCTGGGGGCTCGAGGTCACGCATGGCCCGGTCTCGCTGCCGTCGGAGGCCAAGGGCGAGCAGTTCTCCGAGGCACTCGCCAAGGCCTTCGCCGACCCGTCGGTCGACTCGGTGCTGACCTGCTTCATCCCGCCGCTCGTCACCCCGGACGAGGACGTCGCCACCGCGGTGCGCGAGGCGGCTCTGACCTCCGACAAGCCTTGCCTCGCAACGTTCCTCGGCATGCGCGGCGTCACCGCCCAGCTCTCCGGCAGCGACTCCGAGCCGGAGGGGCGCCGCGAGGTCGTGCCCGCCTACTCGATGCCAGAAGACGCCGTGCGTGCGCTCGCCGCCGCGACCCGGTATGCCGAGTGGCTGGGCCGCGACCGCGGCATACCGGTGCTGCCGAGCGGCATCGACCGCGCCGCGGCCGAGCGGGTGGTCACCTCCGCGCTCGAGACGCACCCGGAGGGGCGCAAGCTGACCCTGGAGGAGGTCACCGAGCTGCTCGCGGCCTACGGCATCTCGCTGTGGGGCAGCGTGCCGGTGCGCACCGTCGACGAGGCGGTGGCGGCCGCGGAGGCCCTCGGCTACCCCGTGGTGGTGAAGTCGGTCGCGCCGCTGCTGCGACACCAGCCGGGCATGGGCGGCATCCGGGTCGACCTCGCGTCGGAGGGGGAGGTGCGGGCGGCGTTCGCGGGCCTCAACGACCGGCTGGCGCCGCTGGCCGCCAACACCTTCGTCGTGCAGAAGATGGCCACGCCCGGTGTGCCCTGCGTCGTGCGCACCGACGAGGACCCGCTCTTCGGCCCGGTGGTGAGCTTCAGCGTCGCCGGCCCGCCCACCGAGCTGCTCGGCGACATCGGGCACCGCATCCCGCCGCTGACCGACGTCGATGTCTCCGACCTCATCTCCTCGGTCAAGGCCGCGCCGATGCTGCACGGCCACCGCGGCGCCGCGCCCGTGCACCGTGCGGCGCTGGCCGACCTCATCGCCCGAATGTCCGTGCTGGCCGACAACCTGCCCGAGGTGGCCTCCCTGGTGCTCAACCCCGTGAACGCCCACCCGGGCGGCGTCGACGTGCTCGGCGCGGAGGTCACCGTGGCCGCACCCCCGCGGCGCAAGGACCCGGGGCGGCGCTCCCTCACGTAGGCCGCGGTCCGCACCTAGGGCAAGATGGCTCCCATGGGTTCCACCTCTCACCGTGCCGCGGCACCGGTCGTGCCGCTGCCCGAGGACCTCACCCGGGCGATCGAGCGGGCCGGCTACTACCCGGCCCTGGTCGCCGACGTCGTGCAGGCCGCACTGGGCCACGAGGAGGTCGTCTCGCACCTGGTGCACCAGGAGACGACGTTCGACCACGACGTGGTGCGCCGCCACATCACTGTGCTCGCCCTCACCGAGACACGGCTGGTCATCGCCCACGCCGACGACCACGCCGACGAGCGCACCGGGCACGAGGAGGTCGCCACCGCGACCACGGAGAGCGTGCCGCTCAGCGCCGTGCGCGGCGTCATGCTCACCCATGTCGTGCCCAAGCCGCAGGACTACCGCCCCGGTTCCCTCGGCCGCGAGATCACGCTGACCCTCGGCTGGGGCGCCGTCAACCGCGTCGACCTCCTGCCGGCCACCTGCTCCGACCCCAGCTGCGACGCCGACCACGGCTTCGAGGGCACCATCTCCTCCGACGACATCTCGCTGCGCATCAGTGCCGACGCCGAGGGCGAGGCGGCCCTCGAGCAGGCCCTCACCTTCGCCCGGGAGCTGTCCGCGAGCATCGGGCGCTAGGCCGCTCGTGCCGCACCTGGGCCTGCTCGCGCCGCGGTACGACGACGGCGGCCTCGCCGGCGTGCTGCCGGGCGTGGCCAGGAGCATCGGAGTGCCGGGGCTCGAGCACGTGCCGTCGGTGCCGATGCGCCCGGCCCGGCGGGCGGTGGTGGTGCTGGTCGACGGCCTCGGCTACGAGCTGGTGCGGCGGCGCGGCGGGCACGCGCCGTTCCTGCGCTCGCTGCTGCCCGCGGCATACAGGATCACGGCCGGGTTCCCGTCCACGACGGCGACGTCGATGGGCACCTTCGGCACCGGGCAGCCGCCCGGGGCCCACGGCCTGCTCGGCTACGAGGTGCTGGTGCCGGGGGAGGACCGCCTGCTCAACGAGCTGTCCTGGGAGGACGGCCCCGACCCGCGCACCTGGCAGACCCAGCAGACCGTCTTCGAGCGCGCGGCCGCCGACGGGGTGGCGGTCACCTCCATCGGCCCGGGGTACTTCGACGGGTCCGGCCTGACCCGCGCCGCCCTGCGCGGTGGCCGCTTCCGCGCGGCGGACCAGCTGCCCGCCCGCGTCGACGCGACCCTGGCCGCCCTGCGGGCCGAGCGCCGCTCGCTCGTCTACCTCTACTGGGGTGAGCTCGACAAGGTCGGCCACGTGCACGGCTGCCAGTCGTGGGAGTGGGGCGACGAGCTCGAGGCCATCGACGCCGAGCTCGCCCGGCTGGTGCGGTCGGTGCCGGCGGACACGGCGGTCTACATCACGGCCGACCACGGCATGGTCGACGCGCCGCATGCGCTGCGGATCGACCTCGCCCACGACGCCGAGCTCGCCGCGGGGGTGCGCCACGTCGGCGGCGAGCCGCGCGCCCTGCAGCTCTACTGCGAGGACGGCGCCACGCCCGACGTGCTGGCGACATGGCGCGAACGGGTGGGGGAGCGAGCCTGGATCCGCACCAAGGCTGAGGCGGTCGCCGAGGGCTGGTTCGGGCCGGTGCGCGAGGAGAACCTCCCGCGCGTCGGTGACGTCATCGTCGCGATGCGGCAGAACTTCGCCATCGTCGACAGCCGACGCGCCCGGCCCCAGCTGCTCGCGCTCCTCGGGTTGCACGGCTCGCTGACACAGGAGGAGTCGGCCATCCCCCTGTTCCACGTCCCGGCGCGCGACAGCGCCTAGGCTGTCCCCTCGTGGCTGAGCTCGTCTTCTTCTCCGGGACCATGGACTGCGGCAAGTCGACCCTTGCCCTGCAGATGGACCACAACCACCGGGCGCGCGGCCGCTCCGGGCTGATCTTCACCAAGATGGACCGCATGGGCGAGTCGGTGCTCTCCTCACGCCTCGGACTGTCGACCACGGCCCGTGAGGTCACCGACCGGCTCGACTTCTGGGACGAGCTCGTCGAGTTCGCGACCACTGGCCACAGCGTCGACTACCTCATCTGTGACGAGGCGCAGTTCTACACGCCCGAGCAGGTCGAGCAGCTCGCCCGCATCGTCGACGAGATGGCCGTCGACGTCTTCGCCTTCGGGATCACCGCCGACTTCCGCACCCAGCTCTTCCCCGGTTCACGCCGGATGATCGAGCTCGCCGACCGGGTGCAGGTGCTGCAGGTCGAGGCCCTGTGCTGGTGCGGCCGGCGCGCCACCCACAACGCACGCGTCGTGGACGGCGTCATGGTCGTCGAGGGCGAGCAGGTCGTCGTCGGCGACACCAAGCCCGGCACCGACACCGGCCTGGTCGAGTACGAGGTGCTCTGCCGCCGCCACTTCATGCGCCGGATGAACTCCACCGCCGCACGCGCCGCCGCCGCGTCGCCCGACACGCTGCCGTTCGACCTCGACCTCTGCCCCGTCCCACCCTGCTGACGCCCGCGCCCGCGCGGGAGGCACGGGTATGCCGGGTGGTGACCACCCGGCACACCGCTCAGTCGCGGGGGCGGGCCCCGAAGACGACGTCGTCCCAGCTCGGCACGCTCGGACGGCCCTTCTTGCGGGCCGGGCGCGCCGGACCGGGCTTGGGCTGCTCGACCTTCTCGCCCTCGTCGGACCCGGCCTGCTGGACCTCGGTCTTCGGAGCCTCGGGCTGCTGGACCTCGGTCTTCGAAGCCTCGGCCTCGTTCTTCTCGGGCTCGACCTTCTCGGGCTCGACCTTCGCCTCGCCCTGGGGCTCCGGCTGGGGCACGACCTTCGCCTCGGGCTCAGCTTGGGGCTCGGGCTCAGCTTGGGGCTCGGGCTCGGGCTCGGACCGGGGCTCCGGCTCGGGCTTCGACTTGGCCTCGGGCTCGCGCTCCGGCTGGGACGCGACTGCCGGCTCGGGTTCGGGCTGGGGCTGGGGCTCGGGCCCAGCCTCGACCCCCGGCTCGCTCGGCGCCAGGCGGTCGTTCTCCGCCGCCGGCATCACGTCGTCACCGACGGCCTCGGGCTCGTCGGCGGGGTGCGTGCCGCGAGCGGCCGGGGGAGGCGGCATGGTCTCCGGGTCGTAGGCGATGTCCTCGAGCGGCAGGGCGTCCTCGCGGGGGGCCTCGTCGACCGGGGTCTGGGCGGGTGCGCTCTTGCGGCGGCCGCCACCGGAGCGGCGGCCCCGGGCCGAGGCCCGCTCGCGCATCGCGGTCATCAGGTCGAGCGGCTCCTCGCGCGAGGGGCGCTCCGAGCTCGGGGAGGACGGGCGGGGACGCGCGCTGGCGGCCACACCGCCCTCGGCCTCCACGTCGTAGACGGTCGTCGCGCGCACCGGTGTGGCGACGAGGTGCGGGGCGGGAATGGGGCTGTTGGTGGCGGGCTGGTCGTCCTCGCTCAGCCAGCGAGCCTCGTCATCGGCCGCGACCACGGTGCGGGCGGGCACGTCGAAGTGCCAGCTCGCCTGCCGCTGGCGTCCGCCGGCGGCGAAGGTGAGCGTGACGGTCCACTCGCCCTCCTCGTTGCGGGCCGAGTCCCACTCAGCGGCCGAGGGGTCGACGCCGCGGCCCGAGAGCCGCTGGCTCACGCGGGTGGCGAGGGTGGGGGTCGAGCCCTGTCCGCCACCGCGGCCGCGCAGCCGCACCGACCGGGCGAGGCCGGCGACGTGCTCGCGCTCGGCCAGGATCGGGCCCTCGTAGCGGCGCACCTTCTCCACCGGCCACCCGGCTCGCTCGGCGACCTCCTCGGCGCTGGCCCCGGCGCGGATCAGCGCCTGGACCTCGCGCGGGCGCATGCCGCCGTCGATCTCGATCTGGAGCTGTCCGAGCCTCGGTCGGTCGCGCCTCGCCGCGGCCCGAAGGGCCTCGTCGAGAGGCACGCGGTAGCGGTTGCCCTCGGGGTCGGCAAGCAGAAGGTGCTGCCCGTCCTCGTGGACACCGATCAGACGCAGCTCCAGCATTGCCTCTCCCGAAGTAGCCATACTCGACGCCTGACTCTGCCATCTCGCCCCGCGAGGGCAAAGTGCCCACGCCGCGGCGGTAGGTTTGACCCGAGATGCTGACCCTCGACACCGACCTCCAGCTGGCCCTCGACCTGGTGGGCGTCTTCGTGTTCGCGCTGACCGGCGGACTGGTGGCGGTGAAGAAGCGGCTCGACCTCTTCGGGGTGCTGGTGCTCGCCGCGGCTGCTGCGCTGGGCGGGGGAGTGCTGCGCGACCTGCTGATCGGCGACACCCCGCCCGTCGGCATCAGCGACTGGCGCCTGCTCGGCACCGCGGTGCTCGCCGGGCTGGTGACCTTCGTCTTCCACCCCGGCGTCGAGCGGATCTCCAAGGTCGTGCGGGTCCTCGACGCCGCCGGGCTGGCGACCTTCGCCATCGGCGGTTCGCTCAAGGCCCTCGGCGCCGGCGTGAGCCCCCTCGCCGCGGTCGTCATCGGCTGCATCACCGCCGTCGGCGGCGGCATGGTGCGCGACGTGCTGGCCGGGCAGGTGCCCGAGGTGCTGCGCCGCGAGATGTACGCCCTGCCCGCGCTGCTCGGTTCCACCGTGCTCGTCGCCGCCCACCAGGCGGACCGGATGAGCGTGGCGGCAATCTGGGCGTGCGTCGGGCTCGTATTCGTCATCAGGATGGTCGCAGTCGTCCTCGACGTCCACGCCCCCAAACCCCTACGCACCGGAGAGCTCACGTGACCGAACCAGCAGCTGCCGACAACCCGCTCGAGCCCTACGACGGCATACTCCTGCTCTCGTTCGGCGGCCCCGAGAAGCCCGAGGACGTGCTGCCGTTCCTGCGCACCGTCACGGCGGGCAAGGGCATCCCCGACGAGCGGCTCGAGGAGGTCGGCGAGCACTACTACCGCTTCGGCGGCAAGAGCCCGATCAACGACCAGAACCGGGCCCTGCTCGCGGCCCTGCGCACCGAGCTCGACCGGCGCGAGATCGATACGCCCATGATCTGGGGCAACCGCAACTTCACGCCGTTCACCATCGAGGCGCTGCGCGAGGCGCACGACAAGGGCCTGCGCCGCCTCGTCACCATCGTGACGAGCGCCTACTCCTCCTACTCCTCGTGCCGCCAGTACCGCGAGGACCTCGCCGGCGCCGTGGCCCAGGCGCAGGAGGAGGGCCTCGACGTCGCGGTCGAGAAGATCCGGCCCTACTACAACCACCCCGGCTTCTCCCGGGTCAACGCCCGGCTCGTCACCGAGGCGGTCCGCGAGCTCGTGCGTGACGGCGTCGCGCCCGCCGACCTGCGGCTGCTCTTCGTGACCCACTCGATCCCCACCGCGATGGACGAGACGTCGGGGCCCGGCGACTCCGAGGGACACCTCTACAGCCGCCAGCACGTCGCGCTCGGCGCGGCGGTCACCGACGAGGTCAACGCCACCCTCGACCTCGACCTCGAGGGCGAGCTCGTCTTCTGCTCGCGCTCCGGGCCGCCGACCCAGCCGTGGCTGGAGCCCGACGTCAACGACCGGCTCGCCGAGCTGGCCAAGGAGGGCGTGCAGGCGGTGGTGGTGGCGCCGATCGGGTTCGTCTCCGACCACATGGAGGTCATCTACGACCTCGACACCGAGGCCGCCGAGACGGCCGGCGAGCTGGGCCTGCGCATGGTCCGCGTCCCCACCGTGGGCACCGACCCGGAGTTCGTCTCCGGGCTGGTCGACCTCCTGCTCGAACGGGCCGGTGAGGCCCGTGGGGAGGACCCGCAGCGTCCGGCGTGGCCGGGTTCGGACGTGCGGCCCTCGGTGTGCCGGCCGGGCTGCTGCCCGAACCTGCGGGTGGCCAAGCCCGCGCTCTGCGGGATGGACTGACCCGTGGACCCGGTGCCGGCCGCTGCAGCCGTCCCGGACGTGACCGTCCCGGACGACCTGCCGCTCGAGGAGCTCGAGCGTCTCGCCTGCGAGGTCGCGCGTGAGGCGGGCCGCCTCATCGTCGAGGAGCGGCCCGCGAGCCTCGGCGTCGCCAAGACGAAGTCGAGCGCCACCGACGTGGTGACCGTCATGGACCAGCGCGCCCAGGACCTGCTGCGCGAGCGGCTGCGGTCGGCGCGCCCCGACGACGGCTTCCTCGGCGAGGAGGAGGGCGGCGGCAGCGGCACCTCCGGGGTCACCTGGGTGGTCGACCCGATCGACGGCACCGTCAACTACCTCTACGGCATACCCGCGTATGCCGTGTCCGTCGCCGCCGTGGTCGGCGACGCCGCCACCCCGGGCCGCTGGCGGCCGGTGGCCGGCGCGGTGGTCGACCCCGAGCGCGGGCAGCTGTTCCACGCCCGGCTCGGCGGCGGGGCCTGGCGCGTCGAGGAGGGGACGGAGCCCGAGCGGCTGGAGGTGGGCGACCAGTCGGACCTGTCGCACGCCCTCGTCGGCAGCGGCTTCGGCTACGAGGCCCGCGTCCGGGTGTGGCAGACCCGGGTGCTGCTCGAGGTGATCCCGCACATCCGCGACATCCGCCGGATCGGCAGCGCTGCGCTCGACCTGTGCCACGTCGCCGACGGGGCCCTGGACGCCTACTTCGAGCGCGGCCTCAACGAGTGGGACATGGCGGCCGGCTGGCTGGTGCTCACCGAGGCCGGGGGCCGCTTCGGGGGGCTCGAGGGCGCCCCGCCCGCCCAGGCGATGGTGGTCGCGGCGGCACCTGGCGTCTTCGACGCGCTGGACGCCGCGGTCGCGGCGGCCGTGCGCTCCGTCGGTCCGCTCGACTGAGTCGTCCGGGCAGGCGGGGGAGCCGCGTCGACGTCAGGCCGCGGTGTAGGCCCGGAGCTCGGGGATGCGGAGCCCGTGCTCGGTGGCGAGCCGCGCCAGGTTCTCCAGCTCGGCCTCCTGCACCTCGACCAGGTAGTCGTCGCCGCTCTCCCGGGCCTTCTTCAGTGACTGCACAGCGGTGACGGCACGATCGCGCATCTCTGCGTGGAACTCGGTCATGGTGCACCTCTTCTCACACTCGGGGGTCCCGGCTGGCGCAAGGACTCTAAGCGGAAAGACGCCACAGCCCGGCATTCGGTTGCTCCCAACCGGATGAACCTCCGGTAAAGACTCCGTCAACCGGGGTGCGCTGACCTGCGGTGTTCTGGTCGGGTTGTGGGGCTCGTCACAGCGCCCGGGATGTCCCGCTTGGTCCGGGGCTGAGGTCTCCCGACGTCCGGTCGGTGGGCACCCGGCACCCGGATGATGCTCTGGACAGGTGGATAGGGCACAATCCGCTGACGCTGACCAAGAGATCCGGGCACAAAAGCGGGACCACCTGCGTTGACGCAGCAGACACGCGCGCCGGGCCGGGCGGGCACCAGCACCGACGACGCAACCGATGACGAAAGCAAAGGGGAGCGACAGCGATCATGGCGACTGACTACGACGCGCCGCGCAAGACCGACGACGAGCTGTCCGAGGACTCCATCGAGGAGCTGAAGTCCCGACGGGTGGACAAGAGCGCCTCCAGTGTGGACGTGGACGAGACCGAGCAGGCCGAGGGCTTCGAGCTCCCGGGTGCGGACCTCTCCGGTGAGGAGCTCTCCGTGCGGGTGCTGCCCCGCCAGGCCGACGAGTTCACCTGCTCGCGCTGCTTCCTCGTGCACCACCGCAGCCAGCTGGCCAAGGAGGTCAACGGGCAGATGGTGTGCACGGAGTGCGCAGCCTGAGCAGCTCACAGACAGGGATAGGGTCAGTCCTCGTGACTGACCCTTTCCATGTCTCCAGGGTCCCGGTGCAGCTGCGACGCCTCGACCCCGGTCTGCCGACGCCGGACTACGCGCACCCCGGTGACGCCGGAGCCGACCTGCGCGCGGCACGCGACGTCACCCTCGAGCCGGGGGAGCGGGCCCTCGTGCCGACCGGCGTCGCGCTGGCGCTCCCGGTGGGCTGGGTGGGCCTGGTGCACCCCCGGTCGGGGCTGGCCGCCAGGCACGGCATCGGCATCGTGAACGCACCGGGCACCGTGGACGCGGGCTACCGTGGAGAGATCCTCGTGAACCTGGTCAACCACGACCCGCGCGAGGCGTTCACCGTGCGCCGCGGAGACCGCATCGCCCAGCTGGTGGTCCAGCAGGTTGCCTTCGCCGAGTTCGTCGAGGTGGACTCGCTCTCCGAGAGCGCCCGGGGGGAGACTGGACACGGAGCCAGCGGGGGTTTCGGTGCGACGCCGGACGCCTCACCGGAGCCCATCGACACGACACGGCACACGCCGGCACCAGACGCACGACCAAGGGACTGACGAGACAGTGAGCATCTTCCGACGCAACAAGAACCAGACGGCTGAGGACCAGCTGGCCGACGACGCCGTCACCCCTGAGGACGTCGCAGCCGAGGACGACTCGGCTGACGCGGCCGCGGGGGAGGACTCCGCCCACGCGGCCGAGGACCACACGGCGGACGCGGCCGGGGGCGGGTACACCGAGGCGACGACCACCGAGCCGGCTCCGTCGCTCGGGCGCGGGCCCTTCGACGCCAGCGAGGTGGAGGACTCCTCCGGCCGGCTCGACCTCGGTGCCCTCTGGATCCGCGGCCTGCCGGGCATGGAGCTGCGCCTCGAGGTCGAGGAGGAGACGCAGAACATCGTCGGCGCCACCGCGGTGCTCGGCGACTCCGCCGTGCAGCTGCAGGCCTTCGCGGCGCCCAAGTCGATGGGCATCTGGGACGAGATCCGCGCCGAGATCGCGGAGTCGATCGTGGGCCAGGGCGGCACCGCCGACGAGCAGCGTGGCGTGCTCGGCACCGAGCTGCGCACCCGCATGCCGAGCGCCGGCCCCGACGGCCGCACCGTCTTCGCCCCCGCCCGCTTCGTCGGGGTGGACGGGCCCCGGTGGTTCCTGCGGGCCGTGTTCTCCGGTCGCGCAGCCATCGAGGACGAGGCGGCGGCCGAGCTGATGGACGTCGTGCGCCAGACCGCGGTCGTCCGCGGTGACGCGGCGATGGCCCCGCGAGACCTCCTCCCGCTGCGTCTGCCGCAGGAGGTCGCCGACGCGCAGGCCGAGGCCGAGGGCGACCCCGAGGGCACCACCCGCAGCGCCGACGACCTCAACCCGTTCGAGCGCGGCCCCGAGATCACCGAGGTCCGGTAGGTCCCAGATGGCGACTGCGTCCTCGGGCACCGGCACGGCAGACCGGCGGCACCGCTCGATCCTCGGCCGGCTCGGTGAGCGGCTGACGAAGAGCGAGCAGCAGATCGAGGCCGCCGAGCTGCAGGAGGACACCGCCCGCCACGGCGCGACCCGGATGGCCGACCTGCACGACCGGCAGGTGGCGACCGTGACGGGCACCGTGCGCGCGGTCACGCTGCGCCCGCGGGTCAACGTGCCCGCACTGGTGGTCGACCTCTACGACGGCAGCCGCACCATCAACCTGATCTGGCTCGGGCGGCGCACCATCGGCGGCATCGAGCCCGGCACCTACCTGCGCGCCACCGGCCGCGTCACGTACGTCAAGGGAGTCCCCGCCATCTTCAACCCCGCCTACGAGATCGTGCCGACCCGTGCCCACTGAGCCAGTTCCCGTCGAAGCAGTCCACCCGAACCCCACCGTGGAGCAGGTGATCCGGCACCGGCTGTCCACCGCGCTCGGCGGGTGGCGCGGCTCGCTCGAGGCGGCCGCGCCGATGGTCGCCTTCGTCGTCGTCTGGACGTGGCAGAAGGACGTCATGACGGCCGTGGTGGCCGCCGGCGTCCTGACCGTGGTCCTCGCGGTCGTGGCCGTCATCCAGAAGCAGAGTCTGCAGTTCATCCTCTCGGCGGTGTTCGCCACGGCGGTCGCGGCGTTCTTCGCGCTGCGCAGCGGCCGGGCCGAGGACGCCTTCCTCCCCGGCATCCTCACCAGCGCCGCGTGGGGCGTCGGCACCCTCGTGTCGGTGCTCGTGCGCTGGCCCGTGGTCGGCTTCATGGTCGGCGCCGGCGACCCCCGCATGGCCGAGGACCCGTTCGCCTGGCGGCGCGACCCCGGCCTGGTCCGCGTGTGCCAGCGGCTCACGCTCGTGCTGGTGGTGCTGTATGCCGTGCGCGTCGGGATCATGCTCCCGCTCTACTTCGCGCAGCAGGTGGCCTGGCTCGGCGTCGCCAAGGTAGCCCTGGGCTGGCCCGCCTGGGTGGTCGCGGTGGCGGTGATGGGCTGGATCCTCGTGCGGGGCAACACCCCTCAGGTGGTGCCGGCCCCCGACAGCGACGTCACCTGGCAGGACCAGCACGACCAGCACGACCAGCACCACGGGTCGGCCTGACGCGTCCTGCCGGGCACGCTCACCCTTCCGGACAGGCTCACCTTTCCGGACACGCTCACTCCGGGCGTACGGTCCTCAGTCGCCGTCGCGCGGCATCCGACGACCCGGGCTGAGCATCGCCTCGAGCGCGTCCTCGACCTCGGGCGTGGTGATGAACAGCAGCTCGTCGTGCGGCTCGAGCGAGTCGTCGCGCGACGGCGCGATCGGGTGGTCCTCGCGGATGATGCCCACCAGCACCGTCTCCCCGGGGAACGTCACGTCGCCGACGCGCTTGCCGGCATACGGGCTCTCCGCCGGGAGGGTGAGCTCGACCATCGTCGCCCTGCCCTGCTGGAACTGGAAGATCCGCACGAGGTCGCCGACGCTGACGGCCTCCTCGACGAGGGCGGTCATCAGGCGCGGGGTCGAGACGGCGACGTCGACACCCCACGCCTCGTCGAACATCCACTCGTTCTTGGGGTTGTTGACGCGGGCGACCGTGCGGGGCACGCCGAACTCGGTCTTGGCCAGCAGGGAGACCACGAGGTTGACCTTGTCGTCGCCGGTGGCGGCGACGACGGTGTCGCAGTCGGCGAGGCCCGCCTCGTGCAGGGCGGCGATCTCACAGGCGTCGGCGAGCAGCCAGTTGGCCTCGGGCACGCGGCTGGCCTGGACGTCCTTGCGCTCGCGGTCCATCAGGAGCACCTGGTGGCCGTTGTGGATGAGCTCGCGGGCGATGGAGCGCCCGACGCTGCCTGCGCCGGCGATGACGACTCGCATGTCGGTCCTTGGGTCCTTCCCGGCCTCAGGCCTCGGCCGGCTGGGGGGCGGAGTCGAGCACGCGCTCGACCTGGGGCAGCTCGTCGGCGAGGGTGGCCACGTGGAGCAGGTCACCCTCCTGGTAGACGGTGTCGGGGCCCGGCAGCATGCCTGAGCCGAGCCGCGTCAGGAACGCCACCCGGCCCCCGGAGGCGTCCTCGAGGTCGGTGATTCGTCGCCCGACCCAGGCACCGTTGACCGGCACCTCGGCGAGGACGACCTTGCCGGACGGGTCGGTGAACTCGGGCACGTGGCCCTGGGGGAGCAGCCGGCGCAGCATCTGGTCGGCGGTCCACTTCACCGTGGCCACGGTGGGGATGCCGAGGCGCTGGTAGACCTCGGCGCGGCCCGGGTCGTAGATGCGGGCCACGACGTGCTCGACACCGAAGGTCTCGCGGGCCACCCGGGCGGCGAGGATGTTGGAGTTGTCACCGCTGGAGACGGCGGCGAACGCGTACGCCTGCTGGATGCCGGCGTCGATCAGGGTGTCACGGTCGAAGCCCACGCCGGTGACGCGCCGGCCCTCGAACCCGGAGCCGAGGCGACGGAACGCCGACTCCTCCTGGTCGACCACGGCGACGTCGTGTCCCTGGCGCTCGAGGCTGATGGCCAGCGTCGAGCCGACGCGGCCGCAGCCCATGATCACGAAATGCACGACTGCGACGCTACACGGTGGACCGCGCCCACAGGTGCGCAGGCTTGCCCGGGTCCGCCCTAGAGTGTCTGCGTGCCAACTCCTGGACGCGTCCTCAAGCGTCTCCTCGTCGGTCGCGCCATGCAGAGCGACCGACTGGGGGAGACGCTCCTCCCGAAGAAGCTCGCGCTCCCGGTCTTCGCCAGTGACGCCCTGTCATCGGTGGCCTACGCGCCGGACGAGATATTCCTGACCCTGGGCCTCGCCGGTGGAACCCTGGCGCTCACCCACTCCTGGGAGATCGCCCTCGGCGTCGTGCTGGTCATGGTGGTCGTGGTCGCGTCGTACCGGCAGAACGTGCACGCCTACCCCTCCGGTGGCGGTGACTACGAGGTCGCGACGGTCAACCTCGGTGCGAAGGCCGGCCTGACGGTCGCCAGCTCGCTGCTCGTGGACTACGTCCTGACCGTGGCGGTGTCGATCTCCTCGGGCGTGCAGAACGCCGCGGCCGCACTGCCGTTCCTGCGCGGGCACGAGGTGCTCGTCGCCGTGCTGCTGGTCGCGCTGCTGACGACGATCAACCTGCGCGGCGTCAAGGAGAGCGGTGCCGCCTTCGCCGCACCGACCTACCTGTTCATGTTCAGCGTCCTCGGCATGGCCGCGGTCGGCGTGGTGCGGCACTTCACCGGCTCGCTGCCGAAGGCGGAGAGCGCCTCCCTGCAGCTGGTGGCCGACCCGCAGCACGCCGCGATGAGCGCCCTCGCCATGGGGTTCCTGATGCTGCGGGCCTTCTCGTCGGGCTGTGCGGCCCTCACCGGTGTCGAGGCCATCTCCAACGGCGTGCCGGCCTTCCAGAAGCCCAAGAGCCGCAACGCCGCCACCACGCTGCTCATGATGGGCACGATCGCCATCACGATGATGCTGTCGATGATCGCCCTGGCGACGTGGACCGGCGTGAAGTACGCCGAGAACCCGGCGGACCAGCTGCTGCGTGACGGCAAGCCGGTCGGTGACGCGTACGTCCAGGAGACGATCATGGGGCAGGTCGCCCATGCGGTCTTCAACAACTTCGCACCGGGCGTCCTGCTCGTCTCGATCGTGACGGGCCTGATCCTCATCCTGGCCGCGAACACCGCCTTCAACGGCTTCCCCGTGCTCGCGTCGATCCTCGCCCGCGACGGCTGGCTGCCCCGCCAGCTGCACACCCGGGGTGACCGGCTGGCGTTCTCCAACGGCATCATCATCCTGGCCAGCGCGGCGGCCTTCCTGATCGTGATCTACAACGCCCAGGTCACCAAGCTCATCCAGCTCTACATCGTCGGGGTCTTCGTGTCCTTCACACTGAGCCAGACCGGTATGGTGCGGCACTGGAACCGGCACCTGCGCGTCGAGCGCGACCGAGCCGTCCGCGCCCACATGATGCGCAGCCGGGTCATCAACGCCGTCGGGGCGGCCATGTCCGGCCTGGTGCTGCTGGTGGTGCTGGCGACCAAGTTCGTGCACGGCGCGGGCTACGCGATCGCGGCGATGGTGGTGCTGTTCTTCCTCATGCTCGGCATCAGCCGCCACTACGCCAGGGTGCGCGCCGAGCTCGAGGTCTCCGAGAGTGACATCGAGCACCAGCGGCTGCCCTCGCGGGTGCACGCGATCGTGCTGGTCTCCAAGATCCACAAGCCCACCCTGCGAGCCCTGGCGTACGCCCGGGCGACCCGCCCGTCGGTGCTCGAGGCGATCACCGTCAACGTCGAGCCCGAGGACACCAAGGCGCTGCAGCAGGAGTGGGACCGCCGCGACCTGCCGGTTCCGCTCAAGGCCCTGGACTCGCCCTTCCGCGAGATCACCCGCCCGGTCGTCGACTACGTGAAGTCGATCCGCAGCGGCAACCCGCGCGACGTCGTCGTGGTCTACATCCCCGAGTACGTCCTCGGCCGCTGGTACGAGCAGGTGCTGCACAACCAGAGCGCCCTGCGCCTGAAGTCACGCCTGCTCTTCACCCCCGGCGTCATGGTGGCCAGCGTGCCCTGGCAGCTGGCCTCCTCCGAGGGCCAGGAGGAGCGTCTTGACGGCCCCTCGGTGGGTGCCGTGCGGCGCGGCGAATGACCGAGCAGGGTCCCACGGCCGAGCTCTCCGTCGGTGACGAGGTCGAGGTGGCCGTGGGCCCGGTGGCCCACGGCGGGCACTGCGTCGCCCGGCACCAGGGACGTGTCGTCTTCGTGCGTCACGCCCTGCCCGGCGAGCGCGTGCGGGTCCGGGTGACCGAGGCCAAGCCCGGCCAGCGCTTCGTCCGCGCCGACGCCGAGCACGTGCTCGAGCCCAGTTCGCACCGCGTGCAGCCGCCCTGCCCGTATGCCGGCCCGGGCCTGTGCGGCGGGTGCGACTTCCAGCACGTCGACCTCGCCGAGCAGCGACGCCTCAAGGCCGCCGTGGTGCGCGAGCAGTTCGCGCGCCTGGCACGCACCGACGTCGAGGTGGAGGTCGAGCCCGTGCCCGGCGACCGCGACGGCCTCGGCTGGCGCACCCGCGTGGAGTTCGCGGTCGACGCCGAGGGCCGGCCCGGCCTGCGCCGGCACCGTTCGCACGACGTGCTGCCCGTGGAGGACTGCCTCATCGCCGACGACCGGGTCCGTGCCGCAGGCGTCCTCGAGCGGCGCTGGCCGGGGGAGCGCGCCGTCGACGTGGTGGCTCCGAGCACGACCGAGCAGGCCGTGGTGGTGGCCGTCCCCAGCGGCGAGGACGACGCGCCCGTGCTCGAGGAGGTCGTCCGCACCGACGCCTGGGAGGCGACCTTCGAGGTCGGCGCCCGCGGTTTCTGGCAGGTGCACCCCGGTGCCGCAGCCACCTTCGTCGAGGCGGTGCTCGCGGCACTGCAGCCGCGGGCGGGGGAGCGCGCCGTCGACCTGTATGCCGGCGTGGGTCTGTTCGCGCTCGCGCTCGCCGACGCGGTGGGTCCCGACGGTGCGGTCCTCGCCGTCGAGGCGGAGGGGCCGGCGATGGTCAGCGCCCGCCGGAACGCCCGGACCCGGCCGTGGGTCGAGCTGCGCCCCGGGCGCGTCGAGAAGGTGCTCAGACCCTTGGTGCGCCAAGCCATCCGGGCTGACCTGGTCGTCCTGGACCCGCCGCGCACCGGCGCGGGCCGGCAGGTGGCCCAGCAGGTCGCCGCCCTCGGGCCACGGGCCGTGGCCTACGTCGCCTGCGACCCCGCAGCGCTCGCCCGTGACACGGCATACCTGCAGGAGGCCGGTTACGGCCTGCGCGCCCTGCGCGCCTTCGACGCCTTTCCCATGACCCAGCACATCGAGTGCCTTGCCCTGTTCGAGCCCGAGGAGCGTGCATGACCGACCCCTTCGTCCACCACGTGGAGGTCCACTTCTACGAGGTGGACGCCGCCGGCGTGGTGTTCAACGCGTGGTACCTCGCGTGGTGCGACGACGCCCGGATGGCGTACATGGCGGCCCGGGGCCACGGGCTCGACTGGGCCCGAGCGCACGACACGCTGCCGCTGGTGCGCCACGCCGAGATCGAGTGGCTGGCCAGCCTCGAGCCCGGCGACCACGCCGACATCGTCGTGCGCCCCGTGCGGGTGGGGCAGACGTCGTTCGCCCTGCGGCACGAGATCCACCGCGCGGGCGACGGGATGCTGTGCGCGGTGCTCACCATCACCTACGTCGCCGTGGCGCTCTCCACCCGGGCCAAGCAGGCGCTGCCCCTTTCCTTGCGAGAGGCTTTGGAGAAGGATCGACGGGGTTCGTAGCGGGACGGCCCACGGGGGCCGGCTGCCGTCGGGCCGCTCGCAGGGCGGGACGCACTGGACCGCGTCGATGTGGTTAGATATCTTGACGTCAAGATAAATGAGACTCTGCTGCGGAAGGAGCAGGCTGTGGCAAGCGCGAACAGCTTCAATGCACACGGCGAGCTGAAGGTGGGGGGCAACTCCTACGAGGTCTACCGGCTCTCGGCGGTCGAGGGCAGCGAGACCCTGCCCTACAGCCTGAAGGTCCTCCTCGAGAACCTGCTGCGGACCGAGGACGGCGCCAACATCACGGCCGACCACATCCGCGCCGTCGGTGGCTGGGACGAGAACGCCGAGCCCGACACCGAGATCCAGTTCACCCCGGCCCGCGTGATCATGCAGGACTTCACCGGTGTGCCGTGCGTGGTCGACCTCGCCACCATGCGTGAGGCCGTCGCCGACCTCGGTGGCGACGCGGCCCGCATCAACCCGCTGAGCCCGGCCGAGCTGGTCATCGACCACTCCGTGATCATCGACGTCTTCGGCCGTCCCGACGCCTTCGAGAAGAACGTCGAGATCGAGTACCAGCGCAACCGCGAGCGCTACCAGTTCCTCCGCTGGGGCCAGACCGCGTTCGACGACTTCAAGGTCGTGCCCCCGGGCACCGGCATCGTGCACCAGGTCAACATCGAGCACCTCGCCCGCACCGTCATGGTGCGTGACGGCGTCGCCTACCCCGACACCTGTGTCGGCACCGACTCGCACACCACGATGGTCAACGGCCTCGGTGTGCTGGGCTGGGGCGTCGGCGGCATCGAGGCCGAGGCGGCCATGCTCGGCCAGCCGGTCTCCATGCTCATCCCGCGCGTCGTCGGCTTCAAGCTCTCGGGCTCGATCCCGTCCGGCGCGACGGCCACCGACGTGGTGCTGACCATCACCGAGAAGCTGCGCAAGCACGGCGTTGTCGGCAAGTTCGTCGAGTTCTACGGCGAGGGCGTCTCCCAGGTGCCGCTGGCCAACCGCGCCACCATCGGCAACATGAGCCCCGAGTTCGGCTCCACCTGCGCGATCTTCCCGATCGACGACGTGACGCTGGAGTACCTCCGCCTCACCGGCCGCTCCGAGGAGTCGGTCGCGCTCGTCGAGGCGTACGCCAAGGAGCAGGGCATGTGGCTGCAGGCCGGCCCGGACCAGCCCGAGGCGCGCTACTCGGAGTACCTCGAGCTCGACCTGTCGACCGTCGTGCCGTCCATCGCCGGCCCGAAGCGTCCGCAGGACCGCATCGCGCTGACCGACGCCAAGTCCGCGTTCCGCAAGGTCCTGCCGACCTACGTCTCGCACCACGAGGGCGACCCGGGCACGGCGTCGAGCTTCCCCGCGAGCGACCCCACCGCGCAGGCCGGCACCAGCACCGACGGCCAGAACGGCGGCGACAAGCCGGCCGACGAGGGCGACGGCCTCGACCGGCCGTCGCGCCCGGTGAGCGTCACCACGGCCGAGGGCAACACCTTCGAGATCGACCACGGCATCGTCTCGATCGCCTCGATCACCAGCTGCACCAACACCTCCAACCCGTCGGTGATGATGGCCGCGGCCATGCTGGCCAAGAACGCCGTCGACAAGGGCCTGAGCGTCGCCCCGTGGGTGAAGACGTCGATGGCTCCCGGCTCGAAGGTGGTCTCCGACTACTACGAGAAGGCCGGCATGTGGCCCTACCTGGAGAAGCTCGGCTTCCACCTGGTCGGCTACGGCTGCACCACCTGCATCGGCAACTCGGGGCCGCTGAACGACGAGATCTCGAAGGCGATCAACGACAACGACCTCGCCGTCGTGTCGGTGCTCTCGGGCAACCGGAACTTCGAGGGCCGCATCAACCCCGACGTGAAGATGAACTACCTGGCCTCGCCGCCGCTGGTCATCGCCTACGCGCTCGCGGGCACGATGGACTTCGACTTCGAGAGCGAGCCGCTCGGCAAGGACACCGACGGCAACGACGTGTTCCTCCGCGACCTGTGGCCGGCACCGGCCGACGTGGAGCGCACCATCGCCGACAGCATCACCAAGGAGATGTTCACCAGCGACTACGCCGACGTCTTCGCCGGTGACGAGCGCTGGCAGTCGCTGCCCACCCCGGAGGGCAACACCTTCGAGTGGGACGCCGAGTCGACCTACGTCCGCAAGCCCCCGTACTTCGACGGCATGCAGATGGAGACGACGCCGGTCGAGGACATCGCCGGGGCACGCGTGCTGGCCAAGCTCGGTGACTCGGTCACGACCGACCACATCAGCCCGGCCGGCTCGATCAAGGCCGACAGCCCGGCGGGCAGGTACCTCGCCGACCACGGTGTGGCCCGCAAGGACTTCAACTCCTACGGCTCGCGCCGCGGCAACCACGAGGTCATGATCCGCGGCACGTTCGCGAACATCCGCCTGAAGAACCTGCTCCTCGACGGTGTCGAGGGCGGCTTCACCCGCAACTTCCAGGCCGGTGGCGAGCAGACGACGATCTTCGACGCGTCCGCCGCCTACCAGGAGGCCGGGGTGCCGCTCGTCATCCTCGCCGGCAAGGAGTACGGCTCCGGTTCCTCGCGTGACTGGGCCGCCAAGGGCACCCGCCTGCTGGGCGTCAAGGCCGTCATCGCCGAGAGCTACGAGCGCATCCACCGCTCCAACCTCATCGGCATGGGCGTCCTGCCGCTGCAGTTCCCGCAGGGCGAGTCGGCCGACTCCCTGGGCCTCGACGGCACCGAGACCTTCTCGGTCTCCGGTGTCACCGAGCTCAACGACGGCACGACGCCGCGCACGGTCAAGGTCGTCGCCGAGAAGGAAGGCTCGGAGTCGAGTCGCGTGTCCTTCGACGCGGTCGTCCGCATCGACACCCCCGGTGAGGCCGACTACTACCGCAACGGCGGCATCCTGCAGTACGTCCTGCGTTCCCTCGTGAACGGCTGACGCCAGCACCACCAGACGAGAGGGGTATGCCGCGTGGTCACCACGCGGCATACCCCTTCGTCGTGCACGGGACACGACGGACGCGCGGCGAGGGGGCGGGGCGCCTACCGTGTCGGCATGACCCCATCGCGTCCTGCCGAGGCCCTCGACTGGCTGCTCGACAAGTCCGTCGTCCTCGGGTGGTCGAAGGTGGGCCCGGCGGTCCGGCGGCTCTGGTGGCCCGCCGACCCGCCGCCGGACGCGCTGCGTGGCAAGCACGTCGTGGTCACCGGGGCCAGCGGCGGGCTCGGGCTGGCGACGGCGGCCGGGCTGGCCGCACTGGGTGCCGACGTGCACCTGGTCGGCCGCAGCCTCGAGCGGCTCCACGAGGCGGAGCGGACCATCACCGCCGAGCACCCCGACGCCCGGCTGCACTCCAGCGCCTGCGACGTCGGCGACCTCGACGCCGTCGAGAGCTGGTGCGCCGCCCTGGTGGGCGAGGTGCCCTCCCTGCACGCGCTCGTGCACAACGCCGGCCTCCTTCCCCCCGAGCGCCGCACGACTGCCCAGGGCCACGAGCTGACCCTGGCGACGCACGTGCTCGGCCCGCACCTGATGACCTTCCGGCTGGCCGGCGCCCTGCGCGGGGGCCGGGTGCTCGTCGTCTCCTCCGGGGGCATGTACGGCCAGGCGCTGCCCGAGCACGACTACGAGTACGCAGAAGGCGAGTACTCCGGCGTCAAGGCCTACGCGCGCACCAAGCGCATGCAGGTCGTGCTCGCCGAGCAGTGGGCGCAGCACCTGGCCGCCGACGGCATCCACGTGGCAGCCCTGCACCCGGGGTGGGGCCGCACGGCCGGTCTCGACGAGGCGCTGCCGGGCTTCGTCAAGGTCATGGGTCCGTTGCTGCGCAGCGCGGAGGGTGGCGCCGACACCACCGTCTGGCTGGCGGCCACGCCCGAGCAGTGGCCGAGCGGCCGGTTCTGGCAGGACCGCCAGCCGCGGCCGACCCACTACGGACCGCTCCACCAGGAGAGCGCCGAGGCGAGGCAGCGGTTGTGGGAGTTCGTCCGCGAGCAGACCGGCGTCCCCGCCGTCTGAACACGGGGAGAATGGACGGGTGAGCACCGCAGGACCGCCCGGCTGGCCCGCCAGCGTGCCCCCGCCCGAGAGCGAGGGGTGGCAGGGCCCTGCCACCTCGTGGCTGCTCGACCACTGCCCGCCGGACTACCGCGGGTATGCCGCGTGGCGCCGGTACCCCGTCGCGCTGGCCTGGGTGGCGCTCCGGCACATCGAGGCGCAGCTGGACGCCATGCGCCAGGCCTACCGCGAGGCCCGCGTCGAGCTCGGCGACCGCGTGCCTGCGGACGGCCTGGCCCAGATCATGGCCGACATCGAGGCCGAGGGGGTGCGGCTCCTCGCGGCGAGGCGCAGCGCCGCCCTGGTCTACGAGGCGCTGCAGGGCAAGCGCTTCGTGCCCCGACTCTGACGACCGTGGACACGGCGGTGGATGTGCCGACCCGGCCGGCGGCTCTAGGGTCGTGGGGTGCCTCCGGAGAACCTCAGCCCCGCTGACCCCGCTGACCACGCCGACCCCGCCGACTCCCTCGAGCGGCGCCCCCGCCAGCCGTGGCTGCACGCGCTGACCACCTGCGTCGACGGCAACACCACGATGTTGTCGTCGCACACCGGTGACGTGGAGCAGGGCACGGCCCACGGCCTGTACGTCGACGACGTGCGCGTGCTCAGCCGGCTTCGGGTCCGGGCGTCCGGGGAGTCGCCGGAGTGGGTGGCCGGGGGCGCGAGCGGCGCCCGCGCCGAGTTCCTCCTCGTCGCCCGCAACCTCGGCGTGCCCGGCGCCGACCCGAGCGTCGAGGTGCACCATCGCCGCAGCCTGACCGGGCCGGCGCTGCACGAGCACCTTTCCGTGACGTCGCGGTCGGGTGAGCCGGTGACCTGCCGCCTCGAGGTCGAGCTGGCAGCCGACGGGCAGGAGATCGCCGCCGTCAAGGCCGGGCACACCCAGCACCCGCTCGTGCCACCGCAGCTCGGTGACGAGAGCGTCACGTTCGGGCTCCCGCGCCACGAGACCACGGTGTCGTTCGACCCCGCGCCCCACCGGGTCACCGCCGACGACGGGGTCGTGCTGGCCACCTTCGACCTCGAGGTCGCGCCACACGACACGGTGACGGTGGCGGTCACCGCGGAGGTCCGGCGCACGACACCGTCGGCCTTGGACGCCGACAGCGGCTCCGACGCCGTGGCGTGGCAGGGCCTGGTGGTGGAGGCCGACGACCCGCGGCTGGGCAGGGCCTTCAGCACGTCGGTCGACGACCTGCGCCACCTGCTGCTGCGCGACCCCGAGGCGCCCGACGACGTGTTCGCCGCCGCCGGAACCCCTTGGTACCTCACGCTCTTCGGGCGCGACTCGCTCTGGACGGCACGGATGATGCTGCCGTTCGGCACCGAGCTGGCCGCCGGCACGCTGCGCACCCTGGCGCGCCGCCAGGGGCGGCGCTTCGACGAGGACAGCGCCGAGGCACCCGGCAAGATCCCCCACGAGCTGCGCCGCACGGCATACCACGACCCGGAGAGCGGCCTCTCGCTCCCGCCGGTCTACTACGGCACGGTCGACGCCACCGCGCTGTGGGTCACCCTGCTCGGCGAGGCCTGGCAGTGGGGCCTGCCCGAGGCCGAGGTGAGCGACCTGCTGCCGGCGCTGCGGGCCGCGGTCGGCTGGCTCACCGGGCCCGGGCAGGCCGACGACGGGCTGTTGAAGTACCTCGACACCACCGGTCACGGGCTGGCCAACCAGGGGTGGAAGGACTCGGTCGACGCGATCCGCTGGCGCGACGGGCGGATCGCCGAGGGGCCCATCGCACTCGTGGAGGCCCAGGCGTATGCCGTGGAGGCACTCGAGCACGCCGCACGGCTCCTCGAGGCGCTGGGGGAGGAGGGCGCCCTCGAGGCGGAGCAGGCGGCCGCCGCACTGCGCGCCCGGGTCGGGGAGCGCTTCTGGGTGCACACCGATGCAGGGGAGTACCCCGCGATGGCGCTCGACGGCGCCGGGGCCGCGGTCGACGGCCTCGGCTCCAACATGGGTCACGTGCTCGGCACCGGCACGCTGACCGGGGGACAGGCGGCGCTCGTCGCCGAGGCGCTGACCGGTGCCGAGATGTTCGACGCCTTCGGCATCCGCACCCTGGGCAGCGGCAACGGCGGCTTCAACCCCATCGGCTACCACACCGGTTCGGTCTGGACGCACGACACGGCCATCGTCGCCTGGGGCCTGGCCCGCGAGGGCCACCGCTCGGTCGCCGGCCGGGTTGCCCGGACCCTGCTCGACGCCGGCGAGGCGTTCGGGTACCGGTACCCTGAGCTCTACTCGGGCCTGCCGCTGATGGGTCGGCCGGCGCCCTACCCGGCCTCCTGCCTGCCGCAGGCGTGGTCGGCGGCGTCGGCGGCCGTGCTGGTGACCGTGGCCCTCGGGCTGCGGCCGGACGGCGTGGGAGGACTGCTCGTGAACCCACCCGCCACCGCGCCGTTCGGCGCCGTCACCGTGCACGGCCTGCGCTTCCACGGCCACCCGTTCTCGGTGCAGGCCGGGCGGGACGGCAGCGCGCTGGTGACCGGGCTGCCCGACGAGTTCGAGGTGTCCGTCGGCAACGCTTAGACTCAGACGGATTCCCTGGAAAGGACTGTCCTCATCGTGGGTGTGCTCGAGACCATCACCGGCCCTGACGACCTCAAGCGGCTGGCCTCCTCGGACCTGGCGGGTCTGGCGGAGGAGATCCGCTCCTTCCTGGTCGACTCGGTGGCCAAGACCGGCGGCCACCTCGGCCCCAACCTCGGTGTCGTCGAGCTGACCATCGCCCTGCACCGGGTGTTCGACAGCCCGCGGGACGCCATCGTCTTCGACACCGGTCACCAGTCCTACGTGCACAAGCTGCTGACCGGCCGCCAGGACTTCACCGGCCTGCGCACCCGGGGCGGCCTCTCCGGCTACCCCAGCCGGGCCGAGTCGCCGCACGACGTGGTCGAGAACTCGCACGCGTCGACGTCGCTGTCGTGGGCCGACGGCATCGCCAAGGCGCGCCGGCTGCGCGGTGAGAGGGACCGGCACACGGTGGCGGTCATCGGCGACGGTGCGCTCACCGGCGGCATGGCCTGGGAGGCGCTCAACAACATCGCCGCCGACAAGGACCTCCCGCTGGTCATCGTCGTCAACGACAACACCCGCTCCTACGCGCCCACCATCGGCGGCCTCGCCGACCACCTGGCCACGCTGCGCACGACCCGCGGCTACGAGCGCTTCCTCGACTGGGGCAAGAACACCCTCCACCGCACGCCCGTCGTCGGCGGCGCGATGTACGAGACGCTCCACGGGATGAAGAAGGGCCTGAAGGACATCGTCGCCCCGCAGGGGATGTTCGAGGACCTCGGCCTGAAGTACCTCGGGCCCGTCGACGGCCACGACGAGCAGGCCGTCGAGGCGGCGCTGCGCAAGGCCCGCGCCTACGGCGGCCCGGTGCTGGTGCACGTCATCACCCAGAAGGGCCGCGGCTACGACCACGCGCGCAACCACGAGGGCGACCAGTTCCACGCCGTCGGCGTCATCAACCCCGAGACCGGCCTGCCGCTGGAGATCTCGGGCCGGTCGTGGACCGACGAGTTCAGCGACGAGATGGTCGCCCTCGGCGCCGAGCGCGACGACGTCGTGGGCATCACCGCCGCCATGCTCATCCCGGTCGGCCTGAGCGACTTCGCGGCGGCCCACCCCGAGCGCATCTTCGACGTCGGCATCGCCGAGCAGCACGCCACCACCATGGCGGCCGGCCTCGCCTTCGGCGGCCTGCACCCGGTGGTCGCGGTCTACGCGACCTTCCTCAACCGCGCCTTCGACCAGCTGCTGATGGACTGCGCGCTGCACCGCGCGGGAGTGACCTTCGTGCTCGACCGCTCGGGCATCACCGGTCCCGACGGGGCGTCCCACCACGGCATGTGGGACATGACCCTCACCGGCATGGTGCCCGGGCTGCACCTCGCCGCCCCGCGCGACGGCGAGCAGGTGCGTGCCGCCCTGCGCGAGGCCGTCGACATCGCCGACGCACCCAGCGTCATCCGCTTCCCCAAGGGGACCGCGCCCGAGCCGATCCCCGCGGTGTCGCGGGCCGGCAGCGTCGACGTGCTCCGCGAGCCGGCCGGCGACGGCGGCGGGCTCGACCTTCTCGTCGTGGGCGTGGGCTGCATGGCGGCCACCGCCCTGACCGTGGCCGAGAAGCTGGAGGCCCAGGGCCTGCGGGTGCGCGTCGTCGACCCGCGCTGGTCGCTGCCGGTCAGCCCCGACCTCGTCGAGGTCGCCCGCGCCACAAGGGCCGTCGCCGTCATCGAGGACAACCTCGAGGTCGGGGGCGTGGGCACCCACATCGCGGCAGCGCTCACCGAGGCCGGCATCGCCGCCCCGGTGCACCAGCACGGCATACCGGCCGAGTTCATCGACCACGCCTCGCGTGGGCAGATCCTCGAGCGGCTGGGCCTGACCCCCGAGAGCATCGCCGCGGAGCTGGTGGCGCACCTCTCCTGAGGCGCTGTGGTCCGGGTCCATGGGCCCGGCTCCATTTGTGTGGGGCTGCCCCACTCCCGCCTCCCGTGCGGTCCCCTACGTTGACGCGGACGGCAACGACGCTCCCTACCGCGCGGCAACGGCGCAGGCGTCGGCCAAGGGGAGGACGACGATGTCGCAGCGGTGGAGGTCCACGCGGTGGAAGATGGCGGCCCTCGCGGCGGTGGCCGGCCTGGCCATGACGGCCTGCGGCAACCCGGGCAGCCCAGGGGCGGCCGCGAACGGTGGTGACGGCGGCGCCTCGAAGTCGGGCGAGGCCTTCAAGGTCGGCCTCGTGTACTCCAAGTCCGGACCCCTCGCGACCTACGGCGCGCAGTACCGGCAGGGCTTCACCGCCGGCCTGAAGTACGCCACGAACGGCAGCGGCAAGGTGAACGGCCGCACCGTCGAGGTGACCGAGCAGGACGACGCCGCGGACCCGGCGAAGGCCACGGCTGCCGTGACCACGCTGGTCGGCCAGGGCGCCAAGATCATCGCGGGTTCGACCTCCTCGGGCGTCGCGCTGCAGGTCGCCCCGATGGCCAAGGACAACAAGATCCTCTTCATCTCCGGGCCCGCCGCCGTGGACGCGGTGACCGGCGCCAACAAGTACACCTTCCGCTCGGGCCGCCAGACCTACCAGGACATCGCCACCGCCGGCTCGATGATCGGCGACGTCAAGGGCAAGAAGGTCACCGTCTTCGCGCAGGACTCCGCGTTCGGCAAGGCCAACGAGGCCGGCGTCAAGGCGATCCTCGGTGGCAAGGGCGCCACCGTGAGCTCGGTGCTCGCCCCCGCGGCGGCCACCGACCTGACGCCGTTCGCCACGCAGATCAAGAGCCAGAAGCCCGACCTGCTCTTCGTCGCCTGGGCAGGCACGAACGCGTCCACGATGTGGCAGACGCTCGACCAGCAGGGCATCTTCTCGTCGACCACGGTCGTCACCGGCCTCGACATCAAGCCGACCCACGCCCTGTTCGGCGCTGCCAGCGGCAAGATCGACTTCCTGTCCCACTTCTTCGACGGTGCGGCCGACAACGCGGCCTACAAGGCGCTCGACTCGGGCCTGAAGGAGCAGGGCGCGACCGTCGACCTGTTCACCAACGACGGGTTCACCGCCGCGCAGATGGTGGTGCAGGCACTGGGCAAGGGCGGCGACGACGTCGACAAGATGGTCAGCTCCCTCGAGGGCTGGAAGTTCGAGGGACCCAAGGGCGCCATGGAGATCCGCGCCGAGGACCACGCGCTGCTCCAGCCGATGTTCACGGTGAAGCTCGTCAAGGACGGCTCCGGCTTCAAGCCCGAGCGGGTCAAGACGCTCGACCCGTCGGCCGTCGCCCCGCCGGTCACGCCGTTCAAGTGATCGACGCGCGGTGATCACGGCACAGGGCATCAGCTGGAACATCGGAGGGGCCCAGATCCTGGACGACATCTCCGTGTCCGTCGGGGCCGGTGAGCTGCTCGGCATCATCGGCCCCAACGGGGCGGGCAAGTCCTCCCTGGTCAACATCCTCTCGGGGGTGCGGCGGCCGTCCCGGGGCACCATCTCGATCGGTGACCGCGACGTGACCCGCAAGGGAGCCACGGCCCGGTCGCGGATGGGCCTGGCCCGGTCCTTCCAGACCTCGGCCCTCTTCGACGGCCTCACCGCCGCCGAGAACGTGCGGCTGGCCGTCCAGGGCACCCGCCCCGGCGGGCTGTCCCTGGTCCGGCGCGCGGCCGCGACGGCCACCGGCGAGACGGTCGAGGGCCTGCTGGAACGGGTTCGCATGCCCGGGAAGGCGGGCGCCCTCGCCGGCGGCCTGTCGCACGGCGACCGTCGCAAGCTCGAGCTGGCGATGGCCCTGGCGTCCGAGCCGTCGGTCCTGCTGCTCGACGAGCCGATGGCCGGGGTGTCGGCCGAGGACGTCGACGGCCTGACCACGATCATCGGCGAGGTCCGGGACACCGGCGTGGCGGTGCTCATGGTCGAGCACCACATGCACGTCGTGCTGGGACTCGCCGACCGCGTCGCCGTGGTGCACCACGGCAAGCTGCTCGCCTGCGGCTCGGCGGGCGAGGTCACCGGCGACCCGGAGGTGCAGCGCGCATACCTGGGGGAGGCCCTGTGACGACCACGACCACGACGAGCGCCCGGCGCCAGGAGGCGCAGCCGATCCTGCGCGTGGAGGACCTGCACGTCCGCTACGGCGGTTCGCACGTCCTGCAGGGGGTCTCGTTCGACGTGCCCGCCACCGGTGTCACGGCGCTGCTCGGCCGCAACGGCGTCGGCAAGACGACCACCCTGAAGGCCGTCCTCGGCCTGGCGCCCCGCAGCGGCGGCGTCGCGCTGGCGGGCCGGGACGTCACCCGGTGGTCCGTGACGCGCACCGTGCGTGAGGGCGTCGGCTACGTGCCCGAGGACCGTGAGGTGTTCGGTGGGCTCACGGTGGAGGAGAACCTGCGGCTCGTCGGCGGTGACGTGGGCGTCGACGCCCCGATCGTCGGCGAGCTCTTCCCCGACCTCGTGCGGCGTCGTGCCCAGAAGGCGGGGACCCTTTCGGGCGGCCAGCAGCAGATGGTGGCGCTGGCTCGAGTCCTGTTGCGCGACAACAGGTTGCTGCTGGTCGACGAGCCCACCAAAGGCCTGGCGCCCAAGCTCGTGACCGAGGTGGCCGACGTGCTGGCCCGGGTCGCGCAGACCACGCCGATCCTGCTCGTCGAGCAGAACCTCCCGGTGGTGCGGCGGATCGCCGACACCGTGGTCGTGCTCGACGCCGGGCAGGTCGTGCACCGCGGCCCGGCCGAGGAGCTGGTGTCCGACCCCGACCTGACCAGGGAGCTGCTCGGCGTGTCCATGCGAAGGGAGGCTCGACAGTGAGCGACGTGGTCCTGCTCGTCGTGACCGGGCTGGGCCTCGGCGCGCTGTACTTCCTGGCCGCGTCGGGTCTCAGCCTCATCTACGGGCTGATGGGAGTGCTCAACTTCGCGCACGGCTCGTTCATGGTGGCCGGCGCGTATGCCGGGTGGCTGACCATGACGGGCCTGCCGGACTCGCTGGGCGTGGGCGTGCGGATGGCGGTCGCTATCGCGGTCGCGCTCGCCGTCGGTGCCCTCATCGGGTTCGTCGTCGAGGCGGTGCTGATCCGCCCGCTGTACCGGCGCCACATCCAGCAGGTGCTGGTGACCGTCGGCCTGTCGCTGACGGCCGTGGCCGCAGTGCAGGGCGTCTGGGGCTCGGACGCCCACCCGCTGGACAAGCCGGCCTGGCTCGCGGCCACCACGGACCTCGCCGGTGCGGAGGTGCCCAACGACCGGTTCCTCTTCATCGCCGCCGCGCTGCTCCTCTTCGGGGGCCTGCTCGCGCTGCTGCGCTTCACCCGGCTCGGGCTCGTGATCCGGGCGGGTGTCGAGAACCGGACCATGGTCGAGGCGCTCGGCATCAACGTGCAGCGCACCTTCTCGGTGGTGTTCGCCATCGGCGGTGCCGCAGCCGGCCTCGCCGGACTGCTGGCCGGCGTCTACGCGAACAGCGTGTCCCCGCTGCAGGGCGGCTCGATGCTGATCTACGCCTTCATCGTGGTGGTCATCGGCGGGATGGGCTCGCTCACCGGCACCGCGGTCGCCGCCGTGGCGGTCGGGCTCGTGCAGCAGCTGGCCAACTACTACGCGGCGAGCGGGGTGGGTGACCTGTCGGTGGTCCTGCTGCTGGCCGTGGTGCTCCTCGTCCGACCGGCCTCCATGCAAGGAGCTCACTGATGTCCCGGCACCTGAAGGCGCTGCCCGCGCTGGGCCTCCTGGTCCTGCTGGCCTACCTGCCCTACCTCCCGGTGGAGCTGCCGGGCCTGCTGCCGGGGCGCGTCAACGGACCGGGGTCGATGCAGCTGCTCGCGATCTGCCTGACCATGGCCGGCATCGCGCTCAGCTACGACGTCGTGTTCGGGCGCACCGGCCTGCTCAGCTTCGGGCACGCGCTGTTCGTCGCGGCGGGCAGCTACCTGACGGCCATCGGCATGGCGTCGCTCGGCCTGCCCCTGCCGCTCGCGGCGCTGCTCGCCCTGGTCGGCACGACGGCGCTGGCCCTCGTGGTGGGCGGCATCGCCCTGCGGGTCGGCGGCATCGCCTTCGCGATGGTGACGCTGGCGTTCGCCCAGGCCGCTTCGATCATCGTGCTGCGCAACCCGGGCGACGTCACCGGCGGCGAGGAGGGGCGCAGCCTCGACCGTGACCTGATGCCCGACCTCCTGCTGGGCGTCAACAACGCGCCCTACCGCTACTGGCTGGCCCTCGCCTTCGTCGCGGTGGCGTGGCTGGCGGTCGCGTGGCTGAGCCGCACCCGGGCCGGCCACGCCATGGCGGCGGTGCGGGAGAACGAGGCCCGCGCGGCCGTTCTCGGCTTCGACGTCTACCGCGCCAAGCTCATCGCGGTCGTGGTGGCGGCGTTCCTCGGCGGGCTGGGCGGCGTGGTGCACGCGGTCGTGCTGGGCGGCTCCAACCCCCACCTCACGACTGCGGAGTTCACCCTCTCCCTGCTCGTCATGGTGGTGCTGGGCGGCGCGGGCAGTAGGTGGGGAGCCGTGCTGGGCGGTTTCCTCTACACCTATGCCGACTCCAGGCTGGTGAACCTGAGCGGTTCCTCGCTCCTCGAGTCGCTGCCCGGGGCGCTGGGCAACGTGCTCTCCCAGCCCCTGTTCGTGCTCGGAACGTTCTTCGTCATCGTGGTCTACTTCGCCCCCACGGGCCTGACCGGTCTCGGCCACCGGGTCCTGCGCAGAGAGAGAGTGGAATGAGCCAGACAGCAGAGATCCTCGAGGTCGACGTCGAGGGCGGCCAGCTGGCGGTGCACGACCTCAGCGGGGGACCGGCACGCCACGGCGCGCCGGTCGTGCTCGCGGCCCACGGCATCACGGCCAACGGCCTGATGTGGCGGCCCGTCGCCGACGAGCTCGTGCGGCGCCGGGGCTCCGGGGCCGTGCGGTTCCTGGCACCGGACCTGCGCGGTCGTGGCGCCAGCAACACGGTCACCGGCCCGTTCGGCCTGGCCTGCCACGCGGCCGACCTCGTCGCCGTCGCCGCCGAGGTGGGCGACTGCCCGGTGCTGGTCGGCCACTCGATGGGTGCCTTCATCGCCGGGCTCACGGCTGCCACCGCCCCGGGCAGCTTCCGCAGCGCCGTGCTCGTCGACGGCGGACTCGCCTTCCCCGCGCCGGCCGACCTCGACATCGACGCTGCGCTGCAGGCCGTCATCGGACCGGCCATGCAGCGCCTGAGCATGCGGTTCGAGAGCCCGGAGGCCTACCTCGGCTTCTGGGCGCAGCACCCCGCGCTCGGGCCGGCCCTGCAGGGGCCGCAGGGGGACGCCATCCGCGACTACATCCGCCACGACCTCGTCGAGGACGGTGAGGGCGGGTGGCGCTCCACCTGCGTGCTCGACGCCATCCGGGCCGACGGGGCCGACGTCCTCGCCGACCAGCGGACGCACGGCTCGGTCGCGGAGGCGGTGTCGCACGGCGTACCGGTGGAGTTCCTGTGGGCGCACCGCGGGCTGCTCGACGAGCCGCAGGGTCTCTACGACGAGGGCCGCCTGGCAGCCCTCGACGTGCCGTCGGGGGTGCGGGTGTCGGAGGTCGACGCCAACCACTACACCGTCGTGCTCGGCGAGCCCGGCGTCTCGGCGGTGGTCGACGCGATCGAGCGTCAGCTCGACGCGGTGAGGTGACGCAGCTGCAGGGCGAGCTGCAGCTCGAGCGACTGCCGTGGCTGCTGCCACTGCGGCCCGAGCAGTGAGGTGATGCGCTCGAGGCGCTGGCTCACCGTGTTGACGTGCACGTGCAGCGCGGCGGCCGCGTGTCGTGGGCTCGTGCCGGCGTCGAAGTATGCCGCCAGCGTCTTGACCAGCTCGGAGCCGCGCCTCGCGTCGTAGTCCAGCAGGGGACCGAGGTGGCGCCGGACGTAGCCGCGCACGTCGGGGTCGCTGCCGACGACGAGGCCGGCGAAGCCCAGGTGCTCGGCGGACGCACCCCTGCCGTGCATGCCCAGGGCGTGCAGGGCGGACGTCGTGCGGGCGGCCTCGGCCCAGGCTGCCGGCACCTGCTCGGCCGATGTCACGGGACCTGCACCGCCCACGGTGACGGTGCCCACCCGCCGCAGCCGGCGGGCCAGCTCGCAGGCCGAGGCCGAGGGCGACCCCGAGGGCACCACCCGCAGCGCCGACGACCTCAACCCGTTCGAGCGCGGCCCCGAGATCACCGAGGTCCGG
>NZ_FOHB01000002.1:150991-523495 GCF_900111375.1 Pedococcus cremeus
CTGCCGGCACCTGCTCGGCCGATGTCACGGGACCTGCACCGCCCACGGTGACGGTGCCCACCCGCCGCAGCCGGCGGGCCAGCTCGCAGGCCGAGCCCTGGGCGTCCTCCGAGGGTACGAGCGCGACCACGTGGCCGTCGTGCTCGCCGACGATCGAGCCGGAGCCGGCGGCGGCGTGCGCGGACATCAGGAGGGAACGCCGGGGAGTGTCACCGTCACCGGCGGCCACGAGCACCACGTGGGGGCGAGTGGGGTCGACCCCGTTGGCGCGGGCCCGGGAGTGCAGCGAGGTGGTGTCGCCGCGGCCGGTGATGAGGTCGGAGACCAGGTCGGTGCGCACGCGCTGCTCGGCGTCGGCGGCGGCCCGTTCGAACAGGAGGACCAGCGCCGAGACGACGGCCGCCCGCTCGAGGGTCCGCTGGTCGGCGTCGTCGAGCTCGTCGATGCCGCCGAGCACCAGCACGCCCATCTGGGAGTGCGAGGCCTGCACCCCGATGGCCCAGGTCTGCCCGTGCCGTGCCAGCCGTCCGGTGCGCATGGTCTCGAGCACCGCCGGGCTCGACCCGAGGCTGCCCGGGTCCGGGCCACCGTCCAGACGACCGTCGGCACCACCGTCCGGCTCGCCGTTTCGCGCGCCGGAGAGGCTGAGCACCTCGCCGTCGTCGCCCATGAGCACGACCCACCCGCCGAGGAGGTCGGCGAGGGCCGCGGTGATGTCCTCGACGCCACCGCCCTCGAGCACCAGGGCGGCGAACCGGTCGTGGGCGGCGGCCGCGCGCTCGACGCCGGCGGTGTGGCGGCGCACGAGGTCGTGTGCCTCTGACAGCTGCGCCAGCGCGTCGGCCGTCTCTGCCGCAGCACGGGTCTGCACGATCGACACGGCGGCGAGGGCGGCCAGTGACGCGAGCAGCGCCACCTGGTCGGGGCTGAACGGGCGGGGCGAGCGGTTCGCGGCGAACAACACCCCGAGGAACTCGCCCTCGGCCAGCAGCGGTGTGCCGCAGATGGCCACCAGGCCCTCGTCGCCGACCGCGCTGTCGATGGGGCCGGTGTGCGCGAACCGGGCGTCGTGGAAGTAGTCGGCCGTCCAGTACGGCTTGCGGCTCTTGGCCACCAGGCCGCCGAGGCCGTCGCCGAAGGACAGGCGCACCACCTGGAACTCGGCGCTCACCGAGCCGTCGGTGGCGCGCATGTAGGTGTCGCCGGCCTCGGGGTCGTAGAGCGTGAGGTAGGAGACGTCGGTGCCGATCAGCGAGCGGGCCCGGCGCACGATGGCGTCGAGCACGCCTGAGGGGTCGCGCAGGGCGGCGAGGTCGCGGGCGGTCTCGACCAGGGCGGTCAGCTCCGCCTCCCGGCGGCGGCGGGACTCCAGCGCCGCGCGCACCCGCAGCGCCAGCTCACGGGCCTCGCCGTCGCCGTCCTCGACCGAGGAGAGCTCAGCGACCGTGGCGCCCTCCGCGAGGAGACGCAGCAGGCGCAGGGCGGCGGCCTCGTTGCTGTCCATCGGCGCGAGTCTAGGTGGGGCGCCGACGGCGGCATCCGTTCGGTGGTCGGGGCGTGTCACGGGTCAGTGGGCGGTCCAGCCGCCATCCATCGTGAACGAGCTGCCCGAGACGGAGGCTGCCGAGGGCCCGCACAGGAAGGCGACGAGGTCGGCCACCTCGGCGGGCTCGATGAGGCGCTTGACGGCCACGGGGGCGAGCATGACCTTCTCGACCACCTCGTCCTCACCGATGCCGTGGCTGAGGGCCTGGTCGGCGATCTGGCGCTCCACGAGTGGGGTGCGCACGTAGGCGGGGTTGACGCAGTTGCTGGTGACGCCGTGGGCAGCGCCCTCCAGGGCGGTCACCTTCGACAGGCCCTCGAGGCCGTGCTTGGCCGACACGTACGCGGCCTTGTAGGCGCTCGCCCGCAGGCCGTGCACGCTGGAGATGTTGACGACGCGGCCCCACTGCGCGGCATACATGTGGGGGAGCGTCCGCCGCACGAGCCGGAACGGCGAGGTGAGCATCAGGCGGATGATGAGGTCCCACGTCTCGGTCGGGAACTCCTCGATCGGGCTGACGTGCTGGATGCCCGCGTTGTTCACGAGGATGTCGACGTCCGCCGGCAGCGCGTCGACCGCGTCGAGGTCGGAGAGGTCGGTCGGCAGCGGCGTCACGGCGCCCAGGTCGGCGAACTGGTCCAGCCCCTCGGCGTCGCGGTCGACGGCGTACACCTTCGCTCCGGCCTCGGTGAGCCGCGCGACACAGGCGGCTCCGATGCCACTCGCGGCTCCGGTGACGAGGGCGGAACGCCCGGTGAGGTCGAGGAGCGCAGCGGGCTCGGTCGTCGGCGACATGCGCGGAACACTAGGTAGGGACCCCGGCCGCGAAGATGTGCGCCGGCCCCACAGTTGTGCCCGGTCCTGTGTGGTGCGGCTCCCGGGGAACGCCGCGTCCCGCTCCGCGCGCCGCCCGCCGAGAACACTTGTACGGTGGCAAGGGTTCGGGTGCTGGTCCGTCCGGCGCGGACCGCGGAAGGAGTGGGCAGCCAGTGAGCGCAGAGACGGGCATACAGATGGGCACACAGACAGGCACGCAGATGGATGCAGGACGCAGCGCGGGACGGCGGGTGGTGGTGGTCACCGGTGCCAGCGGCGGTATCGGGCGTGCGACCGCCAGGGCGTTCGCCGCCCGGGGTGACGCCGTCGCCTTGCTGGCGCGCGGTGACGAGGGGCTCGAGGGCGCTGCCCGCGACGTCGAGGCGGCCGGCGGCACGGCCCTGGTCGTGCCCGTCGACGTGGCGGTCGCCGACGAGGTCGAGCAGGCGGCGGCCAGGGTCGAGGAGCAACTCGGGCCCATCGACACCTGGGTCAACGTGGCGTTCTCGTCGGTGTTCGCGCCGTTCTGGGAGATCAGCCCCGAGGAGTTCGCCCGCACCACGGAGGTGACCTACCTCGGCTACGTCTACGGCACGATGGCGGCCCTGCGCCGCATGCGTCCGCGCAACCGCGGCACCATCGTGCAGGTCGGCTCCGCCCTCGCCTACCGCGGGATCCCGCTGCAGAGCGCCTACTGCGGCGCCAAGCACGCCACCCAGGGCTTCCACGAGGCGCTGCGCTGTGAGCTGCTCCACGAGGGCAGCGAGGTGCGCGTGACGATGGTGCAGATGCCGGCCGTCAACACCCCGCAGTTCTCCTGGGTGCTCTCCAGGTTGCCGCACCAGGCCCAGCCGGTGCCCCCGATCTACCAGCCCGAGGTGGCCGCCAAGGCGGTCGTGTATGCCGCGGACCACCCGAAGCGGCGCGAGTACTGGGTCGGGGGGAGCACGGTGGGCACCCTCCTGGCGAACGCCGTCGCGCCTGGGCTCCTCGACCGCTACCTGGCCCGGACCGGGTTCTCCTCGCAGCAGACCGACCAGCCGCGGAAGCCCGACCAGCCGAAGAACCTGTGGGAGCCGGCCGACGAGCACCATGACTTCGGTGCGCACGGCCGGTTCGACGACCGGGCCACCGGGCGCAGCTTCCAGCTGTGGGCGTCGCAGCACCACGGCACCGTCCTGGCCGCGGCCGGCGCCGCCGTGGGCGGTCTCGTCGCGGCGACGCGGGCGGTCCGCCGCTGACGGGCGGTCCGCCGCTGACGGGCGGTCCGCCGCTGACGGGCGGCGCGTATAGGGTCCCCGGCCCGTCCCTCCCGCGGAACTAGGCTTCCGCCATGGCCACGGGTGAAGGGGTTGTGACCGAGGTTCCGGACGAGGATGTGGACGCCACGATCGGTGCGTCCCTGGCGCTGCTGGGCGTCGTCGTCCGATCGCTCGGCAGCGCGCTCGAGCAGGTGACGCTGCCGCAGTACCGCGCCCTCGTCGTCATCGCCGAGCACGGGCCGCTGCGCAGCGGCGACCTCGCCGAGCAGCTGGGCGTGCACCAGTCGACGATGACCCGCACCGTCGACCGGCTGGTCGCGGGCGGCTGGGCCGCCCGGCAGGTCAGCCCCGACAGCCGCAGGGAGGTGATGGTCGGCCTCACCGGCAGGGGGCACGACCTCGTTGCCCAGGTGATGGAGCAGCGACGGCGGGAGGTGGCGCAGGTGCTCGCACGCGCCGGTGAGAGCGACCGGCGCGCCATCCGCACCGGTCTCGCCGCCTTCGCGGCAGCGGCGGGGGAGCCGGAGCCGGGGGAGCTGCGCTCGCTGGGCCTGTAGCCCGCCGCGCTGGAGCCCGCCCCGGCCGGCCTGGCGCGTCAGATGTCGCGGAAGGTCTCGATGGTGGCGCCGAGGGCGTTGAGGCGCTCGGCGAGGTCCTCGTAGCCGCGGTTGATGACGTAGACGTTGCGCAGCACGGACGTGCCGGGGGCCGCCAGCATGGCGAGCAGCACGACCACACCGGGCCGCAGCGCCGGCGGGCAGATGACCTCCGCGGCGCGCCACCGGGTCGGGCCCTCGATCATCACTCGGTGGGGGTCGAGCAGCTGCACCTTGGCGCCCACCTTGGTGAGCTCGGTCAGGTAGATCGCGCGGTTCTCGTAGACCCAGTCGTGGATCATCGTCGTGCCCTCGGCGCAGGCGGCGATGAGGGCGAAGAACGGCAGGTTGTCGATGTTGAGGCCGGGGAACGGCATCGGGTGGATCTTGTCGATCGGCGCGTGCAGCGGCCCGGGCATCGTGGTGAGGTCGACGAGGCGGGTGCGGCCGTTGGCCGAGAGGTACTCGTCGGTGATGCCGTACTTCATGCCCATGCCCTCGAGCGTCGCGAGCTCGATCTCGAGGAACTCGATGGGCACGCGCCGGATGGTGATCTCGGAGTCGGTGACGACCGCGGCGGCGAGCAGGCTCATCGCCTCGATCGGGTCCTCCGACGGGGAGTACTCGACGTCGACGTCGATGGTCCTGCGGCCCCGCACGGTGAGGGTGGTCGTGCCGATGCCCTCGATCTCGACCCCGAGCTCCTGGAGGAAGAAGCACAGGTCCTGGACCATGTAGTTGGGGCTGGCGTTGCGGATGACGGTCTCGCCCTCGTTCCGGGCGGCCGCGAGCAGCACGTTCTCGGTGACCGTGTCGCCGCGCTCGGTGAGCACGATGGGCTTGCCGGGCACGATCTGGTGGTTGACCGAGGCGTCGTAGAAGCCGCCGGTGGCCGTCACGCCGAGGCCGAAGGAGCGCAGGGCGGCCAGGTGCGGCTCGACGGTGCGGGTGCCGAGGTCGCAGCCGCCCGCGTAGGGCAGCGCGAACTGGTCGAGCTCGTGCAGCAGCGGGCCGAGGAACATGATCACGGTGCGGGTGCGCCGGGCCGCGGCGACGTCGATGGCCGACAGGTCGAGCTGGGCGGGCGGCGTGATCTCGAGGTCGTTGCTGTCCGGCAGCCAGCGGGTGCGGACGCCGATCGAGGTCAGCACCTCGAGGATGCGGTTGACCTCCTCGATGCGGGCCAGGTTGCGCAGGGTGGTGCGGCCCTTGTTGAGCAGCGAGGCGCACAGCAGGGCGACTGCGGCGTTCTTCGAGGTCTTGACGTCGATGGAGCCCGACAGGGGAGTGCCACCGATGATCCGCAGGTGCTGCGGGCCGCTGTGCCCGAGCGAGACGAACTCGCTGTCGAGGCTCTCGCCGATGCGGGCCAGCATCTCAAGGCTGAGATTCTGCTTGCCCTGCTCGATGCGGGCCACCGCGCTCTGGCTGGTGCCGAGGGACTCCGCGAGCTCGTTCTGCGTCATGCCCTTGTGGCGGCGGGCGTCGCGGATGAGGGTGCCGATGCGCGTCAGGTAGGTCGAAGTCACGGCGACGAAGGTAACTCACATATGAGATAAATGCACACCCGCCACGCCGGCGGTTGTGACGGAGGGCTCCGGGAGAGCGGCCGTCGCCGCGGTGTCCATGACCACCGCTGCCCGGGCCAGGCGGGCGAGCTGCGGCTGCACGGGGCGTGCTGCCACGGCCATCACCCGCAGCAGCGTACGCGGGACGTGCCGTGGGCTGCCGACGGAGCTCACCGTTCGGGCGAGCTGGTAGTCCCCGACGAGAACCACGTCAGCCTCCCCGAGCCACTGAATCGCCGGCACGTCGTCAGTACTTCCCGCACCTTCCGTTGGCCCCATGGTGCGGCGGGCCCGCTGACCGGTGCGACCGGCACCTGTCCTAGGCACCGCGCCCGTGTCAGGCGCCGTAGGGCTTCACCGGAGCGGGGTAGGAGTCGATGTCGGCATCGGTCCCGGGGCGGAAGTCGTGGAAGGCCACCAGCGGGAAGGCGCTGTCGCCGGTGACGACCACGAGTCCACGGGCGTCGACACAGGTCGCGGTCCAGGTCCGGTCGCCCGCCGACCCGAGGCCCAGCGGCTCCCCGTCGAGCGCCCGGAGGGCGGTCGACGTCTCGGCGTCGACGGCGCAGTCGAGCACGCCGACTGGGGACTCCACGCTCGCCGTGCCCACGGCGTACCCCTCCTTGCGGGCACCCTCGAAGAGGTCGAAGGAGACCTCCTGCGAGGACTCCAGCAGGGCCAGCTGCATCAGCGCGGAGTCGCTGAGGTTGTCGAACAGGTGCGGCTTGCCCTCGGGGTCCTCGTCGCCGGTGACGCGCACGCACTCGTCACCGAGGCACAGCACGGCCGCACGCCCTCCGAGGCCGAACACACCCTTGCCCTTCTCACCGGGCCGCAGGGGCTCGACGTGCACCTCCAGGGCGGTGCTGCCTCCGGCGCCGAACCGCAGCCGGGCGTGGTCGCTGCGGTGGGCGTACTCGGCCGGCCCGAAGAACGACTCCACGGTAGCGGTGAAGTCGCGCCGCGCTGCGGCGCCGGCCCGCCGCCGCAGGTCCGCGACGTCGTCGTCGGTGGCCGGGCGCAGGTCTTCCAGCACGGGCTTCCAGCCCTGCCAGGCACCCGCTGCCACGGTGAGGGGGCCCCACGCCGTGCCCGCGGTGGCCGTTCTGGTTGCGGTGGTGTACGGGGTGACGGACGGACGGGCGCTCGAGGCGGCGGCTGTGGTGGCTGGGGCGACGGGCGCCGACCTGCCGCTCGGGTCGGCCGTGGGCTGCCGCAGGCAGGCGGACAGCCCGCCGGCGAGGGCCATGACCGCGGTGGCCGCGATGCGGCGGGTGCGCGTCGGTGTCACCTGCCGGACTCTGTCAGCGCGGGACCGCAGGGGTGGCTGGTTCCCTGGGTCGTGGTCCGTTCGGCCGAGAGACGGACGTGGCCGGCACACCTGGGGTGAGGTGTGCCGGCCACGTGCCCGGCTGCGTCCGTCAGGCGGGGACGCTGGCGGCTCCCGGCGGCAGGAAGCGCTTGCCGGTCACCTTCTCGGAGATGCCCTCGCGGTCCAGCAGGGGCGTGATGCCTCCGTTGGGGAACTGGAAGTTGGCTCCGGAGATCATCGCGAGGTCGATGTCCATCGGCGCCTGGGCGACGCCCTCGTCGAGCATGCGCCGGATCTCGTCCGCCAGCACCGACAGGATGCGCTCGCGCACCTGGTCGGCCGTGAGCACCACGGGGTTGGCGGGCTTGTCGAAGAGCGCCTCCACCTCGGGGTCGACGACCGGCTTGCCCTCGGGCCAGATGTAGATGGCCGACTTCTTCGCCTCGACGACGCGACGCAGGTTCTCCGACACGTAGAAGCGGTCGGGGAAGGCCTTGGCGAGGGTCTCGTTGTTGTGCAGGGCGATGGCCGGCCCGACGAGGCCGAGCAGCACGAACGGCGGCATGGGGGACAGGCCCGCGAACGCGCGGTCGGCGACCTCGATGGGCGTGCCCTCGTCGACGATCTTGGCGACCTCGCCCATGAACCGGCCGAGCAGGCGGTTGACGATGAAGGAGGGAGAGTCCTTGACCAGGATCGTCGTCTTCTTCAACGTCTTGCCGGTGGCGAATGCCGTTGCGAGAGTGGCGTCGTCGGTGCGCTCACCCTTGACGATCTCGAGCAGCGGCATGATGGCGACCGGGTTGAAGAAGTGGAAGCCGACGACCCGCTCAGGGTGCTCCAGGTCCGCCGCCATCTCGGTGATCGACAGCGACGAGGTATTGGTGGCGAGCACGCACTCGGGTGAGACGATCGCCTCGACCTCGGCCCAGACCTGCTTCTTGACGCCCATCTCCTCGAAGACGGCCTCGATGACGAAGTCGGCGTCGGCGAAGCCGTCCTTGGAGGTGGAACCGGTCACCAGGGCCTTGAGGCGGTTGGCCTTGTCCTGGCCCAGCCGCCCCTTGGCGAGGAGCTTGTCGACCTCGCCCTGGACGTAGGCCACACCCTTGTCGACGCGCGCCTGGTCGATGTCGGTCATGACGACCGGCACCTCGAGCCGCTGGGCGAAGAGCAGTGCGAGCTGGCTGGCCATGAGGCCGGCACCCACGATGCCGACCTTGGTGACCGGACGCGCCAGCGCCTTGTCGGGCGCGCCCGCGGGCCGCTTGGCGCGACGCTGCACGAGGTCGAACGCGTAGAGGCCGGCGCGCAGCTCGTCACCCATGACCAGGTCGGCCAGCGCCTCGTCCTCGGCGGCGAACGCCTCGTCCCGAGTGGCGGTGCGAGCCGCCTCCACGAGCTTGAGCGCGCGGTACGGCGCAGGAGCCTTGCCACCGGTCTTGAGGTCGACCAGACCCTTGGCGGCCTTGAGGGCAGCCGCCCACTCCGCCTCGTCGCGCGAGACCTCCGGGCGTTGCACGGTGACTTCGCCGGAGACGACGCCCGCAGCCCAGCCCAGCGACTCCTCGAGGAAGTCTGCGGGCTCGAACATGGCGTCGGCCATGCCGAGCGAGAACGCCTGCGGGCCCTTGAGCATCCGGTTGAAGTTCATCGGGTTCTCGATGATGACCTTCAGCGCGTTGACCGGACCCACGAGGTTGGGCAGCAGGTAGCAGCCGCCCCAGCCCGGCACCAGCCCGAGGAAGGTCTCCGGCAGCGCCACGGCCGGCACGCCCGAGGAGATGGTGCGGTAGTCGCACGCCAGGGCGATCTCCACGCCACCGCCCATGGCGGCGCCGTTGACGAACGCGAAGGTCGGCACCGGAAGGTCCATGATCGCCCCGAAGGCGTGGTGCCCGGCGCGGGCGACGCCCAGCGCCATCTCGCGCTCAGCAGCCTGCGACACGGCCTTGAGGTCGGCACCGACAGCGAAGATGAACGGCTTGCCGGTGATGCCGACGGCCTGGATCTCACCGGCCTCCGCGCGGACCTGCAGCGCCTCGATGGCCGCCCGGACGTTCGCGATGCTCTGCGGCCCGAAGGTGTTGGGCTTGGTGTGGTCGAACCCGTTGTCGAGGGTGACCAGCGCCATCGTGCCGGCGCCGCCGGGAAGGGCGATGTCGCGCACGTGCGCGTGGGTCACGACCTCGGCGAAGTCCCCGCCGCCCCGGCGTGCTGCGGCCGTGGCGGCCGCCTTCTCCGCGGCGAGGTTGGTGCTGCTCGGTGCCTCGGTCATGCTGCGTTCTCCTTGCCGTAGTCGGCGTGGTGGGGGTTCTCCCAGATCACGGCTGCGCCCATGCCGATGCCGATGCACATGGCGGTCATGCCGTAGCGGACCTCGGGGTGCTCCTCGAACTGGCGGGCCAGCTGGTTCATGAGGCGGACGCCGGAGGAGGCCAGCGGGTGGCCGACGGCGATGGCTCCGCCGTACTGGTTGACCCGCTCGTCGTCGTCGGCGATACCGAAGTGGTCGAGGAAGGACAGCACCTGCACGGCGAACGCCTCGTTGAGCTCGAACAGGCCGATGTCCTCGATGGTGAGCCCGGCCTTCTTGAGCGCCTTCTCGGCGGCCGGCACCGGACCGATGCCCATGACCTCGGGCTCGACGCCGACGAAGGCGTAGTCGACCAGGCGCATCTTCACCGGGAGCCCAAGCTCCTCGGCGGCCTCGGCGCTGGCCAGCACGCAGGCGGTGGCCCCGTCGTTGAGGCCGGCGCTGTTGCCCGCGGTCACCTTGCCGTGCGGACGGAACGGCGTCTTCAGGCCGGCGAGGTCCTCGACGGTGGTGCCGGGGCGCGGCGGCTCGTCGGCGGTCGCGAGGCCGTAGCCCAGCTCGTCGTGGCGGGTCGCGACCGGCACCAGGTCGGGCTGGATCTGGTTGTTGGCGTAGGCCTTCGCGAGCTTGTCCTGCGAGCCGACGGCGAACGCGTCGGAGCGCTCCTTGGTCAGCTGGGGGAAGCGGTCGTGCAGGTTCTCGGCCGTCTTGCCCATGACCAGCGCAGAGGGGTCGACCAGCTTCTCGGCGACGATGCGCGGGTTGGGATCGACGCCCTCGCCCATCGGGTGGCGGCCCATGTGCTCGACACCGCCGGCGATGGCCACGTCGATCGCGCCGAAGGCGATGGAGGAGGCAGTGGTGGTCACCGCGGTCAGGGCGCCGGCGCACATGCGGTCGACGGAGTAGCCGGGCGTGGTGTTCGGCAGACCGGCCAGCAGGCTGGCCATGCGCCCGAGGGTCAGGCCCTGGTCGCCGATCTGGGTGGTGGCCGCGATCGCGACCTCCTCCACCCGCTCCGGCGGCAGGCCGGGGTTGCGGCGCATGAGCTCGCGGATGCATTTGATGACGAGGTCGTCGGCGCGGGTCTGGGCGTACATGCCCTTCTCCCCGGCCTTGCCGAACGGCGTCCTGACGCCGTCGACGAACACGACCTCTCGCAGAGTGCGGGGCACGGGTGGCCTCCTGGCTTGGTGGTCGGGTGGACGTCACCGGTTCGAGCCGGTGGCTTCCCACGATGCTACTTGCCGGTAACCGAGGCGTCAGGCACTCCCCGTCGTGAGAGCCGTCACCTCGCAGGGTGATGACCCGGTGATGGCCCGGTGATGGGCCGGGGCGGCCCGTCCGCTCCGCCGCCCGTGGCGTGCGGTGGTGGACGCACGGGCCTGCTGGGAGGGTGGGCGGGTGTTCGAGGGGTTCGTGGACGAGCGTGTCGACGTCGGCGAGTGGAGCTGCGGGTGCGGCACGGTGGCAGTGGTCCACCGGTGCTGCTCGTGCACGGCCACCCGCGCACGGGCGCGACGTGGCACCGCGTCGCCCCCGTGCTGGTCGAGCGCGGGTTCACCGTGGTCTGCCTGGACATGCGCGGCTACGGCGCCTCGGGCTGTGCGCCCGTGCGGCCCGACCACGCCCAGCAGAGCAAGCGCACCGTTGCCACCGACCTCCACGTCCTCATGCGGCGGCTCGGCCACGAGCGCTTCCACCTTGCCGGTCACGACCGCGGGTGCACCGTGGCCCTCCGCCTCGCCCTCGACCACCCGGACGCGGTGACCCGGTATGCCGCCCTGGACGGCATACCGGTCAGCGAGCACCTCGCCCGCGCGGACGCGACGTTCGCGCAGGCCTGGTGGCACTGGTTCTTCTTCGCGGTGCCGGAGAAACCTGAGCGAGCGATCCTCGCCGACCCGCAGGCGTGGTACGGCGCCACACCCGAGCACATGGGCCAGGAGGCGTTCGAGGAGTGGCGACGTGCGGTGCACGACCCCGACACGGTGCGCGCCATGCTCGAGGACTACCGGGCCGGTCTCGGTGTGGACCGGGCCGACGAGGAGGCGGACCGCGCCGCCGGGCACGTCGTGCGTTGTCCGACACTGGTGCTGTGGTCGAGCCGCGACGACCTCGCCGAGGCGCTCGCCGGCTTCTTCTCGGCTCCGTGAGGCTCCCGAAGCTCAGGTCTTGCAGCTCAAGGTCTCGAGGCTGCGGTCTCGAGGCCCTTCGGGGCTCAGGCGTCGGGGTTGGCGGCGAACGCGGCGGCCACCATGGGCGCCACGATCTCCACCTGCCACCGGCGCGCGCCGAGCGCGGTGAGGGCTGCGGCGAAGCCCTGCTCCGAGCGGTCCTGCGGCGGCGCCCAGATGACCCGGCGCAGCGGGTCGGGCGACATGACGTTCTCGACCGGCACGCCGTGCTCGTCGGCGAAGGCGGTGAGGGCGGCCCGCGCGGCGACCAGGCGCTCGGCGGCGACCGGGTCGCGGTCGGCCCAGGCCCGCTGCGGCGGCGGCCCGTCGGAGCGCAGGGTCAGTGGCGGCAGGTCCGCCTCGGGGATGGCGTGCGCGCGGCGGACCGCCTCGAGCCACTGCCGTTGGTAGCGCTGGATGGCGCGGTGGCCGCGGGGGAGGTCCTGGGCGGCCTTGGGCGCCGCCATCGCGAGCTCGACCAGCACGGCGTCGGGCATGACGCGGCCAGGCGAGACGTCGCGGTCCATGGCGATGCGGTCGCGGGTCTCCCACAGCTCGCGCACGATGGCCGCGCCCCGGCGCTGGCGCACCTTGTGCATGCCGGAGGTGCGGCGCCAGGGGTCCACGCGCGGACCCGGGCCGGTGAAGTCGAGCAGCGACTCGAACTCCTCACGGGCCCAGCCGGCCTTGCCCTGCCGGGCCAGGTCGACACCCATGAGGTTGCGCAGCTCCACCAGCACCTCGACGTCGAGGGCGGCGTAGAGCAGCCACGGCTCGGGCAGCGGCCGCGTCGACCAGTCGACGGCGGAGTGCTCCTTGGCGAGCGACAGCCCGAGGTAGTGCTCGACCACCGCGGCGAGCCCGACCCGGGGCAGGCCCAGCAGGCGGCCGGCGAGCTCGGTGTCGAAGAGCTGTCGCGGACGCAGCCCGACCTCAGCCAGGCAGGGCAGGTCCTGGGTGGCCGCGTGCAGGATCCACTCCGCGCCGCCGATGGCCTCGCCGACGGGGGAGAGGTCGGGCACTGCGATGGGGTCGATGAGCCAGGTTCCAGAGCCCTCGCGGCGCAGCTGGACGAGGTAGGCCCTCTGCCCGTAGCGGTAGCCGGAGGCGCGCTCGGCGTCGAGGGCGACGGGCCCCTCGCCGGCCCGGATCGCGTCGGCCGCCTCCATCAGGCGGCGCTCGTCGGTGACGACGTCGGGGACACCATCGGCCGGGGCGTCGAGCGGCGTCAACGCCGGCTCTGTCGCGGCCTCCACCTCTGTGGTCGCCGCGGGTTCCGATGGTGTCACGCGGCTAACCTACCGGCCACCCGCAACTCAGGTCAGCGTCGCTGCCCGGGCAGGGCGATGACGCCCTCGGGCAGCGGAGGCAGGCCGGCGATGGTGCAGAGCAGGTCGGACCACGCCTCGAGGTGGTCACCGAGGTTGCCGCCCAACGGAGTCCACGACGCGCGCACCTCCATCTCCACACTCGCGGGGCGGTCGGACAGGCCGGCGAACGACTCGGAGACGACGCGGGTCACCGTGCCGGCCTCGGCGGCATAGGCGAGGCCGTGGTCCTCGAGCGCGTCGATGAGCCACGACCACCCGACCGATCCCAGCATCGGGTCGCTCGACAGCTCCGGCTCGAGCTCGGCGCGCGCGAACGTCACCGCCCGCCACACGCCGTCCCACGGCTCGGGTGCCGAGGGGTCGTGCAGCAGCACGAACCGGCCGGAGGCCAGCTCCTCGTCGGAGCCGGCGGTCGCGACCTCGGCGGTGAGCGCCACGGCATACGGTGCGATGCGTTGCGGCGCCGGCACCTCGGTGACGCGAACCTCGGGGCGCAGTCGTGCGCCCCGCAGCTCGCTCAGCGCCTGTGCGAACTCGGGGGACTGGTCACCGGTGACCGATCTGCTGCCCACCAGGTCAGCGTATGCCGGGGGGCCGGCTTTGGGAGGTAGGCCGCGCCGTCCGTGTCGCGCGGTGCCGCGTCCTGCGGTGGGCGCCCGGGTGGATACGGTGCCGCCATGCTGTCGCTCCTCGCCCTCGCCTCGAGCGCCTGCTGGGGCACCTCCGACTTCTTCGCGGGCCTGAAGTCGCGGGACAGGGCGGCGGCGGCGGTGGTCGCGTGGTCGCAGGGCCTGGGGCTGGTCGCCATCTCCGTGGTGGTGCTGCTGCAGTGGCGCACGCTCACCTTCGACGGCTGGCCGCTGTGGTCGGTGGCGGCGGGACTGGCGGGCGCCGGCGGCCTGGTCTGCTTCTACTCGGCCCTGGGCAGCGGGACCATGGGCGTCGTCGCGCCGGTGGCGTCACTGGGTGTCGTGGTGCCGGTGCTGCTGGGCCTGCTCGGGGGTGAGCAGCCGGCGGCCAGTGCCTGGTTCGGGATGCTGCTGGCGGTGCTCGGCGTCGCCCTCGCCTCGGGGCCGGAGCTGTCCGGTGACGTGTCGCCGCGACCGGTGCTGCTGGCGAGCGTCGCCGCCGTCGGCTTCGGCTTCGCGCTCTACTGCCTCGACCGCGGCGCGCGCGAGTCGCTCCTCCACACGCTGTGGGGCATGCGGCTGACCTCCGTGCTGCTCTTCGTCGTCGCCGGGCTGGTGCTGCGCACCGCCGGTGGGATCGTGGCGCGTGAGGTGCCGGCGCTGTTCGCGATCGGCATCGGCGACCTGGTGGCCAACGGCCTGTTCGCGTTCGCGTCCTCTCGTGGGCTGGTGAGCGTGGCCAGCGTGCTCGGCTCGCTCTACCCGGTGGTGACGGTGCTGTGGGCGCGCTTCCTGCTGCAGGAGCGGCTGCGGCCGGTGCAGTCGGCCGGTGTGGTGATGACCCTCGTGGGTGTGGCCGTCATCGCCGCCTGACAGGAGGCGGCGGCCCGGCTCGGCGCACCCGGGCGGCGTGAAAGACTCGGGCCGTGACCGCCCCCCACATGCTCCACGACAGCAGGCTCGACGACAGCAACCTCGTGCGTGCCGCGCGGCAGCAGCCGGTGACCCACACGCCCGTGTGGTTCATGCGCCAGGCCGGCCGCTCGCTGCCGGAGTACCGCCGGGTGCGCGAAGGTATCCCGATGCTCGAGTCGTGCCGTCGCCCTGAGCTGGTCGCCGAGATCACCCTGCAGCCGGTGCGCCGTCACGGCGTCGACGCGGCGATCTTCTTCTCCGACATCGTGGTGCCGCTGGCCGCCGTGGGGGTCGACCTCGACATCAAGCCCGGCGTCGGTCCGGTGGTGGCCGAGCCGTTCCGGACCCGCGCCGACCTCGACCGGCTGCCCGAGCTGACGCCGGAGCACGTGTCGTACGTGACCGAGGCGGTGCAGATCCTCACCCGCGAGCTCGGTGACACGCCGCTCATCGGCTTCGCGGGCGCGCCGTTCACCCTGGCCTCCTACCTCGTCGAGGGTGGCCCCAGCAAGAACCACGAGCACACCAAGGCGCTCATGTACGGCGACCCGCAGCTGTGGCACGACCTGTGCGCGCGGCTGGCGCAGATCTCGGGTGCGTTCCTGCGCGTCCAGGCGTCCGCCGGCGCCTCTGCGGTCCAGCTGTTCGACTCGTGGGTCGGTGCCCTGCCTCGCGCCGACTACGAGCGCTTCGTGCAGGAGCACTCGGCTGCCGCGCTGGCCGCCGTGGACGACCTCAGCGTGCCCAAGATCCACTTCGGGGTCGGCACCTCCGAGCTGCTCCCGGCCATGGGTGCGGCCGGCGCCGACGTCGTGGGGGTCGACTTCCGGATCTCCCTCACCGACGCGCTCGCGCGCCTCGGCGGCCGGTATTCCGTGCAGGGCAACCTCGACCCGGCGCTGCTCTTCGCGCCGTGGGAGGCCCTCGAGGCCAAGGTCCGCGAGATCGTCGAGCAGGGACGCCAGGCGCCGGGCCACATCTTCAACCTCGGCCACGGCGTGCTGCCGGAGACCGACCCCGACGTGCTGACCCGGGTCACCGCGCTGGTCCACGAGCTCAGCGCGCGCTGAGCCACGCCGCTGGCTCAGCGCGGGCTGAGCCAGGCCGCCGTGTCGGGCGGCAGGTGACCGTCACGGCCGAGGGGACCGCTGGCGAGGAGCACCTCTCCCTCCGGGAGCGGCTCCGGGTGCTCGCCGAGGTTGACCGCGAGGCGCAGGCCGGGTCGCTCGGCGACGAGCAGCCCCTCGCCCTGGACCGACGCCGTGGCTGGGTCGTCCGGGCTGAGCCGGCCCTCGGCGTGCAGACGTCGACGCAGGGCCAGGGCAGTCCGACAGAGCTCGAGTGACGACGCGGGGCCGCCGGCCTGCGCCTGCACCGAGAGCTCGCCCCAGCCGTCGGTGGGCACCGGCAGCCACGGCTGCGCCGACGATGACGAGAACCCGTGCGTCCCGCCGGGGTCCCTCGTCCACGGCAGCGGCACGCGAGCCCCGTCACGGGTCACCCCGGACCGCAGCCACGCCGGGTCCTGCCGGGCTCCGACGGGCACGTCCACCTCGGGTAGCCCGAGCTCCTGGCCCTGGTAGAGGTAGGCGGAGCCGGGCATCCCCAGCACCGCGAGCAGCGCGGCCCGGGCCCGGGCGGCACCGCGAGGGCCGCCGCCGTAGCGGGTGGGGGTCCGCACCACGTCGTGGTTCTCGACGACCCAGGTCACGGGCGAGCCGGTGCGCCGGGCCGCCTCCAACAGGCCGGTGGCGGCCTCGCACCACGCCCTCGCCTCCCAGGGCGCAGCCAGGAACGCGAACGCGAAGGCCTGGTGCAGCTCGTCGGGCCGGACGTAGCGTTCCGCGCGCTCCGGCACCAGGTTGACCTCGCCGACGAGCACCCGTTCGGGGGAGTACCCCTCGCAGATCCGGCGCCACCGCCGGTAGACGTCGTGCACCTCGTCGCGGTCGCAGGCCAACGGGTTGCCGCGCAGGCGCATCGGCTCGATCGACGCGGGGTCCTCGTGGTCGGGCAGCCCCTCGGCCTTGAAGAGCCCGTGCGCGACGTCGATGCGCACGCCGTCGGCCCCGCGGTCGAGCCAGAAGCGCAGGGCGTCGTCCATGAGCTCGGCGGTCGCCGGGTGGCGCCAGTTCCAGTCCGGCTGCTCGGGCGCGTAGAGGTGGAGGTACCACTCGCCGGGCGACCCGTCCGGCTCCGTGACCCGTGTCCAGGCGGGCCCGCCGAAGACGCTCGGCCAGTTGTTCGGCGGCAGCTCGCCGCCTGCGCCGCGGCCCGGCCGGAAGAGGAAGCGCTCCCGCTCGGGGCTGCCCGGCCCCGCGGCGAGCGCCGCTCGGAAGGCAGGGTGCTCCGACGAGCAGTGGTTGGGCACCAGGTCGACGATGACGCGCAGCCCCAGCCGGTGCGCGCTCGCGACGAGGGAGTCGAAGTCGGCGAGCGTGCCGAACAACGGGTCGACGTCGCGGTAGTCGCTCACGTCGTAGCCGTGGTCGGCCTGCGGCGAGCTCTGGAACGGTGTCAGCCACACGGCATCCGCCCCGAGGCCGGCGACGTGTTCGAGGCGGCCGGTCACGCCCGCCAGGTCACCCACGCCGTCGCCGTTCAGGTCGGCGAACGAGCGTGGGTAGACCTGGTAGACGACGGCGGACCGCCACCAGCCTGCTCCTGCTGTGCCCACGGACTGCTCACCCATGGGCAGCGAGTCTGTCAGCCGGCAGCCGTGACGGCAGGCTGGGTGCGGCGCGCGCGGCGCCGGCGCACGCCCCACCACACCGGCAGCCCGATGACCAGGGCGAGGACCAGGAAGGGCAGCAGGGCGCCGACGACAGTCAGCAGCGCCGCGACCGAGGAGGTGAAGGCACGCCAGCCGGAGGTGAGCCCGGCGAGGAAGCCGGTGGCCTCGTGTGGCTTCGGCTTCACCACCGTGGCGACGGCGGCGAGGCTGACCTGGATGGGGGAGCGGGCCACCCGGTCCTTAAGCGAGGCCAGCTGCGCCTCGAGGGCCTCGAGGTCGGCCTCCCGGCGGCTCAGCTCCGACTCGAGGGTGACGACCTGGGCGATGTCGGTGGCCTTGGTCATCAGGGCCCGCACCCGGTCGACGCTGGCGCGCATGGTCTCGACGCGGCTCTGGGTGTCGACGTACTCGTCGCGCACGTTGTCGCTGGCGCTCTGCCGCCGGACGACGGTGCCGACCCGGGCGAGCGAGTCCAGGGCCCGGTCGAGGCGGTCCGCGGGGACGGAGATCGTGATCTCGCCGTACGTCGTCGGGGTCGCCGCGCTGTCCGGCTGGACCGGCCCGTCGCCACCGTCGCCGATGTTCTCGCTGAGGACGATCCCCTCGTTCGCGGCGCTGATCGACCGCACCGAGGCGGCAGCGGCCTCGATGCCCTTGACCTTCAAGGCCATCGAGGCGCTGCGCGCGAGGTACTCGGTCGAGGCGGCCACCGCCGCCGGGTCCACGCGACCGCTGCTGCCGGTGGCCTTCCCGCCGGCCTTCGGAGCCGCCGGCTTCGCCGACCCGCCCGCCTCCGACTGCGCCTGACCGGAGGCCGCGTCGCGGCCGGCGGCGGACGACGACGAGCCGCTGTCAGAGCCGCTGCAGGCGCCGACGAGGAGGAGGGCGGCGATCCCGACCGAGAGCGCGGCGGTGGTCTGCTGTCGACGACGGTTGGCTTTCATGGCGGCCCCCTGGGCTGACGCGGTTGACGCGGGCTGGACATCTCTTCGATGCGGCGGGGGAGCCCCACGTTCCCACCCCGCGGTGTCGAATCGGTCACGGGCTTGGCACAGTTGGGACATGTCCAGCGCGCGGGTGATCGTCGTCGGAGGAGGCATCTCGGGCCTGGCAGCTGCCTGGGAGCTCTCGCAGCGCCTGCCAGGAGCGCACATCCGCGTCCTCGACGCGTCGGACCGTCCCGGTGGCAAGCTGCGCCTCGCGTCGATCGCCGGGCAACGGATCGACGTCGGTGCCGAGTCGATGCTGGCTCGCCGACCTGAAGCCGTCGGCCTCGTCGAGGAGATCGGTGCCGCAGACCTGCTCACGCACCCGGCGACGACGGCGGCCAACGTGTGGTCGCGGGGCCGGCTGCACCCGTTGCCGAAGGGCACGCTCATGGGTGTCCCCGGCGTCGTGGAGACGGCTCGCGGCCTGCTGACCGACGACGAGGTCGACCGAGCCGCCCACGAGGAGCCCTGGACCGGCGGGCCGCTCGAGGACGACGTCGCGGTCGGCGACTACGTGGGTGCGCGGCTGGGCAGCGCGGTGGTCGACCGGCTCGTCGAGCCGCTGCTCGGTGGCGTGTATGCCGGGCACGCCCGCCGTCTGTCCCTGCAGGCCTGCGTGCCGGGCCTGTTCGAGGTGGCACGCTCGGGCGGCAGCCTCACCGCCGCGGCCCGCGCTGCCGCCGCTGCGGGGGCGGCCAACCCGGCTCCCGTCTTCGCGGGCGTCGTCGGAGGAATGGGCCGGTTCGCCGAGCTGCTCGTCGACGCCCTTCGCGCTCGCGGGGTGGAGGTCTGCTCCGGCGTCATCGCCCGCGAGCTGCGCCGCCGATCCGGCCGTGGCTGGACCATGGTGACCGGCCCGCGGCCCGCGCCCGAGTCCATCGACGCCGACGCGGTGGTGCTGGCCGTGCCGGCGACGCCGACGTCGCGCCTGCTGGGCGAGCACGCCCCCGAGGCCGCGGAGGAGCTGGCCGGCATCGAGTACGCGTCGATGGCGATCGTCACGCTGGCCGTCGCCAGGGAGGGGCTCGGCGAGCTGCCGGGCTCGGGCTTCCTCGTGCCGCCGGTCGACGGCCGCGGCATCAAGGCCAGCACCTTCTCCTCGGCGAAGTGGCCGTGGGTCGACCAGCTCTCCGACGAGGCCTTCTTCGTGCGGGCGTCCGTGGGCCGGGCCGACGAGGAGGCCGACCTGCAGCGCCCGGACGAGGAGCTCGTGCGGCTCGCGGCGCGGGAGGTGAGCGAGGCCCTCGGGCGAACGCTGCCCCCGGTGCTCGATGCGCAGGTCCAGCGGTGGGGCGGTGGGCTCCCGCAGTATGCGGTGGGCCACCGGGCCCGCGTCGCCCGCGTGCGGGCGTCCGTCGCCGACCTGCCCGGGCTGGAGGTGGCCGGGGCGGCCTACGACGGCGTCGGCATACCGGCCTGCATCGCCAGCGGCCGGACTGCTGCGGAGGCGGTCGCCACCCACCTGACCGGCGCCGGCGAAGAAGGGTGACAATGGGGTCATGACCGGCAAGCCCTCCCCGTCGCGCATCCGCGAGATCAACGCCTCCATCCGCTACGCCATGTGGTCCGTCTTCGCCGTGACCGCCCCGCTCGGCGACGAGCGGGACGTCATGGCCAAGGAGGTCGACGAGCTCTTCGCCGAGCTGGAGGCCGAGGGTGTGGTGACCCGCGGTGTCTACGACGTCGGCGGCCTGCGCGCTGAGGCCGACTTCATGGTGTGGTGGCACGCGGAGCGCATCGAGGACGTCCAGGGCGCCTACCGCCGGTTCCTGAAGACCCGGTTCGGGCAGCTGCTGGAGCCGACCTGGTCGGCCGCCGCCCTGCACCGCCCGGCGGAGTTCAACAAGAGCCACATCCCGGCCTTCCTCGCCGACGAGGAGCCGAAGAAGTTCATCAGCGTCTACCCGTTCGTGCGCTCCTACGAGTGGTACCTCCTCGAGGACAAGGAGCGCCGCGACATGCTGCGCGAGCACGGCCAGATGGCGCGCGAGTACCCCGACGTGCGGGCCAACACCATCGCCTCGTTCGCGCTGAACGACTACGAGTGGGTGCTGGCGTTCGAGGCCGACGAGCTGTACCGCATCGTCGACCTGATGCGCGAGCTGCGTGCCGCCCGGGCCCGGCTGCACGTGCGCGAGGAGATCCCGTTCCACACCGGCCGTCGGGTCGAGGTCGGCGAGCTGCTGCAGTCCCTCCGCTGAGGACGGCGAGGGGACGCGGGTGACTGGCCCCGGTCCCCGGGTGGACCACCCCCGGTGGCCCGCCCTGAGTGACCCCCTGAATGGCCCCCCGGGTGGGCCGCCGCGAATGACCCCGAGTGACCCCCCGAGTGACACCGGAGTGACCATGGTGCCGTGCTGACGGCGCGACGACACTGCTCCTAGCGGCGTCCCGTGTGGCGCCGCCGCAGCAGGGGTCACCAGATCGCTCAGGAGGTCCCCGCATGGAGAAGGTTGCCGTATCCGTCATGCCCATCACCGACATGGGCGGCTTGAAGCAGTTCACCGACGAGATCTCGTCGGGGTCTCGCGCCGAGGCGCACCGTGAGTTCCTGCGCCGCGTCGGGGTCTCCGCGGAGCGCGCGTACGTCCAGCCGACGCCCATGGGCGACCTCATGGTGCTCGTCTGGGAGGGGGTGGACCAGGCGGAGATGAACGAGCGCTTCGGTGACATGGTGCAGAACCCGCAGAGCGACCACGAGCGTTACCTGAAGGACGTCGTCATCCCCAAGATCCACGGCGTCGACCTGTCGCAGCCGCCGCCTCCTCCGACGCAGCAGTTCACCACCGTCACGACCTGACCCCTCCCGGCCCCAGTCACGAGGTTGGCCGTCGCCGGCGCCGACGGGCCTCGGCTCCTTCCACTCAGGTTTCTCTCAGATAGCGGGAGCACGCTCGGCCCCGTGCCTGCGTTCACCTTCGGCAGCGTGTTCACCACGTGGGTCGCCTCACCGGTCGGCATCGGGCTCTCCGTCGCGCTGGTGGCGTCCTACGGGGCGGGGATCGTCGCCGGTGCCCGGCGGGGCACCGGCGTGCCGGTCCTGCGCGCCATCGTCTTCCTCGTGCTGGGCGTCGGCTCGCTGCTGCTGGCGGCTGACGGGGGGCTGGCGGCGTACCGCGACACCTCGTTCCCGGCTGCCGCCGCGCAGTCGGCGGTGCTGGCTGCGATCACACCGATCGGCCTCGCCCTCGGGGACCCCGTGGGGGTGGTCAGACGGGCGCTCGGCGAGGAGCGGGCCCAGCCGGTGCTGAGGGTGTTGAGCGGGAAGGTCGCCCGAGTGGTGATGTTCCCGCTGCTGGCGTCGGTCGTCGCCACCGCGCTGCACCTCCTGCTGTTCGTGACGCCCTGGTTGGCGGAGTCCCTCGCGCACGCGTGGGTGCGCGAGCTGACCTACCTCGTGCTGCTCGGCACCGGCCTGCTCTTCGTCATGCCACTGCTCGCCGACGAGCTGGTCCCCGCCTGGTGCACCCCGCCGCTGCGGGCGCTCATCGGGTTCGCCGACGGACTCCTGGACGCCGTGCCCGGAGTGGTGGTGATGGCCTCGCCGGCCCTGCTCGGTGCGCCCGTCGCGGCCTACCTGGCGGCAGCCGACCCGATGTACCAGCAGCGCGTCGGCGGCACGGCGATGTTCGCGATCGCCGAGTGCGTGGGCCTGCCGCTCCTGGCCGCGACCGTGGTGGCCTGGGTCCGTTACGACGCCAAGGAGGCCGCAGCCGTCGACGCGGCCCTCGACGCGGAGCGACTTCGGCGCCGGGCCGCCGCGGTGGCCGATGGAGCGGTGCTCGACGGTGTCGCGGTGGATGGGTCGGTCACACGGGACGTGGAGGCCGAGCTCGATCGTCCCTGGTGGGAGACCGACCCCCGCTTCACCCGCCGGGCGCCCCACGGAGGTGACCCGGCAGGCGCCACCGACGCATGAGTGGCAGCGTCTGGGGCATGAGTGCGAGCGTCGACCTGACCCGTTTCGTCACCGCCCAGGAGGACGGTGGCACCTACGCCTCGGCCCTGCGTGAGCTGCGCGGCGGCCGCAAGACGGGGCACTGGATGTGGTTCGTCTTCCCGCAGGTCGCCGGGCTGGGGCGCAGTGAGACGGCCCGCTTCTACGCCCTGTCCGGGGTGGAGGAGGCGAGGGCCTACCTCGCGCACCCGACGCTGGGGCCCCGGCTCCTCGAGTGCGCGGACACGCTGGCCGGCCTGAACACCCCCGACCCGGTGTCGGTGCTCGGCAGCATCGACGCGATGAAGCTCCGCTCGTCGATGACCCTCTTCGCCCAGGCGGCGGAGACGGACGAGGACCGCGCGAGGTTCCGCGCGGTCCTCGAGAGGTTCTACGGCGGCGCCGAGGACCCGGAGACGCTGCGCCGCCTCTGAGCCGACCCGTCAGGCTCCCAGTCCGGCGTCGCGGGCCCGGGCGACCGCCTCGGCCCGGCCGGCGACCTGGAGCTTGGCGAACACGTTGGAGACGTGGTTGCGCACGGTCTTGTCACTGACGAACAACCGCCGCGCGATCTCGGCGTTGGTCAGCCCCCGGGCGACGAGGTCGAGCACCTCCCGCTCGCGGTCGGTGAGGTCCGGGAACGGCGTGGCCGTCACCGAGCCGCCGCCGGAGAAGTAGGCCAGCACGCGGGGCGCGATCCCGGCCGAGAAGACCACCTGGCCCTGGCTCACGCTCTCCAGCGCGCGGGCGATCTCGGCCCGGTCGGCGCCCTTGAGGAGGTAGCCCCGTGCACCCGCGCGCAGTGCGGCGAAGACCGACTCGTCGCCGTCGAGCATGGTCAGCACCAGCACGGCGACGCCCGGGTCGGCCGCCGTGATGGCGCGGGTCGCGTCGACCCCGTTGAGCACCGGCATGTGCAGGTCCATGAGCACGACGTCCGGCGCCAGCTCGTGGGCCAGGCGCACGGCCTGCTCGCCGTTGTCGGCCTCGCCCACCACCTCGGAGTCCGGCAGGGTGGCCAGGACGGTGACGAGCCCCTCGCGGTAGAGCGGGTGGTCGTCCACGACCAGGACGCGGACGGTCATGCGGGTGCTCCTCTCCGGGCGCCGAGCGCCGCCTCGTCCGTCACGAGGGGCACCACAGCCATGACCGTCGTGCCCCGGGCGCCGGAGGTGACCTCCAGCGTGCCGCCCACCTCCTCGGCGCGCAGGCGCATTGACGAAAGCCCGAGGCCCAGCGCGCGAGACTCCTCGGCCGGGAGGCCGGTGCCGTCGTCGGCCACCGAGACGCGAAGGACGCCGTTCCTGACGGCCGCGGTGAGGCAGACCGTGGTGGCGCCGGCGTGCCGCACCGCGTTGCTGACCGCCTCGCCGGCGATCCGGTATGCCGCGACCTCCTGCGCTGCGGGCATGGCCGGTAGCGTCTCGACATGGGCGCGCACCGTCGTACGAGCCGTGGCGAGCCGAGCCGCCAGCTCCTCCAGGGCCGGACCGAGGCCAAGCTCGTCGAGCAGGGGCGGGGTGAGCTCGTGGGCCAGTGCCCGCACGCTCTCGACGGCCCCGGACAGCCGTGTGACCAGCCGGCCGAGGATGGCGAGCGAGGCCTGGGGGTCGCTGGCCGCCAGCTCGCGAGCGGTCTCGGCCTGCAGGGCCAGCGCCGCCAGGGTGGGACCGACGTCGTCGTGCAGGTCGTGGCGCAGCCGTCGCCGTTCCGCCTCGCGGGCGAGGGCCGCAGCCTCACGCGCCGACTGGGCCTCCCGTGACAACAGGACGGTGTGCGCCGCGACGGACGCCTGGGCCGCCAGGCCCTCGAGGAGCTGCTGCTCGCCGGCGGCGAACCCTCCCTGACGCCACAGCGCGAGGTGCCCGACCGGCCGCCCCGCGTAGTCGAGGCGGGTGTCCAGCGCAGCCTCACCCGTTGGGTTGCCGTGGTCGGCGGTGCTGCCGTCGGCCAGCACCAGGCGGGCGCCGTCGGCGCGCAGCACCCGGCACACCTGCGTCAGCACCGAGGGCACGACCCGCTCGGCGAGCTCGTCCGGGGTGGAGGCCGCCTCCAGCTGGCGCCCCACGCGGGCCAGCGCCGCGTGGGGCTCGTCGACGTCGCCGTGGACGAGGCGGTTGACCCGCGGCCGCACGTACTGGTGCAGGGCCAGGGCCGCGAAGGCGGCGATGAGCGCGGAGGCCGCCGACACCGTGCCCTCGGCTGCTGCCAGGGAGGGCACGGAGCCCAGGAGCCGGATGGTCACCTCGAAGACCACGACGACCGACACGGCGAGGGCGGCATACAGCAACGAGCGGGAGATGACGGTGTCGACCCCCCACAACCCGTGACGCAGGCAGGCGACGGCCGCGGCCACTGGCACGGGCAGCATCGCCAGGGCGGCGAAGGCCTCGGTGAGGCCGACGGGCAGCAGCTGGCCGACCCCGGCGACGGCCACCGTGAGGGCGAACCCGAGCCCGACCCACTTCAGCTGTTGCCGCTCCACCCCGGCCGAGCGCCGCCAGCGCAGGACGAGCGAGCTCGCCGACAGGGCCACGGCCGCCAGCACGAGCGCGCCGCCCACGGCGGAGAGAAGGGGGCTTGCCACGGCGGCGACGCCGACCGGGTTGACCGCGCCGGGCGGGAGCGAGCCGGGGAAGTCCTGCAGGTCGTAGGGCGTCAGGGCCCACTGGAGGGCGACGAACGCAGCTGCCGCGGTCCCTGTGGCCAAGCCCCACCGCCAGCGTGGCGCGACCACCTGGCCTTCCGGCAGCAGCTGGGGGAGGACAGCGAGGACGGCCACGTAGCCGGGCGCCCAGGCCCACGAGCCGACCCACAGCGCCCACTGCCAGCTGCCTGTCCCGCTCCAACCCCACTCCTGGCCCACGAGCGCCAGCCCCTGGGCCAGCCCGATCGCGGCCATGGTGCCGCGCAGCAACCGGGCGGGGGAGCGGCGCAGCAGGACCGCCATCGCCCCGTAGGCGATGGCGGCGGCCAGGCTCATCAGCCAGAAGGAGGGAGTCGGGGTGCGTCCCAGCGCGGCGTTGCCGGCGTGCAGGAGCGCGCCGACCAGCCCGGCCAGCACGGCCAGCACTCCCGCCACGACTCCCACGGCGGCCATTCTGGGGCGCGTGTCGTCCCGCCGTCACGGGACACCATGTCCCGTCGCAGGTCGTGACGCCGTGCTCTCACGACCGGGACAGCTCCGGGACGACGGTGTGGCGCATGACAACAACGCACTCGGCCCCCGAGCGGGCCACCCTCGACAGCACCGTCACGACGACCCCCGCAGGGCGGTCCGGTCGTCCCCCTGCCACCGCCATCGCCGCGGGAGCGCTCACGCTCCTCGTCGCCGGCTTCGGCGCCTACGGCGCCGTGTACTTCACCGGCCTCGACGGGTTCACCGACCTCGGGCTCACGTTCCTCGTGGCCTACGAGTTCCTCTCGGTCCTCGGCATCGTCTCGGCGATCGGGACCCTGCGGGGCCGGCCCCTGGCGCACGCCGGTCTCGTGCTCTACGCGACCTGGATGCAGGTGTTCACCGCCTTCAAGGTGGGCTACATCCACGAGACGCAGGCGATCCCGTTCGCGGTCGTGGGCCTCGCCGTCCTCGTCCTGTCACTCGCACCGGCGACCCGACGGTTCGTGGGGCGCTGACCCGCTGCCCCCGGGCGGTCTCGGGCCCTTTCCGGTCCGAGCCGCCTGGGGCGTCCGTGCGCCTCAGCCGGCCTTCGGCCGCAGTGTCATCGAGATCGAGTTGATGCAGTAGCGCTGGTCGGTGGGGGTGTCGTAGCCCTCGCCCTCGAACAGGTGCCCGAGGTGGCTGCCACAGGTGGCACAGCGGACCTCGACCCGGCGCATGCCGAGGCTGTTGTCCTCGATGTACTCGACGCTGTCCCCGGCGAGCGGGGCGTAGAACGACGGCCAGCCGCAGTGGCTGTCGAACTTGGTGTCGGAGGTGAACAGCTCCGCGCCGCAGGCCCGGCAGGCGTAGACGCCCTCGGTCTTGGTGTCGGTGTACTCGCCGACGAAGGGCCGTTCGGTGCCCGCCTGGCGCAGCACCTGGTACTCCGCCGGGTTGAGCTCGGCCCGCCACTCCTCGTCGGACTTCGAGACGGCGTAGCTGCGGTTGGTCTTCTCCATGCCTCTGCCAACCGTGCCGGGCCCGAGAACGTTCCCTGCCCTCGTGGTCCCAGCCGGTTAGGCTCCCGGCATGAGCGCCAAGCCGCTGGTCCTGGAGGTGCCCGGCCCCGACGGGGTGCGCGAGGTGCGCGTCTCCAGCCCCGACCGGGTCATGTGGCCCGACGCGGGCATCACCAAGGGTGACCTCGCGGCATACACGGTGGCGGTGGCGGAGCCCCTGATGGGCGCACTGGGCGACCGGCCGGTGACCCTGCAGCGGTTCCCCGAGGGCATCGAGGGGGAGGAGTTCTACTCCAAGAACCCGCCCCGCGGCGTGCCCGACTGGGCGCGCACCGTGATGTGCACCTACCCCTCCGGGCGCCGCCACCCACAGCTGGTGGTCGACGAGGTGGCGACCGCGGTGTGGGCCGTGCAGATGAACACGGTGACCTTCCACCCGTGGCCGGTGCGCACCGAGGCGGTCGACAACCCGGACGAGCTGCGCATCGACCTCGACCCACAACCGGGCCGCACCTTCACCGACGCTGTCGAGGCCGCCTTCGCGCTGCGCGAGGTGCTCGCCGAGGTGGGCCTGACCGGGTGGGCCAAGACCTCCGGCAACCGTGGCGTGCACGTGTACTGCCGGGTGGGCCCCACCCACGAGTTCCTCGACGTCCGCCACGGCGTCATCGGCATCGCCCGCGAGCTCGAGCGGCGCCTGCCCGACCTCGTCACCACCGCCTGGTGGAAGGAGGAGCGGGGCGAGCGCGTCTTCGTCGACTTCAACCAGGCCTGCCGCGACCGCACCATCGCGTCGGCCTACAGCCCCCGCCCTCTCCCCGGAGCGCCGGTGAGTATGCCGGTGAGCTGGGAGGCGCTGAAGGGCGTCAGTCCCAGCGACTTCACCGTGCGCACCGTGCCCGAGGTCGTCGCGAGTGAGGGCGACCCGTGGGCCGGCATCGACGACGCCGTCGGTGACGTCGCGAACGCCATCGCCCTGTGGGACAAGGACGTGCACGAGCGGGGCCTGGGGGAGATGTCCTTTCCGCCCGACTACCCCAAGATGCCGGGGGAGCCGCCTCGGGTGCAGCCGAGCAAGCGTCGCAAGGACCGCGAGGACGGCGACTACCTCGGGCCGAAGGCCGACCGCGACGCGGAGTGGAAGATGCCCGTGGTGCCGCCGGTCTCGCCCATGCTCGCCAAGGCCGTCAAGGCGATGCCGGAGGGCGAGCTGCTCTACGAGCCGAAGTGGGACGGCTTCCGCTCCATCGTGTTCCGGTCCGGCGACCGGGTGGAGATCGGCAGCCGCAACGAGAAGCCGATGACCCGCTACTTCCCCGAGGTCGTGGAGGCGGTGAAGCAGAGCCTGCCGGAGCGGTGCGTCGTCGACGGCGAGATCGTCGTCATCGGTGCCAGTGGTGACCGGCTCGACTTCGACGTGCTCCAGCAGCGGATCCACCCCGCCGCCAGCCGGGTGAAGAAGCTGTCGCAGGAGACACCGGCGCACTTCGTGGCCTTCGACCTGCTCGCCCTCGGCGACGAGGACCTGCGTGACCGGCCGTTCGCCGAGCGCCGCGCCCGGCTCGAGGAGGCGCTCGCCGACGCGACCCCGCCGGTGCACCTGACCCGCGCCACGCGTGACCGGTCGGTCGCCCTCGACTGGTTCGAGCAGTTCGAGGGGGCCGGGCTCGACGGGGTCGTCGCCAAGCCGCTCGACGGCACCTACCAGCCCGACAAACGCGTGATGTTCAAGGTCAAGCACGAGCGCACCGCCGACTGTGTCGTGGCGGGTTACCGCACCCACAAGAGCGGCCCGGACGCCATCGGCTCGCTGCTGCTCGGGCTCTACCGCGGCGACGACCTCGTCAGCGTCGGGGTGATCGGGGCCTTCCCGATGGCCCGCCGGCGCGAGCTCTTCGAGGAGCTCCAGCCCCTCGTGACCACCTTCGACAACCACCCGTGGGCCTGGGCACGGCAGGAGGAGGGCACCCGCACGCCCCGCAACGCCGAGCAGAGCCGCTGGGCCGCCGGCAAGGACCTGTCGTTCACGCCGCTGCGCCCCGAGCGCGTGGTCGAGGTGCGCTACGACCACATGGAGGGCGAGCGGTTCCGGCACACGGCGCAGTTCGTCCGCTGGCGCCCCGACCGCGAGCCTGGTTCCTGCACCTACGAGCAGCTCGACGAACCGGTCAGCTTCGACCTCGGCGACGTCCTGGCCGGGAAGGACTGACCCGGGTGGCACCGAGTCGCGAGGCGGTGAGGCGGGCTGCCGTCGGGGCGGCCACCACCGCCGGCTGGGTCACGGCGCTGGGCGCGGTGTCGTCCGTGAGCGCGGCCGCCTACTTCGCCCGTCGGGTGCTGACGCCTGACCGCGAACGGCCCGACGACACCGAGGTCCTCGCCGTCGACGACCACACGGTCACCCTAGGGATCACCGCGGACACCGTCGTCCCGGGGCGCTACGGCCTGTGGCTCGACGGGACCGACGGTCACTGCCGGCTCGGTGACGTGGTGGAGCTCGACGAGGAGCGCGGCCGGGTGACGCGCGAGCTGCTCGGCGTCGACTTCGGCCACCTGACACCGGGTCTCGCGCGGTGGAACCAGTACTACTACGGCTCCCCGCCCGACCGGTCGCTCGGCCTGCCGACGCAGCACGTCGAGGTGCTCACCGAGCTCGGCCCGATGCCGGCCTGGCTGGTCGAGGCGGAGCAGCCCACCGACCGCTGGGCGATTCTCGTGCACGGCAGGGGAGCGCGCCGCGAGGAGTGCCTTCGGGGCATCACCCCGTTGCGGGACAGCGGCATCAACGTCCTCGTCCCCTCGTACCGCAACGACCCGGGGGCGCCGAGCGGCCCGGACGGCCGCTACAACCTCGGCCTGTCGGAGTGGCGCGACATCGAGGACGCCGCCCTGTACGCCGTGCAGCAGGGTGCCCGGGAGCTGGTGCTGGTGGGCTGGTCGATGGGGGGCGCCATCGTGCTGCAGACCCTCGACCGCTCGTGGCTGACCGGGCACGTCAGCCATGTCATCCTCGACGCGCCCGTCATCGACTGGAACGACGTGCTGGCCCACCACGCCCGCGAGCATGGCGTACCGGCACCGGTCGGCACCCTCAGCCGCACCCTGATGGGCAGGCGGTGGGCCCGCCGCCTCGTCGGGGTCCACGACCCGGTCGACGTGGCCAAGACCAACTGGGTCGCCCGGGCCGACGAGCTGCGCCACCGCATGCTGCTCATCCACTCGGTCGACGACGAGTTCGTGCCCGTCGGGCCGTCCGAGCAGCTGGCGGAGGCGCGGCCCGACCTCGTCCGGTTCGAGCCGTGGGTGACCGCCCGCCACACCAAGGAGTGGAACACCGAGCCCGAGCGCTGGGAGACCGCCGTGCGGGAGTTCGTCTCGCTGTAGGGCCCTCGTCGACCCGCTCGCTCAGCCGGCCTCCGGGCGCCGGACCTGCCAGCGGCCCATCACCGTGCCGTCCTGCTCGACGAGCGCCAGCGGGGAGAGCGCCACGTCGAGGTCGGGGGCGTGCGCGATGCGCGGGTGCTCACCGCCGACCACGGCCGGCGCCCAGGTCAGGTCGAGCTCGTCGACCGCCCCCGCGGCCAGCATCGCGCCGAGCAGGCTGGGGCCCCCCTCGGTGAGCACGCGCGGCATACCCCTCTCCTCGAGCCGGTGGCGGAGGTCGAGCAGGTCCACCGCGTCGTCACCGCAGAGCAGCACGTTGTCGGCGCCGAGCGCGGCGCGCGCGTCGGCCAGGGCGTCACCGGGTGCGCCGCCGTGGGTGACCAGCAGGACGTCGCCACGGCCCTCCGCGGGGGAGAGGAGGACCTCGGGCACCTTCGCGCTGTTGCTCACCACCGCGAGCGGGAGCGGACCACCGTCGTCGGCGCCGAGGCGGGTGTAGCCCTCGGTGCGCACGGTGCCGGCACCGACCACGACGACGTCGCTCAGCCGGCGCAGCAGGCGGAAGACCACACCGTCGGCCTCGGTGTTGATCGAACCCGACCGGCCGTTGGCACCGGTGGCCGCACCGTCGAGGGTGGAGACGAAGTTGGCCCGCAGCCACGGGCCCTCCGGTGGGGCGTAGAGGTCGGCCAGGGCCGTGTCGTCGAGGGACTCGCAGGGGGCGTGCCGGCCGGTGGCGTCGAGGAGCAACCGCATGGCCGCAGTGTCGCACTCACTACGCTGCCCGTGTGCCCACCTCGATCACCACCCGCCGCCCGCACCTCGACCGTGAGCGGCTGCTGCGTGAGCTCGTGCCCCCACCGCGGTTCGACGCCGAACGCTTCTCCACCTACCGGCCCGACCCGGCGCAGCCGAGCCAGGCCGCCGCCGTGCAGCGACTGGAGGAGTATGCCGCGGAGCTGGCGTCCGCGGCCGGCAACGGCTCCGGCGGTGGTGGGCTCGGCCGCCTCTTCCGTCGTGGGAGTGGGGGGCGTGCAGCCCCCAAGGGCGTCTACCTCGACGGCGGCTTCGGCGTCGGCAAGACCCACCTGCTCGCCAGCCTGTGGCACGCCGCTCCCGAGCCCAAGGCGTTCGGCACCTTCGTCGAGCTCACGAACCTCGTTGGGGCGCTGGGCTTCTCGGAGACCGTTGAGGCGCTGCAGGGCTACCGGCTGGTGTGCATCGACGAGTTCGAGCTCGACGACCCCGGCGACACCGTGCTCATGGCCACGCTGCTCACCCGGCTCGCCGAGGCGGGCGTCGGGCTGGCCGCCACCTCCAACACCCTCCCCGGTGCGCTCGGCGAGGGCCGGTTCGCGGCGGAGGACTTCCTCCGGGAGATCCAGAAGCTGGCCGACCGGTTCGAGGTCCTCACGATCGACGGCGAGGACTACCGGCACCGCGGCCTGGCGCCCAGCCCGCCACCGCTGTCGGACGAGGAGGTCTCCGCCCGCGTCACGGACGACGGCCTGTGCGACAACTTCGACGACGTCATCCGGCACCTGGCGACGGTGCACCCCAGCCGCTACCACGCGCTGCTCGACGGAGTGGGCTCCGTCGGGTGGCAGGGCGTGCACCCGGTCTCCGACCAGATGGTCGCGCTGCGGCTGGTCGTGCTGGCGGACCGGCTGTACGACAACGACATCCCCGTCTACGCCAGCGGCCACCCGCTCGGCGAGGTGTTCACGCCCGAGCTGATGCAGGGCGGCTACCGCAAGAAGTACTTCCGCGCGGTGTCCCGGCTGACCGCGCTGGCCCGTGAGGGAGCCGGAGAGGTCGCGCACGGCATGGGGTGATGCCACCATCCCCTCATGGCGAAGTCGACGAAGACCTCGAAGAAGAGCGGCACCAAGAACTCTGACAAGAGCCGCGGCAAGGGCGGCACCAAGCCCGGCGGCAAGAGCAGCAACAGGTCCGGCAGCAACAGCAGCAGCACGAAGGTGTTGCCCACGCCCAAGGCCGCTGCGAAGCCGCTGGTGCCCGACTCGTTCACGGAGGCGCTGCGGGTCGGCGACGGCTTCAACCTGTTCGACACCGACCCGCGCTCGACGCCCGGCTGGGACGGTGACAAGCAGTCCGCCAAGGACGCCATGCCCGCTCTCGGGGAGGAGATGAGCGAGCTGCAGGAGCGCCTCTACGCCGAGTCCAAGATGGGTGGGAAGCGCTCGCTCCTGCTCGTCGTGCAGGGGATGGACACGTCCGGCAAGGGCGGCATCATGCGGCACGTGGTCGGGCAGTTGGACCCCCAGGGCGTGAGCTACACCGCGTTCAAGGCGCCGACCGCCGAGGAGAAGAAGCACCCCTTCCTGTGGCGCATCCGCAACGCCTTGCCGCAGCCCGGCCAGATCGGGGTCTTCGACCGCTCGCAGTACGAGGACGTGCTCGTGGTGCGCGTGCACGAGCTGGTGCCGCGCGCCACGTGGTCGCGCCGGTACACCCAGATCAACGCCTTCGAGAGGTCGGTCGTCGACTCGGGCACGACCATCGTCAAGGTGATGCTCCACATCTCCGCCGACGAGCAGAAGGCCCGGCTCACGGAGCGGCTCGACCGTCCCGACAAGAACTGGAAGTTCAACCCCGGCGACGTCGACGAGCGGATGCTGTGGCCGGCGTACCAGGAGGCCTACCAGGCCGCCCTGGAGAAGTGCTCGACCCCTGAGGCGCCCTGGTTCGTGGTGCCGGCCGACCGCAAGTGGTACGCCCGGCTCGCCGTGCAGAACCTCGTGCTCGAGCACCTGCGCGCCATGGACCCGCAGTGGCCGGCGGCAGACTACGACGTGCAGACCGAGAAGGCGCGCCTGAGCGCCACCTGACCCCGCTGGCCGGCCGTTTCGGCTCCGGTTGCCGACTCCGTCGCCAGTGACAGGATCGGTGCGGAGGTGGACCGATGGCACACGACCGCATCAAGGACATCTGGGGTCCGACCACGGGGTTCGCCGCGGGTGAGCCGTGGCCGATCCGGGTGGACACGCACCTGCGTGACGGGCTGCGTGAGGAGGACGTGGAACACTGGGTGCAGTCGGCCTGCGTGCTCTGCAGCAACGGCTGTGGGGTCGACATCGCGGTCCGCGACGGCCAGATGGTGGGGGTGCGCGGCCGCGAGGACGACCGGGTCAGCCGGGGCCGGCTCGGGCCCAAGGGCCTCTTCGGCTGGCAGGGCCAGCTGCGCGACCGCATCACCACGCCGCTCGTGCGCCGGAACGGCACCCTGGTCGAGGCCAGCTGGGACGAGGCGATGGGCCTGGTGGTGGAGCGCTCGAGGGCTCTGCTCGACACCAAAGGCCCTCTGTCCCATGGCTTCTACACCAGCGGCCAGCTCATGCTCGAGGAGTACTACACCCTCGCGGTGATCGGGAAGGCCGGCATCGGCACGCCGCACATGGACGGCAACACGCGCCTGTGTACCGCGACCGCGGCGGCGGCGCTGAAGGAGTCCTTCGGCACCGACGGGCAGCCCGGCAGCTACACCGACCTCGACGTGTGCGACGCCGTCTTCCACTACGGGCACAACGTCGCCGAGACCCAGACGGTGCTGTGGGCTCGCATGCTCGACCGGCTCGCCGGACCGAACCCGCCCCTGCACGTCTGCGTCGACCCGCGCCGGACCAAGGTGGCCGAGGCCTCGGACGTGCACCTGGCGGTCCGCCCCGGCACGAACCAGGCGCTGATGAACGGGCTCCTGCGCGAGCTGATCCACCGTGACTGGGTCGACCACGCCTGGGTCGAGGAGCACACCGTCGGCTACGACGAGCTGGCGAGGACGGTCGAGCCCTACACGCCGCAGCAGGTCGCCGAGATCTGCAGGGTGGAGGCGCGTGACGTCGAGCGCGCGGCCGAGGTCTTCGGCACGAGTGACCGGGTCGTCTCCACCGTGCTGCAGGGCTTCTACCAGTCGCACCAGGCGACGGCCGCCTCCGTGCAGGTCAACAACCTGCACCTGCTGCGCGGCATGCTCGGCCGGCCGGGCGCCGCCATCCTGCAGATGAACGGCCAGCCGACCGCGCAGAACAACCGCGAGACCGGGGTCGACGGCGACCTGTCCGGCTTCCGCAACTGGAACAACGAGTCCCACGTGCAGGAGCTCGCCGACCTCTGGGACGTCGACCCGGTCGTCATCCCGCACTGGTCGCCGCCCACGCACGCGATGCAGATCTTCCGCTATGCCGAGCAGGGCTCGATCGGCTTCCTGTGGATCGCGGGCACCAACCCGGCCGTCTCCATGCCGGACCTGGGTCGCATCAGGCGCATCCTCGGTGGCGACCAGGTGTTCGTGGTGGTCAACGAGGCCTTCCGGAACGAGACGACCGAGCTGGCCGACGTCGTGCTGCCGTCCGCGCTCTGGGGTGAGAAGACCGGCACGTTCACCAATGTCGACCGCACGGTGCACCTCGCCGACAAGGCGGTTGACCCGCCCGGCCAGGCCAGGAGCGACCTCGACATCTGGGTCGACTACGCGCGGCGGATGGGCTTCACCGACCGCAGCGGCCGCCCCATCCCGCGCTGGGACAGCCCGGAGGACGCCTTCGACGGGTGGCGCGAGTGCTCCAGGGGCCGCCCGTGCGACTACTCCGGCATGAGCTACGCGAAGCTGCGCGGCAGCGGCGGCATCCAGTGGCCGTGCACCGACGACGCCCCCGAGGGCACGGAGCGGATCTACACCGACCACGTGTTCAACACCCAGGACGACTACTGCGAGAACTACGGGCACGACCTGCTGACGGGAGCAGCGGTGGACGCCACCGAGCACAAGGCCATGCGCTACGACGGCCGGGCCCGGCTCAAGGCCGCACCGTGGACACCCCCGCCGGAGTTCCCCTCCGACGAGTACCCGCTCGGCCTCGGCACCGGCCGCACGGTGTTCCACTTCCACACCCGCACGAAGACGATGCGGGCGGCCGAGCTCGACGAGGCCGCACCCGACGCGTGGGTGGAGATCGCCCCCGAGGACGCCGAACCGCTCGGCATCGTGGAGGGCGACCTGGTGCGGGTGGAGTCGGCTCGTGGGGCGCTCGAGGCCAAGGCCCGGGTCAGCGACATCCGGCCCGGCGCGGTGTTCGTGCCGTTCCACTACGGCGACGTCGACCGCGGTGGCCGGCCCACTCGGGCTGCCAACGAGCTCACCATCACGGCCTGGGACCCGGTCTCGAAGCAGCCGGCGTTCAAGGGCGGCGCCGTGCGGGTCACGAAGGTGGCCGACGGTGACGGACCCTCCCCGGCGCCCGACAACACCGCCTCCGCGCGGACGAGCAGGACGAGCAGGAAGGGCTGACGCCATGCACCTCGCGACCTACCTCGGCCTCCTCGACGAGGGCGAGAAGACGCTGGCCGCGTCGTTCCGGCAGGTGGCCGAGGGCCACGCCGAGGAGGCCGACGTCTACCACCTCTGCAACCGGCTCGCGGCGGAGTGCGACCGGCACCGCGAGCACCTCGCACCCGCGGTCGCACGGTATGGCGAGCAGAAGGTCGAGGAGCCGGAGGACCTGCATGCCGAGGGGCTGACCACGACACGCACGGGCGGCGTCGGGCTGCTGCGCGACCTGCACGACCTCTACCTGCTGGTGTGTTACCTCGACATCGCCTGGACCGTCGTGGGCCAGGCCGCCAAGGCGGCCCGTGACAAGGAGCTCATCGGGATCGTCGACCACTGCGAGGGCGAGACCTCGACCCAGCTGAAGTGGCTGAAGACGCGGATGAAGGAGGCGGCGCCGCAGGCGCTGATCGTCGCGAGCTGACGTCAGAGGCGTAGCGCCCGCTCGAGGATGCGCTCGGCGCTGCCCTCCACAGCGCCCGGCTCGAGCGTCCCGAACGTGTGCCCGTGGCCACCGGCGATGCGGCTGGCGACGAACGCGTCCGCGACCTCCGTGGGCGCGTGCTGAGCCAACAGCGAGGCCTGCAGCGTCACGGCGAGGGTCTCCACGACGCGCCGCGCGCCGACTGCGGCGGCCGGGTCCCCGGCATACCGGGCCACGTCGTCGAGGCCGGTGATGGCGGCGTCGAGGGCTGCGCTGTGGCCCAGCCCGCGCTTGGCCTCGGCCACGAACGCCTCGAGCGCCTGCGGCTGGCGGGAGACCGCGCGCAGCACGTCGAGGGCGTTGACGTTGCCGGAGCCCTCCCAGATCGAGTTGAGCGGTGCCTCGCGGTAGAGCCGGGCGAGCCCGTTCTCCTCGACGTAGCCGTTGCCGCCCAGGCACTCCATGGCCTCCGCCACCACGGGCGCGGTGCGCTTGCAGACCCAGTACTTGCCCACCGCGACGGCCAGCCGCGAGAAGTCGGAGTCGCCCTCGTCGACGGCGTGGGCCAGCCGCAGCGACAGCGTGGTGGCGGCCTCGGTCTCCAGCGCCAGGTCGACGAGCACGTTGCGCATCAGCGGCTGGTCGACGAGACGGGCGCCGAAGGCGGAGCGGTGGCGGGCGTGGTGCACGGCGCGCGAGACCGCCTGCCGCATGGTCGCGGTGGAGCCGAGCACGCAGTCGAGCCGGGTGGAGGCGACCATGTCGATGATGGTGCGCACGCCGCGGCCCTCGTCGCCGACCCGGACCGCCCAGGTGCCGTCGAACTCGACCTCGGAGGAGGCGTTGGAGCGGTTGCCCAGCTTGTCCTTGAGGCGCTGCAGCGCGAAGGGGTTGCGCGTGCCGTCGTCGAGCACGCGCGGCACGAGGAAGCAGGTCGGGCCGGCACCGGTCTGGGCCAGGACGAGGAACGCGTCGCTCATCGGGGCCGAGAGGAACCACTTGTGGCCGGTCAGGCGGTAGGTCTCGCCGCCGGCGAGCGGACCACCCGGAGTCGCGGTGGCGACCGTGGTGTTGGCGCGGACGTCCGAGCCGCCCTGCTTCTCCGTCATGCCCATGCCCGCGATGGCGCCGCGCTTGCCGGCCAGCGGCCGCAGCCCGAAGTCGTACTCCCGGGAGGCCAGCTTGGGCACCCACGCCGCCGCGAGGTCGGGGTTCGCGCGCAGAGCGGGCACGGCGGCATACGTCATCGACACGGGGCACAGGTGCCCCGCCTCGACCTGTGACCAGATGACGAAGCCGGCGGCGCGGCGCACGTGCGCACCGGTGCCGGCCGGCTCGGTCCACGGACCGGCGGTGAGGCCGTGGACGACGGCGGTGTCCATGAGCTGGTGCCAGGCGGGGTGGAACTCGACCTCGTCGACGCGCTCGCCGGTGGGGGAGTGCGTGCGCAGCACGGGGGTGTGCGTGTTGGCGAGGTCGCCGGCCCGCTGGGCCTCGGGGCGGCCGGCGAGCTCGCCGAGCACCGCGATGTCCTCGTATGCCGTGCGGCCGGCCCACCGCCTCAGGCCCTCCTCGAGCGCGGGGTCGGAGGTGAGGAGGCTGTGCCCGGAGAGCGGGGGAACCTGGTTGGTCAGGGCGTGGGTGGTCACGTCGGCAGCGTAGGTCGCGCAGGGTCGCGGGGTCAGGCGCTCGCGCCGTCAGACGTGTCACATGCGAGCCGGTCGTGACCGGCCGGGATACCGTGGCTGCGTGATTCTCAAGGCGCGGGTGAAGAGGGAGCTCGCCCGGGTCCCCGGGGCGACGGCCCTGGCGCGCCTGACGATCGAGACGATCCGGGTGTGCCTGCGCTACCGCGTGACGGGTCTGGCGTCCGAGGCCGGCTTCTTCGCGCTGCTGTCCCTGCCGCCGCTGGTGCTGGGGCTCTTCGGAGGTGTCGGCTACGTCGGCCAGTGGCTGGGGCCGGAGACCGTCCACGAGATCACCGGCGGCATCCAGACGTGGGCGGAGCGGTTCCTGACCGAGAGCCTGATCAAGGAACTGCTCGTGCCGACCGTCGACGACGTTCTGGGCGGCGGGCGCTTCGACCTCATCTCGGTCGGTTTCCTGCTCTCGATCTGGTCGGGTTCGCGCGCCCTCAACGTCTTCGTCGACACCATCTCGATCATGTACGGGCAGTCGGGCGTGCGGGGAATCGTGCGCACCCGGGCCCTGTCGCTCACGCTCTACTTCGTCTCGCTCATCGTCGGGATCATCGTGATCCCGCTGGTGCTCATCGGGCCGACCTGGCTGGCCGCCCTGCTGCCCCAGAGCCTGGAGTTCCTGTTCTGGCTGTACTGGCCGGTCGTGACCTTCATGGCCGTCGCCAGCCTAACCACGCTCTACCACGTGTCGACACCGATGCGGACGCCGTGGCTGAGGGACATGCCCGGGGCCGTGCTGACGCTCGTGATCTGGGCGCTGGCGTCGTTCGTGCTGCGCGGCACGATCAGCGCCTCGCTCGGCGGCACCTCGATCTACGGGCCACTCAGCGCCCCGATCGTGCTGCTCATCTGGCTCTACTTCCTGGCCATCGCCGTGCTGATCGGCGCGGCCCTCAACGCCGCCATCCGCGTCATGTGGCCGGTCGAGGAGCGGCCCAGTGTGCGAGTGCGGGCCGTGGGATGGGTCAGGAGCGAGGTGCGGCGAAGGCGGGCTCCCGAGCCTGGTGTCGGGCAGGGGCTCGAGCCGGGGCTCAAGCCGGGGGTTGAGCCGGAGCGGGCAGCTGGCCGGGCTGCCGCGAGGAAGGGTGGGCCGGTGGCGGGTGGGGCCCGGCCGGCGGAGGGTACGAAACCGGCGCGCCCGCTGACGCCGATGCCCGAGGGGGCCGAGGAGGAGAGCCGCAAAACGGCCCGTTCGGCGTCCTGACCAGCGCAGACACGGTGCGAAAACGGGTCAGGATGGGCCGGTTTGGAGTTGGCGCAGGGAATCGGCTAATGTCTTCCACGCCGCACAGCGAGGAAATAACAACGTTGTGAGCAGCGCGGATGTAGCTCAGTTGGTAGAGCGCAACCTTGCCAAGGTTGAGGTCGCCGGTTCGAGACCGGTCATCCGCTCGGAGGATTGGAACCGCCTTCACGGTGGAGTGGCCGAGAGGCGAGGCAGCGGCCTGCAAAGCCGCGTACACGGGTTCAAATCCCGTCTCCACCTCGATCACGCACAACCCAGCAGCACCCCAGGGCGATTGGCGCAGTGGTAGCGCGCTTCCTTGACACGGAAGAGGTCACTGGTTCAAACCCAGTATCGCCCACCATCGATGAAAAGGCCCTGACCTGCGGCAACGCGGGTCGGGGCCTTCTTCGTCGCGGTGGTTCTGAGGACGCAATTCGGCCGATGCTTGACTAACTGAGTGACTAGGCGTGCCGATTTCGCTCGGAATCGCGGCCTCTACGGGTCCGTCGGCGTGCGTGGACGTCCGAAGCACCCCTGACCTCTTCCCATGCACGGAAGAAGTCAGCCCGGCACTGACGGCTGGGCGAGCACGCCTCTCGCTAAGCCACCGCTGGCAGGAGAGGTGTTGCTGAGCTGCCGACGCGCGCAGTTGCTTCTTGCGTGCGGGAGGCACCTTCCATGGTGGCGTGTCGGCTCACCGAGGCTTCGCCGTCGATCGGGGGCGCGCCTTGTGGGGGCGGACGCACTGGGGGAGTCATGGGCGAGGTCACGGTCGGAAGTCGGGCCCAGGAATCTCTACAGCCCCCTTGACGTACTTGGAGATCAGGCTTAAGTTCCTCCCTAAATTTAGTACCAAACAAAGGGATGAGCCGACGATGTCTCAGAACGGGCAGGCGACCACGCGAGGTGACCTCGTGCGCGCCGCAGTGCTGGGTTTGCTGGGTACCCGGGGACCGAGCTCACGCGCCGAGATCGCGCGCTCGCTCGGGGTCAGCCCGGCCACGGTGACGCAGACGACCAAGGAGCTGCTGGCTCGCGAGCTGGTGACCGAGCTCGAGTCAGTTCCAAGCCAAGGCGGGCGCCCTGCGCGGCTACTGGGCCTGGTTCGGACGGCCGGCGGGGCGATCGGCGCCAAGGTCACCGCCGACCACGTCGCGCTCGTCTCGGTCGACCTCGACGGTACGGTCCGTTCCTCGCGCACAGTCCCCTTTGACCCTGCCCATCCCTCCGCGCTCAACACGCTATGCGACATCCTCGGCGCGACGGTCGACGCGCACGAAGGTCACCTGCTGGGAGTCGGTGTCGGCCTCCCAGGTGCGGTCGACTCTCAGGCTTCCGGCGTGGTCGACGCCCCGACCTTCGGCTGGGACCGGGCGCCCGTCGGCCCGCGCCTGCGCGACGCCCTCGGCGTTCCGGTCCTTGTCGACAACGACGTCAACACCCTTGCAGCTGCCGAGAGCGTCTACGGAATCGGCCGCCGTTACTCCTCCTACCTCGTGGTCACCATCGGTCGCGGTGTCGGATGCGGCATCGTGGCGCAGGGCTCGGTCAGTCGCGGCTCCCACGGTGGCGCCGGTGAGATCGGGCACATCCCGGTGACCGCCGACGGACCAGTCTGCGGCTGCGGCAACACTGGCTGCCTCGAGGCTCACATCGGTGAGAGTGGTCTGGTCGCCGCCGCCCGTGCGGCCGGTGTGGTCACCGGGGAGGGCGGCATGACCGAGCTCGTGGCCGCCGCGTACGCAGGCGACGAGCGCGCACATGCCGTCTATGCCGACGCAGGGCGACTGCTTGGCCGCGGGCTCGCCGGAGTGGTCCACGTTCTCGACCCTGAGCTGATCGTGCTCATGGGTGAGGGCATGACCGAGTGGACCCTCTGGCAGGCCGGCTTCGAGGAGTCCTTCCGCCGCCACCTCATGCCGGCCCGACGCGCTCTCCCGTACATCACCGAGTCGTGGACGGAGAGCCAGTGGGCGGTCGGGGCTGCTTCCCTCGTCCTGGCCTCGTCGTTCGATGCGCAAGCGGCTGGCGCCCAGGGTGAACTCGTCCGCGCACGCCTTCAGGACGTGTCCGCAGCAGGTGCCCGATGACCGCCCGCGCGCGCTGGCGCAAGGCCGGTTGGGTGCTGTTCTTCCTGGCCCCGAGCGCCGTCCCGCTCGTGCTCTTCACTGCGGTGCCGATGGTCTCCTCGGTGTGGGTCAGCCTCCACCAGTGGAACCTCATCTCGCCGATGAAGTGGGTCGGGCTCGACAACTACCGCACGCTGCTGACCGACCCGGGCACCCGTACGGTCTTCCTGCACACGTTGATGTATTGCGCTGGGTATCTTCCGCTGGTTTTCGCGGGCGGGTTGGGTCTGGCGCTGGTGCTTAACCGGAAGCTGGCCGGCCGCTCGTTCTTCCGCGCGGCGTACTTCCTCCCGGTGGTCACGAGCTGGGTCGTCGTGGCCCTGGTCTGGAAGTGGCTGCTCAACCCCACGAATGGTCTGGTCAACACACTCCTCGGCGCCGTGGGTCTGCCCCAGCCGGGCTGGTGGACCGACCCGAACTGGGCGCTCCCGGCGGTCATCCTCTCGTCGGCGTGGAAGGACCTCGGCTTCGTCATGGTCATCATGCTCGCCGGGCTGCAAGCGATTCCCCAGGACGTCCTCGAAGCCGCTTGGGCTGACGGCGCCAACGGCTGGCAGCGGTTCTGGCGGATCACTCTCCCACTGCTGTCGCCGTCGACGTTCTTCGTCATCGTCATCTCGCTCATCAACGGCTTCCAGGTCTTCGACCAGGTCTACGTCATGACCGGCGGTGGCCCCTCGGGCTCGAGCCAGGTGGTCGTCGGCCAGATCTACGACCTGACCTTCCGGTACGGCCGTGCCGGAGAGGCGAGCGCGCTGTCGTGGATCCTCTTCGCCGTCATCCTGCTCATCACCGCGGTGCAGATCCGCGGCCAGCGCCGGTGGGTGCACTATGCCTGAGATCGTCACTCCCACCGCTACCCCCGCCCCGGATCCCTCACCGCCGCAACGGTTTCCGACACCGCCAGGGTCTCCGGCACCTCGGCGGACGGGTCTGGCGCCGTGAGGCACGCACCCTCCACCGTGGGGCCCCGCCGTCGCCAGGTCCGTGCCCTGAGCCTGCTGCGGTATGCCGCGGTGCTCGCCGGTGCAGTCGTCATGCTCTTCCCGTTCCTGTGGACGGTCATCACCTCCATCACCCCTGAGGGAAGCCTCGCGGGCGGACCGACGCTGGTGGTCGAGAACCCGACCCTGGCGGCATACCGGACGCTGCTCGACACGCTCCCCATGTGGCGGATCGTCGTCAACTCGCTCTGGGTGGCGATCGCCTCCACCCTCCTGCAGCTCATCACCGGGTCGATGGCGGCCTACGGGTTCGCCCGGCTGCCGTTCCGGGGCAAGAACGTCGTGTTCGCGCTCTACCTCGCCACCCTGATGGTGCCCATGCAGGTGCTCGTCGTGCCGCTGTTCATCGAGATGAAGGCGCTCAACCTGCAGGACACCTACATGGCCCTGCTCGCACCGTCGATCGCCTCGGCCTTCGGTGTGTTCCTCCTGCGGCAGGCCGTCGAGTCGGTGCCGAAGGAACTCGACGAGGCCGCCACCCTCGACGGCGCCGGCCACCTGCGGATCTTCGTGACGATCATCGTGCCTCTGATCCGCCCGGCCCTGGCCACCGTCGCGGTGTTCGCATTCATGGGCAGCTGGAACAGCTTCCTGTGGCCGCTGGTCGTCATCCGCTCGCCTGAGTTCATGACCCTGCCCCTGGGTCTGGCAACGCTGCAGGGCCAGTTCACCACCGAGTGGGACGTCGTCATGGCCGGCTCCGTCTTCTCGATCCTGCCCATCGCCGTCGTCTACCTGCTAGCCCAGCGGCACATCATCGCCGGCGTCGCCCACACCGGCATCAAGTAGCAGGCGCAGTTTCACCTCGCCTCCAGTCCTCCCACCCGTCACCCTCACCCACCACCCAGCACACCCTCGAGCACCACACAGCAGTCCCGACCGCGTGCCAACCGGAACGCGGCAGGCCCGAAAGGAACACCATGAGGATCACCGCCAGGCGCAGCGTGGCGCCTGTCATCGCCGCCGGTCTGGCGCTCGCGCTCGGCGCCTGCGCCCAGGGCTCGGCGACCCAGTCCGCCGACGCCCCCTCGTCGGGTGGTAAGACCACCGTCCGCTACATGAACTTCTCCGCCAACGGCGGCCACGAGAAGGACCTCGACGCCATAAAGGCCGCCTTCGAGAAGGCGAATCCCGACGTCACCGTCCAGATCGAGACGACCCCCTACGACGACTACTTCACCAAACTCCAGACGGCGGTCGCCGGCGGCACCGCAGGTGATGCCTACGAGCTCAACTACGAGAACTTCGTGACTTACGCGTCCAACGGATCGCTCGCCGAGCTCAAGGGCGTTGACGGCTCCAAGTACAAGCCGTCCCTGCTGAAGGCGTTCTCCGCCGACGGCAAGCAGTACGGCCTGCCGGAGTCCTTCTCGAACGTGGTGCTCTTCTACAACAAGGACCTTTTCAAGGCAGCCGGCGTCGCCGAGCCTTCCGCCAGCTGGACCTGGAAGGACGAGCAGGCCGCCGCAGCCAAGCTGACGAACAAGTCCAAGAAGGTCTGGGGCGACTACCAGCCGATCTCGTTCTTCGAGTTCTACAAGGCGCTCGGCCAGTCCGGCGGCGAATTCCTCAGCGCCGACAAGAAGTCCGCGACCTTCAACTCCGACGCCGGCCGCGCCGCCGCCGAGTTCCTCGTCTCGAAGGCGGGCAAGACCATGCCGACCGAGGCCGACGGCGCAGGCACGCCCGACTTCGACAGCAAGCTGTTCAAGAGCGGCAAGCTCGCCATGTGGCACACCGGCATCTGGATGTTCTCCGGTATGGCCGACGCGAAGTTCGACTGGGACGTCGCGGTCGAGCCCGGCAACACGACCAAGGCCTCGGCCATGTTCACCAACGGTGCCGTCGTCTCCGCGCAGAGCAAGAACCAGGCTGCCGCGCAGAAGTGGGTCACCTTCCTGACCTCGTCGGACGAGATGGTCAGCAAGCGTCTCGAGACCAGCTGGGAGCTTCCGCCCGTGGCAGACGAGACCAAGCTCGCCTCCTACCTCGGCGCCGGAAAGCCGGCCAACCGGCAGGCAGTGTTCGACTCGCTCGACGCCACGGTCCTGCCGCCGGTCATCGAGCGCCAGCAGGAGATGCAGGACGCCGTCACCAAGGAGCTCAGCTCCGCCGCAGCCGGTCGCAAGAGCGTCGCCGCCGCCCTCGCCGACGCGGAGAAGGCGGTCAACGCGCTGCTCAAGTAGCGCCCGCCGAAGACCCGGGTGGCCGGCCGTCCGCGACGGCCGGCCACCCATCCCGACCGCGTCTGCCGGGCCAGCCCCCGAACGACCCGACAGCCGCCTCCACCCCGCCACCCACCGGACTGGACCACATGACTTCCCTCCCCGAGACCGCGCCGACCAAACCAGCCGGGATGCCGCCGGCACCTTCCGCCGCCGCTCCCGACGCGGCTCCCGCATCGGAGTGCGCCCCCGTGCCGACCAGCGAGGACCTGCTGGCCCTGGCGTATCGCAGCCACGAAGTGATCACCGAGCACCAGCATGCAGGTGGGGCCTACCCCGCTTCGCCCACGTTCTCGGCATACCGCGGCTATGCGTGGCTGCGCGACGGTTCCTTCACGGCCGAGGGGATCTCCCGTTGGGGTGACGTGGACTCGGCTGACCGGTACCACGACTGGGTGAGCCGGGTCCTTGGCGCACGTCGTGAGCAGGTCGACGGACTGGTCGCCGACGCCGCACGTGGCGTCGAGGTGCCGCTGGACCGCATGCTCCCCACGCGCTTCACCTTTGACGGCCTTGACGGCTCCGATCCGTGGTGGGACTTCCAGACCGACGGCTACGGCACCTGGCTGTGGTCGCTCGTGGCCCACGCGCAGCGGCACGGCGGCGACCTCACCCGGTGGCTGCCCGGCATCGAGGTGGCGGTCGACTTCCTCGCCGCGTTCTGGGACCTCGCCTGCTACGACTGGTGGGAGGAGCACGTCGAGCACCGGCACGTCTCCACCCTCGGCGCCGTCGCCGGCGGCCTGCGTGACATTGCCGAAAGCGGCGTGCTCGACGCGGAGCGCGCTGACCGGGCCAGGGCGGCATCGCAAGGTGCAGCGACCCTCGCGCTCAACCAGGGGGTTGTGGACGGCCACCTCGTGAAGTGGCTCGGCACCGCCGCGGTCGACGGCAGCCTGCCGTCGTGCATCGTGCCCTTCCGGCTCGCCGAGCCTGGCGGTGAGCTCGCGACGGGCACCCTCTCCCGCGTCGCCGCCGACCTCGACGTCGACGGTGGGGTGCACCGGTTCCGTGCCGACGTGTTCTACGGCGGAGGTCAGTGGCTGCTGCTGTCGGCGCTACTCGGGTGGAACCTCGCCGTCGCCGGCGACCGCGACGGCGCGCTGCGCCACCTGCACTGGATCGCGGCCCACGCCACCGCCACCGGTGAGATGCCCGAGCAGGTTCCCGACCACCTGCTGCACCCCGATACCCGGGCCGAGTGGATCGAGCGTTGGGGCGAGGTCGCCGCGCCCCTGCTGTGGTCCCACGGCATGTACCTGATCCTGGCCGACGAGCTGGGCTTCCTCGAAGGACGTTCCCTGTGACCCGCACCACGCTGCTCGGGCACCGCCCCCATGGCATCGAGCACCCCTACGCCACCTCACTCGACCAGCGCATCCCCGTCATGCCGCAGATCGGCGAGCCTGTTCTCCTGGGGGTCCAGGCGCTCGCCGACCTGGAGTCAGTGACCTGCGAGTGGGTGTCCGCCGAGGGTGACGCCACCACCCTGGTCCTCGAGCCCCGTGTCGCCGACGCGGCCGACGCCGCCGCGCTCGCGGGTGGTGAGGGGCACCTGGCCGCCGCGCAGGCCGCCTCCCTCGGGGGTGACGGCGGCTGGGCCGTTCAGACCCCGCCCGTCGAGGAGGCCGGCGGCTACAGCTACCGCTTCCACGCGACCACCCGAGACGGTGCGACGCAGACCACCGACTGGTATGCCCTGGCCCCGGGCCAGTGGGTCGGCGAGCTGCCCGCCGGGCTGGCAGGGACCCTCACCGGTGCGGACACGCGCCTCGTCGACGGCTCCGTCGAGTGGCTCGTCACCGAGTCGGGGGTCCACCGGGTGCGGTTCGCCCTCGCCCTCCGCGAGGGAGACCACGTCGTCGGGTTCGGTGAGCGGTTCGACCACCTCGACCAGAGCGGCCGGCGCCTCGACGCGGTCGTGTTCGAGCAGTACAAGTCGCAGGGCGCCCACGGCCGCACCTACCTGCCGATGCCGTTCGCGCACGTCATCGGGGCCGACGGGTCGACGTGGGGCTTCCACGTGAGGACGACCCGTCGCTCCTGGTACGACGTCGGCGCGTCGCAGGCGGACCGACTCGTCGTCGAGGTCGCCCTCGGTGGCACGGGCGAGGAGTCCCTGGATGTCGCGCTCTACGACGGTCACCCGACCGCCGTGCTCCGCTCGTTCCTCGACGAGGTCGGCCGGGCTGAGGAGCTGCCCTCGTGGGTGTTCCGTCTGTGGGCGTCCGGCAACGAGTGGAACACCCAGGCCCTCGTGACGCAGCGGATGGACAGCCACAGCGAGCTCGACATCCCCGTCGGCGTCATCGTCATCGAGGCGTGGAGCGACGAGGAGGGCATCATGCTCTTCCGCGACGCGACCTATGCCCCCCGTCTCGACGGATCTCCTTTCGCCGCAAGCGACTTCACCTTCCCGGCCGACGGTGCGTGGCCCGACCCCAAGGCCATGGTGGACGACCTCCACTCCCGTGGCATCAAGGTCCTTCTCTGGCAGATCCCCCTGCTCAAGACCGAGCAGTCCGAGGACGGCCTGCACGAGCAGGTCCTGGCCGAAGGCGAGGCGATGGTCCGGGAGGGGCACGCCGTGCGCGAGGCCGACGGCACGGCATACCTCAACCGCGGTTGGTGGTTCCCGAAGTCGCTCATGCCCGACCTGTCCGTGCAGCGGACGCGCGACTGGTGGACCGCCAAACGCGACTACCTCGTGGGCGACCTCGGCATCGACGGCTTCAAGACCGACGGTGGTGAGCACGCGTGGGGGCACGACCTCCAGTACGCCGACGGCAGCCGCGGTGACGAGGGCAACAACCTCTACCCGGTGCACTACGCGCGTGCCTTCGGTGACCTCCTGGGCAAGCACGGCAAGGCGCCGGTCACGTTCTCCCGCAGCGGTTTCACCGGCTCGCAGGCCCACGGCGTCTTCTGGGCGGGGGACGAGGACTCCACGTGGGAGGCGTTCAACAACAGCGTCACCGCCGGACTCACCGCCGCGTCGTGCGGCATCGTCTACTGGGGCTGGGACCTCGCAGGGTTCTCCGGTCCGGTGCCCGACGCCGAGCTCTACCTCCGTGCCGCTGGCGCCTCGGTCTTCATGCCGGTCATGCAGTACCACTCGGAGTTCAATCACCACCAGCTCCCGCTGCGCGACCGCACGCCGTGGCACGTCGCCGAGGTGACGGGTGACGAACGCGTGGTGCCGGTGTTCCGCGAGTTCGCCCACTTGCGGGAGCGTCTCGTCGACTACCTGACCGAGCAGGCGGGCGAAACCGTGCGCACCGACAGGCCGTTGATGCGTGCCTTGTTCTTTGACCACCCGGGGGATGCACAGGTGTGGGAACACCCGCGCCAGTGGATGCTCGGCGCCGATCTCTTGGTCAACCCAGTCACCCAGGAGGGCGCGACCACTTGGTCGACCTACCTGCCCGCAGGCGAATGGGTCGACGTGTGGAGCGGCGAAAGCCACGAGGGAGGTCAGGTGGTGGAGCGTGACGTACCCATCAACGAGGTCCCGGTCTATTGCACGTCCGACGGATGGAGCCGGCTGGTCAGAGTCTTCCAACCCTGACGCGTCACCCAGACTCGGCCGCTCTCCCGATCACTCCTTGTGCGGGCGCCCGGTCGAGCTCCGGGTCCGTGGAAAGCCTCAGAGCGATGCTTGACTAACTGCTTGACAACAGCGACGTGTTCGGCCGAACGTAGCCGGACTTCGGGGGACCGGTTCGTGCTCGGATTGACGCCAGCGGGCGTCCACGCACAGGTCGAGAATGCTTGACACGGAAGAGGTCACTGGTTCAAACCCAGTATCGCCCACCATCGACAGACAGCCCCTGACCAGCGGAAACGCCAGTCAGGGGCCGTTTCTCTGCCAGACCGTCAAGACGCCTGCTTGACCAAGTGCTTGACTGAGGAAGTCGGTTCCGGACTTACCACCGGTCCGCTGGCGTTCGTGGGCGTGCGTGCACGTCCGAAGAACCCACTGTCACTTCCCACGCACGGAAGAAGTCATTCAGTGGGTCGAATCGCTTCAACTCCAACGTCTTCCCGATCCCGGGCCGGGCCTGTACCGCCGGCGCCGGCGCGCTGCTCCCGGGCCTGCCCAGTTGAGCTGGTCACAGCTCGCAGCACCGACGGCAGCAACATCGTCTCCCTGACATGCCAACCTCCATGGCCCGTGCCCGCCGACGCCTCCCTGACTCTCTGGAGGACCGACGAGAAGGGCCTCATCGCGCACGACTACCCACAGAAGCCTGATCTACCACGGCGCGGCCGCAGAGGTCAGTCGCCACGGAGGTTTACGGCGCAATCAACCGGGGCACCCTGTCGGCACGGCGCGTCATCCTCGTTGACGCGGCCGACGTCCACAAGCTCTAGTTCTGCAACCCGAGCGCACAGCGCCCCCGCCTCACGTCGAGGCGGGGGCGCTGCCACGTCTCCGCGGTCGAAGCGGCCCGGTCGCCCGCAGGGGGAAGCGTTCGCCGGGGCTTAAGGCGACACCTGGAATTCGGGGGGGCCGGCGTCGCCCTACGGAAAATCTATACCCCCCTGGGTAACCCCATCGACCAGGGGGCTTTGTGAACAGCTGCCAAGCCGCAAGGACCACACAGCCCTCCACCAATCGGGCCGACCTCCCGAAACCTGACACAGAGCACGAAACGGCCCCATACGTTGGCAATGTGCTGCTCCTAGGAACCCACACCCTCCGGGCCATCGCCTGCCACCCCGAGGAGCCCGCGGACGGTCGGCACATTCGTTGCATCTGCGCCGAGCCTAGCTGCGACGGAGCCTGCGAGACCGAGATCCTCGAGCGCTGACCGTCGGCATCGAGCGGGTCATGCGCCCAGACATAAAACAAGGCCCGCGCCACAGTCCCCGAGTCCGTGGTGCGGGCCTTGCCTCTCAAATCCCTGCCCAAGCTTTCGCCGGCTCACACAGCATGCGGCACCTCCTACGCACTACGGCATCCCCCAAACAGTCGTGGACATGACGCGCACCATGTCCTAGACCACCCGCCCGAAGTGGCGGACAGGCAGCGGGGGTCACGATGGAGGAGGCCGCAAGCCTCCGCACCTGCCCTCCCGCGGGCGGATCGGGAGACAGCGGTTAGGGCGCAGTACCCGCGCAAGCGCCCCGCCCCTCGTGCCAGCCCCGGACCATGCGGCGCACGAGCGGGCGCACTCTTTCCCTATACCCCGGCAACGCGTTCAGCCGGACGGGGGTGCGTCGGCGCAGATTCCAGCGGCGCACCTCGCGGCCGTTGATCCTCACCCACACGCCCGGGCAACTCCACATCTGCCAACCGTCAGCGGCCATCCGGCGCCCCCAAGCCTCCTCGGTCCCGCAGTTCGAGGGGTCGTAGTCGGCCAGGGTGCAGCTCCACATAGGGACACGGTAGGCAGCCACCCTGACACGCGGGCAGTGGGAAATGTTTGAACCCTCCGCACCAACGGGAGCAATCCCCAGAGGTCCCGCGCCGGGGCCGTCCGGGATCACCCCCTACCGGGTGGGGGCGGACCTCGACGACGGTCGCACCTCAGGCTCCCGGCACACTGAGGCTTCTCTCCCCACGCTGTCCTGAGCGCCGCAGATGGCGGTGAGAACGACGGACATGGGCGTCACTGCGGTGGCCGATCCGCCTGCGTTGGTGGCTGCGATGGGGACGGCGGTCCCGGTGCTGGAGGCCACAACGGGGCGCGCCCTCAGGTAGTCGACCGATGCGATGGTCCTGGTGCTCGTCGTCCCGCCGTGCAAACGACGAGGTTTGTCACGGCCACACCCCGAAGATGCATCCCCGAGGCTCGCCTGGCTTCGGTTGGTCACCCTTGGAGCTGACAGCCGGGTGACCCCGGAACATTCGGATGCAAGCGGTGATGGCGTGGTGAGCACCTTTTCACATGGCTGGCGTTCTGTCTCAGTGACCACGTGAGTGACAAGGGGGGCGGATTCGGGCGCACTTGGGGGCGCGTGGGCGGACGCCCGGCGCTTCCCCTGGCACTCCCATGCATTGATCGTCGCCAGAGGCGAAGCCTTCGCAGGTCGGCGGGCGGTCGTCGCGCGGCTGCCCAGGCATACCGCGCGGGTCTGTTGCTACGACCCGTTGCTCGTGGTGCACGGTCCCACCTGTAGTGGGATGCTGGAACCTAGGCGAAGGAGTTGCCCCGGACGTGGCGGCCCGTTCGCTGACAGGGTCGCTGCGAACCGCAGCGGCCCACGCTGCACGTAGTCACAAGAGAGCTCTGGATGCCAGCCGACACCGATGCCGGTGCCCCGGTCCGACGCACAGCCCGGCTGCGCCCGGCGAGCATCTACGCAGGCCTGTCACGGACCGTTCAGGAGCAGGGTCTGCTGCGGCGCTGCTACCGGTACTACTGGACCCGGATGGTGGCTGCGGTCACCGCGTTTGCGCTGGTCTGGGTGGCGGTGGTGGTCCTCGGTGACTCCTGGTGGCAGCTGGCGCCGGCGGCTGTTCTTGCCGTGGTCAGCGCCCAGCTGGGGTTCCTGGGCCATGACCTGGCGCACCGGCAGGTGTTCGTTTCGGCGGCGTGGAACGCCTGGACCGCCCGGGTCATCTCCGGGCTGTTCACCGGGCTGAGCTACAGCTGGTGGATGGGCAAGCACAACAAGCACCACAGCGCGCCGAACCAGGAGGGCAAGGACCCCGACATCGCACCAGGCCCGCTCGCCTTCACCCCTGCGGTGGCCGCACCGCGTACCGGGATCGCGGCACTGTTCACCCGATACCAGGGCTGGGCGTTCTTCCCCCTGCTGACCTTGGAGGGTCTGAACCTGCACGCGACCAGCGTCCGCTCCTTGCTGCAGAACAAGGCCCACCAGCACCGCTGGGTGGAGCTGACCTTCATCACGGTCCGCCTTGGCGGGGGCTTCGCGCTCCTGCTCATGGTCCTGCCGGTCGGCAAGGTCGCGGCATTTTTGGGACTGCAGCTGGCCCTGTTCGGGGTGCTACTCGGCGGGTCGTTCGCCCCCAACCACAAGGGCATGCCACTGGTCCCGGCCACCGCGAAGGTGGACTTCCTGCGCCGCCAGGTGCTGATGTCACGCAACATCCGCGGCGGAGCAGTCACCGACTTCATGATGGGCGGTCTGAACTACCAGATTGAGCACCATCTGTTTCCGAGCATGCCGCGGCCCAATCTGAGACGGGCCCAGCCTCTCGTCCGGGCCTACTGCGCCTCCCAGGGGGTGGCCTACACCGAGACCAGCCTGGGACGCTCGTACCTGATCGTGGTGCGCTACCTCAACGCCGTGGGTCTGGCAGACCGAGAGCCGTTCAGCTGCCCGCTGGTGCAGCAGTACCGCAATTAGTGCCGGCGCATGCGAGCGCGTCGACCGGACGGCTCTGAGGCGCCTGCATCGCAACCACCCTCCGCCACCTGTCACGCGTGCGGGCTCACCCGCGCGCCCCGATGCGGCGCCGTATCGCTCCAATGGGGCTGACCTGCCCTTGGGCTCCCTCACCTCCCGTCACCGGGTCGCGATGGAGGGGGTACTTCTGGCGTTCTACGGATATGGTCGCGCAGCGCGGGGTCTGCGCTGACGGGGTGCAGCGATCCAGCCGCGGGGCGTGGGCTCTGGTCGGGTGGGCGCTCATCCCGGACGGTTCTGGCGCCAGGGCGTTCTGATGGACGCGCAGGCTAGGCCGGACGGTCCAGGCGCCCGGGCGGGTCGCTGTTCTTCGGAGATGATCGGCGCATCGTGGTCGACGTGGCGCCGGACGCCCCCGGACGTCACTCTCTGCGACCTGACGTGGTGGCTGTGGACGCGCCCGTTCGCCGGATCGAATTGGTTCGAGCTGATACCGCGACTGAACCAGTGCTGGCACCCGCGGCTGTTGGACGGACGGCCGCCGGTACAGCCGCGATCGGCCGTGCAACGTGGCGGCTCAGCGACGCGCGGGTGTATGCCGTGAAGAACTGGGCGTCCGAGGGCTCCCCACGTCGTGGTGGTGGGGTGCGCAAGGCTTCGCGGAGCAGGACGCTTGCGTTGCTTTCGCAGGCGGGGAGGTGTCGATCGGCCCTTTCCGCACCAAGGTCGCCGGCCTGATGGTCCGACTGCCCGCTGGGACGCTGCTGCGCATCGGGAATGCGGGAACCTCGCCGGTGCGCGCGATCATCACCGACGACGGCTGGGTGCTCAACGGCCGCAGTCGCTTCTGGCAGGTGGAACTGGGGGGCCATGCGCCACGCGCTCGTCATACCGGTGCCCTTGGGGGAGGAACGCAGGGCCGCCAAGGGCGCGCTGGAGCACCTGGGCGCCACGATGAGCGTTCGGCGAGCGAGCCGGCCTCCGCTCTCGTGTTGATCAGGGTGGTTCTGTTCGAAGCCCTGTGCGTCAGGCTGTGATGTGACTCCACCGTTGAGTTCCTTGCCTCAACGCGCAGTACAAGGCGGAGGTCTCGGCCGAGTACGACGAGCGGGGAAGTCTGGCAGTCCAGGTCAGGGCTCTCGCCGGCGCGCCTCGGCGGCAGCCCGTTCCAGCCACCGTGCTCGAAGCCCGCGAGGCGACTAGTCCCTTAGGCATGCGTCACTTGCACTCAGTCCCCTGGTGCGGGCAAGTCGTGGCCCTCCACGAGGTGAGGTGATCGAGCAATCGCGCTGTCCTGCCCGCGAGCATCGGCCAGCGGTAGAGTTGACGTAGACGATCGAGACGGCGGTACGAGATGAGTGGCAAGTCTGATCAGGTGAAAGGCCGCGCCAAGGAGGCCGCTGGAATCCTCACCGGGGACAAGGACCTCGAATCCGAAGGCAAGGCCGATCGGCGAACCGGTGAGGCCAACGAGAAGGTCGACCACGCGAAGGACGAGGTCGACGAAATGATCGACAAGGCCACAGCCGAGGTCGAGCAAGCGGCAGACAAAGTCAAGGATGCTCTGGATCGGAAGTAGGCCTCCGATGGTCTATAGGCGGGTGGGGTCGCGATGATCGTCATTCTTGGGTTGATCCTGTTGGTGGCCGCATCGATCGTCGGTGTCGCTGGCGTGCTCGGCAACGCGGGCAGCGGGCACGCGCTGACCAGCGGATTCTCGGTGTTCGGCTACGACGTGACCGGCTCGACCGGCACGCTGTTTCTCTACGGAATCGTGGTCGGGGCCATCGGCATGCTGGGGCTGAGCATGCTGCTGGGCGGTGCGCGCCGCACCGCCCGTCGGGGCCGTGCCGCGCGCACGGAACTCAAACAGTCTCGCCGCGAGACCGCAGTCGTCAGCCGGGACCGCGACGATCTCCTCCACCAGCGCGAAACCGATCACGCCGACCAAGAGGCGGACGCCCGGTACACCGCTGCGCCCGATGCCGACGGCAGACCCGGCCCGGGCGCCGATCCCCCTCCTGCCGAGGCCCCACCTCGGTAGGCGCAGACACCCCAACCCGCGACCCAGCCACGACCGCTCGCGTCCCGGAATCGATCGCGGTCCTCGCGGAACTACTTGGACGTCGCTTCACCACCGATGCCGTGGCCCATCCGTGCCGGAGACGGCCCCGTATGGGCGCTTGACCCCCAAGGCAGAAATGTCCTGTCAGCCGCGATGCGCGCTCCCGCGTAGCGTTCGCACATGATCCGGGGGATCGGCGATCGGTTGGCCCCGGTTTACGGGGCGCACAAACGGCCTGTGGTTTGGCGCTGGCTCGAGAGCTCAGGGCATCACGGGGCAGGGCAGCACCGGGAGGAGTACGGGCTGCTGCGCCCCGTGGGCTGGTCGCCGAGGACCTCCGGCAGGCGAGGGCGGCCAGCGCCGGATCCCACTACCGGAGCAACTCCGCACTAGTGGCCGCGCGTGACCCCCAGCAGCGACCGCGGCACGGCTGCAACGAGCAAGGGCGCGCAGCCCAGGAGGCGGCCGACCGTGACCGGCGCAAATGGGTCGCGTGCATTGGCGCGCATCTGTCATCTGGCTCCGGAGAATCTCCGGGTGACTCTCGACGCCGTCCTCCGTCAAGCGCGGCCCCCCATCACCTCTGGCAGGACGGCTCTCTGTCCAGTCACTCCTCTTCTCCCGGCCCGGCTCGAAGGGGCTGGCTCCCTCGTGTGAGGATCGGTGACCGGTCGAGGACCGCCACGGACAGACACTCGAGCATCGTCGTCTCGTGCTCAAACGTGTATTTTGACTTCGTTCACGGTGGGGTATGAGTCCTGGGCACCTTTTGTCGCCGCCGCCATCGACGCGACCACTGCGGCTCGTCGGGCTGCTGCGACCAAACCGTCTCCGCGGGCCAACGAGTCCGCAACCGAACCGGTGAAAGCGTCCCCGCAACCGGTGGTGTCGACGACGTGGGTCGGCACAGCTGGAATCGGAGTGAGGAGTGGGAGGTTCTCCGGGCCGCCTTGGATGACCATCGACCCACGTGCGCCCAAGGTCACCACCACGTCACCCACACCTCGAGCGATGAATCCGAGAGCGGTGGCACCCCAGTCGATGGTGGGATCGGTGGACCCCAGTAGCTGGGCCGCCTCGTGCTCGTTGACCAGGAGCAGGTCCGCATCAGCCAGCAGCTGGGCTGGAACCTCCCTGAACGGCGAGAGGTTGAGCAGCACTGTGGCGCCGGCCTGGTGGCCCAGTCGAGCCGCGGTCATGATGGTCTCGAGCGGACTCTCGAGGCACAGGCAGACGACCGCCGCTGCCGCTATGCGTTCGGCCTCCTTCTCGACGTGGTGTGGCGCGAGTCGGCCATTGGCGCCAGGGAAGACGACGATGCTGTTCTCCCCGTGGGCGTCGACCTCGATGACAGCCACCCCCGTCGAAATGTCGGCGATCGTGACAATCGAGTCCGTGTCGATGCCGTCGCATCGGGCCGCTTCCAGGAGCATGCTGCCGTAGGCGTCGGCTCCCACTGCGCCGATGAGCGACACTGCGCTACCGAGTCGCGCCGCCGCCACGGCCTGGTTGGCGCCCTTGCCGCCCGGACGGGTCACGAAGCCGTGCCCGGCGACGGTCTCGCCCGCCGACGGCAGGCGGTCCGTCGTGATGGTGAGGTCTGCATTCAATGAACCGACGACAACGACGGCAAAGGCCGGGGACATGGTTTGGCTCCTCAGAGCGGGCGCAGAATGCCTGACTGCGACGTGCCGGCCGGAGTGGTTTCTCCGACCCATCGCGGTGATTCACTCAGAACGCGACTCCGCAGTGCAGGATCACGTTTGCGTAGGGTGTCGATTCCCCCGTGCGCACCACAAGCTGCGTCTCAGGCAACCGCGCCTTCAACTGTTCGTGTGAGATGAGGCTGACGCTGTCCAGACGTGCGGTGATCCACTCATGTGCTGGAAGCGACTGGCTCTCGACAGCGGCCTCCGCCCATTCGACGACCACGGCGTCCAAGACCGCGTCGAGGACCTGTTCGAATCGCGGTATGCCAGCCACGAGGGTCAGGTCGACGATGGTGCAGCCTGGGATGCCGTACGGAAGCGGCAGTCCCGCATCGGTGATCACGATCTGGTGGGTGTGCCCGAGGCGGGCAAGAGCACCAGCCAGACGTGCGTTGAGTATGCCGTGACGCAACATCATGGGTCCTCGGAGATGCACTGTTTGGTGCACAAAGGATAGGTGGGTATGGCTGGCATGCACCCTGACTTGCGGGGTGGTGGGCCGCCGCACCGGATGCGGAGGCCCACCATGGTGTAGCTGTCGTCAGCCCTTGAAGGTGGCCGCGTTGGTCTCCGTGATGACGGTGGTCTTGACTGGCACGTTGGCGTCAGCCTTGCCCGCGAGGGCTTTGACTGCCTGTTGCACGGCCAGTTTGCCGAGCACGCTGGGCAGCTGGGCAACGGTGCAGTTCAGGGTGCCGGCCTTCACCGCCGAGACGCCTGCGGCTGTCCCGTCGAAGGCACACAGCTTCACGGCCTTACCGGCTTTGGCGCCGAGTGCCTTGATGGCACCCAGTGCCATCTCGTCGTTCTGGGCGAAGATTCCCACAACACCGGGATGCGCCTGCATCAGGTTGGTCGTCACGTCCAGGCCCTGGGCGCGGTCGAAATTCGCGGTTTGCGTGGCCACGATTTTGATGCCCGGGAAGGCCTTCATCCCTTCCGTGAAGCCCTTGCCGCGGTCGCGAGCCGCGGATGTACCGGCGGTGCCCTGCAACACGATGATGTCGCCCTTGCCGCCAAGCAACTTGCCGAGCTCGGCCGCTGCCTGCTTACCACCGGCAACGTTGTCCGATGCGATGAATGATGCCACTTTGGCGCCGTTGACGGTGCGGTCGACGGCGATGACCGGGATCTTGGCCGTGTTCAAAGCCTTCACAGGTGCCCCGGCACCATCGGAGTCCACCGGGTTCACGATGACCGCCTGGACGTTCTGGGACTGGGCGTTTGCGAGCTGGTTCGCCTGCGTTGCCGCGTCGTTCTGGGCATCGACGACGTTGAGGGTGACGCCCTCGGCCTTGGCCTCGGCAACGGCACCCTCCTTCAGGGAGACGAAGAACGGGTTGTTCAGCGTCGAGACCGCGAGCGTGAACTTCTTCGCGCTGGATGCGGTCGCGCTGGTCGTGGGCGAGGTGCGGTTGCACGCCGCCAGCGGGAGGATCGTGAGGCCGGCGACCAGGGCTATGGCGGTGGCGCGGTGCGGAGTGAAATGCATGCGTTTCTCCAATGACGGGGTCACACGGTGACCGTGGGTATTCAGATGTGTTCGAAGCCCTGGTAGGCGGGGAGACAAAGAGAGTCAGGCTCGCTTTCGGCGGAGCACGTCGATGCCGACGGCCACTGCAATGACGAGACCGATGATGACCTGCTGCCAGAACGCGGAGACGTTGAGCAGGTTCAGGCCGTTACGAATGACGGCCAGGACGAGAGCGCCGATGAGGGTGCCGGATATTCTTCCGACGCCACCGGCGAGACTCGCACCGCCGATCACCACGGCCGCGATGGCGTCGAGCTCGTATCCTGTGGCCGCCTGGGGCTGGGCCGAAGCGAGTCGTCCGCTGAGCACGAGGCCTGCGACGGCCGCGAATATGCCGGACAACGCATAAACGGTGACCAGAACCCGTTTGACCGGGATCCCGGACAGGCGGGCTGCCTCGAGATTGCCCCCGACGGCATACATCGCTCGCCCGACCGACAGACGGTTGAGGATGAACCAGCCGATGGCTCCCATCACGAGCAGGACGACAACAGGCATCGGGATCGGGCCGATGCTGCCGCCCAGCCAGGTGACGACCGACGAGGTAGGGACCGGGATGCCGTTGGAGACGACGAGGGTCAGCCCTCGGGCGACGCTCAACATCGCCAGTGTGGCGATGAACGGTGGGAGCTTGGCGTATGCGGTGGCCGCTCCCGAGAGCATGCCCGCGGCCAGACCTGTCAGTAACCCGAAGAGGAGAGCCACCAGCGGCGGCATACCCCATGATTGGCCGGTGAAGGCCGCCACCATCGCGGAGAGGGCAGCGACGCTTCCGACGGACAGGTCGATGCCGGCGGTCACGATGACAAAGGTCTGGCCGAAGGCCAGGATGGCGACGACAGAAGCCTGAATGCCGACGTTCAGCAGGTTGTTCGGTGTCAGGAAGTCGGGTGTCGCGATGAACATGGCGACGCAGAGCACCAGCAGGCCGACCAGAGCGCCGTTGGCGGAGACGAAATCAGCGATCTTGGCCCGCTTCGACGTGACGTCGGCCCCTGGCGCCTTCTGGGCGGTGGGTGTGGTCTCTTGAGTGTTAGACACGGTCGGGCTCGACTTCCTTGACGGCGAGGGACATCACGGTGTGCTGGTCGGCGTCGGCTGCGGCGAGAACGCCGGCCACGCGCCCGTCGGACATGACGAGGATGCGGTCGCTCATTCCGAGCACCTCGGGCAGCTCGCTCGAGACCATCACCACGGCTCCGCCGGCGGCCGTGATCTCGTTCATGAGCTGGTAGATCTCGACCTTGGCCCCGACGTCCACGCCACGCGTGGGCTCGTCGAGGATGAGGACCTTGGAGCCGGCCGAGATCCATCTCCCGAGGACGACCTTCTGTTGGTTGCCGCCCGAGAGCGCGCCGACCCGCTGGCCAAGACCGCGCATCCGGATTGCAAGCCGTTTGGCGACCAGGTTGGCGCGCTTGGCCTGACCGCGGCGATCGACCAGCCCGTACCGGGCGCTCGACATGAGCGTCGCATACCCGAGGTTGTCCTCGACCGAAGCACCGAGCACCAGGCCAACCGCCTTGCGATCCTCGGGAACGAGGCCCACGCCAGCGGCGATCGCCGCCCCGATACGCCCCTTTGGTAGTGGTTTGCCTTGGACGGTGACCGTTCCGGTGTCGTAGGGATCGGCGCCTGCGATCGCTCGCACCACCTCGGTGCGACCCGCGCCGACGAGGCCGGCGATGCCCAGGACCTCTCCGGCGCGCACCTCGAAGGAGACATCCGTGAAAGTGCCCTTCCGGGTCAGGCCCTGGACGCTGAGCAGGGGCTCCTGGGGTGGGGTGGCGCGACGGGGGAACTGCTCGTCGATGCTCCGTCCCACCATCAGGCGGACGAGCTCCGGCTCAGGGGTCGTGGCGGGAACCTCGGCGACGAACTTGCCGTCACGGATGACGGTCACGCTGTCACCGATCGAGGCAATCTCGTCAAGGTGATGCGAGATGAACACCATCCCGACACCCTCCGAACGGAGCTGGCTGATCAGGCCGAAAAGGTGCTCGATCTCGTGCTTGGTGAGCGAGGCCGTCGGCTCGTCGAGGATGAGCAAGCGGGCCTTGAGACTGAGCGCTTTGGCGATCTCGACGAGCTGTTGTCGCGCGATGCCGAGCGCGCCGGCCGGCATGTGCGGATCGACGTGCAGCCCGACCGTCGTCAGCGCCTCGGTCGCGAGGCGGTACATCTCGCGCTTGTCGACGAGGCCGAATCGCTGGGGCAGCCGGCCCATCAGGATGTTCTCCGCGACGCTCAGGCTTGAGACGAGCTGCAGCTCCTGGTGGATCGTGGCGATGCCGAGTGCCTCCGACGCCTTTGTGTCCGGGATCCGGGTGGGGTGGCCGTCGACAATGATCTGACCGCTGCTCGGCTCATGAACGCCTGCCGCCATGTTGATGAGCGTGGACTTGCCGGCTCCGTTCTCGCCCAGGAGGACCTGGATCCTGCCCCTGTGGACGTTGACGGTGACGTCGTCCACGACGGTGATCGGACCGAAGCGTTTAGTCACGTGATCCAAGGTGAGAATCGGCTGGTCACTCATCCGTGGTCCTGCCTTTTCGGTGTGAGACGCACGTGCGCCCCGGGACCGTTCGATGGCTTCGATAGGCAGCTAACGCGCGGTGTCGCCTTGCGTTCATGGCTTCACCTCGGCAGACCTTCTCTTGGCAACGATGCTGGTCGGAAGCCTCCACTCGAGTGCGTCATCGTGTGACGCGCTCTCCTTCTGTGTTCACTCAAATCTGAGACGTGCGGATCTGAGTCGCTAGGGACGAAGGTCACGGGGAACGCGGATGACCATGGTGCCCTCTGACCACTCGTCAGCGCGCAAGCCCGACCGAGGCTCGGCGTAGCCCAAAGTGGGCGCTAAGAAGCGGCACTCACCTTGCTCCGAACGAGCGGAACGCGGCAGACGAGTGCGATTGCGACCAGCGAGGCTGACGGACTCGTCATCATGGTTCGGTGACTTCGTCCAGCGACGCATCGACCATCGCCCAAGCTGTCACCGCCTTCTTCCCCGATCACGAGGTCGCCGGTCTCCGACTTCCCCCGCGCTGGTTCGGCCGGCCATTCGACAACTGGCACCAGATGTCGCAAGCGGCGACCGACGGGGACCGAGTCATGATTCGTCTGGACAGCACCCAGATTCTGACCCTGGACGCTCAGGACGCGTCGCTTGACGGGCGCATGCTCCGAATTGTCGGGCGCGGAGGGTCATGGAGCTGGACCGAGTACGGCGGGGATGTCCGACACGAAGAGGTGTTGGGTTCCGGATGTGTCGAGTTCTCCGCACCGTTCCACCACTGAATCAAAGTGCGCTCATCCGCGGACCGCACTGGGTCGTGGTGTCAACGGAGCTGACTTCCGCGAATCCGGCGTCGACCAAATGATCGTCGAGGCGTTGCCTGTCGAATCCGTGATGTCCCTCGAGGTCGACCTTCTCGGCGTGGAAGGCGCCGTCGGGATCCTCGTTCAAGGTCCGCGATGGCCAGCCGACCCACCGTTGACCAGGAGCCCCGCCACGGACCTCAGCCAAGGCCTGGACCGCCGGGAAGGCGGCAATGTCGCCAGCCTCCCGGGGGTCCAGGTGTCTCATCAGGGCCGGCCTGATCAGTGGCGGGCCGCCTGGGCGGCGTATGCCGTGTACTTGGCGTAGGCGAAGGCCTCGCCGTGCATGGCGGCGAGGAGATTGACCTGCGTCCGTGTTCCGGGGCAGGCCGGGGTGCTGGCGGTGATCACCACTGGGTCAACCGTTGGCGGCTTCGGAACCTTCACCTTCGGGTTGGTGAGGGACCGCAGAGCAACCGTGAAAGCGGCCGCGTGCGTGCCCTCGTCCCCGGCGATCTCGGTGAACAGTGTCTTCGCGGCGGTGCAGTGATCCTTGGCCGCCTGCTTGGCGAACCCCGGGTACATCGTCGTGTGCTCGTAGGTCTCGCCAGCAATGGCGTCCTTCAGGTTGGCCGCGTTGGTGCCGACCAGCCCGGCGAGCACCGCTTCCCCGGCGAAGTGCTCTTGCAGCTCGACCTGGGCGCTACCGCTGAACAGCTTGGCGACCGCGGTGTGGTGGGTGCGGGCCGCCTGGGCGGCGTATGCCGAGACCTACACCGGAGACGTCCTACCGGCGCTCCTCAAGATGGGCCACGAAGCGGAGTATGTCTCCCGCGAGCTTGAGTGGCTGTCAGAGACCTTGGCCAACTGCCGCGGCAGCGCGTGAAGGGCTGCCGGAAATCGAAGGAGACAGGCGGCATACCCCTGTGCGTCGTGCACGTAGGTATGGCGGGTGGCTGGCGACCGCTTGACCAACTGCTTGACAACGGGTGCGCGTTCTGGCGGACGTGGACGGATATTGGGGGACTGGTTCGTGCTCAGTAGGACGTCCAAGCACGTCCACGGATGGGTCAGGGAATGCTTGACACGGAAGAGGTCACTGGTTCAAACCCAGTATCGCCCACCATCCCTGAACAGCCCCTGACCAGCGGAAACGCAGGTCGGGGGCTGTTCTCATGGCCCGCCGATGTAGGCGAACTTTGACTTCTTCCGTGCTTTGAGTGACTAACTGAGTGACTGCGTCGGTCGCGCCCACTCGGCACGACCGTGCGCGGGAGCTCTTCGGGGTCCGTCGGCGTGCGCGGTGGTGTGAGCCGGGGCGGCGGTAGCCGAGCTCACTCACTGCTGACTTCTTCCGTGACTGCGCGCATTTGAGACGTGGCTGGGTGGGACGAGAGGCGAGCGGCCAGGTAGGGCGCGGTGGCGCTGGCCTCGGCCCGGGCAACCTGTTCCGGAGTACCCGTGGCCACCACCCGACCGCCTTCGTCCCCGCCGCGCGGACCCAGGTCAATGACCCAGTCGGCGCTGATGATCGTGTCGAGATCGTGCTCGACCAGCACCACCGTGTTGCCGGCGTCCACCAAGCGGTGCAGCTGGCGCAACAGCAGAGCTATGTCGGCGGGGTGCAGTCCTGCCGTCGGCTCGTCGAGCAGGTAGAGAGCGTGCCCTCGACGCGCCCGCTGAAGCTCGGTCGCCAGCTTGATCCGTTGGGCCTCCCCACCGCTGAGCTCGGTGGCAGGCTGCCCCAGGCGCAGGTAGCCCAGCCCGACCTCACTCAGCGTGGTCAGGCTGCGCGCGGCCGCCGGCACGTCGGCCAGGAAGTCGGATGCCTCCTCGACCGACAGGGCCAGCACCTCGGCGACGTTCTTGCCGCGGTACTCGATCTCCAGCGTCTCTGGGTTGTAGCGCTCGCCGTGGCAGGCCGGGCACGGTGCATAGGTGCCGGGGAGGAAGAGCAGCTCGACCGTGACGAAGCCCTCCCCCTGGCACGTCTCGCACCGTCCCTCGGCGACGTTGAACGAGAAGCGACCCGCGCCGTACCCACGTTCACGCGCTGCCGGCGTCGCGGCATACACCTTGCGCACGGCGTCGAACAGGCCCGTGTAAGTGGCCAGGTTGGAGCGTGGGGTGCGGCCGATCGGGCGCTGGTCCACGCGCACGAGTCGGTCGAAGGACTCCAGCCCGGTGACGTCGTCGACGTCGATCTCGAGCTCGGTGTCCTCGGCGTCATCGGGGGCCTGCCCGAGGTGACGGCGCGCCAGCTCGGCCAACACCTGGGTGACCAGGGTGGACTTGCCCGAGCCCGAAACCCCAGTCACAGCAGTCATGACGCGCAGCGGCACATCCACGAGAGGTCCTCGAGGTTGTGCCGGCTGACCCCGCGCAGGTGCAGCCACCCGTGGGGCGCGCGCTGGGGGCGAAGTGGTGCCTCCACCCGGCCGAAGAGGTGTGCACCTGTCACGGAGTCCGTCACCTGCTCGAGGCCCTCGACCGGTCCGGAGTACAGCACGCGGCCACCGTCCTCCCCGGCGCCCGGGCCGATGTCGACGACCCAGTCGGCTCGACGCACGATGTCGAGGTCGTGCTCGACGACGAACAGCGAGTTGCCCGAACCTTTGAGCGTCTCCAGGACGTCGAGCAGCGGCGCCGCGTCGGCCGGGTGCAGCCCTGCTGACGGTTCGTCGAGGACGTACACCACCCCGAACAGCCCCGATCGCAGCTGCGTGGCGATGCGCAGGCGCTGCGCCTCGCCCGGCGACAGCGTCGTGGAGCTGCGCCCCAACGAGAGGTAACCCAGCCCGAGGTCGAGCAGGACCCGGATCCGCGCCACCAGATCGCCGCACAGGCGCACCGCCACCTCGGTCGCCTCGCCCGAGTCGGCCATCGACGTCGCAGCGGCCGCCTCCGAAAGCTCGGCCACCGGCCTCAAGAGGGCAACCAGCTCGGTGAACGACAGCGCGTTCACCTCGGCGATGCTGAGGCCGCGGAACGTCACCTCGAGGGAGTCGGGGCGCAGTCCCGTCCCCGCGCAGTCCGGGCACGGGAGGCTGCGGACAAAGCGCATCGCCTTGTCCCGCATCATCTGGCTCTTTGAGGTGGCCAGGACGTGGTGGACGTGCGCCCGGGCGCTCCAGAACAGGCCGTAATAGCCGTGGTCGACGCGGTCACGCTCGGGCTTGATGAACACCTTCGGCTGCTCGTCGGTGAACAGCAGCCACTGCCGGTCCTTCGCCTTGAGGGATCGCCAGGGTGTGTCGACGTCGATGCCGAGGCCGGTCACGATGCTGCGCAGGTTGGCGCCCTGCCACGCGCCCGGCCACGCGGCGATTGCGCCTTCGCGGATGCTCAGGGAGGTGTCAGGCACCATCAGCTCCTCGCTGACGTCGTGCTCCTCACCGAGGCCGTGGCACCGCGGACAGGCGCCTGCCACGGTGTTCGGCGAGAACGCCTCCGCCGCCAGGCGAGGCGCCCCGGCGGGGTAGGTGCCAGCGCGTGAGTAGAGCATCCGGAGGAGGTTCGACAACGTCGTGAGGGTGCCCACGCTGGAGCGTGAGCTCGGGGCGCCGCGGCGCTGCTGCAACGCCACCGCAGGCGGCAGCCCGGTGATCTCCTGCACGTGAGGAGCGCCCATCTGCTGCACCAACCGGCGGGCGTATGGCGCGACCGACTCGAAGTAGCGACGCTGAGCTTCCGCGTAGAGCGTGCCGAACGCCAGCGATGACTTGCCGGACCCCGAGACCCCGGTGAAGGCCACCATCGCGTCACGGGGCAGGTCGACATCGACGTTCTTGAGGTTGTGCTCGCTGGCTCCGCGGACATGGACGAAGTGGTCGGTGGGGTCGTGGGGCACGCCCCCTGTCTAGCCGCTACGTGGCCGCTGCGCACAACCAGTCCGCCGCCGGTTGTCCCAAGGCGGTCGCCCCGCGATCACGTCCGTCACGCCGGCTGCAGGTCGGCAACTTCTGCGGTCGCCCACCGCAATCGCGAGAGGTCGCAGGCTCATCGGCAGCCGGATCAGTGATCGAGGGCACGTCCCACTGGCGGCGAAGTGGACGCCCTCGACGTGTCATCGTGCCGCGATAGATCGGTGGGCAGTGCGGGTGCCGTGCGCCAGCTCGGGCGGCCAGACCGGCCATTGGGGTGAGTGACTAAGTGAGTGACAACCAACGCGTATCTCGGTGTACGTCGGGGGACGCTGGGGGAGTGGTTCGTGCTCAGAAGGACGCTTGGAAGAGGTTCAGCACCCCGGACTCGGGGAGGTCGTAGAGCGCCGTGCGCGGGTCACTCGAGGTGCGTGGCCCGCTCATTGCAGGATCAGCTCCTCGATGCGTGCACTGTCGCGAGGGGGTGTCGCACCAGCTCCCGGTTGGGAACCCCGTACTCGTGGACCAGTGCTGCGATGGAGGCTCCGATGGCCAGCAGCTCCGCGAAGGCCGCGGTCAGCACCGCACCACCGGTCCACCGCTCATGCACCCCGAACAGGCCGACGGTTGCGGAGATGACGAAAGCCGCAAGGGTCGACGCGCCGAAACCGGTCGCGAGGAGAAGCGGGACCCAGTGGGACCACAACAGCAACAGTGCCGTGATCACCACGGCAGCCACCGCATTCACCATGAACGCGGGCCCGATGACGCTGATGGCGCGAAAACCGTCGAACCACAGCCAGAGGTGCACAGCGCCCGAGACGAGTACGCCCGCTGCAGCCAATAGTCGCATTCTCATGACCTTCTCCGTCCTTGTGGTGGCCGCCGGACTCTCCAGGGTCTCCCGGTGAGAGGACGGTCCAACCGGTCACAAGGTTCACCACGGCGAAGGGCAGGTCACCGGCAAGCGGTGACCCGGATTCGGCGATGGCACCCGTGGTGCCCGGGCTAGGGTGAGGGCCGTGTCCCGTGCTGCGCGCGCGTTCTGGATGGTGGGGCCCTCGTCGGGGGAGATGCGCTCCGTGGAGCTGCCTCCGACCGGACCGGGCGAGGTGCTCGTCCGGACGCTGCACACTGCTGTGAGCAGGGGCACCGAGACGCTCGTCTTCCAAGGGCGCGTGCCCACCAGCCAGTATGCCGTCATGCGGGCGCCGTTCCAGGACGGCGACTTCCCATGGCCGGTGAAGTACGGGTACCTGAACGTGGGAACCGTCGAGGAGGGTCCGCGGCACCTGCTGGGGCGAACGGTCTTCTCCCTCTACCCCCACCAGAGCGCGTTCGTCGTGCCCGTCGAGGCGGTCGCCGTGGTACCGGATGACGTCCCTGCGGAGCGCGCGGTGCTCGCCGGCACCGTGGAGACGGCCGTCAACGCGATGTGGGAGGCCGCCCCCCTCGTCGGTGACAGGGTCGCCGTCGTGGGTGCCGGCATGGTCGGCTGCTGCGTCGCCCGCCTGATGGGGCGAATCCCCGGGGCGCAGGTCACGCTGGTCGACGTCGACCCCGGCCGGGCCACGGTGGCCTCCGCCCTGGGCGTGGGGTTCGCCGATGCGGCAGAGGTCGGTGACCTCGTCGGCTCGTGCGACCTCGTCGTGCACACGAGTGCCACGTCCGCGGGGCTCCAGCTCTCCCTCGACCTGCTGGCCACGGAGGGCAGCGTCATCGAGCTCAGCTGGTACGGCACCAACGAGGTCCGGCTGGCCCTCGGCGGCACCTTCCACTCCGGGCGCCTGGCCATCCGCGCCAGCCAGGTGGGCGAGGTGGCCCCGGCTCGGCGCTCGAGGCGGTCGCACGCCGATCGGCTGCGCATCGCCTTGGACCTGCTGCGGGACCCAGCGTTCGACGCGCTCCTGACCGGCCGGTCCGACTTCGAGGAGCTGCCGGCCGTCATGGAGCAGCTGGCCGATGGTCGCCTGCCGGCGATCTGCCACACCATCGCCTACAGCGAGGGGGAGCGATGTTCAGTGTGACCGTGCGAGACCACATGATGGTGGCTCACAGCCTCCGTGGAGAGGTGTTCGGTCCGGCCCAACGGCTTCACGGCGCGACATTCATCGTGGACGCGACCTTCCGCAGCGCGTCGCTCGACGCGGATGGCGTCGTGGTCGACATCGGACGGGCGACAGAGCAGCTGCGCGCCGTCATTGGCGAGCTCACCTACCGCAACCTCGACGACGACCCGGTCTTCGCCGGCGTCAACACGACCACAGAGGCGCTCGCCAAGGTGGTCGCCGACGCCCTCGCGACGCGCGCCAGTGAGGGGGAGCTGGGCCCGGCCGCCGAGCACCTGGCCGGGATCGCGGTCACGTTGCGAGAGTCCCATGTGGCATGGGCGAGCTACGAACGCGACCTGTGACAACGGCGCACGTGGTCGTCCCGGACGCGGTCGACGACCCGACGCGGCCGAGCGGTGGCAACACCTACGATCGGCGGATCTGGACCGGTCTCACCGAGCTCGGGTGGTCGGTGAGACTGCACACCGTCCCAGGTCCCCGGCCAGGCCCGGACACGCAGGCGCCCGCGGCGCTGGCTGAGTCCCTGGAGGGGGTGACCGACGGTTCCATCGTCCTCCTCGACGGACTGGTTGCCTCATGGGCCCCGGAGGTCGTCGTGCGGGCGGCGACCCGGTTGCGGGTGACGGTTCTCGTGCACACACCGCTTGCTGCTCTCCTGGACGAGGACGTCGCCGAGGCCGCTCATCGATCCGAGCTGGCGGTGCTGTCGGCTGCGGCCGCCGTGCTGACGACGAGTGCGTGGACCCGGCGGTGGCTCCTCGACCGCTACGAGCTGGACGCCGGTCGCGTGCACATGGCCCGAGCGGGGACGGACACCGCCGACCTGGCGTCCGGCACCACCACCGGTGGGCAGCTGCTCTGCGTCGCCGCCGTCGTCCCGGGCAAGGGACACGACCAGCTGGTGCAGGCCCTCGCGCAGCTGACCGACCTGCCCTGGCGGTGCACGTTCGTCGGCGCGCTGCACCTCGACCCCCCTTTCGTGCGGCGCGTCATGCGCGAGGCGGAGGAGGCCGGCATCGCGGACCGGCTCCGCCTCACCGGACCTCTGGGGGAGGACGACCTCGACGCGTTGTATGCCGCGGCCGACGCGGTCCTTCTCGCCTCTCGGTTCGAGACGTACGGGCTCGTGGTGACCGAGGCGCTGGCTCGGGGACTGCCCGTCGTGGCGGCGCGCGTGGGCGGTGTGGCGGAAGCCCTTGGCCGGGGGCCGGACGGCACTCGGCCCGGCCTGCTGGTGCCGGCAGGCGATCCCGAGGCATTCGCGGGGGCTGTGCGAAGCTGGCTGTGCGATGCCGAGCTGCGAGCTGCGCTGCGGCGTTCCGCGCACGAGCGACGGCTCCTGCTGGCCCCGTGGTCGGTGACGGCTCGCCGGGTGGCTGACGTCCTCGAGCAGACGGGCGCAGAAGCATGAACCATCGAGCCGCCTGTTCCGTCTTGTCCGGTGCAAACCCCGACACGACAGACAGGGGCCGTCAGTGCACCGGCTGCGCCGCACCGCCACCGCCCCGCGCCGGGGGGCTCACTGGCGCGGCTGGCCTCGAAACCTTGTCGCCGCCGGCGTGCTGGGTGCGCTCGTGTGGCGGCTCGGTACGGGACCGTTCGTCGCGGGTCTGGGACAGATCGATGCCCGGTCCCTGGCAACCTCCCTCGGGGTGGCGCTGGTGACCACCCTGAGCTGTGCATGGCGGTGGACCCTGGTGGCCCGAGGACTGGGCATCACCCTGCCGCTGCGTACCGCCGTCCTTGCCTACTACCGCTCGCAGCTCCTCAACCTCACCACGCCGGGCGGAGTGCTCGGCGACGTGGACCGGGCGGTGCGTCACGGCCGGACGGTCCAGGACCGGCGCCGGTCGGTGCGGTCGGTGGTCTGGGAACGGTTCGCAGGCCAGACAGTGCTGGTGGCCGGAGCCGGCTGTGCCCTGGCCCTGCTGCCCTCACCCGTTCGCCACGGGGTGCGGGAGCTCGAAGCCGTCGTTGCCGGGGCAGCGATGGTCCTCGCGCTCGTGCTGTGGCGGCTGCACCGCAGCCCGCTCGCAGGGCAGGCGCTGGGCCGGGCAGCCGGCTGGTTGCGCACGGTGGGTCCAGCGCGTGCCGAGCTGCGGTCGGTGCTGCTCGCCCGGCATACCGGCTGGCGCATCCTTCTGGCCTCCGTGGTGGCCGCGTGCGGTCACGTCGTGACCTTCCTGGTGGCGGCGCGCACAGCCGGATCGGGAGCGCCACTGTCGACGGTTCTTCCGCTGGCACTGGTGGTCCTGCTTGCCATGGGGCTGCCCAACATTGCAGGGTGGGGACCGCGTGAAGGCATGGCGGCGTGGACGTTCGGTGCCGGGGGCCTGGGGGCCCAGGTCGGCGTCACCACCGCTGTCGTCTACGGCGTCATGGTGTTGGTCGGCGCTCTGCCGGGAGCCCTGCTCCTGGCGGCGGCCGGTCTCGAGCGGTTCAGGGAGGTGGGGCATGGGTGAACGGCCCTACACACTGCTCAGCTGCTGCATGTCCTTGGACGGCTACCTCGACAGCGCCTCCCACGGACGACTGCAACTGTCCAACGCAGCCGACTTCGACCGTGTCGACGGTGAACGAGCCGCCTCCGACGCGATCTTCGTGGGTGCCGCCACCATTCGCTACGACAACCCGCGGCTGCTCGTCCGCTCCACCACGCGACGCGCCGACCGGGTCTCGAAAGGACGCCCGCCCTCACCGGTGAAGGTGACCGTCACACGGGCCGGTGACCTCGACCCGCGAGCCCAGTTCTTCGTCAACGGTGACGGCGAGAAGCTGGTCTACTGCGCCCACGAGGCGCTTGCCCGTACCCGCACCCGGCTCAACGGCGTGGCCACCGTCGTGGACGCCGGCGCACCCGTCGAGCTGCAGCGGGTCAGCGAGGACCTCCACGCCCGGGGCGTGCGTCGGCTGATGGTCGAGGGCGGAGGTGCCGTGCACACCCAGATGCTGACGGCAGGCCTCGCCGACGAGCTGCAGCTCGTGGTGGCGCCCTTCTTCGTCGGGGAGGCGGCTGCCCCGCGGTTCGTCGGCGACGGCGTGTTCCCCTGGTCTGTCGCGCGGCGCGCCACCTTGGCCGAGGTGCGGCAGATCGACGACGTCGCGCTGCTGCGGTATGCCCTGTCACCCCGGTTCGGCGAGCGTTGAGGGGCACGGTGATGCCACGACCGCCCGCAGCCACCATCCGCACCGAGGTGATGGTGCCGCTGCGCTTTCCCGACGGGTTCAGCACCACCGCGCGGGTCTTCACCTTCGAGGGTCTGGCCGACGGTCGCGAGCACGTTGCGCTCGGTCTGGGGGAGCGGGCCAAACCCCTTGCCGACAGAGCCGACACAGCCGACTCCCTGACGCCGGCACTGACGCGTCTGCACAGCGAGTGCCTCACCGGCGACGTCTTCGGCAGCAGCCGCTGCGACTGCGGCCCGCAGCTCCGCGAGGCGGTCACCAGGCTGGCGGCCAGCGGCGGGTTCCTGCTCTACCTGCGCCAGGAGGGTCGCGGCATCGGGCTGTACGCGAAGCTCGACGCCTACGTGCTGCAGGACGACGGCCTCGACACCTACGAAGCCAACGTCGCACTCGGCTACGACGAGGACCAGCGTGACTACACCGTTGCCGCGCAGATGCTCTTCACGCTGGGCCAGTCCACGGTGGCGCTGCTGAGCAACAACCCCGACAAGGCCCGGCAGCTGCGGCGACTGGGGGTGACCGTCAGCGAGATGGTCCCCACGGGCCTGCACCTGTCGGAGGAGAACGCCCACTACCTCGCGACCAAGGTCCGCCGTGGCGCGCACCAGCTCGAGGTGTCAGACCTCATCGGGGGAGAACCAGAAGGTCCTGGTGGTGCACGGTGACCCGGAGCCGCCCGGCAGCCGCGTCGGCCAAACGCCGTTCCGCGTAGGCGGACGCCTGCGCCGCGAGACCCGGAGACCGCTCACACGCAGCGCCGAGCCATCCCGTGAACCACTGCGTCTGCAGCTGGTGTTCATCAGGACCAAGCCGCCATGGGCTTAGCCGGAGCAGGACCTCCAGGCCGGCGCGGTGGAACCAGTCGACGGCGGCGTCCACGGCATCCGGTCCGAGAAGCCTCTGGCCGCCGATGAGGCGGCGGCGCTGATGTCCGTTGAACGCCTCCCTGACCACCTCATCGAAGGGGTCGCACGGCAGGAGGTCCACGTGCCCGGTGACGCTCAGGGTGATCAGCACCGGACATCGGGCAGCCGCGCAGCTCACCACGAGCCGGCTGAGCTCCTCATCGGTCAGCATGTCGAGCAGGGCAGAGGCCGTGATGAGCCCCGCGCGGCGGAGCTCTTCCGGCGCAAGGCGGGTGATGTCGCGCTGGCGTCTCTCCGCCGTGACGGCGCTGCCGTCCGCGGCCGGCCCGAGGGCGCTGGTTGCGGCGACCCTGAGCAGCTCGGCATCGCGGTCGACCATCACCCAGTGCTGTGGGCCAGCCAGCTGCGGGGCCAGCCAGCGTGCCATCGACCCGGTGCCGCACCCGAGGTCGTGCACGACCAGGCCGCGCCCGGGGAGGTGGCTTCGGACCTGCTCGACCAGCTCTGGCGCGCGCGCCGCGGCGTCCGCACGCTCTCGCAACGCGAGCCAGTCCGGGCTGGCCCTTCCGTGTCCGGTGCCCACGCGTCCCCCTCCGGCCACGGACGTCGGGTGAACCGATCGCCGTCCCGTCCCGTCTCCATGGAGTAGGCACCACACTGGCACAGGCCATGCGAAGGGGGGACACCGTGCTGACTGCTCGACGTTTCACGGTGCTGGGGGCGGTTGCCGCAATGGTGCTCGTGACGACGCTGGCGGTGGCGATAGGAATGAGCACCACCGGCTGCCTCGTAGGACTCCTGTGTGGCGTTGTCCTCAACGCGACGCTCGCCGTCGGCCTGAAGAGCGGAGCCGGGTCACACGTGCCAGGGGCCGCCGACCTCATCACGCTCTCTCGAGCAGTGATCGCCTGCGCGCTCGCCGGGCTTGCCACCGAGGCCGTGCTGCACCGGCCGCAGACTGCATGGTTCGTCCCCGTCACCGTGGTGGCCCTTCTGCTCGATGCCGTTGACGGTTGGGTCGCCCGGCGTACCGGAACCTCCTCCGCGTTCGGGGGCCGCTTCGACGGAGAAGTGGACGCGTTCCTCATCCTCGTTCTCAGCGTGCAGGTCACCACCGGCTTCGGGGCGTGGGTCCTGACCGCCGGCCTCATGCGCTACGTGTTCGGGGTCGCCGGATGGGTGGCGCCCTGGATGCGCGCACGGCTGCCGTACCGATACTGGCGCAAGGTCGTCACCGCAGCGCAGGGAGTCGTGTTGACCGCGGCGGCTGCGGACGTGCTGCCGCGCGGGGTCAGCATTGCTGGTCTCGTCCTGGGACTGGCACTGCTGTCGGAGTCCTTCGGGCGGGACGTCGCCTGGTTGCTGCACGAGCGAGCGACCAACCGTCGTTCGAGGGACGCTGCTGTGATGACCGCCGTGATGTCCACCGTGGTGCATCCTGAGCCGCACACCGAGGCGGTGTAGCGGTGCGTGCGGCCTCTGCGGGACCCGTCTCTGCGGAACCCGTCCCCCCGACGGGAGCTCCTGCCCCGGGGACGGTGACCCGTCGCCGTGTGCTGACCATGACCGCCAACGGACTCGCGGTCGTGGTCCTCTGGTCGGCGCTGCTGCTGCGCAACCGGCCCGACGAGCTCACGCCGATGAGCTTGGCGCGCATCCCGATCGAGGGCATCGGGTTGGTTCTGCTCGTCCTGTTCCTGTCGGGGCGCCTGACCCGTGCGCCGTCGGTGGTGGCAGTGGTCGTGGGCGTCCCGCTTGGCGTGCTGACGGTCCTCAAGGTCCTCGAGATCGGCTTCTTCGGGGTGCTCGACCGCCCGTTCAACGTGGTGACCGACCGCGGCCAGCTCCGGTCCGCCGTCAGCTTCCTCGTCGTCTCCTACGGTGCGGTGGTCGGCTCCGCCGTCACGGTCGGAGCCGTTCTCATGGCCGTCGCCCTCCTCGTCGGCCTCCCCCTGGCGGTGGGGCAGGTGGCCCGACTGGTGCAGCGTCGCCCCGCGCCTTCCGTGGTCGTCGTCACCATCCTCGCGATGACGTGGTCGGCTGCGGCCGTGGCGGGAGCCCACGCAGCGCCACGGGAACCGGTCGCCGCGTGGGACACCGTGCAGTTCGCCACCAGGGAGATGAAAGACTCCACACGGGCGCTGGCGGCGCGGCGGAGGTTCGACGCGGCTGTGCGCGCGGACGCCTACCGGGCCCCTGGCTCGGCCGATCTCGCGGGGCTCCGGGGCAAGGACGTGCTGCTCGTCTTCGTCGAGAGCTACGGGCGCGTGGCGGTAACCGGGTCCGCGTCCCAGAAGGTCCAGACCGTGCTGGACGCCGACACCCGGCAGCTGAAGGCTGTGGGGTTCGGGGCCAGGAGCGCCTACCTCACGTCACCGACGTTCGGCGGGGTCAGCTGGCTGGCGCACGCGACCCTGCAGTCCGGGGTGTGGGTCGACAACCAGTCGAGCTACGACCGGCTGCTGTCCGGCCACCGCACCAGCCTCGCCAGCGCGTTCGGCCGCGCGGGCTGGCGGACAGCGGCAGTGCTGCCGTCCGACCGGGCACCGTGGCCCGAAGGGCAGGCCTACTACGGCTTCGACAGGGTGTACGACAGCTCCGACCTCGGCTACGCCGGCCCCTCCTTCGGCTTCTCCTCCATGCCTGACCAGTACGCTCTGCAGGCGTTCCAGCGGATCGAGGCCATGGACACCAGCGCGGCGCCCCTCATGGCGGAGATCGACCTCGCGTCGAGCCACGGGCCGTGGGCGCCCCAGCCGACGATGGTCGGCTGGGACCGGCTCGGGGACGGATCGGTCTTCGACGCCATCCACGCCCGTGCGCAGACGGCCGCGGCCTTGTGGAGCCATCGCGACCGCGTCCCCGCCGCCTACATGACATCCATCGAGTACTCCCTCACCGCGCTGCTGGGGTTCATCGAGAAGTACGGCAACGACAAGCTCGTCGTCATCATGCTCGGTGACCACCAGCCGGCGACCATCGTCAGCGGCTTCGGTGGCAACCGGGACGTACCTGTCAGCGTGCTCGCCCGCGACCCCCAGGTCCTCGCACGCATCTCGGGCTGGGGCTGGCAGGACGGCCTGCGCCCGCACGCCGGCGCTCCGGTCTGGCGGATGGACGCCTTCCGCGACCGGTTCCTGGCCGCCTACAGCGGTCCCAGCGTCCAGGTGGCGGGGGAGGGGAAGTGAGCTCCGGGCTGGCTGCTCGACGGCAGCGCGCACTGCAGCGCGCCCGGCGCGCGGCATACGGATCCGGCGAGTACGTCGGACAGGAGGGCTTCATGCGGGCCAGTGAGATCCTTGATCTTGCCTCGCGGGCCGGGGTCTCGCCCGCTGTCGCGGTCCTGGACCTGTGCTGTGGAGTCGCCGGCCCCGGCCGTCTCATCGCGCGCACTTCGGGCTGCGACTACCTCGGTGTCGACGCCGACCCCCGCGCGATCGAGGTGGCGCGCCAGCGGGCCGGTGGGAACTGCCGCTTCGAGGTTTCTCGAGTCCCGCCCCTGCCGTCGGGCCAGTTCGATGTGGTTCTTCTCCTGGAGACGATGCTGGCGTTCCCCGACAAGGTGGCCCTGATGCGGGCGGTCTCCTCAGCACTTCCGCCTGGAGGCCGCTTCGCCTTCACCATCGAGGCAGGGCACCCCCTCACCACGGCTGAGCGAGCACTCATGCCCGCCGCCGACACCGTCTGGCCCACGCCCTTGGCGGATCTGTGTAGCTGCCTGCAGCAAGCGGGAATGCGAGTCCTGTGGCAGCAGGACTGCACCGAAGCACACCACATCGTGGTCGAGGCGCTGGTGCTCCATCTCGGTGCCGTGGAGAGAGAGTTCGGCGCCGGTGACCCGACCCTGCGCGAACTGCTCACAGCACACCGGATCTGGAGCCACTGGCTTCGCGAACGTCGCGTACGGAAGCTCGCCTTCGTCACGGAGAGGAGGGCCTGACCGCCCGCCGTTGCCGGAGGGCCGATGTTCGACCCATCCGAGTCCCGACTGGGGTCAGCCGCTCGCGTGGACGGTCTTCGCGTGGACGGTCACAGGACCTTGTTGCCGTACATCTCCCCGAGCGGGTCGGCGATCAGCTCCAGCCGTGCCCCGTTGGGGTCGCGGAAGTAGATCGACGTCCCACTTTCCTGCAGGTACTCGACGCCGGCATCGTCGAGCCGACCCCTGAGCCGCTCCCAGGTCCTCGGTTCGACAGAGATGGCGATGTGGTGGAGGCCGCCGAGAACTTCCGCGTAGGGGCCGAGGCCCAGCCCTGGAAAGTCGAAGAACGCCAACAGGTTGCCGTTGCCGATGTCGAAGAAGAAGTGGTTCGAACCCTTGTAGTCGCGGTTCTCGAAGATCTCGGTCAGCGGGAACTCCAGCACCCCCTGGTAGAACCTGATCGTCTCCTCGACGTCGCGGGCGAGCACGGCGAAGTGGTGCAGACCGCGGGCGCTCGAGGCCGGGCGACGGTCCGCCGGCTGGAGGTACAGGTCACGGAGCCGCGCGCGTTCGGCGTCGATCGCGGGGAGGTCGATCTCGGTCATGCGTGCCTCAGATCCTGAAGAAGATGTTCAAGAAGCGGTCCGCGACCGCGCGGTCGCCCCTGATCGTGCCGGCGTTGCTTCGCCCGAACGCCGTGAGCACGAAGCTTCCCGGGTCGAACTCGAGGACCGTCAGCCCGTCGGTCTCCCCGACGGAGTAGGAGAACCCTTCCTCGGTCAACGAGACGTGCGTGTCCCCGGCATTCGGCCCCGACGTGATGCGGATGCCGATGTCACACACGTCGTTCGGGGTGACCGGGTTGGTGGTGTACTGCCACAGGACGAACATGAACGGCGTGAGCAGGTCGGCAGCCTCACCCGACAGCCCGTGTGCCCGGCCCGTGCCCTGCCGGATGTCCCAGGAGTGCACGCCGTAGTCCATCAGCTGGAACGCCGGGTAGAAGAACGAGGGGAGCGGGCCCATGTAGAAGTGCGTGACCAGGAAGTTGGTCCAGTCCTCGTCGGTGAGCCCGTCGAAGGTCTCCATCATCTTGTCGAAGTCGGTGCGGGCCCGCGCCACGAGCTCCGCGCGTGGCGCAGTGCGAAACGCCTGCGCCATCTCGTCGCAGCGCGCCGCCATGCCGGGCAGGCCGTATGCCGGCTCGACCTCCTTGTGCCCCCGTGCCGCGTCGAACGCGACGAAGTACGCCTCCGTGGTGTCCACCAGGTGACCGACGACGTCCCGGACCTGCCAGTGCCCTGCCCCGGTCGGCGCCTCCCAGGCCTCGTCGCTGTCGACCAGGTCGAAGAACTGCTCTGCTTCCTGTCGCACGACCCGAAGGATCGTGGCTTTGCCTTCCGGGGTCATGGCGTTCCACGTGCCCATGCCCGCACCTCCCGACGAAGTGGAGAACCGCGGCGCCGGACCTGGATCCGGTGGAGGCTGCGACCGGGGCAAGGCCGGGACCTGGCGCCGGTGAGCGTGTAGTTGCGCGTTCAACGTCAGGCTAGATCCGGAGGGGGTCACCGTTCCAGTGCCCACAACGGGTCATTTCGGCCACGGGGACACGGCTCAGCCGCTTCAGCTGCCGCACCGGCTTCCCGAGGGGGACGACCGCGGCGACCGCGAACGGCTCGGGGATGCCGAGCAGCCGCTTCAGGGCCGGCTCCTCGGCGACGGCCATGGTGGTGATGGTGCCCCCGAACCCCTCGTTCCGAGCCGCCAGCAGGATGTTCCACACGAAGGGGTAGACCGACGCACCCGCGACGACGCCGACCCGATCGAGGTCCTTGTCCAGGGCAGCCACCCTGCGCAGGTCGACACAGACGACCAGCACGACGGCAGCTCGGCGCAGCGGCTCGGTGACCGACGCCGGAACAGCCGTCTGGGCCACCTGCTGGTCGGTGACACCGCTGGGTGTGTAGGCACTCCACGGGGTCTCCCCGGCCGCTCGTTGCGCGTGGTACCTCCGTGCGCCCGGTTCGGTGACCTCGACCAGCCGTTCCCGCATGGCCGAGTCGCGGACGACGATGACCTGGACGCCTTGGCGGTTGCCTCCACTGGGGGCGAACCGGGCGTTGTCCAGGATCCTGTGGAGCACCTCGTCTGGCAGCGGATCGTCGGTGAACTCCCGCACAGCCGCCGTAGTTCGCATGACCTCGTACAGGTCCATGCGAGGCACCATAGCCCGGAGCGCTGGTAGGCCCTCAGCGGCGGGGCGAACCAGCACAGGTTGCGCCGGGACCGGGCACCACCATGGACTACGGGGCAACCCAGGTCCGCAAGAACCCAACTCGACTAGTCCTTCGGGCCACCGACCCCTAGGTGCCTCGTCGGTGACAACAACCAACGCGGGTCTGGGCGTACGCCAAGGGCGCGACACCCACCAGACCATCGGACAGGGCGACACTGCACCGACCCGAGGCCTTCGTGGGGCAGTTGTCGGGAGGGTCGGTTTCGGTCATGCTGCGCTGATGCCGGAAGACGAGGATTTCAAGCCCGGAGGTCGTCCGTCGGCTGGGACTGCTCAGCATCGTCGGCTACCGCTTGTTCTCCACCGGCGACAACCTCGGTGCGTTGAACCTCTATGGCAGGAGCAGGTCGGCATTCACCGCCGATGACGTCCACGACGGCATGGCTCTCGCTGCCCACGTCGGCGTGGCCATGGCGGGCGCCCAGGAAGTTGAGAACCTGGAGAAGGCTCTCGGGGGCAGAACGGTGATCGGTCAAGCCACCGGCATCCTGATGGAGCGGTTCGACCTGGCACCGGATCGCGCGTTCGGAGTCCTCGCGGTCAGCGGTTGCCGGGGTTGATGCCGTACTGCGCGAGCTTGCGGTAGAGCGTCGCCCTGCTCAGGCCGAGCTCCACGGCCGCCTGCTTCATCGTCATTCTGGGGAGGCCGAGGACGCGGGTGATCTCGTCCCGCTCCAACGACTCGATACGGGTGAGCCGCCGACCGCTGCTCACCAGCCATGACGGAAGGTGGCGCACGTCGACCAGCTCGGTGCGCGTCGCGGCGTCGTGCACGACTGTGAAGAGCTCGGCGACGTTGCCCGGCCAGCCGTAGGAGGTGAGGGCACGTTCGGCAGCCGGGGTGAAGCCGACCTCTCGGAGCCGTGTCTGGTAGGCGGCCAGTCGGGCGAGCGGCAGGACGTCCTCCATCCGTTCCCGCAGCGGCGCGACCGGCAGGACCCTGTCGACCAGCCCGACGAGTGGGGCCGGGATCTCGTCGAGACGGCTGGCCGTCACCGCCCAGGTCAGGGCGGCCCCACGTCCATCCGCGGGAATCGAGCGCACCGTCGCGGCGACCCGGTCGTGCAGCTCCTGCGCCGCCCACGAGGGGAGTGCGTCGACGTTCTCGACGATGACGGCGGTGTGCGCCTTGGTGAGCTCGGGGGTCCACAGCGCGAGCCAGGCGCCGACGTCCTCGGGAGCCGGGACCGCCGCCGAGAGGATGCGGAACCCGGGGCGGGCACGGCGGATGGTCTGCCCGAGAAGGGTGGCTCGTCCGGATCCCGGTTCCCCGGTCGCGGCGACGACGCGGTCTTCTATGAAGGCCGCCGTGGCCCTGGCCGAGGCGTCGGACCACGACGCTGACGATGTCTGGAGGGTGCCAGCGCTCGGTTCGAGGCGTGCGGTCTTGACGCGGAAGACACCTCCGCGTGCCTGGGGTCGAGGGTGCTGACCGGCTGACCGGGCGAGCATGAGGGCCGCGGTGTTGGAGGCAGCCGACTGTGCGAGCGCGAGGAGGAGGTCGGCCGAGCGCTGCGCCCAAGTCGTGATGTTGACGCTGCCCTCGAGCCTCCCGGTCAGGGGGTCGAGCACCGGCACAGCGGCGCACGTGTAAGTGCAAAGGCTGTGGGAGTAGTGCTCCTCCGCCCGCACCAGCGAGGGCGTGCGGTCGGCGAGGGCCATGCCGAGACCGTTCGTGCCGACCTCGCGCTCGGAGAAGGCGAACCCGGGTGCGAGGTGGACGCGGTCGAGCGCGCGAAGCAGCGAGGTGTCCCCGGAGAACCGGTTCAGCACGAGGCCGTCGGCGTCGGTGAGCATGACCGCGACAGGCTCGCTCGCCAGCGTCTGGTGCAGCGTGGTGAGCACCTCGTGCCCGCACTCGAAGAACAGGGAGTCGCTGATGAGGGACCCCGCCCAGACGGGGTCCACGGCCTCCAGGGGGACGCCGTAGTCCTCGGACCGCTGCCACGAGGCGAGCACGCGGCGGGACACCGGACCCTCGGGTCCGGGGTACTCCGCCCCGGCGCGGAGAGGAAGCCTGGCCTCGTCAGAGGCGGTCATCGACCCTCGTCCATCCCCAAGACGGTAAGCGGCGCCCGTCCTCCGGGGGAAGACCTGATGTCTCAAAGTGAGACATCGGTCCCCTGTGGTCCGGCGCCGGCGCTTCCTAGGTTCCTTCTCACTCGACAACGACGTCGACCCCTAGGAGAGACCATGTACACCAAGGACGGCGAGAAGTACTTCATCGTCGATGCGCACATCGCGCTCTGGGACGCCCGGGAGGCGAACCTCCGCAACGTCCACGGGAAGCAGTTCATCGACTGCTTCTACGACTACCACCGCAACCTCTCGCCGGAGAGCGAGGTGTGGTCGTACGACGAGTACCTCTACTACGGCACCGAGCGCCTCATGAAGGACCTCTTCGAGGACGGCTACGTCGACCACGCCATCTTCCAGCCGGCACTCCTCGGCGAGTTCTACAACAACGGCTTCGGGCAGACGGAGGAAGCCTTCGCGCTCGCGCAGACGCATCCCGACAAGCTCACCTACAACCACTGCTTCGACCCCCGCAACGGTGAGCAGGGCCTCGACGACCTCCGGCGCGACCACGAGAAGATGAAGTTCAAGGGCGTCAAGCTCTACACGGCCGAGTGGCACGGCGAGTCCCGCGGGTGGAAGCTGACCGACCCATGGACGTACCGGTACCTCGAGGAGTGCGAGCGCCTCGGCATCACGAACATCCACATCCACAAGGGCCCCACGATCCGTCCGCTCGACCGCGACGCCTTCGACGTCGCCGACATCGACCACGTCGCGACGGACTTCCAGGGGCTCAACTTCGTCGTCGAGCACGTGGGCCTGCCGCGCCTGGAGGACTACTGCTGGATCGCCACCCAGGAGCCCAACGTCTACGGCGGGCTCGCGGTCGCGATGCCGTTCATGCACACCAGGCCGCGGTACTTCGCACAGATCATGGGTGAGCTCCTCTACTGGGTCGGCGAGGACCGCCTCTTCTTCTCCAGCGACTACGCGATCTGGACCCCCAAGTGGCTCGTCGAGGCCTTCGTCGACTTCCAGATCCCCGAGGACATGACGGAGTACGCCCCGCTCACGGTGGAGGCGAAGAAGAAGATCCTCGGCCTCAACGCGGCGAAGATGTACGGCATCGAGGTGCCGGCCGAGCTGCGCCTGCCGGAGGAGGACGCCGCGCCGGCGACGGGTCCGCGGGATCCGGCGGCCGCGGACGTCGCCGACTCCCCGCTGGCGACGGTGTGACGCCGTGGCCGCGGTCCTTCCCGAGCGACGACTCACTGTGACGGAGGACGACGTCCGGCACGCGCTGGATGCCGTCCTGGACCCAGAGCTCGACGAGCCGATCACCCACCTGGGCTTCGTCCACTCCATCGCGATCGAGGGCGCGGACAGCCCAGCTGCGCCAACCACCGTCACGGTGCACCTGCGCCTGCCCACCTCGTTCTGCTCGCCCAACTTCGCCTACCTCATGTGCGCCGACAGCAAGGACGCCCTGGGCGAGGTGCCCGGCGTGGGCCGGGTGGTCGTCGAGCTCGACGACCACCACGACTCCGCACTCATCAACGCCGGTCTGGCCGCCGACGCCGGCTACCTCGGCACCTTCGGGCACGAGGCCGAGCGCGACCTCGACGAGCTCCGGATGACGTTCCGGCGCAAGGCCCACACCGCGGCGATGGAACGGTGCCTGACCGCGCTGTTCCGGGGGAACCCCGACCTCCCCGAGGAGGCCCTCGGAAAGGTGAGGCTCGCGGACCTGCCCACCGGACGGCATACCGAGGCGCTGCTGCGCCGCCGTGCCGTCCTGGGCCTGCCGACCACCCCGGACGCGCCGGTCCTCGTCGACCACGAGGGCCGCGGCTACGAGCCCGTCGAGGTGCCGATGGCGCTGCGTCGAGCCCGGGCGACCCGGATCTCCATCGACGGCAACGCCCACTTCTGCCGCGGCCTGCTGCGGACCCGGTACGAAGGCGCCGGCGCCGCCCAGGCGCCCCGGCTCGACGGGGCCGAACCCGCCGACCACCACCACCTCCTCCCACTCTCCGCCCTCCCCTTCCCCGCCAAGGAGCACCAGTCATGAGCACGATGCGCGCCGTCCAGGTCGTGGGCTACCACGACAACCTCAAGATGGCAGAGGTGCCGACCCCCCAGGTCTCCGAACCCTGGGACGTCGTGGTGAAGATCGGCGGAGCCGGGGTGTGCCGGACCGACCTGCACATCCTCGAGGGGCAGTGGGCCGAGAAGTCGCAGGTCCGGCTGCCCTACACGATCGGGCACGAGAACGCCGGCTGGGTGCACGCCGTCGGCTCGGCCGTTACCAACGTCAAGGTGGGGGACAAGGTGATCCTCCACCCGCTCATCACCTGCGGGCTGTGCCGGGCGTGCCGTTCCGGTGACGACGTCCACTGCGCCAACAGCGCGTTCCCGGGCATCGACACCAACGGCGGGTATGCCGAGTACATCCTGACGTCCGCCCGTTCCGTCGTGCGGATCGACGACTCACTCGAACCCGCGGACGTCGCGGCGCTCGCCGACGCCGGCCTCACGGCATACCACGCGGCCGCGAAGGCGGCCCGCAGGCTCACCCCTCGGGACACGTGCGTGGTCATCGGTGCCGGGGGCCTGGGACACATCGGGATCCAGGTGCTCAAGGCGCTCACCCCGGCGCGGCTCGTCGTCGTCGACCGGAACCCTGCCGCGCTCGAGCTCGCAACCGCCATCGGCGCCCACATCGGCGTGCTGGGTGACGAGCACCAGGTCGACGCGGTGCTCGACCTCACCGAGGGGCTCGGCGCCGAGGTCGTCGTGGACTTCGTCGGTGAGAACGGATCGACGAGCAAGGGCATCGCCATGACGCGCGCCGCCGGGGACTACCACGTCGTCGGGTACGGCGAGAACGTCGACGTCCCCACCATCGACCTCATCTCCAGCGAGAAGAACGTCATCGGGAACCTCGTCGGGTCCTACAACGACCTGCAGGACCTCATGGCGCTCGCCGCGACGGGTGCCGTCACCCTGCACACGCAGAAGTACGCCCTTGACGACTTCCAGCAGGCCATCACCGACCTCGACACCGGCAACGTCCGGGGTCGCGCCATCCTCGTGCCCTGAGCGGCACTTCTCGAGCGCCCTCTCGGACAAAGGAGTCCACCATGAAGAACTACCTCGGCGTCGGCCTCTCCATCGGCACCCTTGCCGCTCTCTGGACCCAGGTCTCGGTGTGGACCGGTCTCATCACCTGGGTCGGGTTCGTCGCCTGGGCGACCTACTTCGCCGCCGGGACGGGAGCCACCGGGCTGAGCAGGGGACTGCTCGCCAACCTGTCCGGTGTCGTCTACGGCTGGCTCGCCGTCGGCTTCCTCGGCCTCGCGACGTTCCCCGGGGCCCTCGCCGTCGGCGTCGGCGTCATCGCACTGTTCATGTGCCTGCAGGCGGGTTTCGGCCCGTTGTCCTTCATCCCCGGTGCCTTCGTGGGAGCGGCGTCCTTCTTCGGAACCGAATCCGCGTTCTGGCCCACCGTGACCGCCCTGGTCATCGGGGCCGGTCTCGGCTGGCTCTCCGGCGCACTCGGGGCGAGGATCCAGTCGGGGCTGGTCAAGCAGCAGCCGACAGCCGAGGCGAGCCCGGCCTGACGCCATCGATCCGGTGCGTGGGTGGCCTCCAGACGTGGCGGCCACCCACGGACACTGCCACCGCCATGGTGCGCGCAGGACAACCCGCCCACGTCACCCCCCGCTCACGTCACCCCCACCACCTGACCAGTCCGTCACCCAGGAGGCACCCGTGATCCTCATCGTCGTCAAGTTCCCCATTCGCCCCGACCGGCAGGACGAGTGGGAGCAGCTGTCCGGCTACTACTCCAAGGCGGTCAACGCCGAGCCCGGCTGCGTCTTCTTCGAGTTCTCCCGCAGCGTCGAGGACGCGCAGACCTATGTCTGCATCGAGGGGTTCGCCGATGAGGCCGCCGGCGGGGAGCACATGCGGCAGGAGCACGTCGCGCGCTTCATGGCGGAGATGCCGGACATCGTGTCCGCCCAACCACAGATCATCTACGTCGACGCCGAGGACGTGGCCGGCTTCGGTCCGATGGGGGAGATCACCCCGCGCCAGTCCTGACCCGAGACCGGGTGAGAGCCACGCGCGTGGCCGACGCGGCGCCCCCTCGACGTGCAGAGTCGCCCTGGTTGGTGCAGGTCCGAACCCGTGTCGCCCACGCAAGGGCAGGCACCTCTAGGTCGCCAGGGAGCCGGCGAAGATCTGCCAGGCGAGAGCCGACTTCGCGACCAGGCTCAACACCAGGTACGCCTTCTCACCGAAGGCGTAGCTGCGCCAGCGCCCGACCTGGCGGTACTGGAGCCACTGGTTGAGCGCGAAGCTGTTGAAGAACAGGAACAGCGACACGAAGATGCCGACCACGAAGCCGGGGACCTCCTCGGCGGCCACCAGGTTGTAGGCGATCGCCACCCACGGCGCGGCGCCCGCGATGCACCCGAACCAGAACGGCTTCATCGTCAGCGTCGAGCGCCCCGGAGGGTTCGCGGACTCCTGCAGCCAGCCGAAGAGGATCATGGCCACGTTGGCGCCGACGATGCCGATCAGGGCGGAGATCCCGTCGATCCCGGTGTACAAGGCGATCAGCACCACCATGGTCGTTGCGCTGAAGGAGTACTCCACCCAGCGCAGTCGGTTGATCCCTGCACGCAGGTCGTCCTCATAGGTGTGGCGAAGGGCCGTGGCGCACAACAGGTGGTCGAGGGCCGCGAGCGCGAGGAACACCGCCACCGCTGCGCCCACGGGGAGGTCGAACAGCGGTTCGGGGGAGCCGGGCTTGGAGCCGGGCGGTCCGGTGGGAAGGGAACGAGTCACCGTCACCGCGAAGTCCGTCGCGAGCACGAGGATGGCGATGGCCTGTCCGAGGTGCAGCACGGTGAGGCCGGTGTTCCAGCGGCGCAGGGACCCCAGGCTGCGCTCGCCGACACCCTCCGCGGTCATGGTGGTGCTGCTCATGGCTCCATCATGGGTCGCGACGGGCGAGAGGGTGGGTGATGTGCGCACTTTCGCTCGGCTCGCCTCTCTCTTCAGGGTCGGGTCTGAGGCAAAGGGACAGGGATCCACCGGAGGTCGGTGGTCCGCTGACCATGCCTATCGGGCGCAGCCTTGACGTTCTCGGTGAGCAGCTCCGGTTGGGCAGGGCGGGGCGGTGCAGGGCGTGAGGTCGGGCTTCACCGACCGCTCAGCCCGCGGTCACCGACGGACCCGTGCTCAGCGTGTGTCGCGGCTGTCGACCAGGACCGGCATGACGACCAGTGCCGGCTCCGCCGAGAAGCGACGGAACAGAGCCGGAGCGGCAGGCGGTTCCGAGGCTGCACGCATGGCATCGAGCGCCGCCTGGTCTCGCCACAGCGAATGAATGGCCCAGTGTCCCTCGCCGTCGCCGAGCAGCTGCGTCTCGAGCAGTCCGTCCGGGAGGCCGCCGGCGAGCAAGGTTCGAAAGGCGCCGACCAGCTCCTGGGCCTGACCCTGGTCGACGTCCGCTGTCACGATGGTCCGGATGCTCATGACCTTCAGGGTCCCTGAGGACCCACTGGTCCACCAGACCCACCCGCGTCTTGGGTCGCCGATGGGCGGATGGGCGGCCATGGGCAGACAGGCTCAGTGATGCGTCGCTGCACGAGCCTCAGTCAACTTCTGCTGTCGGGCCAGCTGGTCGTCGAGCCGCTGGTAGCCGAACCACCAGTGGGCGGCCAGACCGATCACCATGCCAGCAACTGCGGGTCGCCACAACGAAGTGCTGCTCAGCTCGGTGCCACAACGACGCGACGGAAACGGCCCCGGGTGACTAAGAATCATCTGTCGAGGGGCCCCTCGGGTCGATGGGGGTGATGACACCCAGGGCCGCCTCGATGGCGGCCGCCGCGTCGAGGCAGAGGTCTTCACGGTACGCCGGCCCGATCACCTGGACGGCCTGGGGGAGGCCATCCATCACCCCGACCGGTACCGCCACTGCGGGAAGTCCCAGAGCATTGACGGCCATGGTCATGCGCATGCTGCGGATCGTCTTGGCCACCTGACCCTCGTCCAGATCCGTGCCGGCAACCGACGGCATCTCGGTCGCGACGGGGGCCACGATCAGGGGATGTGTCTGCTGGAAGTGGCCCCAGTCGCGCAGGACGGCGCGCCTGGTCATGAACGCCAGCTCTGCAGCGGTGTCGTCCGGTTCGCCGGCGACCTCGAAGAAGTCTGCCAGGAAGCGGCGGGTGGGCGCTGGTGCGACTGGTTGCAGCACCCGCTCATAGCCTTTGCGTGAGCCCGGAGTGCTGAGCATGACCATCAGCGCGTCAGCGGCGGAGTCGATCCCGGGCGGTTCGACCTCGTCGACGACATAGCCCGCTTCAGCCAGGGCGTCGGCTGCCTTGCGCACGCCCGCTTGCACCTGCATGGCGGTTCCCGAGCCGCCGGGGTTGGTGACCAGGGCGACATGGGTTGGCTTGGCGAGCCGGGGCCCATCCAATGGCACCGGTACGGCCCACGGGTCGCGCCAGGTGGGCCCCGCGATGATCGAGAGCGCAGCCTGGAGGTCGACGACGTGCCGGGCCATCGGGCCGGTCACGCTGGTCAGCTGCACGCCTATGGTGGTCGTCTCGTCGGCTTCGATCGAGCTGGCCGTGGGGACGCGTCCGAGGGTCGGTTTCAGGGCGGCGACCCCGCAGCACTGTGCCGGGTGGCGGAGCGAGCCGAGGCCGTCGGTGCCAAGTCCCAACGGGCTCATGCCGCTTGCGATCGCGGCAGCCTCCCCAGCGCTGGAGGCACCGGGCGTCCGTGACCGGTCCCACGGGTTGAGGGTGGCGCCCCAGAGCTCGCTCTCACAGTGCCATCGGATCGCGCCGGTGGGCATGTTGGTGCGACCGAGCGGGATGGCTCCCGCTGCCTTGAGTCGCTCGACGGTGGGAGCGTCGCGGGCCGGGTAGGCATGCGCCAGCGCCTTGGAACCCTGCGTGGTGGGGGTGCCGGCGACGTCGATGATCTCCTTGACCGTGAACGGCACTCCGGCAAGGCGCCCGAGCTCTGCGCCGGCGGCCACCGCCTCGTCCACGACGATGGCGGCTGCGAGTGCCTCGTCGGCCAGGACGGTGACGACGGCGTTCACGTGCGGGTTGACGTCCTCGATTCGGCGCAGGTGTGCCTCGATGACCTCCCGGCTGGTGACCTGCCCGGTGCTGACGAGCTGAGCAAGCTCTGTGGCGCCCAGCTGCCAGAGCTCACCACTGGCGCCGGTCATCGGGTCACCGTCGTGCGACCACGCGCGTGCCGCTTCTGTGCGGACAGCAACAGTCCGTCGAAGTGAACCGCTGCGACGCTGCCCGACGGGTCGCGACTGAAGACGACTCGGGCAGGGCCGATGCCGTAGGAGGTGAGGTCGACGTGGAACACGTCGGGGTCCTGGTCAGGGTGAAGCTCGAGACTTCGCCAGGGGGGTGGCAGGGGGCTGAGGGTTCTCAACACCAGGCGCCCCCGGCTCAACCGCACCTGGACCCCGCCGCCCATCAACGACCACGCCATCACGTCGGTGCGCTGCGCGCACGGGTGGTACCAGCCGCAGAGCTCTGCCCAGCGGGCTGGGCGTTGCGGTGCGTCGGTGGGGAGCCCGACGTCGCCGGCGTCGATGAGCGTCGCCAGGACATGCTGCATCTGGCCCAGGAGCCAGCTCCCGGCGGCGTGTGAGCCGTTGGTGATGGCCAGGACACCCACGTCGTCTTCCGGGGCAATGATGATCTGGGAGTTGAAGCCCGGGACGACGCCTTGGTGCTCCACGACAGGGTGGCCGTCGAGCTGACCGCGCCAGAACGCGAGTCCCATGCCGGGGATGCGCGGGTCCGGCTGGTAGTGCGGCGCGAACATCAGCGAGAGCGTCTCCGGCTGCAGGACCACGCCCTGATCGCCCGCACCCCCGGTGACGAGGGCGGTGACGTAGCGAGCCAGGTCCCGGGGTGTCGAGTAGAGGGCACCGGCTGCCGCGGTGATGCCCTGCCGGTCGGTGAGCGGCTTAGGTCCCGACCTGGTGAGGGTGTACCCGGTGGCCAGGCGCGGCTGCAACCGCTCGGCGCGCAGCAGGTCGGAGTCGCTCATGGCGAGCGGTTCGAAGACGTGCTCGGTGAGGTACTGGTGCAGCGGCATTCCGGTGACGTCTTCGACCACCTGCCCGATGGTGGCGAAGCCGTGGTCGGTGTAAGCCCACACGCTGCCGGGTTCGGCTGCGAGCCGCAGCTCGCCTCGGTAGAACTCGCTGAGGGTCGGCGGCTGATGCCCCAGCGGGACGGTCTCGCCGAACCAGCGGCTGCGAACCATTCGTGTTGGGTGCAGCCATTCCGGCACCCCGGCGGTGTGGGTCAACAGGTCGCGAAGGGTGGCGGGACGCCAGGACTGGTCCGCGGGTACCAGTTGGTAGGCACGCAGGTAGTCGTTGACCGGACGGTCCAGGTCGACCAGTCCTTGCTCCCACAGCTGCATGAGCGCGACCGCGGTGAAGGTCTTCGTGATCGACCCGACCCGGAAGACGGTATCCGGCGTGACCGGCGCCTGCTTCGCGATGTTGGCGGACCCGTGCACGGAGAACAGAGGGGACGTGCCGCGGCGGACGACCCCGACCACAAGGCCCACCGCCGGCCAACGGTTCAGCACCTTCGCGACGGCCTCGTCCAGGGAGGACTGGTCGAACCCACCCATCGTGACCTCCTGCCGACCAGCGGCATCGCCGGGTCCTGAAGTGACGTCGGTGCGCCGTTGACCTGGTTCCCACGGTTCGCCGCTGAGGAAGGGCGTGCACGAGGCGACTGGCCCCACCGGCACGGGACCAATGCCCCTGTCCCGGTGGTGCGTTTGCGGGCGGACAGTGGAGGAGTAGGTGGTCGACGTGGACAGACTGACAGCAGACGATCAGATCGTGCTCCTGGCCGACGACAGATGGCCCCAGGACGTCGGCCTGCTCGCCCTGTTGGACGGCGCCTCGCTGGTAGGTGACGACGGGCAGGTTGTGTTGGACGCGGTGCGCGCATGGATCGAGACCCGCCTGGACGCGGTCCCGCGACTGCGGCAAGTGCTGTGGGTTCCGACGCGTGTCGTGGGCAGACCCGTGTGGGTCGATGACGCCCAGTTCGACCTTCGCCACCACGTCCGCACTGCAACCGTCGCGCCGCCCGGCGACGAGGCCCAGCTCCTGGCGACTGTGGAACGGTTGCGGCGGTGCACTCTCGACAGGTCGAGGCCCTTGTGGGAGCTATGGCTTCTGGCCGGGCTGCCCGAGGACCGTGTCGGCTTGTTCGCCAGGGTCCACCATGTCGCGTGTGACGGTCTGGCCGGGATCACGACCTTCGGCAGCCTCTTGTCCACGGTCGCGCCGACGACTGGGCGGCCATGGGAACCGTCACCCCCGCCGACCCGCCGAGAGCTGATGACCGACAACCTACGGCGGACGGCGGACTTGCTTCGTCGCACCGCCACCCCGGCCATGCACCCCGCACGGACGGCTCGACGGGCTCGCGCCGCCTGGCCACCGATACACGATCTGTTCACTGGCGAACCAGGACCGCAGACCAGCCTGAACCGGCTCGTCGGGACCGGCCGCACCTTCGCGCTGGCCCGCGCCGAGCTCGACCTCGTCTACGGCACGGCCAGGGCGCACCACGCGACCATCAACGACGTGCTGCTGACCGCGGTCGCTGGTGGTGTTCGCGAGCTGTTGCGCCAGCGAGGAGAACCGGCTCACGATCTGATCCTGCCCATCTACGTGCCCGTGTCGCTGCGCGAGGACCGGCACGCCGAGCAGACGGGGAACCGGCTCAGCCAGATCGTCCTTCCGCTTCATCTCGACGCGGCCGCCCCGGGCACCAAGCTGGAGCAGATCGCCGCGGACACCCGCCGTCGCAAGGCGATGCCGCACCCGCCGCTGGGGTCAGTCTTCCGCGGCCGGTTGCTCGGCCACGCGATGCTGAGGCTAGTGGCCGGGAAGCGGGTCAACCTGACCAGCGCCGACCTGGTCGGGCCTCCGACTCCGCTGAGCCTTGGTGACGCACCGCTGCTCGAGATGTTTCCCCTGCTGAACCTCATCGGCAACGTGACGCTCGGCGTCTCCGCGATCTCCTACCGAGGGCAGCTGAACATGATGGCGGTGGGGGATGCCGACACCTACCCCGACCTGGATGTCTTTGCCCTCGGGTTCCGTCGAGAGCTGCACGCACTCACCCAGCCCGTGACGGCTGCCTCCTCGGGGGAGGCCGCGCGATGACGCCCAACGACCCCATCGGCGCCGCCACCTCCGCCCCGCTGCGCGCCGCCGAACTGGGCCGCGTCGTCTCCGACTGCCTGCGACGGTGGCCCTCGGCCGGGGTGGCAGTCGCCATCGTCGGGGACGGGAGCCCAGCCACGTACCTCTGCCAAGGCGTCTCCGACGTGCGCTCGGGAAGACCGGTGACCGAGCACTCGGTCTTCCGGATCGGGTCGCTGACAAAGACGGTCACGGCGGTCGCCGTGATGCAGTTGCACGAGCAGGGACTGATCGACCTCGACGCACCCGCGAACGACTACCTTCGCGGCTTCCAGCTCGTGCCCGCGCAGGAACACTTCGGGCCGGCCACGGTTCGGCACCTGTTGACGCACACTGCCGGCGTCGGGTACTGGCGGAGGCGATCGGACCTGCTGCTCCGCCCCGGCGCCGGCTCAGGCGTCACGGCTCGCTCCTTCGTGCCGCTCGCCGAGTACTACCAGGACGGCATACCGGTCGACGTCGAACCCGGAACCCGGTGGTCCTACAGCAACCACGGCTTCGCAGCCTTGGGGCAGATCGTCGAGGACGTCTCTGGTGAGCCGTTCGACCACTACCGTCGTGACCACGTGTTCAACCCACTCGGGATGCGCCACACCAGCCTCCTGCTGTCCGAGCAGCTGCGGCAGGAGCTTGCCACCGGGTACACACTCGCCCGTGGCGGACTGTCCGCTGTCGCGCATCGTGACGTGCCCACCCCCGGCGGCGGCGGGCTCTACTCGACGCCGGCCGACATGGCGCAGTACCTCACCGCGTTGCTGCACGGCGGCGCCAACGACCACGGGAGGGTTCTCGTCGCGGACACCGTCGCGACGATGTTCCGGCCGCACTTCCGGCCCGACCCTCGCATACCCGGTATGGCGCTCGCGTTCGAGCCGCACGCGGAGTCGGATCGGGTGCTCATCGGCAAGGGGGGCACCATCGCAGGCTTCCTCTCGGCCCTGGAACTGGCCGTCGAGGAACGCACCGGCGTCGTCGTCCTCACCAACACCGGTGGGCTGGACAACGTGGGCATCGCGGAGCCGCTCGCGGCCGCACTGACCCGCCGCCTCATCGGCCTGCCAGATGACCCGGTTCGACGCGATCTCGCGCCACATCCCGAGGTGTGGAGGGAGCTGCGTGGCCGGTACATACCCGACGCCGGACCCGTGACCAACCTGTTCATGCGACTCGGCATGGGCGCCGGACTGCAGGTTGCGGTACACCAACGACAGTTGCTGGTGAGGCCCCTCAACCCCCTCCCGGGTCGGCACGTTCCAATGCCGCTGGAGCCGGACGACCCTGCGGACCCACGGGTCTTCCGCGTCGAGTTCCCCGACTACGGCAAGACCTCGCAGGTGGTCTTCACCGGGGAGACACAGCCGCGCCTGCTGCTCGACGTCATCTCCTTCGCGAAGCGTCACCACGGCACACCTCAGGTCCTTCGGGAACTCAGGAGAGCAGCCTCCTCATCCGTTCGCCGGTGACACCGACCCGGCTTCCGCTCGCTGGGAGGAGCGGCATGCAGTCGGAGAAGCTGAAGACCGCCATCGAGCACGAGGTGGACACCCGTTCCGTCGGCCTCGGAGTCTGGCTGCACCGACGGACAGGCGGCAGGATCGCGCGTTTGTGGCGCCGGCGGACCATCGTGCTGACGACGATCGGGCGTCGCACCGGACGGCCCCGCACCGTGTTGGTCCAGGCGTTCCAGGACGGTCCCGACGTGTGTGTCGTGGCAGCCAACAGCGGGCTGTCGAAACCACCCGGCTGGTACTTCAACCTTCGCGCCGACCCACATGTCGTCGGTGAGCTCGATGGCCGACGGCTGCAGCTGCGCGCCGAACAGCTCAGCGACGCCGAAGCCGAACGGCTCTGGTCCGAACGCGTTCTCACCATTGCGCCCAACTACGGCAAGTACGAGCAACGGTCGGGCAGGATCCCGCCGGTCTTCCGGTTGGTCCCGCAGCAGTCGCCCTCAGGGCCGGCCGACGGCGGCAAGAGGGGGACGGACCGCAGGACGCTGCGACGTGCGCGTGGCCCGCTTCCGACCAGCCAGATCGCCGACGGGGTGTGGGCCATCGGGCCGTGGGGCTACACACGCACCGTCGTCTACCTCGTCCACTCCGGGACCGGCTGGACCCTGGTCGATGCCGGCTGGCCCGGAGACGGCCCGAGCGTCGAGGCGGCCGTCGCGACCATCCTCGGGATGCAGAAGCCGCACAGCATCGTGCTGACTCACGTCCACCCCGACCACGAAGGGGATTCCCGCAGGCTGGCTGAGCGATGGCGCTGCCCGGTCTGGGTCTCTCGGGCCGAGCTGCCCATCGCCCTGCGCGACTTCGAGCAGATGCGCGCGACCCCCATGCCGCTGGACCGGTGGCTGGTCCTCCCAGCCATGCAGCTCATAGGCAGGAAGCGTCGCCGGCTGATCTTCGCCGCTGCCACGTTGGCGCCAGTGGTCCGCGCCTTCGACCCTGCAACGGGAGTCCCGGACCTGCCCGAGTGGGTTGCCTGGTCCACGCCCGGGCACACCGTCGGCCACGTCTCCTTCTTCCGGCCACGTGACCGTGTGCTGCTCAGCGGTGACGCCATGGTGACGGCGCGGATCGACACGCTCCGACACCTGATCAGCCGGCGGCCCGGCCTGTCCGCCCCGCCCTGGTACACCACCGTGGATGCCGACGCCGCGTGCCGGTCGATTCTCCAGCTCGCCCACCTCGCCCCCCAGGTCCTGGGCAGCGGTCACGGATCGCCGATGACCGGCAGCAGCACCACTCAAGCCGTGGCTGACTTCGCCGAGCGGACGCGGCGGCAGAGGCGCGGCACCGGGACGTGGCGCAGGAGGCGCTGGACCTGAGGGAGGCGCTGGACCTGAGCCCGGGTGCGGCCTGAGCCAACGGGCGTCGGGGGCCCGAGCCGGAACTTCGCCTGCATCGCGCCTCCGTTCTCGAACAGCCGGGATCCGATGCTCGCTCTCTCACCTTCCGCGGGAGGAAGGGACCTAGGTCTCAGCTGACGGTGGTCCACGACGAGCGACCCACCGCGGGAAAGAGGCAGTGCGCCGACTCGCGGGCTTCGTAGGGCAGTTGTCGGGAGGGTCGGTTTCGGTCATGCTGCGCTGATGCCGGATAACGAGGATTTCAACCGCGAGCTCGCGGCCGCGGCGCGGGAGATGCAGGACGAGGACGGCAGCAGGCAAGCGATGGAGCGGGCGGTAGCGATCGCGACAAAGATCCTGCCCGGTTGCGATGCCGCCGGCGTGTGCGTGGTCTACCCGGGCCAGCGCGTGGACACCCATGCCACGAGCGACGATGTGCTTCGCCAGGTCGACTCACTGCAACACGAGCTCCAGGAGGGTCCGTGCCTCGACGCGTTGCGGCTGCAGGACACCGTTCAGAGCAGCGATTTGTCCACCGATGAGCGCTGGCCCCGATGGGGCCCTGAGGTCGTCCGTCGGCTGGGACTCTTCAGCATCGTCAGCTACCGCTTGTTCTCCACCGGCGACAATCTCGGCGCGTTGAACCTCTATGGCAAGGGAAAGGCGGCATTCACCACCGATGACGTCCACGACGGCATGGCTCTCGCGGCCCACGTCGGCGTGGCCCTGGCGGGCGCCCAGGAAGTTGAGAACCTGGAGAAGGCCCTTGCAGGCAGAACGGTGATCGGTCAAGCCACCGGCATGCTCATGGAGCGGTTTGACCTGTCGCCGGATCGCGCGTTCGGTGTCCTCAGCAGGCTGTCGCAGCACAGGAACCTTAAACTTCGTCAACTGGCCGAGCAGATCGTGCACACCCGGGAAGTACCGAAGGGGTAGCCCGCTCCGCACCGTGCCAGGGACGGTGCGCCACGGCCTGAGCCCCCTGAGTTCTTCCAGTTCTGACGCGTCGTGGAGGACCCGCAGACCTGTGGAGGACCCGCAGACCTACGGCAGCGTCGAGGGCTTCGCCGACGAGGCCGGTGGCGCCGGCGCGCGTACGGTACGGGAATGGACAGCCCGGCGACGAGCAGTGGCCGGGACCGGCCGTACGTCGTCCTGCACGTGGCCATCACCCTTGATGGCTCGACTGCCGGATTCGTGCCTGACGTGAGTCGCTTCTACGAGTTGGCCGCGGTGTGGCACGAGGACGTCACCCTGGCGGGGGCGGACACGATCCTGGCCCAGGAGTCCGCGCTGGTCGCCGCGGAGCTGCCGGGGCCCGCACCTGACGGACCAAGGCTGGTGGTCATCGACGGGCGTGGGAGGGTCAGCGCGTGGGAGGCGCTGCGCGACGCCGGCTACTGGTCTGAGGTGGTCGCGGTACACGCCGACACCACGCCACCCCGTCGCCACGGGCTTTTCGAGATCGTCACGGGCGCCGACCGGGTGGACCTCGGTGCGGCGTTGCAGGCGTTGCACCAGCGCTACGGGGCGCGCGTCGTGCGCGTGGACAGCGGTGGCGCACTCAACGGCGCTCTGCTCGCCAGAGGACTGGTCGACGAGGTCAGCCTCCTGGTCCACCCGTCCCTCGCGGCGGCCGCCGACAGGCGCCCCTGGCATGGCGGCGGACCCGCCAGGGGGAGCCGCCTGACACTGGTGGCAGCGGAGACCCTCCCGGGCGGACTGGTCTGGTTGCGCCACCGCACATCGCCTGAGGCGCCTTCGACGTGAGGTGGCATCCCATCCGGCAACGCGACTATGGAGCGGCGAGGAGCGATGCCGGGGAGTTGGCGAATCGCGTGCCGGTTTTCCACGTGGTCGGCAGCGACGTGAGCGACGTGTGGGCGCTGGTCTGAGCTGGCCCGCCGGTGCCGCCCGGCAGGTCGCGGAACGTGAGCGTCCCTGCCTTGCGGGGCGCCAGCACCGCAAGCCAGTAGTCGGTTCCGGCGGTCACAGGGGCGGCGGGGACGGTGATGGTGTTCCACGCCCCGCCTTGCGGTGTGGCGATGGTTCCTGTGGTGAGCAGGGTGCCCGGGTCACCGGAGCTGGTGTTCGTGTACAGGCCCACGGTCACGCTCGTCGCCGCACTCGTGCTGTCCAGGTAGACGCTCACCTTCCCAGCAGCCCCGGTGCCGACGGCTGTGTATCGGAACGCTTCGGCCATTCCGGCTGGATTCGAGTCCGCAGCTGGCTGCACCTGCTGACTTCCTACGAGGATCGGGCTGAAGACCCACGCAGCCCCCATGGCGTTGTTGTCGCGGCTCCCGCCGACGAGCAGGGTCTTGCCGTCGGCCGACAGCGACACGCTCCCGAGCTGGCCCTGGCCGGACTCGTCGCTGGCCGTGAGCTTTCCGCCGTGCTGTAGCCAACCGGCGCCGGACCGGCCGAACGTCCAGGCGGCCCCCACGAAGCTGTCGTCGAACGGGGCTCCGATCGCAGCCGTCGTGCCGTCTGCGGACAGGGCGACACTCGCGCCGAAGTAGCGGTAGCCGGTGGGCCCGGCGGGAGTGAGCTTGGGGCCCTGCTGGACCCAGTTGGCACCGGACCGCGCGAAGCCCCACACGGCACCGGCACCGGTGTCGTCGAACGGGCCGCCGATCAGCGCAGTGCCGCCGTCCGCCGAAAGCGCCACACTCGAACCGAACTCGCTGCGGTTCAGGGTTTCATCGGTGGGCGTGAACTTGGGGCCGAGCTGGGTCCATTTGCCACCCGAACGGGTGAAGACCCATGCCGCCCCCATGAAGCCGTTGTCCCTGGTGCCGCCGAGGAGTGCGACGTCGCCGTCCGCCGACAGCGCAACGCTCGCCAGTCCAGCACCACCCGCCTCCTCGGTACGCGTCTCGTCGCTGGCGGTGAGCTTCGGTCCTTGCTGAGTCCAGGTCCCACCCGAGCGGGTGAAGATCCACGCGGCGCCGGAGTAGTTGTTGTCGAACAGGGCCACGACCGCCGCCGTGCCCCCATCCGCCGACAACGCGACGTTGGCACCGAAGGCACCAGCGCCGGCTTCGTCGTTCGCGGTGACCTTTGCGGCCTGCTTCCAGGTCCCGCCCGAGCGCGTGAACACCCACGCGGCTCCTGAACCGCTGTCACCGTAGCCTCCGACGAGGGCGGTGTTGCCGTCCGCAGAGAGAGACACCGAGGTGCCGAATCGGGCTTGACCGACCACATTGCTCGGCGTGAGCTTGGACCCCTGCTGAGCCCAGACTCCTCCTGCGCGGGTGAACACCCAGGCAGCCCCTCCGCCAGAGCTGTCGCCTGAACCGCCGACCAGCGCGGTGTTGCCGTCCGCGGACACCGACACACTTCCACCGAACTCGCCCGGTCCACTCTCGTCGCCGGCGGTGAGCTTGGGGCCCTGCTGGACGAACAGCCCGCTCCGGGCGGTTGACGCGGCGAGAGGTGCAGACTCGAAGGCATCAGCAGAGGCTGCAGCCGAAAGGCCAGCGACACAGACGCACATCGCACCGGCGATGCCGTGCGTGAGCCTGCTTCGCAAGGGCTTGGCACACTTCGTGCGCACCGAGGAGATCGAACGAGCGCGCATCAGGGTCCCCCTCCAAGCGCAAGTGTTCAGGTGCGTTCGAGGCTAGGGGCAACGTTCGACCACGGTCCTCGGCCGCAAGGCGTACTCAGGGCACCGACTCGTCGCACGTCCGCAACCGGATCTGTCGCTGGCCGTTGACCATCCCCTCGGACCCTCGGACCCTCGGACCCTCGGACCCTCGGACCCTCGGACCCTCGGACCCTCGGACCCTCGGACCCTCGGACCCTCGGACCCTCGGACCCTCGGACCCGCGGCCGGCTGCCCAGACCGCGTCACGCTGCCCAAGGAGGCGTCTCGGGTCGTGCCAACCTGCGGGTCTTGGTGCGCGTCTAGGGGGCATGAACCTGGCGATCCCTCGTGTGATGGGAGCGGCTGCATCAGCCGTCCTCCTCGCTGGCTGCGGGACGGGCGCGGCCCCGAGGTCCCACTCTGCTGCAACGGCACCTCCCACCAGTTCGACGTCGCGGATGATCACCTCAGGAAGTCCGTCGTCGGCGCGACCCTCCACCTCGGGCCATTCCCTCACGCCTTGTGGGGTGCCCTTCCTCCGCGCGTCGACCGCGACCGTGGAGGGCGCCGCGGGCTCGCGGTACCTCACCATCCGCCTGACCAACGGGAGCAGCTCTTCCTGCCACATGGTCGGATACCCGGGGGTGTCCATCGTCGCCCGGGACCGCCGCAGCCAGGTCGGAGCTGCCGCGAACCGCGACACGTCCGCCCGGCCCGTCGGCGTCACGCTTCCGCCGCACGGCAGCACCACCTTCGTTCTGAGAGTCACACAGGCGCTCAACTATCCCGCCACGACCTGCCAGCCGGTGGACGCCTACGGCTACCGGATCTACCCGCCCGGCAGCAGGACCGCCCTGTTGCTTGCCGACCCGGACCTCACGGGTTGTGCCAAGCCTGCGGTGCGGCTCATGGTGGTGCGGCCCGTCGGGATCCCGGCCCTCTGAGCCGGGTGGAACGGGACCAGGGTCGTCGGCCACTGCCCATGGCGAGTCGTGCCAGCGGAAGGCGGATGGGCGGTCTCGCGTAAGGCGTCCGAGTCCACGGCGCGACCGGCGTAGTCTCGTTGGTGTCGCTTCTCAGGCCCGCCGGGGTCTGTGACTGAGTTGAGGTCGTCCACCATGGATATCGTCAGTGCCACACCCGCTCCCGCGACACCGTCGACGCTGGCCGAGCTGGCAGGGGAGATCCGCGCGGCACGCGAGGACGTCGACGCCAGGCGCCTGGCACCCGTGGACTGGCCCAGCCTCCTTGCGGCCCGCCAGGCGTTGCTGGGCGCCATGGAGGTGTATGCCCGTGAGCTGACCGCTCGAGGGCTGCCGGTCCCTCGCCAGCTGCGCGACGACCTTCGCCTGCAGCGCGGCATAGGGCACCCCCAGGCCACTGGTTGGCATCATCACGACCGACCCCGGTGACCAACGCGCGGGGAGCCTCTGCCCGCGAGGGCCTCTTCGCGTACCTGGCCTGCAGCGGCGTCACCACCCCTACGTGGTGTCAGGGGAAGGGCTCCACACCCCCGCGTGAGTCGGGCGAGGCACGGCCCGGCGGCCGGCGGCGGAGCGGCGGGGGGAATGGTCCGCCCGGGACCGGGGTTGACGTTGGTCGTGACTGACGCGCCCGACCCCCGCCGCTGGAAGGCCCTTGGCGTCTGCCTCGTCGCCGGCTTCATGACCCTGCTCGACGTCAGCATCGTCAACGTGGCGCTGCCGTCGATCCGGGAGGGGATCGGGGCCTCGACCAGCGAGCTGCAGTGGGTGGTCTCGGGGTACGCGCTGGCCTTCGGGCTGGTGCTCGTCCCGGCCGGTCGACTCGGTGACGCCCGCGGGCGCCGGACGATGTTCATCGTCGGCGTGGCGCTGTTCACGCTGAGCAGCTTGGCCGCGGGCCTGGCTCCGACCGCGTTCCTCCTCGTCGTCGCACGGCTGGTGCAGGGCCTGGGCGGCGGGATCCTGAACCCGCAGGTGTCCGGGCTCATCCAGGAGCTCTTCCGTGGTCGCGAGAGGGGCAGGGCCTTCGGGATGCTGGGCGCGGTGATCGGCATCTCGACCGCCGTGGGACCGGTGCTCGGCGGGCTGATCATCCGCCTGCTCGGCGTCGAGACGGGCTGGCGCTGGATCTTCTTCGTCAACATCCCCATCGGCATCGCCGCCATCGCGTTGTCGCTGCGCCTGCTGCCCGGTGGCCCGCGAGAGGAGACGCCGACGCGCCGCGACCTCGACCTCGTCGGTGTGGGCCTCCTCGGCGCAGGTGTGCTCGCCGTGCTCCTGCCCCTCGTGGAGCAGCAGGAGTGGAGAGGTGACGCCAAGTGGGCGCTGCTCGCGGGCGGCGTGATGCTCCTGGCGGTGTTCGTGCTGTGGGAACGCCGGTATGCCGCGCGCGGGCACGCGGCGCTGGTGGACCTCTCGCTCTTCGCCCTACCGAGCTACAGCGCGGGCTCGGCGCTGGCCATGGCCTATTTCTCCGGCTTCACCGGGATCTTCTTCGTGCTGACCCTGTACTTCCAGGGCGGGCTTGGCTATTCGCCCCTGCTCGCGGGTCTCGCCGTCACGCCCTTCGCCGCGGGCTCGGCGGTCGCCGCGGCCCTCGGTGGCCGCGTCGTGACCACCGCCGGCAGGCCGCTGGTCGTCGGCGGCCTCGTCGCGGTCGTCCTCGGGCTGGTCCTCACAGACGTTGCGCTCGCCCTCCACGGGGACAGCCGCAGCGCTGGTTGGTGGACAGCCCTGCCGCTCCTGGTGGGCGGGCTCGGCAGCGGACTGGTCATCTCGCCGAACCAGACGTTGACCCTCACCGAGGTGCCGGTCGCCCGGGCAGGGACCGCCGGTGGCGTCCTGCAGACAGGGCAACGCATGGGCACGGCGGTCGGCATCGCCGTGGTCGGCTCCACCTACTTCGGGGCGCTGAGCAGCAGCCGGGGCGACTACGGCCAGGCGGCCAGCCAGGGCCTGCGCGCCGCCGTGGCGCTGACCACCGTGGCCCTGCTCATCGGGGTCGCAGACGTCGTGCGGAGCCGCCGCTCCTCCCGCGGGTCGTCCGCCCGCGCCGCCGCCGGCCACCAACCGGCTCACGAGGGTCATGCCGACGCCACCTCGCAGGGCGACGGCGAAGGTGCCTCGACACCGTCGCGGGTCGGTGGAGAGACCTGATCGGAAGCACCCCCAGCAAGGGCAACATCAGGAGCTGCTGCGGCCGTCCGGCCCGACGCGCTGATGGTCGCCGAACCCGTGGGAGGCCCAGCTGCCGTCGGCATGCACCAGCACCACGGCCAACGCTGCGGCCGCGGCCACCATGGTCACGAACCAGAGGCCACGCGCCCACCGGCCCGGCACGGCCTGGCCGGCGGCCGAGCCACGCATCACGGTCGTCCGCAGGGCAGGGATGATCCGCCCGAGCAGGTGCAGACCCACGGCTCCGGCCCACACCGCGAAGAACCCCTGGTGGACCGTCACCCAGTCCACCCGGAAGCCGAGCAGCATGGCCACGCTCTGGCGGGCCACCGCTTCTCCCAGCAGCACCAGCGCGACCCCCGTCGCGAGCAGCCCGAGAGTCGAGACCACGACGAGCGGCCCGAGCAGACGCATGAACAGCGGCGGAGCTCCGGCCTCCCGGTACGGCCTGCGACCGAGGTAGTAGCTGGCCATCCTCCACGTGGTGCTCGCTGTCTTCATCGTCGCCGGAGGGATCAGCAGCGCCCCGAGCGCGACGTGCCACGAGATCAGGCCGCGCACGTCGAAGAGCGTCAGCAGCTCGCCGATCGAGAGTGCCAACAGCACCAGCGCGGTCCAGGCGGTCAGCAGGGCGTTGCCAGCCGGGCCGCCGCTGCTGGGGAGGACGGGGTTCTCCCGCACCTCTCGTCCGCTGGCCTCGGCCAGCGTGTCCGCGACGGCCCGCCTCAGAGCGCTCTCGGGCTTGGCCGTCAAGGATCGCACGGACCGAGCATGGCACGCGGGGCGGTCTGTCACATGTTGGCGGCGTCGAGCGTGGTGCCCGGAGGCCGGTCCTGTAGCCCTCGCTGGTGTAGGTGGCGCCGCTCACCAGGTCGATGTTCGCCGACTGCGCCTTCAGCGCCTCCTGGCGCTCGGAGAACTGAGACAGCCGGGACGTTGGCCTCTTCTTCGTGCCTCCCAGCGCGCTTGTCATGAGATAGGGGCGACGAACCAGTTGGGCGTCGCCACCGCGTCCCCGACAAGTTCGCGTCCTCGACTTGGTGCAGGCCCGCATTCGTGACGGGCGCCCTTCGCAGCGACCGTTCACGAGGCTGATGCACCTCTGAACCGTGCGAGATGGTCTTGGGAGAGCCATGACGACCGCCCGTGTGGGACAAGCTCCCTGGCGCCGAATCGGCTCGCTCGACGCGAAGTGCCCTGGAGGTCACGATGTTACGAGCCGTTCACCATCGGGTTGTCGCGTTCGTTGCTGGGATGGCAGTCGTCCTTCTGTCGTTCGTGGGCCTGCCGGCGGCCCATGCGGCCAATGTCGAGATCGCCGTTGACGGCGGTCAGACGCTCCAGACGATCTCGGCGCTGGGCGCCGACATCAACCCCCACTCCTGGGACAACGGCAAGCTCAAACCAGTCCTCGACCTGCTCATCGACCAAGCGGGCATGAAGACCTTCCGCGTCGGGATGGACATGATCGACTGGGAGTCCACCAACGACAATGCCGACCCCAACACCTTCAACTGGGACTACTACAACCCCATCTACTCCGGCCAGACCAGCTTCGACACCAAGTACGCCGGCTCCAACTTCGCCGACACCTGGAACGTCATCGACTACCTCCACCAGCGGGGAGTCCCCGACAGCGCCATCGAGCTCAGCTTCATGGGCCCCGGGCCGTCGTGGATGGGCGGCAGCTCACTGGCATCCGGCCAGGAGGACGAGTTCGTCGAGGAGGTCCTGTCGGCCGCCTACTACGGCTACAGCCATGGTCACGCGTTCGGCCTGTTCAGCCCCAACAACGAGCCGGACATCAGCGCCAACGAAGGCGTCACCATGAGCGACACCCGGTACGCCGACATCCTGAACCGCCTGGCCGGCAGGATGGACACACTGGGCATGGGTGGCGTGAAGCTGCTCGGTCCGGAGACGTGCTGCACCGTCGGCTACGCCAGCCCCATGAAGAACTTCCCCGCGCTCCTGGCCAAGCTCGCCCACTTCGACTTCCACAACTACAACGGCGATGACAACGGCGCAGCTGGTGCGGTGGCCGGAACGGGCAAGGACTTCTGGATCAGCGAGTACGCCAACTGGAACCAGACCTTCGCGTACCTGGACCAGGGCGCTTCCGGGCTTCAGATGTGGGAGGCCTACGACAGCGTCTACAACCACGCCGTCGTCAACGGCAAGGGAAGCGACCCGGGTAACGACTCCCTGCCGTACGGCAACACACCGCTCATCGCCTACAACAAGACCACCGGGGTCTACACCCCGCGCAACGAGTTCTACTACTTCGGGCAGCTCTTCCGGTGGGTCCCCATCGGCGCGCAGCGGATCCACGCCAGCTCCGGCAACAGCAACGTCAAGATCAAGGCCTTCCGGGACGCGCCCACCACCCGTCTCACCCTGGTGGGGGAGAACACCTCCGGGAGCGCCCAGACGCTGACCATCGCGCTGAGCAACCTCGCCACCCCGCCCGCCTTCCAGTACTACCAGAGCAACTCCAGCAGCCACATGGCCCAGGGAGCCGATGTGCCGGTGAGCGGCGGCTCCGCCACCGTCACGGTGCCGGCCAACACCACCTTCACGCTCACCGGCCTGGGCGTGCCCGACGAGGCGGCGCCCACCGCACCCCGTGACCTCAGCGCGACCGGCGCCATGGGTACGGCCAACCTCGCCTGGAGCGCATCCACCGACAACGTCGGCGTGACCCGGTACAACGTCTACCGGTCCACGACCTCGGGCTTCACTCCCGGTGACGCCACCAGGGTCGGGCAGTCGAGCACCACCTCGTTCACCGACGCGGGACTGTCCGCAGGCACGTACTACTACGTGGTGACCGCCCAGGATGCGGTCGGCAACACGAGTCCACCCTCGAACGAGGCGTCCGCCACCGTGACTGCCGACACGACCGCACCCGCGGTCTCGGTCACGGCGCCCGGCAACGGCACCACCGTCTCAGGCACCGTCAACGTCACTGCCTCCGCTTCCGACAACGTCGGCGTGGCCGGCGTGCAGCTGAAGCTGGACGGCACGAACCTCGGCTCCGAGGTCACCACCACGCCCTACACGACCACGTGGGACACCACCAAGGCCTCGAACGGCAGCCACCTCCTCACCGCCGTGGCGCGGGATGCTGCCGGGAACACCACCACGTCGAGCGCCGTCGCCGTCACGGTGTCGAACGCCGTCACGGGAACGCAGCTGCTCGGCCTCAACACCATCCAGGGTTCGGCGGACAGCGACGCTGCCGGCGAAGCCGAGGCCTTCAGGTCCACCGCCACCGCAAGCGGCCAGGCCGGCAGCCTGACCCTCTACGTCGACTCCGGCTCGGGCGCGACCACCCTCAAGGTGGGTGTCTACTCCGATACCAGTGGCAGGCCGGGCACACTGCTGGCCTCGGGCTCCCTGAGCGCCCCTCGCTCGGCCGCCTGGAACACGGTCGTCCTGAGCCCCAACCCGACGCTCAGCTCTGGCACCCCGTACTGGGTCGCTCTGCTCGGCACCGGCGGCCAGATCAACTACCGGGACACCTCCACGGGCTCCTGCTCGCAGTCCAACGCCACCACCGGCCTGTCGAACCTGCCATCCACCTGGTCGCCCGGCACGACGTGGCCGACGTGCAACCTGTCGGCCTACGTCTCGGCGACGGCGCCCGACACCACGGTGCCCACTGCCAGCATCACGAGCCCGGCCGACAACGCCACCGTCTCCGGACAGCTCACCGTCGACGTCTCCGCCAGCGACGACGTGGGCATCAGCAAGGTCGAGCTCTATGTCGACGGCACCCTCACCAGCACCCGGACGGCGAGCCCGTACACCTTCACGGTGGACACCACGAGGCTCACCAACGCGGCACACCAGCTGACGGCCAAGGCCTACGACGCGGCCGGCAACGTCGGCACCTCGGCCGCCGTCTCGGTCACGGTGCTCAACGGCACCCCCACCGACACGACTCCGCCGACGGCGCCCACCGGCCTGAGCCAGACCGGCGCGACCGCCACCACGGCCACCCTCAGCTGGATGCCCTCCACCGACGACGTGGGCGTGGCTGGGTACGGCTACTACGACGCTGGTTCCACCCCGCTCGGCACCACCACCAGCACCTCGCACACCTACACCGGTCTCACCTGCGGCACCACCTACCCCGTCGGTGTGGATGCCTACGACGCGGCCGGCAACCGGTCGGCGAAGGCCACGACCACCCTCAACTCCGCAGCCTGCGACACCCAGGCGCCGAGCGTCAGTCTCACCAGCCCGGCCGCTGGCGCCACCGTGTCGGGCACCATCTCCGTCGCCGCGTCCGCCACCGACAACGTCGGCGTGGCGGGGGTGCAGTTCCGTCTCGACGGCGCCACCCTCGGCGTCGAGGACACCACTGCGCCGTACACGGTGGCCTGGGACACCACCACCGCCACGGCTGGCAGCCACACCCTCACCGCCGTGGCCCGCGACGCCGCCGGCAACACCACCACGTCGAGCCCGGTCACCGTCACCGTCACCGGCTCGCAGCCGGTCACGCTCGACAAGCAGGTGACCACCCACCAGTCCACCAGGAGCACGCGCATCACCTCCCCGGCCCTCACGACGGCCGGCCCCAACGAGCTGCTCGTGGCCTTCATCTCCTCCGACGGCCCATCGCAGACCGGCGGTGAGACCTTCTCGTCGGTGACCGGCGGCGGCCTCAGCTGGACCCTGCGCAAGCGGGTCAACGCCAGCTTCGGCACCTCGGAGATCTGGACCGCGCCGGCCGCCACGGTGGCCAGGCGGATCACCGTGAGGGCCAACCGGTCGTCCGGCTCCTATGCCGGCTCCATCACCGTCGCGGCGTTCCGGAACGCGAGCCTCACGACCCCTGGTGCCACCGGGGGAGCCTCGGCTTCCTCCGGCGCGCCGACCGCCAGCCTCACCGCCACCAGGACCGGGGCGGTGGTCTGGGGTGTCGGGAACGACTGGGACAGGGCGGCCGCCCGTACCGTCGGCGCCGGCCAGACCCTCGTCGACCAGTTCCTCGCGACCGGCCCCGCCTGCACCTTCTGGGTCCAGAGGCTGAACTCGCCGGGCACCGCCGGCCAGACCATGACCGTCTCGGACACCGCCCCCACCACCGACCAGTGGAACCTCGCCACGATCGAGATCATCCCCGCCGGCTGAGCGAACCGGTGCTCAGCAGGGCTGTCGCGTCTCGCCGCCCCTCACAGATGGGCGGCGTCGAGCGCGGCCTGGAGGCTGGTCTTGTAGCCCTCGCTGGTGTAGGTGGCGCCGCTCACCAGGTCGATGTTCGCGGACTGCGCCTTCAGCGCTTCCTGGCGCAGGATCGGTGCTGCGCTGGCGCTGATCTCGACGGAGGTGGACGAGCTGTCGGTCAGGTGGATCGCCGTCACCTTGGTGATCTTCTTGCCCAGCAACGAGACCTTCACCTGCACGTTGCCGTACGGAGTCTGGACCACGGCACCGGTGGCGGTGCGCCGGGCCGGTGGCGCGGACGTCGTCGTGCCCGGCTTCTTCGACCCCTTCCGGGCGTGGCGGGTGGGCGGGCCGGCGGCGGGAGGCGCGGAGCTCACGGCACCGCCCGCCGAGCCGGAGGCTCCGGACACGACGTGGACGCCGCCCGCTGCCTGCGGGCCGGAGTGCTGCCCGGCCTGCCAGCTCGAGACGAGGACGACGCCTGCCGCTGCGGCGGTGCCGAGGGCGGTGACGGTTCTCACCAGCTGAACCTTTCGTCGTGGATGTTGAGGCGGGGCACACCCGCCTCGCGCAGGCTGGTGTGGACGAGGTCCATCCAGGCGGCAGGGCCGCACAGGTAGACGTCGCACTGTCGCGGGTCGTGCAGCAGGCGGCGCAGCCGGTCGGCGTCGTCATGCCCGGGCTGGTCGCCGGGGAACCACGACCCGGCCACGGGAGGCCCGGTCAGCAGGTGGAGGGCATGTCCCTCGTCCTCGGTCAGCCGCTCGAGCTCGGCACGGAGGGCGAGCTGGTCCTCGGCGTCGGCGCGGTAGGCGACGGTGATGTCCCCGGGCCTGGTGGCGGGGTCGGCCGCGAGCTCCTCCGCCAGCGCGCGGATGGGGGTGATGCCGATCCCGGCCGCGATGAGGAGCACCCGGCGCCGGGTGCGGCGGGCCGTGGTGAACGCGCCGTACGGCCCCTCGATGAGCACCCTCGTGCCGGGTCGCAGCTTCGCGAGTGCCCGCGAGTGGTCACCGAGGTCCCGCACGGTGAGGCGCAGGTGGTTCTCGCTGGGCATGCTCGACAGCGACCAGGGGTGGGCGAACGCGCGCAGCCCCGGCGCGTTGAACCGCCAGTTGAAGAACTGGCCGGCCCGCGCGTCGAGCTGCTCGAGGTCGCGACCGCGCACCCAGACAGACCAGACACCGGCGGTCTCCTCGACCACGGCCTCGACGCGCAGCCGGTGCCGCAGCGACCGGTAGACGGGCACGAGGACCCGCCACCACACGATGCTGCCGGCGACCAGCACGTACAGCCCGAGCCAGTAGACGCGGACGACGGGGGAGCGGCTCAGGTCGGAGCCGATCGACAGCTGGTGGGGGATCGACAGGGCGACCGCCGCGTATGCCGTGAGGTGCACCAGGTGCCACCGCTCGTATCCCATGGCGCGCACGGCCATCCGGACCGACGTGACCGCGATGACGACCAGCAGCGCCGTCGCCGCGAACGCGGTCAGCATGTCGGGGACGGTGCGGAGCATGACGAAGGGCTCCACCACCGGTGCCAGCCACGCGCTGCGGTGGTCGCGCGCGGCATACCCGAGAACCAGGGTCTCGAGGTGCACCAGGACGAGGGGCACGGTGATGCGGCCGAGCACCCGGTGCGCCTTCAGGGCGCGGTCGGTTCCGTAGACGCGGTCGATCCACGGCACCCGTGCCGCCAGCAGCAGCTGGAGGAGCAGCAGGTCGACGGCGACCAGCCCGGTGGCTCGGCCGATCGCGATGAGACCGGTCGGCCAGCTGCCGGAGACCAGGTCCTTGCTGCCGCCGTCGCGGAAGAACAGCGCCAGGACGAGGACCAGGCTCGCGGCGGCCAGCAGCTCGAGGAGGTCGCCGACCCGTTGCCGCCAGGACAGGTGGCGACGCCCGGCCCGGCGGGGGTCGTGGTGGCGTGCAGGGAGCTGGCGCAGGCGAGCATCGATGGACCGCCTCGAGGACTGCCTCTGCACTGTGGTCATGACGCCATGGTGGCGGGCACATCTCAGAGACTTCTGAGACCGCCGTGCGACGATCGGTGGCGTGAGGGAACGCCCGAGGCTGCTGCTGGTGGAGGACGACGCCAACCTGTCCGGCATGCTCATGGAGCTGTTCGACGAGGAGGGCTACGAGGCCACGCTCGCCCGGGACGGCCAGGAAGGGCTGCACCAGGGTCTCGTCGGCGAGTTCGACCTCATGGTCGTCGACCGGGGTCTGCCGGCCGTCGAGGGTGTCGACCTCGTGGGCCGCCTCCGCTCACGGGGGATCGGCGTCCCCATCCTCGTGCTCACGGCGCGGAACGCGGTGAGCGACCGCGTCGAGGGGCTCGACGCCGGCGCCCAGGACTACCTCGGGAAACCGTTCGACATCGAGGAGCTCCTCGCCCGTCTGCGGGCCCTGGTCCGCCCCGCCTCGGCGCTGGCGGAGGAGCTGCCGATCGGCGCTCGCCGCCGCCTGGTCCTCGCCCAGAACGTTGTCGTCGGCGACGCCCGGACCCCCGACGTGACGCTGTCGCCGCGCGAGGCCGAGCTGCTGGCCACGATGGCGCGCCACCCGCGACGGGTCTTCACCCGGGACGAGCTGCTCGCTCGGGTCTTCGACGGGGCAGGGACGTCGGGGGCAGTGGACACCTACGTCCACTACCTGCGCCGCAAGCTGGGCACCGGTGTCGTGGAGACCGTCCACGGCGTCGGCTACCGGCTGGGGTCGGCGTGAGGTCCGGTCGCGACTCGGCGCTCCTGCGCCGAGCCGCCTGGTCGGTCGCCGCACAGACGGCCGTCGCGGTGGCCCTGGTCGTCGTGGTCGTCGCGTCGGGCGTCGTGCTGCTCTTCGACCGCCAGCAGGCCAACGAGACCAGGGACCTGGTCCGGCGCGCTGCCACCACGGCCGACGACGTCAACGACCCCCCGGAAGAGGTGTGGCTGATCCGCCTCCAGGGCGGCTCGCGAAAGGCCAGCGAGGGAGCTCCCCAGACGGTCGTCGCCTCGCCGCAGCTGGACAGCGCCGCGCCGGGATCCCTGGCCATCGACGCTGCGGACGGCCAGCTGACGGCGTGGGTGGCCGACCGTGACGGTGCTCGCTACGTCGCCGTCTACGACCAGTCCCGGCACCGCGCCGAGGAGCACCGGCTCGAGGTGTCCACCATGGTGGCCGGACTGGTCGGCGTCCTGCTCGCCGGCGCCATCGGGCTGCTCGTCGGGCGGCGAGCGGTCCGGCCACTGGGCGAGGCCATGGAGCTGCAGCGGCGGTTCGTGGCGGACGCCAGCCACGAGCTGCGCACGCCGCTCGCCGTGCTCCACACCCGCGCCCAGATGGTGCGACGGCACCTGCCCCAGGAGGCCTCGCCCCGGTTGCGGGGCGAGGTCGACCAGCTGGTCGGTGACACCGGGTCGCTGGGCGAGGTGGTCTCGGACCTGCTGCTCGCGGCCCAGCTCGAGCATGCCGACGTGCCCTCGAGCGACGTGGACCTGGAGCACGTGGCACGGGAGGTCGTGGCCAGCATGCGCCCGTATGCCGAGGACTCAGGTGTGCGTCTCGAGGTCGACAGAGCGGCGGACGTGCCCGGCGACCTGGTCGTCAGCGGGGCGCCGACGGCGCTCCGCCGCGCGCTGACCGCCTTGGTGGACAACGCGATCGCGCACTCCGAGCGGGGCAAGGTGGTCCGCGTCGTGCTGCACGCCGAGCCGGTGACCGGGTCGGAGGAGGCGGACCCGGAGGGCCCGGTCAGGGTGACCGTCCACGACGAGGGCGAGGGCTTGGACCCCGCGGACGCCAGCATGCTGCGGCAGCGGTTCGCCCGGGGCGCGTCGAGCTCGACGGGTGGGGGTCGTCGCTTCGGGCTCGGCCTGGCCCTCGTCGACGAGGTGGTGCGGACCCATCACGGCCGGCTCGAGATCACGGGCGTCCGCGGGGAAGGCTCGTCCTTCACCATGGTCATCCCCCGTCGGGGCACGAGGGAGCGCCGGTAGCCGGCGCTGCGGACGACGGGGGACTTTGGTCCCAGTCGACCGGCCACCTTGGTCCCTGCCCTGCGCTCCTCTTTTCTGGGACGCTCGCACGGATGCCACTGCGGCGTCGCCCTGCCGTGCGCAGACCAGTGAGAGGACCACCATGAGCAGCAACCCCAGGGCCGCAGCGCCGGGGACGACCGGCGACGCCGACACCCCGGCGGCCACCGAACGGAGGGCGCCGTTGATGCTGGCGCTGGCCACCATCGGCTTCGCCGTGAACTTCTGGGCCTGGGCCCTCCTCAGCCCGCTCGGCCCACGTTTCAAGGAGCTGCTCGACCTCTCCGGCTCGCAGCAGGCGCTGCTGGTGGCCGTGCCCGTCATCGTCGGCTCGGTCGGTCGCATCCCGGTCGGCGCCCTGACCGACCGGTTCGGCGGCCGCGTGATGTTCCCGCTGGTGTCCGTGGCGACGATCGCGCCGGTGCTCTTCCTCGGCCTGTTCGGGCAGGACTCGTACACGGCGCTGCTCGTGGGCGGCTTCTTCCTCGGCATCGCCGGGACCTCGTTCGCCATCGGTGTCCCCTTCGTCAACGCCTGGTACCCGCCGCACCGTCGGGGCTTCGCCATCGGCGTCTTCGGCGCAGGCATGGGTGGCACCGCGATCAGCGCGCTGACCACCGTCAAGCTCGTCAAGGGAGTGGGGGAGCAGGCCCCGTTCCTGATCACGGCCGTCGCGCTCGCGGCATACGCCGTCGTGGCCTGGCTCTTCCTGCGCGACGCCCCCGGTCGCACCGTCCCCACCACGCCGGTGCTCACGCGGATGGCGGCCGCGGCCCGGCTGCCCATCGCCTGGCAGGCTGCCGTGTTGTATGCCGTCGCGTTCGGCGGCTACGTGGCCTTCTCGGTCTACCTGCCCGCCTACCTGAAGACGGCCTACGGGCTCGAGCAGGCCGATGCCGCGAACCGCATGGCGGGCTTCGTCGTGCTGGCCGTGCTGATGCGCCCCGTCGGTGGCTGGCTCTCCGACCGCGTCGGCCCCGTTCCCGTCCTCACTGCGGTCTTCGGGGTGGTCGCCGTGGGTGCGTCGGTGCAGGCCCTCACTCCCGGCCTCGCGCCGCTGGGGACCCTGGCTTTCCTGACCATGGCGGCCGCGCTGGGCGCCGGCAGCGGTGCCACCTTCGCGCTCGTCGCGCGCAACGCCCCGCCGAGCCAGGTCGGCTCGGTCACCGGTCTCGTCGGCGCCGCGGGTGGCCTTGGCGGCTTCGTGCCCCCGCTGGTCATGGGTGCCGTCTACGGCCGCACCGGTTCCTACGGGCTGGGCCTGGCCCTGCTGGCCGCGGTGGCCGTCGGCAGCCTCGTGCTCACGGCCACCGTCGTCCGGTCCACTGGACGACGACGGAGCGCCACCGCACACGCCTGAGGTGTAGGCGGGGCTGGCCCATGGAGGCGGCGCTGCACGAGTAGGCACGGGTGGGGCGGCGGCGCGACGGGTACCCGGGTATTGGGTCAGTGGCCCTTCGTGTGTAAGGCTCTCGTCGACACCGGAGCGCTCCGTGAGATCGGGAGAATCGTGGGAACCGTGAGCATGAGTCTTCCTGCCCCGTCGGCGACCCAGCCATGAGTGCGGAGGCGCCCGTCCGCGCACCCGGGGACGCCGCCGGCAGCGACGCCACCACGTCGGCGGACGCCGCGGGCCTCGTGCACGCCGCCGGCCTCGTGCAGGCTGAGATCGTCCAGGTGGCGGTCCAGCAGGCGGAGATCGAACAGGCCAAGGCGATGGTGGCGCTGATCTTCGCGATCACCCCGTCGGAGGCCGTGGGGCTGCTGACGCTGGCCGTCGACCAGCGCGGCTGGACCCTCGCCAAGGTGGCCCACACCGTGCTGGACCTCTCCCGCCAGCCGCGCGGCGGCGACCTCGACATGGTGCGTCACCGCTTCACGCTGTTCCTCTTCTCGCACATGACGATCGACGCACTGATCGCCCGGGCGGCCGCCCATGGCCTGGCAGAGGGCCCCTGCACCGAACAACCATGAGCCGGATCTTCACCAGCAGCGTCGCGTCGGTGTACCCGCTCTACCTGGCGAAGGTCGAGCGGAAGGGCCGCACGAAGGCCGAGCTGGACCAGGTGATCGAGTGGCTGACCGGGTTCGACGACACGGCCCTGGATGCACACCTTGCCGCGGGCACGACCTTCGAGGACTTCTTCGCCGACGCCCGCCTCAACCCGCCCGCCTCAACCCGCACGCCTCCCTGATCACCGGTGTGGTGTGCGGAGTCAGGGTCGAGGACGTCGACGACCCGCTGATGCAGAAGATCCGCTACCTCGACAAGCTCGTCGACGAGCTCGCGAAGGGCAGGTCGATGGACAAGGTGCTCAGGGCCTGAGCCCCGGCGGTCCTGCTGACGGGAGCCTCCGCCTCGCTCCGGACGTGGCCGCCCCCGCGAACCCGTGGTTGTCTGGGACCTGGAACCACCGCCCGAGTCAGGAGGAGCTGCCCGGTGCACACCGAAGAGGACTTCGACGAGTACAGGGACCGCCACGCCGCCACGGTGGCCCTCCAGGCCAGCCTGCTGGAGAACCCGACGGTGGAGGCCTTCCTCCAGGCGGTGGCTGACCGCGCCGCCGAGCACGTCGGCTCGCACACGGCGTGCAGCGTCACGATCCTCGCCAACGGCGCGTACCAGTGTGCAGCCAGCAGCGAGGACGACGTGCTCAAGGCCGACCTGGTGGAGTACCAGACGCTCTCCGGGCCCTGCGTGGAGGCCGCGAGCAGCGGTGTCGAGTCCGTGGTGCCGGACATGCGCTCGGACACGCGGTGGCCGGAATGGGCGTCGGCCTCCCTTCGGCTGGGGTTCCTGTCGGCGGCGGGAGTGCCGGCCGACACGGGCGACGGTGTGAAGATGGCCCTCGACCTGTACAGCACCGACCTCGAGGCCTTCGGGGCGGCGGAGATGCGCCGGGCCCGGGCCTACGCCGAAGAGGCGGCGCGCACCCTGCGGCTGTGCCGGGCGCTCGCCGAGCAGGCGACGCTCGCCGAGCAGCTCCAGGCGGCCCTGACGTCACGGCCCGTCATCGACCAGGCACTCGGCGTGATCATGGCGCAGAGCCGCGTCTCCGCCGATGAGGCCTTCCAGGTCCTGACCGCCGCGTCGCAGCACCGGAACGTCAAGCTGCGCGAGCTCGCCGGGCAGCTGATCGAGAGCCTGACCGGGCACGCACCGGGCGAGCCACCCGCCTTCCGCACCAGCTAGGTCAGAGGCTGCCGTTCAGCGGCCTCCGAGGTGGTCCACCTGTAGGCCTCGGGTCGCCACCCGGCGAGCACCTTGTCGCGCAGTGTCGCGCCGAGGCGGCGGTAGAACCGCCCGGCCGCATCGTTGTCCGGCTCGAGGCCCCACGTCACGGTGAGCTGGTCGGGCGCGGCATACCCGGCGGCCAGTGCGGCCATCAGCCGGCGGCCGACCCCACCGTCGCGCGCGTGCTCGCGGACGTAGAGGTCGTCGAGCGCCAGGACGTCCTTGTCGCTCCACAGGTGGAGGCGCCGGATCGCGGAGACGTAGCCCACCGCTGCTCCTTCGCGTCTGGCGACGAGGACGATGACGTCCGGCCGGTCGAGCACCTGCGCCCAGCGCTCGGTGGTGACGCTGAGGTGCTGGAGCTGGTCCTCGTGGGCGGCGATCTCGCGCACCATCTCCATGACGGTCTCGGCGTCGTCCGGTCCGACGCGGTGGATCGTCACGTCGGTCCGCGGTCCCGTGGTCGTGCTCATGGCTGTTCTCCTCTTCGTGGGTCTGGCTGGTCTCTTGCTGGCGGTCGTGCTGGTGGCCGTGCCGCGTTCTGAGCAGGGCCGCAGTGGGTGGGTCAGGAGGCGTCGACGGTGAACGGCACGGTGACCACCTCGCCGCTGCCGAGCCGGAACTGGCCCCACACCCGGTAGAGGCCCGGCGTGTGGAAGTCGGCGTGGACGTCGAGGTCGGGCCCGAAGCGCTGGCCGGGCAGGGCGAACACGGGGTTGCCGTCCTCGTCGCGGACGTCGGCGTGCTCGTGCGCGAAGGTCTGGCCGTCGGCCCGCATGACCACCACGTGTCCGGCTGCGGCCAGGTAGGGCCGCAGGTTCGTCACCGGCCGTCCTGTGCGGGCGTCGCGGAACCGGAAGCGGAGGTCGCTCGTGCCTCCGGCGTGCACGTCGCCCTCGAGCGTGACCTCCACGCCGTTCACGACCCGGGTGCGGGGGCTCTCGGTGAGCCGCACTGGCGCAGGGGCGTCGCCGGCCACCCGGACCACCGTCCGATCGTGCAGGTCGCCCATGGCGCCGCGGAGCCGGAACTCGGTGTTGACGACGTAGTCGCCGGCGGTCGGGAACGTCATGGTCGTCGACAGCTCGCCGGGGCGGCCGGTGGGTTCGGGGTGCACGTGGGCGAACGTGCCGAGGTCGGACCGGGTGGCGATGAGGTGCATCCAGACCTCGTGGCTGCGCGAGAGGTCGGTGAGCGGCTGTCCGGTCGCGGCGTCAGCAAGGCGCACGGTGACCGTGACCGGCATACCGGGCTCCGCCGTGGCCGGGACCGAGACGGTGGCCGTGACGCCCTCCTCGGCCACGTCCTTGGCCGCGATGTCGGCCGTCATCATGGTGCTCATGGACGGCCGCATCGGCATGCCGGTGCGCTGGGTCCACGCGAGGACACCATTCATCCCACGCTCGGCGGTGTCGGTGTGGCTGGCCCACGTGAACGTGGCGCCGATGGCCAGGGCCACCACGGCGACGGCTGCGAGGTAGAGGTAGCTCCCGGCCCGCTGGCGCAGCGGCGGGTGCAGGATCTCCTCGGCGCCCGACGGGCGGGCGAAGGTCCGCAGCCGCAGCGCGTTGCTCACGACGCTGACTGAGCTCATCGCCATCGCCGCGGAGGCGAGGACGGGGTCGAGGAGTATGCCGCGGGCGAACCAGAGCGCGCCGGCCGCCACCGGGATGAGCAGGACGTTGTAGGCGAAGGCCCAGCCCAGGCCCTGCTTGATGGTGGTGACGGTGCGGCGGGAGAGGGCGATCGCGGAGACGATGCCGCGCAGGTCGCCGCCGACCAGGGTGATGTCGGAGGCGGCGATGGCGACGTCGGTGCCGCTGCCGACCGCGATGCCGAGGTCGGCCTGCGCGAGGGCGGGAGCGTCGTTGATGCCGTCGCCGCACATCGCGACGACGTGGCCGTCGGCCTGGAGCGCCTGGACCTGCTGGGCCTTCTGCGACGGCAGGACATCGGCGATCACGCGGTCGATGCCGACCTGCCCGGCCACCGCGGTCGCCGTGGCACGGGTGTCGCCGGTGAGCATCCACACCTCGAGGCCGAGGGCGTGGAGCTGGGCGACCGCCTCGGCGGACTCGGGCCGGACCGTGTCGGCGACCGCCAGGAGTCCGGCGAGCGCGTCGTCGACGGCCACGAAGACGGCTGTCTGCCCGTCGGCAGCCGCGGCGTCGGCGGTCGTCTCCAACAGGGCGGTGTCGACAGCCGCGCTCGCCATCAGGGCGCGGTTGCCGACCCGGACCCTTTGCGAGCCGACGGTTGCGTCGATGCCGTGGCCGGGCACCGCCTCGAAGTGGGACGCCTTCGGGAGGTCCAGCCCGCGATCGCGGGCGGCGGCGAGGATGGCCTCGCCGACCGGGTGCTCGCTGCCCGCCTCGGCGGCGGCTACGAGGGCGAGCAGCTCGTCGGCGTCCCACCCGGGGACGGGGGAGAGCAGCGCCAGCGAGGGCCGGCCGGTCGTGATGGTGCCGGTCTTGTCGAGCACCACGGCGGTGAGCCGCTGCGCCTGCTCCAGCGCCTCGCCGTCACCGATGAGGATGCCCTGCTCGGCGGCCTTGCCGGTGCCGACCATGACGGCGGTCGGGGTGGCGAGGCCGAGCGCGCAGGGGCAGGCGATGATCAGCACCGCGATGGTGGTGGTGATCGCCATCGTCATCTTCGTGTCGTCGGGCCCGAACAGCGCCCAGGCGGTGAAGGTCAGCGCCGCCGCGGCGAGGACGGCCGGCACGAACACCGCGGAGACCTTGTCGGCCAGGCGCTGCATCGTCGCCTTGGAGCCCTGGGCGTCCTCGACCAGCCGGACGATCTGCGCCAGCGTCGTGTCGGCGCCGACGGCGGTGACCTCGACGAGCAGCGAGCCGGTGCCGTTCATGGTGGCGCCGATGACGAGGTCGCCCGACTGCTTGGAGACGGGCATGGGCTCGCCGGTGAGCATGGACTCGTCGACGGCGGAACGGCCCTCGATGACGACGCCGTCGAGCGGCACCTTCTCGCCGGGGCGGACGCGGACCGTGTCGCCGACGGCCACCTCCGCCAGGGGGATGTCGCGCTCCTGCCCGTCGACCACGAGCCGGGCGGTGGCGGGTGCGAGGCCGACCAACGCGGTGATCGCAGCGGCGGTCTGCTTCTTGGCGCGTGCCTCCAGCCAGCGGCCGAGCAGGACGAGCGCGATGATCACGAGTGAGGTCTCGAAGTAGACGTGCAGCGGGAGGCCCCAGCGCTCGGCCGCCGCCGGCCACAGCGTCACGAAGGCGCTGTAGGTGTAGGCGATCCCGGTGCCGAGTGCGACCAGGGTGTTCATGTTGGTGGCGCCGTGCCGGGCCGCGGCCCAGGCCGCGGAGTAGAAGGGGCGGCCGGCCCAGAACTGCACGGCGGTGGCGACGACGAGGATCGCCGGCATCAACCAGTCCATCGCGTCGACCGGGAGGGGGAGGTACATGACGGCCATCAGGGCGAGCCCGGTGGTGAGCGCGACCACCCACTTGCGCTTGAGCTCGGCCAGGTGCGCGTCACGGGCGAGTGCCCCCGCGGCGGCGGGGTCCTCTGGAGCCGCAGCGGCGCTGCCGGCCGCGGGCTCCCCGGTCTCTGGGTGGCGGGTCCCGGGGTGCCTGACCGTGCCGGTGTAGCCGGCACGTTCGACCGCGGCGATCAGCTCGGTCGGGTCGACGACCGCGGCGTCGTAGCTCACGCTCGCCACCTCGGTGGCGAGGTTGACCCGGGCCGATGTCACGCCGTCGAGACGGTTCAGGGCCTTCTCGACCCGGCCGACGCACGACGCACAGGTCATGCCGCCGATGTCGAGGGTGCAGGAGACCTCCGAGGTCGGGGTCGAGGTGGTGGTCATGGGTGCTCCTGGCTGGACGTGGCGGGGGTGGGATGTCGGTTCCACGGTGCCGCTCGCGGGCCGGGGCTCGCGCCGGCGGAATCGCCGGGTTGCGCCACCACCGGTGGTGGCGCAACCCGGCAGTCACTCACTGGGTCGTGACGGCGGTCAGCACGTCGAGCCGAGCCGCGCGACGGGCAGGGAGCAGCCCTGCCGCCAGCCCGGCGACGACCGCGACGACCACGACGGCGGCCAGCTGGCCGACGGGGACGTTGAGGACCACCTCCGTGCCGGAGGACAGGCCGGCCAGGGTGGCAGCCGCGAGACCCAGGCCCAGGACGACGCCGACGACCACGGCGACCGCGGCCACGAGCACCGCCTCTGCGCGCACCATCCAGCGCAGCTGACGGCGGGTCATGCCGACTGCCCGCAGGAGCCCGATCTCCCGGGTCCGCTCGACGATGGACAGGGCCAGGGTGTTGGTGATGCCCAGCAGCGCGATGAGCACCGCGAAGCCCAGCAGCACGGTGACCAGGCCCAGGACCTGCTCGACGGCGGCGGCACGCGCCGCGGCGGCCTCGGCCTGGTCGCGGATCTCCGCGTTCGGGAAGTCGGCGACCGCGGCGCTGAGCGCGGACCGTGCTCGGGCCTCATCGACACCCCGGGCGAGGGCGACGTAGACCGTGGCGTCGACGTCCTCGGTGTAGTGCGCGGCGTAGGTGGCCCTCGAGAGCACGTAGCTCGTGGACAGGGCCTGAGCCGTCGTCTCGGACATCACCCCGACGACGGGCAGGTGCTGCTCGCCGTCGCGCGGGAAGGTCATCGCCAGCGTGTCCCCGACCCGCAGCCCCCGCTCGCGAGCGACCTTCTCGGCGACCACGACGCCGCCGCGGTCGAGGGCCGAGAGCCTGCCGCCCGTCATCGTCACCGTGGCGACCCGGGGCAGCGTGGCGGGGTCGACCGCGGTCAGCGCGCTGGTCGTGCCCTTGTCGAGCCAGTGACCGAACCGGACGGCCGACACCGCCTCGACCTCCGGCAGCGCGGCCACCCGGCGCGCCACCTCGGGGGAGAGGCCCCCGAGCATCTCGTCACGGCTGCTCTGCACGAGCAGGTCCGCCGTGACGGCCTCGGTGCCTCCGGCGGTGATCGCCTTCGCGGAGCTGCCGAGCACCGTCACGAAGCTGATGAGCGCCAGGCCGAGGGCGAGCGCGGTGACGGTGGCCGCCGTCCGGCGGGGGTTCCGCACCGCCGACGCCCGGGCCAGCTGCCCCGGCACTCCGGCACGGTCCAGCGGACGGCCGACGGCCTGGGCGAGCCGGGGGGCCACGACAGGGCCGAGCACGACCAGGGCCGTCATCAGCAGGGCGGCACCGACGCCGACGCCTGCGACCGTGCGCAGGAGCGCCGCTGCCACGAGCCCGGCGGCCGCCAGCGCGAGGAGCACCCAGCCACTGACCAGCCGCAGCCGCCCGGGAGCGTGGGGCGCCGGGTCGGAGGCGCGCATCGCCTCGACCGGGGCGACGGTGGCGGCGCGGCGAGCCGGGGCGAGCGAGGCCAGCAGGGTGACGAGCGTGCCCGCACCCACGCTGATGGCGAGGGTCTGCGCGGTGACGGTCAGCGGACCGTCGGGCAGGGCCAGACCGGCGCCCTGCGCGAGCCCGCGGAGCCCGTAGGCGGCTCCCACCCCGAGGGCCGTGCCGCTGAGGGAGCCGGCGAGCCCGACGAGCAGCGCCTCGCCGAACACGGAGGCGAACACCTGCCGTCCCGTGGCGCCTGCCGCACGCAGCAGGGCCAGCTCCCTCGACCGCTGCGCGAGCACGATGCCGAAGGTGTTGGCGATCAGGAAGGCGCCCACGACCAGGCCGGCGGCGGCCAGCGCCAACAGCACGACACGCAGGTACGTGATGCTCTCCTTCGCCGCGTCGGCACTGGCCGCGGCGGCGTCCTGGCCGCTGGTCACGGCATACCGTGCGCCCAATGACGTGGCGAGCCGCGAGCGCAGGTCGGGCACGGAGACGCCGTCGGCGCCCACCACCTCGACCGAGCTGAGGCCCGATCCCAGGCCGAGGAGCGCCTGGGCGGTCGGAAGGTCCACCAGGACCACGGCGCTGTTGGGCAGCCCGTCGGCGTCACCGATCCCGGCGAGGCCGACGACCCGGAGCCTCCGGCTGCCCGTCGCCGAGACGGTCACGGTGTCGCCGAGCGAGAGGTGCTGCGCGCGGGCGGTGGCGGCGTCGAGGACGACCTCGTCGTGGCGCGGGGCGCGGCCGGAGCGCAGCGAGTATGCCGTGAACGGTGCCTCGCCCCAAGAGCTGAGCAGGGTGGGCCCCTTCGGCGCCACCACCTGCCCGCGCACCTGCAGCTGCCCGGCACCGCTGGCGACCCGTCGCACCTGCCCGACGCCGGGCGCGTCGGCGACGCGGTCGGCGACGTCGGCCGGCACGGGGTCGCGCTGCACCTCGACCCCCATCGCAGAGTCGAAGGCGGCGCCGGTGCGCACGGTGAGGTCCACGCCGGCCGCGCTCGTCCGGAACTGCTGGTCGAGCAACCGGCTGCTCGTGTCGGTGAGCACCAGGCTGCCGGCCACGAAGGCCACCCCCAGCGCCACCGCGAGCCAGGTGAGGGCCAGCCGCGAACGGTGCGCGACCGTGTTCGCGAGGGTCAGGCGCCACATGCTGCTCACGCTCCTTCCGGCGCGTCGAGGCGGGCCATGCGGGCCAACACGCTCTCCGCGGTCGGCGCAGCCAGCTCGTCGACGACGCGCCCGTCGCTGAGGAACACCACCTGGTCGGCGTAGGCGGCGGCGACCGGGTCGTGGGTGACCATGACGATCGTCTGGCCCAGCGAGCGGGTGGCATCCCGCAGGAAGGCGAGCACGGCGGCACCGGAACGGGAGTCGAGGTTGCCCGTCGGTTCGTCGGCGAAGACCAGGTCGGGTCGGGCGACCAGCGCCCGGCCGATCGCGACCCGCTGCTGCTGCCCTCCGGACAGCTGAGCCGGACGGTGCTCGAGGCGGCCGCCCAGCCCGAGCATGTCGACGAGCTCGGCGCGCCAGGCGGGGTCGGGTCGCCGGCCCGCCAGGGTCAGGGGCAGGGCAATGTTCTCGGCGGCGGTGAGGGCCGGCACCAGGTTGAAGGCCTGGAACACGAACCCGAGCCGCTCCCGTCGCAGCAGGGTGCGCTCGCGCTCGGAGAGCGTCGTCAGGTCGGTGTTGCCCAGGAGGATCCGTCCCGAGTCGATGTGGTCGAGGCCGGCGAGGGCGTGGACGAGCGTCGACTTGCCTGACCCCGAGGGGCCCATCACGGCGGTGAACCGGCCGCTGGGGATGGTGACGCTGGCGGAGTCGAGCGCGCGGACGGCTGCCTCTCCGCGTCCGTAGGTCTTCACGACGTCGACGGCGCGTGCGGCAGCCGGCGTCGGTGCGGGGGTCTCGTCAGGGCGCGGGGCGGTGAGGGGGGTCGGGGTGGTGGTCGTGGGAGTGGTGGTGGTGGTCGTGGGGGTGGTCATGGTGGCTCCTGGGTGGGGGTGGCCGGGTCAGCGGAGCCCGGTCAGGACGGGCGAGATGGCGTGGCTCGGCTCGGCGGAGGGGGAGTGGCCGGCGGAGCGGCTGACGGCGTGGGTCACGGCGGAGCGGCTGTGTGCCGTCCTGGCGCGGCGCGGCCTGTGGAGGCGGGCGAGCCGGGTGCGGAGCGTGCTCATGGGGAGGTTCCTCTCGTGGTGGACGGGCGTGGTGGACGGGCGTGGTGGCCGGGCAGGGGGATCGCGGTGGGTGGGCGGCGGGCGCTGCCCGCCGCCCACCCGGCGTCAGGGGAGGAGGGCGTAGCCGGCCTCGTCGACGGCGGCGGCGATGTCGGCCCGGTCGACGGGCCGGGTGGCGGTCACCGTGACCGTGCCGGTGGGGAGGTCGACGGTGACGGCCTCCACCCCGGCGACGGCCGAGATCTCCTCCGTGACGGCACGCTGGCAGTGCGAGCAGGTCATGCCGGTGACCGTGAAGGTGGTCGAGCCGACGAAGGTGCGAGGGGTGCTGGACAGCATGGGAGCTCCTGGGAACGAGTCGCTGGTGATGGGTGGTGATGGGTGGTGATGGGTCGTGATGGGTCGTGATGGGTCGTGATGGGTCGTGATGGGTGGTGCGGTGTGGTTCGAGGTTCGCCGGTGGGGTGGTCCGCTCTCGCCGGGAAAACCACCGGGATGTGGGGGGAGGGGGCGTCAGTGGCCGTGCCCTCCGTGCCCTCCGTGCCCGCCATGCCCTCCGTGGCCGGCGCCGGCCGCCGTGCCGCGGGGGACCGCGACCAGTGCCAGGACGAACAGGGCGGCGAGGACGCCGGCCGCGGCGGTGAAGGCGCGGCCGTAGCCGTCGACGAGGCCGACCGTGCTGGTGAGGTCGCCGGCCACCGCGGTGAGTGCCGCGACGCCGAGCGCGGCGCCGATCTCGTGGCCGGTCATCATCAGCCCCGAGGCCAGGCCCGACTTCTCGGCCGGCACGTCGGCCATGGCCGCCACGGCGATCGCCACGAACATCGGACCGACTCCGGCGCCGACGACCAGCAGCCCCGGGAGCACATCGGCGGCATACGAGGTGCCGTGGGCGTTCGCCGCCAGCAGCAGCACGCCCGCTGCCATGACGACCAGCCCACCGAGGATGAGGTTCCGGGGACCCACCCTGCCGATGACCTTGGAGGCCGCGGCGGCGGCGACGGTGATCGCGGCGGCCAGCGGGAGGAACTCCAGGCCGGCCACGACCGGCGAGGCGCCGAGAACGGACTGCAGGTGCAGCGAGGTCAGGAAGATCGCGCCGACCACGATGCCGGTGACACCTGCCATGACGGCCGAGGCCGACACCAGCGAGCGGATCCGCCAGGTGGCCGGGGGCACGAGGGGGTCGGCGGCGCGCCGCTCCAACCGGGCGAACGCGGCCAGCAGCACGGCGGCGACGGCGAGGGCGACCCAGGTGCGGGGCCCGGTCCAGCCCGCCGAGCGGGTGGCCTCGATGCCGGACACCAGGGCCAGCAGGCCGCCGACGAGGGTCGCCGCGCCGGGCAGGTCGAGGCGCCGCGCGGCACGGGGCTGCGAGTGGCCGCGGGTGACGGCGCGAAGGGTGCCGACGACGACGGCGACGCCGATGGGCACGTTGATGAAGAAGACGGCCCGCCACCCGAGGGCGCTGGTCAGCGCCCCGCCGAAGAGCACACCGGCGGCGATGCCGAGGCTGCCGACGGTGCCCCACACGGCCAGGGCGGTCTGGCGCTGCTTCCCCGCGTAGGCGGTCATGATGATCGACAGCGCGGCCGGCGTGAGCAGCGCGGCACCGGCACCCTGGGCGGCCCGTGAGAGCACCAGCTCCAGAGGGGTCTGGGCCACGCCGCTGGTGAGCGACGCCGCGGTGAACAGCCCGACGCCGGCGAGGAAGGCGCCGCGCCGGTTGAGGAGGTCGGCCACCCGCCCACCGAGGAGCAGCAGACCGCCGGACAGCAGCACGTAGGCGCTGACCGTCCACTGGTACTCGCCGGGGGACAGGTGCAGCGACCGGCTGATCGACGGCAGGGCGACGTTCACCACGGAGACGTCGAGGATGACCATGAACTGGGCGGCGATCATCAGGGCGAAGACCGCCCAGGAGCGTCGCGGTTCGGGTGTGTGCCCGTCGGCGGCCGGGGTGTGGGGGGACGTCGGGTATGCCGTGTGGTGGCCGTGCGGGGGTGCCGGCGAGTCGGCGGCGGTGTGCGGTGACATGGCGCTCTCCTGTGGGAGTGGGACTCCCGTGTGGGGTGGAAAGGACTGGACGCCAGTCAGGTTCGCCCGCAGGGCAGGTCGCTCTCGCCGGTGATTTCGCCGGGTTCTCGAACCGCCGGTGCTCGGCGCCCCGGCGTGGCTACGATCGGGCGGGTGCTGGGAGGCCGGGACCCTGAACGCGCAGTGATCGCCGCAGCGCTCGAGGCTGCTCGCAACGGCCGCGGCGGTGCGCTCGTCGTGCGCGGCGTCGCCGGGTCGGGGAAGTCCACCCTGTTGGCCGAGGCCGTCGCCGACCTCCCTGACATGACCGTGCTGCGGACCTCTGGTGTGGAGTCGGAGTCGCCCTTGGCGTTCGCCGCCCTGCAACGGCTGCTGTGGCCCCTGCGGGCGCGCGTCGGCACCCTGCCGGCTCCCCAGCAGGCGGCGCTGCGTGCGGCCCTGGGTGAGGCGGAGGGTGAGGGTGACCGGTTCCTGGCCTTCCTCGGCACGTTGAGCCTGCTCGCCGACGCGGGCGAGGATTCGCCGGTGGTCGCGGTCGTCGACGACGCCCACTGGCTCGACGACGCGTCTGCGGCGGCGCTGCTCTTCGCCGCCCGCCGCCTGGAGGCCGAGCACGTCGTGCTCCTGTTCGCCGCGCGGGAGGGCGACGACCGTCGTTTCGACGCGCCGGACCTGCCCACGGTGCTGCTCGGTGGCGTGTCCGGACCGGATGCCGATGCCCTGCTGGCAGCGCGAGCCGACGCGTCGATCGACCCGGCGGTACGGGACCACCTGGTGGAGGCGACCGCCGGGAACCCCCTGGCCCTGGTCGAGCTGTCCTCGGCGTTGAGCGGGGACCAGCTCGCCGGCCGCGTGCCCCTGCCGACCCCGCTGCCGCTGACCGGCGGCGTGGAGCGTGCCTTCCTCGACCGCTACCGGCGGCTGCCCGACGACGCGCAGCGGTTGCTGCTGGTCGCGGCGGCCGACGACACCGGCCGCCTCACCGTCGTCCGCGACGCCGCCGACCGGCTCGAGGCGGGTGAGGAGGCGCTCGACGCGGCGGAACGGGCGGGGCTGCTGAGCGTGGACGGCGTCGTGGTCTCGCTCTACCACCCCCTGGTCCGCTCGGCCGTCTACCGGGCTGCCACGAGCGCCGGGCGGCGCGCGGCCCACCGTGCGCTGGCCGAGGCGCTGCACGACGACGCCGACCGGCGCGCCTGGCACCTGGCGGCCACCGCCGACCGGCCCGACGTGCACGTGGTGTCCGCGCTCGACGGTGTCGCCGAGCGGGCTGCCAGCCGTGGCGGGCACGAGGCAGCCGCAGCCGCCTGGTCGCGAGCGGCTGAGCTCACCGAGAGCGGAGAGGACCGCGGACGACGCCTCTACCTGGCCGCCTCGTCAGCCTGGCTTGGCGCGCACCCGTCGAGGGCCGTGGCGCTGGCAGGGGCTGCGGCGCCGCACGTGACCGAGCCGGTCCTGCGCGCCCGGCTGCTCACCCTGCAGGGCCAGATCGCGTGGAACACCCGCTCGCTCAACGACGGCTACGACCTCATCCTTCAGGCGGCGCAGGTGGCCGCCGAGGTCGACGAGGAGATGGCTCAGCAGCTGGCGATGCTGGCGGCGTCCCTGTCGGCGTTCGGCGCCCGGTCCCCCCGCCCGGTCGACCCGACCACCCTGGTCGGGCCGGGATCCGCGGACGCCGGCCCCCGCGCCCGTGCAGCAGACGCGCTGCGGCGCGGTTTCGTCGCGGTGTCAGACCGCGACTGGGCGACGGCCTCGGCCTCGTTCCATGAGGCGTTCGAGCTGACCGACGCGGACCCGGTCGACGACCACGTGCTCCAGCCGAACCTCGGTGTCGCCGCGTGGCTCGTGGACGACGACGAGCGCTGCCTGCGGCTGCACGAGGAACAGCTCACCGCCGCCCGGCGGTCGGGTGCGCTCACCATGGTCGAGCACGCCCTGACCCGCGGCGTCTACACGCAGGTCTCGACCGGCGCCTGGTCCACGGCGGCGGCCGCCGCTGCCGAGGCGCTGCCGCTGGCCTCGAGCACCGGCCACCTCGGCATGACCGCACTTCCCACGGTGGAGCTGGCCCTCGTGGAGGCCTTGCGGGGGGACGAGGGCGCGGACCTCCACCTGGACGAGGTCGCCGAGATCCGGGAGCGGCACCGGGTCGGGATCACCGACAGCATCGTCCTCGACCTCATGCAGTGGGCGCGTGCCCTGCGCGCCGCGGACCAGCCGGACACCGCGCTGCACCACCTGAACCAGGTGCAGGGTCCGTGGGTCCGACGGATGGCCGCTCCGGACCTCTTCGACGCCGCCGTCCGCAGCGGCCGGACCGACATCGCGCAGGAGTGGCTGGACGAGCTGACGGTCTTCGCGGCGGGGGTGGGGACCGCGGCCGCGACGGCTCTCGTCGAGCACGGGCGCGCCGTGGTCGCGGTGGGCAACGACGCCGAGGAGCACTTCCGGCGGGCGCTGGCCGCGCACGTCCACTCGCCACGCGTGCCCAACCGCGCCAGGACCGAGCTCGCGTTCGGGGAGTGGCTGCGTCGCGCTCGCCGCCGGGTCGACGCACGGGAGCACCTGCGCGCTGCGCTGGCAACCTTCGAGGAGCTCGGTGCCGCGCCGTTGGCGGAGCGCGCCGCCCAGGAGCTGCGGGCGTCGGGGGAGACGGCACGCCGACGCGACGTCTCCACCGCCACCGACCTGACCGCGCAGGAACGGCAGGTGGCCGCCCTGGTCCGACAGGGCCTGTCCAACAAGGATGCCGCCGCCCGGCTGTTCGTCAGCCCGCGCACCATCGACTTCCACCTGCGCAACGTCTTCAGCAAGCTCGGCGTCTCCTCGCGTGCCGAGCTCACCGCCCTCGCCCTGGAGCTCTGAGCCCCACCACGGTCGTGCCGCCGCACATCCCGGCGGTTTACCCGGCGTGAGCCGGTCCGCCGACTCCTAGCGTCCGTTGCAGACGCGCTCGGACGAAGGAGACACCATGGCCACCACCACTCCCGGAACCGCCACCCCTCTGCTTGCTACCGCGACCACCGCGACCACCGCGACCACCGCGGCGTGCGAGCCGGCGCAACCCTCGACGCGGCGACCGTGGCTCCTCCGGCGCTGGCCCACCGGCGTCGGCCTGGTCCTGGCCGTCGCCAGTGTCGCCGCCATGACGCTTCTGCCCGAGCCCGCCCGTCCCTGGGTCGGTGCGTGGTGGGTGCTGACCGCTGAGGTCGTCTACCTCAGCTGGGGCACCGCGCGGGGTGACCTCGGCGAGCGACGCTGGCTGACGGCAGAGACCGCCGGGGTGCTGGCCTTCGGTGCCGTGGCGCTAGCGGTCGTCGCCGTCGACCCGTCGTCCGCGGCCCACGTCATGGCGGCCGGCTGGCTGGCCCACGCGCTCTGGGACGTGGCCCACCACCGCGCCGACAAGGTCGTGCCCCGTTGGTATGCCGAGGCCTGCCTGGCCACCGACCTCACCGTGGCGGCCTCGCTCCTCACCATCGGCCTCGTCTGACCGCCGCCGTCACCCACCTCACCCAGCCCCACAGGAGAACCTGATGTCCACCAGCCCTCTCTTCCGCCGCGACCCGCTCGACCCACTCGACCCGTTCGACGTCGTCGTCATCGGCGCCGGGCAGGCCGGCCTCGCGCTCGGCCACCACCTGGCCCGCCGCGGCAGCAGCTTCGCCATAATCGAGGCCGGTCCGGAGGTCGGCCACTCCTGGCGGTCCCGCTGGGACTCGCTCCGGCTGTTCAGCCCGGCGCAGTACGACTCCCTGCCCGGCCTCGCGTTCCCGGCGCCCCCGGACACCCACCCCGGCAAGGACGACGTCGCCGACTACCTGGCCGCCTACGCCAACCACTTCGCCCTGCCCGTGATGGTGGACACGCCCGTGCTGCGCGTCCACCGCGAGGGGGACGGCGGGTTCGTGGTCACGACACCGAAGGGAACGCTGCGTGCCGCGCAGGTCGTGGTGGCAACCGGCCCCTTCCAGGTGCCCCGCATGCCCGAGGTCGCCACGCGGCTCGACGCGCAGGTCACCCAGCTGCACAGCGCCGACTACCGCAACCCCGGGCAGCTCCCCGCAGGCGGGCACGTGCTCGTCGTCGGCGCGGCCAACTCCGGGCTGCAGATCGCCGCCGAGCTCGCCTCGAGCCGCACCGTCACGGTGGCCGTCGGATCCCAGCCGACGGAGCTGCCGCAGCGGGTCGCCCGCCGAGACCTGTTCTTCTGGCTGTCGAAGACCGGCTTCTTCACCCTGCCGGCCCACAGCCGGGTCGCGCGGCGGCTGCGGTCCCGCGGCGACATCGTGATCGGAACGAGGTCCTCCGCGCTTCGTCGCCGCGGCATCGGCTTCCGTCCGCGGCTCACCGGCCTCGCGGGACGCACCGCCCGCTTCGCCGACGGCAGCACGCTGGACGTGGATGCCGTGCTCTGGGCCACCGGGTACCGGTCCGACTACTCGTGGCTGCACGTCCCGGGTGTCGTCGTCGACGGCGAGGTGCGCCACCAACGCGGCGTGACGGAGGTGCCTGGCCTCTACTTCATCGGCCTGCCGTGGCAGACCTGCCGCGGCTCGGCGCTGCTCGGCTTCGTGGGCAAGGACGCCGCCGAGCTCGACGAGGTGATGGCGGCCCGTGCGACCGGGACCGCCACCAACCCGACTGCGACCGCTGTCCGCAGCAACCGGGCTACGGTGGCCCGATGAGGCTCCTCGGGGTGCTGGGCGGGATGAGCTGGACGAGCACGGCGGAGTACTACCGCCTGCTCAACCAGGGTGTGGCTGCCCGGCTGGGCGGCCTGCACTCGGCGCGGCTGCTGCTGCACAGCGTCGACTTCGGCCCGGTCGCAGCGATGCAGCACGACGGCGACTGGCGGGGCACCGCAGCCGTGCTGGCCGAGGCCGCCCGCGGTCTCCAGCGCGGGGGAGCGGAGGGCCTGCTGCTCGCCACCAACACCATGCACAAGGTGGCCGACGAGGTGGAGGCCGCGAGCGGCATACCGTTGCTGCACATCGCCGACGCCACTGCGGCGCGGGTGCTCGCCGACGGGCGCGGCACCGTCGGGCTCCTGGCCACCGCCTTCACGATGGAGCAGGACTTCTACGTCGGCCGGCTGCGCGAGCACGGGCTCGACGTGCTCGTGCCCGACGAGGAGGAGCGCGCCGACGTGCACCGGATCATCTACGACGAGCTGTGCCTCGACGTCGTGCGCGACCAGTCGCGCGAGCGGTACCGCGAGGTGATGGCGAGCCTGGCGCAGCGCGGGGCCGAGGCGGTCATCCTCGGCTGCACCGAGATCGGGCTGCTCGTCGGTGACGGCGACTCACCGGTGCCGCTCTACGACACCACCGCCGTCCACGCCGAGCAGGCCGTCGACTGGATGCTGTCGGGCTGAGCCGAAGGGTGCCGGATGGCGCCCACGCCGCGGCGGGTGGCAGCCGTCCGGCACCCCTCGGTGGCTCAGCCGGCGTGCTTGGCCAAGCGCAGCCACGTGTCGACGACGGTGTCGGGGTTGAGCGACATCGACTCGATGCCCTCGTCGAGCAGCCACTCGGCGAGGTCGGGGTGGTCCGAGGGCCCCTGCCCGCAGATGCCGACGTACTTCCCCTGCTCGCGGCACGCCTTGATGGCCATCGAGAGCATCTTCTTCACCGCGGGGTCGCGCTCGTCGAACGAGCCGGCCACCAGCGAGGAGTCGCGGTCGAGTCCCAGCGTCAGCTGCGTCATGTCGTTGGAGCCGATCGAGAACCCGTCGAAGTGCTGGAGGAACTCGTCGGCGTTGACCGCGTTGGACGGCAGCTCGCACATCATGACGACCTGCAGGTCGTTCTCGCCGCGCCGCAGGCCGTGCTGCCCGAGCAGGTCGATGACGCCCTCGGCCTCGGCGACCGTGCGCACGAACGGGATCATCACCTTGACGTTGGTGAGCCCCATCTCGTCGCGCACGTGCCGAAGGGCCTCGCACTCCATGGCGAAGCACTCGGCGAAGTCGGCCGACAGGTACCGCGAGGCGCCGCGGTAGCCGAGCATCGGGTTCTCCTCGTGCGGCTCGTACCGCTCGCCACCCAGCAGCCCGGCATACTCGTTCGACTTGAAGTCCGACATCCGCACGATCACCGGCTCGGGCGCGAAGGCGGCCGCCAGCATGGCGACTCCCTCGCTGAGCCGCTGGACGAAGAAGTCGCGGGGAGAGTCGTAGGCGGTGATGAGCCGCTCGATCTCGGCCTTGACCGACGGCTCCTGGTCGTCGAGCTCCAGCAGTGCCCGGGGGTGGATGCCGATCTGGCGGTTGATGATGAACTCGAGCCGCGCAAGGCCGATTCCCTTGTTGGGCAGGCGGGAGAACTCGAACGCCTGCTCCGGGGTGCCGACGTTCATCATGATCTTGACTGGCACCTCGGGCATGTCCTCGAGCGAGGTCTCGGACACGGAGAAGTCGCGCTTGCCGTCGTAGACGAACCCGGTGTCGCCCTCGGCGCACGAGACGGTGACCTCCTGCCCCTCCTTCAGGTCCCTCGTGGCGCTGGCGGTGCCGACGACGGCCGGGATGCCGAGCTCGCGGGCGATGATGGCCGCGTGGCAGGTGCGCCCACCCCGGTTGGTGACGATGGCGCTGGCGCGCTTCATGATCGGCTCCCAGTCGGGGTCGGTCATGTCGGCGACGAGCACCTCACCGGGCTGGAACTCGTGCATGGCGTCGATCGAGGTCATCAGGCGCACCGCGCCGGCGCCGATCTTCTGGCCGATCGCGCGTCCCTCCGCGACGACCGGGCCGCGCTCGTTCATCCTGAACCGTTGCAGCGTGGACCCGCTCGCGCGTGACTTCACGGTCTCGGGGCGCGCCTGGAGGATGTAGAGCCTGCCGTCGACGCCGTCCCTGCCCCACTCGATGTCCATGGGGCGGCCGTAGTGCTCCTCGATCTTGAGGGCGTGCCGCGCGAGCTCGGTCACCTCGTTGTCGGTCAGGCTCAGCCGGACCTGCTCGGCCTCGTCGACCGGCACGAACTCGGTGGTGCGGCCCACGCTGGCGTCTTCGGTGTAGACCATCTTGGTCGCCTTGCTGCCCAGGCCGCGCTTGAGGATCGCGGGACGCCCCTCGCGCAGGGCGGGCTTGTAGACGTAGAACTCGTCGGGGTTCACCGCCCCCTGCACGACCGCCTCGCCGAGCCCGTAGCTGCTCGTGACGAACACCGCGTCCGGGAAACCGGACTCGGTGTCGATGGTGAACATGACACCGGAGGCGCCGATGTCGGAGCGCACCATCCGCTGGATCCCGGCCGAGAGCGCGACCAGCGAGTGGTCGAAGTTGCTGTGCACGCGGTAGGCGATCGCGCGGTCGTTGTAGAGCGACGCGAAGACCAGCTTGATGGCGTGCAGGATGTTGTCGATGCCGCGGATGTTGAGGAAGGTCTCCTGCTGGCCGGCGAACGAGGCGTCGGGGAGGTCCTCCGCCGTGGCACTCGAGCGCACCGCCCAGCTCACCTCCTCGCCGGCGTCGCCGACGAGCGTCTCGTATGCGGCGCGGATCTCCTCCTCGAGGTCGGCCGGGAAGGCCTGTGCCTCCACCGCGTCGCGGATCTCGTGGCCCACCTCGGCGAGGCGGCGCACGTCGTCGACGTCGAGGTCGGCCAGCATCGCGTTGATGCGGTCGGCCAGCCCGTCCTTCGCCAGGAAGCGCCGGTAGGCGTCGGCGGTGGTGGCGAACCCGTCCGGCACGGACACCCCGGCTGCGGAGAGGTGCTGGACCATCTCGCCGAGGGAGGCGTTCTTGCCCCCGACCGACTCGACGTCACCGAGTCCGAGGTCCTTGAACCACACGACGTTGGCGCTCATGGGCGTCCTTTCGTTCGCCGTCACTGCGTTGTGACGGTCACTGCGGGCTGTTACTGCACGTTGTTGAGGCGGGCGCTCTGCATGATGACAGCAGCCATCTCCTCCACCGACATCGAGGCCGAGTTGATGGAGGGGATGCGGTGCGAGCGGTACAGGCTCTCGGCCCGGCGAAGCTCGTAGGAGCACTGGGCGAGGGTGGCGTAGGCCGAGCCCGGTCGCCGCTCGCCGCGCACCTGGCTGAGCCGTGCCGGGGTGGAGAGGAGCCCGAAGCACTTGGACTGGTAGGGCCGCACCGGGCGGGGGAGCTCGGAGTGGTCGAAGTCCTCCTCCACCAGCGGGTAGTTGGCGACCTTGATGCCGTGCTGGAGCGCGAGGTACATCGACGTCGGGGTCTTCCCGCAGCGCGAGGGGGCGATGAGGATGAGCTCGGCCTGCTCGAGGTTGCGCAGGCTCTGGCCGTCGTCGTGCTCCATGGCGAAGTCGATCGCCTTCATCCGCGCCTCGTAGCGCCGCAGGTCACCCACACCGTGCAGCGCGCCGACGTGGTGGGCGGCGTTGACGTGCAGGATCCGCTCGATGGTGTCGAGGTGGGTGCCGAAGAGGTCGATGAAGGCGCACTCCGTCTTCTGCAGCTCGGAGCGGACGTCCTCATCGGCGACCGTGGAGAACACCAGCGGCGTGACGGCGTCCGTCTTGGTGGCGTCGAGCTGGGCGACGACCTCGCGGGCGCGCTCGGCCGTGGTGATGAAGGGGATCTTGCGGCGGAGGAAGGACACCGTCGGGAACTGCTGCAGCATCATGTTGCCGAGGGTCTCGGCCGAGATGCCGGTGCCGCCCGCGAGGAAGAACACCGGCGTGGGGTGCGGGGTGGCCGGTGCTGTCGCGTCGGTCATGGGGTGCACCCTAGGCGGTCAGCACGACCAGCTCCCGGGTGGTCCGCGTCATGGCCACGTAGTGGTCGACGGCCCCCTCGATGCCCTCACCGAAGGACTGCGGGTCGACGAGCACGACCAGGTCGAACTCGAGGCCCTTGGCCAGCTCCGGTGTCAGCGAGCGCACCCGGGGCCGCGCCCGCACCGCCTCAGCCACGACGTCACCGAGTCCGCCGCCGCCGTGACCGGCAGCGATCACGCAGGCGGTGCCCTCCGCGTGCGCGTCGAGCCACGTGTCGAGCACCGACCCGAGCTGGGAGATGCTGCCGTGGACGACCGGGACCCCGGTGCTGCGGACGGAGGTCGGCACGTTGGCGTCCGGCAGCACGGCGCGGATGACCGGCTCCGCCTCCGCCATGACCTCCGCGGGGGTGCGGTAGTTGACGCTGAGCGAGGCCAGGGTGGCCCGGTCAAGCCCCACGCGTGTCAGCCGTTCCTCCCACGACTCGACGAAGCCGTGCCGGGCCTGGGCGCGGTCACCGACGACCGTGAAGCTGCGCGAGGGACAGCGGAGCTGCAGCATCTGCCACTCGGCGTCGGTGAGCTCCTGCGCCTCGTCGACCACGACGTGGGCGAACGGCCCGGCCAGGAGGTCGGGGTCGGCGGCGGGTGAGGCCGCCTCGTCGACCAGGGCCCCGCGCAGGTCGGCGCCACGCAGCATCGACATCACGTGCATCTCCGAGTCGTCCGTGGCGATGAGGTGGTCGACGACCCGGTCCATCTCCTCCCGCTCGGCGGCCAGCGCCGCCTCCCGGCGCCGTCGACGTCGCGACGTCTCCGGGTCGCCGAGCCGCTGGCGCGCCAGGTCCAGCAGCGGCAGGTCGGACACCGTCCAGCCCTGTGCGTCCTCCCGCTGCAGGGCCCGGACCTCGTGGCGGCCCAGCCACGGCGCGCACAGGCGCAGGAAGGCCGGCACCGACCAGAGGTCGCCGACCAGGTCCGCCGCGTCGATGAGGGGCCACGCCCGGTTGAACGCGGCGACCAGCTCCTCGTCCTGCCGCAGCGACTTCCGCAGCTGGTCGGCAGGGACGTCGTCGTCGTGCTGGTCCGTGACGATGGCCACCAGCTCCTCCCAGACGTCGTCACGCGCCTCGTTGTGCGGCGTGCCGAGGCTCGGGGCGTCGAAGGCGGTCGCCCAGTCCTCAGGGCCCAGCCACACGTCGGTCCACGGGGTGCTGACCGTGACCCCCGCCGTGGGCGCCTCCTCGTAGAACCTGACGGCGGTCTCGATCGCGGTCGCCCACCCCGCCGACGACTTCAGCCGGGCCACGTGCGGGTCGCGCTCCGGTGCCGCCGTGGCGCCCTCCGGGACGAGGTCGCGCACGGTGCACGTCTGCACGCCCTCCTCGCCGAGGCTGGGCAGCACGTCCGAGACGTAGGCGAGGTAGGGCTCGTGCGGGCCGACGACGAGCACGTCGCCCCGGTGGTGGCCGAGCCGCGGGTCGGCATAGAGCAGGTATGCCGCGCGGTGCAGCGCGACCACCGTCTTGCCCGTGCCGGGCCCGCCGTCGACGACGAGGGCGCCACGCGACCCGGCCCGGATGATGGCGTCCTGGTCGGCGGCGATGGTCGCCAGCACGTCGCGCATCCGGTCCGACCGGTTGCTGCCGAGGCTCGCGATGAAGGCCGACTGGTCGTCGAGGGCGGCGTGCCCCTCCAGGCCCTCCGGCGTGAAGACCTCGTCCCAGTAGTCGGTGACCCGGCCACCGGTCCAGCGGTAGCGGCGCCGGCTGGCCAGGCCCATCGGGTTGGCGTGGGTGGCGGCGAAGAACGGCTCGGCCGCGGGGGAGCGCCAGTCCAGCAGCAGCCGGCGGCCGGTGCTGTCGGTGAGGCCGAGCCGCCCGACATACACCGGGTCGGCATCCTCCGTGCCCACCATGCGCCCCAGGCACAGGTCGATCCCGAAGCGGCGCAACAGGCGCAGCCGCGCGCCGAGGCGGTGCACGTCGAGGTCGCGCTCGAGCGCCTCCTGGCCCGGACGGGTGGGCATCCTGCGCGCGGTGTCCAGCCGAGCGGTCAGGTCTGCGACGGTCTCCTCCAGGCACGCGGCGACAGCAGCGAGGTGCTGCTCGTCCACGGCGATGAGGTCGGGGTCGGCCTTGGGGGAGAGGTGGTCAGGGAGGTCGAACGCACTGGTCGTCAGCGGGGTCACGCCATCAGCTCCGATCTGGTCTCGGCCGGTGATTCTGCGGCACCACCGGGGCCTTGCCGCAAGACCCCCACTGCGCTATACCTTGGAAACGGAAGGGACCGCTGTGCGGACCTTCCTTTTTTCTGCCCTTCCCCTTCTCTGCCGCCCGAGTCGATCAGGAATCGAGAAGCGACAGGGGTGCTCGCGGCCCTAGCGTTCAACCAGGAGGTCGGCAGGGTGCCGGCCCGACGAACGAGAGGCGAGCAGCATGAGCACCAAGAGCACCACGGCGACCGACGGGTTCAGCGCGGCCGAGCGGGCCGCCATGAAGGAGCGCGCGGCCGAGCTGCGCGCGGAGGGGAAGAAGGGCGCCAAGAGGGCTGACGGGATCGACGCCGTGCTCGAGGCGATCGCGAAGATGGCACCGGACGACCGCGCACTGGCCGAGCGCGTCCACGCGACGGTGACCGCGACGGCGCCCCAGCTCGACCCCAAGACCTGGTACGGCATGCCCGCGTACGCCAACGAGGCCGGCAAGGTCGTCGTGTTCTTCCAGGACTCCGGCAAGTTCAGCTACCGCTACTCGACCCTGGGCTTCCAGGACCAGGCCAACCTCGACGACGGCGACATCTGGCCCGTGTCGTACGCGCTCACCGGCTGGAGCCCCGAGGTCGAGAAGAAGGTCGTCGAGCTGGTGCGGGCCGCCCTCTCCTGACCGCGGGTCAGCTCTCGCGGACGACGTCTCGGGCGGACTTGTCGGGCCGCAGGTCGCGCCACGCCGGGTGGCGCAGCCGGCCGTCGCGGGTCCACTCGGCGAAGCGGACCTCGCCGACCACCTCGGGGGAGACCCAGTGCGCCTGTCGCGCGTCCGCGGCCGGGACGGTTCCCGTGAACGGAGTCGTGCCCACCTCCAAGGGGGCGAGCAGGCGGTGCAGCTCCCGCAGGGAGGACTGGGTGAACCCCGTGCCGACCTTGCCGGCATACCGCAGCCCGTCGTCACTCGGTATGCCGAGCAGCAGGGAACCGATGCTGCCCTCCCTGCGGCCCTCCCCGGGCTTCCACCCGCCCACGACGACCTCCTGGGTCCGGAGGTTCTTGACCTTCACCCAGGTGTCGGCGCGTCGTCCCGGGCGGTAGACCGAGTCGAGCCGTTTGGCCACCACGCCCTCGAGCCCCTGCTCCGTCGAGGCCGCCAGCACCGACGGCCCGTCGCCGAACCAGGCGGGCGGCGTGCGCCACGACGGCCCGTTGAGGTCCAGCGAGTCGAGCAGCTCACGACGCCGGCGGTAGGGGAGGTCGAGGGTCGACCGGCCGTCGAGGTGCAGCAGGTCGAAGACGAGGAAGGTGACCGGCACCGAGCCCATCAGCCGGCGGACCCGGGCCTCTCCCTGCACGTGCATGCGAGCCTGCAGCCGCTCGAAGCTCGGCCGACCGGACTCGTCCAGCGCCACGAGCTCCCCGTCCATCACGGCCTGCGTCGCCCCCATCGCCTCCGCCATGGCGCGCAGCTCGGGATAGCTAGCCGTGATGTCGATATCGTTGCGGGACACGGCCCGCGGGCGACCGCCGTCGACGAAGACGACGGCACGGACGCCGTCCCACTTCATCTCGAACCCCCACTGGTCATCATCCGGCGGCAGGGAGTCCCGCAACGTGGCCATCATCGGCGCGACACGGTCGGGCAGCGGCTGCCAGCCCGTCGGGGGTGGGCTCACGCGGTGCATCATCCAGGCACGGTCGCCGGTCCTGAACAGCACGTACCGGCCCTCGACGCGCGACCCGTGCAGGACGACCTTGACCTCGTGGTCGTCCCACTTCTCGGTCTCGTACGTCCCGCGGTCCCAGAGGACCACTCGCCCGCCGCCGTACTCGCCCTCGGCGATGTCTCCCTCGAAGTCGGCGTACTCGACGGGGTGGTCCTCGGTCGGCACGGCCAACCGGTTGGAGTGGGGGTCGAGCGGGAGCCCCTTCGGCACCGCCCAGGAGACGAGCACCCCGTCGCGCTCGAGGCGGAAGTCCCAGTGCAGCGCGCTGGCGTGGTGCTCCTGCACGACGAAGACGTCGTTCTTCCCGTGTGGCAGGGGCCCGGGCGGCGGCACCGGCTCGCGGGTGCGCGCCGCGTCCCGCTTGCTGCGGTAGCGGTCCAGCGGGTGCTCGGGCATGAGCCATGCATACCGCCAGCCAGGACCTGGCGCCTCCGTAGGACGTTCTCCGGTCACGGCTGCTCCCGCGCACTACCGTGGGGATGTGCGGGGTGACCGGGTGGAGATCGTCATCGATGCGGGCGGCGAGGTCCGGACCTACGAGGTGGTGGCGACCCGCAACGGGCGGCGTGTGGAGATCAACACCGGCCGAGGGATCGTCGAGGTCACGGAGGTGACCCGCGGTGGGACGCCGGTGCGCTCCGCTCGCTTCATGGCCAGCCGCATCCTGGCCCTCGTGGAGCACCCGGCCACCGACCGGCCGGTGGGCCAGGAGGTCATGGAGCCCTGAGAGCTAGGGTGCGGTCATGGCGACCACCGACAGCCTCACGACCCCTGCCACGCTGCCCCACACCGCCGGTGAGCAGGCGGCGCAGGCACAGAGTCTCGGCGGCCCCGACCGGGTGCTGTCCGAGGCCGAGGTCGTCGAGTTCGTGCAGACCTGCATCTCGGGCCACGACCTCGACGGTCGCAGCGTCTGCCTCGTCGTGCCCGACGGCACGCGCACCTGTCCGCTCCCGCTGCTGCTCAAGGCGATCCACGGTTCCCTGGTCGGGCGGGTCACCCGGCTGACCGTGCTGGTCGCGCTGGGCACCCACGCCGCGATGGACGACGCCGCGCTGGCGCGACACGTCGGCTGCCCCGAGGGCGGGCTGGACGCGGCATACCCAGGCATGGCCGTGGTCAACCACGAGTGGTGGGACCCGGACGCGCTGGTCTCCCTCGGCACGATCCCCGCCTCGCGCATCGAGGAGCTGTCGGAGGGCCGGCTGAACGAGGCCGTGGACGTCCGGCTCAACCGGCACGTGGTCGAGCACGACGTCGCGCTCGTCGTCGGGCCGGTGTTCCCGCACGAGGTCGTCGGCTTCTCCGGGGGCAACAAGTACTTCTTCCCCGGTGTGGCCGGCCAGGAGGTCATCGACCTCTCCCACTGGCTCGGGGCCCTCATCACCAGCGCGGAGATCATCGGCACCCGCGGCATCACGCCGGTGCGCGCGCTCATCAACGAGGCGGCGTCGATGATCCCGAGCGAGCGGCTGGCCCTGTGCCTGGTGGTGCGGTCGGGCAGCAGCGACCTGCACGCCCTGGCGTTCGGCACGCCCGAGGCGGCCTGGGCTGCCGCGGCCGACGTCTCGGCACAGACGCACGTGCGCTACCTCGATGCGCCGGTGCGCCGGGTGCTGTCGATCATGCCCGAGAAGTACGAGGACATCTGGACCGCCGCCAAGGGGTTCTACAAGCTCGAGCCGGTGGTGGCCGACGGCGGCGAGGTCATCCTCTACGCGCCCCACGTCACGCAGATCGCCGCGATGCACCCGGAGATCAACGAGGTCGGCTACCACGTGCGCGACTACTTCGTGAAGCAGTGGGACCGCTTCAAGGACGTGCACTGGGGCGTGCTCGCCCACTCGACGCACCTGCGCGGCGCCGGCACCTGGGACGAGGTCGAGGGTGAGCGCCCTCGGGTGACGGTGACCCTGGCGACGGGAATCCCGGGGGACGTCGTGCGCGCCGCGAACCTGCACTACCTCGATCCGCGGGAGGTCGACGTCGCCGCGTTCGAGGAAGACCCCGACACCCTCGTCGTGCCACAGGCCGGCGAGGTCCTGTTCCGGCTCCGCTGAGCCGGCCACGACAGGACGACAGGACGACCGGGCGACCGGCGAGGGGGCGACAGGGCGACCGGCGAGGGGGCGACAGGGCGGGCGGTGGTGCGACCCGACGACCCGCGGCGGACAATGGTCACTCGACCAGTCGAGGACAGCTGAGGTGACGCGCATGCAGGTGGACGTCGAGTTCGGGGCGGACCAACGGCTCGTCGACGCCGTGACGGAGCAGCTGCAGGGGGCCGGCCGGCTCGGCGTGGCCTTCTCCGGCGGGGTCGACTCCTCCACCCTCCTCGCACTTGCCGTACGGGCGCTGGGGTCTGACCGGGTCGTCGCGGTGCTCGGCGTCTCGCCCAGCCTGGCCGCGACCGAGCGGACCGCCGCACACGCGGTCGCCTCGTTCATCGGCGCGCCCGTCGTGGAGGTGCAGACCCACGAGGGTGACCGCGCGGCATACCGGGCCAACGGCCCCGACCGGTGCTTCCACTGCAAGACCGAGCTGTTCGCCCGGATCGACGACGAGGTCGTCGCCGCGCACCGGCTCGACGCCGTCGCCTACGGCGAGAACGCCGACGACGTGTTGCGACCTGACCGGCCCGGCTCTCGGGCCGCCACCGACTTCCTGGTGCTGTGCCCCTTGGCCGAGGCAGGGCTCGACAAGGCGGCGGTGCGGCGGGTCGCGCGGGCGCTGGAGCTGCCTTGTGCCGACAAGCCCGCGGCGCCCTGCCTGGCCTCCCGCATCCCACACTTCGAGGAGGTCACCCCGGAGAAGCTGGCGCAGGTCGAGGCGGCCGAGCAGGCGCTCCACGCCTTGGGATTCGCCGACTGCCGGGTCCGCCACCACGGTGACGTCGCCCGCGTCGAGCTGACTGCGGACGACCTGGTGCGTGCCGTCGGCCCGGAGCTGCGCGAGCGGGTGCAGCAGGCCGTGCGGGCGGCGGGGTTCCGCTTCGTCGCCGTCGACCTCGCCGGGCTCCAGTCCGGCGCCTTCACCCTCCCGCTGGTGGCGGTCGGCCGTGGCTGACGGCGCCTGGGAGCCGGGGGAGGCGTTGCGCGGCATCGCCGAGCTCGACCTCGAGCGGGGACACCGGCGCGGTTACCCCGAGGCCGTCTACTGCGAGGGCAAGACGCCCGAGCAGGTCGGTGTCATCGCGGCCGCCGTCGGGGATCGCGGCGTGCGCACCCTGTTCACGCGGGCCACGTCGGCGCACGCCAAGGCCGTGCTGGCCGCCCTCCCCGACGCCGAGTATGCCGCGACGGCTCGCCTTCTCGCGTGGCCGGCAGAGCCGCCGGAGCCCACCGGTGGCACGGTGCTCGTCCTGGCCGCCGGCACATCCGACCTGCCGGTGGCCGAGGAGGCGCTGCTGACCGCGCGCCACCTCGGGCGCCGAGCCGAGCTGGTCGTCGACGTCGGCGTGGCAGGGCTGCACCGGGTGCTCGGACGGCTCGAGCAGCTGCGCGCCGCGCGGGCCATCATCGTCGCGGCCGGCATGGACGGTGCCCTGCCGAGCGTGGTGGCGGGCCTGGTGTCGGCGCCGGTGGTGGCCGTGCCCACCTCGGTCGGCTACGGCGCCGCCTTCGAGGGGCTCGCGCCGCTGCTGACGATGCTCAACAGCTGCGCGCCCGGGGTCGCCGTCGTCAACATCGACAACGGCTACGGAGCCGGGCACATGGCCGCGCAGATCGCTGCGCCCGCCACGTCGCCGTGACGCCAGGGCTACGGCTCGTCGTCAACGGCTGTCGGGCAGCCGCAGGACCAGGTCGGCCCTCTCTCGCGTTCTCGCGACCAGGTCGGCGTTGCGCTGGTCGGACCCAGCCACCCACGCCCTGGCCTCTGCCGGTGTCTTGCCGAACCTGATGTGCCGCTCCACCAGCCGTTCGGTCCGGGTGTCCTCGTCCAGGTCGAGGTACCACACGGCGTCGAGGGCTCGCTGCGCGCGCCCGGCCGCGGGGTGGTCCGCGAGAAGGTAGTTGCCCTCGGTGATCACCACACGGCTGCTGGGTGGAACCGCCACGGCCCCCGCGATCGGCTCCTCGATGGATCGGTCGTAGTCGGGCGCGTAGACCGTGGTGCTCGCCCGCCGGAGTCGTTGCAGGAGGTGGGCGTAGCCGTCGAGGTCGAAGGTCTCCATGGCGCCCTTGCGGCCCTGCAGGCCACGCCTCTCCAGCACTGCGTTGGCGAGGTGGAAGCCGTCGAACGGGACCACGACGGCACCGTGGTCGACCAGCCGCTCGGCCAGCAGGGTCGCCAGGGTCGACTTGCCGGACCCTGGCGACCCGACGATCCCGACCATGGTCCGGCCGCCCCCAGACGCCGCCAGTGTGCGGAGCCGCTCGACCAGGTCGTCGACGGACGTCCCCGTCACCAGCGAATGCCTCTCGGAAACGGTGCAGCCACCTCAGACAAGCGGCCGTCCGGGCGGACCGGGGTGTCCACGTCCCACTCGGCCACCGCCTCCACCGGGAGCTCGACGCGCGCTCCGGGCGGCGTGCGCACTGTGACCCAGCCGTTGTCCGTCGTCGCTCCGGGGTCGAGCGTGAAGACGCCCTCGAAAACCACGTACACCTCTTGGCGCGTTCCGACTGCCATGAGTACCGACCTCGCTCCCGCATCGACTGTGGCCCTGTAGGAGCATAATTGTGCGCAACGTGTTGCGCCACCCCTTGAGACCGTCGATGAAGGCGTCCGCAACCCGTTGCGCAACGTGTACGTTTGCGTCGTGCCGACACGTCGAAGCCCGAAGGCGTCCATGAGCGACGTCGCCAAGGTGGCTGGTGTGTCCGTGACGACGGTCAGCCACGTCATCAACCGGACCCGTGTCGTCAGCGAAGCCACCGAGCGGGCGGTCATGGCCGCAGTCGCCGAGTGCGGCTACGTCCCCGAGCACACCGCCCGTTCCCTCCGGCACGTGGGGGCCCGCACCATCGGCGTCGCCATGTCCGCGATCTCCAACGTCTACTTCGGCGAGGTCGTCCAGGCCATCGAGAGCGAGGCTGCAGCACACGGGTTCACCATGCTCCTGGCCGACACCCACGACCGGCCGACGGACGAGATCCGGGTCGTCGCCAACTTCCTCGAGCGGGGGGTCGAGGCGGTGATCCTGGCGCCTGCCAGCGACGGACGCGAGGCCATCGCCCAGGCTGCGCGTGCCGGGGTTCCCCTCACCTTGGTGGACCGGCTGGTTCCACAGGCCGCGGTCGACCAGGTGGGCACCGAGAACGTCGGCCCCATGCGAGAGCTGGTCTCCCACCTCGCCGACGCCGGCCACCGGCGCATCGGGATGGTCAGTGGTCTCCCCGGCGTGGTCACCACGGAGGAACGGGTCACGGGGTACCGCCAGGCCCTGCGCAGCAAGGGAATCAGGGCGTCCTCCGACCTCATCCGGTCAGGCAGCTCGGACGTGGCGGGCGGTCGAGCCGCGCTGCTCGAGCTGCTCGACCTGCCGAAGCCGCCCACTGCCGTGGTCGTCGCCAACAACCTCATGACCATCGGCGCGCTGCAGGGGGCGCGCGAGCGGGGCCTGCGGATTCCGGAGGACCTCGCGCTGGTGTCCTTCGACGACTTCCCGTGGGCCGACGTCTTCCACCCGCGGCTCACCGCGATGGCCCAGCCCACCGAGCTCCTCGGCCGGGAAGCCGTGCGGATGGTGCTGGCTCGCCTGGCCGACCCCCAGCTGCCTCCCCGACGCGTCGTCATGCCCCCGACCCTCAAGCACCGGGACTCGTGTGGGTGCGCCTACGGAAGTCTCGACCCGACGGCGATCCCCGCTGACCGCGCCTCGGCCCCCGCGTCGTCGAGCACCTGACGCACCGGCAGGCCGATTTCCCGTGCCACGGCTGCCGCGTCCTCGAACTCCGGTGTGGCGTGCCGGACGGTGCCGTCGGCGGCCAGTGACACCTTCACCCGCACCGGATGTCCGTGCACCGTCACGGAGCGCCAGTCCCGTTGCAGCGCAAGGCGGCTCACCGGGTGCTCGCGCACGCCGAAGGTGCTGGTCGCCGAGAGGACGAGGTCGCACATCCGCCGGCGGTCGACCGGGCGGCACAGTACCGACAGGGTGTGCGCGGGCCGCCCCTTCTTCATGAGGATCGGCGTCAGCCAGGCATCGGCCGCGCCGGCCGACATCAGGCTCGCCAGGACCTCGGGCCAGACACGTGGGTCGAGGTCGTCGACGTTGGCCTCCAGGACCAGGAGGTCCTGCGTGCCGTCGACAGCCCCCACGTCAGCGGCCACGCCCGCCGGCCTCTCGGCCGGTGCGCCGATGACGGCCCGGACGACGTTGGCGCGCCCCGGGGTGTCCCTGCCGCCCGCACCGACACCGACCGCACCGACCTCCATCGGTGGAAGGGGTTCGCAGGCGGTGGCCAGCGACCGGACGAGAGCCATGCCCGTGGGGGTGGCCAGCTCACCCTCGCCGCCCGCTGTCACGGACCAGCCCCTCGCGAGCTCGAGCACGGCGGGCACGGGCACGGGCAGCTCGCCATGGGCCGTTGCCGCGCGTCCGGAGCCGAGCGCGACGGGGGAGGCGGTCACCGTCTCGACGCCGAGCAGCGTCACGGCCGCGCACGTGCCGACCACGTCGGCGATCGAGTCCCACGCGCCCACCTCGTGGAAGTGCACGTCAGACGGGGCGATGCCGTGGGTGCGTGACTCCGCCTCGGCCAGCACGCGGAACGCCTCGAGCGCCCGGGCCGCCACGGCGGCCGGCAGGTCGGCCTCGCTCAGCAGCTCACGGATGTCGGCCCAGGTGCGGCTCGGCTGGTCCGGCTGCGTCACCTCGACGACGACCCGGGTCGCCCGCAGGCCTGCCCGCCGGACCTCCTGTGCGGTGAGCCGCACCGTGTCGGGCAGCACCGCGTCGACGGCGCCCTGCACCTCGGCGAGCGGCGCACCGGCGTCCACCAGGGCCCCGAGGAACATGTCGCCCGCGACGCCCGCACTGGCGTCGATCCACAGGTGGCGTTGTGGGAGAGCGGAGCCGGGTGCGGTCGAGGTCACCGCCCCAACCTAGCGACGTGCCGGGCCGTGTGACGACAGGCCGCCTCTCAGCAGGCGCGGGTCGACGTGAGCTCGTGGACGACGGCGCCTGAGCAGGTGGCCGTCGACGAGGGCAGCGGGGTGGCAACGGGAAAGCGTTCACCACGGCCTTCGCGGGTGCAGCGCCACCACTCCCGGAAACCGGCGGAGTCGTGCCGCTGGGCCAGGTAGTACCAGGCGTAGCGTGAGGCGTCGGGGAGTCGGCGCCAGCGGAGCCCGGGCTGTGCGGTCAGGTAGCCGAGGTTGCGGTAGGTCCGCTCGCGCTTGGTCGCGTCGCGCGGGCTCAGCACCATCAGCCGGCCGCCGAGCAGGGGCGCCCAGTCGTCCCGACCCTGCGGGTGCAGGTAGAGCGCTGGTGCACACGTCCCGAAGCGCAGGCCGCTGCGCCGCAGCCGACGGTGCACCTCGACCTCGTCACCACGGACGAAGAGGCGGGGGTCGGGCACTCCCACGGCGTCGAGGGCGGCTGCCGAGAACAGGGCTCCGTTGAAGAGGTTCGCCACGCCGTCGACCAGGACCTCGGGGCCGAGCTCGTCACGCCGGCGGACCCACCGCAGCCCGCGCCGCAACGGGAACGCCAGCTGCTCGGGGTCCTCGATGTCGACCACCAGGGGCGAGACCGCTGCGAGGCGGTGCTCGTGGGCGCACACCAGCAGCCGTGCGAGGGTCCACCGGTCGGCCGCCCGCCCGTCGTCGTCGGCAAGCCACACCCAGTCGGCTCCCAGCGCCCGTGCGGTGAGGATGCCGAGCGCGAACCCACCTGCCCCACCGAGGTTCGTCGCCGAGGGGACGTAGGTGACGGGTATGCCGCTGCGGGCCGCCACCGCCTCGACGGCGGGGTCCGGCCCGTTGTCCACCACGACCAGGTGGTCGGGGCGCCGGCTCTGGTCCCTGATGGCGGCCACGGCGGAGCGCAGCTGCTCCGTGCGGTCGCGGGTGACGACCACGCACACGACGGTGCTCTGGGTGATGTCCACGCGGCCGACGCTAGGCGGCGGAGACGGCGCCACAGTGGCCCGGCGGTGAACCCCGGGTGTCCGGCGCCGGGCGGCGGTCGCCGCACGAGGTCGAGGGCCCCGAGGGCCTTGTCTGAAGGACGTCCGCCGGTCGCGGCCAGTTCACCGTCCGTATCCCCACGCTGCCTACGTTCTCGGTTGTGCCAGAGCCCTTCTCGCTGCTCCTTCCCGTCTACCGGGGCGATGACCCCGGACACGTCACCCGTGCCTTCCAGAGCACCGTTCACGACCAGCTCCGCCGGCCGGACGAGGTCGTGGTGGTGCAGGACGGCCTGGTGACAGCAGAGCTGGCCTCCGCCCTGGAGCGGCTGGAGTCGGGCAGCCCGGTCCCCGTGCGGCGGCTGCGCCTGCACCACAACGTCGGCCTCGCGCAGGCGCTGCAGTGCGGCCTCTCGGCCTGCCGACACGAGGTCGTCGCGCGGATGGACGCCGACGACATCAGCCTGCCGCACCGTTTCGCCGTGCAGCTGCCCGTGATCGAGGCAGGGGCTGACCTGGTCGGCTCCGCCATGGTCGAGTTCTCCGACGGGACAGCCGAGTCCGGCCCGACGACGAGCCACGACCGGCTGCGGGTGCCGCCCCTGGGGCCGCGGGCCATTGCCGCGGCCGCCCGGTTGCGCAGCCCCTTCAACCACCCGACGGTCATCTACCGCCGGTCGGCGGTACTCGAGGCAGGCGGCTACCGCGACCTGCCGCTGCTGGAGGACTACTGGCTGTTCAGCCGGATGATCGCGGCCGGTGCCGCCGTCGCCAACGTGGCGGAGCCGCTGGTGATGTACCGCGTCGACGCCGGGTCCTACGAGCGGCGCGGGGGCCTGCGCCTGCTGCGCTCCGAGCTGGGGCTGCAGCGGCGGCTGCACCGGGAGGGGTTCACCAGCGGTCGCGAGCTGGCGCGCAACCTGGCGGTGCGCGGTGGGTACCGCGTCGTGCCCGTCTCGCTGCGCCGCGCGGCATACCGGCGGGCTTTCACGGTGAGTGGGCACCGCGGTGGGGCGCTCGACTGGCTGCCCGTGCAGGAACCGGTGCGACCGGACCTGCGCCCGGGGGTGCACCGCGACGTGCGGAAGGGGGAGCAGGCATGAGGGCCGACCTGGTCGTCGTGGGCTCCGGGCTCTTCGGCCTCACCGTCGCCCAGCAGGCCGCCGAGCGCGGACTGGACGTGGTGGTCGTCGAGCGGCGTGACCACCTCGGGGGCAACGCGTGGAGCGAGCTGGAGCCGGAGACCGGCATCGAGGTGCACCGCTACGGCGCCCACCTCTTCCACACCTCCAACGAGCGGGTCTGGCGCTACGTCAACCGCTTCACGTCGTTCACCGACTACCGCCACCGGGTGTGGTCGGTGCGGGCGGGGGAGGTCTACCCGCTCCCGATCAACCTGGGCACCATCAACCAGTTCTTCCGCAGCGCCCTCGGCCCCGCCGAGGCACGCGACCTCGTCGCCCGGCAGGCGGCCGAGATCGCGGGCGAGCCGGCCAACCTGGAGGAGAAGGCGATCTCGCTCATCGGGCGCCCCCTCTACGAGGCCTTCGTCCGCGGCTACACCGCCAAGCAGTGGCAGACCGACCCGACGCGCCTGCCGGCGTCGGTCATCAGCCGGCTGCCGGTGCGCTACACCTACGACAACCGCTACTTCAACGACACGTGGGAGGGGCTGCCCACCGACGGGTATGCCGCGTGGCTGACCAGGATGGTCGACCACCCGCGCATCGACGTCCGGCTGGAGACGGACTTCCTCGAGGCGGGGCACCCGTTCTCGCGCGACACGGTGCGGGGACAGGTGCCGGTGGTCTACACGGGGCCGGTCGACCGCTACTTCGACCACGTCCACGGCGCCCTGGGCTGGCGGACCCTCGACTTCGCCCAGGAGGTCCTGCCGGTGGGGGACTTCCAGGGTGCCCCGGTGCTCAACTACGCCGACGACGACGTGCCACACACGCGCATCCTGGAGTTCCGGCACTTCCACCCCGAGCGCGACTACCCGACCGACCGGACCGTCGTCGTGCGCGAGTACTCGCGCTTCGCAGAGCCCGGCGACGAGCCCTACTACCCCGTGAACACGCCCACCGACCGGGAGCGCCTCGCGGCCTACCGCACCATGGTCGAGGCCGAGCGCACCCGGCACCAGGTGGCCTTCGGCGGCCGGCTCGGCTCCTACCAGTACCTCGACATGCACATGGCGATCGCCTCCGCGCTCCGCCTGGTGGACAACGACCTCGACGACCTGCTCGGCCGGGTCGCGCCGCGGCTGGAGGTAGCGCTGTGACTGAGCGTGTCGTGGCCCGCGTGGTGCTGCCCACCGATGGCGACCTGGACGTCCTGCCCCTCTACGTCGACGGGGAGCACGTGCCGCCACCCGCACAGGACGACGGGGTCGCACCCGTGGTGGCCGTCGCGAGCGAGCACCACCCGGACCAGGTGATGAGCCGACGCGGCTACCGGCTCGAACCGGGGCAGCGGGCGTCGTTCGCGACCTACTTCAACGCCTTCCCCGCCGGCTACTGGCGTCGGTGGTCGGTCGTCGACACGGTCACCCTGGCCGTGCGGACCACCGGGCCGGGGACCCTGCTCGTCTACCGATCCAACGCCCGGGGGACCGTGGCGCGGGTGGCCAGCGAGGTGGTCTCTGGCGACACCGAGCACCGGGTTCCCCTGCCACTGCTGCCGTTCGGTGACGGTGGCTGGTACTGGTTCGACCTCGTCGCCGGGGCGGATGAGCTCGCCCTGGTCGAGGCCGACTGGCGCGTCGACGACCACGGCCGCACGCCCGGCACCGTGACCGTCGGCATCACGACGTTCAACCGTCCGGACTACTGCGCCGCCCTGCTGGGACAGCTGGGCGACGCCGTGCAGGACGGGCAGCTCACCTCGGTGCTGGACGAGGTCGTCGTGGTCGACCAGGGCAACCGGCCCGTGGCCGACGACCCGGCCTTCCCCGCCGCCCAGGACCGGCTGGGGCCGAGGTTGAGGGTGCTGCCCCAGGCCAACCTCGGGGGATCGGGAGGGTTCTCGCGCGCCATGCTCGAGACGCTCGACCGGGGGACGAGCGACCACGTGCTGCTGCTCGACGACGACGTGGTGTGCGAGCCCGAGGGCATCGCCCGGGCGGTCGCCTTCGCCGACCTCGCCCGGCGGCCCACCATCGTGGGCGGCCACATGTTCAGCATGCACCAGCGGTCGGTGCTGCACGCCTTCGCGGAGGTGGTGCTCCCGTGGCAGTTCCGTTGGTCCGCAGCGCCGTCCACCCACCACAGCCACGACCTGGCGGTGTCCAACCTGCGGTCCACGCCGTGGCTACACCGGCGCACCGACGTCGACTACAACGGCTGGTGGATGTGCCTGCTGCCCACCGAGGTCCTGCGTGAGGTGGGCCTGTCGCTGCCCGTCTTCATCAAGTGGGACGACGCGGAGTACGGCTTGCGCGCCGCCGAGGCGGGCTTCCCCACCGTCTCGCTGCCGGGCGCGGCGGTGTGGCACGTCCCGTGGACCGACAAGGACGACAGCGTCGACTGGCAGGCCTACTTCCACGCGCGCAACCGCTTCGTCGCAGCGCTCCTGCACTCCCCGTTCCGGTACGGCGGCCGCATGGTGCGCGAGAGCCTGGCCATCCAGGCCAAGCACCTGCTGGGCATGCAGTACTCCGCCGCGCTGCTGCGCCAACGGGCCCTGGAGGACGTGCTCGCCGGCCCTGAGGGGCTGCACGCCGACCTGTCGACCACGCTGGCCGAGGTGCGCACGCTGCGAGCCAGCCAGGCCGACGCCGACGTACGCCCTGACCCGGAACAGTTCCCGGCGCTGCGGCGGGGGCGTCCACGCAAGCGTGAGCTCGACGCACGGCGGCCGACAGGCGCGCTCGGCACGGCCCTGGCCGGTGCCACCGGGCTCCTGCGGCAGCTCACGCCCGTCGGGTCGGAGGCGTCGGCGCACCCGCAGCGGCACGTGGCCGCGGCGGACGCCGGCTGGTGGACCCTCTCCCGGCTGGAGTCCGCGCTGGTCTCGACCACGGACGGGACGGGTGTCTCCTGGCACCGGCGCGACCGCTCGCTGGCGCTGGCGCTGCTCCGCGACAGCGTCGCCGTCCACCAGCGGCTGCTGCGCGAGTGGCCGGTGCTGGCCCGCCGGTACCGGTCGGCTCTCGGGGACCTGGTGGGGCAGGAGAGCTGGCGCAAGACGCTCGACCTCCCCTCGCCGCCGGCGTCGTGAGCGACACCGCTGCACCGGGGCTCGGCGCGGGTGGGCCGGCGAGCCAGCCGGGCGACGTGCCGCCCCTGGTCGTCCGCGGACGCGGTGGGCGGCTGGCCGAGGCCCTCGGCCGTCGGTACCTGCTGTCCCTGCTGGTGCGCAAGGAGCTCCGGGTCCGCTACCGCGCCTCGGTGCTCGGTCTGGGCTGGTCCTACGTCAAGCCGGCCGTGCAGTTCGGGGTCTACTTCGTCGCGCTCGGGATGGTGCTGCGCCAGCGGGAGATCGGCGACTACGCCGTCTACCTCTTCGGTGGCCTGGCCGTCGTGTCGACGTTCAGCGAGGCGGTGTCGAACAGCACGCGGTCGGTGGTCGCGAACGCCGACCTCGTGCGCAAGATCTACCTGCCCCGCGAGCTGTTCCCGCTGTCGTCGGTCTGCGTGGCTGCCGTCCACCTGGCGCCCCAGCTCGTCGTGCTGGGTCTGGGGGCCCTCGCCTGCGGGTGGCGACCCGATGCGGTCGGCACGGTGGCGCTGCTCGCCTCCCTCGTCCTCGTGGGCACGCTCGCGCTGGGGGTCGGTCTGCTGCTCGGCTCGCTGAACGTGCTCTTCCGCGACCTGGAGAACCTCGTCGACCTGCTGCTGATGGTGCTCGTCTGGCTCTCCCCGGTCTTCTACTCGGCACGGCGCGTCACCGACCTGGTCGGCACGGGCTCGTGGCTCGACCGGCTCTACCAGGCCAACCCGCTCACCGTCGCCGTCGAGCTCATGCACCGTGCCACCTGGGCCAACGCCTCGCCCGGGAACGCCGACCTGGTGCCCAGCGGCCTGCTGCGCGACACCGTCGTGGCGTTCGTGCTGTCCGTCGGCGTGCTCGTCCTCGGCCAGGCGGTCTTCCGCCGGCTGACCGGCCGCTTCGCCCAGGAGCTGTGATGGGGGCGCCCACAGCCGTCGTCGTCGACGACGTGCACAAGCACTTCCGCCTGCGCCACACCCACTCCCTCAAGGAGAGCCTGGTCTGGCTGGCCCAGCGGCGGCGCCTGCGTGACGAGTTCACCGCCCTGTCCGGGGTTGGCTTCGAGGTCAGCCAGGGTGAGGCGGTGGCCCTGTTGGGCCACAACGGCTCCGGGAAGTCCACCCTCTTGAAGCTGATGGCGGGCGTCATGGCCCCGGACGAGGGGCGGGTGGGCGTGCGCGGACGCGTCGCCGGGCTGCTCGAGGTCGGTGCCGGCCTGCACCCGGACCTGACCGGGCGGGAGAACATCTTCCTCAACGCAGCCATCCTCGGGCTCGAGGAGGACGAGATCCGTGCGCGGTTCGACGACATCGTCGCCTTCGCCGACATCGGCCCGTTCCTGGACGCGCAGGTGCGGTTCTACTCCTCGGGCATGTTCCTGCGGCTGGCCTTCGCCGTTGCCGTCCACACCGACCCCGACGTCTTTCTCGTCGACGAGATCCTGGCCGTCGGGGACGAGCCCTTCCGGCGCAAGTGCCTCGAGCGCATCCGCCTCCTCTCCGCGCAGGGCCGCACCCTCGTCATCGTCAGCCATGACGTCGACCTCGTCGCCGGCCTCTGCTCGCGTGGCATCGTGCTGGCCGGCGGCCGGCTGGTCCACGACGGCGCCATCGACGAGGCGGTCACCACCCTGAGGGCCAGCTGGTGAGCTGGGCTTCCGCGGCGCCGGCGGTCGTGACCGCGGTGCTCGTCCTCGTCGTGCCGGGAGGCGTCGTCGGCTGGGCGGCCGGGCTGCGCGGCATACCGGCCTGGGGTGCGTCTGCGCCGCTGTCGGTGACCGTGGTGGCGCTGGCCGCCGTCGGCGCCGACCTGGCGGGGGTGCGCTGGGGTGCCGCTCCGGTCGTGGTCGCCACCGTGGTGGCGGCAGTGGTGGGCTGGGGGGTGGGCCGCCTGCTCGGGACGCCGGTCGCCGCCGACCCCCGCTGGCTGCGCGGATCCGCTGTTTCCGCAACGGTCCTCGGCGCTGGCCTGTGTGCGGGGGCCGTGGTCGCCGGTGTCGGCAGCCCGGACCGGGTGCCGCAGACCTACGACGCGGTCTTCCACCTCAACGTGGTGCAGCGCGCCCTCGAGACGGGCAGCGTCTCGAGCCTGCGCATCGGCACGCTGTCGAGCCCCGAGCGGCAGAGCGCGTTCTACCCCGGCGCCTGGCACGCGGTCACGGCACTCGTGGCAGAGACCGGCGTCTCGGCGGTGGTGGCGGCGTCGGCCGTGTCGGTCGCGCTGGCGCTGGTGTGGCCGTTCGGCTGCCTCGCCCTGGTGCGCCAGGCCCTCGGGCCTCGGCTTCCGGCGCTGGTCGCGGGCGGCCTACTGGCCGGCGCCTTCGGGGCGGCACCGTTCCTGCTCCTGTCCTACGGCACCGTGTGGCCCAACGCCCTGGGAACCGTGCTGCTCCCACCCGTCCTGGCGGCGATGGTCTCCGCGGTGGGGCTGTCGCGTCGCCCGGTCGCGGGCCGACGTCGCTCCGCCGCGGTGGTGCTGGGCGCGGCGCCGGCCCTCGGGCTGGCGCACCCCAACGTGGTCGTCACCGCGGCGGTGTATGCCGTGCCGCTCACCGCGGTGGCCCTCGCGTGGGGACCGTGGCGCGGACGCAGCCTGCGCCAGAGTGGTATCCGGTGGGTCGCTTGGCTGCTCGGTTGCCTCGGCCTGTTGTGGGTGGTGACCCGGTCGAGCCTGCTCGCGGTCACCCGGGGCACCGACTGGCGGGCGGCGGAGTCGCTGGCCCAGGCGGTGGGGGAGGGTCTCGTGGTGGCGCCGCGGGGACTGCCGGTGGCCGCCGTCGCCGCGGCGCTCAGTCTCCTCGGGGTGGCGTCGGCAGCGCTGCGCCCACGGCTGCGGTGGCTGCTCGGCTGCCACGTCGCCGTGGGGGCGTTGTTCGTGCTGGCGGCGGGGTCGGACTCGGCTCTCGCGCAGGCCCTCACCGGGCCCTGGTACAACGACGCCTTCCGCCTCGGCGCGCTGCTGCCCGTGACCGCGGTTCCGTTGGCCGCCCTCGGCGTCGCCGAGCTGTCGGACCGGGTTGCCGACCGTCTCCCGGTGCGGGGGCCGCGACGCGCACCGCTGGTGGCTGCCGTGGCCGTGCTGGCGACGACCGGTCTGGCGGGCCTGCAGGGAGCCACGGTCGGCGCCAACGCCGGCGTGGTGCAGCGGTGGTACGGCCAGGCGGCCCTCGCCGGTCCCGCCGAGCAGCGGCTCTTCACCGAGCTGCGCGACGTGGTGCCCGCGGGCGCCGTGATCGCCGGGAACCCCTGGAACGGCTCGGCCCTCGCGGAGGCTGTCGGGGGACGAGAGGTGCTGTTCCCACACCTGAGCGGGTCGTGGGGGAGCGAGCGGACCACCGTCGCGTCGTCACTCGTCGACGTGCGCACCGACCCGGCGGCCTGCGCCGCGGCCCGGGCGCTGAAGGTGGACTACGTGCTCGCCGGGCCCAGTGCCTTCTGGCGCGACGACCGCCGCCAGCGGATCTACGCGGGGCTGGACGTGTCGCAGGCCGCCGGCTTCGAGCCGGTGGCGCACGGCGGACGGCTGACGCTCTACAAGGTGCCGCCGTGCGAGGAAGACCGGGAGACCACCGTGCACGACACGGTGACGACGAGGAGGAAAGACCCATGAGTGAGCAGGCGGAGTTCCGCGAGTGGGTTCGGAGCTACAACGGGCTGGCGTTCCTGCACCCGGGCTGGTCACTGTTGTACGTCTCCGTGCCGAAGGCCGCCGGCACGTCGCTCAACGTCGCGCTCACCCGCAGCGCGGGCATCCCGTTCCCCGGGCGGTTCGTCGAGTCGCTCGGCGAGGAGTCGCTGGTCAGCCAGACGATCTGGGACGGGGACGCCGGCGGTCGCCCCATGGTGTCGACGCTGGACGACGCGGCCTACGCCCGGGTGATGGACGCCGGGCTGCGGTACGTCTTCACCGTCGTGCGCCACCCCGTCGAGCGGCTCCTCACGACGTGGTCGAGCAAGTACCTCGTGCGGGCGCCCTACTACCGTGACCGGCTCGGCCTGCCCCAGCCGGGACTGCGGCGGTTCGACTCCGTCGACGAGGTGCTCGCCGACCTCGACCAGCTCGTCGCCCACCTGCACGCCAACCCGGCACTCGTGCACCGCGACGTGCACCTGGTCTCGCAGCACGAGCTGCTGCGGCGCGACCTGAGCCGCTTCGACCACGTGGGCCGCACCGACCGGCTGGGCGAGACCATCGGCTGGCTTGCCGACCGGCTCGCCGACGAGGGGGCTGCCCTCCACCCGGTGGGTCACGACAACGACTCGCCGGTCGACGTCGGCGTCGACATGGTCGACGCCCGGACCCTGGCCCGCATCCACGACCTGTACGCCGCCGACTACACCTTCCTGGGCTTCGACCCGGACGACGTGCACCTCACCGGCACGCTGGACGCCGCGGTGCTGCCCAGCCTCAACCGGGAGGTCGAGCACAACGTGCGCGCCGAGGTGCTTCATGCCGCGGCCACGCGAACTCGGGAGGAGCTGGTCCGGCGGCCCTGGCGCAGCTGGTCGCTCCCGCCACGTCGCACGGCCGCGCTCTGAGCCGACGCCCCTGGCCTTCCTTGACACGGTCTCGCCCCGGGGAGTCGGATGGAGGAACGAGCCGGGAGGAGCACCGACCGGTAGGACACCACGCCCGGGCTGACTGGGGGAGACGCATGACCATCAAGGACATCGGGCCGGACCCGCAGAGCTTCGACCTCGAGACCTCCACGGTGGAGAACACCCACTACCGCGCCGTGGCGTGGTCGGGGAAGTACCTCCAGCTCACCCTCATGTCGATCCCGGTGGGGGAGGACATCGGCCTGGAGGCGCACCCGGAGACCGACCAGTTCCTGCGCCTCGACGCCGGCCGCGGTCGCGTGCAGATGGGACCAGCGAAGGACCGGCTCGACTTCGACCGCGAGGTCGAGGACGGGTGGGCCGTCATGGTGCCGGCCGGTACGTGGCACAACATCACCAACATCGGTGACGAGCCGATGCGGCTGTACACCGTCTACGCCCCGGTGCACCACGCAGCGGGCAAGGTGCAGCCCACCTCCGCCGACGCCGGGCGCGACGAGGAGTCCGGCGAGGACGAGCCGCCGAGCTGGTCGGTCCAGCCCGCGCAGGAGGAGCCGGACGAGCACGCCTGACCTGCTGACGTCCTGCCTGACCTGCTGACGTCCTGTCCGGCGGCCGCCGGATTACCGACCTAGGTCCCTGTCCGCGTGCGCGGAGCAGCGGCAGGGTCGATGTGGGGCAGGAGGGCCGACTCCACGGAGGGAGGTTCGGGTGACATCCACTCGACGTACGTCCGTGACGACAGGTGTGCTCCTCGTGGTGGCGACCTTCGCCGCCATCGCGGCCGCAACGCTGCTCCCCACCCTCAGCGGGTCGGACCGCCTGGCGGAAGCAGCCGGTCACTCTGGGCAGGTGGCCACCGCCGCGCTGCTGTACCTGGTCGCGGCAGGAACGAGCGTCGGCATCGCCATCACGCTCTACCCGCTGCTCAAGGAGTTCGACGTCGCCCTGGCGCTGGGGTCGGTGGTGTTCAGGACGATCGAAGCGGTCTTCTACACCGTCGGGGTGGTGAGCCTGCTGTCCCTGCTGACCCTGGGTGAGCAGCACGCCACAGCTTCCTCCGCCGGTGATGCCTCGACCCAGGCATCGGCCGACGTCCTCCTGAGCGTCCGCGGCCACTCGTCCCTCGTCGCGGTCTTCGCCTTCAGCGTGGGCGCGCTGATGTACTACGTCGTGTTCTTCCGCTCGCGGCTCGTGCCGCGCTGGCTGTCCGTCTTCGGCATCGTCGCCGTGCTGCTGATGCTGTGCGGCTGCCTGCTGGCCCTCTTCAGCGACAGCGACGTGACCGGGTACAAGCCCCTCGTGGCACCCATCTTCCTCCAGGAGCTGGTCCTGGCGGTCTGGTTGCTGGTCAAGGGCTTCAGCCGGGCACCCCTGCCCTCCGAAGTTTCGTTCGAGAGCCCCTTGAGGGTGAGTCCGCCTTCGCCGGGCAGGCGCTGACACGCTCGCAGCGCGGGCCGGTGCCACGCGGCATACCGTGTCCAGCATGGACTTCAGGTACCTCGGAAACAGCGGCCTCAAGATCTCGGAGATCACCTACGGCAACTGGCTCACGCACGGCTCCCAGGTGGAGAACGACACCGCGACCCAGTGCGTGCGCGCCGCCCTCGACGCCGGCATCTCGACCTTCGACACGGCCGACGCCTACGCCAACACCGCCGCGGAGACGGTGCTCGGTGAGGCGCTGAAGGGCGAGCGGCGCGAGTCGCTGGAGATCTTCACGAAGGTCTACTGGCCCACCGGCCCCAAGGGGAAGAACGACACCGGGCTGTCGCGCAAGCACGTCATGGAGTCGATCAACGGCTCCCTGCAGCGCCTGCAGACCGACTACGTCGACCTCTACCAGGCCCACCGCTACGACACCGAGACCCCGCTCGAGGAGACGATGCAGGCCTTCGCCGACATCGTGCGGCAGGGCAAGGCGCTCTACATCGGCGTCAGCGAGTGGACCGCGGACCAGATCCGTGCCGGCGTCGAGCTGAGCCGCGAGCTCGGCTTCCAGCTCGTCTCCAACCAGCCGCAGTACTCCATGCTGTGGCGCGTGATCGAGGGCGAGGTCGTCCCGACCTCGAAGGAGCTCGGCGTCTCGCAGATCGTCTGGTCGCCCATCGCCCAGGGCGTGCTCACCGGCAAGTACAAGCCGGGCGAGCAGCCCCCCGCCGGCTCGCGGGCGACCGACGAGAAGGGCGGCGCCGACATGATCTCGCGGTTCATGCGCGACGACGTCCTCACCGGGGTGCAGCTGCTCCAGCCGGTGGCCGACGAGCTGGGGCTGTCGATGGCCCAGCTCGCGGTGGCCTGGGTGCTCCAGAACGAGAACGTCGCCTCCGCGATCATCGGCGCCTCCCGGCCCGAGCAGGTGAGCGAGAACGTCAAGGCGTCCGGCGTCACCATCCCGGCCGAGCTGATGGCCAAGGTCGACGACGCCCTCGGCGCCGTCGTCGAGCGCGACCCGGCCCGGACCGCCGAGAACGCCCCCGCCCAGCGCCCGGTCTGAGCTCCCGTCTGAGCCCTCGTCCGAGCTCCCGTCTGAGCCCTTTCCGGGCCCCCGTCTGGGCTCACGTGTGACCCCCGTGCCCCGGCAGGGGACGTATGCCGCGCTGCGCCGGCGATGCGTTCCCTGCCGAGGCTCGCAGTGGGACCATGCCGGGATGAGCGCTCACCGCGAGGAGCGCCGCGTCGTCACGGCCCTCTTCGCCGACGTGGTGGGCTCGACGCCGCTCGGAGAACGGCTCGACCCCGAAGAGCTCAAGCTCGTCCTGCAGGAAGCGGTCACCCGCGTCATCGCGGCGGTCGAGGCCTTCGGCGGCACCGTGAAGGACCTCGCCGGCGACGGCGTGCTGGCCCTGTTCGGTGCCCCCGTCGCCCACGAGGACGACCCCGAGCGGGCGGTGCGGGCCGGCCTGCGCATCGTCGAGGACATCACCCGCTACGGCCGCGAGGTCGAGCAGGCCTGGGGCATCGAGGGGTTCTCCGTGCGGGTCGGCGTCAACACCGGGCTCGTCGTCGTGGGGGACGTCGGCGCCGGCGGCCGGGTGGAGTACACCGCCCTCGGCGACGCCATGAACACCGCCGCCCGGCTGCAGGCCGCAGCCCGCCCGGGGTCGGTGCTGGTGGCCGTCGACACCCAGCGGCTCGCCCTGCACGCGTTCGCGTGGGGCGAACCTGCCGCCCTCGAGCTGAAGGGCAAGGCCAGGCCGTTCCCGGCGGTCGAGGCGCTCGGTGTGTCTTCCGAGCCGGCGACCCGGCGCGGCATGGACGGCGTCGAGGTTCCCACGGTGGGCCGCGAGCGCGAGCTGGCCGTGGGTGCCTCTGCCGTCGAGGCGGTGCTCGACGGCAGTGGCGGTGTGCTCTTCGTGACCGGCGAGCCGGGCATCGGGAAGACCAGGCTGCTCGCGGAGATCCGCTCGGCCTTCCTCGCGGGCGACCCGGCGCGCGGGCGCCCCCGGTTCTACATCGGCCGGTGCGTGTCCTACGGCGAGTCCCTGCCCTACTGGCCGGTGCGCGACCTGCTCCGCTCGTGGCTCGGCGTCGTCGCCGACGAGCCGGAGCTCCGGGTGCGGGTCACGCTGCGCCGACAGGTCGACGCCCTGTTCGGTGACGACGCCGCCGCGGTCCGCCCCTACCTCGGTGCGCTGCTCGGCCTCACGCCCGACCCCGACGACGCGGCGCGCCTGGCGGAGCTGTCGCCGGAGGCGCTGCAGTACCGCACCTTCGAGGTGGTCCGCACCTGGGCCGCGCGGCTCGCCGCAGACGGGCCGGTGGCCTTCGCCGTGGAGGACGTGCACTGGGCCGACCCGACGTCGCTGGAGCTGCTCCGGCGGCTCGCCGCCGACACCGACACCGAGGCACTCCTGCTGCTGGTCACCGCCCGGCCCGAGCGCGACCACGGCTCCTGGCGGCTCAAGGAGGACGTGGGGCGCGAGGTGCCGCACCGGGTTCGTGAGGTCGCCCTCGACGCCCTCACCGGTGACGCCGGCCGTGCACTGCTGCACACCCTGGTGGGAGCCGGGACCCTGCCACCCGACATGGAGCGGAGGATCCTCGAGCCGGCGGAGGGCAACCCCTTCTTCCTGGAGGAGATCGTCCGGTCGCTCACGGACGCCGGCGCCCTGGTCCCCGACGAAGCGGGCGGCTGGCGGTTCGACCACGACGTGCCCGTGCAGATCCCGGCCTCGGTCGAGAAGGTCGTGCTCGCGCGCATCGACCGGCTCGACCCGGTCGCCCACGAGACCTTGGTGGCCGCCGCCGTGCTGGGGCGGCGGTTCGGCCTGCCGCTGCTCGAGGGCGTCGCACCCCGCGACCCGGAGGAGGTGCGGGCGGCCCTCGCCGAGCTCCAGCGACTCGACCTCGTCCGGGAGAGGCGTCGCTGGCCCGAACCGGAGTTCCGGTTCAAGCACGCGCTCATCCAGGACGCGGCATACCGGACCCTGGTGCGGGACCAGCGCAACCAGCTGCACCGCAAGGCGGCCGAGTGGCTCGGCCGTCGGTACGCCGGCCGGGAGGACGAGGTCGCCGGCCTGCTGGCGCACCACTGGCTCGGGGCGGACGACGAGGAGCGGGCCGCACGGCACCTGACGCGGGCCGGCGACCGGGCCCGCCAGGAGTACGCCCTCGACGAGGCCATCGCCCACTACCGGGTGCTGCTGCCGATCCTCGAACGTCGGGGCGAGCGCAGGGAGACCGCGCTGGTGCTCTTCAAGCTCGCGCTGGCCCTGCACATGAGCCTGCGGTTCGCCGAGTCCAACGCGGCCTACCAACGGGCCTTCGAGCGCTGGGACGCACCGGAGCCCTTGCCCGCGCCCATCGGCGACAACGGTGGCGCGACCCTGCGGATCGGGGGCAGCTTCCTGCCCAACGACCCCGACCCGAGGTCGGCGATCGCCTGGCCCAACATCCAGCTGTGCATGCAGCTCTTCGACCGGCTGGTGGAGGCCTGGCCCGAGCGCACGATCGTGCCGTCCCTCGCCGAGCGCTGGGAGATCGCCGACGACGGCCTGCGCTACGTGTTCCACCTCCGCGAGGGGCTGCGCTGGTCCGATGGCCATCCGCTCACCGCGCACGACGTCGAGTTCGGCATCAAGCGGGTGCTCGACCCCGAGGCGCCGGGCTCCTCCGTCGCCATCTACTTCGTGCTCGAGAACGGGCAGGACCACTACCTGCGCCGCTCCCACGACCCGTCTGCGATCGGGGTGCGGGCGCTGGACGACCGCACCGTCGAGTTCCGCCTGGCGGCGCCGGCGCCGTACTTCATGAGCGTGATGAACCGGCCCGACAGCGGGCCGCAGCCGCGCCACGCCATCGAGGCGGCCGGTGACAGCTGGACCGTCGAGCAGGTGGTGAGCGGCGCCTTCCGCGTCGTGCAGCTCTGCGACGACACGGTGGTGCTGGAACGGCGGCAGGGCGAGGCTCCCCGCAGGGGAAACGTGGCACGGGTCGAGTTCCGCCGAGCGCCCGCGCAGCGGTCGCTGGCGGCGTACCGGCGCGACGAGCTCGAGGTGATCGCGGTCCGGTACACGCCGCGCCTGGCGGACCTGATGCCGGCCGACACCCCCGACGCGACCCTGGGGCCGGCGGCGTGGTCGGGCTACCTGTCGTTCGACCACTCCCACCCCGACACCTCGAAGCTCGACCTCCGGCGCGCGCTGGCCCTGGCCGTGGACCGTGAGCGGCTCGCCGCAGCCATGCCCGTGAACATGATGGTGGCCACCGGAGGGGTCGTGCCGCCTGCGCTGCAGGGCCACACCCCCGACATCGCCCTCCGCTTCGACCCCGACCTGGCCCGCGAGCACCTGGCACGAGCGGGACCGGCGGGGCCCCTCCGGCTGGCGGTGCTCGAGGAGAACCGGTCGCTCGTCGCGCCGGTCGTGGAGTCCTGGCGGGAGACGCTCGGCCTCGACGTGGAGATCTACGACTGGACCCCGGTCGAGCTGCTGCGCTTCCGTCCGCCGTGGGAGGCCGCGCCGATCGTGATGACGGGCTGGCTACCGGGGTACCCCGACCCCGAGTACTACCTGCGCCTGCTGTTCCAGAGCGACAGCCGCACCAACGAGGGCGGCTTCAGCCACGCACCCTTCGACGAGGTCATCGAGCGGGCCCGGCAGGAGCGCAGCGACCGAGGACGGCTGGAGCTGTTCCACCAGGCGGACCGGATGGTGGTCGCCGACCGGGTGGGCTGCATCCCGCTCGTCTACGCGCGCAGCATGTGGGTGGTCAAGCCCCACGTCCACGGGTGGTGGGAGTTCGGCAAGACCTCCGCCAACTTCGCCGACCTCGTCGTGGACGCCCAGCGCGACGACGGACCCTGACGGAACGCGGAAGGGCCCCGGCCACCACGAGGGTGACCGGGGCCCGCCGAGCGCGTCAGGTGACGGTGGACGTCAGCGCAGGTCGAACCGGTCGAGCTCCATGACCTTCACCCAGGCGTCCACGAAGTCCTGGACGAACTTCTCGCCGGCGTCGTCCGCGGCATACACCTCGGCCAGCGCACGCAGCTGCGAGTTCGAGCCGAAGACGAGGTCGACGGCCGTGGCCGTGCGCACGACCTCGCCGGTGGCGCGGTCGCGGCCCTCGTAGACGTTCTCGCTGTCCTTGGACACCTTCCACTCGGTGCCCATGTCGAGCAGGGTGACGAAGAAGTCGTTGCTCAGGACGCCGGGGCGGTCGGTGAAGACGCCGTGCTGCGAGCCGGCATAGGTGGCGCCGAGCGCCCGCATCCCGCCCACGAGCACCGTCATCTCGGGAGCGCTCAGGGCCAGCATGTTGGCCCGGTCGAGCAGCAGCGTCTCCGGCGGGAGCTTCTCACCGGCGCGCAGGTAGTTGCGGAACCCGTCCGCGCGCGGCTCGAGGACCGTGAACGACTCGACGTCGGTCTCCTCCTGCGAGGCGTCGGTGCGTCCCGGGTGGAACGGCACGGTCACCTCCACGCCGGCGTCACGGGCCGCCTTCTCCACGGCCGCGCCGCCGGCCAGCACGATGAGGTCGGCCAGCGAGATCCTCTTCCCGCCGGTCTGCGCGGCGTTGAAGTCCTGCTGGATGCCCTCGAGCGCCCGCAACACGGTGGCAAGCTCGGCCGGCTCGTTGGACTCCCAGCTGCGCTGCGGCTCGAGCCGGATGCGGGCGCCGTTGGCGCCACCGCGCTTGTCGGTGCCGCGGAACGACGCGGCCGACGACCACGCGGTGCGGACCAGCTGCTGGACGGTCAGGCCCGACTCGAGGACCTTCGCCTCGAGGGCGGCGACGTCCTCGTCGGAGGCCAGCTCGTGGTCGACCGCCGGCACCGGGTCCTGCCAGATCTGCGGCTCGGGCACCCACGGGCCGAGGTAGCGGGAGACCGGGCCCATGTCGCGGTGCAGCAGCTTGTACCAGGCCTTGGCGAAGGCCTCCGCGAACTGGTCGGGGTTCTCGAGGAAGCGGCGCGAGATCTTGTCGTACTCCGGGTCGAACCGCAGCGCCAGGTCGGAGGTCAGCATGCGCGGCTCACGACGCTTCGACGGGTCGTGGGCACCGGGCACCATGTCGGAGCCGCCGCCGTTCTTCGGGCGCCACTGCTTCGCCCCGGCGGGCGACTCCATGAGCTCCCAGTCGTAGGCGTAGAGGATGTGGAAGAACTCGTTGTCCCAGCGGGTCGGGTGGTAGGTCCAGGTGACCTCGAGGCCCGAGGTGATGGTGTCGTCACCCTTGCCGGAGCCGTAGGTCGACTTCCAGCCCAGGCCCATCTCCTCGAGCGGGGCGGCCTCGGGCTCGGGGCCGACGTTGTCGGCCGGCCCGGCGCCGTGGGTCTTGCCGAAGGTGTGCCCACCGGCGATGAGGGCGACGGTCTCCTCGTCGTTCATCGCCATGCGGCGGAACGTCTCGCGGATGTCGCGGGCCGAGGCCAGCGGGTCAGGGTTGCCGTTGGGGCCCTCGGGGTTGACGTAGATGAGACCCATCTGCACGGCACCGAGCGGGCCGGTGAGCTCGCGCTCGCCGCTGTAGCGCTCGTCGCCCAGCCAGGAGTCCTCCGGGCCCCAGAAGATCTCCTCGGGCTCGTAGATGTCCTCACGGCCGAAGCCGAAGCCGAAGGTCTTGAAGCCCATGGACTCCAGCGCCACGTTGCCGGCGAACACCAGGAGGTCGGCCCAGGAGATCTTGTTGCCGTACTTCTTCTTGACCGGCCACAGCAGTCGACGAGCCTTGTCGAGGCTGACGTTGTCGGGCCAGCTGTTGAGGGGGGCGAAGCGCTGGGAGCCGTCGCCGCCACCGCCGCGGCCGTCCGCGATGCGGTAGGTGCCGGCGGAGTGCCAGCTCATCCGGATCATCAGGCCGCCGTAGTGACCGAAGTCGGCCGGCCACCAGTCCTGGGAGCTCGTCATGAGCTCGACGAGGTCCGCCTTGAGCGCCTCGACGTCGAGCTTCTTGAACTCCTCGCTGTAGTCGAAGGACTCGCCCATCGGGTTGGAGCGCGGGGAGTGCTGGTGCAGCACCTGGAGGTTCAGCTGGTTGGGCCACCAGTCGCGGTTGCTGTGGGGCCGTCCGCCGGTCTTCGGCTCGGGGGGAGCGATGACCGGGTTCTCGCTCTCGCTGCCCTGCGCGGTCGCGGAGTCGTGCATGACGGGGCATCCGCCCTCGGCCTTGCGGTCGACACCCTGCGGGCTCTCGGGGGCGTTGGGGTCATGGCTCTGGGTCATGCGTGCTTCCTTCCGGCTGGCGTTGCGGTCATGGTCGGGGGTGTCAGGCCTGGGCGGCGCAGTCGGGGCAGGTGCCCCAGTAGACGACCTCCGCCTCGTCGACCGTGAAGCCGTGGTCGTCCGAGGCGGTGAGGCACGGGGTGTGGCCGACGGCGCAGTCGACGTCGGCGATGGCTCCGCACCCACGGCACACCACGTGGTGGTGGTTGTCGCCGACGCGCGACTCGTAGCGGGCCACGGAGCCGGACGGCTGGATGCGGCGCACCAGCCCGGCCAGGCTCAGCGCGCGCAGGACGTCGTAGACGGCCTGGTGCGACACCGTCGGCAGCTCGGCGCGCACGGCGCCTATCAGCGTGTCGGTGTCGGCGTGGGGGTGGGACTCCACCGCGGCCATCACGGCCAGCCGCGGGCGCGTGACCCGCAGGTCCGCGGCACGCAGCCGGCGCTCGAAGTCCGAGGTGGTGGTCACGCCTGCAGTCTTGCCGATTATCTGGAATGAATCAAGAAGTGATGGCCCGTGTCCCACGTCGGCGAGTGGCCCTGGGGGGTCTTGCCGACGAAACGGAGCTACCGCCGCTGGGCGTAGGACGGTGATGCCCCGAAGTCGACCACCACACAAGCCTCCTCGCCCACGACCCAGGCATCGTGGCCGGGCTCGATCCGGGCCGCATCGCCCGGTCCCACCTCGCCCTCGGTGCCGTCGTCCATGCGCAGGTGCATGCGCCCGGACAGCACGTAGAGGAGGTGGGGCGACTGGCACACCTCCGTGCCGGCGATCGGGGCGACGTGCTCCGACCAGCGCCACCCCGGTTCGAAGCGGCCCCGCAGGACGGTGCTGTCCGCCAGGCTCACCACCTCGGCGGCCCCCTTGTCCGTGAAGGGACGCACCTCCTCGGGACTGTCGAAGCTCTTGGACTCGAGTCCGGCCATCTCTGCCTCCTCCGCTCACCTCGAGGCTAGGCGCCGCGGCCACGCCGGCCGATGGCTCGAGCGGGTGGTTTCGCGTCAGGGACCAAGGGCCGTATGCCGCCCGCTTCCCGGGGCGTATCGTGCGAGACGCAGACCGGGGGCGGCGCCGCCCGTCGACGCAAGGAGTGCAGATGACCGCCTTCACGGTGTGGAAGTTCGATTCCCCGGACGGCGCGGACCGCGCCGCCCAGGTGCTCACCCGGGCCGCCTCCGAGGGGATGGTGAAGATCCTCGACCACGCCGTCGTGTCCTGGCCCCCGGGGGAGGCCCGACCGACGACGAGGCACAGCCACGACGAGACGGTGCGCGGCACCGGCTTGGGCGCCTTCTGGGGAGTCCTGGTCGGGGCCTTGTTCTTCGTGCCCGTCGTGGGTGGCGTCGCCGGAGCGGCGATCGGGGCGCTGGCCAAGGCCACCGAGGACACCGGCATCACCAAGGAGCAGCTCCAGACCATCCGCACCGAGGTGACCGAAGGCACCTCGGCCCTGTTCGTGGTGACCGAGGCCGGCGACCTCGACCGGCTGGGGGAGCGCTTCCACGGTCTGTCGAAGAAGCTGATCGCGACCAACCTGACCGACGCCGAGCGCACCGTGCTGCTGGACACCTTCGGCGGCCGCTGACCGCTCGGCCCGCGCCGGACCGAGCCCCACCAGGTCGGCCCGAGCTCACGCCTGGAGCACGTGCTCCTGCCGGTAGCCGGTGCCCGTGTCGGTGATGGTGACCGAGACGATGCCCGCCGGGTCGACGGTGTAGCGCTCCTCGACGACCGGCCCGGCCTGCCGCACGATGGGCGTGCCGCGCAGCGCCTCCGCCGCCGAGGCGGGGTCGGTGCCGGCCGTCGACCGGGCCTGCAGGTCCGGGTCGAAGGGGAAGACGATCTCTGCGACCGGGGCGAGGTCGCCGCGCGGCTCGCCCTGGTCGTCGACGCCGGAGTACTCCACGAAGCGGAACCAGCCGATGTTGTGGGCGGCCTGGTACCGGCGGGTGACGACCACCGGTTCGGCGTCCGACGGCGCACCCACGACCTCGGCGGTGAGCAGCGACCGGTCGAGCACGGGGTCGAAGGAGACCGCGGCGCCACCCTCGCGCTCGCGGAAGACGCCGAAGCCGCGCGAGAGCCGGTCGCGGAGGGTGAACCCGGCGGTGCGGTCGGCGGCGATGGCCAGGCCCACGGCGGTCGAGGCGCTGGGCAGCGGCGCGCGGTGCACCCGCCGGCCGAACCGCGCCCGCAGCAGGCGTGGCACCAGGGGAAGGGCGCTCGCGCCGCCCACGATGTAGATGCCGGCAACCCCCTCGAGGTCGGCGGCGTCGTCGCCGGCCGTGCCGAGGCTGCTCACCAGGGGCTCGATCGCCTCGGTGGTCGCGTCGACGAGCGGCGTTGCGGCGGTGTAGAAGTCGTCGACCGCCACGGTGACCACCTCGGCCTCGTCGCCCGGCACCTCGATGCTCAGCCGGCGCGACTGCGGGCTGACCCGTTCCTTGGCCTCGCGGCACTCGTCGAGCAGCGTCGCCCACTGGCGGTCGGAGAGCTGGCGGCGGGTCCGCCCCGCCTGCTCGAGCGCGACCGTGGCGAGCACCTCGTCGAAGTCCTCACCGCCCAGCCGGTTGACGCCGAACGAGTCCAGCACCTCGTGCGCCGTGCCCTCGAGCTGCACCAGTGAGGCGTCGAAGGTCCCGCCGCCGAGGTCGTAGACGATGACGAGGTTGCGCCGCGAGGTGATCGACCGTGCCTGGCGGTGGGCGAACTCGAAGCTGGCCGCGGACGGCTCGTTGACCATGCCGACGACGTCGAAGCCGGCCCGGCGGCACGCCTCCAGGGTGAGGAACCGCTGGGCGCTGTTGGCCTGGGCCGGGACGCCCAGCACGGTGCGGGGCGCGCCGGCGGGGTCGAGCATCCCCTGGGCGCTGGACGCGGTCGCCAGCGCCTCACGCAGCGCGCCGAAGAAGCCGGTCAGCACCTCCAGCAGCCGGACGTCGCGGCTCCCGACGCGCAGCACCGTCTCGGGGCTGGCGCTCGGCTCGGCCAGGGTGCGCTTGAACGACCGCACGAGGGGGGCGCCGCGCCGTGCGGCCTCCAGGGCCGCGAAGCCGAAGACCAGGGTGCCCGCGTCGTCGGCCACCACCGTCGGGAAGTGGTCGTGCGCGTCGCCGAGCTCGTCGTCGAACGCCACGACGGGGTAGTTGCCGCGGTCCGAGAGGGCGACGACGGTGTGCGTGGTGCCGAAATCGAGGCCCAGGTCCATGCGCCCAAGGCTAGGCGGAGGCGGCGGGCGGCCGACTCGAGGGCCGGTCGTTGGACGAGGCACCTGTCGGCGACCCGGCATAGCGTGGCCGTCATGACTCAGCAGACTCCGCAGCAGGACAACGGCCGGGCGGCCGAGGGGGACACCTCGGTGGAGGAGCAGCAGGAGACCCTCGGGGCCTCCGAGCCGCAGGCCGACGCGTCACTGGAGAAGGACCCGAGCGAGTGGGTCAGCGGGGACGACCCGATGACCCCGGCCCAGCGCAGCTACCTCGACACGCTGGCGCGGCAGGCCGGCGAGGAGCTGCCGGCCGACCTGAGCAAGGCCGAGGCGTCCGAGCACATCGACCGGCTGCGCCGCAGCACCGGCCAGCCCGGCTGACCGGTCAGCGGCGCGGCGCGGTGCGCCTGAGGTCGACGGCCACCAGCACCGCCGAGGCACCGAGGGTCAGCCACGTCAGGGCGAGGGCGGTGACCTCGAAGCGGTACCCCAGCGCGGACCGGTAGGCCAGCGCGCAGGCGACCAGCGCCACGAGCGTCAGGGCGCCGCCTGCCAGCAGCGTCCACCCGGCGGCGCCTGCCACCCCTCGGCGCCTGCCGGCCAGCGCCGAGCCCAGCAGCACGAACGCCAGGCCCCACACGGCATACCCCACGTCCTCGAGGGCGATGAAGAGCCCGTGGGGGTTGTACTGCGACCACAGCACGAGGTCACCGCCCTCGCCGGCCAGCAGGGCCGGCTGCACCACCGCGAGCTGTATGCCGTAGTCCGCCACCAGCAGGGTCGTCGCCGCCGTGCCGAGCAGCACACCCGTGTGGCTGGCCATCGCCCGCCCGTCGGCGGCCAGGCCGTGGACCGTGACGGCCAGGGCGACCGCGGCGAGCAGGAGTACGAGCATGGCGTACATCCACCAGTAGTCGCGCGGCACGAACGACGCCGCGTCGGTCCACGGCCTCGTGAGGCAGCCGGTGCTGCAGTACGGGCCCGAGCGGGGTGGCGTCGTCACGGCGAGAGCGGCGGAGATGACCACGGCCACGACCACCGTGACCGCGGTTGCCACGCCGAAGCGCCGACCCCCCGGCGTCCTCCCCACGTCCGCCATGTCTCCACGCTCGGCGCGGCACGCGGCGGTGGGGAGTGCCAAAGGTCCTCGCCGCGTGGCCGCGACACATCAGAAGAAGTGCGACAGATCGGGAGAATCGGGAACATCTGGGACGGCCACGGACTTTGCCCTCACGACGACCTCGAACCCGACGAACAGGAGTGAAGACATGAAGCAGCGCATCATCGGTGACCTCAAGGTCGGCAGCATCGGCCTCGGCGGCATGCCGATGTCGATCGAGGGACGGCCCGACGAGGACCGCTCGGTGGCGACGATCCACGCCGCCCTGGACGCCGGTGTCACGCTCATCGACACCGCGGACGCCTACCACCAGCACGCCGACGAGGTCGGCCACAACGAGGAGCTCATCGCCAAGGCCCTGAGGTCGTGGGGCGGCGACACCTCCGGCGTCGTGGTCGCCACCAAGGGCGGCCACCTGCGCCCGGGCGACGGCTCGTGGACCCAGAACGGTGACCCGGCCTACCTCAAGCAGGCGGCCAGGGACTCCGCACGGCGGCTCGGGGTCGAGGCCATCGGCCTGTACCAGTACCACCGCCCCGACCCGAAGGTGCCGTACGCCGAGTCGGTCGGCGCACTGGTGGAGCTGCTGGAGGAGGGCGTCATCGTGCGCGCCGGCATCTCCAACGCCTCGGTGGCCCAGATCGACGAGGCCAACGAGGTCCTCGGCGGACGGCTGGTCTCGGTGCAGAACCAGTTCTCGCCGGCCTTCCTCTCCAGCCGCGAGGAGCTCGACCACTGCGCGGGGCTCGGCATCGCGTTCCTGCCGTGGAGCCCGCTCGGCGGCATCTCCAACGCGGCGGAGCTCGGGACCAAGCACGCGGAGTTCGCCGAGGTCGCGAAGCGCCACGGGGTCAGCCCGCAGCAGGTCACCCTGGCGTGGGAGCTCTCCCTCGCCGACGTGGTCATCCCGATCCCGGGTGCCTCACGGCCCACCTCCATCCAGGACTCGGCGCAGGCCGCCGAGCTCGAGCTCAGTGCCGAGGACCTCGAGAAGCTGAACGGCGCTACGCTCGCCCCGTGAACCGTGGCTTGGCCCTCGCGCTGGGCGTCGTGCTGCTGCTCGTCGGTGCCCTGTGGACCCTGCAGGGGCTGGGCTACGTCGGCGGCAGTCCCATGACCGGGGTGACGTTCTGGGCCGTGGTCGGCCCGCTGGTCGCCCTGCTGGGCCTCCTGCTGGCCGTCCTGGGCGGGCGCAAGCGCACCTGACGACGACGACCCCGGCCGCCGGAAGGCGGCCGGGGTCGGCGCGTTCTGCGGTCGGTGGGTCAGCCGGCGGGGCGCAGCAGGACCTTGGTCCAGCCGTCGTCGCGACGGTCGAAGTGCTGGTAGCCGGACACCGCCTCGGTGAGCGGCAGCTCGTGGGAGACGATGAACGACGGCGTCGCACGGCCCGCGATGATGAGGTCGCGCAGCTGCCGGTTGTAGCGCTTCACCGGCGCCTGCCCGGTGCCCATGCTCTGGCCCTTGGTGAAGAACTGGCCGTACTGCCAGCCGATCCTGCCCTCCTTGGCCCCCTCGTCCCTGGCGCCGGGGTCCTCGGGAACGTAGACGCCGACCACCCCGATGCCACCGGTGGTGCGCACGCTCCTGACCAGGTTGTCGAGCACCAGCTCGGGGTGCTCCTCGCCGCTGTGGTCGTGGGCCTGGTAGCCGACGGCCTCCACCCCTCGGTCGACGCCGATGCCATGCGTGGCGTCGAGGAGCTGCTCGGCCGGGTCGCCCCTGCTGAAGTCGACGGGCGTGGCTCCGATCGACTCCGCCAGCTTCAGGCGGTCGGGCTGCTGGTCGACCACGAACACCTCCGTCGCGCCGCGGATCATGGCGCTGTGCGCGGCCATCAGCCCGACCGGGCCGCCGCCGAACACCGCCACGCGGTCGCCGGGCTGGAAGCCGGAGAGCTCCACGCCGTGCCAGCCGGTGGGGAAGATGTCCGAGAGCATCGTGAAGTCGTTCTCGTACTCCTCGCCCTCCGGCAGCTCGAGGAGGTTGAAGTCTGCGAAGGGGACGCGGAGCAGCTCGGCCTGCCCACCGGCATACGGGCCCATGTTGGCGTAGCCGTAGGCGCCGCCGTCGACGCCCTCGGTGGGGTTGGTGCGCGTGCAGAACGAGGTCCAGCCGGTGGTGCAGTTGCGGCAGGAGCCGCAGGCGATGTTGAACGGCACGGAGACGCGGTCGCCGACCTTGACGCGGGTGACGCCGGGCCCGACCTCCTCGACGACGCCCATGTTCTCGTGGCCGAGGACCTTGCCCTCCTCGACGGAGGTGCGGCCCTCGTACATGTGCAGGTCCGAGCCGCAGATGTTGGTGGTGGTGATGCGCACGACCGCGTCGGTCGGCGCCTCGATGGTGGGTTCCGCCACGTCCTCGACGGAGACGGAGTGGGGTCCGCGGTAGACGACGGCCTTCATGAGGATCCTTTCGTTGGGTGCGGTCCTGCCATCCTCAGCCGACGCCGGGGCAGTCGCATCTCAGCCCGCCGCAGGCAGCACCCGCTGACGCAGAGGCGGTATGCCGCGTGGACGCGTTCATCCGTGGGGGATGGGGTGAGGACCCTGCAGGACCGTCACGATCGGGACCGTGGACAGCAACCACGCGCGTACGCGGCCGTCGCGCACGGCGACCGGCTGGCGCCTGCTGCGCGGCCGCCGGCTGAGCAGCTGGGGCGAGGTGTGGCGGCTCCTGGCGAGCCTGGTCCTGTCGTGGCTGCTGCTGTCGCTGACCATCTGGGTCATGCCGGGGGTCAGCGCGGCTGCCCGGCTCGACGTGCTCGTGGCGGCCGCCGTGCTCGGCGTGCTCACCGCCGTCCTGCGCCCGCTGGTGACCTCGCTCGCGCTGGTGGTCGGCTGGGTCGGCGTGCTCGTGGCCAGCGTCTTCGCGGAGGCGCTGCTCTTCTACGGCGCGCTCACCCTGGCGCCGGGCATCACCGTCGACGGCTTCTGGGACGCGTTCTGGGCGTCGTGGCTGTTCTCCCTGCTCGTCAACGTGGCCAACTGGCTGGTGTCGGCCGGTGACGACACCGCCTTCCTCAGCAACCTGCTCCGGCAGACACAGCACGTGCGCGCGGCCGCCACCCCGACGACGGTGCCGGGCGTGGTCTTCGTCCAGATCGACGGGCTGTCGGCACCGCTGCTGCAGTGGGCGCTGCGCAGCGGCGACCTGCCCACCCTGAGCCGGTGGGTGCGCTCGGGCACGCACACGCCCAGGACCTGGCACGTCCAGCTGCCGTCGACCACCCCGGCCAGCCAGGCCGGGCTCCTGCACGGCGCCAGCGGCGAGATCCCGGCCTTCCGCTGGTACGAGAAGGAGGCGGGGCGGCTGCTCGTGGCCAACCACCCCCGCGACGCGCAGGTCATCCAGGAGCGGCTGACGGACGGGCACGGCCTGCTCGCCGACGACGGGGCGAGCATCTCGAACATCTTCAGCGGCGACGCCTCGACGACCCTGCTGACGATGAGCGCGGTGAGCGACCGGGCCGTCCGGCACGGACCGTCGCGCGGGTACGCCACCTACTTCATCAACCCGTACGGGCTGTCGCGCTCTCTGGTGCTGTCCGTGGGCGAGATGGTCAAGGAGCGCCACCAGGGCCGGCGCCAGCGGCGTCGTTCGGTGGAGCCGCGCATCGACCGGCACGGGTCCTACGTGCTGCTGCGCGCCGTGACCAACGTGCTGCTCCGCGACGTCAATGCCGCCCTGATCGTCGAGCAGATGATGGCCGGGCGGTCGTCCATCTACTGCGACTTCACCGACTACGACGAGATCGCCCACCACGCCGGGCCGACCCGGCCCGAGTCGCTGGCCTCCCTGGCCGGGCTCGACCACCTGATCGGGGTGCTGGAGACGGCGGCCGAGCAGGCGCCCCGGCCGTACCAGTTCGTGGTGCTCTCCGACCACGGACAGAGCCAGGGGGCGACCTTCCGACAGCGGCACGGCCAGACCCTGGAGGAGCTGGTGCGCGACCTCCTGGCCGGGCGTGAGGGCACCGTCACCGCGGCCACCGGGGTGGGGGAGACGGCTGGTCCGGCCAACACCCTGCTGTCGTCGGTGGGGCAGGAGAAGGGGCTCACGGCCAAGGCGGTCCGACGGGCGACGCGTGAACGGTCGGTGGGCGACGAGGTGCACCTGGAGGACAGCTCCTCCTCGGTCGAGACGGCTGCCGGTGCCGGCCCCCAGGGGAAGGGCGACGTGGTGGTGATCGCGTCGGGAAACCTCGCCATGGTGTGGCTGACCCGCTTCCCCGGCCGCATGACCCTGGAGCAGCTCGACGCCGAACACCCGGGGCTGGTGGCGGCGCTCGTCTCCCACCCCGGCATCGGCTACGTCGTGGTGCGGTCCGAACGCCACGGAGACCTCGTGCTGGGGCGCGACGGCACGCGGTTCCTCGACGAGGACCGCGTCGAGGGGCGCGACCCGCTGGCGCCCTTCGGTGAAAAGGCCGTCCGGGAGGTGCGCCGCCACGCCCGGCTGGCCCACGTCGGCGACCTGGTCGTCAACAGCCCGCTCTACCCCGGCACCGACGAGGTTGCCGCCTACGAGGAGCTGGTCGGCAACCACGGCGGGCTGGGCGGCTGGCAGACCGAGGGCGTGCTGGTCCACCCGGCTGCGTGGCCCCTCGACCAGGACGTGCCGCTGGAGGGCGCCGACGCCGTGCACCACCAGCTGGTGCAGTGGCTGCGCGGGCTCGGCCACCGGGCGCGGCTGGAGGAGCCTGCCGCCGTCAGCCGCGGTGTCCCTCCCGGTCCCACGTCGACGCCGTGACCGCGCGGGTGCGCAGCTCCTGCTTGCGCACCTTCTGCGTGGGGGTCTTCGGCAGCGCGTCCACCACCTCGACGTAGCGGGGCCGGGCGAAGCGCGGCAGCACCCGGTCGGCATGGGCGGCGACGTCCGCCGGCTCGAGCCGGGCCCCGGGTGCCGGCACGACCGCCAGCATCACCTCGTCCTCGGTGCCCTCGGCACCGGCCGGCACGGCATACGCCGCCACCTCGGCGACGCCGTCGAGCCGGGCGATCGCGCTCTCCACCTCGAAGGAGGAGATGTTCTCGCCGCGCCGGCGGATGCAGTCCTTCGTGCGGTCGACGAAGGTGACCCAGCCGTCGTCGTCCATCACCCCGGAGTCGCCGGTGTGGAACCAGAAGTTCCGCCATGCGGCGACGGTCGCGTCCGGCAGCCCGGCGTACCCGGTCATGAAGCCGAAGGGCACCTTGGGTCGCACCATGATCTCGCCGACCTCGCCCGGGGGCAGCAGGTCGTCGGTCTCCGGGTCGCGGACCGTGACGTCGAACCACCGGTCGAGCACCAGGCCGGCGGTGCCCGGTCGCGACGCGCCGAGCCGGCCGTAGAGCGGGATGTTGACCTCCGTCATGCCGTAGGCCGAGACGACCTCGGTGATGCCGAACCGCTCGCGCCAGGCCCGTTCGTGCGAGGGCGGGTTCGGCACCGGGCAGATGACGCGCAGCGCGTGCTCCCGGTCGTCGGGGCGCGCCGGCTGGGCGACCACGAACTGCGACATCGCCCCCAGCAGGTTGGTGACCGTGCACCCGTGCTCGCGGATGTCCGACAGCCACGAGGAGGCGCTGAAGCGCGGGCGGAGCACCGCTGACGCACCGGCGATGAGGGTGGCGTAGAGCTGCATGAACAGGCCGTTGGCGTGGAACAGCGGCATCGACACGTAGTAGCGGTCGGCGTCGGTGACCCCGAGCCCCTCGATGCTGCCGAGCCCGAAGAGGTAGCAGTGGGCGTGGGGCATGAGGACGCCCTTGGACGGGCCGGTGGTGCCGGAGGTGTACATCAGGCACGCGGTGTCGGACGCGGCCGGCAGCGGTCCGTCGTAGCCGGGGGCCTGCTCCCACCCCGCGAGGTCGAGCACCTCCAGCGCGGGCAGCTCCGGCAGCACCTCTGCCACGGCATGGGTTGCCTCGCCCACGGTGACGACCACCCTGGCGCCGCAGTCGCGCAGCTGGTGGGCCAGGAAGTCGCCGCGCAGCCCGGTGTTGACCGGCACGATGACGGCCCCGATCCGGCCCAGCCCGAGCCAGAGCCGCACGAAGTCGAGCCCGTTCGGCAGGAGCACGGCGACGGCGTCGCCGGGTGCCACTCCCAGCCGGGCGCAGTGGGCGGCGACCTGGCGCGCCTGCCGCGCCGCCGCGGCATACGTCAGGCTGCCCTCCCCGATGACGGTGAGGAAGGTCTGGTCGCCACGCGCGTCGGCCTGCGCCTCGAGGACCTCGGGCAGCACCCAGCGCCGGTAGTCGTCCCTGTGCTCGTACACCGGGCCACCACACCAGAGCACGACCGGGTATGCCGTGTGTGCCGGCCCCACTCCTGGGCCGACCGTTCGTGCCCGCGCACCATGGCCTCGTCGTCATGGGTGGCTAGCGTGGGAGGCCTGTCCCGCCACGGCCGCCCGACGGCCCGGTGCCGTGCGGCACCTCCGTGCGGGACCTCCGTGCGGGACCAACACGACGAAGGAGTGACCATGGGAGTGCGTGAGGAGCTCGGCACCGACGTGCTGCTGACCGGCTGGGGGCACTCGCCGTTCGGGAAGCTGTCCGACGAGACGCTGGAGTCGCTCATCGTGGCGGTGGCGACGGAGGCCCTCGAGAACGCCGGAGTCGAGCCGGGCGACGTCGACGAGGTCTACCTCGGCCAGTTCAACGCCGGCATGGTGCCGCTCGCCTTCCCCTCGTCGCTGGTGCTGCAGGTCTCCGACGCGCTCGCGAACACCCCGGCCACCCGGGTCGAGAACGCCTGCGCCTCCGGTTCGGCTGCGTTCCAGCAGGGAGTCAAGGCGCTGCTGGCGGGCACGGCGCGCACTGTGCTCGTGGTGGGCGCCGAGAAGATGACCCATGCGTCGGCCGACGTGGTGGGCGCCGCGCTGCTGGGCGCCGACTACGAGCTGGCCGGCACACCGTCGAGCACCGGCTTCGCGGGCATCTTCGCCGAGGTCGCCCGCCACTACGAGAAGCGCTACGGGCCGGTGGGCGACACCCTCGGGCTCATCGCGGCCAAGAACCACCGCAACGGCGTCCGCAACCCCTACGCCCAGCTGCGCAAGGACCTGGGGGTGGAGTTCTGCCAGACGGTGTCGGACAAGAACCCCGTGGTCGCCGAGCCGCTGCGCCGCACCGACTGCTCGCCCGTGTCGGACGGCGCGGCGGCCGTGGTGCTCTCGACCCGACCCACGGCGGGTGCCGCGACGGACCCGGTGCGGCTGGCCGGCTTCGATCACGCCAACGACTTCCTGCCCGCGGCCAGGCGCGACCCGCTGGAGTTCGCCGGCAGCGTCGCCGCCTGGCAGCGGGCCATGACGATGGCCGGGGTCACCCTCGACGACCTCGACCTCGCCGAGGTGCACGACTGCTTCACGATCGCCGAGCTGGTGCTCTACGAGGTGATGGGGCTCGCGCCTCGTGGCGAGGGACGCCGCGCCATCGAGGAGGGCTGGGTCGAGCGCGACGGCCGCCTGCCGGTCAACCTCTCGGGTGGCCTGAAGGCCAAGGGCCACCCGGTGGGGGCCACCGGTGTCTCCCAGCACGTGCTGGCAGCCATGCAGCTCACCGGCACCGCGGGGGAGATGCAGCTTCCGGGGGCCCGACGGGCTGCGGTGCACAACATGGGCGGTCTTGCCGTGGCGAACTACGTGAGCGTGCTCGAGGCCGTCTGACGCCCCGGTCGGCGGTGGGACGGGCCTACCGGGAGGAGGACCTCATCCGCGCCGGGACGGTGGACCTGCCGTCGGCCGCTGCGACCATCGACCACATGGAAAAGTCTGACGGCTTGACCGAGGGCACCGTGACGGTGGCCGGGGCTCTGTGTACTACCGCCAGTTGGTGCGCGAGGCCGATGCGGTCCCCGGCGTGGACGCACCGGTCCCGATCGTGCACGTGCACGGGTTCGGCATCTCGGGCAGCTACCTCGTGCCCACGGCGCGGCTCCTCGCCACCCGCGCCGTCAACGTCGTACCGGACCTGCCGGGCTACGGGCGCAGCGAGCGGCGCGAGCACGTGCTGGGTATCCCTGCGCTGGCCGAGGCGCTGCTGGGCACCATCGACGCGTTGGGCCTCGAGAAGGTCGTGCTCGTCGGCAACTCGATGGGCTGTCCCATCAGCCTGGAGGTCGCCCACGCGGCGCCGGAGCGGGTGCACCGCCTCGTGCTGGTGTCGCCTGCTGGCGGCATCCAGAACCAGCCGCTGTCGAGGGCGCTCGTGCAGCTGGCCGTGGATGCCGTGCGTGAGAGTCCGCGCATGGCTCGGGTCGCGGTGCCCGACTACCTGCACTTCGGGCCGGTGAACGCCTTCCGGCTGTTCAGCGAGCTCACCCGGTTCCCCTCGCTCGAGCGGCTGTTGGCGACACCGGTGCCTGCACTGGCGGTGCTGGGCAGCCGGGACCCGCTGATGCCCCGACCCGCGCGGGTCCGCGAGGTGGGCCGCCAGGCGCCCCGGCACGTCAGCGTCGTGCTGGTCGAGGGCGCTGCCCACGCCATCAACTTCAGCCACCCCGGGGAGCTCGCGCACGTCATCGGCGCGTGGCTGGACGGCGAGGAGATCGTCGACGACCCGACTCAGCCCGGCCGTGCCCGGCTGCTGGAGATCCCGCGACCGGACTGAGCGGCGAAGCCTCACGGCGCAGTCAGCGCGCCACCTGGCACCCCTCGGGCCGGCCGCCGCAAAGTACCCCACCGAGGGAGCGGGTGACGGAAGTCCCTACAGCCTTGTGCCGACGCTTCCTACGGTGGAGGAGCGGACCTCCTCCGACGTCCGCGGGCACCGGGAAGGACGGTCGACGATGACCGCAGCGGACGGCACACGGCAGCAGCACCTGACGCTCGGGGTGATGGCGCGCTCACAGAAGGAGAACGAGCGGCGGCTGCCGATCCACCCGCACCACCTGCCACGGGTGGCGGCCGACCTGCGGGAGCGCATCGTCCTCGAGGAGGGCTACGGCGAGCGGTTCGGCGTCACGGACGACGCCCTGCGCGAGCTCGTGGGCGCGGTCCGCCCTCGCGCTGAGGTCATCGAGAGCTGTGACGTGGTCCTGCAGCCGAAGCCGGTGCTGAGCGACCTCGCCGAGATGCGCTTCGGGCAGATCTTCTGGGGCTGGCCGCACTGCGTCCAGGACGAGAAGCTCACCCAGCTCGCCATCGACAAGCACCTCACCCTCATCGCGTTCGAGGCGATGAACCACTGGAACCGCGACGGGTCGTTCAACCTGCACGTGTTCCACAAGAACAACGAGATGGCGGGCTACTGCTCGGTGCTGCACGCCCTCCAGCTCGCCGGGGTGACCGGTGACTTCGGCCGCAAGCTGCGCGCGGCGGTCATCGGGTTCGGCGCCACCGCGCGCGGAGCGGTGTCCGCGCTCAACGGGCTCGGGATCTTCGACGTCGACGTCCTGACCCACCGCGAGGTGGCCGCCGTCGCCGCACCGATCCACACCGCCCGCATCGTGCACTTCGACGACCGCACCGAGGAGCGGATGAGCCACGCGGTGACCGAACGCGGCCCGGTGCCGCTCGCCGGCTTCCTCGCCGAGCACGACGTCGTCGTGAACTGCGTGCTGCAGGACACCGATCGCCCGGCCGTGTTCATGAGCGAGGACGACCTGCCCGGCGTGCGGCGGGGCACGGTGGTGGTCGACGTCTCGTGCGACGAGGGGATGGGCTTCAGCTGGGCGCGCCCGACCAGCTTCGCCGACCCGGTGTTCGAGGTGGGCGACGGCGTCCTCTACTACGCCGTGGACCACAGCCCGTCGTACCTCTGGAGCTCGGCGACGTGGGAGATCAGCGAGGCGCTCCTGCCGTTCGTGCGCACGGTGCTCGACGGACCCGAGGCGTGGGAGGAGCACCCGACGGTGCGCCGGGCCATCGAGATCCGGGACGGCGTCATCCAGAACGCCGCGATCCTGTCGTTCCAGGGCCGTTCGCCGGTGCACCCGCACTACCCGCTGGCCACCTAGCGCCTGCCCGACCGCCGCCGAGCGAGCGCGCGCAGCACCAGCTTGCGCAGCTCGCTCGCCCACAGCACCGTGCTGGCGAGCCCGACGCAGAGGGCCCACTGTCGTAGCGACAGCGGCTCGGTGCCGAACGCCTCGTTCAGCACCGGCACGTGCACGACCGCCACCTGCAGCACGGTCGACACGGCCACGGCACCCCACAGCCACCGGTTGGACAGCAGCCGGTGGAACGCCGTCCCCGTCTCCGAGCGGGCGTTGAACGCGTTGAACAGCTGGGCCAGCACCAGCACCGTGAAGCCGGCAGTGCGGGCCGTGGCCAGCGACTGTGTCCCCTCGACGAGGCCCCCGGGCAGCAGGAGGTCGATGGCCGCGAGCGTGGCGGCCGCCATCACGAGCCCGACGAACAGCACGCCGACCCACATCCGGCGGTCGATGACCCGCTCGTCGACCGTCCGCGGGGGCCGGCTCATGACGTCCTCGGTCTCGGCGTCGAGGCCCATCGCGAGGGCGGGAGCGCTGTCGGTGAGCAGGTTGATCCAGAGGATCTGGGTGGCGAGGAGGGGCAGGACGAGGGCTCCATCGGCGTGGGCGAGGCCGATGACACCGGCCAGGACCACCCCGAGGAAGACGGTCAGGACCTCGCCGATGTTCGAGGAGAGCAGGTAGCGCAGGAACTTCTTGATGTTGAGGAAGATGTCGCGGCCTTCGCGCACGGCCCTCACGATGGTGGCGAAGTTGTCGTCGGCCAGCACCATCTTGGCGGCCTCCTTCGTCACCTCGGTGCCGCCCCGGCCCATGGCGACCCCGATGTCCGCGGACTTCAGGGCGGGGGCGTCGTTGACGCCGTCACCGGTCATCGCGACCACCTGGCCGTCGGCCTGAAGGGCGTCCACGATCCGCAGCTTGTGGTGCGGCGTCACCCGGGCGTACACGTTGCGACGGCGCACCACCTCGCGGAAGCCGTCGTCGTCGAGGGCGTCGAGCTCGGTGCCCGAGACCGCGGCGACCTCGCCGGGGGAGATGCCGAGGTCGCGGGCGATGCGGGCCGCGGTGCGGGGGTGGTCGCCGGTGATCATGACGACCCGCACCCCGGCCCGGTGGGCCTCGGCCACCGCTGCCGCCGCCTCCGGCCGGGGCGGGTCGATGATGCCCACCATCCCCGCGTAGACCAGCCCTTGCTCCAGCGACTCGTCGACGGGCGGCGGCTCGGTCACCTCGAGGGGGAGGTAGGCCACGGCGAGGGTGCGGAACGCCTCACCCGACAGCCGCTCGACATCGGCGAGCACCGCTGCCCGCCACCGGTCGTCGAGCCGCTCGACGGTGTCCCCGACCCGGATCCGCGTGCACTGCCCGAGCAGCACGTCGGGAGCTCCCTTGGTCACCACCGCGATCATCCCCGCCCGCGAGGCGTCGGTGTGCAGGCTCGACATCAGCTTGCGCTCGGAGGTGAAGGGGATCTCGGCCACCCGGGTGAAGCGGCGGGTGCGCCGGTCCTGGGTGCCCAGCTTCGCCTCCGCCACCAGGAAGGACGCCTCGGTGGGGTCGCCCTGGACGACCCACTCGCCGTCCTGCTCCTGCAGCGTCGCGTTGTTCGCCAGGCAGCCGCCGGTGAGGACCTCTGCTGTGGCGCGCCACAGGGGGTCGTCCGCCTGCAGCGTGGTGCCGCGGCGCAGCAGCTCGCCGACCGGCCGGTACCCGGCGCCGGTCACCTCGACCTCCCCGAGCGGGGTGACCACGCGGCCGATCGTCATCTCGCCCTTGGTCAGCGTGCCGGTCTTGTCGGAGCAGACGACCGAGGCGGAGCCCAGCGTCTCCACCGACGAGAGTTGCTTGACGATGGCGTTGTGGGCGGCCATGCGCTGCACCCCCAGGGCCAGCACCACCGACAGCACTGCCGGCAGGCCTTCGGGCACCGCGGCGACGGCCAGGGAGACGCCCAGCAGGAGGGTGGTGACGACGTCGTCGACGCTGTGGACCCCGAAGAACAGGAGCACGGTCACCATCACGACGACGGCGATGGTCACCACGGCGACCCCGAGCATCCTGCCCACCCGCGCGATCTCGCGCTGGAGCGGGGTGGGCTGCTCGCGCGTCGCGTGGAGCAGGTCGGCGATCCGGCCCATCTCGGTGGCCATGCCGGTGGCGGTGACCACCGCCCGGCCCACGCCCTGGGCGACCGCCGTGCCGCTCCAGACCATGTTGGTCCGGTCGCCGAGGCCGGTGGCGCCGCTCAGGGTCGTGGCGTCCTTGAGCACGGCCTCGCTCTCACCGGTCAGCGAGGCCTCGATGACCTTGAGGGCTGCGGCGCTGACGAGCCGGGCGTCGGCGGGCACCGTGTCGCCCTCGGCGAGCAGCAGGACGTCACCGGCGACGATGTCGCGGGTGGGCACCACCACCTGTTCGCCGTCGCGCACCACCGTGGCGACGGTGGCGGACAGGCGCTTCAGGGCCTCGACGGCACGCTCGGCCCGGGCCTGCTGGGCGAAGCCGAGCACGGCGTTGAGCACCACCACGACCGCGATGACGATGGCGTCGAAGGGCCATCCCTCCGCCCCCTCGAAGACCCACGCGGCGAAGGACACCATGATGGCGGCGAGCAGCAGGTAGATGAGCGGGTCTCGGAAGTGCCGCAGGAAGCGCCGCCAGGCCGGCACGGGGGCAACGGCGAGCAGCTCGTTGGGCCCGACCGCCGCCAGCCGGCTCGACGCCTCGTCGACGGCCAGCCCCGACGACGGGTCGGTGCCCAGTGCCGCCGCCACGGCCCCGGCGTCGCGGAGCCAGGGGGCGGACTCGGCGGTGGAGGTCTCCATGCCCCACCTCCTGCTGCGGCCCCGGGCGTCGCCGTGGGCGCCCTCCGACGCCTCCCACTGTGCCACCCGGCCCGGTCGAGGGGGCCCGGTATGCCGCCCCACGGCTGCCGTTGCCGCGCGGGGCCCGCGTGGGCCCGGTAGCGTGCTCATCAGCAGGGGCTGCTGCGAGACCAACAACAGGACGTCGATGACGGGTAGAGGTGAGCACCACGGTGAGCGACGGTCATGGGCCGGCGCCAACTGGGCCGCTCCCGTCACCGTCGGCCGGGACGGCGGGCTGAGGGTGTACCCCTACGGCGACGTCTGGATCATCGAGGCCGACACGCCCCTGCCGCGGCTCGGGGCGGACGTCGACCACGCCGTGCAGACGGCCCTGGCGGAGTGCCCACGAGGCGTCGTGCTCGTGTTGCCCGAGGGGATGAGCGACCTCGACGATGACTCGCTGGCGGTGTTGCGGCCCCTCGTCGAGCACGCCGAGGCGTGGCCCGAGACGCCGCTCGTGGTGGCCTGCCACGACCCGGGCGTGCTGGAGCAGCTGCGGGAGCGGCTGGGTGGCACCTTCCTGCGGTTCGTCTCCTCGATGCTGGCCGGCACCGCACAGGTCGCCGACGGGCCCGAGCCACTGCAGGCGGAGCTGGTCCTGCCGCGGCACCCCGCCTCCGTCGGGGCCGCACGGCGCTTCCTCGGTCGCACCTGTGAGGAGTGGCACCTCGAGGGCTGTGTCGACGCCGGCTCCCTGGTGGTCAGCGAGCTGGCGGCCAACGCGGTCCAGCACACGGTCGACCAGATCCGGGTGACGCTCGTGAGCGACGGCAGCACCTTGCGCATCGGTGTGCGCGACCAGACGCGAGACGCGCCGGCCACCGTCGCGGCCGACATCGAGTCGCTCAACGGCCGCGGGCTCGTGGTCGTCGAGGCGCTCTCGGCGTCGTGCGGAGCCCTGCCGACGGGCGACGGCGGCAAGCTCGTCTGGGCGCGCATCACCGCCTCCTGACTGTCCGCCTCCTGACCGTGGCCACGGTCAGCGGCCTCAGGCGGCGACCACCTGACGGCGACCGGCGCCGGACGTCTCCGATTGCCGGACCCCCGGGCCGGGTATACGGTCCCCGACGGGTGGGCAAGCACTCTTACGGAGGGCGCCATGAACCGCACATTTCTCACGGCCGTGACCACACTGGGCCTGGCGGCCTCGGTGCTGGCCCAGGCACCCGCGCGAGCGGGGGAGTCGGCGCCGCCGGGCAACGGAGGGCCCGAGCTGTCGACCACGAGCCGGTTGAAGGACCGCCGAGAGGTCGACGCCGGCACGCGGGCGTACTCCATCGGGTTCCAGGACGGCCGCTTCTACGCCAACGGCTGGCACATCACCGGTGAGATGGGCGGGGTCTGGACCCCGCCGCTGAAGCTGGTCGACGGGGTCTGGTTCGGCCTCGACGGCCAGTGGGTGCCCCAGGCGAACCGCTTCTCGAGCGGCTGGGGCTACACCCGCTACGACTTCCCGGACACCGCCGGGCTCAAGGTGCAGCGCACCGACTTCGTGCCGGACGGCAGGCGCGCCGCGGTCTACGGGCTGACCGTCACCAACCCCGGCGCCGCCCGCACGGTGACCCTCCAGGTGAACGCCCACTCCGAGCTCATGGGCCAGTACCCGTGGGGCTTCTCGGGCGTCACCCCCAACGCCAGCGACAACCTGCCCGACCACGGCGACTACGACGGTCGGCGCCTCGTCTTCACCGACGACGGCGCCCTGCCCGGCGCGCCCGTCCACCACTACGCCGCCGTCGTCGGGACGGCGCAGACGCCCACCTCCGGCGCCGTCGGCAGCCAGTACTGGGGGCCGCAGCCCGGCCACCGGTGCACCGGCACCGAGCCCGGGGCGCCGGCCGACCCCAAGCCGTCGCAGTGCGACGACGGCCCGTTCGGCCGGGGCACCGGCGGTGCCCTGAACTACACCCTCTCGCTCCCCGCCGGCGGCTCCACGACGGTGTGGCTCGGCGTCGCGGGCTCGGACCAGGGCGCCACGGAGGCGCGCAAGGAGCTGGCCGGCGCGCTGCAGGACCCCGCCGCCCAGCTCGCGGAGAAGGTGGCATCCCGGCAGAAGCTGGCCCAGATGACGAGGCTGTCGCTCCCGGGTGACGCGCTGGTGCAGCAGGCCGTCGAGTGGGGCAAGCAGAACCTCGCGGACCTGACCCAGACGGCGACCGACCTGCAGATCCGGTGGACGAACCAGGGCAAGCAGTTCCCGGCTCCGCTCGGCACGGTGGACAAGGCGACCTGGATCGGCGCCGGCTACCCCGACTACCCGTGGATCTTCGGTACCGACGCCGAGTACACCGCCTTCGCGGCCGTCTCCGTGGGGCAGTTCGAGGCGGTCAAGGACCACTTGCGCGTGCTGCGTGACGTCTCCGACATCCTCAACGACCGCTCGGGGGTGGTCACGCACGAGGTGGTCTCCGACGGCTCGGTGTGGTTCGGCCACGACTCGCGCACCACCAACGCCGACGGCACCACGGCATACGACTTCAACACCGACGAGACGGTGAAGTTCCCCAGCACCGTCGCGCTGCTGTGGCGGTGGACCGGCGACGACCGGTTCCGCGACGAGATGTACGACTTCACGCGCCGCAACCTGCGCTACGTCGTCCGCAACCTCGACGCCGACCACGACGGCTGGCCCGAGGGCCTCGGCAACGTCGAGCGCAGCGGCATGGGCCAGGAGAAGCTCGACAACACGGTCTACTTCCTGCGCGGCCTCTACGACCTCGCCGACATGGCGAAGTCGAAGCACGACGGCGCGACCTACGCCTGGGCCAGCAACCTGGCCCGCAAGCTGCAGCAGCGGTTCGACGGCACCTGGTGGTACGACCAGGCCCAGCAGTACGCCGACTCGCTGGTCGACCCGGGCAACCAGCAGTCGTTCCAGAAGCACTGGATCGGCCAGACGCCGATGGAGGCCGAGCTGCGGGTCAAGGGTGCGACGGTGCCGGGGATCGCTCCCTACGCCCACGGCAACGCCGCCCTGGCCGGCCGCGAGGACCCCTGCTACAGCGGCGAGCACCCGCTGAACCCGGGGCTGTTCCACACCGGCTGTGGCGGCGGGGCCAACGGCCAGGGCGAGCGGGTCGTCTTCGGCCTCACCACCTCGATCCAGTCGATCGGCGAGGGCAACTACGGGCGCCTCGGCCCCGACCAGCAGGGGCGCTACACGCACGCGCTGGCCGAGCCGATGTTCTCCGAGCCCGCGACGGGCGGCACCCCGGACGAGCAGCCCGGCGCGATGCCCGAGATCTTCCCGTCGCCGGACCAGGGCGCGAACATCGACCGCTGCTGGACCTGCCGCTCGATGTTCATGCAGGCGTGGGGCAACTACGGCACCGCGTGGGCCGTGGTGCACCAGTGGCTGGGCGTGCGGCCCGACCTCGGGCACCACGCCGTGGAGGTCGTGCCGCAGGTGCCGCAGGGCCAGACCTCGGTCGAGGGCAAGGACATCCGGCTCGGCGGTGGAGCAGCGGACGTCCGTGCGACGCACAGCGGCTCCAGCTACGTGACGACCGTGGACGTCGACCGGTCCACCGGCGCCCGCACGGTGCTGGTCGGCCACACGCTGCCGCGGGGCTCCGCGCCGGCGGTGGTGGTGCTCGACGGTCGCGTGGTGCACGACTACACCGTGCGCCACACCAACCGGGGCACCGAGGTGACCGTCGCGACGGGCCCGGGCGCGCACACCCTCCGGGTCACCGCCCGCTGAGGTGTGGCGCAGGGGCGCCGCAGGGTCAGGGTCGTTCGGCCCTGACCCTGCCGCGCCGGCTGCCGCGTGATGGAGTCATGAGGATCGAGTACGTGCACGCGTCCAAGTACGGCAACGGCGCCATGGTGGCCGAGGAGTTCAAGCACCAGATGGAGGCCAGGGGCGTGGCGGTGAGCGTTCACCAGGTCCGTGACATCCGCCCGAAGGAGCTGCCTGCGGCGGACCTCTACCTGTTCAGCTCGCCCGGGCGGATGGGGCGTCCCATCGGCGGGATGCGCCGGTTCCTGCGGAAGGTCGACCTCGCCCCCGGCACGAGGTACGCCCTGCTGACGACGGAGGGCGCACCGCAGCCGGACAAGGACACCGGCAAGCTGCCCACGGAGGAGGAGCGGGCCCGTCACGAGCGGGTGCGCCCGCTGATGAACGAGACCCTCCAGGCCAAGGGGCTGTCCGAGGTCGCCGAGGACGCCGTCTTCGTGACCGGGACGAAGGGCCCCCTGGAGGAGGGCTGGCAGCACAAGGTGGAGGACTTCGCCTCCCGCATCCCGGTGGAGCCCTAGCGGTGCCATGACCGGTATGCCGCTCCCGCGGCATACCTGCCTCGGCCCCACTCGTCGTCCGTTAGGAGGGCGGGAGGAGGGAGAGCGCCCGGACGTGGGTGCCGGTGTGGTCGGCGCTGACCTGGACCGAGTCGCACAGCTGACGGGCGATCCACAGGCCCCGCCCGTGGGTGCCGAGGTCCATGGGCGGTGCGTAGCCGGCGAGCGGGTCGACCGGGAGGTGGCCGCCGTCGTGGACGTGGCAGACGAGCACCGGGTCCGCCCCCGTGACGCCCTCGGCGTAGATGCTCAGGCGCGCGGGAGGCCGTCCGTGGGTCAGCGCGTTGGAGAGCAGCTCACCCACGGCGAGCACGAGGTCGTCAGCGGTGGCGTCGGGGAGCCCGGCCAGGCGGACCTGCACCTGGGCGAACCGGCGCGCAGCCGGCAGGTCGGCGGCGGTGTGGCACGTGACCAAGGGCGCCGACACCGGGACTTCCGGCACGGTCGTGCTGTCGCGGATGAACAGGGGCGGGTCGACGAAGGAGGTGCTGGCCCGGACCCCGTGGGCGTCGACGAGCTCGGCGTGCGTCCGGCGACAGGCCTCCACCAGCTCGGGCCGCAGCGCCGAGGCGTCGTAGGGGCAGAGGACCTCGACCGGGAACGGCTGGTAGACGACGTTGGCGGCCGACTCCATGCGCAGGTAGTCGGCGACCTCCACCGGCGTGCGCCGGCCCAGCCCCTGCTCGGCCACCAGGCGCGATCGACGCCCCTGCTGCTGCTCGATGTAGCCGAGGCACTCGAAGGTGGCCCGGATCTGGGGGTGGTAGCCGACCTCCGCGTCGGCGAACCCCACCGAGGGCGCGTCGTCGCCCAGGGCCTCACGCACCGCGTCGGTCTTGTGGCGCGCGGCCATGACGAACACCGGCTCCTCAGCCGAGAGGCCCTGTCGCACGTAGCTCGTCACGCGCACGACGAACTCGTCGATGCCCTCGTAGATCATCGCGAGGTGTCTGCCGGGCCGCGCCCCGTGCACCGCGTCGGAGCCATCCAGCCGACCCACTCGGCAAGGGTAGCGCCACCCCCGGGCGGTCGGCACGACCGACGAGCCGCAGGCACGCGAGCGTGCCCTGTGCCTTGCCAAACCACCTTCGCCGGCGGAGCAACGTCCCTACATTGGTGGGAGGAGACATCGCGCTGGGCTCCAACCGGGGGGCGTCATGGTGGAGACACGGCTGATCGACGTGACCGGCCTGCAGTCCCTGCTCGACGCCCTCGTTGCCCGGGGTTACCGGGTGCTGGGTCCCACGGTGCGAGGCGGGGCGGTCGTCAACGCGGAGATCACCGAGGTGGCCGACCTTCCGCGCGGCTGGGGCGACGACCAGGAGCCCGGTCGCTACCGCCTGCGCCCCCGGGACGACGAGGCGCTCTTCGGGTTCGCCGCCGGGGCGCAGTCGGCCAAGCCCGTCTTCTTCCCGACCGACGAGCTGCTGTGGCGGGGCAGGCGGACGGCCGGCGGCAGCGGGTTCGAGGCTCAGAGCGCAGAGAGCGCACAGGCCGCACAGGGCGGCGGTGTCGAGGAGCACGGCGAGGACGGTCCCGATACGCGGCCCACCGCCCTGCTGGGCGTGCGTTCCTGTGACCTCAGCGCGGTCGGCATCCATGACACCGTGCTCACGGGCCGCGGCTTCACCGACGCGCACTACGCCCAGCGGCGTGAGGGAGCCTTCGTGATCGCGGTCGCCTGCTCCGACCCGGGCGGCACCTGCTTCTGCGTGTCGATGGGCACCGGGCCGCGGCCGGAACAGGGCCGCGGGGCGCCGTTCGACCTGTCGCTCACCGAGCTGCTCGCCCCGGAGCACCGGTTCGTCGTCGAGGTCGGCAGCGAACGGGGCGGGGCCCTGCTCGACGAGATCGGGGCGACGGCAGCGGCCCGGGGCGACCTGGCCGCCGCGGACGCCGTGACCGAGCAGGCGGCGCAGCGGATGGGGCGCCGCCTCGACACCGACGGGATCCGCGACCTGCTCTACGCCAGCATCGACAGCCCCCGGTGGGACGACGTCGCCTCGCGGTGCCTGGCCTGCACCAACTGCACGATGGTGTGCCCCACGTGCTTCTGCACCACGGTGGAGGACGTCTCCGACCTCAGCGGGGAGTCCGCCGAACGCCACCGCGTCTGGGACTCGTGCTTCACCGCGGACTTCTCCTACATCCACGGCGGCACCGTCCGCGAGTCGACGCGCTCCCGCTACCGCCAGTGGATGACCCACAAGCTCGCGTCCTGGCACGACCAGTTCGGGTCCTCGGGGTGCGTCGGCTGCGGCCGCTGCGTCACCTGGTGCCCGGCCGGGATCGACATCACCGAGGAGGCCGCCGCGCTGCGCGGGGTGCCCGGTTCGAACCTCCCGACACCCACGAGCCCGCCCACCCCGGCGTCCGAGTGAGGAGACGACCGCCGTGCAGACCATCACCGACTACCTTCCCCAGCACCCCTTCTTCGCGGGCCTGCCGGAGCCGGTCGTGGCGCTGGTCGCCGGCTGCGCCGTCAACGTGCACTTCCGCCCGGGCCAGCACCTGTTCCACGAGGGCGAGCCCGCCGACACGTTCTACGTGATCCGGCACGGCCGGGTCAGCCTCGAGGTGCGCGCACCCGCGGGCTCACCGGTGGTCGTGGACAGCGCGCACGCCGACGACGTGGTCGGCTGGTCGTGGCTGGTGCCGCCCCACCGCTGGCTCTTCGACGCGCGGGCCACCGAGGAGACCAGTGCCATCGCCTTCGACGGTGCCTGCCTGCGTGACAAGTGCGATACCGACCCGGCCGTCGGCTACGCGCTGCTCCAGCGGGTGGTGCAGGTGATGTCGACCCGGCTGCAGTCAGCGCGCATCCGGCTGCTCGACGTCTACGGGGCGCCGGTATGACCGCGGTGGCCGGCGCCGGATCCCGGGCGGCGCCCCGGGGCGACCCGTTCGTGCCCCGGCCGTTCGTCGTCCGTCGTCACCGGCAGGACACCCGCGACACCTGGACGCTGGTCCTCGAGCCGGCCGACGGGGCGACGATGCCGTTCGCGGCGGGCCAGTTCACGATGATGCAGGCATTCGGCGCGGGGGAGGCGCCGATCTCGATCAGCGGCGACCCGGCCCGGCCCGAGGTCCTCGAGCACACGATCCGGAACGTCGGCGCCGTCACCCGCGCGCTGGTGCACGCCGGGCCCGGCACCGAGCTCGGCATACGAGGTCCGTTCGGCACCGGCTGGGAGGTGTCGTCCGGGCGCGGTGGCGACGTCGTCTTCGTCGCCGGTGGCATCGGGCTGGCGCCCCTGCGCCCTGCCATCCTCGAGGTGTGCGCCGACCGCGCCTCCTACGGCAGGGTGCTGCTGCTCTACGGCGCGCGCACCCCGGAGGACATCCTCTTCGGAGACGACCTGCGCCGCTGGGCGGCCGACCACGCCGTCGACGTGCAGGTCACCGTCGACAACGGGCAGCACGCCTGGCAGGGCCGGGTCGGTCTGGTCACCCAGCTGGTGGACCGGGGCGGCTTCGACGCCGTCAACACGCTGGCCCTCGTGTGCGGCCCTGAGGTCATGATGCGGTATGCCGCGATGGCCCTGCGTGCCCGCGGCGTCGCCCCCGCGCGGCTACGGCTGTCGATGGAGCGCAACATGAAGTGCGGGGTGGGCCTGTGCGGGCACTGCCAGCTGCGCGAGTACTTCCTCTGCGTGGACGGCCCGGTGCTCACCTACGACGTCCTCGAACCCCTGATGTCGCGGGCGGAGCTGTAGCCATGACCGTCACCGACCGCCCCGGCGCCGCGGCCACGGCCCGCGCCCGGCCCACGCTCGCCGTGTGGAAGTTCGCCTCCTGCGACGGCTGCCAGCTCACGCTGCTGAACTGCGAGGACGAGCTGCTGCGCCTCGCGGGCGCGGTGGAGATCGCCTACTTCCCCGAGGCCACCCGGGCTGTGGTGGAGGGGCCCTACGACGTCTCGCTCGTCGAGGGGTCGATCACCACCCCCGAGGAGCTCGAGCGCATCCAGCACGTGCGGGCGGTCTCGGGCCGGCTGATCACCATCGGCGCGTGCGCCACGGCCGGCGGCATCCAGGCGTTGCGGAACTTCGGCGACGTCGCCGAGTTCCGGTCGATCGTCTACGCGCACCCGGAGTACCTCTCGACGTTGTCGCGCTCCACGCCGATCTCGGCGCACGTGTCCGTCGACTTCGAGCTGCGGGGGTGTCCCGTCAACAAGCACCAGCTGCTCGAGGTGCTGGCCGCGTCCATCCAGGACCGCAAGCCGCGCATCCCGTCGCACAGCGTGTGCGTCGAGTGCAAGCGCCGCGGGAACGTCTGCGTCACGGTGGCGCACGGCACGCCCTGCCTGGGGCCGGTCACGCAGGCCGGCTGTGGTGCCCTGTGCCCCAGCTTCGACCGCGGCTGCTACGGGTGCTTCGGGCCGCAGGACACCCCCAACACCGCCTCGATCGCCCACCAGCTCAGCGAGCTCGGCATGAGTGAGCCCGAGGTGGTGCGCATCTTCCGGACCTTCAACGCGGCGTCGGAGCCGTTCCGCAGGGAGAGCGAGCGGCACGAGACCGGACCGGCGCCGTCCGCAGAGGGGGAGGACGCATGAGCCACAAGCTCACGGACGGCGGCCACGTCATGCACGTGGGCACCCTCGCCCGGGTCGAGGGCGAGGGGGCGATGCACATCGAGTACCGCGACGGCACGGTGACCGACGTGCAGCTGCGCATCTACGAACCGCCCCGGTTCTACGAGGCGTTCCTCCGCGGCCGCGCCCACACGGAGCCGCCGGACATCACCGCGCGCATCTGCGGGATCTGCCCGGTGGCCTACCAGATGAGCTCGTGCTGGGCGGTCGAGGACGCCTGCGGGGTGGAGGTGCCCGAGGAGATCCGGCTCATGCGGCGTCTCCTCTACTGCGGCGAGTGGATCGAGAGCCATGCCCTGCACGTGTTCCTTCTGCACGCGCCCGACTTCCTCGGCTACGACGGCGCGGTCGAGATGGCAACCGACCACCCGGCCGTGGTCGAGCGCGGGCTGCGGATGAAGAAGGCCGGCAACGACCTCATGGACACCGTCGGCGGCCGGTCGGTGCACCCCGTCAACGTCAAGGTCGGCGGCTTCTACCGGTACCCCACCCGCGAGGAGCTGCGGGCCGTGCGGCCCCGGCTGCAGCGGGCCCTCGACGAGGCGCTCGAGACCGTGCGGCTCGTGGCCGGTTTCGACTTTCCCGACATGGAGCAGCCGTACGAGTACCTCTCCCTGCGGGCCGAGAGCGGGTACCCCATCGAGTCGGGCAGCGTCGTCACCTCCTCCGGCGGGGCCTTCCCGGTGCGCGACTTCACGAAGCACATCGAGGAGTTCCACGTCGCCCACTCCAACGCCCTCCACGCCCACCTCGACGGCTCACCCGACCCCTACGTGGTGGGCCCGCTCGCCCGCTACTCGCTGAACGCCGACCGGCTCAGCGACCTGGCCCGGGAGGCCGCACGCGACGCCGGGCTGGGCGACACCTGCCGCAACCCGTTCCGCTCGATCGTCGTCCGGGCCGTCGAGCTGGTGGAGGCCTACCACGAGGCGCTGCGCATCATCGACGGCTGGACGGGAAGTGGCCCGGCGAGCGTCCCCGTACCGCCGCGGGCGGGGGAGGGCTTCGGAGCCAGCGAGGCGCCCCGTGGGGTGCTGTTCCACCGCTACGTCCTCGACGAGGGGGGCATCATCCGCGACGCGCAGATCGTCCCGCCCACGTCGCAGAACCAGCCGAGCGTGGAGGCAGACCTGCGCACGATGGTGCAGACGTGGTCCGACCTCGACGACCACGCCCTGCAGCACCGCTGCGAACAGGCCATCCGCAACTACGACCCGTGCATCTCCTGCGCCACGCACTTCCTGGATCTCACGGTGGACCGGGGATGACGAGCACGAGGGGCGTTCCGACGGGCCCGGCCGCCAGCCGTCCGCTCGTGGTCGGGCTGGGCAGCCCGGACCGCGGCGACGACGCCGTGGGGGTCGTCGTGGCGCGAGCGGTCGCCACGCGACACCTGCCGGACGTCGACGTCGTCGCGCACGAGGACCCGACCGACCTCGTCGAGCTGTGGTCGGGCAGAGAGCTCGTCGTGGTGGTGGACGCCGTCCGTTCGGGCGCCGAGCCCGGCACGCTGGTGGTGATCGAGACGGGTGCGGGCGGGGAACGGCTCCCTGAGTCGGCGTGGGGACGGACGGGACGGGGAGGCACCCACGCCTTCGGCCTGGCCGCGGCCGTCGAGCTGGCGAGGGCGCTGCACCGGCTGCCCGGACGCGTGGTGCTGGTCGGCGTCGAGGCGGCGTCGTTCGACCACGGCGCGCCGCTGTCGCCCGCCGTCGGCGCGGCCGTGCACACCGCTCTCGACGCCGTCCTCCGCGTCGTCGTGCGCGGGACCGCTGGGCTCGGGACCGTCGGGCACGGCCAGCACGACGAGCACGACAAGCACGACGAGCACGACAACGGGCCGACGCCGCGACGTTCGAGGGAAGGGGCTGCTGGTGTGCCTGGGTGAGCTGGCCGAGGTGGTCGAGGCGCCGGACGGGCACACCGCGCTGGTGCTCGCGCGGGGACGCACCACGAGGGTGTCGCTGCTCACCCTCGACGGGGCGGTCGCGCCGGGCGACTGGCTGCTCTGCCACTCCGGCTTCGCGCTCCGGCGGATCAGCCCGCAGGAGGCGCACGACGCAGCGGCGCTGCGGGCCACCGCACCCGACACGACGCCGGCGGACGTCACCACACGAGAAGAGGGGCCATGAACACAACACGCCGGACCGGCATACTCCTCGCGCTCGCCACGGCGGCGGTCAGCGGGGTCTCCGTCTTCGTCAACAGCTACGGGGTCAAGGCCTTCGACGACGCCACCGTCTACACGACCGCGAAGAACCTCGTTGCCGCGGCCGTGCTGCTCGGGGTGGTCGGCCTCGGTGCCGGCCGGGGGGCCCGGCTGACCCCGCCGCGCTCGGGACGGCAGTGGTTCGCGCTGGCACTGGTCGGGGTGGTCGGCGGCAGCGTGCCCTTCGTGCTGTTCTTCGAGGGCCTGAGCCGCGCGTCGTCACCGCAGGCGGCCTTCATCCACAAGACCTTGGTGCTCTGGGTGGCCCTGCTCGCGCTCCCGCTGCTCAAGGAGCGGCTGCAGTGGGGGCACTGGGTGGCCATCGGCCTGCTGGTCGTCGGCCAGGTCGGCCTGGCCGGGGGGCTGCCGGCCGACTTCGGCAGCGCAGGGGTGATGATCCTCGCCGCCACGCTGCTGTGGTCGGTCGAGGTCGTCGTCGCCAAGTGGCTCCTCGCAGACGTGTCGTCCTGGACGGTGGGCGTGGCCCGAATGGGTCTGGGGTCGGCGGTGCTGGTGGCATGGCTCGCCGTGAGAGGCGAGGCCGGCGCCCTGGGCGCGCTCTCGCGGGTGCAGCTCGGCTGGGTGCTCGTGACGGGTGCCCTGCTGGCCTGCTACGTCGCGACCTGGTTCGCCGCCCTCGCCCGGGCGCAGGCCGTCGACGTCACGGCCGTGCTCGTGCTCGCCGCCCCGGTGACGGCCGCCCTCAGCGCCACGGTCAACGGCACCGCTATCGCTCCGCAGGCGTCGTGGCTCGCCCTCCTGCTGCTCGGCGGACTGGTGGTGGTGTGGCTCGGCTGGCGCGGCACGCCGCGGGCGGCCGCGGACGCCGGGCCGGCAGGGGGGTGACGGGATGGGGACGGCACCGGGTGGCGGGACACGCGGGGTGCTGGGTGGCGCGCTGCGGTTCGCGGCCTACGCCTACCCGCCGAACGCGCTGGGCTACTGCGGCCCCGACGCCGCCCAGCAGCTGCTCGAACAGGTGGCGGCCGGTGTCGACGACCCTGACCTGCGCCGGCTGGCGAAGGGGTTCGAGGGAGCGTGGCCCTACCTCGAGCTGATCGCGGCGGCGAACCGGATCGGCGACCCGCTGGACCCCCGGGTCGTCGAGGCCTACTGGGTGGGCAACAGCCTGCTCGACCGGGTGACGCCCCGCCTGCTCGGCGACTCGCTCGAGACGCGCTTCCGTGACCGGGTCGGCCGGTCGTGGCCGAGACTCGTCGACGCGGTGCCGGCCGGCGCGGTGCCGCACCACTCGTTCCACGTCTTCGGTGTCTACCCGTGGCTGGGCCTCCTGCGCGAAGGGCGGGTGGACGAGCCGCTGCACGTGCTCGACCGGTGCCGCGTCCGCTGGGGCCAGGTGGTCGAGGTCCGCGGTGCCGAGGCCGTGGTGCGGTCGCGACCGCTGCGCTGGGACGGGCGTCGTCTCGGCCTCGGCGACGCACGCGAGGAGCGGGCCCTGCTGCGCCTGGACGGGCGCGGCCTGGCCGGCGGCGTGCAGGCGGGGGACTGGTGCTCCCTCCACTGGGACTGGGTGTGTGAGCGGCTCGACCGGCGCGCGCTGGCCGCCCTGCGCCGCTACACGCTGCGGCAGCTCACCGTGGCCAACAGCACACCGTTCCCCGCTCCGGCGGCAGTGCTCGCCTGAGGCCGGACCGTCAGAGCACCTGGGAAAGGAACTGCCGCAGCCGGTCGCTCTCGGGGGCCTCGAAGACCTGCTCCGGTGGGCCGGACTCGACCACCCGACCGTGGTCCATGAAGAGCACCTGGCCCGCCACCGAGCGGGCGAAGCCCATCTCGTGCGTCACGACGAGCATGGTCATGCCGCCGGCCGCGAGGTCGGCCATGGTCGCCAGCACGCCCTTGACGAGCTCGGGGTCGAGGGCGGAGGTCGCCTCGTCGAAGAGCATCACCTCGGGCTCCATGGCGAGGGCCCGCGCGATCGCCACGCGCTGCTGCTGCCCGCCGGAGAGCGTGCCGGGCCGCGCGTCCGCCTTGTGGGCCAGGCCCACCCGGTCGAGGTGGTGCAGGGCCCGCTCGGCCGCCTCGTCCTTGGACAGGCCCTTGAGCCTGGTCAGGCCGAGGGTGATGTTGGCGCGAACGCTCTTGTGCGGGAACAGGTTGAAGTGCTGGAACACCATGCCGACCCGCTGGCGCAGGTGGTCGGGGTTGTCGCCCAGCACGCTGCGTCCCGCGAGCAGCACGTCGCCCCGGTCGGGTTCGAGGAGGCGGTTGACCACCCGGAGCAGGGTGGACTTGCCCGACCCGGAGGGGCCGATGACGCAGGCGGTCGACGCCGCCGCGACGTCGAGGTCGACGCCGCGCAGCACGCGGGTCGAGCCGAACGCCAGGTGCACGTCACGGGTGGCGACGGAGACCCCGGGCGCGGCCGGGGTGGGGGTCGTCGCCGAGGTGGTGGCTGAGGTGGTCAGGGGACTCTTCTGGGTGCTCATCGGGCCTCCTGGGCCAGCGCCAGGGGTGGCAGCTCGCTGTCGTCGTGGTCGTTCGCGTCGGGACGCCGGCCCTCGCGCAGCCGCCGGTCGATCGCGTTGACCGCGTGGGTGAGGGGGACGGTGATGACGAGGTAGAACAGCCCCGCCAGCACGAGCGCCGACTCGTTGCCGGTGTTGGCGGCGGCGTCCTGGCCGATGCGGAACAGGTCGCGCTGGGTGGCCAGCAGTCCGAGGAAGTAGACCAGCGACGAGTCCTTGATGAGGGAGATGAACTGGTTCACCAGGGCCGGCAGGACGCGCCGCACGCCCTGCGGGATGACGACGAGCCGCATCCCGGCCGGGCGGCTGAACCCCAGGGCGCGGGCAGCCTCGAGCTGACCGGCCTCGACGCTCTGGATGCCCGAGCGGAAGATCTCGCCGATGTAGGCGCTGGCGATGAGCGACAGGGCGAGGATGCCCAGGGGGTATGGGTTGGGTCCCCAGAGCTCGAGGCCCACGGGGGCGAGCCCGACGCCGATGAGCAGGATCGTCACCGCGGCGGGGAGGCCGCGGAAGACGTCGGTCCACACCCGCGCCGGCCAGCGCAGCCACCGGCTCCGGGAGAGGCCGCAGACGGCGAGCACCATGCCGAGCACGGTCCCGATGAGCGCCGAGAAGAGGGCCAGGACGAGCGTGTTGCTCAGGCCCACGCGCAGCAGCTCGGGCAGGGCTGCCCGCATGGACTCGAGGTCGAAGAAGGTCGACCACAGGGTGCCGAGGATCTCCACCCGGCCCTCCTCTCGGTGTGGTTCTGTCTCGTGGTGGTGCCGCTACGCCGCTGCTACTTGGCGGCGCCGATGGCGACCTTGCCGCTGCCCGGCTTGAAGTCGGCCGGCACCTCGCGCCCGGGGTAGTACTGCTTCTGCAGGCGAGCCCACGTGCCGTCGGCGACGACCTCGTCGAGGCCCTTGTCGATCGCCTCGCGCAGCGCGTCGTTCCGCTGGGCGACCGCGAAGGCCATGCCGCCGGGCTGGAGCTGCTTGGCGACTGCGACGACCTTGCCGCCGGAGTCGCCGGCGGTCTTCTCACCGATCTCGGCCGGGGTGATCCACGCGTCGGCGGTACCCGACTTCAGCTGGTTGAGGGCCGCGTTGTAGTCGGGCACGCGCACGGGGTTCAGGCCCGAGGTGGTGGCGTAGTCGTCCTGCACGGTGCCCTGCACGACGGCGACCCGCTTGCCCTTGAGGTCGTCGAAGCCCTTGATGGCCGAGCCCTTCGGCACGTCGAGGCCGAGGAAGCCGAAGTCGTACTTGTTGGTGAAGGCCACCGTCTTCTTGCGGGCGTCGGTGATGCTGATGCTCGAGGAGCCGACGTCGAACTTGCCGGTCTTGACCTGGGCCAGCAGGGAGCTGAACTCGGTGCCGACGAACTCGACCTTGAGCCCCAGCTTCGCGGCCACGGCCACCAGCAGGTCGTTGTCGAAGCCGGTGTACTGCCCGTCCTTGAGGTAGACGTTGGGCGGGGCGTCGGTCAGGGTCCCGGTGCGGAGCACTCCGGGCTGCTGGAGGCCGTAGGGGTTGGCCTCCTTGTCCTGGGGGGAGGCCGACGAGCCACCACCGCAGGCGGTGAGCGCGAGGGCGGCGACGGCTGCTGCAGAAGCGGCGAGGAGGCGGGTGCGGGTGGAGGGCGACATGGTGGTCCTTCGGTGGAGACGACAGGCGGGCAGGACGGCGCGCGGGCAGCCGGAACCGACCGCGCGGAGGCGTCAGGGAAGACAAGGGCGTCAGGTGCCGCGGACCGGCGAGGGCTCGCCGAGGCCGCGGCTAGCGACAGCAGCAGCAGGTCAGGGCACCACGCGCGGCCGACGACGTCGGCGACATTCGTGCGGTCTGCATGGGTTGAAGGTTATATGACCCATAACGACGGGTGATGACCGGCCCAGCATGTGGGCTCGATGGCCACGGGGCTGCGGGGGTGGGGCGGTGCCCGGTATGCCGCCAAATGCGGCTTTCGCCTCTCTGGAGCCCTTGAGCCACAACGACTTTCCCTGTGCCCGAAGGGGTTTAGGTCCGCGAGACCCGGGCACGGGGTGTCTCAGGGGACAAAGGAGAAACCATGCCCGAGACCACCAGCCACCTGCGCCCGGACGGCACCACCTTCCCGCCCGTGACACCCGACCCGCCGCCGCCGCCCGGCTACGTGGACCCGTTGGCCGCGCTCGAGGGCGACGCCCTGTTCGCCGGCGCCGCACCACCCGACGGCGACGCAACCTCGAGCGGGTCCGGCGGGTAGGGCACCGAGCATGCGCGTCGCCGTCGTCAGCACCTATCCACCGCGGCCCTGCGGGATCGCCACCTTCACCCAGGACCTCCGGCGCGCCCTGCTCGAGGCCGACGGCAGCACGGAGGTCTGCGTGGCCGCGATCACGAGCGGTGCGGGCCAGGACCCGGCGCCGGAGGTCGCCGTGACCCTGCGCCAGCACTCCCGGACCGACCACGTGCGGGCCGCGGACGCCCTCAACGACCTCGGTGTCGACGTCGTGCTCCTCGAGCACGAGTTCGGCATCTACGGCGGTGAGTCCGGGCAGTGGGTGCTGGACCTGGTCGGCCGGCTCGAGGCGCCGAGCGTGGTGACGCTCCACACGGTGCTGGGGCGACCCTCGGCGCTGCAGTCGTTCGTCCTCGCCGAGCTGTGCCACCAGGCTGCGCAGGTCACCGTCTTCAGCGAGACGGCCCGCGGAATGCTCACCGCTGCGGGTCTGGCTGCGCCGGAACGGGTCAGCGTGGTCAACCACGGCGCCCCGGTGCAGCTCCGGAGCGCCACTGCCGGAGGCGCACGGCGGGTGGGAAAGGGACTGCCGGAGCTCGACGGCCACCCCGGCCGCACCGTGCTGTCCACCTTCGGGCTCCTCTCCGCCGGCAAGGGCATCGAGACGGCCATCCGCGCGCTGCCCCCGGTGGTGCGACGGCACCCGGAGCTGCTCTACGTCGTCGCGGGACGGACGCACCCCGAGGTCGCGCGCCTGGAGGGGGAGCGGTACCGCGAAGGCCTCGAGCGGCTCGTGGACGAGCTGGACCTGTCGAGGCACGTGCTGTTCGTGGACCGGTTCCTCACCGATGACGAGGTGCAGCACCTCCTCGGGCGCACGGAAGTGTTCCTGACGCCCTACCGCTCGGAGGAGCAGGTGGTGTCGGGCGTGCTGACCTTCGCCCTCGCGGCCGGCTGCCCGGTCGTCTCGACGCCCTACCGCTACGCAGCCGACCTGCTGTCCTCAGGCGCTGGGATCCTCGTGCCCTTCGACGACCCCGGCTCCGTCGCCGACGCGGTGGGCCGGCTGCTCGACGAGCCCCAGCAGCGGCAGGCCATGGCGGAGCAGGCGCACACCATCGGTGCCAGCCACACCTGGCCCGAGGTGGGCCGGGGCATGCTCGAGACGCTCGGACGTGCGTGCGAGCGCGGCGCGCCCGCGGTGGCCGCGCCGTCCTCCCTCGGTCACGGTGTCCTCCAGCTCCAGGTTCCCGGTCACGACCTGCGGCTGGCACACCTGCAGACCCTGGTGGAGCCGGGCGGGATGGTCCAGCACGCCCAAGGGCTGAACCCGGACCGCTCCACGGGGTACTGCGTCGACGACCTGGCCCGTCTCGCGATGGTGGCCACGGCCACCGTCGACCGGGGCGCCGGTGACGCGTGGCTGCGGACGGCGCTGCGGCGGTCACTGGTCTTCCTCGGCGAGGCCTGGGACGTCCCCACGGGGGCGATGCACAACTTCCGCGCCGTCGACGGCTCGTGGCTCGACCGGCCCCACCACGGCGACCACGTGGGCCGGGCGGTCTGGGCCCTGGGTGAGGTGGTGGCCGCGGCCCCCGACCGGTGGAGCCGCTCCACCGCGCGGGCGCTCCTCGAGGACGTCCTGGCGTCCCCGCTTCCCTCCGGGCACCTGCGGCCGCTGGCCTTCGCATTGCTGGGGCTTGCCCGCCTGCCACAGCGCGACGCGGCGGTCGAGGCCCTCTCGACCACGTGGGCGGGCGCACTCGCCGCGGCATACCGCCGGCACCGCAGCCGGGAGTGGCGCTGGTTCGAGGACCACCTCACCTATGACAACGCGCGGCTGTCCCAGGCGCTGCTCGCCACCGCCGGCAGGACCGGGGGCCCGGTGCTCCTTGCCATCGGCCTGGAGTCGCTGGACTGGTATGCCGCGCAGTGCGGCCTCGGGACGGGGCCCCTGCGCCTGGTCGGCAACGAGTGGCGGCGGCGCCCGGCGGGGGAGCAGCCGTCGAGCCGAGCGCGGCTGGGCAGCGGCCAGCGCGACGAGGGTGACGAGCAGCCGTTGGACGCGGCGGCGCTGGTGGAGGCGTTCGTCGAGGCGTACCTCGTGACCGGCGACGATGACCACCTCACCCGCGCCCGCTGGGCGCTCGGGTGGTTCCACGGCCGCAACCGGCTCGGCCTGCCGGTCGTGGACGAGGAGTCGGGCGGCTGCCACGACGGCCTCGGTGCCAACGGGCTCAACGCCAACGAGGGGGCTGAGTCGACCCTGGCGTACCTGCAGGCAAGCCTGGCCCTCGGGCGGGTTCGAAACCCGCGCAGGCAGAGCGCGACCGCATGAGGGTCGCCCTGCTCGGGCCGGTCGCGTGGCGCACCCCCCCGGAGCACTACGGGCCCTGGGAGCAGGTGACGGGTCTGCTGGCTGACGGGCTGGTGGGGCGCGGGGTCGACGTCACGCTGTTCGCCACCGGCGACTCGCGCACGACGGCCGAGCTCGACGCGGTGCTGCCGCACGGGTACGCCGAGCACCCCGACCTCGACGGCCGCGTCTGGGAGGCCCTGCACGTCTCGCACGCCCTGGCCCGCTCGGCGGAGTTCGACCTGGTGCACAGCCACCTCGACTGGCTGCCGCTGTGCTTCTGGCAGCACGTGGACGCACCGCTGGTCAGCACCGTCCACGGGTTCTCCAACCCGGCGATCCTGCCCGCCTACCGCGCGGCGCGGGCGGCATACGTGTCCATCTCCGACGCCGACCGGGCGCCCGACCTCGACTACGTCGCGACGGTGCACCACGGCGTGGACGTCGCCGGGCTCCCGTTCGACCGACAGGGGGGTGACGCCCTGGTCTCGTTCGGGCGGATCCACCCCGACAAGGGCACCGCCGAGGCCATCGCCATCGCCCGCAAGGCGGGTCGCCCCCTCGTGCTGTGCGGGATCGTGCAGGACCAGCAGTACTTCGAGGAGGAGGTCGCGCCGCACATCGACGGCCACGACGTCATCCACCTCGGCTCGGTGGGCCCACAGGAGCGCGCTCGTGTCCTGGGCGCGGCAGCGGCGCTGCTCCACCCCATCGCGTTCGACGAGCCGTTCGGCCTCTCGGTGGTCGAGGCCATGGTCTGCGGCACGCCGGTGGTCGCCTACCGGAGGGGGTCGATGCCGGAGGTCGTCGACGAGGGCGTGACCGGCCTGCTCGTCGAGGGGCTCGACGAGGCGGTGGCGGCCGTCGAGCGCGCCGTGCTGCTCGACCGCGCCCGCTGCCGGGAGGTGGCCGTGCGGCGGTTCGACTCCGCGCGGATGGTCGACGACTACCTGCGGGTGTATGCCGCGGTGCTGGCTCGCCGGGGTCGTCATGGCTGACGGCGACCTCTTCCACCGGGCCACGGTCAACCCGGTGCTCACGCCGAACGACTGGCCCTACCGGGCCAACGCGGTGATGAACCCCGCAGCGGTGCGCGTCGACGGCGACACGCTGCTGCTGTGCCGGGTCGAGGACCGCGAGGGCCGCAGCCACCTGACGGTGGCCCGCTCGCCCGACGGGCTCTCCGGCTGGAGGGTCGACCACGAGCCGCTGCTGTCGCCCTCGCCGGACGCGCCCGCGGAGGCCTGGGGGGTCGAGGACCCCCGGGTGGTGCGCCTCGACGAGCTCGACGCGTGGGCGGTCGCCTACACGGCATACGGACCGGCGGGGCCCGCCGTGGCGCTGGCGCTGACGAAGGACTTCCGGTCGGTCACGCGACTGGGGGTCGTGTGCCCGCCCGAGGACAAGAACGCAGCTCTGCTCCCTCGCCGGGTGGGCGAGCACTTCGTGCTCCTCCACCGGCCGCGCACCGTCCTCGGCGGACGCGCGGACGTGTGGCTGTCACGCTCGGCGGACCTGCGCAGCTGGCTCGCACCGGAACGGGTCTTCAGCACCCGCCCCGGCATGTGGGACTGCGAAGGGGTGGGGGTCGGGCCGCCGCCGCTCGAGACGCCGGAGGGCTGGCTGGTCGCCTACCACGGGGTCCGCCAGACGGTCGCCGGGCAGCTGTACCGGGTGGGCCTCGCCCTGCTCGACCTCGAGGACCCGGTGCGGGTCGTGAGGCGCTCACCCGAGTGGGTGCTGGGACCGCAGGCGCCCTACGAGCTCAGCGGGGACGTGCCCGGCGTCGTGTTCCCCTGCGGGTGGGTGCACGACCCGGCGACCGACGAGCTGCGGCTCTACTACGGCGCGGCCGACACCTGCATCGCGATGGCGCACGCGTCCCTGCGCGACGTGCTGGACTTCGTGATGACCGGCCCGTGAGTGCTCAGGGCCTGCGGACGACCACCACGGCGTTGGACGGGACGCGCTGGACGTCGAAGACCGCGGGGTCGAACGCCTTCGCCGGGAAGAACACGTCCTTCCACCGGTAGCGGTTTCCGGAGGCGCGCTTGAGCACGAACACGTCGATGGGCCCGAAGGCGGTGGCCTGCGACGCCTTGGCGAACTGCGCCGGGTCCGTGACCCGGGAGAGCTTCTGCAGCTCGGCGTAGCGGTCGTCCCACCGCAGCAGGCTGTTGGCGGACACCCGGTCCGTCGCGGTGTAGCCGTACCAGGGTAGGAAGGCGAACAGCCTCTGGTCGTAGGAGAGCACCACCGGCCGGGCGTCCCTGCCCAGCCGCTTCTCGACGGCCTTCTCGATGGGCTCGACCGGCATCCAGCCGTGCAGGTACTGCGCCGGCGGCGCGAACCGGGGGTAGCTGCCGTCGGGCAGCGGCTCAGCGTGCGCGTCGGTGCCCCGCGTCACGCCACCGGCCGCCTTGACCGAGTCACGGATCCCGCGCGGCCCCGGCACCCAGTCCACCCAGCCCTGCATCCCGGCATACGCCACGAGCGCCGCGACGGCGGTGACGAGGACGGCCCGCTCGGGCCCGCGCACGCGTCCTGCTGACCAGGGACCGGCGGGTGCCACCGATGGTCCGACCGGCGGGGCAGCTGCCCCGGCCGGCGCCGTCGTCGTCGCGCGCAGGCGCCGCCAGAGACCGGGGCCGGCCTCCACGGTCGTCAGCACGCCGGCCGTCAGGAGCACCATGCCGATCAGCGTCTCGGTGTACTGCAGGTACCCGGTGTGGTTGTCATAGGCGGTGCGCAGCAGGAAGAGGACCCGGTAGGCGTAGCAGCCGGCGACGATCAGCAGGAGCGGCTGCGCCCAGAAGGTGGTGCGGCGGTACCAGACCATGCCCAGCAGCCCGACGAGGGTGATGAGCCCGACCACCGTGGGCTGCAGGAACGGGAACACCACCGGGCGGTCGACGATCGATCCCGACATCCAGAAGTCGCTGAGCCGGTTCTGCCCGCCGGTGACCATGGTCGACACGAGGGGGATGACGTACCACGACGACACGACGAACGCCGTCACCGCGACGCCGACCAGGTGCAGCAGGTACCGGCCCTTGGACGGCACGACGCGCAGGGTCAGCACGATCAGGGCGAGCAGGCCGAGGGCCGAGAACATCAGCCACGCCTGGTAGGTCAGCACCAGCAGGCCACCGATGATGCCGGCCGGCAGCCAGTGCAGCCCGCCTCTCCGGCGTGGCAGCCCGGCGAAGGTCATGATGACCCACGGCGCGTAGACGAGCAGCGCCACGAACTCGTAGTCCTTGCTGGGCTCGCGGAAGACGAGTGGGGCGAGGCCGACCAGGGCGAAGGCGACCGGCGCCGCCACGAGGCGTCGCCAGAACACGTAGGCCAGGACGACGGCCAGCGACATGACCACGATCTGCATCTCGCCGAACAGCTGCCAGGCCGGCTTGTCGACCAGCCGCGCCACGTGCCCGACGATCCACGGGTAGAGCGGCGGGTACTCGCTGGGCAGGCCCTTGACGAAGGAGTCCGCGGACGCCGACGTGTACATGTACTTGTTGGCCTGCGCCACGAAGCGCCCGGCGTCCCCGGCCAGCATGCCGTAGCCGTACGGCGTGCCGTGGAGCGTGGTGGCCATGGTCAAGGCGATCCACGCGGCGTAGACGCCCATGGCGATCCCCATCAGGACGTCGGTGCACCGCCGCAGCGCCACGGCGAGCAGGATGCCGCCCGCGAGCGCCCCGACCCCCACGGGCATGACGACGCCGGCCACGGTGAACGGGTCGAGGTCGGCCCACCACGCGAGCAGCACGGCCAGCGGCGTCGCCACCAGCCAGGTCACCAGCGCGGCCGCGCCGTCGACCGTGAAGCCGGCCCAGGTCCGGCGCCGGGGAGGGGCGTCGGCGGCCGAGGCGGACGACGGCTGCGCCTCCCGCTCCGTCGTCCGCGCCTCAGGCTGCGGGGTCCGTGCCTGCGGCTCCGGTGTCCGCGCCTGCTGCTCGGCCTCGTGGTCGTCGGGAGAGGTGCCCTGCACATCGCCCGTCGGCTGCTGCCGCGCCTGTGTCATGCCCCGGAGGCTACCGAAGCAGCCTGTCCATGCCGGGTGTCGGAGGGCTCTCCTGTCTATGCTGCCGTGGTGACGTCCACCCAGAGGAACGAGACGCCCGTGTCGGACACCCCCCGAGAGCCGCGCATCGGCATCCTGGTGGTGGCGTACAACGCCGTCACCACGCTGGCCAGCGTGCTCGACCGCATCCCGCAGGACTTCCGCAACCGGGTCGCCGAGATCATCATCTGCGACGACGCCAGCCGCGACGCCACGCACCTCGTGGCGCTCGGCTACCAGCAGACGGCCCCCGATCTGCCGATCACGGTGATCCGCCACGAGAAGAACCTCGGCTACGGCGGCAACCAGAAGGCCGGCTACCGGCTCGCCATCGAGCACGACCTCGACATCGTGGTGCTGCTGCACGGCGACGGGCAGTACGCCCCCGAGTGCCTCGGGGACATCGTGGCGCCGTTGGTGCGGGGCGAGGCCGACGCCGTCTTCGGCTCGCGCATGATGACCGAGGGCGCTGCGCGCCGGGGTGGTATGCCGCTGTACAAGTACGTCGGCAACAAGGTCCTGACGCGGTTCGAGAACGCCGTCGCGGGCGCCGAGCTCAGCGAGTGGCACTCGGGCTACCGTGCCTACTCCACCGCGGCGCTGCGCTCGATCGCGTTCGACCGCAACGCCGACGGCTTCAACTTCGACACCCAGATCATCCTGCAGCTCATCGAGGCGGGGAAGCGCATCGTCGAGGTGCCGATCCCCACCTACTACGGCGACGAGGTCTGCTACGTCAACGGCCTCGGCTACGCCCGCGACATCTCCCGCGACGTGGTCCGGTACCGGCTCGGCAAGATGGGGTTCACCAGCGGCGAGTACGGCAGCGTCGACGCCGAGTACGACCTCAAGGAGGGCGAGGGCAGCTCGCACCACCGCATCCTCGAGTTCCTCGCCGACCTGCCGCCGTCGAAGGTGCTCGACCTCGGCTGCTCGAGCGGCCTGCTCTCCGAGCGGGTGCGTGCCCTCGGCCACCATGTCACCGGAGTCGACCGGGAGGCCTTCCCCGAGACCCTGGAGCGCGTCGACGAGTTCGTCGTGGGCGACCTCGAGGACGGCATCCCCTCGGAGGTCGGCACCGGGTTCGACGTCGTCATCGCGGCCGACGTGCTCGAGCACCTGCGGCGCCCCGAGGACCTGCTCGAGGCGGTCAAGAAGGTCCTGAAGCCGGACGGCCGCCTCGTGGTGTCGGTGCCCAACTTCGGGCACTGGTACCCGCGGGGCCGCAGCGTGCTCGGCGTCTTCGACTACGACCAGCGCGGCATCCTCGACAAGACCCACTACCGGTTCTTCACCCGCAAGAGCCTGACCCGCATGCTGCGCAACGCCGGATTCGAGGTCCGGCGCCACAGCGAGGTCGGTCTGCCGTTCGACGTGCTCGCCGGTGACGGCGGGTCGCTCGGCACCCGGCTCCTGCGGCGCGCCGACCGTGTCAGCGTCTCCCTGCGGCCGACCCTGTTCGCCTACCAGTTCGTGCTGCACCTCCAGCGCCCTGCGGCCCCGGAGCTGCTCACCCGCTCGGTGGAGGAGGCGACGGAACACGCGGCCGCATCCGCCTGAGCCGCGGGGATTCCGCGAAATCCTCACCGAGGCGGGAGAGGACTGTGATGATGTGGCCGTGAGTGGCGACCGGCCCGATCCCCGGCCTGGCCAGCCGCGCCTCCTCGATGCCTTCGACGACGCGGCACCGGGGACCTCGTCGACCCTGGCCCGGCTCGCGCGCGTCACCTCCGAGCTGGCCACCGCCGACTCGGTGGAGGCCGTGAAGCAGATCATCGTCACCCATGCCGCCGACGCGGTGGGCGCCCCCATCGCGACCCTCAGCCTGCGTGACGACGAGGACACCCTGCGCATCATCGGGCTCCGGGGACTCGAGGAGCACCAGGCTGACCGGTGGCGCCGGTACCCGGTGGGAACCGCGACCCCCTCGAGCCGGGCGGTCGTCACCGGGAAGACCGTGACGGCCGTGGGGCGCACCGAGATGCTGGAGCATTTCCCCGAGCTCAGGACGACCCTCGAGGGGGATCAGTCCGTCGTCGGTCTCCCGCTGCGCAGCGCCGACCACACGATGGGTGCGATCGGCCTGTCCTTCCCCGGCGACCGGCGGCTGACGTCGGCGGAGCTCGAGTTCCTCGAGATCGTCGCCGACACCTGTGCGCAGGCCCTCGAGCGCATCAACGCCCTCGAGGAGGCGGCCAACCAGACGGCCAAGCTCGCGTTCCTCGCCGACGCGGCCGGGGAGCTCGCGAGCAGCCTCGACTACGAGACGACGCTGGCTCGGGTGGCCCGGCTGGCGGTGCCGCGGTTCGCCGACTGGTGCGCCATCGACCTCGTCAACGGCACGCGCCTGCACCGCGTGGCGGTCGCCCACGTCGACCCCGCCAAGGTCGAGCTCGCCCGGACCCTGCAGGACGCCTACCCGCCCGACCCGGACTCGCCGGTCGGCCCATGGGAGGTGGTCCGCAGCGGCAACCCCCTGCTCATCGCCGAGATCACCCCGGAGATGCTCGAGGCGGTGGCGACGGACGAGGAGCAGGTCCGGATCGCCCGCGAGCTCCAGCTCTGCAGCGCCCTCACCGTGCCCCTGGCCGCGCGCGGCAAGGTCTTCGGCGTCATCACGTGGGTGTACGCCGAGTCCGGGCGCCACTTCGGGTCGGATGACGTCGCCTTCGCCGAGGACCTCGCGCGCCGGGCGGCCGTGGCCATCGACAACGCCGAGCTGCACAGCCAGACGCTGGCTGCGGCGGTCGAGCTCCAGCGGGCCGTGCTGCCCGAGGCGCTGCCGGCGCTGCCGGGGTGGGAGCTGGCCAGCCACTACAGCCCGTCGGGCCGCACCGAGGTCGGGGGCGACTTCTACGACGCGATCCCTTTGGGTGGTGGACGGATCGCCGTCTTCGTCGGCGACGTCATGGGGCGCGGTGTGCACGCCGCCGCCGCGATGGCCCAGATGCGGGCGGCGGTGCGGGCGTATGCCGCGGTGGACCCCTCTCCGGAGGCGGTGCTGCGCAGCCTCGACATCATGCTGGCTCGCTACCCGTCCGAGCAGCTCGTCACGCTCCTCTACTTGGTGCTCAACCCGCGCCACGACGAGCTCATGGTCGCCAACGCCGGCCACCCGCCGGCGGTGCTCCTGCGCAGCGACCTGAGCACCGAGCAGCTGCCCTGGGCCGACGGCGCCCCTCTCGGGGTGGGGCGTCGCCGCCGTGGCCTGTCGCGCATGTCCTTCCGGACCGGCGACACCCTCGTCGCGTTCACGGACGGGCTCATCGAGCGGCGGGACGAGGACATCGAGCAGGGAATGAAGAGGGTGCACGAGGCGATGCCCGCCATGGCCGGCTCCTCCCTGGACACGGCCCTCGACCACCTCGTGACCCAGCTGCGACTCGAGCTGCACGACGACGACGTCGCGGCCGTCGCGGTGCGACGCACCGGGTGACGGCCGTGACCGTGCCCTGCTCCTGCACCAGTGAGCACACCCCCCGCCGGGTCGTGCTGACCGGTGGCCCGGGCGCCGGGAAGACGGCCCTGCTCGAGCTGGTGCGCCACGCCGTCTGCCAGCACGTCCACATCCTCCCCGAGTCGGCCGGGGTCGTCTTCGGCGGAGGCTTCCCCCGCGAGGACGACCCGACCTGCCGCAAGGCGTCGCAACGAGCGATCTTCCACGTCCAGCGCGAGCTCGAGGCGGTCGGCGACGCGCACCGGCCGGCCATCGTGCTGTGCGACCGAGGCACCGTCGACGGCGTCGCCTACTGGCCGGGGGAACCCGACGGCTTCTGGGCCGCCCTGCACACCGACCCGCGCGAGGAGCTCGCCCGCTATGACGCGGTGATCCACCTCCGCACGCCACCGGCGGGGGAGTACAACCACCGCAACCCGCTGCGCACCGAGACCGCAGCCGCCGCGGCCGAGATCGACGAGCGGATCCTGCAGGCCTGGTCCGACCACCCGCGAAGGCACGTGGTCGAGTCGTCAACCCGCTTCATCGACAAGGCCGTTCGAGCCATCGCGCTGCTGCACGACGAGCTGCCGGCGTGCTGTTCGCACGGCCCGGAGCTCGACCGGTGACCGCCGACCCGGCCAGCACGGTCCGCACGAGGCTGTGGCGGCCGTCGGGTGAGGTGGTCGACGGGTTCCCGCTCGAGAACCTCTCCGAGCACCTGCGCGACGAGGGCTGCCTGGTGTGGGTCGACCTGTGCGGCCCCAGCGCCGCCGGTCTGGACACGCTCGCCGACGAGCTGCTGCTCGACCCGCACGCCGTGGAGGACGCCGTCACGTCGGGGGAGCGACCCAAGGCCACCTGGCACGGCACGCACACCTTCGTCACGGCATACGGCACGCGCCTGGTCGGGGACGACGACCAGCGCGGGGCGCTGGAGTCGCGGCTGGAGCTGCACCGCCTCTCGGTGTTCGCGCTGCCCGGCGGGGTGGTCACGGTGCGGCCGGACGACCGCTTCGACATGGACGAGGTCCTGGCTCGCTGGGCCGACCACCCGGACCTGGTGAAGCAGGGGGCGGGTGCCCTGCTGCACGGCCTGCTCGACGTCGTCGTCGACGGGCACTTCGACACCATCCAGGCCATGGACGACGCGATCGAGTCGCTCGAGGACTCGCTGTTCGACGACACCGGCGGGGGCCGGCAGCTGCAGGAGCGCACCTACCGGCTGCGCAAGGAGCTGGTCCAGCTGCGGCGGGTCGTGCTGCCGATGCGCGAGGTCGTCAACACCCTGATGCGCCACCAGGCGGACCTCGGGGGCGACCAGGGAGACCTCGGCGGCTGGTACACCGACCTCTACGACCACGTCCTGCGGGCCTCGGAGTGGACCGAGTCGCTGCGCGACATGGTGACGACGGTCTTCGAGACCAACCTCGCCCTCCAGGACACCCGTCTGAACGTGGTCATGAAGAAGCTCACCGGGTGGGCGGCCATCATCGCCGTGCCGACGGCGGTCACCGGCTGGTTCGGCATGAACGTGGCCTACCCGGGCATCGGCAAGACCTCCGGGTTCATGGCCAGCGTCGTGGTCATCACCACGCTCGCCGTCAGCCTCTACGTGCTGTTCAGGCGGCGGGGCTGGATCTGACCCCGACGAGGTCGAGCCACCGTGCCAGCGCACCGTCGGCGACATCGGGGGTGCGCAGGCCGACGTGGCCGTCGGGTCGGACGGCCAGCAGCCCGTCGCCCATCCAGCTGTCCACCCGGTGGACGGACACCCAGGGATGTGCCGCGGCGACCGGCGGTGGCGGGGCGTCCCGCTCGAGCAGGACGTGGACGCCCGGTGAGGCGAGCAGCCGGTGCACGCGGGTGCGCTCGCTGCCGCAGACGACGTCGGAGTCGGGCAGGCGGTCGCCCGGGCGAGGTCCCCGGTGCCCTCGACCGGCGTCGAGGGAGAGGGGGCTGCGCGGGTAGCGGACCCACTGCTGCGACAGCAGCCGCACCACCGCCGCCATGGGCAGCCGTTGGCGCAGCACCAGCGGCAGGGCGGGGGCAGCGAGGGGGACGAGGGTGCTGCGCAGCAGGGAAGGCAACGGATGGGTGGAGGCCTCCGCGAAGAAGACGAGGTGCGTCAGCGCCAGCACCTCGCGGGCCACGGGGCGGCGCTCGGCGGCATACGAGTCGAGCAGCGGCCCGAGCGACGCCGGCCACCGGCTGTCGCCGGCCGCTCGGGCGGCGAAGGCCAGCTTCCACCCGAGGTTGAGCGCGTCGAGGATGCCGGTGTTCATGCCCTGCGCCGCCGCGGGCGAGTGGGTGTGGGCGGCGTCCCCGACGAGGAAGAAGGGGCCCTGGCGGAAGGACCGTGCGAGCCGGTGCTGCAGGCGGACGACGGCCGACCAGCGCAGCGATGCCACCCGGGCCGGGAGCCCGCCTCCGTCGAGCAGCTCCTGCACCTCCTCGGCCGGCACTGACGGGCCGGGCTGCCCGAACGGCAGGTCCCCGGCGCCCGTCGGTCGCGTGGCCAGCACCCGCCACGTGGCGCCCTCGCCGAGGGCGAAGACGAACACGAGGCCACGTCGCCCCGCGGCGACGTGCAGCACCCCGGGCGCGAGGCCGCCGTCGAGCTCGACGTCGGCCAGCACGACCTCCTCGCAGTAGGTGCCACCGTGCCAGCCGGTGCCCATGAGGGACCGCACGGTGCTCGCCTGGCCGTCACACCCGGCGACGAACCGGCAGGTGGTCTCGCTGACGCCCCCGCGGGCGTCGCGCAGGACCGCCCGAGCCCCCCTGCCCAGCGCCCCACCGTCCAGCACCCCGGCGTCCACCAGCTCGGTGCCCCACTCGACCTCCACCCCGCGTTCGCGCAGGGCGTCGAGGAGGGCGTTCTCGACAGCCATCTGGCGCACCATCGTCAGGTGCGGGTACGCCGTGTCCGCCAGGGCCACCTCGCTGAGCTGGGCCGAGACGGTGCGCGACCCGAGGTGCAGCTCGGCCCGCGGGGCACGGTCCCCGCGCGCGAGGACGCGCTCGGCCACCCCCAGGGGCCGCAGCCCCTCGAGGGTGCGGGGGTGCACGATCATGGCGCGGGACGGCCGGAACGGCTCGGTGCGCCGCTCGACCACACGCACGGTGGCACCGTGCGCGCTGGCCTGCAGGGCGGTCGCCAGCCCGGCCGGGCCGGCACCGACCACGAGCACGTCGACGTCGGGCGTCAGGCCGCCACGAGCCGCCACCACGAGCCTCCCGCGGGGTCCGTCGGGGCGTAGGTGTCGAGCAGGCCAGGCTCGGCCAGCACGGCGTCACGCCGCAGCCCCGGCAGCACCCGGTAGTCGATCGACCCCGGCTGGGAGACCAGCTCCAGCACGCGCCAGAGCGATCGGGCGTAGCTCTGCGCCAACGAGGCTCCGTCCCACTCGTACACGCCCCGGTAGAGGTCGTGCTCGTCGTGGGCGAGCCACAGCTTGGAGACGAAGCCCGGGAACCCGACGAACAGGGGCGTGTTGAGCAGGCTCTCGATCCGGAAGACCGGGTGCGCGCGGCCGCGGACCAGCCGGAGCCGGAAGGAGACGACCAGCAGACAGGGGTCTGCGGGATCGGCGTCCACCACGGTCTCGCGGTAGACGCGCCCGGTGGTGCCGTCCGCGAACGGCAGCACCCGACCGACGTTGTCCTCCGGCTGGTGGATCTCTCGCCGGCGGAGCATGCCGACCGTCGTCAGCACGCACCGGGCCACGGCGCGCCACGCCACCGGCCTGGGTAGCGGCGGGAGCGTCGGCAGGGGCTGGGCGCTCGTGGTCACCTCTCCACCGTGCGGCGTGGGCAGGGCTGGTGACAGGGAGGAAGGTCCCGGCCCGGCGGCACACGGCAGGGCGGCGCAGCCGACCCATCCGAACCGCGTACCCGCCCATCAGCCGTTCGGATGAAAAGGGGGGTGTCACGCAGGCGTGGGCGTGGCCAGCCGTAACGGGGACGGCGCCCGGGCGTTGAGCGGGCATGGTGACCATGCCGCTGGACCCCGAGCTCACGGACTCCGACCTGGGGTCGGAGATCGAGCTGCTGGCCGACGTCATCGACGTCGCCAGCGAGGCGTCCGGAACGCTGAGCCAGGCGCAGGTCGACAGCGTGCTCGGCGTCCGGCCGGTCTCCGCCGGTGAGGGTCGGCCCCACCCCACCGGGGCGACAGCAGGCACTGAGGGCAGCGCAGGCTGACGTCCCGGCAGGCCGCTCTCCCGGAGGAGGCGCCCTGGCGACCGCGGTTGCCAGGGCCCCTCTGCGTCGGCTGGTTCGTCAGCGGCTGGGGTCGAACCTGCGCAGCCGGAGGCTGTTGCTGACGACGAACACCGAGCTGAACGCCATGGCCGCACCGGCGATGAGCGGGTTCAACAGGCCGAGGGCGGCCAGCGGCAGGGCGGCCACGTTGTAGGCGAAGGCCCAGAACAGGTTGCCCTTGATGGTGCGCAGCGTCGCGCGGGCGAGGCGGATGGCGTCCGGGGCCGCCCTCAGGTCACCGCTGACGAGCGTCAGGTCGGAGGCCTCGATGGCGACGTCGGTGCCGGTGCCCATGGCCAGGCCGAGGTCGGCCTGCGCGAGCGCAGCGGCGTCGTTGACGCCGTCGCCGACCATGGCGACGGTGGCCCCCTCGTCCTGCAGGCGCTTGACCGCGTCGACCTTGTCGGCGGGCAGCACCTCCGCGATGACGTCGTCGGGGCCGATGCCCACCTGGGCGGCGACCGCCCGTGCGGCCCGGGCGTTGTCGCCGGTCAGCAGCACGGGCCGGAGCCCGAGCGAGCGGAGCTCGGCGATGGCCGCCGCGGAGGAGTCCTTGACGGTGTCGGCGACGACCACCACGGCGCGGACGGCGCCGTCCCAGCCGACCCAGACCGGTGTCTGTCCGAGCGCCTCGGCGTCGTCGGCGACGGCCACGAGCGCGGCCGGTGCGGTGAGCGACCACTGCTCGGCCAGCCAGCGACGGCGGCCGGCCATCGCGGCGTGGCCGCCCACGACGCCGGAGACGCCACTGCCCCCGTGGGCGGTGAAGCCGTCGACGTCGGCGAGCGTGGCACCCGACGCTGCGGCGTGCTGCGCGATCGCGCGGCCGATGGGGTGCTCCGAGGCGTTCTCCAGCGAACCGCCGACGGCCAGCACCTCTGACAGTGACTCGCCGGGCGCGGGGTGGACACCCAGCACGCCCATGTGGCCCGTCGTCACGGTGCCCGTCTTGTCGAGCACCACCGTGTCGACGCGGCGGGTCGACTCCAGGACCTGCGGGCCCTTGATGAGTATGCCGAGCTGGGCGCCGCGGCCGGTTCCGACCAGCAGGGCCGTCGGCGTGGCCAGCCCGAGCGCGCAGGGGCAGGCGATGATCAGCACCGCCACCGCGGCGGTGAACGCGGCGGTCGGGGCGTGCCCGGTCAGCAGCCACGCGGCGAGCGTGGCGAGCGCGAGCCCGATGACGATCGGCACGAAGACCGCCGACACCCGGTCGGCGAGGCGCTGCACCTCGGCCTTGCCGCTCTGGGCCTCCTCGACGAGCCGAGCCATCTGGGCCAGCTGGGTGTCGGCACCGACCCGGGTCGCCCTCACCACGAGGCGGCCCCCCGCGTTGACGGTGGCACCGACCACCGCGTCGCCGGGGCCGACCTCGACCGGCACGGACTCACCGGTCAGCATGGACGCGTCGACCGCCGACGTGCCGGAGACGACGGTGCCGTCGGTGGCGACCTTCTCGCCGGGACGCACCACGAACTGGTCGCCGACCTGCAGCTGCCCGATCGCCACGCGAGACTCCACGGGTCCGGCGGGGCCGTCCCGCAGCACGGCGACGTCCTTGGCGCCCATGTCGAGCAGCGCGCGGAGGGCGGCACCGGAGGTGCGCTTGGCGCGGGCCTCGAAGTATCGGCCGGCCACGATGAAGGTGGTCACGGCCGCGGCGACCTCGAGGTAGATGTTGGCGGCACCCTCGGAGCGGCTGGGCAGCAGCTCGAACGGCATCCGCATGCCGGTCGTGCCGGCGTCGGTGAACAGCAGGGCCCAGAGCGACCACAGGTATGCCGCGCCCACGCCGACCGAGATCAGCGTGTCCATGGTGGCGGCCCCGTGCCGCAGGTTGGTCCAGGCCGCGCGGTGGAACGGCAGGGCACCCCACACGACGACGGGGGAGGCGAGGGTCAGCGAGACCCACTGCCAGTTGTCGAACTGCAGCGCCGGGACCATCGCCATGAGCAGCACCGGCACCGTGAGGACGGCCGACACGACCAGGCGCTGGCGCCACGCGGCTGCCTCGGCGTCCTTGGCCTGCTGGCCCGCGTCGGCGGGAGGTCCGGTGACGCCGGTGCCCGGTTGGTCGGGGCTGGGAGGAGGGGCGGGAAGGGTGGCGGTGTAGCCGGTGGCCTCGACGGTCGCCACGAGGTCCTCGGCGGCGACGTCCTCGCTCACCTGCACGTGTGCCTTCTCGGTCGCGTAGTTCACGCTGGCCGTGACGCCCGGCATCTTGTTGAGCTTCTTCTCGATGCGGGCCGCGCACGACGCACAGGTCATGCCGCCGATCTCGAGGTCCAGGCTGCGGGTGTTGCCCAGGTGCTCCACGGGCGTGGTCATCGTGCGTCCTTCCTGCCCCTCCGGGGGCACGGTCTGCTCAGGCGAGCTGGTAGTCGCCCGCCTCGTCGAGCGCAGCCACGACGGCCGACTCCTCGACGGGCTGCTCGCTGTTCACGGTCACCGTCGAGGTGCCACCGGCCACGAGGTCGACCGCGACGTCGGTCACGCCCGGGATCTCCTGCAGCTCGGAGGTGACGGCGCTGACGCAGTGGCCGCAGGTCATGCCGGTGACGGAGAAGGTCTGGGTGCTCTGGGTGCTCACTGGTGCCTCCTGGGTGGGGGAGTGGGTGCCGGCGGTGGCGCCGGTCGTGCCGGTCGTGCTGGTCGTCGTGGTCGGGGTGGAGCAGCAGGCGCAGCCGCCGCCGTTGTCGGCGAGGGGAAGTGTGCTTCTGCCGTGGTCCATGCGTTTCTCCTTCGGGGACTGCCTCGGTGGGTGCTGCGGTCTGTGCCGCGGTGGGTGCTGCGCCTGTGGGCTCGGGACCGATCGGCTCAGGACCGCACGAGCCGGGCGATCGCGGCCGACGCCTCGCCGACCTTGGCGTCGAGGTCGACGGAGGGGTCGTGGGCGGCGTGGACCATGCAGTGCTTCAGGTGGTCGTCGAGCAACCCGAGCGCGACGGCCTCGAGGGCCTTCGTCGCAGCCGAGACCTGGGTCAGGATGTCGATGCAGTAGGTGTCGGACTCGACCATCCGCTGCAGTCCGCGGACCTGGCCCTCGATCCGGCGAAGGCGCTTGAGCTGCGCGTCCTTGTTGTCGATGTAGCCCGGCACGGCGGGCTGGTGGTCGTGCGTGGTCGTCATGGGGTTTCTCCCTCCATCCACGACAACCATACCCCTAGGGGGTGTATTCCCACAGGGCGGGTGCAACGAGCCGCCGGTGTGGCTTGGGGCGTGGGCGCAGGGAGCCGTCGGTGTTGATTCGAGGCGTGGGAGAAACCTGCGTCAGAGGCGGCGGCCGGCCAGCAACCGGCCGGCAGCGGCCTGCCAGTCCGCCCGACCGCAGGAGGTGTACTGCGTGAAGGAGGCGCCGAGAGCCCTGGCCATGCAGTCGGCAGCCCGCTCCACCCCGGTGCGGCCGGTGCCGCCGAAGGTCACGTTCGCGGCCTGCTTGGCGGTCCGCCAGTCGCCGGCGTAGGCGCGGACGGTGACGATGTGGGCGTACTCGTGGCGGACCACGGAGTCCAGCACGCCGGGGCTCACGGAGGGGGAGATGTAGATCCAGCCGGTGGCCATGTCGGTGGCACCCCAGTGGCCGTAGCGGGAGCTCACGGTCCACGTGATGCCCCCGGGGCGGTACCCGGGGATGCGCGCGATGGCGGCGTTGAGCGCGGGCCACCCCGTCGGGCCGGTCACGCCGGAGGGCTTCGGGCGGGTCGCCGCCCGCGGGGTGGCGGGCGAGTCCTGTGTCGCGGCCGGTCGGCGCGCTGTCGTCGAACGCGTGGGCGTCGCCGGGCGCTGCTTCACCACGTGCTGCGGGGCCCGGGCTCGCGTGGTCGGCGAGGCGCCCGGCCGGGACGCCGAGCCGCCTGCCCCGGTCCTCGACGTGGGACGCGGCACCTGGAGGGCCTGCGTCTGCGACGCGACGGCGCGTGGGCGCTGAGCTCTCGGGTGGAGCAGATCCAGCTCCGGCACAGCCGCTGCGGCGCCCACCTGTGTCTCGGTGACGAGGCGGGCCCCGGGGGCGGCCGGGCTGGTCCGGGCGTCCGGCCGGTTCTCCAGCGCCGAGGTTCCCGTGACAGCGGCAGCGGCCGCCACGACGAGCAGCACGAGCGTCTTCGCGGTCACACCGGCCCCCTCCCGGCAGTGGCGCCCTCCGGCCCGTTCGCGTGGGCGGGTCGAACCGGAGGCGCCGGTCCCAGGAGTTCGACGGTAGGGAGGGTTGAGTCGGCCCCAAACAGCCTGTGGCTGTAGGACTTTCGGCGTACCCGGACGAGTCCTCCGAGCGGTCCTGCCTAGGACATCTGGAGGAGCGCGCCCGAACGGGCGCTGGGTCCGCTTGGCCTAGTCCGCGAGGCGTCCCGCGGCGTAGCGTGGACGTGGAGCAGCTCACCGCTGGTGACCCAGCCGCAGGGGGGAAGAGGGGCTGCCCCTCACCGACCGATGGTGGAGTGGGCAGAGGTACTGCGATGACTGGTCGTACACGCTCGGGCGACGCCGGGGGTTCCACCACCGGCAGCCGCCGGCGCGCGCTGCCCGCGACGGGCGACGGGCAGCGGGGCACGTGGGCCGGCGCCAACTGGTCGGCACCGGCGCGGCTGGGGACCACGGGGCGGTTGGCCGCCTACCCGCTGCGGGGCGTGTGGCTCATCGAGGTGGACCCGCCCTATGACGACACGGCCGACGAGGTCGACCACGCCGTCCAGCTGGCGCTCGCAGAGTGCCCGCGCGGCGTCGTGGTGAGCCTCACCGGGCCGCTCGACGGGACCAGCGAGCACGCCCTGGAAGTGCTGGCCTCCACCGGTCGTCACGTCGCTCCCTGGCCCGCCATCCCCGTGGTGCTTGCGGTCCGGGACCCGTGCGCCAGAGGGCTTTTCGCGGGGCGTGCCGGCGCGGAGCACCTGGTCCACGCCTCGTCCATGCTGCACGGGTGGACCCAGGTGATGACGCGCCGCGCCCCGACGACCGCCCAGGTGCGGCTCGGTTCCGGCGCCGTCGCCTCCCGCAACGCGCGGCGCTTCCTCATCCGCTGCTGCCTCGACTGGGGCCTCAACCAGCAGCTGGCGTCCGGGCCGCTCGTCGTCAGCGAGCTCGTCACGAACGCGATCCAGCACGCCAACAGCGACATCGACGTGGTGCTCGCCGCCCACGACGGGCGACTGCGCGTGGGGGTGCGAGACCGCAGCCCGGCCCCGCCCGTCACGCGTCACGCACCGCCTGACGCCACCGGTGGCAGGGGGCTTCGGGTCGTGGAGGCGCTGGCCCGGTCGTCCGGGGCCTGGCCCACGGTGGACGGCGGCAAGTTCGTGTGGGCCGTGCTGGGGCCCTAGAGGGTCCCACCGGTCAGGGCGTGGGGCGGGGCGCCCGAGCCGTGGTACCTGACCGCGAGAGGGCTGAGCGCGGTTGTCGCCGGGCACGGGTCCGGGTACTTCTCACGGGACCGGGTGCCTCGTTGGTCACCCCCCGTGTTGCGGACGCCCGGGAGACGTGTTCGGCTGGACCCCCGGGGAGCGGCACCGCTCGGCGGCCCTCCCCGGCAGCGGAAGGACGCATCGTGACCCGCTCGACCGCCCACCACCTGGCCCACCAGCAGCGGCGTCGCGACCACCGGCGCATGGACCCGGACACCGTGATGCGGCGGGCCGAGCGTCTGCTGGAGACCGCGCACGAGCCGGGCGCCCAGGACCGACGGCAGCGGTGCGAGGAGGAGGCCGTGGTGCTGACGCTCGAACTGGCCGACACCGTGGCCCGCCGCTACAGCGGACGTGGCATCGAGTACGACGACCTCCTGCAGGTGGCGCGTCTCGCCCTGGTGAAGGCCGCCCAGGCCTACCGCTCCGGGCCGGGCAGGGGATTCGCGGCCTACGCGGTCCCGACCATCACCGGCGAGGTCAAGCGCCACTTCCGTGACTGCGGATGGGCGGTGCGGCCGCCTCGGCGCCTGCAGGAGCTGCGGGTCGCCCTGACCGAGGCGGAGGACCGGCTGACGCAGGAGAGCGGCAGCCAGCCTGGCGTCCTCGAGGTCGCCGCCGCGCTCGGCGTGGACATGTCCGAGGTCGAGGCCGCACGCGCGTGCGGTGGGGGCTACAGCCTGCTCTCGTTGGAGGGCACGGTCGCGCAGAACCGCGCAGCCGACGCCGTGGCGTCCGAGAGCGGGGACTTCGCGCGGTTCGACACCCGTGACCTGCTGAGCCACGCGCTCGACGACCTCTCACCACGAGAGCTGGGCTTGCTGCGGCTGCGCTTCGTGGAGGAACGCACCCAGGCCGAGATCGGCGCGTCCGTGGGGGTGAGCCAGATGCAGGTCTCACGGCTCCTGAGCGGCATCGTCGCCCGGCTCCGCGTCACCCTGCTCGACGCCGACAGCGCCGCCTGACCGCAGCCGCGCCACGCAGCCGCCTGACCGCAGCCGCGCCACGCACTAGTCACGGCCCCCCGGAGCCGTCATCAGCGGGTGGGCGGTCGGTGGGCGAGGGACTAGGCCGTCGTCTCCACAACCAGTCCTGTGGACAACGCGGTCTGCGCGGGCGGGCCTGTGGGAAAGCGGGTGGCCCGCGCGCAGCAGGGCTACCCGGTCCTCGGGCGCACCCGCTCGTTGACCAGTCCGGTGTGACCCCCAGGGCCAGGCCGATGACGCCACCGTGACCACGTCTCGTGGCCACGGTGACCCCCCGTGCGACCTAGCGCCTGGCGGAGCGGCGCACCGCCGAGCCAGCCACGGCTGCGGCCGTGAGCGCCACCGTCAGGCACCCGACCGGCAGCGGCAGGCAACAGCCACCGACCGAGACGCGCGCACCACTCCGGGTGGTGGTGGAGTACCTCGGGAACGGACCGAAGAAGCTGAAGCGACCGCGAGGGCGGGCTTGGGGCACGGTGACACCTTTCGGGGACGAGAGCCCCAGTGGGAGAAGACGGTGAGGACACACGCAGGGTCGTGGCAGGCATTCCTCTCGTCGTCGGCTCGGTGGGGGCTGCTGTGCGCTCCATACCCACTCGGTGGTCAGCGAACCCGGTGTGGGACGGGAATCCGGTCGAGGTCGTGGGCGACGACCGTGTCCGGGAACACCCCCCGCGCCTGGGCGAGCAGCGGCGCGGTGTCGCGGTACCGCTGGGAGAAGTGGGTGAGGACCAGCCGTCGCGCCCCGGCCTCGCGCGCGATCGTCGCCGCGTCGCGCGCGGTGAGGTGCCCGTATGCCGCCGCGACGTCGGCTTCCGCGTCGCCGAAGGTCGCCTCGCAGACCAGCAGGTCGGCGTCGCGGGCGAGCGCGACGGCTTCGGCGCAGGGTGCGGTGTCCATGACGAAGGCGAACCGCTGGCCCGGACGCGGCTCGCTGACGTCCGCCAGCTCGACGACGCCTCCCGGGGTGCGCAGCATGCCCTCACGCTGCAGGCGACCGACATCGGCACCGCCGATTCCTTTGTCCTGCAACAGGTTGCGCAGCATGCGGCGTCCGTCGGGCTCGACGAGCCGGTAACCGTAGGTGGGCACGGAGTGCTGCAGCGGCAGGGCGTGCACGGTGAGGCCCGGGAGCTCGAGCACGGGGCCGGGCGCCGCGACGGGTCGGAGGTCGACCGACAGCCGGTCGTCGTACACCGAGGCCGACCGCAGGCGGTCGACGTACTCGTCGGCGCCCGCCGGGTGGACCAGCGGCAGCGGTCCGGTGACGCCGTCGAGGCTGAGCCGCTGCAGCACCCCGGGCAGCCCGAGGCAGTGGTCGCCGTGCGCGTGGGTGATGCAGATGGCGTCGACCTGGCTGGCGGACACGCCCGCGAGCGTCATCTGCCGCTGGGTGCCCTCACCGGGGTCGAAGAGGACGCCGAGCCCGTCCCACCGCAGCAGGTAGCCGTTGTGGTTGCGCTCACGGGTCGGGACCTGCGACGCGGTGCCGAGCACCACGAGCTCGCGCGCCCTGCTCGGCTGGTGCATCGTCGGCCTCAGCGTCGGGCACGTTGCGACAGCCAGGCCAGTCCCGTCGCTGCGGCCGCGGTGCCCGCCCCCAGGGGTCGCGGCCATTGCCGGTCCCAGGGCCCGTGCACGGCCTCACCCGTGGGCTGGGGGTCGAGCACGTTGCCGGGTGTCGCCGGAGCGGCGTCGCGGGAGATGCCGCCGAGCCGCATGAGGGGGGTCACCAGCAGGTCGTAGGCACCGGGCAGGAGCCGGAAGCCCAGCACCGCAACGGGGTTGCCGAAGCCGACCGACGTCTCGCGTCGGGGTCGCTCCACGGCCGCCACCACGGCCCGGGCGACCTTCTCGGGGGAGTCGACGGGCGGTGGCGGCCGGCCGTGCCAGCCCAGGTAGGTGCCCGCCTGCCGGTAGACGGGGGTGTTGACGCCGCCGGGGGAGACCAGGCTCACCGCGATGCCGGGCTCCGAGCGCGCCTCGATCTGCAGGGTGCGCACGAGCCCGTGCACGGCCCACTTGGCGGTGACGTAGGAGCTCATGAACGGCGTCGCGATCTTGCCCAGCAGCGAACCCACGACGACGAGGGTGCCGCCGCCATGGTCGCGGAAGTGGTGCAGCGCGGCGCGGGCCGTGTTGACGGTGCCGCCGAGCGTGGTGCGGATCGCGGCGTCGAACACCTCGGCCGGCACGTCCTCGAACCGTCCGTAGGCCAGCGCGGCCGCCGAGTGCACCACGGCATCGACCCGGCCGAACTGATCGGCTGCCCGCTCGAAGACCGCGTCGACGGCCGCGGCATCGGTGACGTCGGCTGCCACGACGAGGGTCCGGGCCGTCGGCTCGGCGCGGTGGCAGTCGCGCTCCGCCTCGGCCAGGCTCTCGGGCGAGCGCGCGACGAGCACCACGTTGGCCCCGCGCGACGCGAGCAGGATGGCGCTGGCGCGCCCCACTCCGCTCGACGCGCCGGTCACGACGACCGTTGTCCCACGCATGGCGCCACGCTACGGGCGGCGTGGCCACAACGCGCGGCCACGCCCGGAGACGCCGAGTGGGTCAGGTGGTGGACAGGTGGCGCGTCAGGTGGTGGCTCAGGAGCCGAGCACCAGCGCCGCGACGTCGACCGCCGCGATGCCGATGGCGGCGGCGAAGGGCACCTTGCCCCGGCCGGTGACCGCGACGGCGGCCAGGACGAGGCACAGGGCGAAGGCCGCCCACGCAACCGGCGACGGAGCACCTGCCGGACCGACCAGCGCGGCTGCGGACGCCAGGACCAGCACGGCCGGCGCGAGCCACCGCACCCACCGGGCGCCGAGCCGGTGGGGGAGGCCGCGCACCCCGGTCTGCTCGTCGTCCGCAAGGTCGGGCAGCGCGTTGAGCAGGTGGGCGCCGACGCCGAGCAGCGCACCGGCCAGCACGACCCAGGCCGGCGGCCCCGTCGGTGCGGGCAGCGCGAGGGTGACGACCGCGGGCAGCGCGCCGAACGCCACGGCATACGGCACCGCGGACCAGACGGTGCGCTTCAGGCCCAGGTTGTAGGCCCACCCGGAGGCGACCCCGAGCAGGAGGTGCACCGCGGCGGAGGCGAGCCCGCAGGCGAGGGAGAGCAGCACGCACAGCACCCCGGCGACGGCCAGCGCCCGGCGCACCACGGCCTCGGTGACCTCGCCGCGCGCGACCGGCTTGTCGGCCCGTCCCACCAGGCGGTCACGGCCGGCGTCGATGAGGTCGTTGGACCACCCGATGGTGAGCTGCCCGGTGCCCACTGCGGCCGTCACGAGCGCACCCCGGGCCAAGGTGTGGCCGGCGCCCGCCGCGAGGAGGGCTGTCAAGGTGGTCACGGCCACCGTGGGCCCCGGGTGGCAGGCCCGGGCCAGGCCGGCGAGCTGGCTGGGGCGGGGCACCCGCCGAGCCTACGGCCAAGTCCCTGCCGGCACAGTCCGTCGCTTTCAGGCGCGCTCGCGCGTGTTCTGTGCCTAGGGTTGCCGGGTGAGCCACCTCGCCGCCGTCGTCGGTGCCCTTCCGCCCCACCGCTACGCCCAGGCCGAGGTGACCCGGGCCTTCGCCGAGGTCCTCGGCTCGGAAGGCGTCAACCGTGCGGTGCTCGAGCGCCTGCACGCCAACGCCGGGGTGAGCCACCGGCACCTCGCGCTGCCCCTCGAGCGGTATGCCGCGCTGGCGGACTTCGGTGAGGCCAACGACGAGTTCATCCGCGTGGCCGTCGACCTCGGTGCCACGGCGGTCGAGAAGGCCCTGGCCGAGGCCGGCCTCACGCCGGCCGACGTCGACCTGGTGGTGTCGACCACGATCACCGGGCTGGCGGTGCCCTCGCTGGAGGCCCGGGTCGCGGCGCGCATCGGCCTGCGCGACGACGTCAAGCGCGTGCCGCTGGTGGGGCTCGGGTGCGTGGCCGGAGCGGCCGGCGTGGCACGGGTGCACGACCACCTGGTGGGCCACCCCGACGACGTCGCGGTGCTGCTGTCGGTGGAGCTGTGCAGCCTGACCGTGCAGCGCGACGACACCTCCACGGCCAACCTGGTCGCGAGCGGCCTGTTCGGCGACGGAGCCGCTGCGGTCGTCATGGTCGGTGACGCGCGGCGTGACGCGACGACGCTCCCCGCCGTGCTCGCCAGCCGCAGCCGGCTCTACCCCGACAGCGAGCGGGCCATGGGCTGGGACGTCGGCGCCTCCGGGCTGCGGATCGTCCTGGGTGTGGAGGTGCCGGAGCTGGTGCGGGCCAATGTCGGCGACGACGTGCGCGCCTTCCTGGCCGACCACGGGCTGACCCTCGGAGACATCGGCTGGTGGGTGGCGCACCCCGGCGGCCCCAAGGTGCTCGAGGCGATGCAGGACGCCCTCGAGGTGGAGCGGGAGGCCCTGGGGGTGACGTGGCGGTCGCTCGACCGCATCGGCAACCTGTCGTCGGCGTCGGTGCTGCACGTGCTGGCCGACACCCTCGCGGACCGGCCGCCGGCACCCGGGAGCCACGGCGTGCTCCTCGCGATGGGGCCGGGCTTCTGCCTCGAGATGGTGCTGCTGCGCGCGCAGGAGGCCTGACGCGGTGGCGTCGGAGGTGTGGTTCACGGCCCTGGTGGTGGCGGTCGGCCTGGAGCGGCTCGCCGAGATCGTCGTCTCGAAAAGGCATGCGGCATGGGCTTTTTCGCGCGGTGGCATCGAGTACGGGCGCCGGCACTACGGCGTGATGGTGGTCCTGCACACCGCACTGCTGGTCGGCGCCGTCGCGGAGGTGTGGTGGCTCGACCGACCCTTCCTGCCGGTGCTGGGCTGGTCGATGCTGGCGCTGGTCCTGGCCTCCCAGGCGCTGCGCTGGTGGTGCATCCGCACCCTCGGTCCGCAGTGGAACACCCGGGTCATCGTGGTGCCCGGCCTGCCGCTCGTGAGCCGCGGCCCCTACCGGGTGCTGCGTCACCCGAACTACGTCGCGGTGGTGGTCGAGGGGGTGGCCCTGCCCCTGGTGCACACCGCGTGGGTCACCGCGGTGCTCTTCACGGTGCTGAACGCCGCGCTCCTCACCGTGCGGATCCGGGTGGAGGACCGCGCGTTGCAGCCGGAGCCCGTCCGTGCCTGACCTCGTGGTGGTGGGCGGCGGACCGGTCGGCCTGTCGGCCGCGCTGTATGCCGTCCGCTCCGGTCTGTCGGTGACGGTCCTGGAGCCGCGCACCGGTCCGGTGGACAAGGCCTGTGGCGAGGGGCTGATGCCGGGCGCCGTCACCGCCCTGGCCGCCCTCGGGGTGGAGCCGCCCGGCTGGGAGCTGCAGGGCATCCGCTACACGAGCGGATCGCGCAGCGCGGTGGCCGACTTCCCGGCCGGCCCGGGCAGGGGTGTGCGGCGCACGACGCTGCACCAGGCGTTGCTCGACGCCGTGCACGCCTCCGGCGTCGAGGTGGTCGCAGCGGCGGTCACCGGCCTCGCCCAGGACCCCGACGGCGTGCAGGTCACCACGAGCGAGCCCTCAGGCCTGGCGGGACCCACCCTCCGGGGTAGTTACGTCCTGGCGGCCGACGGGCTGCACTCGCCGGTGCGGCGACGGCTGGGCCTCGACCGGCAGGCGGCCGCCTCCCGGCGCTTCGGCCTGCGCCGCCACTTCGCGACCACGCCGTGGAGCCGGCACGTCGAGGTGCACTGGGGAGCCACCGGTGAGGCGTACGTGACGCCGGTCGGCGAGGACCTGGTCGGGGTGGCGGTGCTGAGCGCCGCTCGCGTCTCCTACGACGAGCACCTCGCGGGGTTCCCCGCCCTGCAGGAGCGGCTGCGCGAGGCCTCGCCGGCCACACCGGTGCGCGGGGCCGGCCCCCTCAGGCAACGCGCCGCACGCCGAACGGCGGGCCGCGTGCTGCTCGTGGGTGACGCCAGCGGCTACGTGGACGCCCTGACGGGAGAAGGCATCTCGCTCGGCCTGGCCCAGGCGCGCGCGGCTGTCGACGCCGTCGCGCGCGACCGCCCCCATGCCTACGAGGCCGCGTGGCGGAGCGCCACGTGGCGGTATGCCGCCCTCACCCACGCGCTGCTGCTGGCCACGCGGCCCGCGTGGGGTCGCCGGGCGGTCGTCCCCGCCGCGTCCGCGGCGCCGTTCGTGTTCAGGGCGGCCGTCGCGGAGCTGGGGCGGACCCGGTGACCGAGGAGCGGGTGGTGCTGCTCGACGAGACGGGGCGGGCGGTCGGCACGGCACCGAAGGCACAGGTCCACCATGCCGACACGCCCCTGCACCTGGCGTTCTCGCTGTACGTCTTCAGCGCCGGGGGAGAGCTGCTGCTGCTGACCCGCCGCGCCGCGACCAAGACGACGTTCCCCGGGCTCTGGACCAACACGGTCTGCGGCCACCCGGGGCCCGGTGAGCCGGTGGGCGCCGCGTCCGCACGCCGGGCTCGCGAGGAGCTCGGCCTCGAGCTGGCGGCTCCCCGGCTGGTGCTGCCGCAGTTCGCCTACCGCGCCGAGATGGGGGGAGTCGTCGAGCACGAGCTGTGCCCGGTGCTGGTGGTGGAGGCCCCGCCCGACGCCGTCCCGTCGCCGGACCCGGCCGAGGTGGACCAGACCCGCTGGGTGCGGTGGGCCGACGTGGTGGAAGGGGTGCGCTCGGGCGGGCTGGCGATGTCGCCGTGGGCTCGTGAGCAGGTGGGGCAGCTGGCGCGGCTCGGCCCCGACCCGGCGCGCTGGCCCACCGCCGACCCCGCCCTGCTCCCGCCGGCCGCCAGGGCCGACCAGGTGCCCGGTCAGTACAGCTAGGGCTGGGCGGGTGCACCCCTTCGGATGTGGTGCAGCAGCCCGGGTCGGTCGGTCACCGCGGCCAGGATCTCGCCCAGCTTCTCCTGCGGGCGCAGGTGCGCGTGGACCGGGTTGGCGAGCTCGGCGACGACGTAGGCCGCCAGGGCGTTGAGCTTGACGTTGGTGTGGTTGGAGTAGGCCCTCAGCGCCTGGAATGCCTCCTCCGCGCTCACCCCGTAGGTCGCCATCAGGGCGCCCTTGGCCTGCTCGATCACCGCGCGCGTGGCCACCGACCGGGCGATGCCGTCAGCGGTCTCCTGCTCCACATCCCGCCGGAGGGGCACGGTCTGGTCGATGAGGTAGCCCCTGACGGCGATCACGCTGCTGTTGGACCGCACGCCCTCACCGATGACCACGACGTGCCGCTCCTCCTGCGCGACGGTCATGATGCGGTGCCGGGACGAGAAGGCGGCGCCGTCGGCGAGCACGCCCTCGATGGTGCTCCGCAGCCGGGGCTGGTCGTCGGGGTGCACCTGCTCCATGAGCGCCTCGTACGTCGGGGGAGGGTCTCCCGGCACGTGACCGAAGACGGCGAGCAGCTGTTCGGACCACCACCAGGTCGCGGTGAGCGCGTCGTAGCGGAAGCGGGCCACCGGGTCGGCCGTCGTCGCGCTGCCCCCGAGGGCCTCGGGACGTGGTCCCGTCGCGTGCGGGCGCGGTCGGGAGTGTTCCCGGTCGTTCATGTGTGGACTCCAGAGATGGTTGACCGGAGCAGCAGCCCCGGACGCGGTACGCGTTCTCGAAGCGGCTGTCTGCTCAACCAACGGCGGAGTGTAGGCGATGGACGGGGCTCCGCCTGACACCGGAGCGACGACGGCGCGTGCCGCGTCCTGCGGTTGCGGGTGGGGAGAAGCGGTGCTTGTCTGGCCGGGTACCCCTCGTGGTCCAGCAGCGGCGCCACACTCCTCTCACCGAAGGATGTGCGATGCCGCCGAACACCACCGCTGTCGCCCCCCTCACCCCCCACCTCGCGGCCGCACCGGGCACTCCGTGGAACGCCGGGTGCCCCGACGCCGTCGAGGAGCTGCTCGCGCGGATGCGCGGGTGCCAGGACCGGCACCTCCGGGCCGAGCTCGAGGAGGCCGCGGTCGTCCAGAGCCTGCGCCTCGCGGAGGCGGTCGCGCGCCGCTACGTCGGCCGGGGGATGGAGTACGACGACCTCCTGCAGGTCGCCCGGCTGGCCCTCGTGAAGGCGGTGCGGCGCTACCGTCCCGGGGCGGGGTCCGGTTTCACGGCATACGCCGTGCCCACCATCGCGGGTGAGGTCAAGCGCCACTTCCGCGACTGCGGGTGGACCGTCCGGCCGCCGCGGCGGCTGCAGGAGTTCAAGGCCCGGCTCGCGGCGCAGGAGGAGCGGCTGCTCCACGAGCTGCACCGCGAGCCCACCCTGGCCGACCTCGCCGAGGCCCTGCGGGCCACGCCGGCCGAGGTCACGGAGGCACGGCTGGGCGCCGCCGCCTACAGCGCCTACTCCCTGGACACCCCCACGACCGTGCAGGGTCGGCCGGAGGTGGCAGGTCAGGCGCCGGACGAGTACGCCGCCCTGGAGATGCGGGAGGCGCTGCGTGGAGCGCTGGCCACGCTGAGCCCGCGAGAGCGCCAGCTGATCCGGCTGCGGTTCGTCGACGAGCTCACGCAGGCGGAGGTGGGGCGCATCCTCGGGGTCAGCCAGATGCAGGTGTCCCGCCTGCTCGCCGGTGTGCTGCGACAGCTTCGGGCACAGCTGCTGGAGGACGAGAACGCCGGCCGGGTCCCGGACGAGGGACGCGACCGCCGCAGCGCGTGACTGCCATGGCGTGAGGCATGGCGTCAGACCTGGCGTGAGGCCCGGCGTGAGGGCCCCTGGTGCGCGAGCGCCCGGGGCCCTTCTCGTCGCCCTCGTCGTCGTCCTCGTCGTCGGTGGCCGAGTGGCCGCCTACCGACAGCCTCGTACTCAAGGCCTGGACTGGAAGGGCCCGTACTGAGAGGCCTCGTACCGAAGGCGCTCAGACGGGCTCGGCGACCGTCCCCGTGGTGGCGTGCCCGTCGACGTAGTCGACGACCTCGGCGAGGGAGCCGAACTGCCGGGTCCGGGGGAGGCAGGTGAGCCGCCACATGAGGTGGCTCGGCGCCCGGTGACGGATGAGCGTCGCGAGCAGCTCGTCCTGGCGCGCGGGGAAGCACGTCGGGCGCAGGACGCGGCTGAGCTGCTCGGGCCAGTGGGCCTCGTGCGTGGTCTCGCGGCGCGCCTCGCGGCGAGTCTCGTGACGGGACAGGGGTCGCGGTGTCGGCGTGGCCGGCAACGTCGCGGTCATGGGCGTTCCTCTCTGTGCACCGGGCCTGGCGCCGGGGTGTCGGCCGCTGGCGGCGGTGCGGGCCTGTCGGTGCGCCGGAATGCCCGCTCCGGCGTCACCCGAAACCCATGCTCCGGTAAAGACTTCGGAAAATCCTGGGTCGGAGGTCCCTAGTCCTTTTGGTCGATTTGCCCCCACCAAACGTCTAGGCGGACTGCGAGGGACTGTGGCTGCTGTGGCTGGCGCTTCTATGTTTCGTTCGCTTGAGGTTTCACCCGTCGGGCCCCGGTTCGTCCCCCGAACCCCACCAGGCCCGCAGGACCCACAGGACCCACAGGCCCGCAGGACCCACCAGCACCCATCAGGAAGGTGTCGCTGTGACCCCAAGGCAGTCGGCTGCCGACCAGACCCCCACGGCGGCGTGGTCGTTCTCCCAGTGGCCCCTGCGCCGCAAGCTCGCCGCGGCCCTGATCGCGCCGGTGCTCCTCGCGTTCTGGCTCGGAGGCCTGCGCGTCAAGACCGAGCTCGACCAGGAGCGCACGTTCGCCCGCGCCGCCGACAGCACCCTCCTGCTGCGGCCGGTCACCGAGTTCAACCTGGCCGTGCAGCGGCTCGCGGCCTCGAGCGCCCCCGGCGGTCAGGGCCTGAAGGCGTCCGCCGGTGCCTACGACCGGGCCGTCAAGGACGTGAACCAGGCCCTGGACCAGTCATCGGTCTCCGACAGCGTCCGCCGGCGCACCGAGGAGGCCCTCGTCCTGGGCCGGGGCGTGCGCCAGGCCGCCGGTCAGAGCGGCGCGTTCTCGGTCGCCATCGACAAGTCGGCCAGCACCGCCGGCCTCGTCTCCTCGATCATCGGCGACCTGGGCCTCAACGACGTCTCCTCGGTCAAGACCCTGGTCGCGCTGCAGGACACCATCGCGGCCCAGCGGGCCATGACCGGCCAGCAGCTGAACATCGCCAACAAGGATGACGCCAGTGGTTCGCTGAGCGCCATCAAGCTCGTGGGTGCCGAGACCTCCTTCGTCACCCGCCTCAAGGACGAGGCGACCCAGGCGAACGTCTCCGACATCCGCCAGCTGGTCAACGAGAACACCGCCCGCGGTGTCTACCTGCAGCAGAGCTCCATGACCCCCGACGAGCTCGCCGTGGTGGCGGGCGCCTTCGAGCGCAGCAACACGGCATACGGCTCCCTGCTCAACCGGCAGCTGTCCGAGTTCGAGGCCAGCCTCCGCGCGCAGGCCAGCGAGCACCGGACCCAGGCCCTGGTCAACATCGCCCTCATCGTCCTGGCCCTGCTCGCGTCCCTCGTCATCGTGCTCGCCCTGCTCCGGTCGCTGCTCGTCCCGCTGCGCGCCGTGCGCCACGGCGCGCTCGAGATCGCCCGGCACCGCCTGCCCGACGCGGTCCGCCGCATCCGTGACGGCGAGGAGGCACCGGCGTTCCAGCCGATCCCGGTCCACACCAAGGAGGAGGTGGGCCAGCTCGCCCGCGCGGTCGACGACCTCCACCAGCAGGCCCTGACCCTGGCCGGTGAGCAGGCCCGCCTGCGCGTCCAGGTCGGGCACATGTTCGAGACGCTCTCGCGCCGCAGCACCTCGCTCATCGAGCAGCAGCTGACCCTCATCGAGCGCCTCGAGAGCGACGAGGAGGACCCGCAGCGCCTGCAGAGCCTGTTCCGCCTCGACCACCTCGCCGCCCGCATGCGGCGCAACAGCGACTCCCTGCTCGTGCTCGCCGGCACCACGACCCGTCGTGGTGGGGCGCGCTCGGTCTCGGTCGCCGACGCGGTCCGTGCGGCGGTCTCCGAGGTCGAGGAGTACCAGCGCATCGACATGCACGAGACGTCCGACGACCACGTGCTGTCCTCGGTCGGCTCCGACCTGATCCACATGCTCGCCGAGGTCGTCGACAACGCCCTGTCGTACTCGCCGCCGACCAGCCGCGTCACCATCCGCGGCGCCCGCACCTCCGAGGGCGGCGTGCTCATCGAGATCAAGGACGCCGGCCTCGGTATGCCGCCGAACACCCTGGCGGCCCTCAACGAGCGCCTGGCCGACGGCGGCGACATCACCACCGACACCGCACGACGCATGGGCCTGTTCGTGGTCGGCAGCCTCGCCAAGCGCCACGGCATCGGCGTGCGGCTGCGCCGCAACGACGACGTGGGCCAGAGCGGCATCACCGTGTCGGTGCACCTGCCCGGTGTCCTGCTCGCCGACCGTCCGTCCAAGAAGAAGCCGGCGGTGCCCCTCGCCGGCCAGGTCAACGGCTCTGCCGCACCGGCCGCGGCCCCCGTGCAGCCGAACGGCCACACCGCGAGCCCGTCGTCCCCGGCCGCGCCGCCTGCTCCTCCCGCCGCACCGCCGGTGACCAACGGCGAGCCGGTCAGGGGCCCGGGCGGGCTGCCCGTCCGCAGGCCGATGGCCAGCGGCGTCGGCGAGCACACCAGCACCGGATCTGCCCCGGCTGGCCCGTCCGCCTCGGGCACCCCGGCGGGCGAGGCGACCTCCCGGGCCGAGGCCACCGCCCGGACCTTCAAGGGGATGACCTCGCGCCGTGGCGCGGTGTCGCGCCCTGCAGGGGCCGACGAGCCGGCGCGACCGACTCCGCCCCCGGCGACCCCCGCTGACAGCGCCCCCGCCGAGAGCGCCCCGGCCGGCAAGCCGGCGGCCGCCCGTGCCGCCGAGCCTGCCCCGGCGCCGGTCCCCGAGCCCGCCGCCGAGCCGGTGAGCGAGGGGCCGCGCACCACGACCGGGCTGCCGATGCGCCGTCCGATGGCGACCGGAATCACCGAGCACACCGGCACCCCGGCCACCCGCGCCGAGGCAGCCGCCGAGGCCGCGAACGACGGCAAGCGCAGCTGGTTGCGCCTGCCGTCGCGCAGGAGCGACGGCGACGAGCCCAAGGCCAAGGGCCGGGGTCGTGGCAAGGAGGCGGCGGCAGCCGAGGCGGAGGCCGAGGAAGAGCACCGTATGCCGGCGAACCTCACCGCCTGGCTCGACCACCGTGCCAAGCTCGCCGAGGCGCGCGCCAAGGCCACCGAGGACGAGGCCGCCGGGGAGTCCGCCGACCGCGACCAGCCGGCGACCGACACCGCGAGTGAGCAGGCCACCGAGCCGGCCGTCATGGCCGACACCGCTGCGACGGTGACCGAGCCCGCCGTCGCTGTCGCTGAGCCTGCTGAGGCTGCTGAGGCCGGCCAGGAGCCGGCCGTGCCGTCCGCCACCGAGTCGGCCCCCGCTCCCGCTCCGGTCGAGGAGCAGGTGGCGGCCCTGCCGGCACGCGCTGCCGAGCCGGTGCAGGAGCCGGTGTACCGCGACGCCGGGTTCAGCGCCGCCGCGGCCGCGATGGCACCCACCGACCAGCCCTTCACGCCGTTCAACGCCTTCGGCACGCCGCAGCCCACCGCTGCGCAGCCGGTCGCGCAGGTGGCGCAGGAGCCGCCGGCTCCGACGGAGGCCGAGACCCTCGAGACCGGCCTGCCGCGACGCCAGCCCGGTGCCTCGGGGATCAGCCCGGCCGACTCGTCCCACGAGGACACCCCGATCTTCCGGGCCATGGGATCGTCATGGCTTGCCAACACCGATGGAGGACAAGTGGATTCGTCCTGGTCGCCCGCTGCTGCCGCCGGCGCTCCGTCGGCGGGGGCAGGCATCGAGGGCACCCAGCCGGAGTCGACCGTGACAGGCCTGCCGGTGCGCCGGCCGGGCCAGAGCGGCGCACCCGGCACCGACCCGGCCGCCGAGGGCGGACCGACGTCGACACGTGGAGGCCGCGACCCGGAGTCGATCCGGCGCAGCCTCAACCGCCACCAGACGGGTGTGAGCTCGGCTCGCTCCCAGACCCCGCTGAACGGAACCCCCGACCGAGAGGAAGCCGATGTTCCCCACTGAGACCGCAGCCCAGACGCAGGGCCAGTACGACTGGCTCGTGTCGAAGTTCGCTGCCGAGACCCCCGGGGTCTCGCACGCGATCCTCGTCTCGGCCGACGGCCTGCCCATGGCTGCCAGCGAGCAGCTGCCGGCCGACCGCGCCGAGCAGATGGCCGCCGTGGCCTCCGGCATGGCCAGCCTGGCAGCAGGTGCAGCCCGGCTGTTCGAGGGTGGCACGGTGCTCCAGTCCGTCATCGAGATGGAGCTCGGGTACCTGCTCCTCATGAGCGTCGGTGACGGCTCGCACCTCGCCGCGCTCACCGGCACCGACTCGGACATCGGCCAGGTCGGTTACGAGATGGCGGTCCTCGTCGACCGGGTCGGGCGGATGATCGACGCATCCGCCCGGTCGAACATGTCGGGGTAGGCCATGACGCCCGAGGACATCATCGAGCCGAAGGGTCCGAACCTGGTCAGGCCCTACTTCCTGACCGCGGGGCGCACCCAGGCCGCCGTCGAGCTGCCGATCGAGGCGACGCTCGTCCTGCAGCCCTCCGCGCGCGAGCGGACCTGGCCGGCCGGCGACATGGCCGGACGGATCATCGCACTGTGCGCCGAACCCCAGTCCGTCGCGGAGATCTCGGCCAAGCTGTCGGTCCCGCTCGGCGTCGCCCGGGTGCTCATCGGTGACCTCGTCGCCGCCGGCCACCTGCGCACCCAGGCCACCCTCACCGAGAACAGCTCCACCGACGAACGTCGTGACCTCATCGAAAGGACCCTCAGTGGACTTCGCGCCCTCTAGCCGCTCCAGTGCCTCGACGAAGATCGTCGTGGCGGGCGGATTCGGCGTCGGCAAAACCACCTTCGTGGGCACCGTCTCCGAGATCGACCCCCTGCGCACCGAGGCCCTCGTGACGAACGTGTCGGAGGGTGTCGACGACATCGAGCAGGTGCAGTCCAAGACCTCCACCACCGTGGCGATGGACTTCGGCCGCATCACCCTCTCCGAGGACCTCGTCCTCTACCTCTTCGGCACCCCGGGCCAGCGCCGCTTCTGGTTCATGTGGGACGACCTGGTCAAGGGCGCCATCGGGGCGATCGTCCTGGTCGACACCCGCCGGCTCGACGACAGCTTCGCCGCCGTCGACTACTTCGAGGCCCGCAAGCTGCCGTTCATCGTGGCGGTCAACGAGTTCGACGGCGCCCAGCGCTTCGGCCTCGAGGACATCCGGGAGGCCCTGGCCATCTCGGCGCACGTGCCGATGATGACGGTGGACGCCCGCCACAGGGAGTCCGCCAAGGACGCCCTCGTGCGCATCACCGAGTTCGCGCTGCTCCAGCTCGCGGCGCCGGCAGCCACCCGCTGACCGGCTCACCCCTCCGCGAGCGCCGCCGCTGTCGCCCGGGCCGTCCTCGGCCCGGGCGACAGCTGTGTCCGTGAGCGGTTGTGTAGGTGGCCCGGTCCGGCGCACCGGAGGACGGCCCCACCCGTCGCGCGCCGGAACTTGCCCCGAAGGCCCGGGTTGGGTCAGTCTTCTCCTGCCAGGCCAACTGCGTGGGCGCGGACTCGCGTGCACGCCCTGGCGGGTTCAAGACACGGACCGCACCCGATGAGCGGGCCGGTCTGCCCGCGGAGAGGACTCCTGGTGAGCGCCGACGCGACGCCTGAGCCGGTCGCACAGCCCAGCGTGACGATCCACGAGGACCCGGTGGTCGAGCAGGCCAAGGGCATCCTGGCGGTCATGTTCGCCATCACCCCCGGGGAGGCCCTGCTGGTCATGCGGGCCTTCGCCGGAGCCGAGTTCCCGACGCTGGGCGAGCTCGCGGCCCACGTCGTCGCCGTGGCGACCGAGCCCCCGGGCGGCCCCGACGTCGCCCGGCATCGGCTGACCCTCCTGCTGTTCGCCGAGGGCGGCGCCCCCTAGGTCGAGGCCCGTTCGGCGCCGTCAGGCCCGCCTCGTCGTCAGCCGGCGAGCACCACGACCAGGGTGCGGGGGCCGTGCACGCCCTCCACGCGGCTCAGCTCGATGTCGCTGGTGGCCGACGGGCCGCTGACGAATGTCAGCGGGCGGGTGGGGTCGAGGCGCCCGAGCGCCTCCGGCACCGTCTGGACGACGTCGGCGACGCGTACGACGACCACGTGGGTGTCGGGTACCAGCGTGATCGCGCGTCGCCCGCACAGCGGGCCGCCGTCGAGGACGATGGTGCCGGTCTCGGCGACGGCGACCGCCGAGCCGGTGACCACGGCGCCCGTGCGGTCGAGCTGCCGCGGCGTGGCCGACCCGTCGTCGAGCCGGTGCTCCGGTATGCCGTGCAGCCAGTCCGCGGGCACGCCCGGTGCCGCGATGGCGTCCCGAACCCCCTGTGCGGCAAGGGCTTCAGCGACGGCCACACCGATCTCACGGTCGTCGGCGCCGGTGCGCGCCACGGTGGCGCGGTAGTCCTCGAGGCGGTCGACCAGGAGGTCGACGAGCTCGGGCGACCCGGCGGCATACGCACCCTCGCGGCGGTAGGTGCGCGGCACGGTGGGCACGGTGGGGTCGTCGCCCAGCGCGCCGCGCAGCCGGGCTAGCACGACGTCGCGGGCCGCCTGGTGCGCGTTGTCCGTGGTCACGACCGGGCTCCACGGGTGCGGCTCCACCAGTCGCGGAACGTCTCGGCCGGGGGAGCGGGCACGTCGCGGGAGGCGGTCCACCCGTTCAGCGGCGGCGGCAGCGGGAGCACCGGCTTCCCCTTCCGTATGCCGCGGCGTGCGACGGTGGCGGCGCGGCCCGCGGCGGCGAACCGGTCGGCGTCACGCATGACCCAGGCGGCGGCCCGCATGGCCGCGGCCTCGGGGGTGGGGAGGCGGTGCTTCTCGGCGTGGGCCTCGGTGTGCTCCGCGCGCAGCTGGACGAGCAGCTCGGGAATGTTGATCTTCACCGGGCAGACGTCGTAGCAGGCCCCGCACAGCGACGACGCGTACGGCAGCGAGTCGTTGGGGTCGTCGCCGCCGGTCAGGCCGGTGAGCTGGGGGGTGAGCACGGCACCGATCGGGCCGGGGTAGACCGAGCCGTAGGCGTGGCCGCCGGTGCGCTCGTAGACGGGGCAGACGTTCAGGCAGGCCGAGCAGCGGATGCAGTGCAGGGCCGAGCGCCCGGCCTCGTCGGCCAGCGCCCGGGAGCGTCCGTTGTCGAGCAGGACGAGGTGGAACTCCGACGGCCCGTCGCCGGGCGTGACGCCGGTCCAGGTCGAGGTGTAGGGGTTCATCCGCTCACCGGTCGAGGAGCGGGGGAGCAGCTGGAGGAAGACCTCGAGGTCCGACCACGTGGGCACGACCTTCTCGACGCCCATCACGGTGATCAGGGTCTGGGGCAGGGTCAGGCACATGCGCCCGTTGCCCTCGGACTCGACCACGGTGAGGGTCCCGGTGTCGGCCACGGCGAAGTTCGCCCCCGACACGGCGACCCTGGCGCGCAGGAACGCCTCGCGCAGGTGGGCCCGGGCGGCCGCGGCCAGCACCGCCGGCTCGTCGGTCAGGGCACCGGTGTCGACGCCGGGCATCCGCTGGGCGAAGATCTCGCGGATCTCGGCCCTGCCGCGGTGGATCGCGGGCACCAGGATGTGCGACGGCTTGTCGCCGGCGAGCTGCACGATGAGCTCGGCGAGGTCGGTCTCCAGGGCGGTGATCCCGGCGGCCTCCAGCGCCTCGTTGAGCCCGATCTCGGCGGTGGCCATCGACTTGACCTTGACGACCTCGTCGGCGCCGGTGGTCCGCACCAGGTCGGTGACGACCGCGTTGGCCTCGGCGGCGTCGCGGGCCCAGTGCACCTGTCCGCCCCGGGCGACGACGTTGGCCTCGAGCTGTTCGAGGAGCTCGGGCAGCCGCGCCATCGTGGCGGCCTTGATGGCGGACCCGGCTTCGCGCAGCGCCTCCCAGTCGGGCACCTCCTCCACCACGGCAGCACGTTTGGCCCGGATCGTGGAGGTGGCGTGGGCGAGGTTGGCGCGCAGCCGGGAGTTGCCGAGCGCCGACCGGGCCGCCGCGGGGAACGGGCGGTCGCCGGTGAGCTGGCCGACGGCCGGGTCCGCAGGCGGACCGGGCACCCGGCCACGCGGCATACCGAGGAAGGTGCTCACGACCGGCTCGCCAGGATCTCGGCGAGGTGCACCGGACGCACCCCGGTGCGCAGGCGGGACAGCCCACCGCCGATGTGCATGAGGCAGGACGCGTCACCGGCGGTGACCACCTCGGCGCCGGTGCCCAGCACGGCGGTCATCTTGTCGGCGAGCATGGCCGTGGAGGTGTCGGCGTTCTTCACCGAGAACGTGCCCCCGAATCCGCAGCACGAGTCGGCCGCCGGCAGCTCGACGAGGTCGATGCCGCGCACGTGGCGCAGCAGCTGCAGCGGGCGGTCGCCCACCCGAAGCATGCGCAGGGAGTGGCAGGTGGGGTGGTAGGTGACCCGGTGCGGGTACGACGCACCGACGTCGGTGACACCCAACACGTCGACGAGGAGCTCGGACAGCTCGTAGGTGCGAGCCGCCACCACCTCGGCGCGGGTGGCGAGAGCCTCGTTGCCGGCCCGGCGGGCGAGCATCGCGTGCTGGTGGCGCACCGACCCGGCGCACGACCCGGAGGGGGCCACGACCGCCTCGCAGCCGTCGGCCAGCGCCTGCTCGAAGACCTCGACGTGGTGGCGCACCAGCCCCACGGCGTCGTGCTGGTAGCCGGTGTTGGTGTGCATCTGGCCGCAGCAGGTCTGTTCCGCCGGGAAGACCACCTCGTGGCCGAGGCCCTCGAGCACGGCGACGGTCGCCTTGCCGACGTCGGGGAACAGCACGTCGCCGAGGCAGGTCACGAACAGCGCGATCCGCATGGCCCTCCCTTACCCGTCGGTGCCTCTCGGCAACCTACCGCGCGGTCCTGCTCACGGCGTGACGAGCGACCTCCGCAACCGCAGCGACGCCAGGGTGAGCAGCACGGCGGCATACAGGGCCAGGATGCCGAGGTAGCCGGCGATCTGCGTCAGCCCCCCACCGCGGGAGAGGACCTCCACCCACGCGTCGACGGCCCAGGCGTGCGGGGTGGCGTGGCCGAGCATCCGCACCGAGGGCGGCACGACCTCCAGCGGCCACATGCAGCCGCCGAGCATGCCGAAGGCGATGCCGATGGCGGGTCCGATGGCCCCGGCCTGCTCTGGTGTGCGGAACAGGGTGCCGCTCAGCATGCCTGCTCCCGTGCCGACCAGCGCCCACACGAAGATGAGGGCCGCCGCCGCCCACGGGTTGCCCCAGTCGACGCCGAACAGGACGGCCCCGATGCCCACGCTGAGGACGGCCTGGCCCACGGTGAGGCTGAGGTAGGCCAGGGCCTCACCGCCGACGAGGTCGCGAGGTCGCGTGGGTGCCGCGAGGGAGCGTGACAGGATGCCGTACTGCCGGGTCTGGATCATCGCTGCGCCGCCGGCGAGCGCGTTGATGAAGACGAAGAGCACCAGCATGGTGGGGGCGCTGTAGCTGAAGCCCAGCGGCAGGAAGTTGCTGGCGCTGTCGACCACCTCGGTGCGCAGTGGCACGGCCTGGTTGGACTGCTGCAGCCGGGTCGCGGCGCCCAGGTTCTGGTCGAAGGAGCCCAGCCGCCGGTCGGTGGCGAAGGCGGCGGCCTGCACCGCGGCGGAGTGTCGGCCCACCACCGCCTGCACCGCCGTCAGCGCGGCCTGGCTGCTCTCGGCTGAACCGGGCACGAGCACCGGCACGGTGACCGGCTTCCCGGCGCGCAGGGCGGCGTCGAAGTCGGACGGGATGACCACCGCCGCCGTGACCTCGCTGCGGCGCAGCGCAGCGGAGGCATCGGCCCGGCTGTCGAGCGACTCGACCGTGAGCGCGGGGTCGTCGGCGAGCTCGCGCGCGAGGCTGCTCGAGAGGGCTCCACGTCCGGTGTCCACGACACCGACACGGATCTGCTCGTTGCTGGAGATGGTGATGCCGATGAGCAGGATGATCAGCACCGGCAGCAGCACCATGAAGAACAGGAAGGTGCGGTCGCGGGCGACTCGGCGCAGCTCCGCGCCCGCCAGCGCGACGGCGGCCCTCATGGCGTGACCACCCGTCGCCTAAGGAGCACGGCGGCTCCACCGGTGGCGGCGGCGAAGGCGAGCAGGACGAGCACGGGCGTGACCGCGGCAGTCCAGTCGGCGCCTCCCGCGAGGTCGGTGAAGGCCCGCAGCGCCCAGCCGTTCGGGGTCAGCAGCGACAGGCTGCGCAGGAGCGGGGGAGCGGCGCTGATGAAGATGAAGTTCCCGCCGAGCAGCACCAGGCCGAAGACGAGGATGGACGACAGCCCCTCGGCCTGGCGCTCCGTGCGGGCCACGGCGATCACCAGGGCGGTCAGCCCGACGAGGACGAGGGCCAGGGCCACCACGAGCGCGACGACGGCGGGCACGGGACCCCAGTAGGCGCCGAAGACGAGGCTGGTGAACACCGCGACGGTGCCCAGGCTCGCGACGCCGTAGACGAACGTCGCCAGCGACTTGCCCAGCAGCACGGCGCTGGGAGTGATGGGTGCCGCGACCAGGCGCTCCATGGTGCCGCCCGCCCGCTCGAGGAAGAAGCCCCGGGAGCCGAAGCTGATGGCGAAGAGCATGAAGAAGATGCCCATTCCGGGCGCGTAGTAGCTGATCGCGTCGATCGAGCGGGTGCTGGCGGACTGCGCGGCCACGGTCTCCGGTGGTCTGATGCGCGCGGCCGCCTGCGCCAGCGCCGCGGCCTGGGCGTGCGGTGCGCCGGCGTCGACGGCGGTGGCCACCGAGAGCCGCACGGCCTCGAGCTGGGCGGTGAAGGACGAGGCCAGCGAGCGGGAGACCTGGGTGGCGACGGACGTGTCGACGCTGCCGAGCACGGTGAGCGGGCGGCCACCACCGGCCAGCACGGCGCTGGAGAAGCCCTCGGGCACGACGAAGGCGGTGTCGAGGGTGCCCGCGTCCACCTTCGAGCGCGCCTCCGCCTCGCTGGGCACCACGGTGACCGTGACCAGGTCGCGGAGCTCGGGACTGCGGAGGAACGACTCGAAGGCCGCTGCCACCTGCCCGCGGTCGCGGTCGACGACCCCGACGTCCATGTGGAACGTCTGGGTCGAGCCGAACGCCGCACTCACCAGCCACGCCACGGCCAGTGGTGCGATGAGGCCGAGCACGAGCGCGGAGCGGTCACGCAGGCGCTGGCGCAGGTCCTTCAGGGCGATGACGACGACGGGGCTGGTGCGCACGACCTGCCTCACTCCCGCAGCGCGGTGCCGGTCAGGTGCAGGAACACCGCCTCGAGGTCGGGCTCCTCGACCTCCACCGAGCGGACCGACGTGTCCGTCACCGTCGCGGCCGCGAGCACCTGGGCCAGGCGTCGGCGCCCGTCGGTGGCGATCAGGTGCACGGATGAGTCGGCGGTGTCGACCTGCTCGATGCCCTCGATGCGGCGGCACGCCTCGGCGAAGAGGGCCAGGGAACCGGTGGCCGAGAGGGTGATCCGGTCCTTCTCACCGACCCGCGCGACGAGCTCGCGGCGGGTGCCCTCGGCGACGAGGTGGCCGTGGTCGATGACGCCCACCCGGTCGCAGAGCCGCTCGGCCTCCTCCATGTAGTGCGTCGTGTACAGCACGGCCATGCCGGCGGTCCCCAGGTTGGCGATGCTCTCCATGATGGCGTGCCGACTCTGTGGGTCGACCCCGACGGTGGGCTCGTCGAGCACCAGGAGCTCGGGGCGGTGCAGCAGGCTGGCGCCGATGTTGAGCCGGCGCTTCATGCCCCCGCTGTAGGACTCGACCCGGTCGTCGCCGCGGTCGGCGAGGCCGATGAGCTCGAGCACCTCCTCCACGCGGTCGCGCAGCTCCTGCCCACGCAGCCGGTAGAGCCGGCCGAAGAAGCGCAGGTTCTCGCGGGCGGTGAGGTCGGGGTAGAGGGAGACCTCCTGCGGCACGTACCCGATGCGGGCCTTGGCCTCGGTGGCCGTCGCGGCGACGGGCAGCCCCGCCACGGTGACCTCTCCTGCGTCCGGTGCGAGCAGGCCGCAGACGACCCTGATGGTCGTGGTCTTGCCGGCGCCGTTGGGGCCCAGCAGGCCGTAGGTCTCGCCGGGAGCGACGTGGAAACTGACGTCCTCGATGGCGACGCGGTCGCCGAACCGCCGGGTCAGGCCGCTCGCCTCGAGGGTCATGACGGCCTTCTCGGTCATGACAGCCTGGCTCATGCGGCCTCCTCGGGTTCGCTCCCAGCCTCGCCCGGTGCCGCAGGCCTCCCTAGGGTCGAAGTGCCCTACGCGTCCGTGGCGCCGGGCACGGGGGCCGACCATCCGTCACACCGGTTCAACCGTTACGCGGGCTCAGCCGTCACGCGGGCTCAGCCGTCACGCCGGCTCAGCCATCACGCGGGCTCAGCCGACGCGGAAGACCCGCATCTGCAGCGCGAGGGTCGAGTAGTAGCCGACCAGGGTGCAGAGCTCGAAGACCACGGCGTCGCCGAGTGGCTCGGCCCAGCGCCCCCACTCCTCGTCGGAGACGTCGCCGTCCAGGAGGCAGCGCACCAGCTCGGCTGCCGCCTGCTCCTCCTGGTCGCCGAGGGTCGGCACCTCACCGCCACGCAGTGCGTCGAGCTCGGCGTCGGTGACCCCGGCTGCCCGTCCCACCGCCTCGTGCGCCTCCCACTCGAAGGCGCTCGACCAGTGCGCCGCGACGGCGAGGATCGCCAGCTCACGGGTGCGGTCGCTCAACGACGTCGTGTAGCGCACGGCCGACCCCAGTCGCTCGAGGGCGCCGCCCAGGCCGGGGGAGAGCAGGAAGGCGTTGAACGGCCCCCTCAGCGCGCCGTCGGGCGTGGTCAGGGCGAAGTGCTGCGGACCGTTCGCCCGGGGACCACCGGTGATGCTCGCGTGCAGGTCTCGCTGCTGCGCGTCCTGCTCCTCGGGACGGATCGGTTCCAGGCGGGTCATGGCGTGGAGTCTGGCAGCCATCTGCGGCATGCTCGCCACTGGCACTCCGGCGCCGCACCCGCCACCGAACCAGCGAGGAGCTGACGACCTGTGATCGAGACCGAGGGCTACCGCCGCTTCGAGCGGGTGGACCACGTCGAGGAGACCTCCACCGGCCTGCTCGCGCAGGCCCACGGCGAGCAGGTGCGCGTCGACCTCGTCCGCGACGACCTCGCGCGCGTCAAGATCAGCCGCGGCGGGGTGTTCGACGAGGAGCCGACGTATGCCGTGTGCGTCGACCCGCTCGACGACTCACCGCAGTTCTCGCTCGAGCGGGGCGACGACGTCGTGCGCCTGCACACCGCCGCCATGGTCGTCTCCCTGTGGCTCGACCCCTTCCGCCTCGACGTGCACCGCGCGGACGGCACCCCGGTCGTGGAGACGGCCCAGGACGACCACGGCCGCTACTGGGCCTACGCCACCCTGAACGACGCCTTCACCGTGCGGCGTCGGTGCCGCCAGGAGGACGCCATCTACGGCCTGGGGGAGAAGACCGGTCACCAGAACCGCAAGGGCCGCGACTTCACGCTCTGGAACACCGACGTGCTCAACCCCGACGCGACGGCCGAGTTCCGCTCCGCGCTCGACCCGGCCGACCCGCGGGCCGACCGCACGAGCACCGAGTTCGACCCCTACTACATCTCGATCCCGTTCTTCTACCACCAGAGCTACCCGTCGGGGGTGATGAGCGGGTCGTTCGTCGACAACGCCTACCGCGGTGCCTACGAGTTCTCACACCGCGAGGAGTACCGGTTCCACTTCTCCGGCGGCCAGTACACCGAGTACATCTTCGCGGGACCACGGATGCCGCGGATCCTCGAGGCCTACACCTGGCTGACCGGCCGCACGGCCCCACCACCGCTGTGGGCGCTGGGCCACCACCAGTGCCGGTGGTTCCGCTACACCCAGGAGGCCGTGGAGGCACTGGGACAGCGGCACCGTGACCTGGAGATCCCCTGCGACGCCCTGTGGCTCGACATCGAGTACATGGACGGCTTCCGCGTCTTCACCTGGGACGAGCAGTCGTTCCCGGACCCCCCTGCGATGCTGGCACGCCTGCGCGAGAAGGGTTTCCGCGTCATCACGATCATCGATCCCGGCGTCAAGCAGGACCCCGGCTACTGGGTCTACGACCAGGCCGTGGAGGGCGACGTGCTCTGTCGGACCGAGGGCGGCGACGTCTACATCGGGGAGGTCTGGCCGGGCGACACCGCCTTCCCCGACTTCGCCATGGAGGAGGCGCGGTCGTGGTGGGGTGAGCTCAACGCAGCCCACGTGCGGTCGGGTCTCGCCGGCATCTGGAACGACATGAACGAGCCGGCCACCGGCAAGAGGGACCCCCTGCTGATGCGCTTCAACCACGGCCGCGAGTCGCACGAGCGCTACCACAACCAGTACGCCCTGCTCATGGCGATGGGCACCACCCAGGGGCTGCGGGAGGCCATGCCCGACCTGCGGACCTTCGTGCTGTCGCGCGCCGGTTTCGCGGGCATCCAGCGGTATGCCGCGAACTGGATGGGCGACAACATGTCTCGGTTCGACCACCTGTGGTTGAGCATGCCGATGGCCGCCGGGCTGGGCATCTCCGGCCAGGCCTTCGTCGGCGCCGACATGGCGGGCTTCGCCGGGAACTCCAACGCCGAGCTGTACCTGCGCTGGATGCAGTACGGCACGCTGACCCCGTTCTGCCGCAACCACTCCGAGATCGGCAACGTCGACCAGTACCCCTGGTCCTGGGGCGACGTCGTGCTCGACCTGGTGCGCGAGGCGCTGCGGCTTCGCTACCGCCTCCTGCCCTACATCTACGCCGCCTTCCTCACCGCCTCGGAGACGGGCGCGCCCGTCCAACGGCCCCTGGTGTTCGACTTCCAGGACGACCCGCTGGTGCGCGACCTCGACGACGAGTACCTCTTCGGCCCCGACCTGCTGGTGGCGCCGGTCACCGAGGCCGGGCAGACGTCACGGCAGGTCTACCTGCCCGAGGGCCACTGGTACGACTGGTACTCGGGGGAGTGCCACGAGGGCCGTCGCTTCCTGCGGGTGGACACGCCCATGGAGCACATCCCCCTCTTCGCCCGGGCCGGGGCTGTCCTGCCGATGTGGCCGGACGCGCCCGCGTCGACGGATGGCCACCACCCCGAGGTGGTCGAGCTGCACCTGTTGGTCCCGGTCGTCGACGGCACCGCCCGCTCCGTGCTCCGGGAGGACGACGGCCTCACCCTCGCGGCTGCCGACGGGGCGCACTACCGCACCACCCTGGTCGTGGAGCGGCGCGGCGACACCGTCACCCTGCGCGGCGACGTCGACGGCGACGGCTACCCGGAGTTCCGCCGCCGGTCGTTCCGCCTCGTGCTCCACGGCGCCAGCCCGGAGAGGGTGGAGCACGGCGGTGAGGTGGTCGAGGCGACCGACGGCGCGTTCGTCCTGCCCAACACCGGGCAGGCCTTCGAGGTCAGCCTCAGAGTCGGCTGAGCGCCTCGCGCATACCCCGCTCGGCGTCGTTGCCCAGCTTGGTGAAGGCCGGCGCGAGCAGCGGTGCGACGAAGCGGGTGAGGCCCTTGAACTCGAAGTCGGCGGTGTAGGTCACGGTCGAGCGACTGCCGTCACCGGAGAACTCCAAGGTGTCGTGCGCGACGAGGGTCTTGTTCTCCCCGCGCAGGGCGAAGCGGCGGTCGGGGACGAGTTCCTCCACGACGTAGACGAGCTCGGTCTCGCGCCCCGCGAACTTCGTGGTGTTGTGGTAGCTCGTGCCGACGCCCCCGTCGCCGCTCTGCCGCACGGTCCGCACGGTGCCCGGGTCCCACTCCGTCGTCGTGGTGAAGTCGGACAGGTAGGCGAACACCGTCGACAGTGGCTTGTCGACGGTGACGGTGCGCTGGATCTTCACGAGGTCCTCCGTGCAGTGGGGGCGGTCATCAGCTCTGTGGTCATCGGGAGCGTGGTCCTCGGGAGCGTGGTCATCCGCTCCTGCGGTTGCGGCGGGCGATCGAGGCGTTCAGGGCGGTCGCGAAGGCGACCCACGCGGCATACGGCCAGAACAGCCGGCCGGCGACAGGGTCGGCGCGCCCCGCGCGGCGCGCGAGGTCGAGGCTCGAGGCCTCCAGGACCAGGACCTCGGCGAGGGCGAGGTCGGGTCGGCGCGCCTTGAAGAACAGCCAGTTCCAGCCGGCGTTGAGCACGAGGTTGGTGGCGAGGGCTCGCCACAGCGTGCGGCGCTCTTCGGTGGACGCCCGGTCGAGGGCACGGGCGGAGCCCGTGGCGACCAGCGCGTAGAGCGTGGTCCACGCCGGGCCGAAGGCCCAACCGGGCGGCTGCCAGGCCGGCTTGTCCAGGTTGGCGTACCAGCGGGACCGCACGTCGGTGCCCAGCCCGCCGATGACCGCCGTCGCCGTGACGGCCGCGCCGGTGGCGAGCAGGCTTCGCTTCTGGGGCATCAGGTCGTCCTCACACTCGGACTTCGGCGCCGACCGCCAGGGCGGATGGGGTGCCGTGCCGGTCCACGGGGATCGGGTGGTTCCATCGCAGCACAAGGTCGGACGGGTCGCCTGCCGGCGTGGTGAGATGCGCCCATGGACTTCTCGGCTGCCGACGTCTCCGGGCTGGCAGCCGCCCTGGGCATCGGGCTCCTCATCGGCATCGAGCGTGAGCGTCGCAAGGGCCAGGGAGCACTCCGTTCGGCGGCCGGTGTCCGCACGCACGCGCTGCTCAGCCTGGCCGGGGCCCTGTGCGTCCTCGTCGACACCCGCCTGCTCGTCGTCACCGGGCTGGTGGTCGCGGGCCTGGTGGTGGTGAGCTACGCCCGGTCGGGCGGCGACGACCCCGGCGTCACGGGTGAGGTCGCCATGGTGGCCTCCTTTCTGCTCGGCGCCCTGGCCATGCGCAGCCCGGCCCTCGCGTCGGGGCTCGGTGTCGTCGTCGCGGTGCTGCTGCACACCAAGCGTCCGCTCCACCGCCTCAGCCGCGACCTGATCAGCCAGCGCGAGCTGGGCGACCTGCTCCTGCTCGCGGCGGCGATCCTCGTGATCTGGCCCCTGCTGCCCGACCGGAGCCTCGACCCGTGGGGAGCGCTGAACCCGCGCGTCATCTGGAAGTACGTCGTGCTGGTCATGGCCGTCGGTGCGGTCGGCCACGTCGCGCTGCGGCTCGTCGGCGCCCGCTGGGGGCTGCCGCTGGCGGGCTTCTTCTCCGGTTTCGCGTCATCGACCGCTGCCACGGCGGGCTTCGGCCAGCAGGCGCGGGACACCCCGCCGGTGCGCCGACCGGCCGCGTCCGCAGCGCTGCTGTCGAACCTCGCCTCGCTGCTGCTGTTCGTCGCGGTCATCGGTGCGGGGTCACCGGCGCTCCTGCGCAGCACGGTGTGGGCCCTGGTGGCGGCGGTGGTCGTGCTCCTCGGCACCAGTGCGGTGGGGATCTGGGGCCGGGGCTCCGACAGCCCGCCGCTGCCCGGCGACCCCACCGCCCGAGCCTTCCGGCTCAGCTGGGCTCTGACGTTCGGCCTGGCCATCACGGTGGTGCTGTTCGTCTCGGCATGGCTGCGCGCCCTGTTCGGCGACGCGGGAGCGCTGGTGACCGCGGGCATCGCAGCCCTCGCAGAGCTGCACGCCTCGGCAGCTTCCGTCGCCCAGCTCTCGGCGTCGGGCAGCCTGGCCCTGTCCAGCGCACGATGGGGGGTCGTCGGGCTGCTCGTGGCGAGCGGCCTGGTCAAGTCCGTGGTGGCCTTCACGAGCGGGGGCCGTCGGTTCGGCCTGCTGGTGACTGCTGGACTGCTGGGCTCCGTCGTGGCGGCGGCCTTGGTGGTGGCGCTGACCCCGGCGTAGCGACGTCCCGGCCCCCGAGGGAGCCGTCGATCGCCGATCCGCCAGCGAGCTGCCCCCGAAGCCAGCGCCCACCAATCCACGTCCCGACCCGCACCGAAGGACCCACATGACCCAGCCCGCCTCCTCAAGCCGACCGTCGGTCGCCGTCATCGGCGCCGGCGTCTCGGGCCTGACGGCCGCGTACCTGCTGTCGCGCACCCACGACGTCACGCTGTACGAGGCGGAGGAGCGGTTGGGCGGGCACGCCCACACGCACGACGTGCCGTCGGCTGATGGTCGGCGGTATGCCGTGGACAGCGGCTTCATCGTGCACAACGACCGCACGTACCCCCTGCTGCGCCGGCTCTTCGCCGAGCTCGGCGTGGACGCGCGGCCGACCGAGATGAGCATGAGCATCCGCTGCGAGGACTGCGGGCTGGAGTACGCCGGGGGGCGCGGCCTCAGGGGGATCCTCGCCCAGCCGCGCCGGCTGCTCGACCGGCGCTTCGTCGGCATGCTGCGGCAGGTCAGGCGGTTCCACCGCCGCGCCGCCGCGTTCCTCGAGCGCACCGACGACAGCGACACGACCACCTACGGCGAGTTCCTGGCGCGCGAGGGGTTCGACGACCACTTCGTCAACCACTACGCCGTGCCGGTCGTCTCCTGCGTGTGGTCGTCCGGCCAGGACACCGCGCTGCTCTACCCGGCGCGGTACCTCTTCCGGTTCCTCGACCACCACGGGATGCTGCAGGTCACCGGCTCGCCGCAGTGGTACACGGTCGTCGGCGGCTCACGGACCTACGTCGAGCGCATCGCCGCGCAGCTGCCCGCGGTGCGGCGCGGCAGCCCGGTCACCACGGTGTGGCGCGACGCCACGCGGGTCGAGGTGGAGGACGCGAGCGGGGCTGTCGCACGCTTCGACAAGGTCGTGCTGGCAACCCACCCCGACCAGGCGCTCTCGCTGCTCGCGGACCCCACCCAGGACGAGGTGCAGGCGCTCAAGGCTTTCACCTACACGCCCAACGAGACGGTGCTGCACACCGACACCCGCCTGCTGCCGGAGGCGCGCGAGGCCAGGGCGTCGTGGAACTACCTCATGACCTCGTGCTCCACCCTCGGCTCGGCACCGGTGGTGACCTACTGGATGAACCGGCTCCAGGGCCACACGTCGCCCGAGCAGTTCCTCGTCACGCTGAACGCGCGGGAGCGCATCGCCGCGGATAGCGTCATCGCCGTGATGGACTACGAGCACCCGCTCTACACAGCGGAGTCCGTCGCCGCGCAGTCCCGCCTCGCCTCCCTCGCCACCGACCGCACCGTGTATGCCGGTGCCTGGCACGGCTGGGGGTTCCACGAGGACGGCTGCCGCTCGGGTGTCGAGGCCGCCCGGCACTTCGGGGTCCGGTGGTGAGTCCCACCGTCGAGAGGCGCGCGCCGGCGGCGCCTCGCGCCCGTCTCGAGCTGCCGACCCTGCCGGCGCTCGTCGTCGGCACGGTGTCGCACCAGCGTCCCGGCCCGGTGCGCCACGGCTTCAGCCACGGGGTGTACCAGTGGCTGGTCGACGTCGACGCGCTGCCGCGCCAGCCGTGGTGGCTGCGTCCCTTCACCGGTTTCAGCAGCGCCGACCACCTCGGTCGGCCCCACCGCAGCCTCAAGGCGAACGTCGAGCACTTCGTCGCGCAGCGCGGCATACGGCTGGGTGCCGGGGGACGGGTGCTCATGCTCGCCAACGCGCGCGTGCTCGGCCACGTGTTCGACCCGCTGACCGTCTTCTGGTGCCTCGACGCCGACGACGCGCTCGTGTGCGTCGTCGCCGAGGTGCACAACACCTACGGAGAGCGCCACGTCTATTTGCTCACCCCCGACGAGGGCGGGCGGGCCTCGGTGGACAAGGAGTTCTACGTCTCGCCGTTCAACGACCTGTCGGGCCGCTACGACATGCGCTTCACACTGGCCGCCGACCGCGTGGCCACCACCATCGTGCTGCGTCGCGACGGAGCGGCCGTCTTCTCGGCCAGCCTCAACGGGCGTCCCGTTCCCGCGACGCGCGCGACGGTCGTCCGACAGCTGCTGACCAAACCCTTTATGCCGCAGCGGGTCTCTGCCCTGATCCGCGCGCATGGCGTCTACCTCTGGCTCCGACGACTGCCCGTCGTCCGCCGCCCCCACCATCGACCACAGGAAGGTGTCTGACCACCATGACGGTGACCACGACCATGCGTTGGCCCTCGATCGTGCGCACGCCCCGGGCCCCCCTGCACGCGTCCGTCGCCCGCGTCATCTTCGAGCGTGCCGTCTCGATGGTTCCGGTGCGCGTCACGACGCCGGATGGCCAGGTGCGCGGCGGCGACACCACCCCGGGGGCCCCGGAGTTCCGCATCGTGCGGCCGACGGCCTTCTTCGCCCGGCTCGGCCGCGACACCAAGGTGGGGTTCGGCGAGGCCTACATGGCCGGTGACTGGAAGGCGGGCGAGGGCACCGACCTCGCCGACCTGCTGACGCCCTTCTCGGCGCGGCTGACCACCCTGGTGCCCCAGCCGCTGCAGCGACTGCGTGGCCTCGTCGACAAGCGCATCCCTGCCCACCAGGAGAACACCCCGGAGGGCTCGAGGGACAACATCGCCGCGCACTACGACCTCAGCAACGACCTCTTCGAGGCGTTCCTCGACCCGACGATGAGCTACTCCTCGGCCTGGTTCGCCGATGACGTCGACATCACCGCGGCCACCGACCTCGAGGCGGCGCAGCTGCGCAAGATCGACGGGATCCTCGACTACGCGGGTGTCGGCAACGGGACGCGGGTGCTCGAGATCGGTACCGGCTGGGGCGCCCTCGCGGTGCGGGCGGCCCAGCGGGGCGCCAGGGTCACCACCGTGACGCTCTCCACCGAGCAGCTGCAGCTGGCCCGTCGCCGGGCGGAGGAGGCCGGCGTGGCCCACCTCGTCGAGGTGCGGCTGCAGGACTACCGCGAGGTCGAGGGCGAGTACGACGCCATCGTCAGCGTCGAGATGATCGAGGCGGTCGGCGAGCAGTACTGGCCCGCCTACTTCGCGGCCATCGACCGGCTCCTCGCACCCGGCGGGAAGGTGGCGATCCAGGCGATCACCATGTCGCACGAGCGGATGCTCGTGACGCGGCGCTCGTTCGGGTGGATCCAGAAGTACATCTTCCCGGGCGGTCTCATCCCGTCGCTGGAGGCCATCGACCAGACCGTGGCGGCCCACACCAGCCTGCGGGTGACCCAGCGGCGTGAGCTCGGCCCGCACTACGCCCGCACGCTGCACCTGTGGCGCGAGCGCTTCACCGAGAACTGGCCGCAGATCCACGCGCACGGGTTCGACGAGACGTTCCGCCGCATGTGGGAGTTCTACCTCGCCTACTGCGAGGCCGGCTTCCGCACGGGCTACCTCGGCGTCAGCCAGCTGCAGCTGACCCGCGCTCCCTCCTGGGACTGAGCCTCCAGCACGCAGGACGGTGGCCCCGGACGGGCCGGCTCGGACGGCTGGCCGTCAGCGGCTGGCCTTCTCCCAGCCACGCTTGGGCGCACGGGTGCCCTCGCGGTCCTCGTCACGGCTGCGGTAGACGATGTAGGGCCGGGTGATGTAGCCCAGTGGTGCGCTGAACACGTGCACCAGCCGGGTGAACGGCCACAGGGCGAAGAGGGCGAAGGCGACCAGCGCGTGCAGCTGGAAGCCGAGCGGCGCCTCGGACATGAGGGCGGGGTCGGGCCGGAAGGTGAAGATGCCCCGGAACCACACGGAGACGCCCTCGCGATAGTCGTAGTGGCCGAAGACGCTGCTGGCGACGGTGTTCCACATGCCGAGGAGGATGACCGCGGCGAGGAAGACGTACATCAGCTTGTCCATCTTGGTCGTCGCCATGAAGACCGGCCCGACGGTGCGCCGCCGGTAGACGAGGATGACCAGCCCGACGACCGTGGCCACGCCGGCCAGGCCGCCCAGGCTGACGGCGAGGAAGTGGTAGATCCCCTCGCTGACGCCGATCGCCTCGGTCCAGCCCTTGGGGACGACGAGCCCGACGACGTGGCCACCGATCACGCCGAGCAGGCCGAAGTGGAACAGCGGGCTGCCCCATCGCAGCAGCCGGTTCTCGTAGAGCTGCGACGACCTCGTGGTCCAGCCGAACTTGTCGTAGGTCCAGCGCCAGTAGTGGCCGACGACGAAGACGGCCAGGCACAGGTAGGGGACGATCAGGAACAGGAAGGTGTCCATCAGGGCGCTCCTACCGGGATGGTGTGGCCGAGGTCGACGGGCTGGTGGTCCGTGGAGTGCGGGAGGTCGTCGTCGCCGGGACGCGGGTTGAGGCGCGGGTCCATCGCGTAGGGCTGCAGGTCGAGGCCGACCTCCTCCGACGGCGGTCCCTGCGCGATGAGCGCGGCAACCTTCTCCTCGTCCTCGCCCTTGAGCTCGGGCAGCGTCGCCACGAGCGCGAGCACGAGGTCGTGCCAGGCAGAGCCCTTGTCCGACAAGGCGATCCGCAGCATCTCGACGCCGGCCCGGTGGTCGTTGAGCAGCTTCCACGCGGTCTCGGCGTCGTAGGCCGCGCCGAACTCGAGCACCACGCTCAGGTGGTCCGGCAGCTCCGGCGCGTCGAACTCCACGCCGGCCTTGCGGTAGGCCTGCTTGAACTGCACGAGCGCCAGGCCGCGCTTGCGGGTGTCTCCGTGCGCGAAGTAGGTGAGGTAGAGGCAGCAGCGGCGCGTGACGTCGAAGGTCTCGACGTACTCCCGCTGCAGGGCCGACAGGGGAGTGGCCTCGACGAAGGCGAGGAAGCGGCATACCGGGTCGGCGACCGCGGCCGGGAGGGTCCCGGCCGCCCGGCGGACCACCGGCACCCGGTCGAGGAGGCCCTCGTCGGGGTAGTCGAGCAGCAGCGACAGCACCTGCCACGCGGTGGCGAGCTGCTGCTCGTCGAGGCGAGGCGCCGGGTGCCGGGAGGAGCGGGAGCGGCGGAACATCAGTGGTCGTCCTCCTTGCCCTTCTTGGGGAAAAGGCCGCGGGGCGAGCCCTTGCCGTCCCAGTTGAGCAGGTTGACCCTGCCCTTCTTCTCCGTGCCACTGATGGTGTCGGACGTCTGCCGCTGCTTGAGCATCTGGAAGTTCTCGACCGCGACCGGCGTCAGCTCGCCCGAGCCCTCGCCGAACGGGCCGGACTCACCCATCATCCCCGGGCCGCCCTCGTAGTCGAGCGAGCACTCGGTGGCCAGCTCCTCGAGCGCGTGCGCCTGCTCGGCGTGCGCCGTCGGGATCACGTAGCGCTCGTCGTACTTGGCGATGGCGAGCAGCCGGAACATGTCGTAGAGCGTCTCGCCGTCCATGCCCACGGACTCGGGGATCGACTCGTCGGGGTCGCGGCCGAGGTTGATGTCGCGCATGTAGGAGCGCATCGCCGCGAGCTTCTTCAGCACCGCGTCGACCGGCTTCGTGTCGCCGGCCGTGAAGAGGTTGGCGAGGTACTCCACCGGGATCCGCAACGTGTCGATGGCCGCGAAGAGGTTGCCCTTGTCCTCGGCGTCGTGGCCGGTGTCGGCGATCACGTCGACGACGGGGGACAGCGGCGGGATGTACCAGACCATCGGCATGGTGCGGTACTCCGGGTGCAGCGGCAGGGCCACCTTGTAGCGGTTGATGAGGGCGTAGACGGGCGAGCGCTTCGCCGCCTCGACCCAGTCACCCGGTATGCCGGCCAGCTCGGCTGCGCGCTGCACCGCCGGGTCGCTCGGGTCCAGGAAGACGTTGCGCTGCGCCTCGTAGAGGTCCTGGTCGTCCTCCACCGAGGCGGCCTCCAGCACCCGGTCGGCGTCATAGAGCACGAGCCCGATGTACCGCAGCCGGCCCACGCACGTCTCGGAGCAGACGGTCGGGATGCCGACCTCGATGCGCGGGTAGCAGAAGGTGCACTTCTCGGCCTTGCCGGTCTTGTGGTTGAAGTAGACCTTCTTGTACGGGCACCCGGAGACGCACATGCGCCAGCCGCGGCACTTGTCCTGGTCGACGAGCACGATGCCGTCCTCGGCCCGCTTGTAGATCGCGCCGCTCGGGCACGACGCCGCGCACGAGGGGTTGAGGCAGTGCTCGCAGATTCGCGGCAGGTAGAACATGAAGGTCTGCTCGAACTCGAGCTTCACCTTGTCGGTGATGCCCTTGAGCATCACGTCGCGGCTGGCGTTCTCGTGGCTGCCGCCGAGGTTGTCGTCCCAGTTCGCCGACCAGCTCACGTTCATCGGCTTGCCGGAGATCAGCGAGATGGGCCGCGCGACCGGGAAGTGCTTCTGCGCCGGGGCGTTCAGCAGCGTCTCGTAGTCATAGGTCCACGGCTCGTAGTAGTCGTCGATCGAGGGCAGCTTGGGGTTGGAGAAGATGTTGGCCAGCTTCTTCCAGCGGCCGCCCGCCTTCAGCGTCAGCTTGCCGTTCTTGCCCAGCTTCCAGCCGCCCTGCCACTTCTCCTGGTCCTCGTAGCCGCGGGGGTACCCCAGGCCCGGCCGGGTCTCGACGTTGTTGAACCAGACGTACTCGGTGCCGGCGCGGTTGGTCCAGGCCTGCTTGCAGGTGACCGAGCAGGTGTGGCACCCGATGCACTTGTCGAGGTTCATCACCATGGCCATCTGTGCCATGACCTTCATCAGTACTGCACCTCCTGCGAGCGGCGACGGATGACCGTCACCTCGTCGCGCTGGTTGCCGGTCGGTCCGAGGTAGTTGAACGCGAAGGAGAGCTGGGCGTACCCGCCGATGATGTGGCTCGGCTTCACGAGGATGCGGGTGAGCGAGTTGTGTATGCCGCCGCGTCGCCCGGTCTTCTCCGTGAGCGGGACGTCGATGAGCCGGTCCTGCGCGTGGTGCATGTAGACCGTGCCCTCGGGCATCCGGTGGCTGACGATCGCGCGGGCGTTGACGACACCGTTGCGGTTTACCGCCTCGACCCAGTCGTTGTCCTTGATGCCGACCTTGGCGGCGTCCTTGTCCGAGATCCAGATCGCCTGCCCGCCGCGCGAGAGCGAGAGCATGAACAGGTTGTCCTGGTACTCGCTGTGGATCGACCACTTGTTGTGCGGCGTCAGGTAGCGCACGCTCACGCCCAGCTCGCTCTGCGTGCCGATCGCGGGCTCACCGAAGATCTCGGTCATGTTGAGCGGTGGCCGGTAGACCGGCAGCCCCTCACCCAGCTCCTGCATCCAGTCGTGGTCGAGGTAGAAGTGCTGGCGTCCCGTCAGGGTGTGCCACGGCTTGAGCCGCTCGACGTTGATGGTGAAGGGCGAGTAGCGCCGTCCGCCGGTCTCCGACCCCGACCACTCGGGGCTGGTGATGACCGGCACCGGCGCGGCCTGCGTGTCGGCGAAGGTGATCTGCTTGCCCTCGTGCTCGGCCGCGAGGTCGTGCATGAGCTGGCCCGTGCGCTTCTCCAGGGTCTTGAAGCCCTGGGTGGCCAGGTGACCGTTCGTCGTGCCCGACAGCGCCATGATCGTCTCGGCGACGTGCACGTCGCGCTTGAGCGAGGGGCGGCCGTCGGCCGCGCCGCCGCGAATCGCGCCGTTCTTGTGCCGGAGGTAGTCGACCTCGCGCTCGACGTTGTAGGTGATCCCCTTCTGGGTCGTGCCGAGCTTCTCCATGAGCGGCCCGAGCGCGCCCATCTGGTCGAAGACGGCGCCGTAGTCGCGCTCGACGACGATGAGCTTCGGCATGGTCTTGCCCGGCACGGGTTCGCACTCGCCCTTGCGCCAGTCGAGCACCCGGCCGTGCGGCGTGGCCATGGCCTCCGCGGTGTCGTGGAGCAGGGGAGCGGCCACCACGTCCTTGCGCACGCCGAGGTGCTTGGCGCCCAGTGGGGCGAACGCCTCGGCGATGGCCTGGAAGATGTCCCAGTCCGTCTTGGTCTGCCACGGTGGGTTGATCGCCGGGTTGAACGAGTGGATGAACGGGTGCATGTCCGTGGTGTTGATGTCGTGCTTCTCGTACCACGTGGCCGCCGGCAGCACGACGTCGCTGAAGATCGTCGAGCTCGTCATCCGGAAGTCCAGGACGCACAGCAGGTCGAGCTTGCCCTCGGGCGCCTCGTCCCGCCAGACGACGTCCTTGGGGCGCGCGGCCTCGGCCGTCTCGGTCGCCGACACCGAGCTGTCCGTGCCGAGCAGGTGCTTGAGGAAGTACTCGTTGCCCTTGGCCGAGGAGCCGAGGAGGTTCGCTCGCCACATCATCAGCACCCGCGGCCAGTTCTCCGGCGCGTCCGGGTCCTCGACGGCGAAGCGCAGGTCGCCCGACCTCAGCTGTTCGACGACGTACTCGCCGATGGGCCTGCCCGCCGCCTCGGCCTCGTCGGCGAGGTCGAGCGGGTTGCGGTCGAAGGTGGGGTAGGACGGCATCCACCCGAGCCGGGTCGACAGCGCGAGCTGGTCAGCGGTGCTCATGCCCGCGAACAGGCCGGTGCCGGTCGACGCCGCCATCGTGTCGGCGGTGTAGTGGTCGTACCGGTACTGGTCGGTGTGCATGTACCAGTAGGCGGTCTGGATCATCTGGCGCGGGGGCCGCACCCAGTCGAGGGCGAAGGCCATCTGCGCCCAGCCGGTGATCGGACGCGCCTTCTCCTGCCCCACGTAGTGCGCCCAGCCGCCGCCGTTGACGCCCTGGCAGCCGGTGATCGTGGTGAGCAGGAGCATGCAGCGGTAGATCGTGTCGGAGTGGTACCAGTGGTTGGTGCCGGCGCCGACGATGATCATCGACCGGCCCTTGGTGTCCACGGCGTTCTGCGCGAACTCACGGGCGATGCGGGCGACCTTCTCGGCCGGCACCGCGGTGATCGGCTCCTGCCACGCCGGCGTGTAGAGGCCGTCGACGTCGTCGTAGCCCGCCGGCCACGGACCCGGGAGTCCTTCCCTCTCGACGCCGTACTGCGCCAGCAGCAGGTCGAAGACCGTGGTCACCATGCGGTCGCCCACCCGGCGCACCGGCACACTGCGCCGGAGCACCGGGTCGCCGCCCTCGGCGAGGTCGAAGCGGGGCAGGTCGACCACCGCGGTGTCGTCGCGGGTCTCGAGCAGGCTCAGGGCCGGCACGACGTCGCCGAGGTCGAGGTTCCACTTGCCGGCCCCGCTGTCCCCGAAGCGGTCGCCGAGCGTGCCGTTCGGCACGACCAGCTGCCCGGTGCGGCTGTCGACCAGCACGGTCTTGAACTCGGCGTTCTCGGCCGTCGCCTCGGTGCCGCCGAGGTCGGAGGCGGTGAGGAACTTCCCGGCCCGGTAGGCCGCGGAGCCGTCCTTCGCGGCATACGGCTCGAGGGCCACGAGGAAGGGCAGGTCGGTGTACTTCCGGGTGTACTCCTCGAAGTACTCGACCTGCTGGTCGACGAAGAACTCCTTGAGCACCACGTGGCCCATCGCCATGGCCAGCGCGCCGTCGGTGCCCGGTGCGGCGGGCAGCCACTCGTCGGCGAACTTGACGTTGTCGGCGTAGTCGGGGGCGACGACGACCACCTTCTGGCCGCGGTAGCGGGCCTCGGCCATCCAGTGCGCGTCGGGCGTGCGGGTGACGGGGACGTTGGAGCCCCACATCATCAAGTAGCCGGCGTCCCACCAGTCGCCGGACTCGGGCACGTCCGTCTGGTCACCCCAGATCTGGGGTGAGGCGACGGGCAGGTCGGCGTACCAGTCGTAGAACGAGAGCATCGAGCCGCCGATGAGCGAGGTGAAGCGCGCGCCGGAGGCGTGGCTGACCATCGACATGGCCGGGATGGGCGAGAAACCCGCGACGCGGTCCGGGCCCCACTGCTTGATCGTGTGCACGTTGGCGGCGGCGACGATCTCGGCGGCCTCGCCCCACGACGCGCGCACCAGGCCGCCCTTGCCGCGAGCGGACTTGTAGCGCTTGGCCTTCACGGGGTCGTTCACGATGTCGGCCCACGCCAGCACCGGGTCACCGAGGCGCTGCTTGGCCTCGCGGTACATCTCCAGCAGGACGCCGCGCACGTAGGGGTACCGGATCCGGGTGGGGGAGTAGGTGTACCAGGAGAAGGCCGCACCCCGAGGGCAGCCGCGGGGCTCGTACTCGGGACGGTCGGCGCCGGTGGACGGGTAGTCGGTCTGCTGCGCCTCCCACGTGATGATGCCGTCCTTGACGTAGACCTTCCACGAGCAGCTGCCCGTGCAGTTCACGCCGTGGGTCGACCGCACGACCTTGTCGTGGCTCCAGCGGTCGCGGTAGAACGAGTCACCCGAGCGGCCGCCCTTGGCGTAGAGGCTGCGCTTGTCCTCGGAGACCTCGGCGCGGGTGAAGAACCGCCGCGTGCCCACGAGGGCCTCCGAGAGGGGGCCGTCGAGCCCTGCCGTTCCGGATCCCTGCCGTTCGGTCGGCCGCTCCGTGGTGCTCACGCGTGCTCCTCATGCTCGGGGTCGTGCGGGTGGTCGTGCTGGTCGTGCGGGTGGTCGTGGATGGCGGTGCCGGCCCTCGCGCGGGCCGCCTCGACCTGCTCCCACCCCTGGGTGTCAATGACGGACAGGGACGCCGGGAAGACGCCGTCCTGCTCCTTGAGGATGTGGTCGCGCAGGGTGTCGAGGACGGCAAGGAGGCGGGTCGGCCACGTCGGGTCCGCCGGGATGCCCTCGGCGGCCTCGGCGAGCACGGCCTCGATGACGCGGTGCTCGCGCTCGAGCGCCTCGATGTGGTCGGGGAACTCCTCGCTCATGAGCGGGAAGAGCCCGCCCTCCTCGACCTCGGTGTGCGGGCCGAGGATCTCGGCGATGCGCCGCGAGGTCTTGGCCGCGCCCTCGACGTCGTGGTCGCGCAGGAAGGCGCGCACCTCCGCGACCTCGGCGACCACCGCGTCGTGCTCACGGGTGAGCTCGCCGATCGACGCGATCTGCTGGCAGCCGCAGTACTCACACACGGACGGACTCCTTACCGGGGACGGGGGACTCGGAGGACAGGACAGCCGGCGACGTCAGCCGGGCCAGGCAGATGCCCGGCAGGGCGAACGGCTCGAGCTCCACGTCGGCGTCGGGCTCGCCGAAGACGTCGAGGGCTCCTCGGAGCAGCCCCCGGTGGGCCGCGCAGACCACCTCGGTGTGCGACTGCGCCAGGGAGAGGAACGGGCACCGCGCCAGGGCCACCTCGGCGGTGCGGCCGTGGTCGGTCGTGCGGACGCTGGGCTCGTAGCCCCAGGACTCCATCAGGTCCAGCACCCGGCCGACCTTGGCCAGCCACTGGCCGGGCGTCTGGGCTCGCGGGAGCTCCTCCTCGACGCAGCCGAGGCGGCGCACGTGCTCGTGCGCCCAGCGCTCACCGGCGTCCTCCGGGGAGAGCGCGCCACCCTCCCGCGGGGCCAGGGCCTCGGTGAGCAGCTCGGCCAGCATGCGGTAGGCGTCGTCGGGCGGCGACGCGGCCGTCGCCCGGTCCGGCAGGACGGCATACCGCTTCTGGGGCCGGCCGGTGCCGTGCCGGTGGAAGGTCGCGGCGACCACTCCTGCGCCGGCCAGCTGCTCGAGGTGGAACCGCGCGCTCGTCACGTGCAGGCCGAGCCGCTCACCGACCTCCGCGGCGGTGAGCCCGGTGGAGCGGTTGGGCGTCGGGTCGTCGCTGAAGAGGGGGAGTGCCTCGAGGGTGTCGACGATGCGGCGACGCACAGGCGACACCAGCAGCGCTGCGCTGCGCGGCGTTTGCGGTGCCACTCGCCTGCCTTCCTTTAGAGGATCCGGGTCGTTCAAACCGAGGCTCTGCGGGACTTCTCGGCACACTACCCCGGAACGGGCACTCGTGACGGATGCCGCAGCGGGACAAACCTTTGCGTTTCCAACGGCCCTCGCACTAGGGACCAAAGGCCCTCTCACGCGGCTGATGCGGCTCCCTACGCTGACGCCAGTATTTGGAGGACCACGCTCCTTTTATCCGCCCGACCGGACGACCGCCGCGGGCACCACCAACCGTGAGCCCGAGGAGGCACGCGTATGAGCAGGGAGGCCGTCGAGGTCCGGCGCGGGAGCGAGTGGCTCCAGTCCTGGGACCCCGAGAACGAGGAGACCTGGGACAAGCGCCTGGCGTGGACGACGTTGTCCATCACGACGTTCACTCTGGTCCTGTGCTTCGCGTCGTGGTTCCTGGCGAGCGCCATCGCCCCCAAGCTGACCAACCTGGGGTTCGACTTCACCCAGAGCCAGCTGTACTGGCTCACCTCGATGCCCGGCCTCGCCGGCGGCCTCATGCGCCTGGTCTGGATGGTGCTGCCGCCGATCATGGGCACCCGCAAGATGGTCACCTTCACCACGCTTCTGCTCATCTTCCCGGTGCTCGGCTGGGGTGTGCGGGTCCAGGACCCGACCACCTCCTTCTGGGAGCTGCTGATCCTGTCGTTCCTGTCCGGCATCGGCGGCGGTGCCTTCTCCGGCTTCATGCCGAGCACCTCCTACTTCTTCCCGCGGCGGCTGCAGGGCACGGCCCTCGGCCTGCAGGCCGGCATCGGCAACTTCGGCGTCTCGCTCGTGCAGCTGCTGACGCCGTGGATCATCGGCTTCGGCTTGATCGGCTTCCTCGGCAGCTCGCAGACGATGCAGGGCCTTCCGGGCAAGCCCCCGAGCGAGGTCTGGTACCAGAACGCCGCGTTCATCTACATCCCGTTCATCCTCATCGGCGCGGTGCTCGCCTGGACGATGCTGAAGTCGGTGCCGGTCACGGCGAACATCCGGCAGCAGTTCGACATCTTCCGGTCGCAGGACACCTGGTGGATGACGCTGATCTACATCATGACCTTCGGCACGTTCTCCGGTCTGTCGGCGCAGTTCGGCCTGCTCATGAAGAACCTCTACGGCGCCGGCAACCCCGACATCGTGCACGGCGTCGGGCAGAGCGCCCAGCTGCTGGTCGCGGGCTACTCCGTCCCCGACCCGGTCAAGTACGTCTTCCTCGGACCGCTCGTCGGTGCCGGTGCCCGGGTGCTGTTCAGCCCGCTGACCGACCGGATGGGCGGCGCGAAGTGGACCGTCGTCTCCGGGGTGGGCCTGATCGCCTCCATCGCCTGGACCATGACGGCGCTCGTCCCCGACACGTCGTCCGCCGACGCGCTGAGCAGCGACTTCCGGACCTTCCTGTACGGGATGCTCGCGATCTTCCTGTTCAGCGGCATCGGCAACGCCTCGACGTTCAAGCAGATGCCGATGATCTTCGAGCGCCGGCAGGCCGGTGGCGTGATCGGCTGGACGGCCGCCATCGCCGCCTTCGGCCCGTTCCTCTTCGGCGTCGGCCTCACCATCATGTCGCCCAGCACGTTCTACGCGATCGGCATCGCGTGGGCCGTGATGTGCACCGTCATCGCGTGGATGCGCTACGCGCGCAAGGGAGCCCCCAAGCCGTCCTGAGCCTGCCTGGACGTGGGGGAGGGGAGGTGTGCCGCGGCGTCATCGCCGCGGCACACCTGCGTCTCAGCGGGGCCGCACGACCGCGACCGGGCAGTGCGCCCGGTGCAGCACCGCGTGGCTGACGGAGCCGAGCAGGAGGCCGCGGAAGCCGCCGCGCCCGCGCGCGCCGACCACGGCCAGGCAGGCGCCCTCCGAGGCGCCTGCGATGGCGTCGGCCGGCCGGTCGTGGACGACCTGCACCTCGGCGACGACATCGGGGTACCTCTCGGCCCAGCCGGCCATGCTCTCGGCGAGCAGGAGCCGCTGGCGTTCCTCGACGGCCGCCCACTGCGGTGACCCGGGCGTGGTGACGACGACGCCGTCGACGAACTCGATCCACCAGGCGTAGACGATCCGCAGGGGAACGCCCCGCAGGGAGGCCTGTTCGTAGGCGTGCCCGAGCGCCTCGAAGGAGACCGCCGACCCGTCGACACCGACCACCACCGGCCCGCTCGGGGTGCCGGGCTCGGCTCCGCGCACGACGACGACCGGGCATGTGGCGTGCATGGCGACCTGTAAGGACACCGAGCCCAGGGCGCCGCGGACAGCGGTCTTGCCCTCGGCGCCGACCACGACGCACTCGGCCCCCTCGGACCGCTGCACGAGGTCGTGGGCGGCCGCACCGGTGGAGGCCTCGGCAGTCACGCGCAGGTCGGGGGACCCGGCGAGCACCTTGTCGCGGGCAGCCTGCACCAGGTCGTCCACGACCGGGGGTGCGTCCGCGGGGTTGAGCATGGCCGCGGCCACGAGGTAGTCGATGTTGGTGGCGTGCACCAGGTGCAGGGGCAGCCTCCGCCGCGAGGCCTCGTCGACCGCCCAGTCCAGCGCGGCGTCGCTGCCGGCGGAGCCGTCGACGCCCACCACCACGGCGCGGGGAGGGACGCTCATCGCGAGGCCTCCCGGTCGCGCAGGTGCTGGCCGAGCTCCTCGCCCCACGAGCGGGCCCTGGCCAGCTCGTCGTCGGCCAGCGGGCCGGCCTTGCCGTGCACGTAGAAGCTGTGCGGGTCCTCGAACGGCGGGAAGCCCTTGTGCTGCAGCTGCTTCCGCGCCTTCTTGGCGGCCGAGCCCGGCACGTGGGGCTTGTCCACGCGGGTGTCGAACGTGACGGTGGGAACGGCCCCGTCGCCCGGTGACAGGCGGTCGAGCCACTCGCGAAGGCCGGGGCCGGTGGAGACGACCTGGCCGGGCGCCTCCTTCTGGGCCTCCGCGCGCGTCTCGGGGCGGCTCAGGCCGAAGGCGTGGGTGGGGCCGCCCACCACGAGCAGCCCGACGTCGGGCGGAATCGTCTCCGGTGCCTCGGCGACCTCGCGGACGGTCACCGGACGGGACTCCCCGAGCCCTTCCGCGATGGCCCGGGCCACGGCCTGCGTGTTCCCGAGCACGGACTCGTAGACGACCAGCGCTCGTGTCACGGCGCACCTCCTGTGCAGCGGTCCCTGCCCTGACACGTCCATGATCGCGACGGGTCAGGGCTGGGGGCCGGTGCCGAAGGTCCCGAACCTCACATGCCGGACAGGAGCTCCTCGAAGGGCACCGGGTCGGCGAAGGGGTCGCGCGGCCCGCTGCTGGCCCGGGCGCCGGCCAGGGCCGCCAGCTCGGTGCCGGCCCGGCGCACGCGGGCGGTGAGCCCCTGCTCCGCCTCGCCGGCCGAGCCCCAGTCCTCCGACGCGGCGAAGACGCCCGTGCCGACGGTGACGGCGCCGAGGTGCGTAAAGAGCGGCCGCAGGGCGTACTCCAGCACGAGCGAGTGGCGAGCGGTGCCTCCGGTCGCGGCGAGCAGCACGGGCGTGCCGCGCAGCACGTCGCGTTCGACGACGTCGAAGAAGGTCTTGAACAGTCCGCTGTAGGAGCCCTGGTAGACGGGCGTCACCGCGACCACCGCGTCGGCGCCGGCCAGCGTCTCGAGCGCCCGGCCGACCCCTCCGGTCGGGAAGCCGGCCAGCAGGGTGTTGGTCAGGTCGTGCGCCAGCTCGCGCAGCTCGACGACCTCGACCTGCGCCTCCATGCCGCTCTCGAGGAGGGCGTCGGTGGTGGCGGTGGCGAGCAGGTCACCGAGCAGGCGGGTTGAGGACGGCTGGCCGAGGCCGGCGCTGACGACCACGATGCGGCGGGTCATCGGGCCACCTCCGGGGAGGCGCCGGTGACCTCGTCGACGGCGTGCACGGTCATGTCGCGGCCACCGCCGGCGGCGGCCACGCGGGAGGCGTGCGTCGGCGCGTCGGGCACGTGCGCCGGCCTGCGGGCGTCCGCGATGCGGCGCAGCTCGGGCACGACCTCGCCGCCGAGGAGCTCGAGCTGCTCCATCACCGTCGACAGCGGCAGTCCCGCGTGGTCGATGAGGAAGAGCTGGCGCTGGTAGTCGCCGACCTCGTCGGCCATGGCGGCATACCGCTCGATCACCTGCTGGGGGCTGCCCACGGTGAGCGGGGTCTCGCGGGTGAAGTCCTCCAGCGACGGGCCGTGTCCGTAGACGGGCGCGACGTCGAAGAACGGACGGAACTCGCGGACCGCGTCCTGGCTGTTCCTGCGCATGAAGACCTGGCCGCCGAGCCCGACGATGGCCTGGTCGGCGCCGCCGTGGCCGTAGTGCTCGAAGCGCCGGCGGTAGAGCTGCACCATCTGCTTGGTGTGGCTCATCGGCCAGAAGATGTTGTTGTGGAAGAACCCGTCGCCGTAGTAGGCCGCCTGCTCGGCGATCTCGGGGGAGCGGATCGAGCCGTGCCACACGAACGGCGGCACGCCGTCGAGGGGGCGCGGGGTCGAGGTGAAGCCCTGCAGCGGCGTGCGGTGCTTGCCGCTCCACGTCACGGCCTCCTCGGTCCACAGCCGCCGCAGCAGCGCGTAGTTCTCGATGGCCAGCGGGATGCCGTCGCGGATGTCCCGGCCGAACCACGGGTAGACCGGCCCGGTGTTGCCGCGGCCCATCATGAGGTCGACGCGGCCCTCCGCGAGGTGCTGGAGGTAGGCGTAGTCCTCGGCGAGGCGCACCGGGTCGTTGGTGGTGATCAGGGTCGTCGCCGTCGAGAGGATGATGCGCTCGGTCTGGGCCGCGATGTTCGCCAGCAGCACCGTCGGGTTGGCCGGGGCGGCGAAGGGCGGGTTGTGGTGCTCACCGGTGGCGAAGACGTCGAGGCCCACCTCCTCGGCCTTCCTGGCGATGGCCACCGTGGCCTTGATGCGCTCGTGCTCGGTGGGGGTGCGACCGGTGGTGGGGTCGGTGGTGACGTCACCGACCGTGAAGATCCCGAACTGCATCATCAGCTCTTTCCTGTCTAGGTCGTTGAGTATTCAACTAACCACGGAACAGGATACCGGGTCCGGGCATTCCCTCGGCCCGAGGTGATGGCCTGCAGCGCCGTGCGGGCCCGCGCAGTGCCCGTCATGGCCGCTGGGCAAGGCCGGAGCAGGTGGCGGCCTGCTTCCAGACGCCCGCGAGCCGGGTCCGGTCCGCAGCCTCCCGCGGCTGACGAGGTATGCCGTCGGTGCCGACCAGCATCGGCGTCCAGCGAGCGTCGGTCACCGCGGGTGCGGAGGAGCGCTTCGCGCGGGCCCGTTCGGGGTCGACGGTCAGCGTCAGGACCCCGGTGCGGGAGTCGGGCTCCCGGCTGCGCCACCAGACGAAGTTGCCGAGGCCGTAGGCGACGTAGGCGCGGCCGAGCCAGCCGGCGCCGTTGACCCGGTGGGAGTGGCCGCCCACCACGATGTCGGCCCCTGCCTGCTCCAGTGCCCGGGCCGTCGACGAGGAGAGACGGTCGGGGCACTGCTGGTAGTCCAGGCCCCAGTGCATGAAGACCACCACGAGGTCGTGGGTGCGCGACGCCCTGGTCACCGCGGCGCGGAGCCGGCCCAGGGGCGACGCGCTGGCGATGCCGGGGGAGTCGCGGTCGGCCGACCAGCTTGCCAGCGTCATCTCGTAGACCTGCGACGCACCGAAGACGGCCACCTTCACGCCCTTGGCCTCCAGCGTCGCCGGCGCGAAGGCCTCGGCCTCGTCGGCGCCGATGCCCACGACCGGGATGGGGCTGTCCTCCTTGGCAGCGAGGGTGTCGCGCAGGCCGACGGCACCGAAGTCGGCGCCGTGGTTGTTGGCCATGCTCACGGCGTCGACGCCCGCGTTCGCCAGCGTCTGCAGCGCGCTGGCGGGGGCCCGGAAGTGGAACTCCTTGCCGATGGGTGTGCCGCGCTCCGTGATGGCCGTCTCGAGGTTGACCACCGACAGGTCCGCGGCCCCGAGCGTCGACCGGAGCTCGTCGAGGCCGTGCGGGTCGCGGGCCACCGGCTTCAGGTACTCCTCGAAGTGCACGTCACCGCCGAAGGCGAGGGTGAGGACGTCCGAGGCGGGTGAGGCGGTGGGCGAGCCCGGCGACGAGGCGGTCGTGGTGGGGGGTGACGCGGGCCCCGAGGTCGCCGACGCCGGCCCGGACGGCGGTGCAGCTTCGGACGACGTCGCCGTCGACGAAGAACTGCTGGGGGTGGGCCGGTCCAGGGCGTCGGCGCCGACCGCACAGCCGGCAGCCAGCAGGGCCGTCAGGGCCGCCGCCGTCGTCCCCACCGCGCGCATGGTCAGGGAGTCTAGGGCGCTCCCTATGATCTGCCCGTGTCCCACGCCCGCTTCGGCTCCCTCCTCGCGCGGGAGGTCGTCGACGTGCGGCACGACCTCGAGGGGATGGACCGTGGCTTCTGGGCCGTCGTCGCCGACTTCGAGGGGCGGGTCACCGCCGTCCGGTTCGCCGACGTCGACCGCGACGCCTCGCCGGCAACGCCGGCGCCCTGGGCGCCGCTCGACCGCCGCTGGCACAGCACGCTGGACCACGCGGCATACCTCGCCGGTGTGCGGGAGGTGCGCCGCCGCGTCGCCGAGGGGGAGGTCTACCAGGTCAACCTCTGCCGCGTGCTGTCGCACCGGCTCGACGAGGCGGCCGACCTCGACGGGCTCGCCGTGCTGCTCGCCGAGGGCAACCCCGCCCCGCATGCCGCGCGGGTGCACGTGCCGGAGGCGGGCCTCGACGTCGTGTCCGCCTCGCCGGAGGCCTTCCTGGTGCGGGACGGCGGCCGGCTCGAGTCGCGGCCCATCAAGGGCACGGCGCCGGTGCTGCGGGAGATGCTGGCCAAGGACTACGCCGAGAACGTCATGATCGTCGACCTGGTGCGCAACGACCTGCAGCAGGTGTGCCGTCCGGGCTCGGTGCGGGTCGACCACCTCTGCGCGCCGGAGGAGCACCCGGGCCTGGTGCACCTGGTCTCGACGGTCTCGGGGGAGCTGCTGCCGGGGACCACCTGGCCCGACGTCTTCGCCGCCACCTTCCCGCCCGGTTCGGTCTCCGGGGCACCGAAGTCCAGCGCGCTGCGGGCGATCACCGACCTCGAGCGCGGACCGCGAGGTCCGTACTGCGGCGCAGTGGGCTGGGTCGACGCCGACCACGACCGGGCGGAACTCGCGGTGGGCATCCGCACGTTCTGGGCAGAGCACGACGACGACGGGGCGCGGTGGCTCCGGTTCGGTACCGGCGCGGGCATCACGTGGGGGTCCGACGCGCAGGGTGAGTGGGAGGAGACGGAGCTGAAAGCGGTTCGCCTGATCGGCTTGGCATCTGGGAGGGTTCAGCCATGAGCAGCAGTGCGCCGCCGGAGGTGCGGGTCTGGGTCAACGGAGCGCTCGTGGGTGCTGACCAGCCGGCTGTCGCGGCCCTCGACCACGGCGTCACCGTGGGCGACGGCGCCTTCGAGACCTGCAAGGTGGAGGACGGTCAGGTCTTTGCCGCCACCCGGCACGCCGAGCGCCTCGACCGCACCCTGGCCGGTCTCGGCCTGCCGGCTGCCGACCACGCCTACATCGCCGAGGGCATCAAGGCCGTGCTGGGCGCGGGGGAGCCGCTCCCCTTCGGGCGGCTGCGCTACTCCGTCACCGGCGGCGCCGGCCCGCTCGGCTCCGACCGCGACAGCTCGCCGCTCACCTACATCGTGACCGCCGGTCCGCAGCCCCGTCCGCCGGCGAGCGCGGGCGTGGCCGTGGTGCCGTGGGTTCGCAACGAGCGCAGTGCCGTGGCGGGCCTGAAGACGACGTCGTACGCCGAGAACGTCGTCGCCCTGGCCCACGCCAAGCAACGGGGTGCCATCGAGGCCCTCCTCGCCAACACCCGCGACGAGCTCTGCGAGGGCACCGGCAGCAACGTCTTCGTCGTCCGCGACGGCGTGCTGTGGACCCCGCCGCTCGAGTCGGGCTGCCTCGCGGGGGTCACCCGCGCGCTGACGGTCGAGTGGTGCCGTGCCGACGGCCTCGAGGTGCGCGAGGAGCCCATGCCCCTCTCTGTGCTCGAGGAGTGCGACGAGGTCCTCCTCACCAGCTCGACCAAGGACGTGCTGCCGGTCGACCGCGTGGTGGGTCTTCCGGGTGGCACCGGCGAGCGGGTCCTCGAGCCCGGACCGGTCGGGGCTCGGGCCCGCGAGGTGTTTGGGCGCCAGTCGGCCCTGCACCTCGACCCGTGAGCCGCCAGGAGGTGCCCGTGGACCGCAGCCCTGACCGGAAGCCGGACCAGGACCGGCCGGGCGGCGAGCCCGAGCGCGACTGGGAGTGGCGCCGCCGGGTCCGCTCCAACCCCCACTCGCACCGCGTCTACCGCACCGTCGTCGGCGTCGTCGGCACCCTGGTCATCGTCGGCGGCCTCATCATGGTGCCGTTCCCCGGCCCCGGCTGGCTCGTCGTGTTCGTGGGTGTCGGCATCCTGGCCTCGGAGTTCGACTGGGCGAAGCGCCTGCTCGACTTCGGCAAGGCCAGGCTGCACGCCTGGAACGAGTGGCTGAAGCCCAAGCCGGTGTGGTTCAAGGGCCTCATCGGTCTGGCCACGGCCCTGCTCGTCGGCCTGTTCTTCTACCTGCTGTTCCTCCTCTCCGGCGTCCCGTCCCTGCTGCCCGACCTCCTCGAGAGCCTGCTGAAGAACCTCCCGGGACTCTAGGCACGCCAGTGCCCACCCCGGATTTCGCCTGCGGCACACCCTCCCGCTATTCTTCACGAGCCCGCGAGGGCACTGGACGTGTAGCTCAGTTGGTTAGAGCGTTCGCTTCACACGCGAGAGGCCAGGGGTTCGAGTCCCTTCACGTCCACCCCATGCGAGAAGCCCCTTCCGGAAGCTCCCGGACGGGGCTTCGTCGTTTCCGGGCCTGAGGGGCGCCCGTCGAGGCGGCCAGGGTTCGCCGGTGGTTCGGGCCCCGTGGAAGGCCGTCGTGCGGCACACTTCCGGTCAGCAGTGGGAGGTCAGGGGGGCGCGTGAGGGTTTCGTGGGTTCGGCGGCGGGTGTCCGCAGTTGTGGTGGGCGTGTTGGTGGCCGCGGGTCTGGTGGCGACCGCTGACGCCGCGGCTGCCGATGCGACCGGGCCGGTCCTGACCTCGGTGTCGGCGATGCCGTCGTCGGCGACGACGGGTGACGTCGTGAAGGTGCACTACTCGGCGACGTCGTCGGTGCCTCTGGCGTCGGTTCGGGTGGTCTACAACTTCGGTGGGACTGCGTTCCCCTTTCTGACCGAGCCGGGCGCCGAACCCGCCTTGGACGGGACGGTGGACGCGTACCGGTCCCCGCAGGTGCGCGGAACGCGCCGGTGACACTGATGTCGGTCGCGCTGACCGATGCCCAGGGCGCCTCGAGCGGGTGGTCGCGCTCGGGGATGGTCAGCTATGCCGGTGGCGCGTCCGGACCGGGGACGCACACGGTCCCCATGGCCCCGGCCGACTTCGCCGTCACCGGGTCGGTGGAGGACCGCGCGTCTCCGGTCATCCGGGCGGTGTCGATGGACACCCACGCGTTCAGCCCGGGCGACACCGTGCGCCTCCACTACGACCTGACGGATGCCAGTGACCTGCGCGAGGTCCGGGTCGTCTTCGTGAACACGCTGAAAGGCTTCCGCGTCACGCTGTCCGCCAAGACCGCCCCGGTGGCGGAAGCGGGCGACCTGCTCCTGGCCGTGGACGACACGTGGGCGAACGGCGACTACACCGTCGAGTCCGTCGGGGCGGCGGACCGCTGGAACCAGGCGTCCACCATGTTTCCTGACGGGAGGTTGTCGTCCGTCCCCGATGGGTGGACGACAGGCGGCCTGGACCTGTCGGGCCTGCGGTTCTCCGTGAGCGGGTCACCTGCGGACCATGAGGCGCCTGAGCTCACCTCGGTCGGCCCGGTGAACGTCGTCGTGGGCCGTACTGGGACGGTGACCATTCCGTATGCCGCCACCGACGCCTCCGGCCGGCTGGGCACCATCAGCATGTTGCTGACCGACAACGCCAACGTCTTCAGCGTGAGCGCTACGGACGTCCCCCTGACCGGGAGCGTGACCCAGAAGCTGGCCCTGCCGGCCACCACGGCCCTCGGCGTGTACACGCTCCAGTCGGTGACCATCTCCGACCCCGGCGGCTCGTCCTCGGCATACATGCTGGGAGGAGTGCACAAGGTGAACGGGGTGCGGGTCGCTCCCCACACCATCGACCTCTCTGCGGTCAGGGTCACCCTGGCGGACCGTCCGCAGCCGGCGTGGAACGTGCGCGCAGTCCCGGGCGACCGCAAGGCGACCGTGTCGTGGGACCTCGACCTCGGCGGCACCGACAACGCCCCGATGACCGGCATCACCGTCACCGCCACCCCGTCGGGCCGGTCGGTCACGGTCAGCCCGTCCGCCACCTCGGCCACCATCTCCGGTCTGACCAACCTGACGACGTACACCTTCACCGTTCGACGCAACAACACCCTCGGTTCCAGCGACCCGGTGTCGCGGAAGGCGATGCCTCGTGCCTCTGGGCAGCGGCTCGTCTCCCCGGGTGACTTCGACGGCGACGGGCGGTACGACCTCGTTGGGGTCGACACGTCCGGGGCCGTGCACCTGTACCGCGGGAACGGCCGCGGACACTTCGCGGCACCCGGCAGGGTCATCGCCCGCGGCTGGCAGGACGAGCGGATGCTGGTTGGGTCCCTGGGCCAGCAGGGCACCATCCGCACCGTGAACTACAACGGGACCCTGGTCGACCACTACGTCCGGACGGCGAGCTCCATCGGGTCGGAGTGGGACTTCTCCTCGGGCTGGGGCGGCATGCGCACGGTGTTCGACGTCGGGAACTGGGTCGGTGACGTCAACCCCGACGTCATGGCCGTTCGTGACAACGGCGACCTGTTCCTCTACCAGTGGCGCGGCTCACCGGCCGGTTTGTACTCCGGCGTGCGCATCGGGAGTGGCTGGAGCGCGTTCCGGCAGGCGTTCGGTGTCGGCGACGTCACCGGCGACCGGAGGAACGACCTCATCGGGCTCCGCACGGACGGGTCCCTGTGGCTGTATGCCGGGAACGGTCGTGGCGGGTTCGCCGCCGCAGGACGCAAGATCGCGACGGGGTTCAGCGGGGCGAGGGCCATCACCGCGTCCTACTTCGACGAGAAAGCCGGGATGGACCTGCTGACCGTCGACGGGAAGGGCAACCTGCGCCTGTACTCCGGCTCGGACCGGGCGAGGTTCACCTACCGCGGCGTCATCGGCACCGGCTGGACTGCCTTCCTCTGAGGCCCCGCAGGCCGGTCGCAGCCCCGCAGGCCGGTCGCAGGCTGGCGGGCCGGTCGCAGGCTGGCTGCTGGTCGTCGCCCTCAGGCGCGCAGGTGGCGCACCACGCCGGCCACCGCCGCGGGCGTGAGGTGTCCGCGCCCGAGTCCGAGCTCGACCAGGTCGTCGAAGACCCGCTGGTCGGCCGCGGCCGCCCGCAACCCGGCGGGCACGATGCCCGGCACGGGGAGCAGCCGCGAGACCACTGCCGTCTGGCGCAGGTGGGAGGCCAGCAGGGCGCGGACGGCCACGCGGTGACGGCGTCCCGCCCCTGCGGCCGGGCCTGTCACCGCGTGCTGTCCCGCCAGCGCCCCCGTGGCGACGGCGTAGAAGATGCCCTCGCCGGTCATGGGGTTCACCAGGGAGGCGGCGTCGCCGGCCAGCAGGATCCGGCCGTCGGGCTGCCACCACCGTGCGGACGACAGGGGCAGGTGGTGTGCCCGCCACTCCACGGCCCCGTCCGAGACCTCTGGCAGCAGGCGGTCGAGGGCGGCGGTCATGGTGCCGCGGCTGGGTGGGGCGCGGCGCCCGAGGACCTCGCCGTACCCGATGTTCGACCAGCCGTCGCCCCGGTCGAAGGCCCAGGCATAGGAGGGCTGTCGCTGCTGGCCGAACCGGATCACCTGCCGGCTGCGCCCGAGCTCACGAGTCGGTGCGTAGGCGCGAAACGCCAGGGCGCGACGCCCGGAGGGCCCCGCACCGGCGGCCCGGCGCAGCACCGAGTAGGCGCCGTCCGCCGCGACGACCGCGTGGGCCTCGATGGTGTCGTCGAGCCGTATGCCGCCCCGTCCCACGGCCACCGAGCGCACGCGGTGCCGGCGCAGCTCGGCGCCTGACGCGACCGCGGCGTCGACCAGCCGGGCGTCGAACACCTTCCGGGGCACCACCCGCGCCGGTCGCCGCATCAGGCGCTCCACCTCCGCCTCGCCGCGGGCCAGCTGCAGGCGGTGGACCGGCGCCCAGTCGTCCACGAGACCCCTGACGCCCAGCGCCTCGAGCACGTCGAGCGCGTGGGGCGCCACGCCGTCACCACAGACCTTGTCGCGGGGGAAACCGCTGCGGTCGAGGAGCAGCACGCGCGCGTCCGGGCGGGCGCGCAGCGCGGCGATGGCGGCCGTGGCGCCGGCCGGCCCGGCCCCGACGACCACGACGTCCCACATGTCGACCAGTCTGCGGGCACCGACCGATCACTGCGACCTTCGCGTGCAGAGCACCATTCGCGGGCCGGGGTTACCGTGAGGCCATGTCCGGTGCCCTGGTCGCCTCGATCCACATCTACCCGGTGAAGGGCGAACCGGGGGAGGAGCTCTCGGTCGCCGACGTCGAGGACGACGGGCTCGCGGGCGACCGCCGCAAGCGTGCGCCGGTGCAGCTGGTGGCAGCCGAGGACGTCGACGAGGACACGCGGGCCAACTTCGTCGTCACCATGCCCGGGGACGCGCTGCTGGCCGCCGTCGGCTCGGCGGTCAGGATCGGGGTCGTCGAGCTGGAGGTCGACGCCGTGCCGAGCGGCTGCCCCGGGGTGTACGCCCGCGTACGGCGACCGGGCAAGGTCAGCGTCGGCGACACGGTCGAGGTAATCGGATGACCTCACGCCTCGTTGGCCATAGCCTGCGGGTGTGCTGGAGCGCGTGACGTCGGGGCAGGGGCGGACGGAGATGGAGCCTGCCGCGACGCATGCCGCCGCGGTGCAGCGGCTCGTCGCCAGCTACCGCGCCATCCCGCCCTCGGCGCCGGTGCGGCTGGCGAAGAAGACCTCCAACCTGTTCCGCGCACGGGCCCGGACGAACGCGCCGGGGCTCGACGTCAGCGGCCTCGGCGGCGTCATCGCCGTCGACCCTGTGGCGATGACGGCCGACCTCGGCGGCATGTGCACCTACGAGGACCTCGTCGCGGCGACGCTGCCACACGGCCTCGCCCCGCTGGTGGTGCCGCAGCTGAAGACGATCACCCTCGGTGGCGCCGTCACGGGCCTGGGCATCGAGTCGACGTCCTTCCGCAACGGGCTGCCCCACGAGTCGGTGCTGGAGATGGACATCCTCACGGGCGCCGGCGAGGTGGTCACCGCGGCCCCCGGAGGCGAGCACGACGACCTCTACCGCGGGTTCCCCAACTCCTACGGCACGCTGGGCTACGCCACGCGCCTGCGCATCGAGCTCGAGCCGGTAGAGCCGTTCGTGGCCCTGCGGCACGTGCGGTTCCGCACGCTCGAGGCGCTCGTCGAGACCATGGACCGGGTGGTCCGCGAGCGGGTGCACGACGGCGAGCCGGTCGACTACGTCGACGGCGTCGTCTTCAGCGCGACGGAGGCCTACCTCACCCTGGGGCGCCGGACCGACGAGCCCGGACCGGTGAGCGACTACACCGGCATGGACATCTACTACCGGTCGCTGCAGCACGACGGCACCGAGCCGAGGCGTGACCGGCTGACGATCCACGACTACCTGTGGCGCTGGGACACCGACTGGTTCTGGTGCAGCCGCGCCTTCGGGGCCCAGAACCCGGCGCTGCGTCGGGTGTGGCCGCGGCGCTGGCGGCGCAGCAGCGTGTACTGGAAGCTCGTCGCGCTCGACCAGCGCTGGTCGGTCGCCGACCGCCTCGAGGCCCGCAAGGGAAGGCCGCCCCGCGAGCGCGTGGTGCAGGACGTCGAGGTCCCGGTGGAGGAGTGCGCGGCCTTCCTGCACTGGTTCCTGCGCGAGGTGCCCATCGAGCCGGTGTGGCTGTGCCCGCTGCGGGTGCGCGAGGACGGGCCCGCCCACCCCGAGCCCGGCTCGCAGCCGTGGCCCCTCTACCCGCTGCGCACCGGGCAGACCTACGTCAACGTCGGCTTCTGGTCCACCGTGCCCGCGACACCCGGGCAGCCCGGCGCCACCAACCGGCTCATCGAGCGCGAGGTCACCGCCCGGCACGGCCACAAGTCGCTCTACTCCGACGCCTACTACGAGCGCGACGAGTTCGACCGCCTCTACGGCGGCGAGGCCTTCGCCACGCTCAAGGAACGCTACGACCCCAGCTCCCGGCTCCTCGACCTCTACTCGAAGGCGGTGCAACGCAGATGACCGTGCTCAAGCAGACCCACCAGCACTCCCACCAGCGACCTCACGACCGCGGCCCCACCGGCCACGCGCTGCCGCCGATGACGGTGGCCGAGGCGTTCGAGGCCGTCGTCGACGGTCCGCTGCCGCTGCGTTTCACCGCCTACGACGGAAGCACCGCAGGTCCGGCGGACGCCGCGGTGTCCCTGCACCTGCGCACCCCGCGCGGTGCGGCTTACATCGCCACCGCGCCCGGTGACCTCGGTCTGGCCCGCGCGTACGTCTCCGGCGACCTCGACATCGAGGGAGCCCACCCCGGTGACCCCTACCCGGTGCTTGCGGCCATGGGCAGCATCCGCTTCCAGGTGCCCGGCCCGCGCACCCTAGCGGCGATCGCCCGCACCCTGGGCTCCGGGGTGCTGCACCCGCCGCCCCCGCCGCCGCAGGAGGCGCTGCCGCGCTGGCGCCGGGTGGCCGAGGGGCTGCGCCACTCCAAGACGCGCGACGCCGAGGCGATCCACCACCACTACGACGTGTCGAACGCCTTCTACGAGAAGGTGCTCGGCCCGTCGATGACCTACACGTGCGCCTGCTACCCGCACGAGGCGGCGACCCTGGAGGAGGCGCAGGAGAACAAGTACCGCCTCGTCTTCGACAAGCTGCGCCTCAAGGAGGGCGACCGGCTCCTCGACATCGGCTGCGGCTGGGGCGGCATGGTCCGGTATGCCGCGCGGCGGGGCGTGCGCGCCATCGGCGCCACCCTCTCGCGCGAGCAGGCGGCCTGGGCACAGCGCGCCATCGAGGAGGAGGGCCTGGCCGACCTCGCCGAGGTGCGGTTCAGCGACTACCGCGACGTGCCCGAGACCGGCTTCGACGCGGTCTCCTCGATCGGGCTCACGGAGCACATCGGTGTCAAGCAGTACCCCTCCTACTTCCGCAGCATCAAGGAGAAGCTGCGCGACGGCGGCCTGCTGCTGAACCACTGCATCACCCGGCCCGACAACAGGCGCACCTCCACCGGCGCCTTCATCGACCGCTACGTCTTCCCCGACGGCGAGCTCACCGGCTCGGGCACCATCATCGCGGCCGTGCAGGACGTCGGCCTCGAGGTGCGGCACGAGGAGAACCTGCGCGAGCACTACGCGCTCACCCTCGCCAGCTGGTGCCGCAACCTCGTCGACAGCTGGGACCAGTGCGTCGAGGAGGTCGGCGAGGCGACGGCGCGGGTCTGGGGCCTGTACATGGCCGGCTCGCGCTACGGCTTCGAGACCAACGTGGTGCAGCTGCACCAGGTGCTCGCGGTCAAGCTCGACGGGCGCGGCGACGCGCACCTGCCGCTGCGTCCGTGGTGGGACGCCTGAGTGGAGCAGCGACTGAGCCTGGTCACCCTCGGCGTGGCCGACCTCGACCGTGCCCGGGCCTTCTACGAGGCGCTGGGCTGGCGGCGCGGTGACGACAACGACGACGTCGTCTTCTTCCAGGCCGGCGGGATGGTCGTCGCCCTGTGGGACCGCGCGGCCCTCGCGGAGGACAGCGCGGTCGAGGACACGGGCGGCTGGGGCGGGGTGACCCTCGCCCTCAACGTCCGGTCACCGGAGGAGGTCGACGACGTGCTCGAGCAGGCCCGGACGGCCGGCGCGGTCATCGGCCGCCCCGGCGCCGAGACCTTCTGGGGCGGCTACTCGGGCGTCTTCATCGACCCCGACGGCCACCCCTGGGAGGTGGCGCACAACCCGTTCTGGACCGTCACCGACGACGGCCGGACGCTGCTGCGCGGCTAGCCGGCAGCGGCATCCCGGCCCTGCGGCTGGGGCAGCAGCTCGGTGCCGAGCCACTCCACCGGGATGCCGAAGGCGTCGACGAGGTCCTGCGCGTGCGGGCGCAGCTCGGCGCAGAGCGCGTTGACGGTCGCGGTCACCTGCTTGCTGCGAGCCGGGGTGATCCGGGTGTGCTCGAGGTACCAGCCCTTGTGCGCCTCGATGGTCGAGAGGGCGTACAGGTCGCAGACCTTCTCCAGCAGGGCCTTCGCCGCGAGGTCCTCGCAGGCGTCGATGCCGGCGACGAACGCCTCGAGCACGACCCGGTCCACGTGCGCCCGGGCGGCCGCGACGAGGTGGTCCTGTGCCTCGTTGAACACCGCGAACGCGTTCGCCCCGGGTGCGGTGGCGCGCCGCAGGCGACGCGCCAGGGTCTCGAGCAGGTGGCGCTCGCGGTCCTCGAACAGCGCGCACTGCCAACCCCGGTCGGCCACGGCTTCCTCGGCGTCGCGACCCGGGGCAGCGGCCACGAGGCGCTCGACCAGGCCGCGCGCCGCCGTGCGCTCGATGACCGAGCCGGCGACCTGACGGGCGCCGAAGCGCACCATCTCGAGGGTGTCCATGTCGCCGAAGGTGTCGCGGTAGTCGGTCAGGAGGCCCTTGGCGACCAGCTGCAGCAGCACGGTGTTGTCGCCCTCGAAGGTCGTGAAGACGTCGGTGTCGGCCTTGAGCTGTGGCAGGCGGTTCACCGTGAGGTAGCCAGCCCCGCCGCAGGCCTCGCGGCAGGTCTGGATCGTCGCTGTCGCGTGGGCGGTGGCCACGGCCTTGATCCCGGCAGCCCGCGCCTCGAGCTCGCGCTGGTCGCGGGGGTCGGCGGCGCCACCGGCGCAGGCGACGTCGTGCATCCGGGAGACCAGGTCGTTCTGCGCGAACATCAGGGCATAGGAGGTCGCGAGCGCCGGCAGCAGCTTGCGCTGGTGCGCGCGGTAGTCGAGCAGCAGCACCTCCTCGGCGCCGCCGGGAGGGGCGAACTGGCGCCGGTGGCCGGCATACGTGATGGCCAGCGTCAGCGCGGTGCGGGTGGCCGCTCCGGCGCCGCCGGCGACGCTGACCCGGCCCCGCACCAGCGTGCCGAGCATGGTGAAGAAGCGCTTGGTGGGGTTCTCGATGGGGGAGGTGTAGACCCCGTGCTCGTCGATGTCGCCGTACTGGTTCAGCAGGTTGGTCCGCGGCACCCTCACGTCGTCGAAGCTCAGCCGTCCGTTGTCCACGCCGGCCAGCCCTGCCTTGGCGCCGCAGTCGCCGATGGTGACGCCGGGCAGCGGCTCGCCGTCCTCGTCGCGGATGGGCACCAGCACGCAGTGCACGCCGTGCGACTCGCCGCCGGTGACCAGCTGGGCGAAGACCGCCGCCATCCGTCCGTCGCGCGCCGCGCCGCCGATGTAGTCCTTGCGCGCCGCCGGGGTGGGCGTGTCCACCACCAGCTCGTCGGTGTCCGGGTCGTAGGTCGCCGTGGTGCCGAGCGACTGCACGTCGGAGCCGTGCCCGGTCTCCGTCATCGCGAAGCAGCCCGGGAGCTCGGCGCTGAGGATCGCGGGCAGGTATGCCGTGTGGTGCCGCTTGGTGCCCAGGCTTGCCACCGCGCCGCCGAAGAGGCCCCAGTGCACGCCCGCCTTGACCATCAGCGACAGGTCGGCGTGGCCGAGCATCTCGAAGGCGGTGACCGACGCGCCGTAGTCGCCCTGGCCGCCCAGGTCCTTGGACAGGCCGCGGGCGGGGTGGCCGGTCTGCGCCAGCAGCTGCAGCTGGGCCGCCACCCTGGCGCGGTACTCCTCGAGGGTCAGCTCCGCGGCGGGCGGGGCGAAGCGGGCCGGCTCGAGCTCGGAGCGGGCCTCCTCGCGGATGTGGGCCCACCGGCCGTCGATGGCGGTCTGCAGCGCGGTGCTGAGCGTGCTCATGGGGGTGCTCCTCACGGGGAAGGGGTGGGCCAGGCGGACGACAGCCCGCCCCAGGCCAGGTCGGTGAGGTGCTCGGCGAGCACCTCGCGGGGCATCGGGTCGGCGGTGGTGAGCCACTGGTCCGCGGCCGCGCGGACCATGCCGACGAGGCCAGGGCCCCACACCGCGGCCGCCGCGGTGTCGCGCCCGGCCGACTCCAGGGCGGCCGCCAGCACTGCGGACATCTGCTCCGCGATGTGCGAGGTCACCTGGCCGGCGGGGTCGCCACCGGCCGGGCGGTCGAGCAACGGCGCGTTGACGACGAACCGGTAGACCTCGGGGTCACGCTCGACGAGCCGGAGGTAGGAGTCGATGGCGGCCGCGATGAGCCGGCGGGGCGAGCCGTCGCCGTCCAGCTGCGAGGCGCCGAGGTCGGTGGCACCCAGCGCGGAGGTGACGTCGCGCAGGATCAGCGCGTCGACGCGGGCCGCGACCGCGGCATACAGGCCGTTCCGGTCGCTGAAGTGGCGGTAGAAGACAGTCTTGCTGGTGCCGGCGCTGGCGGCGACGTCGTCCATGCCGACCGTGGCGCCGTGCTGGCGGATGGCGCGCAGCGTGGCGTCGACCAGCTCCTCGCGCCGGCGGGCCCGGTGCGCGTCCCAGCGGGTGCTGCGTCCGTCCGTGGTCGTGCTCACGGTCGGCGACGGTAGCAGGTACTCGCGGTACCTGCTACCGTCCGTAGCCAGTAACTGCCCAGCACCGACCAGCACGAGGAGCCCTCCGTGGCGACGACGTCCCAGCCGACCTCCCTGCCGCGCCGCGCCGCGGTCATCGGGGGCAACCGCATCCCCTTCGCCCGCGCGAACGGCAGCTATGCCCACGCCTCCAACCAGGACATGCTCACCGCCGCGCTCGAGGGCCTGGTGGCCCGGCACGGCCTGGCCGGCGAGCAGGTCGGGGAGGTGGCGGCCGGTGCGGTGCTCAAGCACAGCCGCGACTTCAACCTCACCCGCGAGGCGGTGCTCGGCTCGAGCCTGTCGGCGCACACGCCCGCCTACGACGTGCAGCAGGCCTGCGGCACCGGGCTCGAGGCCGCCATCCTCGTCGCCAACAAGGTGGCCCTTGGGCAGGTCGACTGCGGCATCGCCGGGGGCACCGACACCGCCTCGGACGCCCCCATCGCCGTGAGCGAGGGCCTGCGCGAGACGCTGCTCCAGCTCAACCGGGCCAAGACCTCCGGGCAGCGGGCCAAGGCGCTCGCCGGCCTGCGTCCCAGCCACGTGGTGCCCGAGATCCCGCGCAACGTCGAGCCGCGCACCGGCCTCTCGATGGGCGAGCACATGGCCCAGACGGCCAAGCGCTGGGGCATCACCCGGGAGGCGCAGGACGAGCTGGCCGCCGCCAGCCACCGCAACCTCGCCGCCGCCTGGGAGAGCGGCTTCTTCGACGACCTGGTCACGCCGTTCCTGGGCGTGACCCGCGACGAGAACCTGCGGCCGGACTCCTCCGTCGAGAAGCTCGCGAAGCTGAAGCCGGTCTTCGGACGTGGCGAGGGCGCCACCATGACCGCCGGCAACAGCACGCCGCTGACCGACGGGGCCTCCGTGGTGCTGCTCGGCACCGACGAGTGGGCGGCCGAGCGAGGCCTCCCGGTGCTGGCACACGTCGTCGACGCCCAGACCGCGGCGGTCGACTACGTCACCGGCGACGAGGGCCTGCTCATGGCGCCGGCCTACGCGCTGCCCCGCCTGCTCGAGCGGCAGGGCATGACGCTGCAGGACTTCGACCTCGTCGAGATCCACGAAGCCTTCGCCTCCACGGTGCTCGCGACCCTGGCCGCCTGGGAGGACGAGGAGTTCTGCCGCGAGCGGCTGGGCCTGGCCAAGCCGGTCGGCTCGCTCGACCGCAGCCGCCTCAACGTGCACGGGTCGTCGCTGGCCGCGGGCCACCCGTTCGCCGCCACCGGCGGGCGCATCGTCGCCTCGCTGTCAAAGATGCTGAGCGAGAAGGGCCCCGGGGCCCGCGGGCTGGTGTCGGTCTGCGCCGCCGGCGGCCAGGGCGTCATGGCGATCCTCGAGGCGGCCTGACATGGCCGGGTATGCCTCCTTCGTCAACACGGCGGTGGGCAAGAAGCTCGCCGCCCAGCTCGGGCTGCCGCGCCCCGTGAGGCTGCGCCGGTATGCCGTGGACGCGCCGCTCGTGGACGGCGCCGTCCTCGTCGGCGGCCACGGTGGCACCCCGCTGCTGGACCGGGTCCGTGCCGTGCTCGCCGACGAGGCAGTCACGGCGGTCGGGGAGGTCGCGGAGGGCCAGCGCGTGTCGGCCGTCGTGGCCGACCTGACCGCGGTCGAGTCGCCCGAGGACCTCGAGTCGCTGCGTGCGCTCGTCGGTCCGGCGCTGCGCTCCCTGGCCCCGAGCGGGCGGGTCGTCGTGCTGGGCCGGCCGCCCCGCGAGGCCGCCACCCCCGCCCAGGCGGCCGCTCGCCGCGCGCTGGAGGGCGTCACCCGTTCGATCGGCAAGGAGCTGCGGGCCGGCGCCACCGCCAACCTCGTGCTGGTGTCCGACGGCGCCGACTCAGGCGTCGACAGCACCCTGCGCTTCCTGCTGTCCGGCCGCTCGGCCTACGTCGACGCCCAGGTCGTGGAGGTGACCGGCGGCGAGGCCGCGGCTCCCGCCGACTGGCGCAGGCCGCTCGACGGCAAGGTGGCCGTGGTCACGGGTGCCGCCCGCGGCATCGGCGCGGCCATCGCCGACGTGCTGGCCCGCGACGGGGCCACGCTCGTGTGCGTCGACGTCCCGGCTGCGGGAGAGGCGCTGGCCCGCACCGCCAACCGGGTCGGCGGCACCGCGCTCCAGCTCGATGTCACGGTCCCCGACGCGGGGGAACGGATCCTCGAGCACGCCAGGGCCCGGCACGGTGGCCTCGACATCGTCGTGCACAACGCGGGCATCACCCGCGACCGGCTGCTGGCCAACACCGACGAGCAGCGGTGGGCCTCGGTCGTCGAGGTCAACCTGCTGTCGGTGCTGCGCATGAACGAGGCGCTGCTCGCCGACGGCGGGCTGCGCGACGGCGGACGCGTCGTGGTCGTGTCGTCGATGTCCGGCATCGCGGGCAACCGCGGCCAGAGCAACTACGCCGCGTCGAAGGCGGGGCTCATCGGCCTGGTGCAGGCCCTGCGCGACGACCAGGGCCTGCGGCGCCGCCGCATCACCGTCAACGCGGTGGCTCCCGGGTTCATCGAGACCGAGATGACCTCCCGCATCCCGTTCGCCACGCGTGAGGTCGGCCGGCTGATGAACTCGCTGTCGCAGGGCGGCCTGCCCGTCGACGTCGCGGAGACCATCGCGTGGCTCGCCCAGGACGCCAGCGCCGGCGTCAACGGCAACGTCGTGCGCGTCTGCGGCCAGAGCCTGCTGGGGGCCTGACGTGGAGCCTGACGTCGAGGTCGAGACGCTCCAGCAGCCCCCCTCGCTGCCCCGGCTCTACGCCACGGCCGCCCTGACGGCGCGGGGGCGCAGCGGCAGCGGGCCGCTGCCCGAACGGGCGCTGCGGCTGTCCGACGTGCGCGTCGACCGCGACCGCCTGTTGCTCTACCAGCACCTCTGCGGCTTCCCGGCCGGGGACGTGCTGCCCCACACGTGGCCGCAGGTGCTCGGCTTCCCGCTGCAGACCGAGCTCATGGCGCGCCGCGACTTCCCGCTCGCTCTGCCCGGCCTGGTGCACCTCGAGAACACCATCACCGTGCACCGGCCGCTCACCGCCGACGACGTCCTCGAGCTCACCGTGCGGGCCGAGCACCTGCGCGAGCACCCCAGGGGCCTGCTCGTCGACCTCGTCACCGAGGTCACGGTCGCCGGGGAGCAGGCCTGGCACGGCCGCAGCACCTACCTGCGCAAGGGCCGCTCGCACGACGTCGCCCGGCCGGCACCCTCACCGGAGATGCCGGCGGGGGAGCCCGCAGCGGTCTGGCGCCTCCCCGGTGACACCGGTCGCCGGTATGCCGCCGTCAGCGGCGACGTGAACCCCATCCACCTGCACCGGCTGACGGCCCGGGCCATGGGTTTCCCGCGTGCCATCGCCCACGGGATGTACAGCACCGCCCGCGTCCTGGCCGCGCTCGGACCCGCCACCAGCGGGCCCTCGACATCCCGTGTGTGGTTTCGCAAGCCCTTGCTCCTGCCCGGGACCGTGGCGCTCGCCGTGGAGCGCCACGCCGGGGGAGAGGTCGTCGCCGGGCTGACCAGCCGGGACGGGGAGGTCGAGCACCTCGTGCTGGACTGGCGGCCGATCCGGTAGTCGGCTTCCCGCCACCCACCGGGCGGCCCGCGAGTGAGGACCCGCCGGTACCGTGGCTCGGATGAGCAGATCCGGGGATGACACAGCCGAGGAGGTCGTCTGGCACCGCCGTGCCAGCGACCGGGTGGCGCAGACGGTGGCCGGCTGGGTCCGCACGAGCCGCCGGGCCTTCGCGCACCCCGGACCGGAACGCGACACCGGCTTGTTGCTGGCGAAGGCGGCGATCGCCACCGTGGTCGCCTGGCAGGCTGCCGTGCACCTGCTCGACAGCCCGCAGCCGTTCTACGCCCCGCTGGCGGCCCTGCTGGTCGTGGACGAGACGATGGTGCGGTCGCTGGGGGCGAGCGCCCAGCGGATCGCCGCCGTGGTGCTCGGCATGAGCGTGGCCTGGCTGGTCGGCTCACTCGTGGGCGTGACCTGGTGGACGATGGTCCCGGTCATGCTCGTGGCCCTGCTGCTGGGGCGCTGGCGCCGGCTGGGCGACCACGGGCTCCAGGTGCCCACCCTCGTGCTGCTCTCGCTGCTCACCGTGCACGGCACCGACACCGAGTTCACGTACCTGACGATCGTCGAGACCGTGCTCGGAGGCGTCATCGGCGTCGCGGTCAACGCGGTCGTGCTCGCCCCGCTGCACATCCAGCAGCCGCGCGACGCCGTGCGGTCGCTGACCGCGCGGGTGCGCCGCCTGCTCGACGACATGGCGACCGGCCTGCGTGAGGGCTGGGACGCCGACGAGGCCCGGCGCTGGTACGACACCAGCACCGAGATCGTGCGCACCGCGCCCGAGGTGCTCGAGTCGATCGAGACCGGCCGGGAGAGCACGCGCCTCAACCCGCGGCACGACCTGCGGCCGGTCGACATCGACTGGGCCGGTTACGCGCGCACCGTCGAGACGGTGCGGCGCTCCCAGTGGCAGGTCTCCGGCATCGCCCGCACCCTCGTCGACGCCGCCGACGAGGCCGAGCGGCTCCCGGTCCCGTCGGAGGGGTTCCTGGAGCGGTACGCCGAGGCGCTGGAGGCCATCGGCCGCGCCATCGACCACTTCGGCCTGCGCGACGGCGAGGAGAAGGCCGAGGTCGACCGGCACCTTCGCGCCGGCCTGGAGGTGCTCGACGAGCTCGGCGCCTGGGTCCGCGAGACCCCGCTCGACGACCCCCAGGCGTGGCCCGCCTACGGCGCGCTCATCCTCGACGGCCAGCGCCTGGCGCGTGAGCTCTCGGCCAAGAAGGAGGAGGCGGCCGTGCCCACGGACAGCGGGCCGATCCGCCTTCCCCTGCAGGACCGGCTCAAGCAGATGGGCGTGACCGGCCAGGACGCCTAGCGTCCGCGCAGCACCGCCCGACGGTGGAGGTACTCCTGCTCGTCGATCTCACCGCGGGCGTACCGCTCGTCGAGCAACCGGTCCGCCGGTGACACCCCCGTGTCGATGTGGGGAGCCGGACCCGGCGGCGTGGTGCCGCTGCCGGAGGTGCGGGCCATCCACACCGCGAGCAGCACGGCGCCCCCGACGACCAGGACCAGCAGGCCGGCCATCACCAGCAGGCCCCACCAGCCGCCACCTCCACGCATCCCCCACATGCCCCATCCGCCGTCGTCCCACATGGGGCCAGCGTGGATCCGACGCCCCGGGGACCGGCAGGGCCATTGGGCCCGTGCCGTCGCCGGTGCAGGACGGCCACCGTGGAACTGCCGCGCAGCGGCTCCTTCCCGGCCGATAGCATCGTGACGCCACGGCGCTCGCCCGCGCACGCGGCATACCGTCGAAGCACCACCCCGTGAAGACCGCCCGAGGAGCCACCACCGTGTCTGCGCAGATCACCGTCCACGTCGCCGGAAGCGAGCGAGCGGTGGCCGAGCAGACCACGCCCGCCGACCTGTTCGGCGACGACCGCGCCGTCGTCGTGGCCCGCGTCAACGGCGAGCTCCGCGACCTCAGCCACCCGCTCTCCGAGGGCGACACCGTCGAGCCGGTGCGCATCGACGAGGAGGACGGGCTGAACGTGCTGCGGCACTCGGCCGCCCACGTGCTCGCCCAGGCCGTGCAGCAGGTCAACCCCAAGGCCAAGCTGGGCATCGGGCCGCCGGTCAAGGACGGGTTCTACTACGACTTCGACGTCGAGGAGCCCTTCAACCCCGACGACCTCAAGCAGCTCGAGAAGGTGATGCAGCGCATCATCAACGAGGGGCAGACCTTCGTGCGGCGCGAGATCTCCGACGACGAGGCGCTGGCCGAGCTGAAGGACGAGCCCTACAAGTGCGAGCTCATCGGGCTCAAGGGCGGTGCCGCTGGGGAGGCCGCCGAGGGCGCGAACGTCGAGGTCGGCGGCGCGCAGCTGACCGTCTACGACAACCTGCGCCGCGACGGCACCGTGGCCTGGGGCGACCTGTGCCGCGGCCCGCACATCCCGTCGACCAAGCTCATCGGCAACGCCTTCAAGCTCATGCGCAGCGCGGCCGCCTACTGGCGCGGCTCCGAGAAGAACCCCCAGCTGCAGCGCATCTACGGCACCGCCTGGCCCAGCAAGGACGACCTCAAGGCCTACCTCGACCGCCTCGCCGAGGCCGAGAAGCGCGACCACCGCAAGCTCGGCGCCGAGCTCGACCTGTTCAGCTTCCCCGACGAGATCGGCTCCGGCCTGGTGGTCTTCCACCCCAAGGGCGGGGTCATCAAGCGCGAGATGGAGGACTACGTCCGTCGGCGGCACATCGAGGAGGGCTTCCAGTACGTCGGGACCCCGCACATCACCAAGCAGGGTCTCTTCGAGACCTCCGGACACCTGCCGTACTACGCCGACACCATGTTCCCGCCCATGGAGATGGAGGGGAGCAGCTACTACCTCAAGGCCATGAACTGCCCGATGCACAACCTGATCTTCAGGTCGCGCGGGCGTTCCTACCGTGAGCTGCCGCTGCGCTTCTTCGAGTTCGGGTCGGTCTACCGCTACGAGAAGTCGGGTGTCGTCCACGGGCTGACCCGCGTCCGCGGCCTGACCCAGGACGACTCGCACTCCTACGTGACCCCCGAGCAGGCGCCGGCCGAGATCAAGCACCTGCTGTCCTTCGTGCTCGGCCTGCTCAAGGACTTCGGGCTCGACGACTACTACCTCGAGCTGTCGACCCGCGACGAGTCGGACAAGTTCATCGGCAGCGACGAGCAGTGGGCGGAGGCCACCCGCGTCCTGGAGCAGGCCGCGACCGACACGGGGCTCGAGCTCGTGGCCGACCCCGGCGGTGCCGCGTTCTACGGCCCCAAGATCTCGGTCCAGATCCGTGACGCCATCGGCCGCACCTGGCAGATGTCGACGATCCAGTACGACTTCAACCAGCCGGCGGGCTTCGAGCTGGAGTACCAGGCGGCCGACGGCTCGCGCCAGCAGCCGGTCATGATCCACTCGGCGAAGTTCGGCTCCATCGAGCGCTTCTTCGGCGTGCTCGTCGAGCACTACGCCGGCGCCTTCCCGCCCTGGCTCTCGCCGGTGCAGGTCCTTGGCATCCCGGTGGCCGAGGAGTACAACGGCTACCTCGCGGAGGTCGCGGCGAGGCTGCGCGAGCGGGGCATCCGGGTCGAGGTCGACGAGAGCGACGACCGCTTCCCGAAGAAGATCCGCAACGCCAGCAAGGCCAAGGTGCCGTTCGTGCTCATCGCCGGTGAGGACGACCGCTCCGCCGGCGCGGTGTCGTTCCGCTACCGCGACGGGTCGCAGAAGAACGGCGTCCCCCTCGACGAGGCGGTCGCCGAGATCGTCCAGGCGGTCGAGGCCCGGGTCCAGGTCTGATGGCCGACGAGGAGCAGTTCCCGCGCCGTCCGGGCGAGAGCCAGGAGGAGCACGAGGCCAGGCTGCGGGTGTTCCCCGAGCTGGCGCGCGAGTTCGCGGCGGCCGAGGACGGCTTCGAGCGGCTCTGGACACCGCACCGGATGGCCTACATCCGGGGCGAGCGACCCAGCAAGGAGGCGGGGGAGGGCTGCCCGTTCTGCCTCGCCCCCCAACGCGCCGACGATGCCGAGGGGCTCATCGTCCACCGCGGCGAGCACTGCTACGTCGTGATGAACCTCTTCCCCTACAACCCCGGTCACGTGCTCGTCTGCCCCTACCGCCACGTCGCCCTCTACGTCGACCTCGACGAGGAGGAGACCGCCGAGTTCACCGCCCTGACCCGGACAGCCATCGCGGCCCTGACCGCCGCGTCGTCGCCCATGGGGTTCAACATCGGCATGAACCAGGGGGCCGTCGCCGGTGCGGGCGTGCAGGCCCACCTGCACCAGCACGTGGTGCCCCGTTGGGGCGGGGACGCCAACTTCCTGCCCGTGATCGCGCAGACCAAGGCGCTGCCCATGCTGCTCGAGGACGTCCGCCAGCAGCTCGTTGCCGCGTGGCCGCGCTGAGCCGCCGGCTGCCGTCGATACCCTGAGGCCACCATGCTGAACCGATACGCCCGTGCCTTCTTCACCAAGGTCTTCACCCCGCTCGCCCGGCTGCTGCTCAAGCTGGGCGTGAGCCCGGACGTCGTGACCCTGGTGGGGACTCTCGGCGTCTGCGTCGGGGCCCTGGCCTTCTACCCCCGCCACGAGTTCTTCTGGGGGACCATCGTCATCACGGCGTTCGTGTTCTCGGACACCCTCGACGGGATCATGGCGCGGATGTCGAACCGCTCGGGCAACTGGGGCGCCTACCTCGACTCCACCCTCGACCGGGTCGGTGACGCGGCCATCTTCGGCGGCCTCGTGCTCTGGTACGCCGGGGACGGCCGCGACACCCTGATGGCCGCCCTGGCGCTGGCCTGCCTCATCCTCGGCAGCGTCGTGTCCTACTCGAAGGCCCGCGCCGAGGGCCTGGGCATGACCGCCAACGTCGGCATCGCCGAGCGCGCCGACCGGCTCGTGGCCGTCTTGGTCGCGACCGGCCTGGTGGGTCTGGGCGTGCCGGAGGTGCTCCTGACCGTCGTGCTGGCGCTGCTCGCCGTCGCGAGCTTCATCACGGTGTGCCAGCGCGTGCTGACCGTGCGCCGGCAGGCCCTGAGCCGCGCGTGAGCCGCATCGGCGACGTCGTCGCCGTCGCCGGCTTCCGCCTCGGGTGGGGCGCCGTCCGACGGCTGCCCGAGCGGGCGGCATACGCGCTCTTCGACCGGATCGCCGACCTCGCCACGGCTCGGGGAGGCTCGGGCGTCCGGCGCCTGCGCTCCAACTACGCCCGGGTGCGCCCCGAGCTCGGCGACGCCGAGCTCGACGCACTGGTGCGCCGCGGCATGCGCAGCTACATGCGCTACTACTGCGAGGCCTTCCGACTGCCGGACCGCAGCGCGGACGACGTCGCCCGCGGGGTGCGCGTCGTCGGTGACGGCGCCGTCCGCGATGAGCTGGCGCAGGGCCGGGCGGTGGTCTGCTTCCTCGGCCACATGGGCAACTGGGACACCGCGGGGGCCTGGGGCGCCCGCGAGCTGGGCCCCGTGGTCACCGTCGCCGAGCGCCTGGAGCCGGAGGAGGTGTATGCCGAGTTCCTCGCCTTCCGGGAGTCGCTCGGCATGACGATCCTGCCGCTGACCGGCGGGGGAGACGTCTTCGCGCAGCTCCGCTCGCACCTCACGAAGCCGGTGATCATGCCCCTGCTCGCGGACCGCGACCTGACGGCCCGGGGCATCGAGGTCGACCTGTGCGGCCACCCGGCGCGCATGGCGGCCGGCCCCGCGGCCCTGGCGCTGGCCACGGGAGCGGCGCTGCACCCGGTGTCGATCCGCTACGAGCTCGTGCCCGGCAGCGCGTGGCACCGGCGCATCGTCATCACCTTCCACGAGCGGGTGTGCGACCCCAAGCAGGGCACCACGCGAGAGCGGGCGACCGCCATGACGCAGCAGTGCGCCGACGCCCTCGGCGGCGCGATCCGCGAGCACACCGAGGACTGGCACATGCTGCAGCGGGTGTTCGTCGAGGACCTCGACGAGCGCACCCCCGGCGGTGTCGCCGTGAGGCGGTCACGATGAGGTGGGCACGATGAGGCGGTCATGATGAGGCGGTCACGATGAGGATCGGCATCGTCTGCCCCTACTCGTTCGACGTGCCGGGTGGGGTGCAGTTCCACGTCCGCGACCTCGCCGAGCACCTCATCGGGCAGGGCCACCACGTCTCGGTGCTGGCGCCGGCCGACCACGACACCGCGCTCCCCGGCTACCTCGAGTCGGTCGGCCGCACCGTCCCCGTGCGCTACAACGGGTCGGTCGCCCGGCTGAGCTTCGGGCCGGTGACGGCCGCGCGGGTCGGTCGCTGGGTCGACCGCGGCGAGTTCGACGTGGTGCACCTGCACGAGCCGGTGACCCCCAGCATCTCGCTGCTCGCGCTGTGGGCCGCCGAGGGCCCCATCGTGGCGACCTTCCACACCTCGAACATCCGCTCGCGGGCCATGCAGGCGGCCTACCCGCTGCTGCGCCCGAGCCTGGAGAAGATCGCCGGACGGATCGCCGTCTCCGAGGACGCCCGCCGCACCGTCACGACCCACGTCGGCGGCGACGCCGTCGTGATCCCCAACGGCGTCAACGTCGACCGGTTCGCCACCGCAGTGCCTCGGCCGCAGTGGCAGGGAGCCGAGGGTGCGCCGACGCTGGCCTTCCTCGGGCGGATCGACGAGCCCCGCAAGGGCCTGCAGGTCCTGGCCGCCGCCATGCCGGGGGTGCTCGAGGCCTACCCGGGGGCCCGCCTGCTGGTCGTGGGCCCGGGGGACGCCGAGGCGGCCCGGGCCAGGATGGTTCCCGAGGTGCTCAAGGCGACGGAGTTCCTCGGGGCGGTCAGCGACGCCGACAAGGCCTCGTTGCTGGCCTCCGTCGACCTCTACGTCGCCCCGCACACCGGCGGCGAGAGCTTCGGGATCGTGCTCGTGGAGGCGATGAGCGCCGGTGCCCCGGTGGTGGCCAGCGACCTGCCCGCCTTCCTGCGGGTGCTCGACGGCGGACGCGCCGGGGCGACCTTCCGCAGCGAGGACACCACCGCGCTCACCCACGAGGTGGTGCGACTGGTCGGTGACCCGGCCGCCCGGGCCGCCCTGGCCGAGGAGGGGCGCCGGCGGGCCCGCCAGTTCGACTGGTCCGTGGTGGCCGAGGAGGTCATGGCGGTCTACGAGACGGTGACCCACGGGGCCGGTGGGGTGCGCGCCGACACGAGCGGTGACACCCGTTGGACCCGCATGCTGCGCGGCCTGTCGCGGCCGTCGGACGACTGACAGGGGCTGGCATGGACGGACTGACCTGGGGCGTGGTCGTGGTCGCGCTGCTGCTGGGCATCGCCTGGTACCTGTCCTACAGCGCGGCCCGGCTCGACCGGCTGCACTCCCGCGTCGAGGGGGCACTGTCCGCCCTCGACGCCCAGCTGGTGCGCCGGGCGGAGGCGACCCTCGAGCTCGTCAACTCCGGTGGGCTCGACCCGGCGAGCGCCCTCATCCTGGCCGGCGCGGCCTCGGAGTCCCTGGAGGCGCACAACGAGCGCGCCGGCGATGACCTGCTCGAGGGGCAGACCTTCGCCGGGCGCGAGCTGATCGAGAGCGACCTCACCGAGGCGCTGCAGATCGCCCTGTCGCCGCAGGCCGTCGAGGAGGTGCGCCGGGTGCCCGGGGAAGCGGGCGTGGCCGCCCTCGGACGGGTCCGCGCCGCCGCCGTGCGCGTGCAGCTGGCGCGGCGCTTCCACAACGACGCCGTCAAGGACGTCCAACGGGTCCGCCGCAAGGCGGTCGTGCGCTGGTTCCGGCTGGCCGGGCACGCCGAGCTGCCCCAGACGATCGAGTTCGACGACGAGCTTCCGCCGACGGTGCGCGAGTAGCTGCCTGCTGCGGTGCGCGGGTGGCGGACGCCGTGGCCGACCACGCCGTCGCAGGAACTAGCATGTGGACGAAGCGCGACTCCTGCGCTGCGCCCCGAAAAACGATCTGGAGCACCAGCATGTCCTCCGACGCCACCACCACCGCTGCCCAGCCGGCCACCGGCACCTCCCGCGTCAAGCGCGGCATGGCCGAGATGCTCAAGGGCGGCGTGATCATGGACGTGGTCACCCCCGAGCAGGCCAAGATCGCCGAGGACGCCGGCGCCGTCGCCGTGATGGCGCTCGAGCGCGTCCCCGCCGACATCCGCGCCCAGGGCGGCGTGTCCCGCATGTCCGACCCCGACATGGTCGACGGCATCATCGAGGCCGTCTCCATCCCGGTCATGGCCAAGGCCCGCATCGGCCACTTCGTCGAGGCCCAGGTGCTGCAGTCCCTGGGTGTCGACTACATCGACGAGTCCGAGGTGCTGACCCCGGCCGACTACGCCAACCACATCGACAAGTGGGCGTTCACCGTTCCCTTCGTCTGTGGCGCCACCAACCTCGGTGAGGCCCTGCGCCGCATCACCGAGGGCGCGGCCATGATCCGCTCCAAGGGCGAGGCCGGGACCGGTGACGTCTCCAACGCCACCACCCACATGCGCCAGATCCGCCAGCAGATCCGCCGCCTCCAGAACCTGCCCGAGGACGAGCTCTACGTCGCGGCCAAGGAGCTGCAGGCGCCGTACGAGCTGGTCAAGGAGGTCGCGCAGGCCGGCAAGCTCCCCGTCGTGCTGTTCACCGCGGGCGGCATCGCCACCCCCGCCGACGCCGCGATGATGATGCAGCTCGGCGCCGAGGGTGTCTTCGTCGGCTCCGGCATCTTCAAGTCCGGCAACCCGGCCCAGCGCGCCGAGGCGATCGTCAAGGCCACGACCTTCTACGACGACCCCGACGTCATCGCCAAGGTCTCGCGCGGTCTGGGCGAGGCCATGGTCGGCATCAACGTCGACGAGATCCCGGAGCCGCACCGCCTGGCCGAGCGCGGCTGGTAGGAGACGGCCCTGGCCACCACGCCACCGCCGGCTCCGTCCGGCCCCGACGCGGGCCTGCCACAGGACACGTGGCAGGCCCGCGTCGTCTCCGGACGCCGCCGGTTCCCGGCGCTCACCGGGGTCCATGGCGCCCTGGGCCTCGCGGACGGGCGCCTGTCGTTCATCCCCGAGGGCACCCCCCACGTCCTGTGGTCGGTGCCGGCCGCGGAGGTCTCCGCGACGCTGCTCGGGTACTTCGCCAGCAGCGACGTCGAGCTCGAGTCCCCGGCCACCGGCACGGTCCACGTCACCGTCAGCCGCGAGCGGATCAGCCGCCTGTGGGCGAGCGAGGCCCGGGAACGGCGACAGCGCCAGTACGCCGAGGAGTTCCTCGCCGCGCTGGCGCTGTCGGGGGCGACGGTCAGGCCCTGACCGCCGGGGGAGGGCACCGTCAGGTGACGGCCGCCCGGGTCCGGAACTCGGGCCGCTCGTACTCCTTGTCCCGCAGCACTGCGGCCACGTGCTCCGCGGCGGCGAGCGCGTCGGCGTGCGAGAGGTAGAGCGGTGCGAAGCCCAGCCGCACGATGTCGGGCTCCCGGAAGTCGCCGATGACGCCACGGGCGATGAGGGCCTGCACCACGGCATACGCCTCGGGGTGCCGCAGGCTCACCTGTGAGCCGCGGTGCTCGTCCTCGCGCGGGGTGGCCAGCGGCAGGTCGACGCCCAGGGCCCCGAGGCACTCGAGGAAGAAGCCGGTCAGCGACAGCGAGCGCCGGCGCACCTCCTGGAGGTCGAGCCCGTCGAACGCCGTGAGGGCCGCCTCCAGGGTGAGCAGCGAGATCAGGGGAGCGGTGCCCACCCGGGCGCGGGTGATGCTCGCGGCCGGCTCGTAGTCGCGCGACATGGCGAACGGGCTCGCGTGCCCCTGCCACCCCGTCAGCGGGCTGTCGAAGTCGGCGAGGTGCCGCTGGGCGACGTAGACGAACGACGGCGCCCCGGGCCCGCCGCTGAGGTACTTGTAGCCGCAGCCGATCGCGAAGTCGGCGCCGCCGTCGTCCAGGCCGACCGGGACGACGCCGGCCGAGTGGCACAGGTCCCAGCAGGCCAGCGCCCCGACGTCGTGGGCCGCCCGGGTCAGCGCCTCCAGGTCCCACAGCTCGCCCGTGCGGTAGTCGACGTGCGAGTAGGACGCCAGCGCCAGCGACGAGCCCAGCTCGGCGATCCGGCCGGCCGCCTCCGCCACCGGCACCAGCTCGACGGTCAGGCCGAGCAGGTCGGCGGCCGAGCGGGTGATGTAGAGGTCGGTGGGGAAGGAGTCGGGGTCGGTGAGCACGGTGCTGCGCCCGGGCCGCATCCGGGAGGCAGCGACCACGACCTTGAAGAGGTTGACCGACGTCGAGTCGGTGACGACCACCTGCCCCGGCGCGGCGCCGACGAGCGCGCCGATCGTGTCGCCGACGCGCTCGGGGGCGCCCCACCAGTCGGACTCGTTCCAGGCCCGGATGAGCTGCCCGCCCCACTGGCGCGAGACCACGTCGGCCGCGGTCTCCGCGGCCGCGGTGGAAAGCGCGCCGAGGGAGTTGCCGTCGAGGTAGATGACGTCCTCGGGGATGCGGAACTGGCTGCGTCGGTCGGTGTGCGCGTGCGTGGCGTCGAGCTGCCGCGCGCGTTCGGTCAGGTCGGACATGGCCGCAACCTAGCCCAGCGAGGGCCCGCTTCGTCAGGGGCCCTAACCTTCTGGGGTGACCGACAGCCAGCCGCTCATCGGCGTCCTCGCGGTGCAGGGAGACGTGCGCGAGCACCTGTATGCCGTGGAGCAGGCAGGTGCCCGCGCCACCACCGTGCGACGCCCCTCCGAGGTGGCCGCGGTGGACGGCCTCGTCATCCCCGGTGGGGAGTCCACGACCATCGACAAGCTCGTGCGGATCTTCGAGCTGCGCGACCCGATCCGTCAGCGCATCGACGAGGGCCTGCCGGTCTACGGCTCGTGCGCCGGCATGATCATGCTGGCCGACCGGATCACCGGTGGGCGGGCCGACCAGGAGACGCTGGGCGGCATCGACATCACCGTGCGCCGCAACGCCTTCGGGCGGCAGGTCGACTCCTTCGAGGAGGACCTGCACATCCACGCGATCGGTGGCGCCCCGATGCGGGCGGTCTTCATCCGGGCGCCCTGGGTGGAGGAGTGCGGCCCCGATGTCGAGGTACTCGCGACGGTCGAGCAGGGACCCGCCGCCGGACGCGTGGTGGCCGTGCGCCAGGGCCGGCTGCTGGCGACCTCGTTCCACCCCGAGGTCACCGGCGACCACCGGTTCCACCAGCTGTTCGTGCAGATGGTGCGCGACGCCCGCGCAGGGGCGCGCGCGACCACCCGGTAGGGGCACTCAGTAGGATCGCCTCCGGTCTTTTCGGCACCGGCGCGGAGCGCCACCACGATCCAGCACCAGAAGGAGAAGCGATGAGCGGCCATTCCAAATGGGCGACCACCAAGCACAAGAAGGCTGCGATCGACGCCAAGCGCGGCAAGCTCTTCGCCAAGCTGATCAAGAACATCGAGGTCGCGGCCCGCACCGGCGGCGGCGACCCCGCGGGCAACCCGACGCTCTACGACGCCATCCAGAAGGCGAAGAAGTCCTCCGTCCCCAACAACAACATCGACAACGCGGTCAAGCGCGGCAGCGGCGCCACCGCCGGCGGCGCCGACTGGCAGACCATCACCTACGAGGGCTACGCGCCCGGCGGGGTGGCGATCCTCATCGAGTGCCTCACCGACAACCGCAACCGGGCTGCGGCCGAGGTCCGCACGGCCCTCACCCGCAACGGCGGCCAGCTGGCCGACCCGGGCTCGGTCGCCTACGTCTTCGACCGCAAGGGCGTCGTCATCGTGCCCAAGACCGAGGGCCAGGGCGAGGACGACATCCTCGAGGTCGTGCTCGACGCCGGGGCCGACGAGGTCAACGACAACGGCGACACCTGGGAGATCGTCTCGGAGGCGACCGACGTCGTGGCCGTCCGCACCGCGCTGCAGGACGCCGGCATCGAGTACGACTCGGCCGAGGCCTCGTGGGTGCCCAACCTGCAGGTGCCGCTCGACGCCGACGGCGCGCGCAAGATGATCCGCGTCATCGAGGCCCTCGAGGACTCCGACGACGTGCAGGACGTCTTCGCCAACGGCGACATCCCCGACGACGTGCTGGCGGAGCTCGAAGCGGACGAGTGACGCGGGGGACGCGCGTGTTGGTGCGCGGCGTCCGTCCCGGCGCTGTGTAGCGTTCGACCGAACACCTGTTCGGATGTGGAGGAGTTGTCAGCGTGCGCGTTCTCGGCGTCGACCCCGGCCTGACCCGCTGCGGCCTCGGGGTCGTCGAGGGCACCGGCACCCTCGCCATGGTGGCCGTGGGTGTCGTGCGCACCCCCGCCGGCCGTGACACGGGGGAGCGGCTGGCCTACCTGCAGGACCAGCTCGACCACTGGCTCGACCGCTTCGAGCCCGACGCCATCGCGCTCGAGCGGGTCTACGCGACCGACCACGTGCCCACCGTCATGACCACCGCGCAGGCGTCGGCGATCGCTCTCCTCGCGGGGGCACGCCGTGGCCTGCCGGTCGTGCTCCACACGCCCACCGAGGTCAAGGCCGCGGTCACCGGCTCCGGCCGGGCCGACAAGGCCCAGGTGACGGCCATGGTCACCCGCATCCTGCGGCTGGAGGTGGCGCCGAAACCCGCGGATGCCGCCGACGCCCTGGCCCTGGCCATCTGCCACCACTGGCGTGGAGGCGGCGAGCACCGGCTCGCCCTGGCTGCCGCCTCCGAGCGGGCCCGGCTCAGGGCCGTCAACTCCGAACGGCCGGTCACCCCCGGGGCGGTCACCTCCGGGGCGGTCACCTCCGGGGCGGTCTCCTCCGAGCGGGCGGTGGCCCGGTGATCGCCTCCGTCCGCGGCGCCGTGCTGCACGCGGGACTCGACCGCGTCGTCGTCGAGGTCGGTGGCGTCGGCATGCTCGTGCACACCACGCCCGGCACGGCCGCTGCGGTGCGACGGGGCCAGGAGGCCGCGCTGTCGACGACCCTCGTGGTGCGCGAGGACTCCCTGACGCTCTACGGCTTCGGCGGCGACGACGAGCGTGACATGTTCGAGCAGGTGCAGACGGTGTCGGGGGTGGGGCCCCGCCTGGCGCTGGCCATGCTCTCGGTCATGCCACCCGACCGCATCCGCGCCGCCATCAGCGGCTCGGACATCGCAGCCCTGACCAGGGTGCCCGGCATCGGCAAGAAGGGCGCCGAGCGGATGGTGCTCGAGCTGCGCGACAAGATCGGGGTGCCCACCGGTGTGCCCGGTGCGGCGGCGCCCGCGGCACCGGCCGCCTCCCTGTGGCGCGAGCAGGTCAGCGAGGCGCTGGTCGGCCTCGGCTGGTCGGCGAAGCAGGCCGACGACGCCGTCACCCGCGTCGCAGACGGTGCGGGTGCGGAGGGTGACGGCGGCACGCCCAACGTCTCCGAGATGCTGCGCGCCGCGCTGCGCGAGCTCGGGAGGTAGCCGTGCCTCCTGCCCCTGCTGCAGACGGGTTCAGCTCCGAGATGTACGAGGACAGCTCGGTCGACGCCACTGCCCGCGTCGTCGACGCGGGCAGCGACGGCGACGAGCGCACCGTCGAGGCCGCCCTGCGCCCGCGGCGGCTGAGCGAGTTCCCCGGCCAGCCGAGGGTCCGCGACCAGCTCGCGCTGGTGCTCGAGGCCGCCAAGCGGCGGGGGAGCCCGCCCGACCACGTGCTCCTCTCGGGCCCACCCGGGCTGGGCAAGACCACCCTGGCGATGATCGTCGCCGCCGAGCTGGAGAAGCCCATCCGGGTCACCAGCGGCCCGGCCATCCAGCACGCCGGCGACCTCGCCGCGGTGCTGTCCTCGCTCATGGAGGGAGAGGTGCTCTTCCTCGACGAGATCCACCGGATGTCCCGTGCGGCGGAGGAGATGCTCTACCTCGCGATGGAGGACTTCCGGGTCGACGTCATCGTCGGCAAGGGGCCCGGGGCCACCGCCATCCCGCTCGAGCTGCCGCCCTTCACCGTCGTGGGCGCCACCACCCGCGCCGGCCTGCTACCGGCGCCGCTGCGTGACCGCTTCGGGTTCACCGGCCACCTCGACTTCTACGCCACGCACGACCTCGTGCGGATCCTGCACCGCTCGGCACGGTTGCTCGAGGTCGACGCCGACGAGGCCGGCATCGGTGAGATCGCCCGGCGCTCCCGCGGCACACCTCGCATCGCCAACCGCCTGCTCCGCCGCGTGCGCGACTGGGCGCAGGTGCACGGCCGCAGCGTGGTCGACCAGGATGCGGCACACGCCGCCCTCGCCCTGTTCGACGTCGACGACCGCGGGCTCGACCGGCTCGACCGTGCCGTGCTCGAGGCGCTGTGCCGCCGGTTCCGCGGCGGCCCGGTCGGGCTGGGCACCCTCGCCGTGGCGGTGGGGGAGGAGGCCGAGACCGTCGAGACGGTCGCCGAGCCGTTCCTCGTGCGGGAGGGCTTCATGGTCCGCACGCCGCGTGGCCGGGCCGCGACCGGACTCGCCTGGCAGCACCTGGGCCTGACTCCTCCTCCCGGAACCGACCCCATGCTCACCCCGCTGCCGTTCGACGGCGGCGAGGGGCGCCTCGGCTCCTGACCGGACACCGTCTCGTGACGCTCGCCGTCTCCTGAGGGCACCCCCTCCAGACCGGCACGCAAGGTCACGATTGGAACGCCCCGCCGGGGAGGTGCGTTGGTTGCTGTGGTGATGTCACCTAGACTCAACCGGTCCCCCCGGTCATCCCCGGGAGAACACGCGTGCCCGGACACCGGTGACGCGGTGCGCTCGAACCCCCACCCATCCGTGAAAGGGACCTCAACCATGTCAAGCGGCGGCCTCCTGGCCCTCCCCATGGCCACCAGCGGAGGATCATCCGGCACCGGCCTCCTGATCTTCCTGCTGCCCCTGCTCCTGATCGGCTGGATGGTGTTCACTCAGCGCAAGCGGCAGAAGGACGCCGCCAACCTGCAGAGCAGCATCGAGGTGGGCGACGAGGTCTGCACCACGTCGGGGCTCTTCGGGACGGTCACCGCCGTCGACGCCACGACCGTCACCCTCGAGGTGGCTCCCAACGTCAACGTCCGTTACGACCGGCGCGCGGTGGGCATGAAGATCTCCACGCCCGAGGCGCCGGCCCCCGACCACGACGAGCCGGGCCAGCCGGGCCGGCAGGGTGAGTGACGTGGCGCTGAACCCGTACACCCGCAAGCCGCTGAGGGTCCTCGGTGGCCTGGCCGCGATCGTGGCCCTCCTGGCCGGCCTGCTCGCCGGCGCCAACATCTGGGGCACCGCGCACTGGGTGCCCAAGCTGGGCCTCGACCTCGAGGGCGGCACCCAGATGGTGCTCGAGCCCGTGCTGGTCGGCACCAACCAGGTCTCCGGCCAGCAGCTGAACCAGGCACGAGACATCATCGTCCAGCGCGTCGACGCCAACGGCGTCTCCGGCGCCGAGGTCACCACCCGCGGTGGCCGCAACATCGTCGTCAGCATGCCCGGCCAGCCCGACAAGGCCACCGAGGACGCCATTCGCAAGTCCTCGCAGATGCGTTTCCGCGCCGTGCTCGCCGCCGGCGCCGGCACGAACCAGCCGCAGCCGACGACCACGCCGTCGGGCGGCGCGACCGGCCCCGCGTCCCCGACCGGGTCCGCGACCAGCAAGGCCACCAAGGCCACCAAGGCTCCGGTCCCCACCGCCACCGGCGCGTCCACCACGGCCGCGAAGAGCGGCATACCGCAGGCGCTGCTCAACGCGACCACCTCGCCGTCCGGCACGGCCACTTCCAAGCCGTCCGCCACCCCCAAGGCGACCGCCAGCCCGACCACCGGCACGTCGGCCAAGCCGAAGAGCCCCACCGACCTCGCGTGGGTCACCGAGCCCCTCGCCAAGCAGTTCCAGGCGCTCGACTGCGCCAAGCCGGGGGCGCTCGACAAGGTCGTCGACGACCCGGCCAAGCCGCTGGTGACCTGCTCCGCCGACGGCACCGAGAAGTTCATCCTCGGGCCCGTCATCGTGGGCGGTGACCAGATCGACAGCGCGGCCGCCGGCTACCGACCGCTCGCGAACGGCCAGCCCTCCAGCGAGGTCGAGATCCAGCTGTCCTTCAAGTCGGCCGGGTCCAAGGCCTACGCCGACGCCAGCAAGGCCATGGTGTCGCTGGAGTCGCCGCGCAACCGCATGGCGGCCACCCTCGACTCCAAGGTCATCGTCGCGCCCCAGTTCAACGAGGCGATCCTCAACGGGCAGGCCTCGATCACCGGCGGCTTCACCATCGAGCAGGCACGAGACCTGGCCAACCAGCTGAAGTTCGGTGCCCTGCCGATGTCGTTCTCTCTCGAGACGCGCGAGAACATCAGCCCGACCCTCGGCAGCGAGCAGCTCCGCTACGGCCTGGTCGCCGGCATGATCGGCCTGCTCCTGGTCGCCGGCTACTCGCTGCTGCAGTACCGCGCGCTCGGCTTCGTGACGGTCGCCTCGATCGTCATCGCAGCGCTGCTGACCTACCTGAGCCTCACGATCCTCGGCTGGTCGCACAACTACCGCCTCGACATGGCGGGCGTCACGGGCCTGGTGATCGCGATCGGCGTGACAGCCGACTCGTTCATCGTCTACTTCGAACGCATCCGTGACGAGGTCCGTGAGGGCCGGCCGCTGCGAGGTGCGGTCGACACCGGGTGGCGGCGCGCGAAGCGGACTATCGTCGTCGCCGACGGCGTGAACTTCCTGGCCGCACTGGTGCTGTACTTCCTGGCCTCGTCCAACGTCCGCGGTTTCGCCTTCACCCTCGGGCTGACGACCCTCATCGACATCCTGGTCGTCTTCATGTTCACGCACCCGATCATGGGCATCCTCGCCGAGACGAAGTTCTTCGGTGGCGGCCACAAGTGGTCCGGCCTCAGCCCCGAGCGGCTGGGCGCCACGCCCACCACCCGTTACGTCGGCCGGGGACGGTTCGCCACCACACCTGCCGCTCGCACGGCCGAGGGGAGCGCTCGATGATCAACTTCAGCCAGTTCGGCAACGACCTCTACACCGGCAGGCGCTCGATCCCGTTCATCGCGCACCGGCGCCGGTGGTACGCCGCCTCCGCGGTGCTGGTCCTCATCGCGCTGCTCGGCCTCGGGGTCAAGCACCTCAACCTGGGTCTGGAGTTCACCGGCGGGTCGGAGTTCCGCGTCGCGGCGGCCACCAACGTCGACAACTACGAGTCCCGTGCCCGTGACGCCGTTCAGCAGGTCTCGCCCGGCCAGGCCGCCAACATCACCAAGCTGGGCACCAGCAGCAGCACCATCCGGGTGCAGACCGAGCAGCTCACCGACGCGCAGAACAACGACCTGCGCGCCGCGCTGGCCAAGGAGTTCGGGGTCGGCACCAACGAGGTGAGCGCGTCGTTCGTCGGGCCCTCGTGGGGCCAGTCGGTCACGCAGCAGGCGTTGCGGGCCCTGGTGGTCTTCCTCGTGCTGACCTTCCTCGTCATGGCGATCTACTTCCGCACGTGGAAGATGTCGCTCGCCGCCATGATCGCGCTGCTGCACGACATGGTCATCACCGTCGGCGTCTACGCCCTGACCGGCCTCGAGGTCTCCCCGGCGACGATGATCGGCTTCCTGACCGTGCTGGGCTACTCGCTCTACGACACCGTCGTCGTCTTCGACAAGGTTCGTGAGAACACCCAGGAGGCGTTCGGCAACAAGCGACGCACGTATGCCGAGGCCGCCAACCTCGCGGTGAACCAGACCGTGGTGCGCTCCATCAACACCACCGTGGTGGCCCTGCTCCCTATCGCGGCCGTGCTGGTGATGGGCTTCACCGTCCTCGGCCCCGGCACCCTGCTCGACCTCTCGCTCGTGCTCTTCATCGGCATGGCGATCGGCGCCTACTCCTCGATCTTCATCGCCACCCCGGCCCTGGTGAGCCTGCGCCACAACGAGCCGGCCGTGCAGGAGCTCGAGAAGGCTGCCGCGAAGTTCCACACCCGCCAGGCGAAGAAGGACGCCGAGGCCCAGGCGAAGGGGACGGGACCGGGAGCCGGCGCGGAGGAGCCTGCCACCAGCGAGGGCCTCGAGCCCGCGGTCGCCGGCCGTGGCACCGGCTCGACCGGCTCGACCGGCTCGGCCAGCCCGGCCTCCACGGCGAGCACGCCGCGCACCATCCACCCGTACGCCCAGACGGGCCCGCGCAACCAGCCGCGCCGCAAGCCCAAGTCGCAGCGCTGAGGTGGCTGACGTGACGGACACGACGCCTGCTGCATCGGTCACCCGGGAAGCGCCGGACACCCAGGCGCTCGTCGACCTGGTGACGAGCCGGCTGCGCGACATCCCCGACTTCCCCGAGCCCGGGGTGGTCTTCAAGGACGTCACGCCGCTCCTGGCCGACGGCGAGGCGTTCTCGGCCGTGGTCCGCGACATGGCCGAGCGCCGCCGCGGCACCGTCGACCTCGTCGCCGGCATCGAGGCGCGGGGCTTCATCTTCGGCGCCGCGGTGGCCCACGAGCTCGGCATCGGCTTCGTGCCGGTCCGCAAGGCGGGCAAGCTTCCCGGTCGCACGCGGGGCGTCTCCTACGACCTCGAGTACGGCAGCGCCACCATCGAGATCCACGAGGACTCCTTCGTGGGCGGTGAGCGCGTGCTGGTCGTCGACGACGTGCTGGCCACGGGAGGCACCGCCGCGGCGACCTGCGAGCTGCTCGAGGGGTCGAACGCCACGGTCGTGGCCTTCGAGGCGCTCATCGAGCTGGCGTTCCTCCACGGTCGCGACCGGCTACCCGGCCGAGACGTGCACACGACCATCGTGGTGGGCGGCGACTGACGTCCTCGGCTGGGGTGGCGCAACGGGCGGTTCGGGGAGATCACGTAGGCTCTGTCCATGAGTGAGGCTGTCCATGAGTGACGAGGTGGCGGCACCGACGCCCAGCACCCCGGCGTCCTCCTCTGCGCGCGTGCGGGCCCGGCTGGCCCGCTTCGGAGGCACCCGGGGCCCGGGCCCCAACCCGGTGCTGGAGCCGTTGCTCCAGACCGTCCGCGCGACCCACCCCAAGGCGGACCTGGCCGTCATCGAGCGGGCCTACGAGGTCGCCGAGCGCGCCCACCGCGGGCAGCTGCGCAAGAGCGGCGACGCCTACATCACCCACCCGCTCGCGGTGACCACCATCCTCGCCGAGCTGGGCATGACCCCGTCGACGCTCGCGGCGGCGCTGCTCCACGACACGGTGGAGGACACGGCATACAGCCTGGGCCAGCTCGAGAAGGACTTCGGCCGCGAGGTCGCGATGCTGGTCGACGGCGTCACCAAGCTCGACAAGGTGACCTACGGCGACGCCGCGCAGGCCGAGACCGTGCGCAAGATGGTCGTCGCCATGGCCAAGGACATCCGGGTCCTGGTCATCAAGCTCGCCGACCGGCTGCACAACGCCCGCACCTGGCGCTACGTCTCGGTCGAGTCGGCCCAGCGCAAGGCCCGCGAGACCCTCGAGATCTACGCGCCGCTGGCCCACCGCCTCGGCATGAACACGATCAAGTGGGAGCTCGAGGACCTCTCGTTCGCCACGCTCTACCCGAAGGTCTACGACGAGATCGTGCGCCTGGTCGCCGAGCGCGCCCCGGCCCGTGAGGAGTACCTCGCCACGGTGCGCGAGCAGGTCAGCTCCGACCTCAAGGGCGCCAAGATCAAGGCGACGGTCACCGGGCGGCCGAAGCACTACTACTCCGTGTACCAGAAGATGATCGTGCGCGGCCGCGACTTCGAGGACATCTACGACCTCGTCGCGGTGCGCGTGCTCGTCGACTCGGTGCGCGACTGCTACGCGGCGCTCGGAGCGTTGCACGCGCGGTGGAACCCCCTGCCCGGGCGGTTCAAGGACTACATCGCGATGCCCAAGTTCAACATGTACCAGTCGCTGCACACGACGGTCATCGGGCCCGGCGGCAAGCCCGTCGAGATCCAGATCCGCACGCACACCATGCACCGCCGGGCGGAGTACGGCGTCGCGGCCCACTGGAAGTACAAGGAGGACCCGACCGCGCGCGTGGGCGGCCCCGCCGACGGCGACGCCACCGGTCCGATCAACGACATGGCGTGGCTGCGCCAGCTGCTCGACTGGCAGAAGGAGACCGCCGACCCGGGCGAGTTCCTCGACTCGCTGCGCTTCGAGATCAGCGCCCGCGAGGTCTACGTCTTCACCCCCAAGGGCGAGGTCGTGGCCCTGCCGGCCGGTTCCACCCCGGTCGACTTCGCCTACGCCGTGCACACCGAGGTCGGTCACCACTGCATCGGCGGCCGGGTCAACGGACGGCTGGTGCCGCTGGAGTCGCCGCTCGAGAACGGCGACGTCGTCGAGGTGCTCACGTCCAAGGCCGACGGCGCAGGCCCGTCACGCGACTGGCTGACCTTCGTCAAGTCGCCGCGGGCGCGCAACAAGATCCGCCAGTGGTTCTCCAAGGAGCGCCGCGAGGAGATGATCGAGTCCGGCAAGGACGCGATCGCCAAGGCGATGCGCAAGGAGGGCCTGCCGCTGCAGCGCCTGATGTCGCACGAGTCGCTGACCGCGTTGGCCTCCGAGCTGCGCTACCAGGACATCGACGCCCTGTATGCCGCGGTGGGCGAGGGCCATGTCAGCGCCCAGCACGTGGTGGGCCGGCTCGTCGCCTCCCTCGGCGGCGAGGAGGGCGCGAGCGAGGACCTCGCCGAGGCCACGACGCCCACGCGTTCGATGCGGCGGCGCACCGGCGACCCCGGGGTGGTGGTGGTCGGCACCGCCGACGTGTGGGTCAAGCTGGCCCGCTGCTGCACCCCGGTGCCGGGCGACCCGATCATGGGCTTCATCACCCGGGGCAACGGCGTCTCGGTGCACCGCACCGACTGCACAAACGCCGAGTCGCTGCGGGCCCAGCCCGACCGGATGATCGAGGTCGAGTGGGCGCCGTCGGCCGCCAGCGTGTTCCTCGTCCAGCTCCAGGTCGAGGCGCTCGACCGCAACCGGCTGCTCTCCGACGTCACGCGCGTGCTGTCCGACCAGCACGTCAACATCCTCTCGGCGTCGGTGCAGACCTCGCGTGACCGGGTCGCGATCTCCCGGTTCACCTTCGAGATGGGCGACCCGGGCCACCTGGACCACGTGATGAAGGCGGTCCGGAAGATCGACGGCGTCTTCGACGTCTACCGCATCACCGGCACCAAGGCCCACGCGGGCTGACCGGCTGGGCCCTCTCTCAGCGAGAGGGCCCAGCCCGGCTCGTCGGCCGGGCTAGCCGGAGAACTCGTCGAGCCCGGCGCGCGCCTGGGCGAGCCACTGCTCCTGCGCCTCGAGCTTGGCCCGGGCGTCGGCCACCTTCCGGTCGTTGCCCGACGCCTCAGCCTTGGCGAGGTCTTCGCGCAGCGACGCGACCGACGCCTCGAGCTGGTCGACCATGCTCTGGGCGCGGGCGGCGGCCTCGGGGTTGGTGCGCGCCCACCGCTTGTCGTCGGCCTCGCGGACGGCGGACTCGATGCGGCGCAGGCCCTTCTCCATCCGGTCGACGTCGCCGCGGGGCACCTTGCCCGCCGCGTCCCACCGCTCCTGGATGGAGCGCAGCTGGGCCTTGGCGGCGTCGATGTCGGTCACGGGAAGGATCGACTGCGCCTCGGTGAGCAGCTGCTCCTTGACGGCTAGGTTGCCGCGGAACTCCTCGTCCTCGGCGGCCGCCACCTGGTCCTTGGCCGCGAAGAAGGCGTCCTGTGCGGCCTTGAAGCGCTCCCAGAGGGCGTCGTCGTCGGCCCGGCTGGCGCGGCCGGCCTTGCGCCAGCGGTCCATGAGGCGCTTGAAGGCACCAGCGGTCGAGCCCCAGTCGGTGCTCGTCGAGAGCTCCTCGGCCTCGCTGACCAGCGCCTCCTTGGCCGCCCTGGCCTCCGCCTGGGTGCTCTCGAGCTGCGCGAAGTGCACGCGGCGGGCCTTGTCGAAGCTGTTGCGTGCGTGGGAGAAGCGCTGCCAGAGCGCGGTCTCGGTCTCGCGGTCGAGGCGGGGGCCGCTGCGCTGGTGCTGCTTCCACTCGTCGAGCAGGGCGCGCATGCGGGCGCCGCTGGCCTTCCACTGGATGCGGTTCTCCGGCTGGGCGGCGATGCCCTCGGCCTCGACGACGATCGCCTCACGCTCCTGCCGGGCGACCTCACGGGCCTTGCTGCGCTCGGCAGCCTCGGTCTCGCGCCGCGCCGCCACGGCCTGCTCGATCTCACCGACCTTGGCGTCGAGCGCGGCGAGGTCACCGACGACCTTGGCCTCGCCGATGTGCTCGCGCAGCTTGGTGAGCCCCTCCTGGGCGTCCTTGGCGGAGAGGTCGGTGGTCCCCAGCCGCTGGTGCAGCAGGTCGGCCGAGGCCCACAGCTCGTCGTACTTGCGGGCGAAGTAGTGCAGTGCCTCGTCGGGCGTGGCGCCGGGGTAGGAGCCGACCTCCCGCTCGCTGTCGCCGGCGCGCACGAACACCGTGCCCGAGTCGTCGACGCGGCCGAAGGTCTCGGCGGGCGGCCCGGGGGCCGGGGTCGGGGTCGCGACCGGCGGGTGCGCCACGGAGCGCAGGGCGGCAGGCGTGGGGGGAGGTCCGGGCAGCACCGCGCTGGGCTTGGGCGGTGCGGGCCTGGCGGCAGCGGCGGGCTCCGGAGCGGCCGCCGTGGTGGCCTGGGCGGCCTCGGTCGGCGCGGTGGTGGCCGGGGCGGCGTCCTCGGCGGGGGGTGTTGCCGGTGCGTCCTCGGCAGCGGGCGTGGTGGTGTCCGCCGAGGCGTCCTCGGTGGGAGTGGAGATGGCCTGGGCGTCCTCGGTGGGCGCGGTGGGGGCCTGGGCGTCCTCGACGGCAGTGGCGGTCTCCGGCTCAGCGGCGGCGGCCTCGGGGGCGGCGGCGGCCTCGGGGGCGGCCGGCGTGGTGGCCTGGGGCTCCTCGGCGGGCGTCGTGGCCTGCTGGGCCTCGATGGGCTCTCCTGCCGGGTTCGTCTGGTCAGTCACGTCAGGCCTTCTTCTCGGTAACAGCAACCTTGAGGATGCTGATGGGCGTCGCGGGGGACCCGTCGGTCGAGCCTCCGCTCACGCCAGCTGCGGCGATCTCCTCGACAATATCCATTCCCGAGGTCACCGTGCCGAAGATGGAGTAGCCGCCGGTGCTGACGGGGATCTGCGAGTCCTTGTAGACGATGAAGAACTGGCCGCTGTTGCTGTTCGGGTCCGACGTGCGCGCCATGGCCAGCGTGCCCTTGGGGTAGGTGCCGTCCTTGGGCGTGTTCTCCAACCCGAAGCTGTAGCCGGGGCCCGGTCCGGCGCCGCCGAGCGGGTCGCCGCACTGGAGCACCCAGATGCCCTCGGTCGTGAGCCGGTGGCAGGGGGAGTCGGCCCAGTAGTCGGCCTTCGCCAGGGCGAGGAACGACGCCACGGTCTGCGGGGCCTTCGCACCATCGAGCTCGAGGGTGATGTCACCGCAGTTCGTCGTGACGACGGCGCGGTACGTCTTGCCGGCGGCGATCGCCTTGTCGGGCTTGGTGACCTTCGTGACCGACTTCGGGGTCGCCGGGGGAGTGGTGCACCTGGTCTTGCCGCTCGCCGTGGAGGCGGGAGCCGACGGGGATGCCTGGGCCTTGCTGTCGCCACCGCCGCTGAGCTTCACGGACACGAGCACGACAATGGCCACCACGACGAGCACCGCGACCACCACGGCGGCGACCTGGCGGTTGCGGGCGGCCCGGCGGGCCCGCTCGGCCTCGCGCGCCTGCAGCTTCTGTTGGCGGCGCCGTGCCCGCGCCCGCTCCTGCTCCCTCGTCACCGGTGCCCTGCTCCTCGCGTCGGATCTGGTCATCGCACTGCGTCAGCGGGCCCGTCGGACCTGTCACTGCGCTGCGCCGGCTCCCTCGCCGGCCGCGGTCAGTCTAGGCAGCCGACCAGCGGATAGGCTCGAGGCCGTGTTGACCATCGGGTTCCCGGCCGCCGTCTTCGGCACCAACTGCTACGTCCTCGCGCCCGACGCGGGCGAGGAGTGCCTCGTCGTCGACCCCGGCATCGGCATCGAGGAGACGCTGCGCCAGGTGCTGGCCGAGCACCGGCTGCGCCCGGCCGCCGTGCTGCTGACCCACGGCCACATCGACCACGTCTACTCGGTGACGCCCGTCTGCGGCGGCGAGACCGCGGCCTACATCCATGCCGACGACCGGTACCGGCTGCACGACGCGCTGACCGTCGCCAACCCCGGCCTGGTCGCCATGCTGGAGCAGCAGTTCGGCGCGCGGGCCACCTGGCGCGACCCCGAGCACGTCGTCGACCTCAAGGACCGGCAGCGGCTCGACCTGGCCGGGCTCGACGTCGAGGTGCTGCACGCGCCCGGCCACACCGAGGGCTCGGTGATGTTCTCGCTCGAGACGGTGCCCGACGGGCTCGAGGAGAGCGCCGGCGTGCGCTCGACCGTGCTCAGCGGCGACGTTCTCTTCGCCGGTTCCATCGGCCGCACCGACCTGCCCGGCGGCGACCACGCCGCGATGCAGCGCTCGCTGCGCGAGGTGGTGCTCCCCCTCCCCGACACCACCCTCGTGCTGCCCGGCCACGGCGAGGCGACCACCATGCAGCACGAGCGTTCGACCAACCCCTACCTGCAAGGACTGACCGCGTGAACACCCCCGCACCGCGCGCCGCCAGGGTCACCCCGATCAGCGGCTTCCCCGAGTACCTGCCTGCCGAGCGCATCGTCGAGCAGTACTTCCTCGACGTCATCCGCGAGACGTTCGAGCTGCACGGGTACCCCTCGATCGAGACGCGTGCCGTCGAGCCGGTCGACCGCCTCCTCGGCAAGGGGGGCGACGCAGACAAGGAGGTCTACGGCGTCACCCGGCTCGCCGCCGACGAGGACGAGGACGCGGGCGAGGTCGAGTTCGGCCTGCACTTCGACCTCACGGTGCCGTTCGCCCGCTACGTGCTCGAGAACGCGGGCCGGCTGTCCTTCCCGTTCCGGCGCTACCAGATCCAGAAGGTGTGGCGGGGCGAGCGACCCCAGGAGGGCCGCTACCGCGAGTTCACGCAGGCCGACATCGACGTGGTCGACGTGGGCGAGCTGTCGTCGCACTACGAGGCGGAGATCCCTCTGGTGATGGCCGAGATCTTCGCCAAGCTGCCCATCGGGCGGATGACGATCCAGGTCAACAACCGCAAGATCCCCGAGGGCTTCTACCGCGGCATCGGCATCGACGACATCACCGGCACCCTGCGCATCGTCGACAAGCTCGACAAGGTCGGCCCGGAGAAGGTCCAGGGGATGCTCGAGGAGGCCGGCTGCACCTCCGAGCAGGCCGAGCAGTGCCTGGCCCTCGCCGCGATCCGCACCGACGACCTCGGCTTCGTCGAGCAGGTGCGCGCCCTCGGGGTGGAGCACCCGACCCTCGACGAGGGCCTCGAGGCGCTCTCGCGCGTCATCCGCACCGGCATGGAGAACGCCCCCGGCGCACTGGTCGCCGACCTGAAGATCGCCCGCGGCCTCGACTACTACACCGGCACCGTCTACGAGACCCAGCTCGAGGGCTACGAGTCGTGGGGGTCGTTCTGCTCTGGCGGCCGCTACGACGCGCTCGCCTCCGACGGCCGCACCACCTACCCCGGGGTCGGGATCTCCATCGGCGTGTCGCGACTGCTCGGCCTGCTGCTCGGCAAGGGCCTGCTGACCGCGAGCCGTTCCACGCCCGCCTGCGTGCTGGTCGCGGTCAACGACGAGGAGGGCCGCCCGGAGTCCACCCGTATCGCGACCGCGCTCCGTTCCCGGGGCGTCCCGTGCGAGGTGGCCCCGAAGCCGGCGAAGTTCGGCAAGCAGATCCGGTATGCCGAGCGGCGGGGGATCCCGTACGTCTGGTTCCCGGGTGCGGGCGAGGACGGGGGAGACCAGGTCAAGGACATCCGCAGCGGGGAGCAGGTCGACGCCCGGCCCGACGTGTGGCAGCCGCCGGCGGAGGACCTCAGGCCCCAGATCCTGCGACGCGAGGGCTGAGGGCCGGCGGTCGCAGGCCGCTGTCGCGCAGCTCGAGCAGCGCCAGCGCGCGCACGACCTCCGGGTCGCGGGCGCGCCAGGCGCCGCTCGGGTCGTCGGAGATCCGGGCGATGCGGTGCATCGGCTGGTGGGCCATGGCCCGGAGCGCGAACAGGTCGAGGTCGGCGGAGCCGTCGATGTAGCGCTGGGCGGCGGTGGCGCGGCGGGTGAAGCGCAGCCGCAGCAGCCCCCAGACGAGCACGACCAGCACGATCGGCACCAGTGCGGTCACCCAGCCGAGCAGCGTCGCCAGGTGGTTCACCGCGTCGACGAGGTCGGTGCCGGCCTGCTCGATGGTGGTGCCGGCACCTCCGGCCCGCTGGAACGGCTCCGACAGCCGGTCGCCCACTAGCGGCACGTCACTGACCGCACGACCCGCCTCACCCATCTGGTTGCGGAACCCCGAGCCGGCGCCCTGCAGGGTCCGACCGGGCTCGGCGAGGCGCTGGGTCGCGTCGTGCACCAGGCGGCCGACCCAGGCCCACAGCGCCACCCAGAGGAGCACCAGCGTGTCGGCCACGATCTGGGCGGTCCGGCGCACGGGCAGGTCTGCGTAGAGCTTCATGGGCGAGCCTCTCGTCGGGTTCGGCGGTCGGGGCACAGGGCACACAGGGCCGGTCTAGACTCCCACCCGTCCCCGCCGCCCACCTGCCAGGAAGGCTGCCCTGAGCACCGACACGACCCGCGTCACCCCCGTTGAGCGCGCGGTGCGTGGCTGGCTCAACCACCTCGACGTGGAGCGGGGCGTCTCGGCCAACACGCTGGCCTCCTACCGGCGCGACCTGGCGCGCTACACGGCATACCTGGGGGAGCGGGGGGTGAGCGATCCCGCCTCGGTGACCGAGGCGCACGTGAGCGACTTCCTGGCGACCCTGCGCGAGGGCAGCGCCGACCACCCGCCGCTGGCGGCGTCGTCGGCCGCCCGGACCCTGGTGGCGGTGCGCGGGTTCCACCGGTTCCTCGTGCTCGAGGGCGACACCACGCAGGACCCCGCTGGTGCCGTCAGCCCGCCGCGGCCGCCGGCCCGGCTGCCCAAGGCGATCAGCATCGAGGCCGTCGAGCGGCTGCTCGCCGCCGCGTCGGTGGGCGACACGCCGGCGTCGCTGCGCGACCGGGCGCTGCTCGAGGTGCTCTACGGCGCCGGGGCGCGGATCTCCGAGGCCGTCGGCCTCGACGTCGACGACGTCGACACCGCCGAGGGCGTGGTGCGCCTCTTCGGCAAGGGCGGCAAGGAGCGGGTCGTGCCGCTCGGCTCGTATGCCGCGGAGGCCCTGTCCGCCTACCTCGTCCGGGCGCGCCCGGTGCTGGCGGCCAAGGGCAAGGGCACGCCGGCGATCTTCCTCAACCAGCGCGGCGGCCGGTTGTCACGGCAGAGCGCCTGGACGACCTTGCGGGCGGCGGCGGACCGCGCCGGGCTGTCGGGCCACCTCTCGCCGCACACCCTGCGCCACTCGTTCGCGACCCACCTGCTCGACGGGGGCGCCGACGTGCGCGTCGTGCAGGAGCTGCTCGGCCACGCCTCCGTGACAACGACCCAGATCTACACGATGGTGACAGTGCAGCGACTGCGCGAGGTCTATGCCCAGAGCCACCCGAGGGCGCGCTGATAGGGTCTGTCCGATCAGCGCGACGCTGACCGACTTGAACGCGAGCTTCACCGGGAGTGAAACGCCTGTGGATTCTGAGGTGACCACGTCAGCGGACCGCCGCTCCGACGTCGCGACCGCCACCCTGCCGGGCACCGAGCACGCAGCAGCAGGCCAGATCGGCCCCACCGGCCGCCCCATGCCCGACTTCCCGGACCCCGCGCCGCTGGCCTCCCACGGCCCCGCGCGGATCATCGCGATGTGCAACCAGAAGGGTGGGGTCGGCAAGACCACCACCACGATCAACCTCGGCGCCGCACTCGCCGAGCTCGGCCGGCGCGTGCTGCTCGTCGACTTCGACCCGCAGGGAGCGGCCTCGGTCGGCCTCGGCATCCGGGTCAACGAGCTCGACGTCACCGTCTACAACCTGCTCGTCGAGCGTGAGCACGACGTCCGCAACGTCATCCAGAGCACCCGCACCGAGAACCTCGACATCATCCCGGCGAACATCGACCTGTCGGCCGCCGAGGTGCAGCTGGTGGGCGAGGTGGCGCGTGAGCAGATCCTCGCCCGGGTGCTTCGGCCGGTGCTCGACGACTACGACGTCATCCTCATCGACTGCCAGCCCTCGCTGGGCCTGCTCACCGTCAACGCGCTGACGGCCGCCCACGGGGTGGTCATCCCGCTGGAGTGCGAGTTCTTCGCCATGCGTGGTGTGGCGCTGCTCATCGACACGATCAACAAGATCACCGACCGCCTCAACCCGCGCCTGCAGGTTGACGGCATCCTCGCGACGATGTTCGACTCGCGCACCCTGCACAGCAAGGAGGTCGTGCGCAGCGTCGTCGACCACTTCGGCGACCAGGTCTTCCACACCGTCATCAGCCGCACCGTGAAGTTCCCGGACGCCACCCTGGCGGCCGAGCCCATCACCAGCTACGCCTCCACGCACGGCGCGGCCACGGCATACCGGCAGCTGGCCCGTGAGCTCATCGCCCGCGGCGGCGCGGCCTGACCGCGTGAGCCAGGAGGCGCCGGCGGTCGAGGAGCAGGTCGCCCCCGCCGAGCAGGAGGCCGTGTCCGTCGAGGCGGCGGCGACCCCCGTCGAGCCGGCCGTTGCGGCCGACGAGCAGGTGACCCCCGGCGGGGTGCTGACCCGGCGCAGCGCCAGCGCGCCGTTCGAGGTGCACCTCGACGTCTTCTCCGGGCCCTTCGACCTGCTGCTCGGCCTGATCTCGAAGCACAAGCTCGACATCACGGAGATCGCCCTGGCGAAGGTCACCGACGAGTTCATCGCCCACATCAAGGCAAACCGGTCCGGTGTCGACGGCGTCCCCGAGTGGGACCTCAGCCAGGCCTCGGAGTTCCTGCTCGTCGCGGCGACGCTGCTCGACATCAAGGCGGCCCGGCTGCTGCCGCAGCTCAGCCCGCAGGACGAGGAGGACCTCGCGCTGATCGAGGCCCGCGACCTGCTCTTCGCCCGGCTGCTCCAGTACCGCGCGTTCAAGGACATCGCGGCCACGTTCGCCGAGCGGATGGCCACTGCGGGCCGGATGCTGCCGCGGCAGGCTGGCATCGAGCCCCAGTTCGCCGCGCTGCTGCCCGAGCTCATCATCACCATCACGCCCGAGCAGCTGGCCATGGTCGCGGCCCGCGCCATGACGCCCAAGGTGGCGCCGACGGTCGGCCTCGAGCACCTCCACGCCCCGGCCGTCAGCGTGCGCGAGCAGGCGACCATCGTCGGGCACCGGCTGCGCCGCGAGCGGTCCTGCTCGTTCCGCTCGCTGGTCGCCGACGCCGACAGCACGCTGGTCATCGTGGCCCGGTTCCTCGCGCTGCTCGAGCTGTTCCGCGAGGCGGCCATCACGTTCGAGCAGGCCGAGGCCCTGGGGGAGCTGACGGTGCGCTGGACCGGTTCGGACGACGGCGACATCGAGGTCAGCGACGAGTTCGACGAGGGCGACGAGGGCGACGAGGGCGACGAGCCCACCGAAGCAGACAGCCCCACCGCGGGGCAGGAGAGCAACGATGAGTGACCAGCACGTGCCGCAGGACCAGCTGTCGCAGGAGCAGGACCAGGTGCCGGAGGAGCAGATCGCCTTCGACATCAACGACTTCCCCGGTGGTGCCCGCTCCGCCATCGAGGCCGTGATGATGGTCGTCGACGAGCCCATCACCGAGCTGGCCCTCGCCTCCGCCCTCGAGCTGCCGGTCGACGACGTGCTCGCTCACCTGCACGCGCTCGAGGCGGAGTACGCCGAGCAGCAGCGCGGCTTCACCCTGCGCAGCGTCGCCGGCGGGTGGCGGGTCTACAGCAGGTCCGAGTACGCGCCGGTCGTCGAGAAGTTCCTCCTCGACGGGCAGCAGGCCAAGCTGACCCAGGCGTCGCTGGAGACCCTCGCCGTCATCGCCTACCGCCAGCCGATCTCCCGGTCACGGGTCAGCGCGGTCCGCGGTGTGAACGTCGACGGCGTCGTGCGCACCCTCCTGACCCGTGGCCTCATCGAGGAGCTCGGCACCGAGGGGGAGAGCGGCGCCGTGCTCTACGGGACCACCACCTACTTCCTGCAGCGTCTGGGCCTGGGCAGCCTCGACGAGCTGCCTGCTCTCGCCCCCTACCTTCCGGAGGTCGACATGCTCGACGAGCTCGCCCAGGAGTCCCGCTCATGACGCCCCCCCAGTCGCGTGGCGGGTCCGGCGGCGGCCAGGGCCGGGGAAGCGGTGGCGCCGGTCGTGGTGGCGCAGGTGGCGCCGGTCGAGGTGGTGCAGGTGGCGGCCAGGGCCGTGGCACTGGTGGGTCCGGTCGCGGGGCCGCGGGTGGTTCCGGTCGCGGGGCCGGCGGGGGTTCCGGTCGTGGCGGTGCCTCCGGTGGTGCCGCCGGTCGCGGGGGGGCCTCGCGCGGCGGTGCACCCGCCGGTCGCGGTGGTCGCCCGACCACCGGCAGGGGCCGGCCGCAGCGCGCCGGCTCCGGCACGACCAAGCCGAGCCAGCCGACCCGGCTGCCGCAGCGGCCCCAGGCCACCCCGCAGGTCGACGTCCACGACCCCGAGGGCGTGCGGCTGCAGAAGCTGCTGGCCGCCGCGGGCGTGGGATCACGCCGCGTCTGCGAGAACCTCATCACGCAGGGCCGCGTCGAGGTCGACGGACAGGTCGTCACCGAGCTCGGTGTACGGATCCGTGCCGACCAGGTCGTCCACGTCGATGGCGTGAGGGTGCAGCTCGACGAGTCCCGGGTCTACTTCGCGTTCAACAAGCCCCTGGGCGTGGTCACCACGATGAGTGACGAGCTCGGCCGGCTCAACATCGGCGACTACGTCGGCAACCGCGAGCAGCGGCTGTTCCACGTCGGCCGCCTCGACGCCGACACCGAGGGCCTGTTGATCCTCACCAACGACGGCGACCTCGCCCACCGGCTCCAGCACCCGAGGTACGGCGTGGCCAAGAAGTACCTCGCCCAGATCGCCGGTCCGGTGCCTCGCGACATGGGCAAGCAGCTGCGCGAGGGTGTCGAGCTCGACGACGGCCCCGCCTCGGTCGACTCGTTCAAGGTCGTCGACTCGATGCCCGGCAAGGCGCTGGTCGAGATCGTGCTCCACGAGGGGCGCAAGCACATCGTGCGCCGCCTGCTCGATGCGGTCGGGCACCCGGTGCTCACGCTGGTGCGCACCGAGGTCGGGCCCATCAGGCTCGGCGACACCAAGCCCGGCAAGATGCGCCCGCTGAACAAGGAGGAGGTCGGGCAGCTGTACTCGGCTGCTGGACTGTGACCGCGACCCGGCACGCTGCCTCGGTAGCCTCTGCCGCGTGAGCCTGCGCGTCCGCATCGTCGGCACCGGTCTGATCGGGACCAGCCTCGGCATCGCGCTGTCTCGGCGCGGCCACACGGTCACGCTGTCGGACCCGTCACCGACCGCGGTGGCCCTGGCGCGCGACCTCGGGGCGGGCGCCCTGCCGGACGGCAGCGAGGACCCCGAGCTGGTCGTGGTCGCCGCCCCGCCCGACGTCGCGGGAACGGTCGTGGCCGACGAGCTGCGCCGGTGGCCGGGCGCCGTCGTCACCGACGTCGCCTCGGTGAAGGTGGCGGTGCTGCGCGACGTCGAGGCCGCCGGTGGCGACACCACCCGGTATGCCGGTTCGCACCCGATGGCGGGTCGAGAGCGGTCCGGGGCGGTGGCCGCCCGTGGGGACCTCTTCGACGGCCGCGCCTGGGTGGTCGTGCCGCACCCGGCGTCGTCGGAGCGCGCCGTCGCGCTGGTGACGCAGGTGGGTGTGGAGGCCGGTGGCACGGTGAGCGTGATGAGCCCCGAGGACCACGACGCCGCGGTCGCGGTGGTGTCCCACGTGCCCCAGGTCGCGGCCAGCCTCGTCGCCAGCCGGCTGCGGTCGGTCTCCGACTCCGCAGCCGGCCTCTCCGGGCAGGGCATCCGCGACGTCACCCGCATCGCCGCGAGCGACCCCCAGCTGTGGACCCAGATCCTCGCCGGCAACGCCCCCGCCGTGCGCCGGGTGCTCGACGACCTCCGCGGCGAGCTCGCCGAGGTGATCGCGGCCCTCGAGCACCTCGAGCAGGGCGACGGGGTGGGGGCGCGCGAGGTGCTGGCCCGGGTGGTCGCGCACGGCAACACCGGCCACGACCGGATCCCCGGCAAGCACGGTGCCGCCCCGACGACGTATGCCGTCGTCACGGCCCTCGTGCCCGACGAGCCCGGCGAGCTGGCGCGCCTTCTCCACGACGTGGGGGACGCGGGCGTGAACCTCGAGGACCTCCACCTCGAGCACGGCCTCGGCCAGCCGTTCGGGCTCGCCGAGATCTCGGTGCTGCCCGGAGTGGCCGAGCGCCTGGCGGAGGAGCTCGAAGCGCGCGGCTGGCGCCTGCACGGCTGACGCCGCCGCTCATGGGGCGGTGTGAGGTATCTCCGATTCCTCGGTGGGATCGCGGCGCACAAGTTACCCTTGGGTATCCGCTCATGACTGAGGAGGTGTCGTGGGCAGCCTGAAGGCCCAGACGATGACGCTGCACGGGCACGCCATGTCGTACGTCGACAGCGGGACCGGCCCAGCGGTGCTCTTCGTCCACGGCCTGCTCGGCTCGCACCGCAACTGGGCCCACCTCATCGACAAGCTCGACGACACCAACCGCGTGATCGTTCCCGACCTGTTCGGCCACGGGGCCTCGGCGAAGCCGGTGGGGGACTACTCGCTGGGAGCCCACGCCGGCACGCTGCGCGACCTGCTCAACCGGCTCGGCGTCGACCGCGTCACCCTCGTGGGGCACTCCTTGGGCGGGGGCATCTCGATGGAGTTCTGCTACCTCTTCCCCGAGCGGGTGGAACGCCTGGTCCTCGTCGGCAGCGGTGGCCTCGGCCGCGAGGTCAACCCACTGCTGCGGTCGGCGACCCTGCCCGGCGCCGAGTGGGTGCTGCCGGTCATCGCCTCGGGGTGGCTGCGGGGCCGGGTGGACTCCTTGGGCCGCGCCCTGTCGAAGGTGGGCTGGCGACCCGGCTCGGACCTGACGGCGGTGTGGCAGGGGTTCTCCGCCCTGAGCGACGCCGACAGCCGTCGGGCGTTCCTGGCGACGACCCGCGCGGTCGTCGACCCCGGCGGGCAGAGCGTCAGCGCCCGCGACTACCTGCCCGAGGTCGTCGGCATGCCCACCCTGGTGGTGTGGGGGACCCGTGACCGGATGATCCCGGCGTGGCATGCCACGACTGCGCAGTCGGCCATCCCGGGGTGTCGCGTCGAGCTCTTCGAGGGAGCCGGCCACTTCCCCCACCTGGACGACCCCGACCGCTTCGCAGAGGTGCTCCGCGAGTTCGTCGGCTCCACCCCGAAGGCTGCCGCCAGGCCTCGATCGGCACCGAGACCTGCTCCTGCAGCACCGAGACCCGCCCCCGCCGCACCGAGACCCGCCCCTGCCGCACCGCAGGCCGAGGCCGACCCGAGTCGTTGACGGACCTCTGGCCGCCAGGGCCTCCGGAAGGCGTCGACGGCTGCCTCACGGCCAGCGGGGTGGACGACCACCCCTGTCGTCCGCTGCCCTAGGCTCTACCGAATGAGCAGCGAGCACCTCGTCGTCGCGATCGACGGCCCCTCCGGGTCGGGCAAGTCCAGCGTCTCCAAGGCCGTCGCCCGTGAGCTGGGTGTCGGCTACCTCGACACCGGCGCGATGTACCGCGCACTCACCTGGTGGTGCCTGGAGGAGGGCGTAGACCTCGACGACAAGGCCGCCGTGGCGCAGGCGGCCCGCGACCTCCCGCTCGAGATGGGCACCGACCCCGCCCAGCCCGCGGTGCGGGTCTCCGGGCGTGACATCAACGACGACATCCGCACCACCCGCGTCTCCGAGGTCGTTTCCAAGGTGGCCACCAACACCGACGTGCGCCCCGTGCTCCAGCAGCGGCAGCGCGACCTCATGAGCCAGGTCGCCGAGGTGACCGGCGGAGTGGTGGCCGAGGGGCGGGACATCACCACCGTCGTGGCGCCTGACGCCGACGTCCGGATCCTGCTGACCGCCAGCGAGGAGGCGCGGCTGCGCCGCCGTTCCAAGGAGCTGCACGGCCACGCCGATGACCACGCCGTCGAGGCAACCCGTGACCAGGTCGTGCGCCGCGACCGCGACGACTCCACCGTGTCGGACTTCACCGAGGCCGCCGAGGGCGTGACCCTCGTCGACACCTCCGACCTCGACTTCGAGCAGAGCGTCCAGGCCGTGGTCGACGTGGTGGAGCGGGCCCGCCAGCAGGCCTGACACGTGCATGGTCGGCCTCCGTCGCCGCGTAGGGGACAATAGAGGCTGACACCCGCCGTGGTGAGCCGACCGCGAGAGCCGGCTGACCGGCATACCGGCGCGGCCCCCGCACCCACCCACCCCCGAAGGATCCCGCCGTGAGCGAGCACCTGACCGACGACGCCTCCGTCGAGCGCGCCCTGCGCGCTGGGCTCGAGGACTTCGACCTCACCGAGGAGGACCGCTCGCTCCTCGAGGGCGAAGGCCTGGAGGAGGGGTATGCCGCGCAGGCCGGTCCGCTGCCGGTGGTCGCCGTCGTGGGCCGGCCCAACGTCGGCAAGTCGACGCTGGTCAACCGCATCCTCGGCCGACGTGAGGCGGTGGTCGAGGACGTGCCGGGCGTGACCCGTGACCGCGTCGCCTACGACGCGGACTGGTCCGGCCGCCGTTTCACGCTGGTCGACACCGGCGGCTGGGCGATCGACGCAACCGGTATCCACCTGCGGGTGGCCGAGCAGGCCGAGGTGGCCGTCGACCTCGCCGACGTCGTGATGTTCGTCGTCGACGCCCAGGTGGGCGCGACCGACGACGACGAGGCCGTCGTCAAGCTGCTGCGCCGCTCCGGCAAGCCGGTCGTGCTGGTGGCCAACAAGGTCGACGACCAGCGCACCGAGGCCGACGCCGCCGCCCTGTGGAACCTCGGCCTCGGCCAGCCGTGGCCGGTCTCCGCCCTGCACGGGCGGGGGAGTGGCGACGTGCTCGACGCCGTTCTCGACGTGCTGCCGGACGTCTCGGCGCACGGGGAGGCCTACCAGCGTGGGGGTCCGCGCCGGGTGGCCCTGATCGGCCGGCCGAACGTGGGCAAGTCGTCGCTGCTCAACAAGCTCGCGGGCGAGAACCGCGTCGTCGTCGACAACGTCGCCGGCACCACCCGGGACCCGGTGGACGAGTACATCGAGCTCGGGGGCAAGACGTGGCGGTTCGTCGACACCGCCGGCATCCGTCGCCGCGTGCACCAGACCCGCGGAGCCGACTTCTACGCCTCGCTGCGCACCCAGACGGCGCTGGAGAAGGCCGAGGTCGCCGTCGTCCTCATCGACGCCGAGCAGTCCATCGCCGAGCAGGACATCCGCGTCGTGCAGCAGGTCATCGACGCCGGGCGCGCCCTGGTCGTCGCCTACAACAAGTGGGACATGCTCGACGAGGAGCGGCGCTACTACCTCGAGCGCGAGATCGAGCGCGAGCTTGTGCAGATCCCCTGGGCGCCGCGCGTGAACATCTCCGCCAAGACCGGCCGCGCCGTCGAGAAGCTGGTCCCCGCGATCGAGCGGGCCCTGGACTCGTGGGACACCCGCATCCCCACCGGCCGCCTCAACGCGTTCCTCGGCGAGATCGTCGCCGCGCACCCGCACCCCGTGCGGGGCGGCAAGCAGCCGCGCATCCTGTTCGGCACCCAGGCCAGCACCCGGCCGCCGCGGTTCGTGCTCTTCGCCTCCGGGTTCCTCGAGGCGGGCTACCGACGCTTCATCGAGCGCCGCCTGCGCGAGGAGTTCGGCTTCGAGGGCACCCCGATCGAGGTGTCGGTCCGCGTGCGCGAGAAGCGCCGCCGCAAGTAGCGGTGCCGCACGGCATACCTGATTTCAAGCCGCGGTATGCCGTGCGCTAGGGTTTCGTTCGCTCCCGCGGGATCCGCTCTTGCGGGGCACAACTGAAGATTCGGGCTGTGGCGCAGCTTGGTAGCGCACTTGACTGGGGGTCAAGGGGTCGCAGGTTCAAATCCTGTCAGCCCGACCGATCGGGGTCGGACCTGTTCACGCAGGTCCGGCCCCGTTTTCATGCCCGCTGGTCATTGCCGGATCCAGGCCGACCGTCGCACCTAGACTCCCCTCATCGGCACATGCCACAGGGGGACCATGACAGCGACCGAGGACCCGGTGGTCCGCCAGTACCGCTACCTGGTCGCGACCGGCCCGGTTGACGCCCTGCAGGTCGCTCATCACGAGGCGCTCGAGAGGCTCGACCACAGCGGTCGGGAAGCCGTGCTCCGTGCGGTTCAGGAGGCGTTCGTCGCCGGTGACCGGCTGAGCCCGGAGGACACCACGGCGGTGGCGCGTCTGCTCGTGCGCGGAGAGCGGCGAGCCCCTGGCGACTTTCGCCGGGCCTGCGCCCCCCAGGTCTTGCACGCGCTGGCGGAGCGGGTTGTGGCGTCAGACGCCGCGTTCGGCCTGTTCGCCGGCTATGGCGACTGGGACGGTGAGGACCCGGCACCGGCGGACGCCGGCGTCGACCACGGCGGTGTCCGCGGTCGCGACACCGATCCGGCGGCCGAAGCCTGGGCACATGCGCGCGCCTACGGGGCCGGTCAGTTCGGCATCGGAGCGGGCCCCGGTTAGTCCGCCCAAACGTGCGGGCGTCGGCGGGCGATCGCGCCACCCCACCCCGGCTTAGGAGCGGTGTTCGAACGCTGACCGACGGCCGCGGTACCAGTGCCAGGTCACGACGATCCGCAGGGAACCCGTTGCCACGAGGAAGCCGCCCGCCAGGGCACACACCCGCGTGAAGAGCGTCTGCGACGAATCAGCGACTATCACGGCGAACATCACGACGGTGGCAAGTCCCATCACCGCTGCGATGCTGGCCATGACGGGGCCCGGTGCTGCCTCGCCTGGTGGTCGGTCGTGCTCGAGCAGGCGCGGTCGTCCGCTCTCGTCCACCCAGGTCGGCCACCGCACAGGGCAAACCGTAGGCGAGGTGGCGACTGGACGGGAAGGAACGGCACAACCCGTCTCCGTGGGGCCCACCCCACCTCCCACTGGTTCGGGGGCTGTGTTTCGCGCGGGCCGCTCAGCTGCGCGGCGCGACGGCTTCGTCCTCCGCGACGTACTCCGATCGCATCTGCGCCTCCTGCTCCTTGTGGGGGAAGGCGAGGAACACCAGGGCTGCGCCCGCGACCACGGCCACGAGTCCTGCGACGTACGCCCACTGGTCCCCCTGCAGGAAGGACTGCTTGGCCGCCGCGATGATCTGCTGTGCGTACTGGGGGTGCTGGCTCGCGAGGTCCGCGGCGCTGGCATAGGACATCTGGAGGGTGTTCTGGGTCGAGGACGTCACGTCCTGGCCGGACGCCGCGATCGCGTTGCCCATCGCAGAGGCGTATCCCGCTGTGAGCAGCGCGCCGAAGACGGAGGTCATGAACGCGCCGCCGAGGTCGCGTTGCAGGTCCGCGGTGCCGGATGCCATTCCGGCCCGGGTGACCGGTACGGACCCGGTCAGCGAGTTCGACGACGGCGTCCCCGCCAGGCCCACCCCCGCTCCCATGAGGCACAGCGGTATGGCCACCTGCCAGTAGGCGGACCCCTGCTTCCAGAGCAGCAGCATGCCGACGAAGGCGAGCGCAAGCAGCGTCTGGCCCGCGAGGAGCGTTGCACGAGAGCCCATGCGCTCGACGAGGGTCGCCGAGTGTGGCGCCACCAGCACCATGAAGACGACGGCGGGGAGGATGGCCAGGCCGGCGTTGAGGCTGGAGTAGTCGAGGACGTTCTGGAGGTACTGCTGGTTGACGAACGAGATGCCCATCAACGAGCCGAACACGATGATCCCGGCACAGGCCGCCACCCAGAAGGTCCGGCGCCGGGCGACGGCGAGGTCGTAGAGCGGGTTGGCGGCGCGGCGCTGCCGGACGACGAACAGCGCCAGGCCGAGGAGCGCGACGGCCATCAGCACGAGTGCTGCGGTCCTCAGGTTCGCAACGGTGACGAAGTTGATGGCCACGACGAGGGCGCCGATCGACACGGCCGACAGCACGCCGCCGAGGTTGTCGACTCGTTCGGTCGTCTCGTACACATGGGCGGGCACGAGCCTCCAGGTCAGCGCCAGGGCGAGCACGGCCAGCGGCAGGGTGACGAGGAAGACCGAGCCCCACCAGAACCGCTGCAGGAGAAGGCCGGAGACCATGGGCCCCAGGGCCGCGATGCCGCCGCCCAACGCCGACCACAGCGCGATGGCCCGGGTCCTGGCGGGACCGCTCCACAGCGCCGTGATCAACGCCAGGGTGGTGGGGTAGGCCATGCCTGCGGAGAGGCCTCCTACGACTCGCGCGCCGAAGAGCACGGCGTCGGACGGCGCGTATGCCGCGACCAGGCAGGCCGGTATCGACAGAAACATCCCGCCGAGGATCATCAGCTTGCGTCCGTGGCGGTCACCGAGCGCGCCGAACCACAGCACGGAGGCGGCGAGGCCGAGCGAGTAGCCCACCGCCACCAGGTCGAGCACGGTCTGGGAGGAGCCGAACGTCTTCCCGATGTCCGGTAGCGCCACGTTGGCCACCGAGAGGTTCAGGTTCGCGACGGCAGCCACCAGGATCAGCGTCAGCAGCACCGCGCGACCACGCGTCGGCTCGGTGGAACGTTCCCCGGTCCCGGGGCCGGCCGGTGCCGGGTTGGCCGCATCGGTCGTCATCTGCTGCTACCTCTCCGTCTGCCACCCCTCCGAGCGCTTGCCTCACGACTGTCCCGCGCCTCCCGCGGACGGCTCAGGGGCCAATGGCCCGCATGCCGGGAGCCCTTGGACCGGCCCCACCGATCGACTGCAGCGGTGGCGACGGGGCCGCCGTCACGGACGCGGAGCACGTGTCCGCGGACCGTTCCCGACTTGTCTTCCTTGCCCCTCTTGTGGTGGTCTATCGCGGATGTCTCGGTGAGCAGGGGCCACGCCGGCCGGTGACACGACTCAGATCACCCCTCAGGAGGCCCCTGTGAAGCAAAGCCCTCTGGTCGCCACCGTGAAGCCACGCCATCTCGTGGCCAGCGTTGTCGCCCTTCTCACCTTCGCCGGGCTCGTCGCTCTCGGCGTGCTCGGTCCGGCGAACGCGGCCACCACATCCGGCCGACCACCGGTCGTCAAGACGGCGGACGCAACCGCCGTCACCGACACGTCTGCGACCCTCAACGGCACCGTCAACCCACGCCGCACGTCCACCACCGCCCACTTCGAGTGGGGCACGAGCACGAGGTACGGCTCGACCACGCCCGCTCGCTCCGTGGGCAGCGGCAACTCGTCCAAGGCCTTCAGCGAAGGCGTCACGGGACTGGCTCCCGGTACCAGCTACCACTTCCGGCTGGTGGCCACCTCGGCGGCTGGGACGACGTACGGCACCGACCGCGTGCTGACGACCACGGGCACCACGTCCACCTCGACGTCGTCCACCACCACCAGCCCGACCTCGACGACGAGCACGACGTCCAGCCCGACGTCGACGACGAGCACGACGTCCAGCCCGACGTCGACGACGAGCACGACCTCCAGCCCGACGTCGACCACGAGCAGCACGAGCACCACGTCGACGTCCAGCACGACCAGCCCGACCTCGACCACCAGCACCACGTCGTCACCGACGTCGACGACCACCACCCCGGCCGGCTCGGTCTGCACCAACCCGTACTTCACGACGAGCGACCCGAACGGCGGCATCACCGACGGCGGCTACTACGTCCACAACAACCTCTGGAACGCCGCCAGCTACCCCGGCACCAAGGGCACCACGCAGGTGTGCTCCTACCATTCCTGGAACCACATCGGCACGGCCACCAACAACGGTGACGGCGCGGTGAAGACCTACCCCAACGTCCACAAGGACTACTCGGGCCGCACCATCTCGAGCTTCTCGAAGCTGACGTCGACCTTCGCGGCCACCTCGCCGGGCACCGGCATCTACGACGTCGCCTACGACCTGTGGCTCAACGGCGTGCCGAACGACGAGGTCATGATCTGGACCGACAACCAGAAGCAGGTCCCGGCCGGGTCCCGGTTCGCGACGGGTGTGAGCCTCGGCGGCCACAGCTGGGACGTCTACGCCACCAGCGGCAACGGCTACATCGCGTTCGTGCCCTCGAACGGCGCCCGCCTCACGTCGGGCACCGTCGACATCAAGGCCATGCTCAGCTACCTCGTGGCCCAGGGTCGAGTCGCCTCCAGCTCCACGGTCGACCAGATCTGCTACGGCGTGGAGATCGTCGACACCGGCGGCTCCCCGGCGACCTGGAACTTCACCGACTTCTCGATCACCGACAGCTGACGGCCGCCGGCGCGAGGGCGGGTCGTCGACCTGCCCTCGCGCCGGCAGTCCTGCACGAGGGATCAGGCGTGCCAGCCCTGCGGCGGGTCCTCGCCGACCACGCCGTCGACGGCCTCGCGCAGCAGGTCGGCGTGGCCGGTGTGGCGGCCGTACTCCTCGATCAGGTCGCAGACCAGCCGGCGCAGGTTCGCGTGCCGGCCGTCCGGGGCCGAGGCGTGGACCGGCTGGTCGAGCCCACCGTCGGCCAGCGCGGCGGCAACCCGGGCACGGGAGCGCTCGACGGCCCCGTCCCACAGGGCGTAGAGCTGCTCCGGTGAGTCCTCGGCGGCTGACGTGAAGTCCCAGTCACCGCTGCCGTCCCAACCGGTCGAGTCCCACGGAGCCCCGAGCGGCTCCCCGCGCATCTTCACGGTGAAGTGGAAGTCCTCGACGACGGCAAGGTGCTTGAGCAGCCCGCCGAGCGTCAGGGTCGACGCGCCGACGCGCGTCCGCAGCCCGGCGGCATCCAGCCCCGAGGCCTTCCAGCGGAACGTCGTGCGCAACCGGTCGAGGGCGCCGAGCAGGGCCTCCGCCTCGGTGCCGGCGAGAGGAGGCTCCCACGGGTCCGGTGTCCAGGCGGTCGTGCCCGTGACGCTCCCTGGGTCATGCGTGTCGGATGCGGTGGCCCTGTCTGCGCTGTCTGTCGACGTCATGCCGACACGGTAGAAGCGGTTCCGGACGGAAGACTTCCGCATCTGTGGCAGGGTTCGCGCATGGACGAGTCGAGCCCCACGGCCCGCGCCCTCCTGTGCCTCCAGCTGCTGCAGGACAGCCCCGGCGTCACGGCGCAGCGACTGGGGGAGAAGCTCGGCGTCTCGGAGCGCGCAGCCCGGCGCTACGTCGCGTTGCTGCGGGAGGCCGGCATACCCATCGAGTCGGTGCGGGGACCCTACGGCGGCTACCGCGTGGGCCGCGGCCTGCGGCTCCCACCGCTGGTGTTCACCGCGACCGAGGCCCTGGGCCTGGTCATGGCGGTGCTCGACGGGCACCACGCCGCCAGCGACCCGAGCGACCCGGTGGGCAGCGCGCTGGGCAAGATCGTGCGGGCGCTGCCCGAGCCGGTGGCCCGCCAGGCCGAGGCGGTGCGCCGGAACACCGCCCCGGCACCGGACCGCGGGGCGGCCCGTCCGGACCCCGGCACGACGAGTGCCCTGGTGCAGGCCTGCTCCACGCACCACCGGGTGCGCCTCGACTACCGCTCGGAGGCCGGCTCCGAGTGGGTCATGGAGGTCGAGCCGTGGGCCGTGGTCGTCCGTCACGGGCGCTGGTACCTCGTCTGCCGGTCGCTCGCCGCCGACGCGCTGCGCGCCTACCGGGTCGACCGGGTGCGCTCGGTCGAGGCGCTCGACGACACCTTCACACCCCCGCCGGACCTCGACCCGGTGGCGCTCCTGGAGGAGCACCTGGCCATCGGCTGGGAGTACGACGTCGAGGTCGTCGTCGAGGCGCCCCTGACGGATGCCGGCCGCTGCGTGCCGCGTGGGCTCGGGCGGCTGGAGGCGCTGGGGGAGCAGGCGACGCGGCTGGTCGGCAGCACGAGCAACCCCCGCTGGTATGCCGCGCAGCTGGCGTCCGTGCCCCACGCCTTGCGGGTGGTGGGTGGCCCGGAGGTCGAGACCGCGGTGGCCGAGCTGGCCGAGCGGCTGAGGCGGGCCACCGCCGCTCCAGGGGTCGCGCACGACCCTGACGTCGGCGTTGGTCCGCGCTAGTCGGCGTCGCCGGCAGCGCTCGTCCGGTCACCCACCGCACGTGCCATCCGCTCGACCGCCTCGGTGAGCACGGCGGGGGAGGTGGCGAAGTTCAGCCGGGCGTGCCCGGCACCTCCGGTGCCGAAGTCGGGCCCGGGGCTGAGCGCCACCTTGGCCTGCTCACGGAGGAACCCGGCGGGGTCGTCGCCCAGTGCGAGCGGCCGGAAGTCGAGCCAGGCCAGGTAGGTGCCCTCGGGGATGCGGTAGCCGACCCCGGGCAGCTGGTCGGACAGCAGCTCGTGCAGCAGCTGACGGTTGCGGTCGAGGCCCCCGAGCAGCGCGTCGAGCCACTCGTCACCCTCCCGCAGGGCAGCCGCCTGGGCGATCGAGCCGACGTGGCTGGCGCCGAACGCCACCTCCTCCGGCATGGCGGCGAGGTCAAACGCGGCCTCCTCACCGGCCATCGCCACTGCCGAGGTGAGACCGGCCAGGTTGAACCCCTTGCTCGCGGAGAAGACCGAGAACGCCCTGGCTCCCACCGGTAGCGACAGGTAGGGCACGAAGCGGTGAGGGGCGTGGACGAGCGGGGCGTGGATCTCGTCCACCACGACGCGGACACCGTGCTCGGCCGCCAGCTCGCCCGCGGCCGTGAGCTCCTGCTCGGTGTGCACGACGCCGGTCGGGTTGTGCGGGCTGGCGAGCAGGTATGCCGCGCGACCGTCGTCGCGGCGCGCGTCGCCGAACGCCGAGGCCAGGCTCTGGAGGTCGATCCGTCCATCTGGGCCGAGCGGCGCCTCGATTACGCGGCGCCCCAGGTTGCGCACGAACGCGTAGAACGGCGGGTAAACGGGGCAGTTGACCACGACTGCGTCCCCCGGGCCGGTGAGCAGGCGCAGCACCTCGCTGATCCCGAGCATGACGTTCGGCACCAGCCGGGTGCGGGCCGGCTCCGGTGCCCAGCCCCAGCGACGCCCGGCGAAGTCGGCGACGGCGTCCACGTAGTCGGGCGCCCACGGGTAGCCGGTGTCGCCGAGCGCCATGGCGTCGGTGACGGCCCGGGTGACCGGCTCCGGTGGCAGGACGTCCATCTCGGCCACCCACAACGGCAGCACCTCCTGGCCGTACAGCCGCCACTTCAGGCCGCGCCGGCGCCGCAGGTCGGCCAGGGTCGGCACCAGGAGGGGGTCGTCCATGCCGCGACTCTACGGAACCGGTGACCCTCCGGCGCCCGGGCGAGCCGGGTACGGCGAAGGCCCCCGCACCGCATAGGCTCTTGCCGTGGTGCGTGAGGGCGATCAGACGACGGCGAGCCCGGGGGAGCCGGTCGTCACCGACCGTGTGCTCACCGTGCCCAACGTCCTGTCGATGCTCCGCCTCGTAGGCGTGCCGGTCTTCCTGTGGGCCATCCTCGCCGAGCACGACATCATCGCCCTGGTCACCCTGATGCTGTCGGGGATCAGCGACTACCTCGACGGCAAGATCGCGCGGCACTTCGGCCTGGTCTCGCGGGTGGGCCAGCTGCTCGACCCGCTGGCCGACCGCCTCTACATCGCCACGACGCTCTTCGGCCTCGCGTGGCGCGACGTGATCCCGTGGTGGCTGGTGGCGGTCCTCGTCACCCGTGAGGTGCTCCTGGCCGTGGTGCTCGCGGTCATCAAGCGCTACGGGCAGACCGGGCTGCCGGTCCACTTCGTCGGGAAGGCCGCCACCTTCAACCTGCTCTACGCGTTCCCGCTGCTGCTCCTGGGCGTGGGCCAGAGCACCTTCGCCGAGTGGGCGCTCCCCATCGGGTGGGCGTTCGCGTGGTGGGGCACGTGCCTCTACTGGCTGGCCGGGGTGATGTACATCGTCCAGGCCCGTCAGGTGGTCACGAGCGCTCGAGCAGCCGCGGTGGCGTGATGACGCCGCACACCTCGCACCGCACCCCCGCGCCGCAGACCACCCTGCCGGGGCGACGCCCCGACGAGTCGATGACGCTCCTGACCTCCATGATGGAGCGCCCCCTGGACCCCGGGTATGCCGCCGCGGCCGAACGTCGCGCCGCAGCCGGCCTCCCGCCGGCCACCAGCACCGCCACCCCCGCCGTGCTCGTCGCGGTGCTCGTGATGGGACTGGTCTTCGCCGTGGGCGCCGTCTCGCTGGGCCATCGCGGCACCACGGCCACGCGAGCCCGGGCCGACCTGGTCTCGCAGATCGAGGCTCGCCGGGCAACGGCCGACCAGAACGCCCACCAGGTGCAGGCGCTGCAGGCCCAGATCGACCGTCTGCAGGCGAACGCCCTCGGCGGACAGGGCGACCTGTCGGCTCGCCTGTCCTCGCTGGCGCTCGTCACCGGCTCGGCCGCAGCCACCGGGCCGGGCCTCACCGTCACGCTCGACGACGCGCGCAAGCAGGGCGTCAACAGCGCCGACGGCAACCCGCGCACCCAGTCCGCGGCCGATGACGGCAAGGTGCTCTCCAAGGACCTGCAGATCGTGGCCAACGGGCTCTGGGAGGCCGGGGCCGAGGCGGTGGCCATCAACGGTCAGCGCCTCACCGCCCGGTCCGCGATCCGCTTCGCGGGCGAGGCCATCCTGGTCAACTACCGGCCGCTGACCCGCCCCTACGTCCTCAGGGCGATCGGGTCGCCCGACCTCGAGGCGAACTTCGCCGAGAGCGCCGGCGGGTCCTACGTGCGAGCCCTCCAGGACAACTACGGGGTCCGTGTCACCATGGCGACGTCCAAGCAGCTAACCGTCCCCGCAGCCACCTCGCTGAGCACGCGGTACGCGACCGTGCCGAGGGGTGCCTCCGCGCCCCAGGGCGGCGCGGGCGCGACGGGCTCCGCGACGACCGGGACGACCGGCACGACCGGCTCGGGCACCGCGACCGACAGCACCTCCACCGGCAGCAGCACCTCCACCGACACCCCCGACAGCACGGAGCCAGCACAGTGATCCCGGTCCTCGGCCTCATCGGCGGCATCCTCATCGGCCTGTTCCTGCAGCCGGAGGTGCCCCTGTGGCTCCAGCCGTACCTGCCCATCGCCGTGATCGCGGCGCTCGACGCGGTGTTCGGCGCGGTCCGGGCCGTGCTCGACGGCATCTTCAACGACAAGGTGTTCGTCGTGTCGTTCCTCGCCAACGTCGTCGTCGCCGCGTTCATCGTCTACCTCGGTGACCAGCTCGGGGTGGGTTCGCAGCTGTCCACCGGCGTCGTGGTCGTCCTCGGCGTGCGGATCTTCTCCAACGTCGCCTCCATCCGCCGGCACCTCTTCCGCGCATGACCCAGCCCCCCGAGCCGACGAAGCAGACCGGCCCCGAGCCGACGGGTCCCTCCACGCCGACGCCGGAACCGACGAGCCCCTCGACACCCGCGCCGGAGCAGAGCTCGTGGCGCACCATGTTCCGCATGGCCCGCCCCCGGGCCACGCGAGCCAACCTGTTCGCCGCGCTCCTGGCGATCGTGCTCGGCTTCGCGCTCGCGACCCAGGTGCAGCAGACCCAGCAGCAGGGCCTCGAGCAGCTGCGCGAGGACGAGCTCGTCCGCATCCTCGACGACGTCACCCAGGACGCCGCCCGGCTGGGCAACGACGCCCGCGCCCTCGAGCTCACCCGTGACCGGCTCGAGGGGGGCGCCAACAGCAGCGCGGAGGCGCTGCGGGCGGCCCAGCAGCGGCTCGACACCCTCGGCATCCTCGCCGGCACGGCCCCGGCGGAGGGTCCGGGGATCGTCCTCACCATCGACGACCCGTCCGGCAAGGTGACCAGCGCGCTGCTCCTCGACGCCCTCCAGGAGCTGCGCGACGCCGGTGCCGAGGCCGTGCAGATCGGCTCGGTGCGGGTCGTCGCCGACACCTACTTCACCGACACGCCGAACGGGGTGGAGGTGAGCGGCACCCTGGTGAAGTCGCCCTACGTCATCAAGGCCATCGGCGGGAGCGCCACCATGGCCTCGGCGATGGACATCCCCGGTGGCGTGAACGAGTCCGTGCGGCGCCTCGGAGCCGTCTCCACCGTCGACCAGCGCGACCAGGTCTCCATCACTGCGTTGCACACCCTCGAAGAGCCTCAGTACGCTCGCCCCGTCCCAGCCGCCACAGGCGCGGGCAAGTGAGCACACCGCACTCTCGACGAGGAGAACCATGAGCGAGCTGGAGTACCCCGAGGACCTGCGCTACACCGCCGAGCACGAGTGGGTGCGCACCGGCGACGGCGGGGTCGTCCGCGTGGGCATCACCTCGTTCGCCCAGGACGCCCTCGGCGACGTGGTCTACGTCAGCCTCCCCACGGTGGGTGACACGGTTGCCGCGGGTGACGCGTGCGGTGAGGTCGAGTCCACGAAGTCGGTGAGCGACCTCTACTCCCCGCTCGCCGGCGAGGTGACCGCCGTCAACGAAGCGCTCGACGCGACCCCGGAGCTGGTGAACACCGACCCGTACGGCGAGGGCTGGATGTACGAGCTCAAGGTCGACGACCTCGCGGCGGTGGAGGCCCTCATGGACCAGGCGGCCTACCGCGAACAGCTCGGCTGAGGCGGGCCGGGGCGCGCGGGTGAAATACCTGCGGCAGGGTAGGGGCATCACCTACCTTTTGTGTTTTGCTAGAACCGCGTGGACGAGACGAGACGAGGAGCCCGGCAGATGACTGGCAGCGAGCACGAGGAGCAGGCCTCGCGCGCCCACGAGCCCACGACGATGCGCCTTCCCGGCATCAGCGGCCTGGAGCAGATCGAGACGGGCACGGAGGCCGAGGTCACCCTCAGCAAGGCTGACCAGGCGACCGTCGACGCGTTGCGTGCGGGCACCGCGCTGCTCGTCGTGCTGCGGGGCCCGAACACCGGCGCGCGGTTCCTCCTCGACGACGACGAGGTGGCCTCGGGGCGACACCCGGACAGCGACATCTTCCTCGACGACGTCACGGTGTCGCGCAAGCACGCCGTCTTCCGTCGCGAGGGCGACACCTTCGTCGTGCGCGACGTCGGGTCGCTCAACGGCACCTACGTCAACCGGGAGCGCATCGACGAGGTGGCGCTCAAGACCGGCGACGAGGTCCAGATCGGCAAGTTCCGGCTGGTCTTCTACGCCGGCAAGGCTTGAGCGCCCTGACGACAGCCCTACCCGACGACAGGTGACTGCCCGCAGGGCGAGCCGCGCGATGACCATCGGCGCGGTGCTCGAGGCGCTCAAGCCCGAGTTCCCGGACATCAGCATCTCCAAGATCCGGTTCCTCGAGGCCGAGGGCCTCGTCACGCCCGAGCGGACGCCCTCGGGGTACCGGCACTTCTCCGACGAGGACCTCGAGCGGCTGCGGTACATCCTTACCGCGCAGCGTGACCGCTTCTGGCCGCTCAAGGTGATCCGCGAGTCGCTCGACGCCCTCGACCGGGGACTGACGCCGGTCGGGGAGGGCGCCGAGACGGTCCGGCCGCAGCCCCCGAAACCACGCCCCGACGAGGACGTGCCGACCGCCGCGGAGCTGACGCGCACGACCACGCTGAGGCTCACCCGCGACGAGCTGGCCGCCTCGGCCGGGCTCGACGCGGCCACCATGGACGCCCTCGACACCTTCGGGCTGCTGCGCACCGACGCCGACGGGCACTACGGCGAGGCGGCCCTGGGCATCGCCCACGCGGCCGCCGGCCTCGCGGCATACGGCATCGAGCCGCGGCACCTGAGGCCCTTCCGCACCGCGGCCGACCGGGAGATCGGGCTGGTGCAGCAGGTGGCCGCCCCGATGCGCGGCAGGCCGGGGCAGGCGGCCAAGGAGGACCCGACCCCGGAGGTGCTCCGGCTCTGCATCGCACTGCACACCGCACTGGTGAAGGACGGGCTCCGCCGGGCCTGAGACGCGCGTCGGCGTGCGGGGTACGGTGGGGGAGTGAAGGTACTTGACGTCCTCGGCGTCCGGGTCGAGATGCCCACCAACCACCCGATCGTCCTGCTGCGCGAGCGTGGTGGGGACCGCTACCTGCCGATCTGGATCGGTGCCGCCGAGGCGACCGCGATCGCCTACGCCCAGCAGGGCATCGAGCCTCCGCGCCCGCTGACGCACGACCTGCTCAAGAACGTCGTCGAGGGGTTGGGGCACCGCCTCACGGAGGTCCGCATCGTGGAGCTCAAGGACGGCGTCTTCCACGCCGCCCTCGTCTTCGACGGCAAGGTCGAGATCTCCTCGCGCTCCTCCGACGCCATCGCCCTGGCGCTGCGCACCGGCACCGAGATCATCGCCGGCGAGAGCCTCCTGGAGGAGGCCGGGGTCGCGATGGCACCCGAGGAGGACGACGAGGTCGAGAAGTTCAAGGAGTTCCTCGACCACGTGTCCGCCGAGGACTTCCAACGCCCGGAGGAGCCCGGTCAGACGGAGGAACCATAACCCTCGACTGGACCTCGAGAGTGGCCTCCCGCGGCGCGACACGCCGGAGCCGAAGCCTCCACAGGTCGTTGACGTGCTGCGTTGTGCAGCCGTACCGTCAGTGGAGTCCCGTAATACGAGCAGTGTAGTTACACAGGAGGTGAGCGCCGTGAACCCCACTGGGAAGCCCCAGCCCGGCCAGACGACGGTGCCGGTCGCAGCGCAGGGCCTGTTGTTCACGGACGACCTGCCCGAGCTGAGCGAGGACATCGGCTACCGCGGCCCCACCGCCTGCAAGGCTGCCGGCATCACCTACCGGCAGCTCGACTACTGGGCGCGCACCGGCCTGGTCGAGCCCTCGGTCCGCGGCGCCACCGGCTCCGGCACGCAGCGCCTCTACGGCTTCCGGGACATCCTCGTGCTCAAGGTGGTCAAGCGGCTGCTCGACACCGGCGTCTCCCTCCAGCAGATCCGCGTGGCGATCCAGGCGCTGCGCGAGCGCGGCGTCGAGGACCTCGCCCAGATCACGCTGATGAGCGACGGCGCCTCCGTCTACGAGTGCACCTCCGCCGACGAGGTCATCGACCTCGTCCAGGGCGGCCAGGGGGTCTTCGGCATCGCGGTCGGCCGCGTCTGGCGCGAGGTCGAGGGCGAGCTCGCCGAGCTCCCCAGCGAGCGCGCCGAGGACGAGACCCTCGCTGCCCACCCCGACGACGAGCTCAGGGCCCGCCGCCAGGCCCGGCTGGCCTGACCGACCGGTCGGCACCGCACGCCTCGACACCGCACCCTCGACCAAGCCCCTCGTGCCGCCCGGCACGGGGGGCTTGGTCATGTAGATTGGAACCGCTGATCACCCCGCGCGGGAGAGTCCCCGCCAGGCTGTCGCACGACGGCCGGACGGGGCGCCGAAGGGGCAAACTCCCCGGAACCTCTCAGGCGCCAGGACCGCGCGGATCAGGCACCTCTGGAGCGGCGGCCTCGCCGTGACAGATGGGGAGGCGTCCCTTGCAGCACCTTGTGTGATCATCGCACCCTGTGTCAGGAGCCTCATGTCCCACCCCGTCCTCCCCGAGTTCGTCGCCCGGCACATCGGCCCGTCCGAGGAGGACGTGGCCCAGATGCTTTCGGTGGTCGGCCAGCAGTCGCTGGAGTCCCTCGCCGACGTCGCCGTGCCCGGCGCCATCCGGTCCGACCGCGCCCTGCACATCGACCCCGCCGACTCCGAGGCGGCCGTAGTCGAGGAGCTGCGCGCCGTCGCCGCCCGCAACCAGGTGCACACGTCGATGATCGGCCTCGGCTACTACGACACCGTCACGCCCGCGGTGATCCAGCGGAACGTGCTCGAGAACCCGGCCTGGTACACCGCCTACACGCCGTACCAGCCGGAGATCTCCCAGGGCCGCCTCGAGGCACTGCTGAACTTCCAGACCATGGTGGCCGACCTCACGGGCCTCCCGACGGCCGGTGCGTCGCTGCTCGACGAGGGCACCGCCGCCGCCGAGGCGATGACCCTGATGCGCCGCGCCAGCAAGGTCGGCGCCGACGCCGTGCTCGTGGTGGACCAGCACGTGTTCCCCCAGACCCTGGCCGTCATGCGGACCCGGGCCGTGCCGCTCGGCCTCGACGTCGTCGTGAGCGACCTCGCCGAGGTCACCAGCGCCGACGCGCTGCGCGAGGCCGCCGGTGGGCGCGACGTCTTCGGCGTGCTCGTGCAGTACCCCGGTGCCGACGGCGAGCTGCGCGACTGGCGCGCCGTCACCGAGGCCTCGCACGAGCTGGGCGCCCTCGTCACTGCTGCCGCCGACCTGCTCGCCCTCACCCTCGCCACGCCGCCCGGGGAGTGGGGCGCCGATGTGGCGGTGGGCACCACCCAGCGGTTCGGCGTGCCGATGGGCTTCGGCGGTCCGCACGCCGGCTACATGAGCGTGCGCGCCGGCCTCGAGCGCTCCCTACCCGGTCGGCTCGTCGGGGTGTCGGTCGACGCCGACGGAGCCCCCGCCTACCGGCTCGCGCTGCAGACCCGTGAGCAGCACATCCGCCGCGAGAAGGCGACCTCCAACATCTGCACCGCGCAGGTGCTGCTCGCCGTGATGGCGTCGATGTACGCCGTGTATCACGGCCCCGAGGGCCTGGCGGCGATCGCCCGCCGCACCCACGCACACGCCCGCACCCTCGCCGAGGGGCTGGTGGAGGAGGGCGTGGACGTCCGCACGTCGACCTACTTCGACACCGTCACGGTCTTCGTGCCCGGCCGGGCCGACGAGGTCGTCCGGGAGGCCGCGAACCGCGGGGTCAACCTGTGGCGCGTCGATGCCGACCACGTGTCGGTGAGCACCGACGAGACGACCACGCTGAACGACCTCGAGGCGGTCTGGGCCGCCTTCGGCGTCGTGGGGCGCGGCTCCGTCGAGGTGGCGGCACCTCAGTGGGACGGGTCCTTCGTGCGCACCAGCGACTACCTCACCCACCCGATCTTCCACGCCCACCGCAGCGAGACCTCGATGCTGCGCTACCTGCGGCGCCTGGCGGACCGCGACTTCGCGCTCGACCGCGGCATGATCCCGCTGGGCTCGTGCACGATGAAGCTCAACGCCACCACCGAGATGCAGGCGGTCACCTGGCCGGAGTTCGCCGGGCTCCACCCGTTCGCGCCGGCGAGCCAGACCGAGGGCATCCGCGGGCTGATCGACGACCTCGCCTCGTGGCTGTGCACCATCACCGGCTACGACGCCGTCTCGCTGCAGCCCAACGCCGGGTCGCAGGGCGAGCTGGCCGGCCTGCTCGCGATCCGGGCCTACCACCGCGACAACGGGCAGGGCGAGCGCAACATCTGCCTCATCCCCGCCAGCGCGCACGGCACCAACGCCGCCAGCGCCGTCATGGCCGGCATGAAGGTGGTCGTGGTCAAGACGGCCGCCGGCGGCGACATCGACATGGACGACCTGCGCGCCAAGGTCGACCAGCACCGCGACCAGCTGGCCGCGATCATGGTCACCTACCCGTCGACGCACGGCGTGTTCGAGGACACCATCACCGAGCTGTGCGGTCTCGTGCACGAGGCGGGTGGTCAGGTCTACGTCGACGGCGCGAACCTCAACGCCCTCGTGGGCCTGGCCCAGCCGGGCCAGTTCGGCGCCGACGTCTCGCACCTGAACCTGCACAAGACGTTCTGCATCCCGCACGGCGGCGGTGGCCCCGGTGTGGGTCCGGTCGCCGTCCGCGCGCACCTCGCCCCCCACCTGCCGAACCACCCGCTGGCCCCCGAGGCCGGGCCGGAGACCGGCGTGGGACCGATCTCGGCGGCGCCCTACGGATCGGCGAGCATCCTGCCGATCTCGTGGGCCTACGTGCGGCTCATGGGCGGCGCCGGGCTCACCCGCGCCACCCAGGTCGCGGTGCTCAACGCCAACTACGTCGCCGCGCGCCTGCGGGAGCACTACCCGGTGCTCTACTCCGGGCACGAGGGCATCGTCGCCCACGAGTGCATCCTCGACCTGCGCGAGCTGACCAAGCGCACCGGCGTGACCGTCGACGACGTCGCCAAGCGGCTCATCGACTACGGCTTCCACGCGCCGACCATGTCGTTCCCGGTGGCCGGCACGCTCATGGTGGAGCCGACCGAGAGCGAGGACCTCTACGAGCTCGACCGGTTCTGCGACGCGATGGTCGCCATCCGCGGCGAGATCGCCGAGGTGGAGGCGGGCGAGGTGCCGCTGGCCGACAGCATGCTCCGCAACGCCCCGCACACCGCCGCGGCGCTGGCCGGCAAGTGGGAGTACCCCTACGAGCGCTCGGCGGCCGCCTTCCCGGTCGGTGTCGACGCCGGTGACAAGTACTGGCCGCCGGTCAGCCGCATCGACGGCGCGTACGGCGACCGGCACCTGGTGTGCTCGTGCCCGCCGCCGGAGGCGTTCTCCGAGTAGGAAGTCGCGCCCCGGGCCCCAAGGCGGATCCGGTGCGTCACGTCCGGCGGCCTGGGGGAGACCTCAGGCCGCCGACTCGCTCCCGGTGCCGAGGCTGACCCGCACCGAGGAGCCGCTCTCGGTCTTGTGCACGGTCACCTGGCAGGGGATGCGCGTGCGCAGCTCGGCGACGTGGCTGACCACGCCGACGGCGCGGCCACCCTCCCGCAGGCCGTCGAGGACACCCATGACCTGCTCGAGGCTCTCGTCGTCGAGGGTGCCGAACCCCTCGTCGACGAACAGCGTCTGCAGGTCGAACCCGCCCGACTCCTCCCGCACCGCGTCGGCGAGGCCGAGCGCGAGGGCGAGCGAGGCCATGAACGCCTCGCCGCCCGACAGGGTGGAGGTGTCGCGGGTCTGGCCCGTCCAGAGGTCCTGCACGCGAAGCCCGAGCCCGCTGCGGGCGCCGCGCGCCGCGAGGTCGTCGGAGTGCTGGAGCCGGTAGCGGCCGTCGCCCATGACGGCCAGCCGCTCGTTGGCGAGCTCGGCCACCTTCTCGAGGCGAGCGGCGAGGACGAAGGCAGACAGGCGCATCCGCAGGGCGTTGTTGCCGCCGGTGCCCGCGAAGGTGTCGGCGAGGTCGCGCACGAGGGCATGCCGCTCGGCGAGCGGGCCGAGCTCCTCGCACCGTCGGACCAGGCCGGCCTGCAGGCGTGAGACCGCGGTCAGGGTGCGCCGGGCGAGGGTCTCGGCGTCCTTGGCCTGGAGCAGCTCCGTGTGCGCGGCGGCAGCGACCCCCCGCAGGGCCTCCACGTCGGGAGCGTCGAGCGCGGTGGCTGTCTGGACCTCGGGGTCGGCGAGCACGGCCTGCGCCTCGGTGCGCGCCCGGACGTACTCCTCGCACAGCTGCTGCAGGCGTGCCTTCTCGGGGGCGGGGAGCTCGGCGCCCTGCGCCTCGGCCGCGTCGGCGAAGCCCTGCTCGGCCAGGGAGGTCGCCAGCGCCTCGGCAGCGGCCTCGCGCGCCTCCTCGGCGGCGGCCAGGGTGCGGAGGGCGGCGACGTGGCGCTGTGCCGCTTGGAGGGTCCGCCGGTGGACGGCCAGGGCGTCTGCCGCCACGGACTCGCCGTCAGCGGCCGCGCCGCGGTCGCCGTCCTGGACCGTGGCGCAGGGGCAGAGACGCGTGTGGGTGTCGACCAGAGACTCGAGGGTCTCGCGGTCCTGGGTGTCGGCCCGCCCGATCTCCTCGAGGGCCGATCGGGCGCTGACGGCGTCGGCGCGGAGCGACTCGGCCCGCCGAGACAGCTCCTCGCGCTCGGTGCGGGCAGCGGTGAGCCCGTGCTGGAGGGCCCCGACGCTCGCGGCGAGCTCCTCGACTCGGCGGGCCTCCGACCGTGCGGCCGACACGGCCACCTCGAGGGCAGCCACCTCGGGCAGCGGGGTGCCGAGCAGCTCCAGACGTGCCTGGGCAGCCGTGTCGACGGCGACCAGCTGCCGCTCCAGCTCCGCGTGGTGCTGCTGGGCAGCGGTCCAGGCCATGTCGGCCGCGGCGACGTCGTCGGGTCCGACCTCCACCGTGCGGACCGCGCGGTCGGGGTGATCGTGGGAGCCGCAGACCGGGCAGGCGTCGCCGGGGGAGAGGTGCTCGGCGAGCTCACCGGCCATGTTGGCCAGGCGGGCCTCTCGCAGGTCGAGCAGGTGCTCACGACGCTCCTGCTCGGTCGTCCGTGCGGCCGACGCCTGTTCGGCGAGGTCGGCCCGGGCCTGCCCAGCTCGCTCGTGCTCGACGCGCACGCCCAGCAGCCGTTCTGCGTCGCGCAGGCGGGTGCGCAGGCCGTCGAGCGAGGCGGCCGCCGAGGTCGCCTCGGCCAGACGTGCCTCGGCCTCGGCGCACCGGCGCTCCAGCTCGGTGCCGCTGCCGTCGAGGGCCGTCGCGGCCTGCTCGGCGGCCACCGCCTGGGCGGCGAGCGCCGCGCGGCGCCGGGTGCGCTCGGCCAGGGCACGCTCGAGACGCGCCGCCTCGGCGAGGCCCTCCTCGTGAGCCGCCAGCTGCTCAGCCCAGGCCTCCATGGCATCGAGGCCCCGGTCGCCCAGCCCGAACGGGGACAGCTCGTCACCACTCACTCGGACCGTCGACGCGGCGACCGCCAGGGCCGTGTCAGCGCGCTGCACCGCCCTCAGCTCGCCGCCGACCGCGGCGGCGCGAGCGGCCCGGTCGAGGGCGTCGCGGGCCTGCTGGTGGAGGTCGGCGCCCATCTCCAGCTCGGCCAGCCGTGCCGTGGCCGTCCGTGCCCGGGCCTGCAGCGCGAGGAGCTGCTCCGCCTCCTGCTGCCGGGCCGCCGCGGTGGTGGCGGCCGTGGTCGCAGCGTCGAGGGCCGCGAGGGTCTCGGCGGCATGGGCCTCGAGCAGCGCCTGCAACCGCGGGCAGTGCTCCCCGACCTGGTGCGCCTCCAGGTCGCGCCACTCGGGCATGTCGGCCAGGGCCTCCACCGGGGCGTCGGCGACGGCGTCGGCGAGGCGGGCGAGGTCGGTGGCGAGGCCGCGCTGCTGGTCGGCCAGCTCGTCGCCGGTGCGGCGTCGCTCGGCGGCAAGCCACTCCTCGACCGCGGCGTAGGACGACACGTCGAAGAGCCGCTCGAGCACCTCGCGGCGCGCTTCCGGGGTGGCCCGCAGGAAGGCGGCAAACTCCCCCTGGGGCAGCAGCACCACCTTGCTGAACTGCTCCAGGCCCATGCCGAGCACCTCGCGGAGCACCGCGGCCACGTCATCGTGGCGGGTGTCCTTGCCGACCCAGGTCCCGCCCACCTGCTCGTGCAGGACCACCCGGGCGGGGGACTTCGTCTCGCCGTCACCCCGCTTCTTCGGTCTCAGGAACTCCGGCGAGCGGGTGACCCGGAACCGGCGGCCGGACGCGGTGAACTCGACCGTCACCTCCGGCACGGCGTCACGAGGGGCGTGGTCGCTGCGCAGCGAGCGGCCCGACGGCCTCGCGCCGGGCACGTCGGCGTAGAGGGCGAAGCAGATCGCGTCGAGCAGGCTGGTCTTGCCCGCGCCGGTCGCGCCCCGGATGAGGAACAGCCCGGCCGAGGACACCTCGTCGAAGTCGAGGTCGACCGTGCCGGCGAACGGGCCGAAGGCGGTGACGGTGAGCCGGTGCAGCCTCATGCCACACCCTGGTGCCGTCGCCCGGGGCCAGGCCGTTCCGTGGAGCCGGCGTCACTGCGGGCGGCTCCCTCGCCGTCCTTGGCGGCCCGGTGCAGGCGGGCTGCCTCGACCGCGGCGGCGACGACCTCCCGCTCGGCCTCGCTGGCCCCGTGCCCGGAGCGCACGTGCGCGAGGAAGTCGCAGCAGACGTCGACCTCGGAGCGGGCGGCGACGCGGGCGGCATACGAGCTCACCGGCACGGGTGCGCCCTGCGGGTCGAACTGCAAGGACAGGGTGTGGGGGAACCGGCGACGCAGCTGCTCCATGGCGCCGAGCGGTCGCACGGCGTCGGTGAGGGTGACTTGGCACCACGCCGTCTCGGCGTGCCGGTGGTCGGGGCGCTCGAGCAGGTCGGCGAGGTCGCCGCGCAGCACGGCCAGCGGCCGCAGGACCGGCGCCTCGAGCTGCTCGACCCGCACGCCGGAGGCGTCGAGGTCGACGACCCATGAGCCCTTGGTGTGCGACGCCTCGCTGAACGACATGGCGACGGGGGAGCCGGAGTAGCGGACCGTCTCGTCGATCTGCTGGCGGCCGTGCAGGTGCCCGAGCGCGACGTAGTCGGTGCCGTCGAAGACCCTCGGGTGCACCATGGCGACGCCCCCGACCGTGATGTCGCGCTCGGAGTCGCTCGTGGCGCCCCCGTTGACGAACGCGTGCGCCATGACGACCGAGCGGCCCCCACGCGAGGCGCGGTCGCCGCGTACCCGCTCCATGGCGGCGGCCAGGACGCCGACGTGGGTGCGCTCGGTGGCCCCCAGCGGCTCGGCCGCGATCGACGGCTCGAGGTAGGGCAGCGGGTAGACGGCGACGTCGTCGACCAGGACCGGCCGACCGACCGACGCCAGCGACGAGCGGATGTGCAGGCCCGACCGCTCGAGCAGCGAGGCGGCGAACCCGAGCCGGATGGCGGAGTCGTGGTTGCCGCTGGAGAGCACCACCTGCGCACCGGCGTCGATGAGCCGGGTGACGGCCTCGGACAGCAGCTCGACGGTGTCGGGTGCGGGCAGCGCGCGGTCGTAGACGTCGCCGGAGACCAGCACCGCGTCGACCGACTCGGCCCGCACCGTCTCGACCAGGTGGTCGATGAAGGCAGCCTGGGCGTCGAGCAGCCCCACCTGGTGGAAGGACCGCCCCAGGTGCCAGTCGGAGGTGTGGATCAGGCGCACGACACGGAGGCTATGAGAGGCCGCCGACAGGGCCGCTGATTTCGCCGGGCGTGGCCCCGATTCCGCTCGAGAGAAGAAGCACAGTGGTCTGCGACGCCACCGGCCACGGAACCGGTGGCCCCGTGGTCACCGGTGTGGTTGGGTCGTCGCAGGGAAACGGCACGCCGACACTGTGAGGAGGTCCCGTTGGGCGAAGAGGTCACCGCGCAGAGCTACACGCGCGAGCAGCGGCAGCGCTACCGCGAGAAGGTGCGGCAGAACCTGGACGTCTTCGAACGCATGCTCTCCCACAGCAGCTTCGAGTTCGACCGCCCGATGACCGGCCTCGAGATCGAGCTCAACCTCGTCGACGGGCACTACCAGCCGAAGTTCGCCAACGCCGAGGTGCTCGAGGCGATCGCGGACCCGGACTACCAGACCGAGCTGGCGCGCTACAACATCGAGCTCAACGTGCCGCCCCGGCCGCTGCCCGGGGACGCCGCCCTGCACCTCGAGCAGGAGCTGCGCGCCTCGCTCAACCGGGCCGACGAGGGGGCCGCCCGGCACGGCGCCCACATCGTGGCCGTCGGCATCCTGCCGACGATCATGCCCGAGCACTTCCAGGGCGAGTGGATCAGCGCCAACAACCGCTACACCGCGCTGAACGACTCGATCTTCGTCGCCCGCGGTGAGGACATCTACCTCGACATCGAGGGCCCCACGGGGGAGCGGGTCGCCACCTACTGCGACACGATCGCCCCGGAGTCGGCGTGCACCAGCGTGCAGCTCCACCTGCAGGTGGCCCCGCAGGACTTCGCCGCCCACTGGAACGCCGCCCAGGCGCTGGTCGCCCCGCAGATCGCGCTCGCGGCGAACTCGCCGTTCTTCTTCGGCCAGCGCCTGCACGCCGAGACCCGGATCGAGCTGTTCAGCCAGGCCACCGACACCCGCAGCATCGAGCTGAAGAACCAGGGGGTGCGGCCCCGGGTCTTCTTCGGCGAGCGCTGGATCACGTCGATCTTCGACCTGTTCGAGGAGAACGTGCGCTACTTCCCGGCCCTGCTGGCCGACATCTCGGACGAGGACCCGGTCGCCAGGCTCGAGGCGGGGGAGGCGCCGTCGTTGGCCGAGCTCCGGCTCCACAACGGCACGGTCTACCGGTGGAACCGGCCGATCTACGACATCGTGCAGGACCGCCCGCACCTGCGGGTGGAGAACCGCGTGCTGCCCGCCGGGCCGACGATCATCGACGTCATGGCCAACGCCGCCTTCTACTACGGCGTCATCCGCAAGCTCGCCTCGGACGACCGCCCCGTGTGGACCAAGATGAGCTTCGGGGTCGCGGAGCAGAACTTCCACAACGCCGCCCGCGACGGCATCGAGGCGACGCTGTACTGGCCGGGCTACGGGCAGGTCAGCGTCGACGAGCTGGTGCTGCGCCACCTGCTGCCGCTGGCCCATGAGGGCTTGAAGGACTGGGGCGTCTCCGACGAGGTGCGCGAGCGCTACCTCAGCGTCATCGAGGGCCGGTGCAAGACCGGCAGCAACGGCGCCACCTGGCAGACCCAGGCGGTCGAGCGGCTCCAGCAGCAGGGCCTGGACCGGCAGGCGGCGCTCAGCCGGATGCTCGAGACCTACCACCGGCACATGCACAGCAACGAGCCTGTGCACACCTGGCCGCTGCCGGGACAGCCGGCAGAGCTCTGACAGGAGCCCTCACCGGCCCCTCACGGGGGACGAGGACCCCTCACCGGCCCCGCACGGGAGACGGGAGCGGTATGCCGCTTGCCCGCCTCAGGCGGGCCGGTTCCAGAGGCGGATGGCGGGCAGCTCCTTCTCGAACTCGAGCACGCTCAGCGCGCCGGCGTCGAGCAGCAGCTGGGCGCCGAAACGCGGCTCCCTCTGGAGGAACACCGTCGTGAGCACCCGCAGGAGGTGGCCGTGGGCGACCAGGGCGACGTCGCCGGAGCCCATCGCCTCGACGGCCCGCCGCACGACGCGGGAGGCCCGGGCCGCGACCTCCTCGACGGTCTCGCCCTGCGTCTCGCCGGGTGCGACGCCGTGCTCGAAGACGGTCCAGTCGTAGCCCAGCTGCTCGCGCACCTGCGCCGTGGTGAGCCCCTCGTAGGCGCCGTAGTCCCACTCGACGAGGTCGGGGTCGAGCTCGGGCTCCAGTCCGGCCAGCTCGGCCGTCCGGCGCGCCCGCTGCAGCGGTGAGGACAGGACGAGCGCGAAGTCGAACTCCTTCAACGGCCCGGCCAGGCCCCGGGCGGCCTCCTCACCCGCGGGGGTGAGCGGCAGGTCGGTGACCCCGGTGTGCTGGCCGGTGCGCGACCACTCCGTCTCCCCGTGGCGCACCAGCACGAGCCGCCCCTCGGGGGCCTTCACCGTGGTGGTCTGCTCCGTCTGCACCGCTGGGGCCGGCACTTGTGCGCTCTCCACGCGCGTCACCCTACGGGTCTGCCACAGTGTGCGCATGAGGCTGTCCTTCCGTCTGCTCAACGTCTTCGCCAACGAGGGAGACCCCTTCTCGGGCAACCCGCTCTGCGTCTTCGAGGACGCAGCGGAGCTCGACGAGGACCAGATGCAGGGGCTGGCGCGCCAGTTCAACCTCTCGGAGACGACCTTCGTGCTGCCGCCGGACGGCGAGCACCCGGAGGCCGACGCGCGGGTGCGCATCTTCACCCCGAACTACGAGATGGCCTTCGCCGGCCACCCCACGCTCGGCACCGCGCACGTCGTGCGCGACCTGTTCGACGCCGGCGACCGGGTGCGGCTGTCCATGGCAGCAGGCGTGATCCCGGTGCGGGCGCACGGCGACGAGTGGGTGCTCACCGCCAACGAGGGCGCCGTCGAGCGCGAGTTCGAGCCCGGCGAGATCGCGCACACCATCGGGCTCGCCGACGGCGACCTCCTCGGCCCGGTGCAGCAGGTCAGCACCGGAAGCGGCCAGATCATCGCGCAGGCGGCGTCGGTCGAGGCCGTGCGGCGCGCCGAGGGCGACGCCACGAAGATGCGCCGGTATGCCGGGATGGGCACCCGGGGCGGCGAGACCCTGGTCTACCTGTGGGCCCCGACGGGCACGGACACGGTCGAGGCGCGGGCCCTGTTCACCCAGGGCTCCGCCGTGGTGGAGGACCCGGCCACCGGCTCCGCCTGCTCGAACCTCGGCGCGTGGCTCGTGGCGCAGGGCCGCACCGCTGTGTCCTGGCGGGTCCACCAGGGGGCCCAGGTGGGGCGACCCTCGACCCTCGACCTCACCGTCTCCGACGAGGGCGTCGTGCAGGTGGGCGGCCTCGTGCGCCAGGTCGGTGCGGGAGCGGTGCACCTCTGACATGCCCACCTACGTCGTCCTGCTGAGGGCGGTCAACGTCGGCAAGCGGGTCCTGAGGATGGAGCACGCCCGGCAGGTGCTCGCCGACAACGCCTTCGCGGACGTCGCCTCGCACATCCAGACCGGCAACCTGCTCGTCACGACACCCCTGCGCAGCCCGGAGAAGGTCGAGCGGGCGGTGGGCGAGTGCCTGTCGACGGCGGCCGGGTTCGACATCGTCGCCCTGGCACGGCGACCCGCGGAGCTGACGGGCCTCGTGGAGGCCGTCGACGGCATACCGACGTCGTTCGAGGCCCCCATGGGCCGGTACGTCGCGTTCTGCGCCGGGGAGGTCGGCGACGACGCCGCGGCCCGCATCGCTGCCTGGGACGTCGACGGCGAGCGGGCCCACGTGGTGGGGCGAGACATCCTCGTCGAGCTGGGCAAGCCGTTCAACGAGGCCAAGCTGGGCAATGCCCAGGTGGAACGGCTGACCGGCCGGCCGGCGACGAGCCGTAACCTGACCGTCGTCCGCACACTGGCGCAGAAATGGGGAACACCACGATGACCGACATGGCCGAGGAGACGGGCGGCACGGGAACCGGCCACCGGTCCGTGACGCTGACCCGGGTCGAGAAGGGCGTCTTCGACGTCACCAACGAGCGAGGCGGGACCATGCGCATCGGCGGCGGCGGAGAGCAGTTCAGCCCCGTCGAGCTGCTTCTGGCCGCCATCGCCGGGTGCACGGCCATCGACGTCGACTTCATCACCACCAAGCGGGTCGACCCCACCGGCTTCACCGTGGTGGCCTCGGGCGAGAAGGTGAAGGACGACACCGGCAACCACATGGCGGGCCTGACGGTCGAGTTCAGCGTCACCTTCCCGGAGGGCGCCGACGGCGACACCGCGCGCGACCGGCTGCCGAGCGCACTGGTCCGCTCGCACGACCGGCTGTGCACCGTGAGCCGCACCGTCGAGCGGGGCACGCCGGTCGACACGCGAGAGGCGAGCTCCTAGCCCGCCGGCCCGGTCGACCTCCTAGCGGACGGCGTCGCGGGCGGCGACGAACGCGGCCACGCAGGTGCGCACGTCCTCCTCGGAGTGGGCCGCCGACAGCTGCACGCGGATGCGCGCCTTGCCCTGGGGCACCACGGGGTAGGAGAAGGCGATGACGTAGACGCCGTGGGTGAGCATCTCGTCGGCGATCTGCGCCGCGCGCCGGGCACCGTCCTCGCCGGGGAACATCACCGGGGTGATCGGGTGGCTGCCCGGCAGCAGGTCGAAGCCCTCGGCGGTCATGAGCTCGCGGAAGAGCGCGGTGTTGTGCCGCAGCGTCTCGCGGCCGGCGCCGGACTCGCGGGCCAGCTCGATGGCCTTGAGGGAACCCGCGGCGACGACGGGAGCGACGGCGTTGGAGAACAGGTAGGGGCGCGACCGCTGGCGGAGCAGGGCCACGATCTCGCGGTGGGTGCTGACGTAGCCGCCGGAGGCCCCTCCGAGCGCCTTCCCGAGGGTGCCGGTGAGGATGTCGACGCGGTCCATCACACCGAAGTGCTCAGGCGTGCCCCGGCCGCCGTCGCCGACGAACCCGACCGCGTGCGAGTCGTCGACCAGGACCATGGCGCCGAACTCGTCGGCGAGGTCGCAGATCTGGTCGAGCGGGGCGAGGTAACCGTCCATCGAGAAGACGCCGTCTGTGACGACGACCATGCGGTGCGCACCAGCCGCCTTCGCGGCCTCGAGCTGCGACCGCAGGTCGGCCATGTCGGCGTTGCGGTAGCGGTACCGTGCCGCCTTCGACAGCCGGATGCCGTCGATGAGCGAGGCGTGGTTGAGCTCGTCGGAGATGATCGCGTCGTCGGCGCCGAAGAGCACCTCGAAGACACCGCCGTTGGCGTCGAAGCACGAGGAGTAGAGGATCGTGTCCTCGGTCTGCAAGAAGTCGGAGATGGCGTGCTCGAGCTGCTTGTGCAGCGTCTGCGTGCCGCAGATGAAGCGCACGCTCGCCATGCCGAAGCCCCAGTCCCGCAGGGCCGCGGTGGCGGCCGCCACGACGTCGGGGTGGTCGGCCAGGCCGAGGTAGTTGTTGGCGCAGAAGTTGATCGCGTCGGCCTTGGCCGTCGTGATGTGGGCCTGCTGCGGCGAGGTGAGCTCGCGCTCGTTCTTCCAGAGCCCGGCCGCCTCGATCTCCTCGAGGGTGGCGCGGATCTCGTCCCTGACGGTGCCGTACATGGGTGTCCTCTCAGCTCCAGTCCATGACGACCTTGCCGCACTGCCCGGAGCGGGCGGCGGCGAAGGCGTCCTGCCACTTCTCGGCGGGGAAGCGGTGCGTGATGACCGACGCGACCCGCTCGCGCAGGACCGAGGAGGTCTGCAGCATCGAGCTCATCGCGTACCACGTGTCGTACATCTCGCGGCCGTAGATCCCCTTGATGGTGATCATGTGGGTGATGACCCGGCCCCAGTCGATGGGGAAGGGGTCCTTGGGCAGGCCCAGCATGGCGACCCGCCCGCCGTGGTTCATGTTGGCGAGCATGTCCTCGACCGCCGACGGCACGCCCGACATCTCGAGCCCGATGTCGAAGCCCTCCTTCATGCCGAGCTCGTCCATCGCCTCCCGCAGGTTGCTCCGGGCGGCGTTCACGACCAGGTCCGCCCCGGCGTTCTTCGCCAGCTCGAGGCGGTAGTCGCTGATGTCGGTGACCACCACGTGCCGAGCACCCACGTGCCGGGCGATGGCCGCGGCCATCACCCCGATCGGACCCGCGCCGGTGATGACGACGTCCTCGCCGGCCATGGGGAACGACAGTGCGGTGTGGGTGGCGTTGCCGAAGGGGTCGAAGACGGCGCCGAGGTCGGGGTCGAGGTCGTCGGGCTGCACCCAGACGTTGCTCGCGGGGATGACGACGTAATCGGCGAAGGCGCCGTCACGGTTCACCCCCACGCCCTTGGTGTGGATGCACACGTGCCGCCGGCCGGCCCGGCAGTTGCGGCAGGTGCCGCAGACGATGTGGCCCTCACCGGAGGCCCGCTGCCCGACGAGGACGCTGGTGACGTCCTCGCCCACCTCGACGACCTCGCCGTAGAACTCGTGGCCGATGGTCATGGGGGGCTTCACGGTCGAGGCCGCCCAGTCGTCCCACTGCTCGAGGTGCAGGTCGGTGCCGCACAGGCCCGCCCGCAGCACGCGGATCTTGACGTCGGTGGGGCCGACCTCGGGCTCGGGGACGTCCAGCAGCTCCAGGCCGGGACCGGCGGTGGTCTTCACGAGTGCTCGCACGCGCCCAACATAGTGGCCACGGCCTACAGTCCCTCCATGGCCAGGTACTTCGACGTGCACCCCGTGGACCCGCAGCCCCGCTCGATCCAGCAGGCCGTGCAGATCATCCGCGACGGGGGCGTCGTGGCCTACCCGACCGACTCCTGCTTCGCGCTCGGCTGCGCGCTCGAGAACCCGGAGGGCAAGGCGCGGATGCTGCGCATCCGGCAGCTCGACGAGCGTCACCACTTCACACTGGTGTGTCGCGACTTCACCCAGCTGGCCCACCTCGTCCACCTCGACAACCGGGTCTTCCGGGCGGTCAAGGCGGCGACGCCGGGCCAGTACACGTTCATCCTGCCGGCGACCAAGGAGGTGCCGCGGCGGCTCATGCACCCCAAGAAGAAGACCGTGGGCGTGCGCATCCCCGACCACCCGGTCGTGAACGCCCTGCTCGCCGAGCTGGGGGAGCCGATCCTCTCCACGACCCTCCTGCTGCCGGGGGAGGAGGAGCCGATGACCCAGGGCTGGGAGATCAAGGAACGGCTCGACCACGAGGTCGACGCCGTCATCGACTCGGGGGAGTGCGGTCTCGAGCCCACCACGGTCGTGGACTTCTCCGACGGCTACCCCGAGGTCGTGCGCCGTGGTGCGGGGGACCCGAGCCTGTTCGAGTAGGGGCGTCGACGCCACCGGCGGTCAGGGGCTCTCGCGGCGCAGCACCTCGAGGACCCGGGCGTCGATGCCCCGCTGGGTGAGGCGCATCTCGAGGTTGCGCTCGCCGGCCCACGCCGTCAGGGCCGCAGCAGGGTCCTCGTGGGCGTGCCCCAGCCGGCCGAGCCGCTCGGCGACCTCCTGCGCCAGCGCTCCCTCGAGCGGCACGACGTCCTCGGGGGCGCCGAAGACCAGCTCGTGCTCGTCGAGGAGCCGGGCCAGCTCGCGGGCCGCGTCGGGGTGGTCGTCGACCCGGAGGTCGGCGAGCACACCGGAGGCGTCGTACCCCGCGCCCGGCGCCACGGCATACAGGGCCGCACCCTGGCGCCCGCGCGCATCGCCACCGGCGGCGTCGCCGGCCAGCAGCGTCTCCACGAGCCGGCGCGGGAGGGGCAGGTCGGTGCGCGCCAGCCAGGTCTCCCGCATCCGCTCGACCACCTCCGGGCCGGTGAGGATGTTGCCCTGGATCGCCCAGCCGCCGGTGACGTCGCGCCCGCAGGCGCCGCCGGCCCAGGTGAGGCACTCGCCGCCGGTGTGGGTGGCCTGGGTGTGGACCCCCACGACGCCGAGCTGGCGGTGCTCGGCGGCCTCGTCGGCGGAGGACACCTGCGCCACGGCCTCGGGCGCCCCCATGCCGGACGCGAGGAGGCCGAGCACGTCCTCCTTGTACGACACCTTGGCCATCGCCTGGGTGGCGACCGCGCCGACCCCGACCCGGGCGGCGGGTACCACGGAGCCCACGGCGATGAAGCGGCTGGCGACGGCGACGCCGAAGGCGTCACCGACCTGGCCGACGACGGAGAAGGTCATGCGTCCATCCTCTCGATGAGTGACACCGCGTCGTGCGGTGCGTGTCCCTTGGCGTCGTTGTCGAAGTAGACGTAGACGTCGTGTCCCTCGTCGCGCCACTGGCGGCACAGGCCGGCCCAGTGGTCGAGCGCCTCGGGGGTGTAGCCGCTGGCGTACAGCTCGGTGGCCCCGTGCAGCCGCACGTACCGGAAGTCCGACGTGCCGTCGCGCATCGCGGGCCACTTGCCGGCGCTGTCGGCGACCACCATGCAGACGTCGTGGGCCGCCAGCAGCGCGTGCGCCTCGGGCGTGTCGAAGCTGCGGTGCCGGGGCTCCAGCGCGTGCCGGACCGGCAGGTCGACCTCGGCGGCGGTGAGCACCCGGTCCTCGGCCAGCTTGTCGTCGTGGTGGGTGGCCAGCTCCGCGGCCTGGGCCGTGGTGCGGGGCAGCAGGTCGAAGAAGGCCGAGAGCTTGTCGGCGTCGAAGGCCACGCGCTCTGGCAGCTGCCACAGCACCGGACCGAGCTTCGGGCCCAGGGCGAGCACGCCCGAGGCGAAGAAGTTGGCCAGCGGCGCCTCGACCCCGACGAGCTTCTTCATGTGGGTGATGAACCGGCCGCCCTTGACGGCGAAGACGAAGTCGTCGGGCGTCTGCTCCCGCCAGGCCCGGTAGGAGCTCGGCCGCTGGAGCGAGTAGAAGGACCCGTTGATCTCCACGGACCCCATGTGGTCGGCGGCGTAGTGCAGCTCGTCGGCCTGGCGCAGGCCCTTGGGGTAGAAGTCACCGCGCCAGCCGGCGTAGCGCCAGCCCGAGATCCCGATGCGCACCCTGGCCATGTCCCGGAGCCTAAGGGTGCGCGTTGCACCCCGCAGGCCGGCGCTGCGGGTGTTCAATCGGCCCATGGGTCAGTCGCCCCCCGGACTCCTCGCCGCCCAGGACGCCGCCTCCCGCTGCCTCGGCGGCATGTCGGCCGCCGACCAGGACACGTTCCTGCTGCGCCTGGAGCGCTGGTGGGAGGACCTCGTGGCCGGCCTGGCCGGCGCCTACCCCGACCACGATGTCGACGCGCTCGCGGTGCGCCTCGTGGAGCTGGCCGCCCGCGCCTACACCGAGCGCGACCCCGAGCTGCGGCACCTCGACCAGCGCCGGGTGCTGCGACCCGACTGGCTGCAGCAACCCTCGATGTTCGGCTACGCCTGCTACACCGAGCGGTTCGCCGGCAGCCTGCGCGGCGTGGCCGACCGGCTCGGCTACCTCAAGGACCTGGGGGTGGGCTACCTCCACCTCATGCCGCTGTTGCAGCCGCGGGAGGGGGACAACGACGGCGGGTATGCCGTGCAGGACTACCGCACGGTGCGTCCCGATCTCGGGACCGTCGACGACCTGCGGGAGCTGACGCGTGTGCTGCGCGGCGAGGGGATCTCGCTCGTGCTCGACCTCGTGCTCAACCACGTCGCGCGCGAGCACGAGTGGGCGGCGCGGGCCAGGGCGGGGGAGGAGCGCTACCGCGCGTACTTCCACGTCTTCCCGGACCGGGAGCTGCCCGACGCCTACGAGCGGACCCTGCCCGAGGTGTTCCCGGACTTCGCCCCGGGGAACTTCACCTGGGACGAGGAGCTGCGAGGCTGGGTCTGGACGACCTTCAACGAGTGGCAGTGGGACGTCAACTGGTCGAACCCCGAGGTGCTCGTCGAGTACGCCGACATCATCCTGTTCCTCGCCAACCTCGGGGTGGAGGTCCTGCGCCTCGACGCCATCGCCTTCACGTGGAAACGGCTCGGCACGAGCTGCCAGAACCAGCCCGAGGTGCACGCCCTCACGCAGGCGCTCCGTGCAGTCGCGCGGATCGCCTGTCCTGCAACGGTGTTCAAGGCCGAGGCCATCGTCGGGCCGCGAGACCTCGTGCAGTACCTCGGACTCGGCACCCACGCGGGGCGGGTGAGCGACCTCGCCTACCACAACAGCCTCATGGTGCAGGTCTGGTCGATGCTCGCGGCCGGCAACACGGTCCTGGCCCGCCATGCGCTCGCAGCACTGCCGGCGACGCCTCCCAGCGGCACGTGGATCTGCTACGTGCGCTGCCACGACGACATCGGGTGGGCCATCGACGACGCCGACGCCCGGGCCGTGGGGCTCGACGGCTTCGCGCACCGGCGGTTCCTGTCCGACTGGTACGCCGGCTCGTTCCCCGGCTCGTGGGCCCGAGGACTGGTCTTCCAGCACAACCGGGCCACCGGTGACAAGCGGATCAGTGGCACCGCTGCATCGCTCACGGGTCTGGCGGACGCCGTCACGGCAGGAGCACAGAACACCGCCCTTGCGCGGGTCTTCCTCGCGCACGCGGTCGTGGCGGGCTGGGGCGGCATACCCGTGGTCTGGAGCGGCGACGAGCTCGCCATACCCAACGACCCGGCATGGGCGAGCGAGCCGGGGCACGAGGACGACAACCGGTGGGCCCACCGGCCCCGGCTGGACGCCCGCCGCGTCGCCGACCGCGTCGACCTGCGGACCACCGCCGGCAAGGTCTTCCAGGGACTGGCGCACCTCGCCCGGGTGCGAGCCGGCCTGCCGCAGCTGCACGCCGCAGCCGACAGCACGGTGCTTCTCGACATCGACGACGGCGTGCTCGCCACGGTGCGGCGCCATCCGAGCGGCCCGCTCGTGGGCGTCTACAACGTGACGGACTCGTGGCGCCCTTTCCCGTTCGCGCGTTTCGCAGAGGCCGGGATCACCAACCCGATCAACGCCCTCGGCGCCCACGCGGTCTACGGCGGCGAAGACGGCCAGGTGCTGCTGAGCCCGTATGCCGCCTGGTGGGTGGTGGAAGGCGACGCCTGAGTCCTTCCTCGAGCTGGGACCAAGGACCCCGTGCAGATGAGGGAGTACGAAGTGGAATGACGTAGCAGGCATCCCCCGATGGTCTGAAATCCGTTCTGGGGCCTACTTTTTCAACCGCCGCTGTGGTGACAATCGAAGCAGGTGCACCGGGGACCGGTCTGCCAGGGGGATCAGTCGGGGGATCTGTCAGGCGCTGTCGCTCCGTGGTGCCGCCACGCCCGCGAAGCGAGGACCCGCCGTGACCCGTCCTGCCACCACCAGAGGACCCAGCCCACCGGTGGTGGTCGCCACTCGGCCCGTCTTCCTGGACGACTCCGGCCGGCGGTGGCGCCGTTTCCGGCTGGTGGTGCTGGCGGTGGTCGTCGTGCTGCTCGCCCTGACCGCAGTGGTCGCCCCACACGTCTGGGCCAGTCCGGCCCTGCAGGTGAGCGGGGAGCAGCTGGCGCCTCCCGTGACGAGTGCCGACACCGGCCTGCAGGCCCCGCTGGTCGGGGGCGGGCCCCTCGTGCGGGTGCTCGAGGTCCGGCGCGAGCAGGGTGTTGCCTCCGGGTGGGACCCCTTCACCCGACGACTGGTCGTGCCGTCCTTCCCCGCGGCGGACAGCCGGGCCATCGGCTCCAGCAGGTACGTCATCCAGCGCTACGGGTACTCGGCGGTGGCGACGCGGACGATCTCGCTCACTTTCGACGACGGGCCCGACCCCGTGTGGACACCCAAGCTGCTGGACCTGTTGTCGCAGAACAAGGTCCCGGCCACCTTCTTCACCACCGGGACCATGATCGCCAAGTACCCCGAGCTGTTCCGGCGCGAGGTGCGCGAGGGGCACGCCGTCGCCAACCACACGCTGACCCATCTCGACGTCAGCAGCGCGAGCGCGACCCGCGCCCGGCTGGAGATGGTGGTGAGCGACCGGATCATCCGCGCCGTCACCGGCACGGAGGCGGCCTACTTCCGCCTGCCGTACGAGGGCAACGACGTCGCCTCCACGCAGGCGACCGTCGACGGCATCCTGCGCGCGCAGCGGTTCGGCTACGTCGTGGCCTCCCACGACTTCGACACCGACGACTGGGCGTATGCCGCGGGGCAGGAGAAGGGCGCGATCCCGTTGCCGCCGTTGGACGGTCGCAACGTGACGGTCCTGTTGCACGACGGTGGGGGACACGGGCGGAAGATGACCGTCGACTACGTTCGGCGGCTGATCCCCTGGGCGAAGGCCCAGGGCTACACGTTCCACACCATGCCGCAGGTGCAGCCGGACCTCGCGGAACGCGTCACGAGGGTGCGGCCGACGGTCTGGGACCAGCTCACGCTCCGCGGGGTGCAGGCGCTGTACGTGTGGCCGGACCTGTTGCTGCGCGCCCTCTTCCTGTTCGCCGTGGTCTCGGTCGTCGCGATCAACCTGGTCAACACCGGCCTGGCGGTACGACGGCACCGGTGCCGCCGACGGCAGTGGTGGCCGGAGGCGGGGGACATGTCGCTGCCCGTCTCGGTGCTCCTGGCCGCCTACAACGAGGAGAAGGTGATCGCCCGGACCCTGCGCACGGTGCTGGCGTCGGACTTCCCCCTGCTCGATGTGGTGGTCGTGGACGACGGATCCAGTGACGGAACGGCCGACGTCGTGCGCTCGATCGCGCGTGACGACGCGCGGGTCGTGCTGGTGCAGCAGCCGAACCGGGGCAAGGCGCGGGCGCTCAACGCCGGACTGTCCCGGGTCCGGGGGCGGTACGTCGTCACCCTCGACGCCGACACGGTGCTGACACCCACCACCGTCACCCGACTGGTGCGGCACTTCGCGCTCGACCACACCGGCCAGCTGGCCGCGGTGGCGGGAGTCGTCGCCGTGGGCAACCGGGAGCGGAACCTCCTCACGCGATGGCAGGCACTGGAGTACCTCACCCAGATCGGCATCGACCGCGCGGCGCAGGACGAGCTGGGCGCCATCACGATCGTGCCAGGGGCGTGCGCGGCTTGGCGCAAGGAGGCCATCGAGTCCGTCGGCGGCTACACCGACGTTACCCTGGCGGAGGACTGCGACCTCTCGCTGTCGCTGCACCGCTGCGGCTGGCGAGTGACCCAGGACGACGAGGCACTGGCGTTCACCGAGGCGCCGGACACCGTCGACGCGCTTCTGGCCCAGCGCACCCGCTGGGTGTTCGGCACGCTGCAGTCGATCTGGAAGCACCGCGACCTGGTGATGCGGCGCGGCTCCGGGCCGCTGGGCTGGTACGTGCTGCCGGCCTACGTCGCGTCGATCGTCGTGCCGCTGCTGTTCCTGCCCTTCGCCACGGTCATGGCGGTGTACGCCGCGCAGCGGCAGGGGATCGGCATCGTGCTGGTCTTCTTCCTGCTCTTCATGCTGGTGCACCTGGCCGTGGCCGGAGTGGCCGTGCTCCTCATGGGAGAGCGGCCGGTGCACCTGCTCGTGGTGCCTGTCTACCGGGTGGTGCAGGAGCCGCTGCGGGCCTACCTGCTCCACACGTGCGTCCTCATGGCGATCCGCGGCGTGCGCGGCGGCTGGCACAAGCTGGCCCGCACCGGGGCGGTCGACACCGCGGTCGTCTCCGTCGTCGCCGGCACCCCGCCCGAACCGGCCCGAGCCGGGCGGCGGGGCGCGTGAGCCTGACCCGGTGTGCCGCGGCCCTCCTGGCCGTGGTGACGCTCACTGGCGTCGTGTCTGGCTGCGCGGCGAGTCCCGGGGCGGGGGAGCCGAGCGCGTCGTCCGTCGTCAGCCGCTCGGCGCTGCCACCGCGGGTCGTGGCCGGCTACTGGCACTCCTGGGGGACCCCGGCGGTGCGGCTGCGCGACGTGCCGCCTGAGTACACCGTCGTCATGGCGGCCTTCGCGGTGGGGGACCGCACCGGACGCGTGCGGTTCACGCCCACGGCGCAGAGCGCCGCGTCACTGGTTGCCGACGTGCGTTCGCTGCAGGCCTCCGGCCGGCGCGTGCTGCTGGCCGTGGGTGGGTGGAACGACGGCGGGCTCCAGATCCGCACCGACGCCCAGCTGGAGGCCTTCCTCGCCTCGGTGACCCCGATCATCGATCGCTACGGCTTCAGCGGCCTCGACTGGGACCTCGAGCACGGGATCTCGCCGGCCACGCTGGAGCGGGCCACGCGCCGGCTGGCCGAGCGGTACGGGCAGCGGTTCGCCATCACGATGGCGCCCATCCTCGGAGCGCGCGAGCCCGAACAGCTCGAGCTGGCGCGCCGCATCGCCGACCTGCTCGACATGGTGAACCCGCAGTACTACAACGGCGGACGGTCCGACCCGGCGTGGATCCTGCAGCACACCCTGGGCTGGGAGCGGGTCGTGGGTGAGCAGTCGGTGGGCATGGGCTTCCTGCTCGTCCGGCTGCCGGGCGAGACAGGGACACAGACGTCACAGGCGATCTGCACCATGTGGCAGCGACTGCTCGAGAGCGCGCCCCGCGCCCGGGGCGTCATGCTGTGGTCGGTCAACCACGACCGGTCCCAGGGCTACCGCTTCGCGAGGACCTGCGCGCGCACCATCCTGCGCTCCTGACTGGCCGAAAACGGGTTGTCGCCATCAGACGTGGCCGACCACACTCGGGACCGGCCGGGGAACGCCCTGGAACCAGCGACCGTGAGGAGCACGCCCGTGCAGGGATTCGACCCGTTCAGCAGCTTCGGCCCCGACGTGGCGGCTCGCTACGACGAGGACCTGCGCGGCGACGAGGTCGAGACGGTGGAGCTCCTCACGGAGCTGGCCGGTGAGGGGCCTGCGCTGGAGCTCGCCATCGGCACCGGCCGGGTGGCGCTGCCCGTGTCGGCCAGGGGAGTGCGCGTCGACGGGATCGAGCAGTCGGAGGCGATGGTCGAGCGGCTGCGGGCCAAGCCCGGAGGCGGCGAGCTCGACGTGGCCGTCGGCGACATGGCGAGGGTGGAGCTGCCGGGCCGGTACGCCTTGGTGTACCTGGTGTTCAACACGATCCACAACCTGCTGACCCAGGACGAGCAGGTGCGGTGCTTCGAGAACGCGGCCCGGCACCTGGAGCCGGACGGTGTCTTCGTCGTCGAGACCGGGGTGCCCTGGCGCGGCCCACGCGAGGGTGCGTACGTGGAGGTGGGTGCAGTGGCCCTCGACGAGGTGCGTCTCAGCCCGCACACCTACGACGCCTTGACGCAGGTCCTGGACATCAACCACATGAGGCTCAGCACGTCGGGCATCACCATGTCGCCGATCTCTCTGCGCCTGGTCTACCCGAGCGAGCTCGACCTCATGGCGAGGATCGCGGGGCTGAGGCTTCGGCACCGGTGGGGTGGCTGGAAGAAGGAGCCCTTCACCCACCAGAGCCGGCGTCACGTGTCCGTCTACGAACGCCGACCTGCCTGACGTCCTAGCGCCGCTCGAGCAGCACCATGACCTCGTGGTGCGACGTCTGGGGGAACATGTCGAACAGCCGCGCCCGCCGCACCTGCAGGTGGGGCATGGCCTCGAGGTCGACGGCGAGCGAGCGCGCGTTGCAGCTGGAGTAGACGACGTGCTGGACACGGGAGTGGTCGAGCCACGCGGCGAGCTCGCGGCCGAAGCCGCGCCGCGGCGGGTTGACCACGACGGCGTCGGGAGCCTGCTCGGGCGGCCGCTGCACGGCATACCGGGTGGCGTCGTCGGCACGGAACGTCGCGTGGGTTCCGTTGTCTTGCAACGGAATCTCGCCCAGCGTGTGCTCGGCGCTGGCGACAGCCTCCTCGGAGACCTCGATGCCGGTCACCTGCGCCGGGGGAGTGGCGGTGGTGAGGGCGTGCAGGGCGAACCCGCCGACGCCGCAGTAGAGGTCCCACAGCGACGTGGGGGCGACCTCGGCCAGCCACTCCTGTGCCTGCCGGTAGAGGCCTGCGGCGACGGTCGTGTTGGTCTGGAAGAAGCTCTGCGGCCGCAGGTGCAGCGTGATGCCGTTGACGCGCATCGGCAGCGTCGCGTGCTCGGTGAGGACCTGCTCCTGCTCGCCTTCGAGCAGGGCGGCGTGCTGGGGCAGGAAGTTCGCGGTCACCACCCGAGTCCCGGGCAGACGTGCCAGCAGGTCGGGCAGGCTGCGCTCCAGGCGCCCGAGCTGGCCGGGGGAGCGCAGCACGAAGCGCACCATGAGCTCGCCATCGGGGGAGTGGGTGACGAGGACGTGCTTGAGCTCGCCGGTGCGTCGTGGCACGTCATAGGGGGTCAGGCCGAGCCGGCCGACGAGGTCGGGCAGCCTCAGGACTGCCTCGTGCAGGCCGGGCTCGTAGAGGCCACAGTGGCGCAGGTCGACGCCGGCACCCGTGGGGTCGAGGATGCCGAGGGTCGGCTCACCGCGACGACCGCCGACGACCAGCTTGGCCTTGTTGCGAAAGGCGGACTCCGGTCCGGTGAACGGCTCCAGCCACACGTCGGCCGGTGCGGCGTCGGCGAGCAGGGTGCGCACCGCCGCGTCCTTGTCGGCGAGCTGTGCGGCATACGGGACGCCCATGAGGGCGCACGAGCGGCACCGTCCCGCGTCGAAGTAGTCGCACTGCACCGGACAAGGCTAGAAGGACGGGGTCTCGGCGCTCGAAGGGGATCGGCGCGGCACCGCACTGTCGGTGGGGCTCTCTAGCGTGGAACCGAGAGACGAGGCGTGACCTCAACACGTGGGGTCGCCAAGGAGAGGAGCTGTCATGAGCACACTCGAGAACCGCCCGCACCTCGCCCTCGTGGTGATCGACGTGCAGAACGGCGTGGTGTCCGGCTCCCACCAGCGAGATGCCGTCGTCACCAACATCGCCTCGCTCGTCGACCGGGCGAGGGCCGAGGCGGTGCCGGTCGTGTGGGTCCAGCACTCCGACGACCACCTGGCCAAGGGGAGCGACGCCTGGCAGTACGTGCCGGAGCTGGGCCGCCGCGAGGGTGAGGCGCTGGTGCACAAGTCCTACAACGACTCGTTCGAGGCGACCGGTCTCGAGGAGGTCCTCGCCGGCGCTGGGGTGGGGCGGCTCGTCGTGACCGGCGCCGAGACCGACGCATGCGTCCGGGCGACGATCCACGGGGCGTTGACCCGGGGTTACGACGTGACCCTGGTGGCCGACGCGCACACGACCGGAGACCGCAGCGCCTGGGGCGCGCCGCCACCGGACCAGGTGATCGCCCACACGAACCTGTACTGGCAGTACCAGTCGGCGCCGGGGCGGACGACCGCCGTCGTGCCGACCGAGGAGGTGGCGTTCCGCGGCTGACGGCCTGACCCACGTGCTGACGCCCTGGCTCCTGGCCGGGTCGGCGTCCCCGGCGTAGCGTCTGGAGAGGACCCGCCCCGTGACGACGGCGGGCAGCTCGGTCGGGGAGATGGGCGCCATGACCCGCATCACAGATGTGCTGGGGCGGATGGACAGGACACGGGCGTGGCAGGAGGAGCTCTACACCCACCTCCACGCCCATCCGGAGCTGAGCTCTCACGAGGTGGAGACCGCAGCCGAGGTCTCCCGGCGCCTCGAGGCCTTCGGCTACGAGGTGCAGCGCATCGGTGGCGGCGTCGTGGGAGTCCTCGTCAACGGGTCGGGTCACACCGTGCTCACGCGTGCCGACATGGATGCCCTGCCGGTGACGGAGCTGACGGGACTTCCGTACGCGTCCAAGGTCACCGCGGTGGACGAGGCCGGCGCGACGGTGGGTGTCTCGCACGCCTGCGGACACGACGTCCACGTCGTTGCCCTCCTGGGGGCAGCCGAGCTGCTGGCCGGTGCCAGGGACGCCTGGAGCGGCACCTTCACAGCGCTCTTCCAGCCGGCCGAGGAAACCGCCGCGGGCGCCCGGGCCATGCTCGAGGACGGGCTCACGGACCGGGTCCCTCGTCCTGACGTCGCCTTCGGGCAGCACGTGCTCAACCACGCGGCCGGAGTGGTCGGCACCCAGGCCGGCCCGGTGCTCTCGGCGGGGGACAGCATCCGGATCACCGTGTTCGGCAAGGGGTCGCACGGCTCGATGCCCCACCTGGGGGTCGACCCGGTCGTGCTCGCGGCGTCGATCGTCCTGCGGCTGCAGACCATCGTGGCCCGGGAGACGAAGCCGGGGGAGTTCGCCGTGGTCACGGTCGGCAGCAGCACCGCCGGCACCAAGAGCAACATCATCGCCGACCGCGCGGTGCTGCTGGTCAACGTGCGCACCTACGACCTCGAGGTCCGCGACCGGGTGCTCGGCAGCATCGAGCGCATCGTCCGTGCGGAGTGCGAGGCATCCGGGTCGCCGGAGCCACCCACGTTCGAGTACTACGACCAGTACCCGCTCACCGACAACGACCCCGACGTCACCGCCAGGCTGACGGACGCCTTCCGGGACCACTTCGGCGAGGGACGGGTCGTCACCCTGGGCAGGGTCACGGCGAGCGAGGACTTCAGCCGCCTGCCTGACGCCTTCGGGATCCCTTACAGCTACTGGGGCGTGGGCGGCTTCGCGCCCGGCCAGCAGCCGTACCCCAACCACTCGCCCTACTTCGCGCCGTCGATCCAGCCCACCCTGGATGCCGGCACCGAGGCCATCGTCGTGGCGGCCCTGGCATACCTGGGCAAGGACAGGTGACGGTAGTCAGGTGGTCCCGGCCATGGGAGTGGGGGCGTGACGGAACAACTAGTTGACATAATGTTGATTATCGGCGTTAAGGGTTGGCGTTAAGGGACGGCTTTCAGGGTCACCGCGCGGGAGCCCGCGCTGCCCACAGTCATCGTCGTCTCACGGCGTCGCGCTGCGCCGGTGACGACCTGGCAAGGCACTCCCGACGTCGGCGCGGCCGGCAGCTTCTGTGTCCAGCTGGAGCTCAACCGCGGGTCTGCGGTCGTGCACTGTTTCGTCCCCGTTCGTGGGCCCGGTCCGTGGGCCCGGTCCGTGGGCCCGGTCCGTGAGCCCGGTCCGTGAGCCCGGTCCGCGCAGGCGTCGGGATCCCGGGAGCGGGACAGTAGGGTTCCCCTCCCCCGACCTGCCCGTGGACCGGGCCATTCCCAGCAGACACCCAGCCAGCACTCACGGATCTCCCATGCCAGTGGAGCACGGTGTGGACGAAGACTCCCAAAACGGGTTGTCCACAGAGGGTGTGGGGTGCGATGAGCCTGCTCGGCTGGCCACTGGTGGCGGTTCTGGCAACCTTGACGGCGATCGCGGTGGGGGCCGCTCTGCTGCTCTGGACCCGGGTTCGGGGTGCCCCGGTGCTGCGGCTGGCCCAGCGCCTCGGCCTGATCCTGGGCACCCAGGTCGCCGCACTGCTCCTCGTCGCGGCCGTGGTGAACGACTACGGCTACTTCTACGGGTCGTGGGCGGAGCTGTTGGGGAAGGACAGCAAGCCGACCGTGGTCACCGTCGGCGGCTCCGGGGGCGCCTCGGGAGCCACTCGGCCCTCCACGTCCGCGCTGCACGTCGCCGGCCTGCACTTCGCCTTCACGGGGCACCGCACCCCCAAGGCGGCGCGTCCCGAGACGATCGGCGACTCCTCGCGCCTGGCCGCCGCGTGGGCGCAGCCGTCGCAGTGGGCCTCACGGGGCCGGCTCGAGGCCATCACGGTGCAGGGCGCCCGCTCGGGGCTGGTGGACCCGGCCCTGGTCTGGCTGCCGCCGCAGTACTTCCAGCCCGCCTACCGGCACGCCCTCTTCCCTGCGGCAGAGGTCATGACCGGCTACCCCGGCACCACTGCCGCGCTGGTCTCGCGGATGCACTATCCGGACATGCTCCTGAAGGAGATCAACGCACACCGGGCCAAGCCGATGGTGCTGGTCATGCTGCGCCCCACCGTCGCTGCGCCGCGCGACACCGAGTGCACCGACGTGCCGGGCGGACCGTTGGCCCTGACGTACCTGACGCAGGACGTTCCCACCGCGGTGGAGCAGCTGGCTCGGGTCAAGCCTGCAGGTTGGGGGGCGATGGGTGACTCGACGGGTGGCTACTGCGCAACCAAGATGGCGCTGTCCCGGTCTGATGTCTTCACCAGTGCAGTCGCGCTCTCCGGGTACTACCACACCTTGAAGGACGGGACGACCGGCGACCTGTGGGGCGGCTCGCGGGTGCTCCGCGACCTGAACAACCCGGAGTGGCTCGTCAGCCATCAGCCTCCACCGCCGGTCTCCCTGCTGCTGACCATCGGCACCGCCGAGCGCGGGCCCAACGGTGTGAGGGACACGCGCCACTTTGCCGCCCTGGTGCACGCCCCGATGACGGCTCGGGTGATCTACGTGCCCGGCGGAGGGCACAACTTCGCCGCGTGGGGTTCCCTCATGCCGGGTGCCCTCGACTGGTTGAGCACCCACGTGGCGGGCGCGTGACCGCCACGGTGTGTCGGGCGGCCTGAGGGTCGCTCAGCCTGCGGGGAGGACGGCGGTGGAGAGGGCTTCGCAGGCCTGGTCGAGGGTGGCGGCGCGGCGCAGGGTGACGGTGGGTGAGGTGGGGGTGAGGTCCTCGGGCCAGCCGGGTCCGCCGATGACCAGGGTCAGGGGGCGCTCGATGGAGGACAGGGCGGTCCACAGGGGGTCGGTGGCGGGGCGGGTGATGGAGGCCCAGAGGAAGACCACCGGTGGGGTGGAGCGGCCGACGAGGTCGATCAGGGCTTCGGCGGGGACGCGGGGGCCGAGGAAGAGGCAGCCGATGCCTTGGAGGGAGAGTTCGGCTTCGACGGCGACCAGGGGCAGGTAGTGCTGTTCCTCGTCCGCGCTGGCGAGGACGACCTCGCGGCGGCCGCCGATGCGGGCGCGGTTGGCGCGGGTCAGGGAGCGCAGCTCGGTGACGAGCAGCTCGGAGGCGAGGTGTTCGGAGTCCACGCCGAGGGAGCCGTCGGACCAGCGTTCGCCGATCTTGCGCAGGGCGGGGGCCAGGACGGAGGTCCAGGCGGAGACCAGGTCGGACTCGCGGGTGACGCGTTGGTAGATGCGGGCCAGGCCGTCGGCGTCCAGGGCGGCGGCGGAGGAGACGATGGCCTCGACGGCGGAGTGGGCGCCGGGGTGGCCGCCGGCGGCGGTCGGGGTGTTGGGCGCGAGGGCGGAGGCCAGGCCGGCGGCGTCGACGGAGGTCGCGACGCGGGCGGCGGTGCCGGCGGGCACGCCGCGGCCGGTGAGCTGGGCCATCAGGCGCACGCGTTGGATGTCGACCTCGTCGTAGCGGCGGTGGCCGCCCTCGGTGCGTTGGGAGGGGCCGATGCCGTAGCGGCGGTCCCAGGTGCGCAGGGTCGAGGGGGCCAGGTCGAGGCGTTCGGCGACCCCGCCCACACTCCACGTCAGGGCGACGCGCGGGACGTGGAGCTCGGGGTTCTGGCCGTCGGCAGTCGTCTCGGCCCGGGTCGCGCGAACACCCTCTGTCGTGCGAACACCCTCTTCCTGGTGGGCAGCCGTCGAGGCCTCAGTGGCTCCGAGAGCTTCCCTTGTGGTGTCGGTGCGGTCCCCGGAGCGGTCCTTGGTGTCCATGACTCCTCCTCCAGCTCAGCCCGAGAAAGTACTCCTGACTCCCGCAAAACCATAAACCTGTTCAACACGTCTTGCGTTCTGAACAACATTCTGAGTAGGTTTTGAACCAGTTCGGCGCCGGTGGGGTGCTGGACCCGAAGTTTTGGAAGAGGATCGTCATGGCGTACATCAAGCGACTCCCGATGCCGATCATCGAGAGCTATGAGTGGCAGTTCGACGGGGCCTGCAACGAGGCCGACCCGGAGACGTTCTTCTCCCCGCAGTCCGAGCGGGGGGCCAAGCGCCGTCAGCGCGAGGCGGCCGCGAAGGCGTTCTGCGCCCGCTGCCCGGTCGTCGACGCGTGCCTGCAGCACGCGCTGGAGGTGCGCGAGAGCCACGGTGTGTGGGGTGGGCTGAACGCCGACGAGCGGCGCGCCCTGCTCGGCGAGCAGCCGGGCGTGACGCCCGGCACCGGCAGCATCGCCAGCTGAGGGGGTCTGTTCAACGGCGGCCCCCGATCACCGTTGCTGCGGCCACCTCGTAGCGGCTGGCGGCCGCCCCTCCGGCCCTGAAGAACCGGCGGTGGAGCGAGCCGGTGACCTCCGCGGCGTCTCCGTCCTGGAGCCGCAGGGCGACCTTTCGGGAACGGGCGGTCCAGCACGCCACGTCGAGGGTGTCGACGACAGCACCCCTGGTCGCGGCGCCCTTCGTGGCGGCACCCTTCGTGGCAGCACCCTTCGTCGCGGCGTCCTGCGCACTAGCGACCTTGTCCCCGGCCCGAGCGGAGCCGGTACGGCGCGCAGCAGGCCGCCGGACGACGAGCCGGAACAGGACGACCGCGTCGCCACTGGGCAGGGTCTTCTCCTGTGGGGTCCCGCTGACGCGCCCCGACAGGTGCACCTCGTTCACCCAGGCGACGGCGTCCTGCGCTGTCGCGGCGTCCGTGTCGGTTGCGGCTTCTGCTCCCATGGTCCTGTCCTGCCTCTGCGTATCGAAAGTGCGTCCGCAACCACGGTGCCTCGGGCGTCGTCCGGTTCGGGGGCGCCGGCTCCCGGCCTGTGGACGGTGGGACGCCGTTGGCGCGGGTGTGGACGCAGCGTCGGGCGTAGGGGCTCGAAGGCGAGAATGACCTCATGTCGACCTCCAGTCCTGCCACTCCCCTGCTGCGCCCCATAGCCGACGACGATGTGCCCGAGGTCCTGGCCCTCAACGAGGCCAACGTCGAGCTGCTCGCCCCGATGGATGCCGCCCGCCTCGCCGAGCTGCAGGCCTGGGCGATCCGGGCCGACGTCATCGACGTCGGTGGCGCGTTCGCCGGCTTCGTCATCACGATGGGACCCGGATCCGACTACGACTCCCCCAACTACCGCTGGTTCGCCCAGCGCTACGGCAGCGAGTTCCACTACCTCGACCGGATCGTGCTCGACGACGCCTTCCGCAGGCTGGGACTCGCCTCCGCGGTGTACGAGGCCGTGGAGGCCGATGCGGCCGCCGCCGGCCGTCTCACGCTGGAGGTCAACGCCGAGCCGCCGAACCCCGCCTCCCTCGCGTTCCACGCCGGACGCGGCTACGCCGAGGTGGGCCGGCTGGGCAGTCCCGGCAAGACGGTCGCCCTCATGGCCAAGCGCCTGACCCCCTGACCGGCCGTTCGGGGGATCCGCCCGACGAAGCCACGCCTTTACTATTCCTTTACCAAAGGAGCGGCGTGTCGCGATGACCCGCCAGTACTCGTGAGCGGCAGGGGCGGGCGTGGGACGAACGGCAGGGGCGGCGGTCGCCGTGCTCACCACCGGCCTCCTGGCCATCGGCGCCGGTTCTGCGAGCGCAGCCGCCAGAGGCCCTCACTCGCCCTCCCCCACCACGACGCAGTTCAGCCGGGGAATCACCGACGCAGGCGCAGACGAGGCGCTCGACCCGGCCCAGCTGCGGTCACAGATAGCCCAGGCCGACCGCCTCCGTGCCGACCTGCTCGCCTCGAACGCGGGGATCGCAGCCGCGACGACGCGCCTCGACCGCCTGGCCCTCCAGTCCAACCAGCTGCTCCAGGAGTACGCCAAGGCCAAGGAGGACGAGCGTGCCGCGCAAGCCGAGGCCGACCGCAACCTGAAGCTGTTCGAGCAGATGACCGCCCAGGCGAACGATGACCGGAGCACCGTGCGCGCCTGGGCCTTCCACGCCTACACCAGCGGCGGCTCGCTCGCCGACCTGAGCGCCATGCTGGAAGCCATGAGTGTGCCCGCGGCGGAGGCGACCGACCAGCTCGCCCGCCTCAGCTACCTCAGCGAACAGCGCGTGCAGGCTCTGGAGCGCACCCAGCACCTGGCCGCCGCCCAACAGGCGGTCGCCGTCAAGGCCGTCGACGCCCGGTCGGCCGCCACGGTGGCCGCGCTGGCCGCGGCAGATGCCCGCAAGAAGCTCGACGGCGTGATCGCCAGGCAGAAGCGGGAGCTGGAGACGACGCGCGCACTCCACGCCGAGCAGGTGCGCCGGGTGGGGGCGGTCTCCGGGCTCCTCCTGGGATCCGGGAGCAAGCAGGCGCGCACGACCACCCGCGAGCTCCGCCGTGCCGCGAAGCTCCCGGACATCTTCGCCGACGACTCCGGCAAGAGCTGCGACGGAGACGAGCACGACTACGCGAACGGCCGCGTCCCGGCCAAGGCGCTGTGCCCGCTCTACCGCGCGCCCGGCGAGAGCCTCCGGCCGGCTGCCGCCGCAGCCTTCAACGCCATGAGCCGTGCCTACGAGAAGGACGCCGGGAAGCCGTTGTGCGTGACGGACTCCTACCGCTCGCTCGCCGAGCAGGTCTCGGTCAAGGCCAGCCGGGGCAAGTGGGCAGCGAGTCCCGGCACCAGCCAGCACGGCCTCGGGGTTGCCCTGGACCTCTGTGGTGGAGTGCAGAGCTTCGGCAGCGCGGCCCATCTCTGGATGCGGCAGAACGCTCCGCTCTACGGCTGGTACCACCCCGCCTGGGCCGAGCCGTCCGGCCCCCTCCCGGAGCCGTGGCACTGGGAGTACGCCGGCTGAGCCGGTGCCTTCGCGGCACACGGGACCGCGGCCGCTGACGAGCCGCGGAACACGCCCGAGGTCCTGAGTACGCACACGCATGGCTGCGCGGCCGCCCTGTGCCACTCTGCCCCCATGACGTCCTCCGAGGTCGCGGCGCAGGCCGACACCTACGCCCGCAACGCGCACTACCGCCGCCCCTGGTACTGGTACGACTGGGCCAACTCGGCCTTCGTCACCACGACCGGCACCGTGCTGTTCGGGCCCTACATCACAGCGGTCGCCAAGAAGGCTGCCTGCCCCGGAGGCGGCGACGCGGCCTGCACCACCACGCTCAGCTTCTTCGGGGTGCCCCTCTCCCCCGGCTCGGTGGCTCCCTACACCGTCACCGTGGCGACGATCCTCGCTGCCGTTGTGCTCATGTTCGTCGGGGCCGTCGCCGACCGTTCGCCGCGCCCGGCGCGCCTGCTGGGCGTGTTCGCGTGGGCCGGCGCCGCGGCGGCATCCGCCATGTTCTTCGTGGCCGGCGCCAACTGGCAGCTCGGCGTGGTGCTCATGGTGCTCGCCACGGTGGCCTTCGCCTCGTCACAGGCGGTCTACGACTCCCTCCTGTGCCGCATCGCCGCCCCGGACGAGCGCGACACGGTGTCGTCCCGCGGGTGGGGCCTGGGCTACCTCGGGGGCGGCCTGCTGCTGGCCCTCAACCTCGCCTTCATCACCGTCGGCGACTCCATCGGGGTCGACCAGGCGATGGCGGCCCGGATCAGCATGCTGTCCGCAGGGGTCTGGTGGGCGGTCTTCACCATCATCCCGGTGGGCGGCATGTGGCGGTTGCGGGGCGTCGAGCGCCCGGAGGTGGCCCGCGAGGCCGGGGCGGTGGGCGGCAGCCTGCGGCAGCTGCGTGACACCTTCGGCGAGCTGCGCCAGTTCCCCCAGACCATGCTGTTCCTGCTCGCCTACCTCTTCTTCAACGACGGCATCCAGACGGTCATCGGCTCGGCCAGCCTCTACGGCAGCGAGGAGCTGGGGTTCAAGACCGAGCAGCTGATGACCCTGATCCTGATGGTGCAGTTCGTCGCCTTCGGTGGAGCGCTGCTCTTCGGGCGGGTCGCGGGCCGCTTCGGGGCCTGGCGCACGATCCTGGCCTCGCTCGGGCTGTGGTCGGTGGCCGTGGCCATCGCCTTCTTCGTGCCGCGGGGGGCCTTCACCACCTTCATGGTGCTCGGCGTGCTCATCGGGCTCGTGCTGGGCGGCAGCCAGGCCCTGTCGCGCTCGCTCTACAGCCAGCTCATCCCCAAGGACCGTGAGGCCGAGTTCTTCAGCTTCTACCAGGCGATGGAGCGCGGCACGAGCTGGTTCGGCACCCTGACCTTCGGCCTGGTGCACCAGTTCACCGGCTCCTACCGGTGGGCCATCATCGCGCTGCTCGCGTTCTTCGTGGTCGGTGGCTACCTGCTGTCGCGGGTCGACGTGCGCCAGGGCATCGTCGACGCCGGCAACGAGGTCCCCCGCGTGGTCTGACCCACCCCGCGGGGCGTCATCGTGGCGCCCCGCTGTGACGCATCCCACACCAGCCGGCCGTGCGGGGGTGCTCCCATCGCCGGAACAACCGGCCGGGGGCTCGCGTTGGCAACTGTGTACCCCGCGCGACGAGGTCCGCGCGCCCGGGAACCACGACGTTGGGAGCACCCCATGGCAGAACGATCACTTCGAGGCACCCGTCTGGGCGCGCTCAGCCTGGAGACGGATGAGCACGTCGTCCCCAGCGAACGCCAGATCACGACCTACGAGTGCCCCAACGGGCACAAGATCGAGCTGCCGTTCTCGGTCGAGGCCGAGATCCCTCCCACCTGGGAGTGCCGCTGCGGCGCCGAGGCGCGGCTGGTCGGCGGGGGCGCCGAGCCGGAGGCCAAGCAGGTCAAGCACCAGCGCACCCACTGGGACATGCTGCTGGAGCGCCGCTCCATCCCCGAGCTCGAGGAGCTCCTCGAGGAGCGCCTTGCCCTGCTGCGCGCCTCGCGCGGCGAGAAGGTCAAGGGCAAGCGCACCGCCTGACCCCTCAGCCACACAGCGACAGGGCCCCGTCCACGTGGACGGGGCCCTGTCGCGTTCCCGGTATGCCGCGAGCCGGGGTCCGCGGCACACCGAACCGTCCGCACGGGGTGCGTGCCTCAGAGCACCTCACCCTCGATGACGTCGCCCTCCCCCGGGCCGTCGCCCCCACCGCCGCGGCCGCCGCGCGGGCCGGTGAAGAAGCCGCCGAGGAGCTTGCGGGCCACCACCTGCTCGAGCACCACGCGGGCGAGCGGGCGGGTGAACGGCAGGATGAAGAAGAAGCCGAAGACGTCGGTGACGAAGCCGGGAGTGAGCAGCAGGGTGCCGCCGACCAGCACCAGGGCCGCGTCGGCCAGCTCCTTGCTCGGCATCCGGCCGGTGTTGAGGGCCGTCGTGAGGGCCGACCACGCACGAGCGCCCTCGCGTCGCACGAGCCAGGCACCGAGCAGCGACTCCAGCACGAGGAGCACCAGGGTCTGCCACCCGCCGATGACCCTGCCCACCGCGATGATGACCGCGATCTCGAGGACCGGGACGACGAGCAGGAGGACGAAGACCACCGCGAGCCAGCGGGGTCGCCGGCGTCGGGCGAAGGGGGTGCGTCCTACAGCTGGTGCCATCTCGGCTCCCGGCGCACGAGCGCGCGCAGCTGCTCGGCGCGGTGCTCGACGCCCCAGACCGTGATGCGCTGGAGCGACTCGCGCATGATGGCCCCGCTCATCTTGGAGTCGCCGATCTCGCGCTCGACGAACGTGATGGGCACCTCGACCACCGTCATGCCCCGCTCGACGGCCCGGCGCGTCAGGTCGGTCTGGAAGGAGTAGCCCTGCGAGGCGACGTTGTCGAGACCGATCCGGCGCAGCGCCTCGGCGGTGTAGACGCGGTAACCCGCCGTGGCGTCGTTCACCGGCATGCCGAGCAGGACACGGATGTACAGGTTCCCCCCGACCGACAGCGCCTTGCGGTGCAGCGGCCAGTTGACGACCGAGCCGCCCCGGGTCCAGCGCGACCCGATGACGAGGTCGGCGCCCTGGTCGAGGGCGGCCAGCAGCGCCGGCAGCTGCTCGGGCTGGTGCGAGCCGTCGGCGTCCATCTCGACGACGGCGTCGTAGCCGCGGTCGAGGGCCCACGCGAAGCCGGCCAGGTAGGCCCGGCCGAGGCCCTCCTTGCCGGCCCGGTGCACGACGTGCACCTGGGGGTCGGCCTCGGCGAGCTCGTCCGCGACCTGGCCGGTGCCGTCCGGGGAGTTGTCGTCGAGCACCAGCACGTCGGCCTCGGGCACGGAGTCACGCACCCGGCGCACGACGCCCGGGAGGTTCTCGCGCTCGTTGTACGTCGGGATGCAGACCAGGATCCTGGCCACGGGGCCCCGCTCGGGGGTGCTGGTGGCGGCGTGCTCAGACAACGACGGCTTCCTCTTCCTCTCGGTGCTCGGCCTGAACCCTAGCGGCCCGCCCCCGCCGCTTCCGTGAGGCGGCGGCGGACAGGGCCACCAGCAGCGCGGCGAGCCCGGCCGCGGTGTACTCCGGCAGGTCGCCGATGCGGTCGGAGACGGTCACCGAGGAGCGGACCACCGGGTCGGCCCGGCCGGCGGCCGCGGTGAAGAGCCGCGTCTTGTCCTCGTAGGACCCGTCCGGGTGGATGACGGCGCTGACGCCCACCGTCGACACGTGGACCACCGACCGGCCGTGCTCGATGGCGCGCAGCCGCGAGATGGCGAACTGCTGCTCGGACTCGGCGGTGTAGCCGAAGGTCGCGTTGTTGGTCTGGACGACGAGGATGCTGTTCTGGCGACTCGGCTGGAGCGTGGCCTCGCGCATCGGGTCGTCGTAGGCGACCTCGAAGCAGATGGTGGGGATCGCCCAGTACGACCCACCGGAGCGCAGCGGCACCTCGAACGCGGCCGGGTCGTGGCCGGCCGTGAAGTCGGCCGTCACGAGGTCGACCTTGTCGCTGAAGTGCCGGAAGAACGAGCGGTAGGGGATGTACTCCGCGAAGGGCACGGGGTGCTGCTTGACGTAGCGCTCCGGCTCGCCCCCACCGGGGCGGTAGAAGAGGCTCGCGTTCGACACCATGGGCCACGGCTCGCGCAGGACAGCCCCGAGGAGCACCGGCGCCCCGGCCGCCTCGACGGCGGCGCGGATCTCGGCCTCGGCGTCGGGGTTGCGCAGCGGGTCGATGTCGGAGGCGTTCTCCGGCCACACGACGAGGCTCGGCGGCTCACCGCCTGCCGCCAGCCCGCGCAGCGTCTCCTCCACGTGGTTGTCGAGCACCTTGCGGCGCTCGGCGTTGAAGTCCAGCCCCGGCCGCGGGACGTTGCCCTGCACGAACATCACCGGCACCGCCTTCCCGTCCGTCGGCGGGGTGCTGGCCGCGCCGGCCGTGACGGCGAGGGCGGTGAACGCCACGAGGACGGCGGAGAGCACGTATGCCGCCCGAGCCCGTCGCGGTGCGACCCCGCCGACCCGGCGAAGGGCGATCACCACCGCGGCGTGCAGCAGGGCTCCGAGCGCGGCGACGGCAGCGGTGACCCCGGGAGCGCCGACCCAGGCCGCGAGGTGCGCCAGCGGGCTGTCCGCCTGGCTGAACGCCAGCCGCGCCCAGGGGAAGCCGCCGAACGGCGTGTGAGAGCGCGCGGTCTCCTGCAGCACCCAGAAGACGGGCACGGCGGCATACGCCAGTGGCTGGAGGCGCGTGCGCAGCAGCGGCCGCTGGACGGCCGCGGTGAGCGCCGTCATGAGCGCGATGTAGAGGGCCTGCAGCACGCTGAGCGCCACCCACGGCAGGGCCCCGACGTAGATGCCCGACCACGACAGGGTCGGCAGGAAGAACACCAGGCCGCCGACCAGCCCGATCGCGAGGGCCAGCCGCCAGGTCGCGCCGAGCACGGCGGCCGACAGCAGCGCGACGCCCACGGGTGCGAGCCACCAGAGGTTGTAGGTGGGGAACGCCAGGGTCAGCGCGACGCCGGAGGCGACCGCGAGGACGAGCCGGTGGCCGGCGCGCAGCGACGGGCGACGGGCGGCGCGGTCGGAGGGCACGGCACCACGGTAGGACACCGCACGGCCCGCGCCGCCGTTGGGACCAGCGGGCCGTCGATCGGGTACCGACGGAACGCTGTTGTCTACTGAGCGCGCGGGCCGTGCGGGCGTCCACCACCATGGTCCTGGAGCCGGCAGTGGCCGGTTCGGTCCCTGACGGCTGGCTCAGCGGTGGCTGCGCGCGCTAGCCACCGTATGCCGTCGATCCTCCCCTGCCATTGCCGTCCCGCACCGTGGCGCTCGATGGACGACCGGGCGACAACTTACCGTCACCACACGCCCTGTCAACCCCCCGTTCACCTGCGCGAACGCACGTTCCCGCAGGTCAGGCTCGGTGTGAATCACGTTGCCCGACAGTGGATTTCGCGTGTCGTCGGCGTGTCGTCCACGACACGCCGAGCCGCCTCGTCCGTTCGGGGGATGGACGAGGCGGCGTGGCGTGGTCCGGCCGTGTTCAGCCGCGCGGCGGGACGACGACGACGCCGCGAGCGGTCGTCGCGACCACGGCCGGGTCCAGGACGTCGGCGGCGGACTCGCCGCGCTCCGGAGCCCCCCGTCCGACGACGCGCACCTCGAAGTCCATCTCCCGGCTGCGGGTGCCGACGCGCACCAGCCGCGCCTCGATCTCGATGACGTCGCCTGCCCGCACCGGGGCCCTGAACTGGACGTCGGAGTAGGACGCGAACAGGCCCTCGTCGCCGTCGGTGCGGATGCACAGCTCGGTGGCGACGTCACCGAAGGCGGCCAGGGAGTAGGCGCCGTCGACCAGGTTGCCGGCGTAGTGGGCGTGGCTGTAGGGCACGTAGCGGCGGTGCACGACGCTCAGGCCGACCTCCGGGGCGTGCGCGCTGGTCATCGCTTCTCCTTGCTGTCGACGAGGGCGTGGACGAGGTAGCTGGCGACCTCACCGGGCGTGGTGCCGCGGCCGAAGATCCGGTCGACCCCGAGCCGCTGCGCCGTCCCCTCCTCGAAGCGGGGGCCGCCCACGACCAGCAGCGGCACCTTGCCGGCGGGGTACGCCTCGCGGAACGCGGCGCTCATCGTCGTGGTGTTGTGGATGTGGGCGTCCTTCTGCGTGACGACCTGGCTGACCATGACCGCGTCGGCCTTCTCGGCCCTGGCCCGCGCCACGAGCTCGGGTACGAGCACCTGGGCGCCGAGGTTCACGACCTTGATCTCGTTGTAGTACTCCAGGCCCTTCTCCCCCGCGAACCCCTTGATGTTGAGGATCGCGTCGATGCCGACCGTGTGGGCGTCGGTGCCGATGCAGGCGCCCACCACGACCAGCTTGCGCCGCAGCGCCGACTTGATGGCCCGGTTGACCTCCTTCGGGCTGAGCAGCGGGAACTCCCGCTCGACGACCTCCACCTGGCGCAGGTCGACGAGGTGGTTCACCCGGCCGTAGACGACGAAGAAGGTGAAGTCGGGACCCATAGCCTTCGCATGCACGAGCAGGGCCGGGTCGAGTCCCATCTTGGCGGCGAGCTGCAGTGCGGCGCCCTCGGCCCGCTTGTCGTGCGGGACCGGCAGGGTGAACGAGACCTGCACCATGCCGTCACCGGTGGTGTCGCCGTAGGGGCGCACGATGTCGGGGGTCGGCCTGGCGGACGTCGCCTCGTTCTCCACGGTCGTCATCGGGTCTCCCCCGTCTCGAGCAGGGTGGTCGCGGGGTTGTCGTAGCCCGGGGCGCGCCTGACGACGCCGTCGAGGCCCTTGCCCGCGTTGGCCGGGCGCTTCATCAGGCCGAAGGTGCCGTCGGCGATCGCGGCCAGCAGCGGCGGGTCACCGGCGGAGTCGCTGTCATGGACGATGGTGTCGAGCAGGTCGACCGCCTCGGAGAGCACCTGGCGGGCCCGGGTCTGGATGAACCCGTCGCGCGGCGGGTGGAAGTCCTCGGTGAGGCCGCCGGCGGCGTTCATGACGTACCGGACGTTCTGCAGCGCCAGGTCGCGGTCGGAGAGGAACGGCGTGACCACGGCCTCGGTCATCATGCCGACGAGCAGGATGCCCTGCCCGGTCATGGCGCCCACGAGGTTGAAGAACCCGTCGAGCAGGTAGCCGCGGAAGATGTCGCCGGTCATGTGCTTGGTCGGCGGCATCCACTTCAGCGGGGCGTCCGGGAACAGCTGTCGGGCCAGCAGGGCGTGCGCGAGCTCCATGCGGAAGCTGTCGGGCAGGTCGGGGTTGATCTCGAAGGCGTGCCCGAGGCCGAGCTGCCAGTCCTCGAGGCCGGCCTCCTTGGCGAAGTACTCGTTGAGCAGCTGGCTGACCGTGACCGTGTGGGCGGCCTCGACGGCGTCGGCGGTGGTGAGGTAGTTGTCCTCGCCGGTGTTGATGATGATTCCGGCCCGGGCGTGGATCTGCCGGCTGAACCGCTGGTCGACGAAGGTGCGGATCGGGTTGATGTCGCGGAAGAGGATCCCGTACATCGAGTCGTTGAGCATCATGTCGAGCCGCTCGAGCCCGGCCAGTGTGGCGATCTCCGGCATGCACAGCCCGGAGGCGTAGTTCGTGAGCCGGATGTAGCGGCCGAGCTCCTTGGACGTCTCGTCCAGGGCCGCGCGCATCAGGCGGAAGTTCTCCTGCGTGGCGTACGTGCCGGCATACCCCTCGCGGGTGGCGCCCTCGGGCACGTAGTCGAGCAGGGACTGGCCTGTCGAGCGGATCACCGCGATGACGTCGGCGCCCTCGCGCGCGGCGGCCTGGGCCTGCGGGATGTCCTCGTAGATGTCGCCGGTGGCCACGATGAGGTAGATCCAGGGGCGCTGTTCCGGGTCGCCGTGGCGCTTGACGAGCCGGTCGCGGGTGGTGCGCTGCTTGTCGATGGTGCGTATGCCGCGGCTCACCTCCCGGCGCGCCGTCGCCTGGGCGCGGGTGGCCTCCCTGCCCTCGGGGAGGCGGAACGAGACCGAGCCGCTCGCGGCCTTCTGGGCGAGGGTCAGCAGGTCCTCGGCCTCGCCGCGGCGCAGGGCGTCGAAGACCGGCGTGGTGACCCCGTGCTCGAGGCCCACCTGGTCACGGACCTGGTCGACGAGGTGGTTGACCCACGGCACGCGCTCGTGGTCGGCGCCGCTGAGGCCGGCGAGGCGCAGGGTCGCCCGCTCCACGGAGACAGTGGTGTGGCTCTGGGCCAGCTTCACGACGGGTTGGCCCGCCTTGCGGGCGAGGGAACGAGCCTTCCGGACCACGGTCGGGTCGAGCTCGAGCAGGGGCTTCATGCGTGGTGACACTTTCTGAGACTAGCAGCGTCATGACGGCGATCTTGCGGTGGCAGCAGCGTTTCACCGGAAGATCGCCGGTCCCAGGACCGTCGCGCCGGTCGGCCCGAGGTCAGGCGGCGAACGCCCCCGCGTCGTGGACGGTGCGCCCGCGGACCACCGTGCGCAGCGTGGTCGGCAGCTCGGCGCCCGGGCTGAGGTCCGGCAGGCCCGGCGTGCCCGAGCGCGGGTCGGTGCTCCACGTCTGGATCCGGTCGTCGGGCGCCTGCACCACGAGGTCTCCGACCTTCCACACCGCGAAGGTGGCCGGCAGCCCGAGGTCGAGGTAGCCCCGGTCGTCGAACCCGGCCGCCCGCCAGCCGCCCCGGGTGTGCGCCAGGAAGGCCGACCGGGCGGAGACCCGCTGCTCGGGGGTGTGGTGGTTGACGCAGGCGCGCACCGCCTCCCAGGGCGCGAACGGCGTCACCGGCGAGTCGGACCCCAGGGCCAAGGTCATCCCCGCCGCCAGCATCGAGGCGAACGGGTTCATGCCGACGGCGCGCTCGCGGCCCAGCCGCGCGGCATACATGCCCTCTCCCCCGCCCCAGTGGGCGTCGAAGGCCGGCTGCACGCTGGCGGTGACGCCGAGCGCGACCAGCCGGGCGATGCCGTCGGCGTCGATCATCTCGAGGTGCTCGAGGCGGTGGCGGGCCCGTCGGACGACGTCGCCCCCCACCAGCTCGGCGGCGGCCTCGATGCCGGCGATGGCCGTGTCGACGCCGGCGTCACCGATGACGTGGAAGCCGGCCTGCAGCCCGGCCAGGGTGCACGCGGCGACGTGGTCGCGCACCTGCTCGACGGTGAGGTAGCCGTTGCCCCGGTGGTCCGGGACGTCGGCGTAGGGCTCGCGCAGGCACGCGGTGCGCGACCCGATCGAGCCGTCGATGTTGAGGTCGCCGGCGAGGCCGTGGGCGCCGAGCGCGGCGGCCACCTCGCGGGCCTCCTGCTCGGTGGAGACCAGCTGCGCCCAGTAGCCGAGCGTCTGAGGGCCGTCGCCCCGCTCCCCCGCCGCCAGCACGTCGGCGAAGTCGTCGGCGGACGACAGGATCCGTCCGCCGTTCTCGTGCACCAGCCCGATGCCGGCCGCGGCGGCCGCCCGCAGGGCCAGGTCGATGTCGGAGCGCCGCTGCGCGGGGCTGATCGCGGCGTTGAACGCCTCGCGCGCCACGTGGTGGGCCTCGCGTGACACCAGGCCGTCGCCCTGCCAGCCCGGCTGGTTCTGGGCACCGCTGGCGGCGGCGAGCGCGGAGGAGATGACGGCCGAGTGGCCGTCGACCCGCGGCATGTAGACGACGCCCCCGAAGGTGGCGCGGTCGAGCTCGGCCGCCGTGGCCGGCCGGCCCTCGGGCCAGTGACGCTCGTCCCAGTTGGGAGCGTAGACCGGGCGGCCCTGGTGGGCCCGCGCGGCGTCGGCCACCCGGGACAGGGCAACCGCCAGCGAGGGGGCCCCGGCGACGTCTACCCCGCGCAGCGCGGCGCCGGTCTGCGACAGGTGGGCGTGCGCGTCGACGAAGGCCGGGGTGACCAGCGCTCCGTCGAGCTCGACGACCTCGTCGACCGAGTCCTCGTGCACCCGAGCGGCGTCGTCACCCCCGATCCAGGCGATGGTGCCGCCGTCGACGACCATCGCGTTGGCGAAGGGGTCGATGGGGCTGTAGACGAATCCGCCGCGGTACAGGGTGGTCACCCGCTGCACCCTAGACGGTGCCGTCCAGGCCCTCGCTCTGGACGTCTCTCCACCACGCTACGCAGCCCGGATGAGCTGCGAGCGCCCATGAGTGTCCGAAAAGACGACTCGCTCGACAGGGGCCAACGGCGATACTGGCGAGGTGATCGGCGCGGAGTTCACGGGGGTTCTCCACGCTGCCCAACAGGGCAGGGTGAGTGCCTTCGAGCGCCTGTGGGCCGACGTCCACCCCGGTCTCATCCGGTACCTGCGGGTCGTGGCGGTCGCCGACGCCGACGACATCGCGTGCGAGAGCTGGGTCGACGTCGTGCGCCGGCTGCCCGCGTTCGACGGGGACGAGACCGCCTGGCGGGCGGAGGTGTTCACAGCCGCGCGGATGCACGCCGAGGACGAGAACCAGCGCCGGGTCTGGGACGCCATGGCCGAGGACGAGCAGGTCGCCGCGGTGCTCGCCGAACCGCTGCCGTTCGGCGACGAGCCGTTCGAGGGCGACGAGGTCGAGGGCGGGCCGGCGCAGGGACTGCGCCTGGCGCTCGAGGCCATCCGTGACCTGCCGCCCGAGCAGGGCGACGTGCTGATGTTGCGCCGGGTGGCCGAGCTGCCGGAGGCCGTCGTTGCCGACATCCTCGGCTCGGACCTTGCCACGGTGCACGCCCTGGAGCAGCAGGCCCTCGACCGCCTCGGCCTCGACGCCGAGCTCCTCGCCTGGGCCCTGGCCGCCGAGCCGCGCCCGGCCGAGCTCGCCGACGAGGACACCGTCGTGGGCTTCTTCCGGGCCATGGTGCCGGAGCAGCAGGCGACCGCCGGTGTGGCGGTCCTGACCAGGACACGGACGGGCGCCGGGACGGGGGCGCGCGCGGCCGCGGGCGCGGCCGGTGCCCGTGTCATCACCCTGCCACGGCCGACGTGGCGAGCCCGGGTCGGTGCGGTCGCAGCGGTCTCCGCCGGTGTGATCGGCCTCGGCGCCCTCAGCGCGGCCGCCTACCAGGGGGCGCTGCCGGACCCGGTGCAGAACGTCATGCACGTCGTCATCGGGGCACCGGAGCCGACTCCCGGGGCTGGGAGCGGCAAGGCGGTGGCGCCGCACCACAAGGCGAAGCCCAGCGGGCGAGCGACCGCCACAGCGGCGGGCGTCCCGGCACCGGCCAGCACCAGCCAGGCCGTGCCGACCCCGAGCCCCGCCGGCCTCGGCCTGTGCAGGGCCTGGGCTGCCCAGGTCGGGCGCCCGGGCGCTCAGGAGTCGTCCCCGGCGTTCCGCAGTCTGGCCGCGGCCGCCGGCGGACGCGACGCGGTGGCCCTCTACTGCGCTGTCAACGGTGTCCAGCTCCCGCCGCTTCCGCCGCCGCCGAGTGCCGCAGGCGGGCAACAGGCGAAAACGGCCACGCCTCCAGCGACGGCGCAGCCCACGGTCACCACCGCGGTGCCCTCGACCCACCAGCCCGAGAAGACCAAGACGCCGCCCGCGAGGCCGACGACCAAGACGCCGCCCGCGAGGCCGACGACCGCCACCGCCAACCCGAGCGCCACGACCACGACTCCGACCACGACGGCCGTGGTCCCGCCGACAGCGACCACCAACGGTGGGGGCGCCCCTGCCGGTGCGGGAGCGGGCGGAAACGGCAACGGCAGTGGCAAGGTGAACGGCGCCAAGGGCAGTGGCGCCGCCGCGGGTCAGGCCAAGAGCGACAAGGACTGACGCGCCTGGGCGGACGCGCGTCCGGCCAGGTACAGCTAGGCGGTGTGCTCCTCGAGGCGGCCCTCGAACAGCGCCCGCACGGCGGCGTTGCCGCGCAGGAGGTCCAGGGCGTAGTCGGCGTGGCCCGGCACGTAGCCGTTGCCCACCAGCATGCGCACGTCGGCGGCCAGGCCCTCGGCCCCCAGGGCCGCAGCGGCGAAGTTGGTGGCCATCGAGAAGAAGATCACCGTGCCGCCCTGGGCGGTCGACAGGATGGCGGGCTGCTCGCAGCCCGGCACGTCGACGCACACCACCGTGACGTCGGCGGTTCCCCCGGCCGCGACGACGGCCTCGGACAGGCCGAGGGGGCTGCGGGCGTCGGCCACGACCACGGCGTCGGCGAGCCCGGTGCCCCCGAGGAGCGCAGCCTCACGCTCGTTGGGGACGACCGCGATCCGCCGACCGGCCCCCGCCGCACCAGCGGCGGCGAGTGACAGCGATCCGGACTTCCCGGCCCCGCCGAGCACGCACACGGAGGGAGCCTGCGCGCCCGGACGCGCGGCATACTCCTCCACCACCCGGGCCACCAGGGCCGGTGCGCCACAGACGTCCATGACCATGAGCGCCAGCTCGGGTGACAGGTCCTCCGGCAGCACGGCGGCGATCGAGCGGCCGAAGAGGATGGCGTGGCCCTGGGCCGGCACCCGCTCGGAGCGGCCGTCCCAGCGCTCCAGCCCGTCGGTGATGACCAGCGGCGTCAGGGAGAGCGAGACGAGGGTGGCCACGTGGTCGCCGGGCTGGAGCCCAAGGGTGCTCTGCGGGCCGACCTCCTCGACGGTGCCGATGAGCATCCCGCCGGAGCCGGTCACCGGGTTCTGCATCTTGCCCCGCTCGGCGACGATGTCGAGGACCTCCTGGCGCAGCGCGTCGCCGTCGAGGACGCCGTCGGTGCCCGTGTGCTTCTCCGCGAGCTGGCGGTAGGAGGCGGCGTCGAGGTTGAGGGTCTCGATGCGCACGCGCACCTCGTCGGGCCAGATCTCAGGGCGGGCGTCGAGGCGGCGCGCGGCCTGGGGCAACGCCGCGCCGGCCGGGTCGAGGACACGGTGGAGACCGACGGGCGAGGACGGGGTGTTCGACACAGAATCTCCCTCAGATACGCGACAAGACAAGAAATGTTGCGGCCAGATGTGGGATTGGACGCCATCTCTTGCGTATCCTGCCACCCATGAGCACGCAGATCGAGCAGCCCTACGTCTACCGTCGCCGCGAGCTGGTGGAGCCCGACTGGACCCGCTTCCCCGGTTGGCGCGACGTCACCGCCGAGGACTGGGCCAGCGCGCAGTGGCAGCGGGCCCACTGCGTCAAGAACACCAAGCAGCTCCGCGAGCTCATGGGTGACCTGCTGACCGAGTCGTTCTACGCCGACCTCGACCGCGACCAGGCCGAGCGGGCCACGATGTCGATGCTCGTGCCGCCGCAGATGCTCAACACCATGGTCAGCGAGGTGACCTGGACCGACGGGCGCATGCCCGCCGCCGGCACCGAGTTCACCCGCGCCTTCTACGCCGACCCGGTGCGCCGCTACATGCTCCCGGTCTTCTCTGACCGGCGCACCGACTGGCCGTCGCACCCGCACTCCGCCCGCGACAGCCTCCACGAGCACGACATGTGGGTCGCCGAGGGCCTGACCCACCGTTACCCCACCAAGGTGCTGGCGGAGATGCTGCCGACCTGCCCGCAGTACTGCGGCCACTGCACCCGCATGGACCTCGTGGGCAACTCCACCCCCCAGGTGGCCAAGCTCAAGCTCGCCGGCAAGCCCGTGGACCGGTATGCCGCGATGCTCGCCTACCTGTCGAGCACGCCGAGCGTCCGCGACGTCGTCGTCTCCGGTGGCGACGTGGCCAACATGCCGTGGAAGAACCTCGAGGCCTTCCTCGACCGGCTCCTCGAGGTCGACAACATCCGGGACATCCGGCTCGCCACCAAGGCGCTGATGGGCCTGCCGCAGCACTGGACCCAGGACGACGTCGTCGAGGGTGTCGGCCGGGTGGCCCGCAAGGCCCGCGAGCGCGGCGTCTCGCTCGCGATCCACACCCACGTCAACTCCGCGCAGTCCGTCACCCCCTCGGTGGCCAGGGCAGCCAAGGCGATGCTCGAGGCCGGCGTGCGCGACGTGCGCAACCAGGGTGTGCTCATGCGCGGCGTCAACGACACCACCGAGCAGCTGCTCGACCTGTGCTTCGCCCTCCAGGACGACGCCATGGTGACGCCCTACTACTTCTACATGTGCGACATGATCCCGTTCAGCGAGCACTGGCGGCTCTCGCTCGCCGAGGCGCAGCACCTGCAGCACTCGATGATGGGTTACCTGCCGGGCTTCGCCACGCCGCGCATCGTCTGCGACGTGCCGTTCGTCGGGAAGCGCTGGGTCCACCAGGTCGAGTCCTACGACACCGAGCGCGGCATGTCCTTCTGGCGCAAGAACTACCGCACCTCCATCGAGGCCGCCGACACCGACGCCCTCTCGCGCGACTACGTCTACTACGACCCGATCTACACGCTCCCCGAGTCGGGCCAGCAGTGGTGGCGGGAGCAGGGCGACCAGGTCGAGGCACACGAGCTCGCAATGCAGCAGGCCCAGGCGAGCCGGGCCGCCGCGGAGCGTGACGCCGCGCTGGTCTGACCCTCTTGCGGACGAACGCGCCACTCCCCCTCGTGGGGTGTGGCGCGTTCGTCATGAGATGCCGGTATGCCGCGTGCGCTGGGTTCGCTAGGTTGCTCCCGTGACTGTCATCGCCCTCCCCCGCAAGCGCGTTCTCGCCGACGTCATCCCCGGCGGGCTCGCCCGTGACGCCCTCCTCGTCGCCAGCGGCGCCGCCTTCGTCGGCCTGCTGGCCCAGTTCAGCATCCCGCTGCCGGGCACGCCCGTGCCGCTGACCCTCGGCACCTTCGCGGTGCTGCTCACCGGTGCGGCTCTCGGCCCGGTGCGTGGCCTGCTGAGCATCGGCATCTACATGGCTGCCGGCATGGCCGGGGTCCCGTGGTTCGCCGGCCAGGCGAGCGGCTGGGGTTTCCCGTCCTTCGGCTACATCATCGGCTTCGTGCTCGCCGGGGCCCTGGTGGGCTGGCTGGCCTCGCGCGGCGGCGACCGCACCCCGGCGCGCACCGCAGGCACCATGGTGCTCGGCAACGTCGTCATCTACGCCCTCGGCCTGCCCTACCTGATGGCTGCCACCGGCATGGACCTCTCGGCCGGCCTCGCGGCTGGTGTGACGCCGTTCCTCATCGGTGACGGCATCAAGATCCTCCTCGCCGCCGGCCTGCTGCCCGGCGCCTGGAAGGTCGTCCAGCACGTCGAGTCCCGCTGAGCGCGCACCCCGCTCGGTGACCGGCGCTCCCGGCTGAGCACGCGGCATACCGGCTCATGGCCCGTCGCAAGGAGGCGTCCGCGGGGACGCCGGCCACCACCGCGCTGACGCGCGCGGGCGTCGACTTCGCCGTCCATCCCTACGAGCACGACCCCGCTGCACCCTCCTACGGGCTGGAGGCCGCCGAGGCCCTCGGCGTCCCGGCCGAGCAGGTCTTCAAGACCCTGCTCATCGAGGGTGAGCGGGGTCTTGCCGTCGGGGTCGTGCCGGTGAGCCGCACCCTCGACCTCAAGGCGGTGGCCGCCGCGCTGGGCGTCAAGAAGGTGGCCATGGCGCAGCCTGCGGCAGCCGAGCGGACCACGGGGTACGTCGTGGGAGGCATCTCGCCCGTGGGCCAGAAGAAGGCCCTGCCGACGGTCGTGGACGAATCGGCGCTGGGGTTCGAACGGGTCTATGTCAGCGGCGGCCGGCGCGGGCTCGACCTGTCGCTCTCCCCCACCGACCTGGTGCGCGTGACGGGCGCGACCTGCGCGTCGATCGCACGCTGACCGCTTCCCGGCGCCGGCCGTCCCCCTACTCCCAGGGGGTTGAGAGCACCACGGTGGTGCGGGTCGCGACGTTCGCGGTGGCCCGCACCCGTGCGAGGAGGTCCTCGAGGTCGTGCGGGGTGCGCACCCGGGCCTTGAGGATGTAGTTCTCGTCGCCCGCCACGGAGTGGCACGCCTCGAGCTCGGTGAGGTCGTGCAGCCGCTCCGGGATGTCATCCGGCGCGGCGGGGTCCAGCGGCGTGATCGAGATGAACGCGGTCAGGGGAAGGTCGAGCGCGGCGTGGTCGACGAGCGCGGCGTAGCCCTTGATGACACCGCGCTCCTCCAGTCGGCGCACACGCTGGTGCACGGCCGAGGTCGACATGCCCATGGCCTTGCCGAGGTCGGTGTAGCTCATCCGCCCGTCCTCGCGGAGGAGCTCGACGATGCGGCGGTCCTGGTCTTCCACGCCCACACCCTACTGAGGGGCGGGCTGCTGCGGTGGGACGTGCTGGCGGGCCCACCCCCGCTGGAGTGAGCCCGCCCGTCCGGTCGCGTGCCGGAGGCGCTGCATCAGCACGCTCAGCGCGTGGCGCTGTCGTAGTGGCCGTCGTGGTTGTTGCCGTCGTGGCGGCTGGCCCTCTTCGCCTGGTAGTAGAAGTTGGCGGTGGCGGTGTCGTACTTCTTCACCTTCACCCAGATGCTGCGGTCGCTCTTGAGCCAGGTGTTGTCCGGCCGGATGACCACGGAGACCTTCGCCCAGCCCTTGTTGACGCGGACGCTCTCGCAGTCGCTCTTGCCCGTGAGGGTGACCCAGTAGCCGGTGCCTCGGCTGTCGCGGACCAGGTAGCGGCCCTCGTAGCGGTTGTGGTCCTGGTTGTCGTGTCCGTACCGGTAACGGCTGTCGATCGTGCTGTTGGAGTCGCCGTAGCCTCCCGTGTGGTTGTCCCCCGTCATGTCGTTGCGGTCGTGCCCGGGGTACCGGTGGTCGTCCTTCACGGTCTGGCAGACCATCAGCCAGCCCTTGCCCCAGTCCCGGTGGTCACGGTGGTCGCTCTGGTGCGCGCTGGCCGACATCGCGCCTCCGACCAGAAGTCCCGCGCTGCTCACAGCGGCGAGCAGCGTCCGGTTCATTGCATGTCCCATGGTGGTGCCCTTTCTCGAGACAACACTCCCTGCAACCCCTGCACCACTTCAGGTTTGAGCTGGTCGATGCCCGGTGGATCGCCCTGGCGTCCTAGTCGTTGGTTGCTGGGCACCAAGGCGCCTGAGCCCCCGCAGCAGGCGCAAGCAGCGCGGGAGTCCTCCGCTGCGGGTTCGCGGCTACGGGCCCTGCACGAAGGCACCCCGGCACATCACATGAGCCCGTGCTGCCGGAGCGGGGCACCCCGGCGTGGACCAGTCGCCCATAGGGCCCAGGAATGGTGGGCAGCGTCATCGACCCCCTTCCTCTCTGCGGCATTCGGCTCAGGGCCGCGGCTAGGGTTGGGCCATGAACGACGCGCGGCCGCCGAAGCTCCTCCTGCTCGACTCCGCGAGCCTGTACTTCCGGGCCTTCTACGGCGTCCCCGACCAGCGCAAGGACCCGGCCGAGCCCCCGACCAACGCCGTGCGCGGGTTCCTCGACATGGTCGCCTCGCTGGTGACCAGCTTCCAGCCGACCCAGCTCGTCGCCTGCTGGGACAACGACTGGCGACCGAAGTTCCGGGTCGACGCCATCCCGACCTACAAGACGCACCGCCTCGCCGACGGCTCACTCGAGGAGGAGCAGGTGCCTGACGACCTGTCCCCCCAGGTGCCGGTCATCCGCGACGCTCTTGCCGCCCTCGGCATCGCCCGGGTCGGCGCCGACGGCTACGAGGCCGACGACGTCATCGGAACCCTCGTCCACCAGCACCGCGGTGGCATGCCCGTCGACGTCGTCACCGGCGACCGCGACCTGTTCCAGCTCGTCGACGATGCTCACGGCATCAGGGTCGTCTACACCGCCCGCGGCGGGGTCCGGGACCCCGACCTGGTCGACCAGGCGTTCCTGGCCGCGAAGTATGCCGTCCCGACCGGAAGTGCCTACGCCGACATGTCGGTGCTGCGCGGCGACACCAGCGACGGCCTGCCCGGTGTCGCCGGCATCGGGGAGAAGACCGCTGCCAAGCTCATCGAGCGCTACGGCGACCTGCCGACCCTGCTCACCGCCATCGCCGAGGGCGACCCCGCCCTCAAGGGCGCCCAGCGGACCCGGCTCGAGGCTGCCCTCTCCTACCTCGAGGTGGCGCCTGCCGTCGTGCGCGTCGCCCACGACGCGCCTGTTGCCGAGCACGACGGTGCCCTCCCGACGGCGGTCGCCGACGTGGACCTGCTCGGCCGGCTCGCCGACGACTACGGGCTCACCAACTCGTTCAAGCGCGTCCTGGCGGCGTTGGACATCATCTGAGCTGGGCTCTCCCTGATCGGCGTGACTCAACGGGGCATGCGGCTGAGCAGGGCGCGGGTGAGCGGCCGGGGGTGGGTGAGCGGCATCATGTGGCCGGCGCCGGCGATGACCTGGCGCCGGGCACTCGGGACGTGTGTGCGGACGACGTGGCAGATCGCGTGGTCGACGGCGGAGCTGCGCGATCCCTCGATGACGTGCGTCGGGGCGGCTATCGCGGTCAGGTCGTCCACCGCGACGCCGTCGAAGAGCACGTCCCACAGGTCACCGCGAGTCCGCTGCACCGCCAGGAACGCCTGCTGCCGTTCCCGTGGCCAGCGCGCGAAGCTGCCGGCTCCGTTGTAGAAGTCGATGAACTCCTCGAACGCCTCGTGCCACTGTCCGACCCGGACGTGGGCGCGCCACCGGTCACGCAGGCGGCAGATCTCGGCGTAGGCGTCGGTGTCCTGCGTCCGCAGCAGCCCGTAGGCCTCGGGCTCGATGACGGCCAGCGAGGTCACCAGGTGGGACGCGACTGCAGCTACGCGCAGGGCGGTGGCACCGCCCCACGAGAACCCGACGAGGCGAACCGGTTCTCCAACGTGGTCGGCGACCGCGTAGACCTGGTCGGCGTAGTGGTCGAGTCTGCGCGCTCCCGCACTGCCGGGACTGGAGCCGCCGCGGTAGGCATCGACGGCGACCAGGTGCCAGTCCTTCGGCCAGAGCTCCCAGACCTGTTTCCACTCCCCCGCCGACCCGACACCGCTGTGCAGGAACACCACGGGACGGCCCACACCGCGCTCGATGATCCGGACCGGGTGTCCCAGCGGTGTCGTCAGCGTCTGCGCTGACACCCTGAGGTCGTCGTGGGGTTCGGCGCTGCTCGGCCACATTGCTGTCTCCATCGTGGGTGTCTCTGACGGTAGACGATCGGGGCCGTTCGGCGGTTCACTGATGACCCGCTGAGCTTTCCGCTACGGGTGGCGCGCTACGGGTGGCGCGCTACGGGTGGCGCGCTACGGGTGTGCCGGTGCGCGGACGTTCCATCCGCACTCCGCTTCGCTCCGTGCTCCCGCCAGTCCCAGCCAGCCCGCGCACCGGCACACCCTTCGCGCGCTCCGCACCGCAGCACTCCCCTGCCGGTCAGGCGGTGAGCAGGTCCATCAGGTGACGTTCCAGGGCCGACTCGGGCCGCCGCGTCTTTGACCGGTGCTGGTCGAGGCCGGTCCAGTCGCTCGGGGAGCCGGGGACTGTGGTGAGGCCGTCGGGGTCGGGTGGGTCGTCGGGGAGCTGGGCCTCGGCGGTGACCAGGTCGGTCAGGGACATCCCGGGTGGGAGGCCGGGGTACCAGCCGCGGCGCAGCTGGTGCCCGGTTTCGGGGTCGGGGTGCTCGGGGTCGTGCAGGTCGTCGCGCAGGTCGTGCGGGCGGGGGTGGGTGGTGAAGGTGCGGCCGTCGGGGGCGGTCCAGACCACGGTGCCGTCGCCGGCCAGGGCGGGTCGCCACC
>NZ_FOHB01000003.1 GCF_900111375.1 Pedococcus cremeus
CGCAGTGGTGCGACGCCCACCACGGCACCCCCTGGTGGCAGGGCGGCCACACGTCGCTGGCCAACACCGCCCTGCTCTGCGGCCGGCACCACACCTTGGTCCACGACCGCGACCTGACCTGCACCATCACCGACACCCACGTCACCTGGCACCTCTGACGGCCCCGCCCCACACCCCGCTCACCGGCGGGGCCTGCAGCGCGTCCGGGGTCCCGCGCGACCGCTCGTTCTAGCGCCGCTGGAGGCGGAACCGGACTTGCTGCCCCGGCACAGCCTGCGCCGCACGGTCCACGTCGGCCTCGAGCACCACGGCCACCACCGGGTAGCCGCCGGTCACCGGGTGGTCGGCGAGGAACAGCACAGGCTGTCCACCCGGCGGCACCTGCACGGCCCCTCTCACCAAGCCTTCGCTGGGCAGCTCCGCACCGGTGCGGTCCGGGTGGCGCTCCAAGGGGTCGCCGTCGAGGCGCAGACCCACGCGGTCGCTGTGCAACGAGACCGTCCACGTCTGCCGCTCCAGTGCGGGTGGGTCGGCCAGCCAGTGGTCGCGGTGCCCGAGCAGGGCCCGGAGGACGACCACGCCTTCGGTGGGGTCCGCGACCGGAGCGACGTCGACGGTCGGCTCGCCAACTGGTGGCTCTACCGGCAGCACGTCTCCCGGCTTGAGGGGTGCTGGACCGATGCCGGAGAGGGTGTCGGTCGACCGGGACCCGAGCACCGGTGCGACGGCGAAGCCGCCTCGCACGGACAGGTACGTCCGCAGTCCCGTGGTGGGCTGGCCGATCCGCAGGACCTGGCCGCCGCGGAGCAGGAACGGTGCGGCGTGCGGGGCAGGGCGGTCATCAACCGTCGCCGGGCCGGGGGCGCCCGTGAGCACCACCGTCACACTGCCGCGCGCCCGCACCGACAGGCCCCCGTACGTCGCCTCGACCGCGGCGTGCGCCGGTCCCTGCCCGAGCAGGCGTGCGCCGAGCAGGAAGGAGCCCCGGTCTGCGGCACCGGAGCGCCCGACCCCCTGAGCCGCCAGGCCGGGTCGTCCCAGGTCCTCCAGCAGCGCGAGCGGACCGGTCTCGAGCACCTCCAGCTCGGCGTGCAGGTTCACGGCACGCCACCACTCGTGGTCGCGTCGACGAACTGCACGCTTGCCCCCGGCTGGAGCAGTGCCGGCGGGTCGCGGTCGACGTCCCACAGCACCACGTCGGTCTCGCCGATCACCTGCCAGCCGCCGGGGGAGGACCGGGGATAGATTCCGCTGAACGGCCCGGCCAGTCCCACGGCGCCCGCAGGCACCCGGGTGCGTGGCTCCGCGCGGCGCGGGACCTCCAGCCGAGGGTCGCCGCCGACCAGGTAGGAGAACCCCGGGGCGAAGCCGCCGAACCCCACGGTCCACGGCTGCCCGGTGTGCGCCTCGACCACCTCTGCCGGCGAGAGACCCGTCAGCCCAGCAACGTCCGCGAGGTCAGGACCGTTGTAGCGCACGGGTATTCGCACCGTAGGGCCGTCTGAGGGGATAGGAGCCCCGGGCTCCGGGGGCTGCCATGCTCGCAGGAGGGCTCCCACATGGTCTCGAAGGCGAGGGAGATCCGCGGGGGTGTCGGCGACGAGCAGCAGCGTCCGGGCAGCGGGCACCACGTCGAGGAGGCCGAGGACACCCCCGCCCTGGCGTCGCTCGGTCACGGCCTCGTGCAGGGCAAGCACCTGGCCGAGGTCGGCCAGCTCGACGATCAGCGCGGTGTCACCGTAGGGGAGCAGGACGGCCCGAGCCGTCATGGGATGAACGGGGCGAGCTCGACGCCGGCCGAGGCCAGTGCCTCCCGCACCGCGGTGGCGATCGCGACGGCCCCGGGCGTGTCGCCGTGCACGCACACCGAGTCGGCGGCCATCTCGATGTCGGTGCCGTCGACCGCGGTGACCTTGCCCTCGGTGACGAGCCTGACGATGCGCTCGGCGACCTCCTGCGGGTCGTGCAGCAGGGCGCCCGGCTGGCTGCGAGCGACGAGCGTGCCCTCGGGGGTGTACCCACGGTCGGCGAACGCCTCGGTGACGGTGCGCAGCCCGGCGTCGGCGGCGAGCTCGAGCAGCACCGACCCGGGCAGCCCGAGGAGGGCGAGGGTCGGGTCGTAGCGCCGCACGGCCTCGACGACGGCAGCCGCCTGCGACTCGTGGTGCACCACCGCGTTGTAGAGGGCGCCGTGCGGCTTGACGTAGCGCACGACCGTGCCCGCCGCTGCGCACATGCCCTGCAGCGCCCCGATCTGGTAGACCACCTCGGCGGTCAGCTCGGCGGGCTCGACATCCATGAACCGCCGCCCGAACCCGGCGAGGTCGCGGTAGGCCACCTGGGCACCGACGACGACGCCTCGGGCCGCCGCCTGCTCGCAGGTGCGCAGCAGCCCCGCCGGGTCGCCGGCGTGGAACCCGCACGCGATGTTGGCGCTGGTGACCAGGCCCAGCACCGCCTCGTCGTCACCGAGCTCCCACCGGCCGAAGGACTCGCCGAGGTCGGAGTTGAGGTCGATGCGCGGCCGGCTCGTCACAGCACCGAGGCTACCCGCGCAGGAGGCTCGAGTGGTCGGCCAAGAGGGCGGTTGCCGCCTCGAGCGCAGCGGTCAGGCGGGCCCGGCGCCGGCCCAGCTGCAGCACCACGCGGTCGAGCTCGGACTGCAGCCCCGTGCGGCGCGCCTCGCGTGCCGCGAGCGCGTCCTCGTCGGCGACCCCGCTGACCCCCCACCGCAGGACGACGCGCCCGTCCTGGATCGACAGGCCCGCCACCTGCGCCCGTTCCTCGAGGGCGCGGACCTCCTGCAGCGACTCGGCGAGGTCGGTCGCGTGGTCCTGGAGCATGGCCCCGGCGCGGTCGAGCTCCGCCGCAGCGGCAGTCGTGGCCTCGACAACCGTCGCGGAGCCCCGCCCGACGGTGCGCGCCACCCGCCCGGACCACTCGTCCGCGAGTTCGGCCTGTGCGGCCTGCACCTGGGAGCCCGCAGCGCGCAGCTGGGACGCGAGCCTGCGCAGCGAACCACCGACCTGCGAGCAGCTGGCCGGGTCGCCGTGCACCGCCGCGCTCATCGGAACGCCGCCACCCTGACTGGGACCGCCATGCCCACTGGCACCGCTGTACTCATCGGAAGAGCCCCTTGCGTGGCGGAGCCGAGGCGTCGTCCGTCGCGGTCTCGCGGGCAGGGGTGGCGGGCAGCGACGAGGCGGCGATGCGCAGCCGTCCCGCGAGCTCGGTGCTCTCGGTGTCGAGGGCCCGCAGCGTGTCGGCGAGCTGGTCGAGGAAGCCGTCGAGCGCGTTCTGGGTGAGCCGGTCGCCGACCTCGGGGACGTGGCCGAGCACTTCCTCGGCGCCCTCGCGCGCGACGGCCCGCAGTGCCTCGAGCGCGGCACCGAGCGCAAGGAGCCGTTCGGGGCCCACGGACGACGACGGCATACCGACACTGTAGTGACGCATGGGAAACGGCCCCCGCCGTTACCCACACGAGGTGGGCGGCGAGGGCCGTTGTCTCGGACGCGGGGCGCTGCCCCGCGTCGTCAGTACCAGTACTTGCGGCCGCCGACGGCGCGACCGGTCGCGCCGAGGATGGCGAGGATCAGGCCGACCACGATGAGGATGATCCCGATCGTCGTGAGGATCGAGATGCTGGCCAGCCACCCGATGAGGACGAGGATGATGCCGAGGACAATCACGTGCTACTCCTTTGTCCGTAAGGAACGTGGTGCCACTGTGGCACCAACTTTCCCTGAAACCTAGTGTGACCTGCCGGAATCCGCGCGGCGAGTTCTGGTGCTTCCGACGGAGGACCTGCGCCCGTCTGGTTGAGCGCTAGGCTCGTCCCGGGCGCACAACGGCGTGCGGCCCACCCGACGACCGGAGGATCACGACCACAAGCATGTCTGCATCGTTGGAGCAGTCTCGAGAGCAGTTGTTGCACGCAGCAGCCGAACTGGGCGCCCATGCGGGGGGTGAAGGGCTCGAGACGTTCCTGCAGGGCTACTACCGCCACGTGGCGACCGAGGACCTGCTCGCCCGTGCCCCGGAGGACCTCCTCGGCGCGGCCACCCACCACATGGAGCTGGCGCGGACCCGGCCCGTCGGCACGGTGAACGTCGAGGTGTTCAACCCCGAGGTCGAGGAGCAGGGGTGGGCGAGCGCGCACACCGTCGTGCAGGTCGTCACCGACGACATGCCCTTCCTGGTCGACTCCGTCACGTCGGAGCTGAGCCGCATGGGCCGCACCGTGCACCTCATCGTGCACCCGCTGATGGTGGTGCGCCGCAACGCTGCCGGTGACCTCGAGGAGGTCATCGGCCGTGGCACTCGCGACTCCGGCGTCGACGCCGACACCAATGGTGGCTTCGGTGTGGTCCGCGAGTCCTGGATGCACGTCGAGGTCGACCGCGAGAGCGACCCCGAGGACCGCGCCGACATCGCCGCCAACCTGCGCCGGGTCCTCTCCGACGTGCGCGAGGCCGTCGAGGACTGGCCCAAGATGCGCGCCAAGTGCAGCGAGATCGCCGAGGCCCTGAAGACGGCCCCGCCGGCCGGCATCCCCACCGACGAGGTCGATCAGACCCGGCGCCTGCTCGACTGGCTCTCCGACAACCACTTCACCTTCCTCGGCTACCGCGAGTACCGGCTCGGCCGCGAGAACGGCACCGACGTGCTGACCGCCGTGCAGGGGTCCGGGCTCGGGCTGCTGCGCTACGACAGCAGCCCCGAGGGCGTGCGACTGAGCGAGCAGGCGAGCGCGGTGGCCCGCGAGCCGAAGCTGCTCATCGTCACCAAGGCCAACAGCCGTGCGACCGTGCACCGTTCGACCTACCTCGACTACGTCGGCATCAAGACGTTCGACGAGCAGGGCGAGGTCACCGGCGAGAAGCGCTTCCTGGGTCTGTTCACGTCCACGGCATACACCGAGTCGGTGACCCGGATCCCGGTGCTGCAGGACAAGATCAACGCGATCTTCGAGCGCACCGGCTTCGCCACCGACTCCCACTCGGGCAAGGACCTGCTCGAGGTGCTCGAGACCTACCCGCGCGACGAGCTGTTCCAGGCCGACGAGGAGGAGCTGCACGACAACACCACGGCGGTGCTGCACCTGCAGGAGCGTCGCAAGACCAAGCTGTTCCTGCGCAAGGACGAGTTCGGCCGGTTCATGTCATGCCTCGTCTACATCCCGCGCGACCGCTACAACACGGCGGTGCGGCTGCGCATGGAGACCATCCTGCGCAAGGCCTTCTCGGGCGCGAGCGTCGACTACACGACGCGCGTGTCGGAGTCGGCGCTGGCCAGGCTGCACTTCGTGGTGCGCGTGCCCCAGGGCCAGCGCATCCCCGAGGTCGACGTCGACGTGCTCGAGAAGCAGCTGATCGACGCCACCCGCACCTGGGACGAGGACCTCGCCGAGGCCGCCCGCACCGAGGTCGGCGAGGAGTCCGCCGCGCGGCTGTCAAGCCTGTACGGCAAGGCCTTCCCGGAGGCCTACAAGGAGGACTTCACCCCCCGCGTCGGGGTGGCCGACATCCGCCACATGGAGGCCCTCGACACCGACGAGACAACCGGGCTCAACATGTACCAGGAGCCTGGGGGCCCCAGCCACGAGCGCCGGTTCAAGCTCTACCGTCGCGGCCCGCTGTCGCTGACGCAGGTGCTGCCGATGTTCACCCACCTCGGCGTCGAGGTCGTCGACGAGCGGCCGTACGAGATCGACCGCGGCGACGGCGTCACCGTGCACATCTACGACTTCGGCCTGCGGGTGCGCAACGAGAAGGTCTGGACTGGCGAGGCGCGCGACCGCACCCGCGAGCTGTTCCAGGACGCCGTCGGCGCCGTGTGGAACGGCCACGCCGAGTCCGACGGGTTCAACGCCCTGGTCCTCGGCGCCGGCCTGACCTGGCGCCAGGTCGTCATCATCCGCACCGTCGCCAAATACCTGCGCCAGACCCAGTCCACGTTCAGCCAGGACTACCTCGAGAACGCGCTCGTCCAGAACCTGCCGATCGCGGCGATGCTCGTCGAGCTGTTCGAGGAGCGCTTCGACCCCAGCCGGTATGCCGGTGCGGCCGGTCCCGACCGCACCGCGGCGGAGGAGGCGGTCGCCGACCGCATCGAGAAGGCGCTCGACGCCGTGAAGTCGCTGGACCAGGACCGGATCATCCGGGCGTTCCTGGGCGTCATCCGGGCGACGCTGCGCACCAACTACTTCCAGGACAGCGGTCCTGCGGCCGTCGGTGGTCCTTCCGCGGACGGCGGTCCTTCGGCGGACGGCGGCGCCAAGTCGTACGTCAGCCTCAAGCTCAACCCCAAGGCCGTGCCCGACCTGCCGGCGCCGCGGCCGGCGTTCGAGATCTGGGTCTACAGCCCCCGCGTCGAGGGCGTGCACCTGCGGTTCGGCCCCGTGGCGCGTGGCGGCCTGCGCTGGAGCGACCGGCGCGAGGACTTCCGCACCGAGGTCCTCGGCCTGGTCAAGGCGCAGATGGTCAAGAACGCCGTCATCGTGCCGACCGGCTCCAAGGGTGGCTTCTACGCCAAGCAGCTGCCCGACCCGACCGTGGACCGTGACGCCTGGCTGGCCGAGGGCATCGCCTCGTACAAGCTGTTCATCTCGGGCCTGCTCGACATCACCGACAACCGCGTCGGCAGCGAGGTCGTGCCGCCGAAGGACGTGGTGCGCCACGACTCCGACGACCCCTACCTCGTGGTGGCGGCCGACAAGGGCACGGCGACCTTCTCCGACATCGCCAACGGCGTGGCCCAGTCCTACGGCTTCTGGCTCGACGACGCGTTCGCCTCGGGCGGCAGCGCCGGCTACGACCACAAGGCGATGGGCATCACCGCCCGCGGCGCCTGGGAGTCGGTCAAGCGGCACTTCCGTGAGATGGGCGTCGACACCCAGACGCAGGACTTCACCGCCGTCGGCATCGGCGACATGAGCGGTGACGTCTTCGGCAACGGCATGCTGCTCTCGGAGCACATCCGCCTCGTGGCTGCGTTCGACCACCGGCACATCTTCATCGACCCCGACCCCGACGCGGCGCGGTCCTACCCGGAGCGCAAGCGGCTGTTCGAGCTGCCGCGCTCGTCGTGGGCCGACTACGACGAGTCGCTCATCAGCAAGGGCGGCGGCGTCTTCGACCGTTCGCTGAAGTCGGTGACGGTCACCCCGGAGATGGTGGAGGCGCTCGGCCTGCCGCAGGGCACCGAGCACATGACGCCGGCCGAGCTGATGAAGGCCATCCTGCAGGCGCCGGTCGACCTGCTGTGGAACGGCGGCATCGGCACCTACGTCAAGGCCTCCACCGAGGAGAACTCGGCCATCGGCGACCGCGCCAACGACGCGATCCGGGTCAACGGCCACCAGCTGCGCTGCAAGGTCGTCGGTGAGGGCGGCAACCTCGGCTTCTCGCAGCTCGGACGCATCGAGGCGTCGCTGCACGGCGTGCGGATCAACACCGACGCGATCGACAACTCGGCGGGCGTCGACACCTCCGACCATGAGGTGAACATCAAGATCCTGCTCACCGGGCTGACCCGCGACGGCGACATGACGCTCAAGCAGCGCAACACGCTGCTCGCGTCGATGACCGACGACGTCGCTGCCTCGGTGCTGCGCGACAACTACGAGCAGAACGTCCTGCTCGGCAACGCCCGGGCCCAGGAGCACGGCATGCTGCCGGTGCACCAGCGCCTCATCCACTGGCTGGAGGAGCGCGGCGACCTCGACCGCGAGCTCGAGTTCCTGCCGTCGGACGCCGAGCTCGACCGGCGCGCCAGCGAGGGCCTGGGCCTGAAGTCGCCGGAGTTCTCGGTCCTCGTGGCCTACTCGAAGCTGGCCCTCAAGGAGGACCTGCTCAGCTCCGAGCTGCCCGACGACCCGTGGTTCCAGGCGACGCTGGCCGGCTACTTCCCGCGGCCGATCCGCGAGCAGTTCCCCGAGCAGATCAACCAGCACCCGCTGCGCCGCGAGATCATCACCAACGCGGTGGTGAACTCGATGGTCAACCGCGGTGGCATCACGTTCGCCTTCCGGGCCATGGAAGAGACAGGCGCCAACCCCGAGCAGATCGCGCGGGCCTTCGTCGTGGCGCGCGAGATCTTCGACCTGCCCGGCTTCGTCGCCGAGGTCCAGGCGCTCGACAACCAGGTGGGCACCGACGTCCAGACCCAGCTCTACCTCGAGTTCCGCCGGCTCATCGACCGCTCGATCCGGTGGTTCCTCACGTCGCGGCCGTCGCGCCTCGACGTCGCCAGCGAGGTGGCCCGCTACCAGGACGTCGTGCGCGACTTCGCACCGCAGATCCCCGCCATGCTCAAGGGCGCTGAGGTGAAGCGCATGGAGCGCAACGCCCTCGCCTACGAGCACCTCGGGGTCCCGGAGGAGCTCGCTCGCCGCTCGGCCAGCCTGCTCGACCAGTTCTCGCTGCTCGACCTCGTCGACATCTGCTCCGACACCGGCGAGCAGCCGGACAGCGTCGCGGCGCTCTACTTCACCGTGTCGGAGAAGTTCAGCATCGACCTCATGCTCGGGCGGGTCACCAACCTGCCGCGTGACGACCGGTGGGACGCGCTCGCGCGCGGTGCGCTGCGCGACGACCTGTATGCCGTGCTGGAGTCACTGGTGCGCTCCGTCATCGAGGCGAGCGACGCCGAGAAGGAGCCGGCGGAACGGTACGAGCAGTGGGCGAAGGCGAACGCCGAGTCGCTGACCCGGGCCCGCACCGCGCTGGCCGGCATCGAGCGGCTGGAGCGGCCGAACATCGCCGCGTTGTCGGTGGCGCTGCGCACCCTGCGCTCCGTGATCCGCGCCGGTGCCGCGGCGTCCTGACGCTGCCGTGGTGACGCGGCCGTGGTGACGCTGGGTCGGCTCGTCGAGCTGTGGCGCTTCCCCGTGAAGTCGATGGCGGGGGAGCGCCTCACCTCGGTCGAGGTCGACGACCGTGGCCTCGTCGGCGACCGCGAGTGGGCGGTCTACGACGAGGAGGGCCGGCTCGCGAGCGGCAAGCGCACCAACCGGTTCCGGCGCATGGACGAGGTGTTCACCCTCTCCGCGCGCACGGTCGACGACCACGTCGAGGTGCTCCTGCCGGACGGTCGCCAGGTCGTCGCCGGCGAGGGCCCGGCGGACCTCGCGCTGTCGGACCACTTCGGCGAGGAGGTCGAGCTCGCACCGGAGGCCGACATCGCCCACCAGGACGCCGGACAGGTGAGCCTCGTCGGCACGGCCACCCTGCGCGAGCTCGGCACGATGTGTGGGCTCGACGAGCCCGTCGACCCGCGGCACCTGCGGGCCAACCTCGTCGTGGAGACGGCCGAGCCCTTCGAGGAGGAGGGCTGGGTCGACCGCGAGGTGCGCGCCGGCCAGGTGGTGCTGCGGGTGGTGGAGCGCATCGAGCGCTGCCGGATGGTCGACCTCGAGCAGGTGGGCCTGCCTGCGCTCGGGGGGCTGCTCAAGGTGGTCGGCGCCGAGCGCGACCTGTGCGCCGGCGTCTACGCCGACGTCGTGGAGTCCGGTGCGATCGCCGAGGGCGACCAGCTGACGGGCTGACGGCCGAGGCCCGCGCGGCCGTGGTTAGGCTGCCTGTCGTGCCGACCCTCAACGAGTCGCTCTCCCAGGCCACCGACCTCGCCCCGGCGGAGGTGGAGTGGCTGCACCTGCTCGTCGGCGACTGGCAGCTGCTCTCCGACCTGTCGTTCGCCGACCTCGTGCTGTGGGTTCCCGGCGGGGTCGAGGGCTGGCTCGCCGTGGCGCACGTGCGGCCGACCACCGGGCAGATGGTCTTCTTCGAGGACGTCGTCGGTCGCCGCAGCCACCGGGGCCGCCACGCACTGCTCGACCAGGCCTACGCCGGGCAGCGCATCGTGCGCGCCAAGGAGCCGACCTTCCGCGACGACATGCCCGTCCGGGAGGAGGCCATCCCCGTCGTGAAGGGGGGCCGGGCACTGGCCGTGCTGACGCGGCATACCAACCTCGCCGCCATGCGGACCCCGAGCCGGCTCGAGCTCACCTACCAGGCCATCGCCGACGCCCTCGCACGGATGATCGCGGCCGGCGAGTTCCCGCACGCGTCGGCGCCCACCGGGCTGCGGCGCGGCGCGCCCCGCGTCGGTGACGGTGTCATCCGCCTCGACGTGGGCGGCGTGGTGACCTACGCCAGCCCGAACGCGCTGTCGGCGATCCACCGGCTCGGCCACGTCGGCGACGTGATCGGCGAGCTCCTCGCCAAGGTGGTGGCCGACCAGCTGCGGGAGGAGTCGCCGGTCGACGAGTCGCTCGCCCTGGTCGTCACCGGGCGCGCCCCCTGGCGCACGGAGGTCACGGCGCGAGGTGCCAGCGTCTCGATGCGCGCGATCCCGCTCACCGAGGGCGGCCAGCGCACCGGTGCGCTGCTGCTGCTGCGCGACGTGTCAGAGCTGCGCAGGCGCGAGCGGGAGCTCATCACCAAGGACGCGACCATCCGCGAGATCCACCACCGGGTGAAGAACAACCTGCAGACCGTGGCCGCCCTGCTGCGCCTGCAGGCCCGGCGCCTCCCGGAGGGGGAAGGGCGCATGGCGCTGGAGGAGGCGGTCCGTCGGGTGGGCGTCATCGCCCTGGTGCACGACACGCTCAGCCAGGGTTTCGACGAGCGGGTGAACTTCGACGAGATCGCCAGCAAGGGGCTCAAGGCCGTCGTCGAGGTCGCCCGCGCCGAGCAGCCCATCCACGCGCACATCGTCGGCGAGTTCGGCATGCTGCGCGCCGAGGACGCCACGGCGCTCGCGATGATCCTCTCCGAGCTCATCCAGAACGCCGCCGAGCACGCCCTCGCCGAGCGCGGCGGCACCGTCGAGGTGGCCGCCAAGCGCATGGGCGAGGACGCCAACCAGACCCTCGAGGTGACCATCACGGACGACGGGGCCGGCCTTCCGGAGGACTTCGCGCCGGGCCGCTCCGGGCTCGGGACGCAGATCGTGCAGTCGCTCGTGCAGGACCTGCGCGGGCGGATCACCTGGGAGCCCGCCGAGCCGCGGGGGACCCGCGTGCGGTTCATCGCACGGCTGCGCCCGCTGAGCCGCGACGCCTCTGTCTGAGCGGGGCCGGGCACGTGGGACCGACGCCGCTGGGACCGTGCACGCTGGGGCGGGCACGCTGGGACCGTGCACGCTGGGCGGGCACAGAAGCGCCGCGCGGGGAAGGTCCCCAGCGCGGCGTGTGGAGGTGAGGTCAGCCGGCGCGACGGGCGCGGGCGTTGCGGCGCTTGAGTGCTCGGCGCTCGTCCTCGGACATGCCGCCCCAGACGCCGGCGTCCTGACCGGACTCGATGGCCCACTTCAGGCAGGTGTCGACCACCTCGCAGCGTCGGCAGACAGCCTTGGCTTCCTCGATCTGGAGGATGGCAGGCCCGGTGTTACCGATGGGGAAGAACAGCTCAGGGTCCTCGTCGAGGCAGGCAGCGCGGTCGCGCCAGTCCATGAAGATCGTGCTCCTTGTCATTGCGGGGTGTCGCAGGGGTGCCGCAGGGGTGGTCGGCTGGCAAGGCGCGTCATTGCGTCGTGCAGGGGGAAGTGCGTCGTGCAGTCATGCACCGCTACGGGCCGCACAGCCGATCGGCCATGCTAGCGAAGCAGCACACGGTGTGGGGAGGATGAAACGCGGGGGGTGCGGACATTCTCGAGGAAGACACACGTCTCTGCCAACGGAAAGCGGCGTCTTTGTGTTCCACTGTCACAGATCACACCGGTTTTTCCCAGAGGTTTCTTGCAGGAAAAGTCTCGACGACCTGAGGGATTGGTCACAGTCGGCCATCGGGGCCGCCGAATCTGCGGCGGGGACGGCTCGTCGCGCTCGACTAGCCTGACTGCCGTGACCGACGCCCCCCGCCCGTCCGACCGCCCGTCGTCCCACAGCGTGGACCGCCGTCCCCGACTGGTGGCCGCTGCGGTGTGTGCCCTGCAGGGACTGTTCCTCCTCGGGTTCTGCGTGTGGTCCCTCGTCGAGCTCTCGTCGTCCGGGTCGGACAACCCGTCACGCGTGGTGATGGAGGTGCTGCTGGTGGCGGTCTTCGCGGTCGGCCTGCTCGCCCTGGGCCGGTACTGGGTCGTGGGCGCCGACTGGCCGAGGACGCCCACGATCGTGTGGAACGCCCTGCTGCTCCCGGTGGCTTGGGGCCTGGTCCAGAGCGAGCGGATCCTGATCGCGCTGGCCGTCGCCCTCGTAGCCCTCATCGGCATCGGTTCCGCCGTGGCTGCCGGCAGCTCGGACCGTTCGGGCTCCACGCCGGCCTGAGCTCACGCAGGCCTGAGCTCGCGCCGGCCTGAGCTCGCGCCGGCCTGATCGCACGTCGGCCCGGCCTCATACCGGTTGAGCGAACCGGCTGTCCTCGCGGCGGCGGACCTCCGCGTCGGCGACCGCCACCTGGACGTCGACCGGACCGGCGGCGGTCACGAGGAGCCCACGACCTGGCACGCGGTCCCTGTCGGCACTGGCGTGCCCTCGACCGGCGGCCAACCCGAACAGCTCACCGTCATTGGTACCCCGAGCGCCGAGCAGCAGGCCCACCTGGCTCCGGGCGACCTCGACCGCCACGCCGCGGTACTGCGTGAGCAGGGTGCCGGTGCTCGCCGAGCACACGACCAGTCCGTGGCCCTGCCGGGCCGCCCGTGCCAGCTCACGCAGCACCGGCTCGACGGGGGTGTCGAGCAGCTGGTCGGCGTCGTCGACGAGCACGGCGAGGTCGGGGTTGGTCCGTCGTGCGGCAACCAGCGCGTCGGTGTCGTCGACTCCCGCCCAGACGGACACCGCGGGGTGGTCCCGCAGGCGGTCCAGCGGGCCGCGGCGCGTGCTGACGACCGCCAGCGGGTGACCGAGATGTGCCAGGCCCTCGCCGAGGGTGCACAGGGCGGTCGACTTGCCGCTGCGGGACGACCCGGCCACGAGCCAGAGTGGGCCGTCCCGGTGCGGGTCCAGCCCGACGACGTCGAGCTCGTCACCGCCGACTCCCACTGGCACGGCTGGTCGGCGCGACGGCGTCGACGCCGTTTGTTCAACTGTGTGGCCGGCAGTGTGGTCGGGATCGTGGCCGGGATCGTGGCCCTGGGTGTGGCTGTGGATCACGTCGGTCCGGGGCACTCGTTCCGGCAGCGGCTCCACCCGCAGGGGCCGCGACCCGGGCCTGGGCTCCGACCCCAGTCCGTCGTGCCACATCGCTGGCACCCCGGCGGGACCCGATGCCGCCACGGCCTCCAGTCCGTGGATGGGACCGACCGATGGGGCGGCCAGCTGCACCTCAGTTCCGTCCGGGCAGAGGACCGCCCGCCCCGGCGGCTGCTCGACCGGCATTGCGGAGCGAGCCAGCCCCAGCAGGACCGCCTCCGTCGGATCGGCGAGTCGCAGCACGAGCCGTTCGGTGAAGAGGGAGGCGAGCCGGCCGTGCATCAAGGCACGCTCGCCGGTGACGGCGGTCCGCAGGCCGACCCCGCTCCCGTCGCGCAGCAGCGCGACGATGCGCTCGGTGAGCAGGCCGTGGTCGACCGCGTCGAGGTCATGCGCCACGAGGTCCCAGTCGTCGACGAGCAGCAGCATGAGGGGATGCGCCGCCACTGCGTCGGCCCGCCTGCGAGCCACCTCCCGCTCGAGCCGTCGGACCAGGCGCTCGAGCCGGCCACGGTCGTCCCGCGGGACCACGGCACCCGTGTGCGGCAGCGAGCTGAGGTCACGCAGCCCACCCCGGCCGCCGTCGACGGCATACAGGTGCAGCCGGTGCGGGCCGAGGAGGCGCGCGGCCTCGGTGGCGAGCAGCCGCAGGAAGCCGGTGCGGCCACTGCCGCTGGTGCCGATGGCGGCCCAGTGACCGGGACGGGTGAAGTCCCACACCAATGGTCGCTGCTCCTGCTGCGACGGCAGGTCCACCAAGCCGAGTGCGACGACAGGGCTGGAGGGGTCTGCCGCATGCCTGACCTCCTCCGCGGGCAGGTGCTCCGGCAGCGGCGCCAGCCACGGGGAGGGGACCGGCTCGGCCGAGACCATTGCCGTGGCGGCACGGAGGCTGGCGACGACATCGGCCAGATCGCCTGCCGACTGGGCCGAATCTGGCTCGGGTGAAGCTGACCGGGGTGACGCTGACATGGCGGGTGCCTGGGGCTGCTCGTCGGCCCGCGGCGCCGGAGCGGCTCCCGACGGCACGGGGCGCTCGGTCCAGGCAGCGGCGGCGACCGTGAGCGGCAGCGGTCGTGCGGCGCCGGCAACCGTGGCCGCCTGGAACGACACTGGTGGCTCACTGCCGGTGCGGGCGAGGGCCCGGCCGGGGGTCCGCTCGCTGATGCCGGCCGCAGCGGGGTCGTCGATGACGTCGTCGGAGTCGGCCCGGTCGCGCACGCGCAGCGCGATCCGCAGGTGGACGTTGGCCTTGATGTCGGCGGAGACCACTCCAGCGGGTCGTTGGGTGGCGAGCACCAGGTGCACGCCGAGGGAGCGCCCGACCGCGGCGATGCGCACCAGGCCGGCGAGGAAGTCGGGGTACTCCTCGGCGAGCACGCGGAACTCGTCGATCACGATGACCAGCCTCGGGACCGGTGGGGTGCCGCGGCCCCGACGCTGGTCCCACTCCTCGAGGTCGCGGGCGCCGACCGACGCGAAGAGCGCCTCACGACGCTTGAGCTCTGCTGTGAGCGAGGTGAGGGCACGAGTCGCCAGGTGTGCGTCGAGGTCCGTGACCATGCCCACGGTGTGCGGCAGACGGGCGCACTCGCGGAAGGCCGCGCCGCCCTTGTAGTCGACGAGCACGAAGGCGAGCCGGTCCGGTCGGTTGACGGCAGCGAGCCCGGTGACGAGGGTGCGGAGCAGCTCGGACTTGCCCGACCCGGTCGTGCCCCCGACCAGCACGTGCGGGCCGTCGCGCCGCAGGTCGATGGTGCACGGGCCGCCGGTGGTGACGCCGATGGGCACCTCGGTCGAGGCGGGCCGGACCGTCCACCGCTGGGCCACCGACGTGGCGTCCCGGGCGTCGCAGGGCAGCAGGTCGAGCAGCGACACGGCGTCCGGCAGCGCGCTCTCCTCGTCGGGGGTGGAGTCGCGCAAAGGCGCCAGCGCTCGCGAGAGCCGGTCGGCCCACCACGACCCGACCTGGTCGACGACCAGGGAGTGTCCTCCGACGTCGTCCGCGGCCGTCAACCGCCACGAGGTCCTCGGTCCCTCCACCACCGCCTCGACCACGGCGCGGCTCTCGTTGGGCAGGCGCCCGGGGTCGTCGTCGATCGCGATGACGCCGAGCCCCACCGAGGGCCCGTCGGCGAGCAGGGCTGCGACGCCGGGGATTTCGCGCAGCTCGCCGGCGCCGACGAGCACGAGGACGGAGCGCGGGCCGCGCCAAGGTCTTGTGGCACCCGCACCCGCACCCGAACCCGAACCCGCAGCGACACCCGCACCGGCACCTGCTCCGCGCCGGCGCCGCTCCACCTCGGTCAGCAACGTCTGCACCACGTTCGCCGTGGCCTCCGCGTCGGCCTCGAGGCAGCCGAACCGACGTCCCTCCGAGGTGCGGTTGTGGGGCAGGCGGGTGACCCACTCCCACGCCGGGCCGTCTGCTCGCCGGGCGACCAGCACCCACAGCTGCACGTCGCGTGGCGAGTGGAGGGCGGCCACCTGGCCGACGAGGCCACGCCCGACCGCCTCGGCGGTCCGGGTGGGCGCGGCGACGCCGAGCACGCCGGTGGTGGCGACGGCGACCGTGCAGGGGTAGTCCGGGGACTCCAGGACCTCGGGGTCGACGTGCGGAGTCGCGTCGGCGACCCGGACCTGCGACCGGGCGCTCCAGGTGCCGAGGCGCAGGTCGAGCACGTCGGGGTCGGTGCGCCGCCGCTCCCACAACCGTGTGGACAGCCTGGCGGCGATGGCCAGCACCTCGGCGGGGTCGGGACAGCTCACCTGCCGGACGCGCCGCTCCTCCGCGAGCGCCGTTGCGGCACAGGCACGCACGCGGCACACCGCCGCGTCGTGCTCGGCGAGCTGCGCGGCATACGAGCGCTTGCCGTTGACCCGGTCGGACAGGGCGGTGGCGCCCATGAGCAGCGGCGTCATGAGCGTGAAGACGGCCAGCACGGGACTGAAGACCAGCGCGAGGACCACACCGACCGGTATCGGCGCGAGCATGGCCACCCACGGGAGGCGGCCGCGCTGGGGCCGTTGGGGCTGGGGCGGAAGCGTGAAGGTGCGCGGCTGGACCGGCTGGGCGATGCGTGGGCTGCGGTTCACGAGCCGGACCCCGTCGCGTGCGGGCTGGGCTGCTGCCGGCCGGCGCCCGGAGCTGCGCACCTGCAGCCGGCTCGAGCCCACCCGCACCGTGTCGCCGGCCTGCAGCGGGGTGCCGTTGTCGGCGACCGGCCGGTCGGCGACCCGGGTTCCGTTGGTGGACCCGGCATCGCGCACCCGGACCCCGTCGTCGGTCACCGTGATGGCGGCGTGGGAGCGCGAGAGGTCGGGGTCGGCCAGGGGGAGGTCTGCCGAGGTGCCGCGCCCGAGCCGGAGCGTGCCGGGGCGGAGGGGGAGCTCTCGCCCCGCGTCGGGCCCGGACACCACCGCGAGGGTGAGACCGCCGGGCCTGCGGTCCGTCCTGCTGGGGTCCGTCGGCGCCGGGCGCTCGCGCACCGGCGCGATGGTCAGGACGGCACCGTCGACCAGCTCGCCCTCGCCCACCCGCATGGAGGGCGTGAGCGGCGAGCCGTGGGCCACCAGCGACCAGTCGGTGCCGAGCGAGCCGGCCGGCACGTCAGGTCCGAGCAGTCCGCGCAGGGCGCCGACGAGGTCGGCGACCGTTGAGGAGGGTGGTGCGTCGACCACCACCTCGGCCGGCGGGCGGCCGCCGCGTTCCCACACCACCGTCATCTGCAGGTGCATGGCACCCGACGGTAGGCAGTTCCGACGATCGGCCCGCGCGCTTGTCCACAGCCTCCCTGGACGCGAAGGGCGGTCGGGGTCGGCCTCGGCCGGTGCCAGGTCAGCCGCAGGTCAGCTGCGGGTCAGAGCGTGCCTCCCCGCAGGAGGATGCGGGCGCCCTCCTGCCAGTGCGGGTCGCCACAGCCGGTGTAGTTGGTCCAGGTCGCGCCGAGCCGCAGCGCGATGCAGTCGGCCGCCCGCTCCAGCCCGGTGACCGTCGTGCCGCCGAACCAGCGCACCATGTCGCTGCTGTACCGCGTGTAGGGCCCGTAGCCGGTGCCGTAGTTGGCGATGACCACGGCGTGACCGTACTCGTGGGCGGCGACCGAGTAGAGCTTGCCGGCCGGCACGGTGGGGGAGATGTAGATGTTCGCCGCACCGGGCTGGTTGGCGTCGGTGATGCCGTAGTGGCCGAACCGCGAGGTGACGTGCCAGCGGGCGATGCCGTCGCGGTACCCGGGGATCGCCGCGATCGCCCGGTTCAGCGCCGGCCAGCTCGTGCGGGCCGGTGCTGCGGTGGCGGCGGCGCGAGAGGCCGAGCGGGCGGCCCGCGCCTTCGCCGCCGCGGCTGCCTGGGCACGGGCGACGGCCCGTGCCTTGGCCTTCGCCTGGGCGGCCCTTCGGGCTGCCTGGTATGCCGCCGCCTTGCGTGCCGCTGCCTGCTGGACGGCCTTTCGCTCGGCTGCCCGGGCTGCGGCCTTGGCCTGCACGGCGCGGGCCCGCGCTGCGTCGGCGGCTGCACGGCGGGCGGCGGCCTCGCGGGCTTCGCGGGCTTCGCGGGCGAGGGCGGACTCCTGTCGGTCCGCCGCCGCCGTGGTGCGGCCGGCTGCGAGGCCACCGAGGGTGTCGTGGCCCGAGACGGGGCCGGTGGTGGCGGCGTGGCCGGCCAGGGCGGTCGCGGAGACCACGATGGCCGCGGCGGCGGCGAGCAGGGGACGGACGGGGCGGGGAGGGCGCATGCAACGGCTTTTCTGGTCGTGCGTGCTGCAGGGGGCAGCACAGGGCGCGCGGACCTGCGGGCACGCGTCAGCGCGGTGGGGGAAGGTCACGCGTCCAGCGGGGGCTGGTGATGGCGGCCCGTCTCGAGATCGGGCCCGGCCCGTCGCGGCGGTACCTGCCGCGGGCCTGTGCGGGGTCGACCGCACGCGGGACGATACCTGCTCCAACCGGCATCTCGGAAACCCGAGTCGCCTTGTGGACAAACGGCACAGCCCGGACGATTCGCCCTACGATGCCGGGAAGCGCCAGGTCACCACGATGGCCCGGCGCGGCAGGAGACGTCCGGATGAGCCGGCAGGGGGAGGGTTTCGTGGAAGCGGTGAGCCACGTCGAGGCAGAGGTGCGCGAGCTGATCCGTCGCACCGGGCTGGACCCGGCGCGCGACACCCGGGAGATCGACCGGCTGGTGCGCGAGGCGGTGGCCGACGACGACGAGCGCTCGCTCCACGGCGGGTTGCCGACGCTGCCCAGCCTCGAGACGGCCGTGAAGTCGGTGTTCGACGCGGTGGCGGGCTTCGGGCCGCTGCAGCCGTACTTCGACGACCCGGCCATCGAGGAGATCTGGATCAACGAGCCCTCGCGCGTCTTCGTCGCCCGCGGCGGTGTCGCGGAGCTGACCAACACGATCCTGACCGACGACGACGTGCGCGACCTCGTCGAGCGCATGCTCAAGACCTCGGGTCGTCGCGTCGACCTGTCGTCGCCGTTCGTCGACGCCGTGCTGCCGGACGGCTCGCGGCTGCACGTGGTCATCCCGGACATCACCCGGGCGCACTGGCACGTCAACATCCGCAAGTTCGTCGTCAAGGCCGACCACCTCGACGACCTCGTCGCACTCGGCACCCTGACGCGCCAGGCTGCCCGCTTCCTCGAAGCGGCGGTGGTCAGTGGGCTCAACATCCTGGTGGCCGGCGGGACCCAGGCGGGCAAGACCACCCTCCTGAACTGCCTGAGCGCGGCGATCCCGGCGCGCGAGCGGGTCGTCACCTGCGAAGAGGTCTTCGAGCTCAAGATCCCGCTCCGCGACGTGGCGTCCATGCAGTGCCGGCAGCCGAGCCTCGAGGGCACCGGCGAGGTCCCGCTGCGCAGGCTGGTCAAGGAGGCGCTGCGGATGCGGCCCTCACGCATCATCGTCGGCGAGGTGCGCCAGGCCGAGAGCCTCGACCTCCTCATCGCCCTCAACAGTGGCCTGCCGGGGATGTGCACGATCCACGCGAACAGCGCCCGCGAGGCCGTCACCAAGATGTGCACGCTGCCCCTGCTGGCGGGCGAGAACGTGAGCAGCCGCTTCGTGGTCCCGACGGTCGCCGGGTCGATCGACCTCGTCGCGCACGCGGCGCTCGAGCACGACGGCGTGCGCCGGGTGCGCGAGATCGCCGCGGTGCCGGGCCGGGTCGAGGGGGACGTCGTCGAGATCGCCGACCTCTTCGTGCAGCGGGACGGCGTCCTGCGCCGGGCAGATGGGTTCCCTCCGCACATCGACCGCTTCGAGCGCGCCGGCTACGACGTCTCGGCGCTGCTGGCCCAGGAATAGCAGGAGCAGCCGTGCGGCACCTCATGGTCGGCCTGCTCCTGGGCATCGGTGTGTTCTGCATCTGGTGGTCCTGCTGGGTGCCCGACGCGGATGCGACCCCGCGCGTGCGGCGTCCGGGCCTCGCCGACCGGCTCCAGGACGACCTCGTCCAGGCCGGCTACGACGGCATGCGCCCGCGGACGCTGCTCGTCGCCTGCGTCATCGCGCTCACCCTGGTGTTCGCCATCGTGCTCGCCGTCACCACCGTCGTGCCGATCGCCGTCTGCTTCGCAGCCATGGCCGGCTACGCGCCGATCGCGCTGGTCCGCATGCGTGCCCGTCGACGCCGTGCCGTGATGCGCGACCTCTGGCCCGACGCCGTCGACAACATCGCCTCCGGCGTGCGCGCGGGCCTGGCCCTGCCGGAGGCCTTGTCCCAGCTCGGTCAGCGCGGCCCGGAGGAGCTGCGCCCCGCGTTCCGCGACTTCGCCGAGGACTACCGGGCCACCGGCCGGTTCCACGACTGCCTGGACCGGCTCAAGGACCGCCTCAGCGACCCGGTGGGCGACCGGCTCGTCGAGTCGCTGCGCATCGCCCGCGAGGTGGGTGGCAGCGACCTCGGCCGGCTGCTGCGCACGCTCTCCACGTTCCTGCGCGAGGACGCCCGCACCCGTGCGGAGCTCGAGACCCGCCAGGGCTGGACGGTGAACGCGGCACGTCTCGCCGTCGCGGCGCCCTGGGTGGTGCTGGCGTTCATGTCGGGCCGGGCCGAGTCGGTGCAGGCCTACAGCACCGCAACCGGGGCCGCGGTCCTGGCCGTTGGTGCGGCGGTCTCCGTCGCGGCATACCGGGTGATGCTGCACATCGGCCGGCTGCCCGAGGACGAGCGGGTGCTGCGATGAGTGGGCCGTGGGGGGTCGACGGGCTGTCCGGTCCCGGGGCAGGACTCGGGCTGCTGCTCGGCATCGGCCTGGCGCTGGTGTGGCTCGGGCTGCCCGTGCACCGGCGCCCGCGGCTGGAGCAGCGGCTCCACCCCTACCTGCGAGACGCACCGAAGCCGTCACGGCTGCTGGCAGGCAGCCAGGTCGACGGTGCCAGTGCGCTCGGCGTCCTCCTGCGACCGGTCGTGGGCGACCTCGCGCGCGGGGTGGAGCGCATGCTGGGCGGCTCGGCATCGGTGCGCCGCCGCCTGCTCCGGGCAGGCCGGGCGCCCGACGTCGACAAGTTCCGCGCCGAGCAGGTCGTCTGGGGTGCGGTGGGCACCGTCGCCGGGGCGGCGCTCGGCACGGTTCTCTGGCTCGACAACGGCGGGTCGCTGGTGCCGTTGGTGTCCTTGACGCTGTGCGGCTGTGGCATCGGCATCGTGGCGCGTGACCAGTGGCTCTCACACGAAGCCAACCGGCGCGAGGCGCGCATGCTTGCCGAGTTCCCCACGGTGGCAGAGCTGCTCGCGCTCGCCGTGGGCGCCGGCGAGGGAGCTGTGGGTGCCCTGGAGCGGGTGTGCCGGCTCTCCCGCGGTGAGCTCGCCACCGAGCTGGGGCGGTGCCTCGCCGACGCCCGGGCGGGCGCGAACCTGCCGACCGCCCTGCAGGGACTGGCAGACCGCACGGGCCTGCCGAGCCTCGCACGCTTCGTCGACGGCATGGTCGTGGCGGTGCAGCGGGGCACCCCGCTCGCGGAGGTCCTGCGGGCCCAGGCGCAGGACGTGCGCGAGGCCGGGCGCCGCGCCGTCATGGAGGAGGGCGGCAAGAAGGAGATCCTCATGATGGTCCCCGTCGTCTTCCTGGTGCTCCCGGTCACCGTGCTCTTCGCCGTCTTCCCCGGCTTCTCACTGCTGCAGTTCACCCTCTGACCACTCAACCGAGAGGAACGAATCATGGAGACCATCACCAGAACCCTGGTCCGGGCGCAGCTCGCAGCGCGCCGTTCCGCCTCCGGCGAGCGGGGTGACGTCCCCGGCTGGGTGCTCATCACGCTCATGACCGCCGGGCTCGTCAGCGTCCTGTGGGGCGTCGCCAACGACCAGCTGACGGCGTTGTTCAACCGGGCGATGAACTCGGTCACCGGTCCCTGAGCCGCATGGCCATCCAGCAGCAGGGCCGACGGGCCGGAGCGGGGGAGCGCGGCAGCGCAGTCACCGACTTCGTCATGGTCTCCGCGCTGGTGGCCGTGCTCTTCGTCGCGGTGTTCCAGCTCGGGCTGGCACTGCACGTGCGCAACACCCTCATCTCCTGCGCGGCCGAGGGGGCCCGGCTGGGGGCACGCGCGAACGCCGACCCCGACGACGGCGCGGCTCGCGCCCGTGAGCTCATCACCACATCCCTCACCGCGCGCTACGCCCGTCAGGTGACGGCGCACGTCGTCGATGCGGGCGGGGTGCGGGCGGTCGCGGTCGAGGTCGTCGCCCCGCTGCCCGTGATCGGCCCGTTGGGCCCTGACGGTGCTCTTCGGGTGACGGGTCGGGCCTTCCTGGAGGCCCAGTGACGGCGAGTGCGAGGGGAGGGGAGGCGTCGTGACGACGTGGTGGGCAGCGTTGCGGCGTCGCCGGGCCTGCTCGGCGGAGAATGGCAGCGCGGTGGTGGAGTTCGTCTTCCTCGCCGTGCTGATGCTGGTCCCGCTCATCTACCTCGTGATGACCCTCGGACGGCTCCAGGCCGGCGCGTATGCCGCGTCGGCGGCCGCCCGAGAGGCCGGCCGCGCGTACACGACCGCCAGCACCGAGGCCGAGGCCGAGGGACGCGCGGACGCGGCTGCCTCGATCGCGTTCGAGGACCAGGGCTTCGGCGGCACCGGACGCCTGTCGCTGTCCTGCGACGGCACGCCCTGCCTGCGGCCCGAGGGGCGCATCGAGGTGACCTCGGTCGTGACCGTACCGCTGCCGCTCGTGCCGTCCTTCGCGCGCGACGTCGTGCCGCTCGAGGTGCCCCTGTCCGCCACCCACGTCGCCGTCGTCGACCGGTTCCGAGGCGCGCCATGACGGCGCGGCGGGCAGCGGCGGCCCTGAGGTCGCGCCTGCGTCGGACTCGCGTGAGCGGTGAGTCGGGACAGGTGACCCTGCTCGTGCTCGGCTTCACCCTCGTGGCGGCCATGCTCATCGTCGGCACCGTCGCCGTCACCTCGGTGCAGCTGAGCCGGATGCGCCTGCTCGACGCGGCCGACGGCGCGGCCCTCGACGCCGCCGACTCCCTGGACGCGAGCGCCTACGAGCGCGGACTGGGGAAGGCCGTCCCGGTCAGCGACGAGACCGTGCGCTCCACCGCCGAGGCCTACCTCGCCGACCGGCCCCTGCCGGTCGGCATGCTCGCGTGGCGGGTCACCAGTGGCACGGGTTCGCCCGACGGCCAGCGCGCCGTCGTCCGGCTGGTGGGCGAGGCGGACCTGCCACTCGTGGGCGGGGTGCTGCGCGGGCTCGGGGGCTCCGTGACCCTGACGGTCGAGTCCACTGCACGCTCGGACCTCCAGTAGCTGCGTGAGCTGCCGAGCTGCGTCACCTTCAGGACCACCGGCTGCAAGCCCCACGGAGGGAGACGCAGACTGCGACGCGGGCGGTCTCGACCAGGACATCGTCCGGGCTCGCCTGTCCGGACCCAGGAGGTGGTGAGGGCCACAACGACGCTGGAGTGGGCCGCGGCTAGAGTTGCCGGAGGAATCTGCATCAACGGCGCTGGAGGCTCATCCCATGTCTGACCGTCCCACCTCTGTGATCGTCGCGGGCGCGCGAACCCCGATGGGCCGACTGCTCGGCTCGCTCAAGGGCTTCTCCGGCGCCGACCTCGGCGGGTTCGCCATCAAGGGCGCCCTCGAGAAGGCGGGCGTCAGCCCCGAGCAGGTCGACTACGTGATCATGGGTCAGGTGCTGCAGGCGGGCGCCGGCCAGATCCCCGCCCGCCAGGCCGCGGTGAAGGCCGGTATCCCGATGAGCGTCCCGGCGCTGACCATCAACAAGGTCTGCCTCTCCGGCATCAACGCCATCGCCATGGCCGACCAGATGATCCGCGCGGGCGAGTACGACATCGTCGTCGCCGGCGGCCAGGAGTCGATGACCAACGCCCCGCACCTGCTCGAGAAGTCGCGCGAGGGCTACAAGTACGGCGATGTCACGGTGCGCGACCACATGGCCTACGACGGCCTGTGGGACGCCTTCACCGACCAGGCCATGGGCGCCCTGACCGAGACCGCCAACACCGGCGACGTCGCGTTCACCCGCGAGGAGCAGGACGAGTTCTCCGCCCGCAGCCACCAGCTGGCGGCCAAGGCCTGGAAGGACGGCCTCTTCGACGACGAGGTCGTGCCCGTCGCCATCCCGCAGCGCAAGGGCGACCCGATCGAGTTCAAGTCCGACGAGGGCATCCGCGCCGACACGACGGCCGACTCGCTCGGCAAGCTGCGCCCGGCCTTCGCCAAGGACGGCACCATCACCGCCGGTTCCGCCTCGCAGATCTCCGACGGCGCGGCCGCCGTCGTCGTGATGAGCAGGGCCAAGGCCGAGGAGCTGGGCCTGTCCTGGATCGCCGAGATCGGGGCCCACGGCGTCGTCGCCGGTCCGGACTCCTGTCTCCAGCAGCAGCCGGCCATGGCCATCGAGAAGGCCTGCGCCAAGGAGGGCATCAGCCCCGCCGACCTCGACCTCGTCGAGATCAACGAGGCGTTCGCCGCGGTCGGCCTGGCCTCGGCCAAGATGCTCGGCCTCGACCTCGACAAGATCAACGTCAACGGCGGCGCCATCGCGCTCGGCCACCCGATCGGCATGTCCGGGGCCCGCATCGCGCTGCACCTCGCGCTCGAGCTGAAGCGCCGCGGTGGCGGTCTGGGCGCCGCAGCGCTGTGCGGCGGCGGCGGCCAGGGCGACGCCCTCATCGTCCGCGTCCCGAAGCAGAACGGCTGACCTTGGCCGCTCGCACCGTCGACGTCCCTGCCCTGGTCGATTCGGCCAGGGCAGGCTCGCCCCGGGCCGTCGCGCGCCTGATCTCCCTCGTCGAGGACCATCATCCGGCCCTGCGTGAGGTCATGGCCGCGCTCGCGCCCCACAGCGGCAACGCCCACATCATCGGCATCACCGGCTCGCCCGGGGTCGGCAAGTCGACCAGCACCAACGCGCTGGTGGCCGCGTTCCGCGCCCGCGGCAAGCGGATCGGCGTGCTCGCCGTCGACCCGAGCTCGCCGTTCTCCGGCGGTGCGCTGCTCGGCGACCGCGTGCGCATGCAGGACCACGCGCTCGACCCCGACGTCTACATCCGCTCGATGGCCAGTCGTGGCCACCTCGGCGGACTGTCGTGGACCACGCCGCAGGCCCTGCGCGTGCTCGACGCCGCCGGCTGCGACGTGATCCTCATCGAGACGGTCGGCGTGGGGCAGTCCGAGGTCGAGATCGCGGGCCTCGCCGACACCACCCTCGTGCTGCTCGCCCCGGGCATGGGTGACGGCATCCAGGCGGCCAAGGCGGGCATCCTCGAGATCGGCGACATCTTCGTCGTCAACAAGGCCGACCGCGAGGGCGCCGACGCCACCGTGCGCGACATCCGCCACATGATCTCCCTCGGCGACCGCACGGAGCCAGGCCTGTGGCGACCGCCCGTCCTCAAGACCGTCGCGGCCAAGAACGAGGGCATCGACGAGGTCATGGAGGCCCTCGACAAGCACGTCGCCTGGATGGAGAAGACCGGCACCCTGCGCGACCGCCGGGTGCGGCGTGCCGGCGACGAGATCGAGTCCATCGCCCTGCAGCAGCTGCGGGCGCGGATGGGTGACCTGCGCCACGGCAACGGCGTCGACGAGCTCGCCGCCGACGTCGTGGACGGCAGGACCGACCCGTATGCCGCCGCCGACCAGGTCGTGGCCGCGCTGGCCTGAGCGCCGCCAGCACCGCTGGCACCGCTTGTACCGCCAGCACCGCTGTCACCGCGGGCACGCCTGGCACCGTGCATGAGCGGGACCTGTGGAGATGAACCCTTTGCCCGGTTCCCCGTAGGGTGGGTGGTCGGTCGGGCGGTCTCCATCGCCGCCCGCACGGTCACAGAGAGGACTCCATGGACCCGCAGGTCGTCGCCGGTCGTTACGAGGTGCGCCGCGCCATCGGGCGTGGGGGCATGGGCACCGTGTGGCTCGCCCGCGACAACCGGCTCGGCCGCGACGTCGCGATCAAGCAGATCGGTGCGTTGCCGGGGGAGTCCGCCACCGAGACCCGCCGGGCCATGCGCGAGGCGCGCTCCGCCGCGGCCCTCAACCACCCCAACGCCGTCGCGGTCTACGACGTGGTCGACCACGAGGGTGCCCCGTGGCTGGTCATGGAGTACGTCGAGGGCGAGACCCTCGCCGACGTCATCGCCCGCGAGGGCGCCCTCGACCCGCGCCGGGTTGCCGACATCGGCTCGCAGCTCGCCTCGGCCCTGTCGCGGGCCCACGAGCGCGGCATCGTGCACCGCGACATCAAGCCCGGCAACGTGCTCATCGACCGCTCGGGCCGGCCCAAGATCAGCGACTTCGGCATCGCCCGCGGCCTCGGCGACGAGGCGCTCACGCAAACCGGGTTCGTCACCGGCACGCCCGGCTACCTCTCGCCCGAGCTGGCCCGCGGCGAGGACCCCGACGCAGCGTCCGACGTGTGGGCGCTCGGCGCCACCCTCTACGCCGCGGTCGAGGGCCACCCGCCCTTCACGCCCCGCTCGAACCCCATCGCGCTGCTGCAGGACATCGCCCGCGGCGAGCCCGAGCCCATGCAGCTGGCCGGTCCCGTGGGCGGCGCCATCGAGGCGATGATGGCCAAGGACCCGACAGCGCGTTGGGACATGGCCACCGCGGCCGACCGCCTCGGCCGGGTGTCCCGGGGCGACAACACCCTCACCCTTCCCGCGGCCGGCGCCGCGGGTGCGGCCGCCACCACGGTGCTGCCCACCACCGACGAGCCGACCCAGGCGATGGCCACGCCGGTGCCCGACCCCATCACGCCGAGCACACCCACTCCGGTCCCGCCGTCCGGCGACGACGAGCGGTATGCCGCACCGGCCGCTGCCGCGGCATACGGCGCCTCCCAGCCGGGTCCGGGGACCCGTGACGTGGAGGAGCGCCGCAGCGGCACGCGCCGGTGGGTGCCCGTGCTGCTGGCCCTGCTGGTGCTCCTCGGGCTCGGCGGCTTCTACCTCGCCTCGCAGGGCAACGACAAGCCCGGCGGCGCGACGCCCGCGGCCACGACGTCGACCAGCAGCAAGCCGCGCAAGACCACGCAGTCCCAGAGCCCGAGCAAGGAGCCAAGCACCAGCAGCTCCTCGTCGTCCTCGTCGTCGTCGTCGTCGACGACCAGCGAGACGACGACCACGAAACCCCAGGGCAAGAGCGACCAGCAGGTCGCAAAGTTCGTCCGCGACTACTTCAAGGACGTCACCAAGAACCGCGACAAGACCTGGGCGCAGCTCACGCCGGAGTACCAGAAACGGATGGGTGGCCGGCCCGCCTACGACGGGTGGTGGAGCACGGTCGACTCGGTCAAGGTGAGCGACCTCCAGGCCGACGCCGCCGACGGCACCGTGACCGCGGTGCTGACGTACGACATGAAGAGCGGCACGTCCTCCACCGAGCGGCACCAGATCACCGTGGTCGAGGGTGGCGACGGCTTCCTCATCGCCGACGACCGCCGCGCCTGACCACCGCGGGCCGCCCGGTCACCGTCAGACACGGTCACGGTCAGGCAAATGCCGGCGACAGGCGCGCCGGCCGGTCGCTACGGTCTGCGGCCATGAGCAGCACCCCCAGCGCAAGCCCCTTCGCCGCCAAGCCGACCCTGACCGGCGTGCGCGCCCTGCTGCGGCCCTTCGTCGGCGACGACGTGGCCGCGATGGCCGAGGCGATCGCCGACCCCGAGGTGGGCAGGCTGACCGGCAGCGTCCACAGCAGCAGCGTCGCCCCCGACGAGGGGTTCGACAAGCAGCGGCTGCGCCAGTGGTACGGCTCCCGCGCCGAGCAGCCCGACCGGCTCGACCTCGCCATCGTCGACCGCGAGACGGGTGAGTGCGTCGGCGAGGTGGTGCTCAACGAGTGGGAGCCCGAGAACGCCTCCTGCAACTTCCGCATCCTCATCGGCCCGCGCGGGCGCGACCGCGGGCTCGGCACCGAGGCCACTCGCCTCGTGCTGGCCCACGCCTTCGAGACCATCGGCCTGCACCGGGTCAGCCTGGAGGTCTACGGCTTCAACCCCCGCGCCCGGCGGGCCTACGAGAAGGTCGGTTTCGTGCACGAGGGCGTGCGCCGCGACGCGCTGCGCTTCGACGGGGAGTGGGTCGACTCCCACCTGATGTCGGTGCTCGCCCCGGAGTGGGAGCTGCACCGCGGTCGCCCGCACCTGCCCTGAGCGCGTGCCTCAGCCCGTGAACGTGTCACGGCGGAGCAGGACCGAAAACCCTTTGCCGCGCACATCGCGCCGGCCGGACACTCGTGGGCATGGCTGTGACGACCACGCCCCGCACGGGGTCCTCGACCGTTTCCGGACCGGGCCGCTCCGACCACCCCGGGACGGGTGTCGTCGTGCGCGCGCTCGACCTCGCCGATGACGCCGAGATCGCTGCGGCCCACGCCGCGCGGGTCGCCTCGTGCCGCTACCAGCGACCGTGGGCCAAGACCTGGTCGCTGCGGGAGATGGCGGTCCAGCTGCGGTCGGAGAACTCCGTCGAGCGCCTGGAGCCTTACGTCGCGCTCGTCGACGGGCACGTCGCCGGGATGGCCCTGTTGTGGTTCCCCCTCCTGGACAACACGCACTTCACCTGGGCCGAGGTCGACGTCGATCCGGCCTGGCGTCACCGCGGCGCCGGCACCGCCCTCGCCGAGCGCCTCGCGGAACGCACCGCCGCCGCCGGCCGCCGAACGGTCCTCGTCGAGGTCAACGTCCCCGATGACGAGCGCGAGAACCACCCCCACGTCCGGTTCGCCCGGCGTCACGGGTACTCCTACGCCAACACCGAGGTCCGCCGCATCCTCGACCTGCCCCTCGACCCGGCGCGCCTGGAGGCGCTCGCGGCCGGCGCGGCACCCCGCCACGAGGGATACCGCGTCGAGTCCTTCGTGGGCGGCCTGCCCGAGGAGCTGCGCGAGTCCTACTGCGCCTGCTGGAACCAGCTCGCCGTGGACGCCCCGACCGGGGAGATCGACTTCGAGGAGGAGGCACTCGGCCCGCAGACCTATGCCGAGGAGCTCGGTCGACTGGAGCAGCAGGGGCGCACGATGCTGCACACCGTCGCCATCGCACCCGGTGGCGAGGTCGTGGCGTACAACGACCTCGTGGTCAGCGCCGACGACCCGGACGAGGTCATGCAGTGGGGGACCCTCGTGCGCCGCGAGCACCGGGGCCACCGGCTCGGCATGGCGGTCAAGGTGCGCGGCTTGCAGGAGCTGGCGCGGTTCGCGCCGCAGGCCCGGAGGATCCAGACCTGCAACGCCGAGCAGAACGCCCACATGGTCGGCGTCAACCTCGAGCTCGGCTTCCGCAAGGTGGAAGTGCTCCTGTCCTACCAGCGACACCTCGACGACTGACCGAGCGGCGGGGCGACCCATCCGGCGGCACCACACCACCGGGGCGGGTGGGGGCGGCAGCGGCGTGTGGCGCACCGAGGGCACGGGGCTGGGCCGCACGGCATACGGTGGGCGCATGCTCGTCGCCTTCTCCGTCGCCCCGTCCGTCGCCTCCGACTCCACCGGCTCGGTCAGCGAGGCCGTCGCCGCCGCCGTGAAGGTGGTCCGCGACTCCGGCCTGCCGAACCGCACCGACTCGATGTTCACGACCCTGGAGGGGGAGTGGGACGAGTGCATGGCCGTGGTCAAGCGCGCGGTCGACGCCGTGGCCGCGTACGGCCCCCGGGTGAGCCTGGTGCTCAAGGCCGACATCCGCCCCGGCCACACCGGTGAGCTGACCGGCAAGGTCGAGCGGGTCGAGGCCCTCCTGGCCGACCAGTCGTAGCGAGCCGCACGGCTCCCGATCGTTGCCGGACCGTGGCCGGAAAACCCTCACGCGGAGGACACCGGCCCCCCTAGGGTGTGCCTGTTCCGTGGGGGAGACCGAAGGAGAGATGTCGGCGTGTGGGCGGCGATCCGGTACCGGCGCGCGCAGGCACTCGTGCTCGTGCTGCTCTCAGCGATGGTCGCCACCTGCGCCGTCGTCGCCCCGCTCTACCAGCGCGCGCTCCAGCAGGGCCAGCTGCGCCAGGCGGTCAGCCAGGCCGACGTGGTCGACACCGCGCTCGTGGTGCGGGCGGGTCGCAGCCAGTCCAACCCCGACTTCCGCAGCGGTGACCTCGCCCGCAGCGTGCCCGCCTCGCTGACGGGGCTCTACGGCCGGGGCGTGGGGCAGATGTCGCAGCCCCTGGACGTGGTGCCCCGCAAGGGACTGAAGTCCTCGCCGCTGACGCTCCTCGCCCGCGACCGGGTGTGCGAGCACGTGCGCGTCACGGCCGGCCGGTGCCCGACGGCGCCCGGTGAGGTCATGGTCTCGACCAAGGACCTCAAGGCGTGGTCCTGGCCGCTGGGCACCACCTTCACGACCGCCATCCCCGGCAGCGACTCGGCCGGCCCGGTCAAGCTCGCCACCCTGAAGGTGAGCGGCGCCTACGAGGTCGAGCCCGACCCGGCGTACTGGATGACCGAGCAGCTCGACGGCAAGTCGGGCACCTTCATCACGGTCGGCCAGGAGATCGTCCCGGCCGTCGACGACTTCGTCACCGCCGAGAGCACGTTCACGACCGACTGGCGCGAGGCCCAGGCCACCCTGACCCTGCCGCTGAAGCGGGCTCTGTTCACCCTCGACAACCTCGACCGCATCTCCGCAGTCCTCGCCCACCCCGGCAACGCCTCCGGCGGGGTGGCAGGGGCCCTGGTGAGCACCCAGCTGCCGACCGTGATCGAGGGCCTGCGGGTGGGCCAGTCGCGCCTCGGGGTCATCGTCCCGCTGCTCATCGCCCAGCTCGCGCTCCTGGCCGTGGCCATCCTGCTCCTCGTCGCCCAGGCGGCCGTGGAGCAGCGCCGGCCCGAGGTCGCCCTGGCCCGCCTGCGCGGTCGCAGCCGGGAGGGCGCGGGCCGGCTCGTCATGGGCGAGCTCGCCCTCACCGCCGCCCTGGGGATGCCGGTCGGCTTCCTGCTGGCCGTGCTGGTGACGAGCGTGGTCCGGTGGACCGTCCTGCCGCCGGGGGTGCCGTTCGAGGTGCCGTGGCAGGCGTATGCCGCGGTCGGGCTCGCCGCGGTCGCCTGCGCCGGAGCGATCTGGCTGGCCGCACGCCCGGTGCAGCGCCTCACCGTCTCCTCGCTCCTGCGCCGGGTGGCGCCCGAGCGGTCGCGGGCCATCGGGGTCGTCGACCTGCTGGCCGTCGCGCTGGCCGCGTTCGGCATCGTCGGGCTCGCGACCCGCACCCTCGACGGGCCGCTCGCCCTCCTCACCCCGACGCTGATCGCCCTGGCGGCCGGGCTCGTCGTCGCGCGGCTGGTCGTCCCGGCCGCCGCAGCGGCCGGTCGCGGCTTCCAGCGGCGAGGTCGCATCGGGCCCGCGCTCGCGGCATACGGGCTGGAGCGCCGGCCCGGTCCGCGCAAGGTGGTCACCGTGGTGAGCGTCGCCGTCGCGCTCACCGTGTTCGCGGCCAACGCCGTCGCGGTGGGCGACCGCAACTGGCAGGCGCGCGCGGAGGTGCGCAGCGGCGCCCCGCTCTCCCTCGAGACCGACAGCCGCAACCCCGCCGCCCTGCTCACCGCGGTGCGCCGCTTCGACGCCGACGGGACCCGCGCGACGCCGGTGGCCGTCGTGCGCCGGGTCGACCCCGGGTCGACCGCCACGCTCGCCGTCGTGTCGCGGTCGCTGGCCGACGTGGCCTACGAGCCCGCCGGCCAGCGCTACCGGGTGGCGGCGCTGGCCCCGCCCCAGGTGCCCACCGTCGCGCTGAAGGGGAGCCGCGTGACGGGCCGCATCTCGTGGGACCTCACGGCGCCCGAGTCCGACGTCGTCACCCTGCCGCCGGGCCAGTCCGGGAAGCCGCGCCCACCGGCGGAGGTGGAGCCCCCCGGCGAGCCCTCGGAGCTGCGCCTGTCGGTCACGACGCCGGGCGGCCAGCGGCTCACCCGGGTCATCGCCTCGGTGCCGTTGCGGGGCAGGGGATCGGCGGTGCTGGACGCGCCGCTGCTCTGCCCGGACGGGTGCCGGCTCGACGGCCTCGAGTTCCGCAAGACCGACCCGGTCGCCAGCCAGGTGTCCGGCACCGTGACCCTCACCGGCCTGGGCGTGGACGGCCGGTCGCTGGACGTCGGGTCGCCGAGACAGTGGAACGCGTTCGTGCCCACCACGGCGGGGGCGCCGGACCGCCTCGACGCCAAGCAGGGGACCGCTCACGACAGCCTGGTGCTCGACCTCGTGAGCACCGGGTTCTCCCTGGCGCTGACCCACGCCGACGTGCCGGCCGTCGTGCCGGGGCTGCTGGCCGGGGCCGTCCCGCCGGGCGGCACGCCCGCCTCGTTCGACGCGGCCGGCCTCAACGGCGCACCCATCCGGGTCTCCTCCGCGCAACACGTCGACGCCCTGCCGGTGCTCGGCGCCAAGGGGGTGCTCGTCGACTACGAGACGCTCGCCCGCCTCGGCGGCACGCTGGCCGACACCGGCAGCCTCTCGGTCTGGCTGCGGGACCCCGGCGACGTGGCCGCGGTGAGCAAGGCGCTGGCGCAGAGCGGAATCGGCGTGACCAACAGCCGCAGCTACGCCCAGGCCAAGGAGCAGCTCGACCAGTCGGCGTCCGCCCAGGGCCTGCGCCTGGCCGTCTTCACCGGTGCCATGGGGATCCTGCTCGCCGCCCTGGTGGTCATCGTCATGACCGTGACGGGTTGGCGCACGGTGGCCCGCGACCTGGCCGCGCTGCACATGTCGGGCCTGCGGCTGTCGGTGCTGCGTGGCGCGCTGGTGCGCGAACAGGTGGTGCTCGTGCTGCTCGGCTCGGCGGTGGGCCTGGTGTGCGGAGCGGTCAGCTCGGTGCTCGCCATGCCTCTGGTCCCGCTCTTCGACGACACGGCCGACCCCGTGCCGGCCCTGCAGCTGGCTCCGGCCGTGGGGGCTGCGGCGGGCGCGGCCCTGCTCGCCGCCCTGGTGCTGGTCGTCGTCGGCTGGCTCTGCGCGCGGGGTGCCGGTCGCCGGGTCAGCCTGCAACGCGTGAGGGAGAGCCTGTGACCACCACCGTGCCGGCCACTACGTCGTCGGACACCTCGACCCGACGTGGGCTGCAGGTCGCCACCCGCGGCCTCGTGCACATCTACCGGGCCGACGGGCACGACGTCGCTGCCCTCTCCGGTGTCGACCTGGTGGTGAACCCGGGTGAGGTGGTCGGCCTGCTCGGCCCGTCGGGGGCGGGCAAGTCCACGCTGCTGACCCTCTTCGGCGGCCTGATGCGCCCGAGCGCGGGCCGGGTGCTCGTCGGGGAGCACGAGCTGTCGACGATGTCGGAGGCCGAGCTCGACGCGTTCCGGGCCGCCGAGGTGGGGCTGGTGCTGCAGGGCGCGGCCCGCAACCTGCTGCCCTACCTCAGCGCCCAGCAGAACGTGGAGTTCGCCCAGCGGTCGGCGCGCAGGGCCAGGCGCGACGTGCCCTCACCCCGCGAGGTGCTCGACCTCGTCGGGCTCGACCGTGCCGCACGGCAGCCGCTGCCGTCGCTGCCCCCGGGCCAGCTGCAGCTCGCCGCCCTCGCGGTGGCGCTGGCCAGCCGGCCGGGCCTGCTGCTCGGCGACGAGCCGACCAGCCAGCTGCACCACACCTCGCGCGACGTCGTGCTCGACGCCCTGCACCGGGTCAACCAGGAGTGGGGCACGACCATCGTCGTGGTGACCCACGACCCCGACGTGGCGGCGCGGCTGCCGCGCACCGTCACCATCCGCGACGGCCGGGTCGGCGGCGAGGGACGAGCGGGCGAGGAGTATGCCGTGGTGGCGGCCGACGGGTCGCTGCCCCTTCCGCCCGCTGTCGTGGCGGCCTTCCCACCCGGCGCGCTGGTGCGCGTCCACCAGACCGAGGACGGGGTCTGGACCCTGGTACCCGAGGGAGGGGAGGGCCGCCATGGCTGAGGTCGAGGTGCCACCGCTCGTGCTGGACGCCGTCAGCGTCCGCTACGGGTCGGCCGTGGCCGTGGAGTCGGCGAGTCTGGAGGCGTACGCCGGGGAGTTCATCGCCGTGACGGGCCACAGCGGGGCCGGCAAGTCCTCGCTGCTGTGGGCCGTGGCGGGCGCCGTGGCGGCAGGGGGCTCGGTGCGCCTCGGGGACGCCGAGGTGCGCGACCGCGACCACGCCGCGAGCCTGGGGATCGAGGTCATCCCGCAGGGAAGCGCCCTGGCCCTGCTCCTGTCGGCGCGCGAGAACGTCGAGCTGCCGCTGCTGGCCAAGGGCTTGTCGGTGTCGGACGCCCGCCAGCGGGCCGGGCTGGCGCTGGCCTCGGTCGGCCTCGAGGAGTCGGGGAGCCACCTGGCCGAGGAGCTGAGCGGCGGCCAGCAGCAGCGCGTCGCGGTGGCGCGGGGCCTGGCCCTGGCCGGGAGGGTGCTGCTGGCCGACGAGCCGACCAGCGAGCTCGACCACGACAACCGCGAACGGGTCCTGGCGCTGCTGCGGGCCGAGGCCGACCGCGGCGCCATCGTCGTGATGGCCACCCACGACCCGGAGGCCGCCGCGCAGGCCGACGGCGAGGTCCGGCTCGACGACGGCCGGTGTGAGACGGTGCGCGTCCCGCGTTGAGGGCCGCACTAGCCTGTCGCCGTGCCGAAGCCGATCCGCCTGCCGTTCGACCCCATCACCCGGGCCGCTCAGCTGTGGACCCAGCGCTGGGGCCGCACGTCCCAGCCGCTCGCGATGGCCAGCGCGACCTCGATCATGCGGGTGCAGCAGCTGCTCATCACCGAGTTCGACGCCATGGTCGGGCGGCACGGCCTGACCTTCGCCCGCTACGAGGCGCTGGTGCTGCTGGCGTTCAGCCGTGAGGGCCGCCTCAGCATGGGCAAGATCGGCCAGCGCCTGATGGTCCACCCGACCAGCGCCACCAACATCGTCCAGCGGCTCGCGGCGCAGGGTTTCGTCGAGCGGGTTCCGAACCCGCAGGACGGCCGCGGCGCGCTCGCCGTCATCACCTCCGCCGGTCGCGACGCCATGGAGGCGGCGACCAAGGAGCTGGTGGAGGCGAGGTTCGGCCTCGAGATGCTGACCCCCGCGGAGCACGAGCAGCTCTTCGACCTGCTGCGCAAGGTGCGCGTCGGCGCGCACGACTTCGACGCCTGACCCGGCCCCACGGCATACCCGCTCCGCCCAGCGGCAGAGGTGCGTCGACAGATAGTTGGACGTCCTAGTAAATTGGCCCCCATGGCTGAGACCCCCGCTCCGCAGAACCCGTCCACCAGCGAGGGCGCTGCCCGCTGGCAGGCCCGCTTCGACGCCGCCCGGGCCAAGGGGCAGGTGCGCGACGCCGACTTCACGACGCTGTCGGGGATGGAGGTCGCGCCGGTCTACGGCCCGGCCGACGGCACCGAGGTGCCCGAGCGGATCGGCTGGCCGGGGGAGTTCCCGTTCACCCGCGGCCTCTACCCGACCGGCTACCGCGGCCGCGCATGGACCATCCGCCAGTTCGCCGGCTTCGGCAACGCCGTGCAGACCAACGAGCGCTACAAGATGATCATGGCGCGCGGCGGTGGCGGCCTCTCGGTGGCGTTCGACATGCCGACCCTCATGGGCCGCGACTCCGACGACCCGATGAGCCTCGGCGAGGTGGGCCACTGCGGCGTGGCGATCGACTCGGCCAAGGACATGGAGGTGCTGTTCCACGAGCTGCCGCTCGAGGACATCACCACCTCGATGACGATCAGCGGCCCTGCCGTGCCGGTGTTCTGCATGTACCTCGTCGCCGCCGAGCGGCAGGGCGTCGACCTCGGGGTGCTCAACGGCACGCTGCAGACCGACATCTTCAAGGAGTACATCGCCCAGAAGGAGTGGCTCTTCGCGCCCGAGCCGCACCTGCGCCTGATCGGCGACCTGATGGAGTACTGCGCGCAGAACATCCCGGCCTACAAGCCGCTGTCGGTATCCGGCTACCACATCCGTGAGGCCGGCTCCACGGCCGCGCAGGAGCTCGCGTTCACCCTCGCCGACGGGTTCGGCTACGTCGAGCTCGGCCTGTCACGCGGCCTCGACATCGAGGCGTTCGCCCCCGGCCTGTCGTTCTTCTTCGACAGCCACCTCGACTTCTTCGAGGAGATCGCCAAGTTCCGCGCCGCCCGCCGCATCTGGGCCCGCTGGATGCGCGACGTCTACGGCGCCAAGACCGAGAAGGCCCAGTGGCTGCGGTTCCACACCCAGACCGCCGGCGTCTCGCTCACCGCGCAGCAGCCCTACAACAACGTCGTGCGCACCGCGGTCGAGGCGCTCGCGGCTGTGCTCGGTGGCACGAACTCCCTGCACACCAACGCCCTCGACGAGACGCTCGCCCTGCCCACCGAGCAGGCCGCCGAGATCGCCCTGCGCACCCAGCAGGTGATCATGGAGGAGACCGGCGTCGTCAACGTGGCCGACCCGCTCGGCGGCAGCTGGTACGTCGAGGCGCTCACCGACAAGATCGAGGGCGAGGCCAACGCGATCTTCGACCGCATCCTCACCCTCGGCGGCAGCGACCTCACGAGCAGGGACACCGACCAGCTCGCCCAGCTCGTCCGCGACAACACCGGCGTCCGCGACGGCGGCACCTGGCCGATGACCAAGGGCATCCTGCGCGGCCTCGAGGAGGGCTGGTTCATGTCCGAGATCGCCGAGGCCGCCTTCCAGTACCAGGTCTCGCTCGAGAAGGGCGACAAGAGGGTCGTCGGCGTCAACTGCCACACCGACTCGGTCAGCCACGAGCTCGAGATCCTGCGGGTCAGCCACGAGGTCGAGCGCGAGCAGGTGGCCACCCTGAAGGAGCGCAAGACCGCCCGCGACGAGGCCGCTGTCCGGGCCGCCGTGCAGCACATGGTCGAGGTGGGCCGCACCCACGAGAACATGGTGCCCGCCATGCTCGACGCCGTGCGCGCCGAGGCGACCCTCGGCGAGATCTGCGACGCGCTGCGCGAGGAGTGGGGCGTCTACCGCGAGCCGGCCCGCTTCTGACCCTTCCCACCGGAGAACGGCAGGGGTATGCCGCGGCGGCCGCCGTCGCGCGTCAGCCGGGCTGGGTGCGGAGCGGGTTCGTCGCCTGCCGCTTGGCGAGGAGCAGCCGGGCGTACGCCACGTCGGAGAGCAGGTCGATGAGCGCGTCGACGAAGGCGGCGTCCGGCTCACCCGTCGCGAGCGCCCGGTGCAGCACCGCGCCGACGACGACGTCGGCGAGCAGGTCGACGTCGACCATGTCGGGGCGGATCTCGCCGCGGCCGATCGCCCGCTCGACGGCCTGGCTCACCAGGGCGTGCAGCCGGGTGGACAGCGACCCGCGCACGGCCCGTCCCACGCCCTCGGGGTCACGGGCCGACTCGGCGAGCAGCGCGGCATACGCCCCTCCGGTCGACGGCTCGCGCAGCAGGCGCGCCGCCTCGTCGATGCCCGCCCGCATGTCGGCGGCGAGGGAGCCGCGGTCGCCGGCGTCGATGGTGTCGAAGGTCGCCGCCACGGCGTGCACCGCGAGCTCGACCTTCGACGGCCAGCGCCGGTAGACGGTGGTCTTGGCCACACCCGCCCGGGCAGCCACCTGCTCCATGGTGAGCCCGCCGACGCCCTGCTCGGCGAGCAGCTCGCGCGCGGCACGCGTGATGGCCTGCTCGGTGGCGGCGTCGCGAGGCCGCCCGGGGCGACGGTTCGCGGCAGGGGGGTCGGCTGCGGTCATCCGGCCGATGATGCCACCGTTCGCACGCAAACGACGTCACCGATTTGGCTCCCGACCGGCTCTGGGTCATGGTGGAGGGATGCCGACCGCCCCCACCTGCATGGCGGCCGGCCGTCTCACGTAAGGAAACAGACAGCAGTGTCACCTGTGTCCAAGCGGGCCGCGCTGGGCGTGTTGACCCTCGCGGGCCTCGTGCTGGCCGTCGCCGGCCTGTGGTTCCTCGCCCACCTCGGCCTCTCCGGCACCGGCTCCTTCAGGGCCACGCCGTCCACCGGCCGCATCGTCGTGCTCGACCCCTCCGTGCTCAACCGGGTCGACAGCCCGGTGACCATCACCGCGAAGGCCAAGGACGGCGGCGACGTCTGGATCGGTCGCGCCGCGCCCAGCGACGCGCGCTCGCTCGTGGGCAAGGCTGCGGCGACCTCCGTGACCGGGGTGTCGGTCAGCGGATGGCGGCTCGAGACCGCCGCGCGGGGCACGGGCACCGCCCCCACGCTCGCCGGGGCCGACCTGTGGCGCCAGCAGGTGGCCGGGAAGGGCACGGCCACGCTGGCCATCAGCCAGACGCACGCCCCCGAGACGGTCGTCGTCGCGACCCGCTCGGGCAAGCCCGCCGACCTGTCCGAGCTGACCCTGACGTGGCAGCGACAGGCGTGGACGGCCGAGGCCGTCACCGCCCTCGTGCTCGGCCTGCTGCTGATGGCGGGCGGCGTGGCCGGACTGGCGCGTGTGAGGGGAGCGCGCCCGGAGCGCACCGAGTCCGACGACCCGACGCCCCCGGAGCGCACTAAGCCCGACGACCCGACGGCCCCGGACACCCGACCTGAGACGACCGAGCAGACCCAGCAGCCAGCCGGCACGACCGAACCGACCCAGCAGCCCGCCGCCACGTCCGAGGAGGGACGCCGATGACTCACCTGTTCCGACGCCCCGGGGCCAGTTCCCGTACCGCTCCTCGCCGTGCCCTGGTCGGCGTGGCCGCGGTCGCGCTGTCGGCGGCCGCCCTCACCGGCTGCGGGCTCGGCGACGCCCTCGTCGGCGTGCAGGACGTCCCGCGCGAGGTCGGTGACACGGCTCCGGTCAGCGCCGAGTCCGCCGAGACCATCGCCACCCGGGTCCTCACCGACGCCACCCGGGCCCGCGAGGCCACCGGCGCCGAGGCCCAGCAGCTGCGGGCCAAGGCGCTCACGGGCGCTGCCCTGACCGTGACCAGCGCCGACAGCCGCCTCGCCCGGGCCGGCTCCACCTCGACCGAGCCGGTGACCAAGGCGACCCCGCCGAAGGTGCTCGGCATCTCGCGCGGCAACAGCTGGCCGCGGGTGATGCTGGTGCAGAGCAGCCGGGAGGACGGCAGGACCGCCCTCAACGTGCTGGTCTCCGAGAGCGCCAGCGAGCCGTTCAAGCTCGCCTCGAGCGCGGCCATGCAGCCGAGCAGCAGCGTCGCCGCCCTCGACAGCCTCGACCAGGGCTCGCCGCTGAACCCCCAGGGCACCGGGCTGGCGGTCGCCCCCAAGGCACTGCTCGAGGAGTATGCCGCGAGCCTGCGCTACCCCAAGCCGGCGACCGCCGAGCACGTGAGCTCGTCCGACGTCTTCGCCCGGGCCGTGCGTGCCAACGCCAAGTCGCAGGCGGACTCCTTCGCGAAGCTCGCGTCGCTGCGCCAGACGCACACGGTGCAGCCCGACAACACCGTGGTGATCTCGCTCAGGGACGGCGGCGCGGTGGTCTTCGGCCTCCTCGAGCGCACCGACACCATCACGCTGAAGCCCAGCGGGAAGTCGCTGACCCCCAGCGCCGACTTCCAGAAGCTGCTCGGCAAGAAGACGCTGACCAAGAGCGCGCAGATGCACACCTACGAGACCGTCGTCTTCACCGTGCCGGCCAAGAGCGGCACGGCGAACCTGGTCGCCGTCGACGAGACGCTGGTCTCCGCCAAGGGCGAGTGACCACGGCGCGACGACCTGCGGCAGAATCGCGGACATGACTGAGCAGCCGTTCAACGCCAGCGCCCTGCGCGGTGCCGTCGACCTGTCCGGACTCCAGGCCCAGCGCGGGGGAGCCGGTCGAGCTCCCGCCGCCCGAGCCCAGGGCGCCGGGGCTGGGGCGTCCCCGGCCGCGGGTGGTGCCGGCGTGGCGGCCGGCACGGGCCAGGCCGGCGGCGGAGCGGCCGGCTCGAACCTCGTCGTGGAGGGCACCGACGCCAACTTCTCCGAAGTGCTCAACGCCTCGGTCAGTGTGCCGGCGGTGCTGGTGCTGTGGTCGGCGCGGCTCCCGGAGTCGGCGTCCTACCTCGACACCGTGGTGGGTCTCGCCCAGTCCTACGGCGGCCGGTTCCAGGTCGTGTCGGTCGAGGTCGACGCCAACCCGGGGCTGCTGCGGGCCTTCCAGATCCAGTCCGTACCCGTGACCATCGGCCTCATCCAGGGCCAGCCGGTGCCGCTGTTCGCCGGCATCCAGGGCGAGCAGGAGATCCGGCCGGTCATCGACCAGCTGCTCCAGCTCGCCGTCCAGCACGGTGTCACCGGTCGCGTCGACGTCGGCGCCCCCGCGGAGGAGGGTGAGCAGGAGGAGCCGCCGCTGCCCCCGCTGCACCAGGAGGCCTACGACGCCATCGAGCGCGGTGACCTCGACGCGGCGGCCGAGGCCTACCGCACGGCGCTGAGGCAGAACCCTGGTGACTCCGACGCCGAGCTCGGGCTGGCCCAGGTCGGCCTCATGCAGCGCACGGCCGGTGCCGACCTGCAGAGCGCGCGGGATGCGGCCGCTGCCGACCCGGCCGACATCGACGCCCAGACCCTGGTCGCCGACCTCGACCTGCTCGGCGGCCACGTCGAGGACGCCTTCCTCCGGCTCATCGACCTGGTGAAGGCGACCAGCGGCGACGACCGCGAGCGGGTGCGCACCCACCTGCTGGAGCTCTTCGCCGTGGTCGGGCCGCACGACGAGCGGGTGCGCAAGGCGCGCACCTCGCTCATGAGCGCGCTCTTCTGAGTCCGGCCGATCGGCGCGCGCTGTTCTGGGTCCGGCCGATCTCTTGCGGCCGATATCTTGCGGAACTCGCGGGGACCGACAGGATGAAGGCCGACGGCTGACAGCGAGGAGGCCCCACCATGCCCGCCACCCACGAGCACCTCATCGGACTGCTGCTCGGAGCGGAGGAGGACTGGCCCACGGCCTTCGAAGCCCTCACCCGGCGGCTGGGGCCCGTGACGGCCCCCGACGGCGCGCGCCACGCGGTGAGCACCGAGCGCATGACGATCGAGCCGTTCAACCTGCGTGACAAGCCGCGGCACGACCTGGTCATCGACCGCCTGGCGCACTGGTACTACCACCCGCGCGAGTGGCTGAAGAAGGTCGCGCTCATGGACGACGTGTACCTGCTCAACAGCCCGTTCACCTTCCAGTCCATGGAGAAGCACGCGGCATACTGCGCCCTCATGCGCCTCGGCATGCACGTGCCCGAGACGGTGCTGGTGCCGTACAAGAACCCGGTCGACAACGCCCGGTGGGCGTTCACCTCGGCGAAGTACAACAAGTCGTTCGACCTCGACCGCATCGCCGAGGACCTCGGGTACCCGATGTACATGAAGCCGTTCGACGGCGGGGCCTGGCGTGGGGTCTCGATGATCCGTGACCGCGACGACCTGCACCGCTCCTACGACGACTCCGGCGAGATGCTCATGCACCTGCAGCAGGCGGTCGACGGGTTCGAGGTGTTCGCCCGGGCGCTGACGATCGGCCCGGAGACGATGGTCATGAAGTTCCGGCCCGACGAGCCGATGCACAACCGGTATGCCGTGGAGCACGGCTTCCTGAGCCCGGCCGTGGGTTCCGAGGCGGTCACCATCGCGCAGACCGTGAACGCGTTCTTCCGCTGGGAGTTCAACTCCTGCGAGATGCTCGTCAAGGACGGGGTGGTGTACCCGATCGACTACGCCAACGCCTGCCCCGACGTCGCCGTCACGTCACTGCACTACTACTTCCCGTGGGCGATGAAGGCGCTGCTGCGCTGGTCGGTCTACTGCCTGGCCACCGACCGGAAGCCGCGCACCCAGGTCGACACGACCCCGTGGTTCGCGGTCGCCGACGACGAGTCGCTCGAGTACTCAGGCAAGCTCGCGGCATACCAGCGGCTGGCCGACGACTACTTCGAGACCGAGCGCTACCGCGAGTTCTGCGACGTGGCGCTTCCGCACATCGACGAGATGGTGCTGGAGTGGGTCGACTCCGACGACTTCCGCAAGCTGCTGACGAGCACGGTCCAGCAGACCTACCCGCCGCACGAGTGGGACCGGTTCGAGGCCCACTTCGGCGGCCTCGTGGGTCTGTGGCTCAGCGACGAGAAGTCGCGGATCGGTGCGGGGGAGTCCGCAACGGACGAGGCCGCGATCGGCGGCCCCGCCCCTGCGGTCCCGGCGGAGTAGCGCTCAGCAGGCGATGCACTCGCCGGGCAGCGGCCGGCGCAGGGCCGCGGTCGGGGTGTTCCGACGACGGCGCACGGCGCGCAGGCGGTCCAGCGTCGCGAGGTTGGGGCCAGCGGACGAGGACCGGGGGAACGAGTTGGCAGGGGCTGGGTGCTCTCGGTTCTCGCGGTTCATGCACGCTTCAACCTATTGACGTAGGTCGATATTCCCGGTCGGTCAGCCACCCAGGGCCGCGCCGACGACCTCCTTGGCCTCGGCCTGCACCTGGGCGAGGTGCTCCGGTCCACGGAACGACTCGGCGTAGATCTTGTAGACGTCCTCGGTGCCCGACGGCCGGGCCGCGAACCACGCCGACTCGGTCGTCACCTTCAGGCCGCCGATCGCCGCGCCGTTGCCGGGCGCCTCGGTCAGCTTCGCCGTGATCGGCTCGCCGGCGAGGGTCTCCGCCGTCACGTCGATGGGGGAGAGGGCGGCCAGCTTGGCCTTCTGCTCCCGGTTCGCCGGTGCGTCGATGCGCGCGTAGGCCGGGTCGCCGTGCTTCGCGGTCAGCTCGCCGTAGTGCTGGCTCGGGGTCTTCCCGGTGGCGGCGAGGATCTCGGACGCGAGGAGGGCGAGGATGATGCCGTCCTTGTCCGTCGTCCAGGCCCGCCCGTTCATCCGCAGGAACGAGGCCCCTGCGGACTCCTCACCGCCGAAGCCGAAGCTGCCGTCGATGAGCCCCGGTACGAACCACTTGAAGCCCACCGGCACCTCGACCAGCCGGCCGCCGACCTCCTCGGCGACGCGGTCGATCATCGACGACGACACCAGGGTCTTGCCGATGGCGGCCCCGTCGGGCCAGCCGGGACGGGCCCCGCCGAACAGGTAGCGGATCGCCACGGCCAGGAAGTGGTTCGGGTTCATCAGCCCGGCGTCCGGGGTGACGATGCCGTGCCGGTCGGAGTCCGCGTCGTTGCCGGTGGCGATGTCGTACTGGTCGCGCTTGTCGATGAGCGACGCCATGGCCGAGGGGGAGGAGCAGTCCATCCGGATCTTGCCGTCCCAGTCGAGCGTCATGAAGCGCCACGTGGGGTCGACGAGCGGGTTGACGACGGTGAGGTCGATGCCGTGGCGGTCGGCGATCTCGCCCCAGTAGGCGACGCTCGCCCCACCGAGCGGGTCCGCGCCGATGCGCACGCCGGCGTCCTTGATCCGCGCCAGGTCGACGACGTTCGGCAGGTCGTCGACGTAGGAGCCGAGGAAGTCGTAGCCCTGGGCGTGGGCGCGGGCCCGGCTGAACGGCACACGCAGCACACCGTCGAGGTCGGCCGCGATGAGCTCGTTGGCCCGGGCGGCGATGGCCTTCGTCGCGTCGGTGTCGGCCGGTCCGCCGTGTGGCGGGTTGTACTTGAAGCCGCCGTCCGCGGGTGGGTTGTGCGACGGCGTCACGACGATGCCGTCGGCGAGGCCGGTGCCGGTGGTGCGCCCGCCGTTGGCCTTGAGGATCGCGTGCGAGACCGCCGGGGTGGGGGTGTAGCCGTCCCGGTCGTCGACGAGCACGGTGACGTCGTTGGCGGCGAGCACCTCCAGGGCCGACGACCACGCCGGCTCCGAGAGGCCGTGGGTGTCGCGGCCGACGAACAGCGGCCCGTCGTAGCCCTGCTCGCGTCGGTAGTCGACGATCGCCTGCGTCGTCGCCAAGATGTGCGCCTCGTTGAACGCCGTCTTCAGGCTCGACCCTCGGTGGCCCGAGGTGCCGAACGCGACCTGCTGGTCGACGTCCTGCGGGTCGGGGGTCAGCGTGTAGTAGGCGGTGACGAGGTGGGCGACGTCGACCAGGTCGGACGGCTGGGCCGGCTGCCCGGCGCGGGACCCACTGGTGGGCGACGAGTCGGGCATGTCAGTCCTCCTGACGGGATGCGGACACCTGCTCCTGCACCGAGCCGGCGATGGCCGGTGCCTCGACCGGGGCGAGCCACACGGATGAGAGGGGGGCGACCCGCACCTCGACCGAGTACGGCTGGTTGTCGGCGGGGTGCTCCTGGGCCTCGACGACGACGTCGGCCTGGCTCGGCGTGCCGAACTCGTCGAAGCCGCTGGTGTCGAGGACGACCTTCCACCGTCCGGGACGCGGCACGCCGATCCGCATGCGGTCGTGGGCCATGCCGCTGAAGTTCACGACGACGGCAACGACCGGGCCGCTCTGGCGGTCCTCGGCGCCGAAGCGCAGGTACGAGAACGTGTTTCCTGCGTTGTCGTCCGCGTTCAGCCACTCGAAACCGGCAGGGGAGGAGTCGAGCGCCCACAGCGCCGGGTTGGTCCGGTAGATGTGGTTGAGCTCCTTGACCAGGTTGTGGATCCGGTAGTGCGCCGGGTGGTCGAGCAGCCACCAGTCGAGCTCACGGCCGTCGGCCCACTCCGCCTCCTGCGCGAACTCGCTGCCCATGAACACCAGCTGCTTGCCCGGGTGGGTCCAGATGTAGGCGAGGTAGGCGCGCAGGGTGGCCAGCTGGTCGTAGCGGCTGCCGGGGATCTTGCGCAGCAGCGACCCCTTGCCGTGCACGACCTCGTCGTGGCTGATCGGCAGCACGTAGTTCTCGCTGTAGGCGTACATGAGCGAGAAGGTCAGCAGGTTGTGGTGGTACTGCCGGTGGACCGGGTCCTGGCCGATGTAGCGCAGGCTGTCGTTCATCCAGCCCATGTTCCACTTCAGGCCGAAGCCGAGGCCCCCTCCGCTGGTGGCGCGGGTGACGCCCGGCCAGGAGGTCGACTCCTCGGCCACGGTGACGATGCCCGGGACCCGCTTGTAGGTGGTGGCGTTGGTCTCCTGCAGCAGGCCGATGGCCTCGAGGTTCTCGCGGCCGCCGTACTGGTTGGGCAGCCACTGCCCCTCCTGGCGCGAGTAGTCGAGGTAGAGCATGGACGCCACCGCGTCGACGCGCAGGCCGTCGATGTGGAACTCCTCGAGCCAGTAGATCGCGTTGGCGACGAGGAAGTTGCGGACCTGCATCCGGCCGAAGTCGAAGATGTGGGTGCCCCAGTCGGGCTGGTCGCCGCGTCGCGGGTCCGGGTGCTCGTAGAGCGCCTGGCCGTCGAACTTGGCGAGGGCCCACGCGTCGCGCGGGAAGTGCGCCGGCACCCAGTCGAGGATGACGCCGATGCCGGCCTGGTGCAGCCGGTCGACGAGGTAGCGGAAGTCGTCGGGCGAGCCGAACCGGGCGGTGGGGGCGTAGTAGCCGGTGACCTGGTAGCCCCACGACGGGCCGTAGGGGTGCTCCATCACGGGCAGGAACTCCACGTGGGTGAAGCCGAGGTCGGAGACGTAGTTGACCAGGTGCTCGGCGAGGTCGCGGTAGCTGTGGCCCTGGCGCCAGGAGCCCAGGTGCACCTCGTAGATGCTCATCGGGCCGCTGTGCGGGTCCGTCGTGCGGCGCCGCTCCATCCAGGCGTCGTCGGCCCACTCGTACTGCGACCGGGTCACGACGGAGCCGGTGGCCGGCGGGACCTCGGTGGCCTGCGCCATGGGGTCGGCCTTGGACCGCACGATGTCGTCGGAGCCGCGGATCTCGTACTTGTAGCGGTTGCCCTCGCCCACGCCGGGGATGAACAGCTCCCAGACACCGGACTCGCCGAGGAGGCGCATCGGGTGGCGGACGGGGTCCCAGCCGTTGAAGTCGCCGATGACGTGGACGGCGCGGGCGTGGGGTGCCCACACGGCGAAGCTGGTGCCGCGCACCGAGCCCATCGGGCCGTCGTACTCGCGGACGTGGGCGCCGAGCACCGTCCACAGCTGCTCGTGGCGGCCCTCGCCGATGAGGTGCCGGTCGACCTCGCCGAGGGTGGGGGCGAAGCGGTAGGGGTCGTCCTGCTCGTGCTCGATCCCGTCGTCGTAGGCGACGTGGACGCGGTAGTCCATGGTGCGGTCGCAGCCCTCACGGACGCCGGTCCAGACACCGTGCGCCTCGTGGTGCAGCTCGATCCGCTCGCCGTCCTCGAACCCGACCACGACGCTGCGGGCCATGGGCCGGAGCACCCGCACGCGGAGGCCGCCGCCCTCGAGGTGCTGGCCGAGCAGGTCGTGCGGCTGCTGGTGGCGCCCGGCCGCCAGCGCCTCGATCGCCCCGGACATGTCCGGGGCGGTGGGAGCGGGCTGCTCCGGCTGGGGGTCGCGGTCAGCGCTCGTCGCGTCGGCGGGCGTCGGGGCCGCGGGCTCGTCGGCCGCGGACGTGCCACCGAGCGGCGGCAGCACGTCCTCCGGGGCGACGGTCTCGTTCACCGTCTCGTTCGCGGACTCGTTCACCGTCTCGCTGACGGTCTCGTTCTCGGGCTGGGTCTTCTTCGGTCGTTTGGGCAGCATGGGGCTCATCGGGGTGCCTTCCTGGCCTCGTCGAGAAGTCGAACCACGGCGTCGGTCGGGATCGTCAGCCATGTCGGTCTGTTGCGGGCCTCGTAGACCACTTCGTACAGCGCCTTGTCCAGCTGCAAGGCTGTCAGGAGGTCGGCGTCCTCGCGCGGGTCGCGACCGGCGGCCGCGGCATACCCGTCGAGGAAGGCCGCCTGGGCGGCCTCGGCCCACTCTCGGGCGGAGCCGCTGGGGTGGGACTGCTCCCACGACCCGGCCGCGTAGTCGAACGAGCGCAGCATGCCGGCGACGTCACGCACGGTGAGGTCGGGCAGGGTGCGCTCGGCGAGCGGCCGTAGCGGCTCGCCCTCGAAGTCGAGCAGCACCCAGCCGCGGCCGGGCACCTGGAGCACCTGGCCGAGGTGGTAGTCGCCGTGGATGCGCTGGAGCACCGGCCACGGCGCCCGGGCGGCGCGTTCGAAGACCGCCGCGATCTCGTGGTCGTATGCCGCGATGGCCGGCACCTCGGACGCGGCCGCGACGTAGCGCGAGCGCATGCTGGCGACCGTCTGCGCGACCGCCTCCGGGGAGACCTGGGCGGTGGGCAGGGCACGGGCGAGCAGCGCGTGCACCTCGGCCGTGGCGGCGCCGAGGTCGCGGGCCTCGGTGGTGAAGTCGTGGCCCTCGGCGACGGCACGCAGCGCCACGCGCCAGGCGTCCTCGGTGCCGGGGTAGAACTCCTGCGCGAAGGCGAGGTGCCCGTGCGCGGGCTCGTCACCGGTGACCGGCGGCCAGGTGGCGCTGACGCTGCCGACCATGCCCGGCACCCGCGTGGTGCCCGCCTCGGCGAGGGCGCCCTGCACCACGACGTCGGGGTTCTCGCCGGGCTGGAGCGTGCGAAAGACCTTGAGGATCAAAGGTTCCGCGACACCCTGCTCGTCGACGCAGTCGTAGATCACCGAGGTGTTCGACTGCTCCCCGCGCAGGACGCGCGTCTCACGCACGGTGCTCTGCGCGGTCCACGACGGGTGCCGGGTGCCGACGACGGCAGGCTCCGGGGTGTCGGACTGCGAGCCGGCCTGCGGCACCGCACGCCCGAGCACGAGCTCCAGCAGCTGGCGGGCGTAGACCGGGTCGTGCGGGGCGTCGTAGACCCAGCGGCGTCCCAGCACGCTGTGCTCCATCGTGCCGACGAGCGCGTGGTGGGCGCCCTCGAGGGGAGCGGCGCGGTAGGTGAGCGGCACCTGGTAGACCACCGGTTCGTGGCCGTGGTCGGTGCCGGACTCGTCCACCACGAGGAGCGTCTCGATGCCCACCTCGCCGGCGGGGTCGTCGAGGCGCCACGACCAGAGGCGACGCAGCCGCGGCACCCGCCCCTTGGCGGCATACCAGCGCTGCTGCGCCATCCACTCGGGCAGGAGCTCGAGCTTGGTCGGCGTCAGGGACGCGGTCTGGTGGATCTCAGCCACGAGCCGCCCCGGTGTCGAGGCGCAGCCAGAAGAAGTCACGCGAGCCCAGGGTGAGCGTGATGGTGCCGTCGTCGGTGACCTTGGGGAAGCCGGAGCCGCCGAAGAGGTCGACGAGCTGGGCACCCTTGAACTGCTCGGGCAGCCGGATCTCGGTGGCCTGCGGTCGGGACGAGAGGTTGTTGACACACAGCACCGCGTCGCCGGTCGACCCGTCGTCGGGCTCGTGGATGCGCACGAACGACAGGATCGCGTCGTTGTCGGCGGGGCAGACCTCGAAGTCGCCGAGCCCGAAGACCGGGTGCTGCTTGCGCACCGACAGCATCGCCCTCAGCCAGTGCAGCAGCGAGGAGCTGTGCGCCATCTGGGCCTCGACGTTGACGTTGTTGTAGTGGTAGACGAGCGAGGAGATGACGGGCAGGTAGAGCTTGCCCGGCTCGGCGACCGAGAAGCCGCTGTTGCGGTCGGGGGTCCACTGCATCGGCGTGCGCACCGCGTCGCGGTCGGTGAGCCAGATGTTGTCGCCCATGCCGATCTCGTCGCCGTAATAGAGGCACGGCGAACCGGGCAGCGACAGCACGAGGGCGTGGATGAGCTCGATCTCCGGCCGGCTGTTGTCGAGCAGCGGCGCCAGCCGGCGCCGGATGCCGACGTTGGCGCGCATGCGCGGGTCGGGGGCGTACCAGCCGTACATCGCCGCGCGCTCCTCCGGCGTGACCATCTCGAGGGTGAGCTCGTCGTGGTTGCGCAGGAAGGTGCCCCACTGCGTCCCCTTGGGGATCGGCGGGGTGTCGGCGAGCACGTCGATGATCGGGTTCGCCTTCTCCTCACGCAGCGCGTAGTACAGGCGCGGCATGACGGGGAAGTGGAAGCACATCTGGCACTCGGGCTTCTCCTCCGTGCCGAAGTAGTCCACGACCTCCGCGGGCGGCTGGTTCGCCTCGGCCAGCAGGATGCGCCCGGGGTACTCGCGGTCGACCATCTCGCGCAGCTTGGCGAGGAACTCGTGCGTCTTGGGCAGGTTCTCGCAGTTGGTGCCCTCCTCCTCGAAGAGGTAGGGGACCGCGTCGAGCCTGAAGCCGTCGATGCCCATGTCCATCCAGAACCGGACGACGTCGAACATCGCCTCCTGCACTGCCGGGTTCTCGAAGTTGAGGTCCGGCTGGTGGGAGAAGAACCGGTGCCAGAAGAACTGGCGGCGCACCGGGTCGAACGTCCAGTTCGAGACCTCGGTGTCGATGAAGATGATGCGCGCGTCGGGGTAGCCCTCGTCGCTGTCGGACCAGACGTAGAAGTCGCCGTAGGGGCCGTCCGGCTCGGCCCGCGACGCCTGGAACCACGGGTGCTGGTCGCTGGTGTGGTTCATCACCAGGTCGGTGACGACCCGGATGCCGCGGGCGTGGGCCTGCGACACCAGCTCCTGGAAGTCCGGCAGGGTGCCGAACTCGGGCAGGACGGCGGTGTAGTCGGCGATGTCGTAGCCCCCGTCGCGCAGCGGCGAGGCGTAGAACGGTGGGAGCCAGAGGCAGTCGACGCCGAGCCACGCGAGGTAGTCGAGCCGGTTGATCAGCCCGGTGAAGTCACCGGAGCCGCTGCCGTTGGAGTCGCCGAAGGCCCGCACGAGCACCTCGTAGAAGACCGCGGTCTTGAACCACTCCGGGTCGCGGTTGAGCCCCGGCTGGGCGAGGTTGAGTCCCTGCATGGCTGCCTAGAACCTCCGGATCGCGAGGACGTGGACGGGCTCGCCGGCTGGGCCCAGCCGGACGTAGTTGTGCTCCCCCCAGTGCCATGACTCATCCGTGATGAGGTCCTGCGCCGCGAACGTGTCGTGGTAGTCGAAGCCGAGCGCCGGCATGTCCAGGTGCACGGTGGACTCGCGGGTGCTGTGCGGGTCGAGGTTGGCGACGACCACGATGATGTCCTCGCTCCCGTCGGGCAGGGTGCGGCACTTCGAGAAGGCCATGATGTTGCTGTCGTCGACGTGGTGGAAGACCAGGTTGCGCAGCCAGTGCAGCGCGGGGTGCGCGCGGCGGATCTCGTTGAGCCGGGTGAGGTACGGCGCGAGGGAGTGGCCCTCCTTCGGTCCGCCCGGCTCGTAGTCCTCCCAGCGGCGGTCCTTGTACTGGTACTTCTCGTTGTCGATCTGCTCCTCGACACCCGGCCGTGCCACGTGCTCGATGAGCTCGTAGCCGGCGTAGATGCCATAGGTGGGCACCAGCGTCGCCGCCAGCGCCGCGCGCAGCTTCCACGCCGTGGGGCCGCCGAACTGCATGTAGGGCGTGAGGATGTCGTGCGTCGTCGGCCAGAAGGACGGACGCATGTATGCCGCGGCGTCGCCGGCGAGCTCGCGGCAGTACTCCTCGAGCTCCCACTTCTGGTTGCGCCACGCGTAGTACGTGTAGGACTGCTGGAAGCCGACCTTGGCGAGCGCGTGCATCATCGCCGGCTTGGTGAACGCCTCCGCGAGCCAGATCGTCTCGGGGTACTCACGCGCGACGTCCTGGATCAGCCACTGCCAGAACTCGACCGGCTTGGTGTGCGGGTTGTCGACCCGGAAGATCCGAACGCCGTGGTCGAGCCAGACCTGGATCATGCGCCGCATCTCCGCGTAGGCGCCCTGCGGGTCGTTGTCGAAGTTCAGGGGGTAGATGTCCTGGTACTTCTTCGGCGGGTTCTCGGCGTAGGCGATGGTGCCGTCGGCCCGGGTCGTGAACCACTCCGGGTGCTCGGTGACGTACGGGTGGTCGGGGGAGCACTGCAGGGCGATGTCCATCGCGACCTCGAGGCCGTGCCGCTGCGCCTCGGCGACGAAGTCCTCGAAGTCCTCGAAGGTGCCGAGGTCGGGGTTGATCGCGTCGTGGCCGCCGTCGGGCGAGCCGATGGCGTAGGGGCTGCCGGGGTCGTCGGGACCGGCGTCCAGGGTGTTGTTCGGGCCCTTCCGCGCCGTGGTGCCGATGGGGTGGATGGGGGTGAGGTAGACGACGTCGAAGCCCATGCCGGCGATGGCGGGGAGGCGCTTCGCTGCGGTCTGCAGGGTGCCGGAGGTCCAGCGGCCGGTCTCCTCGTCGAAGGTCGCGCCCTCCGAGCGGGGGAAGATCTCGTACCACGCGCCGTAGAGCGCGCGCTCGCGCTCGACCATCAGGGGCAGCTCCGCGGACGGGCTGACGTAGTCGCGCAGCGGCCGGGCGGCGAGCTCGGCGTGCACCAGCGGGTCGATGCCCGCGTGCAGGCGCGCCTGGGCCGGTCGGCGGGTGTCCCGGAGGCCGGTCACCGCGTCGCGCAGCGGCCTCGCCTGCTCGGCGGTGCGCTCGACCTCCGCGAGGGCGCGCTCGAGGACGAGGGCTCCCTCCTCGAGCATGAGCTCGGTGTCGACGTCGGCGTTGACCTTGATCGTCGCGTCGTGCTCCCAGGTGCCGTAGGGGTCGGACCAGCCCTCGATCCGGTAGGACCACAGGCCGGGGGCGTCGGCCGCGACCTCGGCCTCCCAGTGGTTCAGGCCCTCGTTGGTGCAGCGCATCGACAGCACCCGCTCGCGCCCCTGGGGGTCGACGAGCACCACGGAGGCGTTGACGGCGTCGTGGCCCTCGCGGAAGACCGTCGCGCTGACGGTGAAGACCTCGTCGACCACCGACTTGGCCGGGCGCATCCCGTGGTCGACGACGGGGCGCACGTCCTGCACGGGAATGCGCCCGACGGGGGTCTGCGGGGGGACGGAGCGGGGAGGCTGCTGGCCGGACGGGCGGGTGCCGGAGCTGGTCACGTCCGGCGAAGCGGGTGTGGTTGCTGGCGGGGTCGCAGTCACGCGCCCGACGCTACCGGGTTTGGAGGTGATTGCACGTTCCGGCAGCCGCCCGACCAGCCCGTGGGCGGGCGGCTCCCGGCGGGCCTGGGAGGCCAGTGGGACGGCTGTGAAAGTCGTTTGAAAGAATTGCAAGAATCCGTCATGGCAGGGCGTATGATCGCGCCTCGTGAAGGCCATCCGTCGCTTCAGCGTTCGTACCGTTCTGCCTGCCCCCATCGCTGCGCTCGGCGAGCTCGCCAGCAACCTGCGGTGGTCGTGGCACGCCCCCACCCGTGACCTCTTCGAGCGCATCGACCCCCAGCGCTGGGCTCGTGTTCGCAAGGACCCCGTCCGGCTCCTGTCCGCCCTGTCCCCCCAGGAGCTGAACGACCTCGCGGCCAGCTCCGAGTTCGTCGCCGCGGTCACCAGCGCCAAGCAGGACCTCGACACCTACCTCTCCGAGCCCCGCTGGTACCAGGCGTGGGCCGAGCAGGTCGAGGGCGGCGCCCCGAGGGCGATCGCCTACTTCAGCCCCGAGTTCGGCATCACCGAGGTGCTGCCGCAGTACTCCGGTGGCCTCGGCATCCTCGCCGGCGACCACCTCAAGACCGCCTCCGACCTCGGCGTCCCGATCGTGGGCGTCGGCCTGTTCTACAAGACCGGCTACTTCAAGCAGAGCCTCAACCGTGACGGCTGGCAGCAGGAGACCTACCCCGTCCTCGACCCCGACGGCCTGCCGATCTCGCTCCTGCGCGAGGAGGACGGCAAGCCCAGCGTCATCACGCTGTCCCTGCCCGGCGGCCGCGACCTGCACGCCCACGTCTGGCGCGCCCAGGTCGGCCGCGTGCCGCTGCTGCTGCTCGACTCCGACGTGCCGGAGAACGACGAGGCCGCTCGCAACGTCACCAACCGCCTCTACGGCGGCGGCGGCGAGCAGCGCCTGCAGCAGGAGATGCTGCTCGGCATGGGCGGTGTCCGCGCCCTGCGCCTGTGGTCGCGCCTCACCGGCGCCCCGGCCCCGGACGTCTACCACACCAACGAGGGCCACGCCGGCTTCCTCGGCATCGAGCGCATCCACGAGCTGACCACCGGCCACGACCTGGCGTTCGACGAGGCCCTGCAGGCGGTGCGCGCCGCCACGGTGTTCACCACCCACACCCCGGTGCCCGCCGGCATCGACCGGTTCACCACCGAGCTCATCGAGCTGCACTTCGGCGGCGAGCAGGCCCTGTCCGGCGTCCCGGTCGACCGCCTGCTGGCCCTCGGCGCCGAGGACTACCCGGGCGGCGAGGCCGGCATCTTCAACATGGCCGTCATGGGCCTGCGCCTGGCCCAGCGGGCCAACGGCGTCTCCCAGCTGCACGGTGTCGTCAGCCGCGAGATGTTCGACGGGCTGTGGCCGGGCTTCGACGACAGCGAGGTGCCGATCACCAGCATCACCAACGGTGTGCACGCCGGCACCTGGGTCGACCGCAAGGTCTGGGAGCTCGCCGACAAGTACCTCGGCACCTCCGACCTCGAGCGCGAGAACGCCTGGGACCGCGTCGAGGACGTCCCGCGCGACGCCATCTGGGCCACCAAGCGAGAGCTGCGCGAGCAGCTCGTGGTCGAGGCCCGTCGCCGGCTCCGCTCCTCGTGGAAGAAGCGCGGCGCCAGCCCGGCTGAGCTCGGCTGGGTCGACGACGTGCTCGACCCCGACGTGCTGACCATCGGCTTCGCCCGTCGCGTGCCGACCTACAAGCGGCTCACCCTGATGCTCCGCGACCCGCAGCGGCTCAAGCGCCTCCTGCTCGACCCGGAGCGCCCGATCCAGCTGGTCATCGCGGGCAAGTCGCACCCGGCCGACGAGACCGGCAAGCAGCTCATCCAGCAGATGGTGCAGTTCGCCGACGACCCGGAGATCCGCCACCGCATCGTGTTCCTGCCGAACTACGACATCGCGATGGCGCAGTACCTCTACCCGGGCACCGACGTCTGGCTCAACAACCCGCTGCGCCCGTTCGAGGCCTGCGGCACCTCCGGCATGAAGTCGGCCCTCAACGGCGGCCTCAACCTCTCGATCCTCGACGGCTGGTGGGACGAGTGGTTCGACGGTGAGAACGGCTGGGCGATCCCGACCGCCGACGGCGTGGAGGACGTGCACCGCCGCGACGACCTCGAGGCGGCCGCGCTCTACGACCTCATCGAGAACTCGGTGGCCCCGCGGTTCTACGACCGTGACGCCGACGGCCTGCCGCAGAACTGGATCTCGATGATGACGCACACGCTCTCGACCCTGGGCCCGAAGGTCCTGGCGAGCCGGATGGTGCGCGACTACACGACCACCCTCTACGGGCCGGCGGCCCGTGCGGGCTGGGCGCTCAACGGCCCGTCCTTCGACGGCGCCCGCGAGCTCGCGGCATACAAGGCTCGGGTCACGGGCAACTGGGACAACGTGCGGGTCGACCACGTCGAGTCCTCGGGCGTCTCGGACTCCCCGCAGGTGGGGGAGACCCTGCACGTGCGGGCCTACGTGTCGCTGGGCGACCTGTCGCCGCACGACGTCGACGTGCAGGTCGTGCACGGCCACGCGCAGGACTCCGACGACCTCACCGACGTCGAGGTCGAGTCGCTCGGCTTCGTCGAGTCCTACGAGGGCGGCCGGCACCAGTTCGCCGGCGACTTCGCCCTGTCGCGCACGGGCTCGTTCGGCTACACCGCGCGCATCCTGCCGAAGCACACCGGTCTGGCCAGCAGCAGCGAGCTCGGCCTGGTGGTCAACGCCTGACCCGTTCCACGCATCTCGCGCGTCCGGAGGCCGCCGGTTCCCCCTCGGGGACCGGCGGCCTCTGCCATGTTCGGCACCCCTGCCGGGGTCAGGTCGGGTCGGCCGCCCGGTAGACCTGCAGGCTGGCGGCGGTCACCGAGACCTTGCCCGGCTCGATCGGTGCGCCGGTCGGCTGGGGGCGCTCGGAGGCGCTGTCCCACAACAGCTCGTATGCCGTCAGGCCGGGGACGCTGGGCAGCGTCACCTTCGCGTCCTCGGCGCCGCCGTGCATGACGATGAGCACCGACCGGTGCCCGATCCAGGCGCCGTTGAGCAGCATCTGCAGCGTGCGCGTCGACCGGTCCTCCCACGCCGGGCTGCGCATCGGCTCGCCCTCGGCGTCGAACCAGCCGAGGTCGGTCGAGCCGTCCTCGTGCACCTCGCGGCCCGTGAAGAAGCTCCGCTGGCGCAGGGCCGGGAACTCGCGGCGCAGGTGTGACAGGAAGGCGGTCGTCGCGAGCAGGTCCTCCTGCCACGGCTCGAGCTCCCAGTCGAGCCACGACACCGCGTTGTCCTGGCAGTAGGCGTTGTTGTTGCCGCCCTGCGTGCGTCCGAGCTCGTCGCCGCCGTTGATCATCGGCACCCCGGTCGCGAGCAGCTGGGTGGCCATGAGGTTGCGCATCGAGCGCCTCCGCAGCGGCTCCAGCGCCTCGTCCGGGCCCTCGACGCCGTGGTTCCACGAGCGGTTGCTGCTGTTGCCGTCGTGGTTGTGCTCGCCGTTGGCCTCGTTGTGCTTGGTGTTGTAGCGGGTCAGGTCGGCGAGGGTGAAGCCGTCGTGGGCGGCGACGAAGTTGACCGACGCACTGGGGCCGCGGTCGCGGGCGCCGAAGAGGTCCTGGGACCCTGCCATGCGGGTGGCCAGCTCCTGGACCCCGTGCCCGGGGTGGTCGGCGTGGACGGCGGCGAGGTCCTGGAGCCAGAAGGTGCGCGCGGTGTCGCGGAACCGGTCGTTCCACTCCGAGAAGGGAGGCGGGAACTGGCCGGTGCGCCAGCCGTGCAGCCCGACGTCCCAGGGCTCGGCGACCAGCTTCACCTGGGAGAGCACGGGGTCGGTGCGCAGCGCGACGAGGAAGGGGTGGTCGGGGTCGTAGTCGTCACCCCGCCCGCGGCCCAGCGCGACGGCGAGGTCGAACCGGAACCCGTCGACGTGGCACTCCTGCACCCAGTAGCGCAGGGAGTCGAGCACCATCCGGCACACCATGGCGTGCCGCACGTCGAGGGTGTTCCCGCAGCCGGTGACGTCGACGTCGTGGCCGCGCTCGTCGAGGCGGTAGTAGGCCCGGTTGTCCAGGCCGCGCCACGACAGGGTCGCCCCGCGCCGGGACTGCTCGGCCGTGTGGTTGTAGACGACGTCGAGGATGACCTCGATGCCGGCGGCGTGGAGCAGCTTGACCATGCCCTTGAACTCGTCGACCACGCGCTGCGGGTCGCTCGCCGCGGCATACGGGGCGTGGGGGGCGAAGAAGCCCAGGGTGTTGTAGCCCCAGTAGTTCCGCGTGCCCCGCTTGACGAGCTCGGGCTCGCTCGTGAAGGCCTGCACCGGCAGCAGCTCCACCGCGGTGACGCCGAGCTCGGTGAGGTGACGGATGACGGCGGGGTGGCACATGCCGGCATACGTGCCCCGCAGCTCCTCGGGCACCTCGGGGTGCAGGCGGGTGAGGCTGCGCACGTGCGTCTCGTACATGACGGAGTCGGCCGGCGCGTGGTCGGGGCGCACGTCGTCGCCCCAGTCGAAGCGGTCGTCGACCACGACGCAGCGCGGCACGAACGCCGCGCTGTCGTCGGTGCCCGGAACCTCGTCGTCACCGGTCAGCGACCCGTCGACCTGATGGCCGAAGACCGGCGGCAGCCACACCACGTCGCCCTCGAGGGCCCGGGCGTAGGGGTCGAGGAGCAGCTTGGCCGGGTTGTAGCGCAGGCCCTCCGACGGGCGCCACGGCCCGTCGGCCCGCAGCCCGTAGCGCTGGCCCGCCTGCACCCCCTCGAGGAAGCCGTGCCAGACGCCGTGGACGTGCTCGGTGAGCGGGATGCGCCGCTCGGTCACACCGTCGAGGTCACCCTCCTCGAACAGGCACACCTCGACGGCCGTGGCGTGCCCCGCGTACACCGCGAACTCGGCTCCGCCCTCCACCAGCGTCATGCCCAGGGGCGGCGGCAGGTGACGCACGGGGCGTGAGGGGTGCGACATAGCCCTCAGCCTAGGCAGTGGTTACGGTTGCACCTATGACCGATCCCACCTCGCTGCCGAACTTCCCCCCGCCGCCGGACGAGCACCCGCTCCGCGGGCGCGTGCTGGACGTGCTCATCGACCAGGGGCTGAACCCGGACATCGACTCCGACGGCGACGTGGCGTTCACGGTCCAGGACCAGCAGCTGTTCGTCCGCTGCACCGAGGGCGACTTCCAGATCATGCGCGTCTTCGGCCAGTGGGCCATAGGCGACGCCATCCCGGCCGACCCGCTGCTGCGCCTGCAGACCTGCAACGACATCACCCTCCAGCTCAACATCGTCAAGACGGGCATCGCCAACGGCACCCTCGTCGTCACCGGTGAGCACGTCGTCACCCCCGAGAGCGACCTGACCGCCCTCGTCGGCGTGACCATCCAGCTCGTCCTCGCCGGCGTGCAGATGTGGCACGAGCGCATCCTCGGCGGCGGCGAGGGCGATGGCCCCACCTCCGGCCAGCCGGCGCCCGACGGCGACCCCGCATGAGCGAGCTGCTCTCGGTCGAGGTCGACGGCGGCATCGCCACCATCCTCCTCAAGCGGCCGCCCATGAATGCGCTCAACGTGGAGATCCAGGAGGCGCTGCGCGAGGCCGCCGAGGAGGTCACGGAACGCCGTGACGTCGCGGCCGTGATCATCTACGGCGGCGAGAAGGTCTTCGCCGCCGGGGCCGACATCAAGGAGATGGAGACCATGTCCTACACGGACATGGTCTTCCACTCCCGGCGGCTGCAGTCGGCGTTCAGCGCGGTCGCGCGCATCCCCAAGCCGACGGTGGCCGCCATCACCGGCTACGCCCTCGGCGGCGGCTGCGAGCTGACCCTCACCTGCGACTTCCGGGTCGCAGCCCGCAACGCCAAGCTGGGCCAGCCCGAGGTCCTGCTCGGCGTCATCCCGGGCGCCGGCGGCACCCAGCGCCTCGCGCGCCTCGTCGGACCGGCCAAGGCCAAGGACCTCGTCTACTCCGGCCGCTTCGTCTCAGCCGACGAGGCGCTCGCGATGGGCCTCGTCGACGAGGTCGTCGACCAGAACGACGGTGGGGACGTGTATGCCGCTGCGCGCGCCCGCGTCGAGCGCTACGTCGGCGGGCCGGCCTTCGCCCTGCGGGCGGCCAAGGAAGCCATCGACCGCGGGCTCGAGGTCGACCTCGACACCGGCCTGGAGATCGAGAGCATGCAGTTCGCCTCGCTGTTCGCCACCAGGGACCGCGAGATCGGCATGCGGTCCTTCGTCGAGAACGGTCCCGGCAAGGCGAAGTTCGAGGGCGCCTGAGCGATGGCGGCGTCAGCGGCCGACGTCGCTCGGGCCTACGAGGACAACAAGCTCGCCCAGGTGCTCTACCACGACTGGGAGTCGCAGACCTACGACGACAAGTGGTCGATCTCCTTCGACGAGCGCTGCACCGCCTACGCCCGCGACCGGTTCGAGGCGATCGTCGGTGAGCTGCCGCAGGAGCCCTACGGGACCGCCCTCGAGCTGGGGGCGGGCACCGGCTTCTTCTCGCTGAACCTGCGGCAGGCCGGTGTCCTCGACGAGGTGCACGTCACCGACCTGTCGCCGGGCATGGTGGAGGCGGCCAGGGCCAACGCGGAGAAGCTCGGCTTCACCGTCGAGGGCCGCGTCGCCGACGCCGAGCGGATCCCCTACGACGACAACACCTTCGACGTCGTCGTGGGGCATGCCGTCATCCACCACATCCCCGACGTCGAGCAGGCGCTGCGCGAGGTCGTGCGGGTGCTCAAGCCCGGTGGCCGCTTCGTCATCGCCGGTGAGCCGACGCGCGTGGGGGACTGGTACGCCCGGCAGCTGGGCCGCCTGACCTGGAAGGCCGCCACCACCGTGACCCAGCTGCCGCCGCTGCGGGAGAAGTGGGCCAAGGACAAGGGGCAGCTCGACGAGTCGTCGCGGGTGGCTGCGCTCGAGGCCGTCGTCGACCTGCACACCTTCGACCCTGCCGAGCTGACCCGCACCGCCCTGCGGGCCGGCGCCGTCGACGTGCGGACCCACACCGAGGAGCTGACCGCCGCGCTGTTCGGCTGGCCGGTGCGCACCTTCGAGGCCGCCGTGAAGCCGGGAGCTCTCGGGTGGCACTGGGCGATGTTCGCCTACGGCTCGTGGAAGCGGCTGTCCGCGGTCGACCGGGTGCTCTCGCGGGTCGTGCCCGAGCAGCTCTTCTACAACGTCGGCCTCACCGGCGTGAAGCCCGCCTGACGCGGCAATCCGGGTGACAGGCGTGACCTCGGTGCCGGCTGCGGACCCTGCCCCGCGCGACCACGACGAGCCCGGCGCGGGCCACCTGCGCCTGCCGCGCCCGGTGTCCTGGCTGCGCTGGGCCGGGTGGGCCGTGGCCAACCGCGCCTACACCGTGCACCACCTGGCGAGCTACCTGCGCATGGCTCGGGCGTCGCTGCGCTACCCGTCGCTGCGCTTCGAGGGCCCGGTCTTCATCGGCCCGGACGTGCGGTTCGAGGTCCGCGAGGGCTACGGCCGCATCATCGTCGGCGCCTACAGCCACTTCGGCGCCCACGCCCGGGTCCGGTGTCACGAGGGGACGCTGCGGATCGGACGGAAGTCGGTCATCGGCATCCGCAACACCATCAACTGCTGGCTCGACATCGAGATCGGCAGCACGTGCCTGTTCGGCGACGACGTCTACATCTGCGACTTCGACCACAAGACCGAGTCGCTCACCGTGCCGATCAAGGACCAGGGCATCGTGAAGTCGCCGGTGCGGATCGGTGACGACGTCTGGCTCGGCACCAAGGTCGTGGTGACCCGCGGCACCGACATCGGCGCCCAGTCGGTGGTGGCGGCCAGCGCGGTCGCGCGCGGGGTGTACCCGTCCCGCTCGGTCGTCGCCGGCATACCGGGAAAGGTCGTGCGGACCCGCTCCTGAGCTGCGTCGGGCCCACTCTGCCCACGCAGCGTCGCCGTGCCCGCCGAGCTTGGTGGGCAGTGCGACACACGGCGGGCGGAGTGCGTCAGGCCCGCAGGGTGCGGACGTCGAGCTCGGGGAAGGTGCGGTCGGTGCGGGCCTGCCGGGCCGCCTCGGTGAGCGCCTCGGTGTGCCGGCCGTCCTCGATGAGCTGGGCCAGGGCGTGCACGTCGTGGCGGTGCTCCTCGGCCCGGCGTCGGGCGTAGTCGACCGACTGCCCCCGGGTGACGAGGAAGGCCCAGTCGCTGGACAGCGCGTTGAAGACCGTGCAGAGCAGCTGGTCGAGATCGGGCCGGCGTCGGTCCAGCCGGCCGGCGTCGCGCTCCGCGGCGAGCACGTCGAGCCAGCGCAGCTGCAGCCAGGCGTTCTCGCGGGCGATGTCGGCCACGGCCGGGCCGTCCCACACCGAGAAGTCCTTGCCGGCCCCCCACGAGCCCGGCCCGAGGTCGAGCTCGCCGGCGACGTGCCCTGAACCGATCGCCTTCTCCACGGTCGTCACGGTCACCCCGGCCGCACGGAGCGCCCGGACGGCCCGCCCCAGGAACACCGGGCCCTCGTGCCACCAGTGGCCGAACAGCTCGGTGTCGTACGCCGCCACGACCAGTCCCGGGCGCCCCTGCGCCTCGACGTGGTCGAGCAGCCTGCGGCGCACGGCCTCGACGAAGTCGGCGACGTCGCGGTCGACCTGCGCGTCGGCGGCGGCCGGGTCGTAGGGGGCCTTGCCGGCCGTGTCCACGCCGGGGCCGGTGACGGACCACAGCCGTATGCCGGTGAACTGCTCGCGTGCGTGGAAGTCGCGGTACGCGCCCGCGGTCGGGTAGCCGCTGCGGGACGACCAGATGAGGTCGGTGACCGACAGGTCTCGTGGGACGGCGACCAGGTCGCTGCCACGCACCCGCCAGGCGGCCCCGGGGTGGCCCCCCGCGTCGCGCACGGTCTGCTCGTCCACGACGAAGTGCCCGACTCCGGCGCGCTGCAGCGCCGGCGCCAGCTCGGGGGAGAAGCCGCACTCCGGTGACCAGATCCCGCGCGGTCGCTCACCGAGGCGCCACAGCGAGTCGTCCAGGCCTGCCTCCAGTGCCTGCTCGGCCACCTGCGGCACGAGCAGCGGCAGGAACGGGTGCGCTGCCGGGCCGCCCAGCAGCTCGACGACCCCGGCGTCGCGCAGCGACCGCAGCACCGGCGCGCCACCACCGGCCCACCGTGAGCCGAACAGCTCGCGCGTGCGTGCGGCGGCGCGGTACTCGTGGGCCGCCATGGCCCGGCGGTGCGGGTCGGCGTCGAACCCCATCTCGCGGGTCCGCATCTCCCACAACGCCGCCCACGTCGCGACGTCGGTGAGCATCCGCGGGTGGTCGAGCTGGGCGGCGAGCACCGGCGTGACGCCGAGGGTCAGCACATTGCGGTGCCCCTCGGCCGCCAGGGCGTCGAGCTCGGCCACCAGCGGCACGTACGACTCGCCCCACGCCTGGTGCAGCCACTCCTCACCCAGCGGCCACACCCCGTGGCCGGGGAGCCACGGCAGGTGCGAGTGCAGGACGAGGCAGAAGGCCCCGGGCACGGCGGCAGTCACAAGGGGCCAGTCTGCCCCACGGTCGTCACGCCCTCTTCCGCAGCACCACCACGAGGTCCAGGCAGTCGTCGACGCCCTCCGCCGACCGCGCGAAGTCGCCGGCCGTCACCGAGACCACGACCTCGTGGAGCGCGGCCGGCCACTCGCGCGGGTCCCCGGCCGCGAGGGCGGCCGGCAGTGCTCCATGCCGACGTTCCCACGCCCGCAGCCGCGGGCCGTGGTGCAGGCCGAGCCGGTGGGTGACGGCCAGGTCGGGGGCCCAGCGGGTCGCCGACTCCACCAGCTCGGCGGCGTCGTACTCGCGGCAGTGGAAGACGTTGGCGGGCCTCTCCCTGCGGCCCAGGCCGGGGGAGAAGGTCAGCCGGTTGGGCGTGGACAGCACCACGACGCCGCCGGGCCGGCACACCCGGGCCAGCTCGCGCAGGTACCCGTCGGGGTTCCAGATGTGCTCGACCACCTGCAGCGAGACGACGACGTCGGCGGCCGCGGTGGCGACCGGCAGCGCCGTCACCAGCCCCCGCACGTATGCCGTGCGCGGACCGGCGTGCGCGACCACGGCATGGGCGCACGAGGCGGTGTCGTAGTCGACTCCCAGGACTGCCGCGCCCGAGAAGGCCTGCGCCAGAAGGGAGGCGCCATAGCCCTCGCCGGAGCCGGCGTCGACGACGACGGTGGGGGGCCCGGGCACGAGGCCGGGCACGGCGGCATACACGGCCTCGTGCCGACGGAACCAGTAGTTCTCGTGCGCGACCCCGGGCACGGTGCGCTCACCGGTGAGCGGCAGCGACGGGGACGACGTCATGGCGGCCCACGGTATCCGTCGACGGAGTAGGTGGGCGGCCAAGGCCCTTTCGCTGTGGCGCCGCGACGCGACGCGGTCGACCCGGCACGACGTGACGCTCGGCACGCCCGACCGGGTTCCTGCGGGGCTGGTGGTGAGCGTCACGCGACCGTGGCGTGTCGTTTGCGCACGTCCCCTGTAAGGATGGTCGGCGACCAAGCACCACCCGTTCATCCCTCACATGGAAGAGGACGATCACGCATGAACATCGTCGTCTGCGTCAAGTACGTGCCGGACGCACAGTCCGAGCGCACGTTCAACGAGTCCGACAACACCACTGACCGCGTGGGCGTCGACGGCCTGCTCTCCGAGCTCGACGAGTACGCCGTCGAGGAGGCCCTGAAGATCGTCGAGGCCGGCGAGGGCGAGGTCACCGTGCTGACCGTCGGCCCGGACCAGGCTGCCGACGCCGTGAAGAAGGCTCTTCAGATGGGCGCCGACAAGGGCGTGCACGTCAACGACGAGGCCATCCACGGCTCCGACTCCGTCGCCACCTCGCTGGTGCTCGCCGAGGCCATCAAGAAGATCGGCGACGCCGACCTCGTGCTCACCGGCATGGCCTCGACCGACGGCACCATGAGCGTCGTCCCCGCGATGCTCGCCGAGCGCCTGGGCCTGCCCCAGGTGACCTTCGCCTCCGAGCTGACCGTCGACGGCCAGCAGGTGACGATCCGCCGCGACGGCGACGCCGCCTCCGAGACCATCGTCGCGTCGCTGCCGGCCCTGGTGTCGGTGACCGACCAGATCAACGAGCCGCGCTACCCCTCGTTCAAGGGGATCATGGCCGCGAAGAAGAAGCCGGTCGAGACCTGGGGCCTCGCCGACCTCGGTGTCGACGCCTCGCAGGTCGGCCTGGACGCCGCTTGGACGAAGGTCGAGTCCTTCACCAAGCGCCCGCCGCGCCAGCAGGGCCAGATCGTCACCGACGAGGGTGACGGTGGCACCAAGCTCGCCGAGTTCCTGTCCGCGCAGAAGTTCATCTGAGCCGACCAGCAGAGAAGGAGTAGACAGACATGGCTGAAGTTCTCGTCCTGGTCGACCACGCCAACGGGACCGTCCGCAAGACGACCGCCGAGCTGCTGACCATCGCCCGCCGCCTCGGCGAGCCCTCCGCCGTCTTCGTCGGCGACGGATTCGACGCCGCCAAGGAGACGCTGGCCAAGTACGGCGCGGAGAAGGTCTACCGCGTCGAGTCCGCCGACGTCACCGACTACCTCGTCGCACCGCAGGCCGAGGTGCTGGCCCAGCTCGTCGAGAAGACCTCGCCCGCCGCGGTGCTCATCCCGAGCAACAGCGCCGGCAAGGAGGTCGCGGCCCGCCTCGCGATCAAGACGGAGTCGGGCCTGGTGACCGACGCCGTCGACGTGCAGCCGAAGGACGGCGGCGGTGTGCTCACCACCCAGTCCGTCTTCGCCGGCTCCTACTCGGTCTCCGCGACCGTCACCAAGGGCACGCCGATCGTCACGGTGAAGCCGAACTCCGCCGCCCCCGAGGAGGCTGCGGGTGCGGCCGCCGACGAGGTCGTCGAGGTGGCGGTGTCCGACGCCGCCAAGACCGCCCGGATCACCGAGTCCAAGCCCAAGGAGGCCACCGGCCGCCCCGAGCTCACCGAGGCCGCCATCGTCGTTTCCGGTGGCCGTGGCACCGGCGGTGACTTCTCCAAGGTCGAGGACTTCGCCGACAGCCTCGGCGCCGCGGTGGGTGCCTCGCGCGCCGCCGTCGACGCCGGCTGGTACCCGCACACCAGCCAGGTCGGCCAGACGGGCAAGCAGGTCTCCCCGCAGCTCTACGTCGCCTGCGGCATCTCCGGTGCCATCCAGCACCGCGCGGGCATGCAGACGTCCAAGACGATCGTCGCGATCAACAAGGACGAGGAGGCGCCGATCTTCGAGCTCGTCGACTTCGGCGTCGTGGGCGACCTCTTCAGCGTGCTGCCGCAGGCCACCGACGCGGTCAAGGCCGCACGGGGCTGACCAAACGCGAGCTGACCTGACGACAGGCGCTCGCGTCCGGCCCGCTGCCGGGCAGCGCCCCGTGCGAGAAGCCCCCGTATGCCGTGCACACGGCATACGGGGGCTCTTGCGTTTCCGGGCGCCCCGGAGGAGGCCCGGCGGGTCCTAGAAGACCAGCTCGAGCACCGGTGCGTTGAGCAGGGTGGCGAGAGCCAGGATCACGACGGGATAGGCCACCGGCGGCACCCGGACGGGCAGCCGGGCCGCCACGAGGGCGACGAGGCCACCGCCCAGGACCAGCGGGGCGACATAGGTCAGGGCGGTGAACGGACGGCCCATCGTCACGAGGACGAGCAGCAGGGCCACCCACAGCGCGGCGGCGGAGATGAACCCGTACCGCCAGGCCGACGCGTTGGGTCGGCGGTCTGCCACGGCGTCGGAGGAGCCGACGGATGGGCTCACCGGTGCCGTGACGGGTGCGACGGGTGCGCGGGTGACGGGTGTCGTCACGGTCGCGTTGACGGGTGCTGCGACGGCCGGCTCGGCTGCCATGGTCCCCTCCTCCGAGGTGGCGGTCGCCATTCAGGCTAGGGCTGGGTTCGCGGAAGCGCGCGTTGCGCGGGCGGGACACGCAGGCGTCCGCCTCGCCCGCGCGCCCGGAGGCGCACCGGAAGGGGCGGCCCCGGACACTGCTCCGGGACCGCCCCTCCGCGCGGGCTCAGCGGCGCGCGCGCCTCGCCCGTGCCGCGGTGGAACCTCTCACTTCACCGCTGCGGCCGCGGCGACGACGTCGACGAGGCCGTGGCCCTTGTCGTAGGACGTCGTGCCGTTCGGGTCACCGCCCTCGTAGGCGGCGCCGTCGGCGTACTTGTACGCCGTGGACTCGATGGCCGCCTCGATCTGCGCCGGGGTGGCGGAGGGGTTGGCCTGGAAGAGCTGCGCCACGATGCCGGAGATGTGCGGTGTGGCCATCGAGGTGCCCGAGATCGTGTTGTAGTCGCCGCCGTCCTTCGGGTCGAGCCCGGTCGAGCAGACCGGCAGGTAGACCCGGCACGAGGAGGTGATGTCCTCACCGGGCGCGGAGATGTCGGGGTACGTCGACAGGTCGCCCTTCTTGCCGCGGGAGGAGAAGTCGGAGACGGTGCCGTCACGGGTGCCGGTGTTCTGGTCGAAGAACGACGCGACGCTGATGATGCCCGGGGTGGGGTCCATGCCGGGCGGGTTGGACATGCTCTGCGAGCCGTCACCGCCGTCGTTGCCGTTCGCCCAGACGGTCACCACGCCGTCCTTGACCAGCTCGCGCTGCAGCTTCACGGTGGCCGAGTTCGGGTCGAACGCGCCGCCGCCACTGGGGCCGTAGGAGTTCGACGTCACCTTGATCGGCGGGCACTGGGCCGCCGGCACGCCCGCGCCACACGGGGCGTCGTGGTGCTCGAGCACCCAGTTCAGGGCCGCGTCGGCGCCGATGATGAACAGGACCGCGCCGGTGCTGATGCTCACCAGGCTCGCGCCCGGGGCCGCGCCGTGCATCTTGGTGCCGTCCGAGAGGGTGACGTCGCGACCGGCCACGATGCCGTTGACGTGCATCCCGTGCCCGCCGCCGGAGACGAGGTCGGTGTCGGCCGAGCCGGCGTCGACCGGCGCACAGGTGCTCTCCGTCAGCGGCTCGCACACCATCTTGAGGTTCTTGACCACGGCAGAGGTGCCGTCCGCGTTCTGCAGGAACGGGTGGGTCGGGTCCACGCCGGAGTCGATGACGGCCACCGAGACACCCTTGCCGTCGAGCGAGGTGCCGTCGGCCCCGGTGAGGGTGCTGCGCGCCTCGTCACCCCGGGTCGCCTTGTTGGAGGTCGCGAGCGAGAAGGCGATGGGCTGGTTGCCCTCGACGTAGGTGACCCCGGGCTGGCTGCGGACCAGCTGCACCTGCGCGGGCAGCCCCGTCGCGACGACGACGCCGATGCGGTCGAAGGTGGTGTTGGTCGTCAGCCCCGCCGCTCGCACCGCGCTGCGGGCCGCCTCGAGGTCGGTGCCGTGCACGAGCACCGTGGTCGGGGTGGCTGCGTCGAGCACGTCGAGCTGCCGGGAGAGCCACGGTTGCACCGGGGCGAGCACTCGATCTCCGCTGAGGACACCGCCGCTGAGGGCGTCGCCGCCGGGCAGCACCGATCCCGATGCGGGGGCGGCCAGGGCGAGGAGGGTCAGGCCTGCGGCCGCCACGGCGACCGGTCTCTTCAGGTTGCGCATGCTTTCCTCTCGGGGAACGGCGGCGGCGTCGTTGCCGGTCGCCTGCCCGGGCCAACGAGGCTCCCCGGGGCGGGTTACGGCTGGACGGGTCAGGGATCGGCCAACGGTTGGCCAACCCCTGGACAACAGCCCGCCAACGAGGATCCGGGACCGGTCGGCAGCCGCAGGCGCCCGCGCGCCGCGACGTAGACTCGCCCGGTGACCGCCTACCTCGACCACGCCGCCACGACGCCGATGCTCCCGTCGGCCGTCGCGGCCATGGCCGAGCAGCTCTCGGTGGTCGGCAACGCCTCCTCGCTGCACACCTCCGGCCGGTCGGCCCGCCGGGTGGTGGAGGAGTCGCGTGAGCGGCTGGCGAAGGCGATCGGAGCCCGCCCCTCCGAGGTGGTCTTCACCTCGGGTGGCACCGAGTCGGACAACGTCGCCGTCACCGGGGCCTTCCAGTCCCGACGCGAGCAGGACCCCGCACGCACCCGGCTCGTCGTCAGCGCCATCGAGCACCACGCGGTGCTCGACTGCGTGGAGCACCTGGTCGCCCGCGAGGGCGCCACGGTCACGTGGGTCGAGCCCGATGCCCGCGGGGTGGTCATCGCCGACGCGGTGCGGGCCGCCATCGAGGAGGACCCCGGCTCGGTGGCGCTCGTCAGCGTGATGTGGGCCAACAACGAGGTCGGCACCGTGCAGCCGGTGCGCGACATCGTGCGCGCGGCGCACGAGCACGGCATACCGGTGCACAGCGACGCGGTGCAGGCGCTCGGGCACGTGCCCGTTCACTTCGCCGAGAGCGGCCTCGACCTCATGACCGTCACGGCGCACAAGGTCGGCGGCCCGCTCGGGGTCGGCGCGCTCGTCGTCAAGCGCAGCATGGCCCTGGTGCCGCAGACCCACGGCGGCGGCCAGGAGCGGCAGGTGCGCAGCGGCACGCTCGACACCCCGGCCATCCGGGGGTTCGCGGTGGCGGTCGAGGAGTCCGTCGGCCGCCTCGAGGAGGAGGCCGTGCGCGTGGCGGCGCTGCGCGACCGGCTGCTCACCACCGCCCTCGGCCTCGGCTACGGCATCACCGTGAGCGGGGCCTGGGAGCCGGGCGACACGACCCGGCGGCTGCCCGGGAACGCCCACCTGCTGGTGCCCGGCTGCGAGGGTGACTCGCTCCTCTACCTGCTCGACGCCGCCGGCGTGGAGTGCTCCACCGGCTCGGCGTGCCAGGCCGGGGTGCCGCAGCCCAGCCACGTGCTGCTGGCGATGGGTGTCCCGGAGCAGGAGGCGCGCGGTGCCCTGCGGCTGACCCTGGGCCACACGTCGACCGACGCCGACGTCGACGCCTTCCTCGCCGCCCTGCCCGCGGCGGTCGAGCGGGCCCGCCGCGCCTCGGGGATGGCGAGCTGATGCGCGTCGTCGCCGCCATGAGCGGGGGAGTGGACTCCGCGGTCGCCGCGGCCCGGATGCTCGACGCCGGCCACGAGGTCGTGGGGGTGCACCTCGCGCTCTCGCAGAGCGCCGCCACGTTGCGCGAGAGCGCCCGCGGCTGCTGCACCATCGAGGACGCCGGCGACGCCCGCCGGGTGGCCGACATGCTCGGCATCCCCTTCTACGTGTGGGACATGGCGGCCCGCTTCAAGCGCGACGTCGTCGAGGACTTCGTCGCCGAGTACTCCGCCGGCCGCACCCCCAACCCGTGCCTGCGCTGCAACGAGAAGATCAAGTTCGCCGCGCTGCTCGACAAGGCGGTCGCGCTGGGCTTCGACGCGGTCGCGACCGGGCACTATGCCCAGGTCGTGGAGCGGCCCGACGGCGGCCGTGAGCTGCACCGCGCGGTGGACCCCGCCAAGGACCAGTCCTACGTGCTCGGCGTGCTGACCGCCGAGCAGCTGGCCCGTTCCTTCTTCCCGCTCGGCGACAGCACCAAGCCACAGGTGCGGGAGGAGGCGAAGGATCGCGGGTTCTACGTCGCCTCCAAGCCCGACTCCCACGACATCTGCTTCATCGCCGACGGCGACACCCGACGCTGGCTGACCGAGCGGCTCGGCGAGCAGCCGGGTGACATCGTCGACGCCGGGTCCGGCCAGGTGGTGGGTGCGCACGCCGGCGCCTACGGCTACACCGTGGGCCAGCGCCGCGGCCTCGGCCTGCCCCGGCACAGCCAGGACGGGCAGCCCCGCTACGTCGTCGACGTCGACGCCCGCACCAACACCGTCGTCGTCGGCACCGCGGACCTGCTGGGGGTCAACGCCCTCACCGGCGACCACGCCCGGTGGTGCGGACCGGCTCCCGAGGGCGTGATCGAGGTCGGCGCCCAGGTGCGTGCCCACGGCGAGGAGGTACCGGCCACCGCCTGGGCCGACGGCGACCGCGTCGAGGTGCGGCTCTCCGAGCGGGTCCGCGGCGTCGCGCCCGGGCAGTCCGTGGTGCTCTACGAGGGGACCCGCGTGGTCGGCTCCGCGACGATCGGCGCGGCGACGCTCGAGCGCTGACCGGTATGCCGCGCCTGCCGCGCGGGCGTCCGGTAAGGGCGCCGCTCGGGCGGCGGGTGAGGGCGCCGCTGGGGTGGGCGAGCGGCATACCCGTGCCCGCGCTAGGGCTTCGGCGCGAAGCCCGGCAGCGTCTTCCCCAGCCAGGTGAGCGTCGAGGGCAGCAGGGCCTGCCAGATGCCGACCCGGTGACCGGCGTGCCGCAGGACGACGGCCTCGATCGCCAGCGGGGGGCGTGCCGCCTTCAGGAAGGCTGCGCTCGAGCTGTAGGACGTGGCGTCCGCGTGGGACGTCTCGAGCCACATCGCGGCCGGCGGTGGCTTGCGACGCGCGAGGGCCACGAGGTCGTAGCGGCGGGCCAGGGCGCTCTGGGGAGGGTAGGGCTCGTACAGGCCGAACTCGGGCCGGAAGTAGCCGCCGAGCACGACCGCCCCGCCGTACTGGGCGGGGTGCAGCATGCTGGCCATCGCCGCGCACCACCCGCCGGTGGACAGGCCCATCGCGGCCCAGGAGCCACGGTCGGTGCGCACCCGGAAGGTCTTGGCGACCCAGTTCGGCACGTCGACCGTCAGCCAGGTCTCCAGCTGCGGCCGCCCGGGGCGGCCGTTGACGCACTCGGTGTCGAACCCACGGGGGATCTCCACCTGCGGCGAGACGATGAGGGCCGGGGCGATCTCGTGCGCCGCGACCTTCTGGTCCATCACGGTCGGCAGGTTCATGCTGTCGGACGCCAACCAGCGGCTGGGCGAGCTGGGGTACCCCTGGAAGGTCTCGATCACCGGGTAGCGGGTGCCGGCGTTCGCCGCGGCGGTGTAGCCCTGGGGGAGCTGGACGATGACCGTGTTGACGATCCCGCTGGCCGGGCCGTGCACCGTGTAGGAGATCGGCTGGGCCGACGACGCCCCGGCGGGCAGCGGGGGCAGGGTCGAAGCGGCCTTCGCCGCCCGACCGTGGACCGTGGCCCGCCCGGCCTGCGTGGCGTTGCCTCCTCGCTTGAGTCCGGTGGTGGTGACGGTGCCCGTCAGCGCTCCCTTGAGGTCGGTCCAGTCGGCGAAGAAGAGGTACTGCGCGTTGAGCTGGGTGGCGGCCGTCAGCAGCACGAGGGCGTTGACCACGAGCAGCGTCCCCACCCTGGCCGCGACCTTCCCGGGGCTGGGGCCGGCCAGCGCCGGCCACTCCGCGACGACGACGAGGAAGGCCAGGACCGTCAGCGCGATGACCAGCCCGAGGAAGGCGCCGCCGGTCAGTGACACGGGGTGCCACCGGAGCGCAGTGCGGACGCTGCCGTCATGTGTCAACGGTAGGTCGACCCGCTCGGAGGACGCTGGATGTCGGCTGAGAACCTGCTGCACGGCACCGCGGGGTTCAGGGCGTGGCACGCGCGACTAGGGTCAGGGCGTGACACGCGCAACCGGCATCGGATCCTGGCCCGGCACCGACCTGCGCGAGGCGCTGCGGACGGTGCAGGGGCTGCTCGCGGAGGAGGGGCTCCCGTACCTCCCCGAGGCACCGGCACGGGGTCCCGGGGCCGACATGGTGGGCCGCGCAGCCGGCCTGCTCGTCGACCTCACCGTCGACCTCCAGCCCTCGGGCTGGCGCTTCGTCGACCGCCCCGGCCGCGACGCGGGGCGCACGGCGTCGTTCTGGCGGCGCGACCTCGACGACCTCGCCGAGGTCTTCGACGGCTACGAGGGCGAGCTCAAGCTCGCGGTCGCCGGCCCCTGGACCCTCGCCGCGAGCCTCCAGCTGCACCGGGGCGAGCGGGCCCTCGCCGACGAGGGCGCGGTGCGCGACCTGACGGGGTCGCTGGCCGAGGGCGTGCGGGGCCACCTGGCCGACGTCGAGCGCCTCGTGCCCGGCGCGCAGCTCGTGCTCCAGGTCGACGAGCCGTCGCTGCCGGCCGTGCTGGCCGGCCGCCTGCCGACGGCCTCCGGCTACGGGCACCTGCGCCCGGTCGACCCGCAGGTCGCCCGGCAGGGGCTCGAGGAGGTCCTGGCCGCGGCGGGGGAGCGACCCACCGTGGTGCACTGCTGCGCGCCCGACGCCCCGCTGCCGCTGCTGCGCTCCACCGGGGCGGGTGCCCTCGCCATCGACACCACGGCGCTCACGCCGGCCCGCTGGGAGTCCGTGGCCGCCACCGTCGAGGCAGGCACCACGCTGTATGCCGGGTGCCTGCCCACCGATGGCAGCGGCACCTCGGCGGGCGCGTGGCGCCAGATCGTGCAGGCCTGGCAGAGAACGGGGTTACCGCTGTCGGCGCTCGCTGACATCGTGGTCAGCCCGGCCTGCGGACTGGCCGGGCTCACACCTGCGGGGGCCCGCGACGTTCAACGGTCGGCCGTCGAGGTGGCCAGAGAACTGTCCGAACGCGCAGAGGGCTGACCGGCCCCCACCGGTGAGCAGAGAGTCGAGGAGCCCATGACCACCGCCACAACCCCCGTCCTGCCGGTCCCGTCGGTCCGCGTGGGCCGGGTGCCGTGGCAGGTGAAGTTCCTGCTGCTCGCGGGCATCTGGGGGTCGAGCTTCCTGCTCATGAAGCTCGGCCTGCGTTCGCTGGCGCCGCTGCAGATCGCCGGGCTGCGCATCCTGGCCGGCGGCTCGACGCTGCTCCTGCTGCTCCGCCTCACCAAGGGCTCGCTGCCCCGGGGGCGCGCGATCTGGGGCCACCTGATGGTGACCGGCTTCTTCCTCGGGACGCTGCCGTTCTCGCTCTTCGCCGCCAGCGAGGAGCGGGTCTCCTCGGCGCTCGCGGGCATCGGCAACGCCACGACCCCGCTCGCGACGGTGCTGTTCTCCCTGCTCCTGCTGCCGGGCGAGCGGCTCCCGGGCCGCAAGCTGGCCGCCGTGCTGGCCGGCTTCGTGGGCGTCCTCGTCATCCTGCAGCCGTGGCAGGCCGTGGGCCGCCCCGACCCGGTCGGCTTCGCCATGACGCTGGTGGCCGGTGCCTCCTACGGCCTCGGCTGGACCTACGTGCGCCGCAACCTGTCCAAGGCCGACCTCGGGGGCCTGGCGATGCCGACCGCGCAGCTCCTCGCCTCGTCGGCGCAGATCGTGCTCGTCCTGCTCGGCTGGTGGCTGCTGCACCGCGAGACCGTCTCGGCGCCGTGGTCGGTGCGGCCCGACGCCACGAGCGGCTCCGCGGTCTGGCCGCTGGTCGCCGTCGTGGCCCTCGGTGTGGTCGGCACAGGGCTGGCCTACACCCTGCAGTTCGACGTCGTCCGCGCCGCCGGCGCCACCGTGGGCAGCACCGTCACCTACCTGATCCCGGTGGTCTCCGTCGTGCTCGGTGTGGCCCTTCTGCACGAGCGCCTCGCGTGGCCCCAGGTGCTCGGTGCCGGCGTCGTCCTCGCCTCCGCGGTCGTCATCGGCCTGCCGGCCCGGCGCCGGTCCCGGGCGGCCGCGCCGGTGGAGCGCCCGGTGGAGCGCCAAGTGGAGCACTCCGAGCCCGACGCCGCCGCCGGCTGACGGGCGCCGGGCTCGGCCCAGCCGAGCGCCGGGCTCAGCTCAGCCCTCGCTGGCGGCCTTCTGCTCCGCTGCGGCCTCCTTCTCGGGGGCCTTCACCTCGCGGCGGAGGATCTTGCCCGTGGGGCCCTTGGGCAGCTCGTCGACCAGCCAGATGTGGCGCGGGTACTTGTAGGCGGCGATGCGGTCCTTGACGAAGGCCTTGATGTCCTCGGTCGTCGCGGTCGCACCCGGCCGGAGCGCCACCGCGGCGCCGACGTCCTCGCCGAGCATGTCGTCGGGCACTGAGACGACGGCCGCCTCGAGCACGTCCGGGTGCTGGTAGAGCACCTCCTCGACCTCCCGGGGGTACACGTTCATGCCACCGCGCAGGATCATGTCCTTCTTGCGGTCCACGATCGTGAAGTAGCCCTCCTCGTCGACGGTCGCGAGGTCGCCGGTGCGGAACCAGCCGTCCGGGATCGCCTCGGCGGTCGCCTCGGGGTTGCGCCAGTAGCCCTTCATGACGTTGTCGCCGCGGATCGCGATCTCGCCGACGCCGTCGCCGGGGGCGACGTCCTTGCCGTCGAGGTCGACCAGCTTCATCTCGCAGCCGGGGATCGCCACGCCGATGGTGCCGGGCTTGCGCTCACGGCCCGGCATGTTGAACGACGCCACCGGCGAGGTCTCGGAGAGGCCGTAGCCCTCGAGGATGATGCAGCCGAACTTCTGCTCGAACGCCTTCATGACCTCCAGCGGCATCGCCGAGCCCCCCGAGCAGCAGATCCGCAGGTGCGTCGCGTCCATCGAGTCCGAGTCGGGGTGGTTGAGGATCGCGTGGTACATCGTCGGCACGCCGAGCATGATCGTGACGGACTCGTCGTTGATGACCTTGATGGCCGCGGCCGGGTCGAAGCGGGGGATGAGAGCCAGGGCGGCGCCGGCGATGACCGCGGCGTTGAGCCCGACGACCAGCCCGAAGACGTGGAAGAGCGGCAGGCAGCCCATGACGACGTCGTTCGGGTCGATGCCCTGGATGTCCTTGGCGCTGCGCCAGGCGTTGAGGTGGATGTTGCTGTGGGTCAGCTCGGCACCCTTCGGGCGCCCCGTCGTGCCGGAGGTGTAGAGGATGATCGCCGTGTCGTCGTCGGCGCGGTCCACCGGCTCGGTGACCGCCTCGCCGTCCTCGAGCGTCCCCTCCGCGGGGCCCATCGGCCCGCACGGGACGACCCGGGTGCCGGAGCCGGCGGCGCCCTCCACCGCCTCGTCGACGAAGTCCGGCCAGACGAAGGCCACCTTCGCGCCGGAGTTGGTGAAGAAGTAGTCGATCTCCCCCGCCTTGAGCAGCGGGTTCATCGGCACCACGATGCCGCCCGCGAGGAGGATGCCGTAGTAGACGACCGGGAAGGCCGGCACGTTGGGCAGGATCACCGCCACCCGGTCGCCCGGTTCGACGCCCGCCTGGCGAAGCTGCCCGGCCACCCTGGCAGCCATCGCGTGCACCTGGCCGTACCTGATGTCGTTGCCCGCGAACTTGATCGCCGGCCGGTCCGGGTACTCCCGGGCGGTGGCGACGAGGTCGGTGGCGAGGTTGGTCATCGGGGCTCCTTGGGTCGGCGCTGACTCTGCGCCCCATCTTGGTTGCTGACCTCCGCCTGCGCTACCAATCGGTACACATCCGTGTCGGTGTCGCTGTCCGCGTCGGTGTCGGCGGTCTGCGGCAGGATGGGCCCGTGAGCGAGATCGTCAGCGAGGTGCCGCAGGAGCTCCACCACGAGTGGGTCGACCTGGCCCAGAAGGCCGCCGAGGCCCAGTTCAACTACTACGTCAAGGACGCGCCGACGATCAGCGACGCGGACTACGACGGGGTCATCCGGCGGCTGACCGAGCTCGAGGAGGCCTACCCCTCGCTGCGGACGCCCGACAGCCCGACCCAGCAGGTCGGCGGCACGTTCTCCACCGACTTCGCCGCGGTCGACCACCTCGAGCGGATGCTGAGCCTCGACAACTGCTTCAGCCCCGAGGAGCTGGCGTCCTGGGCCGCGCGGGTCACCCGCGACGCCGGCCGCGACGACTTCCACTTCCTCAGCGAGCTCAAGATCGACGGCCTCGCCGTCAACCTGCTCTACGAGCACGGCCGGCTGGTGCGGGCGCTCACCCGCGGTGACGGGCGCACGGGGGAGGACGTCACCAACAACGTCCGCACCATCGAGCACATCCCGCACCGGCTCGCCGGCTCCGACCACCCCGCCCGGGTGGAGGTGCGCGGCGAGGTCTACTTCCCCATCGAGGCGTTCGCCGACCTCAACGCCTCCCTCGTGGAGGCGGGGAAGGCGCCGTTCGCGAACCCCCGCAACTCCGCCGCGGGGTCGCTGCGGCAGAAGGACCCCCGGGTGACGGCCAGCCGCCCGCTCCACATGCTCGTCCACGGCATCGGCTACCGCGAGGGCTTCGAGCTGACCCGCCAGTCGCAGGCCTACGAGCTGCTCGCCCAGTGGGGGCTGCCCGTCTCCTCGCACTACCGCGTCCTCGACACCATCGAGCAGGTGCAGGAGTTCGTCACCTACTTCGGCGAGAACCGGCACAGCGTCGAGCACGAGATCGACGGCATCGTCGTCAAGGTCGACGAGCTCGCCGTGCAGCGCGCGCTCGGCTCGACCTCGCGGGCCCCTCGCTGGGCGATCGCGTACAAGTACCCGCCCGAGGAGGTCAACACCAAGCTCCTCGACATCCAGGTGAACGTCGGGCGCACCGGCCGGGTCACTCCGTTCGGGGTGATGGAGCCCGTGCTGGTGGCCGGGTCCACCGTCGAGATGGCCACGCTGCACAACGCCCACGAGGTCAAGCGCAAGGGCGTGCTCATCGGCGACACCGTGGTGCTGCGCAAGGCCGGTGACGTCATTCCCGAGATCCTCGGACCTGTGGTCGCCCTGCGCGATGGCACCGAGCGCGAGTTCGTCATGCCGACCCACTGCCCCTCCTGTGGCACCGAGCTCGCGCCGCAGAAGGAGGGTGACAAGGACATCCGTTGCCCCAACTCCCGCTCCTGTCCGTCACAGCTGCGGGAGCGGGTCTTCGGCCTCGCCAGCCGCGGCGCCTTCGACATCGAGGCCCTGGGCTGGGAGGGGTCCATCGCGCTGCTCGAGTCGGGCGTCATCGAGGACGAGAGCACGCTGTTCGGGCTGACCGAGAAGGACATCGCCCGCGTACCCATCTACACCCGTGCGGCGAAGAGGACCGACCCGCCGGAGGAGGTCGTCGAGGGCCGGGTGCTCTCCGCCAACGGCAAGCGCCTGGTCGCCAACCTGCAGGCCGCCAAGGAGCAGCCCCTGTGGCGAGTGCTCGTCGGCCTCTCCATCCGCCACGTCGGCCCCACCGCCGCCCGGGCGCTGGCCCAGCACTTCGGCTCGATGGACGCCATCCGGGCCGCCAGCCGCGAGGAGCTCGCCTCCGTCGAGGGCGTCGGCGGCGTCATCGCCGACTCGGTGCGCGAGTGGTTCGACCTTCCGGAGAACGACTGGCACCTCCACATCGTCGAGCAGTGGGCCAGCGACGGCGTGCGCATGGAGGACGAGCGCGACGAGTCCGTCGAGCAGACGCTCTCGGGCCTGACCGTCGTGGTCACCGGATCGCTCGAGGGCTTCTCCCGTGACGAGGCCAAGGAGGCCATCCTGGCCCGCGGCGGCAAGGCGGCCGGGTCGGTGTCGAAGAAGACCGACTACGTCGTGGTCGGGGAGAACGCCGGGTCGAAGGAGGACAAGGCCCGCGAGCTCTGCCGGCCCATCCTCGACGAGGCCGGGTTCGTGCGCCTGCTCGAGACCGGCCGGCCCTGAAGAGAAGGAGGCACAGTGCGCGACGATCTGCTCCGGTACTGCGACGAGGCGCTCGTCGCGATGCGGGACATGGTGGTGGAGCTCCGCGACCAGCTCGCCAACCGGCGCCCCGACCTGCCCGGTGCCAACAGCCCGTTCGCGATCCTCACGCACTGCCTCGGCGTGTGCGGGTACTGGGCCTCGAGCGTGAACCTGGGGCGGGTGGTGCCGCGTGACCGCGACGCCGAGTTCACGGCCACCGGGCCCGTGGCCGACCTCGCCGCCCGCACGGACGCGCTGCGGTCCGACCTCGCGGACTGGTTCGCGGCGGCGGACGTCGACCGACCGCCCGCCAACCCACCCGGGGGCCTCGGCGACGACCGGGACCGCGCCATCGTCGCGACGCAGGGTTCCGTGCTGCTGCACGTCTACGAGGAGCTCGCCCAGCACCGCGGGCAGCTGGAGATCACCCGCGACGTCCTCCGTGCCGGGGCGTCCGGGCCGGCCGCCTGACGGCTGCTCGGCGGTCGCCGGTTCGGGGGAGGGGGCCGTGCTGCCGTAGTGTTGTGCCTCGTGGCAGTCGACTTCACCCAAGAGATCAAAGAGCTCCGCGCGACCATGGACTCGGTCCGCGGCGTGACCGACCTCGACACCCTGCAGGCCCGGATCAAGGACCTGGAGGCGCAGGCGTCGGCCCCCGATCTCTGGGACGACCCCGAGAAGGCCCAGCAGATCACCTCCGCCCTGTCGCGGGCCAACAGCGAGCGTGACCGCGTGGTCGGCATGGACGCCCGGGTCGAGGACCTCGAGGCGCTCGTCGAGATGGCCACCGAGGACGGCGGCGACGCCGACACCCTGGCCGAGGCCGAGCGCGAGCTCGTGGCCATCAAGAAGGCCCTCGGAGAGCTCGAGGTCCGCACCCTGCTGTCCGGCGAGTACGACGAGCGCGAGGCCGTCGTCACCATCCGGTCCGGAGCCGGCGGGGTCGACGCCGCCGACTTCGCCGAGATGCTGCTGCGCATGTACCTGCGCTGGGCCGAGCGTCACGGCTACCCGACCAAGGTCATGGACACCTCCTACGCGGAGGAGGCCGGCCTGAAGTCGGTCACCTTCGAGGTCAACGTGCCCTACGCCTACGGCAACCTCTCCGTCGAGGCCGGCACCCACCGCCTCGTGCGAATCAGCCCGTTCGACAACCAGGGCCGCCGCCAGACGAGCTTCGCGGCCGTCGAGGTCATCCCGCTCATCGAGTCGACCGACAGCATCGAGATCCCCGAGAACGAGATCAAGGTCGACGTCTTCCGCTCCTCGGGCCCGGGCGGCCAGAGCGTCAACACCACGGACTCCGCGGTCCGCATGACGCACATCCCCACCGGAATCGTGGTCTCGATGCAGAACGAGAAGTCCCAGATCCAGAACCGGGCCGCCGCCCTGCGCGTGCTCCAGTCGCGCCTGCTGCTGCAGAAGAAGGCCGAGGAGGCCGCCGAGCGCAAGGAGATGGCCGGCGACGTCAAGGCCAGCTGGGGCGACCAGATGCGCTCCTACGTCCTGCAGCCGTACCAGATGGTCAAGGACCTGCGAACCGAGCACGAGGTCGGCAACCCCAGCGCGGTGTTCGACGGCGACATCGACGACTTCATCGAGGCCGGCATCCGCTGGCGCAAGGAGCAGGAGAAGGCGAACGCCTGACCCGCGCCTCGGCCGGTCGGCCGGTTCGCAACGCCGAGGGTCCTCGGCTGCCGGGTTTGGGCGGAACCGCGACTTATCCTCGACGGTGCGCCACGCGCGTCCGCCGGTGTCGTGAGGCCGGAGGCGGGCGTGGCTCGTCGTCGACGTCCCCCAGCCGCGAAGGCCTCCCTGCCGCATGATCCGTTTCGAGAACGTCACCAAGGTCTACCCGCGCTCGTCGCGGCCGGCGCTGCACGACATCAACCTCGAGGTCAACCGCGGCGAGTTCGTCTTCGTGGTGGGGCAGTCCGGCTCCGGCAAGTCCACCCTGCTGCGGCTGGCCCTGCGTGAGGAGCAGGCGACCCGCGGCACGGTGCTGGTCGCCGGCCACGAGCTCGGCCGCCTGCCGCACCGCAAGGTGCCGCGCCTGCGCCGCGAGATCGGCACCGTCTTCCAGGACTTCCGCCTGCTGCCGAACAAGACCGTCTACCAGAACGTCGCCTTCGCCCTGCAGGTGCTCGGCCGCTCCGGCCACGCCATCCGCCAGGTCGTCCCCGAGACGCTCGAGATGGTCGGGCTGCAGGGCAAGGAGAAGCGCCTGCCGCACGAGCTCTCCGGCGGTGAGCAGCAGCGCGTCGCCATCGCCCGCGCGTTCGTCAACAAGCCGGCCATCCTGCTCGCCGACGAGCCCACCGGAAACCTCGACCCCACCACCAGCCTCGAGATCGTGCGCCTGCTCGACCGGATCAACCGGACCGGCACCACGATCGTCATGGCCACGCACGACGACGACATCGTCAACCAGCTGCGCAAGCGGGTGGTCGAGCTCGACAACGGCGAGGTCATCCGCGACGAGAACCAGGGCGTCTACGGCGCCGCGCGCTGACCGGCGCCCCACGACGACCCGACCACCCGGCATACCGACGACACACGAGCACACGAGAGACGTCACTGATGCGACTGCAGTTCATCCTCAGCGAGATCTGGATCGGCTTGCGCCGCAACCTGTCCATGGCCATCTCGGTGGTGCTGGTGACGATGGTGTCGATGTACCTGCTCGGCCTGGGCCTGCTCGCCCAGCGCCAGGCGGACACCTTCAAGGGCTACTGGTACGACCGGGTCCAGGTCACGATCTTCATGTGCACCGAGGACTCCGGCGAGCCCGCCTGTGACAAGAAGGCGGTCACCGAGGAGCAGAAGAACGCGATCAAGGCTCAGCTCGACCAGATGCGCCCGCTGGTCAAGAACGTCTACTACGAGTCCGAACAGCAGGCCTACGACCGGTTCCAGAAGCAGTTCCGCAACAGCCCGCTCGCCGGCAACGTGCGGGTCGGCGACATCCCGCAGAACTTCCGCGTGCAGCTGAGCGACCCGACGAAGTACGAGGTGATCGTCAGCTCGTTCGAGGGGGCGCCCGGCGTCGGCGCGGTGCAGGACCAGAAGAAGGTGCTCGACAAGTTCTTCAAGGGCATCAACTACATCACCATCTTCTCGTTCGTCCTCGCCGCCCTGATGGTGCTGTGCGCGGTGCTGCTCATGGCCACGACCATCCGCCAGGCGGCGTTCAGCCGGCGGCGTGAGACGGGGATCATGAAGCTCGTCGGCGCCTCGAACTTCACCATCCGGTTCCCGTTCATGATGGAGACGCTGCTCAGCTCGCTGCTAGGGGCGGCCGCCGCCACCGGCCTGCTGTGGGCGACGGCGAACTACGGGTTCAACCGCTACCTCAACCAGCTCATCCTCGACCAGGCCTTCATCGGTGTCTCCGACGTCTGGGCCATCACGCCGTGGATGGTCGTGGGCGTGGCCGTGCTGTCGATCGGCACCTCCTGGGTCACCCTGTGGCGCTACCTGCGCGTCTGACCGCCCCGGCACAGGGGAGCGGCGCACCCGGCGGTGATCGGCCGATCGACCCACGCCGTGGTCACCATTCCCGTCACATCCCCGCCACAATCCCCAGAAACTGGTGGTGACTGTGTTACGAATGGGGCCTATGAGTGCGAACCAGCCCCGCCGCGCCGTGTCGCGCCGCGTGCGCCTCGTGACGGTGGGTACCGCCCTCGCCTGCGCTGTCACCCTCATGGCACCGCCCATGGGGGCCACGGCAGCCGACCCGAACGACCAGAAGCGCAAGGTCGACCGCGAGATCTCCCAGCTGAAGGACCAGCTGCACGACACCTCGGCAGACCTCGCGGCCGCCTTCATCGCGCTACGGCGCACGCAGGCCGCCCTGCCGGTCGCCCAGGCCAAGCTGGACCGGGCCAACGCGGCGCTGGCCAAGGCCGACCGCCACAACGACGAGATGGCCGTCGCCCTGCAGGTCGCGCAGGCCAACGAGGCGCGGGCCGTGGATGCCTTGGCACGCACCGACGCCGACATCGCCGACACCCGCTCGCGGGTCGCGCACTTCGCCGCCCAGATGTACCAGGACCAGGGCATGGGGCAGCTCTCGGTGGCGATGAGCGCCACCAGCCCCGACGACTTCGCCACCAAGCTCGCCATGGCCGACACGGTCATGAGCGTGCAGAACTCCTCGCTCCAGCGGCTCTCGACCGTGCAGGCCGCGGCCACCGCGCAGAAGGCCCACGTCGAGGCGCTGCGCCGCGACTCCGCCCGCGCGAAGGTCGCCGCCGAGAACGCGCTCAAGGCGGCGACGGCCGCTCGCGCCCAGGCCCAGACCGCCAAGGTCCACCTCGACCAGCTCGCGGCCCAGCAGCGAAGCCAGGCCGCCCAGGTCGCCGCCCGCAAGGCCGCCGAGCAGCGCAAGCTCACCGGCATGCAGGCGGAGTCGGACCGCCTGACGAGGGTGCTGGCCGCCCGCGCCCGCGCCGCGAGGATCGCCGCCGCCAAGGCCCGCGCAGCCCGCGAGGCCGCGGCCCGGGCCGCCGCCCGCAAGGCGAAGCGCCGCTACGTGGCCCCGCCGCCGCCCCCGGCCGAGCGGTCGGGTGGCTACCTCTCCGCCCCCAGCACCGCGCCGATCTCCTCCGAGTTCGGGATGCGCTACCACCCGATCCTGCACTACTGGCGCCTGCACGCCGGTCGCGACTACGCCGCCAACTGTGGACAGCCCATCTACGCCGCGGCGCCGGGCACGATCATCTCGGCCGGCGTCGCCGGGGGCTACGGCAACCAGATCGTCATCGACCACGGCCTCCACGGCGGGGTCGACCTCGCCACGACCTACAACCACATGACGCGGTTCGCCCGCACCGGCGGCTACGTCAACCGGGGCCAGGTCATCGGCTACGTCGGCACGACCGGGACCTCCACGGGCTGCCACCTGCACTTCGAGGCGCGGGAGAACGGCACCCCGGTCGACCCGCGCAAGTGGCTCTGACGGCCGAGCCGGGCCGGACGCCCGCTGCCAGAGAACACCTCGGCGCCGCCAGGCGTTGAGCGGGTAGCGTGGCCCCGCACGGCAGGGCGCCGTGCAGCCGCACGGCAGCAGAGCAAGGACGGACGACAGCAGTGGCCAAGGAGCAGGGGCGCAAGCTCGTCGCGAGCAACCGCAAGGCGCGCCACGACTACCTCATCGAGGACACCTACGAGGCGGGCCTGGTGCTCACGGGCACCGAGGTGAAGTCGCTGCGCATGGGCCGGGCGTCGCTGGTCGACGGGTACGCCACGTTCTACGGCGACGAGCTGTGGCTCGAAGGCGTGCACATCCCCGAGTACCTCAACGGCACGTGGACCAACCACACGCCGCGCCGGCGCCGCAAGCTGCTGCTCAACCGCATCGAGCTCGACAAGCTCGCCGCCAAGACCCGTGAGAGCGGCCACACGATCGTGCCACTGGCGCTGTACTTCAAGGACGGCCGGGCCAAGGTCGAGATCGCCCTCGCCAAGGGCAAGAAGGCCTACGACAAGCGCCACGCGCTGCGGGAGCGGCAGGACGAGCGCGAGGTGCAGCGCGCGCTGCACTCCCGAGGCCGGGACGTCTGAGGGTGCGACCAGCGGGGGGTATGCCGCGGGCTGCCCGCGGCGGGGTGCGGCTCGGTGCGCTCATGGCTGTCCTACTGGTCTTGGCCACCCTGGGGGCTGCTCCGGCGTCGGCAGCCGGGTCCGAGGACAAGGCGACCCGCTTCCACGTCGACTTCGAGCTCAAGGCCGACGGCTCGGTCGACGTCACCGAGAACATCACCTGGCAGTTCCCGAGCGGCGAGGAGCGGCACGGGATCGAGCGGCTCATCAAGGTGCGCGCCGGCTACCAGGACCGCCAGGACACCTACCGGCTCTACGACATGAGCAGGGTCTCGGCGCAGTCGCCCTCGGGCGCGCCGTCGGACGTCAGCACCAGCTCGTTCGGCGCCTACGAGCGGATCCGCGTCGGCGACCCCAACCGCACCGTCTCGGGCACCCAGACCTACGTCGTGCGCTACACCCTCGCCCACTACGTCAACGGCTTCCCCGACCACGCCGAGCTCTACTTCAACCTCGTCGACACCTCGAACGAGAACACCTACGAGAACGTCTCGGCCACGGTGCACGGCCCGGCGCCGGTCGACCGGACCGACTGCTTCTACGGCGAGCTCGGGTCGACCCAGCGGTGCCAGTCGTCGCCGGGGGAGTCGGCCTCGTTCTCGGCGGGCACCGTGGCTCCCCGGCAGGCCGTCTCGATCCTGGCGTCCCTGCCGCGCAGCGCGTTCGGCTCGCTCGAGCCCGACCTGCGCGAGGGTGCCGTGACCGACAGCGGCGAGGTCGTCGCCACCGGCACCGCCCGGGCCCTCGGCGCGCTGAGCATCGGGGCAGGGGTCGTGCTCCCGGTGCTCGCCGCGGCGCTGATGGGCTTCCTGGTCTGGACCCGCGGACGCGACGAGCGCTACGCCGGGCTCACCCCCGGCCTGACCCCGGGCCTGACCCCGGGCCTGACCCCGGGCCTGACCCCGGGGATGGCTCCGGGCACGGCTCCTGGCGCCGGGCAGCAGGCGCAGGTCGTGCGCGGTGCCGCTCCCACCGTGGCGGTGCAGTTCACGCCCCCGGCGGGCGTCCAGCCGGGCATGCTCGGCACCGTCATCGACGAGACCGCCAACACGGTCGACGTGGCGGCGACGGTCGTCGACCTCGCGGTGCGCGGGCACCTGACCATGGAGGAGAGGGACCGGAGCGGCTTCGGACACCACGTCGACTGGATGCTCAGGCGCACGGAGAGCACCCGTGAGGACCGGTCCGCGCTGCACCTCTACGAGCGCCGGCTGCTCGACGGCATCTTCGCCGGCCGCGACGCGGTGCTCCTCTCGGAGCTCAAGAACGAGTTCAAGCCCACCCTCGACAGCGTGCAGTCGGCGATGTACGACGAGGTCGTCGCGCGAGGCTGGTTCCGGCGCTCACCCCGGGCCCAGCGGGCCGTGTGGACCGGCCTCGGCCAGGTCCTGGTCTTCGGCGGCATCCTCGGCACGTTCTGGTTCGGCAGTGGCCTGTCCTCGATGATGGCCGGGAGCGGCTACCCGGTGCCGCCTGCCCTGGCGCTCGCGGTCGGCGTCGTGCTCGCCGGAGCCATCTTCTGGCTGCTCGGTCGCCGGATGGCCGCCCGCACGGCCGAGGGCAGCGCGGTGCTCGCGCAGTCGCTCGGCTTCCGGGAGTACCTCGTGACCGCCGAGGCCTCGCAGATCCGCTGGGAGGAGGCCCAGGAGGTCTTCAGCCGCTACCTGCCGTACGCGATCGTCTTCGGCGTGGCGGAGAAGTGGGCCAAGACGTTCGAGCAGGTGGCCGCGGCAGCCGCAGCCGCCGGCCACACCATCGTCGCGCCGTGGTGGTACGCCGGCCCCGGCGGCTTCGGCAGCTTCACCCACCTCGCCTCGGGCATGGACTCGTTCGCCACCACGGCGGGCGGCACCTTCACGAGCACGCCCGGCTCCTCGGGCTCGAGCGGCTTCTCCGCCGGGGGCGGCTTCTCGGGCGGCGGTGGCGGGGGCAGCTCAGGCGGCTCCTGGTAGCTGCCAGGCACCGCGGGGCCGCGGCGGTGGAACGGGACGGCACACGACGAGGGGGCGGGTCCACGCGGACCCGCCCCCTCGTCGCACCGGACGGTCAGTCCTTGAACGCGTCCTTGACCTTCTCACCGGCCTGCTTCACGTCGGCCTTGGACTGGTCCATCTGGCCCTCGGCCTCGAGGCTCTCGTCGTCGGTCGCCTTGCCGGCGGCCTCCTTGGCCTTGCCCTGCATGTTCTCGGAGGTGTTCTCGATCTTGTCGCCGAGTCCCATGGCACTCTCCTGTCAGTCGGTGTCGGGTTGCCGCCGCCCCTCGTGGAGCCGGCGTCACCGCCACGCTAACCCCGCTCGCCGAAATCGGCAGTTCGAGCGGAGCCGGCCCGCGAGGGCCTCAGCCGGCGACCACCAGCAGCAGGTCGCCGCCCTCCACCTGCTGTTGGGAGCCGATGGCGAGCCGCTTGACGGTGCCGCCGACCGGGGCCGTGATGTTGGCCTCCATCTTCATGGCCTCGATGGTGGCCACGACGGCTCCGGCCTCGACCGTGGCGCCCTCCCCGACGGCCAGGCTCACCACGCCGGCGAACGGTGCCGCGACCTGGCCCTTGTCGGTGGGGTCGGCCTTCTCCGCCGAGCGGACCTGCACCGACACCGACTCGTCGCGCACCTGGAGGGGTCGCAGCTGGCCGTTCAGCGTGCACATCACAGTGCGCATGCCCCGCTCGTCCGGGTCGGAGATGGCCTGCAGGCTCAGCAGCAGACGCTTGCCGGGCTCGAGGTCGACCTCGTGCTCGACGCCGAGCTCGAGGCCGTGCAGGAACTCGCGCGTGCCGAGGACCGCCAGGTCGGAGTACGCCTCACGTGAGTGCAGGAAGTCCTTGGTCGGCCCCGGGAAGAGCAGCCGGTTGAGGGTGCTGCGGGGCTGCCGTCGCAGGGCCTCCTCGTCCTCGTCGGCGAGCTCGGTCACCCGCGGCTTGGTCGTGCGGCCCTGCAGCGCCTTGGTGCGGAACGGCTCCGGCCAGCCGCCGGGCGGGTCGCCGAGCTCGCCGTTGAGGAAGCCGATGACCGAGTCCGGGATGTCGTATGCCGTGGGGTCGGCCTCGAACGCGTCGGGGTCGGCGCCGGCGCCGACGAGCGCCAGGGCGAGGTCGCCCACCACCTTGGAGCTGGGCGTCACCTTGACGATGTTGCCCAGGATCCGGTTGGCGGCGGCATACGTGTCCTCGATCGACTCGAAGCGCTCGCCGAGCCCGAGGGCGATGGCCTGCTGGCGCAGGTTCGACAGCTGGCCGCCGGGGATCTCGTGGGTGTAGACCCGCCCGGTGGGGGAGGGCAGGCCCGACTCGAAGGGGGCGTAGAGGTGGCGCACGGCCTCCCAGTAGGGCTCGAGGTCGCACACCGCCTGGAGGTCGAGCCCGCTGGCCCGCTCGGTGCCGTCGGTCGCCGCCACGAGCGCCGACATCGACGGCTGGCTCGTGGTGCCCGACATCGACGCGCTCGCGACGTCGACCGCGTCGACGCCCGCGTCGATGGCGGCCAGCAGGGTGCCGAGCTGTCCACCGGCGGTGTCGTGGGTGTGCAGGTGCACGGGGAGGTCGAAGCGCTCACGCAGCGCCGTGACGAGGGTGCGCGCTGCCGGGGCGCGCAGCAGGCCGGCCATGTCCTTGATGGCGAGGATGTGGGCGCCCGACTCCACGATCTGCTCGGCGAGGTGCAGGTAGTAGTCGAGGGTGTAGAGCTTCTCGCCCGGGCTGGTGAGGTCGCCGGTGTAGCAGAGGGCGACCTCGGCGACCGCCGTGCCGGTGTCGCGCACGGCCTCGATGGCCGGCCGCATCTGCCCGACGTCGTTGAGGGCGTCGAAGATGCGGAAGATGTCGATGCCCGTGTGGGCCGCCTCGTGCACGAAGGCGTCGGTCACCTTGGTCGGGTACGGCGTGTAGCCGACGGTGTTGCGGCCGCGGAGCAGCATCTGCAGCGGCAGGTTGGGCATCGCCTCGCGCAGCGCGGCCAGCCGTTCCCACGGGTCCTCGGAGAGGAAGCGCAGGGCGACGTCGTAGGTGGCACCTCCCCAGGCCTCGACGCTCAGCAGCTGGGGGGTCATGCGGGCGACGTACGGCGCCACGTGCAGCAGGTCGCGGGTGCGCAGCCGGGTGGCGAGCAGCGACTGGTGGGCGTCGCGGAAGGTCGTGTCGGTGACGGCCACGGGCACCTGCTCGCGCAGCGACCGGGCGAAGGCCTCGGGGCCCTGCCGCACCAGGCGGTCACGGGCACCCGGCTGGGGCGGCGCCTCGAGGTCGAGGGCGGGCAGCTTGCCCTGCGGGGACGCGTGGGTGCGGGCGGGACCGTGGGGCTGGTTGACGGTGACCTCGGCGAGGTAGGTCAGCAGCTTGGTGCCGCGGTCGGCCGGCACCCGGGCGGTGCGCAGCTCGGGCCGCTCGTCGATGAAGGCGGTGCTGAGCCGCCCGGCCTGGAAGTCGGGCTCGTCGAGGAGCGCCTGGAGGAACGGGATGTTCGTGGACACGCCACGGATGCGGAACTCGGCCAGGGCCCGCCGGGCGCGGCGCACGGCCGTGGGGAAGTCGGCGCCGCGACAGGTCAGCTTGACCAGCATGGAGTCGAAGTGCGCCCCGATCTCGGCGCCGACGAAGACCGTGCCGCCGTCGAGGCGCACCCCCGCACCGCCTGCCGACCGGTAGGTCGTCACGCGACCGGTGTCGGGACGGAAGCCGTTGGCCGGGTCCTCGGTGGTGATGCGGCACTGCAGGGCGGCGCCGCGGATCCGCAGCCGGTCCTGTGACAGCCCGAGGTCGTCGAGCGTCTCGCCGCTGGCGATCCGCAGCTGCGCACCGACGAGGTCGACGTCGGTGATCTCCTCGGTGACCGTGTGCTCCACCTGGATGCGGGGGTTCATCTCGATGAAGACGTAGCGCCCGTCCGGGGCGAGCAGGAACTCCACCGTGCCGGCGTTGACGTAGCCGATCTCGCGGGCGAAGGCGACGGCGTGGGCGCAGATGCGCTCCCGCAGCTCAGGGTCGAGGTTGGGGGCCGGCGCGATCTCGACCACCTTCTGGTGGCGCCGCTGCACCGAGCAGTCGCGCTCGAAGAGGTGGATGACGTTGCCGGCGGCGTCGGCGAGGATCTGGACCTCGATGTGCCGCGGGCTGACGACCGCCTCCTCGAGGAAGACGGTCGGGTCGCCGAACGCGGACTCCGCCTCGCGCATGCACGCCTCGATGGCGTCGCGCAGCTCGGAGGGCTGCTCGACCCGGCGCATGCCGCGCCCGCCACCACCGGCCACGGCCTTGACGAAGACCGGGAAGCCGATCTCGTGCGCGGCCGCCTCGAGCGTGTCGACGTCGGTGCCCGGCTCGGCGCTGCGCAGCGTCGGCAGTCCGGCCTTCTTGGCGGCGGCGATGGCGCGAGCCTTGTTGCCGGTCAGGTGCAGCACGCTGGCGGGCGGCCCCACGAAGGTGACGCCCTGGGCGGCGCACTCCTCGGCCAGGTCGGGGTTCTCGCTCAGGAAGCCGTACCCCGGGTAGACCGCGTCGGCCCCGGCGTCCACCGCGGTACGGACCACGGCGGCCGGGTCGAGGTAGGCCCGCACGGGGTGCCCGGGCTCGCCGATCTGGTAGGCCTCGTCGGCCTTGAGCACGTGCTCGGACTTGCGGTCCTCGTAGGGGAAGACGGCGACCGTCTTGGCGCCGAGCTCGGTGGCGGCGCGGAAGGCGCGGACTGCGATCTCGCCGCGGTTGGCGACCAGGACCTTGCTGAACACAGGGGGACCTCCTGTGGGCGGGGCAGGCGTGTGCCGCGAGCCTAGTGACCTGTCCCGCCACGTGAGATGTCACGACCGTCATACGGACACCGCCCAGCGGGCCGGGCCGTCGCCACACCGCGCCCGACGCAGCCCGACGAGTTCCTGCGAGGTCCCCGCGCACCTGCGCGAAAAGACGTAGAAGGCGGGCCCATCGCCTCTGGGCACTTGTTACCGGTCAGTAGAGCGTGGTGGTGGACCGAGAGCCGCCGAGCGGCACCGGCCACCCAGGGCTCCCGGCTCACGGTGCCACCACGGCACCGGGACCTCGAAAGGGGGCGTCATGAGAGACGGACGCACAGCACCGGTGACCTACAGGGTCCACCTCACCCGGCCTGCTCTGCTCGTCGCCGCGTTGGGGGTCCTCGCCCTCGGCGTGGGCTTCCTCGCGCCGCTGTCGGCGGAGGCGGGCGACCACCAGGGCGGCGGCGTCGACGTGGGCGCCAAGCCGTGGGTCTGCCACCCCGTCGAGGGCGCCGGTGAGGCCAGCTCGGGCTGGAACCTCATCGACCCGTCGAAGGCGTCGTCGCACATCGACGAGGCGACGGGGGCCGGCAAGCACACCCGCAAGGACGGCAGCACCGACGTGTATGCCGTGTGGACCGACGGGACGTGGACGTGCCCCGGCTCGGTGCCGCCGACGACCACCACTGCCACGACATCGACCACGACAACCACTCCGCCGACGACTGAGCCTCCGACGACCGAGCCTCCGACGACGAGTGAGCCGCCGACCGCCACGACCACCGCACCGTCGACGGAGACCCCGGGCACCGGTGCGACCGTGCCGTCGACGACGTCGTCGAACCCGCTGGTCCCCGGGACGACAGAGGGGGAGACGCCCGAGGAAGGCGCCACCGTGGCACCCACCACGCCCAGAACGGCTGCTGGCCCCGAGGTGGGGGCGGTTCAGGAGAACGCCGTGCCGCAGGCCCACACCGACGGTGCCGACCTGGTCGGCTCGTCCGGTGGCTGGACCGGGCTGCAGGCGGCCCTCGTGGGGGCCGGGCTGCTGATGGTGGCCTCCGGTGGCCTGATGACCGTCCGACGGGAACCGGTCGACCGGTAGGACCCATCGAAGGCGGGAGTGAGGCTCCGTGAGGACCGGCCGACACCGGGTGACCGGTGCGACCACCGGCCGGGCGGCCGCCGCCACCGTGCTGGTGGCGGCGGCAGCCGCCCTGCTCGCCACGACGCCGCAGCAGGTGGGTGAGCAGGGCCGGGCCAGCGGCATACCGGATGTGGCGGTGACGGCGCCGGCCACCGTCGCACCGGCACCGCCGCAGTCGTCGTCGCGTCCGGCGCGGGAGGCGAGGGCGTACGTGCCCGAGAGCCCGCCGGTGCTCCTCGAGGTGCCGACGATCGGGCTACGCGTCACCGTCACACCGTGGGGCGAGCAGCAGGTCGCGGCCCACGGCGGAGCGGTCATGCCCTCCTCCCTCTGGGATGTCGCGTGGTGGACCGGGGGAGGCACCCCGGGCAGCCACGCCGCCAACACCGTCTACCTCTACGGGCACACCTGGACCGCGCCGGCGGTCTTCAACCGGGTCAAGGAGCTCCGGCTCGGTGACGCGGTGGTGGTGACCACCCGAGCCGGACGGCTCGCCTACGTCGTCGAGCAGTCGTTCACCGTGGCCAAGGCCGACCTCGACGACCACCCGCTCGTCCGCGACGCGCATCCCGGGCGGCTCCTGCTCATCGGCTGCTTCCGGGAGACGGGCCGGGAGGAACGCACCACCCGCAACGTGGTGGTCGTCGCCCAGCTGGGATGAGGGTGCTGGGGTGGGCCAAGCACGAAGGGCCAACCCACGTCGTCCTTCCGGGTTACGACAAGCATGGAGGGAGTAGGACGGATGCGTCTGTGCTGTCGAGTCGACCGGGCTCGATCCTGACAAAAGGGCCGGGAGCCGCCGCGGGGGCAGCGGGTCTCTCGGGACTCTCGGCTCCGGTGCCGTGCACCGCACCGCCTTCGGAAAGGGGGACGTCATGCAGAAACATCAAGCCGCCCCGGTCGTCGTCAGGTTCCGTCCCACCCGCGCAGCACTCCTTGCGGCGTTGGCGGGGCTCGTCGCGGTGGCCTTCGGGCTGTTCGCTCCGCTCTCGGCGCAGGCGGGTGACCACAGCGGCAACGGGAGAGGCGGTGACAAGCCGTGGATCTGCCACCCCGTCGAGGGCAAGGGCGAGAGCGGCGCCGGCTACAACGTCATCAACCCGAACGCGCACTCCAGCCACATCAACGAGCAGAATGGCGCCGGCAAGCACACCCGCAAGGACGGGCGCACGGACACCTACGCGTCCGGTGGCAAGGACTGTGCCCAGGGCTACCCGACGCCGACCCACACCAAGACCCACCACCCGAAGCCGCACCCGACGACGACCTGCCCCACCACCTCCACGACGTCGTCGACGAGCACGACCACCACGAGCACGACGACCTCATCGACGACGAGCTCGTCCACCACGAGCTCGTCCACGACCAGCTCGTCCACGACTCCGTCCACCGGGGCCACCTCGTCGTCGACGACGAGCTCGACGCCGGTGACCCCGGCCACGCAGACCACGCCGCCGTCGGTGGCGCCGTTCCAGCCGCCGTCGCAGGCTCCGGCCGCCCCGGCCGAGGCCGCCGTCGTGGCGCCGGCCGCCCAGGCACCGCAGCAGGCCGCCGTGGTGCAGAACGCCGTGCCGCAGGCGGCCACCGATGGTGCCGACCTGCAGCCGCAGGGCGCTGGCTCGACCGGCCTGCAGCCGATGCTCATCGGCGCTGGGCTGCTCCTGCTGCTCGCCGCCGGCCTGTTCTCGGCTCGTCGGACGCCGACCAGCTGACCCGGTCACGGTCACATCGAACCGCGAACCGCTGCTGCCGCCGCCCACCGTGGCGGCGGCAGCAGCGGGGTCCGGGCAGGCCGAGGGCGCACCTCTGCGCACACCACTGCATTCGTCCTACGGCACACGGCGCAGACCACGTAGAACTCCTGCATCTGTGCCTCGTGCACCTGCATGCCGACTCTGGGAGGAGGTCGCTACGTCTGGGGTACTCGCGCCTGCGGGTGGCGACCTCGTGCAACAGGCGGACCTCGTCCGCCTGAGGAGTGAGGGGTGCCATGCAGGAGAAGAAGGCAGCGCCGACGGTCTACACGTTCCGTCTCAGTCGTCCGTCCATGGTGGTGGGGCTGCTGGGCCTGGTCGCGGTGGTGGTGGGCTTCGTGGCCCCCGCCCAGGCGACTCCGCCAGACCCGGCCCACAAGGACTACGTCTGCAAGTACGTCGGGAAGCCGGGGGTGGACGAGCGGCTCCAGACCGGCCAGAACCCGATCTGGGTCGACACGGCGGCCACGCAGGGCACCTGGTTCAACGACCGCCAGGGCCGGTCCTACGTCCTCATCGCCGACACCCTCAAGCTCGACCCCGAGCCGGACGTGAGCCAGTGCCCGCCGCCGCCCCCACCCCCCACCACCTCGACGACCAGCTCCTCCTCGAGCAGCTCCTCCTCGAGCACGACGTCCGGCACGGGAACGCACACGGAGACGCACACCACGCCGCCGACGTCGACGACCTCGCACACGGAGACGCACACCACGCCGCCGACGTCGACGACCTCGCACACCGGGACGCACACCACCCCGCCGACGCACACCACGTCGACCTCGGGCACGGGGACCTCCACGGAGACCTCGAGCACGACCACCTCGAGCACGACCTCGAGCACGACGTCGACCACCTCCACGGAGACCCCGAGCACCGGTGCCACGTCGCCGACCTCCTCCACCAGCGCCCCGGCGCCGGAGACCCCCGCCACGGAGACTCCGAGCACCGAGGCACCCGAGGTGCCGGCAACCGAGGCGCCCACGACGCCGGCTGCGCCGGGGGCGGGGCAGCCCGAGCTGGGGGCGGTCAACGAGAACGCCGTGCCCCAGGCGGCCACCGACGGTGCCGACCTGATGGGCGGCGACAGCACCTGGGGTGGCCTGCGCTACGGGCTCGTCGGATCGGGGGCACTGCTGCTCCTGGCTGCCGGCCTGATGTCCATGAGGCGCCGTCACACCTTCTAGGAGCGGGGAGCCCGTGAGGTTCCGCAGCAACGCACCGACCGGCCGGTCCAAGAGGTACCGGCCGGTCGGGTGGGCGACCGTCGCCGCCACCGTCCTGGTGGCGGCGGCGGTCGCCCTGCTCGTGGCCGGAGTGGTCGGGCTCAGCGGGTGGCCGGACCTGTTCCCGGGTGGTCGCGGCGTCGCAGCAGCGTCCACCGCCTCGGCACCACAGACCTCGCACGGCGTCGACCCGGCGCCGCCACAGTCGTTCTCGCGGCCCGCCGACGAGTCGCGCCCGTACGTGCCCAGCAGCGAGCCGCGGCTGCTGGAGGCGCCGGCGATCCGGCTGCGCGCCGCCGTGACCCCGTACACCCCCGAGCAGGTGGCAGCGAACGACGGGGCCGTGAAGCCCTCGAGCCTGTGGGAGGTGGCGTGGTGGACCGGGGGAGGCATGCCCGGCAGCCATGCCGGCAACACGGTCTACCTCTACGGGCACACCTGGAAGGAGCCGGCCGTCTTCAACCACATCAAGGAGCTCCGACGCGGTGACTCCGTCTACGTCACCACCCGCACCGGCCGCCTGCGCTACGTGGTCGACAGCTCCTTCACCGTCGCCAAGACCGACCTCAGCAAGACCCCTGCCGTCGCTGCCGGGATCCCCGGGCGCCTGCTCCTCCTCGGGTGCTACCGGGCCACCGGCCACGAGGAGCACACCACACGGAATGTCGTGGTCATAGCCCACCTCGCGTAGGGTGTCGGCCCGTCCGAGCCAGATGGACGGTTTGCGAGGTATGACATGGCACGGCACCGGGCCGTACCCACCAGTTCACGACAGCGACTTCTCGGAGTGGTGGCCGTCGCCGCGCTCCTGGCCGGGAGCGCGGGCGCCGTGATGGCGTTCGGTCGCGAGAGCAGCTCCCCGACGAGCGGCTCCACGGTCGCAGCACCCCCGACGACCCCGTCGTGGAGCCCGACGAGTCCCCCCACCACCCCGACGACGCGGGTCAGCACGACCGCCCCCACCCGGGCCGTGCCGACGACCACGACCCAGACCACGGCCGCGCCGACGCCCACGCGCACACCGGCCCGCACCACGACGACGCCGAAGGCGCCGTCGCAGACGGCTGCACCCAAGCCGGTGCAGGCGGCGCCCAAGCCGTCGCCGCAGGCCACGACGGCGCGCGCGACCAGTACGCCGAAGCCGTCTCCGAAGCCGGTCACCGCCTCCAGTGGGGTGGCCGCGCAGGTCCTGACCCTCGTGAACGCCGAGCGCGCGAAGGCCGGCTGCGGCGCCCTGGCCACCAGCTCCGCGCTGCAGCGGGCCGCCCAGGGCCACAGTGCCGACATGGCGGCGAACGACTACTTCTCGCACACCAGCCAGGACGGCCGCACCTTCGCCGACCGGATCCGTGCTGCGGGCTACACCGGCGGTGCCATCGCCGAGAACATCGCGGCAGGCCAGGCCACGGCCACCGCCGTCATGACGAGCTGGATGAACAGCCCGGGCCACCGCGCCAACATCCTCAACTGCGCCTACCGCTACCTCGGCGTGGGCTACGCCAAGGGCGGCACCTACGGCACGTACTGGACCCAGGACTTCGGCGGCTGATTTTGGCGGCTGATTTTGGCGGCTGACGAACGCCACCGGAGCGTGGCATGACGGAGCGTGACATGACCGTGGGCCGGCTCCCAGTGGGGGAGCCGGCCCACGGCTGTGCCGGGCCCGTCAGGGCAGGTTCACCGGCCGGAGCACGCGGTCGATCCCGTGGGCGATCTGCCGGTTGCCCTTGTTGATGTCGGGCTGGACGACCCGCGGGTTGCGGGCGTCAGGGTCGGCATCGACGAGGAAGATGCGCTTGCCGTGACGCACGTCGACGGTGATCGTCCCGCCCTGGGCGGTCTTGAGCTTGGCCCCGTCGCTGCGCAGGGCGGTCCGCGCGTCGATGGTCGCACCGGGCACCACGTGGTAGAGCAGGACGGTCTCGACGGTCGGGATGCCCAGGCTGGCAACGGCCGCGAAGACGGCCTTCTCGTTGGTGTACCGCTTGTGGGTGAGATCGGTGGCCAGGATGCGGAAGGCCTGGTCGGTGGGGAGGAACGCCGTCAGGGGGACCTTGCCGTCGGCCAGCACCTTGACGGGGCTGTTCGGCTTGGCCTTCAGGACGGCGCCGACTGCGGCCGTGACGATGTCGTAGTCCCTCCAGTTGCGGTCGAAGCCCGACCGGTCCGAGGCCAGGACCGCTGCCAGGCTGCGCGTCCCCAGGGTCGGTGGCTTGGGGCAGTGCTGGCGTTCGTGCGCGGAGGCGCCCGAGGCGGTGGCGAGGCCTGCCACGGAGGCGAGGCCGGCGGCGGCGATGACCGCGAGTGTGCGTCGAGTCGTCATGGGGTTGCTCCTGCATGGTGTTGGCGTGTCGATGAGGCCCCCCGCTGCGGGTCCGCCACGTCCGCTCCCCGGCTGTCGGACGTGGTTCGGACCTCCCTGGAGGGCGGATGGGCCATGCGGGTGACCATTTCCGAGACTCGGATGGACCATGCCGGTGACCAGCTCGGGAAATGATTTGGGCCCCGTCGGCGTTGCAGGCAATACTGGGCGAGCAGCATGAGACGCTGTGCGAACAGCAGCTTGACAAGTGAACAGCGTGATGTGGACACCCCGTGCGGGAGCATGGGGGTGATCGGTTTCGACATTGGTCGGCATACCAGGGGAAGCGGGTCGAGGATGCAGGGTCATCTCGTCAACGCCCCCTGCAAACCAATAGGTGCCAATTCCAAGCGCACCGACTTCGCCCTCGCCGCCTGAGCGAGCCTCGAAGTCCGTCAGCCTGAGCTAGTTCTCGACTCAGTGTCTGGCGTCAGCTAGAGAACTTGCTGCGCAGTCATGTCGGGGGGCTGTGCGGGACTCTTACTCGACTGGGCCTGTCAGAGGACGTGTGCGCGCGAGCTCTGGGGCCGAGAAACTCCACAGCGCACTGCACCCGGAGAAGCCCTGGTTTCCCGTCAATGGACGCGGGTTCGATTCCCGCCACCTCCACCATCGTGGCCACATCACGCGACTCACCGACAAGGGCCCCGCCGGTTTCCGGCGGGGCCCTTCGGCGTGCCCCGCCGACAGCGTCGTGCCCGGCAGGCAGCGCGCGTCGGAGGCGGGCTCGCGCGCAGGCCCGGTATGCCGCGGGCCTCAGCGGGCGCGCGCCTCACCCACCAGCGCCGCGAGGGCTGCGACCTGGTCGGCGACCGGCCAGTCGAGCGTGGCGTCCCCGGCGGTCAGCTCGGTGACCGACCAGCCGGGGACCTCGCTCGCCCGCCACCGGGGGGTCAAGGCCACCCGGTCGCGCTCCATGACCTCCAGCGCCACGGCCTCGAGGGCCTCGACGGGTGCGTCGGCGAACAGGCGGAAGGCGTTGGTGTGCGGCGGTTCCGGCAGCACCCGCACCCCCTCGACCGCGGCGAGGCCGGCGGCCAGCTCCCGAGCCCGCTCGACGTAGCCGGCCATCCGTGGCAGCCGGGTGGCGAGGCCGTGGCGTGCCGCGACGGCATACGGCAGCAGGGTGAACAGGGTGCCGCCGTGGCGGGTGCGCCAGCGGCGCGCCTGGGCCACGAGGTCCTCCGGCCCGGCGAGGGCCGCGCCGGCCAGGCCGCCCAGGCCCTTGTAGAACGAGACGTAGACGGAGTCGGCCAGTCCCGCGACCTCGTGGAGGGGCCGGCCGTAGAACGGCTGGCTCTCCCAGAGCCGGGCGCCGTCGAGGTGCAGGGGCACCTCGCGCTCGCGGGCCCGGCTGCTGAACGCCACCAGCTCCTCCCACGAGGGCAGCAGGTAGCCGGCGTCGCGCAGCGGCAGCTCCAGGCTGAGCGCGGCGAGCGGGCCGGGCAGCGCGTCGAGGTCGGCGACGGTCGCCGGTCGCGGCTCCGCGGTCAGCTGCTGCACCCGCAGCCGGTGCAGCTCGGGCAGGGCGTCGAGCTCGTGCAGCACGAAGTGCGAGAGCCCGTGCACGGCCACGGCGTCGGTGGGGGAGCGCTCGACCCACGACCGCAGCGCGGTCTGCTGGGCCATCACCCCGCTGGGCATGAACGCGGCGGCGGGCATGCCGAGCAGCTCGGCCACCTCGCGCTCGAGCGCCTCGACCTCGCCACCCTCGCCGTAGCGGTCGAGGTCCTGTTCCGTGGCGGCGTCGGCGACCTCCTCGAGCCAGGCCTGCGGCGTGACGTCGCCGTGGCCGACGAGCCACCGGGTGCAGCCGCGCCGGGCGACGGCCCGCCGCGCGGCGAGGTCGGGTGAGGCGAGGTCCGGTGCGTCGAGGTCGGGTGCGGCGGTCGCGGCGTGGTCGGTCGTGGTCGGCTCGCTCGGCATGGCCCCACGGTAGGGCCGCACGACGCGCCGAGCCCGGACAGCCTGGTGAGAATGGGGCATGCGACTTCGCGACCACACGCCCGACGAGGAGCGGATCGGGCAGCGCGACCTGGCGCAGTGGCGTTCCGAGCCCGGCCGGTGGCTGGTGCGCGTGGCGTTCGCCCTCGTCCGGTGGACAACGGCTCGCGGCGTGCTGGTGGCAACGGCGGTCGTCGGCGGCGTGCTGGCGGTGCTGCTGACCACCGCGTCGGCCGAGGTCTACGACGCGGTCACCGAGAACGACGGGGTGGCCGGCCTCGACCAGCCCGTGCTCCACCAGGCCGTGCAGTGGCGCAGCCCGGGGCTCGACACCGCGGTCACCGCCTTCACCGACGTGGGCGGCACCGCCGGCATGCCGGTGCTCGTGGCAGTGGTCCTGCTGGTCATGGTGCTCGCCTGGCGCTCGTGGACCCCGGTGGTGCTGACGCTCATCGCTGCGGCCGGCTCGCTGGCCATGACCACCGCCGGCAAGGACCTGATCGGCCGGGCCCGCCCGCCGCTGAACCTGGCCGTCCCGCCCTACGAGCACTCGCCGTCGTTCCCCAGCGGCCACACGCTGAACTCGACGGTGCTCATCGGGGTGCTCGTCTACGTCGCGCTGCTGCACCTCTCGAGCCGATGGGCCCGCACGGCCGTCGTCGTGGCGGGTTCGGTGTTCGTCGTCGCGATGGGGCTCAGCCGGGTCTTCCTCGGGCACCACTGGCTCACCGACGTCATGGTGGGCTGGACCCTCGGCCTGGCCTGGCTCAGCGTCGTGGTGACGGCCCACCGGCTCTTCCTCACGGTCCGACGGGCCCGGCGCGAGGAGGCGACGGCAGCGACAGCGCCCGGCAGCCCGGGCGCGGGTGGAGCCGGTGGTCAGACCAGCTCTGCGGTCCAGGAGTCGCCCTCGCGGGTGAACCCCAGGCGCTCGTAGTAGGGGTTGACCATCCCGGGCGGGGTCACGATGCGCCGGAAGCCGCGCTCGGTGAACAGCCCGCTGCGCCGGTAGACGAACTCGCCGGGGGAGAAGTCGCGGAAGCGCGGGGTCACGTAGTCGAGCTCGACCTGCGCCACCCCTCCGCCCGCGTCGCGGACCACCACCGCGCCGACCGTCTCGTCACCGCGCAGCACGAGGTATGCCGTGCGGTCACCGGCCGGGGCCGCCGCACCGAGGTGCGGGAAGTACCGCGCGATGTCACCGGCGTGCACCTGCAGGAAGTGCTGCAGGTAGGTGTCGTCGGCGGCGACCTGCAGCACCGTGTAGGCCTGGTCGTCGGTGCGGTCGGCCAGCAGCCGGCGGATGAACCACAGGTTGATGACGGCCAGCACGACGTTCATCGCGACCATCGGCCAGATGTGCAGGACCGCGTTGAAGACCACGAGGATCAGGCAGGCGAGCAGGTTCAGCACCCGGAAGCGCAGCACCCGCGCCTGCAGGATCGAGAAGACGAGCAGCGCCGAGCCGGCCCAGCCGAGCGCCTGGACCCAGCTCACCGCGCGCTCATCGCGGGCTCAGGCGCCCGGGGTGGCGTCGCCGCCCTGGCCGGCGCCCTGCTCGGTGCCCTGGTCGGCGGCGATCTCGGCGCGGATGGCGTCCATGTCGAGGCCGCGCACGCCGTCGATGACCTGCTGCAGCGCGGAGGCGGGCAGGGCACCCGGCTGGGCGAAGACGAGGATGCCGTCGCGGAAGGCCATCAGGGTCGGGATCGAGGTGATGTTGGCGGCCGCGGCGAGGGCCTGCTCGGCCTCGGTGTCGACCTTGCCGAACACGATGTCGTCGTGCTCCTCCGAGGCGGCCTCGAAGACGGGCGCGAACTGGCGGCACGGGCCGCACCACTCCGCCCAGAAGTCGACCAGGACGATGTCCTCGCCGAGGACGGTCTTCTCGAAGTTGTCAGCGGTCAGGGTCGTGCTCGCCATGTTGTGTCACCAATCCCATCGGACCACGACGGTCGCGGTCACCGTGTTCTCTCCCAGCTCCACCGGCAGGGCGCCGGGGGAGCCTGCCCGTGCGGCCATGAGCTCGTAGCGGGGCTGGGCACCACCCTGCACAACGTCGGTGAGGGCTGTCACCTTCCCGAGCGTCCGTCCGGCGAGGTCGGCGTACTGCTCCGCCTTCGCCCGGGCGTCCGCGAAGGCCGCCTGGCGGGCCCGGGCGCGCAGCGGCTCGGGGTCGCCGACCTCGAGCGAGATGCGGTCGACGGCCAGCGCGTTGCCCGCCACCCCGGCGAAGGCCTCGACCAGCGCCCCGAGACGTCCGGGGTCGCGGACGGCGAGGCTCAGCCCCTGGTGGGCCGTGTAGCCGACGACCTCGACGCCGTCGCGGTCGTGCCGGGGCCGCACGCCTGCTCCGGTCGTCTGCACGTCGCGTCCCTCGACGCCGTGGTCGCGAGCGGCCTCGGCCAGCGCGGTGGCCCGGGCACCGGCGTCGGCCAGGGCCCGCGCGACGTCCTCGGCGTCGCAGCGCACCGTCACGTCCAGCCGCACGACATCGGGCACGGCGCTCGCCGCGCCGACACCGCTGACCTCGACGTGGGCCGCGCCACCGGCCGCTCGTTCCTCGTTGCCCGGCACGGGGGCCAGCGTAGGGGCGGGGGAACCGCGGCGTCTCGCGTCCGCCCGGCCCCGCGTGGTGGGATGTCAGGGCCGCCACCCGCCAACGGTGCGGCGGGTCTCGACGAGGAGAGGCATGAACGCCGAGCAGATCGCGCAGTACTGGGACGAGTACGCCGCCGAGTACGACCAGGAGCCCGACCACGGCCTGCTGGACTCCGACACCCGGGCGGCCTGGAAGGACCTGCTGCGCATGTGGCTGCCACCGCAGCCGAGCGACGTCGTCGACCTCGCCTGCGGCACCGGCACCCTCACCGCGCTCGCCGCCGAGCTGGGCCACCGGGTGCGTGCCTACGACCTCTCCGGCGAGATGGTCCGCCGGGCCACGGCGAAGACCGCCCACTTCGGGGCCGCGGTGGAGGTGCACCAGTCCGACGTCAGCGCGCCACCCCTCGCGCCGGCCAGCGTCGACGCCGTGCTGGCGCGGCACATCCTGTGGACCCTGCCCGACCCGCATGCCGCGCTCGTCGCGTGGGCCCGGGCCCTGCGCCCGGGGGGCCGGCTGGTGCTCGTCGAGGGGCGGTGGAGCTCGGTCGGCGACGACAGCTTCGACGACCCGGACCGTATGCCGTGGGCCGGCGGCGTGCGCGCCGACGACCTGCGCGCGGCGGTCGCCGAGGTCGCCGAGGACGTGCACGTCGTGCAGCTGACCGACCCCGTCCTGTGGGGCCGCGACATCGACGACGAGCGCTACCTCCTCGCGGCGCGGGTGCCATCAGCGTGACCACGCACCTCCCCGACGACCCGCGCGCCGACTCGACCGACTCGACCGGCTCGACCGGCTCGACCGACGTGACCGGCGCGACCGGCTCGACCGGTGGCCCGGCCGAGCCGGTGAGCGCCCCCCCCACCGTGCCGGTCGAGGGCTCCGTCGACGTGCCGGTGCCCGGGAGCCTGGCACCGGCTGCCGGACGGATGGTCGCGGTCGGCTGGGTGTTCGCGGTGCTGGCCGCCCTGATGGTGCCGTGGACGGCATACCTCGCGCTCGCCCTCCCGGGATCCCACCAGGCGGCGCACTACGACCTCGCCTGGGGCGGGTTCGACGTCGGGCTGCTCGCGGTGCTGGCGGCCACCGCCATCGCCGCGGTGCGGCGCAGCCGTTGGCTGCCGGTGAGCTCCGCGGCCCTGGCGACGATGCTGCTCGTCGACGCGTGGTTCGACGTCGTGACGGCACCGACGCGGGACGAGCAGCTCGCCGCGCTCGCCATGGCGCTGCTGGTGGAGCTGCCCCTGGCGGCGGTCTGCGGCTGGCTCGCCGTCCGGGGCCAGAGCCTGCTCGAGCACCGGATCGCGCTGCGTGCGCGGCGTCGCCCCGGTTTGCGTCATCCGTCCTGATTCCGCCACCCTGCTCGGATGAGCAGAACGGTCACGAACCAGGACAACGGCGCCCTGACGGACTCCACTGACACCCCGTCCACGGGCCTCGACGCCGGGCTGAAGCCGCGGCACATCACGATGATCTCCATCGCCGGCGTCATCGGCGCCGGCCTCTTCGTGGGCTCCGCGAAGGCCATCGCCACGGCCGGTCCGGCCGTGCTCATCTCCTACGCGCTGGCCGGCTCGCTGGTCGTGCTCGTCATGCGGATGCTCGGCGAGATGGCGACCGCCCAGCCCGACACCGGGTCCTTCTCGACCTACGCCGACCGCTCGCTCGGTCGCTGGGCCGGGTTCTCCATCGGGTGGCTCTACTGGTGGTTCTGGGTCATCGTCATCCCGGTCGAGGCGACCGCCGGTGCGCTGATCCTCGGCGACTGGTTCCCGGCCGTGCCGCAGTGGGCCTTCGCACTGCTGATCACCGCGCTGCTCGTGGGCACGAACCTGTTCAGCGTGGGCAACTACGGCGAGTTCGAGTTCTGGTTCGCCCTCGTCAAGGTGGTCGCGATCGTCGCGTTCATCGCCCTCGGCGTCGCCGCCATCCTCGGCCTGCTGCCGGGGTCGCAGACGTCCGGCGTCGGCCACCTGTGGCAGGACGGCGGCTTCATGCCCAACGGGCTGGGGTCGGTGTTCGCGGCCATGCTCATCACGATGTTCACGTTCATGGGCACCGAGATCGTCACCATCGCGGCCGCCGAGTCGCCGCACCCCGAGGCGGGCATCCGCAAGGCCGTGAACTCGGTGATCTGGCGCATCAGCCTCTTCTACCTCGGCTCCATCTTCGTGGTCGTCTCCCTCGTCGCCTGGAACGCCAAGGACCTGGCCTCCGGCGCCTCGGGCTCCTACCAGTTCACCCTCGAGCAGATGGGCCTCGGCCGACTGACGACGGTGCTGGAGTTCGTCATCCTCACCGCGGTCGCGTCCTGCCTGAACTCGGCGCTCTACACCGCCTCGCGGATGGCGTTCTCGCTCTCCTCGCGCGGCGACGCCCCGGCGTCGTGGTCGCGCACCACCGCCCGCGGCGTCCCGGCGGCGGCGATCATCGCCAGCTCGGTCGTGGGCTTCCTCGGTGTCATCGGCAACTACCTGCTGCCCGAGGCGATCTTCGGCTACCTGCTCGCCACCTCCGGCGCCATCGCGCTGTTCGTCTACCTCGTCATCGCCCTGTCGCAGCTGCGGATGCGCCGCCAGCTCGACCGCGCCGGCCACACCCCGCAGGTGAGGATGTGGCTCTACCCGTGGCTGACCTGGCTCACGATCGGGTTCATCGGCTTCGTGCTGGTGCTCATGCTCGTGCAGGAGGGACACCGCCTCGAGCTCGCCCTGAGCCTGGCGCTGGCGGCCGTGACGGTGGTCTTCGGCCTCTCGCGCCACGGACGGACGCGCGCCGACGTGCCGGCCGCCGCACCCGCGAACGCGCCGGCGAATGCCGGACCTGGCACGGAGGCCGGCGTAGCAGACCGCGGTGGTGAGACGGCGGCGGCCCCGGTTCGGTCTACCGAGCGGTAGTCGGGACAATGGCCGCCATGGCCGCGATCCCCTCCGTCTCCAACTCCATCACCGTCCGCCTCGAGCTGCCGGCCCGTGCCACGGCCGTCAGCGAGCTGACCAACGTCATCGAGAAGAGCGGCGGCCTCGTCACCGGCCTCGACGTCACGGCCTCGGGCCCCGACCGGCTCCGGGTCGACGTCACCGCTGCGGCGCGCGACACGGCGCACGCCGACGAGATCGTCGAGGCCATGCGCACGGTGCACGGGATCGAGATCGGGAAGGTCTCGGACCGCACGTTCCTCGTGCACCTCGGCGGCAAGCTGAAGATCGAGTCGAAGGTGCCGATCCGCAACCGTGACGACCTCTCGCTCATCTACACCCCGGGCGTCGCGCGGGTGTGCACCGCGATCGCGGAGAACCCCGCCGACGCCCGGCGGCTGACCATCAAGCGCAACACCGTGGCGGTCGTCACCGACGGCTCAGCCGTGCTCGGCCTCGGCAACATCGGTCCGCTGGCCGCGCTGCCGGTGATGGAGGGCAAGGCGGCCCTCTTCAAGCGCTTCGCGGACATCGACGCGTTCCCGATCTGCCTCGACACCCAGGACACCGAGGAGATCATCCGCACCGTCAAGGCCATCTCGCCGGTGTTCGCCGGCATCAACCTCGAGGACATCTCCGCGCCTCGCTGCTTCGAGATCGAGGCCCGCCTGCGCGAGGAGCTCGACATCCCGGTGTTCCACGACGACCAGCACGGCACCGCGATCGTGGCGCTGGCAGCGCTGAAGAACGCGCTGCGCGTGGTGAAGAAGGACCTCGGCAGCGTGCGCATCGTCATGAGCGGGGCGGGCGCCGCCGGCACGGCGATCCTCAAGCTGTTCCTCAAGGCCGGCGCGAAGAACGTGATCGTGGCCGACCAGTTCGGGATCCTGCACCCCGAGCGTGAGGACATCGCGTCGGGCGAGCACCCGTCGCTGATGTGGTCGGCCACCCACACCAACACCGAGGGCATGCAGGGCACGCTGCGCGAGGCCCTGGTCGGCGCCGATGTCTTCGTCGGTGTCTCCGCCCCGCACATCCTCACCGGCGACGACATCGCCACCATGAACGACGACGCGATCGTCTTCGCGATGGCCAACCCCGAGCCCGAGGTCGACCCCGTGGAGGCGGCGCAGCACGCGACGGTCGTGGCGACGGGCCGCTCCGACTTCGCCAACCAGATCAACAACGTGCTCGTCTTCCCCGGCGTCTTCCGCGGGCTGCTCGACGCCCACTCGACCATGATCACCGACGACGTGCTGCTCGCGGCGGCCGACGCCCTGGCCGAGGTCGTGCACCCCGACGAGCTGAACCCGGCCTACATCATCCCGAGCGTGTTCAACCCGCACGTGACCGAGGTCGTCTCCGCCGCGGTCGAGGCCGCGGTGAAGCGCAGCGAGACGGTCGCCCCGGCCTGACCGGGGTGGGCCCTCCGGTGCGCTGCCCGGCCGCCACCTCGCCGCCCAGGCGAAGGTTCAGGCAGCTGCTGGTGCGCGGCAGCTCGCGCCGCCATGATGAACCGCATGACCGGCACCTGGTCGGACGGCGCGGCCTACGAGCGCTTCATGGGCCGGTGGAGCCGGCTGCTCGCCGACGGGATGGTGCGCCGGCTCGACCCCGAGCCCGGGGCGCGGTGGGTCGACGTCGGCAGCGGCACCGGAGCCCTGACCGAGGCGGTGCTGCGCAGGGCTGCTCCGGCGCAGGTGACGGCGGTCGACCCCACCGCGGTGTTCACCGAGCACGCCCGGGCGCGGCTGGGGGACGAGCGCGTGGTGGTGCGCACCGGTGCGGCCGAGGACCTGCCGCTCGACTCCGGCACGGCCGACTACGTCGTCTCGAGCCTCGTGCTGAACTTCGTCGGCGACCCGGTGCAGGCCCTGCGCGAGATGGCCCGGGTCGCCCGCCCCGGCGGCACGGTCGCGTGCACGGTCTGGGACTACGCCGACGGCATGCAGATGCTCCGCCACTTCTGGGACGCCGCCGTGGCGCTCGACCCTGCGGCGGCCGAGCTCGACGAGGGCCGGTTCCCGCTCTGCCGTCCCGACGCCCTGCTCGAGGCGTTCCGCTCCGCCGGGCTGCGTGACGTGGAGGTCGGCGAGCTCACCGTGCCGACCGTCTTCGCCGACGTGGACGACTACTGGCAGCCGTTCCTGGGTGGTCAGGGCTCGGTGGCCGGCTACGTCGCCGGGCTCGACGACACGGCGCGGCAGGCGCTGGGCGAGGAGGTGCGACGGCGGCTGCCCGTCGACGACGACGGCACGGTGCACCTCACCGCGCGGGCCTGGTGCGCCCGCGGCGTCACCGAGGTCAGCGCGGGCTGAGCCCGAACTCGCCGGCGAGCAGCTCGAGGCTCCGCAGCTTGGCGTCGTGGTCGGGGGTCGGGCACACCAGGGTGAGCTCGTCGGCGCCGGCCTCCTTGGCCAGGGCGGTCAGGCCCTCGCGCACCTCGTCGGGGCGGCCGGCGAAGACCCGGCCGGCCAGGCTCGGTGCGAGCCGGGCCCACTCGTCGCTGCGGCGGAAGGCGCGGACCTCCTCGAGCGTGGGGCGGGTCGTGTCACCGCTGCGGATCCGCCGCATCCCGAGCGCCCAGCCGGCCCGGAACTCCTCGGCGACCTCGGGGTCCTCGCTCGCCAGGGCCAGCGCGGAGACGATGACCCGGGGCTCGCTGCCGAGGTCCGACGGCACGAAGTTCTCGCGGTAGGCGCGCAGGGCGGCGACCGCGAGCTCCGGGCTCATGTGGTGGGCGAAGACCGTGGTCATGCCGTTGGCGGCCGCGAAGCTGGAGCCCCAGCCACTCGAGCCCAGCATGAGCAGCTCCGGCTGGGTCTCGACCACCGGTGTGGCCTTGACCGCCTCGAACGGGTGGCCGTCGGGCCAGGTGTCGGTGAGGAAGGCGATCAGCTCGGCGGCCTGCTGCGGGAAGTCGTCGGCGGTCAGCGCCTCGCGCGAGCGGCGCAGCGCGAAGGCGGTCAGCTGGTCGGTGCCGGGCGCGCGGCCCAGCCCGAGGTCGATGCGGCCGGGGTGCAGCATCTCCAGCGTCTTGAACCACTCGGCGACCTTCAGGGGGGAGTGGTTCGGCAGCATGATCCCGGCGGCGCCGACCCGGATGCCGCTGGTGGCCCCGGCGATGTGGCTGATGAGGATCTCGGGGGAGCTGCTGGCGAGGCCGGCGAAGCTGTGGTGCTCTGAGATCCAGAACCGCGCGTAGCCCAGGCGGTCGGCCGTCTGCGCGGTGCGCACGGTGCGCTCAATGGCCTGCGGGGCCGGCACACCGGCGGGCACGTCGACGAAGTCGAGCAGGGACAGGGGAAGGGCGGGAGCACTCACGACCGTTGCCAACGTCGCGCGCCCCGTGGGGATTCCTATCCCGGCCACGGCGGGTCTGCGCGCCGCCGGGACCACGTAGGGTCGGGTGCCATGGGCGCGCAGGAGCTGGGGGAGACCACGACGGAGCAACGGGGCGTCGTGCGGAGTCCCTGGCTCTGGGTGTTCCTCGTGCTCGTCGTCGCCCACCTCTGCGCGCTCTACTGGCCGCGCATTGGGGTCGAGGGCCCGGTGACCTGGACCGACAAGGTGGTCCACGTGCTCCTCTTCGCGCTGCCGGCCGCGGCCGGGCTGCTCGCCAGCCTCCGACCGGCATACCTCCTCGTGCCTCTCGCCCTGCACGCGCCGCTCTCGGAGCTGGTCCAGCACTTCCTCCTGCCGAACCGTTCCGGGGACCCGTGGGACGCCGTCGCCGACCTGTCCGGGGTCGTGGTCGGGGTCACGATCGCCGTGGTCGGGGGCACCCGGCTGCGCTGGTAGACTGTTTCTGCCCAGATCGGCGGCGCTGGCAGCGCCACGTGGCAAGGTCGCCATCGCAGTCGTCGGACATGACTGCCCCCCGAGGCCGACTGGGACCGCCGGATGACAACTGTCGATCCGGTCCGCCGGGCGCGAAGCGCCTGAGGCTCGTCTACACAGGTCGCCCTCGCCAGGTGGCTCGAGACGTGTCTACCTCGAGTCATCTGAAGTGAGTTGAACGTCTGTGCCCAAGAACACCTCCTCCGGCGCGCCCAAGAAGGCCCGCTGGTCTGCCTCCAAGAAGGCTGACGCCCAGCGCGGTCCTAAGAAGCCGCACCGCGGCCAGTCCGCCTCCGCGTCCTCGTCCAGCAAGACCGGGTATGCCGGCAAGGCGCCTCGCGCCGAGCGCTCGCCGCGGTGGTCCGACCGTGACGACCGCCCGGCTCGGTCCTTCGACCGTGACGACCGGAGCCCGCGTCGCGAGTTCTCCCGCGACGACCGTCCGGCCCGTTCCTACGACCGTGACGACCGCGCCCCGCGTCGCTTCGACGACCGTCCGCGCCGCGTGGACCGCGACGGCCAGGAGAGCCGCCCGGCTCGCACCTGGAACCGTGACGACCGCGGCCCCCGTCGTGAGTCCTCGCGTGACGACCGCCCGGCTCGTTCCTTCGACCGGGACGACCGCGCCCCCCGTCGCGAGTTCTCGCGCGACGACCGCCCGGCTCGTTCCTTCGACCGCGACGACCGGAGCCCGCGTCGGGACTTCTCCCGCGACGACCGCCCGGCTCGCTCCTTCGACCGGGACGACCGCGCCCCCCGTCGCGAGTTCAACCGCGACGAGCGCCCGCAGCGCCGTGAGTTCAACCGCGACGAGCGGCCGCAGCGCCGCGAGCTCGACAACCGCGGCCCGCGCCGTGACGTCGGCGACCGTGGTCCCCGCCGCTTCGAGCGCACCGACCGGTTCGACCGCGCACCCCGCGAGGAGTTCGTGGACCCCGAGTCCGAGCGCATGGAGGCCGACACCTGGGTGAAGGCCACCCGCAAGGAGGTCGACGGCCCCGTCTCGGTGACCGAGGACAACGGCTTCGCCGCCATGGGCCTGCCCCAGGCCCTCGTCGAGCGCCTGGCCCGCGACGGCATCACCACGCCGTTCCCGATCCAGACCGCGACCATCCCGGACGCGCTGGCCGGCAAGGACGTGCTCGGCCGCGGCCAGACCGGCTCCGGCAAGACGCTGGCCTTCGGCCTGCCGACACTGACCCGTCTCGCCGACGGCACCAAGGCGGCTCCGCGCCGCCCCCGTGCCCTCGTCATGGTGCCGACCCGCGAGCTGGCCATGCAGGTCTCCGACGCCCTCGAGCCCCTGGTGCACGTGCTCGGCCTGCGCCACAAGCTCGTCGCGGGTGGCCTGTCCTACACCACGCAGATCAACGCCCTGAACCGCGGCCTCGACCTGCTCATCGCCACCCCCGGCCGTCTCAAGGACCTCATCGAGCGCGGTGCCGTCGAGCTCGGCGACATCGAGGTCTGCATCCTCGACGAGGCCGACCACATGGCCGACATGGGCTTCATGCCCGAGGTCACCGCGATCCTCGACCAGATGCCTGCGGGCGGCCAGCGGCTGCTCTACTCGGCCACGCTGGACAACGGGATCGACCAGCTCGTCGACCGTTACCTCACCGACCCGGTGACCCACTCCACCGACGACGCCAAGGCCTCGGTCACGACGATGGAGCACCACGTGCTGCTCATCGACCCGATGCACAAGAAGACGATCACGGCCGAGGTCGCCAACCGCGAGGGCCGCACCGTGGTCTTCGTGCGCACCAAGCTCGGCGCCGACCGCGTGGCGCTGCAGCTGCGCGAGCAGGGCGTCTTCGCCGCGGCGCTGCACGGTGGCCTCAACCAGGGCGCCCGCAACCGTGTCCTCGGCGCGTTCCGCGACGGCACCCTGCCGGTGCTCGTGGCCACCGACGTCGCGGCCCGCGGCATCCACGTCGACGACGTCTCGGTCGTCCTCCAGGTCGACCCGCCGGCCGACCACAAGGACTACCTGCACCGCTCGGGCCGCACGGCTCGCGCCGGCGACAAGGGCACCGTCGTGACCCTGGCCCTGCCGCACCAGCGCAAGGGCATGGAGCGGATGGCCCGCGAGGCCGGCATCGACGCGATGCCGACCAAGGCCGTCCCCGGCGACGCCCGCCTGGCCGCCACCGGGGCCTCGGCCCCGAGCGGTGTCCCGGTGCCCGAGGACCAGGTGCGCCGCGTCCTCGAGGGCGAGAAGCGCGGCGGACGTCGTCCCGGCGGCCCGCGCCGTGACGGTGGCCAGCGTGGCGGCTACCGCGGTCAGGGCGGTCGTCCCGCCCCCCGCGGTGAGCGCAGCGGCGGCTACCGCGGCGCGCGGAGCTGACCCACTGCATACCTGCTGTGCGTTTGTCGGGTGACCCGACAAACGTGCACTTCTCCCGGGGTGGCACTTCGGGTGGAGCGGCCCTTTATCGGGTGACCCGATAAAGGGCCGCTCCCGTCTCCGACAGAATGGGCGCGTGGAGAACGAGACCCTGGCCGGGCAGCTGCTGGTGGCCACCCCCCAGATCGGGGAGGGCGTGTTCCACCGCAGCGTCGTGCTGCTGCTCCACCACGACGCCGACGGCGCCCAGGGCGTCGTGCTGAACCGGCCCATGGAGGCGCCCGTCGACGCGGTGCTGCCCATGTGGCAGGAGCACGTCACCCCGCCGGCGGTCCTGTTCGAGGGGGGCCCGGTGGGCCTCGACACCGCCCTCGGCCTGGTGACCGTGCCCGGCGACAGCGAGGAGCCGATGGGGGTCAAGCGGCTCTTCGGCGGCGTCGGCCTCGTCGACCTCGACACGCCCCCACCGCTCGTGGTCCCCGAGATCGCCGGGCTGCGGATCTTCGCGGGGTATGCCGGGTGGTCACCGGGGCAGCTCGAGGACGAGGTCGAGACGGGCAGCTGGTACGTCGTGGACGCCGAGGCCCGCGACGCCTTCAGCGACCACCCGCTCGAGATGTGGAAGCGCGTCCTGCGCCGGCAGCGTGACCACCTCGCCCTGGTCTCGACGTTCCCGCCCGACCCGGAGATGAACTGAGCCGGTCGACCAGCGCCTACACTCGGCGGCATGAGCGACCCGCAGATCCCTCTGGACGACCCGCACGCCCCCCAGGCCCAGCCCTCGACGTCGACGGCCGTGCTCGAGCGTGAGCAGGTCGAGGAGCAGCTGCAGGAGCCCGGCGACCACGAGCGCTTCTCGCACTACGTGCGCAAGGAGAAGATCCTCGAGAGCGCGCTGTCCGGCGAGCCCGTGACCGCCCTGTGCGGCAAGGTCTGGGTCCCCGGCCGCGACCCGAAGAAGTTCCCCGTCTGCCCGGTCTGCAAGGAGATCTACGACGGGCTGCGGGCACCGCAGGACGGCGGCGAGTAGCTCCCGCTTTGGCGGAGTCTTTACCGAATCCGGGGCTCCGCAAGGCCGACCTGCCGAGCAGACCGACCTAGCGTCCTTCGGGTCAGCACCGTGCCACACGATGGCGCGGCGACCCGTGAAAGGACGCCCATGTCAGCACGCGCCCGTCTCGCCCTCTCCGCCCTGCTGCTCGCCGCGGCGGGCGTGGCCGCACCGGCAGGCGCCCAGGCCGTCACCATGGCCGGCACCGACAGCGTCGCCCCCGAGTGCGCGACGCACACCGACAGCGTCAACGCGGGCCGTGCGGCCGCCGGAGGCAACCGCAAGGACCCGCACGAGCTCACCGCGGCCCAGACCAGGGCCATGGAGGCCGACCTGTCGCGGGCCCTGGCGGCCAAGGGCTACACGAAGGCCCCCAACGGCGAGGCGCGCAAGCCCGGCGGCGGTGGGGCCTTCGCCGCGGCGACCGTCAAGGTCTACTGGCACGTCATCACCGACGGCACCAACGGCAAGCTGACCTCCAGCGACATCAGCGGCCAGCTGAACGTGCTGAACAGCGCCTACTCCAGCAGTGGCTTCAGCTTCGCGCTGGCCGGCACGGACACCACGACCAACAGCCAGTGGTACAACCTGCGCAACGGCTCCAAGCAGGAGCGCGACATGAAGCGCACGCTGCGCAAGGGCACCATGGCCGACCTCAACATCTACAGCGCCAACCTGCAGGGCGGCCTGCTGGGCTGGGCCACCTTCCCGAAGTCGAGCTACGACGCCATGGACGGCGTGGTCATCCTCGACGAGAGCATCCCCGGCGGCTCGGCGGCGCCGTACAACCAGGGCGACACCGCGACGCACGAGATCGGGCACTGGCTCGGGCTCTACCACACGTTCCAGGGCGGCTGCACCGGCAGCGGCGACTACGTCGGCGACACGCCGGCCGAGGCCTCCGCGGCCTACGGCTGCCCGACCGGGCGCGACACCTGCTCGGCGGCCGGGCTCGACCCGATCAAGAACTTCATGGACTACACCGACGACGCCTGCATGAACACCTTCTCCTCGGGCCAGCAGGTCCGCATGCAGAACTCGTGGGCGGCCTACCGGGGGTGACGAACCACCCTCGAATCCCTCTGGGATAGCACACTTCGGGGCCCCGCCGGTGATGGCGGGGCCCCGGCATGTCGTCCCCGGGATCCGGTTATCGTTGCCCGCCTATGAGTACTGCGGCTGCCTCGAACCTGTCACCAGCGTTCCCGGAGAGGGCCGCCTGGGGGACCGCGTCGAAGCTGCGCGCCTGGCAGGCGGCCGCGCTCTCGATCTACCTCGAGCAGGCCCCTGAGGACTTCCTCGCCGTCGCGACGCCCGGGGCCGGCAAGACCACCTACGCGCTGCGGGTGGCCACCGAGCTGCTCGGTCGCGGCGAGATCACCGCCGTCACCATCGTGGCGCCGACCGAGCACCTCAAGACGCAGTGGGCCGACGCAGCCGGGCGGGTGGGCATCCACATCGACCCACGCTTCTCGAACTCCTCGGCGCGGCACAGCCACGAGTACGACGGCGTCGCCCTGACCTACGCCCAGGTCGCCAGCCGCCCGTCGCTGCACCGCACCCGCACCCAGGGCGAGCGGACCCTGGTGATCCTCGACGAGATCCACCACGGAGGCGACAACCTCTCCTGGGGTGACGCCATCCGCGAGGCGTTCGAGCCGGCCGTGCGCCGCCTGGCCCTCACGGGGACGCCGTTCCGCTCCGACACCTCCCCGATCCCGTTCGTCACCTACGAGCCGGACCGTGACGGCATCCGCCGCTCCTCGGCGGACTACACCTACGGGTATGCCGAGGCGCTGCGCGACGGGGTCGTGCGGCCGGTGCTCTTCATGGCCTACGGCGGCGGCATGCGCTGGCGCACCAAGGCCGGCGACGAGATCGCGGCCCGCCTCGGTGAGCCGCTCACCAAGGACGCCATGGCGCACGCCTGGCGCACCGCCCTGGACCCCAAGGGGGAGTGGATCCCTGCCGTCCTGGCGGCCGCCGACAAGCGGCTGACCGAGGTGCGGCGGGGCGTTCCCGACGCGGGCGCGCTCGTCATCGCCTCGAACCAGACGGCGGCCCGCGCCTACGCCAAGATCCTCGAGGGCATCACCGGCAAGAAGCCGACCGTGGTGCTCTCCGACGACGCCGGTGCCTCGGCTCGGATCGAGGAGTTCTCGGCCAGCGACGACCGCTGGATGGTCGCGGTGCGCATGGTGTCCGAGGGCGTCGACGTGCCCCGCCTGTGCGTTGGCGTCTACGCCACGTCGACCTCGACGCCGCTGTTCTTCGCCCAGGCCGTGGGCCGCTTCGTGCGGGCCCGCAAGCGCGGCGAGACCGCCTCGGTGTTCCTGCCCAGCGTGCCGGTGATCCTCGAGCACGCGGCGCGCCTGGAGGACGAGCGCGACCACGCCCTCGACCGCCCCAGGACGGAGGACCCTGAGGCGTCGATGTGGTCGGAGGAGGACGCGCTCCTCGCGGCCGCCAACCGGACGCTGAAGACCGCCGACCTCGACGCACCCGGGTTCGAGGCGCTGCAGTCCGACGCCGAGTTCGACCACGTGTTGTTCGACGCCAAGCAGTTCGGCCTCAACGCGCAGGTCGGCTCGGAGGACGAGCAGGAGTACCTCGGCCTGCCCGGTCTGCTCGAGCCCGACCAGGTCGCGATGCTCCTGCACGAGCGGCAGGCGGCCCAGAACACCCGGCGGCCCAAGAAGGCCGAGGAGCCGGTGGCCGCGCACCGGGCGCTCGCGGCGCAGCGCAAGGAGCTGAACAAGCTGGTGTCGGCGTACGCCCGCAAGACGGGTGCGCCCCACGCGGTTGTGCACACCGACCTGCGCCGGGCGTGTGGCGGGCCGGCGCTCGACGAGGCCAGCTCCGACCAGGTGACCGCCCGCATCGAGAAGATCCGCGCCTGGTTCGTCGGCCGGCGCTGAGCCCGTCGTTCGCCGAGCACTTCGGCTCGCTCTGCCCATCGACTCGCCGAGCCCTTCGACTCGCTCCGCTCGTATCGACCCCCGCCCCGCGTGGTCGGGGCTAGCGTGGTCGGGTCGTGCCTGATCGTGGCGCGGGAGAGCGAGGACGGGACATGACCAACCACGTGTACGGCGTCTCCGAGGTCGTCGGGAGCTCACCTGACGGTGTCGAGGCGGCGGTGAACAACGCCGTCGGCAAGGCCGCGCAGACCGTGCGGCACCTCGACTGGTTCGAGGTGTCGAACATCCGCGGCCAGCTGGTCGACGGCGCCGTCGCCCACTGGCAGGTCACCGTCAAGCTCGGCTTCCGCATCGAGGACTGAGCGCACCGGCCGGGCGCGTGCGCGCTGGTCGCGGCACCGCGCACGCACCCGGCGGCGTGGGGCCGCCCGGTGGTGACTAGTCGCGGTCCCAGCGCTCCCGTTCACGGATGACCGGGCGCGCGTCGAGCTCCTCGGTGACGATGTCCTGCACGATCCGCATGAGCCGGTCGGCCTCACGGCGGATCTCCGGCAGCGGCCGTCCCGAGCGGGCCAGTCCGCCCAGCCTCAGCTCGACGTACTGCAGGCCCACCCGACCCACCTCGGTCAGGCGCGTGCGGCCCGGCGAGGCGACCACGACCTGGTAGGCCACGGCAAGCGTCTCGCAGCGGCGGCAGTGGTCGTTGACGGCCACGGCGAGGTTCTGGGCGTCGACGTCGGTGGGGCGGCCGTCGGCCAGCACCACCTGGAAGGAGAGGGACACGGCACGGCAGCCGTCGCAGGCGGCATAGGCCACGGCGGCGTTGCGGGCCGTGACGCGGTCGGCGTCGGTGTGGTGCACGCCGAGCCCCGACGCGCCTCGACGGGTGCCGTCGCGGGTGAGCTCCAGGACCTGCTGGTCGGTGAAGGTGACCGAGCGGGCGTCTGGTGCGGTTCCGGATGCCGCTGCCGCACTGGCCGTCGCCGGCAGCCCGGCCAGCGCGAGCGTCGCTGCCACGACGGCCGCGGCCCAGCGCAGCCGTCGGACCATCGCGCGGCTCACCGGGACCCCTCGACGGCCTGGCCGCGACGGGGGCGGCTGACGGCGAACGAACGGCCCACGGTGGCGGCGAGCTCGAGGTAGGCGTCACGGGTCTCCCGCCGCAGGTCGCCGAGGCTGGTGTGCGCCCCGGCCTGCAGGGTGACGTCCCAGGGAATGTGCACCACCGCGGAGCAGCGGGCGGCGAAGTGCTGGTCGATGCGGTCGAGCTCGAGGGGTCCCTCGCCGTGGACGGCGTTGACCACCGCGACGGCACCCTCGACGAGGTCGGCGTGGCCGTGCTCCTCGAGCCAGTCCAGCGTCATCGCGGCGACCCGGGCGCCGTCGAGGGCGGGCGGCATGACCACCACGATCTGGTCGGCCTCGGACAGCACGCCGCGGATGGCGCTGTCGAGGATGCCCGTGCCCGTGTCGACGAGCAGCAGGTTGTAGTGCCGGTCGAGCACGTCGATGGCCGTGCGGTAGTCGTCCTCGCCGAGGGCCTGGGTGATCCGCGGGTCGTCGTCGGACGCGACCACCTCCAGCCGGGAGTCGACCGCCTGGGAGGTGTAGCCGCGCATGTCGGCGTAGCGCTCGATGTACTGCCGCTCCTGCAGCAGGTCGGTGACCGTCGCGGGCGACTCGCGGCGCATGCGGTGCGCCAGGCTGCCGGCGTCGGGGTTGGCATCGAGCGCCACCACCCGGTCGCCGCGGTGGGTGGCGAAGGTGTGGCCGAGCATCAGAGTCGTCGTGGTCTTGCCCGCACCGCCCTTGCGCGAGAGCACCACGACGCGGCGGCAGCCGCGGATCGGTGTGCGGACCTGGGCCAGCAGGTCGATCTGCCGGCGCTCCTCGGCACCCGGGCCGAGGTTCACGGTGCCGCCGGTCACGGCATACACGCCTCGGCGCCAGCCACGGCTGGCCGGATGGGTCCGGCGGCGCAGCATGGCCTCCTCGGTGAACTCCGACGCCGTGTGCGGGCCCGGGGCACCCCACCCCGGCTCCTGCGGAGCAGGTGCGGCAGGTGGGGGGCTCGCCGGCACCGGCGTCGGCGGTGCCGAACCCCGTGGTCCCGGTGGGCGCTCGGACTTCTGTGGTGGCGCCGCCACCCCGTGAGTGGGCGGTGGTGGGGTGGGTGGCGGCGCCGCCGGCTGGGTGGGTGCTCCCTCCATCATGGGCAGCACGGGCGCAGGCTTCGATCCGGACATCGTGACCTCCGAGGGTGGACGACCCGCGGTCGGCGGGCCGGGGACGAGGGAGGGCCGGGCGACCCGGCCCACGAGGGCCGCCAGCAGGCGGCGGCCGATGGTGAGGAGCAGCAGCGCGAGCCCCACCAGGGGCAGCGGCAGCAGCAGCACCGACAGCGTCGAGAGCACCGTCTGGGCGACGTCGCCGGAGCGCACGGCCGACAGCAGGTGCGCGACGTGCTGCTGCTCGGCGGCCCAGACCGCGGCGAGCATCGCGGGGGCGTTCCAGACCAGCAGGCACAGGAGGACGACCATGACGGGGACGGCGGTCAGCACCCACAGGGTGACGACTGCCCGGGCCGCCGGTCGCAGCTCACGCACCCGTGGGCCGGGCTCTCGACCGGGCACCAGGCTGGCGAGGATGGGGCGGATGCGCGAGAAGAGGTCGGGCACCCCGACGCCGTCGGCCACCACGAAGTAGCCGTCGAGGCGCGCGAGCGGCAGCAGTTGCTGCAGGAGCTCGAGGTGCACGAGGGCGACCGCGAGCACGACGACGTCCCACCCGGTCCAGGCGTGCACGCCGACGAGCCCGAGCGCGAAGAGGGCGTTGAAGTAGACGCCGCCGAGGTCGGTGCGCACCCGTCCGGCGCGGCCCAGCCGGTAGGACGCGGTGACGTCGGTGTAGAAGGCCGGGTAGACGACGTAGACGGCCATGCCGATCGCCCCCGGCTGGGCGCCGCCGTAGCGGCAGGCGGCCGCGTGGCCGAGCTCGTGGAACAGGGTCGAGGCCAGCAGCACCGCGAGGAGGGCGAGCAGCAGCGTGGGCGTCCGAAGGGTGGCGGCGAAGGCCGCACCCGGGTCGACCGACTGCAGGAGCCGCACGTCGGCGACGACCAGGGACGAGAGGGCGACCACCACGACGGCCGGGTGGAACAGCGGCGCCAGGAGGTGGGCCAGGGCCTGCACCACGGGCGCCGGCAGCAGGACGCGGCGCATGCGCAGTGCCAGCACGGGACGCGCGGTGGGCGGTGCCGCGCCGGCACCAGCAGGGTATGCCGTGCCGGCCTCTCTTCCCGGGGGCGGCGGTGCGACGGCCGGCCGCGATGTGTCATCGGCGGTTTGAGGGGACTCACTTTCCGACCGGTGCGTCGCTTGGGGCGCCTGGCCGGACAGAGGCGCCGGGTGGGCGGGTGCGGCGATGCCCATGGGGCGCAGCCGCTGCTCGAGGAGCAGGTCCAGGCCCCCTGTCGTGAGGGTGCGGCCGTACTGCGCGCTGACCCGGTCGGTGACCTGCTCGGCCGTGCGCCGGCCGTCGAGCGCCAGCGCCACCAGGAAGAGCAGGCGGCTGACCTGGAGCAGCTGCCCGTCACCGCGCTCGACCAGGTAGTGCGGCTCGGTGAAGCCCGGTCCGCCGAACTCACCGAGCAGCCGCACGCCGGCCGCCAGGCGGGGCGGGGCGGCAGCAGTCCGCGTCGGCTGGGTCGCTGACGACACCGGCTCGGCAAGCTCCCGCGACGAGCCTGCGCTCATGGACACCCCCTCGGTCGGATGGGGGCCCGGCGCTCTCGCACCGGGCTCCCACCGGATCGGTCGTCAGGCCTGGCTGACCGCGACCAGCTGGTTCGCCGAGGCCCACGCCGACGACCCGAGGGAAGCGGCGTTGACGGCGATGGCGAGGTTGACCGCCGTGACGTTGGCGAAGTTGAACAGCGCGAGGGTCTCCCGTGGTGGGAGCAGCTCGACCGACGTCGCCTCCAGCTCGGCGATGGACAGGTGCTCGTGCATGGGTGTTGCTCCTTCCAGCCGTACAGCACTGGTGTGGTGGGCTCTTGTGGGCGTCCAGCCGTCAGAGCTGGTTCACGAGGACCGCCTGGTTCGCGTACGCGGTGGCGGACGACAGGAAAGCGCCCGAGTTCATGGCCAGGGCCACGTTGGTCGCGCTGACGTTGGCCCAGTTGGTGCCGAAGAGGCCGTGCCCCAACGAGAGCGTCTCTCGCGTCGGGAGCAGCTCGACCGCCTCGTCGAGGAGCTCCTCTGAAGTGAAGGTCGTCATGGTGTTCACCCCCTTCTCCTGCTCGTGTTGTGTCACGTCGTCCCATCAAGGCCTTCGGGTGTCACCAGGTCGTGCCCCGGTCGCGTCGTATCCGTCGCCGGCCCGTCCTTGCTGCGGTGCGGCGGCAGCACTGCTCCGTTGCCGTTCCGTGACCGGGGGATCGGCCGCTCTACGCCTTTCGCGGTATGTGTGCGGGGCCGGGACGCGCCATCGTGATGCGGGTAACGCGGGTTTGCCCGCGTTGGCACCGAGGAGCCCTCGTCGTGCTCGGCTCGCAGCGGAGCAGCCGTTTCGCGTAGGGATCGCCACACCACACACACCAGCAACGAGCAGCAGCAAGGGGGTGCACCGACATGAGCACGGGGCACAATCAGCCAGCCGGTTGGTCGCTGCGGCTGCTCGGCGGCTTCGAGCTGGTGGGTCCGCAGGGCACCGTGGAGGTGCCCCCCGGTGTGCAGAAGCTGCTCGCCTACATCGCCCTGCAGGGCCGTTCCGTGACCCGCAGCCGGGTCGCCGACGACCTGTGGCCCGAGGTGGATGCCACCCGCGCGGCGACGAGCCTCCGCTCCGCGCTCTGGCGAGTCAACCGGCTCGGGCCGTTGCTGGTGGCTGGGCCACAGACCATCCGGCTGTCGCCGGTCGTGGCCGTCGACGTCACGGACCTCGGCGAGATGGCGGCTCGGCTGCGCGACGGGGCCGTCGACGACGCGCCCTTCCTGGGCAGCTTCAACCTCGAGCTGCTGCCCGGCTGGCAGGACGAGTGGGTCACCTTGGAACGCGAACGGCTGCGCCAGCTCGAGCTGCAGGTGCTCGACTCCCTCGTGGAGCAACGGGTCGAGCGGGGGCGGCTCGGCGAGGCGGTCGACGCGGCGATCCGGGCCATCCGGCTCGAGCCGCTGCGGGAGTCCTCCCACCGCGACCTCATCCGCATCTACGTCGCGGCCGGCAACCGCACCGCGGCGCTCACCCACTACGAGGGGTTCGCGAAGCTGCTGCACCGGGAGCTCGACATCGCCCCCGAGCCGGCGACGACGGCGCTCGTGCAGCCGTTCCTGCGCTCGCGGCCCCAGCGGCAGCGCTCGCGTGCGCAACCGCGTGGCGGAGGACGCCCCAGTGGGTCACGACCGGCCTAGTCGGGCTTGCTGCCCTAAGCCGGTGCGGTGCCTGACGCCGCCGCCTCGGTGACCAGGGGGAGGGTCCGGTAGTCGATGCGGGTCGCCAGCGAGATGACGGTGGAGGCCCGGATGACGTGGCGGTCGTCGACCACCTGGTCGATGACCCGCTGCAGGTCGGGGTTGTCGCGGGCGACGACGCGTACGAGCAGGTCGCCCGAGCCGGTGATGGTGTGCGCCTCGAGCACCTCCGGGATCGACGAGAGGTGGGCGACGACGGGGGAGTGGCCGCGCCCCTGCCGGATCTCCAGGGTGCAGAAGGCGGACACGGGGTACCCCATGGCCGCCGGGTCGAGCTGCGGCGCCCAGGACCGGATCACCCCGCGCTCGGCCAGCCGGTCGAGCCGGGCCTGCACCGTGCCCCGCGCGACGCCCAACTCCCGCGAGGCGCCCAGCACCCCGACCTGCGGCTGGGCGGTGAAGAGCGCGATGAGGCGGGCATCGAGGTCGTCGAGGGCGGCCGGTGCGGGAGAGGGCATGAGCAGATTGTGCAGTGGAGAGCGCCGAACGGCCAGCACTGTGCGCATTGTGCGCAGCGGATGCGGGCACAGTTGCACATGGCTGGACCCACCGCCACGCTGCCGCCTATGACTGACACCACCCTGGACCTGACCCCGCAGGAGCGCGAGGCCAACCTGGACCTCGACCAGCTCAAGCAGCTCGTCGGCCTCGTCGAGTACGACGAGAGCAAGGACCCCTTCCCCGTGACCGGGTGGGACGCCATCGTCTTCGTCGTCGGCAACGCGACGCAGACCGCGCACTACTACCAGTCCGCCTGGGGCATGGACCTCATCGCCTACGCCGGCCCGGAGAACGGCCAGCGCGACCACAAGTCGTTCGTGCTGAAGTCCGGCTCCATCCGCTTCGTCATCAACGGCGCCGTCTCGCCCGACAGCCCGCTGATCGCCCACCACGCCAAGCACGGTGACGGGGTCGTCGACATCTCCCTCGAGGTGCCGGACGTCGACAAGTGCATCGAGCAGGCCAAGCGGGCCGGCGCCCGCGTCGTGCGGGAGCCCGAGGACCTCACCGACGAGCACGGCACCGTGCGGATCGCCTCGATCGCCACCTACGGCGAGACCGTGCACACCCTGGTCGACCGCTCGCGGTACACCGGCCCGTACCTGCCCGGCTACGTCGCCCGGTCCTCGACCTACGTCAAGCGCGAGGGCGCCCCGAAGCGCCTCTTCCAGGCCCTCGACCACATCGTCGGCAACGTCGAGCTCGGTCGCATGGACGAGTGGGTCACCTTCTACAACAAGGTGATGGGCTTCGTGAACATGGCGGAGTTCATCGGCGACGACATCGCCACGGACTACTCCGCCCTGATGTCCAAGGTCGTCGCCAACGGCAACCACCGGGTGAAGTTCCCGCTCAACGAGCCGGCGATCGCCAAGAAGAAGAGCCAGATCGACGAGTACCTCGAGTTCTACAACGGCCCGGGGGCGCAGCACCTGGCGCTGGCCACGAACGACATCCTCCGCACCGTCGACGAGCTGCGCGCCAACGGCGTTGAGTTCCTCGACACCCCGGATTCCTACTACGAGGACGCCGAGCTGCGCGCGCGCATCGGCGAGGTCCGCGTGCCGATCGAGGAGCTGCAGAAGCGTGGCATCCTCGTCGACCGTGACGAGGACGGCTACCTGCTGCAGATCTTCACCAAGCCGCTCGGCGACCGCCCCACGGTCTTCTTCGAGATCATCGAGCGCCACGGCTCGCTCGGCTTCGGCAAGGGCAACTTCAAGGCCCTCTTCGAGGCCATCGAGCGCGAGCAGGAGCGCCGCGGGAACCTCTGAGCCGCAAGCTTTTCCGCACCGAGGAGCCGGTATGCCGCGTGGTCACCACGCGGCATACCGGCTCCTCCTGTGTGAGGCCGGACGTCAGGCGGCGGGGACCTTCTCGCGCTGGGCGAGGCGGGCGTTGCGGCGCCCGTAGCTGAGGTAGAGCACCACGCCGATGACCATCCAGACGGCGAACCGCAGCCACGTCTCGACCGAGAGGTTGGTCATCAGGTAGAGGCAGGCGAGCGCCGACAGGGCGGGGATGACGGGGGAGAAGGGGACCCGGAAGGGGCGCTCCATGTCGGGCCTGGTGCGGCGCAGGATCGGCACGGCGATCGACACGATGATGAACGCGAAGAGCGTGCCGATGCTGACGAGGTTGGCGAGGGTGCCCAGCGGCACGAAGCCGGCCAGCACCGCCACGAAGACGACGGTGATCGCGGTGATGCGGTAGGGCGTGCCCCACTTCGGGTGGACCTTGGCGATGGCGGGCGGCAGCAGCCGGTCGCGGCCCATCGAGAAGCCGATGCGGCCCATCGCCACGATGTCGACGAGGATCACCGAGGTGAGCCCTGCGACCGCGGCGATGGAGATCAGCGCAGCGGCCCAGCCGGCGCCGACGGCGTCGAAGGCGCTGGCGATCGGGGCGCCCTCGTCGATCTTGCGGTAGTCGACCATCGCGGTGATGACGAACGAGACGCCCATGTAGAGCACGGTGCACAGCGCCAGGGTCCCGAAGAGGCCGACGGGCAGGTCGCGGCTGGGGTTGCGGGTCTCCTCGCCGAGGTTGGCCACCGCCTCGAAACCGGTGTAGGCGAAGAAGACGACAGCGGCGGCCGTGAGCACCCCGGCGAAGCCGAACGCCGTGGGCTCGAGGCCGAAGACCGCCTGGCTGAGCGGCTGGGCCAGCCCGGAGGTGCCCTTCTCCACCGGCTCCGAGGCGGGGATGAAGGGGGTCAGGTTGGCCTTGTCGATGAAGAAGAGGCCGGCGATGACGACGAAGGCGCAGATGGCGACCTTGACGACGACGAGGGCATTGGTGACCCGCGCGCTCTCGCGGATGCCCAGGGTCGCCACCGCCCCGAGCACCAGCACGATGGCGATGGCCCCGATGTTGACGGTGGCCTTCTCGCTGAACAGCGTCGGGGGAAGGTCGAAGAGGTTGGCGAGGTAGCCCGACCAGCCGCGGGCCACCACCGCCGCACCGAGGGCGAACTCGAGGATGAGGTCCCACCCGATGATCCAGGCGAAGATCTCGCCGATGGTGGCGTAGGCGTAGGTGTAGGCGCTGCCGGCGGTCGGCACGGCGGAGGCCATCTCGGCGTAGCAGAGGGCGGCCAGCAGGCTGACCAGGCCGGCGATGCCGAAGGAGATCACGACTCCGGGGCCGGCGTGCTGCTTCGCCTCGACACCGGTCAGGGTGAAGATGCCCGTGCCGATGACGATGCCGATGCCGAACCCCATGAGGTCCTTGGCGGTCAGGCGTCTCGCGAGCCGGTGAACGGCCCCCTCGTGGCCCGAGCCCTCGACAGGGTCCGCGGCTTGGGCAAGGACGTCCTCGACGGGTTTGGTCCGCAGGACCGAGTCCGTGGTGCTCATTCCGACCACGGTAGGGGGAGGTGCTGCAGGCCGCACACGATGCGGGTCTCGGCCCAGCTCGGTGGGGCGAGCCCGGCGCGAGTCCCGGCCCGGCTCCTCAGGCGAGTCCCGGCTCCGGATCGGGCGGTGCCGCGTGAGAGGCTGGCGGCATGGCGAACCCGCAGTCGCCGGGCTGGTACGACGACCCGGACAACCCGCAGCAGCTGCGGTACTTCGACGGCGTCGTGTGGACTCGGCACACGTCCCCGCGCAGCACCCGGCCGGCTTCCGGCCCCGTCGCCCCGCAGCAGAGCGCTCCTGAGCAGCTGGCCGCCCCCCAGGGCGCCCAGTCGTGGGGACAGCACCCGCAGTACCCACCGCAGCAGTACCCACCGCAGCAGGCGCCCGGGCAGCGGCCTCCGGGCCAGTACCCCTACGGTGAGCAGCCCCACGGCCGGGGTGGCTGGAGCAGGCCTCCGGCCCCCACGTCCTACGGCACGCAGGCGCGCACGCCCGACGGCGAGCCGCTCGCCGGCTGGTGGAAGCGGGCCGCCGCCCGGATCATCGACTGGATCATCGTCTGGGTGGTCGCGCTGCCCCTGACCGGCTACTTCCTCTATCGCGCGTTCGCCGAGCTGTGGCCCGCCGTGCAGGACTACGCCAAGCAGGTCGAGGCCGGCAACAGCAGCGCGGTCACGCCGAGCGCGACGCCCGAGATGGTCAAGTGGCTGGTCGGCTACTCGGTGCTGCTCACCCTGGTGGCGACCGTCTACGAGGTCTTCTTCACCACGCGAAGCGGTGCGACGCCGGGCAAGAAGGCGCTCGGCCTGCGGGTGCGGCTGCGCGAGCAGCCCGGACCGCTGCCGGTGCAGGCCGCGCTGCAGCGGACGGTGATCCCCATCGGCGGAAACCTCTTCGCCAGCCTGCCGCTGCTCAGCCAGCTGGTCGGGCTGCTCCAGGTCGCCGATGTGCTGCTGCCGCTGGTCAACGAGCGCAAGCAGGCCATCCACGACCTGATGGCCAAGACCAACGTCGTCGACACCCGCAAGTACTAGCGGGCGGCGCGGGCGGCCCCACCTGCGCGGCCGGCCGGCGCGACCGGCGGCTCAGCGCTGGCGAGCCGGCTGGATCGTCCCCGTCACCTCGTCGAGGCCGACGCGGCTGCCGCCGGGGCCGGGCGCCCACGCGCGAAGCGTGACGACGTCGCCGTCCTCGAGGAAGCCGCGGGTCGTGCCGTCGTCGAGGGAGAGCGGCTCGGTGCCGTTCCACGTCAGCTCGAGCAGGCTGCCGCGGGTCTCCTTCTGCGGACCCGAGATGGTGCCGGAGGCGAAGAGGTCGCCGTTGCGCAGCGAGGCGCCGTTGACGGTCAGGTGCGCCAGCATCTGCGTCGGCGACCAGTACATGTCGCGGTACTCGGGGCGCGCGACGACGGTGCCGTTGATGACGACCTCGTAGTGGATGTCGAGGCCGAACACGCTGCGCTCGTCGCCGCGCAGGTAGGGGAGCGGCTGCGGGTCCTGGCCGGGCAGCGGCACGCGCGCGGCCTCGAGGGCGTCGAGGGTCACCACCCACGGCGAGACGCTGGTGGCGAACGACTTGCCCAGGAACGGGCCGAGCGGCACGTACTCCCAGGCCTGGATGTCGCGGGCGCTCCAGTCGTTGAGCAGCGTGACGCCGAAGAGGTGGTCGGCAGCCTCGGCCACGCCGACCGGCTCGCCGAGGGCGGTGGCGCCGCCCACGACGAAGCCGAGCTCGGCCTCGATGTCGAGGCGGATGCTGGGGCCGAACGTGGGCGCCGGCTCCGAGGGCGCCTTGCGCTGGCCCTGCGGGCGCACGATGTCGGTGCCGGAGACCACGACCGTGCCGGACCGCCCGTGGTAGCCGATCGGCAGGTGCTTCCAGTTGGGCGTCAGGGCGTCCCCGTCGGGGCGGAAGATCTTCCCGACGTTGGTGGCGTGGTGCTCACCGGCGTAGAAGTCGACGTAGTCGGCGACCTCGAAGGGCAGGTGCATCCGCACCTGGTCGAGCGGCACGAGGTGCGGCTCGATCGAGTCGCGGCGGGCTTCGTTGGTCAGCTGCTCCACCAGCCAGGCCCGTCCGGCCGTCCATGCGTCGCGGCCCTCGGCGAGGAAGGCGTTGAGGCTCGGCTGCAGCCACACCTCGCCGGACTCCATGCCGCCCAGCTCGGCGGCGGCGCCCGCGTCGAGCACCCAGTCGCCGATCCGCACCCCCACCCGCGGCGTGCGGTCCGCGGTGGAGAAGACGCCGTAGGGCAGGTTGTCCACGCCGTAGGGGTGGTCGGCGGGCAGGTCCAGCCAGGTGGTCACTTACATCTCCTCGACGAGGTTGAGCTCGGACAGTTCCGTGACGGGGTCGGTGACGCCGCAGCACCCGTATGCCGTGAAGAGCGCGCGCACGCGCTCCGCGTCCGCCGCGGTGAGGGCGGCGACCTCCCGGGCCAGCGGCTCGGGGTCACGCGCGGCCAGCAGGGGGGCCAGCGACTCGGGGTGCAGCCCGTCGACGGCGCCCGCCACGGCGCACAGCACGTTGAGCAGGCCGTGCTGCTCCTCGGCGTGGTCCTTGACCGTGTAGGTGCCCCGCACCACGTGGTGGAGCCCGCCGGTGAGCTTGAACGGCAGGCGCCGTGCGGTGGCGGCGTGGAGGAAGGCGGCCAGCTCCTCCTCGTCGGGCCACGCCCAGGCCGGGGTGGCGCCGGTGCGGAACTTGGCCAGCACCGAGCCCGAGACGGCCGTCCCGGAGGCGCCGGCCTCGGCGAGGTCGTCGAGCGCGCGGACCTGGTCGGTGCCCCGGGGCACCTCGAGCACCAGCGCAGGCACCTGCTCGAGCACGCCGAGGTCGAGGTCGCGCCACTCCGGGGTCCAGCCGACCTCGACGGCCGACACCTGCACCTGGGGGTGCTCGCGCAGCAGGTGCAGCGCGTCGGTCACCGTGTGCAGCGGGGTGCCGGGACGGGCGATGAGGCCCACCCGCAGCGGCTCGGCGGCCTGCGGCACGAGCTCGACCAGCGCGGCCGCGTCGGAGGCGGGCACCAGCAACGGGCCGATGAGCGCGGCATACCGGCTGGCGCGGTGGGCACGGTGCTCGCGCACGGCGTCGGGCAGGGGCGCGAGCCCCGGTGGGAAGACGGCCGCGTCGTCGATGAGCGCTGCGAACAGGGCCGGCTCGGCAGGCGAGCTCGCGGCTGCGCCCGACAGCGGTGTCATGGGGGTGAGGCTACTAGGGTGGCGCTCGGGCACACCCCCCGCCCGGAACGACCCATCGGCAGGCCTGACCACAGTGAGGTGGAGCAGTGGCGCACTACCAGCAGCAGGGCGACATCCCGCCCAAGCGGCACACCCAGCACCGGCGGCCCTCAGAGGGCGGCAACGGCGGCGAGGGCGCCAAGGGGGAGCTCTACTACGAGGAGCTCATGGGCGAGGAGGGCTTCTCCTCCGACTCCTCGCTGCTCTACCACCGCAACATCCCCTCGACCATCGCCGGCGCCCGCGAGTGGGAGGTCGGTGACCTCAGCACCACGCCGAACCACCCGCTGGTGCCCCGCCACCTCAGGCTGCACGACCTCTTCACGGCCGAGGAGGTGGCGAGCACCGACGTCGTCACGGGCCGCCGCCTGGTGCTCGGCAACGGCGACGTGCGGATCTCGTATGCCGTCGCCGGCGCCACCAGCCCGTGGTACCGCAACGGGATCGGCGACGAGTGCGTCTACGTCGAGCGCGGTGCCGCGCGCGTCGAGACGGTCTTCGGCGCGTTCGACGTCGCCCAGGGCGACTACCTGGTCATCCCGCGCGCGACCACGCACCGCTGGATCCCCGTCACCGACGGGGAGGAGCCGCTGCGCGCCTACTGCATCGAGGCCAACAGCCACATCGCGCCGCCGAAGCGCTACCTCAGCAAGTACGGCCAGTTCCTCGAGCACGCCCCCTACTGCGAGCGCGACCTGCGACCGCCCGTGGGGACCTTGCTGGCCGAGGACATCGGGGCGGACCCGGCCGAGGAGACCGAGGTCTTCATCAAGCACCGCGGCAACGGGCCCGGCGGCATCGTCGGCACGGTCCACACCCTGCCGTTCCACCCGCTCGACGTCGTCGGCTGGGACGGCTGCCTCTACCCCTACGCGTTCAACCTCCGCGACTTCGAGCCGATCACCGGCCGCGTGCACCAGCCGCCGCCCGTGCACCAGGTCTTCGAGGGCTGGAACTTCGTGATCTGCAACTTCGTGCCCCGCAAGGTCGACTACCACCCGCTCGCGGTGCCGGTGCCCTACTACCACTCCAACGTCGACAGCGACGAGATCATGTTCTACGTCGACGGCGACTACGAGGCCCGCAAGGGGTCGGGCATCGGGCGCGGCTCCATCTCGGTGCACCCGGGCGGCCACGCCCACGGCCCGCAGCCGGGGGCGAGCGAGGCCTCGCTGGGGGTCGAGTACTTCGACGAGACCGCCGTCATGGTCGACACCTTCCGCCCGCTCGAGCTGGGCGAGGGCGCCCGTGCCGTCGACGACGGGAAGTACGCCTGGTCGTGGTCGGGCGGACGTGGAAGCGGCCCCGAGTCCGGCGGAGGCGACTTCTCCATCGGCTGACCCGACCTCTCGGGCGACGCGCTGGTCGCTAAGGCCGGGGGAGCGCCACCAGCGCCTGCTGGGGAAGCGCCACCAGCGCCAGGACGGTTTCACCACCGCAGGTCAACGGAGGGGAAATTCTTGCCGATGTCGGTTCCCTCGCCGGGCCCCGCCGCCTAGTGTGTCCACGCGCGTGCGCCGACCAGGCCCACGCCTCTCGTGCGCCGGGTCATCCCCGGCACCCGCCTGAACTGGAGGCAACCCGTGTCCGACAAGTCCACCGCAGCCCTGGCCACCCTCGCCGCGTCGGAGCACTCCCGTCGCGCGATGCTCGGCATGGCCGTCGTCGGCGGCGCCAGTGCCGCCTTCCTCTCCGCCCCGGGCCGCGCGTCGGCCGCCCAGAACAAGGGACCGGGAGGCGGTTCGGGCACCTTCCGCCTGACCGTGATGGGCACCACCGACACCCACGGCAACGTCTTCAACTGGGACTACTTCAAGGACGCGGAGTACACCGACAGCAAGAGCAACGACATCGGCCTGGCCAAGATCGCCACGCTGGTCAAGGCGGTGCGTGCGGAGCGCGGCACGGAGAACTGCCTCCTGCTCGACGCGGGTGACACCATCCAGGGCACGCCGCTGTCCTACTACTACGCCAAGATCGACCCGATCACCGGCGGCGCGAAGCACCCCATGGCCACCGCGATGAACACCATCGGCTACGACGCGGCGGCGCTCGGCAATCACGAGTACAACTACGGCCTCGAGACCCTGCGCGCCTTCGAGGAGCAGTGCGACTTCCCACTGCTCAGCGCCAACTCGCTCGACTGGAGCACCGGCGCCCCCGTCTTCCAGCCGCACCTCATCCGCAGCTTCAAGGTGCCCGGTGAGGCCAAGCCGGTGAAGGTCGGCATCGTCGGCCTGGTCACCCCCGGTGTGGCCATCTGGGACAAGGCCAACGTCGAGGGCCGGGTGAAGTTCGGCGGCATCGTCGAGCAGGGCAAGGTCTGGGTGCCCAAGCTGAAGCAGGCCGGCTGCGACATCGTCGTGGTGGCCTGCCACTCCGGCGCCACGCCCGGCTCCTCCTACGGCGACGCCCTGCCCTTCCCGGAGAACGCCTCCACGCAGCTCGCCCAGGAGGTGCCCGGCATCGACGCGATCCTCGTCGGGCACGCCCACGAGGAGATCATCGAGCGCGTCGTGAAGAACAAGGCCACCGGCAAGGACGTGCTCCTCACCGAGCCCCTCAAGTGGGGCATGCGCCTGGCCGTTCTCGACTTCGACATCAGCAAGGTGGGCGGCCGGTGGACGGTGGCGCACCAGCACGCCACCCTGCTGAACGCCAACACCGTCGCGGAGGACGCGCAGGTCAAGGGCCTGCTCCAGCAGGACCACGACATCGTCGTGACCTACGTGAACTCCGTGATCGGTTCCTGCACCTCCGCCATGTCGGCGCAGACGGCGCGCTTCGAGGACACGGCAGCGCTCGACTTCATCAACTACGTGCAGGGCCTGGTCGTGCGGGAGGCGCTGGCCGGCACCCCCGAGGCGAGCCTGCCGATGCTGTCGATCGCCGCACCGTTCAACCGCGACGCGGCGATCCCTGCCGGCGAGGTGACCGTCCGCGACGTGGCGGGGCTGTACATCTACGACAACACGCTGCTCGGCATCAAGCTGACCGGTCAGCAGGTCAAGGACTACCTGGAGTTCTCGGCGACCTACTTCCAGCAGGTCGACGGCAGCAAGGACACCTACCTGCCCGACGAGGTCACCAACGCCAAGACGGCGCTCGCCCCGAACGGCACGCCGGACTACAACTACGACGTCATGGCCGGCCTCGACGCCTCGCTGTCCTACGACATCGACCTCGCCAAGGCGCCGGGCAGCCGCATCACGAAGCTGACCTACGACGGCCAGCCGATCGACCTCGCCGGCGAGTTCATCGTCGCGATCAACAACTACCGGCAGTCGGGCGGCGGCAACTTCCCCGGCGTCAAGACCGCGCCGGTCGTCTACAACGCCCAGCTCGAGATCCGTCAGGCGATCATCGACTGGGTGACCGACAAGGGCGTCATCGACCCGCCCACCTTCACCGTCTACGACTGGCGACTGGTCGCGAACGGCACGGCGATCAAGGTCGAGGGCGCCTCCGAGGGCGGCCGCCACTGACCCGAGTCCTCGTCACCGGCGCCAGTGGTGCGCTCGGCCGCGTCGTGGCCGCGCTCGCCGCTGACGCCGGCCACGAGGTCGTCGGCACCCGCGTGACGAAGGCGGTCCCGGACACCCGTGTCCGGGACCGCCTTCTCGATGTCCGCGACCGGTATGCCGTTCAGCGCCTGCTCGAGGAGGAGGCACCCGACGTCGTGGTGCACACGGCATACCGGCAGGACTCCTGGGCGGTCACCGCGGTGGGCGCCGCCAACGTGGCGCTGGCGGCGGCTGCCGCCGGGGCGCGGCTGGTGCACGTCTCGAGCGACGTGGTCTTCTCCGGCGCCGCCGTGACCTACACCGAGGACGCCGAGCCCGACCCGGTGAGCCCGTACGGTGCGGCCAAGGCGGCGGCCGAGGTCGCGGTCGAAGCCGTGGCGCCCGACGCCGTGGTCGCCCGGACGTCGCTCGTCATGGGCAGGCCGGACGCGCCGATGGAGCGGCGCGTCGCCGACCTGCTGGCCGGCCGGGCCACCGGCGTCCTGTTCGACGACGACGTCCGCTGCCCGGTCCACGTCGACGACCTCGCCGCGGCCCTGCTCGAGCTCGCCTTCTCGGACGCGACGGGCGTGCGGCACGTCGCCGGTCCCGACGCCGTGAGCCGGTTCGAGATCGGCGAGCTCATCGCACACCGGGACGGCGCCGATCCGTCCGTGCTGCAACGGGGTTCGCGTCGCGAGGCAGGGGTGCCCGGGCCGCTCGACGTGCGGCTCGACGGCACCTGGACCCAGTCGACGCTGCGCACCCGGCTGCGCGGGGCACGGGAGTTCCTCGCGCAGCCGTTCAGCTGAGCGCGAGGCGGTAGCCCCGTTTGACCACGGTCTGCACGAGCCGTCGGTCGGGCACGGCGTCCCGCAGCCGGGCGATGGCCACCTCGGCGGCGTGGGGGTCGCGCGAGTCACCCGGAAGGGTGGCCAGCACCTGCGGCCGGGTCACGACGTCACCGCCGGCCGCCGTCAGGAGGCGCAGCAGCTCCAGGCTGGTGGGGGAGAGCGGCAGCACGTGCCCGTCGAGCAGCGCTACCGTTCGTCGCACCTGGAGCCGTCCGGCGACGGTGCAGACCGCTGCGGTGGCGGCCTCGTCGTAGTGCGCCACCAGCGTGCGGACGAGCGCCCCCAACCTGCCGCGCTCGGGCACGATGGGCTCGACCCCCCTGTCCCGCAGCGGTTTTGCCGTCACGGGGCCGACAGCCGCCGCCACCATGAGGCCCTGGCGCAGCCGGGCCAGCACGAGTTCACCCACGCCGCAGGTCTCCGCCGCCTCCAGCCACGCGTGGGCGCCCGGCGCGGAGGTGAACACCACGGCGTCGATCTCGCCGGCCGCCGCGGCTGCCACCGACGTCGCGAGGGCCTCGGGGTCCGGTGGCGGGCCCCACCGGTAGACGACCAGGCTGGCGACATCGGCCCCCGCGGCGGCGAGCTCGACGTCGAGGCCGTCGGCACCGGCCCCGTGGTGCTGCACCGCGATCCGCTGCCCGGCGACGCCTTCCCGGAGCAGCAGGTCGAGGATCTCGGCCGAGGTCTCCGACTCGGCCACCCAGTCGGCGTGCAGCCCGGTGGCCTGGATGGCGCCGCGGGCCTTGGGCCCCCGCGCGATGAGCCGGGCGCCACCCAGCACCGCGAGCAGGTCGTCGGCCAATCCGGCTGCGTCGGCGGCCTCGACCCAGCCGCGGAATCCGATGCCGGTGGTGACCACGACTGCGTCGGGCGGCTCGGCGACCACCGCCTTGGTGTCGGCCACCAGCTGGTCGTCATGGTCGGTGGGCACGATGCTGAGCGCGGGGGCGTGGCGCACCGTCGCCCCGCGGCGGGACAGGGCTGCGGCCAGCTCACCCGAGCGCCGGTCGGCGGTGACGAGCACGACGCAGCCGGCCATGACCTGCCCGAGGCTGCTGGTGCTCATCCGGTCTCCAGCAGGCCGGTGGCGGCGACCCCGCCGACCACGACGACCGCGGGAGCCTGCACCGCTGCCGCCGCGGCGGCGTCGACGATGCCGCCCAGTGGCGCCCGCGTCGTGCGCTGGGTGGGCAGCGTGCCGTTCTCGACGATGGCGACCGGTGTGGCGGGGTCGGCGCCGGCCTCGAGGAGGTGCGACACGTGCCGCTCGAGGAGGGCGATGCCCATGAGCACGACCAGGGTCGCGGTGCCGTCGACCACACCGGCCACGGCCGCATCGTCGAGGGTCCCGTGCCCGTGCGTGACGTGGGCGCCGGCGACGACCCCCCGGTGGGTGAGGGGGATGTCCGCGGCGGCCGGGACCGCCAGCGCGCTGCTCACCCCGGGCACCACCTCCACGGGTATGCCGTGGGTCCGGCAGGCGAGCACCTCCTCACCTCCACGGCCGAACAGGTAGGCGTCGCCGCCCTTGAGCCGCACGACGTTTCGGCCGAGCGTGGCCTGCTCGACGATGATGTGGTTGATCTGCTCCTGGGTCACCGCGTGGTGGCCGGGCACCTTGCCGACGTCGATGACCTCGACGGTCTCGGGCAGGTCGTCCAGCAGCGAGGTGGGTCCGAGCCGGTCGGCCACCACGACGTCGGCCTCCGACAGCGCCCGTCGGCCGCGCAGGGTCAGCAGGTCGGGTGCGCCCGGGCCACCGCCGACGAGCACCACGCGGCCCGGGTGGTCGGTGCGCCGGTGCGCTCGGAGGTCCAGCGGCTCGAGCTCGAGGACGCTGACCAGCGCGTCCCGCACCGCACGGGCCCGGGCGGGGTCGGCGGTGCCGGTGGAGACGACGCCGACCGCGAGGCCGGAGTGTCTGGCGGTGGCAGGGGTGCGCGCCGTGCCCTGGTCGACGGCGCCGGCGTTGACGCTCCAGATGCGGCGCTCGGTGGCCCAGCCACACAGCGCGGCGTCCGTTCGCGGGTCGCCGGTGGCGGCGTGCACCAGCCACACGCCGTCGACGTCGGCCTCACGCACCTCCCGGTCGACCCAGGTGACGGCGCCTGCCGCCCAGGCATCGGCGAGGTCCTCGCAGACCACTGGGCTGACGACCGTGACCACCGCTCCCTCGGACGCCAGCGCGGTGGCGCGCCGGGAGGCCACCGGGCCGCCGCCCGCGACGAGCACCGGACGCCCGGCGAGGTCGAGGCCGAGCAACGAGGTCATGACGGACCGGACCCGTGGCGCGGCTCGCGGCCGACCAGCACGACCCCGTCGCGGACGACCACGGGGTAGGTGGCGAGATGCACCGGCTCGCGGCCCACCGGGTCGAGGCACGCCCCGGTGCGCAGGTCGAAGACCTGCTTGTACATCGGCGACGCGACGGTCGGCACGTCGCCGCGCGTGCCGACGATGCCGCGCGAGAGGACGTGTGCCCCGCAGTAGGGGTCGTACTGCTGCAGCGCGTGCACCGTGTCGTCGTGGGTGCGGAACAGCGCGACCTGCACGCCGTCGACGAGCGCGGCGGCGCCGCGCTCACGCGGCAGGTCGTCGAGGTGGCAGACCTCCTCCCACACACCGGCGGTGTCGCCGAGGGCGGTCGGGTCGGGGTCGGTCGGGTCGAGGTCGGTCGGGACGGGTGCGGCCGAGCTCGGTGCGGTCGTCGCGGGGGGTGTCATGGGCGGACCTCCAGTGTCGTGCCGGCGATGAGCACCGCGCCGCCCTCTCGTTCCTCCGGGGTGGCGGGCCGGGCCTGGCCGCGTTCACCGACGTAGGCCAGGGAGGGGTCGGGCTCGTCGGGTGCGTTGACGAACGAGGCGAACCGGCGCAGCTTCTCGGGGTCCGCGAGCGTGGCGGCCCACTCGTCCTCGTAGGAGCCGACGTGCGCGGCCATGGCGGCGTCGAGGTCGCCGGCGATGCCGAGGGAGTCCTCGAGTACCACGGCCCGGATGGCGTCCAGACCGCCCTCGTAGTCCTCGACCCAGGCGGCGGTGCGCTGCAGGCGGTCGGCGGTGCGGATGTAGAGCATGAGGAACCGGTCGATGGTGCGCACCAGCGTCTCGGTGTCGAGGTCCTCGGCCAGCAGCCTGGCGTGTCGCGGGGTGAAGCCGCCGTTGCCGCCGACGTAGAGGTTCCAGCCGTTGTCGGTGGCGATGACGCCGACGTCCTTGCCTCTCGCCTCGGCGCACTCGCGGGCACAGCCGGAGACGCCGAGCTTGAGCTTGTGCGGGCTGCGCAGGCCGCGGTAGCGCAGCTCGAGGTCGATGGCCAGGCCCACCGAGTCCTGCACGCCGAAGCGGCACCACGTCGAGCCGACGCAGGACTTCACGGTGCGCAGGGACTTGCCGTAGGCGTGTCCGGACTCGAAACCGGCGTCCACCAGTCGTTTCCAGATGGCGGGAACCTGGTCGATGCGGGCGCCGAAGAGGTCGATCCGCTGCCCCCCGGTGATCTTCGTGTAGAGCCCGAAGTCCTTGGCGACCTGGCCGATGACGAGCAGACCCTCGGGCGTGATCTCGCCGCCGGGGATGCGTGGCACCACCGAGTAGGAGCCGTCCTTCTGCAGGTTCGCCATCACGTGGTCGTTGGTGTCCTGCAGCGTGGCCCGCTCGCCGTCGAGGATGTGGCCCGTGCCGAGCGAGGCGAGGACCGAGCCGATGACCGGCTTGCAGATGTCGCAGCCGCGGCCGCGTCCGTGACCGGCGATGATCTCGCTGAACGAGGTGAGTCCCTGCACGCGCACCACGTCGAAGAGCTGGGCGCGCGAGAGGTCGAAGTGCTCGCACAGGGCGTTGCTCACCGCGACGCCCGACTTCTCCAGCTCGGTGGTGACGAGCCTCTTCACCAGCGGCAGGCACGAGCCGCAGGAGGTGCCCGCCTTCGTGCAGGCCTTCACCCCGGCCAGGTCGGTGCAGCCGCCCTCGGTGACGGCGCAGCGGATGGCTCCTGCCGAGACGTTGTTGCACGAACAGACGGCCGCGTCGTCGGGCAGGTCGCCGGTCGGAGCCGGTGTCGCGCCCTCGGGGAGCAGGTGGGCGACGGGGTCGCCACCGAGCTCACGGCCGACCATGGGCCGCAAGGCGGCATACGCACTGGCGTCGCCGACGAGGATGCCGCCGCGCAGCGTCTTGGCGTCATCCGACATGACGAGCTTCTTGTAGACGCCCGCGACCGGGTCGGAGACGACGACCTCGAGGGCGCCGGGCTCCTGCGCGAAGGCGTCGCCGAAACTGGCGACGTCGACGCCGAGGAGCTTGAGCTTGGTGGAGAGGTCCGCACCGGGGAAGGTGCCCTCTCCGCCGAGCAGCCGGTCGGCCACGACCTCGGCCATGGCGTACCCCGGGGACACCAGGCCCAGGCACCGGCCACCGATGCAGGCGACCTCGCCGATGGCCCAGACAGCGGGATCCCTTGTGCGGCAGGCGTCGTCGACCACCACGCCACCTCGCTCGCCGACCTCCAGGCCTGCGCCGCGGGCGAGCTCGTCGCGGGGCCGCACGCCGACGGCGAAGATGACCACGTCGACGTCGAGCGCCGGACCGTCGGCGAAGTGCATCCTCGCGACCCGGCCGAGGTGGTCGGTGAGCCGGGCCGTGGCGGTGCCGGTGCGCACCGAGACGCCGAGGCCCTCGATGAGCCGGCGCAGCGCCTCGCCGCCGCCGTCGTCGACCTGCAGCGGCATGAGCCGGGGCGCGAACTCCACCACCGTGGCGTCGACGTCGAGGGCTCGCAGCGCGCCGGCGGCCTCGAGCCCCAGCAGGCCACCGCCGACGACGGCGCCGCGCAGCGGGCGGTCGAGCTCGCCGCGCAGCGACTCGACGTAGCTGCGCAGGTCGGCGACGTCGTCGATGGTGCGGTAGACGAAGGCGCCGCGCAGGTCGTGGCCGGGGACCGGCGGCACCGCGGCATACGAGCCGGTGGCCAGCACCAGCGAGTCGTATCCGAGCGTGCGGCCGTCGGAGGTGGTGACCGTCCGCGCCGCCCGGTCGATGGCGGTGGCGGCCACCCCGCGCCGGATCGTGACCAGCGGGTCGTCCCAGATCTCCTGGCCCCCGAGGGCGAGGTCCTCCGGGTCGCGGCCGGTGAAGTACGACGTGAGGGCGACGCGGTCGTAGGGCGCCCGCCGCTCCTCGCACAGCAGGGTGACCGCCCACCGGCCCTCGCCGTCACGGGCGCGGAGCGCGTCGACGAGCCGACGGGCCACCATGCCGCCGCCGACGACGACGAGGTGGTGGGGCGCCTTGCCTCTGGGTTCCATGGCCATGACGTTAGGAAGCGCTGGTTTCCGCGCTGTGGATCGTGTGTTTCCCGGGCGTAAAACGCATCTCACCCTCCATCGGGACGTTCTGTGAGGCCTCGGTGCGGCCCCCGAGCCAGGTGAGGAGGTCGCAGACCTCCTGGGTGCAGCCGCCGCAGCCCGTCGTCGCGCGCGTGGTGGCGGCGAGCTCCTCGACCGTGCGGCTGCCGTGCTCCCACTGCGCCGCGATCGCGCCCTTGGTGACGCTGTTGCAGCGGCACACCGTGGCGCTGTCGGGCAGGTCGGCCGGGGACGCGGCGGTCGTCGCCTCCCCGGTGGGCAGGGCGGGCAGCAGCAGGTATGCCGGGTCGGCCGGCACGGGCGTCCGGCGCGTGTACGTCGCGACCAGGTCCGCCCCCACGGCTGCGTCACCGACGCAGGTGGCGCCGACGAGAACGCCGTCAGAGACGACGACCTCGACGTGGCGACCGGCGGCCGGGTCGCTGAGCCTGAGCTGCCGGTGCGCCTTGTCGTCCGGCCGCTGCGAGCCGCACACGCCCATGGTGACGACGTCGAGCCCGTTGGCCTTGAGGCGCACCACGTCGTTGCCGGTGGCGTCCCTGGTCGCCACGGCGGGGGCTGCACCCGACAGCAGGGCGGCGAGCCGGCGCGCCTGGTCCCAACCCTGGGCAACCAGCCCGCTGCCGCCCTCCGGCGGCTGGGCGCAGTCGCCGATGGCGTGGATGCGCCGGTCGGCCGCGCACGAGAGCGCGTCGGTCACCAGGACGCCGCGGTCGGTCGCGAGCCCCGCGTCGGCGGCGAGGGCGGTGGCGGCCACGGTGCCGGTGGCGAGCACGAGGAGCTGGGCCGCGAGCACCTCGCCGTCGGCCAGGCGCACCCCCGTGAGGGCGCCGTCGGCGAGCACGACCTCCTCGGCGCCGACGCCGACCCGGTGCTCGATGCCCAGGCTGCCCATCGCGGCCTCGACGGCCCGGCTCGCGTCGCCGTCGAGCTGCCGCTCCATGAGGGCCGGGGCGGGGTGCACGACGGTGACGTGCACTCCTCGATCGGCGAGCCCGCAGGCCGCCTCCAGCCCCAGCACGCCGGCGCCGAGCACCACGGCCCGCCGGGCGTTGAGGGTGGCGGCGACGATCTCGCGTGCGTCGTCGATGGTCCGCAGCGGGTGCACGCCGCGGGGCAGCGTGGCCGGGTCGGGCGCCAGCCCGCGCAGAGGGGGGATGCGCGCCGCCGCGCCGGTGGCCAGGACAAGTCGGTCGTAGCGGTGCCGCACCCCGTCGGTGTCGAGCACCGACCGGTCGCCGCGGTCGATCGCGACCGCCGCGGTGCCGAGCCGGATGTCGAGCCGGGGGTCCTGCGGGGTCGGCAGGGTCAGCGAGCCCAGACCGTAGCGTCCCGCCAGCACCTCGCTGAGCAGCACGCGGTTGTAGGGCTCACACGCCTCGGCTCCGAGCACGGTGACGGTGAACCGGCCGGCAGTGTCTGCGGCGAGCAGGTCCTCGACGAACCGGGACCCGACCATGCCGTTGCCGACCACCACGACGCGGGTCATGCGCGCGCCCCTCTCGGGGCTCCGGCCTGCACGTCGACCGCGCACACCTTGAACTCGGGCATGCCCGAGACCGGGTCGGTGGCGTCGTTGGTGAGCAGGTTGACGCTCTCGGCCCCGCCCCAGTGGAAGGGCATGAACACCGTGTCGGGGCGGATGGTGTCGGTGACCCGGGCCGCGGCGGTCAGCCGGCCTCTTCGCCCGGTGAGGCGCACCGGTGCGGCGTCCTCGACCCCGAGGCGCAGGGCGAGCAGCGGGTGCAGCTCGACCCAGGGCTGCGGCACCTCGGCGGCCAGCTCGGGCACCCGCCGGGTCTGGGCGCCCGACTGGTAGTGCTGCAGCACGCGGCCGGTGACGAGGTAGACCGGGGCGTCGGGGCGGACGTCGTCGAGCGGGCCGTGGTGGTCCACCGGCACGAGCCGGGCGCGGCCGTCGGGCGTCGGGAAGCGGTCGGTGAAGACCCGGGGGGTGCCCGGGTGCGGCGCGCCCGACGTCGCTGGGCACGGCCAGTGGAGCGCCTCGCCGGTGTCGAGCCGCTCGTGGCTCAGCCCGCTGTAGTCGGCTCGGCCACCGGCGCTGGCGCGGGCCAGCTCGTCGAACACCGCGGCCGGGTCGGTGTCGAAGACGCCGGGGGAGCCCAGCCGCCGGGCCAGCTCGGACCAGACCCACAGCTCCGACCGCACGCCGTCCGGCGGGTCGAGCACCTTCCGGCGCCGGATCACCCGGCCCTCGAGGGAGGTCAGGGTGCCCTCCTCCTCGGCCCACTGCGTCACCGGCAGCACGACGTCGGCGAGCTGGGCCGTCTCCGACGGCACGAAATCGCAGACGACGAGCAGGTCGAGGCCGCGCAGTCGCCGCCGGACCTCGTCCACGTTGGGGGCGCTCACCGCGAGGTTGGAGCCGTGCACGAGCAGAGCCCGGGGACCACCGTCGGTGCCGATGGACCGGAGCAGCTCGACGGCGGGAAGCCCCTTGCCGGGCAGCGACTCCGGCGCGACGCCCCAGACCGCGGCCACGTGCGCCCGGGCGGCCGGGTCGTCGACCATGCGGTAGCCGGGCAGCTGGTCGGCCTTCTGGCCGTGCTCCCGGCCGCCCTGGCCGTTGCCCTGCCCGGTGAGGGCGCCATAGCCCGAGCCGACTCGTCCCGGCAGCCCGAGGGCCAGCGCGAGGTTGATCGCCGCCGTGACGGTGGCGGTGCCCTGCGAGCTCTGCTCGACGCCGCGCCCGGTCAGCACGTACGCGCCGGGTCCGCCGTGCGTGGGGCTCGCCGCGGCGAGCAGGCGGGCGGTGCGGCGCAGCAGGCCGGCCGGCACCCCGCACTCGCGCTCGGCCCGTTCGGGCCACCAGGCGGCGACGGAGCGCTGCACGTCGGCCAGGCCGGACGTGCGCTCCTGCACGTATGCCGCGTCGGCCAGCCCCTCGGCCAGCACGACGTGCAGCAGGGCGAGCAGCACCACGAGGTCGGTGCCGGGCACCGGTTGCAGGTGCAGGCCCTGGCCGCCCTCCACGAGCCGGGCGGTGGCGCTCCGGCGCGGGTCCACCACCACGAGTCCGCCCCGTGCGCGGGCACCGGCCAGGTGCTGCACGGCCGGCGGCATCGTCTCGGCGAGGTTGCTGCCGAGCAGCAGCACCGCGCCGGCGCCGCCCAGGTCGGCGAGGGGGAAGGGGAGCCCCCGGTCGAGGCCGAGCGACCGGTTGGCCGCCGCGGCGGCGCTCGACATGCAGAATCGGCCGTTGTAGTCGATGTTCGCGGTGCCGAGCGCGACCCGCGCGAACTTGCCCAGCTGGTAGGCCTTCTCGTTGGTCAGCCCGCCGCCGCCGAAGACGGCGACGGCGTCGGCGCCGTGCACCTGCCGGGTCCGGAGCAGGCGCTCGGCCACCAGGTCGAGGGCCTCCTCCCACGAGGCGGGCCGGAGGGCACCGTCGGTGCCGCGCACCAGCGGCGTGGTGAGTCGGTCGGGCGCCCGCAGCACGGCGGCCGAGGTCCAGCCCTTGCGGCACAGCCCGCCCCGGTTGGTGGGGAAGTCGCGCCCGTCCACCTCGACCCCACCGGCCACCGGGGTGAGGGCCTGTGCGCACTGCAGCGCGCAGTAGGGGCAGTGCGTGCTCACGCCGCTCGCGGTCACGGGCCTCACACCTTCTCGGCGGCGAGGGCCGCCCCGCGCCGCGCGTACACGGCATACGTCAGGGTCGCCATGACGAGGTAGGCCGCGACGAAGACCCACAGGGCGGGGACCAGCGAGCCGTAGGCCTCCTTCGCCATGGCGAAGCCCCGGGGGATGAGGAAGCCGCCGTAGGCACCGACCGCGCCGGCGATGCCGATGCAGCCTGCCGCCGACTTGCGCGCCGCGGCCAGCCGGTCCGGGCCGCTGACGCCCGCACGGAAGACCGCCGGGATCATCCGGTAGGTCGCACCGTTGCCGACGCCGGCGCCCGTGAACAGCACCATGAAGGCGGCGAAGAAGAGCCAGAAGCTGTGCAGCCGCAGCCCGGTGACCGCCCCCAGGGCTCCGACCGCGAGCACCGCGAAGGAGGCGATGGTCACGCGCGCACCGCCGAGCCGGTCGGCCACCATGCCGCCGAGCGGGCGGGTCAGCGCGCCGACGAGGGCACCGAGGAACGCGATGGACGTCGACACCTCGGGGAACTGCGTCTTCAGCAGCGTGGGGAAGGCGCCGGAGTAGCCGATGAACGACCCGAACGTGCCGATGTAGAGGAACGAGATGACCCACGTGTGCGGGTTCCTCGTGGCGGCGGCGAAGCTGCGGAAGTCGGACCGCACGCCGGTCAGGTTGTCCATGCCGCGCCACGCGAGGACGGCGGCCAGCAGGGCCAGCGGCACGAACGCCAGGCCGGCTCTCTCGAGGTGCACACTGGCGCCGACCGCGATGACCGCCGGCACGAGCAGCTGCACCACGCCGGTGCCGAGGTTGCCCCCGGCGGCATTGAGGCCCAACGCCTTTCCCTTCTCCGCTTCCGGGAAGAAGAACGAGATGTTGGTCATCGAGGAGGCGAAGTTCCCACCGCCGAAGCCGGCCAGGGCGGCACAGGCGAGCAGCACCCCGAACGACCGCTGCGGGTCGGACACGGCCCAGGTGAGGGCCAGGGCGGGGACGAGCAGCAGCAGGGCGGAGACGACGGTCCAGTTGCGGCCGCCGAAGACGGGCACCGCGAAGGTGTAGGGGATCCGCAGGGTCGCCCCGACCAGGCTGGGCACGGCGATCAGCCAGAACTGCTGGTCGAGGGTGAGGTCGAAACCGGCCGCCGGCAGCTGAGGCACGACGACGCTCCACAGCGCCCAGACGCAGAACCCCAGGAACTCGGCGTAGACCGACAGGGTGAGGTTGCGGCGGGCGATGGAGCGACCCCCGCCGCGCCAGAAGACGGCGTCCTCGGGGTCCCAGTGGTCGATCCACCGGCCGGCGCGGTGCACCGGCACGGCGGGCGTCGACGGCGCCGGGAGGGCGGGGGCCTCGAGCGAGGAGAGGCTGGCCCGGGGAGTCGCGGTCATGGTGGCTCCTTGGGTGACGGCGGGGACGCTGGGGTCCGGTGCCGGGGAGGGGACGCGGCTCACCCTGCCGAGCGCGTGTTACCCGTCGGCGCGCCCGCCGTTAAACGTCCGTAACGGTCACCGCACAGCGCACGGCGCACGCCTGTGAGGTCGGCTGCCAGGGGACCTACGGCACTGCCCGCCACCACGGGCGCTTCCTAGCGTGGAGGTGCCAACCGCCATGAGGACGCAGGAGGAGCAACCATGTTCGCAGTCATCTACCACGGACCCGGGAACAAGGCGTGGGAGGAAGTGCCTGATCCCCAGATCATCGACGACACCGACGCCATCGTCCGCGTCGACGCCGTGACCATCTGCGGGACCGACCTGCACATCCTCAAGGGTGACGTGCCCGCCGTCACCGACGGTCGCATCCTCGGCCACGAGGCTGTCGGCACCGTCGAGCGGGTCGGGGCCGGCGTCAAGAACGTCAAGGTCGGCGACCACGTGCTCGTGTCCTGCATCACCGCCTGTGGTGCCTGCCGGTACTGCCGTGAGGGCATGTACGGCCAGTGCCTCGGCGGCGGTGGCTGGATCCTCGGCCACAAGATCAACGGCACCCAGGCCGAGAAGGTCCGCGTCCCCTTCGCCGACACCTCGACCTACCTCGTGCCCGAGGGCGTCAGCGACGAGGAGGTCCTGATGCTGGCCGACATCCTGCCCACGGGCTACGAGGTCGGCGTCCTCAACGGTGCGGTGCGCCCCGGTGACACCGTGGCCGTGGTCGGGTCGGGCCCGATCGGGCTCGCCGCCATCATGGGCGCCAAGCTCTTCAGCCCCGCCCACGTCGTGGCCATCGACCTGGCCGACTCCCGCCTGGAGGCGGCGAAGCGGTTCGGCGCCGACGTGGTGGTCAACGCCTCGAAGGAGGACGCAGTCGCGGTGGTCAAGGAGCTCACTGGTGGCCTCGGTGCCGACACCGCCATCGAGGCGGTCGGTGTGCCGGCCTCCTTCGAGCAGTGCGCCGAGCTCATCCGCCCCGGCGGCCGCGTCGCCAACGTGGGCGTGCACGGCGCGCCGGCCTCGCTGCACCTCGAGGACCTCTGGATCAAGAACGTCACCATCACCACGGGGCTGGTCGACACCTACTCGACGCCGACCCTGCTGCGCCTGGTGACCAGCCGCCAGCTCGAGTCCGCCAAGTTCGTGACCCACCACTTCGCGCTCGAGCAGTTCATGGAGGCCTACGACGTGTTCGCGCGGGCCGCGGAAACCAGTGCGCTCAAGGTGGTGCTGCAGCGGTCGTGAACGACACGCCGGTCGGTCGCGCGTGGGGACCAAAGTCCCTGTCGCACAACCGATCTCCGGAGAGATAAAGGTACTGCCGCACCTGGTCAAGGAGAGCGGTCCCGCCGGCCAGCGGGACGGCGACCAGTCACCGGGAGCGACCACGCTGGACTGCGAGACCCTCACCTGCCGGGAAAGCCGGAGGACCGGTCCCCGACGAGGACGGGAAAGGTGGACCACCCAGCGCGAGCCCGGCAATGTCCTACCGGGCGCAAGAGACGAGGCCCCGACCGACTCAGCACGTCAGCCGGGGCCTCGCCGTGCGTCCAGGGGCCTCCCGGGCTGCGGGCCTCCCCAGCTGCCGTGCCGGCCCCGCCGCGTCAGCCGGGCGTACTTCATCCGGGCGTAGGCCAGCTAGGCGAGCGTGACGCCGGCGTCGCGCAGCTGCAGCAGGGCCCGCTCGGTGGTCTCCGGCGCGACGCCGGCGGTCAGGTCCAGCAGCACGGTCGTGGCGAAGCCCTCGGTCGCGGCGTCGAGGGCGGTGGCCCGCACACAGTGGTCGGTGGCGATGCCCACGACGTGCACCTCCTCGACGTCGCGGCCGCGCAGCCAGGCGGCCAGGCCGACCTGCCCGTCGGGCTCGACGGTGAGGCCCTCGAAGCCGCTGTAGGCGGCGCTGTGGTGACCCTTGCGGAAGACGGCGTCCACGGCGTCGAGCGCCCCCGCGGCGTGCGGGTGGAACAGGGCGCCGTCGCTGCCGGCTCGGCAGTGGGCCGGCCACGACTCGACGAAGTCGGGCTCGTCGCTGAAGTGCGGGCCCGGGTCCTCGTGCCAGTCGGCGGTGGCCACCACCGCGGCATACTCGGCCCCGTGCGCAGCCACGTGCTCGCTGATCCGGCGCGCGGTCTCGGCCCCGCCCGCCACGGCGAGCGAACCGCCCTCGCAGAAGTCGTTCTGGACGTCGACGATGATCAGCGCGCGCGGGGACTCGGGCATGTCCACCACGCTAGTGCGGTCAGGGCAGGTTGTCCTCGAAGAGGGTGGGGACGGCCGGCTCGCCGCGCTGGAGGCGGTGCGCGGCCGCGGGCAGCTCGGCGCGGGAGGCCTCGTGCCGGGCACGGGCGGCCTCGATGGTGCAGCTCTCGCGGCCGACGACCTCGCCGTCCCGCACGAGGGGCACCAGCAGCGGCCGGTCGTCGCCGTCGTCGGCCGGCGTCTCGCCGAGCCCGATGACCTCGGCCTCGGCGCACCCCTTGGCGTTCAGCCGCCGCAGGGCGTACTTGCGGCCGCCGACGGACTGCTTGTCCTTGCTCTTCTTGGCGACGCTGACCATGGTGCCGCTGTCGTCGGTGCGGGCCACCAGCTTGTAGACCATCCCGGCCGTGGGGGCACCGGACCCGGTGACCAGGGAGGTGCCCACGCCGTACAGGTCGACCGGTCCGGCGGCCAGCCCGGCGATGGCGTACTCGTCGAGGTCGGAGGTCACGACGATCCTGGTGTCCTGGTTGCCGAGGTCGTTGAGCAGGGCGCGCACCTCCCGGGCCTGGCTCAGCAGGTCGCCGGAGTCGAGGCGCACCGCGCCCAGCTGCGGGCCGGCGATCTCGACGGCGGTCCGCACGGCGCTGGCGACGTCGTAGGTGTCGACGAGCAGGGTGGTGCCCTTGCCCAGCGCCTCCACCTGGGCCGCGAACGCCTCGCGCTCGTCGTCGTGCAGCAGGGTGAACGCGTGGGCTGCGGTGCCCGCGGTGGGCACGCCGTAGCGGCGGCCGGCCTCCAGGTTGGAGGTGGTGGCGAAGCCGGCGATGTATGCCGCGCGGGCGGCGGCCACGGCCGCCTCCTCGTGGGTGCGCCGCGAGCCCATCTCGATGCAGGGCCGGTCACCGGCCGCCGAGGTCATCCGCGACGCGGCGCTGGCAACCGCGCTGTCGTGGTTGAGGATGCTGAGCACCAGGGTCTCGAGGATGACGCCGTGGGCGAAGTCGGACTCGACGACCAGCACGGGGGAGTAGGGGAAGTAGCACTCGCCCTCGGCGTAGCCCCAGATGTCGCCCTGGAACCGGTAGGACGCGAGGAACTCCAGGGTCGTGTCGTCGACCACGGTGGTGCGCCGGAGGTGGTCGATCTCCTGGTCGGAGAAGCGGAAGCTCTCGATGGCGTCGAGCAGGCGGCCGGTGCCGGCGACGACGCCGTAGCGACGGCCCTCGGGCAGGCGGCGTGCGAAGACCTCGAAGACGCACTCGCGCGAGGCCGCCCCGCTGCGCAGCGCAGCCTCCACCATGGTGAGCTCGTAGTGGTCGGTGAGCAGTGCCGTGCTGGGTGCCGATGCAGTCACGACGGCAGCCTATTGTGGGGTCGTGTCGATCGCCCCCGTAGAGCAGGAGAGCGTCTCCACCAGCGAGGAGTCCGAGCTCGACGTCCCGTGGATCACGCTGGTGTGGAACGACCCCGTGAACCTGATGTCCTACGTCACCTACGTCTTCCAGACCTACTTCGGCTACTCCCGCACCAAGGCCGAGAAGCTGATGATGGACGTCCACGTCAAGGGCAGGGCCGTGGTCTCGACCGGCGCGCGCGAGAAGATGGAGGCCGACACCGAGGCCCTCCAGGGCTACGGCCTGTGGGCCACGTTCCAGAAGGACCGCTGAGTGGCGCGCGGGTTCAAGCGCAAGGGCGAGCTCTTCGTGGCCAAGCTGGACGCGGTGGAGCGCGGCCTCGTCGTCGGGCTCATGGAGCAGGTGCGCGAGCTCCTCGAGCCGGACGAGCCCGGCGGTGACTCGGCGAGCCGGTCGGCGAAGGAGCAGGGGGGCGACGCCTTCGACCAGATCGTCGCTGGGCTCGGGGGCTCCGGTTGGGGCGTCTCGGTCTCACCTGAGGACCAGGTGCCCGGTGCGCCGGCCTCGCCGGGGGCGCTGGAGGACCGCGACCCCGCCCTCGACCGCCTGCTGCCGCCTGCGCACCGCGAGGACGAGCAGATCGCGGCGGAGTTCCGCCGCTTCACCGAGCACGGCCTGCGGGCCCGCAAGACGGCCAACCTGTCGACAGCGATCGCCGCCCTCTCCGGGGCGGAGGAGCAGCGGGTCGAGCTCGACCAGCCGCAGGCCGTGGCCCTCGTCGTGGCGCTCACCGACGTGCGGCTGGTGCTCGGTGAGCGGCTCGGGCTGCGCACCGACGAGGACCTCGAGCTGATCGAGGAGCAGGTCTCCTCGCTCGACGACGACGACCCGGCGGTCTACGCGCTGGCCGTCTACGACTTCCTCACCTGGCTGCAGCAGACCCTCGCGCACGCGCTGAACCGGTGAGCCGTCCGCACCGTCCCACCAGTGTGACCGACCTGGTGACCAACACGGTGACCCACGTGGTGACCGACTCTGTGACCGACGTGACGGGCTGTCGATGCGAGCGCTGACGGTGCCCCGGCCTACATTTGTCCGGTGGCAGATGCACCGATCGGGATCTTCGACTCCGGCTACGGCGGGTTGACCGTGGCCCGGGCCGTCCTCGACCAGCTGCCCCACGAGCCGGTCATCTACCTCGCCGACACCGCTCGCCAGCCGTACGGCCCCAAGCCGATCGCGCAGACCCGCGAGTACGCCCTCGAGTGCCTCGACCGGCTCGTCGAGCGCGGCGTGAAGGCACTGGTCATCGCGTGCAACACGGCCAGCGCGGCCGTGCTCCACGACGCCCGCGAGCGCTACGACGTGCCGGTGGTCGAGGTGATCCGCCCCGCCGTGCGTCGTGCCGCGGCCGCCACGCGCAACCAGCGTGTCGGTGTCATCTCCACCAAGGGCACGCACCAGTCGGGTGCCTACATCGACGCGTTCGCGGCTGCCCCGCACGTACAGGTGACGTCGCAGCCCTGCCCGCGGTTCGTCGAGTTCGTCGAGGCGGGCGTGACGAGCGGGCCCGAGCTGCTCGGTGTGGCGCGCGAGTACCTCGCCCCGGTGCAGGCCCACGCCGTCGACACGCTCATCCTGGGCTGCACCCACTACCCGCTGCTCACGGGCGTCATCTCCTACGTCATGGGCGACGGCGTCACCCTCGTCTCGAGCGCCGAGGAGACGGCCAAGGACGTCTTCCGCCTCCTCGCCGACGGCGACGCGCTGCGCCCCGACCACCTGCCCGAGCCGCGGCACGAGTTCCTCACGACCGGTGACCCCGACGAGTTCGCCCGGCTGGCCCGGCGCTTCCTCGGGCCCGAGGTCGTCGCGGCCCGTCCCGAGGCGGTGGTGCCCGCATGAGGTTGACCATCGTCGGCTGCTCCGGGTCGTTCGCCGGGCCGAACTCACCGGCGTCGAGCTACCTGCTCCGCGCCGAGCAGGACGGCCGCGACGTCAACCTGCTGCTCGACCTCGGCAGCGGCGCCCTCGGCGCGCTGCAGCGGCACATCGACCCCGCCGACCTCGACGCCGTGATGGTGAGCCACCTGCACCCCGACCACTGCGTCGACCTGCTCGGCCTCTACGTCGCGCGCAAGTACGAGCCGTCCGGTGCGCTGGACGACCCGCTGCCGGTCTACGGGCCCAAGGACACCGCCGAGCGGATCGAGCTGGCCTACCACGGGCTCGAGGACGGCGGGATGCACAAGGAGTTCGACTTCCAGGGCCTCACCGACCAGGAAGCGGTCACCGTCGGGCCGTTCACCGTGACCCCGTTCCGGGTCAACCACCCCGTCGAGACCTACGGGTTCCGGGTCGAGGCCGGCGGTCGCGTGCTCGCCTACAGCGGCGACACCGACTCGTGCGAGGCGCTGACGCCGCTGTTCACCGGTGCCGACCTCGTGCTCGCCGACTCGGCCTTCGTCGACGGCCGCGACACCACGCGCGACATCCACCTCTCCGGCAGCCGCGCAGCCCAGGCCGCGCTCGACGCCGGGGGAGTGTCGCGGCTGATGCTGACCCACCTGCCCTCGTGGAACGACCCGGCCGTGTGCCGGGCGCAGGCTGCGGCGGTGTGGCCGGGCGAGGTCGAGCTGGCCCGACCCGACGCCACGTACACGATCTAGCGACGACGCCAGCTGGCCGAACCGGCGACGACGACCCCTGCGCGGACTCTAGGGTGGCGCTGTGATCAGGATCGACGAGGCGGCCGCCGAGCGGATGTGGGACGACTACCGCCGGGCCCACCCGGGCCGGCACACGGACACCGAGTCCCCACCGGCCGAGCACTTCGGTGACTCACCGGAGATGGCCGACGAGCTGCTCACCGAGGTGCTCGACGGGCCCAAGCGCGCGACGGCCGCCCTGGTCGCGGAGTTCGCCGACGGCGACGAGGCACTGCCGCGCATCGGGTCGCACTGGATCGCCTGCGACGGCAAGGGCAACCCGCGCCTGGTGCTGCGCTCGGTGGAGCTGCGCGTCGGTCCGGTCACCAGCGTCGACGAGGCGTTCGCCTACGACGAGGGCGAGGGGGAGCGGACCCGCGACTGGTGGCTCGACGCCCACCGCGGCTACTGGCAGCGCATCTGCACCAAGATGGGCCTGGACTACGACGACAGCCTGGAGGTCGTCTTCGAGCGCTTCGCCGTGGTCTGGCCGCCCGAGCACGCCGACGCCTGACGCCGAGGGCCTGAGGACGATCCCTCACCCCGACGCCTGACGACGATTTCTGACGCGGGTCTGTCACTCGACGACGCGCAGCGTGGCCGGGATGTCCATCCGGCGCAGCCGGCGGGTGCTCAGCAGCGGCGCCAGGCTGACCACCACGACGGTGAGGCCGAAGGTCAGCAACCACGTGGCCGTCGACACCGTGGGGTCGATCTCGACCTCGGGCATGACGGTGTCGAAGCCCGCGACGAGGTAGGTCAGCGCCAGCCAGCCGCCCCCGAGCCCGACGAGGGCACCGAGGGCGCCGATGACGGCGTTCTCCGCCATCCCCATCCCCGAGACCACCCGTGGCGGGAGGCCGAAGGCGAACATGGTCGCGTTGTCGCGGGCGCGTTCGTCGGCGCTGAGGCTGGCGGCGTTGAAGGCGATGAGCAGCGCGAGGAGGAGGGGCGCCACCTCGATGACCCGCAGGATGCCGGTGAACTCGTCGAGCCGGCTCTCGACCATCTGGGCGAAACCTGCCGCCGGTTCGACGGCGCTCACACCGGGGCGGGCGAACAGGGTGCGCACGAGGGCCGACTGCGAGGTGTCCTTGGCCGGCACGACCGCGAGGGTGTTGACCGTGCCGGCCAGGCCCATGGAGGCGGCCCACCGCGAGTCGATGTAGGCGTACGCGCGGAGGGGGTGGGGGTGCAGCCCGCTGACGCGGAAGGGGGTGGTGGCGAGGGTCAGGCCCGTGGGGGAGAGCACCGGGTGCCGCACGTCGACGGTGTCGCCGACTCCGACCCGGAGGTCGTGGGCGGCTTTGCGCGACAGAATGATTCCGTCAGCGGCGGTGGCCCGGCTGCCTTCGGCGAGGCTGGGTGACCAGACGCGGTTGCCGAGGTCGAGCACCTCCACCACCACCTCGACCGTCTGTCCACGCGAGGTGACGGTGGCCGGCAGCCGCACCGACCCGCTCACGTCGCCGGCGCCCGGTGCCTGCGCCACCCCCCGGACCACCTCGGAGGAGCTCGGGTAGAAGCGGTCCAGCGAGACGGTGAGCCGCTGGGCGGACGTGCGCTCGACCTCGGCGCTGCTCCGGTCCTTCACCGCGGTGAAGGTGTCCAGCAGGCCGAGGACCGCGACGAGACAGGTGACCGCGGCTGCGATGCCGAGTGCGGTGAGCAGCGTCCGGCGTGGAGCCCGCACCACGTTGCGCAGCGGCATCGACCACCAGCTGCGGCCCGGGAGCCGGACCCGGCGGACCAGGCGGCCGGCGCCGCGCGAGCCGGAGGATGCGTACACGCTGGTGCGGATGGCCTCCACCGGCTGGAGCCGCAGGGCCCGTCGCAGCGGCAGCACCGTGGCCACCACCGGGATGATGAACCCGAGCGCCGCGGCCTGGAGGAAGCGTGTCGTCTGGAACGGCGTGAGCCACACCGGCAGGGGCAGGAGGCCCTCGAACTCCCGGCGCATCGCGAGCCCCATGAGCCAGCCCACGCCGACGCCGGCGGCGACACCGGCCACGGCGATCTGCACGCCCACCAGCAGGGGACGGATGGCGAGCGTCGCGGGGGTCACCCCGAGGGCCATCCCGACCCCCAGCTCCCGGCGCTGGGCCTCGATCATCCGGGTCACCAGGTTGAAGCAGGCGAACGCGGCGCCGAGCAGGATCAGCAGGGCGAAGGTGTTCCAGGTGGTCTGGTCGTTGCGCGCGTCGGCGTAGAGGCCCCGGTAGACGATGTCGTCGTCCCGGGTGGTGACCGTGCCGCCGATCGGGGCCACCACTGCCGCCAGCTCGCGCCGGAGCCGGTCACGGTCCGCGCCCGGGCGCAGACGCAGCACCAGGTCGTTGACCTGGCCCGGGTGGCCCGACACCTGCTGGGCGCTGCGCAGCGGCAGGTAGAGCACGGCATACCCGGAGTCTCCGAGCACCTGCCCGCTGTGGCCGGTGATGCGGAAGTACTCGGGGGAGTAGCCGGTGCCCACGTAGGTGAGCCGCTGACCGCCGCTCAGCACCAGCGGGCCGGAGGCCGGCAGGTGGTGGACCCCGGCGAACTTGGACTCCAGGACCGCTGTCGGCAGGCCGTCGTCGGTGGGGGCGAGGGACCGCCCGGCGCCGACGTGGACGGTGTCGACCCGCGCCGTGACCGACTGGCCGACGAGCTCTCCGGGGACGAGCACGCTGGCGGGGCCGTGGCTGGCATCCACCTGGGTGGGTACGACGAGGCGCTCGTCGGCCGCCTGGACGTCACCGGAGGACGGGAGGGAGCCGAGTGCCTTCAGGAGGGCTCCCTGCGGGGCGAACCCGCCGTCGGGCAGGCGCACCTTCAGGTCGTGCATCCGCAGCGACGCGTAGCTGGCGTCCTGCGACGCGATCCGCCAGGCCGTCGTGCCACCGAGCCCGGCGAAGGCCCCGGTGCCGAGCGCGATGACCAGTGCGAGGGCCGTGACGAGGACCCAGCGGCGCCGCAGGTCGCGCCACGACCACCGCAACCACAGGCGCGCCCTGGCCCGGGTCATCGCGGCCTACCAGCGCAGCTCGTCGGCCCGCCGCTTGCCGCCGACGGGCGGTCCGTCGCGGACGAGGCGGCCGCTCGAGAGCTCGATGACCCGGTCGGCGATCCGTGAGATCTCTCGGTTGTGGCTCACCACCAGCACCGACTTGCCTGCCTCGGCCTGCGCCTGCAGCAGCTGGAGGATCTGCACACCGGTGGTGAAGTCGAGCTCCCCGGTGGGCTCGTCCGCCAGCAGGATGGGGTTCTCGGTGGCCAGTGCCCGGGCGATGGCCACCCGCTGCTGCTCACCACCGGACAGCTGGTGGGGGAAGTGCTGGACGCGGCCGCCGAGGCCGACCCGCTCGAGCACCTCGCGCGCGACGGCCTCGGCGTCGGTGCGCCCGGCGACGTCCGCCCCGAACTGCACGTTCTCCAGCGCCGTGAGGCCGGGGAAGAGGTTGAACGTCTGGAAGATGAACGAGACGCTGCGCCGGCGGAAGTCGAACATCTCCCGGCGGGAGGCCCGGCTCAGGTCCTGGCCGTTGATGGCGACCCGGCCCTCGGTGGGGGTGTCGAGCACGCCGATGAGGTTGAGCAGCGTGGTCTTGCCGCTCCCGGAGGGCCCGAGCACCACCACGAAGGCCATCTCGTCCACGTGCAGGCTGACGTCGTCGAGCGCTGTGACCGTCACGTCACCGACCTGGTAGCGCTTGGACACGTTGTCGAGGTCGACCCGCGTGCCGCGCGCCTCGCCCTCGGCCGTGGCAGCCGCCGACGCGAGGGGGCCGAGGTCCGCGGTGTGCTCCAACCGCTCCATGACCTCAGCGTCCGCCGGGGCCCGAACGGCGTCCCAGAGCCGAAGGTCCCCGCACAGCGACGTCGGGAGCAGTCGCTAGCCTTGCGGCCATGACTCGTCACGACGGCCGCGCCCCCTACCAGCTCCGCGAGGTGCGGATCACCCGCAACTGGCTCGACCACGCCGAGGGCAGCGTCCTGGTGGAGTTCGGCCGCACGCGGGTGCTCTGCGCCGCCTCGTTCACCGCGGGGGTGCCGCGCTGGCTCAAGGGCCAGGGCACCGGCTGGGTCACCGCCGAGTACGAGATGCTGCCGCGCTCGACCAACACCCGCAGCGACCGCGAGTCCCGCAAGGGCCGGGTCGGCGGACGCACGCACGAGATCTCCCGCCTCATCGGCCGCAGCCTGCGCGCGATCATCGACACCAAGGCCCTGGGCGAGAACACCATCGTGCTCGACTGTGACGTGCTCCAGGCCGACGGCGGCACCCGCACCGCGGCGATCACCGGCGCCTACGTGGCGCTCGTCGACGCCATCGAGGACGCCCGCTCCAAGAAGCTGCTGTCCGCGACCGCCGCACCGCTCACCGGCTCGGTGTCCGCGATCTCCGTCGGCATCGTGAACGGCGAGCCGGTGCTCGACCTCGACTACCCCGAAGACGTGAACGCCGGCACCGACATGAACGTCGTCATGACGGGCTCCGGGGAGTACGTCGAGGTGCAGGGCACCGCCGAGGGCAAGCCGTTCGACCGCGACCTGCTCAACACGCTCCTCGACCTGGCCGCCAAGGGCTGCGCCGACCTGACCGCGATGCAGGAGGCCGCGCTGACCGCGACCCCTCGGGAGCGGCTGCGATGAGCAAGCTGGTCCTCGCCACCCAGAACCGGCACAAGGTCGTCGAGCTGCGGCACATCCTGGCCGACGTCTGCGACGAGCTGGGCCTCGAGATCGTGGGTGCCTCCGACTTCCCGAACGCGCCCGACGTGGTCGAGGACGGCGTGACCTTCGAGGAGAACGCCCGCCTCAAGGCCGTCGCGGTCGCGGAGGCCACCGGCCTGCCCTCGATCGCCGACGACTCCGGACTGGCCGTCGACGTGCTCGGTGGGGCGCCCGGCATCTTCAGCGCCCGCTGGGCGGGCAGCCACGGCAACGACCGGGCCAACCTCGAGCTGCTGCTCGACCAGCTCTCCGACGTCAAGGACGAGCACCGCGGCGCGGCGTTCGTGTGCGCCGCCGTGCTCGCGCTGCCCGACGGCACCACCCGCTCCGCGGAGGGGCGTATGCCGGGTTCCATCGCCCGGGAACCCAAGGGCACCAACGGTTTCGGTTACGACCCGATCCTCGTGGTGGAGGGCGACGGGCGTCACTGCGCCGAGCTGTCCAAGGAGGAGAAGAACGCGATCTCCCACCGCGGCAAGGCTTTCCGCGCGATGGTGCCCCACCTGCGCGAGCTGCTCGGGAGCTAGGCGAGCTGCTCGCGGAGCCAGTCGAGGTCGGCCGACTGACCCTCGAGCCCACCGGGCGTCTCCACGATGACCGGCGCCCCGGCCGCCTTCACCACGGCGGCCACCTGCTCGAGCTCGATCAGGCCAGAGCCGAGGTTGGTGTGGCGGTCGGCGCCGGAGCCGAACTCGTCGCGGCTGTCGTTGCAGTGCACCAGGTCGATGCGCCCGGTGATGGCCCGGACGTCGTCGACGATGGTCGACAGGTCGTTGCCGCCGGCGTGGGCGTGGCAGGTGTCGAGGCAGAACCCCACGTCCTCGAAGCCCTCGGCTCCCGAGATCGCCTCCCAGAGGCGACCGATCCGGTCGAGGTGCCGTGCCATCGCGTTGTCGCCGCCGGCGGTGTTCTCGATGAGCAGCGGGATCTTGATGTCGGTGGCCTCCACGGCCTTGCGCCAGTTGTCGAAGCCCTTCTCGGGGTCGTCGGCCTTGTTGACGTGGCCGCCGTGCACGATCAGGCCCTTGGCGCCGATCGAGGCCGCCGCATCCATGTGCTGCTGGAGGAGCTTGCGGCTCGGGATGCGGATCCGGTTGTTCGTCGTCGCCACGTTGATGAGGTACGGCGCGTGCACGTACAGCTCGATGCCGGCCGCCTCGGCGTCGGCCCGCAGGGCTTCGGCGCCGCCGGGGTACTCCCACTCCGGGCCCTTGTAGCCCTGCGGGTCGCCGAGGAAGAACTGCGCGATGGTGGCGCCGCGCTCCTTGGCTGCGGTGATCGGGTCGGCCTGGTCGACGTGGGCGCCGAGAGCTGGTGCTGCCATGGGCTCCACAGTAGGCCCCGTCTCGGACAGGGCGGATCCGCCGGTGCTGTCACGGGCACCGCCCTTCGGGGCAGTGCGGGCACCACTACAGTGGGCGCCGCGCGCAAGTGGTGGAATGGCAGACACGCGGCACTTAGGATGCCGTGCCCTCGGGCGTGCGGGTTCAAGTCCCGCCTTGCGCACTCACACGACTCACGCATCGGAAGCCGACGTGGCTGGGACAGAGCCAGGTTGCCGAACCCGCACCTAGACTCGCGGCATGCGGACCGGGCGGCTCGAGGCGTTCAGCGACGGGGTCCTGGCGATCCTCATCACGATCATGGTGCTCGAGCTCAAGGTGCCCGAGGAGCCGACGCTCGAGGCCCTACGGCCGTCGCTCGTGGGGCTGCTCACGTACCTGCTGAGCTTCGTCTACATCGGCATCTACTGGAACAACCACCACCACATGTTCCAGCTCGTCCGACACGTGAGCGGTGCGATCCTCTGGGCCAACCTCGCCCTGCTGTTCATGCTCTCGCTCGTCCCGTTCACCACGGCGTGGATGGACGACACCCGGTTCGCGGCACTCCCCGTCGGGATCTACGGCGTCAACCTCTTGCTGGCCGCCCTGGCGTACTACGTGCTGCAGCTGGCGATCTTCCGCCGCGAGGGCTCCGCCAGCCTGCTGCGCCAGGCCGTCGGGCGTGACGTCAAGGGCAAGCTCAGCCCGGTCGTCTACGTCCTCGGCATCCTCGGGACCTTCCTGTCCCCGTGGCTCGGCATCGCGGCATACGTCGCGGTGGCGGTGACCTGGCTCGTGCCGGACCGCCGGGCCGAGCGCTTCGTCCACGAGCACGCCCTGGAGGACTGACCGCCACGCGTCTCCGCGGCGAGAGGCAGGGGGCGCCTGCCGAGGTCCACGTGCCTTGGGGCGTGCGGGTTCAGGTCCCGCCGTGCGCACGTGACGGACTGACGCACCGGAAGCCGACGTGGCTCATCCCGGTGTCCACCATCTGCGGGCGCCTCGCCGCGGGGCGGTAGCGCCGGCAGTAGCTGTCGGCACACAGGAACGACCCACCCTTGACGACCTTCCGCGGGACCCGAAACTGCGGCTGCGCCGGGTCGTAGCTGTCCTCGCGCGAGCCTCCACGGGGGTCCTGCGGGACGCAGCAGGCGGAGACCTCCGCCCAGCGTCGTTCGACGTACCAGTCCCGGGTCCACTCCCACACGTTGCCCGCCATGTCGAAGAGCCCGTAGCCGTTGGCGGGGAAGGACCCCACCGGTGAGGTGCGGCCGTACCCGGGAGCGGCTCGCCACGGGAAGTCCCCGTGCCAGAAGTTCGCCAGCCGCTGTCCCGGTGGCTCGGGCTCGTCGCCCCACGTGTAGGCAGCACCGTCGAGCCCTCCGCGGGCGGCGTGTTCCCACTGCGCCTCGGTCGGCAGGGCGAGGCCGGCCCACGCGGCATACGCCTCGGCGTCCTCGAAGGCGACGTGCACCACGGGGTGGTCGGCCCGTCCCTCCAGCCCACTGCCCGGCCCCTCGGGGTGGCGCCAGGACGCACCGGGCGTCCAGGCCCACCACTGGCTCAGGTGCCGGAGGTCGACCGGTCCCGGCGTTCCGACGAACACCATCGAGCCGGGCACCAGGTTCTCCGGTGGCGCGCCCGGGAAGTCGGCCGGGTCCAGTGGTCGTTCCGCCACCGTCGTGTACCCGGTGGCGGCGACGAAGGCCGCGTAGGCGGCGTTCGTGACCGGCGTCCGTGCGACCAGGAGGTCGCCTACCGTGACGTTCCGCGCCGGACCCTCCTCGGGGTAGTGGTCGTCGGAGCCCATGCGGAACGTGCCGCCCGGGACCCGCACCAGGTCCTCGACCTTTGGGGCGTGGCCGGGGATGGTGGCCGCCGGGTCGCTCACGGGCTGGGGATCCCCGTCTGCAGCTTTTCCAGGACCTGCTCGAGGCTGAAGGTGGCGGGCTTCTGCCGTGGCGGGAACTCCCCGAACGACTGCAGCATGTCGGCGACGTAGGCCTGCATGGGCACGCAGAGCCAGGCGTGGTCGAGCATCCAGTCGAAATAGGTGTTCGAGGTGGTGTCGGCGCGCTCGTAGGGGTCGGTGCGCAGGTTGAACATCTTCGGGATACGCAGGGGGGTGAACGGCTCGGCCCACACCTGGAGGGTGCCGGGGGCACGCTGCTCGAGGAAGACCAGCTTCCAGTTGTCGACGCGCACGGCCGTGAGGTCGCCGTCGTCCGAGACGTAGAAGAAGTGCTGCCGAGGGCTCTCCCGGACCTCGCCGGTGAGGTACGGCAGCTGGTTGTGGCCGTCGAGGTGCACCTTGTACGGCGCCGCGCCGCCCAGGTCTGCACCCGCCCGGAGCTGCTCGGCGATGTCAGGGACGCCCGCCGCGGCCAGCAGTGTCGGGAACCAGTCGTTGTGGCTGACCAGGCCGTTGAAGACGGTGCCCGGTGCGATGTGACCGGGCCAGCGCACCACTGCAGGAACGCGGTAGGCGCCCTCCCAGTTCGAGTTCTTCTCACCACGGAACGGCGTCATGCCCGCGTCCGGCCACGAGTTCATGTGGGGGCCGTTGTCGGTGGAGTAGATGACGATCGTGTCGTCGGCGATGCCCAGCTCGTCGACGAGCGAGAGCAGCTCACCGACCACCTTGTCGTGGTCGATCATCGCGTCGTGGTACTCCGACTGCCAGCGCCCGGACTGCCCCCTGCTCTCGGGCTTCACGTGCGTGCGGAAGTGCATGTGCGTCGTGTTGAACCACACGAAGAACGGACGCTCGGCCTCGGTCTTCTCCCGGATGAAGCGGGACGCCTCCGCGAGGAACTCGTCGTCGACGGTCTCCATGCGCTTCTTGGTCAGCGGGCCGGTGTCCTCGATGCGCTGGCTGCCGTCCTCGTTCGCCCAGGAGTGGATGACGCCACGGGGTCCGAAGCGCTCGCGGAAGTGCGGGAAGTCCTGCTCCGTGGGGTAGTCGGGCTGCTCCGGCTCCTCCTCCGCGTTGAGGTGGTAGAGGTTGCCGAAGAACTCGTCGAAGCCGTGCACCGTGGGCAGGTGCTCGTCGCGGTCGCCGAGGTGGTTCTTGCCGAACTGGCCGGTGGCGTAGCCGTGGGCCCTCAGGGCGGTCGCGATGGTGGGGTCCTCCTCGCGGATCCCGATCTCCGCCCCCGGCATGCCGACCTTCGTCAGGCCGGTGCGAATCGGGTTCTGCCCGCAGATGAAGGCCGCCCGCCCGGCCGTGCAGCTCTGCTCGCCGTAGTAGTCCGTGAACCGCGCGCCCTCGTCCGCGATCCGGTCGATGTTCGGCGTCCGGTAGCCCATCAGGCCGTCGCTGTAGCAGCTGAGGTTGGAGATGCCGATGTCGTCGCCCCAGATCACGAGGATGTTGGGCTGGTCGCTGGTGGGAGCCATGAGCCTACGGAACCGGCGGTGCGACGGCCGCGTCATCATCCGCCGCGGGGGAGGCGCCGCGACCGATGTGGGGGTGCGTCCCCTTTCGCCCGACAACCTGTGGGGGCGCTCTAGCCTGCAGGGGTGAACCACCTGCTGCGTGAGGTCCTCCCGGCGCTCGGCCTCGACGAGGGATTCGCCGCCGACCGGCTCGCCCTCGCCGGCGGCAACGGCCTGCCGTCGAACCTCCCGGTCAACACGCTCGCCTGTGGCGCGGTGGCGGCGGCCGGTCTCGCGGGCCTGGCGATGCGCGGGGGAGAGCGGGTGCTGGTCGACCCGCTGCAGGTGTCGGCGTCGTTCCGGGCCGACCAGCTCATGACCGTCGACGGCACGCGACCCGACTCCTTCGCACCCCTGTCCGGCTTCTTCCCCACCGCGGACGGGTGGGTGCGCACCCACGCCAACTACCCCCACCACCGGGAGCGGCTGCTCCGCGCCCTCGGGTTGCCCGACGAGGCGGGACGGACCGAGGCCGAGGCGGCGCTCGCGAAGCGTGCGGCCCAGCAGGTCGAGGACGACGTCACCGCCGCGGGCGGCATCGCCGTCGCCGTGCGCGACCACCGCACGTGGTTCGCGGGGGAGCAGGCCACCGCCGTCGACAGCCATCCCCTCCTGGAGGTGTCGCGGCACACCCGCAGGGAGGGCGGAGCAGACCGCGCCGATGCCCGCCCGGTGCCGCTGTCCCGCCGGCCGCGCGTGCTCGACCTGACCCGCGTCATCGCCGGGCCGGTGGCCACCCGCACCCTCGCACTGCTCGGCTGCGACGTCCTGCGCGTCGACTCGCCCACCCTGCCGGAGCTGGAGCCGCAGCACGTCGACACCGGCGCGGGCAAGCGGTCGACGCTGCTCGACCTGCGTGACGCCGACGACCGGGCAGCCTTCCTGCGGTTGCTCGCCACGGCCGACGTGCTCGTCACCGGCTACCGCCCCGGGGCCCTCGACGCGGTCGGCCTCGGCGACGACGAGCTGGCAGCGAGCCACCCCGGGCTGGTCCACGCCTCCCTCAGCGCCTGGGGCACGACCGGGCCGTGGGGCGGCCGGCGGGGCTTCGACAGCATCGTGCAGGCCGCCACCGGCATCGCCCTGGTGGAGTCGCCCGACGGCGTGCGGCCGGGAGCCCTCCCGGCGCAGGCGCTCGACCACGCCACCGGCTACCTCCTGGCCGCCGGCGTCATGGCAGCCCTGCGTCGGCGCGCCGAGGAGGGCGGCTCCTGGCGCGTCCGCGCCCACCTGGCCCGCACCGCGCACTGGCTGCTGCGCACCGACGCCCTCGACCCCCGTGGGGAGCTGGTCGCGGACCCGACGCCCTGGCTGGTGGGCGCCGACACGGCATACGGGAAGGTGGTGCAGCCGCGCCCGGCTTGCCGGATCGACGAGGGCCCAGCCACGTTCGCGTGGCCGGCCCGCCGGTGGGGTGCCGACCCGCCCGAGTGGGGCTCCTCCGGGCGCGACGGCCGGTGAGCCGCGCCGGACCAGCGCCGGGTCAGGGAGCGGGGATCGTCCGCGGGTCGAAGCCGAAGGGCAGCTCGAGGCGGTGCGCCGCCATGAGCGCGTCGTCGGTGAGCACGTCGCGGGTGGACCCGTCGGCGACGACGACGCCGTCGGACAGCACCACCGAGCGGGGGCACAGCTCGTAGGCGTACGGCAGGTCGTGGGTCACCATCAGCACCGTGACGTCGAGCGAGCGCAGGATGTCGGCGAGCTCGCGGCGCGAGGCGGGGTCGAGGTTGCTCGACGGCTCGTCGAGCACCAGGACCTCTGGCTCCATCGCCAGCACGGTGGCCACGGCCACGCGGCGCCGCTGCCCGAACGACAGGTGGTGCGGTGGCCGGTCGATGAAGTCGACCATGCCGACCCGGTCGAGCGCGTCGACGACCCGCTGCTCGAGGGCGGCACCGCGCAGGCCGAGGTTGGCCGGGCCGAACGCGACGTCGTCGCGCACCGACGGCATGAAGAGCTGGTCGTCGGGGTCCTGGAAGACCACCCCGACGCGGCGACGGATCTCGAGCAGGTTCTCCCTGGCGACCGGCAGGCCCGAGACGTGCACCGAGCCGGCGCCCGCGGTGAGGATGCCGTTGAGGTGCAGCACCAGTGTCGTCTTGCCCGCGCCGTTGGGGCCGAGCAGCGCGACCCGCTCGCCGCGGTGCACGTGCAGGTCGACCCCGAAGAGGGCCTGGTGGCCGTCGGGGTAGGCGTAGGCGAGCCCGCGGACGTCGAGGACCGGTGTGGTCACAGGGCCACCGCCAGGACCGCCGTGGCCAGGGCCAGTGCGGGGAGTATGCCGGCCTGGGCCCACTGCGCCGGCGTCGCCGCCGCCTGGTGGGTCACCGGCAGGCGGCCGTTGTAGCCGCGCGACAGCATCGCGAGGTGGATGCGTTCGCCGCGCTCGTAGGACCGGATGAAGAGCGCGCCGGCCGTCGACCCGAGCGCGGGCCACGCGCGCACGGAGGTGGCGGTGAAACCGCGGGACTCGCGGGCGATGCGCATGCGCCTCAGCTCGTCGGTGACGACCTCGAGGTAGCGCATCATGAAGCCCATGATCTGCACCAGCTGGTGCGGCAGCCGCAGGCGCTCCAGCCCCAGCAGCAGGTCGCGCGGCTCGGTCGTCGCGCCGAGGGTGAGCGACGCCAGCACACCGAGCGTGCCCTTGGCGAGCAGGCCCCAGGCCGCGAGGAGCCCGGCTTCGGAGACCGTGAACGGGCCGACCTGCACGCGGGGGCCGGTGGCCACGAACGGCATCAGTGCGGCGAAGACGACGAACGGCACCTCGACGACCATGCGGCGGAGCAGGTAGCCGGCGGGCACGCCGGAGATCGCGACCACCCCGGCCAGGAGCAGCGCGTAGACGACGAAGGCCCAGTACTGCTCCCGCGGCGTCGCCACCACGAGCACGATGAAGGAGAGCAGCGACAGCAGCTTCAGGTGGGCAGGCATGCGGTGCACGGGGGAGTGCCCGTGGAAGTGCAGCTGGTGTCCGTGTCCGGCGCCCACCGCTACCGGCCCACCGGCGTCGAGCCGTCGCGCTCGCGGTCGGCCGCGTCCGGCGAGGTCGAGCCGCCGGGCTCGTCGCCTCGCCGGCGGCGCAGCGCCCAGGTCAGGCCGGTGAAGAGCAGGCCGACCACCACGACACCGATGACACCGGCGACACCCCGGGACAACCGGTGGTCGGTCACGCCGCGGGTCGCGTAGCCGGAGAGCGGGGAGCCGTCGCTGGCGTGCGGCTTCGCGGCGCCGCTGAAGCCGACCTTCTCGGCGACGTAGTTGAGCCCGTCGGGATGGCTGGAGGCGTAGAACGAGACGACCCCGGCCAGGAGCAGCGTGAGGAGCACGCCCGTGACCACGAGGGCTCGGGTGCTGACCCTCCTCACGCGGCCACCTCGTCGCGCTCGGGCCGCACCACGACCAGCTTTCGAGTCGCGAGCACGCGCCGGGCGCCGTGCACGAGGTCGGGACGCACCGCGACCACGGCCGAGACGACCAGGCCGGTGATGGCCGCCTCCCCGAGCCCGATCAGCGTGTGCCAGCCGAGCATCGCCGTGGCGAGCGAACCGAGCGGGATGGGCGCCTGCCCGCCCACGGCATACAGGCCGGTGAAGGCCAGCGCGGCGACCGGCACGGAGACGAAGGCAGCGACCGCGGCCGCGGGCACCACCATCGACACCCGCTTGGGCAGCAGGCCCTGGACGGTGCGGAAGACGAGCCAGCCGGTCCACACGCCGACGAGACCCATGAGCGTGACGTTGGTCCCGAGGGCGGTCAGCCCGCCGTCGGCGAAGAGCAGGCCCTGCACGAGCAGGACGACGGCGATGCTCAAGGTGGCGGTCCACGGCCCCACGAGCACGGCCGCCAACGCGCCGCCCAGCAGGTGGCCCGAGGTCCCGGCCCCGACCGGGAAGTTCAGCATCTGCGCCGCGAAGACGAACGCGGCCACGAGCCCGGCCAGGGGGGCGGTGCGGTCGTCGAGCTCGCGCCGCGCACCGCGCAGGGCCAGGCCGACACCGGTGGCGGCGACCACCGCGGTCCCGACCGAGGTGGGGACGTCGAGGAATCCGTCTGGCACGTGCACGAGCGGCTCCTGAGGTGGTTCTGGGGCGGCTGGGATACGTTGGAGGCCAACTGGAACCGAGTCTATTGCAAACGAGTTGCAATAACGAACGCGCCCGAGGAGCCCTAGTGAGCGACCGCCTGACCCCGGGGGACACCGCCCCCGACTTCACGCTGGCCGACGACCGCGGTGGCGAGGTCACCCTGTCGAGCCTGCGCGGTCGCAAGGTGATCGTGTACTTCTACCCGGCTGCGATGACCCCCGGCTGCACCAAGCAGGCCTGCGACTTCTCCGACAGCCTCGAGTCACTGCGCAAGGACGGCTACGAGGTGCTCGGCATCTCGCCCGACAAGCCGGAGAAGCTGGCGAAGTTCCGCGAGCGCGATGCACTCACCCTGACGCTCCTGTCGGACCCCGACAAGGACGTCCTGCGCGCCTGGGGCGCCTACGGCGAGAAGAAGCTCTACGGCAAGACCGTGGAAGGCGTCATCCGCAGCACGGTCGTCCTCGACGAGGAGGGCACCGTGTCGCACGCCTGGTACAACGTCAAGGCAACCGGCCACGTCGCGAAGCTGCGGCGCGACCTCGGGCTCGACTGACCCGGATCGACTGAAGGAGACAGCGATGAGTGAGAGCACCCAGAGCAGGTCCGTGCAGCAGATCGAGGCGGAGATCGTCGCGGCCCGCCAGCGCCTGGCCGGCACGGTCGACGAGCTGCAGTACCGGACCGCCCCGAAGGAGATCCTCCGCAGGCAGGTCGAGGCGCTGCGCAACCGTCTCGTCGACGCCACGCACACGCCGGACGGCCGTCTGCGCACCGATCGGGTGGCCGCTCTCGCGGCTGCGGCCGTGGCCCTCGTCGGGCTCGGTGTCTGGCGTCGCGCCCACCGCTGACGTCGTCGTCCCCGCTGACGTCGTCCCCCCGAACGACCCTGTGGCTGGAGAACATGGCTGACCCGACAAGCCCCGTCGAGCGGCTTCCCATCCGGATGCTGCACGACCGCGTCCTCGTCTCGATGGAGAACGAGGGCGAGCGCCGCTCCGGCGGCGGCATCGTCATCCCCGCGACCGCCAGCGTCGGCAAGCGGCTGGCCTGGGCGACCGTCGTCGCGGTCGGCGCCAGCGTGCGCCAGGTGAAGGTCGACGACCGCGTCCTCTTCGACCCCGAGGACCGCGCCGAGGTCGAGATCCAGTCCCACGACTACGTGCTGCTGCGCGAACGCGACCTCCACGCCGTGGCGGCACCGCGGGTCCAGGACGGGCAGACGGGCCTCTACCTCTAGGCAACCCTGCCTCTGCCTCAGCTGCGTGTCGCGCGCCCCGCGGTCCGCACCACGCGGGTCGGTGGCTGCCGGGACCTTTGCCCCTCCCTCCCCGCATCCGCCTGTTCCACGGTGTGGGGGTCGAACGTCGACGGGTGGGGTGACACCGCTGGGGGAGCGCGCCACCTGGGGGAGGTGGTTCGGGTGCTCGCCTGGAAGCTGCGGATCGTGGTCCTGTGGATCTCGCTGGCGGTCTGCCAGTCGGCCAGCACGTACCTGCTCCTGCTGCAGCCGGGGGCGGTGCGCGACCTGATGACGGGGCACCTGCAGGGAGAGGACGTCCAGGGCGCCGGTGTTCAGGTCTACACCCTGCTCTTGTGGCTCGTGCCCATGGTGATGGCGTACCTGACCCTGGTGCTCAAGGACGCCGACAACCGCGGAGTCAATGCGGTGCTCGGCGGTGGCGGTGCGCTGAACGGGGTCGCCATGCTGGTTCCCGGGCAGGGCGGGGTGACGCCCGCGGGGGTGGTCGTCGGCGCGGTCGGCGTGCTGGTCCCGCTGCTGATCCTCTGGCACGCCTGGAAGTGGCCGCGCCCGGACGAGGTGGGCACGGACCGGCGGCAGGAGAGTCGAGGCCAGGAGGGCCGGGGTCCGGAGGGCCAGGGTCACGAGGGGCGGCACCGCTGACCGTGCTGTGAGGTGGTTCCAGCCGGCCTCGGCCTCGTGGGGAGAAGTAACAAATCCGTCTCGAGGCGTTTCGTCAGGGAGGAAGTGGATACGTCCCTCCCAGCGCTCCCACCGTCGTGCGCCGCATGACGGTGCCCGGAGCCGATGGACGAAAGGACACACCATGACCCTGCGCCGCGTCTCCTCGCTCGCTGCAGTCACCCTCAGCGTCACCCTCGCTGCCGCCTGCGCGAAGGGAACTGGCAACGCCGCCGAGCCGCAGAGCTCCTTCAACCCCTCGGCGACGCTCAGCGGCTCCCTGCAGGTGATGGGCTTCGGCGGCGACGACGAGATCGGCCAGGTGCGGCTCGCCGAGGCCAAGAAAGCGCTGGGCAGCGGCGTGAAGGTCTCGCAGGTCAAGGGCGACCTCGACATCCAGCAGTTCCTCTCCGCGGTGGCGTCGGGGCAGCCGCCGGAGATCGTCTACGCCAACCGCGACCAGATCGGCACCTTCGCCTCGCGCGGCGCCATCGTGCCGCTCGACTCGTGCATCAAGGGCGAGGGCATCGACACCTCGGCGTTCCGCAATCCGGCCCTCGACCAGGTCACCTTCGCCGGGCACGTCTACGGCATCCCCGAGTTCAACGTCGTCCAGATCACCCAGGCCAACAAGGACCTGCTCTCGCAGGCCGGGCTGACCGTCGACGACGTCAACGGCTCGAGCTGGGACAAGGTGACGGCTGCGAACAAGAAGCTCGCCAAGACGAGCGGCGGCAAGCTCAAGGTGATCGGGTTCGACAGCAAGCTGCCCGAGTTCCTGCCGCTGTGGGCGAAGGCCAACGGCGCGGACCTGATCTCGGCCGACGGCAAGAAGGCCCAGCTCAACGACCCCAAGGTCGTCGAGGCGCTCCAGTTCGCCGTCGGCATCTACGAGGACCAGGGCGGCTTCAGCAAGGTGAAGGCGTTCCGCGACTCCGCGGACTTCTTCGGCAAGGGCAACCAGTTCGCCACCGGCGTGCTCGGCGCGATGCCGATGGAGCAGTGGTACGTCAACGTGCTCAACGACGTCTCGCCGAACGCCCCCATGGTCTTCGACACCGTGCGCGGCAAGGACGGCAAGCCGCTGGCGTTCGCCTCGGGCTCGGCTTGGGCGATCCCCAAGGGCAGCAAGAACGCCCAGGCCGCCTGCCGCTTCGCCAAGGTGATGACGCAGACGGAGAGCTGGGTCAAGGCCGCCCAGAAGCGCGTGGAGCTGCGCCAGAAGGAGGGCAAGGTCTTCACCGGCCTGCTGACCGGCAACGCCAAGGCCGACGAGGAGGTCCGCAAGCTGGTCAAGCCGAGCGGCAACCCGACGTGGGACAGCGCGGTGGAGAAGACGTATGCCGCGAACGACGCGACCTTCTCGCTGCCGGCCAACCCGGCTGACGCCGAGTTCAAGACGGCCTGGCAGGACGCCGTGAACCGGGTCCTCAACGGCCAGCAGGAGCCGAAGGCGGCCCTCGACCAGGCGCAGCAGGAGGCGCAGAAGGCGCTCGACGCAGCCTGGGCGGAGTGGGACAAGAAGTGACGAGCACCGCTGTCCCCGCGGGCTCCGGGGCCACCCCACGGCCGCCGGGGCGCCCGCGCAAGGCGCGGAGCATGCGGCGCTCCGAGACGCGCGCCGCGTGGCTCTTCATCAGTCCCTGGGTGGTCGGGTTCCTCGTCTTCACCGCCTACCCGGTGCTCTACACGGCATACCTGTCGCTCACGGACTACGACGTCATCAACGACCCGCACTTCGTGGGGCTGGAGAACTTCCGCACCCTCATGGACGACCCCAAGGTCGCGCTGGCGCTGCGCAACACCGCGGTCTTCGTGGTGATGTCGGTGCCGACGCACCTGCTCATCGCGCTGTTCCTGGCCCTGCTCCTCAACCGGGCGGGGCGGGCGTCGGGGTTCTTCCGCACCGCGTTCTTCCTGCCGAAGATGACGCCGCCGGTGGCAGTGGGCATCCTGCTGCTGCTGCTCTTCAACGGCCAGAGCGGGCTCATCAACCGCGTGCTCGGCAGCGTGGGCATCGACGGCCCGGCATGGACGACCGACCCCACGTGGGTCAAGCCCGGCCTGGTGATGATGACCCTCTGGACGGTCGGCGGCTCGGTGGTGATCCTGCTCGCCGCCCTGCGCAGCGTGCCGCAGGAGCTCTACGACGCAGCGCGGGTCGACGGCGCCGGCTGGTGGCGCCAGACGTGGCACGTCACGGTCCCCATGATCAGTGGTGCCCTCTTCTTCGTGTTCATCGTCAACACGATCCACGCGTTCCAGTCCTTCACCGAGGCCTACACGGCGTACTTCGGCTCGGGCAACACCACCTACAGCAACGACGCGGCGCTGTTCTACGCGATCTACCTGTTCCAGCAGGCGTTCCAGTTCCTGCACATGGGCTACGCGTCCGCGCTGGCCTGGCTGCTGTTCGTCGTGATCATGCTCGTGACGCTGGTGCAGTTCCGCGTCAGCAAGCGGTTCGTCTTCTACGAAGGGGAGCAGCGATGACCGCCGTCGGGGCACCCCAGGAACGGGCCGAGCTCGCGCCGCTGGTCACCGAACCCGAGCGGCCGGCACCAGCGCGGCGGTCGCCGCGCCGGCGGGGCAGGATGGCCAGCTGGCTGCTGTATGCCGCGCTGGCCGCGGTCACGGTGGCGTTCGTCTACCCGTTCGTGTGGCTCGTCAGCGCGTCGTTCAAGCCGCGCTCGGAGGTCTTCGACAACAAGCTCATCCCCGACACCTTCACCCTCGACAACTACGTGCAGGTGTGGCACGAGGCGCCGATGGCCCTGTGGCTCCTCAACACCGTGATCGTCACGGTGCTGGCGACGGCGGCGGTGACCGTCTCGAGCGCCATGGTGGCGTGGGGGTTCAGCTACTTCCGGTTCCGCGGACGGGGGCCGCTGTTCGGCCTGGTGCTGGCGACGATGATGCTGCCCGGTGCGGTGACGATGATCCCGACCTACCTGATCTGGAACTCGCTGGGCCAGGTCGGCACGCTGACGCCGCTGTGGGCGCAGAACCTCTTCGGCAGCGCCTTCTACATCTTCCTGCTGCGGCAGTTCTTCCTCGGCCTGCCGAGGGAGCTGTTCGAGGCGGCGCGGATGGACGGCGCCAACCAGTGGCAGGTGTTCACCCGCATCGCGCTTCCCCTCACCAGGCCGGCGCTCGTCGTCACCGCGCTGTTCGAGTTCCAGGCGGCGTGGACCGACCTGATGCGGCCCCTGATCTACCTGCGCGACTCGAGCACCTTCACCATCCCGCGGGGGCTGAAGGCGATGCTCGACCAGTTCGGCTTCGGAGGGGAGTGGCACTGGGAGATCGTGGTCACCGCCAGCGTCATCGCCACCGTGCCGATGATCGTGCTGTTCTTCCTGGGTCAGCGGCACTTCGTGGAGGGCATCGCCACCACGGGCTCGAAGGGCTGAGCCCTGCGGGCTGAGCCGCTGTCCGAGGAGGGCGGCGGCTCAGCGCCGCGTGCGCTCCTGCACCTGCTCGAGGTACGGGCTGCTGCGGGGGATCACCACCGGTGCGCGGCGATCGGTCCACTTCTGGCCGTCCCAGTACCGACGCTGCCGCTCAACCTGGGGATCGGGATACCACCCAGCGGGTGCGGGCATGACTGCACTCCCTGCTCGTCCTGCGCAGGCGGCGCCGTTGCCGTCCGCGCGGCGGTCTCGACCCTCTCCACCGCCACGAAAAAGTGTGACCGACCACACCCGTGCGGCACGGCAGGCGCGCCCGAATGCCATCCGTTCTCCTGATGCGGCCTAGGACCTCCGGTCGACTCCGCGTGGTGGAACTCAAGAGGGCGCAGAGCTCAGGCCGGCTGCCGGGGTGGCTGGCCGCCCGCCATGCCCTCGCGCAGCAGCAGGGCCGCACCGACGAGGAACGCCGCTGCGCCAAGGCACGTGGTGGCGTTCGCGACGCGCTGGTCGAGGTCCGCGCTCGTGGCGGGCAGGACGAACCCCGCCACGGCGGAGGCCGCGAACGCCACGCAGCCGAAGAGGTTGACCGACACGATGGCCCCCTCCAACGACCGTGGGGGACGGGCGAGCGGGCGGCCCGACACCTCCAGGTACGCGAGGTAGCCGGACACCAGGAAGCACAGGGAGCCGAGGGCGTCGGGTCGCCAGACCACCTTGTCGTAGGACGGGCTCGTCGTCGCCGTGGTGAGAGCCCGGAAGGTGGTGGCGTTGAAGAAGAGGGTTCCGAGGAGCTGGAGCCCGCTGCTCCACCAGTCGATCCTCGCCGGTTCCCAGCGCACCAGACGCACCCGGACCGCTGACGGCGCTCGCGGTCCGCGGTCGGCGTTGATGGTCTCCAGCCACTGCAGCGCGGCGGCCGTGGTGAAGAACAACGAGCCGACGAAGAAGGTCACGCCGTCAGCGCTCGCCCCGACCCACGCGAGGTAGGGCGGGAGCGGCGCGACCACGAAGCAGGCCGAGCCGAGGATGAAGAGCACCCCGATCCACCACGACACCCGGTGCGGCGCCCACAGGAGGTGCTCCCGATGGCCCGGTTGCCGAAGGAGGCGGGAGCCGAGCTTGCGGTGACGTCGGGAGGACCACTGGACCGTCCGCCCGTCCCGGTCCCGGAAGGTCACTGCGGTGGTGAACCACCAGGCACGTCGTCGCCCCACCACTGTCCACCCCTGAGGGGTGGCGGGGTACTCCTCACCTGACGGCGCACGGCCGCGTCGGGAGGTGGGGGTTCGAGCCACGGCCGGACCCGGGGTCAGTGGTGGAAGCTGCTCGGCTGTTCCTCGTGCGGCATGGCCGCATCGAGGTGGTCCAGCCACCGCGTCGCGTCCCGTAGGTCGCGCAGGAAGAGGTCGGCCATGTCGTGGCTGAACCCGTTGCGGACGACGACCCGCAGCACCGCGAGGTCTTCCCGCTTCGGCGGCATGGTGTAGGCCGGCACGAGCCAACCGCGTTCGCGCAGCTTCCTCGAGACGTCGTAGACGGTGTACTTGGAGACCTCACCGCTCATGGCGAAGCAGACGACGGGCAGGTCGGTGCCTCCGGCGACGAGGTCGTACTCCGGCATGTCCTCCACCGCCCGTGCGATGTGCAGGGCGACGTCGCGGCAGGCCTGCTGCACCAGTCGGTAGCCGTCCATCCCCAGCCGCAGGAACTGGAAGTACTGGAGAATGACCTGCGCGCCCGGCCGCGAGAAGTTGAGGGCGAACGTGGGCATGTCCCCGCCGAGGTAGTTGACGTGGAAGACGAGGTCCTCGGGCAGGTGCTCGGCGTCGCGCCACAGCACCCAGCCGACCCCGGGGTAGACCAGTCCGAACTTGTGGCCCGAGCTCTGGATCGACACCACGCGGGGCAGGCGGAAGTCCCACGGCAGCTCCGGCTGCAGGAACGGTGCCACGAAGCCTCCCGAGGCGGCGTCGACGTGCACCGGCACCGAGACCCCGCTGCTCGCCTCGTACCGGTCGAGCGCCTCGCAGATCTCCAGCACCGGCTCGTAGCTGCCGTCCATGGTCGAGCCGAGCACGGCCACGACCCCGATGGTGTTCTCGTCGACGTGCTCGAGCAGCCGGTCGGCGGTCAGGTGGAAGACGTTCCCCTCGCAGGGCACGTAGCGGGGCTCGACCTCCCAGTAGTTGGCGAACTTCTCCCAGACCACCTGCACGTTGGCGCCCATGACGATGTTGGGCCGGTCGGTCGGCTGGCCGGCCTGCCGGCGCGCCTGCTGCCACCGGCGCTTGAGGGCGAGGCCGGCGAGCATGCATCCCTCCGAGCTGCCCGTGGTCGAGGTCCCGACCGCCTCGGCGCCGTACGGGGCGTGCCACAGCTCGGCGAGCATCGTCACGCACCGCGACTCGATCTCCGCGGTCTGTGGGTACTCGTCCTTGTCGATCATGTTCTTGTCGAAGGTGGCCGCGTAGAGGCGGTCGGCCTCCTCGTCCATCCAGGTCGTCACGAAGGTCGCCAGGTTGAACCGGGCGTTCCCGTCGAGCATCACCTCGTCGAGGACGATCTGGTATGCCGTCCCGGGCAGCATCTCCCGTTCCGGGAGCCGGTCCTTGGGCACGTGCTGCATCCCTGCGCGGGTGAACCGCGGGACGATGGTGGACTCCGCCTCCGCAGCACGCCTCCTGTGTACGGCCATGGCCGCGCCTCCCTTGGTCTCTGGGTGTGCTTGGTCTGTGGGTGTGCCGACCAGCCAACCGGGAAACAGGGCGCGCTTCCTCACCCGCGCCGGGTGACCGCCGCAGGCCAGACGCGCAGAAGAGGGGAGAAAACGCCACCGCCCCGGGCCATCTCTGGACCGGGGCGGTGGGGGTGGTGCGCCATCAGGGACTCGAACCCCGAACCCGCTGATTAAGAGTCAGCTGCTCTGCCAATTGAGCTAATGGCGCAACGGGAAAGAACGTTAGCACCTGTCGGACCGCAGGACGAAATCGGCGGTCCCTGCAGGTCATTCGCCGTTCCGTCGCCCCCTCTGCCAGGCCAGTGCGCCGCCGGCGACAGCCGCGAGAACGACCACGCCGAGTCCCCAGAGGAGCGCGGTCGACGGGCCGTCGTCGCTCCCGGTGACCGCTGCGGAGGCACCGGTGGGGACGCTCGAGGGGGACGCGGAGGGGCTGGCGCTGCCGGGGTCGGACGAGGCGGAGGACGACGCGGTCGAGGTGGAGGTCGCGGCGGCGGGAAGCGCCACCGTGAAGCTCGCCTTCTGCGAGACGGGGTGGCCGTCCTCGCTGACCACGCGGAAGGCCACGGTGTAGCGCCCGGAGCCCACCGGCTCCAGCTGCTGGGTCACCGTCTCGCCGCTGACGACCGCCCTGCCCGACGCCACCGAGCCGCCCTTGGCGTCGGTCACCGTGACGGTCGCGAAGCTCGTGCTGATCGGCTCGTTGAACGTCAGCACGACCTTCGTGGGCGCGGTCTTGACGGTCGAGCCGGCCGCGGGCGTCATGGAGCGCAGGGTTGCGTGCGCGGAGGCCTCGAGGGCGGTGGCCAGCGACGAGAGCACCGCGAGCAGCATCGACAGCACGGCCACCCACACCGAGATCCGGATCAGTTTCTTCTTGCCCTCAGACTCCATGAACACGCCCCCCATCCTCGCCCACGCCGCGTGCGCTACAGCACCCGCCCCACAGGCGTGCGGGTCACGAGCAGGTGCGCGACGGCGAACGAGGCGGTCACCGCCAGGGCCGCCAGCAGGGGCGCCTTCACCTCCGCCGGTGCCGGCAGCGGACGCAGTGCCATCGCCAGGGCGATGAGCACCGGCGCCTGCAGCACATAGGCCCCGTATGCCGCCCGCGCACCCGCCCGCGCCAGCCGGCCCGGCGAGCGGTCGTGGGCTGCTGAGAGGCCGACCAGCCACAGCGAGGTGCCGACCGTCACCAGCCCCTCGACGAGGGCCATGGCCGCGGCGGCCCCGTGGAAGCCGCCTGACGCCTGCTCCTCCGAGTAGCCGAACGGGCCGCCGAGCAGCACCACCACACCGATGAGGACGACTCCGGTGAGTGCCGACCACCCGGCCCACCGGCGCAGGCCCCGCGAGACCCCGCAGGTCCACGCTCCCGGGGCGCTCGCGCCGAGGCAGAACAGGCCCAGGCACGAGGCCCACTGCCACAGGTGGAGGCCGAGGACCTGCGAGCTGTCCACGGGGAAGAACAGCCGCATCCCGAAGGTGCCCACCGCGATCGCGGCGACGTACCACCCGACACGACCCGGCGAGGGCTCGGCCGAGGGGCGCCGGGCCGGCCACGGCCAGAAGGCGAGCCCGACCGAGAAGAACAGCAGCACCAGCACGAACCACAGCGGGCCGGGGTCCAGGAACGGGTCGCCCTCGAGGAAGGTCTGCCAGAAGCCGAGGCGCGAGCCACCCACTCGGTCGACCCACCAGAAGCAGAGGGGCCACAGCACCAGGGCGAAGAAGGCCACTGGCAGGCCGAAGCGCCGGAGCCGGTCGACCACGAAGCGCCGACGGCCCTTGCGGGCCAGCGACCCCGGCGCGAGTGCGCCGCCGATGAAGAAGAAGAGCGGCATGAGGAACAGCCCCGGCGGGACGAGCAGCACCGACACGACCACCTCGGCCGTGGGGGAGAGGACGACCTCCCGCACCTCCTCGTAGGGCCACGACCCGACCTGGGCGTACCCCATGACGGCGTGGCCGCTGATGACCGCCACGACTGCGAACGTCTTGAGGCGGTCGAGGAACGCGAGGCGGGCAGGCGTGGGCATCAGGGGTCTCCGCGACCCCAGCATGTCGGCGGTGTGGTGGGGTCCGCCTCACCCGCGGCGGCGGAGACCGGTTCTGAGCACATCGACCGTTCGGTCGGAAACGGGGGCATCCGGACGCAAAGGCGGCCGTGAGCGGCATACCGGGAACTATCGTGCGGACTCGTGCGAGTCCTGTCCCGGCGCCCCCGGCGCACCCTGGCCGTAGCGGCCGTCGGAACCCTGGCCGCGACCGCCCTCCTGACCGGCGGCGGCGCCGACGCGGCCACGACGTCGGTGGTCTGGTCCAAGAGCGTCAGCTACGGCACCGTCGTCGGCATCGACGACGGAGACAGCGTCGTCGTGAAGGTGGACGGCGACAGCAGCAGCATCGCCCCGGTGCACATCCGCAACGCCGGCATCCAGACCATGGAGACCGGCACCTGCCACGCCGCCCAGGCCACCGCCGCCATGACCGGGCTCGCCAAGGGCAAGCGGGTGCGCCTGTCCATCGCCGACCCGTCGGCGACCAGCGTCGGACGCCCGATCCGCTACGTCGACGCCTGGAACGGCTCGGCCTGGGTCGACACGCAGCTGCCGATGCTGACGGCGGGCCACGCGCTCCCCATGCCCGGCTTCGGTGACGCCACCCGCTGGAAGCCCTTCGAGGTTGGCGCGCAGCAGGCGGCCAAGGCGCGGGTCAACCTCTGGGACAACGACTTCTGCGGCTACGGGCCCTCGCAGCCGACCCCGCTGAAGGTGTGGATCAACTGGGACGGCAACCTCGACGAGTCGGTGTACCCCAACCAGGAGTGGGTGCGCATCCTCAACACCTCGGCCACGCCGATGTCGCTGAGCGGCTGGTCGATGCGCACGAGCGGGCAGGACTCCTTCTTCTTCCCATCGGGCGCCGTGGTGCCGGCGGCCTCGATGGCCACCCTGTACGTCGGCACGGGCACCGCGACGACGACCAGGTTCTACTGGGGCTGGACCAAGCCCAAGTTCGCCAACACCAACGGCTCCACGCGGGGCGGCGGCGCGTACCTCTACGACGCCCAGGGCGACGTCCGCGCGTGGTCGATGTACCCGTGCGTCTACGCCTGCTCCGACCCGCTGGCCGGCAAGGTGAAGATGACCGTGCGCGCCGACGCCCCGGGCACCGACGCGACCAACCTCAACGGGGAGTACGCGACGTTCGCCCCCGCGGGCTCCTACACCGTCGACCTGTCGTACAAGGTGGCCACCGCCTTCGGGCACACCTACGAGTTCCCGAAGGGCTCGTACGTGAAGCCGGGGGAGTTCCTCGTCCTGCGGATCGGCAAGGGCACCAGCACCCGCCTGACCAAGTACTGGGGCAACACCGCACCGGTGCTGGCGAATGCCGGCGGCACCGTCGTGCTGCGCAACCCGGAGAACGTCCGCATCGCCTGCAAGGCCTGGGGCACCGGCCGCTGCTGAACGGCTACCCAGCCGCTGCCCAGCCTGGTGGGCCGCTGAGCCGTTGCTCAGCCGCTGCAGCGCCCGCTACGGCGACGAGGTCTGACGCGACAGCTGGGGCAGCACCTCGTAGCGCCGGCGGTAGGTCTCGCCGAGGGCCAGCAGCATGGCCACGACCGGCACGGCCAGCAGCGCCCCGGCCGGCCCGAACAGCGCGGCACCGAGCATGACCGCGGCGAACGCGACGGCCGGGTGCACGTTGACGGCCCTGGCGCTGATGCGGGGCTCGATGGTCAGGTTCTCCACCTGCTGGTAGAGCACGCCCCAGACCAGGGCCGCCACCCCGATCCACGGCGTCGGCGTCAGGAGCCCCACGAGGACGGGCAGGGTGATGGCGATGTAGGTGCCGATGGTGGGCACGAACTGCGCGACCAGGCCGGTCCAGAGAGCGAGGGCCAGCCACGACGGCATACCGATGACGAGGAAGACCACGGCGCTCAGGGTGGCGTTGAGGACGGCCAGGACCACTCGGGCGCCCACGTAGCCACCGGTCTTCTGGGCGGTGACGTCCCACACCGCGACCGTTGCCGGCTGGAACCGCGGCGGCATGAGGGAGGCGATCCACAGCCGGAACCGTGGCCCGTCGGCGGAGAGGTAGAAGGTGAACAGCGCCATGGTGAAGAGCGAGAACAGGCCGCCGACGACGGAACCCACCAGTCCGAGGACACCGCCGAGCACGCCACTGGCGTAGGTCGCGACCTGGTTCGGCGTGATGTGCAGCTGGTCGAGGACGTCCTCGGGTCGGTAGCGGGTGTCGAGGTGGTCGTTGACGAACGTCAGGGTGCGGTCGGCGAGCCCGGGCAGCGCCCGCAGCAGCGCGGCGACCTGCTCGAGGAGGAGCTGGCCGAACGCCAGGACGAAGAGCACCGCGAACAGGGCGATGCCGAGCATCACCACGGCGGTCGCGGCGCCCCGGCGCATGTGGCGCGCGAGCACCCGCACGGCCGGCTCCATCGCCAGGGACAGGAACCACGCCATCAGCACCGTGAAGAGGACCGACCCGCCGTCCGCGATGACGAACCGCAGCACGAGCGCCACGGCCACGAGGGCCATCAGCACGAAGCCGGTGCGCCACGTGTTGGCCGGGTCGAGGAGCACCAGCCGCCGTGCAGCGGCGTCGGTGGAGCCCGGCTCCGTGGCCAGATGGGGGGACCGCTCGCGGACGCGTGCCCCGTCTCGTCCTCCCGCAGCGGCCGGGGGAGTCGACGCGGCCGGGGGAGTCGACGCGGCGGCGGCGTGGTTGCGACGAGCTCTCATCGTCTCGACGCTAGGGCGGGGACTGGCCGACCACCTCACCCGTTGCGTGCGAGTCCTCGCACCGCCCGGCGAGACCTCGCGCCCGTGCCCGGGTGGGACACGAACGAGCCCCCTGGCCGCGGTGCGGCACAGGGGGCTCGGTCCTCGTGGGGTGAGTGACGGGACTTGAACCCGCGACATCTGCGACCACAACGCAGCGCTCTACCAGCTGAGCTACACCCACCAAGCAACACGACCGGAGTTTCCGCCGGTCGTGGTGTCAGCGGGGACTATGGTACCTGCTCCTCAGGGGTGCTCGTGACCACCCCTTCGGTGGGGCCGTGGGCCGGTGCCGGGTGCTCGACGACGTGTCGAGCGGCGAGCCCGCGGGCGGTGTCGCTGTCCGGGCCGGGCTGTGCGACGAAGACCGCCTCGCGGTAGTAGCGCAGCTCGGCGATGGACTCGCGGATGTCGGCCAGCGCGCGGTGGCCCCCGGACTTGGCAGGGGCGTTGAAGTAGGCCCGCGGGTACCAGCGCCGGGCCAGCTCCTTGACGGAGGACACGTCGATGATCCGGTAGTGCAGGTGGCTCTCGAGCTCGGGCATGTCCCGGGCGAGGAAGTTGCGGTCGGTGCCCACGGTGTTGCCGCCCAGCGGCGCCTTGCGCGACTCCGGGACCCACTCGCGCACGTACGCCAGGACCTGTGCCTGGGCCTCCTCGAGCGTGACGCCGTGCTCGAGCTCGTCGAGCAGCCCGGAGGTGGTGTGCATGCCGCGCACGAAGTCGTCCATCTGCTCCAGTGCCTCGGCCGGTGGCTTGACCACGAGGTCGACCCCGTCACCGAGCTGGTTGAGCTCGAAGTCGGTCACCAGGGCGGCCACCTCGATCAGCGCGTCGCGCTCGAGGGAGAGGCCGGTCATCTCGCAGTCGATCCAGACGATCCGGTCGTTCACGGAGCGCTCCGTTGGGTTCTGTGCCACGCGGACACCATAGGGCCACCGCACGACACGGGCCGCGTCCAGCGGGCTGCACTAGCCTTCCGGGCATGACGTGGGGACCGACGCACCACCAGCAGGGGTATGCCGCGTGGCCGCCCGACGCGTCCGGCCACCAGCCCGCGCCGGTGCACGGCAACCCCACCTCCCGTCCCCTGCTGCGGGGCTGGGTCATCACTGGTGTCGCCCTGGTCGGGTTCGGCCTGGCGGGCCTGGCGCTCGCGGCCTACTACGGCATGACGCTGGGCGTCCTGACGACCTTCTTCGCCATCGTGCTGGCCGCCATCCCGCTCGCGATCGTCATCCCGACCTTCGTCTGGCTCGACCGTTTCGAGGCGGAGCCGACCAAGTACCTCGTGGCCGCCTTCCTGTGGGGCTCCCTCATCGCAGCCCTGCTCGCGGGCCTGCTGAACACCAGCGCCCACGTGGTGTTCTCGGCGGCCGGCAACCCGGAGCAGGCCCAGCTCACCACCGCGGTCTTCGTGGCGCCCATGGTGGAGGAGGCCGCCAAGGGCCTGTTCGTGCTGTTGATCTGGCGGCTGCGACGCCGCGAGTTCGACGGAATCACCGACGGGATGGTCTACGCCGGCATCGCCGCCGCCGGGTTCGCGTTCACCGAGAACATCCAGTACCTCGGCCTGGCCTACGTCGAGGGCGGCCAGCAGGCGTTGACCGGTGTCTTCATCGCCCGCTGCCTGGTCACGCCGTTCGCCCACCCGATCTTCACGGTGATGTTCGGCATCGGCGTCGGGGTGGCCGCGACCAGCCGGAGCACCGCCGCGCGAATCGGCGCCCCGCTGCTCGGCTACGCGATCGCCGTGATGCTGCACGGCATCTGGAACCTGGCCGCCATCAGCGGCGGCCAGGGCCTCATCGCGGTCTTCCTCCTCGTGGAGATCCCCATCTTCCTGTCCTTCCTGGGCCTGGTCGTGTGGGCCCGGGCACGGGAGGGACGCCTGATCGGCCGGTTCCTCATGCCGTATGCCGACACCGGCTGGCTCAGCCCGGCCGAGGTGCGCATGCTCTCGCGCATGTCGCTGCGGCGCAGTGCCCGCATGTGGGCGCAGCAGACCGGCGGACGCCGGGCACTGCGGTCGATGCAGTCCTTCCAGGACGCCGCCAGCGAGCTCGCCCTGCTGCGGCAGCGGATGTACCACAGCACGGCCGACGCCCGGGCGCTGGAGACGGAGCGGCGACTGCTCGACACGATCGTCACCCGGCGCCGGGAGTTCACGGGGATGCCGTACTAGCGTTGCGCGGGTGCGCACCCTCGAGCTGGCCCACTCCCTCTCCGACGAGATCATCGCCCTGCGGCGACGCCTCCACCGCGTGCCCGAGCTGGGCAACGAGCTGCCGATCACCCAGGCCCTGGTGCTCGAGGCGCTCGACGGGCTCGACCTCGAGGTGTCGGTGGGCAAGGAGGTCTCCTCCGTGGTGGCCGTCCTCCGCGGCGGTGCCGAGCCCGCCGACGGCTGGGAGCGCCAGGTGGTCCTGCTGCGCGGTGACATGGACGGGCTACCGGTCACCGAGGAGCTGGACCTGGAGTACCGCTCGACACACGAGGGCCTGATGCACGCCTGCGGGCACGATCTCCACGTCGCCGGGCTGGTCGGGGCCGCCCGCATCCTGCACGCCCTGCGCGACGACCTCGCCGGCGACGTGGTGCTGATGTTCCAGCCGGGGGAGGAGGGCCCGGGGGGCGCCGCGCCGATGATCCGCGAGGGCCTGCTCGAGGCGGCCGGTCGTCGTGTCGACGCCGCCTACGCGCTGCACGTCTACTCGGCCGAGTTTCCCCGCGGCGTCTGGTTCGGCCGTCCCGGCCCGCTCATGGCAGCCGTCGACGAGGTCAAGGTCCGCGTGGTGGGCCGGGGCGGACACGGCTCGGCACCGTTCCGCACCAAGGACCCGATCCCGGTCGCGTGCGAGATGGTCCTCGCGCTGCAGTCGATGGTCACCCGTACCTTCGACGTCTTCGACCCGGTCGTGGCCACCGTCGGCCGGATCGCCGGTGGCACCAAGGAGAACATCATCCCCGACGACGCGGTCTTCGAGGCGACGCTGCGCTCGCTGTCGGACGACACCCGGCTCGCGCTGCGCGAGCGGGTCGAGCGCCTCGTGCGCGGCATCGCCGCCGCCCACGGCCTCGAGGTGGAGGTCGACTTCACCATCGGCTACCCGGTGACCGTCAACGACCCGGACGAGTACGAGTTCGCCCGGGAGACGATCGTCGACCTCTTCGGCCACGAGCGGTACGCCACGATGGTCGAGCCGGAGATGGGCTCGGAGGACTTCTCCTTCGTCGGCCAGGAGGTCCCGAGCGCCTACGTCAACCTCAGCGTCTGCCCCTCGGACGACTGGGAGGAGGCGCCGGACAACCACTCGCCGCGAGCGGAGTTCGACGACGCCTGGCTGCCCGACGCCGCGGCGCTCCTGGCCGAGCTGGCCCTGCGAAGGCTCAGGCGCTGACCAGCCGGACCTGCGCCGGCTGGTCGCTCAGCAGGGCGACCGCGGCCACGTGCCCCGGCTCGGTGAGCGGGACGTCGGCGAGCTGGACGCCGGTGCTCAACGCGACGTCGCCCTTCCACTGCAGCAGGGCTGCCGGCTCCTCCGGGCCCGACACGACCACCTGACGGGGGTCGACGGCCAGGCCGTGGCCCGAAGCCTTCAGCACGGCTTCCTTGCGCGCCCACACCAGGGCACGGGCCACCCCGAGCCGGTCGGGGCCCAGCCGGTCGAGCGCCGGCGCCTCGGACGGGTCGAGGGTCACCGCGTTGAAACCCTCGAAGTCGCTGTCGTCGACCACCTCGACGTCCACGCCCACCTCGCCACCCCGGGAGAGGGCCACGACCGCCAGCCCACCGGCATACGACAGGCTCACCGAGAGCTCGGGGTGACCGGCGACGGTGGGCTTCCCGTGGCGGTGGCTGCCGCAGGTGGCGCAGGTGCGCTCGAAGACGACGGCCTGCGGGGTGCCGCCGACCTGCTCGGCCACGGCGGTGCGCAGCAGCGCGTGGGCGGTGGTGTAACGGGCCGGGTTGCCCCGGCGGGCGGCCCGCTCGCGCTCGCGGTCGTCGAGCACCTCGGCGAGCGACGGGTCGGTGCTGACCCGGCGCCACACGATGTCGATGTCCACCGCCACGGAGGCGATCATTGCAGGCTCGGCCATGAGGGGACTCCTACCGCTGGTGGGGGTGGACGGGGCGCGCGCTCGGCGCGACGGTGACCACGCGGGCCTGCCAGTCGACGTCGACCGCCTCGAGGGGAACGTACCGGTGCGCCCGGTGCAGCCGGCGGAACAGGACCCGCAGGACCAGCGGCCCCTGGCGCGGGTCCTCGGTGTAGCCGAGCTCGCTGCCGGTGGCGCGCGGCCCGTAGCTGAGGCCGCGCACCCGCAGCACCCCGACCGCGGCCCCGGTCGGTGCCACGGCCTCGGCGCAGACGTCGAGCACGGCGCCGAGGTCCTCGCCCTGCGCGGACCGGACCCGCGCGCCGAGCAGGTCGCTCAGCAGGTGGCTGCCCGGCCCGGGCGACCACACGTGCTGGGCCGCGTCCTGCACCGGCTCGCCCTCCAACCGGTCCTCCCCGCCCTTGGCGCCGGGGATCCGCGACACGACGTAGGTCCGGAGCCAGTGCTCGAGGCCCATGCCGGAAGCCAGCACCTGCTGGCCGTGGCGGGTGACCTCCACCGCCGAGCCGATCCGCGCGACCGCACTCAGCGGCACCACCGTCGGCTGCGAGTCCGCGTCGCTGCGCAGCCGCCGCCAGACGGCCTGCACCCACCGGCCCAGGCTGCCGGGCAGGCGGGGTCCCAGTCCTCCCGGGCCGCTGACGAACCCGGTGACGAGCAGGCGGCCCTCGTGCTCGCGCAGCACCAGGTTGTCGACGTTGCCGAGGAGCAGGCCCTCCGGGCCCACGACCTGGTGGTCGGCCACCCGGAGCACGAGGTCGAGCACCTGACCGGTGGCCGGGTGTCCGTGGACCGGCTGCGGCGAGGTCACTGGCCGGCCTTCGTGACGAGCATCAGCGGCAGGGCGGCGACCGAGGCGACGATTACCACGACGAGGTAGACCGTGCCGAGGGTGTTGGCCAGCCGGCCGTTGGCGTGCCGGCCCATGTAGGTGCGGTCGTTGGCGACCACGAGGATGGGGAAGTAGGTCAGCGGCAGGGCTATGGCGCTGAACACCACGGAGTACTCGGTGACCTGGACGGGGTCGACCGTCGTCAGCAGCAGCGCGACGCCGGCGATGCACGACAGCAGCACCACGGTGTGGAACCGGGCCGCGCGCAGGGGCGGGACGTACTTGCCCCACTGCCAGCCGAAGTACTGCGCGATGCTGTAGCCGACCGACAGGCCGGTCTCGCACGCGGCGCCGAAGGTGGCCGCGAAGAAGCCGAGCAGCGCCAGCGCGAGCCCGATCTTGCCCAGCTCCAGCACCACGGGGAGAGCGACCTGGCCGAGGGTGCCGACCTGGATGCCCTCGGGCAGGAACACCAGGGCCGTCGCCACGGCGATGGAGACGGAGAGCAGGCCGCCGAGGGGGAAGCCGACGAAGACGTTGGCGCGCATGGTGCGCAGGCTGTCGGCCGTCCAGTGCTCCTCGACGCCGCCGGAGGAGAAGAAGAACACCTCGTACGGCGTCATGGCGGCGCCGAACAGCGCCACCGCGTAGTAGAGGTAGGTGGGCAGGCTCTCGTTGCCCGGCACCGACGGATGGGTCGCGTCATTCCACAGGGCCGACCAGTCGGGCCCCATCTGCCAGACCGCCACGGCGAAGACCACCAGCGCGAGCCCGGCGAGCCCGAAGGCGTTCTCCAGCACGGCGAAGCGGACCCGCCACAGCACCAGCCAGACGGCCGCCCCGACCACCGGGATCCAGAGGTACGGGTTGACGCTGGTCGCCAGCTCGAGCGCCAGGGCCACACCGCCGATCTCGGCGGTGAGCGTGAGGGCGGTGACCGCCATGGAGGCGAGCAGGTTCGCCAGGCCGAGCCGGGGCCCCAGCCGCTCGCGCACCAGGTCGAAGGTGGCGCGTCCGCTCACGGCGGCGACCCGGCCGCTCATCTCCGCGAACACGCAGATGCCCAGCACGCCCACGGCGACGACCCAGACCAGTGAGAGCCCGAAGCGCGAACCGACCAGGGCGTTGGTGACGAGGTCGCCGATGTCGACGAACCCCCCGATGGCGGTGAGGATGCCCAGGGCCAGGGCGAAGAGCTTCTTCACGGCCGACGCTCCTCGCTCACGGCAGGCCGTCCCGGGTGTCCTGGAGCCGTTGCCCGAGCTCCGCGAGCTCGATGCGGGCCCGCCCCAGCGCTGGGCGGTCGTTGCGGCGCACCGCGATCCGGGCCTGCGCGAGGGCGTCCTCGGTGTCACCCAGGACTCCGAGCACCGTGTCGCGCAGGGCGTCGTCCTGGCGCGACGCCGGGTCCACCCCGCCGAAGCTGGTCTGGATCGGTCCCATCGCCTTCTCGGAGCTCGTGACCACGGTGTCGGTGTAGGCGCGGGTGGCCCTGCCCGACAGCCGCGCGCTCGCCGCGAGCTCCGCCGTGCGGGCCTCGCTCGTCGCCGACTCCAGCGCGGCCTTGGCGTTCTGGAGGTAGGCGCCCCGGTCGAACGCCGGTGTGGCGCAGGCCGTTTGGAGCAGCACCGACAGGACGACGGCCAGCGCGACGGCGGCCCGCACCAGACGGGGGCAGCCGCTTCGGGCGGTCATCGGCGGGGCCGCAGGAGCACGACGGCGAGGGCGGCCAGGAGCAGGCCGAACAGCAGCCACCCCAGTCCCAGTGCCCAGCCCTCGTCCATCCCGTCGCTCCCTCCACGGCCGTCGTCGCCCGGTGGTGACCCGGCCTCATGGTCGTGCGACCTCCGTGCCCTCGCAACCGCTCCGCACCCTGACCTGCGACGGTGCCGGGCCCGGCGACCGGCAGCCCCTACACTGGGCGCGCCGGCGGGGACCTGTCGGCGCGCCCCCGTAGCTCAGCTGGATAGAGCAAGGGCCTTCTAATCCCGAGGTCGCAGGTTCGAGTCCTGCCGGGGGCACTCACTCCTCTTGGGGAGTCGCGGGCCTGAGGGTGAACGTCGCGATCTCCTCGTACCGCGGGCGGTTGCCCCGTCCCTCCCCGAGGTGGGAGGCGATGAGGGTGACCTCCGAGGCGGTCCACGACGGACCGGCATACCCCTCGAGCACCCGCAGCCAGCGGGTGGCCTCCGTCGGGCGGCGCAGCCGCGCGAGCGTGATGTGCGGGTGGAACCTGCCGCCCTCGGGTGCGGCCCCGGCGGCGCTGCAGGCGTGGCGTATGCCGGTCGCGAGCGACCGCAGGCCGCCGTCGACGTGCTCGCGGACACCGGCCCAGAGCACCCGGGCCCGGTAGGGGTTCGGGAAGGCGCCGGCTCCCGCGATGGCCACCGTCTCCTCGGCGAAGCGCGGCGCCCGGGCGGCCAGGCGCTCGACGAGCGGCTCCACCGTGCGCTCGGGCACGTCTCCCATGAAGGACAGGGTGAGGTGCCACTGGTTGGGGTCGGTCCAGCGCAGCTCGGCGCCCGCGTCCTGCCGCGGCTCGAGGAACTCGGCGAGGTCCTCGAGGGCCGACTCCGGCGGCACGACGGCCACGAACAGGCGCATGCGCCTATTGTGGAGGCTTGCTCGGGGGGACGACCGCGCGACGAGGCACGACATGACAGCAGCGACCAGGCCCACGGCTCCCAGGGCCGACGCGCGCCTGGCGCTCGTGACGGTCCGGCTGGTGGAGGGTGCCGTCCTCGTGCTGCTGCTGGGCGCCGGCCGTGAGCTGTGGTCGGCGTGGCAGAACGCGGGCGTCGACGGCTTCCTCGGCCGCGGCGCCGTGCTGCTCGACCGGGTCTGGTCGGTGGTGCACAACCAGTCGCAGGGGCCGGTCGCGGCAGTCGTGTCGGCGGTGCTGCTCGCGGGCTGCCTGTGGGCCGTGCACTGGTCGGGGGAGGGCGGGCTCGCAGCGGCCGCCGGTGCCGGGTCGGTGCGGGTGGAGGTCGCGGTGCTGGCCGTCATGGGCCTGCTGCTCGCCCTCGCGGACCTGGTGGTCATCGTGGTCGCCGCCGCCGTGCCCTACGGGCCGGAGCTCGGACCCTCGCCGCTGGCGCCGGACGAGGGCAGGCTGACGACCCTGCTCCCCGTCGCGGCGTGGCCCCTCGCCGCCGTCCTCCTGTATGCCGCCCTGGGCTGCCTCTGGTGGCTCCTGCGCCCGGAGGCGTCCGACGGACCTGCGCCCGTGCCCGGGTCCGCCGAGGTCGCGCCCGTCGAGGTCGCGCCCGTCGAGGTCCCGGCCGGCGACGCGGCAGAGCCGCTCGAGGCCACGGCCATGGAGGAGGTGGAGCGCCTCTCCCCGGACGGCTCGACCACCAACGGCTACGACGAGTACTTTCGGCGGAGCTGAACATCCAGCACTTTCGGCGGAGCTGAACATCCAGGTCGGTCGAAGGGGCTGAGGATCAGTACTTCCGGTGCGGCTGAAGTCGTGCTGGACGCACCGGCCTGCCGTGCAGGTGGTTTGCCCCGGGTTGGTTAGGCTTGCCGACGTGAGTGGGTCAGGGGCCGAGGACAACGTTCTGCTGCATGCCGTGTCGGCGCTGCGCAGCCAGGTCGCGAACTCCACGCTGCCTCTCGAGATCCCCCAGACGCAGACGGCCAAGACCCACCGCGAGGCCCTGCTGCACCAGCTGGACGACTACGTGCTGCCGCGGCTGTCCTCCCTCGACGCGCCCCTGCTGGCGGTGATCGGAGGATCGACCGGCGCCGGCAAGTCCACGCTGGTCAACTCGGTCGTCGACGCCGAGGTGAGCCGGTCCGGCATCCTGCGGCCGACCACCACCACACCGGTGCTGGTCCACCACCCCCGCGAGCGGCGGTGGTTCGAGGGCGACCGCATCCTGCCCGGCCTGAGCCGCCTCACCGGCGCCGCCTCGGGTGACGCCGGGCCCGGCTCGGTCCGGCTGGTCGCGTCCGCCGCCCTGCCGCCGGGCATGGCGCTGCTCGACGCCCCCGACATCGACTCCGTCGTGTCCGCCAACCGCGCGCTGGCCTCCCAGCTGCTCGCGGCCGCGGACCTCTGGCTCTTCGTCACCACCGCCGCCCGCTACGCCGACGCGGTGCCGTGGGGGCTGCTGCGAGAGGCGTCCGACCGCGGCACCGCCGTGGCCATCGTCCTCGACCGCGTGCCGCCGGAGGCGATGACCGAGATCCGGGCCCACCTCGCGTCCATGCTCCGCGAGCAGGGACTGGCGACCGCGCCCATCTTCGGGATCCCCGAGACCAGCCTCACCCCGGAGGGGCGTCTGCCGGAGGGAGCGGTGACCCGCCTGAAGTCCTGGCTCTCGGCGCTGGCCTCGGACGCCCGGGCCCGCGCGAGCATCGTCAAGCAGACCCTCGGCGGCGCGCTCGACTCCCTCGACAGCCGCACCGGCGAGCTGGTCGAGGCCAGTGAGCACCAGCACCGCGCTGCCCAGGCGCTGCGCGGCGCGTCCGAGGAGGCTTACGCCGCAGCGCTGGAGGGCGTCGCGCACGGCATCACCGACGGCACCCTGCTGCGCGGCGAGGTGCTCGCCCGCTGGCAGGAGTTCGTCGGCACCGGCGAGTTCTTCAAGCAGGTCGAGTCGGCCGTCGCCCGCATGCGCGACCGGCTCACCGCTGCCGTCAAGGGCGCCCCCGCCCCGAGCGGTGACCTCGGCGAGGCGCTGCAGACCGGAGTCGCGGCGCTCATCTCGGCGCAGGCCGAGTCCGCGGCCACCACGGCAGCACGCGCGTGGCGGTCGGAGCCCGGCGGCGCACCGCTGCTGGCCGAGCACCCCGAGCTCGCCAAGGCCTCCCCGGGACTGGCCCAGGACATCGACCGCCTGGTGCGCGACTGGCAGGGAGAGGTCCTCGACCTGGTGCGCTCCGAGGGACGTGACCGGCGCACCACCGCCCGCATCGCGGCATACGGGGTCAACGGCATCGGCGTCATCCTCATGCTCGTGGCGTTCGCGCACACCGGTGGCCTCGTCGGCGCCGAGGTCGGCATCGCCGGCGGCACCGCGGTGCTCGCGCAGAAGGTGCTCGAGGCGATCTTCGGCGACCAGGCGGTGCGCGAGATGGCGGCCAAGGCCCGCAAGCGGCTCCTCGAGCGGGTGGAGGAGCTGTATGCCGCCGAGCGGGCCCGGTTCGACAAGGCCCTGGCAGGTGTTGAGGTGGACAGCGCCCAGGCGACGCGCCTGGCGGACGCGGCGGCAGCGGTGAAGGCGGTTCGATGAGCCCGGTGTTGATGGGCAGCAAGCAGGTCAAGGGGCTCACCGCGGAGGAGCTGGCCGGTCGGTCGGAGTCCCTGGCCGGTGCCCTTGAGCAGGGTGACGGCCAGCTCGACGGCGAGCACCGCGCGGCCGGTCTCGAGGTCATCGAGAAGGTCCGCGCCCGCACGGCCCTGCGCGGAGGACACACGGTGGTCGCCCTCGCCGGTGCCACCGGCTCGGGCAAGTCGAGCCTGTTCAACCTGCTCGTCGGCGAGGACGTGGCCCCGGTGGGCGCCCGTCGCCCGACCACCGCGCGACCGACTGCCGCGGTGTTCGGTGGGGAGAGCGCGACCGAGCTCCTGGACTGGCTCGCCGTCGGCCAGCGCCACCACGTGCCGGCCGCCGGCGGCTCCGACCGCGACGGTGGTCGCGGCGCGGTGCCCGGCACCCTCGACGGGCTGGTGCTGCTCGACCTTCCCGACTTCGACTCGCGGGTGGTCGAGCACCGGCGCGAGGCCGAGCGGATCCTGGCCCTCGTCGACGTGTTCGTCTGGGTGACCGACCCGCAGAAGTACGCCGACGCGCGGCTCCACGACGACTACCTGCGCGCCCTGACGACGCACAACACCGTGACCGTCGTGGTGCTCAACCAGACCGACCGGCTCGAGCGCGACGCGGTCAAGCAGGTGCGTGCCGACCTCGTGCGGCTCGCCGAGCTCGACGGCATGAAGGGCCTGCAGGTGCTGACCACCTCGGCCCGCACCGGGGAGGGGGTCGACGACCTGCGGCTGCGCGTGGCCGCGGCTGTCGCCGGCCAGAACGCCTCGCGCCACCGGCTCGCCGCCGACATCCGGGCCGTGGCGGGACGGCTGCGCTCCGACGTCGCCGACTCCGAGCCGGTGCTGGGGGAGTCCGCCGACGACGAGCTCGTCGACGCGCTGTCCCGCGCCGCCGGCATCCCGACCGTGGTCTCCGCCGTCGAGCGCGACTACCGGCAGGAGGCGCTCTCGCGGACCGGCTGGCCCTTCACCCGGTGGGTGCGCGCCCTGCGCCCGGACCCGCTCAAGCGCCTGCGGCTCGACAAGGGTGACAAGGACGGTGCCAAGGCGCTGCCCGGCGTCACGGCGGCCGACGTGCGCAGCGCCCTCGGGCGGTCCTCCCTGCCGCCGGCCACGCCGGCGGCCCGCGCCGCGGTCGACCTCGCCACCCGGCGGGTGGGGGAACGCGCCGGCGAGGGGCTGCCCCCGCGCTGGTCCGACGCGGTCGCCGACGCGGCCACCCCCGCGGGACCCGACCTCGGCGACGCCCTCGACCAGGCCGTGATGCGCACTCCGCTGCGTGCCCGTGACCCCCTCTGGTGGACCGTCGTCGGCTGGGCGCAGAACATCCTTGCCCTGCTGTCGGTGGTCGGCCTCGTCTGGCTCGTGGTGCTCGGTGTCATCGGCTGGCTGCAGCTGCCGGAGCCCGGCACCCCGCGGGTCGGACCGCTGCCGGTGCCGTTCCTGCTGCTCGTCGGTGGGCTGCTGCTCGGCTGGCTGCTCGCCCTGGTGTCGCGGTCGTTCGCCCGGACCGGGGCGCGACGGCGCGCGGAGCTGATCCAGCGGCGCCTGCGCGACTCGGTCGCCGGGGTCGCCGCCGAGCGGATCGTGGCGCCGGTGCGCGAGGTGCTCCGCCGTCACCGCACGACCCGCGAGCAGCTCGACCGCGCCCGCGCCTGACGCGGTTCTCCACAAGGCGACGCCGACAGTCCCACCCTCCACAGCTCCGTGGCCGGGCCTGTCGAGGGTCTCGTCGTCGGCGCCACGCTGGTCCGGCTCCCGAGGGGGAGCTCCAGACCAGATGAGGTGAGAGCAGTGAACGAGATCTATGTGACCGTGCCCGGCCGGCTCGTGGCCGACCCCGAGGCCCGCAACACCAAGAACGGTGTGCCCTTCGCCGCCTTCCGGGTGGCGTCCACCGCCCGGCGGGTCAACCGCAGCACCGGGGAGTTCGAGGACGCCGGCACCAGCTTCGTCAGCGTGACGGCGTTCCGCTCGCTCGGCGCCAACGTCGCCCACTCCCTCCACAAGGGTGACCCGGTGGTCGTCCACGGCCGGATGCGGGTCAACCAGTGGATGCGCCAGGACGACACCCTGGCGACGTCGGTGGAGATCGACGCCTACAGCGTCGGCCACGACCTGTCCTACGGCACCACGACGTTCGCGAAGGTGTCGCGCGCGCAGGTCGACCGCACCGACCGGCTGTCCGACGAGGCGGTGCAGGCAGCGCACGCCCGGGCGAGCGGCGAGGAGCTCGACGCCGAGACCGACCCCTACGTGGTGGAGGACGAGGAGGCCTTCGAGCCCGCCGAGGCGGCCCTCACGAACGCCTGACGCGATTCGGGGCATGGGGGCAGGGACAGATAGCCTGCCCCCATGCCCGAGTTCATCTACGTCATGACCCGCGCCCGCAAGGCGCACAACGAGAAGGTCATCCTCGACGACGTCACGATGTCGTTCTACCCCGGCGCCAAGATCGGCATGGTCGGTCCGAACGGCGCGGGCAAGTCGACGATCCTGAAGATCATGGCCGGGCTGGACCAGCCGTCGAACGGCGAGGCCAGGCTGGCCGCCGGCGCGACGGTGGGGATCCTCCTCCAGGAGCCGCCGCTCAACGAGGAGAAGACGGTGCTCGGCAACGTCGAGGAGGGTCTCGGCGAGATCAAGCGCAAGGTCGACCGGTTCAACGAGATCTCAGCGGAGATGGCCGAGCCCGACGCCGACTTCGACGCGCTGATGGGCGAGATGGGCAAGCTGCAGGAGGAGATCGACCACGCCGACGCGTGGGACCTCGACTCCCAGCTCGAGCAGGCCATGGACGCGCTGCGCTGCCCGCCGCCGGACGCCGATGTGACGGTGCTCTCCGGTGGTGAGCGTCGCCGGGTGGCGCTGTGCAAGCTGCTGCTGAGCAAGCCCGACCTGCTGCTCCTCGACGAGCCCACCAACCACCTCGACGCCGAGTCGGTGCTCTGGCTCGAGCAGCACCTCGCGAGCTACCCCGGCGCGGTCATCGCGGTCACCCACGACCGGTACTTCCTCGACAACGTCGCCCAGTGGATCGCCGAGGTCGACCGCGGCCGCCTCTACCCCTACGAGGGCAACTACTCGACCTACCTCGAGAAGAAGTCCGAGCGCCTGCAGGTCCAGGGCAAGAAGGACGCCAAGCTCCAGAAGCGCCTCAAGGAGGAGCTGGAGTGGGTGCGGTCCAACGCCAAGGGCCGCCAGGCCAAGTCGAAGGCGCGTCTGCAGCGCTACGAGGAGATGGCCGCGGAGGCCGAGCGCACCCGCAAGCTCGACTTCGAGGAGATCCAGATCCCGCCGGGTCCGCGCCTGGGCTCGACGGTGATCGAGGTCAAGGACCTCAAGAAGGGCTTCGGCGACCGGGTCCTGATCGACAACCTGTCGTTCACCCTGCCGCGCAACGGCATCGTCGGCGTGATCGGCCCCAACGGTGTCGGCAAGACGACGCTCTTCAAGACCATCGTGGGCTTCGAGGAGCCGGATGCCGGCTCGGTCAAGATCGGTGAGACGGTCTCGATCTCCTACGTCGACCAGAACCGCGGCGGCATCGACCCGAACAAGAACATCTGGGAGGTCGTCTCCGACGGGCTCGACCACATCAAGGTCGGCAACGTCGAGATCCCGTCGCGGGCCTACGTCTCGCAGTTCGGCTTCAAGGGACCCGACCAGCAGAAGAAGGCCGGTGTCCTCTCCGGCGGGGAGCGCAACCGCCTCAACCTGGCCCTCACCCTGAAGCAGGGCGGCAACCTGCTGCTGCTCGACGAGCCCACCAACGACCTCGACGTCGAGACCCTCGGCTCGCTCGAGAACGCGCTGCTCGAGTTCCCCGGCTGCGCCGTCGTGATCTCCCACGACCGGTGGTTCCTCGACCGCGTCGTGACCCACATCCTCGCCTACGAGGGCACCGAGGAGAACCCCAGCAGCTGGTACTGGTTCGAGGGCAACTTCGAGTCCTACGAGGCCAACAAGGTCGAGCGCCTCGGCGCCGACGCGGCCCGCCCGCACCGCGTGACCTACCGGAAGCTGACCCGCGACTAGCAGGTCGCCACAGGCCGGGAGCACCACCGACGGCGTCGTCCGTGTCGAACCGCTGCGGCGGAGCGACGGGGACGACGCTGTCGTCGTGGTGACGGGGCGCCTTCGTTCTGGGGGCCACCGCGTCGTGTCCGGCGCTTGGGTTGACGGTTCAGGTGGCGGCTGCCGACCGGTCAGGTGACGGCTGCCGGCCTCAGAGGCGCGGCGCCACCGAGGGCGGGCCAGTCGCGCCGGGCTGCCCAGACCAGGAAGGCCAGCACGGGGATGCTCCAGAACCAGAACCCCCAGCCGAACAGCATGAGGCCGACGTGGAAGGCGATGACGCCCACCCACCCCACCTTGGCCGCCGCGCCACCCCGCAGGAGCAGCAGCCCCATGGCCAGCTCGCCGGCCATGACCAGCAGCGCCCAGAGCACGGCGTGGGCCATGAACACGTCGGTCCAGCCGTCGCGCACGAAGGGGAGCATGGAGCCGTCGGCGAAGTGGCGGTAGACCTCGACATCGGCCGCGACCATGCCGAGGTGCACGCCGCCGGTGAAGAGGAAGAAGCAGCCCACCGCCCTGCGCAGGGTGCCCGAACGCGCATCCCTCCCGGCGGCGGCAGGTGCCTCAGCGGTCCCCGGCAGGGAACCGGCTGCGTGAGCTGCGGACATCGGACCACCTCCAGGCTCCACGGTGAGGGCGGCCGGGGATGCCCGGCAGGGGCGATGGTCCCGTGGGCGCAGGGGTAACGGCCGGTTGACGGTCAGCGGGTGAGCCAGCGGCGGACCCGTCGCCGGGAGAGCCGCCGCCACGCCACGTCGAAGTCGGCCTCCGCGCGGTCGGCCCGCCACTGCTCCAGGGCGTGCAGCCGCCCGAAGGTGAAGGCGTTCTCCCCGCTGAGGTGGGCCGTCATGGCCAGCGAGCGGAGGCGGGCCCGCGCGACCACGGTGTCCTGGTGGTCGCCCAGGGCCTCCTGCACCGCCTCGGCGGCCTTCGCCATCCGGGTGGCCTGCTTCGGGCGCAGCACGATCGCCGACTCCGCGGCATACCGGAACCTCTTGGCCTTTTTGCGCGCCTCGTGCAGTGCCCGGTCGCGGCTGTCGGCGTCGGCAGCGCGCCCCGCGGCGGCGACCTCGCGGCCCAGCCGCTTCCAGTCCCGTCGCACGAGCGCGGGCACCTCGCTGGCCGGGGCCGACGCCTGCGGGAGCTCCGGCAGTGCGGCGACGAGGTCGTCGAGGGCGTCGAGCAGCCGGAAGTAGCGGGCGCTCTCCAGCGCGGCCACTGCCGTCCCCAACCCGTGCTGCTGCACGGCGCCGAGCTCCTTCTCGAGCCGGGCCACCACCGGTCCGACGACCAGCTCGGGCGGCTCGGCGTGGATGACCGCGGTGAGCCGCCGGCGCAGCACGTGGGCGTCGCGCGCGTCGCTCAGCGCCAGCCCCAGCCAGCGCAGCTCCTCGCGGAGCGGGTCGGCGACCTGCCGGCCGAGGAGCGGACGGTAGGTGGTGAGGGCCGAGCGCAGGCGCCGGGCGGCGACGCGCATCCTGTGCACCGGCTCGGAGTCGCCCTGTCGTACACCGGCGTCGTGCTGGTGCAGGGCCGCACGGTGCTCCACCAGGTAGGCGCCCAGCACCTCGATCGCGGTGGGCCGGTCGGACAGTTGCGACGCCGGGGCGGGCTCGGGTGGCGACACGCTGTCACCGAGGGCGCGGCGGAGCTTGGAGGCGTGCGCGGCCGGGGTCGCCCCCGTCGCGATGAGGTGTGGCTCGACCGACTCCAGGACCCGCTGGTCACCCTCGTCGAGCTCGACCTCCCACTCCCGCCAGCGCTGCGCCTCCTGCGCCCCGACCAGGGACTGGGCCTCGACCTCGTCGTCGCACAGGTGGCCGACCGTGGTGCCGGACGCGTCGAGCAGGTCGTGCTCGCGGCGGCGGGTCCGCAGCACCGCGACGGGGACGAGCGGCCGGTCGCGGACGACGGCGCGCACGTGGTCCAGCAGCTCGGCGGGCGGGGCGTCGGCTCCGTCGTCGGTGTCGCCATGGCCTCCCTCGCTGCCCGCGTCGAGCGGGAGGCGGACCTCGGTGCGCGCATCGGCGACGGGTGGCAGCTTCAGATGCCAGCCGGCATCGGGGCCCCCGCTCCGCCGGCGCAGCGTCACGTGGTGCCGGGTGAGGTCCAGGCTCGCCGTGTCGTAGTAGACGGCATCGAGGTGGTGCTCGCGGGGCTGGCCCATCCGCGCGACGCCGTCCACTCCGCTGAGGGTGGGCAGGACCGTGGCTGCGTCCACGGCATACTTGCGTTCGACCTCGGCGGCGACCTCGGCCGATGTGGATGAGCCCATGGCTCATCTTCCACCGCGGACGACGTCGCCGCAGGTCACCGGGGAAGGCCGGGTAGCCGGGCAGGCCGGGCAACCACTGGGGCCGTGCAGGAGCCTCGGCTCAGGTGACCAGGCGCAGGCCGAGCTCGCCGTAGGTGCGTCCGATGGCCTCGGGGGTGCGCTTGATCTCCGGGTCGTACCAGCGGGCAACGTCGACGGCCATGGACAGCAGGGCCAGCGCGGTGTCGGGCACGTCGGTGACGGTGAACTCGCCGCTGGCCACGCCTGCGGTGAGCACGTCGCGGACGACGCTGTCGATCTCCTTGCGCAGCCCGAGCACGGCCTCTCGGTGCTCGGCCGTGAGGTTCTGGAACTCGTACTGGACGATGCGGGCGACGCGGAAGTGCTCGGCGTGCCACTGCGAGAAGACCGCCATGATCGAGCGCAGCGCCTCGGTGGGGGAGCCGGCCGCCGAGGCGGCGGCCACCAGCATGTCGCGGGCCGCCTCGTGACCCTCCCGGCTCAGCTGGAAGAGCAGGTCCTCCTTCGAGGCGAAGTGGACGTAGACCCCGGCGGGGGAGAGCCCGGCGTGGGAGGCGATGTCCCGCGTGGTCGTGGCGTGGAAACCCTTGGCGGCGAACGCATCCGCCGCCGCCTCCATGAGCCGTACGGCGGCGTCGGAGAGCGTCTCCACGGAGCGGCCGGGGGTCGACATGGTTGACAGCATGCCGCAGGCGACAGAGACTAAGCAAGCGCTTAGTCACCTTGGAGGTAGCAGCATGCCCCGCAACGTCTACGGCCCCGACCACGAGGCCTTCCGCAGCTCGGTCCGCGAGTTCGTCGAGCGGACCCTGAAGCCGCGTGCCGAGCAGATGCTCGAGGTCAAGTCCATCGACCGCGACATCTGGAAGGAGGCCGGCAAGCAGGGCCTCTTCGGCCTCGACATCCCCGAGGAGTTCGGGGGCGCGGGTGCGGAGGACTACCGGTTCAACGCCATCGCCGCCGAGGAGATCGCCGGGTTCAACTTCGCGGTGTCGTCATGCTTCGGCATCCACTCCGACGTCTGCCCGCCCTACATCGTCGACCTCGGCACGCAGGAGCAGAAGGAGCGCTGGCTCCCCGGCATGGCCAACGGCGACCTCATCGCCGCGATCGCCATGACCGAGCCCTCGGGTGGGTCCGACCTCGCCGCCCTGAAGACCAACGCCGTCCGCGACGGTGACGGCTGGATCCTCAACGGCTCCAAGACGTTCATCACCAACGGCTACCAGGCCGACCTGGTCATCGTGGCCGCCCGCACCGACGCGTCCAAGGGCGCCAAGGGCATCACCCTGTTCGTCGTCGAGGCCGGCATGGACGGCTTCAGCCGCGGCCGCAAGCTCGACAAGGTCGGCCAGGAGGAGGCCGACACCTCCGAGCTGTTCTTCGAGAACGTGCGCGTCCCCGACGCGAACCGGCTCGGCGAGGAGGGCATGGGCTTCATCGCGATGATGCAGCGCCTGCCGCAGGAGCGGGTCGGCGCCGCCGTCGCGAACACCGCCCACGCCTTCCAGATCCTGCGCGAGACGCTGGGGTACGTGAAGGAGCGCAAGGCGTTCGGGCAGCCGGTGGGCTCGTTCCAGCACAACAAGTTCAAGATCGCCGAGCTGCAGACCAAGCTCGAGGTCACCCAGGCCTACGTCGACGACTGCATCGCGGCCCACGCCGAGAAGAAGCTCACACCGGTCGACGCGGCGAAGGCCAAGTGGTGGTCGGCGCAGGTGCAGAACGACGTGCTCGACGAGTGCGTGCAGCTCTACGGCGGGTACGGGTTCATGAACGAGTACCGCGTGGCCCGCGCCTGGCGTGACGCCCGCGTCTCGAAGATCTGGGCCGGCTCCAACGAGATCATGAAGGAGCTCATCGGCCGGGACCTGGGGCTCTAGGCCTTGGGCACCCACGACGGGGCGGTGGCGGTCGTCACCGGTGCCTCGCGGGGCATCGGCCTGGGCATCGCCCGCCGCCTCGTCGACGAGGGCGCGCGGGTGGTCGTGACCGGGCGCAAGCCCGAGCCGCTCGCCGACGCCGTCGAGCAGCTCGGCGGCCCCGGGCGCGCGCTCGGCGTCGCCGGCAACGCCGCGGACGAGGCGCACCAGGACGAGGTGCTCGCCGCTGCCCGCGAGACCTTCGGCGGACTCGACCTGCTGGTCAACAACACCGGCATCAACCCGGTCTACGGCCCGATGGTCGACACCGACCTCGCGGCCGCCCGCAAGATCATGGAGGTCAACGTCCTCGCCGCCTTCTCGTGGACGCAGAAGGCCGTCAAGGCGGGTCTGGGCGGTGGTGCGCAGCGACCAGGGGCTGTCGTCAACGTCGCCTCCATCGCCGGGCTCGGCGCCACCGGCAGCATCGGCTGGTATGCCGTGAGCAAGGCTGCGTTGATCCACCTCACCGTCGAGCTGGGGTACCAGCTCGGGCCCGAGGTGCGCGTCAACGCGGTCGCCCCGGCGGTGGTCAAGACCCGCTTCGCCGAGGCGCTGTACGCGGATCGCGAGGACGCCGTTGCCGCGGCATACCCGATGAAGCGTCTGGGGGTGCCCGAGGACGTCGCCGGCGCGGTGTCGTTCCTGCTCTCCCGTGACGCCTCGTGGATCACCGGCCAGACCCTCGTGGTCGACGGCGGCGTGACCCTCGGGGGAGCCCTGTGACCGTCGACGTGGCGTCGTGACCCTCGTGGGTACGCCGTGACGCTCGACCTCGCCGGTGCCGGTGTGGTCGTGACCGGTGCGGGGCGGGGCATCGGCGCAGCCTGTGTTCGCGCGTTCGCCGCCAGGGGTGCGCGGGTGGTCGTCAACGACCTCGACGCGGCCGCCGCCGAGGCCACGGCGCGTGAGGTCGGTGGCCACGCCGCGCCCGGCGATGCCGCCGGCGAGGAGGGTGTCGAGCGGCTCGTCAGCCGCGCGCGTGAGCTGCTGGGCGGAATCGACGTCTTCTGCGCCAACGCCGGCGTCGCGCGCGGCGGCGGGGAGGACGCCGACGATGATGCTTGGGCGTTGTCGTGGGACGTCAACGTCATGGCCCACGTGCGCGCCGCGCGGCTGCTCGTGCCCGAGTGGCTGGAGCGGGGTGGGGGCACCTTCGTCGCGACGGTGAGCGCCGCGGGCCTGCTCACCATGCCGGGCGCCGCGCCCTACGCGGTGAGCAAGCACTCGGCGTACGCGTTTGCCGAGTGGCTCTCGATGACCCACGGCGACAAGGGGATCCGCGTCCACGCGGTGTGCCCACAAGGGGTCCGCACCGACATGCTCCGCGCCTCGGGCGAGGCCGGTCGCGCCCTGCTCGAGCCGTCGGCGGTCGAGCCCGAGCTCGTCGCCGAGGCCCTGCTCGAGGCGATGGAGGCGAACCGGTTCCTCGTGCTGCCGCACCCCGAGGTGGCCGCGATGTATGCCGCCCGCGCGGCCGACCCCGACCGCTGGCTCGCCGGCATGCGCCGGCTGCTCGGCGCGCCCTAGCCGTTCCCCGCGGCCACCCGCTGCACCAGCGCCTCGAGGGCGTCGTAGGAGTCGTTCATGCCGCTCTCCATGCCGGATGCCACGACCATGTCGACGGTCTGGGGCGAGTCGTAGGTGATGACGGCCCGCAGGTGCGTGACGCCGCCCTCCTCGGTGAACGAGGTCTCGACGAGCGATGGCGGGCTCTGGATGTTGTCGAACACCTCGGTGTGCACCAGCCGGCTGGGCGGGTCCAGCTCGCGGTACTCGCCCGAGAACGACACCTCGGTGCCGTCGGGCGTGACCTGGGCGAAGTGCCAGCGGCCGCCGACCCGCAGGTCGACCTCGCAGGTGGTGACCTCGCCGTGGCCGGCACCCCACCACTGGCGGATGTGCTCGGGACGGGTCATCGCCTCGTAAACCAGCGCGGCGGGTGCCGCGAAGGCGCGTGTGATGACGAGCTGGTTGTCGTGGCGGGTGACGCTGGCGCGCTGCTGGGTGCCGTCGATCGGATCGGACATCTCACTGCTCCTCGGGTGAGGCCTGCTGGACACGGGTGAGGTATGCGTCCAGGCTGTCGAGGTTCGCCTCCCAGTGGCGTCGGTAGTTGTCGAGCCACGTGGTCGCGAACTGAAGGGGGGTCGCCGTGATGCGGCAGTACTTGCGCTGCCCCTCCCGGCTCTTGGCGACCAGCCCGGCGCGTTCGAGGACGGCCAGGTGCTTGCTGATCGCGGGAAGGCTCATGTCGAACGGCTCGGCGAGCTCGCCCACCGTGGCGTCCCCCTCGGACAGGCGCTCCAGGATCGCGCGCCGGGTCGGGTCGGCCAGGGCGGCGAAGACGGTGCTGAGCGGGTCGTGCGACATGTTCCTCAACCAATCGGTTTATTAACCGTTGAGGAAACTATGTGCCTGTGAACGCCTCGCCGTCAAGGGTCGATCGCCCGGCTACGACACTGATCGCGCAGGGCGATCAGTGTCGTAGTGCCCGGGTGGCGGCGTTGGAATGAACCTGCCCGGCGGCGGACCGAAGGCCGCTGAGGACGTCAATCACGGCCAAGGAGACCCCTGTCGGCGCCCCCCGTCGTTCAGTCCAGCGGGAACCGCAGGAGCCTCGGGGTCCCGCTCGAGAACGCGCCATTGGTGAGGTACAGGGCTCCCCGGATGAAAGCCATCTGCGTCGGGTAGGACAGCCCCTCGGAGCGCCCGGCGATGGTGCTGACCGACCCGGTGGCGAGGTCCACGCTCACGAGCTTGTTGGTCTGGTTCACCGCGACGTAGAGCAGGCCGTCCGGCCCGAACGCGATGCCGTCGCCGGTCACCAGCTGCTGCGAGCGGACCACGGGAGTGACGGTGCAGCCGCCCGGCCCGCCAGCGATGGTCACGATCTCACCCGTGGCGGCCACGACGCCGTACAGGGTCCCGCGTCGGAAGGTGATGCCGTTGATCCCGAAGTCCTTGCCACCCGCGAGCGCGGCGTTCTGGCACCAGGGCTGGACCTGCCGGCTCGCCGGGTCGAACGTGTACACGCTCCCGCCCAGGCTCTCCGAGACGTAGAGGAGGCCGTCGTGCAGGGCCAGGCCGTTGGGGAAGCTCCCGTCGAAGGTTGCCTCGAGGGACGGCGCGCCGCCGGTGAGCGGGGCCGAGTACAGCTCGCCCTGGTCACCGCCAAACGAGGCCCGCGCGACGTACAGCCGGTCCCCGACCACAGCGACCCCGGTCAGGAGCGAGGTGTCGCCCACGTCGACGGTGGTGACGGTCGTCGCGGCACCGTGCGTGACGCGGACAACCTGACCGGCGAAGCCCAGCGACACGTAGGGGACACCGCCGACGAGGGCCAGCGACTCCGGGAAGCTTCCCGCCGGGAAGGTCGCCACGACCGTGCCGTCGGCGTGCGGTCCGCCGGTCAGGGCCGCGTCCGCGGCTCCCGGTGAGACCAGCGCGGTGGCGAGAGCGGCCGCCGACGCGACCAGGACTGCTGCACCTCTCCTGAACCATGACATGGCGATCTCCTCCCCTGTGGTGCGTCCCCGATGGCCCAAGACAACGGCACTGGACGCACAGCGGACAGGGACCTATGTCCCCCGAGGGGGTCGCACAATGCCGCCCGCGCGGGTGCGCGGGCGGCATACCTTCTCAGCGGTGAGGGTCAGTCCAGGGGACCGCCGGCGACGTAGATGACCTGCCCGGAGACGAAGCCCGCCTCCTCGCTGCACAGGAACGAGATGGTGGCGGCGATGTCCTCGGGCTGGCCCACGCGCTGCACCGGGATCTGCGACGCTGAGTGGGCGATGAAGTCGTCGAACGAGACGCCCATCCGCTCGGCGGTCGCCTTCGTCATCTCGGTCTGGATGAACCCGGGCGCCACGGCGTTGGCGGTCACGCCGAACCGGCCGAGCTCGATGGCCAGGGTCTTGCTGAAGCCCTGCAGGCCGGCCTTGGCGGCGGAGTAGTTGGCCTGGCCGCGGTTGCCCTGCGCCGAGCTCGAGGAGAGGTTGACGATGCGGCCCCACTTCTCCTGCGTCATGTAGGCCTGCGCCGCCTTGGTCATGAGGAACGCGCCGCGCAGGTGCACCGCCATGACGGCGTCCCAGTCGTCCTCGCTCATCTTGAAGATGAGGTTGTCGCGGATGATGCCGGCGTTGTTGACCAGGATCGTGGGGGCGCCGAGCTCGTCGGCGACGCGCTTGACGGCGGCCTCCACCTGGTCGGCCTTCGACACGTCCACGCCCACGGCCAGCGCGCGGCCCCCGGAGGACGTGATGGCCTCGACGGTGGCGGCGCACGCGGCCTCGTCGAGGTCGAGCACGGCCACGGCGTGGCCGTCCCGGGCCAGGCGCTGGGCGGTGGCGGCTCCGATGCCGCGGGCGGCGCCGGTGACGATGGCAACGCGCGAAGTGCTCACGATTCCTCCAGTCGACGATGAGTGGTCCCGCGAGTCTACTGAGCGGGCGCTTACCTCGGCGCGGGCGGCCGAGGTGGAGCGGGTGGACGGGCCTTCGCAGGAATCGTGCGGGCGACGGGCATGCAGCACAATGGCGACCTGAGGCCGCAGACGTCCTCGCACGTCCTGCGGCCTCACGCCGCACCTCACCCCCTGGAAGGGATCCATGGAGATCTGGCCCGGCAACGCCTACCCGCTCGGTGCGACCTACGACGGCACCGGCGTCAACTTCGCCCTCTTCTCGGAGGTGGCCGAGCGCGTCGAGCTCTGCCTCATCGACGAGGACGGCCAGGAGACCCGGGTCGCCCTCCCCGAGGTCGACGGCTTCGTCTGGCACGGCTACCTCCCGGGCGTCCAGCCCGGCCAGCGCTACGGCTACCGCGTCCACGGCCCGTACGACCCCGAGCACGGCCACCGCTGCAACCCCGCGAAGCTGCTGCTCGACCCGTACGCCAAGGCCTTCGACGGCATGTCCGATGGCGACGAGTCGCTGTTCTCCTACCACTTCGAGGGCAGCGCGGGCGCGGAGGCGGAGGAGCTGAACACCCAGGACAGCCTCGGCCACACCATGCTCTCGGTGGTCGTCAACCCGTTCTTCGACTGGGGCCAGGACCGCTCGCCGGGGCACCAGTACCACGAGAGCGTGATCTACGAGGCCCACGTCAAGGGCCTGACGGAGCTGCACCCCGACATCCCCGAGGAGATCCGCGGCACCTACGCGGGCATCGCGCACCCGGCGACGATCGCCCACCTCAAGGACCTCGGCATCACCGCCATCGAGCTGATGCCGGTGCACCAGTTCGTGCAGGACTTCACCCTGCGCGAGAAGGGGCTGCGCAACTACTGGGGCTACAACACGATCGGCTTCCTCGCGCCGCACAACGAGTATGCCGCGTACGGCACCCGCGGCGAGCAGGTCGCCGAGTTCAAGGGCATGGTCAAGGAGCTCCACGAGGCCGGCATCGAGGTCATCCTCGACGTCGTCTACAACCACACGGCCGAGGGCAACCACATGGGCCCGACGCTGTCGTTCCGCGGCATCGACAACGCCAACTACTACCGGCTCGTCGACGACGACAAGGCCCACTACTACGACACGACGGGCACCGGGAACAGCCTGCTCATGCGCAGCCCGCACGTGCTGCAGCTGATCATGGACTCCCTGCGCTACTGGGTCACCGAGATGCACGTCGACGGCTTCCGCTTCGACCTCGCCGCGACCCTCGCCCGCCAGTTCCACGAGGTCGACAAGCTGTCGGCCTTCTTCGACCTCGTGCAGCAGGACCCCATCGTGAGCCAGGTCAAGCTCATCGCCGAGCCGTGGGACGTCGGCGAGGGCGGTTACCAGGTCGGCAACTTCCCGCCGCTGTGGACGGAGTGGAACGGCAAGTACCGCGACACGGTCCGTGACTTCTGGCGCGGCGAGAGCGCGACCCTGGGCGAGTTCGCCTCCCGCATCACCGGGTCCTCGGACCTCTACCAGCGCGACGGCCGGCACCCCATCGCCTCGATCAACTTCGTCACCGCGCACGACGGCTTCACCCTCCGGGACCTGGTGTCCTACAACGACAAGCACAACGAGGCCAACGGCGAGGGCGGCAACGACGGCGAGAGCCACAACCGCTCCTGGAACTGCGGTGTCGAGGGCCCGACCGACGACCCGGAGGTCAAGGAGCTCCGCCTGCGGCAGCAGCGCAACTTCCTGACCACGCTCATGGTCTCGCAGGGCGTGCCGATGCTGCTCCACGGTGACGAGATCGGCCGCACCCAGGGCGGCAACAACAACGGGTACTGCCAGGACAACGACATCTCGTGGGTCGACTGGGAGCTCGGCGAGGAGCGGCTGGACCTGCTGCACTTCACGCGCCGCCTGATCGAGCTGCGCCGGGAGCACCCGGTGTTCCACCGGCGCCGGTTCTTCGCCGGCAGCCCCGGCCACGGCGGCCAGTCGGAGGTCGGTGACATCGAGTGGTTCGAGCCCAACGGTGCGCACATGGACGAGGACAGCTGGGCCAACGGCTACGCCCGCTCGATGGCCGTGTTCCTCAACGGGTCGACGATCCCCGAACCGGACACTCGCGGCCAGCGCATCGTCGACGACAACTTCCTGGTGCTCTTCAACGGCCACCACGAGCCCCTGCGGTTCACGCTGCCCGACGAGGACTACGGCAGCAGCTGGCTGGTCGACATCGACACCGGCGCCCAGGACATCGACCCCGAGCTCGAGCTCACCCCGGGGTCGGAGGTCACCGCGCAGGCACGCAGCGTCGTGGTGCTGCGCTGCCCCCTGGAGCGGCAGGCCATGTCCCCGACGGGCGCCGCCGAGCGCCGCCGGTGAGCGGTATGCCGCGCGGCCCCGTTCCCCACCGGCCGGCACCGGGCCGGCCGGTGCCCACCGCGACCTACCGGTTCCAGATCCAGCCCGCCTTCACGTTCGACGACGCGGCCGAGCAGGCGGACTACCTTGCGGCACTGGGCGTCTCGCACGCCTACCTCTCGCCCGTGCTGCAACCGGCTCCCGGTTCGACGCACGGCTACGACGTCGTCGACCACAGCCGCCTCAACGAGGAGGCGGGAGGCCGGCCGGCCTTCGACCGGCTGGTCGAGCGCCTGCACGGCCAGGGCGTCCGGGCGGTCGCCGACGTCGTGCCGAACCACATGACGGTGCCGACACCGGCCTACCTGAACCGCCAGTGGTGGTCGCTGCTGCGTGACGGTCGCGACTCGGAGTTCGCCCACTGGTTCGACGTCGACTGGGACGCCGAGGACGGGCGGGTGCTGATGCCCGTGCTGGGCGTCACTCCCGAGGAGGCCTTGGCCGGCGGTGAGCTCACGGTCGACCAGACCGGGGGACCGGGTGGCGACGAGTGGGTCGTGCGCTACTACGACCACCAGTTCCCGGTGCGGCCGGGCACCGAGAAGCGTGAACTGCCGGATCTGCTTGCGGCACAGGCGTACCGGCTTGCCCACTGGCGGGAGGGCGGCGACCGGCTGAACTACCGCCGGTTCTTCGACGTCACGTCCCTGGCCGCCGTGCGAGTCGAGGACCCCGAGGTCTTCGACGCCACGCACGCGCTCCTGCTCGAGCTGGTCCGCGCCGGCGAGCTCGATGGCCTGCGCATCGACCACCCCGACGGACTGGCCGACCCTCGCGGCTACCTCGACATGCTCGCGGAGGCGACCGGCGACGCCTGGGTCGTCGCCGAGAAGATCCTCGAGGGCCACGAGCAGCTGCCGGTCGACTGGCGCTGCGCCGGCACGACCGGCTACGACACCCTGCTTCGGGTGGGTGGCGTCTTCGTCGACCCGCAGTCCGAGGGTGACCTGGCCCGGCTGGCTCGTGACCTCACCGGTGACGACCGCGGCCTCGAGGAGATCGTCGACGAGTCCAAACGCCTTGTCGTCGAACGGGTCCAGGCCGCCGAGGTCAACCGGTTGCTCCGGCTGATCGCGCGCGTCGCGCCCGAGCTCGACCCCGCTGCGGCCCGGCGGGCGCTCGAGGCGCTGCTCGTGGCAATGGACCGCTACCGCGCCTACGTCAGGCCGGGCGAGCGGGCCCGGTCCGAGCAGGTCGCCGTCGTCGAGGAGGCCTGCGACCGTGCAGAGGCCTTCCTGCCCGACGCAGACCACAGGACCCTGTCCCGGTTGCGTGAGATCGTCCTGGCGACAGGAGCGGCACCGGCCGACCAGGCAGCAGCCGACGAGCTCGTCGTGCGGTTCCAGCAGACCTGCGGGCCGGTGATGGCCAAGGCGATCGAGGACACCGCGTTCTACCGCTACGTGCGGCTCGTCTCCCTCAACGAGGTGGGAGGGAACCCGGCCAACTTCGGCACCGGCGTGGGCGAGCTGCACGAGTTCGCCGAGCGGCAGCTCGCGTCGTGGCCGACGGCCATGACGACCCTGTCGACCCATGACACCAAGCGCTCCGAGGACGTCCGCGCCCGCATCGGTGTGATCTCGGAGCGTCCCCACGAGTGGGGCCAGTGGCTCGACGAGGCCCGCAGGTTCGCGGCGCCGTACCGGGGAGAGCGGCTCGACCCGGCCACGGAGTACCTGCTGTGGCAGACCGCTGTCGGCGTCTGGCCCATCGACGGTGAACGGCTGCACGGCTACGCCACCAAGGCGATTCGCGAGGCGAAGGTGCACACCACGTGGACCGATCCCGACGACGCCTACGAGAAGGCGGTGGGCGCGTTCGTCGACGGTCTCGTGGGTGACCCGGCGGTGGCTAGGCACATCGAGGCCTGGCACACACAGACGGCTGAGCCGTCCCGCGCCGCCATCCTCGGCCAGAAGCTGCTCCAGCTCGTCATGCCCGGCGTTCCGGACGTCTACCAGGGCACCGAGCTGGTCGACCTCTCCCTCGTCGACCCCGACAACCGTCGGCCGGTCGACTACGCCGAGCGGCGGCGCCGGCTCGAGGCGCTCGACGCCGGCAGCGACCCTGCCGACCTCGACGACGAGAAGCTGCTGGTCACCTCGCGCGCGCTGCGGCTGCGACGAGACCACCCGGAGTGGTTCACCGGCGAGACGGCGACCTACGAGCCACTCGCCGCGACCACCCCGCACGCGCTCGGCGTCGGCCGGGGCGACGGCTCCGGGACCCAGGTGGTCGCAGTGGTCACCCGGCTCACCACCGGCCTGGAGGCCGCAGGCGGATGGGGCTCGCACCGGGTGCACCTCCCGCCTGGCTCCTGGCGCGACGAGCTCACCGGTCGGGTCGTCTCGACGCGCGACAGCGAGGGCGTCGCCGTGGCGGAGTTGCTCGCAGACCTGCCGGTCGCTTTGCTTGTCCGCGATGAGCACTGAACAGCGGAACAGCGGCGCAGCAGACACGGCGGAGACGAGGGACAAGGCGATGGCACGGCAGCAGGATCGGCCTGCGCTGCCCCAGGAGCTGAGGGTCTGGGCGCCGGACGCCCAGCGGGTGGCGGTCCACGTCGGCGCCCCCGGCGAGGACCCCGCGGTGCAGCCGATGACCTCGGCTCCCGGCGGCTGGTGGTTCTGGCGCTCGGCGCCGACCCGCGGGCCGCTCGACTACGCCTTCAGCGTCGACGGCGCCGAGGCCCGGCCCGACCCCCGCACCGCGTGGCAGCCGCATGGCGTCCACGGCCCGAGCCGCACCTTCGACACCGAGGCGCACGAGTGGCGTGACGGCACCTGGGCCGGCCCGCAGCAGGGCCTCGGCACGCTCGGCGCCGTCGTCTACGAGCTCCACGTGGGCACCTTCACCCCTGAGGGCACCCTCGACTCCGCCGTCGCCCGGCTCGACCACCTCGTCGACCTCGGCGTCGACGTGGTCGAGCTCATGCCCGTCGCCGCCTTCGACGGGCGGTGGAACTGGGGCTACGACGGCGTCGCCCCGTATGCCGTGCACGACGCCTACGGGGGTCCGGCCGCACTGCAGCGCTTCGTCGACGCCTGCCACCAGCGCGGGCTGGGCGTGTGCCTCGACGTTGTCTACAACCACCTGGGCCCGGCCGGGAACTACCTCGGCACCTTCGGTCCCTACTTCACCGAGGCGCACCACACCCCGTGGGGGGCGGCGCTCAACCTCGACCAGGACGGCAGCCGCGAGGTCCGCCGCTGGATCATCGACAACGCCCTGCGCTGGTTCCGCGACTTCCACGTCGACGCCCTTCGCCTCGATGCGGTGCACGAGCTGCGCGACGACTCCGGGCGGCACGTCTTGGCCGAGCTGTCCGACGAGGTGGCCGGGCTCGAGGAGCAGCTCGGCCGGCCGCTGGCCCTCATCGCCGAGAGCGACCTCAACGACGCCTCCATGGTCACGCCGACGGCCGAGGGTGGTCGCGGCATGGACGCGCAGTGGGACGACGACGTCCACCACGCCCTGCACGTCGCGCTGACGGGGGAGCGGCAGGGGTACTACGCCGACTTCGCCGGGTACAGCCCGCCGATGCCGGACGGCGGCCCGCTGACCGTGCTCGCGAAGACGCTGACCGAGGTGTTCCTGCACGACGGTCGGTGGTCGAGCTTCCGCGAGAGCGAGTGGGGTCGACCGGTCGACCGCTCCGCCGTCGACGGGCGCCGCTTCCTCGGCTACCTGCAGACCCACGACCAGGTCGGCAACCGCGCGGTCGGCGACCGGATCAGCGACCTCGTCACGCCCGGGCAGCAGGCCATCGGCGCCGCGCTCTACCTCACCTCGGCCTTCACGCCCATGGTGTTCATGGGTGAGGAGTGGGCGGCGAGCACGCCGTTCCAGTTCTTCACCGACTTCGGGGACCCGGACCTGCGCGAGGCCGTGTCGGAGGGCCGCCGGAGCGAGTTCGCCTCGCACGGTTGGGACTTCGAGGACGTGCCCGACCCTCAGGACGAGGCGACCTACCGGCGCAGCCAGCTCGACTGGGCCGAGCCGCAGGAGGGCGACCACGCCCGCATGCTGGCGTGGTACCGCGACCTCATCACCCTGCGCCGCGGCGAGGCAGACCTCAGCGACGGCCGGCTCGACGTCGTGGACGTGTCCTGCCACGACGACGACCGCTGGCTCGTCCTGCGCCGAGGCAGCGTGGCCACGGTGGCCAACTTCGCCGGTGACCCGCAGGTCGTGCCCGTGCCGGCCGAGGTCGCCGGGGTGCTGCTCGCGTGGGACCCGGCCTCGACCACCGTCGCCGAGGCCGGGCTGCGCCTGCCGGGCCACGGGGTCGCCGTCGTCCGGCTGCGCTAGGCATCCGCCCTCCGGTGGGGCCAGGTCTCAGCCGTCCAGCGTCTCAGTCTTCCAGCTGCCGGGTGCCCGGTCAGTGCGGCGAGGGAGCCGCGTCGAGGTCGTAGGTGACGAGCTCGGTCCGGACCGCCAGCCGGTCGTAGGTCCGCTGCGCAGTGGCGTTCCCGGCCCGGGTGACCCACCGGACCTGGCTCCAGCCCCGCTCACGGCAGCGCTCCTGCAGGGCTGCGAGCAGGGCGTCGACCGCGCCGGTGCCACGGGCCTGCCGAGCGACGAACAGGTCGTCGAGGAAGCAGGCGGTGGAGCCGTGCAGCGGCCGGGGGAACGGCCGGTAGTGGGCCAGCCCCACCGGCTCCGCGCCCGGCCGGGGTCGTGCGACCAGGGCCTCCAGCTCGTGGGCCGGGTCGAGCAGCCAGGACCAGACCACGGCCGAGACCTCGTCGGGGCGGGGCGACTCGTAGAAGTCCAGGTACCCCCGGTGCAGTCGTGACCACGCCTCGTGGTCCGCCGGACGCAGCTCGTCGACGTGCCACTGGGCAGGGTCGCGCACGGGCCGGGTCAGCGCCATCAGGACTCCTTGACGCGCAGCATGCCCTCCTGGGCCACGGAGGCGATCAGGGTGCCGTCGGGGGCGAACATCCGGCCGGTGGCCAGGCCGCGGCCGCTCGAGGCCGACGGCGACTGCTGGGTGTAGAGGATCCACTCGTCGGCGCGGCCCGGCCGGTGGAACCACATCGCGTGGTCGAGGCTGGCGGGTCGCAACCGGCGGTCCGACCAGGCCAGGCCGTGTCGGCGCAGCACCGACTCCAGGAGCGAGTAGTCGGACGCGTAGGCGAGCACCGCGGCGTGCAGCAGCGGGTCGTCGGGCAGCGCCCCGATCGCCTTGAGCCACACGGACTGGTGCGCGGCCCGCTGGGCGCCGGGCCTGAGGTAGAGGTGTCCCTCTACGTGCCGGAGGTCGATGGGCCGCTGGTAGGCGAAGAACTGGGCGGCCGGGTGGTCGACGGTGCCGAGGGTCTGCTCCACCGACTGCAGCATCTCCGGGTCGGGCGCGGCCGGCATGGGGTCCTGGTGGTCGAGCCCGCCGGCCTCGGCCTGGAAGGAGGCGATCATCGACAGGATCGTCTTGCCGTACTGGATGGCGTGGACCCGGCGGGTCGAGAAGGAGTTGCCGTCCCTCATGCGCTCGACGGCGAAGCGGATCGGGTGGCTGTCGTCGCCGGGGCGGACGAAGTAGGCGTGCAGCGAGTGGATGGCCCGGCGCCCCCCGTCGACGTCGGCCATGGTGCGGCCGGCCGCGACCACGGACTGGGCCAGCACCTGGCCGCCGAACACGCGGCCGTGCGGCTGCGGCTGGCTGCGGCCGACGAAGACCTGGGCCTGCGACTCGCCGAGGTCGGTCTCGGCGTCGTCGGGCAGGCCCTCGACCGTGATGCGGGCGGTGCCCAGCTCGTCGAGGTCGAGGACGTCGAGGAGGTCGGCGAGGGGGTCGAGGCGGGGCTGCTCGTCGCTCTGGGTCACGCGGCGACGATAGCCGGTGCACGGTGGGCGCCGCCCACGCGACCGAACCCACCGCCCCCCGCGGCGAGGGGATCAGGCCTCCAGGGCGAGCACGAACGGCAGCACCGCCTCGGCACCGGCCTGGCGCAGCGCCTGTGCGGCGACGGTGAGGGTCCACCGCGAGGACGCGAGGTCGTCGACCAGCAGCACCGGCCCGTCGACCTCGGCGAGCGTGGCCGCCAGCCCTGGCCCCACCGCGAGGCGGCCCCAGACGCCGGCCAGGCGGAAGGCACTGTTGCCGCCCGCCTCCCCGACGGGACCCTCCGCGACGAGGTCCAGCGAACCCAGGAAGCGCAGGCGGCCGATCTCTGCCAGGCCCTGGGCAGCCGACAGCACGAGCTGCGGCCGGGTCCGCGACGGCACGGCCACCACGGCGGCGGGCCGCTGGGCCCAGTCCCAGTCGCGCAGCACCGGGACGCAGGCCCGCAGCAGCTCGGCGTCGACCGGGCCGTCCTGGCGCAGCAGCCCTCGCAGCCGCTGGCCCCAGCCGAGGTCGGTGAGGCGCGCCAGCGCCCGGCCGGGCTCCATGGCCTCGGTCGCGGCGATCCGGCCCTTGAGCGGGACACCGAGGCGGTCCATGCCCGTCGGCCACTGCGCCCGCGGCTCGAGCTCGACGCCGGCGCGCTCGAGCCTGCCGCGCGCGGTGGTGACGGCGGTGTCCGGGATGTCGGTGGGGAACCAGGCGCCGGCACAGGCGTCGCACCGGCCGCAGGGCTGCGCGGTCTCGTCGTCGAGAGACTCCTGCAGGAACGCCATCCGGCACTGCGTCGTGCCCTCGTAGTCGAGCATGAGCCCCTGCTCGTGCCGGCGGGCCTCGCTGACCCGGCCGTAGCGTTCGGCGTCGTAAGTCCACGGCTGCCCGGTGGCGGTCCAGCCGCCCGAGACGCGCTGCACGGCGCCGTCGACGTCGAGCACCTTCAGCAGCAGCTCGAGCCGCGTCCGGCGCACGTCGACGATGGTCTCGAGCGCGGCCGTCGACAGCGGCCGGGACGCCTGCGCGAGGGCAGCCAGCACGGCGTCGGCCTGCTCCTGCCGGGGCATCGAGGCGGAGGCGAAGTACGCCCAGACCTCGCGGTCCTCGGGGCCGGGCAGGAGCAGCACGTCGGCGCGCTCGGTAGCGCGGCCGGCGCGGCCGACCTGCTGGTAGTAGGCGACGGGGGAGGACGGTGCGCCGAGGTGCAGCACGAAACCGAGATCGGGCTTGTCGAAGCCCATGCCGAGCGCGCTCGTGGCGACGAGTGCCTTGACCTCGTTGTCGCGCAGGGCCGCCTCGAGGCGCTCGCGGTCGGCGGGGTCGGTGCGTCCGGTGTAGGCCCGCACGGTGTGGCCGGCCTCCCGCAGCGCCGCCGCGACGTCCTCGGCGGCCGAGACGGTCAGGCAGTAGATGATGCCGCTGCCCGGCAGGTCGCCGAGGTGCGCGAGCAGCCAGGCCAGCCGCTGCTCGGGCGAGGTCTGGCGCAGCACGCCGAGGCGCAGCGACTCGCGGGCCAGGCCGCCGCGCAACGTGAGCACCTCGTGACCGCCGGCGCCGAGCTGCTCGACGACGTCGGTGACGACGCGGGCGTTCGCGGTCGCGGTCGTGGCCAGCACGGGAGTGTGCTCGGGCAGGGTCGTCAGCAGGTCGCGGATGCGGCGGTAGTCGGGCCGGAAGTCGTGGCCCCAGTCGCTGACGCAGTGCGCCTCGTCGACGACCAGCAGGCCGCACCGTCGGGCGAGGTCGGGCAGCTGCTCGTCGCGGAACCGCGGGTTGTTGAGGCGCTCGGGGCTGACCAGCAGCACGTCGACCTCGTCGGCCGCCAGCGCGGCGGAGATCTGGCCCCACTCCTCGGCGTTCGCCGAGTTCATCGACACAGCGCGGATGCCGGCGCGCTCGGCCGCGGCGACCTGGTCGCGCATCAGCGCCAGCAGCGGCGACACGATGACCGTGGGGCCGGCGCCCTGGGCACGTCGCAGGGCGGTGGAGACGAAGTAGACCGCCGACTTCCCCCACCCGGTGCGCTGGACGACCAGCACCCGTTGGCGCGACCCCACCAGCGCCTCGATCGCCTCGAGCTGGCCCTCCCGGAAGGTCGCGTCGTCGCGGCCGACGAGGCGGCGCAGGACGGCGGTCGCCTCCTCGGCGAGGGTGCCGGTGGCGGTGCTGGCGGTGGTGGGAGACATGCGGACCACCGTATGCCGCGCGGCCGACACCGCGCGCCACGCGCCCCTGCGTGTGGACGACGGGACCCTCGAGGCGCGGCTGGGGGCGCCCGTGGACCCCGCCGGGCACTGGTGCGACCGGATGGGAGGATGGCCCGCATGGCGAGCGAGCACGGAGAGCGGTACAGCGTCGACGTCCCCCTGCGCTGGAGCGACATGGACGCCTACGGCCACGTCAACAACGTGCAGTTCCTGCGGCTGCTCGAGGACGCCCGGGTGATCGGTTTCCAGGAGTGGTTCGGCCAGGAGCGCTCCATGCTCGACCAGGGCGTGCTGGTCGCGCGCCACGAGATCGAGTACCTCGCGCCGTTGGAGTTCCGGCACGCACCGATCGCCGTCGACATGTGGGCCACCCGCATCAGCGGCGCCTCGTTCGACCTCGCCTACGAGGTGCGCGACCCGGCCGCGGTCGGCGACACCCTGTACGCCCGGGCCGAGACGACGCTCGTGCTCTACAGCTTCGTGGACGGCACGCCGCGCCGGCTGTCCGAGGTGGAGAGGGCCACGTTGAAGAGCCACGAGGGGGCGCCGGTGCCCTTCCGGTGGCGCCGCCGATGACCGCGCTGCGGTTCGCCGACAGCGAGACCCTCGCCGACCTGGGCACGCTGGTGGCCCGCGCGAAGTCGGTCGACCCCGACGGGGCGATCCGGCTGCAGGCGCACGGCCGCACGCTCGCGGCCTACGTCGGTGTGCTGCCGGGGTCGGGCCTGCTGGCCGAGGGCGCGGTGGTGGGCCTGCGCACCATGCCGCTCGCCGCGGAGTCCGACCTCGACGCCACCGTGTCGCTCGCAGCGGTGTCCGACCGGCTCGCTCGCGGTGACGGTACTGCCGGGCCGGCCGCGCTCGACGTGCCCCCGGTCACCGTCCGCGCCGCCTGGGCCGCGGTGGCTCCTCCGCGCAGCGGCTGGGAGCGCGTGGGAACCGTGGCCGCCGACGTCGTCAACGAGGCGGCGCGCGAGGGCATCGAGGAGGTGGCGCAGGGCACCCCCGAGCAGGCGGGTGGTCACGCGGTCGCCGCCCTGCGGCAGCGGGTGTGGCAGCGCAGCACCACGACGGTGCCGCCGTTCCCGGCGGGCGGCGCGTTCGCGGCATACGTGCTGGGCTTCACGCCCCCCGGCACCGAGGTGACCGTCTTCGCGAACGGCCGGTGGACCCGGCTATCGACGCCGGCCGGCCACGTGCTCGTGCGCTGAGCGCCCCCTCGACGAACCGGCGGCCGTCCTTCGCCGAACCACCCTCGTGGCCGGCCCCGCTGCGGGATACTCCTCCTGTCGGGGCCGCGGCCCCGCCGTGGGGAGGGGAGGTGGGACGTGTACGACCACCCCTTGTTCGTCCAGACGCTGTCGGCGTTCACGCACACGCTGCTGCGGACGTATGACACGCAGACGATGCTCGAGGAGCTCACCGACCGCGTGAGCGCCGTGCTCGACCTCGCCGGCAGCGGGGTGGTGCTCGCCGTCGACGGACACCTCACCCTCGCCAGTGCCATGCCGACCGCGGTGGCCGACCTCGAGCGGCTTCAGGAGCAGGAGGAGTCGGGCCCGAGCTGGGACGCGTTCCGCACCGGCGAGGCCGTCGCCGTCACGGACCTGCGCTCGGACGAGCACGGCTGGGGGTCCTTCCGCGACGGCGCCGAGCGGCTCGGCCTGCGAGCGGTGGCCGCGGTCCCCCTGGAGCTGGGGGAGTGGTGCGTCGGCGCGCTGAGCCTGTATGCCGCCGAGCCGCGGGAGTGGCCCGAGGAGGACGTGGCGGCCGCCACCGCCCTCGCCGACATGGCCACGGGCTACCTCGTCAACGCCTCGAAGCTGCGCCAGCAAGAGCAGCTCGCCGAGCAGCTGCAGACCGCGCTCGACACCCGCGTGGTGATCGAGCAGGCCAAGGGCATGGTTGCCGTCGCGGAGGGCATCACGGTCGACGAGGCGTTCGCGCGCCTGCGCCGCTACGCCCGCGAACGCAACCTCGTCCTGCGCTCCGTCGCCCAGCAGGTGGTGTCCGAGGGCCTGCGCCCCTGAGGCCTCGGCTCCCGGACGGCCGCATCGGCTTCCGGACGGCCGCATCGGCTTCCGGACGGCCGCGTCAGCCTCAGGACGGCTGCGTCAGCTCCAGGGCGGCCGCGGCCAGGACGCCGACGTCGAGCCTCCTCCGGAGCGGGTCCTGCCACCCTGACGGGTCGGACCGCCCGGCGCACCGCGCCAGGTGTCGCGCCGCACCCGCAGCTGGGCCACGACCGACCGCTGCCGGGACAGCAGCGGGGCGACCTCCGGGTTGACCACCATCGCGTCACCGTCGGGGACGAGGAACGGCGTCGTGCGGAGCCGGTCCTCGGTGTGCGTGAGCATGGCGAGGAGCTCCCGCACCGAGGCGTTCGCGAGGTCGGTCAGGTCGGCGGTCACGGGGGTCGTGCTGGTGTTGATCATTCGCTGCTCCAGCGTCGAGGGTCTGGCGGAAGACAGCACCGCCGTACAGTCCAGAGCAGCGCCTCGAGGGAGGGGTGCGGCCAGGTTCAGGGGCCGCTGGTGCCATGCACGTTACGTCGATGTCGCGCAGGCGCGCAGGCATTTTTGCGGAATCTTTGAGAAACAGCTCTTTGTGCCCACCCGGGGCCCGAGACCGTGCGGATGGCTGGGCTCGCGTGGGTCCGCCTGAGGTCACGTGGCCGGCGTGCGTGCGGTGGCGCGGTCAGCCCCGGATGCGCAGCCCGGCCGGCACCACGAGGGCCGCCACCACGGCCAGCCCCGCCCAGATGAGGGCGTACACAGGTCCGTCGGCGCCGGCCTGCGTGTGGAGCGCGGCGAAGACGGCGGTCGCCGCCGCGATGCCGAGCACGCTGCCGAGGACGTCGGCGAGCTGCAGCGACGAGGAGGCCGCGCCGTGGTCCTCGGCGGAGGTGAGCGAGAGCGTCAGCACCGACATGCTGGCGGTCGCGCACCCCATCCCGAGCCCTCCGAGCACCAGTGCCACCGCGCACACGAGGGCCGGCCAACCGAGCCAGGCGGTCGCGGCGAGCAGCACCAGTCCCGTCGACAGCGCCGCTCCACCCGCTGTGACGAGCCGGTCGCGGTGGCCGTCGGCGGCGTCACGGCCCTGGAGCCACGAGCCTGCCGACCACCCGAGCGACCCGACACTCAGAATGATCCCGGCGAGGCGGAGGCTCAGCCCCCGTTCCCCGACCAGCATCAGCGGCACGTAGGTGATCGCACCGAAGAACGCGGCCGTCATCAGGGAGCGGCTCAGCACGACCGACGGCAGGCCGCGCGCCATCCGCCAGGTGCCGGCTGGCACGAGCAGCGGGGCCACGAGCACGACGCCGGCTACACCGAGCAGGGCCACCGCCACCTGCGCCGACCAGCGCGGCTCCAGGTCGGTGGTGCCGTATTGCAGGGCGCCCGCGGCAGCGGCGATGCCGAGCCCCGCCCAGGCGGTGCGGACCCGTGTCCGGCGGTCACGGCCCGAAGGGCCGACGCCGACGCTGCTCGCGGAGAGCTGCGGCCGCCGCGCGGTGACCAGCACGGTGGTCACCAGCACCGGCACGACCACGACCCCGAAGACCACCCGCCACGACCAGGTGGTGGTGAGCCAGGCGGCCACCGGCGCGCCGACGAGCGAGGGCAGCACCCAGGCCGCGGAGAGCATGCTGAAGACCCGCGGCCGCGTCGCCGGCGGGTAGGCCCGACCGATGACGACGTAGCCCGTGACGACGATGAGGCCGGCGCCGAGCCCGGTGACGGCCCGTCCGGTGAGGAACACCGGCAGCGCCCCGGCTACCGCGCAGGTCGCGGACCCACCAGCCAGCAGGCCCTGGCCGACGAACAGCGGGGGCAGCGGACCGCTCCGGTCGATCCAGACCCCGGCCAGCACGATGCCGAGCAGCTGCGCGGTGAGCAGCACCGAGAAGGCCAGACCGTAGGAGCGCACGGCATCGAGGTCGCGGGCAGCGCTCGGCATCGCGGTGCCGATGGCCATGGCCTCGAACGCGATGATCGTGATCAGCGCGACCAGGGCCACGCTGATGAGCCGGTATGCCGGTGCGAAGGGTCCCAGCCGCACGTGGTCGTCCGGGGGCGCCACCCCACCTTCGCTCGTCGTCGGCCGTCGCGTCGCCCCGGTCACGTCGGTCCCCCGTTCACCCGCCGAGCGTGCCACCCCGCTCGGACAGCACCTCCGCCAACGTGTCGATCTGGTCGGAGACGATGCCGTCGACGCCGAGGTCGAGGAGCCGGTGCATCTCCTCGCGGTCGTCGATGGTCCACACATGCAGGTGTTTGCCGTGCTGGTGCACCCGGTCGACCAGCCTGCGGGTCACGAGCGTCACGCGCCGACCGGCGACCACGTGGTGGGGCGGGATCTGCAGCACCGGCGACGGGGTCCGCAGCCAGCGCGAGACGAGGCCGGGGGCGAACCGCAGGCCCGCTACGCCCACCTGCCCGGCGGCCGTGGCCAGACCCGGCCCGAGGGCGCGCCGCACCGCCCGCAGCCGCCGCTCCGAGAAGGAGCCGACGCAGACCCGGTCGATCGCGTTGTGCTCGCGGATGGTCCGCACGAGCGGCTCGACGGCCCCCGGTGCCTTGACGTCGATGTTGATCCGGGTGTCCGGGAACTCCTCGAGCAGGTGCGCGAGGAGGGGGATCTCCTCGGTGCCGTTGATGCGCGCCTCGCGCACCGCGGCATACTGCAGGTCGGCGATCGCGCCGGCGGCGTCGGTGACCCGGTCGAGGTGGGTGTCGTGGAAGGCGAGCAGGTGCCCGTCGGCGGTGGCGTGCACGTCGGTCTCGAGGTACCGGTAGCCGAGCCGCACCGCCGTGCGGAACGCGGCCAGCGTGTTCTCGAGGTCGAGGTTGTCGGCGTGCAGGGCCCCGCCCCGGTGGGCCAGCCCGATCGGGGTCGGGGCGTCCAGATAGGGAAAGTCGGCGGCTCGCACAGCCCCATCCTGCCGTGCGAACCGCCGACGTCACCCAGGAGACGTCAGCGCGCCTGGTTCAGCGTGCTGGTCAGCGCGTCGCCCAGACGGCCGTGTCGACCGGCACGCGGCCGTCGGCGTCGAGTGCCCCGGAGGCGACGAGCACGCGGGCGCCCTCGGGCAGGGCGACCGGCTCCGTGCCGAGGTTCGCCACGACCAGGGTGGCCACGCCCGCGGCGTCGACGTTCTCGAAGGCCACGACGTCGTCGCCCAGGCCCTCGACGACGCGCAGGCCGCCGGTGCCGAGGCCCCGCTCGCGGCGGGCGGCCAGCAGCGACCGGTAGAGCTCGAGCGTCGAGCCGGCCACGCCCTCCTGCTGGTCGACCGCGTAGTCGCCGTAGACCGACGGCTGCGGCAGCCAGGTGTCCGAGGACGGACCGAAGCCGAAGGACGGCGCGTCCTTCTGCCAGGGCATCGGCACGCGGCACCCGTCGCGGCCGATCTCCTCACCGTTGGTGCGGTGGAAGGCCGGGTCCTGACGGTACTCGTGCGGCATGTCGGTGGAGTCGGGCAGGCCGAGCTCCTCGCCCTGGTAGAGGTAGGCGCCACCCGGCAGGCCGAGCATGAGCGTCGTCGCCGCCCGGGCCCGCTTGAGGCCGAGCTCACGGTCGGGCTGCGGGTCGGCGGCGCTGATGCCGTTGGGGCGCGGCTTGCCGACCGGAAGGCCGAGGCGCGAGGCGTGGCGCACCACGTCGTGGTTGCTCAGCACCCAGGTGCTCGGCGCGCCCACGGAGTCGGCCGCCCGCAGCGACGACGCGACGACCTCGCGCAGGTCCTCGGCGCGCCACTGCGTGCTGAGGAAGTCGAAGTTGAACGCCTGGTGCATCTCGTCGTCTCGCACGTACATCACCGCGCGCTCCTGCGGCTCCACCCAGGCCTCGGCGCACAAGATGCGGTCCGGCTGGCCGTAGGAGTTCAGGATGGCGCGCCACTGGCGGTAGATCTCGTGGACGCCGTCCTGGTCCCACATCGGGGGCTTGGGGGCGTCGTCGCCGTGCCGGCCCTCGTCGAGCAGGTGGAGGTCGGCGCTCCAGTGCGGCAGGCCCTCCTCCTTGATGAGGCCGTGCGCCACGTCGACGCGGAAGCCGTCGACGCCGCGGTCGAGCCAGAAGCGCAGGATCGACCCGAACTCGGCGCGCACCTCGGGGTGCTCCCAGTTGAAGTCGGGCTGCTTGGAGTCGAACAGGTGCAGGTACCACTGGCCGTCCTCGACCCGGGTCCACGCGGGGCCGCCGAAGACCGAGTGCCAGTCGTTCGGCGGCTCGCTGCCGTCCTCGCCCTGGCCGTCGCGGAACATGTAGCGCTCGCGCTCGGGGCTGCCCGGTCCCGCCGCCAGCGCGTCCTGGAACCAGGCGTGCTCGTCCGAGGAGTGGTTGGGCACGAGGTCGACGATGACCTTCAGGCCGAGCTCCTTGGCGGTGGCCAGCATGGCGTCGGCGTCCTCGAGGGTGCCGAACAGCGGGTCGATGTCGCGGTAGTCCGAGACGTCGTAGCCGGCGTCGGCCTGCGGGGAGCGGTAGAAGGGGGAGAACCAGACAGCGTCGACGCCGAGCGCCTTGAGGTAGGGCAGCCGGGCGGTCACGCCGGGCAGGTCGCCGATGCCGTCGCCGTTCCCGTCGGCCCAGGACCGCGGGTAGATCTGGTAGATGACGGCGCTGCGCCACCAGGCGGCGTCGGGGGAGTCGGGGGCGTGCAGCAGCTCGGCCGTGCGGGTGGGGGAGTCAAGAACGTCGGTCACGGGCGACCATGATCCACGATCAGCCGCGTCGAGTGAACTCCATTTCGCAACTTCTTGCGAGGCGAGCAAGAAATTTCACACAGCTGAAACGGGAATCAGTCCTCGAAGGCGTTGACGAGGGAGTGCGCCGCGCGCTCGAGGTAGTCGCGCAGGAGCAGGTCGTTGGCCGGGGCCAGCTCGAGGGTGTCGACGGCGGCCAGCATGTGATTCAGCCACCGGTCGCGCTGGGCGGGCGTCACCCTGAACGGCACGTGCCGCATCCGCAGCCGCGGGTGGCCCCGCTGCTCGGAGTATGTCGTGGGGCCGCCCCAGTACTGCTCGAGGAACATCCGCAGGCGGTCCTCGGCCGGGCCGAGATCCTCCTCGGGGTAGAGCGCCCGCAGCTCGGGGTCGCCGGACACGCCGCGGTAGAACTCGTGCACGAGCTTGCGGAACGTCTCGTGCCCACCGACCTGGTCGTAGAAGCTCTGCTGCTGCCCCGCTGGAATCACCGCGTCAGTCTCTCATCACCGACGGGCAGGTCCGAACTCGCCGACCGGCCGCACCGAGCTCACCGACCGGCAGGTCCGAACGGCGCCAGCGGCGGCCCCTGCACGCCGGCCGCGTCGAAGGCGGCCTTGACGCGCTCGCGGATCTCCCGGGAGACGCCGTACTGCTGCTCGGGCGCGGTCTTCGCCAGCACCCGGATCGTCACGGCGGTGCCGCTGACCGACTCGACCCCGAGCACCTGCGGCTCGTCGAGCAGCTTGTCCTTCCACTCCGGCTCCTCGTCGAGGCGGTGAACGACGTCGCGGATGAGCGGGATGACCTTCTCGAGGTTCTCGGCGTAGCTCACCGGGATGTCGACGAGCGCCGTTGACCAGCCCTGGCTCTTGTTGCCGATCCGGATGATCTCGCCGTTGCGGACGTACCAGACGACACCGCTGCCGTCGCGCAGCCGGGTCACCCGCAGGGAGACCTCCTCAACCGTGCCGACCGCCTCACCGGTGTCGACGATGTCGCCGACGCCGTACTGGTCCTCGAGGATCATGAAGATGCCCGACAGGAAGTCCTTGACTAGGCTCTGGGCACCGAAACCGAGGGCGACGCCTCCGACACCGGCGGTGGCGAGCACCGGGGCCAGGTCGATGCCGAGGGTCGACATGATCGTCAGCGCGGTGATGAGCGTGACGGCGATGGTGACGACGTTGCGCAGAAGCGACCCCATGGTCAGGGTGCGCTGCTTGTGCCGCTCGTGGGCGATGCCCGTGGCCGAGTTGAGCACCCGGCTCGCCCGCCCGCCCTGCTTCTCGCGCCGGGCGTCGGCCTTGGCCAGGGTGACGTCGACGACCCGGTCGATGGAGCGGTTCAGCATCCACCGCACCACCACAGCAGCGAGCAGCGTCACCAGCACCATCAGGGGCCAACCGGTGAACCACTCCCACACGCTCTCGGGGGTCACCGCGGAGAGGGACTCCACGACTTGGTCCAGCACCAGGCTCAACGTCATGCGGGCCATTGTTCCCATGACCGGGGTGTCCCTCCGAAACGGGCACGCCCAGCGGGCACGGCACTGTGAACGGACTCACCATGGAGCGCCGTCCCCGGCGCCACCCACACTCCACCAACCCGCCACCAACACCGGGTATGCCGGACGCGCACCACCCGGGGCGGGTGCCCGGATGGTGCGCGTCGGCGTGGTGGTGCTGGTCCCGTGGAGGTCGGCCCTGGTGGACCAGGCCTTGTCGATCGGGCCTTGTCGGTCAGCCCTGCTGACCGGCCGCGTCGCGCTCCTGCGCCCGCAGGGCGCGGCCGATGCTGTCGCGGTTCTCCGACACGAGGCGGACCAGCGCGGCCGGGGCCTCGCGGTTGGCGTCGAGCCAGGCCTGGGTCGCCTCGAGCAGCTCACGGTTGGCCAGGGCCGCCGGGTAGAACTGCTGGACGATGCCCTCGGCGATGGCGTGGGTCCGCTTCTCCCACACGTCGAGCAGCATGGCGTGGTACTTCTCGACGTAGGGCTGCAGCACCGACGGGTCGACCGCCCGGCCGAAGCCCAGGCTGGTGGCGTCGAGCACGCTGTTGGGCAGCTCGTCCGACTCGACACCGGCCGCCCACGCCGCCGCCTTGGCCCCGGCGCTGGGACGCGCCGCCAGGGCACGTGCCTCGCGCTCCCGGCCCGTGGACGTGTTGTCGCGCTCGCGCTCGGCCCGGATCTCCTCCTCCGACGCGGCCCCCGCGGCGGCCATCGAGGTCAGCAGCGTCCAGCGCATCTCGGTGTCGATGGCCAGGCCCTCGAGCACCTCGGTGCCCTCGAGCAGGGCACGCGCGTAGGCGGCGTCCTCCGCGGAGTTGAGCATCGCGGCAAACGCGGTCACCAGCTGGAGCTGGGCGTCGCTGCCGGGCTCGGCCCGGGTGGCGAGCTCCTTGAGCGCCGCCACGGTGCGCGCGAGGCTCTCGTCGCGGTGCTCCGGGGCGAGGTACATCGCCACGGTGGTCTGCAGCTGGCCGAGGAGGGTGCGCAGCAGGGTCGAGTCGGTCTCGCCCGGCAGCGAGGCCAGCACGAGGTCGACGAAGGCGCGGCCGGGCGTCTCGGCGTCGCGGGTCATGTCCCACGCGGCACCCAGCACCAGCGCACGCGGCAGGCTGTCCTGGAAGCCGCGGGGGTGGGCCAGCGCGGTGGCCAGCGACCGCTCGTCGAGGCGGATCTTGGCGTAGGCCAGGTCGTCGTCGTTGACGAGCAGCAGGTCCGGCTGGGCCCTGCCGACGAGCTCGGGGATGTCGGTGCTCTCTCCGTCGACGTCGAGCTCGAGGCGGTCGGTGCGCACGAGGGCGTCGCCCTCCACGGCATACAGGCCCACCGCGAGGCGGTGCGGCCGCAGCGTCTCGTAGCCCTCGGCGTACGTCTGCACGATGCGGGCGGAGGTCACGACGCCCTGGTCGTCGACCTCGACCTCCGGGCGCAGGGTGTTGACGCCGGCGGTCTCGAGCCAGAGCTTGCTCCAGGTGTCGAGGTCGCGGCCCGAAGTGGCGGCGAGCTCGTCCAGCAGGTCGGAGAGGGTGGTGTTGCCCCACGCGTGCTTGGCGAAGTAGGCGCGCAGGCCGGCCACGAACGGCTCACGGCCGACGTAGGCGACCAGCTGCTTGAGCACCGAGGCGCCCTTGGCGTAGGTGATGCCGTCGAAGTTGACCTCGACGTCCTCGAGGTCGCGGATCGGCGCCACGATCGGGTGCGTCGACGAGAGCTGGTCCTGCCGGTAGGCCCAGGCCTTCTCGGAGGTGCCGAACGTGGTCCAGGCGGTCTCCCACTGGGTGGCCTCGGCCTGGCAGGTCGTGGAGGCCCACTCGGCGAACGACTCGTTGAGCCACAGGTCGTTCCACCACTTCATCGTCACGAGGTTGCCGAACCACATGTGGGCCAGCTCGTGCAGGATCGTCAGCGCGCGGCGCTCGATGATCGCCTCGGTGACCTTGGCGCGGAAGACGTAGATCTCGTTGATGGTGACCGCGCCGGCGTTCTCCATCGCGCCCATGTTGTACTCCGGCGTGAACAGCTGGTCGTACTTGGCGAACGGGTACTCGCTGTCGAACTCGTTCTCGAAGAACGCGAAGCCGCGCTTGGTGCAGTCGAAGATGTTGTCGGCGTCGAGGTGCTGCAGCATCGACTTGCGGCAGAAGATGCCCAGCGGCACGGTGCCCTTGCGGGTCTCGACCTCGTCGCGCACCACGGCGTACGGGCCGGCCACGAGCGCGGTGATGTAGCAGGACATCCGCGGGGTCGCCTCGAAGGCCCACGTCGCCACGCCGTCACGCACGGGGGTCGGCTCCGGTGTGGGGGAGTTGGAGACGACCTCCCAGTGGCTGGGCGCGGTGACCGTGAAGGCGTAGGTCGCCTTCAGGTCGGGCTGCTCGAAGACCGCGAACATGCGTCGGCAGTCGGCCACCTCGAACTGCGAGTAGAGGTAGACCTCGTCGTCGACCGGGTCGACGAAGCGGTGCAGGCCCTCGCCCGTGTTCATGTACAGGGCGGTCGCGTCGATGGTGAGCTCGTTCTGCGCGGCCAGCTCCGGGAGCTGGATGCGGACGCCGTCGAAGTGCGTTGCCGGGTCGAGCTGCTCGCCGTTGAGGGTGATCGACTGCACGGACTCGGCGATGAGGTCGATGAAGGTGGAGGTGCCCGGCTCGGGGCTGGAGAAGGTCACCGTCGTGGTGCTGCGGAAGGTCTTCTCGGAGGTGGTCAGGTCGAGCGCGACGTCGTAGTGGTCGACGCTCACGAGCGCGGCACGGGCGATGGCCTCGTCGCGCGTCAGGTTCTTGCCGGGCAAGGAAGTCTCCTGGTGGTTGTGACGTGGGATGGCGGCCATCTTGGCACGGCGGTCAGGAGACCGTCAGGCACTGGTCAAGCAAGGACAGGCGACCGACGCCCGAGCCGTGCCGGGGCCCGGCGGACCGGGACACCCGCTCCAAAGGGCGCCTTCGGCGCCAAGTGGCAGAATAGGGACACGTGAGCACATCGATCAGCAACGAGAACAGCACCGAGAAGACCAGCACGACGGGCACCGCCCGATCCGCTGCCGAGTTCTGGTTCGACCCGCTCTGCCCCTGGGCCTGGATGACCTCGCGGTGGATGACGGAGGTCGAGAAGGTCCGCCCCGTCGACGTGACGTGGTCGCAGATGAGCCTGTCGGTCCTCAACGAGGGCCGCGACCTGCCCGAGGACTACCGCGAGCTCATGGACCGCGGCTGGGGCCCGGTGCGCGTCATCGCCGCCGCAGCCCGCCAGTACGGCGACAAGGTCGTCAAGCCGCTGTACGACGCCATGGGCACCCGGATCCACGTCGAGGACAACAAGGACTTCGACGCCGTCATCGCCGCAGCCCTCGACGAGGTGGGCCTCGACCCCGAGCTCGCCGGGTTCGCCGACAGCGACGAGGTGGACGACCTGCTCCGGGCCAGCCACCAGCGCGCCATCGACCTGGTCGGCGACGACGTGGGCACCCCGGTGGTGGCCGTGAACGGCATCGCGTTCTTCGGTCCGGTGGTCAGCCCGGCCCCCAAGGGCGAGGACGCGGGACGACTCTGGGACGGTTGTGTCCTGGTGGCCGGCACGCAGGGCTTCTTCGAGCTCAAGCGCAGCCGGACCGTAGGCCCGATCTTCGACTAGGAGTACCCCCATGCGCGTCCACATCGGCGGCGACCACGCGGCATACGAGCTGCTGGGCGAGCTCGTGCCCTTCCTCGAGGAGGAGGGGCACGAGGTGACCAACCACGGCCCGCACGACTACGACGCGCAGGACGACTACCCCGTCTTCTGCCTCCGTACGGCGGAGGCCGTCGCCGCCGACCCGGGCTCGCTCGGCATCGTGCTGGGCGGTTCGGGCAACGGTGAGCAGATGGCCGCCAACAAGGTCGCGGGCATCCGCGCAGCGCTCTGCTACAACGAGGAGCTGGCGCGGCTGGCGCGGGAGCACAACGACGCGCTCGTGCTCTCGATCGGCGCACGCATGAACAGCGCCGACGAGGCCAGAGCCATGGTGCGGGTCTTCCTCGGCACGGAGTACTCCGGGGAGACCCGCCACCAGCGGCGCATCGACATGCTGAGCGCCTACGAGGAGTCGGGCACCCTTCCGCCACTCCCGGGTTCTGTGGATTGATCGGGGGGTCCGTGCGCACGGTCACTAGGCTGTGCGGACGCACGCGGTTCAGAGGTGGAGCCGTTGTGAGAGTCATCCCGGGGGAGTGCCGGCCGTTGCAGAGGTGCCTGAGACGTGGAAGTCCATAGCGAGGTGTTGGCCCGGCGGCGGCTGACCACCCGGCTGCAGCGGTACCTCCGCTCGCACCCCACCGCCATCTGGACCCGGGCCGTGCAACCGACCACCGCGGCGCTGCTCTGCGGCGGTGTGCTGGTGACGACCGTGGCGATGGGCGCCTGGCCGGACGTCCTGCCGTTCTCGTCCCTCATCCCGTTCGCCGTCCTCGCCGGGCTGCTGCTCCGGCCGGGGCTGCTCGCAGTGGTCGACGCCGTCATCATGGCCTGCGCGACGGTGGTGGCGCTGGCGCGCACCGACGGCGACCTCCTCGTGTACCTCAACGCCCTCGTGGTGCTGGCAGTCGTCATGGTCATCATGTTCACGGTCGCGACGTCCCGTGCCCGCCTCGGCGTCCAGGGCACCCTGGGGGAGACCATGCTGGTCGACCTGCGCGACCGGCTGCGCACCCAGGGCGAGCTGCCCGACCTGCCGCGCGAGTGGGGCGCCGAGCAGTGTGTGCTCTCGGCCTACGGTGACTCGTTCTCCGGCGACTTCGTGGTGACGAGCAAGACCGACGGGTACCTCGAGATCGCCCTCGTCGACGTCTCCGGCAAGGGCGTCGCGGCGGGCACCCGGTCGCTGCTGCTCTCCGGTGCCTTCGGTGGCCTCCTCGGCTCCATGCCGGTCGACCGGTTCCTCCCTGCCGCCAACGCCTACCTGCTGCGCCAGCAGTGGGACGAAGGGTTCGCCACAGCGGTGCACGCCTTCGTCGACCTCGAGACCGGCGCCTTCAGCATCGGGTCGGCCGGCCACCCACCCGTGGCGCGGTTCTCCGCCGGATCGGGCCGCTGGCAGATGCTCGAGGCCGTGGAGGGCCCGGTGCTCGGCGTCAACGAGGGAGTCGGTTTCCCCCGCACGACCGGACTGCTGCAGCGCGGCGACGCCCTGCTGCTCTACACCGACGGCGTCATCGAGACCCGCAACCGCGCCCTCGGCGACGGCATCGACCGGATGCTCGGCACCGCCGAGCGCATGATCACCCGCGGGTTCGAGGGCATGGCCGAGCGCATGTGCGTCTCGGCACGAGCCGGCGAGACGGACGACCGCGCCGCGGTCATCGTCTGGCGCCGCTGAGGCAGCACCCGCTCGTCTCGAGGCGCTGAGGCCTGCCGAGGCCAGGGATCGGCTGGGGAGAGACCGCCGAGCCGGCGGCCGCTGGGGTCAGGCCGCCGAGGCGGTCGCCTTGGAGCGGGACGAGCGGCGGGTCAGGTCGGCGCAGTCGAGGCAGATGTCCTCGGGCACCAGCCCGGCGCGCATCAGCAGCCCGAAGAGGACGCAGCCGACGCAGAACCCGAAGAACGCCTCGAGCGCCGGGAAGACGACCATGACCACCCCGATGACGAGCACCGCGACCCCGGCCGCGGTGGACCCGGTCAGGGCGCCCACCAGGCCGAGCATCGCGGCAGCCGCCGTCATGACCGCTCCGATGGAGGCGGCGAACCGCTTCGGCGGCCCTGCGGTGTAGCGCGGCGCCGTGGCCAGGCGCGGGCGCACGAAACGCTGCACGGAGCGCGCGAGCGGGCTCGCGGAGGGGCCCCAGCCGGCACGCAGGACGAACTCGGCCGCGAGCACGGCATACAGCCACCACCACCCGGTGGCCAGCGCGAGGGTGGACACGACGAGCACGCCGCCGGCGATGAGCCGGACGGTCACGTCGTCGACGATGCTGGGGAAGCGGGAGATGCGCACACAGCATTATCGCCCGCATAACCCTCGGTTATTCCCAAGCGGTGCCTCCTTCTCGCGATCCGGACACGAGCGCCGCGTGACCTACCCTTGTCGCCCGTGACCGGACCCTCGACCCCTGTGACCGGCCCAGCCGCGCCGGCGACCGAGCCCGCGCGGGTGCGCACCTACAACGCCCGTCGTGGCCGGTTGTCGCCGCTCACCCAGAGCCGGCTCGACGAGCTGGTGCCCCGCCACGGCATACCGGACGGTCCGTTGGAGCCGGAGGTGGCGTTCGGGCGCCGCGCGCCCGTCGTGCTCGACATCGGGTGCGGCCACGGGGCCGCCGCCATCGGGTATGCCGTGGCGCACCCCGGGCACGACGTGCTCGCCGTCGACGTGCACTCGCCGGGGGTGGCGCGGATGCTGGCCGCCGCGGACGCACGCGGGGTGCACAACCTGTGGGCGCACATCGGCGACGCGGTCGCCCTGCTGGACCAGCGGATCGCCTCGCGGTCGCTGCACGCGGTGCACCTGTTCTTCCCCGACCCCTGGCCGAAGACCCGGCACCTCAAGCGGCGCTTCATCAGCGAGCACACCCTCGACCTCATCGCCGACCGCCTGGCCCCGGACGGCGAGCTGCTGGTGGCCACGGACCACGCGTCCTACGCCACCCACGCGCTCGACGAGCTGCGCGCCCACCCCGCGTTCGAGGTGGCGGAGGTCAGCCGGCCGGAGTGGCGGCCTCGGGACGGGTTCGAGGCCAAGGGCCTGGCCGCAGGCAGGGCGGTGACCGACCTGCGGGCCGTGCTGCGCTGAGCGGCGGGCCGCCTACGATCGCCCCATGGCACTTAGAGCGGGTCGGCCGCGCGGTCGGACCTCCCTGCGGGGAGCGCAGCGCTGATGGGCGCCGGCCACGGCCACGGTGCGGTCTCTGCCACCGGGCAGCACCGGAGCCGCCTCGTGGTCGCGCTGTGCATCGCCCTGGCGATCATGGTCGTCGAGGTCGTGGGTGGCCTGGTGTCCGGGTCGCTGGCCCTCCTGGCCGACGCCGGGCACATGCTCACCGACGCCGCCGGCGTCGGCCTCGCGCTGCTCGCCGCCACGTTCGCGGCGCGGCCGGCGACCCCCGAGCGCACCTTCGGGTACCACCGGCTGGAGATCCTGGCCGCCGTCGTCAACGCCCTGCTGCTGTTCGGCGTCGCCGGCTTCGTGCTCGTCGAGGCGGTGCGCCGGCTGGCCGCCCCGCCCGAGGTCTCCTCGGGTCTCATGCTGGTCGTCGCCGTCGTCGGCCTCGTCGCCAACACGGTGTCGCTGCTGGTCCTGCGCGGGGGGCACACGGAGTCCCTCAACGTGCGCGGCGCCTACCTCGAGGTGCTCGGCGACCTGCTGGGCTCAGCCGCGGTCATCGTGGCCGCGGTGGTCGTCGCGCTCACCGGTTACGCCCGGGCCGACGCCATCGCCTCGGCGCTGATCGGCCTGATGATCCTGCCGCGCACCTGGGGCCTGCTCCGCGAGGCCGTCGACGTGCTGCTCGAGGCGACCCCGAGGGGAGTCGACCTGGCCTCGGTGCGCGGGCACCTGCTGTCGACCCCGGGGGTCATCGACGTGCACGACCTGCACGCCTGGACGATCACCAGCGGTATGCCGGTGCTGTCGGCACACGTCGTCGTGGAGCGGCAGATCCTGGCCGCCGGAGGTGGCGGCCAGCTGCTCGACCAGCTGTGCCAGTGCCTGTCGGGCCACTTCGACGTCGAGCACTGCACCTTCCAGCTGGAGGAGCCGGCCCACCGCGAGCACGAGCACGCGCACCACGCCTGAGGCGGCCGGGGACGTCGCATCCCTCCGGTGCTCGCCGTCGTGCCTAGCTCATCGCCGTCGTGCCTAGCTCGTCGCTGTCGTGCCTAGGTCAAGAGACCGAGGCACCGAACCGCTCTCCCGGGCACCATGGGCGGACGACGTCCAGCAGTGGGCTGTCCGCAGCCGGTCATGACGATCATGCCCGGTTCCGCGGACGCTTCCACGGCTCCGGACCTCGCGGCCGTGGAAGTGGCGAAGTACGAGGTCGGAGGGTGATCCGGTGCACGACTTCAGCGTCGGCCTGAGCACGGACCGGGGCGTCGCACACGTGCGGCTCGCGGGGGAGCTGGACCTGGCGGCCTCCGACCTGTTCGAGCCGGTGGTGGGCCAGGTGCTCTGGCTGGGCGTTCCGCGCGTTTGGGTGGAGCTGGACCGGCTCTGGTTCTGCGACGTGGCAGGGGTTCGACAGCTGGTCGACGCCTACCAGCGCTGGCGCGAGCACGGCCTCGCTGTCGGTCTGCGCGGTGCCCGGTCACCGGTCAGACAGGTCTTCACCCTCACCGGCCACGGACACCTCCTGGGGGTTCCGTCGACGGACCTGTGAGGGACGCCCACTGGCCGTCAGCGGCGGCGCTGGTCCGGTCGCAGCTCGTGGTCACCGTAGCTGTTGTCGATCGGGCCGAGGCGACGCCGTTCCATGCTCAGCGCCCCTCTCCCGCGGCGGTGGCGGCGCTGGCGTACTCGTGGTCGGTGGTCGTTCCGGGGGCCAGGAGCTTCACGGTGCCTCGTTCTGTCGGGTGGCGGTGGCGGGTTGATCTTGCTCCAGGGTCCAGCTGGCGAGGAGGCGCAGCGCCTCGTCGGACGGGCTGTCGGGTGGTGCGGTGTAGACGTTGATGCGCTGGCCGGGGTCGCCGGGCAGCTCGAGCGCTTCGTAGTCGAGCTCGAGGTCCCCGACCAGGGGGTGGTGGAAGCGTTTGCGGCCGGTGCGGTGGTAGCGGACGTCGTGGGCGGCCCACCGCTGGCGGAAGTCCTCGCTGCGGGTGGACAGCTCGCCGATGAGGTCGGTCAGGTCCTTGTCATAGGGGTCTCGTCCGGCTTCGGCGCGCAGGAACGCGACGCAGTCGTTGGCCGCTCTGTCGTAGTCGACGAAGAAGTCGGAAGCGCCGGGGTCGAGGAAGATGTAGCGGGCGCTGTTGGGGTGGGCGCCGGCTCCGGCCTGCTCGTACAGCGGGCTGTAGAGCGCGCGTCCGAGGTCGTTGGCGGCGAGGACGTCGAACCGGCCGTTGCGCAGGTAGGCGGGCGTGGGCATCTGGTCGAGGATGCGCTGGATGGCGGGACGCACCCGCACCTTGGCCGGCGTCCGGCGTGGCGTCTGCCTGCTGCGGGGCGTGCTGAGCGTGCGGACCAGCCGGTAGAGGTGGTCTCGTTCGGCCTCGTCGAGCTGCAGGGCGTGCGCGATGCCGTCCAGGACGCTGTCGGAGACGCTGCCGACGCTGCCGCGCTCGAGGCGGGTGTAGTACTCCACGCTGATGCCCGCGAGCAGGGCGACCTCCTCACGGCGCAGCCCGGTCACGCGGCGGTTGGCGCCGTACACGGGCAGGCCGGCCTGCTGGGGGGTGAGCTTGGCTCGGCGCGTGGTGAGGAACTCGCGCAGGTCGTTCTTGGCGGGCATGCCCTTCACGGTACGGGCCCGGCTGTGGTCTGACAGGCCCTGTCAGTACCCCTCTCGACAGGGCCTGTTGCGCTCCTGTGGGGTGCCGTTTGTCTGGACGACGTGACGACGACAGCGACCTCCACCCGGGCCCCGGCAGCGCCGGCGGCAACGCAAGCGACCGGCCCGGCCCACCCCCGCGCCATCCTGGCCGTCATCCTGGTCAGCTACTTCCTGATCCTGCTCGACAACTCGGTCATCTTCACCGGGCTGCCCTCCATCGCAGCGGCGCTGCGCCTGGACGCCACCGGGCTGTCCTGGGTTCAGGACGCCTACACGCTCGTGTTCGGCGGGTTGCTGCTGCTCGGCGCCCGGCTGGGTGACCTGCTCGGACGCCGCCGCGTCTTCGTCGCAGGGTTGGCCGTGTTCGTCACGGCGTCGTTCCTCGTCGGGGTCGCCCCGACCGGGTGGTGGCTGATCGCCGCCCGCGCCGTGCAGGGCGTGGGTGCCGCGGTGGTCGCGCCGTCCGCCCTCTCGCTGCTCACGGCCAGCTTCCCCGCCGGACCGCAACGCAGCAGGGCCGTCGCCTGGTATGCCGCCACGGCTGGCATCGGCGCCAGCCTGGGTCTGCTCGTCGGCGGCGCCGCCGCCCAGTGGGTCTCGTGGCGGGCCGGGTTCTTCATCAACGTCCCGCTCGGCATCGCCATGGCCGTGCTCGCCCCCCGCTACCTGCCTGCCGTCGAGCGACAGCGCGGACGGTTCGACGTCACGGGCGCGGCCGCCGCGACCCTGGCGGTGGCGGCGCTGGTCTTCGGGGTGCTGGAGTCCGTCGACCGGGGCTGGGCATCACCGGTCGTGCTGGTCGCCCTGGCTGGGTCCGCCGTGCTGTTCGTCGTGCTGGTCCTGCACGAACGGCGCGCCGAGCAGCCCATCATGCCGTTGCACCTGTTCGCGGACCGCCGCCGCTGGGGTGCCTACGCCGCCCGAGCGCTGTACCTCGGCGCGATGATGGGCTTCTTCTTCTTCACCACCCAGCTGATGCAGGGAGTGCTGGGCTTCACCGCCTTCCAGGCCGGTCTCGGGTTCCTGCCCATGACGGCGGTCAACTTCGCGGTCGCCACCGCCGTGCCGCGCCTCACCGCCCGGGTGGGTGACGCCACCATGCTGGTCGCTGGGGTCGTCCTCACCCTTGCCGGCATGGCCTGGCTCGCACAGGTCGACCAGAGCAGCTCCTATGCCACCGCCGTCGCCCTGCCGATGGTGCTCATCGGTGCCGGGCAGGGCCTCGCGTTCGCACCCCTGACCAGCTTCGGCATCGCGGGAGCACATGCAGCGGACGCCGGCGCCGCCAGCGGCCTGGTGAACACCGCCCACCAGCTCGGCACCGCCGCGGGCCTGGCCGTGCTGGTCGCCGCCTCATCGAGCGCTGTCGACCTGACCGGGCGAGTGTCCACGGCGCTGAGCTGGGGCACCGGCCTCCTCGTGGCGTGCCTCGTGGTCGCCGTGGCCGTGATCGTCCCCGCCGAGAGGAGGAGCCGTGCCTGACTGGAGCAGCGACGCCCTGGGCGCGCTCAGGTCCACCGAGGAGGTGCAGCTCGCGACCCGGCGACGGGACGGGACCCTGCGCAACCCCCGGGTCATCTGGGTGGTCACCTCCGGCCAGCGGGTGTTCATCCGGTCCACCAACGGGCGCTCAACCGCCTGGTTCCGGGCAGCCACAGCCACCAGCGCCGGGCGCCTCCAGGCCCGCGGCGCGGCATACGACGTCACCTTCACCGAAGTCGACGACGAGGACGACCTCGCCCTGGCCGACGCCGGCTACCGCGCCAAGTACGCCCACTACCCCAGCATCGTCGCCCACCTCGAGGAGCACGGCCCCCGCGCCGCCACCCTCGAGGTCCACCCCGCCTGACGTCCGACCCGTCTCGCGACCGTCCGCCCAGACCACGAACCCCAGCACGAGCACGAGCTCAGAACGAGGAGAACGACCACCGTGAAGGCAGCCATCTTCAAGGGCAGGAACACCATCGAGGTGGGGGAACGCCCCGACCCGCAGATCCAGGAGCCCACCGACGCCGTCGTCCGCGTCGTGCGCGGTTGCGTGTGCGGTTCCGACCTCTGGTACTACCGCGGCATCAACCAGCACAAGGTCGGCAGCATCGGCCACGAGTACATCGGCGTCATCGAGGCGGTGGGCGCCGACGTCACCACCGTGGCCGTCGGCGACTTCGTGATCGCCCCGTTCACCTACAACGACGGGACCTGCCCCGCCTGCCGCGACGGGTTCCAGTCCAACTGCGTCCACGGCGGAGCGTTCGGCAACGGCGACGTCGACGGTGGCCAGGGTGAGACGGTCCGCGCTCCCTTCGCCGACGCCACCCTGGTGAAGGTCCCCGGCACGGAGGGCGACTTCACCGACGAACAGCTCGCCTCCTTCACCGCCCTGTCCGACGTCATGTGCACCGGCTACCACGCCGCCGTCAGCGCCGGCGTGAAGGAGGGCGACACCGTCGCGGTCGTCGGCGACGGCGCTGTGGGGCTCTCGGCGGTGCTCGCCGCCAGGATGCTCGGCGCAAGCCGGGTCATCGCCCTGTCCCGCAACCCCGCTCGCCAGGTCGTCGCCAAGGAGTTCGGCGCCACCGACATCGTCGAGGCCCGCGGGGACGACGCGGTCCAGGAGGTGCTGCGAGTCACCGACGACGCCGGGGTGGACGCCGCCCTGGAGTGCGTCGGCACCGACCAGTCGATCCAGACCTGCGCCGGCATCGTCCGGGCCGGCGGCATGATCGGAGCCGTCGGCGTACCGCTCTACGAGGAGTTCGAGTACCAGACGCTGTTCTGGAAGAACGTCGGCATCAAGGGTGGCGTCGCGCCCGCCCGCCAGTACATCCCCGAGCTGCTCGAGGACGTCCTCGCCGGCCGCATCAACCCGGGCCGGGTCTTCGACTTCACAACCGACCTCGACCACGTCGCGGACGCGTACGCCGCCATGGACGAGCGCCGCGCCATCAAGTCCCTCCTCACCATCACCCGGTAGTGGGGTCCTCCCGACCGGGTAGAACCGTGCCGCCTTCAGACCCGGAACTGTCTCCCATGCAGAACTACTTTCAGGGGGTTGTCGTCGCCCTGTAGCCGCTCACGCAGGATTCATTGTTGAGTAGCATGGCTCGGCGGCAGAAGCAGCAACTGTGGAGAGGGCCGAGTGATGCGCGGGGTGATGGACGCGTGATGCTGGAGGAGCCGGCTCGCCCGCGATTCATCCGCGAGCACCCCAAGGCCGGCTGGCTGGCGGTGACAACGGTCTGCTTCGGCGCCTTCATGGGCCAGCTGGACGCCAGTATCGTCACCCTGACGTTTCCCGCGCTCCAGGACGAGTTCCGCGCGCCACTGGCCGCCGTCCAGTGGGTGTCGCTGGCTTACCTCCTCACCCTCGTCGCGCTGGTGGCGGCGGCCGGCCGGATTGCTGACGCGGCCGGCCGCAAGCTGATCTACCTGTACGGCTTCGCCGTCTTCACGCTGGCCTCAGCCGCCTGCGCGCTGGCACCCACCTTGGGGTGGCTCGTGGGGTTCAGGGCGACCCAGGCCGTCGGCGCCGCGATGCTCCAGGCGAACAGCGTCGCCCTGGTGGTGACCAGCGTTCCCCGCGACAAGATGCGGGCCGCGCTGGGGGTCCAAGCCGCCGCCCAGGCGATCGGCCTCGCGCTGGGTCCGGCTCTGGGCGGACTGCTGGTCGGTACGGTGGGCTGGCGCTGGGTGTTCTGGGTCAACGTGCCCGTCGGTGTGGTGGCCGTCGTGGCGGGCCGCTACCTGCTGCCTCGTACGCGGCAACGCACCTCGCTGGGTCGCTTCGACTGGGTTGGGCTCCTCGCGTTGGCCACGGGGACCACCGCGCTGTTGCTCGGCCTCTCGGCGCTGTCGGGGCTACCACTGCCCGATGGTGTCACCACGGCGTTGGTCGTCTTGTCTGCCGCTGCCTTCTACGCGTTCATCGTGCGGGAGCGAGGGGCAGCGAACCCGCTGGTGGACCTGTCGGTGGTGCGACCTCGAGAGGTGTCCGTCGGTCTGCTGGGCGCGACCTGTGCCTACCTGGTGCTGTTCGGCCCTCTGGTGCTCTTCCCGCAGACGCTGGGACCGCACGGTCTCTCCGGCCTCGTCCTCACCGCCCTCCCTGCGGGGTTCGCCCTCACAGCGGCGTTCGCGGAGCGGTTGATGCCGCAGGGCTGGGACACCCACACGCGTGGTCTGCTAGGTGCCTCTGGCTGCGTGCTGGCCACGGTGGCGCTGCTGCTTGCCCCGACCGACACCACCTGGGTGGCAGCATGGCTCCTCGTTCTGGGCTTGAGCTTGGGACTGTTCATCCCGGCGAACAACTCCGCCATCATGGGCGCGATCCCCTCCCATGCCTCTGCCGTGGGGGGTGGTCTGGTGAACATGGCCAGAGGACTTGGCACGGCGTTCGGGGTGGCCGTGGTCACCTTGGGCCTGCACGTCGCAGCCCCGACAGCTCGGTGGGCGACCGGCCCCAGGCTCGCCTTGACCTTGCTCTTGATCTTTGCCGCCATCGCGGCCTCAACCGCGGTCCTCACCCGACCCCAGGTCAGGTCGTCATGACTGAGCGCCCTTCATTCGAGCGGCGTGGTCCCACCGGTGGCCTCCCACCAGATGAACTCATGCTGGCCGATGTGATCGCCCGCCTCCGTCGGGCTATGCGCCGGGCGGCCCGCGCAGCAGATCCGCAAAGTCCCCTGTCCGTTGCGCAGCTGGAGCTCATGTCCTACCTGGCCGAGAATCCAGGCGCTCGACCCAGCGAGCTGGCGCGGCTGCTTCGTCTCGCGCCGAACTCTGTCACGACCTTGGTCAACGGATTGGGATCTCGGGAGCTCATCACCCGCTCGGCCGGTCCTTCCGACCGGCGAACCGTGTCGTTGAACCTCACACCCGCCGGAGCACATGCGGTGCGGCAGTGGCAGGAGACGAACACGGCGATCCTGGGCGGAGCCCTGTCCGAGCTGCACCCCGCGTGGCGACATGTTCTCAGCGGGGCTCTGCCGGCGCTCAACGAGCTGATTGATGCCATCGACGCCGTTGCGGAGAGGGCGACCGGGCCGACCCAGCTGGAAGGTGGTCAACAAGGTGCCCCCGCCAGCGAGCCCCCCATCTCATGAGGATCCCCGGAGTTGGTCGGACAGGACCCGTACTGCTTGGCTGACAACGGCTTTCACGGCCGCGCTTACGGCGGTGCTACTGCTGTATGTCACAGACGTGACAGGCGCGCTCCTCTTTGGCGCCGCTTGCGTCACCGCCGCAGCGGACGCCCGTGACCGCTACTGGCCTCGCCTTTCGTCGAGCCAGGCAGATCGATGACTGTTTGAGCAGCGGACGACCGCTGCCCTCGCCGTTGGTCCCTCTGGCGTCGGTGGGGGCGTTGGCGCTCATCACGGCCTTGATCGTTGTCATTGCGGTCTTCGTTCGCCTGTGACCCCGCTGCTCGCGTAGGTGCTCCCTCCCGAGAGCCAGGGCATCGCCGCCCGCTCCTCCATCGTGTTGGGCTGGTCCCCATCCCCTCGAACGCGTCCCTTGCAGTCTGGCGACACGGTCACGATCCGACGTGATGCAAGGGAGGCTTGGAGGCCAGGGCCCCGGTCGGTGAGCTCCTTCCGGAGGGGAAACGGTTGCTGCGGTGGCAGACCTCAGTTCCGGCTGAAGAGGCGACCGAGCAGAGATCCGGCCCGGGTCAGCTCGGTCGCGTGGCCGGTGCAGCGGTCGGCGCGCGGGACGCTGGCCATGACCTGGTCGACGTGCTGGCCGCAGCCAGTCGAGGTGGTCTTGCCACAGGTCTTGCAGGTGGCGGGACGGCACATGGTGTTCCTCCTTCGATGTGGTGTGTGTCGTCCATTCCCGCAACTCCGTTGGGTCAGGGGAGTGCGTGTTACGCGCTTCTCAGAAGGCGCAGGTACTCGCGGTCACCAAGGAGCTCCAGTCGCCGCCACAGCACGCTGCCGGGAAGGGCCTGGCTGGGGTGGCATGCCACCGCCGTGAGCTGGCGCTGCCGAGAGACGGTCACCCTCAGGTCGATCTCGGCGTGAGCGTGTCCGACGAAGGCCGCACCGAACTCCTCGGTGAGCTGCTGGCCCACGTCGAAGGGGAGGGTCCAGCCCAGCACTGGCAGCCCGAGCCGCTCCGCGGCTGCCATCGCTGCGCGCGTGGCGGCCGTGTGGTCGGGGTGGCCTGTGACACCACTGAGATCGAAGCCGAGAAGTCCGTCGACGTGACGTCGGGTGGCGACCATCCCCACCGCGGCAGCCAGCTCCTCCAGGGGCATCGAGGCCAGTCCGCCGTCGGGGAAGTCCATCAGCTCGACCTCCTCCACGCCCAGGGCGTCGGCCGCGGCGCGCAGCTCCGCCGCCCTGATGTCGGTGAGGTCCCCCTCCACCCCGTGCAGCGTGGACGCCTCACCGTGGGTCAGGCAGAGGACAGCCACGCGCGCGCCGGCGTCGATGAACGAGCTCAGAACGGCACCGAGCCCGAACGACTCGTCGTCCGGGTGGGCGACGACGGCAAGGACCGATCTCCACTTCGGCAGGGCTGGTACCGACATGGGGCAACTCTCCCGCGCCTTCACACAATCTTCACGCCCCGACCCGTCGACCCCTCACAGCTTGTCGGTGGACTGGAAGCAGGAAAGGGCAGAAAAGAGAAGGAGGCGAGCGTGATGACGCTCCGAAAGATCACCACCACGAAGTCACTGTCGGCGGCTGTCGCAGGAATGGCCCTCGTCGGGCTCGGCTACCCGGCCGCGGTGCACGCGGCCACGAGCGCAACGACGACGGGCCTGACCAACGCCCAGCTCTCCGAGATGCGCGAGGAGGAGCGGATGGCCCGTGACCTCTACACCCAGCTCGGGCGGAGCTCCGGTGAACCGATCTTCACGAGGATCGCTGCCGCGGAGCAGCGGCACCTCGATGCTGTCGAGCGGCTGATGACCACCCAGGGGATGGATCCCCAGACCGTGGGGACCACGGTGGGCCGCTATGCCGTCCCGGACCTGCAGTCCACGTACACCCGATGGCTCGCAGCCGGGCGCGTGTCCGACCAGGCGGCCTACAAGGTCGGTGCGGACCTGGAGAAGCAGGACATCGCCGACCTCAAGGCACTGGACGTCCCCTCCGGCAGCACCGGCGCGCGGGTCGTCCAGGCCCTGCTGGCCGGCTCCGAGCACCACCTGGCGGCGTTCACCAAGGCCGTCAACGGCGACCTGCCCGAGGGCTGCCCCTTCGCCGGTGGCGCTGGACAGCAGCAGGGCTACGGCCGTGGTGCGGGTCAAGGGCCCGGTGCCGGCATGGGCCACGGGATGCGGGGCGGTGCCGGTCACGGCATGGGCTGGTCCAGCTGACGCCCATCCTGGGTGTCCGTCGCGACGGGCAGGGTGAGCGTGAACTCGGCACCCTGCCCGACGCCAGGGGAGGAGGCCGTGAGGTCGCCCCCCATCGCGCGGGCGATCCCTCGGCTGACGGTCAGCCCGATGCCGGTGCCCCCGTCGCGGCGGGTGCTCCCCGTGCTGTCCGGGACCCGGTAGAACCGTTCGAAGACCCGCTCGAGGTCGTCGGCCGCCAGGCCCCTGCCGGTGTCGCAGACCCGGATGGTGGCCCGGCCATCCGTGTGGGTCACGTCGATGTCGAGTCGTCCTCCGCCGGGCATGGCCTGCGCGGCGTTGTTGACCAGGTTGGTGACGACCTGCACGAGGCGCTGTTCATCGCCCCTGACGAGGACCGGTGCGGACGACGGTACGTGGTCGACGCTGACTCCGCATGCTGACAACGCGCCGCCCAGGCGCCCGGTGACCGCGGTGACGACCGAGCGCAGGTCTACCAGCTCGCTACCCGGCTCGAGGCGCCCCTCCTCGACCCGCGAGAGGTCACCGAGGTCGGCGGCCAACCGGCGCATGCGCGCCACCTCTGCCTCGAGATCGGCGTATGCCGCGGGGCCGGGCTCGAAGACGCCGTCGGCCAGGCCCTCGAGCTGCCCCTCCATGACGGTCAGGGGCGTGCGCAGCTCGTGCGCGATGTCGCCGAGCAGGCGCACCCTCCGAGCCTCCGTCTCCGCCAGCGCGGACCCCAGGGCGTTGACGTCGTGGGCCAGGGCGGCGAGCTCGGGCTCGGCGGGAACGGGTGCGCGGTGGGCGTAGTCGCCGCGTGCGATCTGCCGCGTGGCGGTCCGCACGTCCTCCACGGGCCGCAACAGCCGTCGCCCCAGCAGGGCCGCGCCGGCCGCCGCCACCAGCAGGCTCACCAGCACTCCGACGACCATGGCTGTGTTGATGGCGGAGACGAAGGTCTGCCGCAGCTGCCCCTGTCCCTGGCCGTGCATCATGCCCGGCATGGCGTTGACGTCGCGCTCGAACAGGGCCGCAGCACCGAAGCGGACGATGGCGAACGTGGTGAGCGCCCCGACCAGTGCTACGAGGACGTGCGAGAGGAAGAGCCGGGTGGACAGGCGCCTCATCGGCTGCCTCCCAGGAACCGGTAACCGACGCCGCGCACGGTGCCGATCCACGTGGGCCGGCTGGCGTCGTCCCCGAGGCGGTGGCGCAGGCTGCGGATGTGCACGTCGACCACCCGGTCGTCGCCGACCCAGTTGGTCCCCCACACCTGCTCGAGGATCTGCTCGCGGGAGAAGACCCGGCGGGGGTGGCGGGCCAGCAGCAGGAGCAGGTCGAACTCGAGCGCCGACAAGGCCACCTCGTGCCCGTCGAGGACGACCTCCCGCCGGTTCTCGTCGATGCTGAGCCCTTCGAAGACCACGGTGCCGGAGTCCGCCGGTGCAGATCCGCCTCGTGGGCGGCGCAGGACGGCTCGAACCCGGGCGACGACCTCACGGGGGCTGAAGGGCTTGGTGATGTAGTCGTCGGCACCCACGCCGAGTCCCACCAGGCGGTCGACCTCGTCGGCCCGCGCCGTCACCAGCAGCACGTAGGCATCGCTCGTGGTGCGGAGCCGGCGCAACACCTCCAGCCCGTCGACGCCCGGCAGGCCGATGTCGAGGAGCACCAGGTCCGGGGCTGGTGCGCCGTCCTCGAACCGGGTGAGGGCCGAGGGGCCATCGGCAGCCTCGTCGACCGCGAATCCTTCGCGCTCGAGGTAGGCGCGCAGCACCTTCCGGATACCGGGTTCGTCGTCGACGACCAACACCCGCTGAGCGGTCATGGGTCCATCGTGGCCGAGAAGGCACCCGAGCGTCGGCAACGTGGCCGGTGCCACGGCGCCCCTTGGTCGCCGCCCGGCCCAAGGCCCCATGCCGGCCCAGCCTGGGACGACGAAGCCGCAGCTCTGGGAACGTCCCTGACCTGCGGCTTCGTGGTGGGAGCGGGTGACGAGAATCGAACTCGCGTAGCCAGTTTGGAAGACTGGGGCTCTACCATTGAGCTACACCCGCGCGGACCCCGACCGGAGGCCGAGGATCCGAGGCGTTAGCCTAATGCCCGCTCTCGCGAGTGCTGAAATCGGCTCGCCGAGAACGGGGTATGGCGCAGGTTGGTAGCGCGTCCGCTTTGGGAGCGGAAGACCGAAGCGTCAAATCCGGCTACCCCGACAAACACTGGCGCGAAGCGCCCGGCTTTGGCGGGGGACGCGCGATGTGGGAGGAGCGGAGCGACGGTTCCGGCTACCCCGACAAACACTGGCGCGAAGCGCCCGGCTTTGGCGGGGGACGCGCGATGTGGGAGGAGCGGAGCGTCGGCTCCGGCTACCCCGACCACGCACGAGGCCCGGCGCACCGCAGTGCACCGGGCCTCGTTGTCGTGAGGAGCCGTCAGCTCTTGCCGCCGCTGCCGCCGGCACGGAACGCCACCCACGCGTCGCTCATCCGCTCGGCCTGGCCGCGGGTGAACTCGTACATGCAGGAGTCCTGCGTGTAGTCCATGAAGTTGTGGATCGGGTCGGTCCCGGGTGCAGCGCACGAGTCGGTCGAGTCGGGCGGGCAGTTGAACTGCGGGTACGCCTCCTTGGGGGTGTCGGCGACGTAGTCACCGGCCGCCGAGCAGCCCTTGTTGAAGGTGTGGTCCAGCATCAGCCAGTGGCCGACCTCGTGGGTGAGCGTGTCGCCCTCGCCGTACTTCCACGCCTTCTTCGGGTCGTCCGGGTTCACGCCTCCGGGCATCGACTCGTCGAGCATGACGACGCCGTCGATGTAGTCGCGCCCGTTGTTGTAGCCCTTGGGGAAGTAGGCCCAGCCGAGCAGGCCGCCGCCGATGTTGGCCGCGTAGACGTTGAGGGTCCGCGAGTCGCCGGTGTAGAGCGCCTTCTTCATGTCGCGCTCGTTCTTGCCGGGGACGACGGTGTACCAGGCGGGGTTGGTCGTCCACGTGACGTCGGTGAGCCGGAACCGGAAGGGCGTGTCGGCGGCCGGGTTGGCGGCCGTGCCCGTCTTGCCGGAGTAGGAGTCGTTGAGCACCGTCATCTGCGCCGCGATCATCGACTGCCACCGCGCCTTCTCGGCGGCGGTGAACCCGTCGTCGGAGACCATGTGGAACACCGTCGGGATGGTGACCGTGCCGTTGCCGAGGTAGGGGGCGTCGGGCAGCACACCGTAGGCCTTGGCCTCGTTGTCGGGGTAGAGCTTCGGCTCCTGGGCGGTGCTGCCGTCGGCGACGCGGGCGGCGCTCAGCGCCGAGCCGAGGGCCGCGCCCGGTGCGCACGCGGCAGCGGCGGGGGAGGCCTTCGCGGAGGATGCTGAGGAGGCCCCTGCCGGGGACGAGCCATCGGCCGGAGCGGCGCTGACGGTGCCGGAGGCGGTTCCGCTGGCCAGGGCGGCCGCCGCTGCGGCTCCCACGACGGCCAGGCGCAGGGAGGTGGTTCTACGCATGTGACTACCTTTCGCCGGGACAGGCCCCGGTGGGAGCCCTTGGCGGACCGTACCCCCGATGCGAACTACGCAAAACCCCTCAGTGGAGGGCGCCACCGGTACGTCAGATGCCGTACTCCTCGAGCAGGCGCAGCCAGATCTCGCTCATCGACGGAAACGCCGGCACCGCGTGCCACAGGGTCCGCAGCGGCACCTCGCCGACGATGGCGACCGTGGCCGGGTGCACCAGCTCGGCGACGTCCTGGCCCACCAGCGTCGCGCCGACCATGGTGCCCTTGTCCTCGTCCACCACCATGCGTGCCCGGCCCTGGTAGCCCTCGGCCTGAAGGCCGGACCCCGCCGCACTGTCCATGGGCACCTCCACCACCCGGACCCGTATGCCGCGCTCGCGCGCCTGCTCCTCGGTCAGGCCGGTGGCCGCCACCTCGGGGTCGGTCCACACGACCTGGACGGTGCCGAGGCCCTCGGCCCAGGGAGTCATCGACGCCGGGTCGACCGGGCGGCCGGTGGCACGGGCGCCGACGAGGTCGCCGCAGGCGCGCCCCTGGTACTTGCCCATGTGCGTGAGGAGGGCGATCCCGTTGACGTCGCCGACGGCATACAGCCAGGGCTCGTCACCGACGGCACCCTTGACCTCCATGCGCTCGGTGACGGGCAGGTAGCCCTTCTCGTCGGTGGCCACGCCGACGCTGTCGAGCCCGAGGTCCGCCGTGTTGGGGACGCGTCCCACGGCGACGAGGATCTCGTCGGCCACGACGCTCTCGCCGTTGTCGAGGTCGACGGTGACCTCACCGCCCTGACCCGGCCGGGTCACCTTGGTCGCCGCCGCGCCGGTGCGGATCCGCACGCCCTGCTCACGGAGCCCGGCGGCGACGGCCTCGGCCGCGAACCGCTCCATCCGCCCGAGCAGCCGGTCCTCCTGCTCCACGATCGTGACCTCGGACCCGATCGCGGCGAAGACCACGGCCAGCTCGCACGCGACGGGACCACCACCGAGCACGACCAGGCGCTCCGGCACCCTGGGCGAGGTGGTGGCGTCACGGTTGGTCCACGGGTTGGCGTCGCGCAGGCCTGGCAGGTCGGGCACCAGGGGGGCGGTGCCCGTGGCGACGATGACCGCGTGCCGCGCCTCGTAGACCCGCCCTTCCACCTCCACGCGCCGCTCACCGGCCAGCCGGGCGGTGCCCCGCACGAGGTCGATGCCGGCGCTGTCGAGCCAGCCGACGGCGCCCTTGTCGCTGAGGTTGTCGATCCAGGAGTCGCGGCGGGCCAGCACGCCGTCGCGGTCGACCCTCGCGCCCTCGGAACCCTGCACCCGCTGCGAGGCGTGCGTGACGAGCACCGGGCGCAGCAGCGCCTTGCTGGGGGAGCAGGCGTAGAAGCTGCACTCGCCCCCCACCAGGTGCTTCTCCACGATCGCCACCGTCAGGCCCGCCTTGCGGGCCCGGTCGGCGGCGTTCTCGCCGACGGGGCCGGCTCCGATGACGATGACGTCCCAGCTGTGGTCGACCGTGCTCTCAGCCATGGCCCGAAGATACGGCCGGGCGGGGGCCGAGGCCCGTCGAGCCGCGACTCGTCGCCGCGGCGGCCCGTCGAGCGCGTCGCCCGATGCCGCCCGTCAGAGCAGGGCGTTGCCCGCCTGGTGCCCGGTCAGCGCGTCGGCCAGGCCGGAACGACCACCGTCGCGGTCGAGTTGCTGCTCGAGGCGGCGGGTGGTGCGCTCGCTCGGCCAGACGTGCCAGGCCAGCAGGGCCACCGAGAACGTCCCGCCCACCAGGTAGGTCATGGCGGTCTGCGGCTCCAGCACGAAGGTGCCCACCAGGCTGATGATCGCCACCGCCTCGCACAGCGCGAGGCGCAGGACCAGGGTGGAGCGGTATGCCGCGAGACCGGCTGCCGCGACGTCCTCCGGCGGGGTGCCGGCCGCCACCGCCGGGACGCGGTAGCCGACGGTCTCGACGGTGAGGTGGGCGACCACGGCGAGCGCCCCCAGCCCGGCCGCGGCCCAGGTGGGCGGGTAGCCGTCGGCGCCGACCGCGAGGAACGCGACGACGCCGAACATCACCAGACCGCCCAGGACGGCCCCGACGAGGATGCGCATCTGCGCGAGCGGGGCCGGTGGGGTGGGTGTGGCGTGCTGCTCCATGAGGGCACCCTAGGCGCATTCGGTGCAGCGGCGTGGGACGGCTACGATGTGCTTTTGGCCCGGTCAGAGCGCCCCATGGCGTCGGCCGCTGGCTTCCCTGTCGCCCACGATCCTGGAGTGCCCCGCAGTGAAGAGTGCCGTCGAGACCCTCAACCCGACCCGGGTCAAGCTGACCGTCGAGGTCCCGTTCGAGGAGCTCAAGCCCAGCCTCGACGCGGCATACAAGACCATCGCGTCGCAGATCCAGGTCCCCGGCTTCCGCAAGGGCAAGGTGCCCGCGCGCATCATCGACCAGCGCGTCGGCCGCGGCGCCGTCCTCCAGGAGGCGGTCAACGACGCGCTGCCGCAGTTCTACGGCCAGGCGGTCGAGGAGAACAGCGTGCGCCCGATCGGCCAGCCCGAGGTCGACGTCACCGAGGTTCCGGCCGAGGACGGCCAGGAGCTGAAGTTCACCGTCGAGGTGGACGTGCGCCCCGAGATCACCCTCCCGGACTACGCGTCCATGAAGCACGAGGTCGACTCCGTCACCGTGGCCGACGAGGACATCGAGGAGCGCCTCACCTCCCTGCGTGAGCGGTTCGGCACCCTCCAGGGCGTCGAGCGCGCCGTCGAGACCGGCGACTTCGTCTCCATCGACCTCGAGGCCAACATCGGCGACGAGCAGATCGACGCCGTCACCGGCATCTCCTACGAGGTCGGCTCCGGCAACATGCTCGACGGCATGGACGAGGCCCTGGTCGGCATGTCCGCCGGGGAGACCAAGACCTTCACCGCCCCGCTCGCCGGTGGCGACCGCGAGGGCGAGGACGCCGAGGTCACCGTCACCGTGCAGTCGGTCAAGGTGCGCGAGCTGCCCGAGCTCGACGACGACTTCGCCCAGCTCGCCTCCGAGTTCGACACCCTCGACGAGCTCAAGGCCGACGTCGCGAAGCAGGCCGAGCGCGCCAAGAAGTTCGAGCAGGGCGTCCAGGCCCGCGACAAGGTGCTCGAGCACCTCCTCGAGACCGTCGAGATCCCCGTTCCGGACTCGATCGTCGAGGCCGAGGTGCACGCCCACCTCGAGAACGAGGACCGCCTCGAGGACGACGAGCACCGCGCCGAGGTCGAGGAGAACACCCGCAAGGCCCTCAAGACCCAGTTCCTGCTCGACGCCATCGCGGAGGCCGAGGAGGTCTCCGTCGAGCAGCCCGAGCTCATCGAGTACCTCGTGATGTCGGCCCAGCAGTACGGCATGGACCCGAACCAGTTCGCGCAGGCGATCGACCAGCAGGGCCAGGTGCCCGCCATGGTCGCCGAGGTGGCCCGCCGCAAGGCGCTCGCCGCCGTGCTGGAGAAGGTCACCATCGTCGACGCCGACGGCAACACCATCGACCTCAACGAGCTCAACGAGCAGCCGGGCCTCGAGCACCTGGTCGAGGACCTCGCTGACGACGAGACCGGTGACGACGAGGCGGAGGCCGACGAGGCTGCGGCCGGCGAGTCGACCGACGAGGGCGAGACCGAGAAGGCCTGAACCCTCTCCCACGTTTGATGTAGGCCGTGGTCTGGACACCGTCCAGCCACGGCCTACGTCGTTGTGCGTGAGCGCACGTCGGACGTGTCGGACTTGTCGTCCGCTGAACGGACGGATCTGGCGGGGGCTCTTTACGACGTCCTCCGGCAGCCAGACGATCGCGCCATGGACGTCACCTCGTTCCACAAGCTGCGCACGGCGGTGCAGGACAACGCCGTGCCCGCCGGCTCGCTCGAGGTCCTGGAGCTCGAGTCCGGGCTGCGGGGCGAGCTCGAGGAGAGCGGCTACTTCGACCAGGTCGAGGTCGGCTCGACGTCAGACCCGGACCAGCTCGTCATCGCGCTGTGCCGCTGCGCCCCCGAGGTGCCCTCGTGGGAGGCGGCCTACCGGTTGGAGCACGTATGGGACGTGCTGCGCGCGGGCTCGGCGTGGGAGGCGCACGCGGGCATCGTCACCGACGAGCTCGCCGACTTCGAGGGAGCCATGACCTCGCCCGACGGCGGGAGCTTCCTCACCGTGCATGTGGTGGCCCTGCGGCACGCCGAGGCGGCGGCGGCGCCCAGCGGGGACTCGGGGGCGGCGCTGGCCGACTAGTCCCGCGACCTCGCGGGCTGGTCGGCCGCGTCCGAGTCCGGCGGTGCCGTGGTGGTGCCGACCCGCAGCTCGGTCGGCATCTGTACGTCGGTGACCGGCTCGCCGGCCAGCAGGGCCCGGACCATCACGCCGAGCTGACGGCCCTTCTCCTCGCCGTGCTGGAGCACGGTGGTGAGGGTGCCGACGAACCATGGCAGGTCGACCCCGTCGAAGCCCGTGACACTGACGTCGTGGGGGACGCGCAGCCCGAGGTCCTCGGCCGCCCGGATCGCACCCAGGGCCAGCAGGTCGGACTGGGCCACGATCGCTGTCGGGCGGTGCTCGGCCGGCACGTCGAGCAGCATCCCCCCGGCCAGGCGGCCCTGCTCCACGTCGGGGAGGGCCGTCTCGACCATGGGGGAGGCCTCGCCGAAGACGTCCATGAACCCCAGGGCCCGGTCACGCGCGTCGGCGTAGGCTGCCTTCTCGACGTCGGCCGGGGTGATCGGCCCGGTGCTGCTGTCGCCCTGGAGCTGCATGGCGATGTGCCCCGCCCGCCGGTGGCCGAGGTCGTGCAGGTGGCGCGCCGCCGAGGCAGAGGCCCCACGCTCGTCGAGCCGGATCTGCGCCACCCGGGGGTCGTCGGGCGAGCCGTTGCCCGCCATCGGTATGCCGCGGGCGGCGAGCTGCTCGACGACGGGGTTGTGCATGGGACCGCACAGCGAGAAGACGACGGCGTCGAGGGCGTAGCCGGCGAGCTGCGGGATGATGCGCCCCGGGTCGTCCGCGGGCTGGGCGATCAGCAGCATCCCGGCCGGGATCGCGTCGAGCTCCTGGGCGAGGCCGTCGAGCACACTGACGGCGAACGGGTCGCGGAAGGCGTGCAGCAGCCGGCCCTCCACGACGACGCCCACGACGCCGGCGCGCCCGTGCCGCAGGGACGAGGCCAGCGGGTTGGGACCGGTGTACCCGAGGTCGGTGGCCGCCCGGCGCACCCGGTCGGCGGTGTCCTCGGCCACCGGGCCCTTGCCGCTGAAGACGAGCGAGGCGGTGGAGGTGGACACGCCGGCCCGGTCGGCGACCTCGCGCAGGGTGGCGCGGGCTTGACGGGGGCTGGCCATGGGCGACACACTATCGAATCGATTCGGTCGAATCGATTCGACCGGTGCATCTGCCACCTTGTCCACCCTCGTACGCACAGTGAGTCCCTGCCCGTGACCCAGCAGACAGCCCTCGCCTCCGACCGCACCCGCGTCCGCACCGCCCGCAACGCGGTCTTCGTCGTCTTCGCCCTCGCCGGCGTCGTGTTCTCCTCTTTCGCCTCGCGCATCGCCGACAGCAAGGCCGAGCTCGGGCTCAGCGCCGGCCAGCTGGGCCTCACGCTCTTCGCGGCGTCCTGCGGGTCGGTGCTGGCCCTGCCCTTCGCTGGTCGTGTGGCCGACCGGATCGGCGCGGCGCGCACGGTCGTGACCGGCATGGTGGTCGCCGGCATGGGGCTGGTCACGGTCGGCGTGGCCGTCGACGTGGCGCGGTCGCGCCCGCTGATGGCCGTGGGGCTCTTCTTCCTGGGCATGGCCGTCGGCCTGTGGGACGTCGCCATGAACCTCGAGGGCGCGGCCGTCGAGCGGCTGCTGGGCCGCACCGTCATGCCGCACTTCCACGCCGCCTTCTCCGGCGGAACGGTAGTGGCCGCGCTCATCGGCTCGCTCATGTCGTGGGCCGGCGTGTCCCTCGTCCCGCACTTCCTGGGCGCGCTGGTCGTGACCGCGGTGCTCGGCTGGTGGGGCGTCCGCGCGTTCCTGCCGCGGGTCGTCGAGGAGGACCCCGTGGTGGCAGGGGACGGCGTCCCGGCCGCTGTGCCGGTCAAGCCGCGTTCGGCCTGGCTGGAGCCGCGCACCCTGATGATCGGCATGGTCGTCCTCGCTGCAGCCTTCACCGAGGGCACGGCCAACGACTGGATCGCCGTGGGCTTCGTCGAGGGCCACGACCTGCCCGCGTGGGCCGGCGTGCTCGCGTTCGCCGTGTTCCTGAGCTTCATGACGTTGGGACGTGTCCTCGGCACCGGGCTGCTCGACCGCCACGGCCGCGTGCCCGTCCTGCGCGCGACGTTCGCCCTGGCGGCGGTCGGCTCGTTGATGGTGGTCTTCGGCAACCCCGTGCTCGCCTACCTCGGGACCGCGGTCTGGGGCGTGGGGGCATCCCTCGGCTTCCCCGTCGGCATGAGCGCCTCGGCCGACGACCCCGCCCGGGCAGGTGCCCGGATGTCCGTCGTGGCCACGATCGGCTACACCGCCTTCATCGCCGGCCCGCCACTGCTCGGCTTCCTCGGCGACCACTTCACGGTCCTCAAGGCCCTGCTGGTCGTCACGGCCATGGTGTTCCTGGCGATGCTCGTCATCCCCGCCACCCGCGAGCCGGAGCGGACCCGCACCGAGCAGGTCGACGCCGTCGCGGCTGAGTAGCCGCACCCATGCGCCGGCCCGCCTGTCGGGCCTAGCCTCGCCTGCGACACACCACGTCACGGGGGAGGGGCCATGGAGCACGAGCAGCACAGCCTGGAACAACCGAAGCGGCGCGAATGGCGGCCCGCGTCGGTCTGGAAGGTCATCGGGATCACCGTCGCCGTCCTGGCGGTGGTCGTCGGCCTCGGGTTCGTCGGCTACATCGCCTTGGTCGCGCTCGCGTTCAGCTCCTACGGGAGCAACAAGTGAGCGCGCTGGCCCGCGTCGTGTGGGGCACGATGCGCGCTCCCGTCGTGCTGCTGCTCGTGCTGTATGCCGCCACTGGCACCGTGGTGGGCGGCAGCACCTCGTCGTGGACCCTGCTGCGGGTGGTTCTTGTCGTGCTGCCGTTCCTGGCCTACTCGGCCGTCGTCAACGACCTCGCGGACGTGCGGGTCGACCGGGTGAACCTGCCGGCGGACGGCCAGCGGGTGCTCGCCCGGGGTGCCGCCCACCGTCGCCACCTGTGGGGGGTGGCCACCGTCGCGCTGGCGTCGTCGCTCCTGGCCGCGGCCAGCCTGGGGCGGGCCGCGCTGGGCGTCGCCCTCGCCGGGCTGGTGGTGAGCACGGCGTACTCGCTCGACCCCGTGCGGCTGGCCCGCCGGGGCGTGCTGGCGCCGCTGGCCCTGCCGGCCTGCTACGTCGCCACGCCGTACCTCATCGGGGTGCTGGCCGCCCGCGGCCGGGTCGTCGCCGCCGACCTGCCGCTGCTGGTGGCGCTCTACTTCGGCTTCGTCGGGCGGATCATCCTCAAGGACTTCCGCGACGTCCGCGGCGACGCCCTCTTCGGCAAGCGCACCTTCCTCGTCAGGCACGGACGCGTGTGGACCTGCCGGGTCAGCGCGGCCTTCTGGGCGGGTGGTGCGGCGCTGCTGGTGTGGGCAAGGCCGCACGCCACCGTGGCCTGGGTGCTCAGCACGGTGGCGGGCACGGCGCTCGCGCTCGTGCTGATCCACCAGCTGGCGGTGGCCACCGACCGCCGCGGCGAGGAGTGGCTGGTCTCGGCGCTGGCGATCGTGGGCCGCGGCCTGCTCGTGGTGCTCCTGGTCGACCTCGGGACTCCTGTGGCTGGTGTGCCGTCGGTCGTCGGCGCCTTGGTGGTGGCCGGGTTCGCCCTCGCCTTCGGCGGCCAGGCCCTGCAGATGCGTCGTCACGGCCCCACCAGCGGCCGCAGGCCGCGGCAGCAGGTGCCCGCGCAGGGCGCCGACGCGGCATACCGGCTTGTGCGCTGACGGCGAACATCGACACATCCGGGGAGTTCCGCCGTGGACCCGGGCGTTAGGGTCAGCGTGAGCATTCAGCCAGCAAGCGCAACCAGCCTGAACGGAGACATGGTGAGCAGCACTGAGATCGTGGCCCAGAACGGGCCGCAGGGTGGTCTCGACGACCACATCTACAACCGCCTGCTCAAGGAGCGGATCATCTTCCTGGGATCCGACGTCCGCGACGAGAACGCGAACGCGATCTGCGCGCAGCTCCTGCTGCTCGCGGCCGAGGACCCGAACAAGGACATCTGGCTCTACATCAACTCCCCGGGCGGCTCCGTCACCGCCGGCATGGCGATCTACGACACCATGAAGTGGGTCCCCAACGACGTCGCCACCGTCGCGATGGGCCTGGCCGCCTCGATGGGCCAGTTCCTCCTCAGCGCCGGCACCAAGGGCAAGCGGTACGCGACCCCCCACGCCCGCGTGATGATGCACCAGCCGTCGGGCGGCATCGGCGGCACGGCGACCGACATCAAGATCCAGGCCGAGCAGATGCTGTACATCAAGAACCAGATGGCAGAGCTGATCGCCGAGCACACCGGCCAGACCCTCGAGCAGATCACCAAGGACTCCGACCGCGACCGCTGGTTCAGCGCGCAGGAGGCCAAGGAGTACGGCTTCGTCGACCACGTGTTCAGCGACGCCACGCAGACGCCGGGCGCCGGCGGGACCAAGTGACCGACCGGCAGAGAAGGAACGCAGACCCCATGACGCAGAACCACCACGGCGGCCTCCACCTCCCGCAGATGGGCGGCGGGATGCAGGTCCCCGGCCCGAGCAGCCGCTACATCCTGCCCCAGTTCGAGGAGCGCACCTCCTACGGGATGAAGCGCCTCGACCCCTACACCAAGCTGTTCGAGGACCGCATCATCTTCCTCGGTGTGCAGGTCGACGACGCCTCGGCCGACGACATCATCGCCCAGCTCATCGTGCTCGAGTCGCAGGACCCGGACCGTGACGTGCTGATGTACATCAACAGCCCGGGCGGCTCGTTCACCGCGATGACGGCCATCTACGACACCATGCAGTACATCCGCCCCGACGTGCAGACCTTCGTGGTCGGCCAGGCGGCCTCGGCCGCGGCGGTGCTGCTCGGCGCAGGTGCCCCCGGCAAGCGGTTCGCCCTGCCGAACGCCCGCATCCTCATCCACCAGCCGGCCCTCGCCGGTGGTGACTACGGCCAGGCCTCGGACATCGAGATCCAGGCCAACGAGGTGCTGCGCATGCGCACCTGGCTCGAGGAGACCCTGGCCCACCACACCGGCCGCACGCCGGAGCAGGTCAACGAGGACATCGAGCGCGACAAGATCCTCGGCGCCTCCGAGGCCAAGGACTACGGCCTCATCGACGAGGTGCTCGCCTCGCGCAAGGCCTCCCTCGAGGTCTGACGCCAACAGACAGGCACACCGGTATGCCGCCCGCTCACCTCGAGCGGGCGGCATACCTGTTTCTCTGGGGGTTGCACCCGCGGAACCGCAGCCGGGTACGGCGCGTCCGAGGGGCATGAGACGTCTCCTGGCTGTGGTGCCGCTGCTCCTCGCCCTGGTTCTCGTCGCTCCAGCTGCGCCGGCACAGGCCTGCTCGTGCGCGCGGCTGGGCACCGCCCAGAAGGTCGCTGGCGCCGACGTCATCGTGCGCGGCACCATCACGGACTCCGTGGACCCCGGTGGGTGGAACAGTGGCCGCCTGTTGACCTACGACGTCGCGGTCGCGCAGGTCTACAAGGGCACCGCCACCGCGACGGCGTCCGTGCGTTCCCCGGCCGACGGCGGGTCCTGCGGGATCGAGGTGCGGCAGGGGACCGAGTACCTGCTCTTCGCGAGGCGCGTGGGCAGCGAGCTGCGGGCCGAGCTGTGTGGCGGCACGGCGCCTGCCTCCAGCACGCTCGTCGCCGACGTCGAGCGCATCACCGGCCCCGGCACCCCGCAGCGTGTGAACGCCAGCCCGACCCCCGCTTCCTCCGCCTCCGAGCGCTCCAGCGCAACCCTGGCCGTGGACCTCGGCCTGGGGGGTGCCCTCCTGGCAACCGCGGGCGGCGTGCTCTGGTGGCGGCGACGCCGGGTCGCGGCAGCGGCGCGCCAGGCCTGACGCCCACCGCACTGGTGTGCCGCCCGCTCGAGGTGAGCGGGCGGCATACCTGTGTCGTGTGGTCAGGCGCGGCGCGCCGGCTCGGGCTCGGGGTCCGGGTCGTCGGCCTCGGCGGTGGGGGCCCCGGCAGCCTCGAGCTCGGCGCGCCTGCTGGCCCGCAGGCTGGTGACGGTGACGACGGCCAGGATGCCGACGATCACGCCGAGCGAGGCCAGCGTCGGCACCTCGGGGGTGGCCGGCCAGATGCCGTGGGCCCAGTGCAGCACGAGCTTCACGCCGATGAAGCCCAGGATCGCGGCCAGGCCGTAGCCGAGGTGGACCAGCTTGGACAGGGCGCCCTCGAGCACGAAGTACAGGGCGCGCAGGCCCAGCAGGGCGAAGGCGTTGGTGGCGAACACGAGGTAGGGGTCGCCGGTGATGCCGTAGACGGCCGGCACCGAGTCGACGGCGAAGACGATGTCGGTGGCGAGGATGGCGACGGTGACCAGCGCGAGCGGGGTGAGGGCGCGGCGGCCGGCCACGCGGACCGTCATGCGGGTGCCGTGGTACTCGTCCCTGACCGGCATGATCCGGCGGAGCAGCCGGACGCTGCGCATCGAGGCGATGTCGATCTCGTGCTCGTTGCCCTGCACGGAGTCGCGGAGCAGCTTGATGCCGGTGGCGAGCAGCACGACGCCGAAGAAGAGGAAGGTCCAGTCGAAGCGGGCCAGCATCTGCGCGCCGAGGGCGATGAACACACCACGCAGGAGCAGGGCGCCGACGACGCCGATGAGCAGCACCCGCTGCTGCAGCTCCTTCGGCACGGCGAAGGCCGCCAGCAGCAGCATGAAGACGAACAGGTTGTCGACCGAGAGCGACTTCTCCACCAGGTAGCCGGTGTAGTACTCGACGCCGATCGCGCTGCCGTTCCGGCTCCAGATCCACGCGCCGAAGGCCACCGGCAGGGCGATGTAGAAGGCCGACCAGCCCAGGGCCTCGCGCATCGAGACCTCGTGGGGCTTGCGGGTCAGCAGGAAGTCGAGCAGCACGAGCAGCAGCACGGCGCCGATGCTCACGGCCCAGAGCAGGGGAGTGCCGATCGAGGTGACCGAGGCGGCCGGCTCGGCGGCTGCGAGCACGGTGGGCTGTACGGAGGCAGGCAGGAGGGTGGATGACAGGGCGGTGAAGGACATGGAGGTCTCAGATCCGTGGTCGGTCTCTGAGGTCTCCTTCACCGCGGCCGGCCGGCTGCCGGAAGCGGCGCCGCACCGGGAGCGACGTTGGACGCTCGTACTGACCGGTGCGGCTCGTTGGGAAGTACTCCCCTCGGTTGAAAAGTCTACGAGAACCGGGCGCCCTGCGCCAGTGGGGCCCTTGTCCGCTGTCAGCGGACAAACGCGACTCGAGGGCGACTCGGGGCGTTCAATGGACCCTGGTGGCCGGGAGGACGGGTAGCGTCTGCCCGACGTCGTAGCAGTTGCACCCCATCACACAGGAGGACCGTCGCGTGGCACGTATGGGAGACGGTGGCGACCTGCTGAAGTGCTCTTTCTGTGGAAAGAGCCAGAAGCAGGTCAAGAAGCTGATCGCCGGCCCGGGCGTCTACATCTGTGACGAGTGCATCGACCTGTGCAACGAGATCATCGAGGAGGAGCTCGCCGAGTCCTCCGAGCTGGGCCTCGACGAGCTGCCCAAGCCGCGCGAGATCTTCGAGTTCCTGCAGAACTACGTGATCGGCCAGGACGTCGCCAAGAAGGCGCTCGCCGTGGCCGTCTACAACCACTACAAGCGCATCCAGGCCGGCGAGAGCACCAGCAAGAAGGACGCCGAGTCGGTCGACATCGCCAAGTCCAACATCCTGCTGATCGGCCCCACCGGTTGCGGCAAGACCTACCTCGCCCAGACCCTGGCCCGCATGCTCAACGTGCCGTTCGCGATCGCCGACGCCACCGCGCTGACCGAGGCCGGCTACGTCGGTGAGGACGTCGAGAACATCCTCCTGAAGCTGATCCAGGCCGCCGACTACGACGTCAAGAAGGCCGAGACGGGCATCATCTACATCGACGAGGTCGACAAGATCGCGCGCAAGAGCGAGAACCCCTCGATCACCCGCGACGTCTCCGGCGAGGGCGTGCAGCAGGCCCTGCTGAAGATCCTCGAGGGCACGACCGCCTCGGTGCCGCCGCAGGGCGGGCGCAAGCACCCGCACCAGGAGTTCATCCAGATCGACACCACCAACGTGCTCTTCATCGTCGGTGGCGCGTTCGCCGGGCTGGAGAAGCTCATCGAGTCGCGCAACGGCAAGAAGGGCCTCGGCTTCGGCTCCGAGCTGCACACGCCGAAGGACCTCGGTGAGTCCTACGGGGACGTCATGCCCGAGGACCTCATGAAGTTCGGGCTCATCCCCGAGTTCATCGGCCGGCTGCCCGTCATCACCACCGTCTCGCCGCTCGACACCGACGCGCTGGTCAAGATCCTCACCGAGCCGCGCAACGCCCTCGTCAAGCAGTACAAGAAGATGTTCGAGATCGACGGCGTCGAGCTCGAGTTCACCGACGACGCCATCGAGGCCGTCGCCGAGCAGGCGCTCAAGCGCGGCACCGGCGCCCGCGGGCTGCGCGCCATCATGGAGGAGGTCCTGCTCCCCGTGATGTTCGACGTGCCGAGCGACGACGGCATCGCCAAGGTGGTCGTCAGCCGCGAGGTCGTGCTCGAGAACGTCCTGCCGACCATCGTGCGGCGCGACGAGGCCGAGGCCCCGGCCAAGCGGCCGCGCAAGCGCTCCGCCTGACCCGACCCCCACCGGCACGACGCACCGGTATGCCGCGCGGCTGGCTCCCAGCCGCGCGGCATCGTCGTCTCTGCGCCCTTGGGTGGCGGCGGGTCAGCGGCGGGTCAGCGGTGACTGCCGTGCGACGAGGTAGAGCGCCCCGCCCAGCAGCGTGAGCCCGGCGAGGGCGACGTAGGTCATCGACGCCTCACCCTGCAGGCTCTGGTCGCGCGTCACGGCGGCAACGGCCCAGACGGGCACGGTCGCCAGCGCCACCACCCCGGCACGCCGTCCCCAGCGCCGCAGCGCGGCCCGTGGCACCGGCGCGACCGAGGGCCAGGTGACGGCAGCCGAGGCGCTCAGGTGCAGCAACAGCACGAGCCACGAGCCGAGCAGCAGCCACGTCCAGCCGACCCAACCCTGCGGGACGGGCGCGGACGTGACCCAGTGGATGGCGTGACCGACGAGCAGCAGGGTCACCAGGACGGACTCGGGGCGGGTCACCACCCAGGCGGTGAGCAGCACGAGCGGCACGGCCAGCAGGAGGGTCCCGCCGCCGGCCGCGTAGACGAGGCCGACCAGCCCGAGCGACGACAGCACCAGCAGGGCCCGCAGAACGAGGTGTGAGCGCGACATCAGCGGCTCACCACCCGAGGGGCGCGCGAGCGGCGGCCGAGGTCGCGCAGCACGATGTCGAGGGTGCCGGGGCCCGACCAGGGCACGATCGGCACGCCGGCCTCACGGGCGCGGCGCATCTCGTGCTCGCGCTCGAGCAGGCGCATCCGCCAGGCGAGCAGGGACGCCTGCGGGTGCTTGTCGGCCTCGGGCATCACGGTGTCGAGCAGGTGCGCGTCGAGGTCGGGGGAGGCGAGCTCCGACGGGAGGGTGTCGATGACGATGACCGGTATGCCGCGGCGCGACAACGCCAGGGCGTGGCCCAGCACCTCGCTGGAGATGGCCGGGGTCAGCACGACGACGAGGGCGCCGGTGCCGACCCGGTGCCGCAGCTGGCCGCGCAGCCGCTTCTCGTCGGCGACGGTGCCCTTGGACGCGGTGGTGCGGGCCAGGGTGTCGAGGACGCGACGCAGGTGGTTCTTGCCGGCGGCGGAGTCCAGCGCGGGGACGCCGCGGGCGCCGAGCACCCGGAGCCCGACGCGGTCGCCGGTGCGCAGGTAGTGCTCGGCGATGGCTCCGGCGGCCCGCACGGCGTTGTCGAGGCTGCTGCTGCGGCCACCGGCACCCTCGCTCGTGCCGATGTCGTGCATCGCGTCGACGAGCAGCACGACCTCGGAGTCCTGGTCGGCGTAGGTGGAGGTGACGTGCAGCTGACCCGTGCGGATGCTCACCGGCCAGTGGACCCGGCGCAGCCGGTCGCCGAAGCGGAACTGCCGGATGTCGGCGAACTCGCCTCCGTCGCCGGCGTGGTGCGAGCGGTTCTGCCCGACGAGCCCGTCGGGGCGGGGCACCGGCACACGGGCGCTGAACGTGTCGGGCAGCGGCACGGTGGTGACCGGCCGGGAGTCCACGACATCCGGCGCCCACCGGTAGCCGCCGAAGGCACCGGAGACGCTGAGCACAGCGGGTCCGAGCTGGCGTCGGCCCCAGCGGTTGGAGCGGCAGGCCACGGCGGCCGTGACGGGGCCGACGCCGTCGCTCGCCGCCGACACGGCGCGGGCGGCCGGTTCGAAGTCGGTGTGCGGCGTGCCCATGAGGGCCAGCCCGACGTCCTCCACCCCGGGACCGGGCTGCACCTGGGCGACCCACCGGGTGCCCTGGCCCTCGCGGAGGGTCAGGTGGCGCGGACCGGCGGCCACCACGGGGTCGCGGTCGGGCCGGGTGACGAACGACCACAGTGAGACCAGGAAGAGCGGCGTGCCGAGGACGAGCAGCTCGGGCCGCCGGACCAGCACCCCGAAGACGACCATGGCGAACCCGGCCACCGTGGCGCGGGTGTGCGCCGGCGTCGGCTGCCAGGACGCGCGGACCGGCGCCAGTTCCTCAGCCGGCTGGGCGGGTGCCGTCACGGGCGGGTGGACGCCGAGGCGGGCCGCTCGAACGCCGACGCCCCGGCCGCGCCGGTGCCAGAGCCACTGGTCGCGCCGGCGGTGGTCGCACCAGGAGCGGGCGTGGACGACAGGATCGACTCGACGACGCTCGACGAGGTGACCTCGTTCATCCACAGCTCAGGGCGCACCGTGACGCGGTGGTCGAGGGCGGCATGGGCCACGGCCTTGACGTCCTCGGGGGTGACGTAGTCGCGTCCCTGCACCACGGCATACGCGCGGGCGGTCAGCAGGAGTGCGAGCGAGCCACGCGGGGAGGAGCCCATGAGCAGGTGCTGGTGGCGACGCGTCGCGTCGGCGAGCCTCACGCAGTACTGGCCGACGGTCTCGTCGACGGTGACGCCCTCGATGGCCTGCTGCATCGCGAGCAGCCCCTCGGCGTCGGTGACCTGGCCGACGGTCTGGGCCTCCTGGCGGCGGCCCATGCGGCGCTGCAGCACCTCCCACTCCTCCTGCGGCGTCGGGTAGCCGAAGCTCACGCGCAGCAGGAAGCGGTCGAGCTGGGCCTCGGGCAGCGGGTAGGTGCCCTCGTACTCGACCGGGTTGGCGGTGGCCAGCACGTGGAACGGGCGCGGCAGCGGGAAGGTCTCGCCCTCGACGGTGACCTGCCCCTCCTGCATCGCCTCGAGCAGGGCCGACTGGGTCTTCGGGGGCGTGCGGTTGATCTCGTCGGCCAGCAGCAGGCCGGTGAAGAGCGGACCCTGCCGGAAGGTGAACTCGTGGCTGCGCTGGTCGTAGAGGAACGAGCCGGTCAGGTCCGACGGCAGCAGGTCGGGGGTGAACTGCGCGCGCGCGAAGCCGAGGCCGAGCGCCTGGGCGAACGAGCGGGCCGCCAGCGTCTTGCCCAGGCCGGGGTAGTCCTCCATGAGCACGTGCCCGCCGGCCAGGATGCCCGAGAGCACCAGCTCGGCTGCCCGGCGCTTGCCGACCACGGCGCGCTCGACCTCGCCGAGGATCCGCTGGGCCTGGTCGCAGACCTGGGGGAGTGAGTAGGAGACGGTCACGAGAGCTCCTCGAGTTTCTGGACGTGGCGGTGCAGGTCGTCGGTGGTCAGGCGGCCCCTGGGGGGCCCGGCAAGGTATGCCGTGAGGTCGGGTCCGAGCAGGGCTCGCCCCTCGGGGTCGTCGGGCTCGAGCCCGTGCCGGTCGCGCAGGCGGTCGGCCGTGAGCTCGGTCAGGAGAGCGTGGAGCCGCTGCTGCCCCTCGGGGCTGCCCTTTGCGGCCAGCTCGACCTGATGGCGCAGGGTCGCCACCCGCGAGTCGCTGCCGCGCTCGGCGTCGACATCCAGCAGCTTGGTCTCCCAGTGGTGCGGCTTCTGCGACTGCACCAGGCGCTGGGTGAGCACCGCGACGGCCCCCACCGTGGCGAGGGTCGCCAGGAGCAGGCCGGGGCTGGTCAGCCAGGAGACGCCGACGGTGGCGACACCGAGCACGACGGCGACGACGGCGGCGAGGAGCAGCGGGTTGACCGGCTGGGGCTCCCGCGCGGCGCGGTGGAGGGCTGCGGGGTTCGGTGCGGAGCTGCGGGGGCTCATGCGCGCAGGGCCTCCTTCGTGGCGGCCCGGCGGAGGTCGACGTGCACCGTCGTGAGGGCGTCCCTGGCCCGGGCCCGGTGGGCCTCGGTGAGGGCGTGGTCGGAGAAACGCGCCTCGCGGTAGAGGGCCGCCAGCTCGGCGAGGGCGTCGGCGTCGACGTCGTAGTGTCCGAGGACCCGCGCCACGACCTCGCTGGAGGTGCGCGAGCGGTCCTCCGTGAGGCCGGCGGCTGCGACCTCCTCCTCGAGCCTCACCCAGCAGGCCACGACGGCGTTGGTCGGCGTGCCGGTCTCGAGCTCCTCCATGCGGGCGCCGGCTCCCTCGAGCAGCACCTCGGGCAGGGTGTCGATGGGCGCCGCGTCGGTCGCCTGGTCGGGCACGGACGCCGGCCGGCGTCGCCACAGGTCGCGGATGACCATGAAGAGGACCAGCGCCACGATGGCGGCGATGGCGAGCTTCAGGCCCCAGACGATGATGGCGACGACGGTCTCGTTGGCGTCGGCCGAGGTGTAGATCTTCTTCGGCGGGGGAGGGACGTTGCTCCACTCCTCGAAGTCGCTGCCCGGCGCCTTGCGCTCGCTGAAGCCGCTGAGGTTCTGGCGGCGGAACAGCGCCACCGGGCCCGCGGAGGCGACCCACGCGCCCACCAGCAGCGTGACTGCCGCCCCGGCCAGCATCGGCCCCCGTCCCCGACTCACGACGCCCGACCCTAGGCGACGGCCCAGCCGTCAGGCACCGGTGGTTGCCACTTTGTTACCTGGAGGCGCAGGTTCGCAGTGGCGATGTCACACCGTGCCGAGTCGGGAGAGCTGCGCTGTCAGCCGTTGAGCCGGTGGACGGCGCACGGAGTCCGGGCAAAGATGAGTCCATGACCAGCGGCTCCGGCTTCCTCCTGCGGCCGGGCGACCAGGGCCCGGTGCAGCAGAGCCAGGTGAGCTGTGGTGCCGCCTGCCTCACGGTCGCGCGCATGCTGGTCAACCCGCAGTTCGCCCGGTGGATCACCACCGGCCAGGGACCGCACGTCGACGCGCCGCCCGGGCCCACGGAGGCCGAGCGGTTCGCAGCCTACGAGCGCGTGGTCATGAACCGCACCAACCGCCTGTATGCCGGCGGACGCCGCCTCAACGTGCCCTGGCCCAAGGCACTGGGCACGCCGCCGTGGGGCGCGAAGAAGGAGCTCGAGTTCGGCGCCGCTCGACGCGGCAGCGAGTACACCGTGGAGGTGGTGCGGGGCAGCCGCACGCGGCAGCTGCGCGCGGCCCACGCCCGCCTCGTCGAGCTGGTCGACGAGGGCGAGCCGGCCCTGCTCTACGCGGGCAACGCCGTGCTGCCGCGCCACGTCGCCCTGGTGCTGCCCGGCGACGGCCAGAGCACGCTGGAGGTCTACGACCCGGCGACCGGCCTCGTCACCCTGCTCGACGCGGAGCGGTTCGCCCGTCGTCGGCTGCGGCTGTCGGGCTGGGACGTCCCGTGGTTCGTCGTCCAGCCCGACGGCCTCCGGAGGGTTCAGGCCTTCGGCTTCTCCACCGGGATGAGCACCGCGTCGCGGACCTCCGGGGTCTCGGCCTCGGCGTAGTCGAGCGTGCCGGTCACGCGACCGGCGGCACGCAGGTCCGCCTCGGCAGCGCGGACCCGGTCGCACCATGCAGCCGGGCCGGCCAGCACGATCGAGGACACCTCGGCGCGCATGCCGACCTTGGCCTCCGACTTCGTCTTGCGGACTCCGGCCAGCGCCTCACCGACGGCACCGAGGAGCGTCGGGTCGCCACCCTCGAGGTCACCGAGGTCTGCGGCGCTCGGCCACGCGGCCCGGTGCACCGAGCCCTCGTGGAACCAGGACCAGACCTCCTCGGTCGCGTAGGGGAGGAACGGGGCCAGCAGGCGCAGCAGTACGTCGAGCGCCAGGCGCAGCCCGGCCCGCGCGGACGCCGCCGCCTCCTCGCCCTGCCCGCCGTAGGCGCGGTCCTTGACCAGCTCGAGGTAGTCGTCGCAGAAGGTCCAGAAGAAGCTCTCGGTGACCTCCAGCGCGCGGGCGTGGTCGTAGGCCTCGAAGCCGGCGGTGGCCTTGGCGACGACGTCGGCGAGGCCTGCCAGCATCGCGCGGTCGAGCGGCTGTGTGACGGCAGCGTGCAGGTCGCCCTCGACCTCTCCGAAGCTCAAGGCGAACTTCGTGGCGTTGAGGACCTTGATGGCCAGACGGCGGCCGACCTTCATCTGGCCGGTGTCGTAGGCCGCGTCGGTGCCCAGCTTGGCGGAGGCGGCCCAGTAGCGGACCGCGTCGGCCCCGTGCTGGCGCACGACGTCCTCGGGCGTCTCGGCGTTGCCCTTCGACTTGCTCATCTTCTTGCGGTCCGGGTCGAGGATCCAGCCGCTGATGGCCGCGTTGGTCCAGGGCAGGGAGCCGTGCTCGAGGTGGGCGCGCACGACCGTGGCGAAGAGCCAGGTGCGGATGATGTCCTGGCCCTGCGGGCGCAGGTCCATCGGGAAGAGCTTCTCGAACAGCTTGGGGTCGTCGCGCCAGCCCAGGGCGATCTGCGGCGAGAGCGACGAGGTCGCCCAGGTGTCCATGATGTCGGGGTCGCCGACGAACCCGCCGGCCTGCCCGCGCTGCGACTCCTCGAAACCGCGCGGCGCCTGGGCCACCGGGTCGACCGGAAGCTCGGACTCGTCGGGCACGATCGGGTTGGCGTAGTCCGGCTCGCCGTCGGCGTCGAGGGGGTACCACACCGGGATCGGCACGCCGAAGAACCGCTGCCGGCTGATCAGCCAGTCGCCGTTGAGCCCGCCCACCCAGTTCTCGTAGCGGGTGCGCATGAACGCCGGGTGGAAGTCGAGCTCGCGGCCACGCTCGAGCAGGGCGGCGTTGAGGTCGGCGTCGCGACCGCCGTTGCGGATGTACCACTGGCGCGAGGTGACGATCTCGAGGGGCTTGTCACCCTTCTCGTAGAAGTTCGCCTTGCGCTGGGTCGGCGTGGGCTCGCCGTCGAGGTCGCCGGACGCGCGCAGGGCGTCGACGATGAGCGTCCGCGCCGTGTGGGTGGTCTTGGTGGCGATCTCGCTGAACAGCTCCTTGCCCTCGCTGGACTCGATCCACTCCGGCGTCTCGGCCTGGATGCGGCCGTTGCGGGTGATGACCGAGCGGGTCGGCAGGTCGAGCTCGCGCCACCACTGCACGTCGGTCAGGTCACCGAAGGTGCAGCACATCGCGATGCCGGCGCCCTTCTCCATCTCGGCGAGCGGGTGCGCGAGCACCGGCACCTCGACCCCGAACAACGGCGAGGTGACCGTGGTGCCGAACAGCGCGGCATACCGCTCGTCGTCGGGGTGGGCGATGAGCGCGACGCAGGAGGGGATCAGCTCGGGTCGGGTCGTCTCGATGTGGACGGGGCCGGAGCCATCAGTGCGGTGGAAGGCGACGCGGTGGTAGTGCCCCGGGTAGTCGCGTGCCTCGAGCTCGGCCTGGGCCACGGCGCTCTGGAAGGTGACGTCCCACAGGCCGGGCGCCTCGGCGGCATACGCCTCACCGCGGGCGAGGTTGCGCAGGAAGGCCTGCTGCGCCGTGGCGCGGGAGGTCGTGTCGATGGTGCGGTAGTTGACCTTCCAGTCGACCGAGAGGCCGAGCCGGCGCCAGAGCGCCTCGAAGGTCTCCTCGTCCCTGACGGTGAGCACGTCGCACAGCTCGATGAAGTTCTGGCGCGAGATCGGCTTCTGGTCGGCGGCCTTGGTGCTCTTGCCCGTGCCGCCCTCCTGCGGCGGCACGAAACCCGGCTCGTAGGGCAGCGTCGCGTCGCCGCGCACGCCGTAGTAGTTCTGCACGCGGCGCTCGGTGGGCAGGCCGTTGTCGTCCCAGCCCATCGGGTAGAAGACCTCGAGGCCGGTCATCCGCTTGTAGCGGGCGATGCAGTCGGTGTGCGTGTAGGAGAACACGTGGCCGACGTGCAGCGAGCCCGACGCGGTGGGCGGCGGGGTGTCGATGGCGTAGACCGCCTCGCGCGGCGCGGCGAGGGCCTTCTCACGGTCGAAGCGGTAGGTGCCCTGCTCCTCCCATACCGGCGCCCACTTGTCCTCGAGCCCGTCGATCGACGGCTTCTCCGGGATGGCGGCAGCGCGGGTGGTCTGAGCAGAGGTGGTCATGCCGGGAATCTTCCCATCCCGGCCCCCGTCCCGACCAACCGGTTGCACCCCTAAGGTGTGCCCATGGAGCCGGTCTACATCACCGTCATCGGGGCCGCGCGCGTGCTGTTCGCCGCCCAGGGCCTGAAGTTCCGGATCCGCGGCGCGGAGAACGTGCCGCGCACCGGGGGTGCGGTCTTCGCGATCAACCACACCGGCTACATGGACTTCACGTATGCCGGGCTGGCCGCCCGTCCCGCCGGTCGCCTCGTGCGGTTCATGGCCAAGGAGTCGATCTGGCGCAACAAGGTCGCCGGCCCGCTCATGCGGGGGATGAAGCACATCCCGGTCGACCGCGAGGCCGGGGCGACGAGCTTCCGGGCCGCGGTCGACGCACTCAAGGCCGGTGAGATCGTCGGGGTCTTCCCCGAGGCCACCATCTCGCGCTCGTTCGAGCTCAAGGACTTCAAGTCGGGCACGGTCCGGATGGCGCAGGCGGCCGGGGTCCCGGTCCTCCCCGTGACGATCTGGGGCTCGCAGCGCGTCTGGACCAAGGGCCACCCGAAGCGGATGGGGCGCACCAACGTGCCGATCTTCATCACCATCGGCGAGCCCATCGCCGTGGGCAAGGGCTCGGCGGCCGCCGAGGAGGCCAACGCGCTGCTCCGCGAGCGGATGACCGCCCAGCTGCACGCCGACCAGGACGCCTACCCGCAGCTGCCGCCGTCGGAGCGGCACTTCCTGCCGGCGCGGCTCGGTGGCACCGCCCCGACGCTCGAGGAGGCCAACGCCCTCGACGAGGACGAGGTCCGACGCCGCCGGGGCGCCGCTCCCGCCTGAGTCCGGCGCTCACTGTTCGGCGCTCACTGTCCGGTGCTCACTGTCCGGTGCTCGCTGTCCGGTGCTCGCTGTCCGGTGCTCGCTGTCCGGTGCTCGCTGTCCGGTGCTCGCTGTCCGGTGCTCGCTGTCCGGTGCTCGCTGTCCGGTGCTGGCGCACGCGGCTGCACCTTCGGTCGCAGCCGCGAGAACCGGACACGGCTGCACGACTGTCGTCAGACCACGACTGCCGTCAGACGGCGTGCCCGAGGTGGGCCAACGCCTGCCGCAGCAGCACCCCGTGGCCGCCGCCCATGTCCTGCAGCAGCGACGGGTCGGCGGCCTCGTCGAGGGTGAGCCACGCCAGGTCGAGCGCGTCCTGCTGGGGCTCGCAGTCACCGGCCACCGGCACGACGAAGGCCAGTGACACGGCATGCTGGCGGGGGTCGTGGTACGGCGTCACGCCCGGCGTCGGGAAGTACTCCGCGACCGTGAACGGCTGCGGGCTCGCCGGCACCCGGGGCAGGCACATTGGCCCGAGGTCCTTCTCGAGGTGGCGGAGCAGGGCGTCGCGCACCCGCTCGTGGTAGAGCACCCGGCCGGAGACCAGCTCGCGGTTGATGCTGCCGTCGCTGGAGGCGCGCAGCAGCAGGCCGACCGCGGTCGCGGCGCCGGTGGAGTCGACCCGCACCGGCACCGCGTCGACGTAGAGGATGGGCAGGCGCCCGCGCACCGCCTCGAGCTCCTCCCGCGACAGCCACGACTCGTTGCGCTCCAGTTCCAGGGGGCTCATGCAGTGTTTCTACCAGCCGCCGTGGGAGGCCGGGGGACCTAGGCCCCTCCCTCCCCGGCGCCGAGCCGCCGCATGCTGTCCCTGAGGACGGAAGGGGCGCCCATGGCCGTAGCCACCGCGACCGGCCTCAGCTCGGCCGAGGCGGCTGCACGGCGCGCCGACCAGGGGCCCAACCGGCTACCCGAGCCGCGCCGGCCCTCCGCCGTGCGGCGTCTCGTCGGTGAGCTGACGCACTTCTTCGCGGTGATGCTCTGGGTGGCGGCCGGGCTGGCCTTCCTCGCCGGCCTCCCACAGCTGGGAGTCGCCATCGCCGCGGTCGTCGTGCTCAACGCACTGTTCGCCTTCGCCCAGCAGGCGCGGGCAGACCACGCCGCCGAGCGGCTGCGCGCGCTGCTGCCCACCCGGGTCTCGGTGCGTCGGGACGGCCGGCGCCAGATCATCGAGGCCGAGGACGTCGTCGTCGACGACGTCCTCCTGCTCGAGAGCGGTGACCGGGTGCCGGCCGACGCCACCGTGGTGATGGCCAACCGCCTCCTCGTGGACACCTCGATGCTCACGGGGGAGAGTGCCGCGGTCACCCTCGAGGAACGCGGCACGCTGTATGCCGGGACGTTCCTCGTGGAGGGCGAGGCCCACGCCGTCGCGGTGGCCACCGGGGAGCGGACCCACCTGGCATCGATCGCCCGGCTCACCACCGCCTCGCCCAAACCGGTCACCCCCCTGACCCGTGGGCTGGAGGGGGTGGTGCGCCTGGTCGCGGCCATCGCCCTCGGCGTCGGCGGCCTGTTCTTCCTCATCTCGCTGCTGGTGGGCAACCCGGTGCAGGACGGCTTCATCTTCGCCATCGGCGTCACCGTCGCCCTCGTGCCCGAGGCGCTGCTGCCGACTGTGACCCTGTCCCTGGCCTGGGGGGCCGAGCAGATGGCCAGGCGCCAGATCCTGGTGCGCAACCTGGAGGCCGTCGAGACGCTGGGCTCGACCACCTTCATCTGCACCGACAAGACCGGCACGCTGACCCAGAACCAGATGGCGGTCGTGGAGGCCTGGACACCGGCCGGGACGCTGTCGCTGACCGGGGTGGGCTACGAGCCCGTGGCGGACCTCGTGTGGTCGGGCCCGTCGGCTCAGTCGCCCTGCGCCGACCTCGCCCTGGCCGGGGTGCGCTGCTCGACGGGCTACACCGTGCTCGCCGACGGGCGGTGGCGACCGCACGGCGACCCCATGGAGGCCGCGCTCGACGCCTTCGCCCGCCGCCTGGGCATCGACAGCGACGCCGACCGGCGGCAGCACCCCAACCAGCTGCGCTTCCCGTTCGACCCGCGGACCCGGCGCATGTCGGTCGTGGTCGACGGCATGGTGGTCGTCAAGGGCGCCCCCGACTCTGTGCTGCCCCTGTGCGGCGACGGCGAGGCGGCCCGGGCCGTGGTCGACGCGCTCACCGCCCGCGGGCTGCGGGTCCTCGCCATCGCGGTGGGCGCCCACGGGTCCGGCACCCCCCGGTCGCCCCAGGAGGCGGAGCAGGGCCTCAGCCTCGCCGGTCTCGTCGCCCTCGAGGACCCGCCCCGCGAGGACGTGGCCGCCGCGCTTGCGACCTGCCGCAGGGCGGGCGTCAGCGTGGCCATGGTCACCGGTGACCACCCGGCGACGGCTTCGGCCATCGCCGACCAGGTGGGCCTGCGGCGCCCGGGCGACCCGGTGCTGGTCGGATCCGAGCTGCCCGCCAACGACCGCATCCTCGCCGCGCACCTCGACCACGACGGCATCGTCATCGCCCGGGTGTCCCCGGAGGACAAGCTGCGCATCGCCAAGGCGCTGCGGTCGCGCGAGCACGTGGTTGCCATGACCGGCGACGGCGTCAACGACGCGCCGGCGCTGCACGAGGCCGACATCGGGGTGGCCATGGGCAGGTCGGGCACCGACGTCGCACGCGAGGCCGCCGACCTGGTGCTCCTCGATGACGCCTTCGCCAGCATCGTCGCCGGGATCGAGCAGGGGCGCGCCACGTTCCTGAACGTGCGACGGTTCCTGACCTACCACCTCACCGACAACGTCGCGGAGCTCACGCCGTTCGTCGTGTGGGCCCTGTCCGGCGGACGGTTCCCGCTCGCGCTCGGTGTCCTGCAGATCCTGGCCATCGACATCGGGACGGACACCCTCTCGGCGGTCGCCCTCGGTGCCGAGCCGCCCGCTCACCACCTCCTCGAGCGCTCGCCCGTGACCGGCCGGCTGATGAACTCCACCGTCCTGCGACGTGCGTTCGGCCTGCTGGGACCCCTCATCGCCGGGCTGTCGATGCTGGCCTTCCTCGTGTCGATGGCGGCCGCCGGCTGGAGGCCCGGTGGCCCCTTCCCGACGGGCCACGACCTGCTCGCGGCGTCCGGTGCGGCGTTCCTGACCGTGGTCCTCGGGCAGAAGGCCAACGTGTTCGCCTGCCGCAGCTCCTCGCAGTGGCCCGGGGCGCTCGGCTGGGCCACCAACCGCCTGCTCTTCCCGGCAGGGGCGGTCGAGCTGGCGTTCTCGCTGGTTGTCCTGCTCGTGCCGGGCATCGCCGTGGTCTTCGGCCAGGCCGGCCCGCCCCTCGCCGGGTGGCTCGTCGCGCTGGTGTCCCCGGCCGTGGTCCTGGGGGTGGACGCCCTGGACAAGCGGCTGAGGGCCGGGCAGCGCAGTGAGGCTCGAGAAAGCCGTCGCCTCGCGGACCTGCTCCGGATCAGCCGACGCGACCGAGGCTCATGATGCCCGCGGCCGTCAGGACCAGTAGACGCGTCCGGGGTTCATGATCCCGTGCGGGTCGAACAGCGCCTTGACCGCGCGCTGGCGCTCCAGCTCACGCTCGCCGAGCTCCTGGGCCAGCCACCGCGCCTTGAGGGAGCCGACCCCGTGCTCGCCGGTGATGGTGCCGCCGAACTCCAGCGCCGTGGCGACCATCTCGCCGAACGCCTCCTCGGCGTTCTCCCGGCTGGCCGGGTCGTCGGCGTCGAAGAAGATGCTGGGGTGCAGGTTACCGTCACCGGCGTGGCCCGACATGGTGATCTCCACCCCGCGCCGGGCGGAGATGGCCTGACCCGCGCGGATGAGGTCGGTGAGCCGCCCCACCGGCACGCAGACGTCCTCCAGGAAGCGCGGGCCCTTGGCCTCCAGAGCCGGGCTGAGCGCACGGCGCCCAGCCAGCAGCAGGTCGGCCTCCTGCACGTCGTCGGCGACCGCGACCTCGGTGGCGCCCGCCTTCTCCAGGATGTCGGCGTAGAGCGCGACGTCCTCCGCGGTGTGCCCGGGCCGGTCGGACTGCACGATGAGCGCGGCCTCGCAGTCGCCGGGGTAGCCGTAGTCGGCCAGCGCCTGCACGGCGGCGATGGAGGCGCGGTCCATGAGCTCGACCAGGCTGGGCACGTGCCGTTCGCGCCGCAGCGCGGCGATCGCCGCGCTCGCGTCCTCCAGCGAGTCGAAGGTGCCGAGCACGGTGAGGGCCGGGTCGGGAGCAGGCACCACCTTGGCGACCACCTCGGTCACGACGCCGAGCGTGCCCTCGGAGCCGACGAAGAGCCCGGTGAGGTCCAGCCCGGCGACGCCCTTGGCGGTGCGGTGACCGGTGCGGATCACCTCACCGCCCGGTAGCACGACCTGCAGGCCGCGCACGTAGTCGGCCGTCACGCCGTACTTCACGCAGCACAGCCCTCCGGCGTTGGTGGCGACGTTGCCGCCGATGGTGCAGAAGGCCGACGATGCCGGGTCCGGCGGGTAGAACAGCCCCTGCTCCGCCACGGCGGCCTTCAGGTCGGCGTTGATGACGCCCGGTCCGGCCACCGCCAGCCCCTCGAGCGGGTCGACCTCGCTCACTACGTCGAGCGCCTCGACGTTGAGCACGATGCCGCCCTCGAGGGCGACCGAGCCTCCGGTCAGGCTGCTGCGGGCACCCTGCGGCACCACCGGCGTCCGCGTCTCGTGCGCGTGCCGCATCACCTCCACCACGTCGGCGAGGTCACGCGCCCGCACCACCTCGAAGTCGCCCGGCGGCACCGCGCCCACGGACTCGTCCACGGCATACGTGGCCTTGACGTCGGGGTCGGTCACGAGACGGGCGGCGAGGGCGGCGGGAATCGTGGTCACGGCCCCACCCTAGGCGCCGCTAGAATGTCGCCCAACGGCGTCGACCCGGCCATCACCGGCGAGCCTCCGGAAGAACGGCACCTCGCGCCGCCCGCGGCGCAGGGTGCTCAGTAGAACCGGACGGGAGGGCCCGTCACAGCCTGGACCAAGAGCGGTCGTATGCCGTCGGGGCACCTCCGGCGCACGCGGCAAGCGAGGTGGTACCGCGGTGCCGCCGGGGAAGGACCCGGCGACGTCGTCCTCGTGGGAAGTCGAAGCACACGAGCGACGAAGGACTTGCCGACGATGACCTACCCGAAGGTCTCCAGCGACCCGACCAGCACGAGCGTGCCCGCGAGCCCGAGGTTCCCGGAGATCGAGGAGCGCATCCTCCGGTACTGGGACGAGGACGGCACCTTCCAGGCCTCCGTCGCGAACCGCGAGATGGGCGAGAACGGCGAGAACGAGTTCGTCTTCTACGACGGCCCGCCCTTCGCCAACGGCCTGCCGCACTACGGGCACCTGCTCACCGGCTACGTCAAGGACGTCGTGCCGCGCTACCAGACCATGCGCGGCAAGCGGGTCGAGCGTCGCTTCGGCTGGGACACCCACGGCCTGCCCGCCGAGCTCGAGGCGATGAGCCAGCTCGGCATCAAGACCAAGGAGGAGATCCTCGAGCTCGGGATCGAGGAGTTCAACGCCAAGTGCCGCAGCTCGGTGCTGAAGTACACCGACGAGTGGCGTGAGTACGTCACCCGGCAGGCGCGCTGGGTCGACTTCGACAACGACTACAAGACGCTCAACCCGCAGTACATGGAGAGCGTCATCTGGGCGTTCAAGCAGCTCTACGACAAGGGGCTGGTCTACGAGGGCTTCCGCATCCTGCCCTACTGCTGGAACGACCAGACACCGCTGTCGAACCACGAGCTGCGCATGGACGACGACGTCTACAAGAACCGCCAGGACCCGGCGGTGACGGTCGGCTTCCGGCTCGAGACCGGTGAGCTGGCGCTGATCTGGACCACCACGCCCTGGACGCTGCCCTCGAACATGGGCATCGCCGTCGGGCCCGACGTGGACTACGTCGTGGTGGAGTCCGACCTCACCGGCACCACCGAGCGGTACGTGCTCGCGGAGGCGCGCCTCGCGGCATACCGGCGTGAGCTGGGCGGCGACGACCCCGAGAGCCTCGAGGCCCGCGTCGTGGAGCGGTTGAAGGGCCGCGACCTCGTGGGCCGCTCCTACACGCCGCCGTTCTCGTACTACCAGGGCCACAAGAACGCCCACCAGGTCCTCGGCGCCGACTTCGTCACCACCGAGGAAGGCACCGGCATCGTGCACATGTCGCCCGGCTTCGGTGAGGACGACAAGGCGACGCTCGACGCCGCCGGTGTGGAGACCGTGGTGCCCGTCGGGCCGAACGGCGCGTTCACCTTCCCGGTGATCGACTACGAGGGCCTGCACGTCTTCGACGCCAACCCGCTGATCATCGACCACCTCAAGGCGGCGACGCGCGGAGACGGCGACCACCACGGCGCCGTCACCCCTGGCACGGTGCTGGTGCGCCGCGAGACCTACGACCACTCGTACCCGCACTGCTGGCGCTGCCGGCAGCCCCTGATCTACATGGCCGTGTCGTCCTGGTTCGTCGAGGTGACGAAGTTCAAGGACCGCATGCTCGAGCTCAACGACCAGATCACCTGGGTGCCCGAGCACGTCAAGGACGGCCAGTTCGGCAAGTGGCTCGAGAACGCCCGTGACTGGTCCATCTCGCGAAACCGCTTCTGGGGCAGCCCGATTCCCGTGTGGAAGTCGGACAACCCGCACTACCCGCGGGTCGACGTCTACGGCTCCTTCGAGGAGCTCGAGCGCGACTTCGGCGTCGAGGTGACCGACCTGCACCGGCCGTTCATCGACCGGCTGACCCGGCCGAACCCCGACGACCCGACCGGGCAGTCGACCATGCGCCGGGTCGAGGACGTGCTCGACGTCTGGTTCGACTCGGGCTCGATGTCGTTCGCGCAGGTGCACTACCCGTTCGAGAACGCCGAGTGGTTCGAGCACCACTTCCCGGGCGACTTCATCGTCGAGTACATCGGCCAGACCCGCGGCTGGTTCTACACGCTGCACATCCTCGCCAGCGCGATCTTCGACCGCCCGGCGTTCAGCTCGTGCATCAGCCACGGCATCGTGCTCGGCTCCGACGGGCAGAAGATGAGCAAGTCGCTGCGCAACTACCCGGACGTGCGCGAGGTGTTCGACCGCGACGGGGCCGACGCCATGCGGTGGTTCCTCATGTCCTCGCCGATCCTGCGCGGCGGCAACCTCGTCGTCACCGAGCAGGGCATCCGCGACGGCGTGCGCCAGGTGCTCATCCCGCTGTGGAACTCCTGGTACTTCTTCAGCCTCTACGCCAACGCGGCGAACGGCGGGAAGGGCTACGAGGCGAAGTGGTCGACGGCGTCCACCGACGTGCTCGACCGCTACCTGCTGGCCAAGCTGCGCGAGTTCGTCGAGCAGGCGCAGGCCCAGCTCGACGTCTACGACATCGCCGGCGCCTGTGACTCGACGCGCTCCTTCCTCGACGTCCTCACGAACTGGTACATCCGGCGCAGCCGGGACCGGTTCTGGGACACCGCGGGTGCGGACTCCTCGGTCTCCGCGGCGGCCTTCGACACGCTGTACACGGCGCTCGAGGTCGTGTGCCGGGTGGCGGGCCCGCTGCTTCCGCTGACCACCGAGGAGATCTGGCGCGGGCTGACCGGCGGCCGCTCGGTGCACCTCACCGACTGGCCCGAGGCGAGCGACCTGCCGGCCGACCACGCGCTGGTGGCCGCCATGGACACCGCGCGCGAGGTCTGCTCGACGGCCTCCTCGCTGCGCAAGGCCAACGGCCTGCGGGTGCGGCTGCCGCTGCGCGACCTCACCGTCGTCGTGCCGGATGCCCTGTCGCTCAAGGCCTTCGGCGCGATCGTCGCCGACGAGGTCAACGTGCGCACCGTCACCCTGCGCGACGTGTCCGAGGCCAGCCAGGCCGACTTCGGCGTCTCGCAGAAGCTCACCGTCAACGCCCGCGCGGCGGGCCCGCGGCTCGGCCGCGACGTGCAGCAGGCGATCAAGGGCAGCAAGAGCGGTGACTGGTCCGTCGCCGAGGACGGCACGGTGACCTCCGGCGGGCTTGCGCTGCAGGAGGGCGAGTACACGCTCGAGACGGTCGTCGACCAGTCGGCGGCCGGCGGGTCCCGCGCCACGGCCATGCTGCCCAGCGGCGGGTTCGTCGTGCTCGACACCGAGGTGACGCCGGAGCTGGCCCAGGAGGGCCTCGCGCGCGACGTCGTGCGCGCGGTGCAGCAGGCCCGGCGCGACGCCGGCCTGGAGGTGAGCGACCGGATCAGCCTGACCGTGACCGGTTCGCAGGACGTGTGGGAGGCGACCGTGGCACACCAGTCCCTGATCGTGGAGGAGACGCTGGCGTCGCAGTTCGGCTCGGCGCCTCAGCTCGAGGCCCTGCCGCAGCGTGGGGACGTGGTCGAGACCACGGTCGGTGACGGCCAGCCGGTGCGCATCAAGGTGATGAAGCTCTGATGGCCGGCGTGAACCGCTCCGGCCGTCCGGACGCCGCCCAGCAGGAGGCGGCGCACAAGCTCGAGGTCATGCGGCGGATGCGGCTGGCCGAGGAGGCCATCCTCGGCCGTGCGCCCGAGCACGACCTCGAGCCCAGCCTCGACCGGATCGCCGCGGTCATGGAGCTGCTCGGCGACCCGCAGCGCACCTACCCGGTCATCCACCTCACCGGCACCAACGGCAAGACGTCGACGACCCGCATCATCGAGTCGCTGCTGCGCGAGATGGGCCTGCGCACCGGGCGCTTCACCTCGCCGCACCTGCACACGGTGCGCGAGCGGATCGCCCTGTCGGGTGAGCCCATCTCCGAGGAGAGGTTCCTCGCCGCCTACGACGAGGTGCTGCCCTTCATCGAGATGATCGACGAGAAGTCGGTCGCCGAGGGCGGTCCGCGCATGACGTTCTTCGAGGTGCTGGTGGCGGTGGCGTATGCCGCGTTCGCCGACGCACCCGTGGACGTCGCCATCGTGGAGGTCGGCATGGGCGGTGGCTGGGACGCCACCAACGTCGCCGACGGCTCGGTCGCCGTCGTGACGCCGGTGTCCATGGACCACCAGCACTTCCTCGGCAACACACTCGAGGAGATCGCCGGCGAGAAGGCCGGGATCATCAAGGCCGACGCGGTCGCCGTGGTTGCTGTGCAGGAGCCCGAGGTCACCCAGGTCCTCCTCGACCGCGCCCACGACGTGGGTGCGCGGATCACGTTCGAGGGCAACGACTTCGGCCTGCTCGAGCGCGAGGTCGGGGTCGGTGGCCAGCAGATCTCGGTGCGCGGCCTGGGCGGTGACTACACCGACCTGTTCCTGCCGCTCCACGGCGCGCACCAGGCCCACAACACCGTGCTGGCCCTGGCCGCCGTCGAGGCGTTCCTCGGTGGGGGAGAGCAGCGGCTCGACCCCGACATCGTGCGCGCGGGGCTCGCGTCGGTGGCGTCACCCGGCCGCCTGGAGATCGTGCGCCGGTCGCCCACCGTGCTGGTCGACGCCGCCCACAACACGGCCGGGGCGCTGGCCCTGCGGGACGCCCTCGAGGACTCGTTCAACTTCGCCCGGCTGATCGGGGTGGTCGCGATCCTCAAGGACAAGCCGGCCACCGAGATGCTCGAGGTGCTCGAGCCGGTGCTCGACCACGTCGTCGTCACGTCGACGACCTCTGCCAGGGCGATGCGGCCCGAGGAGCTCGGTGAGCTGGCCGTCGACATCTTCGGCGAGGACCGGGTCACCGTGGTCCGGGAGCTGCCGGACGCGCTCGACGTCGCGGCCGGGATGGCCGACGAGGGCGGTGTCGCCGGCGGCGTGCTCGCCACGGGGTCGGTGACCACCGCGGCCGAGGTGCGCATGCTGCTCGGCACCACCGAGGTCTGAGTCGGGGGTGAGCCGGGGGGGCGACAGTCGTGACCGCCCCGACTCAGCCCCTTCTCACCGCGGCTCAGCCCTTCTTGCCGATGTCGTGGATGTCGAGGTGGTGCGCTGCCTTGCCGTCGGTCCGGGCTTGCTTGTCGGCTCGCTTCTCCTTGATGGACTTGCTCGCCTTCTTGGACATGTGCGATCGCGGCGACTTGTCACTCATGGCTGCTCCTTGGGGTGGAGGCACGGATGGCCTCACGTCCTGACGGTACGCCCCAAGGCCAACCCGCCTTGCGAGCAGGACCGGCACGGGCGCCAACGCGGCGGGTCAGTGCCGCTTGGCCATCTCGTGGATGTCGAGGTGGGTGGCCTGGTACTCGGCCTTGGCGTGCTTCTCGGCTCGCCGCTGCTTGATGGACTTGCCCGGCTTCTTCGCCGCGTGCGTGGGCTTGGACTTCGTGCCCATGGTTCCCGCCTTCCCGAGTGAGGTGCTTCCGCTCCTCACGCTCGACGGTACGCCGGAAGGCGGCGGCGCGACATGGTCCCAAGGGCCCGGTCCCGACCAGCGGCTCAGGCCAGGCTAGGGCAGGCTCACCACCGTCATGCCGGAGCCGGCGCGAGGCCGGTCCATCGCCGCGAGGGCCGCGCCGGCCGCCTCGAGGTCGATGACCTCGCCGACGAGCAGCTCGGGCCGCAGCGTGCCGTCCTCGATCATCGCGAGCATGGCGGGGTACTCGTGCGCCGCCATGCCGTGTGAGCCGTAGACCTCGAGCTCCTGCGCCACGACGCGGTCCATCGGCAGCGGGGGCGTGGACGCCTCGCCGAGCAGCAACCCCACCTGCACGTGGCGCCCGCGCCGGCGCAGGCTCAGCACCGAGGCCACCGCCGTCGCCGGCGAGCCCAGGGCGTCGAGGGAGACGTGAGCGCCTCCACCGGTCACGTCGCGCACCCGTCCGGCCACGTCGCTACCCGCACCGGGGTCACGGGCGTCGAGCAGAACCTCCGCCCCCACCTCGCGCGCACGCTCCAGCGCGGCGGGGGAGACGTCGACGGCGACGACCCGGGCGCCCAGCGCCGCACCGACCATGACCGCCGACAGGCCGACCCCGCCGCAGCCGTGCACGGCCAGCCAGGATCCCGGCTCCACTCGCCCGTGTGCGGTGAGCGCCCGGAAGGCCGTGGCGAAGCGGCAGCCCAGCGAGGCGGCGGTCACGAAGTCCACGGCGTCCGGCAGGCGCACCAGGTTGAGGTCGGCCGCGTGCAGGGCCACCAGCTCGGCGAACGACCCCGGACCGGTGAACCCGGGCTGCGTCTGCTGCGGGCACACCTGGGCCTCGCCGGCGGCGCACCACGCGCACCGGCCACAGCCGCAGACGAACGGCACCGTGACGCGGTCACCCACGGACCACCGGCGCACGTCGGGCCCGAGCTCAGCCACCACACCGGCCAGCTCGTGGCCGGGCACGTGGGGGAGCGGCACGGGGTCGTGCCCCTTCCAGGCGTGCCAGTCGGAGCGGCACACCCCGGTGGCGCGAACGGCGACCACGACGCCGTCGTCGGGACAGGGAGGCGGGGGCACCTCCGCCACCTCCGGCAGCACCCCGTGACCCGGGTAGACGACGGCTCGCATCAGTCGATGTCCTCCCCGGCCAGGGCCTTGGCGGCCAGCCGTTCCTCCTCGGCGACCTCCCAGACCTCCTTGGCCGCGGTGGCGTTGAGCCCCACGATGACCAGGCCGAGCACGATGTCGGGCCAGCCCGACAGCGTCCACACCGTGATGCCGGCGACGACGATGATCAGAGCGTTGGCGATGACGTCGTTGCGGGCGGCCAGGTATGCTGCGTGCGACATGCTGCTGCCGTGCGCCCGCATCCGGGCGAGCAGCACGGCGCAGACCGTGTTGACCACGATGGCTCCGCCGGCGGTGAGCGCCAGCGACAGCGGGTCGGGCGGGCTGGGGTCACCGAACTTGGCCACCGCCTGCCACAGCGCCGCCACCGCCGGCACCAGGATGATGAGGGCCATCGCCTTGCCGGCCACGGCCCGGCGGTGGGCGCTCAGCCCGAGGGCGAAGGCGATGAGCAGGTTGATGGCGGTGTCCTCGAGGAAGTCCACGCTGTCGGCGAACAGGGAGACCGACCCGATCGCGAGGGCCACGCCGACCTCGACGAAGAAGTAGGCGAAGTTCAGGGCCGCCACGAGCAGCACCGTGCGGCGGAGCTGGCGGGTGGTGATGACGGTGTCGGGCACGGGTCCATCGAAGCAGGCAGCGAGGTGGGTGGCACGGGAAGGTGCGCGCACGGCATACGGTTGGGGCATGCACCCCTTCACGAAGCTTCTCCTGGTGCTGGCGCTGGTCGTGCTGGTCTTCTGGCTGGTGACGAAGTTCCGCGACCGCCAGGTGCCCGAGGACCCGATGCCGCCGGTGCCGGTCAGCGACCTCCCCCCGGGGGTGCAGGCGTCGATCGACCACGCCATCAGCGAGGGCAAGACCATCAACGCCATCAAGATCTACCGAGACGCGACGAGCGCCTCGGTGGCGCAGGCGAAGCAGGCGATCGACGTCCGCAGCTGGCAGCGCAAGCCGTGAACCGCCTGACCTTCTACGGCCCGCTGGGCAAGTTCAGCTGGCGGATGCTCGCCACCGTGCTCGCCGGTGAGTCGGTGATCGTGTTCTTCGGTGCCCTGGTCGCCCGTGCCATGGCCTCCGCGGGCGGCGACGACCGTGGTGGCGCGTGGCTCGCCACCGGCTCGGCCCTCGCCGTGCTCTGCGTCGTGGGGGCCGGCCTCATGCGGCGCCCGTGGGGCGTCACGCTCGGCTGGGTCGTGCAGGCCTTGACGCTGCTGAGCGCGCTGGTGGTGCCGGCGATGCTCCTCGTGGGCCTGATCTTCCTGGCCCTCTGGGTGCTCTGCATGCTGCAGGGGGCGAAGATCGACGCCCTGCAGGCGCAGCGGGAGGCGCAGGCCCGTGAGGAGTCGGCGCGTCCGCCGTCGGTAGGCTGACCGCCGTGACTGCGCAGACTGAACGCTCCCTGGTCCTCGTCAAGCCCGACGGGTTCTCCCGCGGCCTCACCGGTGAGGTGCTCCGCCGCATCGAGGCCAAGGGCTACACCCTGGTCGCGCTCGACGTGCTGACTCCCACCCGCGAGATGCTCGCCGAGCACTACGCCGAGCACGAGGGCAAGCCCTTCTACGAGCCGCTCGTCGACTTCATGTCCAGCGGGCACGTCGCCGCCGTCGTCATCGAGGGCAACCGCTGCATCGAGGGCTTCCGGGCCCTCGCCGGCGCCACCGACCCCACCGCCGCGCTCCCCGGCACCATCCGTGGCGACCTCGGCCGCGACTGGGGCCGCAAGGTGCAGGAGAACATCGTGCACGGCTCGGACTCGCCGGAGTCGGCAGCCCGCGAGATCGCGATCTGGTTCCCCAAGCTCTGACCTGAGTCCTCCGACTCCGTATCCGCAGAGCCGCCCACCCGCCCCGTCAGGGGGCCGGTGGGCGGCTCTGCGTATACGAGCTCGGGCGGGACTCGGCCGCGCAGGTCGGGTCGGACGGAGGTCAGGCGGTCTCGAGGTCGTCGAGGCTGCCGATGACGACCTCGAGCAGCGAGGCGAGGGTCTCGCGCTGCGCCGTGGTGAGCCCCGCGAGGGTGTCGGACTCGACGACGTCGGCCTCGCGCACGGCCGCGGTGAACAGCTCCCAGCCGGCGGTGTCGAGGGTCACCAGCACTCGCGTGCGGTTCGCCGGGTCGGGCTCGCGGCGCACCCAGCCCCGCTCAGCCATCCGGTCGAGCCGGTGCGTCATGGAGGAGGCGGCGCAGTTGGCGATGTCGGCGAGCTGGCTCGGGGTGACGGGGGAGTCGCCGGACTTGGCGAGGTGCGCGAGCACGGCCCACTCGCCGTGGCTCAGGCCGAGGTCGGCCAGCTGCCGTCCGTACCACTTGTCGAGCTTGCGGGTCAGCCCGTAGACCGCCGTGATGACCCGCTGAACGGACTCGTCGCCACCGGCCGCGACGTAGGCGCGCACCGCCGCCTGGTACTGCCGCTGGGCCGACTGAGAGGCCGTCTTCCTGGCTGCCATGCCGACCATCCTGTCATGCTACTATTTCGAAGTCGAACTTCGATATCGAAGTCTTATGCATCGAAGTCCTCGACATCGAGATGATGCGTCTCGAAGTCTTAACTATTCAACTAGCTACGAAACGACCGATACCCGTGCGCGCCCGTCTGCTCATCCTCGCCTCCGCCGTCGCCATGCTCGGCTGGGGCACCGTCCTGCCCTACCAGTACGCCTACGCCGCCAACACCCGTGGGTGGGGGAGCCTCGCCGCCGCCGCGGCGGCCAGCCTGTTCTCCGTCGGCGCCCTCTTGGCCGCCCCGGTCGGTGGGCGCCTGGCCGACCGGCTCTCGCCGGTGGCCGTGGCCGTCGGCGCCAAGCTGGTGGCAGCGGCGGGGGCGGCGTCGCTGGTCGTGGCCGGGTCGCCGGGCGCGTTCCTCCTGGGAATGTTCGTCTTCGGCGTCGGCATCACCGCCGCGAACCCGGCCCAGACCGTGCTGGTCCTGCGCTGGGTCGGCGGGGGTGACGACCGGCGCCGGGTCTTCGCCTGGCAGTTCACCGGGCAGGCGCTGGGCATGGCCGTCGGTGCCTTCGTGGCCGGCTACGTGGTCGACCTCGACCGCCCGACCGGCATGTGGCCCGCCTTCACGACCGCCGCTGCCGGGTTCGTCGTCTCCGCGCTGCTGATCCTCCTCGCCGGCCGAGGTGCTCCGGCCCCCGCCCACGCCGACGTCGCCGCCGACCCGGCGCAGGCCTCCGGCAAGGTCGCCACCCGCGACGCGCTCCGCCTGATCTGGGCCAACCCGGCCCTGCGCTGGACCGCGCTGGTCACCGTCACCCTCGCGCTCGGCTTCTACGCCCAGTTCGAATCGGGCCTGCCGGCCTACGCGCTCACCGTGCTGTCGGTGCACGAGACCACCATCGGCCTTGCTGCCGCCGTCAACTGCGTCGTCATCATCGCCCTGCAGATGGTCGTCGTGCGCCTCACCGCGAAGCGGAGCGCCCCCGCCCTGCTCATCGTCGTCGCCGCGATCTGGACGTTCTCGTGGGTGCTGCTGGCCCTCGCCTCCCAGGCGCCCGGTCTGGCGGCCGCCCTCTTCGTGACCACGTTCGGCGTGTTCGCCGTGGGCGAGACGATGTACGCGCCGGTGCTCAACCCGCTCACCGCGAGCCTGGCGCCGCAGGGCATGGTCGGCACCACCCTCGGCATCTTCACGGCCCTGCAGACCGGGTTCTCCGCCGTGGGCCCGCTCGTTGCGGGGGTGGTGCTCGGTGCCGGGCTCGGCAGCGTCTTCGTCGGCCTGCACGTCGTCATCAGCGGCCTCGCCCTGTTCGCGGCGTGGCGCCTCCGCCGCGTCCTGGGCGCCCAGCCGGCCCCGGCCCCAGCGGTCACCACCCCCGTGGAAGCCGCACTGGCGGCCTGACCCCGGCGACAGCACGGGTATGCCGCGGGTGCGCCGCCACGGTGCGCCCACGGCATACCCGTGGTCGCCCGGGAGACGGGCGTCAGGTGCCTGACCGGGCCCCGCGCCGGCCGCCGGTCAGGCGGCGGACCAGCCTCCGTCGCTGGCGATGACGGCGCCGTTGACGTTGACCGCCTCGTCGCCGGCCAGCCAGAGCACCAGCGAGGCGATCTCGTCGGGCTGCGCGGTCCGCTGGGCCCGGCCGAAGTTGGCCTGCAGCCGTTCGTAGGTCCACGGCAGCCGTGGCACCGCGCCCCCCTCGGCGATGTGCGTCTCCACGCCGCCGGGGCAGACTACGTTGGTCCGCACGCCCTGCGGCCCGTAGAAGTAGGCGGTGTTGCGGGTCATGCCGACCAGGGCGTGCTTGGAGGCGGTGTAGGCCAACCCGGCTGCGGCACCGGTGATCCCTGCGACCGAGGCGACGTTGACGATCGCACCCCGGCCCTGGGCGAGCATGCCGGGCAGGACCGCCCGCATGAGCCTCATCGGCGCGGTCACGTTGACGGCCATGACCGTCTCCCACGTCGCGTCGTCGACGTCGCCCGCGGGGAGGAACCAGTCCATGACGCCGGCGTTGTTGACGAGGATGTCGGCGCCGCCGTGCGCACCGGCCGCCATGACGACGGCATCGATGCCGTCGGTGGTGGTGAGGTCGCCGGCCACGTGGACCACCTGGCCCGGCATGGTGTCCTCTCCCTTGAGCCCCTCCAGCCGCTCCACGTTGCGGTCGGCGGCGATGACGACCGCACCCTCGGCCGCCATGCGCAACGCGATGGCCCTGCCGATGCCCGATGCCGCACCCGTCACGATGGCGACGCGTCCGTCGAGTCTGTCGCTCACGGTCCCTCCTTCGGTGGGGCCACCCCCGCGGTGGTCCACCTGCAGCGTGCCAGCGGGGTAAACACGCGCCCCAGAGACCAACGTCCCCTCGCTCGCCGCGTGCTTTCGCGCCGGTCCGGTTAGCGTGCTGGGACCGAACGAACCACGTCAGGAGGAGACCCAATGACCACTGCCAAGAGCTCTGTGGACGTCAAGACCTACGTGACCGCCGCCTACAACCAGTGGACGCAGTTCGAGGACTTCCCGAAGTTCATGGACGGCGTCGAGGAGGTCACCCAGGTCGGTGACCGCCACCTGCACTGGAAGGTGAAGATCGCCGGTGTCGAGCGCGAGTTCGACGCCACGATCACCGAGCAGGTGCCCGACACCCGGATCGCCTGGAAGGCCGACGGCGAGACGAAGCACGCCGGCGTCGTCGACTTCCACAAGCTCGACATGGAGCACACTCGGGTCGACCTGCAGCTCGACATGGAGCCCGAAGGGCTCGTCGAGACCGTGGGCGACAAGCTCGGTGTCGTCGAGCGGAAGGTGAAGAAGGACCTCGAGCGCTTCAAGGAGCTGGTGGAGTCGCAGCCGCACCCCACCGGCGCCTGGCGCGGCGAGGTGCCGCGCGAGGGCTGACCCCACCGGTCGAGGGGCCTGGCGCCCCTGCGACCCCACGGACCCGGGCGGGAGCCGCGACACGACCTCGCGGCTCCCGTCCGGCCGTGTCGGGCGGCCGTAGCATCGCTCGCGTGAGCGGGGGACGGGGCTGGATGACGCTGGGGCGCGACCTGGCGATCGACCTCGGCACCGCCAACACCCTCATCTACGAGAAGGGCCGTGGCGTCGTGCTCGACGAGCCGTCGGTCGTGGCGGTGGAGGCCGGCACCTCGCGGCTGCTCGCCGCCGGCACCCGCGCCAAGGAGATGCTGGGGCGCACCCCCGGCCACGTCCACGCCATACGACCGCTCAGCGACGGCGTCATCTCCGACGCCGACGTCACCGAGCGGATGCTGCGGTACTTCGTCGACCAGGTGCGGCCGTCTCGCCTGGTGCGTCCTCGCATGGTGGTCTGCGTGCCGAGCGAGGTGACCGGGGTGGAGCGGCGGGCCCTGGAGGACGCCGCGGTCCGCTCGGGCGCGCGCCGCGTCTACGTCATCGAGGAGCCCATGGCCGCGGCCATCGGGGCCGGCCTGGCGGTCAACGAGACCGCCGCGTCGATGGTGGTCGACATCGGTGGCGGGACCAGCGACGTCGCGGTGATCAGCCTGGGCGGCATCGTCACCTCGCGCTCGCTGCGCATCGGCGGTGACGAGATCGACGAGGCGATCATCGCGCACGTCAAGAGCGAGTACTCCCTGCTGCTGGGGGAGCGCAGCGCCGAGGACATCAAGGTGCAGGCGGGCTCGGCGTTCCCGCTGCGCCAGGAGACCAGCACGCGCGTCCGGGGGCGCGACCTCGTGACCGGCCTGCCCAAGACCGTGACCGTCTCGAGCCAGGAGGTCCGGCGCGCGGTCGAGGGGCCGGTGCTGCAGATCGTCGAGCTGGTGCGCGCGGTGCTCGACGTGTGTCCGCCCGAGCTGGCCGGCGACGTGCTCGACGGGGGCATCACCCTCACGGGCGGCGGTGCCCTGCTGCGCGGCCTCGACGAGCGGATGCGGCACGAGCTCGGTGTCCCGGTGAGGGTGGCCGATGACCCGCTCCGGTCGGTGGTGCTCGGCTCGGGCCGCTGTGTCGAGGAGTTCGCCACCCTCGAGCGCGTGCTCATCGACAGCCGCCGTTTCTGAGCCGATGCGTCGTCGCCCCTCCCGCCGTCGGCTCCTCGTCGCCCTCCTGGCGGCCACCCTCGTCGTGGTGGTGGCCGACGTCTCGGGCTGGTCCGCCACCGACCGGGTCCGTGCCCTCGGGGCCACCGTGCTCGGCCCGCTCGAACGAGTCGCCGGTCGTGGCGGTGGTGCCGCCCTGGCGGCCTCCGACTCCCGAGCCGCCCGGACCCGGTTGGGGTACGACGCCGCGGTGGACGCCCGGACGACCGAGGAGGCGCGCCAGCTCCGCGCGCTGCTCGACTCGCCGGGGGCGACCGGTGCCCGGCTGGTGCCCGCTCGCGTCGTGGCCGTCGGCTCCCAGGGTGCAGCCGGTCCGGAGCGGGTCACCATCGATGTCGGGTCCCGCGACGGCGTCACCGCGGACCGCACCGTCGTGAACGCCGATGGCCTCGTCGGCAGAGTCGTCGCCACGGGACCGTGGACCTCGGACGTGCTCTTGGTGGGCAGCGCCGACCTCGCCGTGGGCGTGCGGGTGGGCAGCGCCGGCACCCTCGGCTCCCTGACCGGGGCGACCGGGGCGACCGGGGATACGGGGGCGACCGGAATGACCGGAGCCTCCGGCGTGCGGCCACGCCCCGCCGGGCAGCTCGACCTCCAGCTGGTGCAACGCGGGTCGGTCGCGGTCGGCGACGCCGTCACGACCATGGGCAGCACCGGTGGGCGGCCGTTCGTGGCCGGAGTCCCGGTGGGCCGGGTGAGCAGCGTCGACCCGGGCGGTGGGCGGTTCGCCCCGACGGCGGCGGTGCAGCCCTCGGTCGACGTCACGCGGCTCGACGTGGTCGGGGTGCTGCTCACGGCTCCCCGGACGACTCCTCGCACAGCGGTCGAGGGGACGGCCCGGTGACGGGGGTGCTCTCGCCGTTGCGGCTGCTGCGCGCGCTCGCCGTGGTGGTCGCCGCCCTCGTCGCCGTCGTGCTCGGCGCGCGGGTGCCCGGCCCGCTGCCCGACCTCGTCCTCCCCGTCGTCGTGGCCGGCGCGCTGCTCAGCGGACCGTCGCGCGGTGCGCTCCTGGGGCTCGGGGCCGGGTGGGTGGTCGACCTCATGCCCCCCGGCTCGCCGGTGCTCGGGTCGGCGGCCCTGCTGTATGCCGCGGTCGGTCTCGTCGCGGGAGCCGGGCGCCGCGAGGGCGAGGTGGCGGTGGGCTGGCTCGCCCTGGTCGTCTTCGCCGCGTCGGCCGTACCCGCACTGGGCCGGGTGCTGCTCGGCCTGGCCGGCTCAGAGCCCGTCAACCTCTCCGCGACCGCCGTGCAGTGGGTTCTGACGGTCGGACTGTCACTGGTCGTCGTGCCGCTGCTCATCCGCGCCGAGCACGCCCTCGTGCGGCGTCACCTCGCATGAGACGCGACGTCACCGCCCGCGGCAGCAGGCGCGACGTCACCGCCAGAGGCGGCAGGCGCGACGTCACCGCCCGGGTCTGGGTGTTCGGCCTCGTCGTGCTCTCACTGATGGGCACGCTCCTCGGCCGGCTCGGCCAGGTGCAGCTCACCGAGCACGACGACTACGTCGCAGCCGCCGAGACGGTCAACACCCGGGTGGTCACCGAGCCCGCGGTGCGGGGCCGCATCCTCGACCGCAACGGCATTCCCCTCGTCGACAACACGTCGGAGGCGGTCGTCACCCTCGACCGCAAGGTGCTCGTCGAGGCCGCCGACCACGGAGAGGCCTTGGTGCGCAAGGTCGCTCGTGAGCTGGGCCGTCCCTTCGACGAGCTGTGGGGCCGCACCCGCGACTGCGGGTCACCGGGGGCACCCCCGCCGCCGGTCTGCTCGAGCGGCTCGCCGTACCAGCCCGTCGTCGTGGCAGCCGGGGTCGACCCCGTCCGGGCGCTCAGCCTGCTCGAGCGCCGTGACGAGTTCCCGGGTGTCGACGTGCAGGCCCGACCGGTGCGCGACTACCCCGAGCGGCAGCGGGCCGATGCCTCCCACGTGCTCGGCTACCTCGCCCGGGCCACGGCCGAGGACGTGACGGCCGGCAAGGGGCTCGTCGGCGACAGCGACCTCGTGGGCCGGTCCGGCCTGGAGCAGGAGTACGACCGCGTCCTGCGCGGGACGCCGGGCCGCACCACCGTGGCGGTCGACCCGCGCGGCGTCGTGACGAGGACGCTGTCGGTGCAGGCGCCCGTGCCCGGCCGTGACGTGCGCACGCACCTCGACCTGCGGGTGCAGCAGGCCGCCGAGAAGGCGCTGGCCGACGCCGTCGCGAAGGCCCGCACCCGCGGCTGGAAGGCCGACGCGGGAGCGGCGGTGGTGCTCGACGTGCACGACGGTGGCGTGGTCGCCGCGGCCAGCTACCCGGCATACGACCCCACGGTCTGGACCGGCGGCATCACCGAGGGTGAGCTCGCGAAGCTCACCGACGCGAGGGCCGGCACGCCGCTGGTCTCGCGGGTGACGTCGGCCGGCTTCGCCCCGGCGTCGACGTTCAAGGCGATCTCGCTGCCGGCGGCCGTGGCGGCGGGCAACCGGCTCGGCGGCACCTACGACTGCACCTCGAGCTACCGCATCGGCAACCGTGCCTTCCGCAACTTCGAGTCCCGCGCCTACGGCCCGATCTCGCTGCACGAGGCGATCGTCGTCTCGTGCGACACGATCTTCTACGACTTCGCCTACCGGTCGTGGCAGGCGCAGGGCGGCCTGGCCGCGAAGGGCGACGCACAGGACCCGTTCGTGCGCACCGCCCGGCTGTTCGGCCTCGGCGCGCCGACCGGGGTCGACCTGCCGGGGGAGCAGGCCGGGCGCGTCCCCGGTCGCGACTGGAAGCAGCAGACGTGGGAGGACACCCGCGCCGACACATGCCGGCGCGCCGGCACCGGCTACCCCCAGGTGGCGGCCACGGACGCCCCGCGTGCGGCATACCTGACGTCGTTGGCGAAGGAGAACTGCCGCACCGGCTTCCAGTTCCGGGCCGGCGACGCGGCGAACTTCGCGATCGGGCAGGGCGACATCGCCGTCTCCCCGCTGCAGATGGCCCGGGCGTACGCCGCGATCGCCAACGGCGGCACCTTGTGGACGCCCCAGGTCGCGCAGGCCTTCACGGATCCCGGCGGGGGAGCGGAGCAGCCCATCGCCCCGCACCGTGACGGCTCGGTGGGCGTGAGCCCGGCGGTGCTCTCGTTCCTGCGCGACGCGCTGCGCGGCGTGGTCTCCGAGGGCACGGCGAAGGGGGCCTTCGCCGGGTTCCCGCTGAAGCAGTGGCCGGTCGCGGGGAAGACCGGCACCGCCGAGGTCTACGGCGCCCAGGACACGTCGTGGTTCGTGTCCTACGCGCCCGCCGACAAGCCCCGGTATGCCGTCGCGGTGGTCGTCTCCCAGGGCGGCACCGGCGGCGAGACCGCCGCGCCCGCGGCCCGGCGCATCCACGAGGTTCTGCGCACGCTGCGGTGACGCGACGCGGACGGTGGCCAGGGGGTGAGGTGCCCGCGGGCGGCACACGACGCAGTCAGTAGGCTGCCCCCATGGCTGACTTCGATCTTGTGGTGCTCGGTGCTGGTCCGGGTGGGTACGTCGCGGCGATCCGCGCCTCGCAGCTGGGGCTGAAGGCGGCGGTCATCGAGGAGAAGTACTGGGGAGGTGTGTGCCTCAACGTCGGGTGCATCCCCTCGAAGGCGCTGCTGCGCAACGCCGAGATCGCGCACATCATCACGCACGAGAAGGCCACCTTCGGCATCTCCGGTGACGCCACGATGGACTTCGGCGCCACCCACGCGCGCAGCCGCAAGGTCGCCGACGCCAGCGCCAAGGGCGTCCACTACCTGATGAAGAAGAACAAGATCACCGAGATCGACGGCTGGGGCACCTTCAAGGACGCCAAGACGATCGAGGTCAAGGGTGCCGACGGCCAGACGCAGACGGTGACCGCCGACAACGTCATCATCGCCACCGGTGCGACGACCCGCCTCATCCCGGGCACCTCGCTGTCCGAGCGCGTCGTCACCTACGAGGAGCAGATCCTCACCGACCAGCTGCCGGGCTCGATCATCATCGCCGGCTCCGGCGCGATCGGCGTCGAGTTCGCCTACGTCATGAAGAACTTCGGCGTCGACGTGACGATCGTGGAGTTCCTCGACCGGATGGTGCCGACCGAGGACGCCGACGTGTCCAAGGAGCTGCTCAAGCAGTACAAGAAGCTCGGCGTGAAGGTCATGCTCTCGACCAAGGTCGAGGCCATCGAGGACACCGGCTCGAACGTGCGCGTCACGGTCTCCCCGGCGCAGGGCGGCGAGTCGCAGGTGCTCGAGGCCGACAAGGTGCTGCAGGCCATCGGCTTCGCGCCCCGGCTGCAGGGCTACGGCCTGGAGAACACCGGTGTCGAGACCACCGACCGCGGGGCCATCGCGATCGACGCGCGCGGTCGCACCAACGTCGACGGCGTCTACGCGATCGGTGACGTCACCGGCAAGCTCATGCTGGCCCACACCGCCGAGGCCATGGGGGTCGTCGCCGCCGAGACGATCGCCGGTGCCGAGACCATCGAGATCAACTTCGACATGATCCCGCGGGCGACCTTCTGCCAGCCGCAGATCGCGTCGTTCGGCTACTCCGAGGAGCAGGCCAAGGAACGCGGCTACGACGTGAAGACCGCGGCGTTCCCGTTCTCCGCCAACGGCAAGGCACGCGGCATGGCCGAGGGCGTCGGCTTCGTCAAGGTCGTCGCGGACGCCAAGCACAACGAGATCATCGGCGCGCACATGATCGGCCCCGAGGTCACCGAGCTGCTGCCGGCGCTCACGCTGGCGCAGCAGTGGGACCTCACCGCTGACGAGGTGGCCCGCAACATCTTCGCCCACCCGACGCTGTCGGAGGCCATGAAGGAGGCCGTCGAGGGGATCGCCGGCCACATGATCAACCTCTGACGACCAATCTCTGAATCAACCTCTGACGACCCACCTCTGACGGAGGCCGGTATGCCGCACGTGCGGGTTCCCATCACGACCGACCGCCTCGTCCTCCGGAGCTTCCGCCCGGGGGACGAGGCGGACGTCTTCGCGTACCGCTCCGTCCCCGAGGTGGTGCGGTTCATCCCCGGCGACCCGCGGACCACGGACGAGGTCGCCGACCTCGTGGCCGAGCGCGCGAGCGCCGGACGCCTCGACGTCGACCGGCCGGCACTGACCCTCGCGGTCGAGCTCGGCGGCAGGGTCGTCGGCGACGTGCTCATCCACCTCGCGGGGCCGAACGGCGTCGACCTCCGGCAGGTCGAGATCGGGTGGGTCTTCGCCCCCGACGTGGCCGGCAACGGCTATGCCACCGAGGCCGCCCGGGCCCTGGTGCGGGTCTCGTTCGAGGAGCTCGGTGTCCACCGGGTCTGGGCCCGGGTCGAGCCGCGCAACGAGCCGTCGGTGCGCCTGTGCGAGCGGCTCGGCATGCGCCGCGAGGGCGTGCTCAAGCAGGCGTCCTGGTTCAAGGGGGAGTGGACCGACCTGGCCTTCTACGCCCTCCTCGCCGACGAGTACCGCCCCGCCCAGCAGCCCTGACGCGCGCCACTCACCGCGCGGCATACCCAGAACTGCAACGAGTGGCACCGTGCCACGTGTTGTCGTCGGCGACGCCGAATCACGACAACCGTTGGCGCGCTGCCACCTGTCGCGGTGTCGACGCCAAGGTGGACCCCTGTGGATGAGGCGGTGGGCACCCTTCGGTCCTGAGGCAGGGTGGCGGCTGTGCCTGACGAGGGATTCGAGCCGCTGACCTACCGGGAGGCGCTGGCCGCCGGCGTGACGCCGGGTCAGCTGAGGGGTCCGGGCTACCGGCGGCTCTTCACCAACGTCTACTGCGACGCCCGGGCCGATGTCGACCTCGCGCTGCGCGTGCGAGCGGCACTCAAGATCGCGCCTGACGGAGCGGTGGCGTCTCGGCACACGGCAGCCGAGCTGATCGGGGGCGTCGTTCCCTCGAGTGCCGACGTGCACCTGACGCTCCCCACGGGGCGCCTGCGCGTCGACGGCATCGACGCCCGCCGCGGTGCGCTGACCTCGGAGGCGCGCTGGCGCGGCATACCGGTCACGTCCGCGGAGGACACCTTCACCGGCCTTGGCTGCGACCTGGGCCTGGTGGACCTGGTGGTGCTCGGCGACAGCCTCGTCAAGGCGGGACGCACCACGCCGGAACGGCTGCGCGCCAGGACGGTGAAGCTCGGTGGAAAGGGCGGTGCGACTCTCAGGCGGGCGGCCACGCTGGTGCGGGTGGGCGTGGACTCACCGATGGAGTCGCGCCTGCGGCTCCTCCTGGTGCTGGCTGGGCTGCCCGAGCCGGTGGTCAACCACGTCGAGTACCGCGAGGACGGGAGCTGGGAGCGCCGGTTCGACCTCGCGTACCCGCACCATCGGCTCGCCATCGAGTACGACGGTCGCCAGCACGCCGAGACGCAGGCGCAGTGGGAGCGCGACGTCGACCGGCGGGAAGGGCTCGACACCGACAGCTGGCGGCTCGTGGTGGTGCTTGCCAAGGGCATCTACCGGGAGCCCGAGCGCACCCTCGAGCGAGTCGTGGCGGCCATGCGGGACGTGGGGATGGCAGGCCGCGTGTCCAGCGACGAGTGGCGGCTGCACTTCCGGGGATACTGAGCACGTCCGGCGACACCGAGCCCAGGCAGGACCGCGACCGTTGGCATGATGGCACTCGTTGCTGCCGCGCGCGGCCCTCGACGACAACCGATGGCCTCCTGCCAACCGTTGCGGTGCGGCCTCCAGGATCCCGACGTCGCCGATTAGGGCGCGCCCGGGCGCCGCTGATAGCCTGAACCCTGCCGTAGACCGGCCGCGGATCGAGAGAGCCCAGGTGAACCAGCCCTGGCGCACCGCGCAACGATCACCAGAAGGAGAAGTGTCGACCTATGCCGTTGAGCACTGACGTCAAGAAGCAGATCATGTCCGAGTACGCCACGCACGAGGGCGACACCGGCTCCCCCGAGGTGCAGATCGCGCTGCTCACCCAGCGGATCAAGGACCTCACCGAGCACTCGCGCGAGCACAAGCACGACCACCACAGCCGCCGCGGCCTGCTGCTGCTGGTCGGTCAGCGCCGCCGCCTGCTGCGCTACCTCGAGAGCGTCGACATCGAGCGCTACCGCTCGCTGATCAAGCGCCTCGGCCTGCGCCGATAAGCCATCCGAGAGGGAGCGGTCACGCACCACGCGTGGGCCGCTCCTTCTCGTATGAGGGCCTCCCAGGAGGTCCAGGACCACCGGTCCTGCGGGCCCAGCCCGCGACAACTGCATACAGGAATGACCAGAGAAGAAGACCCGTGCACAACGACGATGCACGCGGTTCGTTGAAGATCAAAACGAAGGAGGGCCCAATGGAGGGTCCAGACATCCACTTCGCCGAAGCCGTCATCGACAACGGAAGCTTCGGCACCCGCACCGTCCGGTTCGAGACCGGGCGACTGGCCAAGCAGGCCGGCGGCGCTGTCAGCGCCTACCTGGACGAGGACACGATGCTCCTCTCCACCACCACCGCCGGGAAGTCCCCGCGCGAGGGTTTCGACTTCTTCCCCCTGACGGTCGACGTCGAGGAGCGGATGTACGCCGCGGGCAAGATCCCCGGCTCGTTCTTCCGCCGCGAGGGCCGCCCGTCCACCGACGCGATCCTCACCTGCCGCCTGATCGACCGCCCGCTGCGCCCGACCTTCACCAAGGGCCTGCGCAACGAGGTCCAGGTCGTCATCACGGTGCTCGCGCTCAACCCCGACCACCAGTACGACGTGCTGGCGATCAACGCCGCCAGCGCCTCGACCCAGATCTCCGGCCTGCCGTTCTCCGGCCCGATCGGCGGCGTCCGCGTCGCCCTGATCGATGGCCAGTGGGTCGCCTTCCCGAACTTCTCGGACGCCGAGCGCTCGACCTTCGACATGGTCGTCGCCGGCCGCGTCGTCGGTGATGACGTCGCGATCATGATGGTCGAGGCGGAGTCCACCGACGCCACCTGGAACCTCGTCAAGAACGAGGGCAAGCAGGCGCCGACCGAGGAGGTCGTGGCCGAGGGCCTCGAGGCCTCGAAGAAGTTCATCAAGGTCCTCTGCGACGCGCAGGCCGAGCTGGCCAGCAAGTCCGCCAAGGAGGTCCAGCAGTTCCCGATCTTCCTCGACTACGAGGACGACGTGTATGCCGCCGTCGAGGCGGCCACCTCGGCCGACCTCGCGCAGGCGCTCACCATCGCGGGCAAGCAGGAGCGCGAGGACCGGATCGACGAGATCAAGGCCTCCATGAAGGAGTCCCTGGCCGGCGAGGGCAAGGAGTTCGAGGGCCGCGACAAGGAGCTGTCCGCTGCCTACCGCTCCGTGCAGAAGAAGCTCATCCGCCAGCGCATCCTGCGCGACAAGGTCCGCATCGACGGCCGTGGCCTCGCCGACATCCGCGCCCTCAGCGCCGAGGTCGAGGTCCTGCCGCGCGTGCACGGCTCGGCGATCTTCGAGCGCGGCGAGACCCAGATCATGGGTGTCACCACGCTGAACATGCTCCGCATGGAGCAGCAGCTCGACACCCTCTCGCCGGTGACGCGCAAGCGCTACATGCACAACTACAACTTCCCGCCGTTCTCCACCGGTGAGACCGGTCGCGTGGGCTCGCCCAAGCGTCGCGAGATCGGCCACGGCGCCCTGGCCGAGCGTGCCCTCATGCCGGTGCTGCCGACCCGCGAGGAGTTCCCCTACGCGATCCGCCAGGTCTCCGAGGCGCTGGGCTCCAACGGCTCGACGTCCATGGGCTCGGTCTGCGCCTCCACCCTGTCGCTGCTCAACGCCGGTGTGCCGCTGCGCGCGCCGGTCGCCGGCATCGCGATGGGCCTGGTCTCCGACGAGGTCGACGGTGAGACGCAGTACGCCGCGCTGACGGACATCCTCGGCGCCGAGGACGCGTTCGGCGACATGGACTTCAAGGTCGCCGGTACGCGCGAGTTCGTCACCGCCATCCAGCTCGACACCAAGCTCGACGGCATCCCCGCCTCGGTGCTGGCCGGCGCGCTGACCCAGGCCCGTGACGCTCGCCTGCACATCCTCGACGTCATGAACGAGGCCATCGAGGCCCCGGACGAGATGTCCCCGTTCGCCCCGCGTGTGATCTCGGTGAAGGTGCCGGTCGACAAGATCGGCGAGGTCATCGGCCCGAAGGGCAAGATGATCAACCAGATCCAGGAGGACACCGGCGCCGACATCTCCATCGAGGACGACGGCACGGTCTACATCGGCGCCACCGATGGCCCGTCGGCAGAGGCTGCGCGCGCGGCGATCAACGCGATCGCCAACCCGCAGATGCCCGAGATCGGCGAGCGCTTCCTCGGCACCGTCGTGAAGACGACCACCTTCGGCGCGTTCATCTCGCTGCTGCCCGGCAAGGACGGCCTGCTGCACATCTCCGAGGTGCGCAAGCTCGTCGGCGGCAAGCGGATCGACGCCGTCGAGGACGTCCTCTCGGTCGGCCAGAAGGTCCAGGTCGAGCTCAAGGAGATCGACCCGCGCGGCAAGCTCTCGCTGGCTGCTGTCCTCCCCGAGGGGCAGAGCGGCGAGGCTGCCGAGGTCGCAACGGACGAGGCCGCCGAGGGCGGCCAGCCCGAGCGCGAGGAGCGCGGTGACCGCGAGGACCGCGGCGAGCGTCGCGAGGGCGGCCGTGGCCGCAACCGTCGTCGCCGTGGCGGCGAGCGCGGTGACCACGCCGAGCAGGGCACCGGCACGTCCGAGTCCGACCAGCTGGTCGAGGCCCACGAGGGCGGCGCTCCCGCTTCCTCGGAGGACGCGGCGAACTGACGCCACGCTGAGAACGGCGACGGGCCGGCATACCACTGCGGTATGCCGGCCCGTCGCCTTTGCGTGTCCCGTTGCGGTTCCGCGCTGTGCAGGTCGATGCTGAGGCATGGCCGACAACAGGACGTTCGTGGTCGTGGGCGGCGGCCTCGCGGGCGCCAAGACCGTGGAGGCGCTGCGCGAGCAGGGTTTCGACGGGGCGGTGGAGCTCTACGGTGCCGAGCCACACCTGCCCTACGAGCGACCGCCGTTGTCCAAGGGCTACCTCAAGACCGGTGAGGGCCTCGCCGACGCGTTCGTCCACTCGCGTGAGTGGTACCTCCAGCACCACGTCGGGCTGCACCTCGGCACCCGGGTGACCGAGCTCGCCCTGCTGGACCACGAGATCGCCACCGACACCGGCGAGCGGGTGCGCTACGACAGGCTGCTCATCGCCACCGGCAGCACCCCTCGGCAGCTGCACCTCCCGGGGGCGGAGCTCGAGGGCGTCCTCTACCTGCGCATCATCGAGGACAGCGACCGGCTGCGGGCGGCTTTCCAGCCGGGGCGGCGCGTGGTCTTCGTCGGGGGAGGGTGGATCGGGCTGGAGGCCGCGTCGGCAGCGGTGGAGGCCGGCTGCACCGTGACGGTGCTGGAGGCCCTCGAGATCCCCCTGGTGCGGGTGCTCGGTCCGAAGATCGCCCCCGTCTTCGCCGACCTGCACCGTGAGAAGGGCGTCGACCTGCGGACCTCCGTCGAGGTGGCCGACCTCGAGGGCGAGCACGGGCAGGTGCGCGGCGTGCGGCTCGCCGACGGCACGACGCTGGCCGCCGACACGGTGGTGGTGGGGATCGGGGCGCTGCCCAACATCGAGCTCGCCGAGTTCGCCGGCCTGCGCCTCGACAACGGCATCGTGGTCGACGCGCAGGGCTGCACGAGCGACCCCGACGTGTTCGCGGTCGGCGACGTCGCCAACCACTTCCTGCCCTTCCTCGACCAGCACGTGCGCGTCGAGCACTGGGCCACCGCGCTGAACCAGCCGGCGGCCGTGGCCGCGGGCATGCTCGGCAAGGACGACGTCTACGACGAGCTGCCGTACTTCTTCACCGACCAGTACGACCTCGGCATGGAGTACATCGGGTACTGCGGGCCAGACGACGAGGTCGTGGTGCGCGGCGACCTCGCCTCGCGCGAGTTCCTGGCGTTCTGGCTGCGCGACGACCGGGTGGTGGCAGGCATGGCGGTGAACACCTGGGACGTCATCGACGACATCAAGGTCGTCATCCGCTCGCGGGCCACCGTCGACCGCGAGCGCCTCGCCGACCCCGGCGTGCCCCTGCACGAGCTGGCCTGAGCCGCCCGAGCGGGCCCGGGGAACCCGCCCAGACTTTGCCTGAGTTTTACCTTCCCCCCTCCTGGGATCGGTTCCCGCGCCGAGACGTGCGTGGTTCACTGCACGGGCGCGCCACGCCTCCATCCACGGCCGGCAGCGCTTCTACTGGGGATTCGGTGTGTTGGAGGACATGCTGTGCGCGTACAACGCAGACAGATAGCAGCGGCGGCCGGCGCAGGAGCGCTGGCCGCAGGCATGGTGGCGGCGGGGCCCGCCATCGCGGCACCGTCGGCCGGGGCCGCGGTCGTCATCAACGAGGTCTACGGAGGCGGCGGCAACTCCGGCGCCCCCTACAACCGCGACTTCATCGAGCTGGTCAACCGCTCCTCGAACGCGGTGAGCCTGGCCGGCTGGTCGGTGCAGTACGCGTCGGCGTCCGGCACGAGCTGGTCGAACAAGGTCAACCTGACGGGCACGCTGGCCCCGGGCGCGACCTACGTCGTGGGCGGTGCGACCGGCAGCACCGGCGCAGCCCTGCCGCGGGTCGACGCCGAGGGCACCATCAACCTCTCGGCCAGCGCGGGCAAGGTCGCCCTGGTCGACAGCACGACCGCGCTCTCCGGCTGCGCCGGCAAGTCCGACCCCAACCCGTGCTCCGCGCTGTCGTCGGTGGCCGACTTCGTCGGCTTCGGGAGCGCCAACGACTGGGCCGGCTCCGCCGCGGCAGCCGCAGGCAGCAACACGACCTCGCTCGCGCGCAAGGGCACCCAGAACACCCCTGACAACTCCCTCGACTTCCTGGCCGGGGCGCCGACCCCGGGCGCCGGGACCTCGACCGGGCCCGACCCCGAGCCGGAGGCCCAGCAGCGGACCATCGCCGAGATCCAGGGCACCGGCGCGACCTCGCCGCTCGTGGGCCAGACGGTGACGACGCGCGGTGTCATCACCGCGGCATACCCGGCCGGTGGCTTCCGGGGGTTCTTCCTGCAGACCGAGGGCACCGGTGGCGCGCGTGACCTGGCCGCCGCCTCGGACGGTGTCTTCGTCTTCCAGCCGGGTGGCGCGCTCGACGCCGACGCCGTGGTCGGCAACTACGTCGAGGTGACCGGCAAGGTCAGCGAGTTCGGCGGCCTCACCGAGGTCACCGCCGCTGCCGCCGACATCACCGACGCCGGCGACGACTTCGACGCCGTGACCCCGGCGACCAACGCCTGGCCGGGCACGAGCGCGGAGCGGGAGGCGATCGAGGGCATGCTGTACCAGCCTTCGGGTCCCTTCACCGTGAGCAACACCTACAGCACCAACCAGTACGGCGAGGTCGGCCTGGCTGCCGGCACCAAGCCGCTCATCCAGTCGACCGAGGTCGCGGCACCGCGCTCGGCCGAGGCCCTCGCCGTCGAGGCCGACAACGCCCGCCGGGCGGTCACCCTCGACGACGGCGCCTCGACGAACTTCCTGGCGAACAGCTTCTCGACGGGCGTCTGCGGCACGCGACCGACGCCGTGCCTGACCAACGGGGACCTGACCCCGGCGTACGTCTCGCAGAGCAAGCCGGTGCGGGTCGGTGCCGCCGTCACCTTCACCAAGTCGGTGGTCGTCGACTACCGGTTCGACCTGTGGCGCTTCCAGCCGACGGCGACCGTCGTGGGCCCGGACAACGCCGCCTCGCCGGCGGAGTTCGAGAACACCCGCACCGCCGCCCCGGACGCCGGTGACATCAACCAGCTCGGCACCTCCGACATCAAGGTCGCGTCGTTCAACGTCCTCAACTACTTCACGACCCTCGGGGTCGAGAACGCGACGTGCCAGCCCTACACCGACCGTGCCGGCGACGGCGTGACGGTGCGCACCGGCTGCGACCAGCGCGGTGCGTGGGACGCCGCCGACTTCCAGCGCCAGCAGAGCAAGATCGTCTCGGCGATCAACGCCCTGGGCGCCGACGTCGTAGGCCTGATGGAGATCGAGAACTCCGCCGCCCTCGGCGAGCGGACCGACGAGGCGCTCGCCTCGCTCGTGACCGCGCTCAACGCCAAGGCGGGTGCCGGCACGTGGGCCTACGTGCCGTCGTCGACGGAGCTGCCGCCGGCCTCCGAGCAGGACGTCATCACCAGCGCGATCATCTACAAGCCGGCCTCCGTGATGCGGGTCGACCAGTCCCGTGCGCTCGGCAGGCAGAGCGCCGACGGCCAGGCCTTCGGCAACGCCCGTGAGCCGATCGCGCAGGTGTTCAAGCAGAAGTACGGGAAGGGCGACAAGTTCCTCTTCGTCGTCAACCACTTCAAGTCCAAGGGCTCGGCCGGCCCGTTCCCCGGCGACGAGGACACCGGCGACGGCCAGGGCTCGTCGGTCACCTCGCGGATCCTCCAGGCGCAGGCGCTGCGCGACTGGGTCCCCACGGCGCTCGAGGCGACCAGCACGAAGGCCGTCGTCATGGCCGGCGACTACAACTCGTACACCATGGAGGACCCGCTCGACGTCCTCTACAAGGCCGGCTACACCGACGTGGGCTCGACGTTCGACAACGACTCCTGGTCGTACTCGTTCTCCGGCCTGTCGGGCTCGCTCGACCACATCCTCGTCAACGCGGACGCGCTGAAGATGGCCACCGGCGCCGACCACTGGAACATCAACTCCGGTGAGTCGGTGGCGCTGGAGTACAGCCGCTGGAACTACCACGGCACCGACTTCCACCAGCCCGACCCGTACCGCTCGTCCGACCACGACCCCGTGGTCCTCGGGCTGAAGGCCTTCGTGAAGTAGGCCCGAGCGCCCACAGCGGAACGCTCGAGGAACACGGGAGGCGGGTCCGGCCAGCAGGCCGGGCCCGCCTCTGCTGTGCCCCGGTACCCGGGGCGACGGGGACCCCTGAGGTGCGGCCCCTCAGATCCAGCGGCGCACGCGCTGCCGGTATGCCGTGTAGTCCGCGCCGAAGCGCTGCGTCAGGTAGCGCTCCTCGGGCCCGATCACGAGCCACTGGGCGGCCAGGACCAGCAGGGGGGCGGCGAACAGGGGCCACCAGGTGCCGACCCACACGGCGACGCCGAGGTAGAGGAGGAGGTCGGAGAGGTAGATCGGGTTGCGGGTGAACCGGAACGGGCCGCCCGTGACGAGGGAAGAGACGCTGCCCCACGGGTTCACCGTCGTGTGCGACCCGAGCATCACCCGGCCGGCCCACACCATGAGCGCCAGCCCCAGGGCCACGAGGACGACGCCCAGCGCGACCCGCACCGCGCCGCCGGGCACGGGGAGCGGCACGAGCCGGTCGACGAACAGGAGGACGACCAGGACGACGAGGAACAGCAGGGGAGGCAGGACCCGCACCCGCGCACCACTGGTGTCCATGACGGCGACTGTATGCCGGGTGGCTACCCTGACGTGCGTGAGCGACAGGATCAGGGTGGCCGTCATCGGAGCGTCGGGACGCATGGGCAGCGAGGCCTGCACGGCCGTCGACGCGGCCGAGGACCTCGAGCTGGTGGCGCGGGTCGGGCACGGTAACGACCTCGGCGACCTCGGTGGGGCCCAGGTGGCCGTCGAGCTCACGGTGCCCGACGCGTCGCCCGGCCACGTGCGGCACTGCGTGGAGCGCGGTATCCATGCCGTCGTCGGCACCACGGGGTGGGACGACTCCCGGCTGGGCGCGCTGGAACGGCAGCTCGGCCAGGCTCCCGGGGTCGGTGTGCTCATCGCCCCGAACTTCGCGATCGGTGCCATCCTCATGATGCAGTTCGCGCAGCAGGCGGCGCGGTTCTACGAGTCCGTCGAGGTCATCGAGCTGCACCACCCGAACAAGCTCGACGCCCCGTCGGGCACCGCGGCCCGCACGGCTCGGCTCATCGCGGGTGCCCGGGCACGTGCCGGGCTCGGTGAGGTCCCGGACGCCACCACCCACGACCCCGACGGCGCGCGCGGGGCGCGGGTCGACGGCATACCGGTGCACGCCGTGCGGCTGCGTGGCCTCGTGGCGCACCAGGAGGTGCTCTTCGGCGGGGTGGGCGAGATGCTGACGCTGCGGCACGACTCCTTCGACCGGGCCTCCTTCATGCCCGGTGTGCTCGCCGGGGTGCGCGGGGTGGCCGACCACCCCGGCCTGACGGTGGGGCTGGAGCACTACCTGGGCCTGGCCGGCCAGTGAGAGAACGCCTCACCGCCCTCGTCCTCCTGGTCGTGCTGGGCTTCTACTCGGTCACCATCGGCTGGCGCGGGGTGGAGCTCATCCGCGACGGCCGCCCGGCAGCGGTGCTGCTCGGCATCGGGGTGGTGCTGCTGCCGCTGGTGCTGGTGGCCGCGCTGGTGCCCCTGCTCCTGCTCGCCCGCGACGGCTCTCGCATGATGGCCGAGCTGTCGGCAGGCCGGGAGCCGGGCCCCGAGGACGCCACCTGGCGCGGCGAGCTGGAGCAGGCGGAGGCCTGCCGGGTGCGTCGTGACCGCAAGGGGGAGCAGCGCCACTACCGCGCGGCCGTCCGGGCCTGGCGCGCGGGCCGCCACCACGGGTAGCGGCGAAGGCCCCCTGACAGATCAGGGAAACCGGCTGCTCTACGTCGATCGACGTGGCACACTACGTCAAAGGCGGTAGTAAGACGTAGTTCTGTGTCTCGTCAGAAGAGCGTAAGGGAAACGTAAAAAATCCCGGTTTGCGGTGGTTCGTCCTCCACGCTGCGAAGGTGTCCCCGCTCCACCGCCCCCGTGCGGCGGCCCTCGGCGTCCTCGCCGCTGCCGCCCTCGCCACCACGCTCGGAGTGCCCTCCGTCTCCGGCGTGACCACCGCGAGCGCCGCCCCCTCCGGCGCCTCCACCAGCACCTCCGCCAACGCCACTGCGAGCACGTCCCGTGGGCAGGAGCCCGAGGTCGCCGACCTGGCCGAGGAGCACCGGGTGCTCCAGCCCGAGACCGCAGCGGTCTCCATCGGCGTCACGACCAGCACGGCGCCGCTCAGCCCCAAGTGCACCCAGCCCGGCACCAGCGGCAACCGGGTCCAGGCGGTCTACGCCTACTACGGGTCGCTGCCCAACCGGATCGGCAGCCTGAAGCCGTACATCATCGACGCCATGAAGCGGGCCAACGGCATCGTGGCCGCGTCGGCCAGGCAGACCGGTGGCAGCCGCCAGCTGCGCATCGCCACGAGCGCCAACTGCCAGCCCTCGGTGGCCGTCGCGCACCTGTCGTCGTCGGCCGCCCCGAGCTTCGCCAAGACCGCCTCGGAGCTGACCGCCAAGGGCTACGTGCACAGCACGCGCAAGTACATGGTGTTCGCCGACGCCCGCTACATCTGCGGCCTCGGCCAGACCTACAACGACGACCAGCCCGGCCGGAAGAACCGCAACAACCTCGGTCCGCAGTTCGCCCGGGTCGACCTCGGCTGCTGGTCCGGCTCGGCGGCGGCGCACGAGATCTTCCACACCCTCGGTGCCGTGCAGAAGAGCGCTCCCCACTCGGACACCGCGCTGCACTGTCGCGATGAGAAGGACCTGATGTGCTACTCCGGCGCCGCCGGCACCTCGGTCTACACCTCCTCGACCTGCACCACGACCGTGCTCGACGAGCGACTCGACTGCAACAAGAACGACTACTTCCACACCAACCCGAAGGCGGGCAGCTACCTCGCCACGCACTGGAACACCGCGCGCAGCTCGTTCCTGTGGGGAGGCGGACCCACCTACGGGTGACCCTTTACGGTCGACCCACGCGCCACCCGGGAGAGGGAGCCCTGGACAGGTCCCGGTTGGTGGGTGGCACGAAGCCCTGACGGATCACCGTCAGGGCTTCGTGCTGCTCAGGCCGGCCCGAGCGGCCCGACCGTCCCGGACCGGCCCCCGAGCGTCCAGCGCTGGCTAGCCCCAGCCCAGCGAGCGGAGCAGGGCCGCCGTGCCTGCGGCGAGACCGACCACCAGGAGGAAGGGCGCCCGCAGGGCCAGGGCGACGAGCGCGACGGCCACGGCGGCCAGCCGCGCGTCGACCACCAGGGCGCCGCCGGCACCGGTGAGGGTCTGCACCGCCACGAGCGCGGAGAGCAGGGCGATCGGCAGGGCGGAGGTGACCCGGCTGGTGCGCCGGCCCTCCAGCCACTGCGTCGGCACGACGTAGCCGAGGAACTTCAGGGCGAACGCGAGCGCGCTGGCGGCGAGGACCGCGGTCCACATGCTCATCGGGCTTCACCTCGGGGTGTCCCACGATGGTCGGGGTCCGCCTTCGTCGCCTCGTCCTCGTCGGTCCAGTGGTGCGGTGGGGTGGGGTCCCGGTGCGCCGACGGCCACACCGCCGCCACCAGCGCGGTGAACGCCGCCACCAGCACCGGCACGCCGGCGGGGGCGTGCGGCGCCAGCAGCACGGCGATCAGCGCGGCCAGTGCGGCGATGGCGAAGGCGTCACCGGACTTCAGCCGGGGCCACAGCAGACCGCAGAAGGCGGCCGCCGCCGCGGCGTCGAGCCCGTAGGTCTTCGGGTCGCCGATCGAGTCGCCGACGAGTGCGCCGGCGAGCGTCATGAGGTTCCACAGCACGAAGACGGCCAGCCCGGTCGCCCAGAACCCGAGTCGCCCCGCCCGCTCCTCGGGCTGGCCCACGCCGACGGCGGTGGACTCGTCGATCGTCAGGTGGGCGGCGGCGACCCGGCGCAGGCCCCGCACGTCGAGCATCCTGGCCACCTGCAGGCCGTAGAGGCCGTTGCGCACACCGAGCAGGGTCGACGTCGCGATCGCGGCCGGCGCCCCCGACATCCCACCGGCGACGAGGCCGACGAAGGCGAACTGCGAGCCTCCGGAGAACAGCAGCACCGACAGGGCCTGCGTCTGCAGCACGTCGAGGCCCGCAGCGGTCGACAGGGCGCCGAAGCTGATCCCGTAGGCGCCGGTGGCGACACCGACCGAGACCGCCTGGCGCAGGACCGCGCGGCGCCGGGCCGGGTCGAGCGCGGTCACGGCTGGCTGTGGCCCGGCTGCTCGGTGTCGCTGGGCTGCTCGGTGTCGCTGGGCTGCTCGGTGTCCGTGGGCTGCTCGTTGTCGGTGGACTGCTCGGTGTCGCCGATCGCCGCGACCAGCCGGACCTCGCGCGCCGTGCGGCCGTCGGGGGAGACCACCCGGTCGCGGAACGCGCTGTCGGGGGCGAGTCCCGCCCGGGTGAAGAAGGCCCGCGTCTGCTCGTCGGTCGCGAGCACCCAGGCGTGGAGGGTGTCGGCACCCGCACCGCGCAGGGTGTCGACGGCGGCGTTGAGCAGCCGCGACCCGTGACCGGCCCGGCGGGCATGCGGGTGCACCCCCATGGCCGTGAGCTCGCCGGTCAAGGGCGACGCGTCGGGGTCCTGGCTCGGTCCCACGGCGGCGAACCCGACGACCTGCTCTCCGGCACACGCCACCAGGAGCCGGTGCGCACCGGCCGGGGGGTTGGCCAGGGACGTGCGCCACGCGCGCGTGAAGGCGGGCGGCTCGAACGCCTCGACGACCTCGTCCGGCACCACGCCGGCATACGCCTCGCGCCACACCGTCGCCTGGACCAGGCCCACGGCCGGGGCGTCGCTCTCCCGGGCCACGCGCACGCTGGCGTCCGCGACCGGTCCGGTGGCGGCGTGCGCGTGCTCGTCGCCGTGCGGGTGGTCGTGGGGATGCCCAGGGTCGTGCTGGTGCTCGGAGTCGTGGTGCGCCACCGCGCCATCCTCGCACCCGTGCAGGCATGTGACACCAAAGCGGCACAATTGCAATCGGGTGTAACACCACCGCATACTGTGGGCATGTACGGCAACGACTTCGGCCCCGAGGCGGACAGCGCCCTGCCGAGCCCCGACGAGCCGCTGAACGCCGCCGAGTCCGGCCTGTTCGACGACCTCATCGAGGCCGACCAGCGCATCGAGCCGCGTGACGAGATGCCGGAGGCGTACCGCCAGACGCTCATCCGCCAGATCGCCCAGCACGCGCACTCCGAGATCATCGGCATGCAGCCCGAGGGCAACTGGATCACCCGCGCCCCGAGCCTGCGCCGCAAGGCGATCCTCATGGCCAAGGTGCAGGACGAGGCCGGGCACGGGCTCTACCTCTACAGCGCCGCCGAGACCCTCGGGGTCGACCGCGCCGAGCTGCTCGACCGGCTGCACTCGGGCAAGCAGAAGTACTCCTCGATCTTCAACTACCCGACGCTGACCTGGGCCGACTGCGGCGCGATCGGCTGGCTCGTCGACGGTGCCGCGATCATGAACCAGGTGCCGCTGTGCCGGTGCTCCTACGGGCCGTACGCCCGCGCGATGATCCGGGTCTGCAAGGAGGAGTCGTTCCACCAGCGGCAGGGCTTCGAGATCCTCTGGACCCTCATGCGCGGCACGGAGGAGCAGCAGGAGATGGCCCAGGACGCCGCCAACCGTTGGTGGTGGCCCTCCCTGATGATGTTCGGGCCGCCCGACACCGGTGAGGCCGCCCAGGGCGGGCACACCGAGCAGTCGATGGCCTGGGGCATCAAGCGGTTCAGCAACGACGACCTGCGCCAGAAGTTCGTCGACATGATGGTGCCGCAGGCCGAGAAGCTCGGCCTCGTGCTCCCCGACCCCGAGCTGCGCTGGAACGAGGAGCGCGGCCACTACGACTTCGGCCCCATCGACTGGGACGAGTTCTGGCGCGTGCTCAAGGGCGACGGGCCGTGCAACGCCGAGCGCCTCACCCACCGCCGCGCCGCCCACGAGGAGGGCGCCTGGGTGCGTGAGGCAGCCACCGCGTATGCCGCCAAGCAGGCTGCGCGCGAACGCCGGGGGAGTGCCGCATGAGCGCCTCGAGCCACGACACCGCGAGCGAGGGGCAGGGCATGTCCGAGAAGTCGTGGCCGCTGTGGGAGGTCTTCGTCCGGGGCAAGCGGGGGCTGTCGCACGTGCACGTCGGCTCGCTGCACGCCCCTGACGCGACCATGGCGCTGCGCAACGCGCGAGACGTCTACACCCGCCGGCAGGAGGGCGTCTCGCTCTGGGTCGTGAGGGCGTCCGACATCACCGCCTCGAGCCCCGACGAGCGTGGTTCCTTCTTCGACCCGGCGGCCGACAAGGTCTACCGCCACCCGACCTTCTACGACGTCCCCGAGGACGTGGAGTACCTGTGAACCCGGACCCCACCACGGCGGCCACGGTGGCCTCAGTGGCCCCGGTTTCCGCAGTGGTCTCGGAAACCGTTGCGGCACCGTACATCCAGGGCCTGGCCGACGACGCGCTGGTCTACGCCCAGCGGCTGGGGGAGTGGATCTCGCGGGCCCCGCAGATCGAGGAGGACATGGCGCTGGCCAACGTCGGCCTCGACCTGCTCGGGCAGGCACGCGTCCTGCTGACCCGGGTGGGCGAGCTCGACGGCACGGGCCGCACCGAGGACGACCTGGCCTACTTCCGCGACGAGCGGGAGTTCCGCAACGTGCACCTCGTGGAGCAGGAGCGCGCCGGCTTCGGCTTCGAGATGGCCCGCCTGCTCACCTTCGCCAGCTACCAGTGCGAGCTGTATGCCGCCTTGCGCCGTTCGAGCGACCCGGTGCTGGCCGGCGTGGCGGAGAAGGCGCTCAAGGAGGTCACCTACCACCGCGACCACGCCACGCAGTGGGTGCTGCGACTTGGGGACGGCACCGAGGAGTCGCACCGCCGGATGCAGGAAGGGCTGGAGGCCGTCGCTCCCTACGTCGCCGAGCTCTTCGACGACGACGAGACCGCACGCGCCGCCGCCGAAGCGGGCGTGGGCGTCCTTCCCTCGACGCTGCGCGACGCGGCCCTCGGCCACGTGACGGCGGTGGTGGAGGAGGCAACCCTGACCGAGCCCGGGGCCCCTCGCTGGCGCTCGCGCGGAGGCCGTGCGGGGATCCACTCCCGGCCGATGGGCTACCTCCTGGCCGAGATGCAGCACATCGCCCGGTCGCACCCCGGAGCGAGCTGGTGAGCGTCATGACTGAAGCTGCGCCCGTCGTGAAGTCCGCTGTGGCACAGGCGATCTCGGACATCCCCGACCCCGAGGTGCCGGTCGTGACCATCGAGGACCTCGGCATCCTGCGCCACCTCGAGGTCGACGAGTCGAACCGCCGGGTCTCGGTGACCATCACGCCGACATACTCGGGCTGCCCTGCGATGGAGGCCATCGAGCACCGCGTCGTGCACGAGGCCGTGCGGCACGGCTACACGTGCTCGGTCGAGACCAGGCTCAGCCCTGCGTGGACCACGGACTGGATGTCCGAACGGGGCCGTGTGCGGTTGCGCGAGTTCGGTATCGCTCCACCCGAGCGGGGTGCCGGCGCCCGGGGGAGCGGGCCGGTCGCCCTCTCGCTCCAGGTCCGCCAGGTGGCGTGCCCGCAGTGCGGGAGCACCGACACCGAGGAGCTCGCCCGGTTCGGCTCCACGGCGTGCAAGGCCCTGCGCCGGTGCCGCGCCTGCCGCGAGCCCTTCGACCAGTTCAAGGCGATCTGATGGGCAAGGCGATCTGATGGCAGCTCTGGTCACCCGTCCCACTCGCCGGCGGGCGCAGTTCCACGCCCTCACGGTGGCGGACGTGGAGCGCCTGACCGACGACGCCGTCGCGGTCACCTTCGACGTGCCGGAGGAGCTGCGGGAGGAGTACGCCTTCGCCCCGGGGCAGCACCTGACCCTGCGCGCGAGCATCAACGGCGAGGAGGTGCGCCAGTCGTACTCCATCTGCCTCGCGCCGTCGGAGGCTGCGGCCACCGGCACTGTGCGGGTCGCGTCGGCCCGGGTCCCCGGCGGCCGGATGTCGAACTGGCTCAACGACTCCGTGCAGCGGGGCGACGTCCTTGACGTCATGACGCCGCTGGGCTCCTTCACCTGCCCGCCGCAGCCGGGCACGAGCCGACACCACCTGGCGATCGCGGCCGGCAGTGGCATCACCCCGGTGCTGGCGATCATCTCCGCGGCGCTGGAGGAGGAGCCCGAGTCCCGCGTGACCCTGCTCTTCGGCAACCGCCGCACGTCGTCGGTCATGTTCCTCGAGGAGCTCGCCGACCTGAAGAACCGCTACCCGGAGCGGCTTCAGCTCGTGCACGTGCTCTCCCGCGAGCCGCAGGACGTCGAGCTGTTCAGCGGACGGCTCGACCCCGACCGCATCAGGCGCATCCTCGAGGTGCTCGCCCCGGTCGACACCGTCGACGAGTGGTACCTCTGTGGGCCCTACGGCATGGTCACCGGCGCCCAGGAGCTGCTCGCCGAGGCGGGGGTGGACCCACACCACATCCACCACGAGATCTTCCACGTCGCGGAGCAGGAGGCGCCTCGCCAGGAGGTCGTTGTCGAGGAGGGCGCGCCGCCGGAGGCGGTCGTGACGGTCAACCTCGACGGCCGCACGACGCGGATCGAGATGCCGAGCCGCGAGGAGACGATCCTCAACGCGACGCTCCGCTCACGACCCGATGCGCCCTACTCGTGCACCGGCGGGGTCTGCGGCACCTGCCGCGCGCGGGTCGTGGCCGGCGAGGTGCGCATGGACCGCAACTACGCGCTCGAGCCCGACGAGGTGGCGGCCGGCATCGTGCTCGCGTGCCAGAGCCACCCCGTCACCGACGAGGTCTCGCTCGACTACGACGCCTGACGGCGCCAGACCGGCCGCGGCGGGTCAGCTAGAGGCTCGGTTCCTCCAGCGGAACGCCCGGGGGTGTGACGCGCGGCGCGGCACGGTGCCGGGCCACCCGCTCCACGGCGACGGCCGCGCTGCGCCGGCACCGCCATAGGCCGAACAGCGCGGCGGTGACGAAGACCGCGGCATACGGTTCCTGCCCCTGCACCCCATCGTTGAACTGGGCAGCGACCATGAGGACCGCCACCGGGGCGTAGGCGACGACGGCGGCCCACCGGGCCCACCGGGGAGACGGCGCGAACGCGGCCACCCCGGCCGGCAGCAGCGACAGCCCGAGCCCAAGGAGCGCACCGGTGGGGGCGCCGAAGAGCAGGCCGAGCGCGACCGCCCCGGGGACGTCGGCGGCACCGGGCTCGTCCGCGCCCAGGAACACCACGAGAGCGCCGGCGGCCGCCCCCGTGAGGGCGCCCCACCCCGCGCCGGCACCCAGCACCGACAGTGCAGCGAGCGGGCCGGCCCGCCGCGCCTCGGACACGTCAGGCCCGTTCGTAGGTGGCGATGTCGAAGCGCTCGTGCGGCTCACGCGAGACCTCGCGCCATTCCTCGTGCGACCACTCGGGGAAGAACGTGTCGCCCTCGGGGGAGTCGCGCACCTCGGTCAGCACCAGCCGCTGCGCGAAGGGCATCGCCTCGCGGTAGACCTCGCCGCCTCCGACCACGAAGACCTCGTCACCCGGTCCGGCCAGCGACAGCGCCTCCGGCAGCGAGTGGGCGGCCTCGACGTCCGGGTGGTGCCAGTCCGCCTGGCGCGTGATGACGATGGTGCGGCGACCCGGCAGCACACGCCCGATCGACTCGAACGTCTTGCGGCCCATGACCATGGGGTGGCCCATGGTGGTGTGCTTGAAGTGCTTGAGGTCCTCGGGGAGGTGCCACGGCATCCCGCCGCCGCGGCCGATGACGCGGTTGCGGCCGAGGGCGGCGAGGAGCGTGACGCGGGTCATGCCACGCAGTATGCCGCGTGGTCCCCGTGCGCTGCCTGCGCTCAGACCGCGATCGGCGCCTTGATCGAGGGGTGGGCCTGGTAGCCGACGAGCTCGAAGTCCTCGAGGTCGAACTCGTCGATCTGCTTGCCGGGGGCGATGCGCATCTGCGGCAGTGGGAACGGCTCACGGGTCAGCTGCTCACGGGCCTGGTCGAAGTGGTTCGAGTAGAGGTGGGCGTCACCGAGGGTGTGGATGAACTCGCCGGGCTCGAGGTCACAGACCTGCGCGACCATCATGGTCAGCAGGGCGTAGGAGGCGATGTTGAACGGCACGCCCAGGAAGATGTCGGCGGAGCGCTGGTAGAGCTGGCACGAGAGCGTGGCCCGCTGTCCGTCCCGCTCCGGGGTGACGTAGAACTGGAACATCGTGTGGCAGGGCGGCAGGGCCATGGAGTCGACGTCGGCGACGTTCCAGGCGCTGACGATGTGGCGCCGCGAGTCGGGGTTGGTGCGGATCGACTCGATCACCTTCGCGATCTGGTCGACGTGCCGGCCGTCGGGGGTCGGCCAGGACCGCCACTGGTAGCCGTAGACCGGCCCGAGGTCACCGTTCTCGTCGGCCCACTCGTCCCAGATGGTGATGCCGCGGTCCTGGAGCCACTTGACGTTGGTGTCCCCGCGGAGAAACCACAGCAGCTCGCCGATGATCGACTTCAGGTGCAGCTTCTTGGTGGTCACCACCGGGAAGCCCTCGGAGAGGTCGAAGCGCATCTGGTAGCCGAACACGCTGCGGGTGCCGGTACCGGTCCGGTCGGACTTGTCGACCCCGCGGGTCATGACGTGGTCGAGGAGGTCGAGGTACTGCCGCACGTCGTCAGCCTACGCGGGACCCGCGCCGGACCGCCGCACCGTCCGCGGCGAGCCGGGTCGTCGTCGCTACCCGAGCGCGCGCGCCGCCGCGACCCCGCGCACCACCCACGCGCGCAGCGCCTCGTCGTCGTCGACGGCGGCACTGGCGACGCGCAGCCAGCCGTCCATCTCCCGGCCCCGCATCACGACCCGGTCGACGAGCGCCCCGTCGACCAGCTCCTCGCTGGTGGCCGGGTCGACGCGCACCATCAGGCCGCCCTGGCCGCTGGCCGCCACCGCCATGTGCCCCTCGACGAGGAAGGCCAGGCCTCCGAACATGCGCTTCTCGCTGAGACCGGGCTCTGCTCCGAGCGCCTCGCGCAGCCGGTCCGCCAGCTCCTCGTCGTAGGCCATGGCCGAAGTGTCGCACCGGCCACCGACGCCGGGCAGGTCCTTCACGACGGGCGGCCCTCGGCACCACGGTGAGGCGCGGCCGTCCACGGCCGGAACGGCATACCGGGGCTGTGGTCGGCCCGCGATAGCCTGTCCACCATGACTTCTGCGTCTCCTTTCGGCCGCGTCGTGACGGCGATGGTGAGCCCGATGCGATCCGACGGCAGCCTGGACCTCGACGCCGCGCAGCGGGTGGCGCAGCACCTGATCGACCACGGCCACGACGGCATCGTCGTCAACGGCACCACGGGGGAGTCGCCCACGACCACGGACGCGGAGAAGGTCGACCTCATCCGTGCCGTCGTCGAGGTGGTCGGCGACCGGGCTCGTGTGACTGCCGGCGCGGGCACCAACGACACCGCCCACTCGGTGGAGCTGGCGCGCGCCGCGGAGGCCGCCGGTGCGCACGCCCTGCTGGTGGTGGCCCCGTACTACAACAAGCCGCCGCAGTCGGGCCTGCGTGCCCACTGCACCGCCGTCGCCGACGCGACGGGGCTGCCCGTGATGCTCTACGACATCCCCGGCCGCTCCGGCATCCCGTTCGCCACCGAGACGCTCCTCGAGCTTGCCCGCCACCCGAGGATCCGGGCCGTCAAGGACGCCAAGGGCGACCTCTGGGCGGCCACCAAGGTCATGTCCGAGACCGACCTGCTCTGGTTCTCCGGCGACGACGTCATGAACCTCTCCCACCTCGCCAACGGCGCCACCGGTGTGGTCAGCGTCGTCGGCCACGTGGCCGGCGAGGTGTATGCCGAGATGGTCGCCGCGGTGGACAAGGGCGACCTCGCGCGGGCGCGCGAGCTGCACCGACAGGTCGTTCCCGCCGTGGACGCCATCATGAACATCACCCAGGGCGCCATCATGGCCAAGGCCGCGTTGAAGGAGATCGGCGTGCTCGACTCCGCCGCGGTGCGCCTGCCCCTGGTCGAAGCCACCCCCGAACAGGCTGCCGCTGTCCGTGGCGGCCTCGACACGTCAGGACTCATGTGAGCCATCCCCACCCCGAGCTCCCCGCACCTGCCGCGCTGCCCAAGGGCGGCGTCCGCGTCGTCGCCCTCGGTGGCCTCGGCGAGGTCGGCCGCAACATGGCCGTCATCGAGCACGACGGCCAGCTGCTCGTCATCGACTGCGGCGTGCTCTTCCCCGAGGACCACCACCCCGGCGTCGACCTGATCCTGCCGGACTTCGAGTACATCGAGGACCGGCTCGACGACGTCCAGGCGATCGTGCTGACGCACGGCCACGAGGACCACATCGGCGCCGTGCCCTACCTGCTGAAGCTCAAGCCCGACATCCCGCTGGTCGGTTCGATGCTCACCCTCGCCCTCGTCGAGGCGAAGCTGCGCGAGCACAAGATCACGCCCTACACCCTCGGGGTCAAGGAGGGGATGCGTGAGCAGCTCGGCGTCTTCGACTGCGAGTTCGTCGCCGTCAACCACTCCATCCCCGACGCCCTCGCGGTGTTCGTGCGCACCCCGGGCGGGACGATCCTGCACACCGGCGACTTCAAGATGGACCAGCTGCCGCTCGACGGCCGGCTGACCGACCTGCGCGCCTTCGCCCGTCTCGGCGAGGAGGGCGTCGACCTGTTCATGGTCGACTCCACCAACGCCGAGGTGCCGGGGTTCACGACCCCCGAGAAGGACATCGCCCCGGCGATCGACAAGGTCTTCCGGCACGCCCGCCGCCGCATCATCGTCGCCTGCTTCTCCTCGCACGTGCACCGCGTGCAGCAGGTGCTCGACGCCGCGGAGAAGGCCGGCCGCAAGGTCGCGATGGTGGGCCGCTCGATGGTCCGCAACATGACCATCGCGGCCGACCTCGGCTACCTGCACGTGCCCGACGGCGTGCTGGTCGACGTCAAGCGCCTCGACGACTTCGCCGACAACCAGGTCGTGCTCATCTGCACCGGCTCACAGGGTGAGCCGATGGCGGCGCTGTCGCGGATGGCCAACCGCGACCACCGGATCGACGTCGGTGAGGGCGACACCGTGCTCATGGCCTCCTCGCTCATCCCCGGCAACGAGAACGCGGTCTACCGCGTCATCAACGGGCTCATGCGCCTCGGCGCCGACGTCGTGCACAAGGGCAACGCGCGGGTGCACGTCTCGGGCCACGCCAGTGCCGGCGAGCTCCTGTACTGCTACAACATCGTCAAGCCGCGCAACGTCATGCCGGTCCACGGCGAGTGGCGCCACCTGGTCGCCAACGCCGAGCTGGCCGTGCAGACGGGCGTCGACCGCGACAACGTCGTGCTCGCCGAGGACGGCGTGGTCGTCGACCTCGTCGACGGGCGGGCCACCATCGCCGGCGCCGTGCCGTGCGGCTACACCTACGTCGACGGCTCGTCGGTGGGCGAGTTCGACGAGGCGCTGCTCAAGGACCGCCGCATCCTGCGCGACGAGGGCTTCATCTCGGTCATCGTCGTCATGGACGCCGCCACCGGGAAGATCGCGGCCGGGCCGGAGATCCACGCCCGAGGCTTCGCCGAGGACGACGAGATCTTCAACCAGGTGCGGCCGAAGATCGAGCAGGCGCTCGCCGAGGCGACCGGCAAGGGCGTGGCCGACACCCAGCAGCTGGAGAAGGTCGTGCGGCGTGCGGTCGGCGGCTGGGTCGGTGGCAAGATCCGGCGCCGCCCGATGATCATCCCGGTCGTCATCGAGGCCTGACGTCCCGTGGCTGCGCCGGCCTGGTCAGAGGCTCCTTCGGAACCACACGGCCAGGCCGGCGCAGGCGCACGCGAAGAGGGTGCTGACGAAGGTGCCGATGATGAAGCGCTCGGCTGCCGCCGACTTCTTGCCCGCCTGCAGCTCGGGGTAGCGGGCCAGGCTCTTCACGGCCAGCACGACCGCGATGCCCTCCGGCCAGCCGGCCACGATGGAGGCGTAGATCGCGGTCCGCTCCAGGGCGCCGATCCAGGCGCCGCCGCGGAGGATCTGCTGGGCGGCCTCCACCGAGTCCACCTCGTCGGTGGGAGCCACGTGGTCGCCGCGGTCGACCTGTCGGAAGACCAGGGTGGTGAGCAGGCCTCCACCGGCGACCGCGACGACGGCGAGGATGACCACGGCCAGGACCCCTGCCACGGTCAGGCTCACGCGTCCGCCTCGGCGAGGAGGGCCTCGGCCAGCTCGGCGCCGCGGCGACCCTCCTGGTAGGCCGCTCGGCCCAGCCGCTGGCTCACAGCGGAGGGAGAGATGTCGAGGCGTCCGGCGATGTCCCTGCCCGACAGGCCCGTCTCCGCCATGTCCACGATCTCCCATCCCTCCGAGGTCCGGCGGCGCAGCAGCACCGTCAGCACCCACAGGGCCGACTCGGCCTGTCGCGCCCGCTCGGCCTCACCGTAGTGGTGGGCACCGTCACCCCGGAGGACCCGGAGGTCGGCGGGGGAGGAGCGAGCCGCCTCCACGGCCTCCCGGGCGGCCAGGAAGGCCGGACCCGACGCGGCCCTGGTGGAGGCGGGCAGGGGCAGGTCCACCGGGCCCACACCGAGGCCGACGCGCCAGCTGCCCAGACGCACCAGGGCGGTCACGGCCCTCACCGCGGCGGCCGGCGAGTTGAGCACTCCCTGGATCTCGTCGCCGACGGTGCGCTCGAAGGGCAGTGCCACACCGGACCCGTCGCCGCTGCCGAGGACGGAACCGAGCGCGGCGAGGGCCTCCGGGACCCGGTCGCCGTGGCGGGTGCTGCGCTTCTGGTCTGCGGTGAGGACGAACACAGGTGAAGCCTAGAGCATGAACTGCTTTAGATGAAGCCCTGAGACTTCATGTCAGGAGGTTCAGGTCCGAAGCTGCCGGCCTCAGGTCGCCAGGCGCTCAGCTGGCGCAGCGGAAGGTGCGCCGGTAGGCCTGCGGCGTGGTGCCGACCTGGCGGGTGAAGTGGTGGCGCAGGATCGCCGCCGTGCCCAGCCCGGTGCGGCTGGCCACCTGCTCCACGGAGGCGTCGGTGTCCTCCAGCAGGCGACGGGCCAGCAGCACGCGCTGGGTGGTCACCCAGGCGTGCGGGGTGGCCCCCGTCTCGGCCCGGAAGCGGCGGGCGAACGTGCGCTCGGACATCATCGCCCGTCGGGCCAGGGTCTCGACGGACAGGTCGGCGGAGAGGTTCTCGGTGGCCCACTCCAGCACCGGCTGGAGCGAGTCTGCCTCGACTGCCGGGAGCGGGGCCTCGACGTACTGCCGCTGGCCGCCGTCGCGCTGGGGTGGGACGACCATGCGCCGGGCGATGGTGGAGGCCGCCGCGGCGCCGAGCTCCTTGCGCACCAGGTGCAGCGTCGCGTCGATGCTGGCTGCCGTGCCGGCGGAGGTGATGACGTTGCCGTCCTCGACGTAGAGCACGTCGAGGACGACGTCGACCTCCGGGAAGTCCTCGGCCAGCTCCCTGGTGTGCATCCAGTGCGTCGTCGCCCGCCTGCCGTCGAGGACGCCCGCCTTCCCCAGCGTGAAGGCGCCACTGCACAGGGACATCACCCAGGCACCGCGCTCGACGGCGGCCCGCAGCTGCTCGGCCAACGCCTCGGGTATGCCGCCGTGGCGCGGACCGGAGGCGGGGACCACGACGAGGTCGGCCTCGGCAAGGCGGTCGAACCCGTGCTCCGCGGTGAGGGTGAAGCCCATCGCGGTCGCGACCGGGCGCCCCGGCTCCTGGCTGCACACCGCGAAGTCGAAGGAGGGCACACCCTGCTCGCTGCGGTCGATGCCGAACACCTCGCAGGCGACGGCGAACTCGAACGGGGAGACGGTGTTGACCAGCGGCACGGCCACGTTGCGCAGCATGGGCTCAGGCTGCCACAGCGTTGGCAGAAAATCTACGGGTCATGGCATTTCTGCCACTCGTGGCAGGGATCAGGTCAGGCGCACGATATCTGCCATGGGTTCCTTCATCGTCATCGCCATCCTCGTCACCATCGCCATCCTGGCCCCGATCTACGGGGTCGACACCCGCTTCGACCGCGACCGCCAGCACCGCTGGTCCTGACCCGTCGCCGCCGGGTCCCGCGTTTCGCGGCTCGCAACGGGTCACGCGTTCGCGGCGCACGCAACGGGTCAGGCGCCCCGCCGGACCGTCCAGCGCCTCACCAGGGACGCGGCAGCTCCAGGTCGCGCGGGTCCGCCACGGGTGTCCACCCGTCCGGGCCGTGCTCGTACTCGAACGCGGGTCCCTCCGCCGCGAGTGACGCCAGCGCCGCCAGGAAGCGCTCGACGTGCTCGGGGGTGTTGGCCAGCCCCAGGCTGACGCGGACGGCGGTCGCCGGCCCCGCGGCATACGGGTCGTCGAGCAGGGCGTCCACCAGCAGGTGGGCGCAGAACTTGCCGTCCCGCACCCCGATGCCGTGCTCGGCCGAGAGGGCCGCCGACACCAGTGAGGAGTCGAGCCCCTCGACCGTGAAGGCCGCCACGGGCACCCGCTCGTGGTCGGCGGCGAACAGCGAGTAGGTCTCGACGCAGTCGATGGCGGCCAGGCCCTCGGCCAGTCGGCGGCCCAGCGCCGCCTCGTGCGCCTCCACGGCGTCGCGGTGCTCGGTGAGCGCGGCGCAGGCGGCCGCGAGCGCGACGGCGCCGATCACGTTGGGGGAGCCGGCCTCGTGCCGCGCGGCACCTCGCTGCCAGGTCGTGCCGAGCTCGGTGACCGCCGCGGTGGCGCCCCCGCCGGCGAGGTATGGCGCCGCCGCGTCGAGCCAGTCACCGCGTCCCGCGAGCACACCCGCGCCGAACGGCGCGTAGAGCTTGTGGCCGGAGAAGGCGACGTAGTCGACGCCGAGGGCGTCGAGGTCGACCGCGCGGTGCGGGGCGAGCTGCGCGGCGTCGAGGGCTACGCGGGCGCCGTGCCGACGTGCGACGTCGGCGAGCTCACGCACCGGCCACAGCTCGCCGGTCACGTTCGAGGCGCCGCAGAGCACGACGAGGCGGTTCCGGGCGGTGGACTGCTCGAGGGCCTGTGCCAGCAGGGCACGCGCGTCGGCGAGGCTGCCGGGCACGGGCAGCCGGGTCGTGCGCCCCTTGGCCCAGGGCAGCAGTGTCGCGTGGTGCTCGGCCTCGAAGACGAAGACCTCGGTTTCACGGGGGAGCGCGCGGGCGAGCAGGTTGAAGGAGTCGGTGGTGTTGCGGGTGAAGACCACGTGGTCGCCGTCCCGGGCCCCGACGAAGCGGCGGACCTCCTGGCGCGCTTCCTCGTACCACCGGCTCGTCACGCGCGAGGCGTAGCCGTTGCCCCGGTGCACCGAGGAGTAGGTGCGCAGCGCGGTGTCGACTGCATGCTTGACCGAGACGAGGGCCGGAGTGGAGGCACCGTGGTCGAGGTTGGCGTAGTCGACCACGGTGCGGTGCACGGTCGGCACCCCGAGGTCCGCCGAGACCACGGCAGGCAGCTCGGCGAGGGGTACGGGCGTGCCGAAGGACGCGCCGGACACCGGGCGCAGGTGGCGGCGGTCGTGGCTGCGCCCGGAGGCGGGGTGGTTGCGGCGGCTGGTGCTGGCGATAGACACGGGATCTCTCCTCGAGGGTCCGGTGGACCCGAGAAGCGACATGGCCGCGGGTCCGCGCTTGCCACCTGCGGGCGCAGGTGGCCCGGTCGTCACCCGGAGCACCCCACCGCGGAGGAGGGTTGCTGGCCAGCAAGCCGGGGCTGTGCGCTGGCACTCATGACCTGTGCGGAACCGTAGCGGGCGATCCGCGCCCGGTGCCACCAGGTGGGCGCCGTGTCCCGGGATCTGAGACCCACCCATGGGGCGAGTCCAGCCCGTCTCGCGCGGTGTCGTGCTGAGAGCGGCCCGTGTCGGCGCGGAAGTGGCCCGAGCGTGGGCGGGGCCCATGGCCCGCCGGTGGGCTCCGTGCCCGAGTGCGGACGGGCTCGCGACGCGTGTGTGGCTGGTCCCCTGCGTCGACGCCCCCGCCAGGGCGTCGACGCAGGCCCCGCCAGACGTAGGCACCAGCGTGTCACGGCCGTCCGTACGCGCGTGGCCTGACCTGCGGAAATGGCAGCATCCCGCCACCTTCCTCAGCCGTTCGGGGGAGGCCGACAGGCCGAAGAAACGCTCCCTGTGGCGCGTGTGACGCGTGTGCCCGAAGGGGTCATCGCGTACCGTGAGAAGCATGGCGACACGTCCGTCCACCTCCGCGCGCTCGTCGGCGAGTCGCAGCACCTCCACGCGCCCGGCCAACCGCAAGCCCGCCACGAAGAAGGCGGCCCCGCGCGGCCAGGCCAAGGGCGGCGGGCTGCCGCTGCCGCTGCGTGCGATCCGGGGGACCTGGATGGGCATGGCCCACGTGGCCGGTGGCGCCGTGCGCCGGGTGGGTCACAGCGCCCGCGAGCTCGAGCCCGAGCACCGCCGTGACGGCTTCGGCTTCGCCCTCATCGGCTTGGCCATCGTGGTCGCCGCCCGCGAGTGGTGGGCGTTCAACGGCGTCGTGGGCGACGTGGTGCACGCCGTCGTCGCCGGCACCTTCGGTCGGGTCGCGTATGCCGTGCCGCTCGCCCTGCTCTTCCTGGGCCTGCGCCTGCTGCGCGCCCCTGAGGAGTCGTCGGCCAACTCGCGCATCGGCATCGGGCTGGGTGCGCTGGCCTTCGCCGCCTCCGGCCTGGTCCACGTCGCCCAGGGCATCCCGCAGCCGCCCGACGGCGCCGAACCGATGCGTGACGCCGGCGGCATCATCGGCTTCCTCGCCTCCAGCCCGCTCGAGGCCGCGGTGAGCGTCTACGGCACCGTGCCGATCCTGCTCATGCTCGGCTTCTTCGGGCTCCTCGTGCTCACCGCGACGCCGGTGCACATGATCCCCGAGCGGCTCGCCGAGCTGCGCGACCACCTGCTGCACCGGGACGGCCCCGTCGAGGAGCCGCCGGCCGCGGAGGAGAAGCCCAAGCGCCAGCGGCGCAAGCCGCTCCTCGACGCCGACGGCAACCTCAGCGGCGACGAGCCCTTCGAGCAGGCTGCGGTCGTCGCCCCCGACGGCAAGCGGCTGCGCCCCGGGCAGAAGCGGCCCACCGCCCCCGGCGTCCTCGCGCCCACGGCGACGAAGGAGCCCGGTGGCGCGGCCACCAGCCCCGCGGTCGACGTGAAGCCCGGGCTGGAGGCGCCGCCGACCACGCCGCTGCCCCAGCGCGTCGAGCAGCTCGCGCTCGCCGGCGACATCACCTACACGCTGCCCGACAACGCGATCCTCGAGCCGGGCTCGCCGCACAAGACCCGCAGCGCCGCCAACGACCGGGTCGTGGAGGCGCTCACCCAGGTGCTCGACTCGTTCGACATCGACGCCCAGGTCACCGGGTTCATGCGCGGTCCGACGGTCACCCGCTACGAGGTCGAGCTCGGCAGCGGCATCAAGGTCGAGCGCGTCACCGCGCTCTCCAAGAACATCGCGTATGCCGTGGCCTCCGCCGACGTGCGCATCCTCAGCCCGATCCCGGGAAAGTCCGCGATCGGCATCGAGATCCCCAACACCGACCGCGAGAAGGTCAGCCTCGGCGACGTGCTGCGCAGCCAGGCCGCGCGCAACAACGAGCACCCGATGGTGATGGGTGTCGGCAAGGACGTCGAGGGCGGCTACGTCATCGCCAACCTCGCCAAGATGCCTCACCTGCTCGTGGCGGGTGCCACGGGCGCGGGCAAGTCGAGCTTCGTCAACTCGATGATCACCTCGATCCTCATGCGCTCCACACCGGACGAGGTGCGCATGGTGCTCGTCGACCCCAAGCGCGTCGAGCTCACGGCCTACGAGGGCATCCCGCACCTCATCACGCCGATCATCACGAACCCGAAGAAGGCCGCCGAGGCGCTGCAGTGGGTCGTCCGCGAGATGGACACGCGCTACGACGACCTCGCGATGTTCGGGTTCAAGCACGTCGACGACTTCAACAAGGCGGTGAAGGCCGGCAAGGTCAAGCCGCTGCCGGGCTCGGAGCGGGTCATCCAGCCGTACCCGTACCTGCTGGTGATCGTCGACGAGCTCGCCGACCTCATGATGGTCGCGCCGCGTGACGTCGAGGAGTCGATCGTCCGCATCACCCAGCTCGCCCGCGCCGCCGGCATCCACCTGGTGCTGGCGACCCAGCGCCCGTCGGTCGACGTGGTCACGGGTCTCATCAAGGCCAACGTGCCGAGCCGCATGGCGTTCGCGACCTCGTCCCTCGCCGACAGCCGCGTCGTGCTCGACCAGCCCGGCGCCGAGAAGCTCATCGGCCAGGGTGACGCGCTGTTCCTGCCCATGGGCGCGAGCAAGCCGATGCGCGTCCAGGGCGCGTGGGTCACCGAGTCGGAGATCCACGCGGTGGTCAAGCACGTCACCGAGCAGCTGAAGCCGAACTACCGCGAGGACGTCGCGGTCGCGGCGCCCAAGAAGCAGATCGACGACGACATCGGCGACGACCTCGACCTGCTGCTGCAGGCCGCCGAGCTCGTGGTCACGACGCAGTTCGGGTCGACGTCGATGCTGCAGCGCAAGCTGCGGGTCGGCTTCGCCAAGGCGGGTCGCCTCATGGACCTGCTCGAGTCCCGCGGGGTCGTGGGCCCCTCGGAGGGCTCCAAGGCGCGCGACGTGCTCGTCAAGCCCGACGACCTGCCGACCACCCTGGCGCTCATGCGCGGCGAGGACGTGCCCGAGCCGGCACCCGTCGTCGACGAGGAGGCCGTGGAGGAGGACGGCGCAGACTCCACGGGAGAGGTGCCGATCCAGGCGTATGCCGTCGGCGGCGACCCGCGCTACGCGAACGACCCCGTGGCGGCGCAGTTCGCCGGGGTCGAGGAGGTCGAGGAGTCGCAGGACGCCTGGGAGCTCACCGGCCGGGACTGAGCGTCCACCGGAGCGCGAGCGGGCTCGGCCCGGCCCCGCGCTCGGGATCGTCTTGTGCGGCGGAGTGGTGCACGTCGTGAGGGCCAACGTCGTCGACGTGGTGGTCTTCCTCGGCACGGCGGTCCTCATCCTGGTGCTGCGCCGCCAGGACCTGTCGACCCGCAGGCCACCGCGGTGGCTGTGCCGACGGTGGCCGGTCCCTCTCGCCGCAGCTCTCGCCGGACTCGTGGTGGCCGCCCAGCCACGGACGTCACCGGCCGTGGAGCTCGCCCTGGCCGCCGTCGGCGTCGCGGCGCTGACCGTCGTGCTGCGGGCCGGGGCGGGCGGGCCGCTCCCGCGGACGTCGACGCGCCGGGGGTGGGTCTGGGCCGTGCCGCTCCTGGCGGGAGCTCTGTTCGAGCTGGCGAACTTCCTCACCCAGCCCGACCCGCACACCGACAACCTCGACCACCCCACCCTCAGTGCCCTGGTCGACCCGCTGCTCGACGGCCGGCTGGTCCGTGCCGGGGTCACGGTGGCGTGGGTCCTGGTGGGATGGGCCCTGGTGCGTGTGCTGTCGGAGCGGGGGAACGAGCCGTGACGTCGGGGGCCCTGACGGCGGCCGGGTATGCCGCGCTGACGGCGTGCCTCGCGGTCGTCGCCCTGGTCGCGTGGCGGTGGCCCGGGCTGGTGCCGCGGGTGTCCGACGTCGTGCAGCACGCGGCCCGCACACGCGCCGGGCAGCTGGTCCTGGTCCTGATGTGGTGGTGGCTGGGGTGGCACTTCCTGCTCGCGGGGTGAGCCGGACGACCTCCCGGCACGGCATACGTCCAAGGGGTGACACCGACGGAATAGTGAGGCCACTCGGGCGCGTTGGCCACCCACGTGACTGCGCCGACGACTGAGCTGACCTCCGAGCTGACGCCCCAGGAGCCCGAAGCGGCGCAGGCTCGCGGCCCACGCGGCCGGTTCCAGCGGCCCGTCATGGTCGAGGCACCCCGCGGCCGCTCGTACGTGAAGTTCGTGCTGGTCCTGGGTGCGCTCATCGCCATCGGGCCGCTCACCATCGACACCTACCTGCCGGCCATGCCGTCCATCGCCCGTGAGCTGTCGGCCACGGAGTCGCAGGTGCAGGGCACGCTGACGGGCATTCTGCTCGGGCTGGGCCTCGGGCAGCTGCTCGTCGGGCCCCTGGCCGACGCGGTCGGGCGACGCCGGCCGCTGATCGCCGGCCTGGCGCTGCACATCGTGGCCTCGCTGGCCTGCGCGATGGCCCCCACGGTCGGGCTGCTCACCGCCGGCCGCGTGGTGCAGGGCCTGGGCAACGCGGCCGTCTCCGTCGTCGCGATGGCCACGGTGCGCGACCTGTTCTCCGGCTCGGCCGCCGCCACCCTGCTCTCGCGGCTCATGCTCGTCATGGGCATCGCCCCCATCGTCGCGCCCACCATCGGTGGCGCGGTGCTGGCGCACACCTCGTGGCGCGGCGTCTTCGGCCTCGTCTCCCTCGGCGGTCTGGTGCTCGTCACGGTGGCGACCCTCATGCTGCGCGAGACGCTGCCGCCGGAGCGTCGGCGTCGCCTCGAGCTGCTGCCCGTGCTCCGCACCTACGGCTCGTTGCTGCGCGACCGCACCTTCGTCGGGCTGGTGCTCATCTCCGGCCTGATGTTCGCGACGCTCTTCTCCTACATCGGCGGCTCGTCGTTCGTGCTCCAGCAGATCTACGGCCTCAGCGTCACCCAGTTCGCCCTCGCCTTCGGCCTGAACTCGCTCGGCTTCCTCGCCGGCTCACAGCTCAACCCGCTCCTGCTGCGCCGCTTCGGCCCGCGGGACATCGTGCGGGCCGGGGTGGCCCTCGGTGCGATGGCGGCCCTGGCGCTGCTGGCCGCCGCGGCGACCGGGTTCGGGGGCCTGCCGCTCATCCTGGGGCCGTTGTGGTTCCTGCTCTTCGCCTGCGGCCTCACCCTGCCGAACACCCCGGCGCTGGCCCTGACCCGGCACGGCGAGGCGGCCGGCACCGCGGCAGCCCTGCTCGGCGCCTCGCAGTTCGTCATCGGGGGCGCAGCGGCCCCGGTGATCGGTGCGCTCGGCTCCGGCTCGGCGGTGCCGATGGCCGCCGTCATGGCGACCACCGCGACGGGAGCTGCGGTCGTCGCGGCCCTCACCCTGCGCGGCTCGCTGGCCGAGGACTGACCAAGGACTGACCCGGCCGACACCCTAGGGTGTCCGCCATGTCGCAGTGGATGACCACCGTCCGGCAGCACCCCTCCGGCGTGCTGCTGGCGGCCCAGCTGATCGCCGTCCTGGCCTACCCGTTCACGGGTGACACCCCGGCCGGCCGCGCGGTGCTCGGGATCTTCGGCATCTTCGTGCTGGCCGTGGCCGTCTGGGCGGTGCGGGCGACCCCGGCACTGACCTGGGTGGCCATCCTGCTCGGCATCCCCGTCGTGGTCCTGACCGTGCTCGAGGGCCTGTACCCGACGAACGACGTCATCCGCCTGTGGTCGTCGGTGCTCCACGCCCTCTTCTACGGCTACACCGCCTACGGTCTCGTGCGCTACCTCTTCGACGACACCTTCGTGACCCGGGACGAGATCTTCGCCGTCGGGGCCAACTTCACCGTGGTGGCCTGGGCGTTCGCCTACGCCTTCATGGCCGTGCAGGTGGTGTGGCCCAACTCCTTCGTGTCGTTCCAGGGCGAGGGGTTCCAGGCGTTCCCCAACCTGTTGTTCCTCTCGTTCGCCACCCTCACCAGCGTGGGGCTCTCCGACATCTACCCCGTGATGCCCCACGCGCGCTCGTTCGCGATGGTCGAGCAGGTGACCGGCGTGCTCTACGTCGCGATGATCATCTCGCGCGTGGTCAGCCTCACCGTCCTCAAGGGGCGCTGAGGGCCTCAGGCGCCGGCCGGGGAAGCCTGGGCGCCGTCGAGCTCGTCGATGGTCGCCAGGCTCGGGCCGCGCTGCTGCTGGAGGGCGCGGGCACCCGACTCCGCCTCGCGCATCACCCGCAGGATGTTGCCGCTGGTGAGCTTGCCGAGGTCGTCGTCCGACCAGCCGCGCTCGGCGAGCGCCTCGAGCAGGGCCGGGTATGCCGTGACGTCACCCATGCCCTGCGGCAGCACCTCCACACCGTCGTAGTCCCCGCCCACCCCGACGTGGTCGACCCCGGCCACCTCACGGACGTGCTCGCAGTGCCGCACGACGTCGTCGAGGGTCGCCGGCGGCTCGGGGTTGCGGGCGCGGTACTCGCGGTAGAAGGGGGAGAAGGCCGCGGCGTCCGCCTGGCTGATGCCCTGCGACTCCGCGTCGGCCACCGCCTGGGCGTGCCACGCCGCCGCTTCCGGGTTCACGAACTTCGGCACGAAGGTCACCATGCAGACGCCGCCGTTGTCGCGCAGCGACGCCAGGACGTCGTCGGGGGCGTTGCGGGGGTTGTCGCACACGGCCCGAGCCGAGGAGTGCGAGAACACCACGGGCACCTCGCTGGCGCGCAGGGCGTCGCGCATGGTGTCGGCCGAGACGTGGCTGAGGTCGACCAGCATCCCGATGCGGTTCATCTCGCGCACGACCTCCACCCCGAAGCGGGAGAGGCCGCCGATCACTGGCGCGTCGGTGGCGGAGTCGGCCCACGGGACGTTGCTGTTGTGCGTCAGCGTCAGGTAGCGCACGCCGAGCACGTGCAGCATCCGCAGGGTGGCCAGCGAGGAGTTGATCGAGTGACCGCCCTCGGCCCCGAGCAGGGAGGCGATGCGCCCGGACGCCCAGGCCGCCTCGACCTCGTCCGCGGTGCGCGCGAACGCCAGCTCCGCGGCATACCGGGCCACCATCTGGTGCCCGGCGTCGACCTGCTCCAGGGTGGCGCTGACGGCGTCGTCGCCGGTGAGGGAGGCGGGCACGAAGACCGACCAGAACTGCGCGCCGACTCCGCCGCGACGCAGCCGCGGCAGGTCGGTGTGGGTGGGCGTCGAGCCGGCACCGATGTCGAGCCGGTCGAAGTCGTAGCCCACCCGCTCGCGGGCCTCCCACAGCAGGTCGTTGTGGCCGTCGAGCACCGGCTGGCGCTCCAGGAGGGCACGGATCCGGGCGGACGGGGCGACGGGGGCGGCGCTCATGGACGGACCCTATCCACCTCTAGAGTGGGCGCATGAGCTCCACCGCCTCACGCAGCGTCGCCCTGGTCACCCTGGGGTGCACCCGTAACGAGGTCGACTCGGAGGAGCTCGCCGGCCGGCTGTCCGCCGAGGGGTGGATCCTCGTCGACGACGCCGCGGACGCGGACGTCGCCGTCGTCAACACGTGCGGGTTCGTCGAGCAGGCCAAGAAGGACTCGATCGACGTGCTGCTCGAGGCGTCGTCGCGCAAGGGCGAGGGGCGCACCCAGGCGGTCGTGGCCGTCGGCTGCCTCGCCGAGCGCTACGGCGAGCAGCTCGCGGCCGAGCTCCCGGAAGCCGATGCCGTGCTGGGCTTCGACTCCTACGCCGACATGTCCGGCCACCTCAAGAACATCCTGGCGGGGGAGCGGCCCGCCTCCCACACGCCATCGGACCGGCGCCGGCTGCTGCCGTTGTCGCCGGTGCAGCGCCAGGGCGGTGCCGGGTCCGTGGCGCTGCCCGGCCACGGCGACCCGACCTCCCCCGAGCAGTCGTCCCCCGAGCAGTCCTTCCTCGAGCTGGAGCCGACCGACGTGACCGTCGAGGGCCCGGCCCCCGCGTCCGGTCCGCGGGTCATCCGCGCCCGGCTCGACGGGCGGCCCTGGGCGCCCCTGAAGATCGCCAGCGGCTGCGACCGCCGCTGCGCCTTCTGCGCCATCCCCTCCTTCCGTGGCGCCTTCGTCTCGCGGCGGCCGACCGACATCGTCGCCGAGGCCCGCTGGCTGGCCGCCCGCGGCGTCAAGGAGGTGTTCCTCGTCAGCGAGAACTCCACCTCCTACGGCAAGGACCTCGGCGACCTCGCCCTGCTCGAGAAGCTCCTGCCCGAGCTGACCGGCATCGAGGGCATCGAGCGCGTCCGGGTCTCCTACCTGCAGCCCGCCGAGATCCGTCCCGGACTGCTCGACGCGATGGCCGGCACACCGGGCGTCGTGCCGTACTTCGACATCTCCTTCCAGCACGCCTCCGCCCCGCTGCTGCGCCGGATGCGCCGGTTCGGTGGGCGGGAGGCGTTCCTCGGGCTGCTCGACGACGTCCGTCGTCGCCTGCCGCACGCGGGCATCCGCAGCAACGTCATCGTCGGCTTCCCCGGCGAGACCGAGGACGACCTCGCCGAGCTCGAGGCGTTCCTGGTCGCTGCCCGCCTCGACGTCGTGGGCGTCTTCGGCTACTCCGACGAGGACGGCACCGAGGCCGAGGGCTACGGCGACAAGGTGCCCGAGCACGTCGTGGCCGAGCGGGTCGCCCACTTCACCGCGCTCATCGAGGAGCTGAACGTCCAGCGCGCCGAGGAGCGCGTCGGCGAGACCGTCGAGGTGCTCGTCGAGGAGGTCGACGAGGAGGAGGGGCAGGTCGTCGGGCGCGCCCTGCACCAGGGCCCCGACGTCGACGGGGTGACCCTGCTCGAGGTCGCGGACTGCCCCGGCGTCGCCGTGGGCGACACCGTGCGGGCGACCGTGGTGGGGACCGACGGCATCGACCTGGTCGCGGAGCCTCTGTGACGGCCCACGACCACCTGCTCGACCCCACGCCGAAGCCGCCGCCGAGCGCGTGGAACGTCGCCAACGCCCTGACGATCCTGCGGATCTGCATGGTTCCGGTCTACGGGTGGCTGCTGCTGTCGCAGGGCGGCGACAACGCGACCCTGCGCTGGTGGGCGGCAGGGGTCTTCGTGCTCGCCATCGCCACCGACCGCATCGACGGCGACCTCGCCCGCAGCCGTGGGCTCATCACCGACTTCGGCAAGGTCGCCGACCCGATCGCCGACAAGGCACTGATGGGTATGGCGTTCGTCGGGCTGTCGCTGCTCGGCGAGCTGTGGTGGTGGGTCACCGTCCTGGTGCTCGTGCGCGAGTGGGGCGTCACGCTGATGCGCTTCTTCGTGATCCGGCACGGAGTCATGCCGGCCGGCCGGGGCGGCAAGCTCAAGACCTTCCTGCAGAGCGTCACCCTGACGCTGTTCACGCTGCCGCTGTGGACCTTCCCGCTCGCGACGGCGTGGACCGCGGCGGCGTGGGCCACCATGGCCCTGGCCGTCGCGGTCACGGTGGTCACCGGGATCGACTACGTGGTGAAGGCGCACCGCCTGCGCCAGACCAGTGAACGCGCGCTGCGCAAGCGCGCGCGTGCCGCCAAACGGGGGTGAGGGAGATGACGGACGCGCCTGCGGCCGCCGACGTCGTGGCCGTGCTCAAGCGCCGGGCGGAGACCCTCGCGTGCGCCGAGTCGCTGACCGGCGGGCTGGTGTGTGCCGCGGTCACCGACGTGCCGGGAGCCTCGGCGGTGCTGCGCGGCGGGGTGGTCAGCTACGCCACCGACGTCAAGGCCTCGGTGCTGGGCGTCGACCACCACCTGCTGGAGCGGGTCGGGGCCGTCGACGCCGGCGTCGCGCGCCAGATGGCCAGGTCCGCGTGCCGGGTCCTGGGCAGCGACTGGGGTGTGGCCACCACCGGCGTCGCGGGCCCGGACCCGCAGGACGGCGCCGCCGTCGGCACCGTCTACGTCGCCGTCGCCGGGCCCGGCGGGTCCAGGGTCCACGAGCACCACTTCGACGGCGACCGCCCCGCGATCCGGGCCGCCGCGGTCCGGGCCGCTCTCGAGCTGCTCCGGGACGCGCTCGCCGACGCGGAAGAATCCCCGGCCCCCGGCCGTTGAGGTGGACGTGATGCACACGGTGGCACCGGGACGCGCGGCCTGCGGGCCGCGCCCCTGTTGCGGAAACCTGCGCGCGCGCCGTCGGTCGTGCGCGGTAACGTGGGTGCCAGCATCGGGCCGGGCAGCTGTGAAGGAGGCGCTGTGATCCTGCTCCGTCGTGAACTGGGTGACGTGCTCCGCGAGCAGCGCCAGGCCCAGGGACGCACCCTGCGCGAGGTCTCGGCCGCCGCGTCGGTCTCGCTCGGGTACCTCAGCGAGGTGGAGCGGGGCGAGAAGGAGGCCTCCTCCGAGCTGCTCGCCTCCATCTGCACGGCCCTGCGCGTCCCCCTCTCCGAGGTGCTCGGCCACGTCTCGGAGCGGGTCGCCGAGTCCGAGGCGCTGACCGCGCCGGTCTCGCTGCCGGTGCCGCAGCAGGCGCTGGTCTCGGCCTCCGCCGCCTGACCCCCACCGGGTGACCCCCGCAGACCCACCTCCGCCGACGGGGCTGGTCGTCCCGACCGAGCCGTATGCCGTGCCGGTCGTGGTCGTCGACCCCGACCCCGTCTGGCCCGACCTCTTCGACCAGGAGCGGGCGGCGATCAGCAGCGCCCTCGGGCGCACGGCCCTGTCCGTCGAGCACGTGGGGTCCACGTCGGTGCCCGGGCTGCCCGCCAAGCCGGTCATCGACGTGCTCCTGCTCGTGCCCGACTCCGCTGACGAACCGGCGTACCTGCCCGCGTTGCTCGCCGCCGGCTACCACCTGCGCGTCCGTGAGCCCGACTGGCTGGAGCACCGCGTGGTGGCCCGCCGCCGTGCCGACGGGGACCCGCACGACGTCAACGTCCACGTCTTCTCACCCGGGGTGGCGGACCCGGAGGTCGCGCGGATGCGGATGTTCCGTGACTGGCTGCGCAGCCACCCCGAGGACCGGGACCGGTATGCCGCGACCAAGCGTGAGCTGGCGTCGCGGCGGTGGCGGTTCGTGCAGGACTACGCGGACGCCAAGACCGAGGTGGTGGAGACGATCCTCGCCCGGGCCGGAGCGCCGTCGACGCCTTAGTGGCGGCCCCGACCCCGGGGCGTCAGACGCGCCGGTACGGCTTGGCCCTGCCTCGGGAGCTGGAGCCCAACGGGGTCTGCGGCTTCCCGTCATCGGTCGGCCCGAGGCCGCCCTGGCAGCGGGGGCAGTAGAACATGGTGCGTTCCTGCGGCGCCGCGCCGATCATGGCGACCCGCACCGGGCCTCCGCACCGCCGGCACGGCCGCCCCGAGCGGCCGTGCACGTAGCTGGTCTCGCCGAGACGGCGCACCCCGGTGCTGCTCTGCACCGCGTGGTGGCGGGCGGTGTCGATGAGCCGGTGCGCCCGCTCGACGAGGGCCGCGAGCACCTTCTCGTCGAGGTCACCGGCCGCCGTCCACGGGCTCAGCCGTTGGAGGAAGAGTGACTCGCTGGCCCACAGGGTGCCGACACCGGCGAGGTTGCGCTGGTCGAGCATCGCCTCGCCGATGGGTGTCTGCCCCGCGGCGTGCAGGTGCGCGACGGCCCGGTCGGCGTCCCAGTCCGGGCCGAGGACATCCGGGCCCAGGTGGCCCACCAGGGTGTCCTCCGACGCGGTCGGCACGAGGTCGAGCATGCCGAGCCGGAGCCCCAGGGCGGCCCAGCGCTCGGTGCCGACCAGCGCGCGGATCTGTGGGTTGGACCGCTGCCGCGACGTCAGTGCGGCCGCCTCCTCGATCCGCCACTGGCCCTCCATCCGCAGGTGCGAGTGCAGGGTGACCCCGGCGTCGAGGCGCTGGAGGACGTGCTTGCCCCGGCTGACGACCTCGAGCGTGGTCGCTCCCACGTAGTCGGTGGTGGCGAGCTCGCCCCAGCGCAGGTCCCACGTGGTCAGCGGCTGGCCGGCCAACGCCTGGTGCAGCCGGGTCGCCGTCCGCCAGACGGTGTCACCCTCGGGCACGGCTCACCGCCTCAGGCGCAGGCCGCGCGGTGTGGCGTGGAACCCGGCGGAGGCGAGGGCCTGGGCCAGGGGGTGGCCCGAACCGAGGACCGCCCCGCCGTCGGCCTTCTCGACCGTGATGCGGCCGAGCGCGCCCTCGCGCACCGCCAGGGCGAGGGCATCGGCGGCGGCCTGGAGCAGCTCGGGGTCGTCGGACCACGACAGGAGGGTCTTGCCGCCGCGCTCGACGTAGAGCACCAGGTCGCCGTCGACGAGCACGACGAGCGCACCCGCCTTGCGTCCCGGCTGGTGTCCCTTCCTGCCGTCGGTGCCGCTGTCACCATCGGCGGCGGCCGGACGCGCGGGCCACGGCAGGGCAGCGCCGTAGGCGTTGGCGGGGTCCGACGCGGCGAGCACCACCGCGGAGGCGGCCTCGCGGCGTGGCTCCGCCTCGCCCAGGGGCCGGGCGCCGGCGCGCAACCGGTCGACCGCCCCGGTGCCGGCGAACTGCGCGGCCCCCAGCGACTCGACGAAGTACCCGCGCCGCACGCGGCCGGACTCCTCGGCGGCCGCCAGCACGCGGTAGACGCCGGCGAAGCCACCCGGCACACCCTCGGCGACCACGGACCCGCGCGTCACGACGCCGTAGCGGTCGAGCAGCACCTCGGCGGTGGCGTAGGAGCGGACCGTGGCCTCGACCTCGGGCTCGGGCAGCAGCGACCACCGGCCCGCACCGGCCGGCGGGCCGCTGCGGCTCGGCAGCGACGGGCGCCCCGCCGGGCGCTGCCCGGAGAGCGCCCCCAGCGAGCCGCGCCGACCGGCATACCGGGTGGAGCGAGGAGCGGGCCGGCTGCGGCGGTGCGTCGTTCGGCCGCCGGAGAGGAGGGCGCGCAGCGGGGCCAGCGTGTCGTTGGTGACCCGGCCGGCCCAGACCAGGGCCCAGAGGTCGGTGACCAGCTGCTCGTCGTCGGTGCTGCCGGCCGCGTCGGAGAGGGTGCGGAAGAAGTAGGCGCCGCCGCCGGCGAGGGCGTCGAGCACGGCCCGCTGGCCCTCGGTGACCTCGGCCTCGTCGTGCGGCGGGAGGGTCAGGTGCGCCGTGTCGCCGAGGTGCAGCGACACCCAGCCGTCGTCGCCGGGCAGGGAGCCGTGACCGCACCACAGCACCTCGCCGGTGCTGGTGAGCTCGTCGAGCAGACCAGGGGAGTAGCCGGCGACCCGGGACGGCAGCACGAGGGTCTCGAGGGCGCTGGCAGGCACGATCGCCCCGGCCAGCTGCTCGACGGCGCGCACCAGCCCCTCACGTCCGCGCAGCCCACCACCGACGCCCTGCCAGGTCGGCAGGAACCGCGCCAGCTCGACCGCGGGCACCGGCTCGACCTCCGCGCGCAGCGCCGCCAGCGACCGGCGGCGCAGCATCCGCAGCACCTCGGCGTCGCAGTAGTCGAGGCCGTGGGCGCCCCCACCGTTCTCGACCGGCAGCAGCTCGCCCTCGACCGCCCGGCCGCTCGAGACCAGACGGCGCAGGGCATCGAGGGCCACTGCGGGGCCCACGCCCCACCAGTGCGCGACCGCGGGCACGGAGAAGGGCCCGTGCGTGCGGGCGTAGCGCGCCACGAGGTCGCCCAGCGGGTCGGGGACCGACTCGAGGAACGCCTGCGGCACCCCGACGGGCAACGAGGCGCCGAGGGCGTCGCGCAACCGGCCCGCGTCCTCGATGGCGGCCCAGCGCTCCTCGCCGGCGACGCGCACCCGGATGAGCCGGCGGGCGCTCTCGAGGTCGACGAGCCAGTTGCCGATCTCGTTGCGGGAGAGGCCTTCCCGACACCGCCGCTCGACCTCCGAGAGCGGCAGGGGGCCCAGGCTGCGCAGCAGGTCGGCGACGTCCTCGGCGTCACGGCAGGCTCGCTCGGGGGTGAGCCGCTGCAGCTCGCGTTCGGTGCGGGTGACCTCCGACGGGTCGAGCAGGTCGCGCAGCGACAGGCCCTCGCCACGGCCGAGGAGCTCGGCCAGCAGCGTGGGGTCGAGGGAGAGGGCGGCGGCGCGCTTCTCTGCCAGTGGTGAGTCGCCCTCGTAGAGGAACTGCGCGACGTAGCCGAACATCAGCGACCTGGCGAAGGGGGAGGGCTGTGTGCTCTCGACGTCGACCATCGTGACGGTACGCGACTCGATGTCGCGCATCAGGTCGGTCAGCCCCGGCACGTCGAAGACGTCCTGGACGCACTCGCGGACCGTCTCGAGGATGATCGGGAACGAGGCGTACTGACTCGCGACCTCGAGCAGCTGGGCGGCCCGCTGGCGCTGCTGCCAGAGGGGCTGGCGGCGGTCGGGACGCCGCCGGGGCAGGAGGAGGGCCCGCGAGGCGCACTCGCGGAACCGGGAGGCGAACAGCGCCGACCCGCCGATCTCGGTGGTGACGAGGTCGTACACCTCGTCGGCGTCGAGGCGGACCAGCTCGAGCAGCTCGGCACCGCGGCCGTCCTCGAACTCGAGGTCGGGCAGGCGGAAGACGATGCCGTCGTCGCCGTGCATGGCCTGGACGTCGACCCCGAAGCGTTCGCGCATCCGGGCCGAGACGCACAGCGCCCACGGGGCGTGGACCTGGCCGCCGAAGGGGGAGTGGACCGCGACCCGCCAGTCGCCGATCTCGTCGCGGAAGCGCTCGACGACGATGGTGCGGTCGTCGGGCACATGGCCGGTCGCCTCCCGCTGCTCCTCGAGGTAGGCGAGCAGGTTGTCGGTGGCCCACTCGTCGAGCCCGGCCTTCCCGACCCGGGCGCGCGCCTTCGCCGGTGACAGGCCGACGATCTCGCGGACGAACGCACCCACGGCCCGGCCGAGCTCGGCGGGGCGCCCGAGCTGGTCGCCCTTCCAGAACGGCAGCTTGCCGGGCAGGCCCGGGGCGGGGGTGACGAGGACGCGGTCGTGGGTGATGTCCTCGATGCGCCAGGTGGAGGTGCCGAGCGTGAAGACGTCGCCGACCCGCGACTCGTAGACCATCTCCTCGTCGAGCTCGCCGACCCGCCGACCGGTGCCCTCGCCGGTGGCGAGGTAGACGGCATACAGGCCTCGGTCGGGAATGGTGCCGCCGCTGGTGACGGCGAGACGCTGGGCGCCGCGGCGACCGGTGAGGACACCGGTGACGCGGTCCCAGACGATGCGCGGGCGGAGCTCGGCGAACTCGTCGCTGGGGTAGCGCCCGGCCAGCATGTCGAGGACCGACTCGAGGATCGAGCGGGGCAGGGAGGCGAACGGCGTGGCCCTGCGGACGAGCTGCTCGAGGTCGTCGACGGCCCAGTCGTCCATGGCGCACATGGCGACGACCTGCTGGGCGAGCACGTCGACCGGGTTGGCGGGCACGTGCAGCGACTCGATCTCGCCGGAGCGCATGCGCTCGACCACGACGGCGGTCTGGACGAGGTCGCCGCGGAACTTGGGGAAGAGCACGCCGCGGGACACGGCGCCCACCTGGTGGCCGGCTCGGCCGACGCGCTGCAGGCCGCTCGCGACGCTGGGCGGCGACTCGACCTGCACGACGAGGTCGACCGCGCCCATGTCGATGCCGAGCTCGAGGCTGCTGGTGGCGACCACGGCGGGCAGGCGGCCGGCCTTGAGGTCCTCCTCGATGGCCTGGCGGTGCTCCTTGCTCACCGAGCCGTGGTGGGCCCGGGCGAGCACCGCCGGCGCGCCCCTGCTTGCGCCGGCCTGGGCCATCAGCTCGGCAGGGGTGCGGGTGCTGCCCCGGTGCCGGACGCGTGACCCGGCACCGTCGCCCCCAGCAGTCCCTCCTGCCTCGCCCGACGCGTCGGCCGGGGCCTGCTCGGCCTCCTGAGCCGCCTCCTCGAGGCGCTCCTCCCAGATCTCGTTGAGGCGGGAGGTGAGCCGCTCCGCGAGGCGCCGGGAGTTGGCGAACACCAGTGTCGACCGGTGCTCGGCGATGAGGTCGACGATGCGCTCCTCGACGTGCGGCCAGATGGAGGCACGTCGCTCGGCGCCGGCAGCCGGGCCGGTGAGGTCGTCGAGCACGACCTCACCGAGCGAGGACATGTCGGCGATGGGCACGACGACGTCGAGGTCCCACTCCTTGGTCGACGGAGGACGCACCACCTCGACGGGCCGGCCGCCGGCGAGGTAGCGGGCGACCTCGTCGACGGGCTCGACGGTGGCCGACAGGCCGATCCGCTGGGCGGGTCGGTCGAGCAGGGCGTCGAGGCGCTCCAGGGTCAGGGCGAGGTGGGCTCCCCGCTTGGTGCCGGCGACGGCATGCACCTCGTCGAGGATCACCGTCTCGACCCCGGCGAGGGCGTCGCGGGCGGCGGACGTGAGCAGGAGGAAGAGCGACTCGGGGGTGGTGATGAGGATGTCGCTGGGAGTGCGGGCGAACGCACGGCGCTCGTTGGCCGGGGTGTCGCCGGAGCGCACGGCCACGGTGATGTCGGGCTCGGGCAGCCCCAGCCGGGTCGCGGCGTGGCCGATGCCCACGAGAGGGGAGCGCAGGTTGCGCTCGACGTCGACGGCGAGGGCCTTCATGGGGGAGACGTAGAGCACGCGGCAGCGGCGCAGGCGCTCCTCCGGCGGCGGCTGGCTCGCGAGCCGGTCGAGCGCCCAGAGGAAGGCCGAGAGCGTCTTGCCCGAACCGGTCGGCGCCACCACGAGCGCGTGCTGGCCCGAGCTGATCGTCTGCCACGCGCCGGCCTGGGCCTGCGTGGGCTCGCTGAAGGATCCCCGGAACCACGCGGAGGTGGCGGGGGAGAAGCGGTCGAGCACGTCGGTGCCGGTCTGGCGAGCCATTGCGACAAGCGTGCCACCGGGCACCGACAGCGGCGCGGGAAGGGTGTGGGTGCGGCTTTCGGGGCAGTTGCGGCGATTCGGGCCTCACCCGGTGCCGGTCATCCCTAGGGTCCTCGCTGGAACTGCCGGGCGCGCGGCACGACAGGCGCACACTGGAGTCGTCGCACGACCGTGGCCGGACAGGGACGGTCATCGAGGACAGGGGGAATCTGTGATGGAGCCCATCGCACTGCGCGCGCCGGTGACCTTCGTCCTGGCCGTCGCGATGGCCGTGGGCCTGCAGGCCACCCCGGCACGGGCCACCGCTCCTCCGGTGACGCGCAGCCCGGCCGAGGACGTGTTCGCGCGGATGACGGAGGCCCAGCGCGTGGGCCAGGTCCTGATGGTGGGTACGCCGGCCACCGGGGTGTCGTCCGCCGTGGGCTCGGCCATCTCGCAGCAGCACGTCGGGTCGGTGATCCTCACCGGCCGCAGCCAGGCGGGCGTCAGCGGGACCGCGTCGGTCACGAAGGCGTTGCGGGCCAAGGCGACCGCGAGCGCCACGGGCGGAGTGCCGCTCGTCGTCGCCGCCGACCAGGAGGGCGGCCAGGTGCAGGTGCTCCAGGGCGCGGGCTTCTCCCGGATCCCGAGCGCCCTGACGCAGGGCACCTGGAGCACCTCGACGCACATCGCGCGGGCCCGGACCTGGGCCGGCGAGCTGAGGGCCGCCGGGGTGAACCTCGACCTCGCCCCGGTCGCCGACACGGTGCCCAGCGCGGCCTTCGCCCCGTCGAACGCCCCCATCGGCGCCTACGACCGCGAGTTCGGCTTCACCACGACCAGGGTCGGCGCGCACAGCGCCGCCTTCACCTCGGGCATGCGGGCCGGCGGGGTGATGACCGCGGTGAAGCACTTCCCCGGGCTGGGCCGGGTCACCGCCAACACCGACACGAGCAGCGGCGTCACCGACCGCACGACGACCTCGACGGACCCCTACCTCAAGCCCTTCCGCGACGCGGTCGCAGCCGGCTCCGAGGTCGTCATGGTCTCCTCGGCCGTCTACACGAGGATCGACGCGAAGAACCCGGCAGCCTTCTCGCCCAACGTCATCGGAGGAATGATCCGCCGCGACATGAACTTCCGCGGGGTCGTCGTCTCCGACGACATCGGCCATGCCAAGCAGCTCGCGGCGTGGTCTCCGGGGACGAGGGCCGTGAAGTTCCTCGCCGCCGGTGGCGACCTCGTCCTCACCGTCGACGCCACCCAGGCGCCCGCGATCACCAGGGCCATCCGGGCGCGCATGGCCGACAGCCCGACCTTCACCCGGCAGGTCCACGCAGCCGCCCTGCGCGTCCTGACCCTCAAGCAGCGCATGGGCCTGCTCCGCCCGAACGGAGCGGTCCGCGCGACGGACGTCGACGAGGACGGCGCGCCCGACCTGGTCGGCCGGCGCTCGACGGGTCGCGTGGAGGTGTTGCGCGCCAACGGCACCGGTGGCTGGCGTGCCGCCTTCGCCGGCAACACCGCGAGCTTCTCCTCCGCGGACCTCCTCCTGCGGGCCGGGGACTTCGACGGCGACGGGCACGTCGACGTGCTGGCCCGGCGCCACTCGGACGGCGCCCTCCTGCTGTATGCCGGGAACGGCAGAGGGGCGCTCGCCGCACCCCGCGTGGTCGGCAGCGGGTGGGGAGCGCTCCGCGAGGTCGTCGCCCCGGGCGACGTGACCGGCGACGGGCACCCCGACCTGCTGGCCGTGGACCCACAGGGCCGGCTCCGCGTCTACGGCGGCAACGGCCTCGGCGGCTTCCTGGGCGGCTCGCGGGTCATGGGCACCGGCTGGGGCGGCATCGACCGCCTCGCCGCCGTGGGCGACTTCGACCGCGATGGCAACCCCGACCTCGTGGCCCGCAGCGCCTCCACCGGTGACCTGCTGCTCTACCGCACCGACGGCCGTGGCGGCTGGAGGACCGGCTGGCGGCTCGGCACCGGCTGGGGCGGCATGGACACCGTCCTCGGCGTGGGTGACTTCGACTCCGACGGCCACCCCGACGTCCTCGCCAGGAGGTCCGCGACGCTGTACCTGTACCGGGGCACCGGTTCCGCCCTGCGCGGCGGCACCTCGGTCGGGTCCTTCGGCGACATCTCGCTGGTCGGCTGACGGTGACGAGTCCACCTGCGGCCGTGGGCGACCGCGACCAGCGGCCCGCGCCGCAGAGCGAGCCGGCGACCGGCCCACGGTCCGCTCGGGACGGCGCACCCGGTCGTCCCGGGGTGGCCTGGCGCTGGGTGCTGCCCGCCGCCGTCACCCAGGCCGTGGTGCTCACGGTGGCGAGCCTCGGCTACGGCTGGCACCGCGACGAGCTCTACTTCCGGATGCTGCCGCCGGCCTGGGGCTATGTCGACCAGCCGCCGCTGGTGCCGTTCCTCGCCCGCACCCTCGCCTCCGTCGCCGACGAGCCGTGGGCGGTGCGCACCCCGGCGACGTTCGCCTCGGCGGTCTCGGTGCTCCTCGTGGCCCTGCTGGCCCGTGAGCTCGGCGGCGGCCGGGGCGCCCAGGCGCTGGCGGCGTGGGGCTACGCCTTCTCGGCGATGCCACTGATGCTCGGCCACCTGCTGCTCACCTCGACGCTCGACCAGGCGTTCTGGCTGGCAGCGACCCTCGCCGCGGTGCGGGCCGTGCGGAGCCGTGACCGGTGGTGGCTCGCGGTCGGGGCCGTGGCGGGGGTCGCCTCGTGGAGCCGGCTGCTCGTCGTCGTGCTCGGGCTGGCGCTGGCGGCGGGGCTGATCGTCCTCGGCCCTCGTCGCGTGTTCCGGACCCCGTGGCTGTGGGCCGGCGGCGCCGTCGCGGCACTGCTAGCGGCGCCGAACCTGGTCTACCAGGCCACCCACGACTGGCCTCAGCTCGCGATGGGAAAGGCGTTGGCGCAGAACAACGCCGGCGAGGTGCGGTCCCTTGCGCTGCCACTCCTGCTCATCATGCTCGGCCCCGTGCTGGCCGTCGTGTGGGGCGTGGGCCTGGGGTGGCTGCTGCGGGCGCCGCGGCGCCACGAGGTCGGCTTCCTCGTCGTGGCGTTCGGCGTGCTCGTGGCCTTCACCCTGGCCTCCGGTGCCCAGCCGCACTACCCCGTGCACCTGCTGACCGTCATGTATGCCGCGGGCTGCGTGCCGGTGGCGCGCTGGCTCGCCACGCGAGCCCGGTGGCGCCGCGCCTTCGGTGTGGGCCTGGTGCTGAACGCCGCCTTCGCGATGGTGCTGGCCCTGCCGGTGGTGCCGCTCGGCGTCCTGGGGCGCACACCGGTACCCGCACTGGGGCCCCTCGTCGGCGACCAGGTGGGCTGGCCCGCCTACGTCGAGCAGGTGGCACAGGCCTGGCGATCCGTTGCCGCCGGCCGGCACGCGGCCGTCGTCACCAGCAACTACGGCGAGGCCGGGGCCCTCGCACGGCTGGGGCCGGCCCTCGGCCTGCCGACCCCCCACAGCGGCCAGAACGCGCTCGCCGACCGACCTCCGGCGGCCGACGTCGACACCGTCGTCCTGGTGGGCTGGCAGGCGCCGCACGTGGCCGACCTGTTCGCCCGGTGCGACGTGGTCGCGCGCCTCGACAACGGGATCGGCGTCGACAACGAGGAGCAGGGCGCCCCGGTAGCCGTCTGCACCGGACCGGTAGCGGACTGGGCCACGCTCTGGCCCCGGTTCCGGCACCTCGACTGACCGCCACCGGCCTGTGACAGACTCGCAGCCGTGCGGCTGAGCCACTTCTGGAGCCTGATGAACGACGAGTTCGGCGAGTCCTACGCCGGCTCGCTGGCGCGCGACCACGTCATCGGCGCGCTCGGCAACCGCACCGCCCTGCAGGCCCTCGAGGAGGGTGACCCACCGCGCGCGGTGTGGCTGGCGCTCTGCGACGACATGGACGTGCCCGAGTCGCGCCGGCTCGGCGTCGAGCACCGCGCGAAGAAGTGACCCCCGCGTGAGCACCGCCTGGACCCGCTCGGCCGTCGTGCTCGCGCCGATGGCCGGCGGCCCGAGCACCGTCGACCTGGCGGCCGCGGTCGCCGAGGCCGGCGGCTTCCCGTTCCTCGCCGGCGCCTACCTCACGCCGAAGCGCCTGCGTTCCGACATCGCCGACCTGCGCGCCCGCACGTCAGAGCCGTTCGGCGTCAACATCTTCGCCCCGTCGCCGGACGAGCCGTCGATGACGGCTGCGGCGCAGGAGTATGCCGCGAGGCTGGCACCGTGGGCGGCTGCCGCGGGCGTCGAGCTGGGCACCCCCCGCTACGACGACGACCACTTCGCCGCCAAGGTCGACGTGCTGGTGGACGCGCGCCCGGCGCTGGTGAGCTTCGCCTTCGGGTGGCCGCCGGCCGAGGTCGTCGCGCGGCTGCAGACTGCGGGCGTCGAGGTGTGGACCACCCTCAACGAGCCGGCCGAGGTCGAGTGGGCGGCCGCTCTCGGCGTCGATGGGGTCGTCGCGCAGGGCTGGGAGGCCGGTGGTCATCGTGGCGGGCCGGTCGACACCGGTCGCGAGCAGCTGCCCGTGCGTGACCTGGTGCGCGAGGTGCGGGCCCGCACCGACCTGCCCCTCATCGCGGCCGGGGGGCTGATGACCGGTGGGGAGGCGGCCGAGGTGCTGGCCGCCGGAGCCGACGCGGCCGCCTTCGGCACCGCCTTCCTCACGTCTCCCGAGGCCGGGACCGCGCCGGTGCACGCCCATGCGCTGACCCACCGCGAGGGCACCGTGGTGACCCGGGCATTCACGGGCCGCAGCGCCCGGGCCCTGCGCACCGCGTGGACGGACGGCTACGGCGCGGGTGCCCCCGCGGCATACCCGCACGTCCACCACGTGACGGCGCCGCTGCGGGCCCACGGCAAGGCCACCGGCGAGGCCGACCTGGTGCACCTCTGGTCCGGAACCGGGCACGCCCGGCTGCGCCCGCAGCCGGCCGGCGAGCTGTGCCGCACCCTCCTGGGCGAGCTCGCAGCAGCCCGCTGAGGACGCGACGGCCGGTATCCGGTCGCGCCACACCCGTAACGGGGATGAGGACTGTCGCTCCTGTTCGCTAGCGTGGCGTCTGTGACTGGGGACGACATCCTGCTGAGCGCCACTGGGCTGACCAAGACGTTCGGCGACTTCCGCGCCGTGGACGGCATCGACTTCGCGGTGCGCAAGGGGGAGGCGTTCGGGTTCCTCGGGCCCAACGGTGCCGGCAAGTCGTCGACCATGCGCATGGTCGGGTGCGTCTCGCCGGTGTCCGGCGGCGAGCTGCGTCTCTTCGGCCTCGACCCGGCGACCGACGGGCCGGCCATCCGCGCCCGGCTCGGCGTGGTGCCGCAGCGCGACACCCTCGACGAGGAGCTGACCGTCGAGGAGAACCTCTGGATCTACGGCCGATACTTCGGGCTCTCCCGCAGGGAGGTCCGGTCGCGGGCCGCCGAGCTGCTCGACTTCGCCCAGCTGACCGACCGGGCGGGCGACCGGGTCGAGCCGCTGTCGGGCGGCATGAAGCGGCGCCTGACCATCGCCCGGTCGCTCATCAACTCCCCGGAGATCCTGCTGCTCGACGAGCCGACCACCGGCCTCGACCCCCAGGCGCGACACGTGTTGTGGGACAGGCTGTTCCGGCTGAAGCGCTCCGGCGTGACGCTGGTGCTGACGACCCACTACATGGACGAGGCCGAGCAGCTCTGCGACCGCCTCGTCGTCATGGACCACGGGAAGATCGTCGCCGAGGGGTCTCCCCGCCAGCTGATCGAGGAGTACTCCACCCGTGAGGTGCTCGAGCTGCGCTTCGACGCCGAGGACCACAAGGACTTCGCCGAGCAGGTCACCGGCATCGGCAAGCGGGTCGAGGTGCTGCCCGACCGGCTGCTGGTCTACACCGACGACGGTGACGAGGCGGCGGCGGTCGTCCACTCCCGCGGCATCGCGCCCCTGTCGTCCCTGGTGCGGCGCGCGACCCTCGAGGACGTCTTCCTGCACCTGACCGGCCGGACGCTGGTCGACTGATGAGCGCCACCACCGTCCCGACGCTGTCGGGGGACCGGGCCCACCACGGCGTCCGGCAGCCGCTGAGCACCAGCGAGCGCTGGGGCGCCGTCTTCGAGTACCTGCTGGTGGTCTACAAGCGCACGTGGCGCGGCAGCATCATCGGGCGCTTCCTGTCGCCGCTGTTCTTCCTGCTCTCCATGGGCGTCGGCCTCGGCAGCCTCGTCGACGACCGGGCCGGCGGCGTCGACGGCGTCCCGTACCTGCAGTTCGTGGTGCCGGCCATCGTGGCGACCCAGGCGATGTGGGTGGCGATGGGCGAGTCCACCTACCAGGTGCTCGGCTACATCAAGTGGAACATGGGCTACCACGCCATGTTGGCCACCCCGCTGGGCGTGCGCGACATCCTCATCGGGCACCTGCTCTCGATCGTGGGGCACCTGACGGTGGCCACCGCGATCTTCATGGGCGTCGCGGCCCTGTTCGGCGGGTTCTCGTCGTGGTGGGCCCTGCTGTCCCTGCCCGTCGCGGTGCTGACCGGCATGGCCTTCACCGTGCCCCTCTTCGCCTTCACGGCCCGGCAGGAGGGCGACAACGGGTTCAACATCCTCTTCCGCTGGGTGATGACGCCGCTGATGCTGTTCTCCGGCACTTTCTTCCCGATCACCCAGCTGCCGGTGTGGATGCAGCCCGTCGCCTGGGCCACCCCGCTGTGGCACGGCGTGGAGTCCAGCCGCATGGTCGCGACCGGCGACGTCCGCTGGGGCTGGCTGGCGCTGCACCTGCTCGTGCTGGTCGCCTTCGTCGTCGTGGGCTGGTTGCTGGCCGTCCGTTCCTTCAGCAGGAGGCTGGTCACGTGAGCGCCACCGCCGCCACCCCGTCGGCGGCCTCCCGGCTCGCCCGCCTGGTGCCGATGCCCGCGGGCGCGGGCCTGGCCCGCATGCTCGTCGAGCGCAACGTCACCTCCTTCCGGCACGGCTGGATCGCGCTGGTCACCGGCTTCGCCGAACCGGTGTTCTACCTGTTCTCCATCGGTGTCGGCATCGGCGCCCTGGTCCAGACGGTGCGCACCGACAGTGGCGCCGAGGTCGGCTACCTCCAGTTCGTCGCGCCGGCCCTGCTCGCCGCCTCGGCGATGAACGGTGCGGTCATGGACTCGACGTTCAACGTCTTCTTCAAGCTGCGCTACGCCAAGCTCTACGACTCGGTGCTCGCGACACCGATGGGACCGCGCGACATCGCGGTCGGCGAGATCTCGTGGTCGCTCATCCGGGGCGGCATGTACTCCGCGCTGTTCCTGCTCGTGGCCGCGTTCGCCGGGGCGGTGCAGTCGTGGTGGGCGCTGCTGGCCCTGCCCGCCGCCGTGTTCATCGGGTTCGCCTTCGCGGCGGTCGGGATGTTCGCCACCACCTTCATGCGCTCCTGGGTGGACTTCGACTACATCACGCTGGCCATCCAGCCGATGTTCCTGTTCTCGGCCACCTTCTTCCCGCTGTCGACCTACCCCGCCGCCCTCCAGTGGGTCGTCCAGCTCACGCCGCTCTACCACGGGGTCGCGCTGGAGCGCGGGCTCATGCTGGGCGAGGTCGACGCCGGCATCTTCTGGCACGTGCTCTACCTCGTCGTCCTCGGCGCGCTCGGCGTGCTCGGCACCGCGCGCCGCCTGGAGAAGCTGCTGCTCTCGTGACCCTCGCGGTGCGCGAGTGGGGCGGTGGGAACCGGTATGCCGTGCTGCTGCACGGCATGTCCGCGTCCAGCCGCGTCTTCCACCGGCTCGGCCCGGCGCTCGCCGAATGCGGCTTCCACGTGGTCGCACCCGACCTCCCGGGGCACGGGCGGTCGGAGCCCGACCCCGACGCGTCCATCGAGTCCTTCGCTGACGCGGCGCTCGCCGCCGTGCCGGCCCGGCCCGAGCTGGCCGTGGGCCACTCCATGGGCGGCATGGTGCTTGCCGTCGCCGCCGACCGGCTGGGAGCCGGGCACGCGGCGTACCTCGACATCGGCCTGACGACCGCGCCCCTCCAGGGCGACCCGCTGCCGCGCATGCGGGCCAACCGCGCCCAGCGCACCGCGCCGTGGCTGCGCGCCGAGCGACCGTGGTTCAGCGAGGACGAGGTGGCCATCGAGGCGGAGGCGGCGCGTCAGTGGGACCCCGCGACGAGCGCGTCGTTCGTCCGCAGCGCCGCCGGCCGCGACCTCACGCCTCGGGACGCGTCGCGCTCGTCGCTGGTCGTGGCCGAACCGAGCGACTACGTCTCGGCGGCCGAGCGGCTTCGGCTGTCGGCGTCGGGCTTCACCGTGCACGCCGTCGAAGGTGGCCGGCACACGCTCATGTACGGGTGGCACGACGAGCTGCTCGCTGCGCTGCTCGAGGACCTGCCGGCCGACCTGCTGGCCGACCTGCACGGAGCCGGGGCCACCGGCTCATCCTAGGCTGGCCGCGTGAGTCGTCCACGTCCTGTCCCGCCGGGCCCCGGCCAGCAGTCAGTGTGGGACTACCCGCGACCGCCCCGCCTGGAGCGGACCACCGCCCGCCTGCAGGTGGTGCTCGGTGGCCAGGTGGTCGCCGACACCACCGAGGGGCACCGGGTCCTCGAGACCAGCCACCCGCCGACCTACTACCTGCCACCGGAGAGCTTCGTCCCCGGCTCGGTGCGGCCGGTGCCGGGATCCTCGGTGTGCGAGTGGAAGGGCCAGGCGGCCTACGGCGACCTGGTGTCCGGCGACGTCGTGGCCCGGCGGGCGGCGTGGTGGTACCCGCACCCGACCGAAGGCTTCCGTGCGATCGCCGGCCACATCGCCGTCATGCCCGGGCTGGTCGACGCGTGCTTCGTCGACGGCGAGCAGGTGCAGCCCCAGCCGGGGGGCTTCTACGGCGGCTGGATCACCTCCGCGGTGGTCGGCCCCTTCAAGGGAGGACCCGGAACCCTTGGCTGGTGAGCTGCCTGTCCGTCCGGCGGGCCTGGCGCCGGCGCACGACGTCCGGGTGGCGGCCTTCGCCGAGCTGTCGGCCGAGACGGCCTACCGGCTGTGGGCGCTGCGCGCGGAGGTCTTCGTGGTGGAGCAGGACTGCCCCTACCTCGACCTGGACGGCCGCGACCTCGAGCCGGCGACGCGCCACCTGTGGGTCGAGCGCGAGGGGCTGCCGGTGGCGACCCTCAGGCTGCTCGACGACGGCGACCGGCTCCGGATCGGCCGGGTGGCCACGCGGACCGACGCCCGGGGCGACGGACTGGCAGCGGGACTCGTCACGGAGGCACTGGCCCTGGCGGGGGAGCGCGAGGTCGTGCTGGACGCGCAGTCGCACCTGGTGGACTGGTACGAGCGGTTCGGGTTCGTGCCGAACGGCCGCGGGTTCGTCGAGGACGGCATCCCGCACACCCCGATGAGCCGTCCCGGCACCTGAGAGCGGCCTCCACAATCTTCCGCGGCGTGTCGTCACGCGCCTGCAGACTTCGAACACGTGTTCGGCTAAATTCGTCCACAGGAGTCCTCTCCGCAGTCACACCATCCACCGATCCGTCGGCGGCAGGGTCGGCTGTCGGTGCTGGCTCCTAGCGTCTGACCCGACAGCAGATCGACCATGGTGCCGACGAGAAGTCGACACGAGAACTGGTGCGGGTCGAAGGCAGGCGCACCCGACACGACGAACAGAAAGCAGGTGTGGCGATGGCTCGCCCGAACCAGGCCGTGAACGCTGGCAGCAGCCAGGACATGAAGCTCAAGGCCCTCGAGACCACGATGGGCCAGATCGAGAAGAACCACGGCAAGGGCGCCGTGATGCGGCTGGGCGACGACGTCCGCCCGCCCATCGAGGTGATCCCCACCGGGTCGATCTCCCTCGACGTCGCCCTCGGCATCGGTGGCCTCCCGCGCGGCCGTGTCGTCGAGATCTACGGGCCGGAGTCCTCCGGTAAGACGACCGTGGCTCTCCACGCCGTGGCCAACGCGCAGCGCAACGGTGGCATCGCAGCGTTCATCGACGCCGAGCACGCCCTCGACCCCGACTACGCCAAGAAGCTCGGCGTCGACACCGACGGGCTGCTGGTGAGCCAGCCCGACACCGGTGAGCAGGCCCTCGAGATCGCCGACATGCTGATCCGCTCCGGCGCCATCGACATCATCGTCATCGACTCGGTCGCGGCCCTCGTGCCGCGCGCCGAGATCGAGGGCGAGATGGGCGACAGCCACGTGGGTCTCCAGGCCCGCCTGATGTCGCAGGCGCTGCGCAAGCTCACCGGTGCCCTCAACACCACCGGCACGACGGCGATCTTCATCAACCAGCTGCGCGAGAAGATCGGCGTGATGTTCGGCTCGCCCGAGACCACCACCGGTGGCAAGGCGCTGAAGTTCTACGCGTCGGTGCGCCTCGACGTCCGCCGCATCGAGACCCTCAAGGACGGCAGCGAGCCGGTCGGCAACCGGACCCGCGTCAAGGTCGTCAAGAACAAGGTCTCGCCGCCGTTCAAGCAGGCCGAGTTCGACATCCTCTACGGGCAGGGCATCTCCCGTGAGGGCGGCCTGATCGACATGGGTGTCGAGCAGGGCTTCGTCCGCAAGGCCGGTGCCTGGTACACCTACGAGGGCGACCAGCTCGGGCAGGGCAAGGAGAACGCCCGCGCCTTCCTCAAGGACAACCCCGACCTCGCCGACGAGATCGAGAAGAAGATCAAGGAGAAGCTCGGCATCGGCCCGCAGGTCGACAAGCCGGCCGACCCGGTGGTCGAGGTCCCGGTCGACTTCTGATCGTCGGGCCGCAACGAGCTCGACGACCTCCACGAACCCCGACGGATCGACGGACTCCCTTCATGAGCGAACGTCATGACGCGGCCAGGGCTGCCCTCCAGGCGGCCCTGGCCGCGTCGTCCTCCTCCACCACCCCTGAGGCGCAGGGAGACCGGACGCGGACACGCCGACGCCGACGCACTGCACCCCCGGACCCGGAGCAGGACCTCCAGGGACGCGACGACGAGCCCGACCCCTACGACGTGGCCCGTCAGATCGTGCTGCGCCAGCTCGCCATGGCGCCACGAAGCCGCCAGCAGCTGCGCGACAAGCTGCGGCAGCGCAACTGCCCCGACGAGGTGGCCGAGGTCGTCCTCGACCGCATGGCGGAGGTGGGGCTGGTCGACGACGAGGCGTTCGCCGGCATGCTGGTCCGCTCCCAGCAGGCCGGTCGCGGCCTGGCGACCAGGGCTCTCGCCCAGGAGCTGCGCACCAAGGGCGTCGACCCCGAGACGGCCCAGGCCGCCCTCGCCGACATCGACCCCGAGGACGAGCGCGAGCGCGCCCGGGCGCTGGTCGACAAGAAGCTGCGGACCATGCACGGTCTCGACGCGACCGTCCAGACCCGCAGGCTGGCAGGGATGCTGGCGCGCAAGGGGTACCCGTCCTCGATGGCGTTCGCCGTGATCCGCGAGGCCTTGGCCGAGGCGCCGGAGCACCGGCGCGACTGAGGTCCGTATCCTCGCTGCGTGTCACCACCGCAGTCGCCGAGCTTCGCCGGACTCGCTGCCCGGCGCCTGCGCACGGTCGCCGGTGCCACCCGGACGTCACGGCGCAACCGACACCTGGCCAACCTGCTGGCCTTCATCGCCGGCATGCTCAACTCGGTGGGCTTCGTGGCGGTGTCCGTCTACACCTCCCACATGACCGGCCTCACCGCCTCCGTGGCCGACCACCTGGTCCTGGGATCGATGCGCCTGGTCGGCATCGGGCTGGAGGCGATCACGTGCTTCGTCCTCGGTGCCGGCACCTGCGCGGTCGTGTTCAACTGGGGACGGCGTCGCCACCACGAGGCCCGGTTCGCCAACGTCCTCGTGCTGGAGGCGCTCCTGATCCTCGCCTTCGGCGGCCTCGCCGACCAGCTGACGTGGCGGCACCGCGACCTGGTCTTCGTCGCCGTGCTCTGCTTCACGATGGGGCTGCAGAACGCGATCATCACCAAGATCTCCGCCGCCCAGATCCGCACCACGCACGTCACGGGCATGGTCACCGACATCGGCATCGAGCTGGGCAAGGCCGCCTACCGCAGCCGCATGCCCGGCCAACCGCCCGTCGTGGCCGACCTCGGCAAGCTCGGCCTGCTCGCCGGACTCGTCGGGCTGTTCTTCGTCGGGGGAGTGGCCGGAGCCGCGGGCTACCTCGCCCTCGGGTTCACCGTGCTCCTCGCGCCAGCCCTGGTCCTGCTGGTCGTGGCGACCCCGCCCCTGCTCGTCGACCTCCGGGGGCGTTGACGCCTGCCCAGCAGTGGGCATGAGACTGCCCCTGACGTCCACCGCGAGGGTGGCCGCCAGGGGCGGTGTCCAAGGGTCCGGAAGTGGCCGTCACGCTGCTCGGTCCCCGTCGTGACGCTGGCCGCCTTGATGCTCCGAGAAGCAGGGGCACCGATGTGGGCAGCCCGTGCGGCGTACCGGGTCGTGCGCAGCACGTACCCTTGTCGGTGCGATGAGCACACAGACGACGCAGAAGACCTACGACGTGCGCACCCACGGGTGCCAGATGAACGTCCACGACTCCGAGCGACTGGCCGGCCTCCTCGAGACGGCCGGCTACGTCGACGTCAACAGCCTGGCGCCGGGGGAGCGACCCGACGCCGCGGACGTCGTCGTCTTCAACACCTGCGCGGTGCGCGAGAACGCCGACAACAAGCTCTACGGCAACCTCGGCCAGCTGCGCCCGGCCAAGACCCGCAACCCGGAGATGCAGATCGCGGTCGGTGGCTGCATGGCCCAGAAGGACCGGGACACGATCGTGAAGAAGGCGCCCTGGGTCGACGTCGTCTTCGGCACCCACAACATCGGTAGCCTCCCCGCGCTGCTCGACCGGGCCCGCCACAACAAGGAGGCGCAGGTCGAGATCCTCGAGAGCCTCGAGGTCTTCCCGTCCACGCTGCCGACCCGACGCGACTCCGCCTACAGCGGCTGGGTGTCGATCTCGGTGGGCTGCAACAACACCTGCACGTTCTGCATCGTGCCCAGCCTGCGCGGCAAGGAGGCCGACCGCCGCCCCGGCGACGTGCTCGCCGAGGTGCAGGCGCTGGTCGACCAGGGCGTCGTCGAGATCACCCTGCTGGGCCAGAACGTCAACACCTACGGCGTCGAGTTCGGCGACCGCCTGGCCTTCGGCAAGCTGCTGCGCGCCTGCGGTGAGATCGAGGGGCTGGAGCGGGTGCGGTTCACCAGCCCGCACCCGGCGGCCTTCACCGACGACGTCATCGCCGCCATGGCCGAGACGCCCAACGTCATGCCGAGCCTGCACATGCCGCTGCAGTCCGGCTCCGACAAGGTGCTGAGGGAGATGCGCCGGTCCTACCGCAGCGCGAAGTTCCTCGGCATCATCGACCGGGTCCGCGAACAGATCCCCGACGCGGCCATCACGACCGACATCATCGTCGGTTTCCCCGGCGAGACCGACGAGGACTTCGAGCAGACCCTCGAGGTCGTGCGCGCCTCCCGGTTCTCCAGCGCCTTCACCTTCCAGTACTCGATCCGGCCCGGAACCCCGGCGGCCACGATGGAGGACCAGGTGCCCAAGGCCGTGGTGCAGGAGCGCTACGACCGGCTCATCGCGGTGCAGGAGGAGATCTCCTGGGCCGAGAACCGCGCCATCGAGGGCCGCGAGATCGAGGTGCTCGTCGCCACCGGCGAGGGCCGCAAGGACACCGAGACCCAGCGCCTGTCCGGCCGCGCCCGCGACAACCGGCTGGTCCACTTCGCCGTGCCCGAGGGAGCGGAGAAGCCGCGGCCGGGCGACATGGTCACCGTCGGCGTCACCTACGGCGCACCGCACCACCTGGTCGCAGACGCCGCCCTGAGCGGTGGCCCGTATGCCGTGCGGCGCACCGCCGGTGGCGACGCCTGGCAGGCGCTCCAGGACGCCCCGGTGCCCGGCAAGCCGGCCGTCTCGCTGGGCATGCCAGGGGTCGGGCGCCCGCAGCCGTCAGCGGCCTCGCAGCCGGCCTGCGCCACCAGCTGAGGCCACCAGTTGAGGCCACCAGCTGAGGCCCGCGGCTGACGCCGGGGAACGCCAGGAGCGCCGGACCCGATCGGGCCCGGCGCTCCTGGCGTTCTGACCTGTCACACACGGTGGCGGACAGGGGTCTGGCTCACGGAGGGGTCTGGCCCTCGTCGCCCCCGCCACTGCCGATGCGGTCGTCGAGGATGTCGCGGCCCTTGTCGACCTGCTCGGCATGCTGGTCGCCGAGGCGTTCGTCGGCCATCCGCTTGCCGCGGTCGAGCGCGGCGTCGCTCTGTTGCTCGACCTGGTCGTCGTGCTCGTTGGCCAGCTCGCCGGCCTTGTCCTTCATCTTGTCGAACATGCCCATGGCGGGATCTCCTTCGGTGGTTCCTTCGCTGGTGTCATGTGTCGACCACGAGTGGCCCCGCGGACCCCTCCACCGTGCCCCAGCCCCACGCGGTACGCGACTCGAGGGTCTGGGAGACTGCCCGCCATGACCGTGCGCCCCATCGTGATCACCGGAGAGCCAGTCCTGCACCAGCGCGCCCAGCCGGTGGGGTCCTTCGACGACGACCTCCGGGCCCTGGTGGAGGACATGTTCGAGACGATGGATGCCGCCCACGGCGTGGGCCTGGCCGCCCCGCAGATCGGGGTGGGCCTGCGCATCTTCACCTGGCAGATGGAGAACTCCGACGGCGCACCCGAGCGCGGCGTCATCGTCAACCCCTACGTGAGCCCGTCGAAGCCGGCTCAGGAGGACCCCGACCCCCACGACGACGTCGAGGGCTGCCTGTCGGTGCCCGGTGAGAGCTTCCCGCTCAAGCGGGGCGAGAAGGCCAGCATCACGGGCTTCGACGTCGACGGCAACGAGATCTCCTTCGAGGCGACCGGCTGGTTCGCCCGGTGCATGCAGCACGAGTACGACCACCTCAACGGGTTCCTCTACGTCGACCGGCTCAACGACAAGTGGGGCAGGAAGGCGAAGAAGGCGGTCAGGCGCAACGGCTGGGGAAAGCCCGGCCACACCTGGATGCCCGGCGTCGACCCCGACCCGTTCGGGCACGACGCCCCCGACGAGCACGACCTGTAGGAGATGGGCGGCCCGAAGGAGCAGCCGGTCGTCGTCGCCGTCGTCGGCCCCACGGCCACCGGCAAGTCCGACCTCGCCCTGCACCTCGCCGAGGAGCTCGGCGGCGAGGTGGTCAACGCCGACGCCTCGCAGCTCTACCGCGGCATGGACATCGGCACGGCGAAGCTGCCCCCGGAGCAGCGGCGCTGCATACCCCACCACCAGCTCGACGTCCTCGAGGTGACCGAGGAAGCCAGCGTCGCGGCCTACCAGCAGGCGGCCCGCGCCGACCTGGCCGACATCCTCGCCCGCGGGCTGCACCCCGTCGTCACCGGCGGCTCGGGGCTCTACGTGAGGGCGGCCCTCGACCGGCTCGAGATCCCGCCGACCGATCCCGAGGTCCGGCGCCGGCTGGAGGCCGAGGCCGAGACGGTCGGCACCCCCGCGATGTTCGAGCGGCTCCGCGAGTCCGACCCGGTCGCCGCTGACGCCATCGAGCCGGGCAACACGCGGCGGATCGTCCGGGCGCTGGAGGTCATCGAGCTGACCGGGCGCCCCTTCTCGGCGACCATGCCGAGCCGCGAGTACCTCTCGCCCACCGTGGCCCTGGGCCTCGACGTGCCGCGCCCGGTGCTCGACGAGCGCATCGAGGAACGGGTGCGGCGGATGTGGCGTGACGGGCTGCTCGACGAGGTGCGCGGCCTCGAGCAGGTCGGCCTGCGCGAGGGGCGCACCGCCTCCCGCGCGATCGGCTACGCCCAGGCGCTGGCCGAGCTCGACGGGGCCCTCACCGAGGAGGAGGCTCAGCGCCAGACCGCGGCCCTGACCCGGCGCCTCGCGCGGCGGCAGCAGTCGTGGTTCCGCCCCGACCCGCGGGTGACGTGGCTCGACCCGAGGGTCGACGACGTCGTCGCGCGAGCCGTCGACGTCGTCCGCGGCGCGATCAGCGAGAATGAGCGGCATGGCTGACCAGCTCGCCTTCACCAAGGGGCACGGCACCGAGAACGACTTCGTGCTCGTGCCCGACCTCGACGGGACCCACGACCTGATGCCGAGCCAGGCGGCGCTGCTCGCCGACCGGCGCGCAGGCATCGGCGGCGACGGCGTCATCCGCGTCGTGCCGACGGTCGCGGCGAGCGAGGAGTCCGTGCGGGCCCAGGCCAGCGAGGCCCGCTGGTTCATGGACTACCGCAACGCCGACGGCAGCGCCGCGGAGATGTGCGGCAACGGGACCCGCGTGTTCGCGGCCTACCTCCGGCGGGAGGGCCTCGAGAGCGCCTCGGCGTTCGCCATCGCGACCCGGTCCGGGGTCAAGCGGGTCCGCTTCGAGGCCGACGGCCTCATCGCCGTCAACCTCGGACCGTGGCGCTTCGCCGACCCCGAGAACGCCGGTGACGACGGCATCGACGCCCTCGTGCACGTGCCCGGACACGACCCGTTCTCGGCCGTCAGCCTCGACCTCGGGAACCCGCACACGGTGGTGGCCCTGCCCGAGACCGTCGACCTGAACAGCCTCGACCTCACCTCGCCGCCGGTGGTCAACCCGGTGCCGCCGCAGGGCACCAACGTCGAGTTCGTGCGCCCCCGCGGCCTGGGCCACATCAGCATGCGCGTCCACGAGCGAGGCGTCGGCGAGACCCGCTCGTGCGGCACGGGTGCCTGCGCGGCGGCCCTCGCCACCCGCTTGTGGGCCGGCGCCGGTGCCCCCGACACCTGGATCGTCGACGTGCCCGGTGGACGCCTGCGGGTCACCGCCCTGCCGGGCCAGGAGGTCGAGCTCGCCGGCCCCGCGGCCCTCGTCGCCGACGGCGTCACGAACCTGGTCTGACCTCGGCTGGTGTGACCTCGTCTGGTGTGACCTCGGCTCGGGTGACCGCCAGCACCCGGAAGCCCTTGTCCGAGGCGTAGCGGGAGACGGTGAACTCGCCGGCCGGCAGCTGCTCGGCCAACCAGCGCTGCAGGGAGTCGGAGCCGAGGTTCTTCTGCACGACGAGGTATGCCGTGCCGCCGGCTTCCAGCCGCGGCAGCCAGGTCAGCAGCATCTCGTGGAGCACGGCCTTGCCGACCCGGATCGGCGGGTTCGACCAGATCGCGGCGAAGCGCACGTCGTCCGGCACGTCCTCGGGCCTGACGGCGTGGACGCCCTCGGCGCCCAGGGACCGTGCGTTGGCCTGCGCCAGCGCGAGCGACCGCTCGTTGACGTCGACGGCCCAGACCCGGGCGCCGGGGGAGAGCAGGGCCAGGGTGAGCGCCACCGGGCCCCAGCCGCACCCGAGGTCGAGCAGGTCGCCCGTGGCCGGCGGGTCCGGCACCTCCCGCAGCAGCACGGCCGTGCCCTTGTCGAGCCCGTCGGGGCTGAAGATGCCGGGGGCCGTGCGCACGCTCAGCTGCCGGCCGGCGAGGCACACGGTCAGGGTGCGCTGCTCGCCGGCGCTGGCGGGCTGCGCCGTGAAGTAGTGGTCGCTCTGGCTCATCAGCGCACACGCTAGCGAGCGGCCCGACGACGCGGCACCGGGACTCCCCGGCGTGAGCACCCCCACTCCCGGCATAAACAGGTCGCCTGCCCTGTTCCTGTGATGAGACTCTTGAGGGGATATGACTTCACGCACTGACCTTTTCCACCTGAGGGCCGAGGCCCTGGCCGACGAGGACCTGCTCCGCACGACCGCGGACGACCTCGACACCTACGACGACACCTACGACGGCGAGCAGTTCGACCGCGAGGAGCGTGCGGCGCTGCGCCGAGTCGCCGGGCTGTCCACCGAGCTCGAGGACATCACCGAGGTCGAGTACCGGCAGCTGCGCCTCGAGCGCGTCGTGCTCGCTGCGGTCTGGACCGACGGCACGGCCGAGGACGCCGACAACTCGCTGCGCGAGCTGGCCGCCCTGGCCGAGACCGCCGGCTCGACCGTGCTCGCGGGGGTGGTCCAGCGCCGCTCCAAGCCCGACACCAGCACCTACCTCGGCTCGGGCAAGGCCGAGGAGCTGCGCGACATCGTGATCTCGGAGGGCGCTGACACGGTCATCTGTGACACCGAGCTGACCCCCAGCCAGCGGCGCGCCCTCGAGGACGTCGTCAAGGTCAAGGTCATCGACCGCACCGCGCTGATCCTCGACATCTTCGCCCAGCACGCCAAGTCCAAGGAGGGCAAGGCACAGGTCGAGCTCGCCCAGCTCCAGTACCTCCTGCCCCGCCTCCGCGGCTGGGGTGAGTCGATGTCCCGCCAGGCCGGTGGCCAGGCAGCCGGCGGCCAGGGCATGGGCTCGCGTGGCCCGGGTGAGACGAAGATCGAGCTCGACCGACGCCGCATCAACCAGCGGATGGCCAAGCTCCGCCGCGAGATCAAGGAGATGAAGACCGGCCGCGACACCAAGCGGGCCAGCCGCAAGGCCCACGCCGTGCCGAGCGTCGCCATCGCGGGCTACACCAACGCCGGCAAGTCCTCGCTCCTCAACCGGCTCACCGGTGCCGGGGTGCTCGTGGAGAACCAGCTGTTCGCCACCCTCGACCCGACGGTCCGCCGTGCAGAGACCCCCGACGGCCAGCTGTACACGCTGGCCGACACGGTGGGCTTCGTGCGCCAGCTGCCGACGCAGCTGATCGAGGCGTTCCGCTCCACGCTCGAGGAGGTCGCCGACGCGGACCTGGTGCTGCACGTCGTCGACGGGTCGCACCCCGACCCCGAGGGCCAGATCAGCGCGGTCCGCGCGGTGCTGGCCGATGTCGACGCCGCCGACGTCAAGGAGGTCATCGTCGTCAACAAGGCCGACGCGGCCGACCGCGAGGTGCTCGACCGGCTGCTGCGGCACGAGAAGCACTGCATCGTGGTCTCGGCCCGCACCGGCCGGGGCATCGCCGAGCTGCGTGACCTGATCGCCGACGAGCTGCCGCGTCCCACCATCGACGTGGACGTCCTGCTCCCGTACGAGCGCGGCGACCTCGTCAGCCGGCTGCACGACGAGGGCGAGGTGCTCGGCTCGGAGCACACCAGCGACGGGACCCGGGTGCAGGCCCGGGTGCACCCGGACCTCGCCGCCGAGCTCACGGCATACCCGGCCTGACGCCGGCCCGGCACAGCACACGAACGACGGAGCCCGCCGCCCCCTGAGGGGCGGCGGGCTCCGCTGTCAGCGGCTGCGGCGGCTCAGCTGCCGGACTGCTGCTGCACGGTGTCCTTGGCGTCCTGGGCGCTGCCCTTGACGTCGTGGGCCGCGGACTGACCCTCGGACCTCACGGTCTCGACGGCATCCTGCGCCGTGTCCTTGACGGACTCCATCGAGTCCTTCGCGGGCTCCTTGAGGTGCTCGGCCGCCTCCTTCGCCACGGACTGGGCCTCCTGCACCACCGGCTGGGCCTTCTCCTTGACGGTCGAGGCCGCGGCGCGCTCCTTCTCGCTCGCAGGCAGCAGCGAACCGAGGAGCCACCCGGCACCGAGGGCGATGACGCCCGCGGCGAGCGGGTTGCCCTGGGTCTTCCGCTTGGCGGTGTAGGTGGCGTCCGACGCACGGTCACTGACGCCGGAGGCCATGCCGGAGGCGCGGTCGGTCAGGCCCGAGGCCGCCCCGCCGGCTGAGCTGGTCATGTCGTCTGCCGTTCCCATCACACGCTCCTTCACGCTCGTCGCGGCCCCGGTGACCTTCTCGCCGACCTTGCCTGCCTGGCGCTTGGCGACGTTGCCGGGCGATGCAGCCTCGCCGAGCGCGTTCACGTCACGGCTCAGCTCGCTGCGGGTCCGCTCGATGTCGGCGCGGATCATGTCGGGGTCGTTGCTCATCTGCTCGGTCATACCCGGTCCTCGTTTCCCTTGAGCGCGGGCGGAACCTGCTTGGCGGTCTCCACCGTGCGCTTCATGCCCTGCACTTCCTTGAGCTTCTTCCGGCCGATGCTGGCCAGGGCGGCCGCCACGATCGCCCAGAGGACGCCGACGATGACCGCGGACCAGCCCAGGCTGCCGATGAGGTCTCCGATGGCCCACCACAGGGCGATGGAGAGGAACAGCACGGCGTAGGACGCGGCCGCTCCGGCACCGCCCAGCATCCCGGCGCCCTTGCCGGCACGCTGTGCGGAGTCGCGAGCCTCGGCCTTGGCCAGCTCGACCTCCTGTCGCATCAGCGTCGAGAGGTCGCCCGCGATGTCGCTGATGAGGGCGCCGATCGAGGAGACCTCGCCCTTCACGTACGTGTCGTGCGAGCCCTGGATCTGGTCGTCACCGAAGCCGCCGGTGCCAGGGCCGCTGGTTGCGGCAGTGCTCATATGCGCTCCTCACCCGTTCCCGGGGCCAGCCCGGTGGAGGCGCCCGGACCCGTCGGGGGGACGGCGCCCGGCTCCGGCCAGCCGGTCTCGTCGGGCAGCGGCGTGGGCTGCGTGGTGGACTGCGGGGCCGCCGTGGCGGGGCCCGGGTTGTAGCCGTTGCTGCCAGTGCTGAAGTCGGTGCCGGGTGCCCGCGGCACGGAGGTGCCGTTGAACTGGCCCGCCGTCGTCTGCACGCCGGCCATGCCGTTGCTGGAGCTGTCGTCGGAGGCCTCGGCCGCGAGGCCCCGGGTGAGACGGCCCCCGAGGAAGCCGACGGCGGCGGCAGCGGCGAGGAAGGTCCCGGGCTTGCGGCGGGCAAAGCCGGTCACCTCGTGGAGGACGTCTCCCGGCTCGCGTGTCTCCAGCCAGCCGGCCAGGGCGCTGACCCGGTCGGACGCCTGCTGGGCGAGGTCGCTCGCGAGGCCCTGCTGTGTGGACTGCCCACGGGCCATCGCCCCGAGCTCGTCGCCGAGGCTGCGCAGGCCGCTGGCGGCCCGCTGGTGCTGGGTCGCTGCCTGGTCGCCGAGCTCGCCGCGGACCTGCTGGTAGAGCTGCTGGGCCTGGTGCTTGGCCTCGGAGGCGACCTCCTGGGTCTGCTCCTTGGCGGTCTGCGCGACCTGCTGGCCGCCCTGCTTGGCGTCGCTGGCCACGCTCTTGGCCTGGTCCTTGGCGACGTCGCTGGTCGAGCCCTCGGGCTGGGTGGTGGTCGGGATCGCGGTACTGGTGCCAAACGGTCGGTCGGTCATGCCGTTGTTCCTCTCGTGTGGTCTGAAACGCGCTACGTGCCAGGCGATGAAACGCCCGACTGCTTGAGCGCGGGTACTGGCACGAGAGGCGCCGTTCCCTTGTGCCACCACCGTGACACGGGCCCGGGGAAAGGGCGACTCGAGGGACTCCGGGACCGCGCCGGACCTGCCCGGTCCGGTCGTGCGTGACCTGTGGGTGGCCGCCAGTAGCGTTGCCCCGTGCCCGCCGAGATGCCGTTCGAGACCACCACCGCCCGTCTCCGCCTGCGCCGCCCGGTCGACGGCGACCTGCCGTTCCACGTCGCCCTCCACACCGACCCGCGGCTGTACACCCACGCTCCTCAGGCGATGCGCACTGAGGACGAGAACCGTTGTGTCTTCGACGGATTCGTCCGGCACTGGGACGAGCACGGCTTCGGGTACTGGGTGGTCGAGGACCTGGCCACCGGGGCACCGGTGGGCATGGCCGGGGTGCGTCACGCGGGCGACCACCTCAACCTCTACTACCGCTTCGACCACGACGCCCACGGCCGCGGCTACGCGCGCGAGGTGGCGCGCGAGGCGGTGGTCCTGGCCACCGAGTGGCTGCCCGGTATGCCGGTCCGGGCCGTCGTGCGGCCGGCTCACCACGCGTCGCTGCGCACCGCCGAACGGGCGGGGCTGTTCCGTGCGGGCACCGTGCGCCACGCCGACGACCGGCCCGACGAGGAGCCCTCGGTGGTGCTCGAGGCGCCCCGGGTGGTCGGGGTCGCGGACGTGGAGCGGGTGCCGAGTCGTGAGCAGGTGCTCGACCTCTGGTGCCGGGTCAACGACGCCGGCGGGGCCGTCGGCTTCGCGCCCGGCGCGGGCCGCGACGAGGTGGAGGCGACCCTTGCCCGGCACGAGGCGACCATGGCCGCCGGGCGGGCGGTCCTCGGCCAGCTGCTCGACCCCGCAGGGCGGCTGCTCGGCCTCGCCTGGTGGGACGAGTCCCCGACACCACTGCTCGCGCACGCCCGCTGGCTCTACCGGGTGATGGTCGACCCCGACCTGCAGGGCCGCAACCTCGGCCGGCTGCTCATGGCCGGCATGCACCGGCTGGCCCGGGAGATGGACGGCGTCGAGCTGGTCACCCTCGACTACCGCAGCGGCACGGGCGTGGGCGGCTTCTACGCCCGGTGCGGCTACACCGAGGTCGGTCGCGTGCCGGGCGCCATCCGGGTCGCACCGGGCGACGACCGCGACGACGTCATCATGGCGCGCCGGCTCGACGGCGCGGCGCTCCAGCCGCACGGCGGCAGCTGACCCCCCACATGACCGCACCCGACCGTCCACCGGTCGCCACGGCATACCCTTGGCCCATGCCTTCGCTCGACGACCTGTTGCACGCTGCCGTCCAGGGCGTCGGGGGAGTGGAGCGACCCGGCCAGGTGCAGATGGCGCATGCGGTGGCCGACGCCATCGCCAAGGACGAGCACCTCCTCGTGCAGGCGGGGACGGGCACCGGGAAGTCGCTGGCCTACCTCATCCCCGCGGTGCAGCACGCCATGCAGGAGGGCAGGCCCGCCGTGGTGGCGACGGCGACCCTGGCCCTGCAGGCGCAGATCGTCGACCGCGACATGCCCCGGCTGGCCGACGCGCTCGCGCCGCTGCTCGGCCGCCGGCCGACCTACGCCCTGGTGAAGGGCCGGCGCAACTACCTGTGCGCCCACAAGCTCGAGGGCGGCTTCCCCGACGACGACGAGGGCGCCTTCCTGTCCGTCGGGCAGGTCGACCAGCAGGCGAGCCGCCTCGGCGCCGAGGTGGTGCGGCTGCGCGAGTGGGCCGAGGTCACCGAGTCCGGCGACCGCGACGAGCTGGTGCCCGGCGTCAGCGAGCGGGCCTGGCGGCAGGTGTCGGTCAGCGCGCACGAGTGCCTCGGCGGCAAGTGCCCCATGGTCACCGAATGCTTCGTCGAGCGGTCGCGGGAGGCGGCGAAGGAGGTCGACGTCGTCGTCACCAACCACTCCTTCATGGCCATCGACTCCTTCGAGGGGCGCCAGATGCTGCCGGAGCACAAGGTGCTCATCGTCGACGAGGCCCACGAGCTCGTCGACCGGGTGACCTCCACGGTCACCGACGAGATCACCGCCACCATGGTGTCGGCCGCGGCCAAGCGGGCCGCGCGCCTCGCGGAGTCGACCGATGCCGTGGACGACGCCGGCGTCTTCCTCCAGGGGGTGCTCGACGAGCTGCCGGAGGGCCGGCTGACCGGCGTGCCCGATGCCCTCGAGCTCGCCCTCGCCCGCGTGCGCGACACGACTCGGCAGGTGCAGAGCGAGCTGAAGCCCAAGCCGGGGGAGGAGGCCGACGGCAACCGCCAGGTCGCCCGTGCCTCGATCGACGAGATGTACGAGAACAGCGCCCGCATCCTCGAGCAGCGCGAGCTCGACGTGGTCTGGGTGAACCGCGACCCGCGGCGGGGAACGGTGCTGCGGGTGGCTCCGATGAGCGTGGCGATGCTGTTGCGCGACAAGGTCTTCGGCGACCGCACCGTGGTCATGACGTCGGCCACCCTCGAGCTGGGAGGCACCTTCGACGCGGTCGCCGGCACGCTCGGCCTGCGCGGCGAGGGGGCCCCCGACTGGCGCGGCCTCGACGTCGGGAGCCCCTTCGACTACCCCAAGCAGGCGATCGCCTACGTCGCCCAGCACCTCCCCGCGCCGGGTCGTGACGGCCTCGCCGAGCAGACGCTCGACGAGATCGAGGCGCTCATCCGGGCGGCGGGCGGACGCACCCTCGGCCTGTTCTCGTCGATGCGCGCGGCCCGCGAGGCCACCGAGGCGATGCGCGAGCGGTTCTCCGACATGGAAGGCGACATCGGCTTCCTCTGCCAGGGCGAGGACCAGATCACCACGCTGGTGCGGCAGTTCGCCCGCGACCCGCAGACCTGCCTCTTCGGCACGCTCACCCTGTGGCAGGGCGTCGACGTGCCCGGTTCGGCCTGCCAGCTCGTCATCATCGACCGCATCCCGTTCCCGCGCCCCGACGACCCGCTCTCCTCGGCACGCTCGCAGGCCATCGCCCGGATGGGCGGTAACGGCTTCATGGCGGTGTCGGCCACCCACGCCGCACTGCGGCTCGCCCAGGGTGCCGGCCGCCTGATCCGACGCGGCGACGACCGCGGCGTCGTCGCCTTCCTCGACTCGCGCATGATGACCGCGCGGTATGCCGGATTCCTCCAGCGCTCGCTGCCGCCCTTCTGGCCGACCACCGACCGGGAGCGTGTGCTCGCCGCCCTGCGTCGCCTCGACGAGACGGCGCCGGAGCCCGTGACGGTGCACGAGCCCGCCCTGCGAGGCGTCGCCGGTGCGGTCGCGGGCACCACCATGGGCGACGGCGCGGAGCACCCGCGGCCGGAGGCCGACGCCCGGCCCGTCGCGCCGGCGCCCCCGCCCGCCGCGGCGTCGCGGACGGCGGTCACCCAGGGGCACTCGTGGACCGCGGACGCCGACGAGGAGCTGCGCGACGGCGTCGAGCTCGGGCTGACGCTCGAGGAGCTGGCCGAGAGCCTCGAGCTGCCCGAGGACGTCGTTGCCGCCCGCCTCCGCGGTCTCGGGCTGGACGCGTCGGGTGCCGCCCGGATGTCCTTCGACTGACACGCCGTCCGGCCAGCCTCCCGGCGGTCGGCGGCCCCCGGGCCGCGAACCCGGCACCGTCCCGTCACACCCGCGTGGCAGGCTTGGGCCGTGACCGTGACCCCCCAGCGCACCGTGCCGCCGCTCGTCCTCATCACGGGTCCGGAGGGCATCCTCGCCGAGCGCGCGCTGACGTCGGTGATGGCCGAGGTGAGGGTCACCGCCCCCGACGTCGAAGTGGTGCGGTTGCAGGCCGCCGGCTACGAGCCCGGGTCCCTCATGGTGCACACCAGCCCCTCGCTGTTCGGCGGCCAGAAGGCGGTGGTCGTCCAGGACCTCGACGAGGCCTCCGACGAGCTCCAGACCGACCTGCTCGCGTTCCTCGCGGCCCCCGAGCCCGACGTCACGCTGGTCGTCACCCACAAGTCGGGGCAGCGTGGCAAGAAGGTGCTCGACACCCTGAAGAAGGGCGGCGCCCGCGTCATCGACTGCCCCGCCATCAAGACGGACCGTGACAAGACCGACTTCGCCACCAACGAGTTCCGGGCGGCCCGGCGGCGCGCGACCCCCGAGGCCGTGCGGGCCCTCATCGAGGCCGTCGGCAAGGACCTGCGCGAGCTCTCGGCCGCCTGCCAGCAGCTGGTCTCCGACACGACCGGGGTCATCGACGAGGCGCTCGTGGAGAAGTACCACGGCGGCAAGGTCGAGGCCACCGGCTTCCGGGTCGCCGACGCCGCCGTCGCCGGCAACACGGGCGAGGCCCTGAGGCTGCTGCGGCACGCGATCGCCACCGGCGTCGACCCGGTGCCGATCGTGGCGGTGCTCGCCCAGCAGCTGCGCCAGCTCGTCCGCGTCGGCCACGCCGGCCGCGGCCGGTCGGCCGACGTGGCCCGCGACCTCGGGATGGCTCCGTGGCAGGTCGACAAGGCGCGCCGCGCACTCAGCGGCTGGGACGCCGAGGCGCTCGGCCGATCGATCCAGGCCGTCGCCGCGGCCGACTTCGAGGTCAAGGGCGGCGGGCGCGACCCCGTGTATGCCGTCGAGCGGGCGATCCTGACCATCACCCGCGAGCGCCAGGGCAGTGGCCAGCGCTGAGAAGGTGGCGCCGAGCGGGTGGCGCCGAGCGGGTGGCGCCGAGCGGGTGGCGCGTCGCAGGGTCGGGACGGCGCGGCACACGCGTTTTGTCGCCCGGCCCGGGCCGCTGGTAGATTTGGTCCTCGCGTGCGCGCCTAGGTCGTGCGCGCATGCAGCACCACCCAGCGCAGGCTCAACCACGGGTGCCCCACGCCCGGTCCCGAGCCGCGTCTGCCGCCCTCTAACGGCAACCAACCGACCAACCAGAAAGACACACTGTGGCAAACATCAAGTCCCAGCTGAAGCGGATCAAGACCAACCGCGTTGCGACCGAGCGCAACAAGGCCGTCAAGAGCGAGCTCAAGACCTGGATCCGCAAGTTCCGCGAGGCCGCGGAGACCGGCGACGCCGACACGGCCAAGGAGGCCCTCAAGGTCGCCTCGACCAAGCTCGACAAGGCCGTGAGCAAGGGCGTCATCCACAAGAACCAGGCCGCCAACAAGAAGTCGGCCATGGCGAGGAAGGCCGCCTCCCTCTGACCAGAGGCGCCGCCTGACGACAGGGCCCGTCACTGCACCGCGGTGACGGGCCCTGTCGCATCCCCGGCGCCCACCGTCCCGGTCCCGGGGCGCCCACCGTCCCGGCGCGGCGGGAGAGGAGCCGCTCAGTGCGCGGCGCGGACCGCCGCGGCCACCTCGGTGAACCGCTCGCGCGGCAGGACGGCGCCCTCGCGGCGCACCCGGGTGGGGTCGACGCGCAGGACCCGGTCGACGCGGGCCTCGCTCGGGCGCCCCTGCCGGTCCCACGGACCGGAGCCGATGTCGACCCAGTGGCGGCCCCACCGGGCCTCCTGGGCGGCATCGCGGTCGTGGTCCTGGCTGGTCAGCATCAGGGCGAGCAGCCAGGGGCCGTCGTGGCCGATGACGAGCACGGGGCGGTCCTTGCCGCGGCTGTGGTCCTCCTCGTAGGGCACCCAGGTCCAGACGATCTCGCCCGGGTCGGGGTCACCGTCGTCCGAGGGTGCATAGGTCATCTGCGGCACGCCGTCGAAGTCGCCCGGGTACGCCTCCGTGGTCGCGCCCCCAGCGCTCGTGGTCGCGCCCCCAGCACTCGTGGTCGCGCCCCCAGCACTCGTGGCCGCCGCGCCCCGGGTGGTGGGGCGCCGCCCGCGGACGGCCCTGCCGAGCAGGCGGGCGAGCTGCCGTCCGAGTCGCTGTCTGGGTCGCTGTCCGGGTCGTGGTGCGGCCATGCCCGGCACCGTACCGGCCGGGGCGGCAGGTCGTGCTGCTCAGGCCCAGCGTCGCCGGCTGGCGAGGAGCGCCAGGAAGGTGTGGGCGGTGAAGCGCTGGTGCGCGCGCAGGACCGCCAGGCTGGGGCTGCTGTCGTCGCCACGGGCCTTGTCGACCATCAGGCCGACCACCACGGCGAGGAACGCGTCGACCGCGTCCGGGTCCACGCCGACCAGCAGGGGCGAGCCCTGCCAACGGGTCACGTCGAGGCCGTGGTGCGCCATCAGTGGCCACAGCCCGACGAAGTCCACCCACGCCGGGCCGCGTGACACCCAGTTCCAGTCGACCATCCGGGCGGTGCCGGTGCGGTCGACCACGAGGTTGTCGGGGCGCAGGTCACCGTGCACGACCTGTGTCCCGGCCAGGGCGGCGCCCGCGTGGCCCGCGAGGCCGGCGAGCTCGCTGCGCTGCTCTGCGGTCAGCGGCGTCAGCCAGCCCGGCCACGGGTCCACCCCGCCGGCCAGCGACTCCAGGGCATTGAGGGCGACGGGGTCCGAGCCGAGGTCGACGGCGAGCAGGTCGGCCGTCAGCGCGACGACGACGTCGGCCGGCACCTCGGCCGCGGCCAGGCACGCCCGGTGCACGGCGTCGGCAGCGGTCGTGGTCCACGGCATACCGGGCATGTCACCGTCCACGGCCTCCATGACGATGAGGCGCCACTCGTCCACGGCCGCCGAGCCGACCAGGTGAGGTGCGGTGGCGCGGCCGGCAAGGTGCGCGAGCACCGCGGACTCACGCTCGATGGCCACCCGTGCGTGCGGCGCGGAGGTGTCGGCTGCCTTGGCAAAGACGGCCCGGCCGTCGGCGAGCGAGAGTCGACCTGCGTAGGCGCGGGTGAAGCCGCTCCTCACGGGCGGGTCGGCCACGACGGCTCCGCCTGCCAGCTCGGCGAGGCGGGCGCGCACCTCGGCGGGAAGGTCGGCGAAGGTGGGCCGGTCGGCCGTGCGGCGGTAGTCGAGCTCGCGTGGCTCGAGGGGTCCGGTGCTCATCGCCGGCCATTCTGGGCCATCTCGCCCCCTGGCCCTGGCGCATGGGGCACTCCCTGCGCTCCCTACCCTTGCCCCATGACGCAGCACAGCCGGGGGAGGACCGGCCTCGCCCTCCTCGCCCTGGCTGCCGGAGGGTTCGCCATCGGCACCAGCGAGTTCGTCACCATGGGGCTGCTGCCCGAGGTGGCCGCCGGGGTGAACATCGACATCCCGACGGCCGGTCACGTCGTCTCGGCGTACGCCGCGGGCGTCGTGGTCGGCGCGCCGCTGCTCGCCGCGCTCGGCGCCAAGCTGCCGCGCAAGCACCTTCTGCTCTGGCTGATGGCCGCCTTCGCGGCCGCGCACGTCGCCTCCGCCCTCGCCACGAGCTACCCGGCGCTCATGGTCGCCCGGTTCGCCTCGGGCCTCCCGCACGGTGCCTACTTCGGCATCGCCTCGCTGGTCGCGGCGTCGCTGGTGCCGCTGCACCGGCGCACGTGGGCGGTCGCCATGGTGCTCACCGGGCTCACGGTGGCCAACATCGTCGGGGTCCCCCTGACGACGAAGCTCGGCCAGGACTTCGGCTGGCAGTGGCCGTATGCCGCGGTCGGCGTCATCGCGCTGCTCACCGTGCTCGCGGTCTGGCGCTGGGTGCCGTTCACCGCCGCGACGGGGGAGGAGTCGGTGCGGGCCGAGCTGCGGGCACTGCACCGGCCGCAGGTCTGGCTCGCCCTGGGCATCGGCACCGTCGGCTTCGGCGGCATGTTCGCGACCTACGCCTACATCTCGCCGACCATGACCGAGCTCGCCGGGCTGTCACCGGCGGCCATCCCGCTGGTCCTGGCGGTCTACGGGGTCGGCATGACGGTGGGCACGCAGCTCTCCGGGCGCGTGGCCCGCCGCGGCATCATGCGGGGGATCGTCACCACCCTCGGGCTCATCGCGGTGATGCTGGTGGTGTTCGGGTTCGCGGCGCACCAGCCGGTGCTCGCGGTGGTCATGGTGTTCCTCCTCGGGGTGCTGCCGAGCATCCTGGTGCCGATGCTGCAGACCCGGCTCATGGACGTCGCCCACGAGGGCCAGTCGCTCGCCGCGGCCCTCAACCACTCCAGCCTCAACATCGCCAACGCCCTCGGCGCCTGGCTGGGCTCGGTCGTCCTGGCGGCCGGCCTGGGCTACGAGTGGCCCTCACGCGTGGGTGCCGGCCTGGCCGTGCTCGGCGTGGGCCTCGCCCTCGTCTCGGCGGTGACCCAGCGTCGCACCACGCGAGCCGCCGCGCTGGCGGTCAGCGACGGCCGGCTCGCGACTGGAACACGCTGACCAGCACCCCGTAGGTCGGCTCGCCGGGGCCCGGTCCACGATCGCGGGCGGTGCGTCACCGGCATACCGGGGGTCATGGGAGACTGTGACGATTCCGTCCCCGACGCCCGTGAGGTTCGAGAACCCCGTGTCACCCATGGCCCGCACCGCGCTGCAGCCGCACGCAACGCCGCCGGAGCTGATCCGGAACTTCTGCATCATCGCCCACATCGACCACGGGAAGTCGACGCTCGCGGACCGCATGCTCCAGATGACCGGCGTGGTCGACGCCCGGGCCATGCGCGCGCAGTACCTCGACCGGATGGACATCGAGCGCGAGCGCGGCATCACCATCAAGTCCCAGGCCGTCCGCATGCCGTGGGAGCTGGACGGCACGACCTACGCGCTGAACATGATCGACACCCCCGGGCACGTCGACTTCACCTACGAGGTGTCCCGCTCGCTGGCGGCCTGTGAGGGTGCCGTCCTGCTCGTCGACGCTGCGCAGGGCATCGAGGCCCAGACCCTGGCCAACCTCTACCTGGCCATGGAGAACGACCTCACGATCATCCCCGTGCTCAACAAGATCGACCTGCCCGCGGCGCAGCCGGAGAAGTTCGCCGAGGAGCTCGCCGGCCTCATCGGCTGCGAGCCGGAGGACTGCCTGCAGGTGTCAGGCAAGACCGGTGTCGGCGTCGAGCCGCTGCTCGACCAGATCGTCCAGCAGCTCCCCGCGCCGGTGGGCGACGCCGACGCGCCGGCCCGCGCCATGATCTTCGACTCCGTCTACGACACCTACCGCGGCGTCGTCACCTACGTCCGGGTCATCGACGGGAACCTGAACCCGCGCGAGCGCATCCAGATGATGTCGACGCGGGCGACGCACGAGCTCCTCGAGATCGGCGTCATCTCGCCGGAGCCGGTGCCGTCGAAGGGCCTCGGCGTCGGTGAGGTCGGCTACCTCATCACCGGCGTGAAGGACGTGCGCCAGTCGCGTGTCGGTGACACGGTCACCAACGCCGCCAAGCCCGCCAAGGATGCGCTCGGGGGCTACCGCGACCCCAAGCCGATGGTGTTCTCCGGGCTCTACCCGATCGACGGCTCGGACTACCCCGACCTGCGCGACGCCCTCGACAAGCTCAAGCTCAACGACGCGGCGCTGGTCTACGAGCCGGAGACGTCCGCCGCCCTCGGCTTCGGCTTCCGGATCGGGTTCCTCGGCATGCTCCACCTCGAGATCGTCCGCGAGCGGCTCGAGCGCGAGTTCGACCTCGACCTCATCTCCACGCTGCCCAACGTCGTCTACGACGTGACGATGGACGACGGCAAGAAGCTGTCGGTCACCAACCCCAGCGAGTTCCCCTACGGCAAGATCGCCGAGGTCCGCGAGCCGGTGGTGCGGGCGACGATCCTGGCGCCGAGCGAGTTCATCGGCGCCATCATGGAGCTCTGCCAGCAGAAGCGGGGGAGCCTGCGCGGCATGGACTACCTGTCCGAGGACCGCGTCGAGATGCGCTACACCCTGCCGCTCGCCGAGATCGTGTTCGACTTCTTCGACCAGCTGAAGTCGCGCACCCGCGGCTACGCCTCGCTCGACTACGAGCCCGACGGCGACCAGGCCGCCGACCTCGTCAAGGTCGACATCCTGCTCCAGGGCGAGACCGTCGACGCGTTCAGCGCGATCGTGCACAAGGACAAGGCGTACGCCTACGGCGTGATGATGGCCAGCAAGCTCAAGGACCTCATCCCGCGCCAGCAGTTCGAGGTGCCGATCCAGGCCGCCATCGGCGCCCGCATCATCGCCCGCGAGAACATCCGCGCGATCCGCAAGGACGTCCTCGCCAAGTGCTACGGCGGTGACATCAGCCGCAAGCGCAAGCTGCTCGAGAAGCAGAAGGCCGGCAAGAAGCGGATGAAGAACATCGGCACGGTCGAGGTCCCGCCGGAGGCCTTCATCGCGGCGCTGTCCTCCGACGCCGGCACCACCGAGAAGTCCAAGAAGTAGCGGCCGGCCGCGACGCCACCACACACGGTTACCGGCGGGTAATATCACCGCCATGGTGGACACGTACGCGCTGTACCGCCGCCTCGCGGCATACCCGCAGGGACGGCGGCTGTTCTCGCTCGTCTTCGAGCAGGCGGCGCCCTACTTCCGCACGTCGAGGCCGCGGTTCGTCGAGCTGCGCCCGCACCACGCCGAGCTGGTGGTGCGGAAGCGGCGCCGGGTGCAGAACCACCTCGGCACGGTGCACGTGATCGCCATCTGCAACGGCCTGGAGGCCGCGATGGGCGCCCTCGCGGAGGCGACGACCCCGCCCGGCCGGCGCTGGATCCCCAAGGGCATGAGCGTCGACTACACCGCGAAGGCCACCAGCGACATCCGCTGCATCGCCGAGACCGACCCGCAGGACTGGGCCGACGGTGCGAGCGAGGTGCCCGTGCGGGTGCGTGCGCTGCGCGAGGACGGCACGCCCGTCGTGCAGGGCGTGATCCGCCTGCACATCTCGGACCGTCCGGCGCGCTAGCCCACCAGGCTGGTGCGGAGGGCGGCGACCTGCTCCTCGGACCACCCCTGCTGGACCAGCCACCCGGGGGCCCCGCCGTACCTCTCCTCGAGGACCTCGAGGATGCGGGCCATCGTCTCGGGCTTGGGCAGGTGGTCCTCGATCGGCCGGCCGCGCAGGTTGTCGGCGTAGGCGGGGCGGCTGATGAGGCGTTCGACGATGCGCTCGATGCGCTCCGCCGTGGCGACGTAGTCGGCGACGATCTCCTCGGCCGGCACGCCGGCGACGGCCAGCGCCATCCCGACGACGGTGCCGGTGCGGTCCTTGCCGGCCGCGCAGTGCACGACGGTGGCGCCCGGCGCCGTCGCGATGACGTGGAGGGCCGCGGCGACCGAGTCGGGCCGGTCGGCGAGGTAGCCGAGGTAGTGGCTGGCCCAGTAGTCGTCGTCGTGGCTCTTGAGCCGCTCGCGCGCGGCCTCCGTCTGCCAGGGGAGGACGAGGGCGTCCTCGACGGTGACCTCGGTCTCGTCGTCGCGGAAGAGCGAGTGGCGGTGGTGGGTCAGCGGGGTCAGGGTCAGCGGCCCGGGTCCCTCGGCGTGGAACTCGACGTTGCTGCGCAGGTCGACGATGTCGGTGACGCCGAGGTCCTCCACGAGGCGCTTGACGTCGCGCTCGGTGAGGTCCTGGAGGTTGTCCGAGCGCAACAGGCGGCCGGTGCGCACGGTGCGCCCGTCAGCAGTGGGCAGCCCCCCGACATCCCGCATGTTCACGACGCCGTCGAGGTCCACCCATCCAATGCTCACGGGCCGACCTTACGACGCCGCACCGTCAACCACCTGCCCGACTCCGTTGTCCCGCACCGCCCGCCACACCGCGTCGGCGACCACGAGGTCGCTCAGCCCGTTGCCGAGGTTCTGGCAGACCACCCGTCCCCGCGGGCTCTCGACGGCTGCTGGGCCGAGCAGGGCACCGGTCCACGTGGTCGGTGAGGGGTAGTCGCCGAGCTTCCGCTCCGCCCGCACGGCCTCGAACTGAGTGCGGTGGTCGGCCGCCAGCAGCGCGGTCGCGGCCAGGGCCGGCCCCACCGAGGTGGCGTAGTCCAGCGGCAGCAGCAGGGCGTCGTCGCGCACCCACGAAGGGTCCAGCTCGGCGCCCTCGACGCCGATGGAGAGCGCGGTGACGACGACGGCAGCGTCCCTCACCGCCGCTGCCGGGTCGGCCGCGGTGCGCAGCCGTATGCCGGGCGTCGCCTCCGCGGCCCAGGCCACCAGGGCGTCGCGCGCCTCCGGGCGGCGCGCCCAGACCACGACGTCGTCGCACCCGAGCGCCTCGAGCACCCGCAGGTGTGAGCGAGCCTGCACGCCGGCCCCTGTGATGGCCACCGGTCCGGGGCGGACCGGCGCGAGGGCGCGCACGCAGGCACCGCTCACGGCAGCCGTGCGGGCGGCGGTGAGCTCGGCCGCCGGCATCAGGCACACCGGGAGCCCCGTCGCGCCGTCGTTGACGATCATCACGCCCGCCGCTGTCGGCAGCCCGCGTGAGGGGTTGTCGGGGAAGATGCTGATCCACTTGCAGCCCAGCAGCCCGCGCTCGGGCCACGCGGCGGGCATGGCGTTGGCGAACGTGCCGGGCAGCGTGTGCACGGCCGGCTTGGGCGGCACCTCCGCCCTTCCGTCGGCCAGGGCCGTGAGGGCGGCCGCGACGAGCTCGACGCACTCCTCGGGACGGGGGAGCAGCCGGCGGACGTCGTCTTCGGTCAGCACGCGCATCGGCCCAACCTACCGACGGCAAGGCCGCCGCTTCGTGGATGGGACAATGGGCCCATGCCGAGCACGCTGCCCGAGGGCGACCCCGCGCCGCCCGACGGGCGCCTCCCCGACGCGGCCCTGGCGACCCTGCACGACCGACCGTTCGGCGTCTACCTGCACGTGCCGTTCTGCTCGGTGCGCTGCGGCTACTGCGACTTCAACACCTACACGCTGACCGAGCTGGGGGCCGACGGCGCCAGCGTCGCCACGTTCGCCGACGCCGCGGTGCGCGAGCTGCGCCTCGCCGGCACCGTGCTCGGGGACACCCCGCCGGTCGACACGGTGTTCGTCGGTGGAGGCACCCCGACGATGCTCGCCGCAGACGACCTGGTGCGCATGCTCGACGGCGTCCGTGAGGTCTTCGGCCTGGCCCCCGACGCCGAGGTGACCACGGAGGCCAACCCCGACTCCGTGACCCCCGAGTCGCTGCACCGCCTCGCCGAGGGCGGCTTCACGCGGGTGTCGGTCGGCATGCAGTCGGCGGTGCCCCACGTGCTGCGCGTGCTCGAGCGCACCCACCAGCCGGCGAACGTCGCCCGGGCCGTGGCCGCGGCGAAGGACGCGGGGCTGCAGGCGAGCGTCGACCTCATCTACGGCACCCCCGGCGAGAGCGTCGGCGACTGGCGCACCAGCCTCGAGGCCGCCATCGCCCTCGAGCCCGACCACGTGTCCGCCTACGCCCTCGTCGTCGAGGAGGGCACCAAGCTCGCGGCCCAGGTGCGGCGCGGCCAGGTGCCCGCGCCCGAGGACGACGACGAGGCGGCCAAGTACGAGGTCGCCGACGAGCTGCTCGGCGCGGCCGGGTTCGAGTGGTACGAGGTCAGCAACTGGGCGACCACCCCCGCCGCCCGCTGCCGCCACAACGAGGGCTACTGGGCCGACGGGAACTGGTGGGGCGTGGGCCCGGGGGCGCACAGCCACGTCGGCGGCGTGCGCTGGTGGAACGTCAAGCACCCCAACGCGTATGCCGGTCGGCTGGCTTCCGGGGCGTCACCGGCCGCCGGCCGCGAGACGCTCACCGGCGAGCAGCGCTACGACGAGCGGGTGCTCCTCGGTGTGCGGCTCGTCGACGGGCTGCCGCTGGGCGACCTGCGCGAGGACGGGCGTCGGGCGGTCGCGGGGCTCATCGCCGACGGCCTGCTCGACGGGCCGGCCGCGCTGCGCCGCTCCGTGGCGGTGCTCACCCTGCGCGGCCGGCTGCTCGCCGACACCGTCGTGATGCGCCTGCTCGGCGTTCGCTGACCGTCGAGCCTCTCTCGGGCCTACTTCACCCAGTCCGGCCTACTTCACCCAGTCCGGCCTACTTCACCCAGTCCGGGGTGAGCGGGTAGCGGTACCACTTGCCGTTGTTGGCCTCGATCGCCGCCACGATCTGGAGGACGATCGCCGCGATGCCGATGGCGATCGCGGTGAAGATGCCGATGACGACGAACATCAGCGGGATCGAGATCAGCAGGCCGATCGCCACGATGATCTGGAAGTTGAGCGCCTGGGCGGCGTGGTGGCGCACGAACGGGCCGCGGTCGCGGAAGACCAGGTAGATCACCAGCGGGCCGAGGAACGGCAGGCCGACGAAGGAGGCCAGGAACGGCGAGAGGTGCGCCGCGATCGACCAGGTCCGCTCGTCGCTGGGGGAGAGCTGGTTCGGCGCCCCGTAGCCCGGCTGGCCGTACGGCTGCTGGTAGCCCTGCTGCTGGTAGCCCTGCTGCGCGTACCCCTGCTGGTAGCCCTGGTCGTAGCCCTGCTGCTGGTACGCCGACTGCTCGGCCGGCTGCCCGTAGGCCGTCTGCTCCGTCGGCTGCCCGTAGGCCGTCTGCTCACCCGGCTGTTCGTAGGACGGCTGCTCATACGCTGGTTGCTCGGACGCCGGCTGCTGGTCAGCGGGCTGCACGTAGGGCGGCGACTGGTCGCCCGGCTCCTCGTAGGCCGGCTGGTCGGCAGGCTGCTCGACGACGGGCGGCTCGCCCGACTGCACCGGCTCGTCCTGCGCGCGCCGGGGCTCCGGGGTGGACGGCGTGTTCTCGCTCATGGCTCTTCTCTCCTCGTGGTCTCGGCACCAGTCAACCGCAGATGGGCTGCCCGTCACCCGGCTTTGAGGGTGCGCTCAGGGAACGGTCCGGGTAACCCCTGAGGCCAGGGCGTCCGGCGAGGTCAGTGCCCGGGCTCGGTGACGAAGTCGATGAGCTCCTCGACGCTGGCGAGGAGGGTCGGCTCGAGGTCGGCGTAGGTGCGCACCGTGCCGAGGATCTGCTTCCAGGCCCGGGCGATGTCGGCCTGGCTCTGGTGCGGCCAGCCGAGGTGCGCGCAGATGCCGTGCTTCCAGGAGGTGCCGCGCGGGATCACCGGCCAGGCCTGCAGCCCCAGGCGGTCGGGGCGCACGGACTGCCACACGTCGACGTACGGGTGTCCGAGGATCTTGACGTGCGCGGCATACGGCTGGAGGCGGCGTGCCGCCTCGACCACGCGCTGCTCCTTCGTGCCGGCGACGAGGTGGTCGACGAGCACGCCCATCCGGCGCCCGGGGCCGGGCTGGAAGTCGCGGATCGCGGCCTCGAGGTCGTCGACGCCGTCGAGCATCTCGACGACGACGCCCTCGACGCGCAGGTCGTGGCCCCACACGCGCTCCACGAGCTCGGCGTCGTGCCGGCCCTCGACGAAGATGCGGGAGCCGCTGGCCACCTTGGCCTTGGCGCCGTGCACGGCGAGGGAGCCGCTGGCCGTGCGCGAGGCCGCCTGCCGGGCGGCGGCCACCTGCGCGCGGGCCGCGGCCCTCGGCGGCGTGAGCACCACGGGGCGGCCGTCGAGGAGGAAGCCCGGCCCGAGCGGGAAGCCCTTCGAGCGGCCCCGGCGGTCCTCGAGGTGCACCACGTGCATGCCGCCGGCCTTCTCGACCCGGGTGACCGCGCCGCACCAGCCGGTGTCGACGTCCTCGACCACGAGACCGGTCTCGGCCTCGACCTCCTTGGAGCGTCCGTTGCGGGGGACCCGCCAGTCGCCGGCGAGCACGTCGGGGCCATACCTGTCAGTCACCGGGGAAGGGTATGCGGGAGCTCGCCGGGGCCGGAGCGGACGCGCCGCGGAATCGTCGTGGAGGCGACTCTCGACGTAGACTTGGCACTCGACAGGCGTGAGTGCCAGACCAGAACCACAGTCGGACCACCACCGGACGCGACGGGAGGACTGCATGAGCGAGGAGCGCCGTCTGGCCGTGCTGCGGGCCATCGTCCAGGACTACGTCCAGACGTCCGAGCCGGTCGGGTCCAAGGCCCTGCTGGAGCGCCACCAGCTGGGCGTCTCGGCTGCCACCGTGCGCAACGACATGGCCGTCCTCGAGGAGGAGGGCCTCATCGCCGCGCCGCACACGAGTGCCGGCCGGATACCCACCGACGCCGGCTACCGGCTGTTCGTCGACCGGCTCAGTGCGGTGAAGCCGCTCAGCACCGCCGAGCGGGCCGCGATCTCGCAGTTCCTCGAGGGCGCCGTCGACCTCGACGACGTCGTCGACCGCACCGTGCGCCTGCTGGCGTCGCTGACCCGGCAGGTCGCGGTCATGCAGTACCCGTCGCTGACGCGTTCCACCGTGCGGCACGTCGAGCTGGTGCCCATCGGCTCCTCACGCCTGATGGTGGTGCTGATCGTCAACACCGGCCGCGTCGAGCAGCGGGTGCTCGAGTCGGCGCACGACCTGCTCACCGCCGAGGGTGAGGACCTGCTCGCCCGGGTGCGGGGTGGGGTCAACGCCGAGGCGGTGGGCAAGCGGCTCGTCGACGCGGCCGCGGCGCTGGAGGACCTCCCGGAGAAGTTCGTTCCCGCCGAGCGCGACCTGGTCCGTGCCGTGGCACGCTCCCTCGAGGACGCCCTGGTCGAGGAGCGCGAGGAGCGGGTCGTGCTGGCCGGCACCTCCAACCTCGCCCGGTTCGGGACCGACTTCCCGCTCACCATCGGCCCGGTGCTCGAAGCCCTGGAGCAGCACGTCGTGCTGCTGAAGCTGCTGGGGGAGGCGCACATCGGGCCCGATGCCGTCGCCGTGCGCATCGGGCACGAGAACCCGTATGCCGGGCTGCAGTCGACCTCGGTGGTCTCCACCGAGTACGGCACCGGCGCGGACCTCGTCGCCGGCATCGGCGTCGTGGGCCCGACCCGGATGGACTACCCGACCGCCATGGCCTCGGTGCGCGCCGTCGCGGCATACGTCTCGCGCATCCTGTCCCAATGACGCCCCCTGTCCATGACACCCCCCTGTCCGTGACCGTCGCGCACCTGCGCGGCACACTCGAAACAGCATGACTGAGAAGGACATTCGTTGAACGACTACTACGCCGACCTCGGTGTCTCCCGGGACGCCACGGCCGAGGAGATCAAGCGCGCCTACCGCAAGCAGGCCCGCAAGCTCCACCCGGACGTCAACCCGGGCCCGGAGGCCGAGGAGCAGTTCAAGCGGGTCTCGCAGGCCTACGACGTCCTCGGTGACCCCGAGAAGCGCCGCAACTACGACATGGGCGCCGACCCCTATGCCAGCGGGGCCGCCGCCTTCGGCCAGGGCTTCTCGTTCAGCGACATCATGGACGCGTTCTTCGGCGCCGGTGCCGGCGCGGCCCAGCGTGGGCCGCGGTCCCGCCAGCGGCGCGGCCAAGACGCCCTGGTGCGCCTCGACATCGACCTCGCGGACGCGGTGTTCGGCGCCGAGAGCGAGCTGACCCTCGAGACCGCGGTGGTGTGCGAGACCTGCCACGGCGACGGGGCACAGCCGGGCACGTCGCGGCGCACCTGTGACGTCTGTGGCGGCCGCGGCGAGATCCAGCAGGTGCAGCGCTCCTTCCTCGGCCAGGTGATGACCAGCCGTCCGTGCATGACCTGCCACGGCTACGGCGAGGTGCTCGTCAGTCCCTGCTTCGAGTGCTCCGGCGACGGCCGGGTGCGCACCCGCCGCACGCTGAAGATCAAGGTGCCGGCCGGCGTCGACACCGGCACCCGCATCCAGCTCGCCGGCGAGGGCGAGGTCGGCCCCGGCGGCGGTCCCGCCGGTGACCTCTACGTCGAGGTCGCGGTGCGCCCGCACGCCACCTTCCAGCGGCGCGGCGACGACCTGCACTGCACCATCGAGCTTCCGATGACCGCAGCCGCGCTCGGCACCACGGCCAAGCTCGACACGTTCGACGGCACCAACGAGCTCGAGGTCCGCCCGGGCACCCAGCCCGGCGACGTCATGACCCTGCGCGGGCTCGGCGTCACCCACCTGCGGGGCTCCGGTCGCGGCGACCTCGTCGTGCACGTCAACGTCATCACCCCGACCCGGCTCGACGCCGAGCAGGAGGAGCTGCTGCGCCAGTTCGCCACGCTGCGCGGTGAGGAGCGGCCCGAGGGCCACCTCGCGCCCGCGGGCCACGGCCTCTTCGGCAAGCTGCGCGACGCCCTCAAGGGCAAGTGACGCCGCCGCCGCCGCCACAGACAGGCCGTATGCCGTGACGCTGCCGCTGTTCCTCGTCGCGCCCGAGCGGCTGGCCGGCGTGCGTGCCGGCGGCTCGGTGGTGCTCGACGGCCCCGAGGGCCGCCACGCCGCCACCGTGCGACGCATCGGGGTGGGCGAGTCGGTGCTGCTCTCCGACGGGCGGGGCACCCGCGCCACGGCCGAGGTGGTGGCGGCCGGGAAGGCGGAGCTCGAGCTGACCGTCACCGCGGTGGAGGAGGACCCGGAGCCTGCCCTGCGGCTGGTGCTGGTGCAGGCGCTCGCCAAGGCCGACCGCGACGACCAGGCCATCGAGTCGGCGACGGAGCTCGGCGTCGACGAGGTCGTGCCCTGGCAGGCGGCCCGCAGCATCGTCGTCTGGCGCGGCGACCGGGCGGCCAAGGCGCTGCGCAAGTGGGAGTCGGTCGTCACCGCCGCGGCGAAGCAGTCGCGGCGCAGCCGGGTGCCGGTCGTCGCCGAGCCGGTGGGCCAGCGGGGGCTGGTCGAGCGCATCCGCGACAGTGCCCTGGCCCTGGTGCTCCACGAGGACGCCACGGCGCCGCTCGCCGGTCAGTCCCTGCCCGACACGGGCGACGTGCTCGTGGTGGTGGGTCCCGAGGGTGGCATCAGCCCCGAGGAGCTGGCCGCCTTCGAGGAGGCCGGCGCGGTCCCGGTGCGCCTGGGCCCGACCGTGCTCCGGTCGTCGAGCGCCGGACCGGCCGCCCTCGCCGTGCTCAGCGCCGCGTCACGCTGGCGCTGACGTCGCCAGCGCGCCGAGGAGTGGGCGCAGGTGGAGTCAGCGCACGTGGAGTCAGCGGACGGAGAAGGACACCCGCTTCTCGGCGTTGACGGTCTTCCCGTCGGCAGCGCTGACCTCGAACACCCGGATGGTGTAGTCACCCGGGGCCAGCGAGCCGAGGCCGAACGAGAACGTGCCGCGGCCGGGTGCACCGGTGCTGGCGGTGGCGACGCCCTTCCCGACCGCGCTCGTGCCCTTGAGCAGCTGCCAGCTGACGGTCGCCTCGAACACGGTCGCCTCGCCCTTGACCACGACGGGCTTCCCCTGGGGCAGGGTGGCGTCGCGACCCGGGGAGGTGACCCAGATCGGCGCGAGGTCGTTGTAGGACTCGGTGCTCGGCGGCCGGTTGTACTTCTGCGTCGCGGGGAACAGCCCGAAGAGCATCGTCTCCCCGTCGGCGACCGTGAAGGTCACGGGGATGGTGCCCTTGCCCACCGCTGCCTGGGCGGTCCAGACCAGCGACTGCACCGCCACGCGTGCGACGTCCTTGTCGGTGATGCCGGGGGAGCCGGGGCCGCTGAGCCGCACCGTGATGAGCCGCGGGGTGACCGTCACGCCGCCGACGGTGGTGCCCGACCAGGGCTGGAGGTAGCCGTCGGTGTTGCTGAACCGCTGGGCGTCCATGGCGAGGGCCAGGGCAGCCTTCGCCTTCTGCGCGTCGGTCGCCGCGGTGGGGAGGTTTGCCGGGAGGAACTCGCGGAAGAGACGGAAGACCGGCCGGTCGCCGCTGACCGGGCCGACGAAGTAGGCAGGCAGGGCCACCCGCCGCGCGGCCGGCGCCGAGGTGCCGGCGCTGGAGGCGGTGCCCCCCGGGGCTGAGGACGGGCCCGACGAGGCCGTGGCCCCCGGGCCGCCCTTCGCCGAGGGTGATGCCGACGTGGCCAGCGGCGCGGCCGCCGGGTCACGGTCGTCCTGACCCGTCTGCGTGCTGCCCCATACCACCCCGGCGATGGCTGCGACGGCGGCCGCGGCGGCCAGTGGCGTGACCCAGCGCCGGTGACCGGGCCGCTGGTCCTCGGCCCGGGTGGCCTGTCGCCCGGCGGCCAGGATGTGGTCGAGGCGCTCGGAGGGGCGCACGCGCTGCGCCTCGTGGTGGAGGGCGTGGCGCAGCCGGTGCTCGACGTGGTGGAGCTCGGGGTCGGGGGCTCCGGAGCCCTGTCCGTCCTGTCCGGGGGGACGTCCGCTGCTGGTCATCGCCTGGCCTCCATCTGGTCGCGCAGGGCGGCGAGGCCCCGGTGGGCGTGTGCCTTGACCGAACCGGCGGAGATGCCGAGGGCGTCGGCGATCTCGGCCTCGCTGAGGTCGAGGTAGTAGCGCATGGTCAGGACCTCTCGCTGGCGCTGTGACAGCCGGGCGAGGGCGTCGATCATGACGGCGTGGGACTCCAGCGCCAGCAGGCGCTCCTCGGGCCCCGGCTCGGGTGTGCCCAGAGCGGTGCGGTCGGTCTTCTGCCGCTCCACCCAGCGCTCCTCCACGCCCCGGTGGCGCAGGCTGGAGCGGGCGCCGTTGACCACCGAGCGGCGCAGGTAGGCCACGGCCTTGGCGGGGTCGCGCAGCGACGCCCAACCGGCGTGGACCGCGATGAAGGCCTCCTGCGTGACCTCCTCGGCGAGCTGGTCGTCCCGCAGCAGCAGCCAGGCGAGGCGTACCAGCCCGGCCCAGTGCCCGGCATACAGGTGGGCGATGGCGTCGTCTGCCTCCCGGGGCTCGACGGCCGCCGACCCGCCCGCGCCTCTGTCGACCACGCCCAACGTTCTCACGCGCCCCTGACGCGCAGCCGGTGCGCGAGGTTGACGCGCCGATAGCCTTTCGTCCATGAGCGCTGAGAGCACGCCCACCAGCCAGGCCGACTGCCTGTTCTGCCGGATCGTCGCGGGGGAGATCCCCGCCACCATCGTGCACGAGACGCCGAACACGACGGCCTTCCGCGACATCGACCCGCAGGCCCCGACGCACGTCCTGGTGGTGCCCAAGCGCCACGTGCCGACGCTGGCGGAGCTGGCCGACGTGTCGCCGGAGGAGCTGGCCGAGGTGGTCCGCGCCGCGGGGGAGGTCGCGAGGATGGAGGGCCTCGAGCGGGGGTACCGGGCCGTCTACAACACCGGTCCCGACGCACAGCAGTCCGTGTTCCACGCGCACGTCCACGTCGTCGGTGGACGGCCCATGACGTGGCCGCCCGGCTGAGCGTGACCGTAGACTGGCCCACAACATGACTGACGACACCCGTCCCACCCCCGACGAGGGGCAACAACCCGACACCGGACTCGACTCTGCGTCCCGGCCCGCGCCCACCCACACGGTGGTGATCCCGCCGGAGGTGCAGATGGTGACCCTCCTGGGGCCGCGGGACGAGCTCCTGCGCACCATGGAGCGCGCCTTCCCGCTCGTGTCGATCCACGTCCGTGGCAACGAGTTCCACATGACCGGTCCGAGCGCCGACGTGGCGCTCGTGGAGCGCACGATCGACGAGCTGCTGCTCGTCATCGAGGGCGGCCAGCCGCTGAACCGTGACGCCGTCGAGCGGTCGATCGGCATGCTGCGCGCACAGACCTCCGAGCGGCCCGCTGACGTGCTGACGATGAACATCGTCTCGTCGCGCGGTCGCACGATCCGGCCGAAGACGCTGAACCAGAAGCACTACGTCGACGCCATCGACGAGCACACGGTGGTCTTCGGCATCGGTCCCGCCGGCACCGGCAAGACCTACCTCGCCATGGCGAAGGCGGTCGCGGCGCTGCAGGCCAAGCAGGTCAACCGGATCATCCTGACCCGGCCGGCGGTCGAGGCGGGGGAGCGGCTGGGCTTCCTGCCCGGCACGCTGAACGAGAAGATCGACCCCTACCTGCGGCCGCTCTACGACGCGCTGCACGACATGGTCGACCCCGACTCGATCCCGCGGCTCATGGCGGCGGGCACCATCGAGGTGGCCCCGCTGGCCTACATGCGCGGCCGCACCCTCAACGACGCCTTCATCATCCTCGACGAGGCGCAGAACACCTCGCCCGAGCAGATGAAGATGTTCCTGACCCGCCTGGGCTTCGGCTCCAAGATGGTGGTCACGGGCGACGTCACGCAGGTCGACCTGCCCGACGGCACCCGGTCCGGGCTGCGGATCGTCCAGGACATCCTCCACGACGTGGAGGACATCCACTTCGCGATGCTCACCCCGCACGACGTCGTCCGGCACCGCCTCGTCGGTGCCATCGTCGACGCCTACGGCCGCTGGGACGACCGACAGCAGGGAGGGCGAGCGCAGCGTGAGCGTCGACGTTCTCAATGAGACCGACTACCGGCTCGACGAGATCGAGCTGGTGGCCCTCGCCCGCTACGTGATGGGGCAGATGCGCGTGCACCCCGGTGCCGACCTCTGCATCCGGCTGGTCGACGAGGACGCCATGGAGGTCCTCCACGTGCAGTGGATGGACCTGCCCGGCCCGACGGACGTCATGTCCTTCCCCATGGACGAGCTGCGCCCCGGCCGTGAGGGCATGGAGCCGGAGGAGGGCGTCCTCGGCGACATCGTGCTGTGCCCCAGCGTCGCGGCGAAGCAGGCGACCCAGGCGGGCCACGCCACCGAGGAGGAGCTGCTGCTCCTGACCACGCACGGCATCCTCCACCTGCTCGGTTACGACCATGCCGAGCCTGAGGAGGAGCGCGAGATGTTCGAGCTCCAGCGGCAGCTGCTGCTGACCTTCCTGGCCGGGCGGGGCCGACCGGAGTCGTGAGCGGGCAATGGTGATCGCATGGTGATCCGCTTCGTCCTGCTGGCCCTCCTCAGCCTCCTGCTCGCCTTCCTCCTCGCCTCCGCCGAGGCGGCGCTGTTCCGCACGTCGCGCATCCGGGCGCAGGAGCTCCGCGAGGAGGGCCGCGCGGGCGCGGTCGCGCTCGAGCGCATCGTGCAGGACGGCGCGGCATACCTCTCGGTGCTCGCCTTCGTGCGCGTCGTGGCGGAGGCGGCCACGGCGGTCTTCATCACCTTCGCCGTCACGCAGCTCGTCGACGGCCCGGCCCTGCGCGTGGTGACCGCGATCGGCACGATGACGCTGGTGTCGTTCGTCATCGTGGGCGTCTCGCCACGCACCCTCGGCCGCCAGCACTCGGACGCCATCGCGCTCGTGGCGGCACCGGTCGTGGTGTGGCTGCGCCGGGTGCTCGGGCCCCTGGCGCGGCTGCTGGTGGCCCTCGGCAACGCCGTGACCCCTGGTCGTGGCTACCGCGACGGGCCGTTCCAGAGCGAGTCCGAGCTGCGCGACCTCGTCGACCTGGCGGGGGAGAGCGCGCTGATCGAGGCCGAGGAGCGGGAGATGATCCACTCGGTCTTCGAGCTCGGTGACACGGTGGCCCGCGAGGTGATGGTGCCGCGCACCGACATGGTGACGATCGACGGCGACCGTTCCCTGCGCTCGGCGATGTCGCTGTTCCTGCGCTCCGGCTTCTCGCGCATCCCGGTGGTCGGGGACGGCCCCGACGACGTGCTCGGCCTGCTCTACTTCAAGGACGTCGTGCGCCGCGTCAACGCCGACTCCGAGGCCGGGTCCATCCCGGTCACCGCGCTGATGCGGCCGATGCACTACGTGCCGGAGAGCAAGCCCGTCGACGACCTGCTGCGCGAGATGCAGCACGACCAGAGCCACTTCGCGATGGTCGTCGACGAGTACGGCGGCACCGCGGGCCTGGTGACCATCGAGGACATCCTCGAGGAGATCGTGGGCGAGATCGCCGACGAGTACGACCGCGAGGCGCCGGGCGTCGAGCCGATGCCGGACGGCACGACGCGGGTGCCGGCGACGATGGACATCGACGACCTCGCCGACCTGTTCGACGTGACGATCGACGAGGACGAGGTCGACACCGTGGGCGGCCTCATCGGCAAGACCATCGGCCGTGTGCCGATCGTCGGCTCGAGCTGCGAGGTCGCCGGACTGCGGCTGACCGCGGAGCGGATGGCCGGCCGTCGGCACCGCATCGCAAGCGTCATCGTCGAGCGGCTCCCCGAACCGGAGTCCGAGCGCGAGGGGGAGCGCACTACGGTGGAGCCCTCGGACCGCGAAGGAGTGTCATGAGCGAACGCACGGACAAGGGGTATGCCGCCGGCTTCGCCTGCCTCGTGGGGCGCCCCAACGCCGGCAAGTCGACGCTGACCAACGCCCTCGTGGGGCAGAAGGTCGCGATCACCTCGTCGAAGCCGCAGACAACCCGTCACACCATCCGCGGGATCGTCTCGAGCCCGACCTCGCAGCTGGTGCTCGTCGACACCCCCGGGCTGCACAAGCCGCGGACGCTGCTGGGCGAGCGGCTCAACGACGTCGTGCGCGAGACCCTGCTCGAGGTCGACGTCATCGGTTTCTGCCTTCCGGCCGACCAGCGGATCGGGCCGGGTGACGCGTTCATCGCCAACGAGCTCAAGGAGATCCAGCGGGCCAAGCGGCGGCCGGTGGTCGCGATCGCGACGAAGACCGACCGGGTCGACAAGGGCCGCCTGGCCGAGCACCTCATCGCCATCGACCAGCTGGGGGAGTGGGACGAGATCGTCCCGTGCTCGGCCGTGAGCGGTGAGCAGGTCGAGGACGTCGCCCGTGTGCTGTCCTCGCACCTGCCTCCGTCGCCGGGGCCTCTCTACCCGGAGGGCGTGCTCACCGACGAGCCCGAGGCCGTCATGGTCGCCGAGCTGGTGCGCGAGGCGGCGCTCGAGGGTGTGCGCGACGAGCTGCCGCACTCGCTGGCGGTGGTGGTCGAGGAGATGGTGCCCCGCGAGGGGCGGTCGGAGGCCAACCCGCTGCTCGACGTGAGGGTCAACGTCTTCGTCGAACGCTCGTCGCAGAAGGCGATCATCATCGGAAAGGGCGGCTCGCGGCTGCGTGAGGTCGGGAGCAACGCCCGCCACGCGATCGAGGCGCTGCTCGGCCAGAAGGTCTTCCTCGACCTGCACGTCAAGGTCGCCAAGGACTGGCAGCGCGACCCCAAGCAGCTCCAGCGCCTCGGCTTCTGACGCGCCTGCGGGACCGCCGTGTGGTGAGGCTCACGGCATACTCGAAGCCGTTGCGCAGCAACCTCTTTCGCGACTGCTGAGCGATCCTCAACACGAATTCGATTTGCTGTCAAGGGTTCTCGCTGGCACAGTTTCTCGTCGACTTGACCTGACCTGACACGTAACCGACGAGAAGACGAAGGAGAGGCGCCCCGTGGAGACGGGGCGCCGATTACTGCGTGACGACACACCTGACGAAGACAGGACCCACGGGTCCCACCGACCTCACTGACGAGAACGACGTGGCCGCCGAGGAGGTTCCGCACCCGGCGCTCGACCTCGAGCTCGAGGAGCACCCGGCCGACGAGCCGCAGAAGCTCGACAAGATCGTGTTCGGCATCACCGCCGCGATCGCCATCGGCTTCGTGCTGTGGGGCTTCCTGAGCACCTCGACCCTCAGCGCGGCCTCCAGCTCCAGCCTCGGCTGGGTCGTGCACAACATGGGCTGGATGTTCTCGCTCGTGGCGAGCGGCTTCGTGCTGTTCGTGATCTGGCTCGCCGCCGGCAAGTTCGGCCGCATCCCGCTCGGTCGCAACGACGAGGAGCCGGAGTTCAAGACGGCCTCGTGGATCGCGATGATGTTCTCCGCCGGCATGGGCATCGGCCTGATGTTCTACGGCGTGTCCGAGCCGCTGTCGCACTTCGTGAAGCCGCCGCCCGGCACCGGTGCGGCAGGCAACCCCGAGGCGCTGCAGCACGCCATGGCGACCACCCTGTTCCACTGGACCCTGCACCCGTGGGCGATCTACGCCGTGGTCGGCCTCGCGGTCGCGTACGGCGTCTACCGCAAGGGCCGTTCGCTGCTCATCAGCGCGGCGTTCGCGCCGCTGTTCGGTGAGAAGCGCGCCGCGGGCCCGGCCGGCAAGGTCATCGACATCCTCGCGATCTTCGCGACCCTGTTCGGCTCCGCCGCCAGCCTCGGCCTCGGCGCGCTGCAGATCGGCTCCGGCCTGGAGATCGTCACCGGTCTGGGCAAGGCCGGCAACGGCGTCCTCGTCGGCATCATCACCATCCTGACGGTCTGCTTCATCCTCTCGGCCGTCTCGGGTGTCTCCAAGGGCATCCAGTACCTGTCGAACATCAACATGGTGCTGGCCGTCGCGCTGGCCGTGTTCGTGTTCGTCGTCGGCCCGACCGTGCTGATCCTCAACCTGGTGCCGACCGCCGTGGGCAGCTACTTCCAGGACCTCGCGATGATGTCGGCCCGCACCGACGCCGCCGGCGGCAGCGCGATGAAGGAGTGGCTGGCCGGCTGGACCATCTTCTACTGGGCCTGGTGGGTCTCGTGGACGCCGTTCGTCGGCATGTTCATCGCCCGCATCTCACGTGGCCGCACCATCCGCCAGTTCGTCACCGGCGTGCTGCTCGTGCCGAGCGTGGTGAGCCTGGTGTGGTTCGCGATCTTCGGTGGCGCCGGCATCGACATGCAGCGCAAGGGCACCGACCTGGCCGGCCAGGCCACCTCCGAGGGCTCGCTGTTCGCGATGCTCTCGAACATGCCGTGGGCCACCGTCACGTCGATCCTGGTGATGGTGCTCGTCGCGATCTTCTTCGTCTCGGGCGCTGACGCCGCCTCGATCGTCATGGGCACGCTCTCCGAGCGCGGCACCCTCGCGCCGAGCCGCAAGACGGTGATCTTCTGGGGCGCCGCGACCGGTGCCGTGGCCGCGGTCATGCTGCTCGTCGGTGGCGAGGACGCGCTCTCCGGCCTGCAGAACATCACCATCGTGGCGGCGCTGCCCTTCCTCATCGTGATGGTCGGCCTGGCCATCTCGCTGGTGAAGGACCTGAACGCCGACCCGCTCATCGTGCGGCGCGAGATCGCCGTCGCGGCCATCGAGCAGGCGGTCGTGACCGGCGTGACCGAGCACGGCGACGACTTCGCGCTCGTCGTCGAGGAGGCCCCGGCCGAGGAGGTCGCTCCCGCGACCGCCGCCGAGGCGGACGCCGCCGCCCGCCGGGAGAACGCCACCGCCTGACGCGCCACATGGTGGGCGCTCGTCAGCGCTGCGACCGAGCCGACCTATCCTTGACCCCATGCGAGTTGGAGTATTCGGGGCCACAGGACAGGTCGGCTCGGTCATGCGCGCCCTCTTGGCGGAGCGCGGCTTCCCGGTCGACGAGATCCGTTTCTTCGCGTCCGCCCGGTCCGCCGGCACCACGCTGCCGTGGGCCGGTGGCGAGGTCGTCGTCGAGGACTCCGCCACGGCGGACTTCACCGGCATCGACATCGCCCTCTTCTCCAACGGCGGTGCGGCCTCGAAGGTGCTCGCCCCCGAGGTGGCGGCTGCCGGTGCCGTCGTCGTCGACAACTCCTCGGCGTGGCGCAAGGACCCCGAGGTGCCCCTCGTCGTGAGCGAGGTCAACGCCGACGACCTCGACACCATCCCCAAGGGCATCGTCGCGAACCCCAACTGCACCACCATGGCCGCCATGCCGGTGCTCAAGCCGCTGCACGACCGCGCCGGGCTTGTCCGGCTCCACGTGTCGAGCTACCAGGCCGTCTCCGGCTCCGGCGGCAAGGGAGTGCAGGAGCTCGACACCCAGCTCCGTGGCGGGTACGCCGCCGGGGACCCGACCGGTCTCGCCCTCGACGGGCGCGCGGTGAAGGTCCCCGACCCCAACCTGTATGCCGTGCCCGTCGCCTTCAACGTCGTGCCCCTCGCCGGGTCGATCGTGGACGACGGCTCGCTCGAGACCGACGAGGAGCAGAAGCTCCGCAACGAGTCGCGCAAGATCCTGCACATCCCCGAGCTCCGGGTCTCCGGCACGTGCGTCCGGGTGCCCGTCTTCACCGGCCACAGCCTCGCCATGCACGCCGAGTTCGCCGAGGACCTCAGCCCTGCCGAGGCGCTCGAGCTGCTCGGTCGCGCGCCCGGCGTCGTCGTCACCGACGTGCCGAACCCGCTCGACGCCGCCGGTCGCGACGAGGTGTTCGTCGGCCGCGTGCGCGCGGACCAGGCTGCGCCGGAGGGCAGGGGTCTCAACCTGTTCGTCGTGGGCGACAACCTGCGCAAGGGCGCGGCCCTGAACGCGGTGCAGATCGCCGAGGAGCTGCTCAAGCGCCGCTGAGCGGAGCCAGCCGGCCGAGCCGGCGCTGACGGAGCCCCGGCGCTCTACAGGTCGGTCATCCAGTGCCGCCAAGTCTGCGTGACGTGCATGCCCACGTGCTCGTAGAGGCCGAGGGCGCCGGTGCGTGAGTCCGTCGACAGCTCGCTGACCGTCGCGCCGTGCCCCCGGGCACGCTCGAAGGCGTCGGTGAGCAGGGCGCGGGCGAGGCCGAGACCACGCTGGTCGCGCCGGACCGCGATCGCGTCGACGAAGCCGGTGGCCCCGGCCACGATGGTGTAGCAGACCCCGACCTCGGTGCCCTCCGGGTCCGTGACGAAGCGGATCTGCCACGGCTCGAAGCCGGGCCGGAGCGGCCCGCGGGGCGCCCAGTCCTCATAGGTCGATGGGTCCCGATCGGGCCACTCGTTGAAGGCGTCCTCGATGAGCTGGAACGCGGTGCGGCCGTCCCGGTCGCCGGCCACGAAGTCACGCAGGGCGTACCCAGCGGGGAGCGGCTGGGGCTCGATGGCGCTGTCGGCCGGCACCTGGAGCACCCAGGAGGTCCAGCCCTCGCGGTACCCCCGGCCGCGGACGAACGCCTCGGCACTGCTGCCGCCCGGGACCGTCTGCCCCACGAGCCGGGAGCCGCCCGCACGGGCGCACTCCTCGAGCCAGTTGGCGACGAAGGTGCCGATCCCGCGGCCACGGTAGTCCGGGTGGACCGTCCCCTCGGCCCGACGGCCCTTGAACACCTCGCCGAAAGCGGCGAGGCGGTCGCCGTCCCACACGCCGATGCTCTGGGTCGCGAGGTCGAAGCTGGCCCGGGCCCAGTCGCCCTGGATGTCCTCGAGCTCGATGGCCGCCTCGCCGATGTCATGCGTCTCGGCCGCGTGGACGACCTCGAAGACCGCACGGGCGTCGGACGGCTGGTGGGGGCGGGCCGTGAAGCCGTCGGGAAGAGCCATGGGCGCATCGTGCCGGGTGTGGGGGAGCGCCCGCACCAGAATTTGCGTGACGTCGTGGGTGGAGTGTGAGAGAGTCCTCTCGAAAGGGTTCTCTCAGATCGTGGAGGCGCGTCCGATGGCCAACCCGTACGGCGACGTCGAGCTCGACCCCCGTGGCATGCGCGCGCTGGCGCACCCCGTGCGGCTCGCGATCCTCAGTCGGCTGCAGAGCGATGGCCCGAGCACCGCCACCGCCCTGGCCCCCCTCGTCGGGGCGACGCCGTCGGTGACGAGCTGGCACCTGAGGCACCTCGCCGAGCACGGGCTGGTGCGCGACGCGGACGTCGAGTCCGACGGTCGGCAGCGCTGGTGGGAGGCGGTGGGCACCGGCTTCCGCTTCACCGCGACGGAGGAGGCCAGCCTCGACGCCGCGAGCCTGCTGGGCCGGACGATGATGGAGCAGGCGGCCGACCTGCCGGAGCGCTGGGCGCGCGACGTCGAGCCGCTGCTCGAGGTCGAGTGGCGCCGCTTGGCCGGCTTGTCCAACACGACGGTCGAGGTGACCGCCGACGAGCTCGCCGAGGTCGAGGCGGCGATCGAGCGCCTGCTCGCGCCGTACGTCCTGCGCAAGGGCTCGGCGCAGCGCCCGCCCGGCACCCGCCGGGTGCGCATGATGCGCTACGTCCTGCCGGACGCTCCGCGGCCGGAGGCGGACCGTGACGACCGGTCCTGAGGACGCCGGCGGGGGAGCCGGAGCCGGAGCCGGGCCGCTGTGGCGCGACCGGCGGTTCGGCCGGTACTGGGTCGGGCAGGGGATCTCGCAGTTCGGCGACCGCATCACCGACCTCGCCCTGCCGCTCATCGCCGTCACCACTCTGCACGCGAGCGCGCCGACCGTCGGGCTGCTGACCGCCGCCGTGTGGGCCCCGAACCTGCTCTCGCTCATCGTCGGCACCTGGGTCGACCATCACGAACGCAAGCGACGGCTGCTGGTGGCGGCGGACCTGCTGCGGTGCGGCGTGCTGCTCTCGCTCCCGCTGGCGCACTGGCTGGGCGTCGTGACCATCGGCCAGCTGTTCGCGGTCGCGCTGCTCGCCGGCCTCGGGCAGGTGCTGTACCAGACGGCATACCCGAGCTTCTTCGTCGCGCTGGTGCGACGTGACCAGTACGTCGAGGCGAACAGCCTGCTCAGCACCACCCGGTCGTTCTCCTTCGTCGCCGGGCCGGCTGCCGCGGGCGGCCTCATCCAGCTGCTCACCGCACCGGTGGCCATGCTCGTCGACGCCGTGACCTTCGCGGTCTCGGCCGTGCTCATCGGTGGGGTGCGGGTGCAGGACCCCCCGGTGGACCGCGACGGCGCCCCACCACTGCTGCGGCGGGCGCGTGAGGGCATGGCGCTCGTCCTGCGCCACCCGTACCTGCGGGTGTCGCTCGGCTTCGCCACGACGGTGAACTTCTTCAGCTTCGTCGTGGCCGCCGTGCTCGTGCTCTACGCCAGCCGTCACCTCGGCCTGTCGGCCGGCGTCATCGGTCTGGCGCTCGGCATCGGTGCGAGCGGCGGCCTGCTGGGCGCCGTGCTCGCGCGGCGGGTGACGAGGGTGGTCGGGGTGGGCCGCACGATCATGCTCGGCGGCGTGCTCTTCTCCGCCCCGGTGGCCCTGCTCCCGCTCGGCGACGGTCCCCTCTGGGTGCGGGCGGGCGTGCTCGGGCTGGTCGAGTTCGTCAGCGGGCTGGGCGTGATGTGGCTCGACGTCCCGCTCAACGCCCTGCAGACGGCCGTCATCCCTGACCAGGTGCGCAGCCGGGTGGCCGGCGCGTTCTCGAGCGTCAACTACGGGGTACGGCCGCTCGGTGCGGTGCTGGGTGGGTTCCTGGGGGACTGGATCGGCATCGCCCCGACCCTCTGGGTGGGGGCCGCCGGTGGGACCCTCGCGGTCCTCTGGCTGGTCGGGTCGCCGATCGGGCGCACCCGCACCATCGAGGAGCTCGACGGTGTCGCCGACTCGGTGCGCGGCGATCTTCTACCCGCCCACGGCTCCTAGGTCGCCGCAGCTCCATCCCTCAACCTGCGAAGGACCACCCCTGGTCCGCCAACGCGTCTCGCAGCAGTCGGACCGCGACCGGCCCCACCCCGTGCAGCACCGTGAGCTGGTCCACACGCAGGTCCCGCACCTGCTCGAGGGTCCAGATGCCCTCGGCGCGGAGGGCGCGGGTCGCCGGAGCACCGATCCTCGGCAGCGGTGTGCCCTCGGGGGCCGACTGCCGGTCGGTCCTGGGCGCGCCCGCCTCGGCATCGACCACTGCTGCCCCGCGGGGGGACAACCGGTAGCCGATGTCGAGCGACTCGGTGAGGCCGAGCTCCTTGAGCTTGCGCACGTCACGCTTGAACGACGGGGTGTCGCGGCCGAGCTCGGCAGCCAGCTCGGGGGCGCGGACCGTGGGGGAGCGGTCGATCACGGCCAAGGTGGCTCTGGTCCACGGCCCCCTGGGCGAGGCTGCGTCGAGCCGGTCCAGGCGCCGCCGGATCGCCGCGACCTCGTCGCCGTCCGGCACGGCCGCCCGGAGCGCCTCCCGTGGGTCGGCACCGACATAGCGCAGACCGACGCGCCACACGGGCCGGTCCGCCTTGGCCTCGAGCATGCCCCGCAGGTCCGTCAGCGACGGCGATCCCGCTCTGCGGGCCTCGGTCGCGGTGATGCGTGAGGCGGCGACCTGGTCCACGCTGGTGACCTCGAGGAGGCCCACGCGGGTCCGCAGCCGTGTCCCCACGAGCACCCGCGGACGGTCCCAGCGGCGGAAGGCCAGGTCGACCTCGCCGGCCTTGATGGCCGCAAGGGTCTCCGGACGGATCATCATGCCCGGCAACCTACCGGCGCCCTGCTCCAGGCGGGCGGCGGCCAGACTTGACCATCTCCGCACGTTGATATGCAATATATCGCATGCCCCTTCCTGCCGGACAGGTCCCGCTCGCACGCGGGCTGCTCCGTGACGACGTCTACCGCCGCCTGCGTGAGGCCATCGTCGACGGCACGCTGACTCCGGGGGAGCAGCTGCGCGACGGAGAGCTCGCCACGTGGCTCGGCGTCAGCCGCACCCCCGTGCGCGAGGCGCTGCTGCGGCTCCAGCAGGCGGGGCTCGTCACCGCCACACCCGGTCGCTCCACCACCGTGGCGAGCCTCGACGCCCGCGCCGTCCGCGACGCCCAGGCCGTGGTCGCCGCCCTCCACGAGGTGGCCGTCCGGGCCGCCGTCTCCCAGCTCACCGACGACGACGTGCGCCGCATGCGCGTGGCCAACAAGGCGTTCGCCCGGGCGCTGCGGCGCGGCGACGCGGAGGCCGCGCTGGCAGCCGACGACGAGCTCCACGGCATACCCGTCAAGGCCGCCGCCAACGAGGCGGTGCGCGCGGTCCTGGAGGAGTACACCCCGGTGCTGCGTCGCGTCGAACGGCTCCGGTTCTCGTCGTTACGAGGGCGGGAGTCGGTGGCGCTGCACGACCAGCTCATCGACGCCTGTGCGGCCCGTGACGCCGACGCGGCCGCTGCCACCAGCACGCGCACGTGGCAGACCCTGACCCCCCTCCTCGACCAGGCAACCGGAGACCAGCTGTGAGCATCACCGACTTCGACCGTTACCCGCTGACCTTCGGGCCCAGCCCCGTCCACCCGCTCGAGCGGCTCACCAAGCACCTCGGTGGGGCCCAGGTGTGGGCCAAGCGCGAGGACTGCAACAGCGGTCTCGCCTTCGGGGGCAACAAGACCCGCAAGCTCGAGTACATCGTCCCCGACGCCCTCGCGCAGGGCGCCGACACGCTGGTCTCGATCGGCGGCTTCCAGTCCAACCACACCCGCCAGGTCGCCGCCGTCGCGGCCAAGCTCGGCCTGAGGTGCCGTCTGGTGCAGGAGAAGTGGGTCGACTGGGACGACCCGGTCAACGACAAGGTGGGCAACATCCTGCTGTCGCGGATCATGGGCGCCGACGTGCGACTCGACCCGGCCGGCTTCGACATCGGCATCCGGTCCTCGTGGGAGCAGGCGATGAAGGAGGTCGAGGAGGCCGGCGGCAAGCCGTACGGCATCCCGGCCGGCGCGTCCGAGCACCGACTCGGCGGCCTCGGCTTCGCCAACTGGGCCTACGAGGTCGCCGAGCAGGAGAAGCAGCTCGGCGTCTTCTTCGACACCATCGTCGTCTGCACGGTGACCGGCTCGACGCACGCCGGCATGGTCGCCGGGTTCGCCGCGCTCGAGGAGGCCGGCGGCAGGCCTCGCCGGGTGCTCGGCATCGACGCCTCGGCGACCATCGACAAGACCCGCGACCAGGTGGGCAGGATCGCCCGCCGCACGGCCGACCTCATCGGCCTCGGACGCGACCTGCGCGACGACGAGATCACGGTGCTCGAGGGCTGGGCCGGCGACCTCTACGGCATCCCGGTCGAGTCGACCGTGGAGGCGATCCGGCTCAGCGGCCGGCTCGAGGGCATGATCATCGACCCCGTCTACGAGGGGAAGTCGATGGCCGGCCTCGTCGACCTCGTCACCACCGGCGAGATCGGCAAGGACTCAACCGTGCTCTACGCCCACCTCGGCGGCCAGCCGGCGCTGAACGCCTACAGCGGCATCTTCGACTGAGGTCTGCTGCGTACCGCGACTCACCGCGGCTGGCGGGACGGCACCGCTGGGGACGGGAGCAGGGGCTACAGGCCGAAGAAGGGTCGGCAGGGCTCGAACCCGCGCACCTCGACCCGGTCGCGCCACGGCGAGTCGCGCCACTGCTCGCGGGTGAGGCGCAGGTGCACCATCTCGTCGGGCCGGTCGCCGCGCCAGTGCGTGGTCACGCCGTTGGGCTGGTAGCCCAGCGACCGGGAGACTCCGAGCGACGCACCGTTGTCGTGCCAGGCGGAGGTGACGGCGGCGGTGGCGCCGAGCGGCCCGAACGCCAGGGCCAGGATGGCCGCCCTCGCCTGCACCCCCCAGCCCCTGCCGCGGGCCTCCGGCGCCAGCCACGACGCGGAGTCCACGGTGCGCAGCCGCGGGAAGTCCTCACCCTCCAGGGTCTGGCTGCCGACCACGTCGTCGCCGTGCCGGACGGCGAAGGGCAGCGCCCACGACTCGGGTCGCCAGGTGCCGACGCTGCGCCAGTAGCCCTGGTGCAGCGCGAGGGCGCGGTTGTCGGCGTCCGAGAGGCCGTCGTACCTCGTGGCGGTCGGGTCCACCTCCAGGTCGACGGACAGCTGGACGGCCAGGCCCGGGAGGTCGGCCTCGGTGACGGGCCGCAGCTCGAGCTCGGGGGTGCACAACGACAAGCCGTGCAACGGCCAGTGTGGCGTCATGCGGAGAAAGGTATGCCGCGCAGCCCGCGCTGCGCCGCCGTTCCCGCTCCCAGGAGGCGTCCGGATGGTGGGCCGACGAAGGGGTGCGGTGGACGGGTGCCACCATCGCGGCATACCCTCACTGCGTGCGTTTCGAGCGCCTCCTCCTTCGCCGCCGCGGCGGGGCCTGACCGATCAGCCGCCCCTCGTCGCGGAGTCCGCGTTGCCCAGGCTGAGCAACACCGAGAGCGACCACAGAGGCGAAGACGAATGATCCACCCCCAGCAGCCGTCCGGGATGCCGGTAGCGAAGTACGTCCCGTTCCAGGACCAGATCACGGTCGACCTGCCCGACCGCACCTGGCCGACCAAGGTCATCAGCAAGGCGCCGCGCTGGTGCGCGGTCGACCTGCGTGACGGCAACCAGGCCCTCATCGACCCGATGAGCCCCGACCGCAAGAAGCGCATGTTCGACCTGCTGGTCCGCATGGGCTACAAGGAGATCGAGGTCGGCTTCCCCAGCGCGAGCCAGACCGACTACGACTTCGTCCGTGAGCTCATCGAGGGCCACCACATCCCCGACGACGTCACGATCCAGGTGCTGACGCAGTGCCGCGACCACCTCGTCGAGCGCACCTTCGACGCGATCCGCGGCAGCAAGCAGGCGATCGTGCACTTCTACAACTCGACGTCGGTGCTGCAGCGGCGGGTGGTCTTCGGCATGGACCAGGACGGCATCATCGACATCGCGCTGCAGGGCGCGCGGCTGTGCCGCAAGCTCGAGGAGACCATCCCCGACACGAAGGTCTACTACGAGTACAGCCCGGAGTCCTACACCGGGACCGAGCTCGACTTCGCGGTGCGGATCTGCAACGAGGTCATCGACGTCATCGACCCGACGCCGGACCACAAGATGATCGTCAACCTGCCCGCCACGGTGGAGATGGCGACGCCGAACGTCTACGCCGACTCCATCGAGTGGATGATCCGCCACCTCGACCGGCGCGAGTCCGTCGTCGTCAGCCTGCACCCGCACAACGACCGCGGCACCGGTGTCGCCGCCGCCGAGCTGGGCTACCTGGCCGGCGCGGACCGCATCGAGGGCTGCCTGTTCGGCAACGGTGAGCGCACCGGGAACGTCGACCTGGTGACCCTGGGCATGAACCTGTTCAGCCAGGGCATCGACCCCGAGATCGACTTCTCCGACCTCGACGAGATCCGTCGCACCGTCGAGCACTGCAACCAGCTGCCGGTGGGGGAGCGCCACCCGTGGGGCGGCGATCTTGTCTTCACCGCGTTCTCCGGGTCGCACCAGGACGCGATCAAGAAGGGCTTCGAGGCGATGGAGCGGGAGGCCAAGCAGACCGGCAAGTCCATCGACGAGCTGGTCTGGGGCGTGCCGTACCTGCCCATCGACCCGCACGACGTCGGGCGGTCCTACGAGGCGGTCGTGCGCGTCAACAGCCAGTCCGGCAAGGGCGGCGTCGCCTACATCCTCAAGAGCGAGCACCAGCTCGACCTCCCGCGCCGCCTCCAGATCGAGTTCAGCGGCGTCGTCCAGGCCAAGACCGACACCGAGGGCGGCGAGGTCACGCCGCGTGAGCTGTGGGACGTCTTCAAGGACGAGTACCTGCCGGCCAAGGACGGCGAGACCAACGACTGGGGACGCTTCACGCCGGTGTCGCACACCCTGGTCAGCGGCGAGAACGGCCAGGACCGCATCACCGCCACCATGCTCGACCACGGCGCCGAGGTGACGGTCGAGGGCTCGGGCAACGGCCCCATCGCAGCCTTCATCGACGCCCTGTCCACCCTGGGCATCGACGTGCGGGTCCTCGACTACGCCGAGCACGCTCTGTCGGCCGGTGGCGACGCGCGCGCCGCCGCCTACGTCGAGTGCGCGGTCGGCGACCGGGTGCTGTGGGGCGTCGGCCTGCACAGCTCCATCGTCAAGGCCTCGCTCACGGCGATCCTGTCCGCGGTGAACCGCGCGGAGCGCGACGCCGCCTGACCGCCAGGACGGCCGCGTCCACACCATGACGACGGGCGGGGTATGCCGGGTGCTCGCCACCCGGCACACCCCGCCTTGGTCATGTGCCTGAGTGGGGTGACCGCACAACAATGTTCGCATCTCGAACGTCTGGCCAGAATGCGAACAGCGGTTGTAGGGTTCGGGTCATGGACACCCAGGCCGCGATCAGCGGCGAGATCGATGGGATCCACCGCGACAGCGACGTCGAGGAGACTCAGCCGCGGCTGGACTTCGCGCCCTACCGCAGCTCGGTGCTGCGCCACCCCACCAAGGACCTGCACCACGCCGACCCCGAGGGGGTCGAGCTCGTCGCCCCGGTGTTCGGGCACAGCGACGTCGACCCGCTCGAGGCCGACCTCACCCTGCAGCCGGGCGGGGAGCCGATCGGCGAGCGCATCCGCGTCGTGGGCCGCGTGCTCGACGGCGACGGCCGCCCGGTGCGTGGGCAGCTCGTCGAGGTGTGGCAGGCCAACGCCGCCGGCCGGTACATCCACAAGCGCGACCAGCACCACGCGCCGCTGGACCCCCACTTCACGGGGGTCGGGCGCTGCCTGACCGGCGACGACGGCAGCTACAGCTTCACGACCATCAAGCCGGGCCCCTACCCGTGGCGCAACCACGAGAACGCGTGGCGGCCCGCGCACATCCACTTCTCGCTCTTCGGCAGCGAGTTCACCCAGCGGATGGTCACCCAGATGTACTTCCCGGGCGACCCGCTCTTCCCCCTCGACCCCATCCTGCAGGCGGTGACCCAGCAGAGCGCCCGCGACCGCCTGGTCGCCCGCTACGACCACGAGGTCTCCGAGCACGAGTGGCTGCTCGGCCTCCGGTGGGACATCGTGCTGACCGGGACGCACGCGACCTGGATGGAGCCCAGTGATGGAGCCGGTGATGAGCACGCCTGACCCCCAGCAGCTGGTGCCCACGGCGGGCCAGACGATCGGCCCCTTCTACGGCTTCGCCCTTCCGTACGAACGCGGCCACGAGCTCGTGCCCCCGGGAACACCCGGGGCGGTGCGGCTGCATGGCACGGTCCTCGACGGCGCCGGGGTCCCCGTGCCCGACGCGATGCTCGAGATCCGGCAGGCCGACCCCTCCGGGAACGTGCCGGCGGTCGAGGGGTCGCTCCGCCGCGACGGCACCGTCTTCACGGGCTGGGGCCGGTGCGCCGTCGACCCCGGTGGCCGGTACTCGTTCACGACCGTCGAGCCCGGCGCCACCGACGAGGGCTCCGCGCCGTTCTTCGCCGTCACCGTCTTCGCGCGGGGCCTGCTCAACCGGCTGTTCACCCGGGCCTACCTGCCCGGGGAGGAGCGGCTCGAGGGTGACCGCCTGTTGTCCGGGCTGGAGCCCGAGCGCCGCGGGACCCTCGTCGCGAGCCGGGAGGACGACGGATCGCTGCGCTTCGACGTCCGCCTGCAGGGTGAGGGCGAGACCGTCTTCCTCGCCTTCCCCCGACACGGCCGGTGACAGCGGTGGCCGACCACGGGCTGCTGGACCCCGCCACGGTGCGGGTGCCCTCGCTCACCGACGACGAGGCCGTGCTCGCCGCGCTGCTCGACGTGGAGGTCGCCTGGGCGCGGTCCCTGGCCGCCGTCGGGCCCGCGCCCGAGACGCTCCCCGATGTGGTCGAGAAGGCGGTGGCCCGCCTCGACCTCGACGCGGCACAGGTGGCTGAGGCCGGTGAGGCGGGCGGCAACCCCGTCATCCCGCTCGTGCGGGCCCTCAAGAGCGCTGTGCGCGATGACGACCCCGACGCGGCCGCCTGGGTGCACCGGGGGCTGACGAGCCAGGACGTGCTCGACTCCGCGCTCCTGCTCGTCGCGGCGCGGGCCCTCGACCGGCTGCAGGACGACCTGGCGACGGCCTCGGCCGCGCTGGTCAGGCTCGCGGGGAGCCACCGCGGCACGCCGATGGTGGCCCGCACCCTCGCCCAGCACGCGCTGCCCACGACCTTCGGCGCCAAGACCGCCGGTTGGTTGCAGGGCGTGCTCGACGCCCGTGAGGGGGTGGCTACGACACGCGCCGCGCTGCCGGTGCAGTGCGGGGGAGCCGCCGGCACGCTCGCGCTGGCCGACCTGGTGACGCAGGGCCGGGCCGACGACCTCGCCGCCGCCTTCGCCACCCGGCTGGGCCTGCGCTGGCCGGGCAGCGCGTGGCACACCCGGCGGGGTCCGGTCACGGGGCTCGGCGACGCGCTGACCACCGTGACGGACGCCCTCGGCAAGATCGCCTCCGACGTCGTGCTGCTCTCCCGGCCGGAGGTCGGCGAGCTCGCCGAGCCCGTGGCCGAGGGGCGCGGCGGCTCCTCGACCATGCCGCAAAAGCGCAACCCCGTGCTCTGCGTGCTCATCCGCTCCACAGCGCTTCAGGCCCCGCACCTGGCCGCCTCGCTGCACACCAGCGCCGCGCTCGCGGTCGACGAACGGCCCGACGGCGCCTGGCACGCCGAGTGGCCGGTGCTGCGCCGCCTGCTCCAGCTCGCCGCCGGCGCGGCCGCGCTGGCTGCTGAGCTCCTCGACGGCCTCGAGGTGCACCCTGACGCCATGGCCGCCAACCTCGCCCACGCCGGTCCGCTGCTGCTGGCCGAGCGGCTGCAGGCCGAGCTGCCGGACCGCCTCGGCGGGGGCGCGGCTGCGGCTCAGGTGCAGGACCTGCTGACCAGGGCCGGCGCGGCGGGGGACCCGCGCGCGGTGCTGCGCGACGGCATACCGGTCGAGGCCGTGTCGGACGACGAGCTGGACGCCATGCTCGACCCGCGCCGCTACGTCGGCGTCGCCGACGCCCTGGTCGACCGGGCGGTGGAGCGCGCCGCACGAGTGGACGCCGCAGCAGCGCGGGGCGCGGCGGCAGAAGGAGGCGGTGAGGCCCATGACGGCTGACCGGACCGCGGCGGAGGCCCACGCCGAGGGCATGGCCGTTCGGCGCGAGGTGCTCTCCGACGAGCACGTCGACCGCGCCGCGTCGCGGACCTCGCCGCTGACCGCCGACTTCCAGGACCTCATCACCCGCTACGCGTGGGGGGAGATCTGGACCCGGCCCGGGCTCGACCGCCGGATGCGCAGCGCGATCACCCTGACGGCCCTCATCGCCCACGGCCACTGGGGCGAGCTGGAGATGCACCTGCGGGCTGCCCGCCGCAACGGGCTCAGCGATGCCGAGATCGCCGAGGTGCTGCTGCAGTCCGCCATCTACTGCGGCGTGCCCGCCGCCAACCACGCCTTCTCCGTCGCGCAACGCGTGCTCGAGGAACCAGAGGGAGAGAACGAGTCGTGACCCAGTTCGTGGCCGACCCCGACGAGGCTGTCGCCGGCATCGGGGACGGCGTTTCCGTGATGATCGGTGGCTTCGGCACGGCGGGCCAGCCCGTCGAGCTGATCGAGGCCCTCGTGCGCTCCGGGGCGCGCGACCTCACCGTCGTCAACAACAACGCCGGCAACGGTGACGTCGGCCTCGCCGCCCTGATCGGGGCAGGGCGGGTCCGCAAGATCATCTGCTCCTTCCCGCGGCAGAGCGACTCCCACCACTTCGACGCGAAGTACCGCGCCGGCGAGATCGAGCTCGAGCTCGTGCCGCAGGGCAACCTCGCGGAGCGGATCCGTGCCGGCGGGGCGGGCCTCGGCGGGTTCTTCACCCCCACGGGCTACGGCACCCTGCTCGCCGAGGGCAGGGAGACCCGCGAGATCGGCGGTCGCCACTACGTGTTCGAGCTGCCGCTCACCGCGGACTTCGCCCTCGTGAAGGCTCACCGCGCCGACGGCATGGGCAACCTCACCTACCGCAAGACCGCCCGCAACTTCGGCCCTGTCATGGCCACCGCGGCGCGGCACACCATCGTGCAGGTGGCCCAGGTGGTGCCGACCGGTGGGATCGACCCCGAGGTCGTGGTGACACCGGGCATCTTCGTCGACACCGTCGTCGAGCTGCCCTCCGCCCAGCCCGCACCCGAGGAGGACGGTCAGTGACGGACGAAGCAGCGACGCTGTCCGCGGCGGGGCCCCTCACCCGCGACGAGGTCGCCCGGGTCGTTGCCCGGGACATCCCGTCGGGCTCCTACGTGAACCTCGGCATCGGCCTGCCGACCAAGGTGGCGAACCACCTCGAGCCGGACTCAGGCGTGGTGCTGCACACCGAGAACGGCATGCTCGGCATGGGGCCGGAGGCCCACGGCGACGAGGTCGACCACGACCTCATCAACGCCGGCAAGATCCCGGTCACCGAGCTCCCCGGCGCCGCCTACTTCCACCACGCCGACTCGTTCGCGATGATGCGCGGAGGCCACCTCGACATCTGCGTCCTGGGCGCCTACCAGGTCTCCGCCGGCGGCGACCTGGCCAACTGGCACACCGGCCGCCCCGACGACATCCCGGCCGTGGGCGGGGCCATGGACCTCGCGCTCGGCGCCAAGCAGACGTTCGTGATGATGGACCTGTTCACCCGGTCGGGGGAGCCCAAGCTGGTCCCGTCGTGCACCTACCCCCTCACCGGACTCGCCTGCGTGAGCCGGGTCTACACCGAACGGGCCGTGTTCCTCCTCGGCGACGGACAGGTCCGGGTCCGGCAGACCTTCGGCACGAACGTCGCCGACCTGCAGGCCGGCCTTCCGGGCGTCGAGCTGGTCGACGCTACGGGCCGGGCATGAGCGCCGAGACCGAGGGGACGACCCCGTCGCCCAGCGGGGAGTTCGTCCAGTCCCTCGCCCGTGGCTTCGCGGTGATCCGTGCCTTCGACGAGCACCACCCGCAGCTGACCCTCTCCGAGGTCGCCCGCCGGGCTGGGCTCTCGCGGGCGACCGCCCGGCGGTTCCTCTTCACGCTGGTGACGCTGGGCTACATGCGCACCGACGGCCGCGAGTTCGCGCTCACTCCACGGGTGCTGCAGCTCGGCTACGCCTACCTGTCGGGGATGCGGCTGCCGGAGGTCGCCGAGCCCCACCTCAAGCAGCTGTCCCAGGAGGTGGGGGAGTCGACCTCCGCCTCGGTGCTCGACGGTGACGACGTCGTCTACGTCGCCCGGGTGCACACGCGGCGGATCATGACCGTCGGCATCAACGTCGGCACCCGCTTCCCGGCCTACGCGACGTCGATGGGCCGCGTGCTGCTGGCCAACCTGCCCCCCGAGGAGCTGCGCGCCTACCTCGACCGCGTCGAGCTGCGCCCGCTCACCCCGCGCACCATCACCGCGCGCGACGAGCTCGAGGCGGTGCTGGCCACCGTGCGCGAGCAGGGCTGGGCCAGCGTCGACCAGGAGCTCGAGGCCGGCCTGCGGTCGGTCGCCGTGCCCATCCGCGGGCGCGACGGCCGCGTCGTCGCCGCCATGAACGTCTCCATGCGCGTCGGCCTGCCGGGGGAGGACCCGCACAAGGTCGAGCACGTCCTCCCAGCGGCGCTCGCCGCGGCGGAGCGCATCTCCGCCGACCTCGCCCTGGCGGGCTGACACCCTCCCTCGCCACGCGGCATACGTGCTGGTCAGGCGTGCCCGGGTATGCCGCGGCGCCCCGGCGTTCCCGGCTGCACCGCGCCTTCTCCGACCCTTGACACCCCTGGTGGGTCACCGTAGGTTGAAATTTGGAACAAGTGTTCGCATAGCGAACATGGCGGTTCGGCTGAACTGACGACTCGCCGAAGCCGCTGAAGGCGCTGGCCCTGACATCCACCCACCAACTCACCCGGAGGCCACCCATGACGTTCTTCGATCCCCAGACCTGGTCCGGTCGCCTCTACAGCTCGGGCTGGACGTCCGGCGCGGGAGGCACCCACGACGTCGTCGAGCCGGCGACCGGCGAGACGATCGGGTCCTTCGGCGTCGCCACCGCTGACGACGTCGCCCGCGCCACCCACGTCGCGGCGAAGGCCCAGCGCGACTGGGCCGCGCTGCCCTACACGGAGCGGGCGCGGGTGATGCGCAACGCCGGCCGCGTCATCGAGGAGCAGGCGCCGGTTCTCGCGCACTGGCTCGTGCGCGAGGCGGGCTCCGGCCAGGGCAAGGCCGCGTTCGAGGCGAGTCTGGTGGCGGGGGAGTACCACACCGGCGCCGCGACGGCCGAGGCGCCGTACGGCCAGCTGCTGCGCACCGCCCAGCCGCGGCTGAGCATGGCGCGGCGGGTGCCCGCCGGTGTCGTCGGCGTCATCTCGCCCTTCAACTTCCCGCAGATCCTCGCCAGCCGGTCGGTGGCTCCGGCTCTGGCCACCGGTAACGCGGTGATCCTCAAGCCGGACCCGCGCACCGCGGTCTCCGGAGGCCTGTTCCTCGCAGCGGTGCTGGCGGAGGCGGGCCTGCCGGAGGGCCTGTTCCACGTGCTGCCCGGCGGCATCGAGGTCGGCAGCGCGCTCGTCGAGGAGCCGCGCGTGCGGATCATCTCCTTCACCGGGTCGACGGCCGCGGGGCGCAAGGTCGGCGAGTCCGCCGGGCGCCTGCTCAAGCGGGCCCACCTCGAGCTCGGCGGCAACAACGCCCTCATCGTGCTCGACGACGTCGACCTGCCGGCCGCCGTCTCCGCGGGTGCGTGGGGCTCGTTCCTGCACCAGGGGCAGATCTGCATGACGACGGGCCGGCACCTCGTCCACGAGCGGATCTACGACGAGTACGTCGAGCGCCTCGCCGCCACCGCCGAGAAGATCCCGGTCGGCAACCCGGCCACGTCCGACGCGCCGCTCGGGCCGGTGATCGACGCCCACCAGCGCGACCGCATCCACGACCTCGTCACCCGGTCGAAGGAGGCCGGCGCCCGGGTCGCGGCTGGCGGCACCTACGAGGACCTCTTCTACCGCCCGACCGTGCTCGCCGAGAGCGGCTACGACCACCCGGCCTTCGCCGACGAGGTGTTCGGCCCGGTCGCCCCGGTGGCGCGCTTCTCCACGGTCGAGGAGGCGATCGCCCTGGCCACGCAGAGCGAGTACGGCCTGTCGCTCGGCATCCTCACCAAGGACGTCATGAAGGCCTGGGAGATCGCCGGGCAGATCCCGTCGGGCATCGTGCACATCAACGACCAGACCGTCGACGACGAGCCGACCGCTCCGTTCGGCGGTGTCGGGTTCTCGGGCACCGGCACCCGCTTCGGCGGCGTCGAGGCCAACGTCGAGGCCTTCACCGAGACCCAGTGGGTCACGATGCAGGGCTCCATCACGCCCTACCCGTTCTAGGCCGCCACGGCATGGTCGAACCCACGCCGTCCGTCACCCGGACCGCCGTCGGCATCGTCGGCGGCGGTCCGGCCGGGCTCATGCTCTCCCACCTGCTCGCCGCCTCGGGCATCGACTCCGTGGTGCTCGACAACCGGACGCGCCATCAGATCGAGCAGACGGTGCGGGCCGGCATCCTCGAGCGTGACAGCGTGCGGCTGCTCGTCGACGCCGGTGTCTCCGACCGGGTGCTGCGCGAGGGGCACGAGCACGAGGGCATCGAGCTGCGCTTCGGGGGCACCGGGCACCGCATCGACTTCCAGGACCTGGTGGGGGAGTCGGTGTGGCTCTACCCGCAGACCGACGTCTTCATGGACCTCGCCGTCGCCCGCGAGCGCGACGGCGGCGACGTGCGGTTCGGAGTCACCGACGTCGCGGTGCACGACGTGACCACCGACGCGCCGCGCGTCACCTTCACCGACAGCGACGGTCGTGCCTGCGAGGTCCGGTGCACCGTGCTCGTCGGTGCCGACGGCTCCCGCAGCACGTGCCGGCACGAGATCCCCGAGGAGCAGCGCCGGCACTTCTACCGTGAGTACCCCTTCGCCTGGTTCGGGATCCTGTGCGAGGCGCCGCCCAGCGCGCCCGAGCTCATCTACTCGCACTCGGACCGCGGTTTCGCGCTGATCAGCCAGCGCACCGAGTCGGTGCAGCGCATGTACTTCCAGTGCGACCCGGCCGAGCGCGTCGAGGACTGGTCCGAGGACCGCATCTGGGAGGAGCTGCAGGCCCGGGTCGCCGGTGACGGCTTCCGGCTCAAGGAGGGCCGCATCACCGACAAGACGGTGCTGCCCTTCCGCAGCTTCGTCTGCGAGCCGATGCGGCACGGTGCCATGCTGCTCGCCGGCGACGCGGCCCACACCGTGCCGCCCACCGGCGCCAAGGGCCTCAACCTCGCCCTCGCCGACGTGCGCGTGCTCCACGAGTGCCTCGAGCGGTTCCTCGGCGGCGACGCCGACGCGCTCGACGACTACAGCGCTCGTGCCCTGCAACGGGTGTGGCGCGCACAGCACTTCTCGTACTGGATGACGACGATGCTGCACCGGCTCCCCGACGCGTCGGACTTCGACGTCCGACGGCAGGTCGGCGAGCTGACGTCGGTGGTCAGCTCCCGCGCGGGGTCGACCTTCCTCGCCGAGGCCTACACCGGGTGGCCCGGCCGGAAGGACTGAGCCGCAACGCTGTTCGTGGCCTCACTGTGCGCCGCTGCACCGTTCGCCGCTTCGCTTGTCACCGCGTCACCCCCACGGCCCGGTATGCCGGTGGGCTGGTGTCCGTGGCGGTGCGGCGCCGCACCCACAGGGTCACCTCGCCGTCGTCACCGCGGGTGGCGAGCCAGGTGGCACCCTCCAGCTCGACCGCTGAGGTGAGGTGTCCGGGCGGCCCCGGCACGGCATACCAGCCGTCACGGCGCTGGGTCCACAGCCGGACGCCGCTGCTGGCCTGGACGGCGAGCACGACCGGCCGGCTGCCGGCGCCCGGGTCGGCCACGAGCACGGTGGGGGCCACGGCGTCGAGGGGCTCGTCGGGCACGTCGACCTCGATCGCATGGCCGCCCGACACGGTGAGCAGCGCCGGGCGGTCGCCGCGGCTGCCGGCCACCATGCCGTCAGCGGTGACCACGACGTCGCTGACCAGGTCGGGCGCGGTCGGCTGGGCGACCCGGTGCCAGGTGGTCGTCGCCCAGTCCTCGTCGTCGGCCGTGGCGAACCACGTCTGGGTCGGCTGCCCTGCCGACGGCCCTGACCCGGGCGCGAAGGTGGGTCCGGCCACCAGCAGCCAGTGGTCGCCCGCGGCGGCGTGCAGCGGCGAACGGCTGCCGGCGTCGACGCACGGGCCGTCGGTGCCGAAGCGGCTCAGCCCGTGCGCCTGCACCGCCCAGGCCGTGACCGCGCCGTGCGGGCAGACGGCGGACGGCGTCGTGCCCACGACGAAGCCCTCGTCACCGGACGTCGCCGCGTCGACGAAGGCGGTGGCGTCGGCGTCGGGCCCGGGCTCGAGGGACTGTCGGGACAGGTCGCGGTCGTGCCCGACCCAGACCGCTGGGGGAGTGGCATCGGCCATGTCCTGCCACTCGACCGCCAGGATGACGTCACCGTTGCTGGACAGCGCTGTGGCAGAAGGGATCCGGGGCGCCGAGCGCGTCGGGAGGCACTTGGCCGTGGCGTCGCCATTCCCGGCGTCGACTCCTGCAACGGTGAGGTCGACGACGCACTCACGGCCGTCCATCCGCCCCGCCGCGATGAGCTCTCCGGGACGGTAGGGCGCCACGGGCCCGGTGATGACCACGCCCTCGATGGCGAGCCGTTCCCAGCCGGCAGGGGCCGTGTCGTCGGTGAAGGAGGCCGGCAGCGAGCAGGCGCACACCGCGGAGAGACCCGTGACCGCGACCACGGCGAGGCTTGCGACGTGGTTCCGCATGCGCACCCCCTGTCGGCACAGTGTCGCGCCGCGCGAGCCAAGGTGGTGGGCGAATGCGCGAATCCGGAGACCGGGGTCAGCGGACTCCGCGCGGGCGGAACTGGATGGAGATGCGCGGCCCGACGGCCTTGGCCGTCTTGGGGATGCAGTGGTCCCAGGTGCGTTGGCAGGAGCCGCCCATGACGACGAGGTCGCCGTGGCCGAGCGAGAACCCGATGGACTCGCCCCCGCCGCGCGGCCGCAGCATCAGCGAGCGGGCCGACCCGACGGAGAGGATCGCGACCATCGTGTCGAGGTTCTTGGCCCGGCCGATCCGGTCGCCGTGCCAGGCCACCGAGTCGCGACCGTCGCGGTAGAGGCACATCCCCGCGGTGACGAAGGGCTCGCCGAGCTCCGGACCGTAGTGGCGGCTGAGCTGGTCGCGGGCCTCCGCCAGCACCGGGTGGGGGAGGGTCTCTCCCTCGCCGTAGAACTTCAGCAGGCGGGGAACGTCCACCATCCGCTCGTACATCTCGCGCCGCTCGGCGTGCCAGGGCACGACGCGGTGCAGCTGGTCGAACAGCTCCTCGGCGCCGCCGAGCCAGCCCGGCCGGTAGTCGACCCAGGCGCCGCGTGTCAGCACGGTGCGCTGCAGGCCGGTGGTGAGGGTGCGGAGCTCGGGATGGTCTGCGACGTCCAGCAGCGAGCCCTGGAGTGCCATGCTCATGCGGGCCAGAGTACGCCACGTTCGAACAGGTGTTCTAGTCCTTCGCGGGGTGACGTGCCGTGAAATGCTGCTGGCATGACGGAGCGCAACGTCCTCGGCGGCGAGCTGGAGCCCTGCGGCACGGACCCGGTCACCGGGTTCTACCGCGACGGCTGCTGCAGCACCGGGCCCGAGGACCTGGGCAGCCACACCATCTGCGCGGTCGTCACGGCCGAGTTCCTCGAGCACCAGCGCGCCATCGGCAACGACCTGTCGACCCCGCATCCCGAGTACCGCTTTCCCGGGCTGGTGCCCGGCGACCGGTGGTGCGTGACGGCGGTCAACTGGGCGCGCGCCTACAACGACGGCGTGGCCGCCCCGGTGGTGCTGGCCGCGAGCCACGAGGCGGTGCTGCAGCTCATCCCGTTGGAGGCGCTGAAGCGCCACGCCGTCGACGTGCCGGCGGACCCCAGCTCACTCGACCAGTGAGCCGTCAGGCCAGGCGGTCGATCTCGGCCAGCAGCTCGGCCCGCCGGTCGTCGTGCTGGGGCCCCAGCACGGTGTCGGGTTCCGGTGCACGCCACCGTTCGATGGGATGGAGCGCGACCGGGCGCCAGACGTGGTCGGGGCCCTCCCACTCGTAGCGCGGCCAGACGTGCGCATGGAGGAAGGCGTCGTGGTTGCCCTGGATCTCGAGGTTCACCCGCCGGAACTGCGGGTCACGACGCTCGCACACGGCTTGAACCGCCTCACCGAGCACCTCCATGCTCGCGAGGAACGTCAGCCGCTCGGCCCTCGACAGGTCGGTGAGCCGGTCGGTGCCGGGGGTGTCGGTGATGAGGACGCAGTAGCCGGGAAGGAACTGCACGTCGCCCATGACGGCGAACCCACCCGGGAGCCTGCGGAGGACGGCCGGGTTCTCGCCGCGCAGCGCCGCACCCACCCGGTCGCTCCTCCAGTCGTCAGTCACCGTCTCGCTGCTCACGCGGCATCCACACGACCCGGCTCGCGCGAGGGGCCGGAGTCACGCGCCACGTCCTGCAGCGCGTGCCGAACCGCCAGCCTGATCACGAAGTAGGCCACGAACGCGATGAGTGCCCAGACGAGCAACGTCCCCATGAGCACCACCCATCCGACCTCGCCACGGATCATCGGCGACGCCTCCCCCCACACCTGTCCCTGCCGCCCCCAGTGCCGTCATGCCCAAAGGCTAGTGGTGTCAACGCCGCTCGGCCGGCACGTTGCCAGATCACCAGGGAGCGGGGCAGCGCCGGGCGAGGTGCCCGCACACGCGGGCACCCGGCATACCGGCTTTTCGCCCTCGTGGGGTGAGAATGGGGCCATGCCGCTCTACCGCGACGAGGCCATCGTGCTGCGCACCCAGAAGCTGGGCGAGGCCGACCGGATCGTCACGCTGCTCTCACGCACCCAGGGGAAGGTGCGGGTGGTGGGCAAGGGTGTGCGCCGCACCAAGAGCCGCTTCGGCGCCCGGCTGGAGCCGGCGATGATGGTGGACCTCCAGTGCTACGAGGGCCGCAGCCTCGACACCGTCACCCAGGCCGAGACGCTGGCGAGCTGGGGCGACGTGCTGGCCCGCGACTACACGACGTACACCGCCGCGACCGCGATGCTCGAGACCGCCGACCGGCTCACCGAGGAGCGTGAACCCTCGCTGCAGCAGTACCTCCTGCTCGCCGGCGCGCTGCGCTCCATGGCCGAGGGGACCCACGACCCGGGGCTGGTCCTCGACGCCTACCTGCTGCGCGCGCTCGCGATCGCCGGCTGGGCGCCGAGCTTCCACGACTGCGCGCGGTGCGGCGCCGAAGGTCCGCACCGGGCCTTCAACCTCGCTGCTGGTGGCACCGTGTGCCCGTCGTGCCGACCGCCCGGCTCGGCGGCCCCGGCGCCGGAGACGCTGCGACTGCTGGCCGCCCTGCTCGCCGGTGACTGGGAGGTGGCCGACGCCTCGGAGGTCCGCCACCGCCGCGAGGGCACCGGCCTGGCGACGGCGTTCCTGCAGTGGCACCTCGAGCGCGGGGTGCGCTCGCTGCGCCTGGTCGAGCGCCGTGACCCCACCGCCGATCCCGGTGCGGGACAAGGTGCGGGACAAGGTGCAGGGCGTGGTGCCGGACATGGTGCAGGGCGTGGTGCAGGACCCGTCGGTCCCGGCGTCCCCGCCCAGGGGCAGGTCACCCCGCTGCGCGTCGAGGCGCAGGCATGAGCGGTCCCTACGCGCGCCCGTTCGCGCACCCGAGCGGCGCCGTGCCCCCGAACCTGCCGCCGGAGCTCGTGCCGAACCACGTGGCCATCGTCATGGACGGCAACGGCCGCTGGGCCAACCAGCGCGGGCTGCCGCGCACGAGGGGCCACGAGGCGGGCGAGGCGGCCCTGCTCGACGTCGTCGCCGGGGCGATCGAGGCCGGCGTCGGCCACCTGTCGGCCTACGCGTTCTCCACCGAGAACTGGAAGCGCTCGCCGGAGGAGGTCCGCTTCCTGATGGGCTTCAACCGCGACGTCATCCGCCGCCGACGCGACCAGCTGCACGAGTGGGGCGTGCGCATGCGCTGGGTCGGCCGACGCCCTCGCCTGTGGGGCTCGGTCATCAAGGAGCTCGAGGTGGCGCAGGAGCTGACGAAGCACAACACCGGCCTGACCCTCTACTTCTGCGTCAACTACGGCGGCCGCGCCGAGATCGCCGACGCGGTGCAGCGCATCGCGGAGGAGGTCAAGGCGGGCAGGTTGAAGCCGGGGTCGGTCGACGAGCGCACCATCGCCCGCCACCTCGACGAGCCGCACATGCCCGACGTCGACCTGTTCGTGCGCAGCTCGGGGGAGCAGCGGACGTCGAACTTCCTGTTGTGGCAGAGCGCCTACGCGGAGATGGTCTTCCAGGACACCCTGTGGCCCGACTACGACCGGCGGCACCTCTGGCAGGCGATCCAGACCTACGCCGAGCGCGACCGGCGCTACGGCGGAGCCATCGACCAGCTGACCCGGTGACCACCGGCTGAAGCACCTGCTCGGCGGCCTGCCGCCGACCGCACGGCGAAAGCGGTCCTCGCCCGCCACGCGCGCCCTATCGTGAGGAGCGGAGGTGGTCCGCGTGCTGACGGTCCGTCTGCTGGGCAGACCCGCGCTCGAGCGCGACGGGCTGCCGGTCGCCCCGCCCCGGGGGAAGAAGGCGTGGGCCCTTCTGGCCTACCTGCTCGTGGCCGACGCCCCGCCGAGCCGCCAACGCCTGGTGTCACTGTTCTTCAGCGACACCGAGGACCCGCTCGGCGCGCTGCGCTGGAACCTCTCGACGCTGCGCGGCGCCCTCGGGCCCGGGGTGGACCTCGGCGGGGACCCGCTCGTCCTTCGGCTGGTGCCGGGCGACCGGGTGGACGTGCACCTGCTCGAGTCGACGGACCGCTGGGACGTGCACGAGCTCGTGCGCATCGGGGGAGAGTTCCTGGAGGGCGTCGACGTCGATGCGAGCCCCGCGTTCGAGTCGTGGCTGCTCGTGGCGCGCCAGCGCCTCCGGGCCGGAAGCCATGCGGTGTTGTACGAGGCAGCCCTGCACTCGCTCGTCACGGGCGAGGTGTCTGCGGCCGCTGCACTCGCCGCCCGCGCGGTGGAGCTCGACCCCTACAACGGCGACTACCACGCCGTGCTCGTGCGGGCCCTGGCGCTGTCGGGTGACACACGGGGGGCCGAGCGTCAGGTGGAGATCGCTCGCGAGCTCTTTCGTGACGAGCTCGGTCTCGACCTGCCCGACGTGGTCCGGCGGGCCGGGCGAACTCCGCCCGCCGGGGCGGCCGAACCCGTGGTGAACCCCAGCAGGGCCAGCGCCCGTTCCTACCTCGAGGCCGGTGCGGCGTCCCTGGCGGTGGGTGCGGCGGACGTGGCGGACGCCCAGCTGAGACGGGCTGTGCAGGTCTCCCGGGCCGTCGGGGACCAGGCCCTCGCCGCGCAGGCGCTCGTCACCCGCGCAGGAGGCATGATCCACGGGGCGGGTGGCCGTGGGGCCGAGGTCGCCGCGCTGCTGCACGAGGGCCTCTCGCTCGCGCGCCAGGCCGGTGCGGACCCGATCGCGGCAGCCGCGTGTCGTGAGCTGGCCTTCCTCGGAGTGCAGCTCGGCCACCACGAGCGTACCGACGCCTGGCTCGACGAGGCCGAGCGGTTCGACGTCGACGACGGTGAGCGCGCACGGCAGCTGGGGGTCCGGGGCATGAACCTCTCGGACGCGGCCGACTACGCGAAGGCCCTGCGCTCGCTCGACGAGTCGATCGCCTGCGCCGAGCGCTCCGGGCTGGTGCGCCAGGCCGCGTGGTCGCGCGCCATGGTCGGGCGGATCCACGTGCTGCGTGGTGAGCCCGCACAGGCGGCTGCCGTGCTCGACGAGTCCCTGGATGCCCTGCGCGAGACCCGGTGGCTGGCGTTCCTCCCCTGGGCGGAGGCGTTCCGCGCGGAGGCAGCCCTCCAGTCCGGCCACGACGACGTCGCGACCGAGCTGCTCGACCACGCCTGGGTGCTGGCGACCGAGTCGGGGGACCACTGCTGGATGGCGACCGTCGCACGCGGCCAGGCACTCCTGGCCGCGGACCAGGGGCATGCCGACCAGGCGCTCGCCTGGATCGAGACCGGTCTGCGGCCCAGCCCCTGGTACCTCTGGCCGGTCGCCAACCTCCTCGACGCCGGCTGTCGGATCGCGGAGAACAACACGCCGGCGCTGGCCGACGAGTGGTCCCGCGACCTCTACCGCCTCTCCGCGCGCGGCGGCCTCCGAGAGCACGTGGTCCGAGCCCAGCTCAGCCGCGGCCGGCGCGGCGAGCCCGACCTGGCCGCGGCGGCTCGGCTCGGCGCTGCGGACATCGACAACCTGGCGCTGCACGACCTGGTGGCGGCCGCCGACGACCCCTGGGCGCCACCCTCGGCGTGAGGGGCCGCGACGGCCGCCCGGAAATCAGCCCGCCGGAACCCCGGCCGCGAGCTCGCGAACGGCCTCTGTCGTGAGGCACTGGCCGCCGATGCCCCAGTCGCCGCTCCTGACCTCCTCGACGACCACCCAGGTCACTCCTCGCATGGCCTCACCCTCGATCGAGACCATGGCGTCGGTGAGCCGCTCGACGATGTCCTTCTTCTGTGCGTCGCTGAACACGTTCTCGATCACCTTGACGTTGATCAGTGGCATCGTTCTCACTCCTTGCTGTTCGGTGGGTGTTCCGACCAGCGTGGAGGCGGGGCGTGTGCGCCGGCGTGTGACCGCTCGACGTGCCACCAGAGGCGAGGAGCCGGTCGAGGCGGGGAGCCACCCGCGGCGGGGAGCCGGTCGAGGCGGGGAGCCGATCGAGCTCAGGGTCGCGAGACCTGAGGCGTGACCCCTCCTCCGTCAGCACAGTCGGCGCAGGTGCCGAAGATCTCGAGGGTGTGCTGCACGTCGCTGAAGCCGTGCTCCTCGCTGACCTTGGTCGCCCAGCGCTCCACGGCGGGTCCCTCGACCTCCACGGTGCGACCGCACTCGCGGCACACCAGGTGGTGGTGGTGCCCGGTGCTGCACGCCCGGTAGACGGCCTCGCCCTCGGCGGTGCGCAACATGTCGATGGAGCCGTCTGCGGCCATCTGCTGCAGCGTCCGGTAGACGGTCGCCAGGCCCACCTTCTCGCCTGCCTCCCGCAGGAGCGCGTGCAGCTCCTGTGCCGAGCGGAACTCCTCCACGTCCGCCAGCACCGCGGCCACCGCGGCGCGCTGGCGGGTCGGGCGCCGGCCCGAGTCCGGGCTCGTCCTCGTCTCGGTCATCGCTGTCCGTCCTTCACGGTCGTCCCCACGTCCTCGTGGTCGGCCGCAGCGGCGACGTCGCCGCCGTGCTCGTCGTAGTGCCCCTCGTGCGCTGCGTGCAGGTGGCCGTCGTGCAGGTAGTCGACGTGGTCGTCGTGGGGCACCGCCTCGTGGCCGCAGCCCGTGCCGTGCTCGTGGTCGTGCCCGGCCGCCCGCCGATGCCGCGCAGTCCGCATCCGCGCCGCCGTCGCCGTGCCGACCGCTGCCGCGATGAAGGCGGCGATGGCGAGCAGCACGATCGTGCCGCCCGAGGGCGTCTCGGCGTAGAAGGACAGGACCACCCCGCCGACGCTGGCCACGACCCCGATCAGCACGGCCCAGCGCACCGTGGCGCGGAAGCTGCGGCCGAACAGCTGCGCGGTGGCGTTCGGGATGATCATGAGGGCGCTGATGAGCAGCAGCCCCACGATGCGCATCGACACGACCACGGTCACGGCGGTGAGCACCGCGAGCGCGATGTTGAGCCCGGTGACCGGCATCCCGCTGGCCCGCGCGTACTCCTCGTCGTTGGCGACGGCGAACAGCCACGGCCGCAGCAGCCAGGTGCCGACCAGCACGACCAGCGCCAGGCCGGCGAAGACCCACAGGTCGGTCGTGCTCGCGGTCGTGATGGCACCGAAGAGGTATGCCGTGAGGTTGGCCGGGCTGCCGCTCGGCGACTTCGCGATGATCACCACGCCGGCGGCGATGCCGCCGTAGAACATCACGGCGAGTGCGACGTCGCCGCTGGTGCGGCCACGGGCGCGGATCAGCTCGATCGCCACTGCGGCGCCGACCGCGGCGACGAGGGCGGTCCACACCGGAGCGGTGCCGGTGAGCACGCCGACCGCGACGCCGGCGAGCGCGACGTGGCCCATGCCGTCGCCGATGAGCGAGAGCCGGCGCTGGACGAGGAAGACGCCCACGAGCGGGGCGGCGATGCCGACCAGCAGCGCGGCGACGAGGGCCTGGCGCATGAAGTCGAGCGACAGCAGCTCAGCCATGGTGGTCGTCTCCCTGCGGGTCGAAGGGGCCGGCGGCCGGTGCCGCGGCCAGCCGCGACTCGGTGTGGTCGGCCTCGTCGCCGGAGTGGTGGGCGTGCCCGACGACCGCCAGTCGTGAGTGGTGGTACTCGAACTCCGCGGGCGTGCCGTCGAACACGATCCGCCCGGAGGACATCGCGACGATGCGGGTCACGATGCCCGACAGGGCTTCGAGCTCGTGGGTGACGATGAGCATCGTCGTGCCCTCGCCGGCCAGGCGTGCGAGCACTCCGGCGAGGACGTCCTGGTTGGCGGCGTCGACGCCCGCGGTCGGTTCGTCCATCACGAGGATGTCGGGGTGGGAGGCCATGGCGCGGGCGATCAGGACGCGCCGCTGCTGGCCCCCGGAGAGGGTGCTGACGTCGGTGTCGGCCCGGTCGGCGAGGCCGACCACCTCGAGGCAGCGGTGAATCGTGTCGGTGGAACCAGCACGGCCGAGTCGCGGCTGCCACCAGCGGCGCTGGCTCAGCAGGCCCACGGCGACGATCTCCTCGACGGTGGCCCGCACCGAGGCCGAGAGGGTGTGGCGCTGGGGCACGTAGCCCAGGCGGGGGAAGTCGTGGAAGTCCTCGCGCGGCACACCGAACAGCCGCACGTCGCCACCGAGCTGCTCGTTGAGGCCGAGGACGCCGCGCACCAGCGTCGACTTGCCCGAGCCGTTGGCCCCGAGCAGGGCGACGACCTCGCCGGGGGCGATGGTGAGGCTGACGTCGCGCACCACGGGTGCGTCGGCGTAGCCGAAGGAGGCGTGGTCGACCTCGACCACCGGTGTGGCTGGGCGGTTCATGTGCACTCCTGTCCGGCGCGCAACGTCGCCAGGTTGGCGCGCATCACGTCGAAGTAGTTGTGGCCCGCGGACTCGTCGGTGAGCCCCTCGAGCGGGTCGAGCACCTTGACGGTGGCGCCGGTCTCGCGGGCCAGCGTCTCGGCGACTGCCGGGCTGACCAGGGTCTCGGCGTAGATGGTCCTGACGCCCCCGTCCTTCACGAAGTGGGCGATGCGGGCGAGTTCCGCCGGGCTGGGCTCGGCCTCGGGGGAGAGTCCGGTGATGCCCACCTGGTGGAAGTCGTAGAGCGCCGCGAGGTACCCGAAGGCGGCGTGGCCGGTCACCAGGTCGCGGTTGCGGCAGGACTTGAGCCCTGCGGCGAACTCGTGGTCCAGCGCGGTCAGCTCGCCGGTGAAGGCCGTCGTCCGCTGGCGGTACTCGCCGGCGTGGGCGGGGTCGGCCTTCTCCAGCGCCGCTCCGATCGCCCGGGCGACGTCGGCGTAGCGCTGGGGGTCGAGCCAGAAGTGGGGGTCGGGTACCTGGCCGGCGTGGGCGCCGTGCCCGCCGGAGGTCGCGTCGGCCGAGTGGTCGTCGCCGTGCGAGCCGGCCGCCTCACCTGCGTGGTCGTGCTCCAGACCGGGCACCAGCCGTGCCGCGTGCGAGACGTCGAGCACCTGGCCTCGGGCCTGGTGGTCCACCGCCTCGTCGACCGCGGACTGGAACCCCCGCTCGTAGACGACCACGTCGGCCAGGGCGACCGAGGCGACCTTGCGCGCGGAGAGCTCCACGTCGTGCGGCTCGACGCCGGGCTTGGTCAGGGCCGTGACGTCGACCCGGTCACCGCCGATGCGGGAGGTGGCGTACTCGAGGGCGTAGAAGCCCGCGGCGACCTGGACGCGGTGGTCCTGGTTTCCGCCGACCGCGGCGGCTCCACTGCACGCGCTGGCCCCCAGGGCCACCAGCCCGAGAGCGGCCGTGGTCGCCAGGAGCCGTCGCCTCAACATGACAATCATTCTCACTTGAACTGAGAACGATTGTCAAAACCCGTCCGGGCCTCCGCCCACTTCGTCTACGGCGATCCGCTCAAGGCGCGCCGGACACGGTGGTTGAGCGGCTCCGTGGGTACGAAGTCGGGTGCGACGTCGGGTGCGACGTCGGGTCCGAAGTGGCGCGCGGCCCGCCACCGCCAGCCGTCAGGAGCGGGGGAGGGCCTGGGTGACGGTGATGGCGACTGCCAGCAGCACCACCGCGGCCCGCATGAGGCGCTCCACGGCGGTCAGGCGGGGCCAGCCGAGGAAGAGCATCCACGCCAGGAACAGGGCGACGAGGGCCGTCAGCACCCAGCCCCAGCCCGGGATGAGGATGCCGCCCACCAGCAGGGCGAGCACCGCGAGGAAGGGGACGATGCGGGGCAGGGTGTTCAGTCGGCACAGCACCGGGAGGCTGGCCCGCTCGACGGAGGCGCGAAAGCTCGATGACACGCCCCGAACCCTACGGCAGCGGAGGTGGCGCCCCGATCGGGCGCCGTGGGCCGCGGCGGGGGAGCGGGCGGCATACCGCCGTGAGCGCCGGGGAGACGGTCGGTAACCTTCTCCGCATGGCTGCACCGACCTCCACCGTGGACACCGTCGTCTCCCTCTGCAAGCGCAGGGGCTTCGTCTTCCCGTGCGGTGAGATCTACGGCGGTACCCGGTCGGCCTGGGACTACGGGCCCCTCGGCGTGGAGCTCAAGGAGAACATCAAGCGCCAGTGGTGGAAGGCGATGGTGACCGGCCGTGAGGACGTCGTCGGCCTCGACTCCTCGATCATCCTGCCGCGCCAGACCTGGGTTGCCTCGGGCCACGTGGGCGAGTTCACCGACCCGCTGACCGAGTGCCAGTCCTGCCACAAGCGCTTCCGCCTCGACCACATGCAGGAGGCCATCGCCGAGAAGGAGGCGAAGAAGGGCAAGCAGGTCGACCCCGACAGCATCCCCCTGAGCGACATCGCCTGCCCGAACTGCGGCACCCGCGGCGCGTGGACCGAGCCGCGCGAGTTCAACATGATGCTCAAGACCTACCTCGGCGTCATCGAGGACGAGTCGGGCCTGCACTACCTGCGCCCGGAGACCGCCCAGGGCATCTTCATCAACTTCCTCAACGTCATGAACGCCTCGCGCAAGAAGCCGCCGTTCGGCATCGCGCAGACCGGCAAGAGCTTCCGCAACGAGATCACGCCGGGCAACTTCATCTTCCGCACCCGCGAGTTCGAGCAGATGGAGATGGAGTTCTTCGTCAAGCCGGGTGAGGACGAGGAGTGGCACCAGTACTGGATCGACGAGCGCACCCGCTGGTACACCGACCTCGGCATCAAGCCCGACAACCTGCGGCACTACGAGCACCCGCAGGAGAAGCTGTCGCACTACTCCAAGCGCACCGTCGACATCGAGTACCGGTTCAACTTCGCCGGCTCGGAGTGGGGTGAGCTCGAGGGCGTCGCGAACCGCACCGACTTCGACCTCGGCACGCACACCAAGCACTCCGGCACCGACCTCGTCTACTTCGACCAGGCGAGCGGCGAGAAGTACACGCCGTACGTCATCGAGCCCGCAGCCGGCCTGTCGCGATCGCTCATGACCTTCCTCGTCGACGCCTACTCCGAGGACGAGGCGCCCAACACCAAGGGCGGGGTCGACAAGCGCGTCGTGCTGCGTCTCGACAAGCGGCTCGCCCCGGTCAAGGCCGCGGTGCTCCCGCTGTCGCGCAACGCCGACCTGACGCCGAAGGCCAAGGACCTCGCGGCCACGCTGCGCAAGCACTGGAACGTCGAGTTCGACGACGCCGGCGCCATCGGTCGCCGCTACCGTCGCCAGGACGAGATCGGCACGCCCTTCTGCATCACCGTCGACTTCGACACCCTCGACGACCACGCGGTCACGATCCGCGAGCGCGACACAATGAGCCAGGAGCGGGTCTCGCTCGACCAGATCGAGTCCTACCTCGCGGCCCGCCTCGTCGGCTGCTGAGTGACAGGGGGCGTGCGCGCACGCCCCCTGTCACCGACTCCTTGACAAACGTCATGGGTATGCCGTGACGGCTGTGTGAGGGGCACGGCACCGGTTGCGACGACGCTGGGTGCCATGACGACAACACTCGACACCACCGCGCCGTCGCGGATGCGCCACCGCGCTCCCGCGATCAGCCTGCGCGGCGTGGCCAAGTCCTTCGGCTCGGTGGAGGCGGTGCGCGGCATCGACCTCGAGGTGCAGCAGGGCGAGATCATCGCCTTCCTCGGCCCCAACGGCGCAGGCAAGACCACCACCATCGACCTCCTGCTCGGCCTCTCCCGCCCGAGCTCCGGCAGCGTGGAGCTGTTCGGCACCGCCCCGCGCACGGCGGTGGAGCAGGGGCTGGTCTCCGCGGTCATGCAGACCGGCGGCCTGCTCAAGGACCTGACCGTCGAGGAGACCCTGCGGCTGACGGCTTCCCTGTTCGCCTCCGCGACGGAGCCGGCGGAGGTGATGCGCCGCGCGGGCCTCCTGGAGGTCGCCGACCGCCGCGTCGGTGCCTGTTCCGGCGGCCAGCAGCAGCGGCTCCGCTTCGCCATGGCCCTGCTGCCGGACCCCGACCTGCTCATCCTCGACGAGCCCACCACGGGCATGGACGTCACCGCCCGGCGTGAGTTCTGGGCCGCCATCCGGGAGGACGCCGAGCGCGGCCGGACCATCCTCTTCGCCACCCACTACCTCGAGGAGGCCGACGCCTACGCCGACCGGGTGGTGCTGGTGCGCAAGGGCGAGGTGGTGGCCGACGGCACGGCTGCGGAGGTCAAGGCCCTGGCCGCCGGTCGCACCGTGCGCGCGACCTTCCCGGGTGCCAGTGCGGAGGAGCTGGCGCGCATCCCCGGTGTCGACGGGTGCGAGGTGCGCGGCGACACCGTGCTGCTCCACTCGAGCGACAGCGACGCCGTGGCCCGGCACCTGCTGACCGCCACCCCCGCGCGCGACCTCGAGATCGAGGCCAGGGGCATCGAGGACGCCTTCCTGGCCCTCACCGCCGACCACGATGGAGACGACCAGTGACCGCCTCGACCACAACGACAGCGACCACCACGACAGCGACCACCACGACGGACAAGGGCACCCCCGGATCCGAGGCTGGGCACCGCAGGGCGACTCCGGCACTCGGAGGTCTCAACACCACGCTGCTCGCCATCGAGCTGCGGCGGGTGCTGCGCAACCGGCGGACGCTGGTCTTCACCCTCGCGATGCCCGCGGTGTTCTTCCTGATCTTCGGCGTCGGTGCCGAGTACGCCGGGAAGGACGCCGGACGCGGCAACGTCTCGGCCTTCATCATGATCAGCATGGCGGCCTACGGGGCCATGATCGCGACCACGAGCTCCGGTGCCGCGGTGGCCACCGAACGCGCCCTCGGCTGGAGCCGACAGCTGCGGCTGACGCCCCTACGCCCCGCGGCATACGTCGCGGTGAAGATCGCGACCGCCATGGTGCTCGGTGCGGTCTCCGTCGTGGTCGTCTACGTGCTCGGGGCGCTGACCAGCGCCGACATGGACGGCATCGGCCTCTGGGTCTCCACAGCGCTCGTCGCCTGGGCCGGTGCGGTGGTCTTCGCCGCCTTCGGGCTCTTCATGGGCTACCTGCTGCCCAGCGAGAACGTCATGCAGGTGCTCGGGCCGGTTCTGGCCGTGCTCGCCTTCGGTGGTGGCCTGTTCATGCCGCTCGAGGAGGGCAGCACCCTCGCCACGATCGCCGAGTTCACCCCGATGTACGGCATCGCCAAGCTGGCGCACGCCCCGCTGACGGGCGACAGCGTCCAGTGGACGTGGGTGCTCAACGTCGTGGCCTGGGCGGTCGTCTTCACGGTCGGCGCGGCCTGGCGGATGCGTCGCGACACCGCCCGCGTGTGACGGGCTTGTAGCGTGGCGGTTGTGAACTCGTCGGTGGCCGTGCCCCGGTTCCTGCGGGGCGACCGCACCCGCTACTGGGGCCTGTTCTTCGCCGGCGTGTGGCTGGTCTTCCTCGTGCCGGTGGTCGTCAGCGCGGCGCGGCGGGGCACGGTGCGGGACTGGCTCGGCATCGCCGTCCTGGTCGCCTTCTCGGTGGCCTACCTGCTGGCGATCACGGTCATGCGGCGGTTCTTCCGCGCGCGGACGCCCGGCTCCCAGCGGTTCGGCGCGACCATGCTGGTCGTCCTGGTGGCCCTGTCCGTCTGCGCCGTGCTGCTGCTGGGGGCGGACGCGCTGTCGACCGCCCCCTACCTCGCGGTCACCGGGGTCGTCGTGTTCCGCCGTTGGGGCCCGCTCTGGGTGATCGCCCTCGCGGCGGTCGTCGAGGGGCTGGCCCGCCTGACGACCGGCTGGCAGCACCTCGACGGCATCGGCTACTCGGTGCTCGGAGCCGGTTTCATCATGTGGGGCGTCATCCTGATGATGCAGCGCAACCTCGAGCTGGTCCGCACCCACGAGGCGGAGGCCGAGCTGGCCGTGGAGACCGAGCGGGTGCGGTTCGCCCGCGACCTGCACGACATCCTCGGTCACTCGCTCACGGTGATCACGGTGAAGGCAGAGCTGGCGGGGCGCCTCATCGAGGTGGACCCGGCCCGCGCCCGGGCCGAGGTGGCCGAGCTCGAACGGCTAGCACGTGATGCGCTGGCCGACGTGCGGCGCACCGTGGTGGGCTACCGCGAGATCACGCTGCCCGGCGAGTTGGCCCGGGCCCGGGCCGCGTTGCAGACGGCCGGGATCACGGCCAGCGTGTCGAGCTCGGCGGAGGCGCCGCCGTCGCACCTGCGCGAGCTGTTCGCCTGGGTGGTCCGCGAGGGCGTCACCAACGTCGTGCGGCACAGCCGGGCCACGGAGTGCAGCGTCACTGTCGCGCCCCTGTCGGTCACAGTGCGCGACAACGGCGTCGGCCCGGGCACCGACACCGTGTCGGGTGGCAACGGGCTGCGCGGGATCCGCGAACGTGCCGCAGCGGTCGGCGCCCGGGTGGTGGCGGGTGCCGCAGGCCCGCGAGGGTTCTCGCTCCAGGTCAGCGCAACCGGCGCGGAGCCGGGCGAGGTGCGCCCATGACGATCCGCCTGCTGCTGGCCGACGACCAGGCGCTCGTGCGTGGGGCGCTGGCCAGCCTGCTCGACCTCGAGGCCGACATGGAGGTGGTGGCCGAGGTGGGCCGCGGCGACGAGGTCGTCGATGCCGCGCTCCGGCACACACCGGATGTCGCGCTGCTCGACGTCGAGATGCCCGGGCTCGACGGCATCGCCGCCACCGCAGCCCTTCGCCGGGCGGCGCCGGGCGTGAAGGTCATGATCGTCACGACGTTCGGGCGACCGGGATACCTGCGCCGGGCGCTGGAGGCAGGTGCCAGCGGCTTCGTCGTCAAGGACACCCCGGCCCGGCAGCTGGCCGAGATGGTGCGTCGCATCCACGCCGGGCTGCGGGTCGTCGACCCCGACCTCGCCGCCGACTCGCTCGCGGGTGGCGAGTCACCCCTGACGCCACGCGAGACGGAGGTGCTGCGAGCGGCGCGACGGGGTGGCTCGGTCGCCGACATCGCCAAGGAGGTCGTGCTGTCGGAGGGCACGGTGCGCAACCACCTGTCGTCGGCGATCGGAAAGACGTTGGCGCGCAACCGTGCCGACGCCGTGCGCATCGCAGAGGAGAGCGGCTGGCTCTAGGCGGTGCCGACCCGCTCCGGAGGGCTGGGGCTCTCCGGCCGTTCCATCACGGCGTGCGGCCGGTGGCCACCGGGCGGCGCGGGTCCCTGATCCACTCGCTCCAGGAGCCGACGTAGACCGGGGCCTCCACGCCGACCTCGTGCAGGGCCAGCGCCTGGTGGGCCGCGGTCACTCCCGAGCCGCAGTAGGTGCCCACGGCAACGCCGGGCTCGACCCCGAGGGCCCTGAACCGCTCGCGCAGCTCGTGGTGCGGCCGGAAGTGGCCGTCCGGCCCCATGTTCTCGACCGTGGGCGCCGACACCGCACCGGGGATGTGCCCGGCCACGGCGTCGATGGGTTCGGTCTCGCCGGCCCAGCGCTCGGTGGAACGGGCGTCGAGCAGCACCCCGAGCCGGGCGACCCTCGCCGCACCGTCGGCGTCGAGCAGGGGCAGGCCGCCGGCCCTGGCCTCGAAGCTGCCGTCGCCCGGTTCCGGCACCTCGGTGGTCACCGGACCACCTGACGCGGTCCAGGCGGCCAGACCGCCGTCGACCACCCGGACGGACCGCAGCCCGAAGTACCGGAACACCCACCAGGCGCGGGCCGCGGCGCTGCACGCCCCGCCGTCGTAGACCACCACGCGGCTGTCGGCGTCGACGCCGCAGCGGCGCAGCGCCGCCTGCACCGAGTGCGCGGTCGGCATCGGGTGGCGTCCGCGAGGTCCGGGTGGCCCGGCCAGCTCGGCGTCGAGGTCGACGTAGTGGGCGCCGGGAAGGTGCGCCTGATCGTAGTCGTCGCGCCCCTTCCCGATCGCCCCGAGCTGGTACTGCACGTCGATGACGACGACGTCCCCGAGCCGGCCACGCAGGTCCTCGGGGCTGATGAGGGCGCTCATGGTGACATCCAACCGCAGCGCCAGGTGGCCGCGTAGCGTCGGGCCATGACGACCCGCCTGGTGCTCGTGCACGGCACCCGGGTGAGCGGTGCCGCGTGGCGACTGCCCGCCTACCTGGAGGTGCTCGCCGGCTTCGACGTCGTCACGCCCGACCTGCCCGGGCACGGGGCGCGGCTGGAGGAGCGGTTCACGACCGACGCGGCCGTCGCGGTCATCGCCGAGGCCGTGGACGGTGGAGACCCGTCCGACCCCGTGGTGCTCGTGGGGCACTCGCTCGGCGGCTACATGGCCATGGCGTATGCCGCGCGGCACCCCACGCGGCTCGCCGGCCTGGTGCTCATCGGGGCGTCCGCGGTGCCCCGCGGACCCGGCGCCGCGGCATACCGGGCCTTTGCCTCCCTCATCCCGCGCCTCGGTGCGCAGCGGCTGGCGCGCCTGTCGAACCGGGCGATGGTCCGGCTCACCGACGTCGAGACCGCGCGGGCGGTGCTCGACGACGGCGAGTCGTATGCCGCCACCGCCGACGCGTGGGCGGCGGTGATGGCCGACGGTGACCCCCGGCTGCTGCGCGACGTCACCTGCCCGGTGCTGCTCGTGAGCGGCCAGTGGGACCAGCTACGGGTGCATGCGCGGCGGTTCGCGGCGCAGTGCCGTGACGCGCGGGTCGTGGTCGTGCCGCGGGCGACCCACCTGCTGCCGCTGAGCCACCCACGGGTCGTCGCTACGCTGCTGCGGGACTTCGCCCTCGAGGTCGGCGGCGGCGCGGATTCGGGGCACAGTGCCACCACCTGAGACAATGCGGGCGCCATGACCAGCACCGCCACCCCCACCGTCACACCCGCCGCCACCACCGCACCGCGCGAGCCGACGCCGGCAGCGGTCCCCTCCGCCACCCCCGTGCTGCCGCCGTTGCAGATCGGGCCCCACACCGTCGAGTCGCCCGTGGTGCTCGCCCCGATGGCCGGGATCACCAACCGGGCGTTCCGGAAGCTGTGCCGCGAGTACGGCCAGGAGGGGCTCGAGCGCGGTGGAGCGAGCGGTGCGACGTCGCTCTATGTCAGCGAGATGATCACCTCACGGGCGCTGGTGGAGCGGACCCCGGAGTCGATGCGGCTCATCGAGCACGACCCGGAGGAGGACCCGCGCTCGATCCAGCTCTACGGTGTCGACCCGGCGACCGTGGCCGCGGCCGTCCGGATGCTCGTCACCGAGGACCGGGCCGACCACATCGACCTCAACTTCGGCTGCCCGGTGCCCAAGGTGACCCGCAAGGGCGGGGGAGCGGCGCTGCCGTGGAAGCGCGACCTGTTCGAGTCGATCGTGACGGCCGCGGTCCGCGAGGCCTCGCCGCGTGGCATCCCCGTCACCGTCAAGATGCGCAAGGGCATCGATGACGACCACCTGACCTACCTCGAGGCCGGCCTGATCGCCGAGCGTGCCGGAGTCGCGGCCGTCGCCCTGCACGGCCGCACCGCCTCGCAGGCCTACTCCGGGCAGGCCGACTGGACCGCGATCGCCCGGCTCAAGGAGACGGTGCGCAGCATCCCGGTGCTCGGCAACGGCGACATCTGGTCGGCCGAGGACGCCGTGCGGATGGTGGAGGAGACCGGCTGCGACGGCGTCGTGGTCGGCCGTGGCTGCCTGGGCCGGCCGTGGCTGTTCACCGACCTCGCGGCCGCCTTCGCCGGGACCTCGGCGCGGGTGGAGCCCACGCTGGGTGAGGTGACGGCGACGCTGCGCCGGCACACCGAGTACCTCGTGGACTTCTACGGCGACGAGTTCAAGGCCTGCCGCGACATCCGCAAGCACATCGCGTGGTACCTCAAGGGCTTCCCGGCCGGGTCGACGGTGCGCAACCGGCTGGCCCTGGTCGACTCGCTGGAGGCCCTCGACGCGCTCATCGCCACCATGGACGCCGACGCACCGTGGCCGGGCGATGCGGCCGAGGGGCAGCGCGGTCGCGCCGGGTCGCCGCGGAAGGTGGCGCTGCCCGAGGGGTGGCTCGAGTCGCAGGAGCTCAACGAGGCTGCACGGGAGGCCGTGGCGCAGGCGGAGCTGTCGGTCTCGGGCGGCTGACCTGCGTCACTCGCCCTGACAGAACGCTGCTGCCCGGCCACCGGTGGGATGGCCGAGCAGCAGCTGCTCTGGTGGACGCATCGCGGGGGAACCCGCCCACGAGTGCGCCTTGGGGGCTACTGCGCGGCGACTCCGTGCGCGACGGCCTCGAGGAGCTGGCTGTTGAAGGCCGGCAGGTCGTCGGGGTTGCGGCTGGTGATCAGGTTGCCGTCGACGACGACCTCCTTGTCGACCCACTCGCCGCCGGCGTTGCGGATGTCGGTCTGCAGGCTTGGCCAGGAGGTCAGCTGCTTCCCGCGCACCACGTCGGCCTCGACGAGGGTCCACGGGGCGTGGCAGATGGCGGCGACGACCTTGCCCGACTGCACGAAGTCACGGACGAACGCGACGGCGTCCTGGTCCATGCGCAGGGCGTCGGGGTTCGCCACGCCGCCGGGCAGCACGAGGGCGTCGTAGTCGTCGACGGATGCGCTGGAGACGGTCTTGTCGACCGGGCGCTTCTCCGCCTTGTCGAGGTGGTTGAAGGTCTGCACCTCGCCCTCCTTCGGGCTGAGCAGCACCGGGGTGGCACCTGCGTCGCTGACCGCCTTCCAGGGGTCGGTCAGCTCGACACGCTCGATGCCCTCGGAGGCGACGAGAAAGGCGATGGTCTTTCCACTCAGATGACTCATGTCCTCACCCTGCGACGGGTCCGTGGGAACCGCAAACTGAGCCGACGGCCTGCGCGAGGCGGTTCACCGCCTCCGGAATCCGTTCAGCCGTGGTCGTTCCGAAGCCCATGACGAGGCCGGGAAGCGGTGGTTGGGTGAGGAACCGTGGCGAGAGTGCCTCCACCAGCACTCCCTCGCGAGCGGCCTCCTGGACCACGGCGACGTCGTCGACGTCGGGGCTCCTGAACCGTGCGCAGACGTGCAGGCCGGCGACGGAGGGGATGAGCTCCAGGTCGTCTGCCAGCCGTGTCGTCAGCGCCTGGAGCAGGACCTGCCGCCGCTCGCCGTAGACCCGTGCGGCCCGTCGCAGGTGCGGCCCCAGCAGGCCCTCGGCCATCAGCCGTGCCAGCGCACCTTGGGTGACCGCGTCGCCCGCCCAGTCGGTCACCCGCTTCGCCTCACGCAGGGCGGGCTGCAGTGAGGTGGGGGCGATCGCGTAGCCAACCCGCAGGAGCGGCAGCAGCGTCTTGGAGAACGTGCCGATGTAGACCACTCGTCCGTCGGGGTCGAGGCTCTGCAAGGGCTCGAGCGGTCGTTCGTCGAACCGGAACTCGCTGTCGTAGTCGTCCTCGACGATGACCGCGTCGTTGCGGGCAGCCCACTCCAACAACGCTGTTCGCCGCCCGAGCGACATCACGACGCCGGTGGGGAACTGGTGCGACGGGGTGACGTAGACCAGGCGAGCCCCCGCGGGGAGCGCCTCGACCACGAGGCCCTCGTCGTCGACGGGGACGCCGCTCACGCGGGCCCCGTGCGACGCGAACAAGCGGTGTGCGGCCGTGTAGCCCGGGTCCTCCACCGCCACGACGTCACCCGGCTCGACCAGGACGCGGGCGACCAGGTCGAGGGCCTGCTGCGCTCCCGTCGTGAGCAGGACGTCGGTGCCGGAGGCCAGGACCGAGCGCGACATGCCGACGTGGCGGGCCACGATCTCCTCCAGCCGTCGGTGGCCTGGCCCGTCATACGTGGCGGTGCGGAGGCCCTCGGGCCGGAGCTCGGCCGACACCAGGCGGCGCCAGGTGGCGAGGGGGAACAGGGCCGGGTCCGGCACCCCCACGGACAGGTCGTATGCCGGGCGGTCGCTGGAGCCGCCCACCGGCCCGGCGGGAGGCGCGGAGCTTGCGACGTGGTCCGGGGCCTCCAGGCCCTCCGGCCGCCAGAGCGCCCGGGGCCTGACCGTGCCCCCGCGGGCGGCCCGCGCTCCCGGTGCCCCCGCCGCCACGGCGTGGCTGACGAAGGTGCCGGAGCCGCGGCGGCTCTCGAGGAAGCCTTCGGAGACGAGTCGCTCGTAGGCGGAGGTGACCGTCCCCCTCGACACGAGGAGTCGCTCGGCGAGCACACGCGAGGGAGGGAGGCGCTCCCCGGGTGCCAGGCGGCCGTCGAGCGCGGCGGCTCGGATGGCCGCGTAGATCCGCGCGGAGCGGTCTCCCCGGTCGTCGAGGCTCACGTGGAGGTCCACGTGACCAGCCTAGAGTGGTCCAATCCAAAAGGGTTGAATCGGCTCTTACCGATGGGCCACTACGTCGCCACGCTGGCTGACATGCACTCCCGTTCGACGCGCACGGCCCACCGCTCCGCGGGCCTCACCGTCCCCCAGGGGGCGGCGCTGACGACCGGGGCGGTGCTCGGCACCGGGGTGATCACGCTGCCCGCGGTGGCCGCGCAGATCGCCGGACCCGCCTCGATCCTCGCGTGGGTGGGACTCGTCGCGCTGTCCGTGCCCCTGGCCGGGACGTTCGGGGCGCTGGGCGCCCGCTTCCCGGACGGCGGCGGGGTCTCGACGTACGTGCGCGCAGCCTTCGGACACCGCGCCGGGGCCGTCGTCGGCTGGTGGTTCTTCTTCGCCGTGCCTGTCGGGGCGCCACCCGCAGCCATGATGGCCGGCGGCTACGTCGCGGACGCGGTGGGAGGCGGGCGTGGAACGACCGTCACCGTCGCGGTCGTGCTGCTGGCCACCGTCACCGCGACGAACGCGCGGGGGCTGCGGATCTCGGGACGGGTGCAGCTCTGCCTCACGGCGACCTTGGCGGTGCTCCTCGCCGCAACGGTGGTCGCGGCGCTGCCGGAGGCCAGGCTGGCGAGCCTTCGGCCCTTCGCACCGCACGGCTGGACCGCCGTCGCCGGGTCGGCGGCAGTCCTGGTGTGGGCCTTCGCGGGCTGGGAGGCGGTGGCGTCCTTGGCGGGCGAGTACCGTGACCCCGCCAGGGCGGTGCCCCGGGTGACGGCTGTGGCCGTCACCGTGGTGGGAACCCTCTACGTGGCCCTGGCCGCGGTCACCCTGCTGGTCCTGGGACCGGCGGCGGGTTCCAGCACGGCCCCCCTGTCGGACCTGTTGGCGGTGTCGTTCGGCGGACCGATCCGGGCCGTCACGGCGCTGGTGGCCGTGCTCCTCACCCTCGGCACGATGAACGCCTACCTGGCGGGCGTATCCCGGCTGGGAGCGGCGCTGGCCCGCGACGGTGCCCTGCCGGCTTACCTCGCATCGGGCCACGAGCTCGGAGGGGTGCCGCGTCGCAGCCTGGCCCTGGTCTCTGTGTTGTCAGGGGTGTCGCTGGCCGCGGCGGCGGCGACGGGCGTCGGCCTGGGGCCCCTCATGCTGCTCGCGTCCGGGTGCTTCACCCTCGTCTACGTCGTGGGCACCGCGGCAGCGGTGCGCCTGCTGCCACGGCACAGCTGGGCGTGGCGGGGCGCCGTGGTCGCCCTGGCCTCGGTGCTCGTCCTCCTCGTCTTCATCGGGCTGCACGCCCTCTGGGCGGTCGGTGTCGGTGCTGCGGCACTGGCCTACCAGGGCTGGCGCGGGCGCCGCGATGCGCGAGAACCAGCACCGGCCCGCTCCGCGCGCGCGGTGCCCGTGCCGCTGCCACCCGAACAGCCGGTCTGACTGGCATGCTCGGGCCATGGTCGGAACGCCCGGGGGATCGGCGGAGCGTCCCGCCCTGTTCTTCGACGGCCCGGAGGAGTTCCGAGCCTGGCTGGAGGAGAACCACGAGACACACAGCGGGGTCTGGGTCGGCCTCTACAAGAAGCACGTCGCGCACCTCGGCCTGACCTACGGGGAGGCGCTCGACGAAGCCCTCTGCTTCGGGTGGATCGACTCGGTGTCACAGCGGATCGACGACGACACCGTGCGCCAGCGCTGGACCCCGCGCAAGCCGGGCAGCGTGTGGAGCCGGGTGAACATCGCCCACGTCGAACGGCTGACCGCCGAGGGGCGGATGCGCCCGGCCGGCCTCGCCGCCTTCGAGCGGCGGAGCGAGGAGCGTTCCGGCATCTACTCGTTCGAGCGCGGCGAGGTCACCCTGCCGGACGACTACGAGCAGCGTCTGCGCGCCCACCCGGCCGCCGCCGCGTTCTGGGACGCCGCGACGCCGTCGTACCGGAGGGTCGTCACGTCGTGGGTCCTCGACGGGAAGCAGGAGGCGACCCGCGAGAAGCGGCTGGCCCAGCTGGTCGACGACAGTGCGAACGGCCGGCTGGTCGCGCCCCAGCGCTACGGCACCACGCCGAAGTGGGTCGAGCGCGCCGCCCAGGCCGCTCGCGAGGCCACCTAGCCCTGGCGTCCTCGCCTCCGCCTGGTTGGGGCGACGTGGTCGGGTTCACCTTGCTGCCGCCTAGAGTCAGCACCGTGGGCTACACGGAGACCGACCGGGAACGCTGGGTGCGCGAGGACCCGGTGCACAAGCGCGCCGACCGCGACGACTTCGCGCGTGACCGGGCTCGGCTGGTGCACTCGGCGAGCCTGCGCCGCCTGTCGTCCAAGACCCAGGTCGTGCAGCCCGGCGACGACGACTTCGTGCGCAACCGGCTCACCCACTCCCTCGAGGTGGCGCAGATCGGCCGGGAGTTCGGCGCCGCGCTCGGCTGCAGCGGTGACGTGGTCGACACCGCCTGCCTGGCGCACGACCTCGGCCACCCGCCCTTCGGTCACAACGGCGAACAGGTACTCGACGAGATCGCCTCTGCCATAGGGGGATTCGAGGGCAACGCCCAGACGCTGCGGCTGTTGACCCGGCTCGAGGCCAAGCGGGTGCACCCCGACGGGCGCCCCGCAGGGCTGAACCTGACCCGCGCCAGTCTGGACGCCGCCACCAAGTACCCCTGGCAGCGCGGCGAGGGCCCCGACGGCACACGGAAGTTCGGGGTCTACGCGGAGGACCTGGAGGTCTTCGAGTGGTTTCGCGACGGAGTCCCGACCGGTCGGCGGTGCCTGGAGGCCGAGGTCATGGACTGGTCCGACGACGTCGCGTACTCGGTGCACGACGTCGAGGACGCCGTGGCCTCCGGTCGGCTCGACCTCCGCAGGCTGCGCGACTTCTCCGACGTCGAGCAGGTGCTGGCGATGGCAGGGGGCCTGTATGCCGCCGACCTCGGCGTCGACGCGCTCGGTGCGGCGCTCGAGCGGGTGCTCGCCACCGGCGCCGTGCCCACGTCCTACGACGGCTCGCGGCGCGACCTGGCTGCGCTCAAGGACATGACGTCGCGGCTCATCGGACGGTTCGTGCTCGCCGTCGAGGTGGCCACCCGGGAGCGTCACGGTGACGGGGACCTCACGCGGTATGCCGCGGACCTCGTCGTGCCCGACGAGACCCGCGCCGAGGTGGCGGTGCTCAAGGCCGTCGCGGCGCACTTCGTCATGTACGCCGAGGAGCGCGTCGAGGTGATGTCCGGCCAGCGAGCCGTGGTCAGGGACGTCGTGGCGGCCTACCGGGAGGCGCCGGCCGAGCGGCTCGACCTCGACCTGCTCGCCGACTGGAAGGCCGTGGACTCCGAGGCCGCGGCCCTGCGGGTGATCGTCGACCAGGTGGCCTCACTGACCGACGTGCGGGCCCTCTCCCTGCACCGGCGTTGGTGCTGAGGCCGGGGGAGCAGCACCCCGGTAGCCGGTGGCCCTGAGGACGAGCTTGGTCGCGGCGAACCCCCCGACGAGGGCCACGCCCCACCAGGGGTGGCCGACGGCCGCCAGGCAGACGCCCCCCACCGCGAACCACGCCAGCATGAAGGCGGCCAAGGGCGTTCCCTGGAGGCGGCTCGCGGCTCTCGGGGCGGCGAAACGCCCCCACAGCGCTGCCATGACGGACACCGCCACGACGGCCACGACAACCCCCAGCACACCGCCCAGACTGACCGACCACCAGGCGACGGCGACCAGGCCGAGCACCTCGGCGACGAAGACGACGGCCAGGAGGAGCATCTGCACCGGGGTCACCGGTGTCGAGGCCGGGGCGGTCGGTGCGGGCGGGTCCACGTGTGCCACGGCCCCGATCGTAGGACGCGATGCCGTGGAGTCCCGAGAATTTTCAGCGCCATGGTTCGACACTGCCCAGGCCGGCGCCCAGACGACATGCCGCAGGCCCCGCCGGTGGTCGGCGGGGTGTGGGGCGGGGTCACGCTGGCTCGGTTGCGGTGTTGCTGGCCGCCCGGCGGGCGAGAAGGTCGTCGTAGGAGCCGCGGGTGAGGTCCCACTCGACTCGTTCCCCGAAGGGTCCCTTCACGACCCGGCCGGCCAGGCGGCGGGTGTGGACGATGGTGTGGTGCCGCTCGCAGAGCAGCGCCCCGTTGTCCAAGTCCGACGGCCCGAGGTCTGCCCAGTGCACGAGGTGGTGCGCGTCGGTCCACTGCGGGGGTGCCCCGCACCCGGGGTACGTGCAGCCGCCGTCGCGCAGCCAGAGGCGCTTGGTCTGGGCGTCGGTGAAGAAGCGTTTCTCGACGCCCCAGTCCATGACCTCGCCGTCGGAGCCGAGGACGATCGGGATGACCGAGCCGTCGCAGCACAGCCGCCGCACCGTCTCGGGGGCCAGGTGGGTGCCCGCGTCCAGGCCGCCCAGGGTCGTGGCCGCCCCGAGCCGGTCACGCAAGTCCTCGTAGCTCATGGTCAGCAGCAGGGTGGTCTTGTTGGTCTTGCCGACCTCGTCACCGGCCGCCACCGCCCGACGCACCAGGGAGATGAGGGCATCACCACGGCGTCGGTCGCTGGACCGGAGGTCGCGTTCCCCGTCGACCGGCTTCGGCGCGGACAGCGGCCCAAGGGCCGCTTCGAGGGCCGCCTTGCCTTCGACGTCGAGGGTGAGCCGGTACTCGAAGGTGCTGGCGCCGGTGTCGGTCGGCTGGGAGAGCCGGATGAAGGACTTGCCCATGTTCTGCTGGTCCTGGAGCACGTCCTGGCGCCCGTACTTGGCGATCAGCCCGTCGCGCAGCAGCCGGCACCCGGACGGGCCGTGCTGCTCGGCCATCCCGATCAGCCCCTCGAGCACGTGGGGCTCGGCGCCGTCCGCCAGGAGGGGGCGCAGCTTGTCGGCCTCGGACACCACCACCGCCGCGGACCGCACCGGCAGGCGGCCGGACTCGACCGCTTCCCTGACGGGTGCGTTGACGCGCTTGCCGAACGCGGTGGCCACCGACACGATCGCCGCCGCGCCACCGGCGATGGTCGACGGGGCATGGCAGCGGACCCACTGGGCGGTCGTCATCGCCGCCGACCCGCCGGAGTCCTCGCCGCGGTTCATCGCCTCCCGCAGCACCGCCACCCGGCCGGCGTCACACGCCATGCCGAGCGCGTCGACCTCCCTCATGAGACCGGACAGGCCCTCCGGGCCGCCGCCGGACGGGGTCTGCCACAGGACGGACCCGAGCACAGCCAGCGACGAGCGGGCAGCCGCGAGCCGCTCGCGGTGCTCCGCCAGGCTCAGCCCCTGTGCCGGGTTCCCCTCCATGACCACCACCGTAGGGGTGACCACCGACAGCCCAACTCTGGCGCCAGTCAACGGAAAGCGTTGCAGCACAGCCGAGTTCACGGCATACACAGAACGAAACCACAAGCCGAAGACCACGGCCAGTGGGCGGTGTGACCCCGCACGCTGCCCTGTGGACGACCGCACCGGGCCGTCCCAACGGGCGGCTGCCGCCACGCGGCATACCGGCTCGGGTGGAGCCTCGCGCGGCTGTCGGACGTCACCACCTAGACTCGAGCCCGACAAGGAGGACACGTGGCGGGTCGGATCAAGGCCGACGACATCGCGCTCGTGAAAGAGCGCTCGTCGATCGAGGACGTGGTGCGCGAGCACGTCACCCTGCGCCCGGCCGGCCCGGGGTCGATGAAGGGGCTGTGCCCGTTCCACGACGAGAAGACGCCGTCCTTCAACATCCGCCCGGTGGTGGGCGCCTGGCACTGCTTCGGCTGCGGCGAGGGTGGCGACGTCATCTCCTTCGTCCAGAAGGTGGAGCACCTGACCTTCGCCGAGGCGGTCGAACGGCTCGCGCAGAAGCTCGGCATGGAGCTGACCTACGAGGACGGCGGCCGGCCCCGCGACGGAGAGTCCCTCGGGCGCCGCTCGCGCCTCATCGAGGCGCACCGGGTGGCGCAGGAGTTCTACGCGCACGCCCTGCTCAACCTGCCCGAGGCCCGCGCCGGTCGCGACTTCCTGCGCGCCCGGGGCTTCGACAGCGGTGCCGCGCAGCGTTTCGGGGTCGGGTTCGCGCCGCGGGGCGGCGAGGAGCTGACGCGCCACCTGCGCTCCAAGGGGTTCACCGAGGAGGAGTTGACCCTCAGTGGGCTCTCCGGGCGGGGCAGCCGCGGCCTCTACGACCGCTTCCGCGGGCGGCTCGTCTGGCCGATCCGCGACATCACCGGCGACACGGTCGGCTTCGGTGCGCGGCGGCTGTTCGACGACGACCGGATCGCCGCGAAGTACCTCAACACCTCCGAGACGCCGATCTACAAGAAGTCGACCGTGCTCTACGGCCTCGACGCCGCCAAGAAGGCCATCGCGTCCGAGCGCAAGGCGGTGGTCGTCGAGGGCTACACCGACGTCATGGCGTGCCACCTCGCCGGCGTCGAGGGCGCGGTGGCCACCTGTGGCACCGCGTTCGGGGTCGACCACATCAAGGTGCTGCGGCGGATCATGCGCGACGAGGCGGACCTCGCCCCGGCGCGGGTGGTCTTCACCTTCGACGGCGACGCTGCCGGCCAGAAGGCGGCCATGCGCGCCTTCGCCGAGGACCAGCGGTGGGCGTCGCAGTCGTTCGTCGCCGTCGCAGCCGACGGCATGGACCCGTGCGACCTGCGCCTGGCCAAGGGCGACGCCGCGGTGCGCAACCTCGTCGACGACGCCATGCCGATGTTCGAGTTCGCGGTGCGCACGACCCTGAGGCGGTTCGACCTGGCCAACGCGGAGGGACGCGTGCAGGGCATGCGCGCGGCCGCCCCGATCGTGGCCAACATCCGCGACACCTCCATGCGCCCGGAGTACACCCGCACGGTGGCCGGCTGGATCGGCGTCGAGGTCGAGCAGATGCAGGCCGAGGTCGCCCGCGCCGGCCGGATGGCCGCGCGTGACGCCAAGGCCGAGTCCGCCGCGCAGCAGCACCGCGTCGACACCGAGGCAGTGCCCGAGCCGTCGGTCGAGGAGGCGCGGGCCTTCATGCCCACCCCCGACCTTCGTGACCCGGTCATCTTCGCCGAGCGCCAGCTGCTGCAGTGCCTGCTCCAGTTCCCCGGGTGCTTCCAGCCGCAGGACGTCGACGCGATCGAGCCCGACTCGTTCGGGGCGCCGGCCCACCGAGCCGTCTTCGACGGCATCCGCGCCGCCGGCGGGATCCAGCCGGGGCTGTCCGAGGCCACCTGGGCCGCCAAGGTGACCGAGGCCGCGCCGCTGGCGGTCCGCCCGCTGGTCTCCGAGCTCGCCGTGGCGCCGCTGCCCACCCGGTTCGACAAGGCGACCGGCCTGCCCGAGCGCCGCTACACCACGGCCCTGCTCGTCCGCGTCCAGGAGATCTCCCTGACCCGCAGGATCGCCGACGCCATGTCGGCCATGCGGCGGATGGCCGCCGACCCGCACAGCGACCCCGCGCAGTCGCGCGCGCTGAGCGGCGAGCTGCAGACCCTCCAGCGCGAGCTGGCCGGTCTGCGCGAGCGGGTCTCCTGATGGCGTGGTCGCTGCGGCGGGAACGCGCCGACAAGGTGCCGAAGGAGGCCCGCGACGCGCTCTCGCTCGGCCGCGGCGAGCGCCTGCTCACCTGGGCCCGTGACGACACCACCGGCGCGGTGGTGGTCGCGAGCAACCACCGCCTGTATGCCGTGAGCCCGGCCGGCGAGGTCGTGCTCGACCGCCCGTGGCACCTCGTCGACGCCGGGTCGTGGTCGCACGACGCCTTCCTCCTCACCGTCACCTGGGTCGACCGGCAGCGGCCGGCCCAGTGGGTGCTCAAGGAGGCCACCCTGCTGCCGGAGACGCTGCGGGAGCGGGTGCAGGCCTCGGTGGTCATCGCGCAGAAGGTCGACCTGGGGGAGCGGCGCAGTGCCCGGGTCGTGATCCGCCAGGACCTCGCCTCCGGTGAGCTCGTCGAGCAGGTGGTGCTCGGCCGCGGCGTGCGCCCCGGCGACCCCGGCGTCGAGGAGGCGACCGGGACAGCGCTGGTCGACCTCAAGGAGCAGGTCGGCCTGGCCTGAGGGGACTCCCTTCGGGGCCGACCCGGGTGGCGACGCGCCGTCGACACGGGGGAATCGGCCCTTCGCGTGACCCCCGAGGGCGGTCTGCCAGCGCGTCGACACGGGGGGACCAGCCCGTTTTCTGACGCGGGCACAACCTTTGCTATGGTTGCGCAGCGCCATCGCGGCGGGCCGGAAACGGTCGCACCTGATGACCATTCCCCTGTAGCTCAATTGGCAGAGCAGCCGGCTGTTAACCGGCAGGTTGTTGGTTCGAGTCCAACCGGGGGAGCCACGACGAAAGGCCCGGATCCCGCACAGGGATCCGGGCCTTCTCGCTCACCGGTGGGCGCAGAACCGTCAGCCGCTCCAGCCGCCGATGCCGCCCGTCGGGACCGGCTCGACGTCACCGCCGGTGGGTGCCGTCGCGACACCGGGGAGGGTCGTGCGGCCGCGCCGGCTGAGCCGCTGCTCCGCCTGCCGGGCCAGCACGGTCATCAGGTAGTTCATGGTGATGAACAGGACAGCCGCCACGATGTACGCCGGCACGGTGTTGGCGTAGGCCGAACCGAGCGTCTTCGACCAGGTGAGCAGCTCGAGGTAGGTGATGGCGTACCCCAGAGCCGAGTCCTTCAGGACGACGACCATCTGGCCGATGAGGGCCGGGAGCATCGCGGTGAGGGCCTGCGGGAGCTCGATGCTGCGGAGCACCTGGCTCGGTGTCAGGCCGATCGACACGCCCGCCTCCGACTGGCCGCGCGGGAGCGAGTAGACGCCGGAGCGGACCAGCTCGGCCACGACGGACCCGTTGTAGAGCGTGAGGCCGGTGACGACCGCGGCCAGCGGGTTGAGCTCGCTGTTGAACACGTTGTTCTGCGCGTAGACCCCGAAGAAGAAGATCATCATGATCAGCACCGGGACGGCCCGGAAGAACTCCACCACGACGCCGGAGACCCAGCGGACCGCAGTGACGTGCGACAGGCGCCCCATGCCGAAGACGATGCCGAAGATGCCGGCGAGCACCATCGAGATCAGGGCGGCCTTGAAGGTGCCCCAGATGCCGGGCAGCAGGTACTGCGTCCACGCCTCAGCAGTGAAGAAGGGCGTCCACAGGTCCTTCTGGAGCTGGCCCGCGGCGGACATCTTGCGCAGCACCAGGAAGAGCACCCCGACCGCGATCACGAGGCCCAGCAGGGCCAGCAGGGCGTGCCGACGCCGGGCCCTGGGCCCCGGGGCGTCGAACAGGACGGAGGTGCTCATCGCTTCACCACCAGTCGTCGCGACATGCTGGTGAACAGCAGGCCCAGGGGCAGGGTCAGGATCACGAATCCGAGGGCGAAGATCAGGAAGATGCCGATGGAGCTGCCCTGGTTCTCGACCGTCTCGCTCATCAGCCCGGCGGCCTCCTGGTTGCCGATGACGGCGGCGACGGTGGTGTTCTTGATCAGCGCGATCAGCGTGGAGCCGAGCGGCGCGATGGCCCCCCGGAACGCCTGGGGCAGGATCACCTGGCTCATCGTCTGGCCGAAGGTCAGCCCCATCGCGCGGGCCGCCTCGGCCTGGCCGGCCGGCACGGTGTTCACACCGCTGCGCAGCGCCTCGCAGACGAACGCCGCGTGGTAGACGGAGAGCATCACCACGGCCCAGCGGAAGTTGTTGTCGTTGATCGAGCTCGGCGCGAGGTTGATCCCGAGGGTGTACGTGGCGCCGAGGATGCCGAACACCATGAGCAGCGTCAGCGGCGTGTTGCGGAACGTGTTGACGTACCACGTGCCGAGCATCTGCAGGACGCGCACGGGGGAGACGCGCATGACGGCGATGATCGTCCCGAGGACCAGCGCCCCGACGGCGGAGAACAGCGCCAGCTGGATGGTCAGCCAGAACGCGCTCAGGACGGCGGCGAAACTCAAGTCACCCATGGAAAGCCCTTCTGTGGGTGGGGAACGGTGCGGACGGTATGCCGCCCCGCTGGCTCAGCGGGGCGGCATACCGTGCGTCTGCTGCTCGGGTCAGGAGCAGGCGTCCTGCTTCGGCGGGTTGACCGCCGAGTCGACCTTGAACCCGGCCGGGCCCAGGTTGGCGTCGACGGCCTTCTGCCACGAGCCGTCGTCGACCATCTTCTTGATGGCGGTGTTGATCTTCTCGCAGAGGGCCTTGTCGCCCTTCTTGATGCCGACGCCGTAGCGCTCCTCCGAGAAGGTCTTGCCGACGACCTTGAGCTTGCCCTTGTACTGCGGCTGCGCGGCGTAGCCGGCGAGGATCGTGTTGTCGGTGGTCAGGGCGTCGACGCCCTTGGAGACCAGCGCCGCCACGCACTCGGAGTAGGTGCCGAACTCCTGGAGCTGGACGCCGGGGTACTTGTCCTTGACCTTTTGAGCCGAGGTCGAGCCCTTGACCGAGCACAGCTTCTTCCCGGTCAGCGAGTCGGGACCGGTGATGCTGTTGTCGTCGGCGCGCACCAGCAGGTCCTGGCCGGCGATGAAGTACGGACCGGCGAAGGAGACCTTCTCCTTGCGGGCGTCGGTGATGGAGTAGGTGGCGACGACCATGTTGACCTGGCCGGTCTCGATGAGCGTCTCACGCTGGGCGCTGGGGGACTGCACCCACTGGATGTCGCCCTCCTTGTGGCCGAGCTCCTTGGCGATGTACTTCGCCACGTCGACGTCGAGGCCCTTGTAGTCCGAGCCCTCCTTCAGGCCCAGACCCGGCTGGTCGAACTTGATGCCGATCTTGAAGTTGCCGCCACCAGAGCCAGAGCCCCCTCCGCTGTCGCCGCAGGCCGCGAGGCCGAGCGCGACGACGGCAACAGCCGCCGCGGCCCCGAAACGACGAAGTGTCATGGTGTTTCCTCCTGTTGGGTTGGCCGGGACCGCGGTCTGCGGGCCCGGTCATACAAGACGGACGACCTGTCCGGCCGTCAGTGCGTCAGGATCTTGCCGAGGAAGTCCTTGGCGCGATCCGAGGTCGGGTTGGTGAAGAAGGTCTCGGGCGCGGCCTCCTCGACGATCTGGCCGTCGGCCATGAAGACGACGCGGTTGGCCGCCCGGCGGGCGAAGCCCATCTCGTGGGTGACGACGACCATGGTCATGCCCGACTTGGCCAGCGAGGTCATGACGTCGAGCACCTCGTTGATCATCTCGGGGTCGAGGGCCGAGGTGGGCTCGTCGAAGAGCATCACCTTGGGGTCCATGGCGAGGCTGCGGGCGATGGCGACGCGCTGCTGCTGGCCGCCGGAGAGCTGGGCGGGGTACTTCTGCGCCTGGTGGGCGACTCCCACGCGCTCGAGCAGCTCCATGGCCCGCTTCTCGGCGTCGGCCTTCTTGACCCCGCGGGCCTTGATCGGGCCGAGCGTCACGTTCTCGAGGATGGTCTTGTGGGCGAAGAGGTTGAACGACTGGAACACCATGCCCACGTCGGCGCGCAGGGCCGCGAGGGCCTTGCCCTCCTCGGGCAGCGGCTTGCCGTCGATCTCGATGCTGCCGCTCTCGAAGGTCTCGAGGCGGTTGATGGTGCGGCACAGGGTCGACTTGCCAGACCCCGAGGGACCGATCACCACGACGACCTCACCCTTGCCGATGGTGAGGTCGATGTCCTTCAGCACGTGCAGGTCGCCGAAGTGCTTGTTGACGCCCTTGAGGACGACGAGAGGCTCCGTCATGGCAGGCAAACCTACTCGTAGCGGGCCCACCACGGACAGCACGCCCCGTGATCGTCGCCGAAAAGCAACTCCGCCGGGACGCCGTTACGGTGGTCAGGTCGGCCCGCGGACGACCCCGCGGACGACCCGTCCGAACTACCCCTGAACCAGCTCGTCGGACCCTTGGAGGACCCATGCGCTACCGCACCCTCGGCTGCAGCGGAGCCGTCGTCTCGACCCAGGCCCTGGGCACGATGACCTTCGGCGCAGAGGCCGACGAGGCCACCTCGTTCGACCTCATGGACGCCTTCGTCGAGCACGGCGGCACCCTCGTCGACACCGCCGACGTCTACAGCACCGGCGTCTCGGAGGAGATCATCGGCCGCTGGCTGGCCAAGCACCCGACCGAGGCGAAGCAGGTCGTGCTCGCCACCAAGGGGCGCTTCCCGATGGGCGACGGCCCCAACGACCTCGGGCTGTCGCGCCGCCACCTGCGCACCGCCCTCGACGACTCGCTGCGCCGCCTGGGCGTCGAGCACATCGACCTCTACCAGATGCACGCCTGGGACGCCGTGACCCCGCTCGAGGAGACCCTGCGCTTCCTCGACGACGCGGTGGCGGCCGGCAAGATCGGCTACTACGGCTTCTCCAACTACCTCGGCTGGCAGCTGACCAAGGCCGTGCACGTGGCTCGGGCGCACGGCTGGGCGGCACCAGTGACCCTGCAGCCGCAGTACAACCTGCTGGTGCGCGACATCGAGCACGAGGTGGTGCCGGCCGCGCTCGACGCGGGCATCGGCCTGCTGCCGTGGTCGCCCCTCGGCGGCGGGTGGCTCACCGGCAAGTACCAGCGGGACGTCGCACCCCAGGGCGCCTCCCGCCTCGGGGAGAACCCGCAGCGCGGGATGGAGGCGTGGGAGGCCCGTAACGCCGACGAGCGCACCTGGCAGGTCGTCGACGCGGTGCGCGAGGTCGCCGACTCGGCCGGTGCGACCGCCTCGCAGGTGGCCCTCGCCTGGCTCGCCGCCCAGCCCGCCGTGACGTCGGTGATCCTGGGCGCCCGGTCGGTGGAGCAGCTGGTCGACAACCTGGGTGCGGCCGACCTCGACCTCGGCGACGACGCCCTGACCCGCCTGACCGAGGTGAGCGCCCCGCGAGTCGACGACTACCCCTACGGCACGCCGGGCGTCGAGCAGCGCCACCGCAACCTCACCGGCGGCCGCTGATCCCCCGGCCACTCACGCGCCCGCGCCCGACTGTCTGAGAGGCTCTTCCCCGTGGCTGTGCAGGTGAGTGTCGTTGTCGCCGTCTACAACCCCGGCGAGCTCCTCGACGCCGCGGTCGAGTCGGTGCGCACCCAGACCATCGGCACCGACGCGCTCGAGCTGGTGCTCGTCGACGACGGGTCGACCGACGGCACGAGGGAGCGCCTGCTCGACCTCGCCGCCGCCGAGCCGTGGGTGCGCACGACCCGGATCGAGAACTCCGGCTGGCCCAGCCGACCGCGCAACGTCGGGCTCGGGATGGCGACGGGGGAGTACGTGCTCTTCCTCGACCAGGACGACGAGCTGTACCCGGCCGGTCTCGAGCACATGCTCGACTCGGCGCGCGAGAACGCGTCCGACGTCGTGGCCGGCAAGGAGGTCCGCACGGGGGGCCGCACCATGGGGCCGGAAGCCTTCCGTCGCAGCAGCGGTGAGGCCGACTTCTTCCGTGACCACGTCATGGACATCTCGACACCGCACAAGATGTTCCGCCGTGCGTTCCTCGACGAGCACGACATCCGCTTCCCGGAGCACCTGCGCCGGCTGGAGGACCACCACTTCCTGGCCGCCTGTCACGGGCACCGGCCGAGGCTCAGTGTCGTGGCCGACCAGCCCTGCTACCGGTGGATCATCCACGGCGGTAACAACTCGGTCGGCGTGCCCGACCCGTACGACTACTACGGGGCGCTCGACGCGGTGCTCGACGTCGTCGACGGGTGGGCGCTCCCCGAGGAGGAGAAGCGGAGAGCCCACGAGTTCTGGTTCAAGGCCACCGTGCTCGACCGGTTCGGCCCCGGAGGCTTCCGCACCTGGCCGGAGGACTCCCGGCCCGCCTTCCTGGAGGAGGCCCGCCGCGTCACCCGCGACCGCTTCGACGAGGGGTTGGACGACGGTATGCCGCCCGCGCACCGTGTGCGCGCGGCGCTGCTGCGCGCCGGCGACCTCGAGGGCCTGGTGCGCTACTCCACCGCCGAGGCCGCGGTGACGACCCGCCCCACGCTCGAGTCCGCTGCGGTGGTGGAGGGTGCGCTCCTGCTGACGGTGCGCACCCTGCTCGAGGGTCCCGACGGTCCGGTGCGGTTCGAGCCCGACGGCGCCACCGTGCGCCAGCAGCCCTCGGCTCCGGTGCCGCCGGAGGTGGCTGCCCTGCTCGAGGTGTCGGGTGACCTGGGCAGCGCGCGGGTCGACGTCGTGCTCACCGAGCGGGCGACCAACGCCGAGTGGTTCCTGCCCACGACGGCGACGACGGCGCTGGTTCCGCACGACGACGCGTGCGCCCTCGCGGTCGAGGCGCAGGCGACCCTCGACCCGGCCACCGCCCTGATGGGGTCGCCCCTGAACGCGGGTGTCTGGGACCTGCGGCTCCGGGTCGCGGCGCTGGGCTACGACTCGCGACCGACGGTCCGCACCGGAGGGGTCGAGCTGCCGGCGCCCTTCGAGGTCGCCGGGATGCGGGCCCAGCCCTACGAGACGAAGAACGGCCGGCTGGCCCTGCGCGTGCGGACCCAGCCGTCCGCCCGCCCCGCGGAGGAGAGCGCGTCCAGGACGAGCACCACGGCGGCCGCCCCTGCGACGGCGGGCACAGCGCGGCCGCTGCACCGACGGGCGCTCGGCGCGGCCCGACGCCGGCTGCGCGACCTCCGCGGACAGCGCTGACCGTTCATCAGGACCGCTCCCTCAACGAGATCTCCTCCGCGAAGAGTGACTGCTCCTGGGCGCCACCGTCCCAGGCGGGGACAGCCCGGATGAGGTGGTCACGGCCGAGGAAGGCCTGGCGCAGGTCGTCGGGCAGGCCCTCGAAAGGCGAGGTCTGCGACCGGTGGGCCGCGATGGCCTCCTCCCGCCGGGGCAGGTGCTCGGAGGTGTCGAGCACCGTCGTCAGCAGCTCATCCGGGGTGCCGAGGTCGGGGAACTGCTCGTAGCTGGCGGCCGCGTCGCCGCCCGCGTGGTGGGCCAGCCACCGGCGCATGAGCGAGCGGGGCAGGCAGTGCAGGTAGACGCGGACCGGCAGCCCCTCCACCGCCGCCACCGTGGCCTCCCGCATACGCGCGTGGTCACGGTGGCCGTCGCTGGCGTCGAGGGTGACCACGACGTCGGCGTCGAAGGCGGTGACCGCCTTCCGCACGGCCCCCACGACGTCGTCCGGGGGCGCGGCCACCAGCGAGCCCGGCGGCGCCGCGCCGTCCATTCCGGAGTCGCGGTAGCCGAGCAGCACGACCTCGGAGACACCGAGCAGGGCCGCCGCGTCGTGCAGCTCCCTCTCCCGGAGCGCGCCGAGGCCCTCCGCCGGCACGTCGACGCCCGGCGCCGGGGACCCCTCCTCGCCACGCGTGGCACACACGACGCCGGTCACGGCACCCGCCGCGGCGGCATACAGGAGCACCGAACCGCAGCCGAAGGTCTCGTCGTCGGGGTGGGCGACCACCACCAGCAGCCGGGGGCGTCGTCGTGTGGTCGCGTCCGTGGCCATGCGTCCTCCTGCGTCCTCCCGGTCGGGCCGTGGTGGTCGCAGCGTAGGACCGCGGGGAGGCCCGCGAGGCAGAGTCGGGACCAACGGACCTATGGGCGGGGTGGGGGCGGGCGCACGGTGGAGGCGTCGGAACCGGCGTCGCCGGGTTGTGTCCACGGTCCCCGGTGGACAAACGGGTCGGCGAACAGGTGAGAGAAGAGGCAGCCATGTCACGACGAGTCGACGAGATCCTGTCCTGGTACGAGGGTGACGACGCCCAGACGCTCGGCAACCTGCGACGGATCCTCGAGCAGGGGCGCACGGGCGGGACCGGGAAGCTGGTGGTGCTGCCCGTCGACCAGGGCTTCGAGCACGGCCCGGCCCGCAGCTTCGCGGCGAACCCGGCCGGCTACGACCCCCGCTACCACGCCCAGCTCGCGCTCGACGCCGGCTGCAGCGCCCACGCGCTGCCCCTCGGCGCCGCCCAGCTCGTGGCGCCGGGGTTCGCCTCGGAGCTGCCCCTGATCCTGAAGTGCAACAGCTCCGACTCGCTCTACGTCGGCGCCGACCCCGAGCCGGCCGTGACGGCGGGTGTGGAGGACGCGGTGCGGCTCGGCTGCGCCGCCGTCGGCTTCACCATCTACCCGGGGTCGGCGTTCCGGAACCGCATGTACGAGAACCTGCGCAGCCTCGCGACGGATGCCGCGTACGCCGGGCTTCCCCTGGTGGTCTGGTCCTACCCCCGTGGCTCGGGGGTGTCGGAGCAGGGCCGCACCGCAGTGGACGTCGTGGCGTATGCCGCGCACCTCGCCTGCCAGCTCGGCGCCCACATCGTCAAGGTGAAGCCTCCGACGGAGATGGTCGAGAGCCCGGCGGCCCGCAAGGCGCTCGACAAGGCGGGCGTGCCGCTGGGCACGCTGGCTGACCGGGTCCGCCACGTCGTGCAGTCGGCCTTCGACGGCCACCGCATCGTCATCTTCTCCGGCGGCGCGGCCAAGGAGACGGCCGCCGTGCTCGAGGAGAACCGGCAGACGGCGCTCGGCGGCGGGTCCGGCACGATCATGGGCCGCAACTCGTTCCAGCGACCGCACGACGAGGCGGTGCAGCTGCTCCACGACGTGATGGACATCCACATCGGCACGTCGGCACGCCAGCCCGAGCTTGCGACGCACTGACAACGACCGTCAACAACAACGACCGTCAACAACGACCGTCGTCGGTCAGGTCGGGTGGACGTGGTCGAGCAGCATGCGCCGCTCGGCGCGCGCGACCACCCGGCGGGCCCGCTCGACGGCGTCGGGGTTCACCGAGATCGACGTGATGCCGGCGCGGACCAGCACCTCGGCGAACTCCGGCCGGTTCGAGGGAGCCTGACCGCACAGCGACGACGTGATCCCGACGTCGCGGCACGCGCCGATGATGCGCTGGATGGCGTCGACGACGGCGGCGTCGGACTCGTCGAACAGCTCGGCGCAGATCTCGGAGTCGCGATCGACGCCCAGGACCAGCTGGGTGAGGTCGTTGGAGCCGATGGAGACGCCGTCGATGCCGAGGGACGCGTACTCCGGGATCCGGAAGACCACCGAGGGCACCTCGGCCATGACCCAGCGGTGCAGCCCGCGCTGTCGTCCCAGCTCGTGGGCCTCGACCGCCTCGAGGCACGCCTCGAGCTCCCAGCGGGTGCGCACGAACGGGATCATCAGGTGCAGGTTCGGCGTCTGCTCGCGCACCCGAGCGATGACGTCGAGGTCGAGTGTGAAGAGCTCCGGGTCGCGGATGTAGCGGTAGCAGCCGCGGTACCCGATCATCGGGTTGTCCTCGACCGGCTCGAACTCGTCGCCGCCCGTTAGGCCGCGGAACTCGTTGGTGCGGAAGTCGACCGCGCGGTAGACCACGGGGCGGGGAGCGAACGCGCGCGTGATGCGCAGCACCGACTCGGCCATGGTCGCCACGAACTCGTCACGTCGCCCGGTCGCCAGGAGGTGCTTCGGGTGCTCGCCCTTGAGCGCGTCGGTGATCATGAACTCGGCCCGTAGCAGCCCCACGCCGTCGACCGGCATCGCCGCGACCTCCTCGGCGTGGTCGGCGATGGCGAGGTTGACGTAGAGCAGTGTCCCCGTCGTCTCGACGGAAGGGGCGGCCTGAGCTGGCGCGGCCGAAGCCGGCTGTGCCACAAGGGCGCCCGCGACGCTGCCTGGAGCGACGGATGGTGCGGCGCCGGCATACACGACACCCTTGGCGCCGTCGACGGTGACCAGCTCGCCGTCGCGCAGCACGGTGGTCGCGTTGCGGGTGGCGACGATGGTGGGCAGGTGCAGCTCGCGTCCGACAATCGCGGCGTGACAGGTGACGCCGCCACCGTCGGTGACCAGCGCCGCCGCCCGACGCATCGTGGGGACCCAGTCGGGGTTGGTCATGGTCGCGACGAGCACCTCGCCCTCCTGCAGGCTCGGCCCGTCGGCCGTGCTGTGCAGGATCCGCACCGCCCCGGTGCCGAGCCCCGGTGCGGCGGCGAGGCCACTGACGAGCACCGTGCCCGGTGCCTCCGCTCCGGACTCCGTTCCGAGCGTGGTGATCGGCCGTGACTGCACGATCCACGTGCGGCCGTCCTCGCGGGCGAACTCGACGTCCTGCGGTGTGCCGTAGTGCTCCTCGATGTCCATGGCGAGGCGCGCCAGGTCGAGCACGGTGTCGTCGTCGAGCACCCGGCGGCCCTGCTCCGCCGGTGGCACGGCCAGCCGGAGGTCGTGCCCGTCCGGTCCGCGCACGACCTTCTCGGCCTTGCTGCCCACGTGCACCTGGCGTAGGCGGGGGCCGTCCTTGGCGACGACGTAGGTGTCGGGGGCGACCTGGCCGCCCACCACCACCTCGCCCAGCCCGTATGCCGCCTCGACCACCACCGTGCCCCGGTCCCCGGTGGCGGGGTCGGCGGTGAACATGACGCCCGAGGCGTCGGAGTCGACCATGCGCTGCACGACGACCGCGATGGCCGGCTCCTCGGCGAGCCTCTGCGTCGCCCGGTAGGCGACCACCCGGGGACCGAACAGGGAGGCCCAGCAGTCGACGACCCGCTTCAGCAGCTCGTCGTGGCCGGTGACGTTGGTGAACGTCTCGTTCATGCCCGCGAACGATGTCGAGGCGGTGTCCTCGGCCGTGGCCGAGGAGCGCACGGCGACCCGGCAGCCGTCACCGAGACGGTCGTAGGCGGCGAGGACCTCCCCGCGCAGCTGGTCGGGCAGGCCGGCCGACCGCACCAGCTCCTGGAGCCGGGCGGCCACACCGGCCAGCGCCTCGGGCGAGTCGACGTCGAGCTCGCCGGCAGCGGCCTGCATCGCGCCGCGCACACCGGCCCTCTCGATGGCGTGGAGGTAGGACTGTGCGGTGATGACGAAGCCCGGCGGCACCGGCATCCCGGCCCGGGTCAGCTCGCCGAGGTTGGCCCCCTTGCCACCCGCGCGGGCGACGTCCGCGCGCGTGAGCTCCTCGAACCAGGCCACGTGCTCGTCGTCGTGCTCGTCGTCGTGCTCGTCGTCGTGCGCGGCACGGTCGGAGGGCAGGGCGGAGTCGGTGCGCTGCGTCATGCCTTCAGCGTCCGGAGGCGGTGGTGAGCGGGACAGGGCCGTTGGGCCCGCGGCCGCGCTCACCCGGAGAGGGTGATGGATCCCGGGAGCGGGCCTCCGTAGCCTCGTCACAACGAGGCACGACCGCGGGGGAGGACCCATGACCACGACCGAGCGACCGTCGTTCCCGGCGTTCACCACCGACGACTACCGCGCGCGGATGGCACGGGTGGCGCGTGACGCAGGGGAGGCCGGCCTGGCCGGGCTCGTCGTGACCCCGGGGCCCGACCTCGTGTGGCTGACAGGGTACCGGCCGACCGCGATCACGGAGCGGCTGACCATGCTGGTGCTGCGCCCGGACGCCGATCCGGCTCTCCTGGTGCCGGTTCTGGAACGACCCGACGTCGAGAGGGCCGAGGGTGCCGCCGCCGTGGCGGTCCGCGACTGGGCCGACGGCACGGACCCCTACCGGGCCGCCGCCGACCTGCTGGCCGGTTCGGGCACCTGGGGCGTCTCCGACTCCGCCTGGGCCCTGCACCTGCTGGGGCTGCAACGAGAGCTGCCGCACACGGCATACCGGGCCCTCACCGACGCGATGCCGATGATGCGGGCGGTCAAGGACGACGCGGAGGTGGCCCGGCTCGCCGCGGCAGGGGCGGCCGCCGACGCGGCCTACGAGCAGGTGCTGCGGCTGCCGTTCGCGGGCCGACGGGAGACCGAGGTCGCCGCCGACCTGGCAGCACTGCTGCGCAGGTTCGGGCACGAGCAGGTCGACTTCACGGTGGTGGGGTCGGGCCCCAACGGCGCCAACCCGCACCACGAGGCCGGGGACCGGGTCATCCGCACCGGCGACGCCGTCGTGCTCGACTTCGGCGGGCTCCTGCACGGCTACGGGTCCGACACCACCCGCACCGTTTCGGTGGGAGAGCCGTCGGCCGAGGTGCTCGCGGTGCACCAGGTGGTGCAACAGGCGCAGCAGGCCGCCTTCGAGGCGGTGCGCCCGGGTGTGACCTGCCAGGAGATCGACCGGGTGGCCCGTCGGGTCATCACCGACATGGGCCACGGACCGGACTTCATCCACCGCACCGGCCACGGCATCGGGGTCACCACCCACGAGCCGCCGTACATGGTGGAGGGGGAGACCCAGCCGCTGGTGCCGGGCATGTGCTTCTCGATCGAGCCGGGCATCTACCTCTCCGGCCGGTTCGGCGTACGGATCGAGGACATCGTCGTCGTGACCGATGACGGCGGCCGCCGCCTCAACAGCACCGACCACGGGCTGGCCGTCGTCTCCTGAGCCACCCCGTCGCCAGCGATCCCGTGGCAGACCCCTGACCTGCCGGTTCTCATCCCTGCCGGGTGATCTGGCGCGGTGCCGTCCTCCCTAGCGTGGGAAGGCAGTTAGGTCCACTTGGGGTGACAGGGGTTGATGCCGATGACGACTAGCTGCGGTGTCCGTTGCGGGACTCCATCCGAGAGGGACGATCGACCATGAGCGCCGCCGACGTCCCCGTGACGCCGTCCGCGGCCGCACCCGCCGCACGCACCCGCGCCCCGGCCGCGGCCTACATCTCGTGGGCCGCCCTGGCGATGATGACGACGAGCTCCGTGGCGAGCCTGCGCGCGGCGCCGACCATGGCCGTCTACGGCCTGGCCGCAGTCTTCCTGTACATCGTGCCGGCGATCGTCTTCCTCCTGCCGACCTCGCTCGTCTCCGCGGAGCTCGCCTCGGGCTGGGACGGGGGCGTCTACAAGTGGGTGTCGGAGGGCATCTCCAAGCCGATGGGCTTCCTCGCGGTCTGGTGCCAGTTCGCGATGACGATCTTCTACTACCCGACCCTCTTGGGCTTCGTGGCCAGCACGCTGGCGTACGTCTTCAACCCTGAGCTTGCCAGCAGCGGTGTGTGGACGGCACTGGTCATCGTGGTCGTCTACTGGACCGGTGTCTGGGTCTCGTCCCGCGGCACCAAGGGCATTGCCGGCCTGGCCAGTGGCGGCCTGATCATCGGGACGCTGATCCCCGGCGTCATCCTGGTCACCCTCGGCATCGTCTTCCTCGGCCAGGGCAACGCGTCCGCCGCCCCCATGGACGCCAGCCACATCCTCCCGGAGTGGGCCGGGCTGGCGAGCCTGGTGCTGATCGTCAACAACTTCCTGTCGTACTCCGGCATGGAGATGAACGCGGTGCACGTGTCGTCGCTGCGGAACCCGGGCAAGGAGTTCCCCCGGTCGATGTTCCTGGCCATGGGGCTGGTCCTGGCGATCTTCATCCTGCCGGCACTGGCGATCAGCTGGTTCGTGCCGTCCGAAGAGCTCTCGCTGACCGCCGGCATCATGCAGGCGTTCGAGGCCGTCTTCGCCGAGTTCGGCTGGCAGTGGCTGACGCCCATCATCGGCGTCATGCTCGTGACCGCCTCGCTCTCGGGCATGCTCACCTGGCTGGCCGGCCCCTCCAAGGGCCTGCTGCTGATCTCACGGCAGGAGGGCTACCTGCCTCCGTTCCTGCAGAAGCTGAACAAGAACGGCGTGCAGCAGAACATCCTCGTGACCCAGGGCGTCATCACGACCGTCATCGCCCTCGGCTACGCGCTGATCCCGTCGGTCTCGAGCGCCTACTGGATCTTCTCGGTGATCACGACGCAGGTGTACCTGATCATGTACCTGCTGATGTTCGTCGCGGCCGTCCGCCTGCGCCGCAACCACCCCGACCACCCGCGCGGGTACCGTGCGCCCATCCTGCTCTCGCTGTGTGGCGTCGGCTTCGCCGCCTCGCTGGCCGCCCTGCTCGTCGGCTTCATCCCGCCGTCGCAGTTCGGTGAGAGCAGCCCCGGCGTCTACGTGCTCATCGTCGGCGGTGGCGCCCTCGGGCTCGGACTCCTCGTGCCGTTCCTCTTCTACCGGATGCGCAAGCCGTCGTGGAAGCAGCCCGACGAGACCCAGGCGGAGGTGAGCCCGTCATGACCACCGTGCAGGAGACGCAGACCAGCCGGGAGCGGCGCACGCTCTACCTCGTCATCGGCCTCGTCGTGGTGCTGCTGATGGTCGGCGGCCTCATCGCCTTCCGGTCGGCGAAGCGCACTGCGGAAGCCGACCAGAAGGCTGACCAGCTCATCAGCGAGCTGCAGAAGATCGGGGCACCCACTCCCTCCAAGACGGCCGTGGTGCGGGTGCTGGGCAGTGACGGCGGCGCCGTCTGCGCCGACCCCAACGGCGCCCTGAGCCGGGCTACCCTGCTCGCCCAGCTGGCCAACGGCGCCAGTGGCCCCGGCAGCCGTCCGGTCATCGCGAACAGCCGGGTGGTGCAGGGCGAGCTGCTGGTCATCAAGGTCTACTGCCCCGACCAGCTCGCCGAGTTCCAGAAGTTCGTCGACGGCCTCAAGCTCGAGAACTCGGGTGGGTGAGCCATGACGGTGCAGCACCACCTCCAGGACCGGGTCGGCGACCTCATGCCGTTGGCCCGGGAAGAGCTCGCCGAGCTGGTCTCGATACCGTCGGTCGCCGACCCCCGGCAGTACCCGCCCGAGGAGTGCGAGAGGGCGGCGAACTGGGTCCGTGAACGTTTCGCGGCCCTGGGGTTCACCGACGCACGCCTGGTCGAGACCGCCGACGGCAGCAAGGCCGTGGTGGGGTCCCGGCCATGCGGCGACCCCAGCGCACCAACGGTCCTGCTCTACGCGCACTACGACGTGCAGCCGCCGTTGGACGAGAAGGCTTGGCGCACAGCACCGTTCGAGCTGACTGAGGTCGACGGCCGCTGGTACGGACGCGGCGCCTGCGACTGCAAGGCGAACATCCTCATGCACCTCACCGCCTTGCGTGCCCTGGGCGGTGACGTGCCGGTCAACCTCAAGCTCGTCGTCGAGGGCTCGGAGGAGCAGGGCACGGGCGGGCTCGAGGGGCTGGTGCCGCAGCAGCCCGACCTGTTCGCCGCCGACGCGATCCTGGTGTGCGACACCGGGAACGCATCGGTGGGCCACCCGGCCGTGACGGTCAGCCTGCGCGGCATGGTCAACGTGGTGGTGACCGTCGAGGCGCTGCGCTCCGAGCTGCACTCCGGCATGTTCGGCGGCGCCGCCCCCGACGCCCTCGCCGCCCTCATCGCCATCCTGGCCTCGCTGCGCGACGACAAGGGCAACACCACCATCGCGGGGCTCGACGCGAGCCAGACGTGGTCCGGGGCCCCCTACGACCCGTCCCAGTTCGCCGGTGACGCCGGGACGCTCGACGGCGTGGAGCTGCTCGGCGACGGCAGCGTGTCGGACATGCTGTGGGCCCGGCCCGCGGTCACCGTCATCGGCATCGACTGCCCACCGGTGGTCGGCTCGGCGTCGGCGATCAACCCGCGGGCGGCAGCCCGCCTCAACCTGCGCATCCCGCCGGGCATGGAGCCGGGCAAGGCGGAGGCCGCCCTGCGGGCCCACCTGCTGAGCGCGGCCCCGTGGGGCGTCCACGTCGACGTCGCCCTCGAGGCCTCCGGTGCACCGTTCCGTGCCCGGACCGACGGACCGGCATACCGGGCCATCGCGGAGGCGATGGAGGAGGCCTATGGGGATCCCATGACCACCCTCGGACAGGGCGGCTCCATCCCGCTGTGCAACGTCTTCGCGGACACCTTCCCCGACGCGGAGATCATCCTCATGGGCACGGAGGAGCCGCAGGCCCTCATCCACGCGCCCAACGAGAGCGTCGACCCGCGCGAGATCTCCGCCATGGCGCTGGCCGAGGCCCTGTTCCTGCAGCGGTACGCCGCGACCAGGAGCTGAGTCACCACCGTGGCCGGCCGGGACCTCGAGGCCGACGGAGGCGTCGGGTTCGACGTCCTCCGGCTGCTCGCGCAGGTGCTGCTCGCCAACAGCGGCGAGGGGGTCGGGCTGGCGGAGGGCGAGCTGCGCCGGGCCGCCGCAGCGCTGGGTACCGATGTCGAGCTGCTCGTGCTGCCCGAGCAGCTGGTGCTGGCACCGACGCCCGTCGCGGGCGACGGCACGGGCGGGATGGTCGTGGTGCGCACCGTGCCGGGCATCGCCCGGCTCGACCGGGTCAGCGCCGCGCGGGAGATCGTCGACGCGCTCGAACGCGGTATGCCGGCGACCGCGGCTCGCGAGCGGCTCGAGGTGGTGGCGCAGGCTCCGCCGCGCCTGGGCTGGTGGACGCGCGTGCTCGGCGTCATGTTGTTCGCTGCCGGCTTCGCGCCCAGCGTCGTGGCCACGACCTCGGAGGTGGTCACCGCCGTCGTGCTCGGTCTGATCATGGGCCTGATGCTGGTGGCCGTCGACGGGCGGCCGGCCGAGGCCTTCCTTCCGGCGGTGTCGGCGGCGGTGCTGACCTGGGTGGCCTTCGCCATCCGGCCGGGCATCGTCGACCTTGCCGGACCGGTGCTCGTCGTCCTCCCAGCCCTGTTCGTGGTGCTGCCCGGTGACACGCTCTCGGCGGGCGCCGGAGAGCTGCTCGCCGGCCGGATCACCTCCGGGACCGGCCGGCTGGTCTGGTCCTTCCTCATCCTCGCCCAGATGGTCGTGGGCATCGTGGCGGCCGCGGAGGTCAGCGGGGCCGGCGCCGCCGCGCTCACCGAGCAGGAGGTACCCGCCCAGCTGCCGTTCCTCGTGGTGTTGCTCGCCTGGATCCCGTTCACGGTGGGGCTGGGCCTGGTCTTCCGGGCCCGCATGTCCGACCTCGGGTGGGTGCTGGCCGGGGTGCTGGGGACCTTCCTGGCCCAGCAGGCCGTCACGAAAGTGGTCGGCGACGTGACGGGAACGCTCGTGGCCGGGGTGCTGCTCGGCGCCTACGCCACCTGGGTCTCGCGCAGCGTGCGCCGGCCGCCCCGCCTGGTCGTCGTGCTCGGCGGCTTCTTCGTGCTGACCGTGGGGTCACTCGGGCTGCGCGGCGCGACGGCCCTCATCAGCGGACAGCCGATCACCGGTGTGCAGAACCTCGTCGACTTCGCGCTGCAGATGCCCACCGTGGCCCTCGGCATCGGGATCGGCTTCCTGGTCGCCGCCCGGCGCTGGCTGCCCCGCCGTCCGCCACGACGGCGTCAGCGGTCGCGGTCGACCATGTAGGGGACGAGATCGGCGACGAACCGGCGCGAGGGGGAGTCGGGTGCGTCGGCGAAGGCCTCGTCGAAGGCGACCGCGGCCGACCGGGCGATGCCGCGGGCGAACTCGTCGGCGAACGCGAGGCTCCCGTGCGCCTCCATCATCGCCAGCACCTCCTCCCGTATGCCGCTCGTGCGCGCCTGCGGGGGCAGCTCCAGCCAGCGCCGCAGGCGGCGTCGGTCTTCATCGCCGGCGACCGCGAGGAGGTGGATGAGCATGAGGGTGCGCTTGCCCTCGCGCAGGTCGCCGAGCCGTTCCTTGCCGTAGAGCGCCTCGGCCCCGGTGAGGTTGAGCAGGTCGTCGCGGATCTGGAACGCCGCGCCGAGGAAGAAGCCGAACCGCAGGAGGGCCTCCGGGTCCGGGGTAGGGCTCGCCGAGCCCCGGAAGGGGTTCGCCGGCTTTGACGCACCGCTCGAGGCCACCAGGGCGCCGACGCGCAGCGGCAGCAGCGTGGTGTACCAGCAGGTCTTCTTCATGATCAGCTCGAGGTAGTCGTCCGGGCCGAGGTCGGTGAGGCCGTCACGCTGCCAGCCCAGCTCGAGCGCCTGGCCCTCGACCGTCTGGCGTGCCATGAAGTCGAACTCCGCCCAGACCCGGGCCGCCAGCGCCGGGCCGAGCAGCCGCTCGTTCCCGCGCAGTGCGCCGAGCGCCATGACGGCCAGGCCGTCGCCGGCGTTCATGGCGGCCGCGCGGCCGTAGCGCCGGTGCAGCGTGGGCTCGCCGCGGCGCAGGTCGCTGTCGTCCTCGACGTCGTCATGGACCAGGAAGGCGGTGTGCAGCAGCTCGATCGCCGCGGCGGACGGCAGTGCGCGCGCGGGGTCGCCGCCGAACGCCTCGCAGGCGGCCAGGCACAGCGCGGGGCGCAGGGCCTTGCCCCCGCGGGCGAGGTAGTCCACTGCCGGAGCGACGAGGTAGGGAGACAGGCCGTCGGCCTCGAGGTAGGAGAGCGCCGCCTCACGGGCCAGCCGGCCGTAGCGCTCGAGCTCCTCGACGACGGGCTCGGTGGCGTCGGTGGTGGTCATGGCGCCTCGGACCCGCCACCGAGGACCAGCGCCTCCGACCCGCCACCGTCGACCGGTGCGTCTGACCCGCCGTCGATGACCTCCAGCGCGAGCCGCATCGGCTCCGGTGCCACCGAGGCGACCACCAGGCCGTGGTAGCGCCCGGGCGGTTGCCTCGCCGGCACGCTCACCCGCAGGAGGACCTCGCACGCCGCGCTCGGCGCGAGCTGCACGTCGTCGGAGGGCTGGCACGTGAGCGACTCGGACGGCAGGACGGCGCCGTCTCCTGACACCAGACAGGTCACGTGCACCCGCGCGGCGACCGGTGCGGCAGTGGGGTTGTGGAGCCACACGGACACCTGCGAGGACGCTCCGGGGACGGCCGCGGGCAGCTGCAGGTGCTCCGGCGCACCGGGGGAGCCCGTCGTGGTCGCGTCCACCGCCAGGGCGGTCGCCTCGTCGAGGAGCCGCAGCGCCGTCTCTGCGACTCGTGGGCCGAGCTCGACCAGCCAGTCGAGGCCGGCGTCGGCGCGGCGAGTCGGCTCCGCGGGGGAGGCGCCGGTGCCCAGGGCACGGTCCACGACCGCGGCATACCGGCGCACGACCGTGGCGGCCGAGAGCAGCCCGAAGCGCTGGACGTCGGCGACCAGCGGGAGCCGGTCGAGTGGCTCCCGGTCCTGGCGGTCGGCCTCGAAGGCGGTGGTCACGCCGACTGCTCCTCGGGCCGTGCTCCCGCACCGGCCGCCATCACGGCCCGGGCGGCCAGGACGCCCGAGCGCGTGGCCGCCTCGAGGCATCCCGCGTCGAACCCACATGCCGTCCAGTCGCCGGCGACGACCAGGTTGTCGAAGCCGGTGTCGCCGGGAGCCAGCCGGAACCGTCCCGTGCCCGGCAGTGACTGGACGTACCGGTCGGAGGGGTCGACGTTGGCCCGAAGGTACTGCGCGGCGAGCCGGTCGGGGCCGCATCGCCCCTCGTCGTCCCACAGCAGGTTCCAGCGAAACCCGTTGCGGCCGTTAGCCTTCGGCCAGAGCGAGCCAACCTCGGTCTCGAGGAATCTCGTGAGCCTGTGTCGGACGACCTCGTCCGCCGACCCGGGGTCGACGTCGGGCATGGCGCCACACAGGTAGGCGATGCTGCGCGGTCCGCCGGAGGTCGGCCAGCTCTCCCGGGGCAGCAGGTGGGACATGGCTGCCCAGGTCTCGAACGTGTCGCCGAAGCCGGTGAGCGTGACCGTCGGCGGGCCGGACCACCCGAGGTCGGACTCGGAGGCGTCGAGCCACAGCTGCGCGGACTGCGTCGCCACCGTGCCCACCCGCTCCACCATCCGGCGCCAGCGCGGGCTGGCCCGGACCAGCTCCGAGGCCACGTGGGGGACCATGCCCACGGAGACCGCCAGCACGGCGACGTCGAAGTCCTCGCCGGCGACGAGGGTCTCCCGGCCGGTTCCCGCGCCGGGCCACCAGTGGGACTCGAGCTGGTCGCCCGGGTCGTCGGCGAGCTGCTCGACGAGGGGACGGTGCGGCCAGCACGGAAGGTCGTCGAGCCGCACCAGCGGGTCATACCGCGCCCGACCGGCGGCGAGGTCTGCCTGACGGGTGAGCTCGACCGTTCCGAGTGACCCGCCGGGAGCCAGCCCCAGGTGGTCGAGGCGGCGGAAGAACCGGAAGTCGACGCCGCGTCGGACCAAGGCCTCGTACAGCGGCGCGAAGACGGCCTCCCCCATGCCGACCTGCATCCGCCAGAAGATCGAGCCCTTGAAGTCGAAGAGCATGCGCCCGGCCAGGTGGAGTCCCAGCCCTGCCGAGAAGCCGGGTCGGGTGCGGTCGGCTCCTGCGTAGGCGAACGTCAGGTCGTGCATCCCCCGGACGATGGGGGAGTCGAGGGTCTCCGGCGCGGCACCGTGACGGGCGAGCCACTCCCCGTAGTCGAGGTGGTCGATCGCGTCGTAGCTGTTCGCCGTGAGCAGCCCGTCGACGACCATGCCCTGCAGGCTCGTCACCACGAGGTCGACCAGCTGCCAGGTCCGCCGCAGCGCCGGGTCGGCGAGCACGACGCCGCGTATGCCGTCGCGCCAGGCCCCGAGGAGGGCGGCCAAGCGTCTGGTGACCTCCTCGTCGGGCCCGGCGCCCGAGGCCAGCTGCTCCGCGCGGGTGAGGCCCTGGAGCGCGACGGCGAAGCCCGTCAGGCCGGTGCCCCGGAGCAGGGCGCCGAGGTCGGACCGCGCCGGGCGTGGGGTGGGTGAGGCGCTGAGGTAGACCTCGGCGGGCGGCCCTGGGGCCGACACCGCGCGGTGGAAGTCCATCAGCAGGCCGACGGTCCGCGACGCGACGTCCACAGGTGTCAGGCGGCGGTCCTCGGCCCCGGGCTCGCCGGGAAGGGCGTCGTTGCTGGAGAACTGCGTCACGAAGTGGCTCCAGGCGCCGTCGTGGCGGTCCGCCAGGCCGACGGCGCCGGCGGGGACGAAGGCGTCGCGCCAGCCGGGGAGCGGGCAGGCCGGGTCGGTCACGGCCCGGTCGAGCTCGGCGTAGACCTCGCGCAGCACCCGGAACGTGGCGTCGTAGCACCCCAGCAGCACGTGCAGGCCGTGCTCCTCGACCCGACCGTGCGGGCCCCGGCTGCTGGCGCCCTTGCCGCCCAGCCGCCACCCCCGCTGGTAGACGGTGATCGAGTCGAGCTGCTCCCTGCAGTCACCCGAGCTGAGCTCCCAGGCCGTGGTCAGCCCCGCCATGCCGCCCCCGAGGATGGCGACGCGGCGTCTAGCCACGGCTGCCGGCCAGCAGGTCGTCGGCCGCAGCGGTGTCGGCGCTCGAGAACGCAGGTGGCACAGCGGTTCTCGCCTCGGTCAGCACCGCCTTCCAACCTTGCGGACGTGACGAGGGCGGCAGCGCGGCGAGGTCGACGGCAGCGCGCAGCCGGGCGACCGCAGCACCCTGCTGGGCGGCCACCACCTCCGCCTCCATCAGGTCGGCCACCGCGTCGAGGCTGTCGGGCCGGCCCCGGCCAAGGCTGTAGCGGGCCCGTTGGCGCAGCAGCTCCGGCAGGTGGAGGTACTCGCCGGTCTTGTGCACCGACTCGATTGCCTCGTCCACCAGCTGAACCGCCCGGTCGGGGTCACCGGCCTCCGCGTGCAGCTGCGCGAGGTAGCCGAGGTGCGCGGCGGCGAACGACTCCTGGCCCATGAGGCGCAACGTGGCGATGACCTGTTCGAGGAAGGCCCGGTGCGCCTCTCCTCCGGGCGGGTCGGTGGCGGCGTAGGCCGAGCCGATCGTCGCCCAGAACGTGTACCCGTGCTCCCGGCCGATGGCGACGACCTCCGATCCCAGCCGCCAGGCAGCCTCCTGGTCACCCGCGAACCGCCGCACCCACGCGGCGAACGTCTTGACGAAGGCGAGGCTGAACGGACCCTGGGGGAAGCCGATGGCCTCGGAGCGACGGACGGCCTCGCCCTCCCACCGCTCCGCCTCGGAGAGGTCACCGCACAGGGCGCTGATGCACCCCATGGCGGTCTGGGACACCGCGACGGGGTCGTTGGGCAGCGGCCAGAAGGGGGAGACCGTCTGGTCCGCGGGACGCGCGGCGAAGCCGGCCAGCCCGCGCTCGATGAGGACCCGCGCGGACTCGAGGTGGCCGGCATACAGCTCCTGCCAGCCGGCGCACGCCTCCACCTCGGGCTCGAACCACGAGAAGGCGGGGTCGCGGACCATCGCGCTGAGGCGGTCGATCAGGCCGCGCGCCGTGCCGAGGTCACCGTGCACCAGCCAGTAGGACCAGATGGCGATGAGCGACGGGAGGACCTCGGGACGCGTGCCCAGCCGCGTCGCCAGGAGCTCGGCCCGCCGGTGGTCGGCCTGCACCTCGGGAGCCGCGTACCCCTGCATCGAGCTCACGCTCAGGGCGCGGAGCATGGTGGCGGTCAGCTCGCCGACGTCGCGCTCCTCCGACTCCGGAAGCGTGCCCAGGAGGTGCAGCGCCTGGGAGAGCAGCCGGGTGGCCTCGGTGTGGGCGCCGTGACGCTGTTCCGCCTGTGCCGCAACGAGGTAGAGCGTCGCCGCCTTCGCGGGTTCCCCTGCGCGGTCGAGGTGCTCGGCCACGAGGGCCGGTTCGGCGCCACGCTGGGAGAGGACCTCTGCGACCCGTGCGTGGGTGTGTCTCCTGACGTCGAGCACCTGGGTCTCGTAGGCGGCGTCGCGCATCAGCGCGTGACGGAAGCGGTAGGTCTGGGCGGCGGGGTCACCGGGTTCGATGACTCCCTCCTCGGTCAGCACGACCAGCTGCGCGCCCACGGTGTCGCCGTCGCCCACCACGGCCGCGAGGGTCTCCACGTCGAAGGTCGGCCCCACCGTGGCGGCGACCTGGGCCACGCGCAGGTCGACGGCCGGGGCCTTGAGCCGCCAGGTGAACAGCTCCTGGAGGCGCAGCGGCAGCGGTTCCTCACCGTGGTTGTCGAGGCAGGACCGCGTCAGTTCCTCGATGAACAGCGGAATGCCCTCGGCCTGCCTGACGATGGAGTCGCGCTTCTCCGCCTGGAGCTCCCTGCCGAACGCGAGGTTGTCGACGAGCCGGTTGGCGGCGGGCAGGTCCAGGCGCCCCAGCTCGACCGTCCGGACCTCGTCCCGCCAGCCGACGGCGGAGCCCTCGCGGGTGGTGAGGAGCGTGAGCAGGGCGGGCGGCCGGGCTCGCACCACACGCCCCAGCAGCTCCAGCGTCGAGGGGTCGGCCCAGTGCAGGTCCTCCACCACGAACAGGTGCGGCGTCCGTGCGGACAGGGCGATCAGCCACTCGACGACGACGGCGAGGGTCTCCTCCAGGACGGCGCGCGGGTCCAGCTCGGGCGTGGGGTAGCCGTCTGCGTCGGCGACCCCCAGGAGGGAGGCCAGGAAGGGCACCGACGGGGCAGGGTCGAGGGCGAGTGAGTCGAGGTGCTCCACGAGCCGGGCCACCCGGTCGTGGTCGTTGCCGACGAGGTCGAGGGTCCGCTCGAGCAGCCGGGCGATCGGCCACAGGGAGACGTTGGTGTAGTAGGGAAGGCACCCGGCGCCGAGCACGCGTCCGCCGCTCGACTCCACCCGGTCGACGACCTCCGCCACCAGCCTGGACTTGCCGATGCCCGCCTCGCCGACCACGAGGAACGCTGGTTCCTGCGCGGTCCGTGTTCCTTCCCGGGCCTCGTCCCACGCCGAGAACAGCCGGTCGCGTGGCTCGTCCCGGCCGACGAGTCCCGCCTTGCGGTACCGCTCCGCCTCGAACCGGGCCCCGGCGTAGCGGGGCCGCTCGACGGCATACACCTCCACGGGCCGGCTGATGCCCTTCAGGACCTGCTCCCCGAGGGAGTGGACGTAGAAGTCGGCGTCGACCAGCTGCTGGGTGACGTCGCTGATCACCACCATCCCCGGTTCGGCCGCCTGCTGGATCCGGGCGGCCAGGTTGGGCACGACGCCCACGATCGAGTCGCGCTCCGGGACCGACCGGTCGTCGCTGAGGTCGGTCACGACGACCCGCCCGGTGTGGATCCCGACCCGCACCTCCGCGGCAACCCCGACCCGGCGTTCCAGCTCGGACCGGGCGTCGCCCAGCGCCACGACCAGGTCGAGGCCGGCGAGCACGGCGCGGCGTGCGTCGTCCTCGTGCGGCTCGGGGTAGCCGAACCCCGCGAGGATGCCGTCCCCCGAGTACTGCATGACGTAGCCGTTGTAGCGCTCCACGGCGTCCTTCGCGGCTTCCCGGTAGAAGGAGAACAGGTCGCGCAGCTGTTCCGGCTCGACCTGCTCGGACAGCATCGTCGAGCCGACGAGGTCGGAGAACAGCAGGGTCATCAGCGCCCGCTCGCCGAACGGGCTCAGCCGGCGACCCGCGACCCGCCGCAGGATGAGCGCCGCCCGCTCGTTGTCCGGGTCGACCGCCCGCACCTCCTCGGCGGTGGCTCGCGCGGACTCGACGTCGCCTGCGGCGAGCGAGGCCTCGGCCGCCGTCAACAACCGACCGAGCAGCCGTGCGAGCGTCGTCTCGGCTGACCCGGACCCGGACACGGCGTCAGGCCCCGGTGGCGCGGGAGACGTACAGCTGCACCGAGATGCCCGCGACCCCGGCTGGGCCCAGGAGGCTTCCCACGTAGAGTCCCGGGGGCGCCGTGGTGTTCGTGGTGCGGAGGCGCACCGACGGTGTGCCGCCAGCCTCGGTGTGCACGGTGACGGTGACCTCGGTGGCGGCGAGGACGGCGCCCCCGGCCTCGATCGACACCAGGTCCGAGACAGTGGGTGCGTCGGACGGGGTGAGCGTCGGGACAGGGACGAACGACCGCTCCTGGCCCATGGCCGCGCCCGGGGACGGGCCCGTCGGGCCGGCCCCCGCAGGCGCTCCCGCAGTGCCTCCTGCCATGGCTCCGGCGGCACCGGCCGGCGCCGCCGCGGGGGGCGGGGTCGGCGGCGGCTCGGCCGTCGTGGGGCTCGTCAGCGCGCTGACTGCACCTCGTCCCACCTCGTGCGGCACCCCCGGCGGGGTGAACCCGGCGTCCACCCCGTGCTCGGCGACCTCGTTCACGGTGTCCATGCCGTGGGTCCAGGCCTTGGCCCAGTCCTTGGCCAGCTGCGACCAGTAGCGCCGTCCGTCGTCCAGGAGGTCGGCGCTCGAGTAGCCCCGGGCGCGCACCTTCTCGCTCGTCCCCTCGAACAGCCTCAGGTAGGTGCTCGCGGAGGCGCCGAGGAAGTCGACCCACGCCTCGAACGTGTCGACCAGCGGTGAGGAGGAGGGAGGCGCCTGCGTCGGCGACGTCACCGTGCTCGTGGTGGCCCCTGCCACCGCCTGGCGCACCAGGTCGGTCCACACAGGGCAGACGAACTGCGCCAGGGCGTCCCACTCCGGCCTGGTGAAGCCCACGACCTTCAGCGCCTTGACGCGCTTCATGTGACCGTCGAGGGCCGTCACCAGGAGGTAGCCGCGGTCGACGTCGATCTCGCCGTCGAGGCTGAGGTCGAGGTCGTAGGTCATGCCCACCGCCCGGTCGGCCTGTCGCCAGTAGGCGCAGCGCAGCAGGGTGTTGAGGCGGCGGAGCAGCTGCACCTGCTCGTGGAACACCCCGTGCCAGTGGTCGTCACCGGGAGGGGTCGCCAGGGCCGCGGGGTCGGGTTCCCCGACGAAGTCCATCTTCTTGAAGAAGCTCGGCCCCCAGCTCGACCACTTGTGCGGGTCCACCCAGCTGGCCAGGTCTCGGAAGTCGGCGTCCGTCTCGAACTCGGCGTAGATCCACGTCGACGGTATGCCGTTGACGCGGACGGTCTGCACGGTGCAGACCTGCTGGCCGATGAAGGCGGTCTCGTGGTGCTTGAAGTGCGTGCCGCTCAGGGTCTGGGCGAACGAGGACCTCTCCTGGGCGGACGTCCGCAGGTCGGCCAGGAGCTGCCCCAGCTCCAGGTCCCGCCCTGGGAGCACCGACGCCGCCAGCTGCTCGTATCCCTGCCGCGTGGCCGGGTCGTCGGCAGCACCCTGCTCCGCCAGGCGGTAGAGGAGGTCCAGCCGAGACGAGACGCTCACCTCCTCGGTGCTGGCCCCGGCCAGCAGGGCGAGCTCGTCCTGCGGTGGGCGGGGAGTGAACCCCGGGACGTCCGCAGGCTTCTTGTCACCGTAGGTGCCGGCGTGGGCGTGCAGGCTGAGCAGCGCGTGCTGGTAGCTCGTCGCCGTATCCGCGGCGTCGAACTCGAGGGGACGTTCAGACATCGGAACCGACCTTGCTGTCACGTTGTCGGCGTGCACCGGGGAGCAGCGGAGCTCCCGAAGACGGTGACCACCGTGTCCTCATGGTGCCCGCGGGGTGGGTGGCGGGGCGTCCCGCATTCCGTCTAGTCCGATAGGCGTACCGGCCGCGCGGCGATGGGGTGCCGTGGGCGGTCGAGCCGAGTGACGGCATACCCGCGTCGTTCACGGCAGCGGTGGGCGTCACCGGCACACTGTGCGCATGTTGACGCTGCGCATCGCCGCACCCGCCGCACTCACGGACGACGTCCTCGCCGTCCTCTCCGAGGACCCTGCGGTGAGCAGCCTGTCCGCACTGCGAGGGGCGTCCCTGAAGCCCCCGGGCGACGTGGTGGTGGCCGACATCGCCAGGGAGGCGGCCAACCACGTCGTCGACCGGTTGCGGGAGCTGGGGGTCCACCGCGAGGGGAGTGTCCACATCGAGCCGGTGCGGGCCTGGCTGTCGCAGCGCGGCCTGGACGCCGACCTCAAGGCCCCAGGCAGCAGCGCCGACTCGGTGGTGTGGGCCGACGTCACCCAGCAGGCCTACGAGGACTCCGAGCTGAACTGGACCTACATCTCGTTCATGACGCTGGCGACCGTGATCGCCGCCATCGCCATCGTGCTCGACACGCAGGTGCTCATCATCGGGGCGATGGTGCTGGGTCCGGAGTTCGGGGCCATCGCCGCCCTCGGCGTCGCGCTCGTGCGCAGACGCGGGTCGCTGTTCGCCCTCGCCGCTCGCACGCTCGTGCTCGGCTTCGTCATCGCCATCCTCCTGACCACCCTGGCCAGCCTCGCCGCCGGTGCGCTCGGCTGGGTGACCCTGCACGACGTCACGGGACCGCGCCCGCAGACCGGCTTCGTCTTCACGCCCGACAAGTGGTCGTTCATCGTGGCCGTGGTCGCTGCGGCCGCAGGAGTGCTGTCCTTGACCTCGGCGCGCGTGGGTGGCCTCTCGGGGGTGTTCATCTCCGTGACGACGGTCCCAGCAGCCGGCAACATCGGGCTTGCCATGGCCTTCGGCGCCTGGGGCGAGGTGCGCGGCAGCCTGCTGCAGCTCGGGGTGAACCTGGCAGGTATGGCGGTGGCCGGTTGGGCCACACTCGCCCTCCAGCAGGCGGTGTGGTCGCGCGTCTCGATCCACCGGTCACGCCTGGTGTCGCGGCTGCGCCGTGCGTGAGCGAGCACCCACCCGAGCCACCCGGCGGCTGTGCTCAACCGGCAAGCGCGCTCTCCATCAGTCGAGGGGAGCGGGGGCTCAATCGAGGGAACCGGGGCTCAGTCGAGTGACCGCGGGGGCGGCTGTTCCGGGGCGGCGGCGCCCGACGCGGGCAGAGCCCCCGCCACCTGGTCGGCGAGCAGGACCGCCACCCGGCACTGCTCGGGTGTCGGACGTGCCACGTGCGACGTCGCCGTCAGGAGGAAGCGACCGCGCAGCTCACCACCGATGGTGACGGGAAGGACCACGGTGGAGTCGACGGGGAGGCCGTCGCGCCGCGCGTCGACCGTCGTGTCGTCGTAGGTCAGCGTCCCGTCGTGGTGCAGGGTGGCCGCTGACGCGTCAGGGGCGCCCCCTGCCATGAACGTGCAGGAGTCGAGGCCGAGCACCTCGCGGATCCGCCCGGCCACGGCCGTCGTGAGCTGCTCGGGACTCTGCCGGCGGGTGCTCACGGCCTCGGCGGTCGCCAACACCCCGTCGACGTAGCCGGTCTGGCGGCTGAGCGCCGCCTCCTGCCGCAGCCCCCACAGCGCCGTCTCGGTCACCACGCCGCCGATGACGAGCAGCAGGACGGCGGCCTCGAGGTCGTTCGGCTTGTCGATGGCGAACGAGCCGAACGGCTCGGTCAGGAAGAAGTCGAACGACGCCGCCGCGGACAACGACGCGACGAGACCTGCGGCGCGGATCCCGGTCGCGCTGAAGAGCACGACGAAGGCGACGAGGACCAGCACGTCCGTCGCTGCCGTCAGGTCGCTGCGGAACAGTGACAGCACCCACGCGACCACCAGGGGCACCACGGCCGCCGCCAGCGCAGTGGCGCCGCGGTGCTCTCGTGGAAACCGCCTCAGGTCCATGTCTTCATCACGCTCCCTGACGGTCAGGGCGTCAAGGGCCCAAGCGCCCCTGCTGCAGGGGATCTGTCCCATGGTGTCCGTTTTGAGACTCGCTTGAGATTGGGCTGCGAGGCTCGGCCCGAATCGTCCCTTACCTCGAGGAGATCCGTCGTGCCTGCCACCATCTTCGGTCTGCCGCTCCACCCCCTGGTGGTGCACGCCACCGTGGTCATCGTGCCGCTGGCCGCCCTCCTCCTCGTGGCGTCGGCTGTGTCCGGGCGCGTGCGCCGCTGGGCGGGTTGGCTGACTCCGGCGGTCGCCACCCTCGCCCTGGTGCTGGTGCCGCTCTCGACGAGCACGGGTGAGAACCTCGAGGGCCGGGTGGGCGGGAACGCGCTCATCGAGGCCCATGCCGAGCTGGCCGACCAACTGCTGCCGTGGGCCATCGGCATGGCGGTCCTGGCCTTCGCCCTCGTGTGGCTGGACCGGCGCGAGCGTTCGCAGGCCACGGGGGACCCCCGTGGCGCCGACGTCAGGCGCGCGGATGCAGGCTCGGGTGCCAGCCGGGGTCTGGCGGTCGCGGTGACGGTCCTGGCCGTGGTCGCGGGTCTCGGGACCGGGGTCCAGGTCGTGCGCATCGGCCACAGCGGGGCCAAGGCGGTCTGGAGCAAGCAGGTCGCCTCCGGGAGCCAGGGCGGGGAGAAGCAGGGCGACGACCACTGACCTGCGATGCTGGGCCCATGCCCGGCACGCTGGACAGGGGACCGTGCGTCCTCCTCGTCGAGGACGACACGGTTCTCGCCTCCCTGGTCGAGCGGCTCCTGACGGGCGCGGGCTACTCCGTCGTGGTCGCGGGCAGCGTCCACGCCTGCGTGCACATCGCGCTCACCTCTGACGTCGACGCGATGGTGCTCGACCGACGGCTGCCCGACGGTGACGGCCTGGAGGTGCTGGGCCGGCTCCGCGCCAGGGGAGTGGTCCTGCCCACGGTGGTGCTGACGGCGCAGGGTTCCGTGGCCGACCGGGTGGCCGGCCTGGACCAGGGCGCCGACGACTACCTGGTCAAGCCCTTCGAGCCCGACGAGCTCCTGGCCCGGCTCCGCGCCGTCATGCGGCGGCCGCAGGCGGACAGCGCGTGGCTGCCGCTGGGGGAGGGAGCGATCGACGTCGACGGCGTGTGCGTCGTCAGGCCCGACGGCAGCCGCGTCGAGCTCTCGAAGGGCGAGGCGGCGCTCCTGGAGCTGCTGGCCCGGCGCCCCAACCGGGTGTTCAGCAGGGACGAGCTGCGCGCGGCGCTGTCGCCGGACACGCACAGCGAGTCCCTCGTCGACACCTACGTCTACGCGGTGCGCCAGAAGCTGGGCCGGCCCGTCGTGCGCACGGTCCGGGGCGTCGGCTACCGCGCCGGGGAGGTTCGGTGACGGTCCCGTCGTCGCGCGGGGAGCTGCTCCGCGCCCGACGGCTGATCGCCGTCCAGGCCCTGGTCGGCGTGCTGGGTGGAGTCGTGGTCGCCGGGCTCACCACCGTGGTGGTCGTCCTGTGGGCACAGCGTCAGGAGGCCGGTCGGCAGGTCGCCACCGTGGTCGCCACGCGCAGCACCTCGGGCGCGCCTCCGGGGAGCTGGGTCGTCGTGGAGGGGCCGGACGGTCGCCGGGAGACGTCCGGCGAGGTGCCGGCCAGCGTGAACCTGGCACGCCAGCGGGCGAAGGCGACCGGGGCGGGGTCCGGTGGCGGGTCGGGCGAGGCGTATGCCGGTGAGCGCGAGTACCTGACCCGGGCCGTCCTCCGGGACGGCACGCTCGTCGTGGCGGGCGTGGACGTGTCGGCCCAGGAGGACGAACGGAACCGCCTCCTTGCAGGGTTCCTCGGCGCGACGGTGCTGGCCGGGGCCGTCGCGGCCCTCCTCGGATCCAGGCTTGCGCGGCGGGCGGTGGGTTCCTGGGACGAGGCGCTGGCCCGCCAGGAGCGGTTCGTCTCCGACGCGAGCCACGAGCTGCGGACGCCGTTGTCCCGCCTGGCCCTTCGCGCCCGGTTGCTTGGTGACGGTTTGCGCGCCGGGACCCCGAGGGAGGCCCTCGTCGACGACGCGCGGTTGCTGAGCGACGAGGCGACGGTGATGGGTGACCTCGTCGACGACCTCCTGTACGCAGCAAGCCTGGACGCGCGTCCGGACGTGGGGGAGCTGGTGGACATCGGCGACGTCGCGCGCGCGGTGGTCGAGCTGGAACAGGTCCGCGCGGCCGACCGCGGTGTGCGACTGACCCTCCGGGCGCTCGCCGTGCCGGCGGTCTGGGGCGTGGAGGGAGCGTTGCGACGCGCCGTCGGGGCCCTCGTCGACAACGCCCTGCGCCACGCGGAGCACGAGGTGGCCGTGGTGGTGGAACCGGAGGGCTCGCAGACGGTGCGGGTACGTGTCTCGGACGACGGGCCCGGGATCCCCGCCGAGCAGGCCCAGCACCTCTTCGACCGGTTCTACCGCGGCGCCCACGACGGTCGCGGCTTCGGGCTCGGCCTGGCGCTGGTCCGCGACGTCGTCGACAACCACGGCGGCAGCGTCGTCGTGCAGCCACTCACCCGCGGCAGCTGCTTCACGGTCGACCTGCCCGCCAGGGAGGCCCGCGACTGAGGTGCGGGCCCGGGCGCCCTCAGGTCGAGGGGAGCCCGGTCGAGGGAGCCCGGTCGAGCGGAGGCCCGTCGAAGGGAACGCCATCGGGGGAGCCCGGTCGAGGCAAGCCCTGTCGCGACGCCTCCCGCGCGCCGTGCGACGGTAGGCACGCAACCGGACGAGAGGAGCGGGGTCGATGGCGTACTTCGAGCGCGTGGGGGAGTCGGCCTTCCGGGCGACCGAGCACGTCGGAGGTGCGTGGGACACCGAGGAGCAGCACATCGCGCCCGCGCTCGGCCTGCTCGCCCACGTCGTCGAGCTGGACCGTGACGCCCGACGGGACGACGGCCTCGTGGTCTGCCGGCTCTCGTGGGACATCCTGGGCACCGTTCCCGTCGACGTGGTGAGCACCTCCGTCCGGGTGCTCAGGCCCGGACGCACCATCGAGCTGGTCGAGGCGAGGATGGGGCACGGCGGCCGCGACGCGGTGTGCCTGCGGGCCTGGCTCATGAAGCCGGGGGAGACCGGTCACCTGCGGGCGACCTCTCTGCCGCGCATCGCTCCTCCGGAGGACATGCCGTCCTGGGACCCCTCGACGGTGTGGCCCGGCGGGTTCATCGAGACCGCCGAAGTGCGGCGTGCCGAGGTCGAGCCGGGGCGCGCGTCGTTCTGGGTGCGCACCCCGCTGCCGCTGGTGGAGGGTGAGCCCGTCAGTGCCCTGGCAGGCGCCGCAGGACTCTTCGACATCGCCAACGGCATGACGGTGCGGGCCGACCCCCGACACGTCGCCTTCCCCAACGTCGACCTCACGGCGCACCTGTTCTCCCCACCGGAAGGGGAGTGGATCGGTTTCGACACCACCGTGTCGTTCGGCGCCGCGGGCCTGGGCCTGACGAGCAGCGTGATCCACGACGTCGGCGGGCCCATCGGCACGATGGCCCAGATGCTGACGGTGCGCCCGCGCTGAGCGGGTCTCACGCCGACGTCGTAGTCCTATCTGCGTGCTCCGCGACCCCAGGGTGGTCCGAACGGACCGACCTCCCTCTACGAGGTGCCAGTCGGCGGCGCCCATGGTTTCACTGGGGTCGCAAGGAACCAACCAGACCAGGGGGAGCCACGATGGGAAACAGGGGTCGAATCGGTGTGAGTCGATGGGTGCGACGGGGGGTCGTTCCTGCAGCAGCAGCGGGCGCGCTGGTGCTGGGCCTGGGTGGGCTGCCGAGCGCCAACGCGTCGGGTGGTGGTGGGGCACACAAGCTCTCGCTGACGCAGACCAACCGGGGGTGCGACGGCGCCCAGATCGGGCAGACCCAGCAGGCCCGGTTCGGGTTCGTCAACATGATCGCGACGGGCGAGCGCCACGTCGTGGCGAACGTCGTGCTCAAGGGGGCTCGACCCAACACGACATACTCCGTCAGGGTGATCCAGCTGGTGCCGGGTGACGCCGACTGCTCCACCGTGGACGCCACCCTGACGACGGACCCCCTGGGCAACGGCCACGTCCTCGTGCACGAGACGGTGCTCGACGGTGCCACCGGCGCGTGGGTGGCCGTGAACAACCAGGCCGACTTCACGCAGTTCTACGCCACCGCGACCACGCCGATGTCTCACCGCCGGTAGGGGTGGCCTGTCCAGCGCTCGCCACCGTGCGGGCGCTGGCCGGGCTGTCGCCGCTGACGCGGCCCCGCTTCACCGGTGGCCGCCGGAGACGAGGTCTCGCAGCCGTTCACGACGAGCCCGGTATGCCGGTCCGAAGCGTTCGGCGGACCTGTGCAGCTTCTGGTCGGAGTAGAAGCGTCGGGCCCAGAACGACGTCGGGGTGCCGAGGCGGATCGCCCCCACGAGCGCGACGAACGGGATGGGCAGACCGATCAGCCCGGTGGCGATCTTGCCCTTCAGCAGGCACACGATCGTGTAGCCGATGTGGACCACGACCGCGACAGAGGTGGCGACCAGACCCTGGGCCGCCACCGAGCTCGGGTCCACCCCGAAGGGTGAGGTACTGGCCAGCAGCGCCAGACCGACGACGCCCGCGACCATGACCGCGTCGATCGACTTGCGGCCCTCCTCGGTCCAGTAGACGTCCTGGAGGTGCAGCCACAGGGCGAACTCGTCGAGCGCCAGCGCCGCGCCGGCACCGAACAGGACCGCCAGCAGCTCCTGCCAGGGACTCGGCGGGGTGAACCGGAACTCGAGGAGGCCGGTCACCAGCACCAGCAGGATGCCCCAGACCTGGTGGTGGATGTGGACACCGCCGATGTAGAGGTCCTTCACGGTGGTCCCCGTCGCCCCCGCGTCCCCCGCGTCCGCCGTGCTCCGGAAACGTATCCGCAGCGTGATCCAGCGGGTCACGGCATACGTCGTCACGAAGCCGACGAGCAGCCACAGGCTGGCTGCCCTGCCGGTCTCGACCAGGTAGTGCTGGTACCAGTCGGACATGCCGAGCGCCTCCCGGTGCCGTCGGGCCTACCCGACCAGCATGGGGAGGGAGCGGGACCGCCACATCGTCCGCCGGGCGTGAGAGGTCGAACCGTCGCTCGCCGAGGTGGTCCGCGAGGTCAGGCGCCGACGTAGGCCGCGAGGTGCTGGCCGGTGAGGGTGGAGCGGGCCGCGACGAGGTCGGCGGGAGGTCCTTCGAAGACCACCCGGCCACCGTCGTGGCCGGCGCCCGGGCCGAGGTCGATGACCCAGTCGGCGTGTGCCATGACCGCCTGGTGGTGCTCGATGACGATGACCGACGTGCCCGACTCGACGAGGCGGTCGAGCAGGCCGAGCAGCTGCGCGACGTCGGCGAGGTGCAGGCCGGTCGTCGGCTCGTCGAGCACGTAGACCGCCGCCTTCTCGGCCATCTGGGCGGCGAGCTTGAGCCGCTGGCGCTCTCCACCCGAGAGTGTCGTCAGCGGCTGGCCCAGGGTGAGGTAGCCCAGCCCGACGTCGGCCAGGCGGTCGAGCACCGTGTGGGCGGCCGGGATGCGGGCCTCGCCGTCGCCGAAGAACGACAGGGCCTGCGTCACCGACATCTCGAGCACCTCGGCGATGTTCCGCCCGGCCAGCGTGTAGTCGAGGACCGCCGCCTGGAACCGCTTGCCGTCGCACTCCTCGCAGGTGGACTCGACGGTGGCCATGACGCCGAGGTCGGTGTAGATGACGCCTGCGCCGTTGCAGGTGGGGCAGGCCCCTTCGGAGTTGGCGCTGAAGAGCGCCGGCTTGACGTCGTTGGCTTTCGCGAACGCCTTGCGGATGGGGTCGAGCAGGCCGGTGTAGGTGGCCGGGTTGCTCCGGCGCGAACCACGGATCCCGGCCTGGTCGATGACCACGACGCCGTCACGGCCGGCGACCGATCCCTGGACGAGGGAGCTCTTGCCCGAGCCCGCGACGCCGGTGAGCACGCACAGCACCCCGAGCGGGATGTCGACGTCGACGTCGCGCAGGTTGTTCGTCGCAGCGCCGCGGACCTCCAGGGTGCCCGTCGCCTCGCGCACCGACGGCTTGAGCCGCGCCCGGTCGTCGAGGTGCCGCCCGGTCGTGGTGGCGCTGCCGCGGAGCTCCTCGACGCTGCCCTCGAAACAGACGGTGCCGCCGTTGCCGCCGGCGCCGGGGCCGAGGTCGATGACGTGGTCGGCGATCGCGATCGCCTCCGGCTTGTGCTCGACCACGAGCACGGTGTTGCCCTTGTCGCGCAGCTGCAGCAGCAGGTCGTTCATCCGCGCGATGTCGTGCGGGTGCAGCCCGATGGTGGGTTCGTCGAAGACATAGGTCACGTCGGTCAGCGACGACCCGAGGTGGCGGATCATCTTCGTGCGCTGCGCCTCGCCGCCGGAGAGGGTGCCGGCCGGCCGGTCGAGTGACAGGTAGCCGAGGCCGACCTGCGCGAAGGAGTCGAGCAGGTGCTGCAGACCGGCGAGCAGCGGTGCCACCGAAGGCTCCTCGAGGTCGCGGACCCAGTCGGCGAGGTCGCTGATCTGCATGGAGCAGAGGTCGGCGATGTTCTTGCCCTTGATCTTCGACGACAGGGCCTCCTGGGTGAGGCGGGTGCCGCCGCACTCGGGACAGGTGGTGAAAGTGACGGCCCGCTCCACGAAGGCGCGGATGTGCGGCTGCATCGCGTCGACGTCCTTGGAGAGGAACGACTTCTGGATCTTGGGGATCAGGCCCTCGTAGGTGAGGTTGATGCCGTCGACCTTGATCTTGGTGGGCGCCTTCCAGAGCAGGTCGTGCAGCTCGCGCTTGGTGAACTTGCGGATCGGCTTGTCGGGGTCGAAGAAGCCGCAGCCGCGGTAGATCCGGCCGTACCAGCCCTCCATGCTGTAGCCGGGGACCGTCAGGGCGCCCTCGTTGAGCGAGAGGTTCTCGTCGTACAGCGCGGAGAGGTCGAAGTCGGTCACGTTGCCCTTGCCCTCGCACCGGGGGCACATGCCGCCGAGCCGGGTGAAGGTGACCTTCTCGGCGCGGGTCCTGCCTGCGCCGCGCTCGACCGTGATCGCGCCGCTCGCACTGACCGAGGGCATGTTGAACGAGTAGGCGTTGGGGGAGCCGATTTGCGGCTTGCCCAAGCGGCTGAACAGGATTCGCAGCATCGCGTTGGCGTCCGTGGCGGTGCCGACGGTGGACCGGGGGTTGGCCCCCATGCGTTCCTGGTCGACGATGATCGCGGTGGTCAGCCCGTCGAGCAGGTCGACGTCGGGCCGGGCCAGGGAGGGCATGAAGCCCTGCACGAAGGCGCTGTAGGTCTCGTTGATGAGGCGCTGGGACTCGGCGGCGATCGTCCCGAAGACCAGAGAGCTCTTGCCCGACCCCGAGACGCCCGTGAACACGGTCAGCCGGCGTTTCGGGATCTCGACCGCGACGTCCTTGAGGTTGTTGACGCGGGCGCCGTGCACGCGGATGAGGTCGTGGCTGTCGGCCACGTGCGGGGCTGTCGGCGACGTCCTCGTCGTCGTGGCCATGGTGGGCGGTCTCCCTCTCGTCGGGTGGCCAGGCTCAGCCTGGTCCAGTGCTGGGGCTTGCGTCAGGGCTGTGGTGCGGTGCGGGTATGCCGCCGGCTCACCGGCGCTCGTTGATGCGGACGTGGTTCCCGGCGGGGTCGCGGAAGGCGCAGTCGCGGACGCCGTAGGGCTGGTCGGTCGGCTCCTGCACCACCTCGGCACCCGTGGCCTGGATCCGGTCGAAGGTGGCGTCGATGTCGGGAGTGGCCAGGATGACGGTGGCGTAGGTGCCCTTGGCCATCATCTCGGCGATGGTGCGGCGCTCGTCCTCGGTGATGCCCGGGTCGGCGCCCGGCGGGTGCAGGACGATCGAGGTCTGCGGTTGGCCGGCGGGCCCGACGGTGATCCACCGCATGGTGCCGCGGCCCACGTCGCCGCGGACCTCGAAGCCGAGCGCGTCGCGGTAGAAGGCGAGCGAGGCGTCCGGGTCGGTGTGCGGGAGGAATGAGGAGTGGATGCTGAGTTCCATGGCCGTCACGCTAGCTGCGGCTGGACCGGCTTCGCTTCTCGATTCCTGACCGGTCGCGTCACCTTCTTCGCGACGCAGGCAGGCAGTCCGGCGGTCGCCTGGGTGGCCTCACGGCGATAGGCGCTCGGCGGCATACCCACGAGCTCGGTGAAGCGGGTGCTGAAGGTGCCGAGCGACTGGCAGCCGACCGCGAAGCACACCTCGGTGACGCTGAGGTCGCCGCGGCGCAGCAGCGCCATGGCGCGTTCGATGCGGCGGGTCATGAGGTAGCCGTAGGGCGACTCGCCGTAGGCGAGGCGGAACTCCCGGCTGAGGTGGCCCGCCGACATGTGCACACCCCGGGCGAGCGCCTCGACGTTGAGCGGCTGTGCGTACTCGCGGTCGATGCGGTCGCGCACCCGGCGCAGGAGCGCGAGGTCGCGCAGGCGCTGCTCCTCGGCGGGCGTGCTGGTCACGTTCGTGATCGTGCCACGCCGCACCGACGGTTGCCCAGAGATCCCACCGGAGTGGGTCGGCCCCTCGTGCGCTCCATCAGTCACAGCGTTCGTTCGGGACAGTGCTGACCGCTTGGCTCCACGTGCGTCTGGATGTAGGTGTCCTGGAGCCTCGTGCTCACCTCCGACTCCAGGTCGAGCGTCAACGCGTGGCTCCGCTCGACGGTCCACTCCGCAGGCACCACGAGGTGGACGGACACGAGGTGGATGCGGCCCATCGCGCGCGTCGTGAGGGCATGGACGCTGATGCCGCGACGCCGGGCGAAGTCGTCCAGGACGCGCTCGACGTCCGCCCGCGCGGCGTCAGGGATCGCCTTGTCCATCAAGCCGGCGATGGCCTGCTTGAGCAGGCCGAGGCCGCTGACGACGATGTTCGCCCCGACGAGGAGGGCGACCACGGGGTCGACCCGCAGGTTGCCGGTCAGGACGACGAGGCCCACCCCCACGATCACGCCCACCGAGGTCCACACGTCGGTCATCAGGTGCTTGCCGTCCGCGGTCAGGGCCAGGGAGCGGTTCCGACGCCCGGCGCGGGTCAACGTCAGCGCGACCGCACCGTTGACCACGCCGGCAACCGCGGAGACCAGCAACCCCGCGCCGACGTTCTCCAGCGGTTCCGGCTGGAGCAGCCGCAGGACGGCGGTGAGCATGATGGCGACGGCGGCGACGAAGATCATGACCGCCTCGACGGAGGCCGAGAGGTACTCCGCCTTCCCGTGGCCGAAGTTGTGGCCCGCGTCCGGTGGCCGGGCCGCGATGCGCAGGGCGAGGAGCGCGACCAGGGCGGCGACGAGGTTGACGACGGACTCCGCCGCGTCGGAGAGGAGGCCCACCGATCCGGTCAGCCACGCGGCCGTGGCCTTGAGGGCCAGCGTCGTCAGGGCGGCAGCGACGGACAGCCAGGCGAACCGGGTCAGGTCCGCCGGCCCGGACCGTCCCGGCTGGCTGCCCGACCTCGACGTCACGGCCGCTCCCTGGACGCTCGCTGCTGGTCCAGCATGGCCCCCGGTCGGCCGGCCCGGCAGTGTCGATGGTCCTGTGGCAGGCCTGCGTGGTCAGGACGTCACTTCGGTGCGGTCAGGACCTCAGCTGGTGTGGTGGAGCAGGTGCCGGGCGAGCTCGAACTGGTGCTCCGTGTCGTGGGCAGTCAGGCCGGCCGCGGCGGCCGCGCACAGGACCAGGACGGTCGTCGACAGCACGAGCGCCCGACGCGGTCGAGGGGCGGGCCGCAGGAGGGCCTGGGTGCGGACGACCACGCTGTTGGTGACCGCTGCCAGCGCGGAGGCCGGGCGTGACCCCGGCGCGGCGGTGGAGGAGCGGTGCCGGAGAAGGCTGGCGCGGGCCAGGGCGCGGGCTGCCAGTGGTCGGTCGCCGACGTCCGCGGCGGCGTCCTCGTCCGCCCAGCGCTCGACGGCCACCTGCACCGCGTCGGTGACCTGCCGCAGGGCGGGGTTCGCGGCCGCCGCCAGCTGGGTCAGCTGGACGTAGACGTGGTGGCGGTGGCGCAGGTGCGACGCCTCGTGGGCCAGCAGGACGCGCCTCTCGTCGGCCGGCAGGCCGCTGAGCATGGCCCTGGAGACCACGATGCGCCCGCTAAGCCCCTGCACGGCATACGCGTCGGGAACGGAGTCGTCGGTGACCACGAGGCCGTCGGCGCCGGGACCCAGCCGTCGGCACGTCGCCTCCGCCGCGCACAGGTGGCGTACCGCGACGATGGCGTGGCGGACCGCGCGACCGATCAGCGCGAGCACCAGCGCACCTGCGGCGGCGCCCAGCACCTGCGGGATGTGGCTCTGCTGCAACGCGGTCCTCGACCACTGGCCCAAAGCAGCCACGAAGGGGACCTGGCTGAGGGCGACGAACCCCGCGACGCCCAGGACGAACCCGGTGGCGAGCGCGGTCACCAGCGCGGAGGCGGTGAGCAGGCGTGCGGCGGTCGCGGGCGGCAGCCGTCGCTCGAGCGGACCGGCCACGAGGCCGAGGGCCAGGCTGACGAGTACCGGCACCAGCAGCAGCGTCATGGCGAGCCTGCCTCGCCGCCGGAGACAGGGAGCTCGGTCTCGGGAGCGAGCAGGGCGAGGAGGATCTGCTCGTCCTCGTCCGAGAGGTCGGCCACGAAGCGGGCCAGGACCCCGGCACGGTCGGGGCGCGACTCGAGCACCTTGCGCATGCGGTGCGCCGCGAGCGAGGCGTCGACCTCCGCCGGGTCACCGGACAGCGAGTAGCGGTAGGCGCGTCCGTCCAGCTGCCGGGTGAGGACCCCCTTGGACTCCAGGCGCGCCAACGTGGTCATCACCGTCGTGTAGGCGAGCGCACCCCCGAGGTCCCGCAGCACGTCGTTCGCCGACACCGGGGCGGGGGCGGCAGCGACGGCGGCCAGCACCTCGCGCTCGAGCTCACCACGGCCCCGGGCGGACGTCGACATGCCACACTCCCCACTTCTACTATCATGATCGTAGTACGACAGAACCGGTCGCAGACCATCATGCCTCACGGCCAGACGAGAAAGGCCGCCATGACCGCGACAGCCGTGGCCCAGTCCGCCCTCAACGTGCTCGACCCGAACAGCCTGCTCTCCCACTTCGGTGCGCTGGGGGTGTTCCTCGTGCTGTTCGCGGAGACCGGCCTCCTCATCGGGTTCTTCCTGCCGGGGGACTCCCTGCTCTTCACCGCCGGCCTGCTGTGCGCGACGAGCGCGACGTCGGCCGTGCACCTGTCCCTGGTCGCGGTCCTGCCTGCTGCCGTGGCCGGCGCGCTCCTCGGGGCGCAGGCCGGCTACCTCATCGGGGCGCGCGTGGGGCCACGCCTGCTCGACCGTCCCGACCGGCCGCGCCTGCAACAGGCCGTCACACGGTCGCGCGGGGCCCTGCACCGGTACGGACCGGCGAAGGCCGTCGTCCTGGCCCGCTTCATCCCGCTGGTCCGAACCGTGCTGAACCCCTTGGCAGGCACCATCGCACTGCCGGTGGCGACGTTCACCCTCTGGCAGGTCGTCGGCGGGGTGCTCTGGACGGTCGGTGTGACCCTGGCGGGCTACCTGCTCGGCTCGTCCGTGCCCAACGTCGACCGCTACCTGCTGCCGATCATCGCCGTCGTGGTCGCCCTGTCGCTGATCCCGGTGGCGCTGGAGGTGCGGCGCTCGCGCTCCGGCCGAGACCCCCGTCAGTCCGGTCGCGACCCCCGTCATGGGCGGGACGCAGGACACGACGTCGCCGTCCGCCCCACTCCCGAACAGGACGCCACCTGATGAACACCGCCCACCGCCTCGACGACCAGCTCCTCCTCGCCGCCAACGGCTTCGCCCGCGACACCCCCGGCCTCCACGGCATCCTCCTGGACTACGGCAAGTACGGGTTGGTGGTGTTCGCGGCCCTGCTGCTCGCCGGTCTGGTCGCCGCCCGCGGCCGCACGTCCACGGCGCTGGCGGCCACCGGCTGGGCGGCCGTCGCGACCCTCCTCGCGCTGGCGGTCAACCAGCCGCTCGGGCACCTGGTGGCGGAGGCGCGGCCCTACGTCACGCACCCGACGATCCTCAGGCTGGCCGACCGCACGGCCGACTTCTCCTTCCCGTCCGACCATGCGGTCATGGCGGGCGCCGTCGCCGCGGGCCTGACGATCGCGCACCGGCGCCTCGGCGCGCTCGCGTGGGTGGCCGCCGTGCTCATGGCCTTCACCCGGGTCTACATCGGCGCCCACTACCCGTGGGACGTCGCTGCGGGACTCGTGCTCGGCTCCCTGGTCGCCCTTCTCGGATGGCTGGTGCTCCGCCGCCCCCTCGTGTGGCTCACGGCCCGGTTGCGCGAGCAGCCCGGGATCCGCAGCCTCTTCGGCGCGCCGCACGCTGAGACGTCAGCCCCGGCGGGCCCGCTGGGCGGCTCGGTGGCTGCGGGGTCATGAACCGAGTCGTCAGCGACCACAACGGGACCCAAGCATCCACGGGCCCAAGGGGCGGGGTCGCCTCGTGAGCTCGATCGTCGACTCCATCCTGGGCGCCTCGCCCTGGATCGTCCTGGGGCTGGTCGCACTGGTCGTCTTCGCCGAGGACGCCCTGTTCGTCGGCTTCGTGCTGCCCGGTGAGACCGCCGCGCTGCTCGGTGGCGTCGCCGCCCATCGCGGACACGTACCCCTCGTGGCGGTCATGGCTGTCGTCGTGGTGGCCGCCATCGTCGGTGACACCGTGGGCTACGAGGTGGGCAAGCGCCTCGGCCCACGGCTGCTGGGCCTGCGCATCTTCGACAAGCGCCGTGACCGCTTGGACGGCGCGCAGAACTTCTTGGCGCGCCGGGGCGGTTCGGCCGTCCTGCTGGGCCGCTGGGTCGCGTTCTTTCGGGCCGTGATGCCCGCCCTGGCGGGCGCTTCCCGTATGCCGTACCGCACCTTCCTGACGTGGAACGCCACCGGAGGGCTCCTGTGGGGCACCGCCGTGGTGCTCGCGGGGTACCTCGCCGGAGCCTCGTACGCGCGGGTGGAGCAGGCCATCGGCCGCGACGGCGCCCTCGTTGCTCTCGCCATCGCCCTCCTCGGGCTGCTCGTCTGGCGCATCCGGCGGCATCGCAGAGGTGGGGGAGGCGCTGACGACGGCACCGGCAAGGACGCCCAACCCCATGAGAGGGCTCACTCCTGAGGGACCTCAGGGCCCGACGCGTCGCTGCACCACCCAGCGCCACTTGGCGATCTGCCGGTCGCGCGTGAACCCGAACTCTGCGAACAGGCTCTCCGGCCCGGTGTGCAGGTAGGCGCCCTGCTGGGGGGCCCGGCCATCGACCTGCTCGGGATAGGCCTCGACCAGCCCTCCGCCGGCATCCTCGATCGCGGCCAGGGCTCCGGCCACGGCGGCCCGGGCAACCCCTTCACGTCGGTGACCCTTGCCGGTGAAGATGCAGCCGATCCGCCAGTCCGGCGGCTCGGTGAGACCTCGTGCGCAGGCGGCGGGATTCTTGATGTTCGGCAGCTCCGCCGGGGGTCCGTACTGGCACCATCCGACGCACTGGTCGCCCTGGTAGATCAGGACCTGATGCACCGTCCTGGCGCGCACGTGCGCCTTCTTGGCCTCACGGTTCCCAGCAGCCGTGTGGCCTCGGCCCACGCCCTCGGGATGGAAGCCCATGCACCAGCAGCCGCCCCAGACACCGTTGTTCGCCTCGACGAGGCGGGCGAAGTCGTCCCAGGTGTCCTCACTGAGCGCACGGGTCGCGTAGAGAGGTCCCGTTGCCTTGTCGGTCATGGAGCCATGTTCCTCGTTCTGCTCGACGAGGCACACGATGTGGGCGATGTGTCACTCGGCTATGCGGTCACTCGGCTGTGCGGTCACTCGCTGGAGAGCCCGCGGGCGAGCTGGGCCGTGCCGAGCGCCACCACCGCGACACAGAGCAGGTATGCCGCGAGATGCCCGGGGGAGAGGGGCAGCTGCTCGTGCAGCAGTGCCGCCCCGAGCACCACGGCCACCACCGGGGCGGTCGCCTCGTTGGCGGGGAAGCTCGCGGCCAGGGAACCCACCTGGAAGGAGACCTGGGTCAGGACCAGCGCGCCCGCGCCGGCCAGGAGCAGGCACACGAAGGGGACCCACCCGTCGGGTTGGGTGAGCCCCGTCGGGCCGGAGCGCTGCCAGGACGTGGCCACGGCGTCGAGCAGCACGCCGACGAGGCCGAACCAGGCACCGGCCACCGCCCCGTAGACCGCAGCCCGGACCGTCGAGGACGCCGTGCGCACTGCGAGGAGCAGGACGGCGCCGATCGCTGCGGCGCCCGCCGTGGCCCAGGCCGCGTGGGCGGCCGGAAGGGGCGAGGCCTCGCCCGGGTTCCCCACCAGGCCGAAGAAGACCGCGAGGGCGCCGAGGATGCCAACGCAGGCGGCATAGTCCCGCCAGGTCGGGGCGGGCCCACCGAGCACACGCCCCACCGGCAGGGCGACCGGGACGGCCAGGACGAGCAGCGGTTGGACCAGCAGGACCGGTCCGGTCGCCAGGGCCACGACCTGCAGGACCAGCCCGACGGTGTCGCCGCCGACCGACGCAAGCCATCGAGGATCGCGGGCCAGGCGCAGAACGCCGCGGGCATCGGCTCGGCCCGTGCCGCGGTGCGCCGCTCGGTGCTGCACCGCGGTGGCGGTGCCGTACGCGACGGCGGACATCACCGCACAGGGCAGTGCGACAGCCAGGGACACACACCGACGCTATCCCGGGGCTGAGGGAGGGCGCTGTCCGCCGCTCCGGACGACACGAGAGGATGCGCGTGTGCCCACACCCCGCGTCGTTGCCGTGAGTCGTGACGCGACCCACCGGTTCAGCAAAGTGCCGGCCGAGTCCATCACTCTCGTGGCCGGTCTCGGTGTACTCGGCGATGCCCATGCCGGCACCTTGGTCCAGCACCGGTCGCGCGTGCATCGCGACCCGAACCAGCCCAACCTGCGCCAGGTGCATCTGATCCATGCCGAGGTCTTCGACGACGCCCGGACCATGGGCTACGAGCTCGGGCCGGGGGACCTCGGGGAGAACGTCCTCACCGCAGACCTCGACCTGCTCGGGTTGCCCACTGGAACCCTGCTCGACCTCGGCGGTCCCGTCGTGCGGCTGACCGGCCTGCGCAACCCCTGCGCCCAGATCAACGCCTTTCGCCCCGGGCTGCTCAAGGTGGTGCTGTCCCGCGCGGACGGGACGCCGACCGACGTGCCGGCCCCGTCGACCGCCTCGCCGGAGTCCGCTACCGCACCCGTCATCCGCAAGGCCGGTGTGATGGCCGTCGTCGAACGCGGCGGCGAGGTCGCCCCGGGTCAGCCGATCACGGTGACCCTTCCCGCACCACCGCACACGCCCCTCGCCCCGGTCTGACCAGACGGTCGTCAGCGGCGGTGCTCGAGGGAGCTGCGCCGGCTACGCGGTCAGGTCGGCAATGACACGCTCGGCGTGCGGCATCGCCTCGATCGCGTTGCGCAACCGTGCTGCGGCCTCTCGGAAGGTTGGTTCATGGACAACCGTGTGCAGTGCAGTCGCGACGGTGGCGGTGGTCGTCTCGTCCGGTTGCAGGGCGAGGGCCGCGCCGGTGGCGACGAGGCTTGCCGCGTTGAGCGGCTGGTCGGTGCTCTGGGGCAGACACAGCTGGGGCAGGCCGTAGCAGAGCGCGCCGAGCATCGTTCCTGCACCCACGTGCGAGACCACTGCCGAGCAGTGGGGCAGTACATCTGCCTGCGGCACGTAGGCATACGAGATGGCAGACGCTGAGAGTGGGCCGATCCCGGCCGGGTCGAAGCCCGGGCCGGTGCTCACCACGATGTTCACGTCGAGTTGGTCAGCGGCATCGAGCACGGCTCGAAACACCTGTGGTGTCTGGTTCATGACGGTGCCGAGCGTGAAGTAGACCGTCTGTGGATGCGGCAGGGCGGCGATCGCCCCAGCGACGGAACCATCAGCAGACTCGCCGGCCGATGGGCGCAAGGGGCGGACGTCGCGCCAGGCCATTCCGTCGCGCGTTCTCATCACGGGCGGACAGATGTCCAGGTACGGCGCTGCGAGGACCGATTCGGTCGGATCCACACCGAAGGTCTCGGCCAGGGCCGACCCGATGACGGCGATCATGTCGTCGTTCTCCGCGAGCATCGGACCGTAGCCGTGGGTCACGTGGGGCGTGCCGGCTTTGACGGCTACCGCCGCTGCTCCCAGCTCGAGGGGGTCGTGCACCACCAGATCAGGCTTCCAGGTGGACCAGAACAAGGTCAGGTCACGGGCGCGCAGGGCGCCGGCGGCCCCGAAGAGGTACTTGGCCGCGAACACGCTCTGCTCCGACTCCGGCAACCGGCTGATCATGGCGTTGTCGGGAAGGCTCGCATAGGACTCGGCCGCCGTCGGCCCCGCGGCCGCGGCCGCCACCCCGAGACTCGACGCGTGGGGCACCAGGTCCGGTCCGGTGGTGATGACCACCTCGTGGCCGGCCCGCTGTGCCGCACGAACCAGCGGCACCATGGGCAGCAGGTGCCCGTACCCCGGCCACGCGCTGAAGAGGATCTTCATCCGGCCCATCCCCGTCCATTGGCCCCTCGAGAACACAGCCTTCGCCGAGGAACCCGCTTCCGCAAGGGGCCGCCTCCAGCGCTCACAGGCGTGAGCCCGACATTTCGCTCTGGCTCGCTCTGGCTCGCCTGGCGTTCAGCTGGGGTGTCGAGTGACAGCGCCCCCTGTGGCGTCGTCATGAGCGCGCCGTCGGGCTGCGAGCGTCGAGACGTCGCCGGAGGACGGCCGGCCCACCCGCCTGAGCCGCCTTCGCTCGGACAGCCAGGCAAGAGTCCCCAGGACGAGCAGCACGATCCCCACGACCACCCAAGGATTCATCGCCACCTCCATCGATACGTCGGAGTATCCGGGGTCGGACCAGTTCCTGTGGTGCGATTCCCTCAAGCGGCCAGCAGGAGCATCACGCAGGTCTGCGCAGTGACGTGAACGGTGAGCCGCGGGGTGGTGACCGGCTGCGATGCCGGTACGGAAGCCCGCTCCACGGGTTTGAAGGAGCGACCGATCGGAGAGGCGACGGCTGGGGCCTGCGGGAGCCAGGTAGGCACCTGCCCCTGCCCTCCTCAGCGGAGTAGAAGGCGATGAGCAGCTGAGTCGATAGCAGCGCCTTGGCTCGGGGCCGGGCTGCTCATGTGGGCTTGCGTGACGCGGGGTGCGGTGGGGTGCGCGAGGAGGGCGCGCTGGCGCTAGCAGCGCGGGGCCCCATCGCGGGGTCCCGCGTCGTGGCGAAGCCGCGCTAGAGCCAGTGCAGAAAGTACGCACCGACCAAGTGACCGATGCTGCGGTCGATCCCAGTCGACCTCAGGTATGGGCTTTGAGCGTGTCGTTGAGAATATGGCCGGCCTCGGAGAATCGTGCGGGGTCCTCGGCGGAGAAGTTGAGCCGGATGAACGGGCCCGAGGGTTCTGCGGGGAACCATTCGGTGCCTGGGGCGATGAGGAGACCGCGTGACTCACTGTCGCGGACGAACTGCCCCACGTCGGTGCCGTCGGGCAGGCGCGCCCACAGGTTGAGGCCGCCTCGGGGGACCTGTTGGACGTGAAGGTCTGGGGCGCAGGTTCTGAGCGACTCGAGAAGCTGGTCTCGGCGGGTCTTGAGCTGTTGGCGCATGCCGCGCAGGTGTGTGGTCCAGCCGGGTTGGGTGACCACGTCGAGGGCTGCGGCTTGGAGGAGACCACTGACGTACATGCTCTCTGCTGCGCGGTCGGCGAGGATGCGGTCGCGCGCTGGGCCGCGTGCGATGACGGCGGCTACGCGAAGGGCTGGCGAGACGCTCTTGGTCAGGGATCGCAGGTAGATGACGTGCCCGTCGTGGTCGTAGCCGACCAGGGGCCCGGGATCGGCGTCGATGCCAAGGTCGTGGGCCCAGTCGTCCTCGATGAGGAAGGCGCCGTGCCGGCGGACGATGTCGAGTACCGCTTGGCCGGTGTCGGGTGACCACTGCGAACCGGTGGGGTTCGCGAAGGTCGGCTGGGCGTAGAACGCGCGGGCACCCGTCGCCGCGAACGCGCGGTCGACCTCGTCCGGGTCGGGACCTTGGGAGCTGGTGGGGACCGGCACGAGGACGACGCCGGTCTGCTCGGCGGCGAGGATGGCACCCCAGTAGGTCGGTGACTCGATGAGGAGGGGCTGGCCGGGTCCGATCAGGGCTCGGAAGATGGAGCTCAGCCCGCTCTGGCTGCCGGCGACGATGAGGGCGTCGCGCGCGGCGGGCGGGTTCACTCCGACAGGGGCGGTGGCGGCGACTTGGCTGGCGAACCATGTCTGGAGCTCGGGGAGGCCTGCAGCAGGGGAGCGGGTCAGCGCAGCCTCCGTGCGTGCTGCCCGCGTCAGAGCGGCACGCACCAGCCGTTCTGGCAGTAGGTCGCGGGCCGGGTAGCCGGAATGCAGCCGGATGGCGTCCGGAGCGGAAGCGCGCTGGGTGGCGGACAGGCCGGTCGGCCGAGACCGCCGGGATCCGAGGGCTGCGGTCTGCCAGCCGAAGTCTGCTGCGCGGTGAGGGCGCACGGCTCGCACGAACGTGCCGACCCCGGGACGGCTGTCCACCAGCCCCAAGGCGGTCAGCTGTCGCATCGCCTTCTGCACCGTGACCGGGCTGGCGCCGTGCTGAGCCATCAGGGTGCGGTTCGACGGAAGCTGGGCCCCGGGCGGCGCTGACGCAACCCAGTCACGCAGCGCATCAACGATGCGGCTTGCGCTATCGTTGTTCATGACACAGCAGAGTAGCGTTATCGCAGCGCCATCACCAGTGCTATCGAGCCACCCGGCGCAGTCGGGTCTGGGCTGGGGTCTGCTCGGCATCACGGCCTTCTCGTTCACGGTGCCGTTCACCCGGCTGGCCGCTCACGATGGCCTGTCCGCGCTGTTCATTGGCTCAGGTCGTGCAGTGGTCGCTGCCGCCCTCGCCGCCGTGGCGCTGCTGACGACCCGTCAGGCCCGGCCCACCATGGTCCAGTGGTGGCGTCTGGCCGTCGTCGCCGCCGGTGTGGTGGTCGGGTTTCCGCTGCTGACGTCCTACGCGTTGACTACGGCCCCGGCGAGCCACGGCGCGGTCGTCATCGGGCTCCTACCCGCGGCCACGGCTGCAATGGCGGTCCTGCGTGGCAAGGAGCGGGTGCCGGCGTCGTTCTGGGTGATCGCCGCGCTGGGAGCAGCGGCGGTGTTGGCCTTCGCGGCTCTACAGAACGGTGGGCTGGGGTCGTTGCACTGGGCGGACTTCCTGCTTTTCGGCGCCGTGCTCGCGGCCGCCATCGGGTACGCCGAGGGCGGCCTGTTGGCGCGTGAGCTCGGCGCCTGGCAGACCGTGTCGTGGGGGTTGGTGCTGTCCGCGCCGCTGATGATCGCCCTCACCGTGGTCTCCGTCGTCGTTGAGACCCCATCCGGGACGCCGCTGCAGTGGCTCGCCTTCGCGTACCTGTGTGTCGTATCGATGTACGTGGGTTTCTTCGCCTGGTACCGCGGCCTTGCCATCGGACCGATGGCGCAGGTGAGCCAGGTGCAGCTGGTGCAGCCGGTCCTGAGCATCCTCTGGGCGGCCCTGATCTTGCGTGAGCACCTGACCTGGCCGACCGTCCTGGGTGGTCTGGTCGTGATCGCCTGTGCCCGATTCGCGGTCCGGGCCCGTCTGGGAAGGAGTGCTCACGCGAAGCGCCGTTGATGCGGCCCGGAGGCGGGCGGAGAGTGGAGCGCAGCATCGGCGCCGGAGGTCAGATGCGCTCGAAGAGGTGCACGGTCGGGCTGTAGTCGATCTTCCAGTCGCTGTAGCAGCCGAGGACGCCGTCGCGGGTGCATCGAAGGCCCAGGTAGACCCATCGGATCTCGCCATCGTCGCGCAGCGCGAAGCCTGCTGCGGCGTTGAACGTCTCCCCGCCACACGGGCAGGCGGCGTCCTCGAGCTCGGCTTCGTCGATGGTGTCCTGCGAGTCGAAGATGAGAGACCTTACGCCGCAGCTCGTGCAGGTGCGTTCCGCGCAGCCTTGCTCGTCGTCAACTCGCACGGTGAAGGTGTCTGCCCCGCAATTGGCGCATTTGATCTGGATGACTCGCTCAGTTGGGTACTCCACGGCGCTGTATGCGGCCAAGTACTCCTGGATGTCGGCGGCCTCGGTGCCGGTCCACCACATGCGGGAGCGATTGATGGTCACGAGGCGAGGCTAGCGGTGGCCTGATCCTCGGAGAGCCGGAACGCAGCGCTACCGGAATGGCTCGGGTGACGCTGCCTTGCTGATGCCTGGGGTGCGATGGGGTGCGCGCAGGCGCCAGCAGGAGGCCGCAATGACGCCTCGTAGGCCGCTGACCTGCGGGAACGTGTGGTGGGGCAGGTCGGGCTTGAACCGACGACCGACGGATTATGAGGCGTCCCAAAGCCGCGGGTCAGGGGCCATCTTCGCGCGATTCGTGCTCAGTTGGTGGTCGTTGGTTGACCCCCGAAACGGGCCATTCTCAAGCTGGTGTGCCACCCAGGTGCCACACGAGAATCGGCCTTCGAGGGCCCCGAGATGGTGTCTGTCGCGGGCCCAAGGCGCCGGTTGTGCGGTGTCGCGACCAGCGGGCCGGGGCTCGCCGGTCGCCGGGAGCTTGCTGGTGACAATGCGGGTCTGCGCAGTGACCTCGAACTCGAGTGGCTGGGAGGTGACCGGCTGCGATGCCGGTACGGAGGCCCAGCGCACGGGTCCGAAGAGGCGGACGATCGAAGGGGTGACGGCTGGGGCATACGGCAGTCAGGCACGCGCCGGCCCCTGCCGCCATCAGCGCAGTAGTCGGTACTGACTACCCGAGCTTGAGCGGTGCCCTGGAACTGGTCCGGGGCACCGCTCTTCGCAGTCGGCGTGGGGTGCGGTGGGGTGCGCGAGGACGGCGCGCCAGCGCCGCCCGCAGCGCGGGGCCCCATCGCGGGGTCCCACGCCGCCGCGGCGGAGCCGCAGCCTTGAGCCAGTGAAGAAAGTCCTCACCGATCCAGCGATAGAGCTCGAAGCGGTGGCCAAGGCCCCGTGGCAGACGCGGGACGCATCATGGCAAAGGGGTGGCGTTCAGTGTCGTGGCCGAGGACGAAATCGATGCCTCGGTAAGAAACCGCATCCACCGAGATCGATTGTCCATCTACGAGCGCCGTTGAAGATGTGAAGTCACCAGGCGACAAGTCCGAGCTGACCCTCTCCAGCTCGGACGGACGAAGTCGGGCCCATTCCAGGCACCGCTCATCGGCTAGGCACTTCTGCACAGTGCCTAGGTGCGTCAGATACACCCATGTGGCCTCATCGGCTGATGAAGGTCGAGGCTGTGTGACGTCGGTGAAGATGCCAACAGGGCCCTCTGCAAGAACGGACCACTGCACTTGCATGACTTCGCTGAAATCGCTGCGTCCGTCCCCGGCCGCCAAGGCGTACGTGATGACCATGGCGTCAGGCTAGATGGGCTCGTTGTGAACCTTGCATTCCGACGACAACCCGGCAGGCACCATCGCAGTCCAGGATGCCGTGGAAGCTGCAGGTGGTGAGGCTGTCCAAGTGCCGTACACGTGAACGACCTTGGAAGCACCGTTATTCTCAGCTGCACCACCTGGACCGCTCGCGTAAGCCACGAGTTTGTAATAGCCCTCGCTGCAGACACCGCCGCGGGTGGCTGTGCTGCAGGACGTGCTGCTAGCGCAGCTATGAGAGTCGCTGTCGTAGATCGCCCAAGGGCCCGTCGCGCTTGGACCGTCATAGATCGTGTAGCTGACGGTGATCGCTCCGCGATACCAGCCGGCCGCGACGGCGTGGTAGGAGAACTGCCCGCTACCGGCGGTGGTGTTGATGATCGGTGAGACCGAACCGGGTTGAACCGCCCATGCTGGTGTTGCGGCGAAGATGGCCGCTGTGATCGCAGCAACGAAGGCAACAATGATGTGGTGACGCTTGTGCATTAGTTCCCCCTGAACCGAATCAGTGCCAACCCCCACATCTGGCCCGCAAACCCTCCTCCTTCCCGTGTGGTGCCCGGTATCGACTGAACGCCCGATGTGTTGCGCGGCTATTGCGCGCTCTCAACGGGCACTGCGCGGCAGGCGGAAGGTAAAGATGCGGTCAAGAGATCCCCTGGTAGGTAAGGAAGCGTGGACTGAGCCCTACCTCGACTGCAACCGTCGAGAGGTCGGCATAGCACTAGTCGGCAGGCATTGCGGAGTCCGTAAGCCGCTGTAAGGCAACGGAATTCGAGAGAAGGACTCACGGCTGGTCGTCTTTGGTTGCGGTTGTTTGTCAGTGACTTCCACTGGACCGCACTACATGCTCGATCGGTTCGCGAGTCTGCACAGACCAGCGACCGACGGGGCTTCGGGTGCTGGGGCAGCGTCACTCAGGTGGCCCACCCAAGGACCGGGTGTGCCGTGCGGATAAGCCCCCCCGTTCCGCACGGCACACCCACCGGGAGAGGGGGTGGCCATGACGCTGGCGACACGCAACCAGGTCTGGACCGCCCTGCCGCCAGTGCAGTTCGACGAGGAACGACCGCTCGACCTCGACCTCGACCCGGTCACCGAGCGCCAGCTGGTGGCGCGCCTCTTCTCGCGGGACTTCGACGACTGGTCTGAGGTTCTGTCGCGAGTGGGGTTCTGTGCCAACCCGATCCGGCTGGTCGGCCGCTCGGAGACCTTCGACACCCGAACCGGTGAGTTGGTCCGTTCCTACGGCTCGGCGGACGAACCGCTGGGGGTGACGTTCACCCGGTGCGGCAACCGCCGGGCGGACAAGTGCGAGTCCTGCTCCCGCCTCTACGCGGCGGACACCTTCCAGCTGATCCGCGCCGGAATCGCCGGCGGCAAGACCGTCCCGGAGACGGTGGCGGACAACCCGCTGGTCTTCGCCACCCTCACCGCCCCCTCCTTCGGCCCGGTCCACGGGACCCGCCCGAACGGGGGCCGGTGCCGTCCCCGTCGCGACACCGGGCACCGGTGCGACCACGGGCGCCTCACCTCGTGCATGGCCGTGCATGGCGACGACGACCCCACGGTGGGTCAGCCCGTCTGCGCTGACTGCTACGACTACGCCTCGCAGGTGGTGTGGCAGTGGTGGGCACCGGAGCTGTGGCGGCGGTTCACCATCACCCTGCGCCGCGTCCTGGCCCACCACCTCGGCACCACACCCGCCCGGCTGGGTGAAATGGCGAGCCTGCAGTACGCGAAGGTCGCCGAGTACCAGCTGCGCGGAGCGGTCCACTTCCATGCCCTGGTTCGTCTCGACGGCCCGCAGACGCCCGAGGGCTTCGCCCCAGCGGCAAGGGCGGTCACCGCGACCGTCCTGGCCGCCCTGGTCGCCCAGGCAGCCAACGCCGTGCGGGTTACCGCCCCACCGGTCCACGGCGACGACCCCGCTCGGGTGCTGGCCTTCGGCGCCCAGATCGACACCCGCCCCGTTCGCACGAGCCGCCGCACCGACGACCCCGACCGGTCCCTGACCCCCGAGCAGGTCGCCGGCTACCTCGCCAAGTACGCCACGAAGTCGACCGGCGACACCGAGGCCAAGGACAGCCCCCATCTGCGCCGGCTGGAGGCCACCGCCCGCCAGCTCGCCGGACGCGCGGCCACCGTCGACGAGGACGGGAACGCGCCGTACGGGCTGCTCGGCAAGTGGGCGCACACCCTGGGCTTCCGGGGGCACTTCGCGACCAAGTCGCGCCGCTACTCGGTCACCCTCGGCCAACTGCGCCGCGCGAGGCAGCGCGCTCAGGCCCGGATCGCCGACGCCAACCGAGCCGGCACCCGCATCGACCTCCGCCAGCTTGAGGCCGAGCTCCTCGCCGACGACGCCGACGAGACGACCGTCGTCATCGGGTCCTGGACCTACGTCGGCTCCGGCTGGGCCAACGGCGGCGAGACCGCCCTCGCCGTCGCAGCAGCGGCCCGCGCCCGCGAGTACGCCCAAGAGCGAGCCCAACGTCGGAAAGGCCAAACGGTAGGGGAGTGGGAGCGATGACAAGCAAGGGAAGACGCGAGACAGGGCGACCGGCTGAGGTCAGGACGCTGCCGACCTTCGAGCGGCTGTGGACGATCCACGACGTCTCGGCGTTCCTCGGAGTGCCGGTCGGCACGCTGTACCAGTGGCGGCACCGCGAGCTGGGTCCGCCGGCGATCCGTCTCGGGAAACACCTGCGCTACGACCCGACGAAGGTCCGGGCCTGGGTGGACGAGCAGGTGGCGTGATGGCCTCCATCGCGAAGGACCCCCGCAACGGCCGCTGGCTGGCGCGCTGGCGGGACCCGTCACACCACCAACGCAAGAAGGCCTTCCGCCGCAAGGTGGACGCCGAGCGGTTCCTGGCGAACCTCCAGGCCGAGATGAACCGGGGCCACTACCTCGACCCGGCGGCGGGCAAGGTTCTGATCGGCGACTACGCCAAGGTGTGGTCGGCCGGACTGTCACACCTCAAGGAGTCGACGGCAGAGCGGTACCGCGGCATCGTCCGGACCCACATCGAGCCACGGTGGGGGACCTACCGGCTCTCCTCGGTCGCCACCTCGGACGTCGCGGCCTGGGTCGGTGAGCTCAGCGCCGGGGGACTGTCGGCATCCACGGTCCGGCACATCCACCGGGTGTTCTCCCTCATCATGGCCATGGCCGTCCAGGACGGGCGGATCGCCCGCAACCCAGCGACCGGCGTCCGCCTTCCGAGGGCGGTCCGGGACGAGCCGCGGTTCCTCAGCGTCCCGGAGCTGACGGCCCTGGTCCACGCGTCCGGCACCGGTGGTCTCGCGATGTGCGTCCTCGCCTTCACCGGCATCCGGTTCGGGGAGCTCACCGCCCTCCGGGTGGCGCGGGTCGACCTCACGCGCCGCCGTCTCCACATCGCCGAGAGCGCGTCAGAGGTGGGTGGCCGGCTGGTGTGGACCACGACGAAGAACCACCAGTCACGGTCCGTCCCGGTGCCGCCAGGGCTCATCCCGGACCTCGCGCGAGCCTGTGAGGGCAAGAAGCCGGGCGACCTCGTCTTCACAGCGCCCGGGGGAGGGCCGCTCCGGCTGGGTAACTGGCGCACCCGGGTCTTCGACCCCGCCTGCATGGCGGCCGGGATCGTCGGGCTGACCCCGCACGACCTGCGACACACGGCGGCGTCGTTGGCGATCGCCGCCGGGGCCAACGTCAAAGCGGTGCAGCGGATGCTGGGCCACTCATCGGCCGCCATGACGCTCGACATCTACGCGGGCCTGTTCGGCGACGACCTGGACACCGTGGCGGCCCTGCTCGATTCCCATGTGCCACAAATGCGCCACAGCGGCGAGATCGAGGCGCCTCAGGGAGGCCGCAATGACGCCGCATAGGGCGCTGACCTGCGGAAACGTGTGGTGGGGCAGGTCGGGCTTGAACCGACGACCGACGGATTATGAGTCCGCTGCTCTGACCGACTGAGCTACTGCCCCGCTCGACCGCCCGCGGGGCGGTCACGTGCGCGGCGATGCTATCGCGGGGACGCACAGGGATCGCACGGGTGCCCACGGCATACGGCACAGGTTGTCCGTCCACCGTGGAGGCTTCCACGACCACAGGAGCCAGGCCATGACGAGCCCCATGAGCATCACCCTCATCACCGTCCCGTCAGGTTCAGCGTCACCCATGAGCCTGCCTTCGGCCGTCAGCTCCGCGGCCGGGGAGAGGGTCGAAGTCGTCAGTGGGGAGGCTGGGCCGCCAGTCGCCTCGGCGGCCTGAGCATCTACCGCAGTCGGCGCATTTAGGGCATCTCCTTCCCCCTCGCTACAGTCGACGCCGCAGGGGCCGAGCTGGTGAGGGTGGAGGATTGTCTCTTCTGGTTGTGCTCGCGGTGGCGTCGTGTGCCATCGCGACCCTGGCGTTCCTGTGTTGTCCCGTTCGCGCTCTGGTGGCCGGACACGGCACGGTCGGGCGGCCTCGGCGCTGACGCGTGCGGTGGCGCCGGCCGCCGCCATCGTTCCTGCGACGGCCCTGCTCACGGTGTGGGCACCCCTGCACGACACGCTCGCGGCAGCGGGTGTGCTCTGGCTGGCATGCCTGCCGTGGCTGCGCCGGACCTCCAGGTGGACCGCACCTGCGCACGCCGGATGGGCGCTGACCGTGGCGGCCGGGGTGGCCTACGTGACGGCGATGGCCCAGTGGACGATCACCTCAGACGTCGGTGGTCTCGCGCTCGCCGGGGCCTGGGTGCTGTGGCTGCTGGAGGTGGCCGCCTTCGTCATGCTCCTGTCCTACGGGTGGGAGGTCTTCGACGTGCTCGGCAGCGTGCGGTGGCACCGCCGCCGGGCGCCCGTGCAGACGGTGGCCGCGACGCCGGACGACGAGCTGCCGATGGTCTCCATCCACGTGCCGAGCCACAACGAACCGCCCGAGCTCCTCATCGAGACCCTGCAGCGCCTGCTCGAGCTCGACTACCCGGCGTACGAGGTGCTCGTCATCGACAACAACACCGACGACGACGCGCTCTGCGCCCCGGTCGAGGCCTTCTGCGCTGCACACCCGGAGCGGCTCCGATTCCACCGCCTGCTCGACTGGCCGGGATTCAAGTCCGGCGCCCTGAACTACGCCGAGGAGCACACCGACCCCCGGGCCGAGCTCATCGCCGTGGTGGACGCCGACTACCAGGTGGACCCGGACTGGCTGCGCGCCACGGTCGGCGCCTTCGACGACCCCCGGGTCGCCTTCGTGCAGACCCCGCAGGACTACCGCGCGTGGTCCCACTCCCAGTACCTGCGCAGCCTCTACTACAGCTACGACTACTTCTTCGCCGTCTCACAGCCCTCGCGCGACGAGCGCGGAGCCGCGATCTTCGGCGGCACCATGGGCCTGGTGCGTCGCTCCGCCCTGCGCGACATCGGCGGCTGGGACGAGTGGTGCGTCACCGAGGACGCCGAGCTGTCGCTGCGCCTCCTGCAAGCCGGTTGGTCCGGTCACCACCTCGACCAGTCCTACGGCCACGGCATCATGCCGCTCACCTTCGAGGCCCTCAAGCGCCAGCGGTTCCGCTGGTGCTTCGGCGGCATGCAGATCCTCAAGCGGCACTGGCGCACCCTCCTGCCGTGGAGCCGGTCGACCCAGCTGACGGCCAGCCAGCGACTGGGCTACCTGGTGGGCGGGGTGCAGTGGTTCGGCGACCTGCTCGGCCTGCTCTTCTCGTTCGTCGTCATGGCGAGCCTCCTCGACCTCGCGGTCGGCGGGGGGCTTGCCGTTGGCCGCCTCAGCGGTCTCCTGCTGTTCGCCGCCCCCGCCCTCATCGTGGTCGGGCTCGTCCGCGCGGTCGCCGTCCTCAAGGCGGTCGGGCGCGAGGCGGGGTGGCGTGACGCCCTGGGCGCCTTCGCCATCTGGCTGTCGCTCGGCTGGGTCGTCTCGCTCGCGTGCGTTCGGGGACTGCTCGAGCCCCAGGGCGTCTTCCTTCGAACGCCGAAGACGCGCGGAGACGTGTCGTGGCTGCAGGCGATGCGGGTGCACTGGGCCGAGATGGCACTCGCCACCCTCGGGACGGTCGTGGCCCTGGCGGGACTGGTGATGCATCCCGGCTGGGTGAGTGTGGGTCTGGCCGCGCTCCTCACCCCACCCGTGCTGGGTTGGCTGGCCGCACCCGCCCACAGCGTCGCTGCCCTGAGAGTCGACCTCCCCGCCAGCCTTCGTCGCCGTCGCGACGGCGAGGGGGCTCGAGGGTGGTGGCGCTCCCGCACCGCCGTCCCGGTGGCCAGCCTCGCCGGCGCCCTCGGCGTGGTGGCGCTGCTCCTGGGCATCGTGCAGCCGGGCTCCCACGACGCACCGCGCTCGTCCGCCGCTCCCAGCCTGCCCCGGCGAGCCGAACAGCCCGCTCCCCACGCGGGGGCGCGCGCGCACACCGTGCCGCCAACGCCCTCGGCAGGCCCGTCGCGCAACGCCGCGACGAGCACGTCGTCGGTGCCTGCCGGCCAGGTCACCACACAGGTGCCGGCGCCCGTGCGCACCGCCGCGCCGAGCACCGCGGCACCGACGACGGCCTCACGTCCCTCGACGTCCAGCACGTCACCGACCTCAACGGCCTCCGCTGTGCCCACGGCCCCGGCTCGGGGCACGGGGTCGCCCACCGCCACCGCCCGCCCGACCAGCCCGCCGGCATCACCGACCGCGACGCCGGACCCCTCGAGGCGGCCCACCGACCGGCCCACGCCGACCCATCGCTGAGGGGCCGGGGACGGCGTCCGGGGCCGGTCGCGTCGGAGGGGATCGGGGGAGTGGCGCCACGAGCTTGGTGATAGCTCTGGTGCAGATGTGGCAAGTGGTGCACAATAGCCGCGTCGACCCACAGCGGTCGACATCGCACAACTGCACCAGCACACACAGCACAACAGCTCGACAAGCAGCCGGACCAGCAGTGCCGAGGTCGTTGGGGAAGACGTCCCTCGCACACAGGAGGTCCCGGATGTCTGTCGCGATGCCGCGTGTCACGACCCGCGGGGTGGTGTTCATTCACTCCACCCCCAAAGCGCTGTGCCCGCACATCACGTGGGCGCTGGAGTCCGTCCTGGACCAGCGCGTCAACCTCGAGTGGACGCCTCAGCCTGCCGGTGCCGCGCTGGTGCGCGCGGAGATCTCGTGGACCGGCGAGGCCGGCACCGGCGCCAAGCTCGCCTCCGCCCTGCGGGGCTGGGACAACCTCCGCTACGAGGTGAGCGAGGAGCCCAGCCCCGGCTGCGACGGCTCACGGTGGTCGCACACCCCCTCGCTGGGCATCCACCACACGTGGACCTCTGCCTCGGGCGACGCCGTCGTCAACGAGGACCGGCTGCGTGAGGTCATGCGCCTGGCGCAGGGCTCACCCGAGGCCATGATGGAGATGCTCGACGAGCTCCTCGGCGTGGACTGGGACAACGAGCTCGAGCCCTTCCGGTATGCCGGTGACGGGGCTCCCGTGCGTTGGCTCCACAAGGTGGGGTAGGAACCTCCCAGACCCGCCCCGACGTGCTCGACTTCGTGGTACGGGGGTGCCTCGGGTAGCGTGGCCGGCCGATTTGGACCGACCCGGGAGGTTACGCTTGTTCGCCCTCGTCGTCCTGGCCGCCGTCGCCGCACTCGTCGGCGCGCTGGGCACCCTGTTGGCCGCCGCTCGAGCGGGCACCGGACGTCGCAGCAGCCGGCGCCGCGGAGGGGCCGCCGCCCTGCCGCGCGCCGCGGCGGCGACCGTCAGCCTGCTGGTGGCAGCGGGGCCCCTGCTGTTCGTGGTGGAGCCCAACCGGCTCGGCCTCGCGGCCCTGGCCCTGTGGTGGCTCAGCCTGCCGTGGCTCGCCGTGACGTCGCGCCTCGGTGCCTGGGCGCACGCCGCGTGGACCCACGCCGTCAGCGCCGCTGCCCTGGGGCTGGTCGACCTCGCCTGGCAGGCGACCACGCAGCAGCGGCCCCTGCTGCCGGCCACCGGTGTCTGGGCGCTGTGGCTGGTGGCTGCGGCGACCGCCGTCGCGGTGCTGGTCCACCTGCGTGACGTCGCCTCCTCGAGCGAGCGGCCGGGCCTGCTGCGGCTGCGCCCCGCCGTGGTCACCGCCATGGCGGTCTGCGGTGTCGGCGCCGCAGCCGCCTCGCTGGCGCTGCAGCAGCCGCCCTCCCCGGCTTCGGTGGAGGCGTCCGCCACCACACCGGCTGCGGTCTCCACCCCGGGCGCCACCCCGACGGCACCCACGACCACCGCTTCGGCTGCTCCGACGAGGACCGCCCCGACGCGGGCGACCGAGGCGACGGCGGCGGCGCGGTCGCAGAAGCGGACGGCGACCGCCACCACGACGGCGAGCCGCACCCCGTCGCGCACCACCACGCCGACGACGTCACCCCCCTCCTCGACCACCACGTCGCCCACCGGCACCACGACGTCGACCACCACCGCGACGTCTCCGCTCGACATCAAGATCTGGCCCCGCAACAACCCGCACACCACCCCGCCCGGCCACCGCTGACCCGCGTCGGCATCGCGGCCGGTCCGGGTGCGCCGGGGCGGCACAGGGAAGGGGCCGCGGGCTACGGGCTCAGCGATCGGTGAGGGGCCCGACCGGGGTGGAGCCGCGCTCCAGCTTGCTCATGACCAGCACGTAGTCGTGCCGGGTCACGAGCTCCATCGGGAGGGCCATGACCACCTGGTTGACCGGCTTGATGACGAGCATGTCGCCGAACCGGGCCACCTGCTCGATCGAGGTGTAGGGGATCTCGTAGCTGATCTCGGGGGTCGTGACCCGTAGGGCGCGCGGCCCGAACGAGCTCGTGAGCAGGGCACCGACACGGCTCTTGCGCGCCACCGCCCGGCGCACCCGGCTGGCGAGTGCCAGCTCCCACCAGAGATAGGACACGGCACCGACGACGACGAAGGCCATGACGCCCACCAGCGCCACGTCGATGACGGCCTTTGGGGCGTGCCCGGGCAGCTGGAGGTAGAGCCACGCCAGGAGCACGGCGATCACGACGGCGTTGACCGCCACCGGGAACCAGTTCCGGGGGTCGCGCCGGGCGAAGGCCTTGAGGGCGGCCGTCTCACGGCTGGGCAGGGACGCGTCGGCGAAGTACCGGTTGACCCCGGCCCCCTGGCTCCACGTCACACTCACCTATGCCCGCCCCCTCCCGGCGCGCTCACGCTAGGCCAGCCCCCCATCGTGCTGGCACAAAACACCACAGGGTCACCCAAACGGGTGACCCTGTGGATGGGGCGTCCGCGCGATGCCGGAAACGGCAGATCCGGCCGAACACCCCGAAGCTGCCGGTCAGAGGTTCTTGAAGCCGCTCAGACGCTCTTGAAGGTGAGGGCGACGTTGTGGCCGCCGAACCCGAACGAGTTGTTGAGCGCTGCGATGTCACCGTCGGGCAGCGTGCGCGCCTCGCCCCGCACGACGTCGAGGTTGATCTGGGGGTCGAAGTCGTCGAGGTTGATGGTCGCCGGCGCCACCCGGTGCTGCAGCGCCAGGACCGTCAGGACGCCCTCCAGCGCACCGGCCGCCCCCAGCAGGTGACCGGTCATCGACTTGGTGGCGCTGACCGGCATACCGTCGGCTGCGTCGCCGAAGGCGCGCCGGATGGCGTTGGACTCCGCGACGTCACCCACGGGGGTCGAGGTGGCGTGCGCGTTGATGTGCACGATGTCGGTCGCGGAGAGGTCAGCTCGCTCGACGGCCTCCAGCATCGCGCGGGACGCGCCCGCGCCCTCCGGCTCGGGGGCGGCGATGTGGTGGGAGTCGGCGGACATGCCGACGCCGGCGAGCTCGGCGTAGATCGTCGCCCCGCGCGCCTTGGCGTGCTCCTCGCTCTCGAGCACCATGACGGCGGCGCCCTCGCCGAGGACGAAACCGTCACGACCGGTGTCGTAGGGCCGGGAGGCGCGCTCCGGGTCGTCGTTGCGCTTCGACAGCGCCTGCATGGCCGCGAAGCCGGCGAACGGCAGTGGGTGCACCGCGGCCTCGGTGCCGCCCGCGACGACGATGTCGGCGCGGCCGGAGCGGATCATCTCCAGGGCGAAGCCCATCGCCTCCGCGCCGGAGGCGCAGGCCGAGACGGTGGAGTGCGCGCCCGCCCGTGCTCCGAGCTCGAGGGAGACGTTGCCCGCCGGGCTGTTGGCCATGAGCATCGGCACGGCGAGGGGGAAGACCCGGCGCGGGCCCTTCTCACGCAGGTTGTCCCACTGGTCGAGCAGGGTCCACACCCCGCCGATGCCCGTGCCGATCGCCACGGCGAGCCGCTCGGGCTCGACCTCGGGGCTGCCGGCGTGGGCCCAGGCCTCGCGGGAGGCGATCATGGCGTACTGCGCCGACGGGTCGAGCCGACGGGTCTCGACCTTGGTGAGCACCTCCGACGGCGGGGTCTTGATGGTGGCGGCGAAGGTGACCGGCAGCTCGTACTTCTCCACCCAGTCGTACGTCATGGTGCGGGCGCCGGAACGGCCCGCGAGCACCGCGTCCCACGTCTCGGCAACCGTGCCGCCGAGGGGGGTGGTGGCGCCGAGGCCGGTGACGACGACGCGTCGTGTGGCGGTCATGGACGGATCTGCTCCTTCGTGAGAGGTCACCTGGGGTGCCGGTGCTCATCCGGCGGAAGGCCCGGCCCCAGCACCCGGTCGGGGTGTGGGGCCGGGCTGCGGGGCTCAGCCCTGGTTCTTGGCGATGAAGCTGACGGCGTCACCGACGGTGGTCAGGTTCTTGACCTCGTCGTCGGGGATGCGCACGCCGAACTTCTCCTCGGCGTTGACGACGATCGTCATCATCGACAGCGAGTCGATGTCGAGGTCCTCGGTGAACGACTTGTCGGCCTGGACCGAGTCGGTCGGGAGGCCGGTCTCCTCGTTGACGATCTCGGCGAGGCCCTCGAGGATCTCCTGCTCGCTCTGTGCCATGGTTCTCTCCTTTGTCTACTCGATGACTCGAGTTGGTCGATCTCTGGTGGGGTCTCGATGGTCTGTGCCATCTCGGTGGTGCGGTTAGCAGTGGCCCGATACACCCGTCAGACCGGCGGGAGCTGTGGTCAGGGCAGGACGACGACCTGGGCGGCATACACCAGGCCAGCGCCGAAGCCGATCTGCAGCGCGAGGCCGCCGTGCGGGGCCTCGCCCTCGCGCAGCATCCGCTCCGTGGCGAGCGGGATGGAGGCCGCGCTCGTGTTCGCCGTCTCCGCGATGTCGCGGGCGACGGGGATGTCGGCGGGCAGCTTCAGCTGCTTGATCATCGCGTCGATGATGCGCATGTTCGCCTGGTGCGGGATGAAGGCGTCGAGGTCCTCGGCGCGCACCCCCGCGGCGTCGATGGCCTTCTGCGCCACCGGGGCCATGCCCCAGACTGCCCACCGGAAGACCGACTGGCCGGCCATGGTGATCGCGGGGAAGTCGATCTGCTTCTCGCGGGTCTCGATCCAGCTCTCGCGTTGGGAGATGGTCTTCCACTGCGAGCCGTCGGAGCCCCAGACGGTGGGACCGATGGCCGGGGTGTCTGACGGTCCGACGATCGCCGCGCCCGCGCCGTCGCCGAAGATGAAGGCGCTGCCGCGGTCGTAGGGGTCGGTGAAGTCCGACAGCTTCTCGACGCCGACCACGAGCACGTGCTGCGCACTGCCGCCGCGGACCATGTCGTTGGCCAGCGCGATGCCGTGGCAGTAGCCGGCGCACGCGGCGGAGATGTCGAACGCCGCACCCTGGATGCCCAACCGGTCGGCGAGGATGGGCGCCGCGGCGGGCGTCTGGTACGGGTGGGTGACCGTCGCGACGATGACCGCGTCGATCTGCCCGGCCTCGAGCCCGGCCATGGCGAGCGCCTCGCGGGTCGCGTGCTCGGACATGTCGACCACTGACTCCTCAGGGGCGGCGAAGCGGCGGCTGATGATGCCGGACCGCTCGCGGATCCACTCGTCCGAGGAGTTGATCTTGTCGATGATCTCGGAGTTCGGCACCACGCGCTCGGGCCGGTAGCCGCCCACACCCAGGATGCGGGCGTAGGCCGCGCCGGTGGACGTGCTGAGGGTCCCAGTGGCCTTGGGGGAGAGGGTCATGGTCAGGCTTCCTGCTCGGCGGTGGGGGAGCCGGCGGTCTGGCCACCGTGCTCGTGGAGCATGCGCTGGGCGGCCTCGAGGTCGTCGGGCGTCTTCAGTGCGAGCGTCTCGACGCCCTTGAGGCCCCGCTTGGCCAGGCCGACGAGGGTGCCCGCCGGCGGCAGCTCGATGAGGCCGGTGACGCCGAGGTCGGCCAGCGTCTCCATGCAGAGGTCCCAGCGGACCGGGTTGCTCACCTGGGTGACCAGGCGTGAGAGCACCTCGGCGCCGTCGCGCACCACGGCGCCGTCGGCGTTCGACACCACGGCGACCGTCGGGGCGCTCGTGGTGAAGCCCTCGGCCTGGCGGCCCAGCGCCTCGACCGCGGGAGCCATGTGGGTGGTGTGGAAGGCGCCGGCGACCTGCAGGGGGATGACGCGGGCGCGGGCCGGCGGGTCGGCCGTCAGGGCGGCGAGCTGCTCGAGCGTGCCGGCAGCCACCACCTGTCCGGCGCCGTTGGCGTTGGCGGCGGTGAGGCCGTGGCGTTCGAGGGTCGCGGCCACCTCGTCGGGGTCGCCGCCGAGGACCGCGCTCATGCCGGTGGGGGTGACGGCGCTGGCGGCGGCCATTCCGCGGCCGCGCTCGCGGACGAAGGCCATGGCGTCGGCGTCCGCCAGCACGCCGGCGAAGGCGGCAGCGGTGATCTCACCGACCGAGTGGCCCGCCGTGACGCCGACCAGGGACGTGGGGTCGGTGTCGGGGAAGAGGGCGGGCACGCTGGCCAGCCCGGCGGCCACGATCAGCGGCTGGGCGACCGCGGTGTCCTTGATGGTCTCGGCGTCGGAGGTGGTGCCGTGCGCCACGAGGTCCAGGCCGGCGACCTCCGACAGTGCCTCGAGACGGGCCCGCACGGCGGGGATCTCGAGCCAGGGCGTCAGGAAGCCGGGGGTCTGGGAGCCCTGTCCAGGGCAGATGATCGCGAGCACTCCTCCACCCTTTCGTTCCTGTCGTGACCACACCGTGACCGAACGCCACCAACATCATGGCCACGAGTTGGAGGTTTCCTACAATTGCGCCCCGGTGGCGGTGGCGGGACCCTGCACCACCCCCCCCCCCCCCCCCCCCCCCCCCCCCCCCCCCCCCCCCCGGCCGCCCCCGGATTCGGTGTGGGTGTCGGTGCCGGTGTCGGAGCCTGCCCCGCCCGTGCGGCCCGGACCGCGCGGTGGGGCGGAGTGGCGAGCCGCCCGAGCGCCAGCGCGATCCGCACGGTGTGCGCGTCGTGGGCGTCGGTGAGGTCGTAGCCGGTGAGGTCGGCGATCTTGCCGAGCCGGTAGCGCACCGTGTTGGGGTGCACGAAGAGCAGCCGTGCGGTTCCCTCCAGCCCGCTGCCGCCCTCGAGGTACACCGCCGCCGTCTGCAGCAGGTTGGCTCCGCTGCTGTCCGACAGCGGCTTCCAGATGCGCTCCAGCAGCAGCACCCGGGCAGGCTGGTCGCCGACCAGCACCCGCTCGGCGAGCAGGTCGTCGGCCGAGACCGGCCTCGGCGCCTCCGGCCAGGCGTGGGCGCAGGACTGACCCGCCAGGGCGGCTCGGGCGGACCGGCCGGCCGCGAAGAGGTGCGGCACGATCGGGCCCACGACGATGGCGCCCTCGCCGAAGTGCTCGCTCAGCTCGCCGGCAGCCCCGAGCGCGTCGTCGAGGTTGCCGAGGATGCACACCAGCCGGCGGCCCTGCACCGCTGCGAGCAGGTCGACGTCGAGCCGGGCGGCGGAGCGGCGCAGGCCGTCGACGACCCCCTCGGACCCGCCGGGCGGGCTGCTGCCCGCGACGACGGCCACCCGGGTGGTCGACCCCCAGCCCAGGGCGGCGGCACGCGACTGCATCGAGTCGTCTGCCTCGCCACGCAGCACCGCGTCGACCACGAGGCCCTCGAGCCGGGCGTCCCACGCGCCGCGGGCCTCGGCGGCGTGCGCGTAGACCTCCGCGGCGGCGAACGCGATCTCGCGGCTGTAGCGCAGCACCGACTCGCGCAGCGCCTGCTCGCCGCCCGGCTCGCCGAGGTCGGTGGCGTGCTCCTCCACCGCATCGACGACGGAGCGCACGAGGTCGAGCGTCTGCTTCAGGCTGATCGACCGGGTCAGCTCGCGAGGCGCGGTGCCGAACACGTTGGCCGTCACCGGCTGCTGGTCGCCACCCTCACGCAGCCATGAGATGAAGGCCGCGATGCCGGCCTGTGCGACGAGCCCCACCCACGAACGGTCCTCGGCCGACAGGGCGCGGTACCAGTCGTGGCTGGCCTCCATGCGGCGGATGGCCGCGGTGGAGAGGTCGCCGGCGCCGCGCTCGACCCGGCGCATCGTGGCGGGGGAGACCGGGACCTGGGCGGACGGCATACGGCAACTCTATTTGTATGCCGCCCACAATGGGCGGCGACCTCAGGCGCCTTTCCCGGGTGTCGCCGCGTGCGGTGCCCGCCGGTGCCCTACGGTCGGGGCCCGTGAACCGTGCCCGCGTCGTGACCGCCCTCGTGGCCGGTGCCCTGGTGCTCTCGGCGTGCACCGATGGGCGACGGGACCTGCCGGCCGCACCTGCCTCGTCCTCGACATCCGGCTCGGCGCGACCGGGCAGCTCCGCGCACGCGCTGGTGGCGCGGCCGCTCGTCATCGGGCACCGCGGTGCGGCCGGCTACCGGCCCGAGCACACGCTCGCCTCCTACGAGCTGGGCGCCCGGATGGGCGCCGACTTCATCGAGCCCGACCTCGTCTCGACCAAGGACCACGTGCTGGTCGCGCGGCACGAGAACGAGATCTCCGGCACCACCGACGTCGCCGAGCACCCGGAGTTCGCCGACCGGAAGACCACCAAGACGATCGACGGCAAGGCGGTCACCGGCTGGTTCACCGAGGACTTCACCCTCGCCGAGCTGAGGACCCTGAGGGCGGTGGAGCGGCTGCCCGACGTGCGGCCGGCCAACCGCGCCTACGACGGCCGGTGGCAGGTGCCGACCTTCGCGGAGATCCTGGCCCTGCGCGCCCGGCTGTCCAAGGAGCTGGGCCGCACCGTCGGGGTGGTGCCCGAGCTGAAGCACCCGACCTACTTCCGCACCGTGGGGCTCCCGCTCGAACCGGTCCTCGTCGCGCAGGTGCGCAAGGCCGGCCTGGACTCCGCGACCGGCGGCCTGATGGTCCAGTGCTTCGAGCCGACCACCCTGAAGGCCCTGGACACGACCTTCCGGCTGAAGGCTCCGCTGCTGCTCCTGACCCAGCCCAAGGGCGCCCCCTTCGACCTCGCGTCCTCAGGTGACCGCCGCTCGTACCGCGACCTGCTGACGCCGACGTCGCTGCGGTCGCTGGCAAAGTACGTCAACGTGCTCGGCCCCGACAAGGCCCAGGTCATCGGCCGCCGACCCGACGGCACCCTCGGCGCCGCGACCACCCTGGTGTCGGACGCCCATGCCGTGGGCCTGGAGGTCATGCCCTACACCTTCCGCGCGGAGAACCAGTACCTGCCGAGCAACCTCCAGGTCGGCGCCGGGGCGCACGACAAGGGTCGTGCGGCGCAGGAGCAGGAGGCGTTCCTCGCGGCCGGGGTCGACGGCCTCTTCAGCGACCAGCCCGACGTGACGGTGAAGGCTCGCGCGGAGTTCATGAGCCGTCCATCCTCCTGAGATGTGTGCGGGACAAAACGCCCATACCGTCACGCTGCATGACAACCATCTCCAGGAAATCCACACTGCCGGCCCTGGTCCTCACCGGTCTCGTCACCGTCACCGCCCCCGCGCTGGTCTCCTCAGCGCCGTCGGCGGAGGCGTCGGCCCCCGCGGTCGCGCCGCTGCGCACCGACCGTCCCCTCGTCATCGGGCACCGTGGGGCTGCCGGCTACCGGCCCGAGCACACGCTCGCCTCCTACGAGCTCGCCGCCCGGATGGGTGCCGACTTCATCGAGCCGGACCTCGTCTCGACCAAGGACCACGTGCTGGTCACGCGGCACGAGAACGAGATCTCCGGCACCACCGACGTCGCCGAGCACCCCGAGTTCGCCGACCGGAAGACCACCAAGACCGTCGATGGCAAGGCCGTCACCGGCTGGTTCACCGAGGACTTCACCCTCGCCGAGCTGAGGACGCTCCGCGCGACCGAGCGCCTCCCCGGGGTGCGGCAGGAGAACACCATCTACAACGGCCGCTACCAGGTGCCGACCTTCGACGAGGTGCTGCGGCTGCGCGACCGGCTCAGCCACGAGCTGCACCGCACGATCGGCGTCTACCCCGAGACCAAGCACCCGACGTACTTCCGCTCCATCGGCCTCGACCTCGAGACCCCCATGGTGGCGGCCGTGCGCCGCGCCCACCTCGACCGCGAGCAGGCGCCGATCTTCATCCAGTCCTTCGAGCTGACGAACCTGCTCGAGCTGCGCGAGAAGCAGCGCGTGCGTGCGCCGCTGGTGTTCCTCACGTCGGCCAAGGGACAGCCCTTCGACCTGACGGCCAAGGGGGACCCGCGCACCTACGCCGACCTGCTGACCGCCGGCAGCCTCAAGGACCTCTCCAAGGTCATCAACGGCATCGGCCCGGACAAGAACCAGGTCATCCCGCGCAAGGCCGACGGCACGCTCGGCACGCCGACCAGCCTCGTCGCCGACGCCCACGCGGCCGGCCTGAAGGTGCACCCCTACACGTTCCGCAACGAGAACCAGTTCATGCCGGTCGAGTTCCGCAACGGCACCTCGCCCAACGACTACGGCAAGGCCATCAACGAGCAGGTCCGCTTCCTCCGGACCGGCATCGACGGCCTGTTCACCGACAACGCCGACACCGGCGTCGTCGCGCGCCAGGAGTACCTCGACACCAAGTGAGCGGGCCGGTCCCGCTGGTCCGGCGCGGTCAGCCCTGCTGGCGCGTCGGACCGGCAGGGCCGGTGTGGTCGCGCTCGTCGCGCCACGAGTGCTCGGGCTCGTATCCCAGCACACGGCGAGCCTTGTCGATGGACAGCAGCGTCTCGTGCTCCCCGAGGTCGCCACGCACCTCGACGCCGGGGAAGACCTCGGCCATCAGGTCGACGCTCGAGCGGCTCATCACGGTGTCGGCGTTGGCGATGACGAAGACGTCGGCCCCGGTGGCCTCGTGGTCCAGAGCCCGGCGCACCGCCTGGGCCCCGTCACGGGCGTCGATGTAGCCCCACAGGTTCCACTTCCGCGCGTGCACGTCGTTGTCGAACTCCGGGAACCGTTGGTAGTCCTCGGGATCCATCACGTTGGAGAAGCGCAGCCCGAACATCTTCAGCCGCGGGTCCCACCGGCAGAACTGCCGCGCCATCTCCTCCTCGAGCGTCTTGCCCAGGGAGTAGGTCGACTCCGGTCGCGGCGTGTACTCCTCGTCGACCGGCGCGTACGGCGGCGGGGTGTCGAACGGCAGGCCGAGCACGGTCTCGCTCGAGGCCCACACGACGTTGCGGATGCCGGCGGCCCGACACGCCGCGAAGACGTTGTAGGTGGACGGCACGTTGTTGGCGAAGGTCGCGGCGTTCGGCACCAGGCCCGGCGCGCGGATCGCCGCGAGGTGCACGACCGCCTCGACGGGACCGTGCTCGTCGACACCGCCGCTCAGCGCCGCCAGCACCTGGCCGTAGTCGGTGAGGTCGACGGCCAGGAACTCGCCGTCGTCGTCAGGAGTGCGGCGGTCGAGGGCGAGGACGTCCCAGCCGCTCTCGCGCAGGTGGCGCACCACGGCGCGTCCGAGCTGTCCGGCGGCGCCGGTCACGGCCACGCGCCGCCGCTGGTCGGGGGAGGGGGTCGACATGCGTCCCATCCTCCCGGGCGTCAGCAGGGAGGGCGCGGTGAGGGGCCGGTGTTCGGACCTCGTCGATGCTGTCGAACCTTCGATCGCTCGGGCGAGAACCGCACACCCGAACCGCAGGAACAGGTATGCCGCCCGCTCGGGTGAGCGGGCGGCATACCCAGGCGTGCGGTGACGTCGGTCAGGCGTCGCCCCCGGCGGTGCCGGAGGTGCCGGCGGTGACGTCGAGCAGCCGGTAGCGCGCCGCCGCCTCGCGGGGCAGGTGGGCGTCGATCTCACCGCGGGCGGCGAGCATCTGCAGCGCCCGCACCGCGACCGAGGGGCCGTCGATGTGGAAGAAGCGGCGAGCGGCCGGGCGGGTGTCGGAGAAGCCGAAGCCGTCGGCGCCCAGGGAGGCGAAGTCGGTCGGCACCCACGGCTGGATCTGGTCCTGCACCTGGCGCATGTAGTCGGAGACCGCGACGACGGGGCCGCGGGTCTCGCGCAGGCGACGGGTGACGTAGGGAACCGGTGCCTCCTGCTCGGGGTACAGGAACTTCTGCTCGTCGCAGCGCAGGCCGTCGCGACGCAGCTCGTTCCACGAGGTCACCGACCAGACGTCGGCGACGACGCCCCAGTCGTTGCGCAGCAGCTCCTGGGCCTCGAGCACCCACGGCACGCCGACGCCCGAGGCGAGCAGCTGCACGCGCGGCGGCCTCTCGCCCAGGCCCTCGCTGTTGCCCGGCGCGTAGAGGTGCATGCCCTTGAGGATGCCCTCGCGGTCGACGTGCTCCGGCTCCGCCGGCTGCGACATCGGCTCGTTGTAGACCGTCATGTAGTAGATGACGTTCTCCGGGTCCTCACCGAACATGCGCCGCAGGCCGTCCTCCATGATGTGGGCGATCTCGAACGCGAACGCCGGGTCGTAGGCGACGACCGCGGGGTTGGTCGCGGCGAGGATCGGGCTGTGGCCGTCGGCGTGCTGCAGGCCCTCACCCGTCAGGGTGGTGCGGCCCGCCGTCGCGCCGATGAGGAAGCCGCGGGTCATCTGGTCGGCGGCCGCCCAGATGGAGTCGCCGGTGCGCTGGAAGCCGAACATCGAGTAGAAGATGTAGATCGGCACCATCGGCTCGCCGTGCGTCGCGTACGACGTGCCGGCCGCGGTGAACGCGGCCACCGAGCCGGCCTCGTTGATGCCGAGGTGCAGGATCTGGCCCTGCTCGGACTCCTTGTAGGCCAGCATCAGCTCGGCGTCGACCGACGTGTAGTGCTGCCCGTGCGGGTTGTAGATCTTGATCGTCGGGAAGAACGAGTCCATGCCGAACGTGCGCGCCTCGTCCGGGATGATCGGCACGACGCGCTTGCCGAACTCCTTGTCGCGCATGAGCTCCTTGAGCAGGCGCACAAAGGCCATCGTCGTGGCGACCTGCTGCTTGCCCGTGCCCTTCTTCACGACCGCGTAGGACTCGTGCGACGGCAGCTCGAGCGGCTTGTGGTCGACGACGCGCTTGGGGAGGGAGCCGCCGAGCTTCTGGCGCTGCTCCTTCATGTACTGCAGCGTCGGGTCGTCCTCGCCCGGGTGGAAGTACGGCGGGCGGTACGGGTCGGCCTCGAGCTGCTCGTCGCTGATCGGCAGCTTCAGGCTGTCGCGCAGCCCCTTGAGGTCGTCGAGGGTCAGCTTCTTCATCTGGTGCGTCGCGTTGCGGCCGGCGAAGTGGCTGCCCAGGCCGTAGCCCTTGATGGTCTTGGCGAGGATGACGGTCGGCTGGCCGGTGTGCTCCATCGCAGCCTTGTAGGCGGCGTAGACCTTGTGGTAGTCGTGCCCGCCGCGCTTGAGCTTCCACCAGACGTCGTCGTCGCTCCAGTCCTGGACCATCGCACGGGTGCGCGGGTCGCGGCCGAAGAAGTTCTCGCGCACGTAGGCGCCGTCGTTGGCCCGGAACGTCTGGTAGTCGCCGTCGCTCGTCTGGTTCATGATGTTGACGAGCGCGCCGTCGCGGTCCGCCGCGAGCAGCGGGTCCCAGCCGCGGCCCCAGACGACCTTGATGACGTTCCAGCCCGCACCGCGGAAGAACGACTCCAGCTCCTGGATGATCTTGCCGTTGCCGCGCACCGGGCCGTCGAGCCGCTGCAGGTTGCAGTTGATGACGAAGGTGAGGTTGTCGAGCTCCTCGCCGGCAGCCAGCTGCAGCAGGCCACGCGACTCCGGCTCGTCCATCTCGCCGTCACCGAGGAACGCCCAGACGTGCTGCTGGCTGGTGTCCTTGATGCCGCGGTGCTGCAGGTACTTGTTGAACTGCGCCTGGTAGATCGCGTTCATCGGGCCGATGCCCATCGAGACCGTGGGGAACTCCCAGAAGTCCGGCATCAGGCGCGGGTGCGGGTACGACGGCAGCGCGAGCGGCTTGCCGTCGACGAGGTGGCTCTTCTCCTGGCGGAAGCCGTCGAGCTGCTCCTCGGAGAGCCGGCCCTCGAGGAAGGCACGGGCGTACATGCCGGGGGAGGCATGGCCCTGGAAGAAGATCTGGTCGCCGCCGCCCTCGTGGTCCTTGCCGCGCCAGAAGTGGTTGAAGCCCACCTCGTACAGCGTGGCGGCCGAGGCGTAGGTGGAGATGTGGCCACCGACGGAGATGTCGGGACGCTGGGCGCGGTGCACCATGACCGCGGCGTTCCAGCGGAGCCAGGCGCGGTAGCGCCGCTCGACCTCCTCGTCGCCGGGGAACCAGGGCTCACGCTCCGGCGGGATCGTGTTGATGTAGTCGGTGGCCGTCAGCGACGGGACGCCGAGCTGCTTCTCCCGCGCACGCTGGATGAGCTTGAGCATGAGGTAGCGCGCGCGGGTCCGGCCGCCCTCCTCGATGGCCCCGTCGAGCGAGTCGAGCCACTCCTGGGTCTCGTCGGGGTCGATGTCCGGCAGCTGGCTGGGCAGGCCGTTCAGGATGGGTCCGGCCTGATCGCGTGCGGCCACGTCGTCGGTCCTTTCTCGGGCGTCGGCCGCTGGTGTGCCGGCGGCCACCAACATCTTCCCCCCAAAGGAGGTGCACGTCACAACCAGGGTCGACTACCGGCCGGTATGCGGACCAGGCGTGCTGGTACCCGCCGTTCGCGGTCCGGGCGAAGGGTCTGAAACCGGTGCGATCCGGCGTGACGGATTGGCGAGCGGACGGTTCGTTTCGGAATACTTGTCCGCCGTATGCCATCCGCCACGCCGACCCGACCCGAGCCGGCGCCTCCGCTGACGAGGCGCCAACGACGCAACCGCTTCCGCGGCGACATCGAGGGGATGCGGGCCATCGCGGTCCTCCTGGTCGTCGCGTTCCACGCGGGGGTGAAGGCGGTCAGCGGAGGCTTCGTCGGCGTCGACGTGTTCTTCGTCCTCTCCGGGTTCCTCATCACCGGCCTGCTGGTCGACGAGATCGCGCGCACCGGCACGATCCTGCTGGCGGACTTCTACGCCAGGCGGGTGCGCCGGCTGCTGCCGCTGTCGACCCTGGTGCTGGCGGCGACGGCCGTGGCCTCCTTCCTGCTCGTCCCACCGATCGACCGCAAGGGCATCGCCGCCGACCTGGCCGGCGCGGCCCTGTGGGGTGCGAACTGGCGCTTCGCGGCGGAGTCGACGCAGTACATGGCCGACACCGACAAGAGCCCGGTGCTGCACTACTGGTCGCTCAGCGTCGAGGAGCAGTTCTACGTCGTGTGGCCGCTGTTGCTGCTCCTGCTCGTGGGCAGCTCCGGGCTGGCGCTCCGGGCGTGGGACGTCGCCTTCCGTCGCATGGCGCTGGCGCTGGCGGTGCTCGTCGTCGGCTCGCTGGTCGTGTCGTGGCAGCTGACCGCCTCGGGAAGCCCGTTCGCCTACTTCGGCCTGCACACCCGCGCCTGGGAGCTGGGCATCGGCGCCGCGCTGGCGCTGGCCCGTCCCGCGCTCGGTCGGATGACCCGTCGCGCCGCCCACGCCGCTGCCCTGACCGGGCTGGCGATGGTGGTCGGGTCGGCGCTGCTCATGGACGAGTCGACGCCGTTCCCCGGCACCGCGGCGCTCCTCCCGGTGCTCGGCGCCGCCTTCCTCGTCGGGGCCGGGACCCGGGCGCCGGACGAGGGCGTCTCCCGCGCGCTCGGGCACCCGGTGCTGCGCTACATCGGCCGGGTCTCCTACGCGTGGTACCTGTGGCACTGGCCCGTGCTGGTGCTCGCCAACACCCGCTTCGGGCAGGTGCCCGCGGGGTCCGACACGGGTGAGGCCACTGCCGCGCACGCCTCCTGGCCGGTCGTGCTCGCTGCGGTCGCCCTGTCGTTCGCCCTGGCCGTCGCCAGCCACTACGTCGTGGAGCAGCCGCTGCGGCACGCCGGCTTCCTCAAGTCGGGACGGGGACGCTCACTGCGCCTCGGTGGAGCGCTCATCGGCGTCTCCCTGGTGTCGAGCTGTGCGCTCATGGTCGGTGGATCGTCCTCGGCCGAGCAGGACGCCGTCTCGGCGCCGCAGGCCGCCGGTGCCCCGGCTGCACCGCCCGCCCCGGCACCATCGCCCGCCGCGGGCGAGGAGCCGGGCGAGGAGCCGGGCGAGGAGCCGGGCGAGGCGCCGGCCGAGCGGAAGCCGGCCGGGCCTGTCACGCCCGCCGAGGCACGGGACGACCGTCCTCGCGACGGCAGCGACTGCTACGTCTCCTACGACAGCACCAGCGTGCCGCCGGCCGACCAGTGCCGGTTCGGCCGCGCGAAGGGCGCCAAGCGCACCATCGCCCTCGTCGGCGACTCCCACGCCATGCAGTGGCGACCGGCGCTGGAGCGGGCCGCCAAGGAGCGCGGCTGGACCATCTACCTCTTCGCGAAGAGCTCGTGCACCGTCAGCGACGCTCCCGTCTGGCTCAAGCAGAACAAGGCGCCGTACGACACCTGCGGCCAGTGGCGCGACAAGGTGCTCGACCGGGTCGCCGGCATCAAGGGCCTCGACGCCGTGGTCATCGGCCGGTGGATGGACTACCGCACCCTCGCCCTGCAGGCCGACGGCTCGCAGAGCACCCCTGAGAACATCGGGCCGCTCTGGACGGAGGCCTCGAAGCGCTCGTTCGCGAAGATGGCCAAGGCCACCAAGCGGATCGTCGTCATGAAGGACGTGCCGCGTCCCGCAGCCGATGTCCCCTCGTGCCTGTCGCAGCACCCGGACGACGTGGATCGATGCGGCTTCGACCGCGACCAGGGCACCGGCCTCGACGCCGCCCTCGTCAAGGCCGAGAAGGCGGCCGCCCCCAAGGCGGTGTGCTTCGTCGACGTCACCGACGTGATGTGCCCCGCGAAGCGCTGCCAGGTCGTGACGGCGCAGGGGCAGATCATGTTCCGCGACACCCACCACCTCACCGCCGGATACAGCGAGTCCCTGTGGAAGGTGGTCTCCGACCGGATCGACAAGGCCATCCGCAGCTGACGCGTCGCACCTCGGGCTGACGACACACCGCCGCCGCTGGGTCGCTGCGCCCAGGCCGGCTCACAGCCCCAGGCGGTGGCCCCCGGCGTAGACCGTCAGGCGCGGCGGCCGCACGAAGCCGACCAGCGTCATCCCGGACTCCTGCGCGAGGTCGACCGCCAGTGACGACGGGGCCGACACCGAGGCCAGCACCGGGATGCCGGCCATGACGGCCTTCTGGGTCAGCTCGAAGCTGGCGCGCCCGCTCACCACCAGCACGTGGCCGGCGAGCGGCAGCAGCCCCTCGCGTCCCGCCCAGCCGACGACCTTGTCGACCGCGTTGTGGCGGCCGACGTCCTCGCGCACCGCCAGCAGCTCGCCGTCGGCGGTGAAGAGGCCCGCGGCGTGCAGGCCGCCGGTGCGGTCGAAGACCTTCTGCTGCGCCCGCAGGGCGTCGGGCAACCCCGCCACGACGTCAGGTGAGAGGCGCACCGGGTCGTCCGTCACGGCATACCGGCTCTTGGTGGTGATGGCGTCGATGCTCGTCTTGCCGCACACCCCGCAGGCGCTGCTGGTGTAGCTGCCCGCACGCTCGGAGCGCGAGGTGTCGACGACCGTGCCGGGCGCCAGGGTGATGTCGACGACGTTGAAGGTGGGAGAGCCGGTCTCGTCCTCGTCGAGGCAGTGCATGGCGTGGTGCACCGCGTCGGCGCCGGGCACGACCCCCTCGGTGAGCAGGTAGCCGATGGCGAGGTCGAAGTCGTCGCCCGGGGTGCGCATGGTGACGTAGATCGAGTCGCCGCCGACGCGGATCTCGAGCGGCTCCTCCACCGCGAGGGTGTCCGGGCGGCTCGACACGACAGGGCTGCCCGGGTCCTCGACGACGACCCGGGTGCTCGGCACTCGCCTCGTGACACGCCCCACGACACGCACTGTATGCCGTGTGTGCCGCCGGGGCGCCATGGCCGACACTGGAGCGGTGACGAGCGAGCAGGGGTGGGAGCCGGTGGCGCTGTACGGCGGCCAAGGGCCGCAGTGGCGCGGGGTGTCGCCGCGCCTGGCGACGGCCCGGTCGATCATCGTCTCGGCGGTGTGCGCAGCGCTCGTGCTGGCCGCCGTGGCGCTCTGGGGCCTGCTCTCGTCTCCGTGGCCGCTGGTCGCCGCCGTGGTGGTGGTCGGGGCCTGGCTGTGGCTGCTGTGGCTGGTGCGCCGGCAGGTCGCAGCGATCAGCTGGTCCGAGCAGGCGGAGGAGCTGGTGGTCCGGCGCGGCCGGCTGCGCCGCACCCTGGTGAGCGTGCCCTACGGTCGCCTCCAGCTCGCGGACATGCAGTCGGGTCCACTTGCCCGGCACTTCGGGCTCGCCAGCGTGCAGATCCACACCGCGTCGCCGCACAGCGGCGGCAGCATCCCGGGGCTGCCGGTGGCCGAGGCGGAGGCGCTGCGGGCCCGGCTGACCGAGCGCGGCGAGTCGCAACGGGCCGGTCTGTGAGCGACCCGGCCCCCACCGGACCCCCTGTCGCCGAGCCGGCACCGGTCGACGCGGCCCGGTGGCGGCGCCTGCACCCGTTGTCGCCCCTGCTGCGTGGAGGGTTGGCCGTCGCCGCGGCAGGCGCCTGGCTCGTGAGCAACCAGGTCGACGCCTGGCTCGGCGCCGACTCCCAGCTGCCGGACGGCAGGCCCCTGCTCTGGCTGGGACTGGCCGCGGGACTCGGGCTCCTGGCCCTCGTCGCCGGGTCGTGGCTGTCCTGGCGCGTGTCGCGCTTCCGCATCGGGGCCAGCACGCTCGAGGTGCGCACCGGCCTCGTGCTGCGCCAGCACCGGCAGGTGCGCTACGACCGCATCCAGGCCGTCGACCTGCGACGCCCCCTGCTGGCCCGGCTCGCCGGCCTGTCCGAGGTGCACGTGCAGGCAGCCGGCTCGGGCAGCGACGCGCGCCTGGCGTTCCTGCCCCACCCGGAGGCCACCGAGGTGCGGCGCACCCTGATGGCCCTGGCGGGGCGCGGTGACGAGCGCGACTCCCTTGTCGCGCGCAGCCGTCCTGAACCCGTGCGTGCCGCGCCGGGAGTGCCCCCTCCCGCGGGAGAGACGGTCGTGCGGGTGCCCGCGGAGCGGCTCGTGCAGGCATGGCTGCTGCGGGGGCGCACCCTCGGCATGGTCCTTGCGGTGCCGGTGCTGTTGTGGGGCCTGGCGACGGGTCGCGGGGGAGTGGTGGCCGCCGTCGGCCCCACCCTGCTGGCCGTCGGGGGCAACGCCGCCAAGGAGCTGGTGCGCGAGTGGAACTTCCACCTCCGCCGCGACGCCGCGGGCATCCACGTGACCCGTGGACTGACCGAGCTCACCTCGAGCAGCGTTCCGGTGCACCGCATCCAGGCGCTCGCCCTCCGCCAACCCCTGCCGTGGAGGCTGGCGGACTGGTGGCGCATCGAGGCCAACGTCGCCGGCGTCGGCACCGAGCACGGCGAGGACGACTCGGTGCTGCTGCCGGTGGGCACGCGCCTCGAGGCGCTGGCGACCCTCGCGGTCGTGCGACCGAGCAGCGACCTCCACGCGGTGCTCGACGGGCTGGGTAACGGGCTGGGTAACGGGCTCGGTGACGGGCTCGGCCACGCGTCCGGTGACGGGACGGCGGCCGGGCCCGGGTCGGGCCCCGACGGCTCCGCCGGGCACGCGGCATACGTCACGGTCCCACCGCGAGCGACGTGGCTCTCACCGCTGGTGCGGCAGCGCCACGGCTACGCCGTGACCGAGGGGGCGCTGGTGGTGCGCGGTGGCCGGCTGCGGCGCTGGGTCGAGGTCGTGCCGCACGCCCGGGTGCAGTCGCTGCGGCTGCGGCAGGGACCCGTGCAGCGCCGCCTGCGGCTGGCCACGGTGGAGCTGCTCACCACCTCCGGGCCGGCCCGGCCGCGGGTGTGCCACCTCGACGTCGCGGAGGCGACCCGGCTGCTGAACGAACAGGTCAGGCGCTCGAGCCGGGCGCGTGAGCGGGTCCACTGACCAGCACCTGACCACGGACTGGCCAAACGAGGTGGAATCTTGGCATTCGGTTGCGCAAAGGCCCCGGTACCGGGTGGACTGTGCGCCACAACGACACGCGAGGACGGAGAAGGGTGTGAGCACCTCCGCTCAGGCGGCGGCCCCCAAGAGTGCGGCGGCCAAGCTGGGTTTCACCGCGGGACAGGTGATCCAGGAGTTCGGGTACGACACGGACGTCGACGACGACCTCCGGTTCGCCATCGAGGACCTCACGACGACCGAGCTCGAGGACGAGGACTACGGCGGAGTCGCCGACGCGGTGGTCATCTGGTGGCGGGACGACGACGGTGACCTGGTCGACGCGGTGGTCGACGCGCTCACCAACCTCGCCGACCACGGGTTCATCGTCGTGCTGACGCCGAAGGCCGGTCGCGAGGGCCACGTCGACGCCAGTGACATCGAGGAGGCCGCCACCACCGCCGGCCTGCACACGTCGGGCACCGTCAACGCCTGCGAGGACTGGGCGGCCACCAAGCTCGTGGCACCCAAATCGGCGCGCCGCTGACCCTGCTGGCACACTGGCCGGCATGACGCAGACGACCCACTCGACGGCGCTCGCCGTGGGCGCGACCGCCCCCGACTTCACGCTGAAGGACCAGAACGGCCAGGACACCTCGCTGGCCGACTTCCGGGGCCGCAAGAACGTCGTCCTCGTCTTCTACCCCTTCGCCTTCTCCGGCATCTGCACCGGTGAGCTGTGCGAGATCCGCGACAACCTCGGCGCGTTCGTCTCCGACGACGTGCAGGTGCTCGCCATCTCCTGCGACCACATGTTCAGCCAGCGCGCATGGGCCGACAAGGAGGCCTACTTCTTCCCGCTGCTGTCGGACTTCTGGCCGCACGGTGGGGTCGCCCGCGCCTACGGCGTCTTCAACGAGAAGGCCGGCGCCGCCCTGCGCGGCACGTTCCTCATCGACCGCGAGGGCGTCGTCCGGTGGAGCCTGGTGAACCCGATCGGGCAGGGCCGCGACTTCTCCGGCTACCACGAGGCCCTCGCACAGCTCGCGTGAGGTCCGCCTGACACAATGGCGCACCACACCCGACGGGCCGGCTGCACGCCTGCCCGTCCGGGGCCTGTAGCTCAGTTGGTAGAGCACCGCGTTTACACCGCGGGTGTCGTCGGTTCGAGCCCGGCCGGGCCCACGTGCAGCACGAGCAGCTGACCCTCGCCGACGTCGTGGGGGCCCTCGAGGCCCTCTACCCACCCGACACGGCCCAGTCCTGGGACCAGGTCGGGCTCGTCGCCGGTGACCTCACCCAGCCGGTCCGCCGCATCCACTTCGCGGTCGACCCGACCCTGGCCGTCATCGACGAGGCCCGCACCATGGGAGCCGACCTGCTGGTGACCCACCACCCGCTGCTGCTGCGCGGGGTGCACAGCGTCGCGACCACCACCGCCAAGGGCGCCAGCGTCACCAGCCTGGTCGCCGGCAGGGTCGCGCTCTACGTCGCCCACACGAACGCCGACGTCGCCAACCCGGGGGTGTGCGACGCGCTGGCGCGTGCGTGCGGGCTCGGTGAGCTCGAGCCCCTCGCCGTCGTCGAGGGACAGCCCATGGGCCGGGTCGGCGTGCTGCCCGCACCGGTGTCGCTGGCCGAGTTCACCACCGCGCTGTATGCCGCGCTGCCCAAGGCCGCGGGCGGCATCCGCGTGGCCGGCCCCGCCGAGGCGCCCGTGCGGCGGGTGGCCGTCGTAGGGGGCGCCGGCGACGACATGTTCGCGCACGTACGGGCCAGCGGCGCCGACGTCTACGTGACCGCCGACCTGCGCCACCACCCCGTGCTCGAGGCGCGCGAGGAGTCGCGCGGCGGGCCGCCCTACCTCGTCGACGCCGGTCACTGGGCCACCGAGTCGGTGTGGCTCGCCAGCGCCGAGGAGCGGCTGCGGGCGGCGCTTGCCGAGCTCGGGGAGCGGGGCACTACGGTGGACACCCACATGTCAAGACTGCGCACCGACCCGTGGGACTTCGTGGTCGGGGCCGAGGCTCCCGGAGGTACGTCCTGAAAGCCGACCCAACCCGCCAGTGGCGGCTCCTCGACCTGCAGGCCATCGACACCCGGCTGGACCAGATCGCGCACGCCCGGAAGACGCTGCCGCAGATCGCCCAGCTGAAGGACCTGCACACGCAGGCAGAGCTGCTCGACTCCGAGCTCGTGCGCGTCCGCACCGAGCTGAGCGACGTCCAGCGCGAGGTGGCCAAGGCCGAGGCCGACGTCCAGCTCGTCCGTGACCGGGCGGCCCGCGACCAGGCACGGCTCGACTCCGGCACCGGCAGCGCCAAGGACCTGCAGGCCCTGCAGCACGAGCTCCAGTCGCTCGCCCGCCGGCAGGCCGAGCTCGAGGACGTCGAGCTCGAGGTCATGGAGCGCGCGGAGGCCGTCGAGGCCGAGGTGACCCGCCTCGAGGGCAAGGAGTCCGAGCTCGCGGCCAAGCTCGAGGAGGCCCAGGCGGCCCACGACGCGGCACTGGCCGACCTCGACGCCGAGGCCCGGCGCGTCGCCGCCCCGCGCGCCGACGTCGTCGCAGGCGTGGGAGAGGACCTCGTCGCGCTCTACGAGAAGGTGCGCGCAGCCAGTGGCGGCCTCGGTGCCGCCGCGCTCAGCCACCGTCGCTGCGGCGGGTGCCAGCTCGAGCTCAACTCCGTCGACATGAGCCGTATCAAGGCGGCTCCGGCCGACGAGGTGCTGCGCTGCGAGGAGTGCCGCCGCATCCTCGTGCGCACCGCCGAGTCCGGCCTGTAGCCCGCGTGGGTCGCTCACTCGTCGTCGAGGCGGACGGCGGTTCGCGAGGCAACCCCGGCGTGGCCGGCTGGGGCGCCGTGGTGCTCGACGGCGCCACCCGAAAGCTGCTCCACGAGGGCTGCGCACCGCTGGGCAAGGCGTCGAACAACGTCGCGGAGTACACCGGCCTCATCGAGGGCCTGCGCGCCGCCCAGGGCATCGACCCGGCCGCCGACGTCCACGTGCGGATGGACTCCAAGCTGGTCGTCGAGCAGATGTCGGGCCGGTGGAAGATCAAGCACGAGGACATGAGGCGCCTGGCGCTGGTCGCCCGTGACGTCGTCGCGGACATCAGCCGGGCCGGCGGATCGGTGACCTTCGAGTGGATCCCGCGCGAGAAGAACAAGCTCGCCGACGCCCTCTCGAACCGGGGCATGGACGGCGTCACGCTGAGCCGCCTGGTCGGCGAGGCGGCCGAGGACACCACCGTCGCCGAGGCGGTCGACGAGGTGGTCGACCCGGCTCCGTCCGGCACGGCGGCACCGGTCGGCGTGGGGCCCGACCTCGGCACCCCGACGCGGATCCTGCTGGTGCGCCACGGGGTCACCGACTTCACGGCGCAGGGCCGCCTCGACGGACGAGGCGGCGCCGACCCGTCGCTCAACGCCTCGGGTCGGTCGCAGGCGGCCGCAGCCGGCCGCGCCGCCGCCCACCTGCTGGGTGACACCCCGGCCCGCCTGGTGACCTCGTCGCTGACGCGGGCCATCGAGACGGGCGCCGCGATCGCGGAGGCCACCGGCCTCGAGCCGCTGGTCGACCCGGACTGGGACGAGCAGAACTTCGGTGACTGGGACGGCGCCAGCGTCGCCGAGCTGGTGCGCGAGGACCCCGAGGCGCTGCGTGCCCTGCGCAACGACCCGACCTACGCCCGGCCCGGGGGAGAGACCCACGAGGAGATGGCCGAGCGCGTGCTGGCGGCCTTCGACCGGTGCGTCACGGCCGGCGGCGTCACCGTGGTGGTCTGCCACCGCAAGCCGATCATGGCCGTGCTGGCACACCTGCTCCAGATGCCGCACGAGACCATCTGGCGCCTGGCCGCGGCCCCGGGGTCGCTCACGGCCGTCGAGGTGTGGGCCGACGGCAACGCCTCGGTCGCGTTCACCAACCGCACCTGACCAGGAGCGGCGCGCCGGTCAGCTGTCGAGGACGAGCACGACCACCGGCTGGTCGGCGTTGTTGGCGAACCCGCCGAGGTTCCACTGCGGCACGATCGGCTGCTCCCGGCCGGTGCTGTCGGTCGCCCGGGCCCGCAGGACGTGGGTGCCCGGTGTCGCGTCCCACGCCAGCGTGAAGCGCCGCCAGGCCCAGCGGTGGTCCTGCTGCCCGGCCGCTGTCTCGACCTCCGCCTCGACCGCTGACTCGACCTCCGCCTCGCGCCACGTGTCGCCGTCGTCGGTGCTGACCGAGACGGCCACCACCGGGCCCCAGCCGGACCAGGCCCGCCCGCTCAGCGTCACCCGGCCGGGACGCAGGATCCGCTCGCGGGTGAGGAAGTCCGGGTCGCCCGGCGGCAGCAGCAGCGCCCGCGGCTCGATCCGCGACACCGGGTCGCCGGGGTCCTCGGGCTCCTGGCGCAGCCGGTAGGCCACGGTGTTCTGGTAGCCGTCGTACGGCCGGTCGAGCACCCGCACCTGCACGAGCCACTTCACGTGCGCCATGCCGTACCAGCCGGGCACCACGAGCCGGGCCGGGAACCCGTGCTGCACCGGCAGCGGCGCACCGTTCATCGCGTAGGCGACCAGCACGTCGTCGGCGAGGGCGTCGCCGAGGGGAAGGGCCCGCTCGTAGTCCTGCTCGACGCCGCGCTCGAAGCCGTGGTCCGCACCCGTGAAGGCCACCTCGACGGCCCCGCTGGTCGGTGCCGCGTCGCGGAGCAGGTCGGCCAGCGGCACCCCGGTCCACTCAGCGGTGCCCACGGCCCCCGACAGCCAGGGCTGGCTGACCGGCCGGGGGGCCAGGGCCGCCCGCCCGTTGCCGGCGCACTCCATCGTCACCCGCACGGTGCGGGAGGGCATCGACTGCAGGGCCTGCAGGTCGAGCTCGAGCGCGCGCTCGACGCAGCCGTCGAGGCGCAGGCGCCACGTGGCGGGGTCGATCGCCGGGATGTCGTAGTGGCACAGCACGTAGTGCAGCCCCGCCGGGGTCAGCTCGTCGCGCAGGGCCTCCGCCGGCATCGCGTGGTTACGGCTCGCGAGCGCCAGCTCCTCGAGGCTGATGCCCTCACCCGGCTCGGCGACCCGGGCCGGCTCAACCTGTCTGGACGTTGCTGCCATGGGACCACCTCCGCCCTCACGAATGTACGCGTGCTGGGCGGGCGCAGGGGAGGGCTCGGTCGGCGGGGTATGGCGCGCCGGGCCGGCGTCCTGCACGCTCGTCGACCGGTCGTCCACCAGCTGGGCCAGCGGTCTCGCCATGTGGCCACTCACCTACGCTGTGACCCATGACTTCGAGCTACGCCGGTGACGTGACACCGCAGGAGGCGTATGCCGCGCTGGGCGGGGACGGCGACGCCGTCCTCGTCGACGTGCGCACCCGTGCCGAGTGGAGCTACGTCGGCCTGCCGGACCTCAGCCCCCTGGGGCGCACCGTGGTCTGCGTCGAGTGGCAGCGGTTCCCCGACGGCGCGGTCAACGAGCGCTTCGTCGACGAGCTGCGGTCGGCCGACCTGCCCGAGGGTGCGCCGCTGTACTTCCTCTGCCGGTCGGGCGTCCGCTCCGTCGCCGCCGCCAGGGCCGCGACGGCGGCCGGTCTCGCACCGGCATACAACATCCTCCACGGGTTCGAGGGGCCGCACGACGAGCACGGGCACCGCGCGGTGGCCGGCTGGAAGAACGAGGGCCTCCCGTGGCGGCAGGGGTGAGCGGCGTGGACGACCCGAGGGAGCTGCGGCCCGACACGCTCGCCGTGCGCGGCGGCCTCCTGCGCAGCGGCTTCGACGAGACCGCCGAGGCGCTGTACCTGACCTCCGGCTTCGTCTACGACAGCGCCGAGCAGGCCGAGGCGGCCTTCAAGGACGAGGTCGACAAGTTCATCTACTCCCGTTACGGCAACCCCACGGTCGCCATGTTCGAGGAGCGGCTGCGCCTGCTCGAGGGTGCGGAGGCGTGCTTCGCCACCGCGTCGGGCATGTCCGCCGTGTTCGTCGCGCTGTCGGCCCTGCTCGGGCAGGGTGACCGGGTCGTCGCCTCGCGCGGGCTGTTCGGCTCCTGCTTCGTCATCCTCGACGAGATCCTGCCGCGGTGGGGCGTCGAGACGGTGTTCGTCGACGGCCCCGACCTCGACCAGTGGCGCGACGCGCTCTCGCAGCCGACGACGGCGGTCTTCTTCGAGACGCCCAGCAACCCGATGCAGGAGCTGGTCGACATGCGGGCGGTCTCCGACCTTGCCCACGCCGCCGGCGCCCAGGTCGTGGTCGACAACGTGTTCGGCACGCCGGTGTTCTCGCGGCCGCTCGACTTCGGCGCCGACGTCGTCGTCTACTCCGCGACCAAGCACATCGACGGGCAGGGCCGCACCCTCGGCGGGGCCGTGCTCGGTCGCCGCGAGTTCGTCGACGGGCCGGTCAAGAACCTCATGCGCCACACCGGGCCGGCCATGTCGCCGTTCAACGCATGGGTGCTCGTCAAGGGACTCGAGACCATGTCGTTGCGCGTGCGCCACCAGGCCGCCTCCGCGCTGATCTTGGCTCGCGCGCTGGAGGAGCACCCGAAGGTGCGCCGCGTCGTCTACCCGTGGCTGGAGTCGCACCCGCAGCACGAGCTGGCAAAGGCACAGATGACCGGCGGCGGCACCGTCGTCACCTTCGAGATCGAGGGTGGCAAGGCCGAGGCCTTCGCGGTCATGAACGCCCTGCGCGTGGTCGACATCAGCAACAACCTCGGTGACGCCAAGTCGATGGTGACCCACCCGGCCACCACGACGCACCGACGGCTGAGCCCCGAGGCGCGCGCGGCCGTGGGCATCACCGACGGCACGATCCGCATCTCCGTGGGGCTGGAGGACCCGGCCGACCTGGTCGAGGACCTCACCACCGCCCTGGGCTGACCCCAACCGTCCCCACCGAACCGTCACACTGAACCGTCAGAGCAGCAGGGGCGCCAGGGCGAGCGCCCCCGCCACCGCCGCGCAGGCCAGCCCCTGCACGGCGAGCGACCACCGGCCCATGACGACGCCGGCGGTACGGCACCGCTGCGCCCACAGCAGCGTCGCGAGCGAGGCCCACGGGGTGACCAGGGGGCCCACGTTCACACCGACCAGCAGGGCCATCAGCCGGTCGGGCTCGGTGCGGGCCACCGACTCCAGCGCCAGGTAGGCCGGCAGGTTGTTGACGACGTTGGCCGACACCGCGCCCAGACCGGCCAACCGGGCCAGGTCGCCGGGGGAGGTGCCGCCGCCGGCGACCTCCTGGAGCCAGGCCTGCAGGCCGTGCCGCAGCGCGAGGTCGATCCCGACGAACAGCACGGCCAGCACGAGCGCCATCCGCCAGGGCACGGCCAGGCCGTGGAGGATCCGGCGGTCACGCCGCGCGGTGACGGCCACGAGCACGGCCGCGGCGGCCGTCGACACCAGTGCCGGGTTGAGGCCCAGGGCGAAGAGCGGGCCCACCGCCACGCAGACGCCGGCGGCGGCGCGCAGCAGGGCCCGGTCGTGCGGCTCCGGCGGCGCGTCGGGCTGGTAGCGGCCCGACAGCTCTCGTCGGTGCAGCAGGAACAGGACCGCCAGGGTGCCGACGACCGCCCCCGCGGCGGGCAGCGCGGCGAGCCTGACGTAGCCGGCGTGGCCCAGGCCGAGCTGGTCGAACTGGTGCAGGGCCAGCAGGTTGGTCAGGTTCGACACCGGCAGCAGCAGTGAGGCGGTGTTGGCCAGCCAGAGGGTGCTGAGGGCGAACGGCACGGGTGACAGGCCCAGCTGCCGGGCCACGGCCAGGCCCACCGGGGTCAGCAGCACCGCCGTGGTGTCGAGCGACAGCACCACCGTGCAGGCCACCGCGACGAGCACGAAGAGCAGCCACAGCACCAGGGTGCGGTGGCGTCCGGCCCGGGCCGCCCAGTGCCCGGCGACGTCGAACACGCCCGCCCGGTCGCTGATCTCGGCCACCACCGTGATCGCGAGCAGGAAGACCAGGACGGGGCCGACCCGGGCGACCAGCTCGGCGAGCTCGGGGCCGCTCAGCACGGCAGCACGCGGCCCGCTCGGGAGCGCTGCTCAGCGAGCCGTGGCATCGAGCACCCAGGGCTGACCGGCCCGACGCGGCTCGGTGAGCCGTACCTCGAACGCGTCCTGCAGCGCCTCGGCCAGCGCGGGCGCGGTGCGAGGAGCGGCACCGGTGACGCACAGGTGGCGGGCGACCAGGCCGCGGGTGTGCTTGGCCATGTGGGTCGCGCCCGGCACCCTCACCTGCACCCACCGCTCGGTGAGGTCGCCGCTCGGGGTCCACGCCGCGGCATACGTGCTCGAACGGCAGTCGACGACGACGCCCCGGCCCGCCGCCGCGGGAAGGACCCGGGCCAGCTCGGGCTTCCACGCGCTCGCCAGCGGGCCGACGCCCGGGAGGTTCACGGCCATGGAGAGGCGGTAGGGGACGATCGCGTCGGTGGGCCGCACCGCCCCGAAGAGGGCGGAGACGGTGACGAGCCACCGGTTGGCCCGCCGCCGGGCGGCGGTGTCGAGGCTGGCGAGGTCGAGGGCGTCGTAGAGCACCCCGGTGTAGACGCGGGCCGCCGGGAGCGAGGGAGCGGTCTCGAGCACGAGGTTCCGCGCGACCTCGGTGGTCAGGGACGGCGAGACGCCGAGGACCTCGAAGGCGTCGGGGTGCGCCGAGACCTTCGCGAGCGCGGTGGCGACGGTGCGGCGGGTGTCGGTGAGCTCGCCGAAGGAGAGTGAGCTCAAGCTCAGCGGGCGACCCCTGGTGCGGCCGGTCTTGGACTCCGAGGGCGGCAGCAGGATCAGCACGAGGACAAGGGTAGGTGCGAAGGGTCGTGCAGCGAGCCGGTGGCCCGGCTCGTGGGTAGGTTGCAGGCATGCCGAAGCGGACGATCCACCTCGCCTCACCCGTCTCGGAGACCACCACCGCCCAGGCGGCGCAGCTCCGGGCCCGGTTCGACGCCGTCCGCGCGGAGCAGGACGTGCCCACGGGCTTCCCACCCGAGGTGCTCGAGGAAGCCGGGCGAGCCGCGGCCGACGTGGCGCTGCCCGACCGCGACGAGACGTCGGTGGCCTTCCGCACCCTCGACCCGCCTGGGTCGATGGACCTCGACCAGGCGCTGCACCTCGAGCGCGACGGGGACGGCTACCGGGTTCGGTACGCCATCGCCGACGTGCCGGCCTTCGTCGCGCCCGGCGGTGCGGTGGACGCCGAGGCCCGCCGCCGGGGCCAGACCGTCTACGCGCCCGACCAGCGGACGCCGCTGCACCCGCCGGAGCTGAGCGAGGGTGCGGCGAGCCTGCTCCCGGGCCAGGTGTGCCCCGCCTTCGTGTGGGACCTGCGGCTCGGGCCCGACGGTGCCACCACCTCCGTGGAGGTCTACCGGGCCCGGGTGCGCAGCACCGCGCGGCACGACTACGAGGAGGTGCAGCGGGCCGTCGACGACGGCGGGGCGGATGAGGTGTTCGTCCTGCTGCGCGAGGTGGGGGAGAAGCGCCTCGAGCTCGAGCGCCGGCGCGGGGGCGCGAGCCTGCCCATGCCCGAGCAGGAGGTGTCCGAGGACGGCGGCGAGCACTACCGCCTGCACTTCCGGCCGGCCCTGCCCGCGGAGGACTGGAATGCCCAGCTGTCCCTGATGACGGGCATGGCCGCGGCGGAGCTCATGCTCAAGGGCGGGGTCGGCATCCTGCGCACGATGCCCGGGCCCGACCAGAAGGCGGTGGAGCGGTTCCGGCGGGAGGCTCGGGCGCTCGGCGTGGAGTGGCCCCAGGACCAGCCCTACGGTGAGCTCCTGCGCTCGCTCGACCGCGACGACCCACGACAGCTCGCCCTCATCCACGAGGCGACGAGCCTGTTCCGCGGCGCCGGCTACACCCCCTTCGACGGTGCCGCGCCGGCCTCGCCCGAGCATGCGGCCGTCGCCGCGCCGTACGCCCACGTGACCGCACCGCTGCGGCGCCTCGTCGACCGGTTCGGTCTCGTGGTGTGCGAGGCCCTCTGCGCAGGCACCGAGGTGCCGGCCTGGGCGCGCGAGGCGCTTCCGTCGCTGCCCGAGGCGATGCAGGCCTCCGACCGGGTGGCGGGGGCGGTCGAGCGCGGGTGCGCCGACGCCGTCGAGGCGGCGGTGCTGCAGCACCGGGTGGGCGAGGTCTTCGACGCCGTGGTGGTCGACGAGCGGAACGCCTCAGGTGTGCTCCTGCAGCTGCAGGAACCGGCCGTGGTGGCGGCCGCCGAGGGTGCCGCGGAGCTCGGGTCCACCGTGCGGGCGCGGCTGGTGAAGGCCGAGATCTCCACGAGCACGGTGGTCTTCTCGCTGGAGGGCTGACGCCCTCCTCCCGCGGGGCCGGGCAGCTCGCCCTCTGGGTGCCGGCACGCTCGTCGCTCGGGTGTAGCCCGCACCGCCGATGGTGGCTAGGTCTCGATGCCTAGTCCCGACGAGGGAAGCCACGGTCTCTTCGGCGTGCCTACCGTCAGGAGGTGGGGACACCGCTCGACGCCTCGGCCGGCGCGGCCCGGGGCACCGGTCGGGACCGCTGGATCGACTGCCTTCGCGCGCTGGCGCTGGTGCGCGTCGTGGTCTACCACTCGTTCTCCCTGGCCTGGCTGCCCCTCGTGTTCCCGTCGATGCCGGTGATGTTCGCGCTCGCGGGGTCGCTGGTCGCGGGCTCCCTCGACCGGTCGGGCGTCAACCCGTGGCCGGTGATGGGTCGCCGGCTGCGTCGCCTGCTCCCGCCGGTGTGGGCCCTCGGAGTGGTGGCCGTGCCGCTGATGCTCTGGATGGGCTGGACCTACGACTCGGCCCGGGGAGTCGGCTCGCCGCTGGACTGGAGGACGCTGGCGCTGTGGGTCGTCCCCGTCGCCGAGCCGCCCGGCAGCGCCTGGGGCTACGACTGGTCCGAGCCGCTGTGGTACCTCGCGACCTACCTCTGGCTGCTGCTGCTCAGCCCGTCGCTGCTCTGGCTGTTCCGGCGCTGGCCGCTGCGCACCATGGCGGTGCCCTTCCTCCTGCTGGTCGCGTCGGTGGTCGGCGTGTGGGAGGCCGATGGGCGTGGGGGCGAGGTGCTGCTCGACGTCTCCACCTACGCCTCGTGTTGGATGCTCGGTTTCGCCCACCACGACAACCGGATCCGGCCCCTGCGCCTGGTGCGCCTGTTGCCGGTCGCCGCGCTGCTCCTGGTCGCCGGGCTGGCGTGGGCGCTGCGCTTCCCCGACCCCTCCAGCGGGTCGAACATCGACGACATCCCGCTCGCCGCCGCGCTGTGGGGCACCGGCGCCGTCCTGCTGCTCCTGCGGATGTATCCCGACCTCTCCGGCCTGTCCCGCGTCGGGTGGCTCGACCGCCTGCTGGTCGCGGTCAACTCGCGCGCCATGACGATCTACCTCTGGGGCAACCCGGCGATCGTCGTCGCCGCGGCACTCATCGCGGTCGTGCCGCTGGCCGCCTCGATCGACGAGCAGCCGGTGGCCGGTCCGGTCCAGTTCCTCGCAGTCACCTTCGGCCTGATCGCGGTTGCGGTGCTGCTGGTCGGGTGGGTCGAGGACGTCGCAGCGCGCCGCCGTCCCCGGCTCAACCCGTGGCCCCGCAGCGCTGCCCGGCCGGGTCCGCCGGCGGGCCCGGACGCGCCGGAGCGCCGCCCGGAGGCTCCCGGCACCGAGGCCGCCTGAGTGCTCGCTGACGCGAGACGAGCGGTGTGCCGCGTGGCCGCGGTCGTGCGCTGCGCGGCATACCGGCTCGTCCCCTGAGGGTGAGGCGCCCTGCGCCGGTGGGGCCGGAGGCTGGAGGGCGACCAGACCCACCCCTCTTGACGGCCCCTCCTGACCGTCCCGCCTCACCACCATCTCCGAGAGGAACGACATGGCCGACTACCCGCTCATCGCCGACCACGGGCTCATCGGCGACCTGCAGACCGCAGCGCTGGTGACGACCGACGGCTCGATCGACTGGTTCTGCGCCCCGCGGTTCGACTCGCCGAGCATCTTCGGCGCACTGCTCGACATCGACAAGGGTGGCCACTGCCGGGTGCGCCCGGCCGCCGACGTCTTCACCCGCAAGCAGCTGTACTTCCCCGACACCGCGATCCTCATCACCCGCTACATGACGGAGGCCGGCGTCGGAGAGGTCGTGGACTTCATGCCGGTCTCGAGCAGCACATCGGCCTCGAGCCGCCACCGCATCGTGCGGATGGTCCGCTGCGTGCGGGGGCAGATGACGTTCGACGTCGACCTCGCGCCGCAGTTCGACTACGGGCGCGAACCCCACGAGGTGCACCTCTCCGCGGACGGCGCCGTCTTCGCCGGCACCAGCACGTCCTTGACGGTCCACCTCGTCCTGGAGCCCGACGACCGCCGGCTGGCGGAGGGCACCATCGACGAGGCCGGCCGCATGCACGCGCAGATCACCCTGGTGGCCGGGCAGATGCGCGGGATGGTGCTGGAGGCCGGGCTGGCCGGTCCGGCGCGCCGGGTTCGGGTCGCCGAGGTCCGGGGACTCTTCGACGAGACGGTGGCCTTCTGGAAGTCGTGGCTGGCCCAGTCCACCTACACGGGGCGGTGGCGCGAGACGCTCCACCGTTCGGCGATCACCCTCAAGCTGATGACCTACGCGCCGAGTGGCGGCCTGGTCGCCGCTCCCACGGCGGGCCTCCCCGAGCAGATCGGTGGGGAGCGGAACTGGGACTACCGCTACACCTGGATCCGCGACGCGTCGTTCTCCGTCTACTCGCTGCTCGGTCTGGGCTTCCGCGACGAGGCGGCCGCCTTCGCGCTGTGGCTCCGGGACCGGATCGAGGAACAGGCCGGGGGCAACGGCGGACCCCTGAACATCATGTACCGCGTCGACGGCTCCAGCGACCTCAGCGAGGAGGTGCTGGACCACTGGGAGGGCTACCGCGGATCACGGCCGGTGCGCATCGGCAACGGCGCGGCAGAGCAGCTGCAGCTCGACATCTACGGTGAGGCGATCGACAGCATCTACTTCGCCGACCGGAGCGGGATCCAGGCCGGTCATCGCGGGTGGCTGAGGGTCGCCGAGGTCCTGGACTGGCTCGCGGAGAACTGGGACCAGCCCGAGGAGGGGATCTGGGAGACCCGGGGCGGTCGCGAGAACTTCACCTACGGGCGGCTGATGAGCTGGGTGGCCCTGGACCGGGGCGTGCGACTGGCCACGACGCACGGACGCCCGGCGCCCATCGACCGTTGGCGCGCCCAGCGGGACGCGATCTACGGGCAGATCATGGAGCAGGGCTGGAGCACCAAGCGGCAGGCCTTCCGGCAGCACTACCGCACCGACGTGCTCGACTCGTCGCTGCTGCGAGCCACGGCGGTCGGCTTCATCACGCCGACGGACCCGATGTGGACCTCGACGCTTGCCGCCATGGAGGACGAGCTGGTGACCGACAGCCTGGTCTACCGCTACGACCCGGCGGCGTCACCCGACGGCCTGCAGGGTTCGGAGGGCACGTTCTCGCTGTGCACCTTCGCCTACGTCGACTCGCTGGCCCGCGCCGGTCAGGTCGACAAGGCGCGCATCGTCTTCGAGAAGATGCTCACCTACGCCAACCACGTCGGCCTGTTCTCCGAGGAGATCGCGTTGACCGGTGAGCAGATCGGCAACTTCCCGCAGGCGTTCACGCACCTGTCCCTCATCGATGCGGCGCTCACGCTGAACCGGCAGCTCGACAGCGGCATGCCGGCCCTGCGCCTCCCGACTCCCGTCGCCTCGGCACCTGGCTTGACGCCCCAACGGAGCGCCACTGCCGCACCGGCGTCCGCCTGAGGACCTCCGGCTGAGCTCAGCCACGGCTGAGCTCAGCCACGGCCGGGCCGGCGACATGCCGGTCCGGCCGTCTGCCTGGTCCGGTCCGGCCGTCTGCCTGGTCCGGTGCGGCTGTCTTCCTGGTCCGGCGCGTGCCGTCTTCCTGGTCCGGTGCGGCGGTCTTCCTGGTCCGGCGCGCGCAGGTCCGCCCGCGTACTGGTCCGGCGCCTGCTGGCCTACTGGTCCTGCGTCTGCTGGTCCGGCCGGGTCGGGTCAGTGGCGGGGCTGCCAGTCGTAGATGACCGAGGTGCGAAGCACGATGTCCTGGACCGAGCGGTTCTCGCGGTTGACCGCCGCCCACAGCAGGCCGATGGGGAAGAAGGCGCAGAACAGGGCGCGCAGCAGGGCCCCCAGCAGGCGCATGTTGGCTCCGTTGTAGTTGACGACGCGCAGCCCCATCAGGTGGCTCCCATACGTGCGCCCGCCGATCCACCATGACGCTGTGAGGTAGATGACGAGGGTGGTCAGCGCGGCTGTCAGGCTGAAGAACACTCCCGGCGTGGGAAACGTGAACGTCCGCGGGTCGATGAGGAAGACGAGTCCGGCAAAACCGGCATAGCCCAGCATGAGGACGAGTCCGATGACGAGGGAGTCGATTCCTGCGGCCACCAGGCGCGTGACCAGCCCTGCGCGGTGCCCCTGGTAGGGGCGCGCCTCCTGCGGCAGCGGCGAGATGGTGCGTGGCGTGAGGGCCGGTCCGTCGGCCTCGGTGGTCATCGCGGCACGTCCGTTCCGTGGGTCTGGTTTCGGCCGTCCGTTCCGCGGTTGTCGTCCAGGCCGGGCGGCTGCACCGGGCCGCTGCGGTTCGTGGGAGCACCCGGGTGGCGGCGGTTGCGGCGCAGCAGGATCCGGTCAACGGCGCGGCTGACTGCCTCGTCGGCGTGGATGCCCTGCATGCGGGCGCCCCGAACCGTGTCGGACGCCATCGAGCCGGTCGACTCGCGGATGATCTCTGGGAGGTCGACCGCGTCGATGACCTCCTCGGCCAGGCCGACGAGGTCGATCCGCGCCAGCACGGCGTTGACGAGCACGTCGAGGTCGACGCGGTTCATGACGATGGCCGTCAGGTCGAGGCGGTCCAGGACGGCTTCCACGTCGAGCTTGGCAGCGACGGCGTCGAGGTCGACGCGCTCCTGGACCAGCTCGGTGAGGTCGAGCCGGTTGAGGATGGCGTCGATGTCGAGGTCGGCCGCGATGGCGTTGAGGTCGACGCGTTGCTGGACGAGCTCGGTGAGGT